>NZ_BNJK01000004.1:0-297829 GCF_016587455.1 Reticulibacter mediterranei | reverse complement strand
GATATGAGGCGATGAACATGATCAGAAAGGGACAACTGCGAGGAGTGGCGAAAGGTGATGTGAGAAGCCAGATGGCATTGATCTCTGAACTGTTTGGAGTGGCTGCCTAAGAAGGTCGAGAAGGCCTCATCCTACACTCAATTATTTCGTCCCATATTTCTTGCAACACAACCCGCAGATCTCCGCGATCTCGCGCAAAGACATAGTCGGTAATTCGACGCGCAGGTCAACAATCAATTGCCGCATATCTGGCGGCAAGCTCCGCGCCGTTTCCTGTGGCTGTTTGCGGGGCCGGGATGCAAACAAACTGACCATGCCCTGCTCGTCAAAAGCATCGGCTTTGTTATGCTTCTAAGATCAGAAGAATAATGCTTAAATAGAGGCTTGTGCAGAAGATACACTGTACAAACCTCTATTTGACCAAAGCTACTTGAAAGCGAAACATGAATATGTCACAAGCTTTTGTGTTTCTCTATTGGTCTAAGTCATAAAAGGTATTTTTGGAAGACAATATTACCTAATGATTTTATTATCTTTCCATATCATTCCCCTTCTCTTGTTACACAAATATCTAGCAGCTCTTCATGCAGAAATAGTAGCATATTCCTCTGCATTTGTCTAACCCTAGCCAAACCATCAATCAGGAAAGAGAAACAGTATCCTTCATCATCTGACCGAAGAGCGAGGTGAACAGTCTTCAGATGCATCTCAAACGCATAGGTAGTGTAGTTTCTCCTGAGAGGCGTTATCGCCAAGAAGATCTGCCTTATTAGAGAATAAAACGTCGCCGCAAGAAAATGGTTCACGTGGCAAGAGACGATGCTAGAACAGCGAAGTTTTTCCGCTCACACTGCAAGGGAAACCACGTTCTCTTGCTCCTGCTCGCTCACATCTCCCTTCTTCCTGGCGTCTGATCCTTAGATTCTTGGACACCTGTGCAGTTCACGTTTTCTTTGGCACAGCCAGAAGGGGTATCAGAGGAGCAAGTCACGCTGCTTGTGCGCTCGTTCTCCCTCTTCTGAGTGTAGGGAGCAAGCAGTATGCAGAGCAACCAGGAGGGATCTCTTCGTCTCTATGTTAGGGCGAAGGTTCTTCCTCTGGGGGTCATCGTACTTTTGTCGGACAAGCAGGCGAAGGAGTGCTTCGACATCTCCGTTGGTATGTAGGTAGAGAGCGTCAAATAATTCTCTAGAATCCGTTGACTCTGAGGATGCTCTATGTTTAAAGACGCAAGGCAAATCGTGACAGCCCGTAGCATGAATGGTTCTGCCTCAACGTAACGACCCTGCTTCGCATAGAGAGTAGCTAGATTATTCAGGCTGGTGACCGTATCGAGATGCGTAGTCCCCAACTGTTCCTCTCGGATGGCAAGCGCTTGCCGATACAACGGTTCTGCCTTGGCATAACGGCCCTGACGCTTATAGAGAGCAGCCAGATTATTCAGGCACGGAGCCGTATCGGGATGAGAGACTCCCAACTGCTCCTCAGAGAGAGCAAGCGCTCTCTGATAGTTACTTTAAGTTGAAGCATGATGAGTGGATTCCGCAGATCATTGATGATCCCAAACTACCAGCTTTGATTCTGGAGGGAGGAAAGCAACTCTCGCTCAAGCTGGTCTTGGCCCATTTTCATGGAGATGCCTGCCTTTGACGAAGGGAGCGCACCACAATGCTTGCTTGGCTCTGGCTTGTAGAGAGTCAGCTCTGCTCCCTTGCCCGTGCCACACGAGCGGCAGAGTGGCTCTTGACGAGCGCCAACCAGGACCGTCACGATCACGAAAAAAACAGCAGGAAGAGCCGAGAAGAGAGAGAACCTTGCAAATCTATTGAGATGGTGTTTTGAGGAGGAACATGTCTCTCATCTGACTCGGCCAGAAATCGCTCATTACGTAGTTGAGGTGACAAAAGAGTTGGCAGATCTCCTTGGTATCTCCATTGATGAGGGGACAGGCAAGAGCGAAAACTGAGCCGAGAGAGAGTGTGCGTTCTATTGTAAGCGTGGAATAGAATGAGTGTCAAATGACGCAAAAGATCATCGCAAGCATGGAATAGCTCTACAGTCAACGTGGAAAAAGTCTGGTAATCTCTGCTAAGCGTGGAAAACATGCTATGTGTATCTTAAAGCCTTTCTTCGTTGTCTCCCTTACTAAGTGAGATTGTACTTTAAGGATTTTTCCCTGCGATACTTGAACTCGTTGATGCCCTTGGTAACGGAATAGCTCATAGTGTACCTTGCCATATTAGTCAGTCCCGTTGCCATAATTCTTTGTCATTAGCAAAGAATTATGGTAGTTTCATAGAAGAGAACCAATTCACGACCAATTTCGTGCTGCTGCAAGCTACTTGCACCACTCTCGCATTCTAAACTCAGGGTACTGTTCATTTCGTCATACTATTTACTTCATCTTTGCTATATCAAGCACGTATGACCAAGGGCTTTTGAGCTTTTCTGATGTTGCTTTCTTCCAATCTAGGAGCGATTTGGCAGCAAAGAGGGAGAGTGCAGCCCCAATCCCAACAGGAGCGAAAATACCCATCCCTAAGAGTGAGGCAAGAGAAGCAGCAAGAGCCGGAGGCGTGAGTGACAACCCAAAAGTACTGATGACCATCTCTACTTTAGCACGCGTATAGACCTTTTTTGTCTCCTCAATTCGTTCTTTTGCAATATCTATCACTCTCTCTTTGAGGACATCTAATTGTCCTTCAGAAGCCACATCAGCAAACTCATTCACAAGTGCTTGGATTTCCTTTTCATACTTGAAGCGTTGTGTCGCAAACTCTGTTCGAAATTCTGCTAGACGTTCTTGTTCCATAGTTAAGAAGTTTTTGGGAAGATACGCTTGAAGAACCGATGCCGCTACTTCTCCCTGAATAGTTCTAAAATCATGAAAAACGATATCAGTAAATTGTTCGCCATCAGCCACGAGATCGCGCTTTGCCTCAAGAGCCGCCTTCGATGCACACAGCGACAAATAATAGAGTGCAATATCTTTCGGAAGATGGATGATAGACTGGGTTTCTTCGACAGTGATAAGATGTTGCTGCCAAATCTGCTCTGCCTTTTTCTCGAACATCTCTGCGCCCCTAGAGTCACCAGCAACCTTTTTCTTCCAAGCTTGTTCCCGTAACTCTGCATATGCTTCATGCGCTGATCCAGGCTTGGGGCGTGATACCTCGAAAGGAGCCTCTATCGGCATTTTATTGTGCAGATAGGTTTCCTCCTCCCAATCGGGAATCTGAGCCTTAATAGCATGAGTCTCTGTCCACGCAAGGTTATGCTTCCTTAAAAGATCAAGAAAACCTCGCTGCATGCCCATCTTGCCCCCATGAATAGTAGTAAACATACTATCTACTGCTTTATGTTCAACAGATGCTTCAGAAGAGCGTGCAAGTTCTCCTGAAACAATGATGGGATTTGCTTCACGTAATGCTTGGCTTAGACTACGAGCCTCCGAATGGAGCGCTCCAGTTTTCAGTTTTTCTCCTCGCGCATCAATCCACTGTTCGAACTGTCTTTGGACTTCCAGGTCTGCTGCCTTCTCAAGGTCTATATCGACGAGAAGCCCCCCAAGAGCATTGTTCAAGTTTTGTATAGTTTGTGGGTCATGACGCCAGCCATGTGGTCGGAGTCTGTAAACCTTATCCCAGCAGAGCGCCGCAATCTTTAGCCATTCAGTGGTAGGGTAAATATGAGGGTAATAAACAACTGTGTTCATCAGCGTTTGCTCCTTCGATGGAAAGGATGTCAGTTCTATGATTACGGCATATTTACTATTATATCCTCTATTTTAGCAAGTGAGCCCGCCCCACTTTCGTGGAGTCGCGAGTGGTTGGAACTGAGAGGAGCCAATCTGACCAGAGCTGCTTTAGAATATCTAGCCCAAGAAGGAGCCGGGCGCTCCCGATGGACATGGTTTCCGCCCCTTCCTGATTACACCTTAGAAACAGAAGCATTATACTGGTGGCAGCTAGGAGACCTCTATCGGTACTCGGATGAGAGCAAAGCGATAGTGTACTATGAAAAGGCTTGCACGCGTCTAGAAACGGAGGAAATCGTCCAGCAATCACTTGCAGAGGCGTATTTGGCGTTTGCCCGCCAACGCTATCGTGAGAAAGCCTACGAGCAAATGCTTTTACCTCTGAAGAAAGCAATCAAACTGCGGCCAGCATATCAGAATCTTTACTATGAGCGGGGCATTACCTATAACTACTTACGCCGCTACGAGGAGGCGCTAGCGGATCTCAACCACGCGCTGTCCCTTAATCAGTACGATGATCGTTCCTATCGTGATCGAGGAATGATTTTACTCGGTTTAGAGAAGAGAGAACAGGCATCAAGTGATTTCAAACGCGCCAGCGAATTGAGACCGATGGATGTTGAGCTGAGGTGGATAGACTGCTGGGGACACATTGGTCTTGACCCAGAAAAATGTGGAAGGTAAACTTGAGAAAGTGGACGTCTCCAGAAAGGGTCAGGATCATGCAAAAGAAACAACGGACGTTTACACGAGAGTTTAAAGAAGAAGCAGTGCATCTTGCAAGCACCAGTGGCAAGCCCATGATCCCGCATTGCGCGAGAGCTAGGCATTGCTGATAGCACATTGCATCACTGGTGTAAGGAGTTTTCCGAGCACGGAGCGCAGGCCTTTCCAGGAAGCGGTCACCAGACTCCACAAGAGGAAGAAATCCGCCACTTAAAGCGAGAACTGGAAATTACACGACAGGAGCGCGACATATTAAAAAAAGCGCTGGGCATCTTCTCGCGCGGCCAGCTCTGACCTTTCCGTTCATTGCAGAGCACTGCCAGCAGTATCCAGTCACCGTGCTCTGCCAGACACTTGAGGTCTCTGAGAGTGGCTACTCTGCCTGGAAGAAGCGAGAGCCTTCTGTACACTGCCGAGAGGATGCCCGCTTAGCCGCCGAAATCCAACAGCTTTTTCTGGAGTACCGTCAGATCTATGGCAGTCCACGTCTTCATGCACTGCTCAAGGAACGAGGCATCCAGTGTGCTCGCAAACGAGTCGCACGCTTGATGCGCGAACTCGGCTTGTCAGCTCAGACGAAGCGTTCGCATAAACCGACGACGAAAAGCGATCCCCATGCCCGTTTTGCTCCCAATCTGCTCCAACGAGAGTTTCGCGCAGATGCACCCAATACCAAGTGGGTCACAGATACCAAAGCTGTCGAGACTGCTGAGGGCTGGTTCTATCTCGCAATTATTCTGGATCTGTTCTCGCGCACAGTGGTCGGATGGGCGATGGCAGCAAGCGAAGATTCCGCGCTCACCGAGCTGGCGCTGCGCATGGCTGTAGCCAGACGACAGCCTGGATCGGATTTGCTTCATCACAGTGATCGGGGCACTGCGTTTACCAGTGATCGCTATCAAACCGCGTTACAGGAGTACGGAATTGAAGTGAGTATGAGTCGCACGGCTAACTGTTGGGATAATGCGGCCATGGAATCGTTCTTCGCTACCCTCGCGAAAGAGTGTACCAATCGGATACGTTTCCAGACGAGGCAGCAGGCCCGTACAGCCATTTTCGAGTATCTCGAATGTTTTTACAACCCCATCCGTTTGCATTCGACGTTACAGTATATCAGTCCGCTTGCTTTCGAGCAGGCTTCTGAAAAATAGGATGAGTTAATCTTCACATTTATCAACTACATTTTTCTGGGTGAATTCCATTCTGCTGTCGTTCTGGTTGCTCGCTCTGCACCAAGCATGACCAAGCCCGTCAAGAGCGCTTCTCTATTGCTCATCTGGGCAAGAAACGGCTGAGTGCCAAAAACGTTCGTTTCCTGCAACAAAAGAGGAGTTGCTTCGCTCACATCGAAGCAACTCCCTTTCACAAAAGGGGAGGATCAAGGTGCGACTTGCACCGAGCGTGGGCCTTTAGGCGAACTGGATCACCATGAGCACTATGGATACCACGCAGATCGATGCACGCACCCAGTTCGCCATCTGAAGTTTCCGACGATCCTCCCTGAGTTGCTGAACTATATCTGGTTGAGACAGATCACGTTTTGCAAGAACAAGAAGCCGTCTGTAAATTGGGAGATTGAAAACCTTTCCAGCAACCGAGGACAACAAAAAGAAGATCAAGCCCGCTATGAACCACCAATGGTTGAAACCGTAGAAGATGAAGTAGGGGATCATAGCAACAAAGGTAATGCTCGATGTAACGACGGCATACACCGACCCGACCCCACGTTTGTACAACAACGGCATGAAACGTCCGAACGAGGCTTCGGCCAGATCGTTCATAATCTGCTGGAGCACGTCTGCAATCCACACCAGATACCCAGCGTTAAGGACAGATGGGGTCAAAATCAAGATTTCGGCAAATGTTTGAGTCATAGGGAAGTACCTCCTCTTTGCTATCTGCGCTATTTGCTTTCAACCAAAAAGATTGGATGGGTGAGTACCGCACGCTCAAATTCCTCCAGTGAAGAGTCTGCGGTGACACCATAGGAGCGAGCGAAGGGGTTGCCGCCCTTGATATCTTCTCGCAGCACGAGGGCCGCCTCATCTTTAGGCAGTTCTCTGATGTGGACTGTTTCAGATCGACGCCCACGCGTGAGTACTGCCTCTCCCGCTGCACGCAGATTGCGCACCCAATCGACGATTCCATACACCGAACCCACATAGCGCTTCCCATTGCGCTCAATAATCGCTAGCGCGACCGTGCGCGGCAGCCCGCTTTTGCGCCCCCGCACTGTGAGCAGATACATAGGATAGTTCCCAAAGAAAATGAAAGGTCCTACGAGCTTGAAGCCCGCGCGCAGCAAGGTCAATGTCAGAAGATTTCCCAGATGTACAAACATCGGGACTTTAGATGTTTTTGCCATATGTACCTCCTCTTTCTCTCCCGGAGAGTTACATCGTTTCGGGCTTTCCCGCCTGCTTCTCGCTGGCGAGGATCTGTTGCGCAACCTGGCGCGCGCTCCCCATACTGGGATCTGAGAGGAAACCGGAGCCGATCCAGTCACCGGCCACGTAGAGATTGGCAATGCCTGGGACTTCTGGCCCCGGTCGGCCTGCATAGCCGCCACCGCGAGCTGTGGGAAGCATGCCGACGGCCTCGATATGCGGAAGGAAGCTTCGCCTCACCAGCACCTCGCGCCACCCTGGCTGCACAGTGTCGAGCAGGTCTTCCAATTCTCGTTCGTCCTGCTTGGGATCGCTGAGTTGCATAGGATCAAGCATTTTGAAGGTGTAGATCATTGCTCCTCCTTCTGGAACTATGCGCGAGTAGACCGATTGCGCCGAGAGAAAGCGTGGACGCTCTAGATCCTGAACGACCGGGTAACGCGGCTCAGGAAGATGGCGCAAGGCGACATCCAGGCAGGCAACGCGGGCTGGAATGAGGGGATCAACGATGTCGCGTAAGGGCGCATAGGCTCCTGCCTCCACCAGTTTTGCCGCGTCATCCGGGCCAGTTGCCAGGATCACGCAGGAGGCAGCAACGACGCTCTCATCCAGGAGTTGCACTCCCTTGGCCTGACCATCCTGGGTGCGAACAGCGGTCACACGGGTGCCACTTCTGATGCATACTCCTGCCTGGAGAGCCGCCTGGTACAGCCCATCGACCAGCGTCTGCCAGCCGCCATCAATATAGAGGACCGGGTGCTTGAGCGAGAGTTGCAATTTGAACACAAACACTTCCGCACTCACCAGATCCAGATTGGAGCAATAGGTAAACACACGGGCAGTCGAAGCGAGAATCCGACGATCCACAGGATGCTTGATCGTGCGTTCCAGCCATTCCTGCACACTCATATGGGCGAGGCTCTCGGCTTGAATGCGTGACAAGGTGCCGAAGAAGCTCATCAGCTCCCACTTATCACCCAGCTTGAGCAGATGACTGCCCAAAAGCGCGGACGCACTGGCTGGAAAAGGAAAAATCTGGCCCTCATGCAGCAAAAAGGTCTCTTTCGGGCTTCCATACGTATAGGTGATCCCCAACTCGTTGAGGACTTCCTCTGTCGCTCCTCCAGTGTAGAGGCCGTGGATTCCTCGATTGAACAGATAGCCATCATGATTTGAGGTAGCTGCTCGCCCACCCAGGCTTGCAGCCTTCTCAAAGAGCGTCACCGATTTGCCTGCTCGCGCCAGATAGATAGCGGCGGCAAGCCCGGTCATACCGCCGCCCACAACGATCACATCGGAAGATGTCGGGAAAGATTCCATGAGAAGATCTCCTTATTGCAAAGTGTAGAGAACAGAGTTGGTTCCATATGCTTCCATCTTTTTCGCTATTTCCTCTTGCCCTGACTACGTGGTCTGGACCAGACCGGCTTCTGTCCGCTTGAGGACCCTGGCTTGCCGACTACACCCTATGGCGACAATCAGCAAGCTGAGCGCCAGGACCAGCAGCGTTAACGTTTGGGGCAGCCAGAGAGCAAAGAGCGGCGGTGTGCTGACAAAGAGCAGGTCATAGACGTGGTTCGTGGTATGCATGAGACTGGCAATGGTGCCGATCCAGATATGCGCGACCCTCCTGCTCGGATCAGGTAGCGCCCAAAGCAGGCCAAGACTCACCGCTAACTGGAAAATGCCAGCATCGCCGAGGTAGTGACGATTGAAAGGCACAAACTGAACGATGGACTGGAAGGTATGGGGCGAAAAGAGGATCACCATCGAGGTCCCCACAAAGAACAGCACGTTCACTGCAAGGACGAATTGAGCCAGTCGCGTCCACAGATCTGTGATTTTCATGCAATTCCTTCTTTCCTTGCATAGAGAAGATAGCAGCGCTAACGAGATGCAGGGGGCAGGGAGCGTTGTGTGCCTTTATCTGAGCTTTTTACGTTGTTTTGCTCCTTGAGCGCCTCAAGAGCCTGAGCAATGCCCTGGCGATAGGTCGGGGCAACCACCGGCCTCCAACCGAGATCGCGAGCCGCCTTCGCGTTGGAGACGTGCATGGAGGTGGCGAAGAAGTCGGTCGCGTAGGGGGCGAGTGGTCGCATCATCCAGGCTGGCAGCGTGAAAGGCTCGGGAAGATGAGCCTGTTGGCACAGGAACGCAAAGAAGCCCTTATTGCGCACCGGTTCGTCATCGACAATGTTGTAGGCTTCTCCAGCCCTACCCCGTTCGAGGGCTGCTACTGTGGCAGTGGCCGCATCTTCCAGATAAATCCAGGAGGTAACCGCGCGGCCTCCATTGGGTAGAGGCAGGCTCCGGCGGCGCAGCAATGCCAGAATAGGAACGAGAGAACCCGGCGCATAAAAAGCTCCATAGCGCAGAGATACGCCTTCGATCCAGCCTTCCCGGGTTGCCTCCCAGATCTGCCGCTCCAATGAGCGGAATCCCGCCACGTGCCGTTCCAGTTGGGAAGAGCTTCCAGCCGGTGCGAAGGGACAATCCTCAGTCATGATCTGGGCACCCCAGTCCCCATAGCCGTAGCCCATCGTCATCGACTCCGCGACGAACCTATGTGCGCCTACCTTCCTGGCGGCAGCAAGCAGATTCGTGGTGCCAACATCGTGCAGCGCGTCAGTGGCAGACATATCCTGGTGACGCAGAGGCGTTTTCTTGAGTGCGGTCAGCGCATGAATAACTGCGTCAGCTTGTACCCCCGAGACCGCTCTAAGCAGGTCGTCGCGATCCATCACGTTTGCCAGGATGGGATGAACGCCAAGGGAAGTGAGATGGTCCATGCTCTCGGGGGAACGGGCCAGCCCGAGCACCTCGTGTCCTCCTGCGATGAGGGCCTGGGTCAGGGGAGTGCCCAGAGCCCCACTTGCTCCAGCAACAAGTACTTTCATTGCTGTTCTTTCCTTTCTTCATTTGACTGAGCCGCAAAGGACTGAGAGACCCCGTCTTTTGCGGGTATGTGCAACTCTTCTGCCTCAACGGAGAGCAAGGTCACTCCTATCTGGCTAAGTTTGAGCATAATCCCATAGAGGGCTGGCTGATCGGGGATATTGCCGGAAAGCAGGGTGGTACCAGTTTCCTCGTGTTGGATCGAGAGATCGTCGAACCAGCTTTGCCAGGTTGCATCCAGGTGTTCTTTGATACGAATGAGATAGTACATATTCTGCTCCGTTTCGTGTGGTTGCTCTTTCACAAGGATACTGACTCACTTGCCTCAAGAGCATCGTCCGAAAAGCTACTTTCTCAAGAGGAGAAGAAAGCGGGAGGTAAACAAAGGGATACCATTGTGTTAGAGCAGGCCGTATTCCCGTGCACGCGCAATTGCCTGTGTTCTGTTGGCGGCGCTCAGTTTACTGAGAATACTGGAAATATGCTTCCTGGCCGTCGAAAGCTGGATTACCAGCGCATCGGCAATCTCCTGATTGGATGCCCCTTGTGCCAGTTGTTGGAGGACACGCTGTTCCTGTGCCGTCAGCGGATCAACAAGCCCGCAAGCTGCGTCAACGGGAGGCGCATCTGCTAGCGCCTCCGCTGTGACAAAGGCGCGCAAGAGAACCCGCACGTAAGAAGCCAGTGCTTTGTCTCGCAGATCTGGCAAGAGGCTTTTGAGCAGTGCCTCCATCCTGATTCCCTCATCAAGGAAGAGGCGTTGATAGCCCTCTGGCCGGGCCTGCGTGAGTGCCTCAAGCAGCGCTGCCCTGGCTGACTCTGCCACCCCGGCCTGCTCATGGGCAAGCGCTTCAAGCAGCAAAATCTGGAGTTCACTGTAACCGCGATGTGCCACCCTGGCCTGCTGTTTCCATTGGCTGAGCAAGTCAAGGGCTGCCTGCGGCTGACCTTCTGCGATCCGTAGACGCGCGAGCAGCAAGCTCTCCTCTTCTCGACGAACATGAGCAAAGGGGTGTTCTGCGGTTTGTGAGATGGATGAAGACCACTGCTCGACGATGGCTCTCTCTCCCATCTTGAGCGCCAGCCAGGCCTGCGCCATGCGGATCTCCTGGAGGATTTCCGGTCGAGACTGTCGTGAGGCTTCCATATGCATAAGGGAATGTGCTTGTTCAACTTCTCCCCGCGCCCACAGCAGACGTATCTGGAGCAATATCCCAGGGGTCAGGATGTGAATCCAGGGATGTGCTGCCCCGGTCAAAGCCTCTTGCAGATACTGCTGCGCCTTCTCAAGGTCATTCCATTCATAAAAAAGCTGAGTCAGCTCATAGTATGCCAGGCGCTCGTAATAGCTGCCTCTATTCCCCCACCGGACAGGGTCTTCATGCTCGTGGGAGTGAGCCAGCGCCTGCCGAAAGAAGCTTTCGGCCTGCCGCAGATCTCCTCGGCTCAGCGACACCTCCCCGAGTATAATGAGCGCCAGGATCGAGGCCGGGAGTGAGCCAGTCTTTACCAGAAGGGTTCTACACTGCAAGAGGAGAGGGTGGGCGTGGTCTGGTTGACCGGAGATGATCATTTCCAGGGCCAGGAGGCACAGGCAGTGCCCACGCCAGCGCTGCTCCTGCTCGGAAAGCAAAGGCAATGCCTTGTGGGCCAGAGCACAGGCTTCCGCGAATGCCCCCTGGAAGGTGAGCAGCGTTGCCCGCATGGTCAGGACTGCGCCAAGCCCAGCCTCATCAGCGGCTTCACGAAATCCCTGCTCTGCCCATCGCAAGGGTTCCTCTACCAACTCCAGAATCTGTGACGAAAGAACGCTCGTGAACACCAACGAATTGACATAGATGGAACTCAAGTATGGTCGCGAGCGTAGGGTTTCCGAGGAAAGAGCAGCCAACCAGCGGCGCAGCATGTGATATTCATTGCGAAAACTGTCCGGGTCAACGAAGCGCTCAATCAAGTCAGCGGCATAGCCTTCATCTCCGGCGGAGAGTGCATGAGGAATAGCCAGAGCCCAACGAGCCTTCGCAGCATACCAGGTGGCGGCGCGTCGATGCAGGGGTGGAAGCATCTCGGGCGTGGTGGTGCGAAGGTGGGTGAGTAAGGCTTCACGAAAGAGAGCGTGATAGCGATACCAGCGCCGCTCTTCATCCAGAGGAACGATAAAGAGGTTCGCTCGCTCCAACGCTTCCAGCACTCCCTGGCTCGCCTGCTCCCCGCCTGCCTCCCCGGTCAGCGCCTGACATAAGGCGGCGTTCAGTTCTGAGAGGATCGCCGTGTGAAGCAGAAATTGTTGGATGCCAGGAGGTTGCCGAGCGAGAATTTCCTCCTGCACATAATCCAGGATGAAGCGATGACTGCCACGAAATGAGCGAACCCAGATAGCCTGATCTGCGGTTCGTTGCAGTGCGAGCCCTGCCAATTGCACGCCGGCGATCCAGCCCTCAGTTCGCTCAAAGAGTTGCTGCACTTCTTTTTCCCACAGTGAGAGGCCCATCACTTGACTGAGAAAGCTGGCCGTCTCAACCTCGCTCAAGCGCAAGTCGGTATCGCGGATCTCAGCTATTCGTCCGCGCACTCGCCACCTGGATAAGGGCAGTGGGGGATCAACCCGGCTGGAAAGGACAACATGCAGCGAGGCGGGAGCGTGATCCAACAAAAACGCGAACGAGGAGTGGATGGCTGGCTCCTGGATGACATGATAGTCGTCCAGAATGAAGATCGTTTCTAACGGGCTCGCCGCCAGATCGTTAATGAGCGAGGTCAGGACGGAAAGAAACGGAGGCTGGCTCTGATGGCTGGCCCTGATCATGTCTCCAGCCGTCACAAGGGAACCTGCCTGGAGTGCGGTAACGACAGAAGCCCAGAAGCGCTCTGGATCATTATCCAGTTCATCCAGCGAGAGCCAGCAAATGGGTCGCGTACTTTGACTGGCCCAGCTAGACAGGAGCGTCGTTTTCCCAAAGCCAGCCGTGGCTGAAAGCAGGACCAGGGGAAGCCCGCAACTCTGATTGAGCTGCTCAATCAGGTGCGTTCGTGCAAGAAGCTGGGTGCGCAAAAATGGAACCGTAAACTTGGTCATAATCAGGTGTGACTCTGGCATGTTCTGGTTCTCTTTCCTGAAATGGAGTGCTCTGTATGTTTCGCGCGAATCTCTCCCTCGACCACTGATGCATGCACCAGCATTACCCCTCCAGGATCAGTAGAGGGAATTCGCCACCGATCAATCCAAGCCCATCATGGTCCCCTTTGAGGAGAAGTATACCAGATAGGCAGCGATTCTCCCAGGGCTATTTTCCTCGCATGAAGAGACAGGAGGAAACTCTCTCATTATCGACCGTTTTTCGGCACACATGGTTCAGCTTATTTCGTCGCAGCTTGCATGAGAGGCGTAAGCGTGAAGCCTTTTCTTGAGGAATCTCAAAACTCATGTCAAATTCAACATGTCAAAACCTCCAATCTTTTATGAGTAAATGACACAAATAGCAGAGCTTTTCCTCCGAAACAAAAAACTCCACAAGAGGCGTTAGATAGCCATAAATAGATATAGAGGAGATGACCATGTGTTCTCTGCACAAAAAGCTGTCTGGTTCTCCAAGCGCGATCTTTCTGATTTGGATGAGACCAAGCGTGCTGAACTCATTGCCATTCGCTAGGCCAGTCCAACTACTGACCGGGTGTATGAGCTGACTCAGAATTTTATGACTATCCTTCGCGATGGCGAAGGTGAACGATCAGACGCTTGGCTAGAGCAGGTTCGGAGCAGCCAGATTCGGGAACTGCACCGCATGGTTCGCAACTTTGAGCGCGACAAAGCTGCCGTCCTGGTCGGTCTTACCTTGCCTCACAGCAATGGAAGCGCGGAAGGTAGTGTGAACAAATTGAAGTACTTCAAAGGAGCGGGATTCGGTAGAGCAAGATTCGCCTTGCTGCTCTTTCTTGTAGGAATACTTGGTTCTTTTTCTCGGTCAACGTCGAACATTCCATCGATGGACCCAGATGCAGAGTTGTATGCAACTCCGCCAACGTCTGCAACGGCACGACATATCCGTGCATCCCCAACTCCTCCAATGGACATGGCACCACTATCGAGTGTCGAGATGGTACGTATCGTCATCCAGGTAGTCGGCGCGGCGCATGCCCGCATCATAGCGGTGAGAGGTATCCGTAAAAAGGATGTAATGACCAGAGGAGTTCCCTTATTATTGGTCCTATGCTATGGTGCTGGAGGATATTTCTTTTTGAAGCCTGCCGTCACTTCAGAACAAACAGCGGGAAGTGCAGCGTGAGCGCAAACGATCATCACGAAGCAAGAGGGATGCTCAGGATGGCTCCCCATCGTTGACCACGTGCTCTCGACCCGTTATCAGCCCTCTTGCGCGGCGCGCCCACCAGCTGCAAGTACGTGGCGAGAAGTGGTCTGTCTTGATGACGAGAACTGTTGAGATGGTGTTTTGGGGAGGAACATGCTTATCATCTGATTCGTCCCGAAATCGCTCATTACGTGATTGAGACGACCAAAGAACTCGCTGATCTACTTGGCATCTCCATTGATGAGGAGGCAGGCAAGAGCGAAGATTGAGCGGAGAGGGAGATGCTCCCTCTCCTCGTCTGCCTGGGTCACTGCTGCCTAGATTGGGAGACGTTACTTCCTGGCTTAGCAGCCTGTTTGGGAGTAACTGCCTTATGAGTGCCTCTGGTCTACGTCACGCCGATGATGTCGTGTTTTCATAGCGAAGGTAGACCAGACCTCGGGTACGGATCGGCACTTACTGAGCAAACGGATGCTGGATCGGAACGGCAGGCAATTGACAGCTTTGCTTCGTCGTCAGTGGGAGGCAACTCCTAGAAGCTCCACTTCGCCACAAAACCATCTAACTTCCTGAGACGAATAGGCCTTGAGCGCCCATGCTTCCATGTCTCGCTTCATCTTCAAAGAAGATAACTCCACGAAATCGGGTGAATACCACCCTCAGCTCGTTGCAAAAAAATGACTGACATCCAACCGTACACCACGGAAGTGGTCAAGAGCCGTTTCTTGACTCCACCTTTCAGTCACATAGATTTGCGTACTTGTTCCCATCTCCCTCCTCCTGTACATTCATTGTAGCAGATGCGCGCTGCTCTTGAACGCCTGCCTGCTTATGCGCCAGAACTCAATCCTCAAGAAGGAGTCTGGAATCTGCTCAAACGGGTCGAACTGAAGAATGTTTGTTGTCTTGATGTACAACGCGTCCAACGGGAAGTGCGTCGTGCCAAAGAACGGTTGAGACATCGGAAATCTGTCCTTCGCCAGTGTTTCGCCCACGCTGGCTGCTCTCTTTAGTTTTCTCGGTTCAGATCAATAATATTAAGCCGTAACGAAAGGAATTAAAATAATATGAAATGGTTTTTTAGCCTAAAGGCACTACTCATCGTATATGCATTTTTGGCAGGAATCAGCGGATTAGCAGAGGCGTTAGCCCCGCATCAGTTCGTAGGTAGCTTTTTAACTTCGCTGAATGCTGACGGCGCATTTATGGCTCAAACCACAGGCGTATTTCAAGCCGGCACAGCGATCATTGCGTTTATGGCCAGAAATGTTGGTGATAAGGTAGCGCTCAGGTCACTACTGGCCGGTTTTACATTTATTAACGCTGGAGTCGTAGCAGTTGCGGTGCAGCAGATGGTTTCTAGAGGAACAGTAAGCTCTGACGGCATCGGAGACTTAATAGTTCATGGGCTGATGGCGGTATGGTTTGGGTACTATCTGGTTGCAAATTTGGCCAAAAGATAGCCTGTACATCACAAAATTCCCTCATCGAATCTCAACATTTACAACAGATAACGTAACGCAGGCGAGAAAAGGAGCTTCATCATGAGGAAGAGAGAAAATGACAGCAGCACGCATTATTAACTGACGCAATGTGCAAGTTAGGCTTGCCAGAGAAAAAGTTCATGGAGTATTCTCAGAAAAACCTAAACAACTTCTGAGGAGAGGCTCCATGAACTTGGACGATTTTATGATCACATGTTTTTGTATGATTGACGAGATGGTACCTATGATTATCAAAGGTCAACGATTACGAGCACGAGGCCCTGCTCCCAAGCTCTCGGAAAGTGAGGCGATCACGATGGAGGTCGTAGGCAGTTACCTGGGCTTGTCGCAGGACAAAGCCCTCTTTGACTACTTTCAGCGTCACTACACCCACTTTTCCCCAGCATTGAAGGACCTGCATCGCACGACCTTTGTGCGGCAAGCCGCCAATCTGTGGGCCATCAAAGAGCGCGTGTGGTGCTGGCTGCGCGACGAAATGATCAGCTATGATCCCCATGTGTCGATTGTGGACAGCGGGCCGGCACCCGTCTGCCATTTTGCGCGCTCCCTGGTGTGTCCGCTTCCGTGGAGAAGCTCGCTATGGCAAAGATCATGCGGATCGACAGACCTTTTACGGTTTTCGTTTGCATGCCCAACTCAGTTGGCCCGGCGTGTTCACGCGTCTGTGTCTGGCTCCGGCCAATGAAGCCGATGGGACCATGGCGCCTCTCTTGCTGGAAGGTATCACAGGAGTCGTCTTGGGTGATTGCAATTACTGGCTCCCTGATTTGCAAGCCTTTTTGCGCAGCAAAGGCATGTTGCTGCAAGCGCCTTTTCGCAAAGCCCACTCGCCCAAGGCCGTAGCCTACCAAAGCTGTGTGCTGGGACGAGGACGCTATCTGATTGACGCCGCGTTTGTATCGTCTTGCAATCACCTACTCGCGATTATCATCGTTGCCACGCGATTTCCGTTCCTCTTTGCGAGTATTGCTATCTCCGCTTGCAATTGCCTACTCGAGGGGTGCAAGTAACTCATGAATAGAAATAGGGAATTTTCTCGATTCTGGATCGAGCAGTGTTTCCCCAAAAACACGAGCAAGTAACTTTCCAATGGAAATCCACTGTTTTTCTCGATCAGGACACGAACACGTCCCTCATTGCTTCATCTGCTGGTTGAGCAAGAATCGAGCAAGTAACTTCTCGCTGAAACGACTCCCGCTCCTGTAGCATAAACGTCCTTTCCCTCTTGCGAGAAGAAAAACCCTTCGTGCAGAGTATTAAAAAACCACATCCACCACACGAAGGAGTCGATAGTTCAGATACCTGCATCTGTTCGCTTTGACCAGTCCACTCTGGCCTCCATGCTCGATGTTGACCCACTTGTTCAAGAATACCGCGCCTTCTTTGCTCTCTTCGACTGGTCTGTCGTTGATCGTTGGCTTGCCTGCCGCTCAGCCTGCTATGGCTCTCACCACCATTCCCTCACGGCCTACCTCAAAGCCTTTCTGCTACGGATCAGAGAAGGCTTGATCGCAGCCTCGCAATTGCGTGACTTTTTGTGCAAGCATCCTCTGCTCATCATCGAACTGAGCTTTGACCTCCAGCTTGATCCAAGCGCCAACTACGGCTTTGATGTCGAGGCAACGCTTCCCACGCGCTATTGGTTTGGCGAGAAGCTCCGTCAATTGGACCGCACCTTGCTCACCGACTTGCTTGCTGCCACCGTTGCTGCGCTCAAAGAAGAGGTCCCTGGGCTGGGAGAAGTGGTTGCCTTCGATGTCCGCGCACATCTACGCCTGGGTCCGCGAGAACAATCCGTGCGGCATCGGCTCCATTCGTTGTCACTCCCACAGATTGAAGTGCTTCTACCAGCCGATCTGTCATCTGTGCATACCGCTGGACCGGTCCAGGGAGCCGTTCTGCAAAAATGCGTTGGGAACACGAAACCTCACAGCAGATCCACTTGCGCACCAACAGTTTGAGTATCAAGCGCCGTGCGCCAAAGGTGACATCGGCAATGGTGCGGACATAGCGGCTATGGACCCGAGAGCCTAGCGTCCCACATCGTGGGCAAAGAGCACGTAATGAGGCGGTCTGAAGATGGACGATGATGGTCTGATCCTGGACCTCGATGGTCTCAAGGCGTACCGTTGAAGGAAAGGCAAAAACAGGGGGTGAGATCGATGGAATGCCTCCAGATAACTCAAATGATTGGAACTGATGCTATTCTACCACAAAGTCAAGTCAGTAAGCACACCGAATATGTCCCAAAACCATTTTTTAACTTTGACTATTTGTGTCTGCGTATTGAATACTTCCCTCTATCCAGCCGTCAATGTATTCTTCAATCTCCCGCATAGTGTCAGTTTGCGTGAACCCATCGAGGTATGCGGTGAGATAGAAAAAGAAAAAATGATAGCAGTAATACGCCAGCCGCTCCAAACGAAGGGTGTGTCTAATGCCGTTCTGACACAGAGCCTTATAAAAAGCGTCCCTTGCCCAATCTCGGCTGCACATGACCCATGCGTCACGTTCCGGCGGCGCGAGGATGGGGGTGTCCCAATCCACGATGAAGTACCTGTCGCCGTTCACAATCAGATTTCCTCCGGCATCGCCGTGGGTGATGAAGAAGTCCGCTGTGTCATCTCGGCACAGCTCGGCAAAGTATTTCAACCTCTTGGCTCTCTGCTCCAACTTGGCGCGATTTTTCTCAAGCAGTGAGTGAATCTGTATGTTATCCAGCACGTTCCACTGCTCGAAGAACGTATCGGCACTTTTGCCCGAAAAATCTTCACGTCGAATGGGAACGCCACAAGACGGAACTGCATAGACCTTCGCCAGCATTTGATATTCCGGGATTTTTGTCGCGTCTGTTTCTCTGTTTTCACCGTCAATCCAGTCGAAAACGCCGAGTATTGCGCCGTCAAATCGTGTGGACAGGTCGTCGTCTTTTGTCTTTACGATTCGGCTGATGAAGTCAATGCCGTGGTCACATAGGTGCTGGATGAGAGAAAAGCTGCGTTCATAGACGGCTTTATGCGCGGCGGGGTAAACCAGTTTTAGAAAATAGCTGCTAGTCGTAGCGTCCAGCCGCCACGTTTCACCGTAATAGCCGCGTTTTGCGGGAGCTAGTACGGCGGCGCTTATTCCATATTCCTGCCTAATGAACTCAAGCAGACGATGTTGGTATTCCTCGGAACGGGGGATGTTGCTGTACAATTATTTCTCGCTCCTTTGATTGAAACTGGTGCTATTATAGCGCAAAATCAGGCCGAGGAGGCACATCGAATGTGTCGAAGAGCCGAATAGAGAGAGAGAATTGCAGATATATTGAGATGGTGTTTTGAGGAGGAACATGCGTATCATCTCACTCAGCTGGAAGTCGCTAGATACCTCCTTCAGACGACGAAGGAACTGGCCGAACTACTCGGGATCTCCCTGGACGAGTGGACGCACAATGGATAATATCAAATCCGTTTAAGTAGTATCTAAAGAAGAAGGCCACCAATGAAAGGAGGTCCGCCCACGAATGATTTCAGGATGAGCTTGGAGCCAGCGGCAGCGCTCTGCTTGAACGTCTTGCAACTCGTCAAGAGAATTGAAGACCCGATTGGCAAGTGGCTCATTGGAGAGCGGCCACAAGCGTTCAGCAGGCTGAAGTTCGGGCGAATGCGATGGCAAGAAGAGCAGATGCAACCCAGATTGTCCCCTTCTGACTGTGCCAAAGAAAACATGAACTTCTCAGATGTCCAAGGATCTCACGAGAAGACGCCGGGAATAAAGGCAGAGGATGTTGTGTGCAAGCACTCCCATGCAGTGGAAAAGGAGGCGCATCACCTTGTCAGGGCTTTCCAGTTCTCCGCTCAAAGGGGTGCAGGGGTCTCCCTGCCGGGGCCTGGGGCGTCCCCAGTTTCCTTCCCTCCTTCGCGCGCCGCCTGCGGCGGCGCGCAAAAGAGAAGAAAAAAGGTTTTTGCGGGGACACCCCGCACCCCGGCAAAGGGCTGCCGCCCTCTGCACTCCTGCTAGATGGGAGAATTGGAAAGCCCTGATCACCTTGTGGGGTTGTGTTGCAAACATAAAACTGATCTGGTACAGTGGGAAGAAACGAAGATCCCCGCATGAACATCCAAGATCAAAAGCTCTTCAAGTGGCGTCATTTCCAGTCCGAGATCATTCTCCTTTGTATTCGTTGGTACTTGCGGTATGCGCCCAGTTATCGGGACCTCGAAGAAATCATGCTTGAGCGAGGGTTCTCCGTCGATCACACGACGATCTACCGCTGGGTCCAACACTCTGCTCCAGAACTGGAAAAGCGAGCTCGGCCATATCTTAAAGCTTATAATGATTCATGGAGGGTGGATGAAACCTACATCAAGATCAAGAAAGCGTGGATGTACCTCTATCGGGCAGTGGATTCAGATGGTCAGACCCTGGAGTTTCTCTTGAGTCCGACGCGCGACGCCGAAGCGGCCAAACGCTTTTTCTGTAAAGTTTTGCACACCTCTGCCTCTTCAGCGCCTCAGACATGTCCGATCGAGGAGCTGGTAGTTCTGCTTATAGCTCCGGCTGAGACTACAACCTCCACCAGACTGACGCCCCGTGTGATCAATGTGGACAAAAACGCTGCGTATCCCAAAGCGATTGCTGAACTCAAAGCCGCTGAAATCCTTCCAAACGCAGTTGAACTGAGGCAAGTGAAGTATCGGGGCAATCTGGTCGAACAAGATCACCGCTTCATCAAACGGTTGACCAAGCCAGGGATGGGCTTTGTCTCGTTGAAGACGGCCTGGCGAACCCTTCAAGGATTCGAGATCATGAATATGATCAGGAAGGGGCAAGTGCAAGGCGTGGCAAA
This sequence comes from Reticulibacter mediterranei, assembly GCF_016587455.1. Taxonomy (NCBI): domain Bacteria; kingdom Bacillati; phylum Chloroflexota; class Ktedonobacteria; order Ktedonobacterales; family Reticulibacteraceae; genus Reticulibacter; species Reticulibacter mediterranei. Next base: position 277,418 of record NZ_BNJK01000004.1, on the reverse strand, counting down.
AGGAGATGTGAAGGGGCTGGTCGCATTGGTTGCCACGCTGTTTGGAGTGGCAGTCTCAACTCAACAAGCAGAGTCATTCCCTCCTCATTTTGTCCTCTTTTAACTTCTTGCAACACAACCATCCAGCGGATCAAGTCCAAACCCGGTGTCATATTGCCGGGTTTGGACTTGATCCGCTCGTAGGCGATGATGTAGAGATCTTCCTGATACATCAGTCGATATAGGTCGTGATTAACCCACTGTCGATTGCTATTCAATTGTTGTAGGCGCTCCAATCGCGCGATGGTCTTCTGGCTCATCCGAGCCAACCTCCTTTTGAATGAAGCGGACTCTCTAGTACATTGAGGTCGAAATAGATCCATGATAGAATAGGAGGAAAAAGCCAGGGAGAACAGACATGTCAAAACGGGCAAGCCAGGTCAAGCTCACTGAGAGACAGCAGGCAGAACTGGTACAGATCACTAGGCGTCATCGGAGTGAGCAGCAGCAGGTGTTGAGAGCGCGTATCATCTTAGCTGCGGCACAAGGTCACTCGAATGCACAGATTGCCCGGCAGTTCGCGATCAATGTGGATACGGCGCGCTTGTGGAGAGATCGTTGGGTCAGTCTGCAAGAGATTGATCTGGACACACTCAGTGGGGCCGACCGCTTGTGCGATGCGCCCCGACCGGGAGCCCCACCCAGAATTACGGCAGAGCAACGTTGTCAGATCGCCGCCCTGGCTTGCGAAGCCCCGATGAAGTATGGCCGCACGATAAGTCAGTGGACGGGGCGAGAAATCGCTACGGAAGTCAAAGCACGAGGCATAGTCTCAGAGATCTCTCCCCGACATGCTGCCTACCTGCTCAAAAAAGGGGGCTGCAACCCCACCGGTTCCGATATTGGTTGACAGCCGTCGCTGATGTGCACAGAGAAGAGAAAATTCTTGAAGGCTGTCAGGTGTATGCGAAAGCCGCTGAACGTGCCAAGCAAAGTGAACGCACGATCAGTCTGGATGAATTAACCAGTGTACAGGCATTGGAGCGCAAATACCCGACCTGCCGATGCTGCCCGGCCATGTGTTGCGGCGCGAATTCGAGTACATCCGGCATGGCACCTTGTCCTGGTTCATCAACTTTGATGTGGTGAGTGGTCAAGTCATTGAACCCTCTTGGGGGCCGACTCGTACTGAAGAGGACGCGCTTGCTCATGTGCAACGTCTGATTGGAAGCTCTCCCCATGCGACGAAGTGGCATCTTATGCTCGATAACTTGAATATTCATCAGTCGGAAGCGTTGGTATGCTGGGTTGCCGAGCAGGAAGGCATTGACCAGGAGACGCTGGGCGTCAAAGGCAAGAAAGGCATCTTGCGCTCGATGGCAAGCCGGGCGGCGTTCTTGCATGATTCAACTCATCGGGTCGTCTTTTACTACACGCCAACTCACGCCTCCTGGATGAATCAGGTGGAGATCTGGTTGAGTATTTTGGTGCGCAAGCTGCTCAAACGCGGCCATTTCACCTCACTTGAGGACTTGCGTGACCAGATCCTGGCCTTTATTGCCTATTACAATGCCACGATGGCAAAGCCTATCAAGTGGACCTACACCGGACTCACGTAATCGTGGCGAGATTGGACGAGCATATGACAATCTCCACGTTTGTAACAACTCCGTGTTTCCACCATTGCCTGCTCTCATATGACGCATCGCTGCCACCGAAGCGACCAAAGGTGCTCTGCTTGGTTGTCAGCGATGCATTGCCTTTTCTGTGCCCCCATCTGAGAATAAAGAAGAATGGATAAACTAAGGAGCGGGCATCTTGAAGAAAGGTGCCCGCAGTCGCGGAAAAGGGGGCATTATGCCAATATCATCAAAAGATCAAGAAGTCATCGCCCGGCTGCAACGGTTGTATGGGCAAGCATTCTATTGTGGATACAATGCTGAGGGACGGGTGAACACCTTCATGGCGCTTTCGCCACCTCTGGTTGAAGCGCCTCCCCCGGAGCCACCGAAGATATCAGGAGACGGTCAGACGCGGAGATTCGTCATGATCTCATCAGACTCACCCAGGAGGAGTTGGGTTCCGCTGACGGGATTCCCAGAGGAGATCTGCCAGTTGACGGAGTTGGAGGAACTCGAGCTGAGACATCATTCCTTCACCCACTTGCCAGCAGAGATTGGACATCTGGCGCGTTTGCGGACTCTCTCGCTCAGGAATAATGCGCTAGAGAAATTGCCTGTGGAACTCGGCCAGTTAACGAATTTGGACTTGCTTGATTTGAACGAAAACCAACTGACAGAGTTGCCAGGGGAGATTGGGCAATTGAGCAACCTGAAGTATCTGTTTCTGGCAGTTAATCGCTTGACCTGCCTGCCCAGGGAGATTGGACAATTAACCAACCTTGCCTCTCTCAACCTGTGGGGGAACCAGTTGAGAGAGTTACCTGCGGAAATTGGAGAGTTACGCAATCTCAGGGGTCTGGATCTGCGCCGTAACCATCTGATACGTTTGCCAGCAGAGATCAGGCAGCTACGCAAACTGGAGGATCTGGAATTGGAGAACAACCAGCTCACAGAACTGCCAGTGGAGATCAGCGATCTGAAGCGATTGCATCCGCTCAATCTGGATGGCAACCCCATCGGAGGGCTTCCCGAAGAACAAAAACACTTGCTCGGCATCGCCTTCGAGATTGGAGATTATGGGGGACTGGAGCCTTTACGGGCCCTCTATGACGAGGTACATGTCGATCATGGTCTCTTTAGCCTGGTGGATGTGGATGGTCCCCCACCCAATGAGGAGGGTGCAGGCTGGCCTTTTGACCGGGACTATATGGTTGAGACTGATTGGGTATTGACGAAACCCAACAGTGTTGTCTTTCTGAGTGCAGACTCCTATCACTACGCCTGGGTCCGCCTGGAAGCGTGGGAGCACGAAGCCCCACACGCTGCGGGCGTGTGGGATGAGATATGGGAGGGCTCTTTCAGCTCTTCCTCGGGGAGGGTGCAGCTCCTTCCACTGATGAATGCAGCGTCGCGTCACCTCTTCATGCTGGGAACAGCAGGGCAGGAATATCATTTGCGAGTATCTTGCCGGGGGCGACAAGAGGTTGCCAGAGTCGGCTGGGAGGACGGGAGTCCCCCTCGCGGAGTTGAGCAATATCTCATGCAGTTCTGGTTAGCGTAAGGGGTCTCTGCACAACCTCCGCCAGATGATACTGGACACCAGTGGGTTATGGGAATGGCACCGCTTCCTTGCTTATGCGGGATCGTTTTGAGCTGAGACGAGCAACTCTCGTCTCTCAAGTTCTTCATTTTTGTGCCATCCTCATAACCCGTAGGCGTCTACACACTGTTGGCGAGGTTTGCTCTGCGCGTATTCCAATGCCACGATAACCAAACCTATCAAGTGGACCTCTACAAGGCTCACACTTCATCGTGGAGGTACTTATGCCTTCATGTGCTAGAGTCCTTCCCCGTGTCTCTCCCACTGCGGAGAGCATTTGAGTACTATGACTCTTCCGTCGCCTTGCGCTTTACAGCGTGTAGGCGATCCCCGAGTTACCCCTGATTGTCGGTCTATCCGTAGGTGGCCCGTTCGTCCTTTCCTTCTCCTTGAAGGCTGGTTCTGACGCAGGCTAGATGAATGCGACTGTATCTTTCATTCATCTCGTCAGATGCGGGCAATTACACCCTCCCACAGGATAGGTAGTATCCACCGGGACTGGGCTTCAAACAATCAAGCTTTCACCATAGATAGCCTAGCTGCCCGCCCTCCGGTCCCTGGTGCTAGGACTTCAATGGGCTTTTCACTTCATGCTCCTGTTCCCCTGTACCTTTCGGTCAAAGGTAAGAAGCTGCTTTACTCACCTTGCCTGAGTGAGGCGGCAAACCTTGCCGCAGACAATCATGGGCCTCTTTGGGCGCACTACAATGTACCATATAACTGCGAATTTTGTGCTTACGCTGCACCGTTCATACCGTTTGAGCCAATTGCTGAAGCCTAGCTATCAAGCCATTTAGCAAGTATGAGTTTTCGTGCTGCGAGCGTGAGCGTACCATATGTGATAGCGGTTATGTGGTGCGACCGACCTTTTCGTCAGGATTACACCGACAGACCAGCTTGTCAAAAGCGGTTTGACAGAAGAATGTCAAAGAGAGCATAAAAGAAATGCTGGGCTTCCATTGCCCCTGATGACAGCTTCGCTCATTTCACCCCTATCAGGGTAAAGCATTAACCGCTTAAACTCCAGAAGATGTTACGCCTTCCTCTGCGAGAGCCGAAGGAACGCCGGCTTACATAGCACCGTGGTACGCGCCTCGCGCACCGCAATGTTATTTTTCCACAAACTTCTTGATTCCTGTGAGCATTATTCCCCAATTCTTTTCTGAATGCTCACGCTCCTCTTCGGTCGAGTTATTGTCTTGAGAGAGCTTGAGAAGCGTGTCTGTTCCCTTGGAGGGCAACTCAATCGTTACGGTATGGTAATGTTCTGGCACGTCTGATTGACCCGAAAGCGGGCTAAAATGGCTGTATTGAAGAACACGCTCCGGTTTCAGTGTCAAAATCACGCCCTTGTCCTCATAGGGCTTTCCTTCCCACTCTCCTTTCCAAACGATCAAACTCCCTTCTTTCCAATCCGAGACCACGTTCGTGCCGAACATGTATTGCTTGATCATTTCGGGATTCACGAGCGCTTCCCATACTTTGGCGATGGGGGCACTGATACTAATTTGTGCTTGAGCGACCAATGTGCCTTTCATGTTTGCTCCTATGATTTCTGCAAATGCAACTATTCTGTAGGGGGGTTAGAGGCTTGCGAAAGGAACCTTATCCACGTCGAGGAGGAACATGAGTCCAGATGAAGAGCTGCCGAACCCGAGCTAGGAACTGGTAAATGCCAACCTTCAAGGCATTTCTTACCAGGAACAATTATAGCACGTGAACAGTGCAAAGTCTTGTAAAAACGCGACATGCGAGAACTTTTGTACTACAACTACGGGCAGATTTCTGCCTTAGTGTACTAGTACATGAAGACACAAGTCCTTCTGTGGTAGAATAGGGCCAACAAAGTCAAGGAGGACAGCAGGATGCGAGGCCCCAAACCAGCCGTCTTAGCATTAAGCGAGAGAGAACGGGAAGCGTTAGAAGCGCTTGTGCGCAAGCACAGTATGCCCCAGCAGATCGCGCAGCGAGGACGCATGATCTTGTTGGCGGCAGAAGGGAAAAGCAATGCGCAGATCGCCAGAGAACTGGGAGCCTGCGTGGACACAGTGCGCAGTTGGCGCATGCGTTGGCTCGGCTGGCAGAAGCTTTCATTGGATGACTTCTCGGTGAGTGAGCGGCTCAGTGATACTCCCAGGCCGGGGCGACCGCCTCAGATTACGACTGAGCAATTCTGTCAACTGATAGCTTTTGCTTGTGAACAGCCCAAAGAGCGTCCCATTACCCACTGGACCGGACGCGAGATCGCCGAAGAAGTGATGCAGCGTGGGATCATCAAGTATATTTCGCCACGACACGCCTCACGCCTTTTAAAAAAGGGGATGTCCAGCCCCATCTGATCCGCTATTGGCTCACTCCACCTGCTGATCCTCATCGCGAAGAAACGATCAGGGCTATTTGTCGCGTGTATCATGAGGCTCCTGCATGGGCGAAGCAGGGCGAATGTACCGTGAGTACCGATGAGTTGACCGGCGTTCAAGCCATCGAACGCAAACATCCCGGTCTGTCTCTGGAGTCTGGTTATGTGCAGCGACGCGAATTCGAGTACAAGCGACATGGAACGCGGTGCTTCATTTTGAGCCGCGATGTCGTCACAGGAAAGCTTCTGGCCCCCTTTTGCGGCCCCACGCGCACTGAGGAGGATTTTCTGGCGCATGTGCAAGCTGTGGTCGCGACTGATCCAGAGGTCATGCGCTGGCATGTTGTCTGCGATAACCTCAACATCCATCAGTCTGAAGCACTGGTACGTTGGGTGGCCCAGATCTCCGGCATTGAACAAGATCTGGGCAAGAAGGGCGAGTATGGTATTCTGGCCTTGATGCCCCGTCGAGCCGCCTTTTTGAGTGATCCCTCCCATCGTGTGGTGTTCCATTATACCCCTAACCATAGTTCATGGCTCAATCAGATTGAGATCTGGCTGTCGATCCTGATGCGCAAGGTCCTCAAGCGTGGTTCTTTCACTTCTGTTGAAGACTTGGAGGCCAAGGTGCTGGCTTTCATCGACTATTACAACCAAACGGCCAAGCCCTTCAAGTGGACCTCGCAAGGTAAAGCGTTGACGATCTAAACCACAGAAGGACTTGTGTCTTCGTGTACTAGACACTTCGGTAATCGTTGCCGTCTCTGGGATGGCGTCCGATCGTAGGCAAATGGCGCGGATACCCTGCTGTCCCTATTCTGCTCAGTTCACAACCCTAAGCGAAAATGTGCAGGAAGCACATTTTCGCAGATCTTCATCGCACCTCAATAAGCATACCCGCCTTTTCAGGCTGCGCCAGGTTGGTAGATGAGAACGACGACGCCTTGCTCTAGTGTCTTCGTCGCGACCAGTTTCAGGGTCGTCTTTTCGCTCTGCCGAAACAAAAGCGTGCCGGAACCAACGAGGAGGGGGTGAATCCACAGACGCAGCTCATCCAGCAAGTGGTGCTCCAACAAGGTCTGCCCAAGAGGGCCATGGCCATAGAAGACAAGATCTTGACCCTCCTCCTGCTTGAGCCTGGTCACGGTATCGGCAACATTGTCCCTGATGATCACCGAGTTGTTCCAATCGGCCCTTTCCAGGGTGGATGAGAAGACATACTTGCGAATGCTCTTCATCCTTTCGCTGTAGGCGCTCGTTCCAGCGTCCGACGTCGCGGCAAACATTTCGTAGGTGTGCCTGCCCATCAACAACGCGTCGCTCGCCAGCAGTTGTGCTAAAGCGACTTCTTGGGCCTGCTTGCCGAAGTACCCATTGATCCAGGTCAATGGATCGCCGATGACGCCGTCCAGAGATACAAGGGTAGATTCAATGACTTTTCTCATGGCTGCTTGCTCTCCTCTCTCATTGGTTACTGCATAAACTCGCGAGCAAAACGACGCATGGTATCCAATTGAGGTGTGTCAAAGAAGCTGATCACGAGTTCCTGAACACCAGCCGCCTCATAGGCAGCCAGACGCTGGTGAATCGTCTCAAGAGTTCCAACGAGACCATACGACTGGATATCTGGGTCTGGGGAAACGAGCGGTGCCCACCCTGGGACCAGAGAGCGGGCCTGCTCATCGGTCTCACCAAGAACACAGAGCGTGAGGGCGGTCCGATGAATGCTCTCATAGGAGCGTCCAATCGCCTCACAGTGTGCTCTCATCACATCAAACTTGTGTTCAATGGTTGCAATATTGCCTTGCACATTACAGGCATCGGCATATTGGGCTACCAGTTTGAGCGTCACCCGCTCACCGCTTCCGGCGATCATCATGGGAATATGGGGTTGCTGCACCCCTTTGGGCTGGTTGATCGCGCCGCGAACCTGGTAATAGTTTCCCGCGTAAGTGGCCTCCTCTTGCGTCCACAGGGTCCGAATGACCTGGATGGCTTCACCGAGCTGCCGCAGGCGCGTCTTGGCATCAGGAAACTGGTAGCCATAAGCGTGATACTCATGTTCGTGCCAGCCTGCTCCGATGCCAAAGGTGTATCGCCCATGCGAGAGCACATCGAGGGTCGAAGCCATTTTCGCCTGTAAGGCAGGGTTGCGGTAATTATTTCCGGTCACCAGGTGTCCGATACGCACCCGCCTGGTATCGCGCGCGAAAGCCGCCGCTGTGGTCCAGCTCTCAAAAAACATGGCCTGAGAGGGAAGAAGGGGATGAAAATGATCCAGCAACCAGACCGTCTCAAATCCAAGTTCATCAGCCGTTTGGGCCACATGGGTCAGTGTTTCATAGGCTTTTATGGGGTCCTTGAAGCTCGCCAGTTCTCCCACAAAGCCCGTGGAAAGGTAGACACTATATTTGAGAGACATGTTTCTTTTCCTCTTTCTCCTCCGGCAGAGAATCTCTGCCTGTGATAGAGCCTGGAACGAGCTTGCTTTGAAAGGCAGCCTGCTCGTTGTGCTGTCAAATTACATTCTAATGCCTGTATTACATATCTATTGAATATAAAAAGGAAGAGAAGGCATCCAGATGAGCGGACGAAATGACTACTTCTCTACCTAGGAAGGATGGCTGTTAGTAAGCGACACTGAAGCGCTGACGAACAAAGCGAGGTTGCTCAATCTCGTCGAGCAGGGCCACGGCATAATCTTCGGCTGAGATGCGACTCTCCCCCTGTGCGTTCATAATAAGCTGATTGATGCCAAGACGATAGGTGCCGGTGCGCTCGCCTGGCGAAATTTCGACGGGAGGACTGAAATAGGTCCAGTCCACATCGCTGTTCTTGCGATAGACCTCCCACTCCTCAAGTTTGGCTATCACCTCAGGTTTCCATTCTTCGGGAATAGGGAAGACATCCAACGCCCGCACGCCGGGCGCAACCTCCATGGTCCCTGCACCACCGACAACAAGCAGGCGCTCCACAGCAGCACGTTTCACCCCTTCTAACAGAGACTGTGCGGCTTCTGTCACAGCAGACCAAGGCTGCTTCTCAGAAGGTTTGATGGCGCTGACCACCACGTCATGTCCTGCAACCACCTGTGTCACGCTTTCTCGATTGAGAGCGTTTCCCTCTGTGAGCATCAACTGCGGATGATGGAACTGGATACGAGCTGGATCACGCACGATGGCCGTCACCTCGTGTCCTCTGCTGAGCGCTTCCTGGGCGACACGCTGTCCAATCATACCGCTGGCACCGAACAAGGCAATTTTCATGTCTTTTGTATTCCTTTCAACGAACTGCCACATGTATCCTATATGAGCGAAGTTTCAGACAAAGAAAGCAAGGCTTGAGCCACCGCAGGTGCTCCATCCAATTGGGGCCAATGCCCCCGCTCAGGCAAGAGCAGGAGGTCTGAAGTTGGCAAAGCCTCGTGCAAGGATTGAGCGACGCCCGTATTCAGATACGGGTCCTCTGCCCCGAAAATGATGCGCACGGGGCGATGAAATCGCTTGAGATCAGGTATGCGTTGTGTATTGGCCTGCAAGGTGACATGCAGATCACCCGTCAGACTGAGCACCGCCGGGAACGTGCCTGGCGTTGCGGCAAATTGCGGCCAGATCATCTGCAAGAATCCCTCTGGCACCCTAGTGGAACCTTGAGTGAACTGGCGTCCCTGCCACCTGAAAAGCCACTGAGCCACCGTAAGATCTTCAGTAATAGCTCGGGCCAAAGCAGCATAGGCTGGATCAGCGAAAAGGCTGATCCATTCTGGAAAGCGCAATGTGGGAGTGTATCCATAATACGTATTGAGTAAAACAAGCGCGGACACGCGTTCTGGGTGTTCCATGGCCCAGTTGATCGCCACGGGGCCAGACGCGTCATGGGCGACCGGGATCACCTGATCAACCTGCAAGGCAGCGAGCACCGCCTGCAGTTCCTCCTCTTGCTGCTTCGAGGTATAAGCGTGGTCTGTCGGCTTGTCAGATGCTCCCCAACCGAGAAAGTCGAAGGTAATGATCTCTCGCCCATGTAGGGCTGGAATCAAACGGTCGTAGATGTGCAGGTTATCAGGGAAGCCGTGCATTAAGACGAATGCGGGACCTGTTCCCGCATAATGGCGAGCGTAGATGGTGGATCCCTGATAAGAGACCAGATATTCACGATAGAGCGGCAATGAATTCATGAGAGAAAACTCCTTGTTCTAGGCTCTCGTGTAACAACAATATGCAACGAAAAATGCAGGTATATACCTGCATTGGGCAAAAAAATTAGATGCTTATCCCTTCCAATTGAGAAAGCAGCGTCCTCAGCATGTTCAGTTGATCCTGTCCGAGTGTATCCGCAACTGCGGCCTGGGCCTTTTGCCACAAGGGATGGGCGAGAGCAACAGCTTCATGTCCCTTCTGGGTGACGTGTACGGTATGCTCTCGTCGGTCGCTTCCTCTGCCCAGAGAGACCAACCCGTCACGTACGAGAATATGCACATTTCTTCCAATGGTCGAACGATCACTTCCCAGCTTTTGAGCAAGGTCGGTAATGCTTTGTTCGGCTTCATCCTCAAGAATGCTTTCCAGAAGCATATATTGCGTCACCTTGAGATCACTGGGCGCAAGGACTCGATCATAGACCTCGGTGAGCGTTTGCGCAGCGTAGCGCAGCGTGGTGCAATGACAGGGAAATGTTCTTTTCATGATGTAAGTATATACCCGCATTGGACAGTTGTCAAGGGTCTGTTAGAACCGAGGACACAAAAAGGATGTGTCAGAACTGAGAACACAGGAAGCAACAAAACAGTCAGGAGCTTCTCGCCTTCCATTCTTCTGGGTTAAGATACCAGCACCATAGCCTTCAGTGCATCCAATCGCTGGAGGAATACCTCGCGTCGGTAAGCAAGGGAAATCTGTTGTCTCGTGGTGGTCCGGACGCGGAAAAACTGGCGTACTTCATCGAACGCTCTGCAGAAGCGTGAGGCTGAGTTCATATCTCCGAAGCCACGCATGGGGTAGTAACGCTGCTTGATGCCACGATGGTCTTGCTCCAGCCGATTGTTAAGGCAGGGGTTACAGCGGTGGATGACGTCATGGCTAAGGGTTTCACGGATCGCACGAGGATAGGAGTCATGCCCATCGGTCGTGATCCTCTCAGGAGCGTGGCCAACCGCCTTGAGTGCTTGCTTAAAAAATTGTTTGGCGGCCTCCATATTTCGCTTCTCACTCAGCCGCGAATCTACTAGGTTGCCATCCGTATCGATGGCACGATAGAGGTAACACCACTTTCCCCTGACCTTGATATAGGTTTCATCGACATACCAGGATCGCCCTGCTTGTCCGCGTCGTTTGGCCCGCAGATGTTCTGTGAGCCTTGGAGCGAACCGTGCCTCCCACTGCCTAACTGCTTCGTGGGTGAACTCCCAGCCGCGTTCCAGAAACATTTCTGCGAGATCCCGCAAGCTCAGCTTATACCGTAGTCGCCACAGAACAACAAGGAGAACAATATCAGTAGGGTATTCGAGAAAGTTAAACGGAGTTCCTGTCCGTTCGTTAAAGGCTTGCCTACAATCTAAACAGCGGAACGTTTGATACCCAAGAGCGGTTTTCTTGGTCTGTTCCTTCGTGGTGGCTGAAGCACAATGCGGACAATTCATGAATTATTCCTCATCAGGTGAGTCTTTGCCCTCAGCATACCTCATCAACTATTCCCATGCCAAATCTTCGTCTAAATTCTGACGCTTCCCAAATTTTTTCACCGTACAAATATGTGGAATCTTCGACTTCCTGTCAAATATATATGCTGAAAAAGACAGCCATATAATGTAGTTGAGATTAAATAAATACTTGACAATGAAAGAAGCGGCAACATATACTTGGGCGGGGAGGAAAACAGGAAGGGGAAGGGAGAAAAGAAACAACAGATGAGATAGTCTCAGAGGAGAGAAGGAGGCACAGATCGATAATCACTACGATCCTTTCCGTGAAGGGCTCCGTCTTCATCGCGTCATGGATCAAGTGTTTGAATAAAGTTTTGTGCGTCCGGGCTTGATGCCTGGTTCGCCGTCTTTGACTGTACCAATGGGCATCTGTGAAACACAGAATGGTTATGAAGTAGATGTGGCGCTGCCAGGAGGGCACGCGCCACCTGATTGACGCTGCGAAGGCTATCGATGTGCATCACCTCATTGCGCAAAGCATCGCATGAGCGTATGCTCCTGGCGAAGGACCAGCCGATGAGAGCGTTCCCCTGGACATCGAAGCATCCGCACTACGTTCTGTTACGATTGAAGGCCTCCAGACTCTTGAGCAGGCAGTTGGTGAAATGGAGCGGGGCGTCATACTGCGTTATGGAATGCTCTCTGGGCCAGGAACGTGGTACGCCCCTAACGGCCCTATCGCCGAGCAGGTACGCATGGTCAGTTGGTTGCTGATGAGGGCGTCACCTCATTCCTGCACATTGATGCTGCTGCATATGCTACTCTATTGGGGTTGAACTGACCCCGAGGCGTTGTCAATGTGGTAGATGACGAGCCTACCCGGCAACCGTATGGCTTGCCGTGTATGTGGCAATTCTCTCAGCTCCAGCCGTGCCCGTGAGGACGGACCGACCCCGTGCTGCACGTGGAGCGATGAATACCAGAGCCCGTCGTCTCCTAAACTGGCAACCTTTGTACCCCAGCTGGCGTGCAGGGTTTTCCCAGGCCATATAGTCAGGCATACTCAGAAGAGAAGGAAAGGACTACGATACACTATGGCAAATGTTCTTGTTACGGGAGGAACCGGCGAACTGGGTCGTCTGGTCGTCGCTCAATTATTGGCCCATCAACATACGCCTCGGGTTTTGAGCCGTCAGACTCATCTTGATCTTCCGCAGGGGGCCGAGTCCGTCTATGGCGAACTCACATCGGGAACCGGGCTACGCGAGGCAGTTGAAGGAATAAATGCCATCATTCACTGTGCCAGTTCGCCTCAAGAAGCGCTGGCGACTGATATTGGTGGAACGCGTATGCTCGTTCATGCAGCCCGCGAGGCTGGATCGCCTCATTTCATCTATGTCTCCATCGTCGGCGTTGATCGTGCACAATCTAGTTACCATCAGGCGAAGTATGAAGCTGAACGCATTGTGATGCAATCGCAGCTTCCCTGGTCTATCGTGCGTGCAACCCAGTTTCATAGCCTCGCTCTGCGCCTCATCCAGTCGCTTGGCATTGAGATGCTGAACGTGATCCCTGTTCCGCCCAATGTACGTTTGCAGACCATCGCAACTGGCGAAGTTGCAGAGCGCCTGCTTGCTCTGACCGAAGGAAGCGAGACGGGGCAGGTCGAGGATATGGGAGGCCCACAGGTTCTTACCCTCGAAGAGATGATCCAGACCTATCTTCACGTGCGAGGCAGGAAGGTAAGCATGCGCGCTGTAGACCTGCCCAACTCCCTGTTTGCAACTTTTAGCTCCAGCGAACCTCAGCATTCTGCCCCCGCTATGGGTAAACAGACCTGGGAGGAGTTCATGCGTGGCTGGTATCATGAGAGGGATAGCTACCCTGTCCCACAGACACAAAATCCAGTGCGGCTCGAGAAGACGGTGCAGGTCCACGATCCAGTACAGGTAAGTGTCATCGAGGTGTCGATGGAGCCCGGCTCATACGTTACCCCACCTCATCGTCATCCAGGGCCTATCTTTGGCTACGTCGCAGAAGGCAGTGTCCTCTTTGAGATGCGTGGGCACCCGCCCACGATCTATCGGCAGGGGGATACCTTCTATGAACCGCATGAATGCATTCATCTGCTCGCCAACAATCCCAGTCCGTCTGGCAAGACTGTACTTGTCGCGGTTCTCCTCGGTGAGCCCGGTCAGCCTATCCTGACACCCATACAGTTGCAGGCAGGTATCAATGACCCTGTAGACGGTTCTCACAGCTCCTGCTCCTGAATGTACACTGGCATCGTGCGTTGCCACCTCCCCGAGGCAGGCGACGCACGAACGCATCAAGATCTTTACGTGCTTTGATTGTGCTCGAGGATTCTCATTCGGCTGTGCGAGCACTACCTGTACGGCACGATCAGTTGCAGCTATACATGGGTATGGCACCGACTCTTATGAGTGGTTACTCATATTTAAAGTATTCATTGCGACAAAACTGGCCTTTTCCCACTGGAAAATCCACTTGAGGAGCTGAGAAAGCGTCAGGGTTGCGACTTTTTATCGCAATCAAAAGTTGCAATATGTGTTACCACTCATAAAAGTCGGTGCCATGGGTATGCATGCTGCTCCAGCGCTACAACCAAGACAGGCCCCGAGGCCCTGGGTGATGAATGTCATGAGAACTAGGGTGGTCATTCATCTTCTCGCCACGACAACAGTGTTCATAGCAAGAAGCCCTGGAGTGCGATCCCCTCGATAGAGGGCTCTGGTTAGGGCCTCAAAGTCGTCAGGTGGATTCCCAAGCAGGCTGGCCACAGGGTCTCTACCCAACGTGGATGGGCCAGGGCTTTCCAATTCTCCCATCTAGCAGGAGTGCAGAGGGCGGCAGCCCTTTGCCGGGGTGCGGGGTGTCCCCACAAAAAACTTTTTTCTTCTCTTTTGCGCGCCGCCTGCGGCGGCGCGCGAAGGAGGGAAGGAAACTGGGGACGCCCCAGGCCCCGGCAGGGAGACCCCTGCACCCCTTTGAGCGGAGAACTGGAAAGCCCTGGTGGATGGGCGGGTTGTGTTGCAAGAAGGAAGCTGATCTGGTACAGTTGGGAAAAGCAGACAAAAGAGGATTCATCATGAGCGAACGAAACGCGTTCAAATGGCGTCATTTTCAAGCCGACATCATTCTGCTCTGCGTGCGGTGGTATCTGCGCTACGCTTTGAGCTATCGCGATCTTGAGGAGATGATGCTGGAGCGTGGTTTGCGGGTGGACCATACCACCATTTATCGCTGGGTCCAACACTATGCACCCGAACTGGAGAAGCGCTGTCGACCCTACCTCAAAGTCACTAATGACTCGTGGCGCGTCGATGAAACCTACATCAAAGTGAAAAAGCAATGGGTGTATCTCTTTCGTGCGGTTGATACACAGGGCAACACGCTCGATTTCTGTTTCAGTCCAACCAGAGATGCGCAAGCCGCCAAGCGCTTCCTTCTGAAAACGCTTGCTGTATCTCATACAAGCTCGCCTCGGGTGATCAACGTAGACAAAAACGCGGCCTATCCCAGAGCGTTCAACGAGCTCAAAGAGGAAGGACTCATCCTCGAAGTATGTGAACTGCGACAAGTGAAATACCTCAACAATCTCATCGAACAGGACCACCGTTTCATCAAGCGCTTGACCAAGCCTGGCATGGGCTTTTTCTCTGATCTGACAACTTGGAGAACATTACAGGGATATGAAATTATGAACATGATCAGGAAAGGACAAGTGCAGGGAGTGAACAAAGGAGACAGCCCAAGCCAAGCTGCATTCATCACTCGCCTGTTTGGAATGGTCGCCTAAGCTGAGCAGGATAGGCAGGCTCATCCTCCGCGTTCCTCCCCAATTTTTTTGCAACACTACCAAAATATGTGCTCGCCTCCCCGGGATTCGGAATTGAATCACGAACAGACTCTAGAGAGCCGGTCGAGAAATACAGTGCCAGAAGAAGAGGGAAACTCGTGCGTAAGAACCAGAGAGGTTGACAAAGTCGAACGCTTGCATACTCCTCTGTCAAACCACATCGCTCGGTTTTTGGAATGTGTCCAATCGGCTTGAGAAGGGTGTTGAAGCCCTAACTCCACCCCCTCATTCTGCTTCTGGGAGACTGACCGTTTCGCCTCGCAAAAGCTTTCTTTGCAACAAGAAGGGGCAACCCGGCTCTACTGCCAAGTCGCCCCTTCTTAGTCGGTGCCTGAGAGAGAAAGGAGGGGAGGTACGCCCTACGGCGCTTGCCCCTCCTTTCTCTTGAGTTCCCGACCGGCTGCTAGCCGCGAAGGTCAGGTCATAATCCTACTGCGGCGCGTTTGGCACCCCGTAGTACCTGCCGCCGCCCGCGCCCTTCGGAGCGTCTTTCACCCCGGGGAACCCACGGGTGTCGTCGTCCGATGGGTCGGGCGCAGGCGCCGTTGGGATCGCTGGTTCGTCGTCCGGAGGCAGGCCATTGCCGCTGGTCAGCGACTGGAAGTTTTTCAGCACCTTATTCTGGGTGCGCTTGACTTCCTCACTACTTGTCATTGTCGTTCTCCTTAACGACTTGGCTGCGATGTCCCCAGCGGTTGCTGGAGACGGGTAGTGCTAATGCTGTGCGGCTGTCAGCCACTTCCTCTCTATCGGAGAACCGCAATCACCCCAATGGTAACCACGACACCCCGATCACAGAGAATGCAGGTGAAGCACTCACTACATCTGTGATAATGTTGTCCAGACCAGGAGGAGTATCTGGCAACATAGCTATGAGAATGCCCCTGTAGAGCTTCTCTTGTCGCGCATCTCCTTCTTCTCGTGTCGCCGATCTTGCCGCGCCATATTGAAGAAGCAGGAATTGATAGAGTCGCGTCCGGGGTGCCACTCCGAAGAGCGGCACCCCCTTGAGGTGCTGGCACAGCTACACATGTTCGCCTATGCTGCACATGAAGCACTGGCCCGGTTCCGGGAGCCTGGCTTGACAGCCGCAACCACAGTTGCACTTGTACGGCCTTGGCGACGCCTGTTCGCTGTTACCCACCTGCCAAAGGACGAGATACCAGATGCGCTTCCACCTCATGTACTACCACCTCTCTCTGTGCTCCCCAATCCCTTACTCTCCCATCGGGAGAGGGAGGGGTCAAGATTCACAGCGAGCAAGGAGGGGTATCTGGCAACATAGCCATGAGAATGTCCCTGTGTGAGAAACATCCTCTTCATTGTCCTTGCTCATCTCTCCGGGCGCGAGGCCCATAATGAGGAAGAAGGCTTTGGCCAGATAAAACGGATATGATTCCTCCTTGTTGTGTGTCCGTTGTGGATAGGGACGCAGCAACATGCGCTGCGGGAGCGCGGTCGGCCTACGATCCTTCTGTACACATGTCATTCACACGCAGCCCAGAAAGACGGTGGTTCCTCTGATGAGACGAAGGGCCAACAACTCGTCTCGGGGTTCCTCTGAGTGTCCTCCGCGATGTCGAGGGCGATCAAGACAGACAGCGAACCTACGGTGACAAACCACGAGAACCGGTCACCTGGTGAGCACGAAGGCTCACCCTCAACGATGGTGACGACCGGAGCACAAGAGTCGCGCCAATAAGGCAGCACAACAAAGGCGCACAAGGCACGAGCACTATGCGAAAACACTTCACTGCTATAGTATCAGCATTTTCGAGAAATTGCAAGCATTAAGTAAACGCTTTCATTACAGTTCCATACTGATTCATAGAGAGGGGTATGACACCGATGTGTCTACTTTGTCAAGAGGGCAAAAACAGCCATTTTTTGACCGTCAATCAGGCGTATCACCCAAAAACCGCGCAAGCTGACGCATGTCAAGGCTGCGGAGCGTAGCAGAGCACCCGAAGGGCATGGCCGAGACCGCGAGGAAGCGGCGTGGTATCCTCAGAAGAGCCTGATGGCTAGGTCTCCTTTCTTTTCTGCGCAGCTCGTATGAGCTTCTGCCTTGTGGACAAGCGATAGGTGGAACCATAGTAATCGACCTGCTCCACCTCTTCACTCAATCCAAGTCGGTCAAGCTGCTCGTACAGGAGTAAAAGCCGATCTCGCTTCTTGCCTGGGGTAGCTCCGGTATGAGCAATCCAGTTCATCAACTTGCGACTCACCGCTTCTATCTGGAGATTGATATCAGCCTCCTGCCCAGTCAGTACATGCCAGATCGCCACCAGGAGCTTGCGAGCCACGGCTACAATCGCCTTCTGCTTGCCAATCCGGCTCGCCAGGCGCTTGAACTGGGCTTTCCAGTGAGGATGATGCTCGACGGCGACCCAGGCGGCTTCTACCATCACGCCTCGCAGATCACTTCGGCCTTCTTTGGTGGCAGCAAAACAGTTCTTCACGCAAGCAGTCGCGGTTGTTGGCCATGCACCAGAACAAGTCACGACTGACGGACATCGTTCCTACCCACGTGCCGTACATGAAGCCATAGGCAAGGAGGTAATGCATCGAACGAATGTGTATCTGAACAATCGGATAGAACAGGATCATTGAGGCATCAAGCAACGGTATTATCCCATGCATGGTTTCGGCAACGTCACTTCAGCAGCACGCTTTTGTCGCGCATTTGATGAATTACGTCAATATTTTCGCTTCTGCTTTAGAGAAAGGGAAACACGGTCACTGGCGCAACGACGGCTGTTATTCTGTGAACGGCTGGTGGCCCTGCAAGAATTGATGACTGCCATTTCATAATTCAGCAAATGGTATCTGCGAGATTTTGAAGAGCTTTCTGTACTTTTGTATTCTCAGTTCTGACAGAGCCCCTAGCTTTCTATCTTAAGTTCGCTTATTTTTTCCCTCTTTACTTTCAACAAACCGAAGGTTTTTGAGACTGTTACCCTCCTGTCTGTGGAAAGTAACCACAGTGCTGGAACCAGCCCTGCGCATCTTAGGTGGTCACTGTCTGCAATGCTTGAGCAATGGCTTCTTGCAGCGCTTCGCGTGTGCGGGCTCCAGCCCGACGCAGGAAGGTTTTCAGCTTCGAGAAGGTTTCTTCAATGGGTGAGAAGTCTGGCGAGTAACTCGGAAAAAAAGAGGAGTTGACATCCCCTGGACTGGATCACTTCCGCCACCCGTACGGACTTGTGGGCAGCCAGATTATCCATGAGCACAATCTGTCCTTCCGAAAAAGCAGGGGTGAGAATCTTTTCGATGTACTGTTCAAAGGCCACGGCATTGGCTGATCCCTCGATCAGCATCGATTCGCCCATGCCTGCTCAGGTGAGTGCGGCAATCGCAGTGAGATTCTTCCCGCGATTGCGTGGCACCTTGCCATATGCACGTTTCCCTCAGAGAAAGCCCAAGCACCTTCCTGTCTCAACGCAACCGACGCTCTTTGATCTTCAGAACGAATCGTTTCCAGCATGAGAGGATGCATCTCCAACATAAGAGGAACCCCATTCCAGAGCATATCGCCCAAGTGAGCGATATGCTCTTATTCACCCTCTGGCCCACCATCCATGCCTGGCCCCTGGCTCATAATCACGCACTGTTCTCACTCCACATTCCTCCGGTCTAGCTCGGCCATGACCAGGAGCCGCGACAGACAGCAAAAAAGGGGGCTAGTATCCTTCCTTTTTTGCACACTCATTGGATAAACGGAGAAATAAGCAGTGGTTACTTTTTTCTGGCAATTACCAAACCGGTAAAAGAGCTTATCTTCGCTGCTGTCACATGGATCTGGGTTGACCATACCTGATCGTGAACGATTTTCTCTCCAGAGTGACTAGCAAGCAAGACACGATCAGGGGGTATTCCAAGCCCATGATTATAGGTGCCATCGCCCATTCCTCCGAACAAGCTGGCTTGCAATTCCGTGTGTTTTGTCAGCAGAACAGACAGATTCTGGAGATACTGCTCAGTCAGCATAGAAGAAAGGCTTGGTGACGAAAGGGAGATCCCCAAAATCTCAAGGACGTGAGAGAGAATGGACTCCCAGATTTTCTCTCGCTCCACAGGAGTCATCTCCCCAACACTTTTGCAGTTGTTGACTGGAACGAGATGTGCAAAGGCAGAAAAGCCGTAAGGAAATGGTCTCAAAAGAACGGGAAGCAGATGCAGTTCCCCTAAATGAGCACGTTCTAGCAATAAGGGTTCCAGCGTTTGCATGAGTGGGTCGAGCAACCAATCCATACTCATAAGCAAGATGGCGATGCGAGAGAAAAGTACCGCATGCACCATCTCCTCCAGCACATGCTGCCCAGGGGCAACGAACCCACTTCCCCCGATCACTATTCCTTGCTGTGTGAGCCATTGGAGACGAGGGGCCAGCCCTTCACTCAACCTGTTATCTTGTGCAGAGCGGTCACTTCTACAAATGAGAACATGCACGACTTTCGTTCCATGAAAGCTTTCAGACCTTGCAGCTCCTGCTCCTCGGCCATCTTCCTTGCTCTCTTGCTTTTCTCTCTAGATTTTCGAGCGATGCAGGGCGAGTATAGCCCATCTCTTCTCAAAGCGCAAGCGCACGCCGCTCTTGCACACGCCTCGTTTTCCAACCAACAAGATCGTCACGCCAAGAACAAGACTCTGCTCGCGAAGCCTCCTGCAAACCGCCCGTCATACGTCGTTTTGATCTTTTGCTCCTCATTGCGCCTGCAGCGCAACTGCCGCCAAGGTCATCGTGGCAAGGATTGTGTCAGAACTGAGGGCACACAAATATATGAGAAATTGAAGGCATCGTCCCTCAAATTTTTATCAAGAGGAGATTTGTATGGCTGTAAATTTGGGAATTAATCTGGATCTGGTCCACTCTCGGTGATTCCGCTCGCTTGCTTGCTTGCTTCAACCCATCGATTGACATACGCTTCTCTGGAGAGAACCGTCTTCAGAGAAGGATTAGACGCGCGATGAAGGATGTAAAGCCAGTCCTGGCACTGCCGATCAGACAATAGAGCGTTTGAGTTTTCTCCCATTTCAACGCCATCCCCTGGTTCGGTTGAGTAACGGCTCAACCATTCCAATCGACCAATCTTTTCTACTCGATAAGCTGTCCATGGGGGCTTATTGGCTCTTACATGAACATTTTCGTACGACTGATGCAAAGAAGGGTGTGCAAACGTTCACTCACTACATTGGCGATCTGTTTCAGGATTACATGACTGATCTCCTCGCTCGCATCTATGCCGATACACCATCTGAGCGCTTCTTTGACGAAGAAGCCATTCTTCAATCGTCTCCCCAAATGCTGCAAGCCAGCAAGAAAGGAAAGACGCCACGATGCTGCGATGGAATACTGGTGAGCAGAAATAATCTGATCCTTTTTGAGATGACTGTCACCTCTCTTCCCATCCAGACATTAATAGAAGCAGACCCAACAACGTTTCGCAACGACGTAAGACGGAAGTTTCAGCATAAAATCGAGCAACTAGCTCACACATTCGATGGATTGGCACAACAGATGATCAAACTTCCAGGGCTGAAGAGAGAAACAATTACACACATTTATCCAGTTCTCGTCTTATTACAACCTTTCCCGCAGCACAGCATTTCTTGGGAACATCTAGGCACATTTGGAAAAAAACCTGGGAAATATGTCTTTGGCGATGCTGGGTCAGAGGTCTATGTCCATGTGCCTCAAATACTTACGGCAGAAGAACTCGAGATTCTGGAGCCGCTTATTCACAGTGGTTCTTTCTCTCTCCCTACCTTGCTTGCGCAGAAGACCAGATCTGATATCACGGCTTCAATGAGCATGATGCATTACCTGTTTCTCTGGAATCATATAACAGAGCAATCGAACCAGCATATGTTGGAACTTTACGAAGTTGCCGTTCATCGTCTGCGCGAAATCCTCACACACGCGATTACCTTTGCCGAGAATTCAGAGCCGTCAATTGGCTTCGATCTCTAGAGTGCGAGGTTCGACTTCGGCAAAGCTGCTAAAAAGGCTCTTCCTACCGTATCGCCTCTCGTCATGCTCACCCAGGAGCAGCGTTCCCTTCGTGCGTGTTCGTCGTGCAGTTCCTTGAAACATCACCTTCTTCCGTCAAGTGGTAAATGCCCGACGAAGTGGGTCTGGCTCACTTTTGGTGATCCAGGTCTTACCGATATGTGTGATATGAGTTCCTGTGTCTGCGCTCCATATGAGCACTCTCTCGGCGCTCTGACCGAGATTTAAGCGTGCCAATCTTGCGACCGAAAAGGTAGCGACGATTGTGTGTCACGCGACCAAAAAGATAGACCAACGCTGCGAAGAGCAGAATAATGAGACCGCAGAATACCAATGCTGCAAGTAACCCGCTTGTCATACCTTGCTCTTTCCGATGTAGAGATCTTCATCTCTGCTTGCAAGACCAGAAAAAGACTCTCTTCCTCTCAATCCTGCACCTCTCAAGAAGTATACCCGGACAACGCAGATATTGAAAGGGCCACTCCTTGGACACTTCTACATACCAATAGATCCAAAGGGGGAAAAGTCCTCAAAGATGTTCTGGCACACCTGTGTGGGGAACATCTCATCAGCACGAGCTTTTGAAAACTTCATCCGCTCCCAAACGCTTTGCTCATCTGCCTTGCGAACTCTGCAACACCCTGATCACCAAAAGTGAGCCAGACCCACTTCGTCGGGCATTTACCATCAAGTCATGCTCATCACAGGCAACACGTAGCGTGTCGGGAAGCTTCCCCTCATTGGGGTCCCGACATAATTTCCCCGATAGATTCCGCCAAGGACAAGAGAACGGTAAAAAAGTCCTGAAGGATTCCGCTAAGCTTGTCAGGGGCATGAGGGTATAGTAAGAAAGATGCATTCTTACTGATAGATTTGGAGTGCGTCCCCATGACCCATAAAAAAGTCCTGACCTATCTGACTGATGAGCAGCGTCAGATCATGATGAAGATCCCGACAGACCTTGATGATCGGGATCTCGCTCGTTATTACACTCTCACCCCAGAAGAGTTAGAGCTGGTCAATCTCCGTAGGCGGCCAGCCAATCGCTTTGGTTTCGCCATTCAATTGGCCCTTCTGCATTTTCGCGGCAGAGGCATTCTTGCAAAGCTGTGAAGAGGGTAATGACATCAAAGAGGCTTGTGCTAGCGCGGGTGCCAGCTATCGTCCTTCAACAGACCGTCACCTCTGCCAAAGCGCTGCTACGACCAGAAGACTTTGACTCGCCTTTATCTGATCGAGACTCGCTATGTGCCGATACGTAAGAGCCTGTTCACGTTGTATCAAGCGCTTGATTTTCAGCCAGGACCCTCCGGGACACCTGCGATCCAGGCTCTGGATCACGCCGCTCGGCAGGCAGAAATCTCGGAAACGGGTAACGGGAGTAGAGCAGCGGATAGGAAAGCAGACAGTGACGACCCCGCTCTCACATCTCACAGACAAGTGGAAGAAGCATGTCGTTCTTGGAGACAAGATCGCGCCCAATCAGTATGAAGCTGCGGCCTTTGAATCGCTCAATGCTCGGCTCCACTCTGGAGATGTGGCGGTTGGCGGATCGCGGCGGCACCAGCCTTTTGAAGATTACCTCTTGCCGAAACAGGAATTTGCGCAGCTCATCGAGAAAAAGCAGACGAGATTGGCGGTAAAAGGGACCGCTGAACACTATCTGGAGCAAAAACAACAGGAAATTGTTGAGAAGCTCTCACTCCTGCGCAAGTCGATTGGTGTGGTGGATGGCGCGTCTTCGCCTGGATGAGCATGGCAAGCTTCAACTCCCATCTTTAGAAAAAGCAGTCCCAGAGCAGGCAGAGTATCACAGTCGCCGTTTGTCAACGTTCCTGCCACGTATTCCCAGGGCTTTCCAATTCTCCCATCTAGCGGGAGTGCAGAGGGCGGCAGCCCTCTGCCGGGGTGCGGGGTGTCCCCGCAAAAACCTTTTTTCTTCTCTTTTGCGCGCCGTCGCAGGCGGCGCGCGAAGGAGGGAAGGAAACTGGGGACACCCCAGACCCCGGCAGGGAGACCCTGCACCCCTTTGAGCGGAGAACTGGAAAGCCCTGCACGTATTCCCCTTGCGGATCTCTTGCTTGAAGTAGATAACTGGACCGGCTTTTTGCGCCACCTGACCCAGTCTCCGCACTGGCATGGCAACCACAGGTTCTCAGCGATTAATTCTAGTCGCCGGGCTGATGGGGATGGGAATGAATTATGGCCTCTCCAAAATGGCGGATTCCTGTCCCTACAGTTATCGTCAACTCTCCTGGTCGGTTGACTGGCATATCCGCGAGGAGACCCTGCTAACAGCCCTGGCAACCCTGGATAATTTTGTGCTGAATCTCCCATTTGCCCGGATGTGGGGCGACGGAACTAGCTCATCTTCTGATGGGATGCGCATTGAAACGGTGGTCAAGACCCCTAATGCTGTCCGAAATGCTCGTCATTTCGGCTTTGGAAAAGGCGTAACCTTCTACTCTCATACCGCCGATAGTCTTCATGCCCTTTGGAAAGCAGCAGGTCATTAGTACGAACGAGAGCGAAGCCTTACATGTGATCGATGCCCTCTGCCATCATGAAAGTGATCTGCATATCCGCGAACATTATACTGATACTGGAGGTAGTACCGATCACGTCTTTGCTTTAACGACCTTGATGGGTTTCAAGTTTGCGCCCCGTATCAGCTCCTCACTCGACAGAAATCTCTACACCTATCAACCTGTTTCTGATCAAGGTCCCCTCAACGAACTGATTGCCTCTCCAGTACGGGCCAAATATATCATCGAGCACTGGGAAGAGATGCAACGTGTCGCCTCATCTATTCGTCATGGGTCCGTTTCGGCGTCGCTACTCATGCGCCGATTACGTGCCTACAGCCGACAAAATCGACTGGCAAGTGCGCTGACCGAGTTAGGAAATTTGGAGCGAACTTCTTTCCTCCTCGACTATTTTCAGGACGAAGCCTTTCGTCGCCGTATCCTCATCGGTCTGAACAAAGGGGAAGCACTTCATGCATTGGCCCGACAGCTCTTCTCAGGCAAACATGGGGAACTGTGGGATCGAGTATTTGAAGACCAGATGCACCGTGCAAGCTGTCTCCATCTGATTATGGCAGCTATCGCCACCTGGAATGCAGTCTACTTATCCCAAGCAGTTGAAGAACTGAAAAAGCGGGGTGAAGTCGTCCCTGAAGAGTATCTTCCTCATATCACACCGCTGGGATGGGAACATATCAATCTCATCGGCCAATACAGTTTTAGCCATCAATCGGCTCGTTCCCTCAACAACCTTCGACCATTGCGACTTCCAGAACAGGAACATCAAGAGACACAGGAGAAAGCTGAAGAAGATCGTAGCGCCCTCTCTCATTCCTAAAAGAGTTGCTTCTCGATTTGTTACGACGCTCAGCTGCTGTATTGGGGTAATTGAACTGCTGAGTGTCAAAATCGTTTTTGCAGCTTCGCTTCTCTTTCTTTTCCCTTACCTTTCTCTCATCTCTCCATTCTAGTACTCTTGTAGAGGAATTTATCTACTCACACGTGATATACTGAGATATGATTTCTCTTTACCAAAAGAGCAGAGAGTACCGATGATGATGGACGGAGAATGCGATGAAAAGGTAAGCGGAGAAGTCGCAAAATCGTTGGAAAAGTGAGACCCAGGAGGGGCAACGAGCAGGTGCATCGCCGAGGTGATGCACCTGCTCGTTGCTTTCCCGCGAGGACGTTCTGCCCCTCCACTCTCTGAGAAGCCCTGCCAGTCGTGTCGGCCCAGTGTCACGCAAGCGGAACCAGAGGAAAGGTCACGGTTGGTTTTGGCTGCTATGTGGGGTGGTAGCCCCGGTGCCGAGGTCGTCAGAGCGTCCGGCCGCAAGCCGGGACCATTGGGCTGTGGGACGTCCGTTCTTGCGGAAGGGGTGTTGACCAGTATTTCCCCCCCACCGTTGCGGCCAGCCAGCGGGTGCATCTTCCCAGGTCTCCTGCCGTCCATACACAGTCATGTCCAATAGGCCGTAGCTGGGGCTCATTACCTCCACTCCTCGACCGTCGTTAAAATAGGTCTCGAACACACGATCGCCATGCCGCAGGTAGCACACCAGCATGCCGAACCCACGGCCAGCAAGCAGAGTTTCGGCGGAGTCTTGCGCTGAGTACCACGGGACGTCCCACCCCATAAAGTCGCGGTAACGTATACTCTCTTTGTACGGGCCCTCGCAGAACGTAGCATAGGTGACGTCGCGGGAATGCAGGTAGGAGAGCTCGCGAACCTGGCCATTGAAGAAGGTGCAGCCCTCGCACTGGTCGCTGGTGGGCTGACCGGTATGCCACATGTGAAAGTAGGCAATCAGAAGCGATCGCGCCTCAAAGACCTCCAGGAGCGTAATCGGTCCATGCGGGCCGACAAGCTGGATGGTAGGGTCCACCTCCACCATTGGCAGCCGCCGGCGAGCCGCCGCGATTGCATCCCCCTGGCGAGTGTGCGCCTTTTCCCGAACCAGCAGCTTCTCCAGTTCCGCCTGCCAGGTGGCCCGGTTGACCACCGTAGGCAGCGCGGAGGTGTCGAGGCTTTTGGTGGAATTGGGCTGATCAGATGTGTTCATAGGTGTTTCCTTCTTTCCTTCTCACTCTGGGATTCGGGATGATTCATCGGAAGCAGAGATCTTCTTGCAATTTGCAAGTACATCTATTCTACTGGCCTGGCAGTGTGATCCTGACGAAAAGATACGACGTCGTATAACTGCAAAAATGGCTACAGATCATGTTCCTCTGTACGTGTGGCAGACAAAAGCACATACAGAATGGTCAGCAAAGTGTTACCAGGAGGCAGACACAGCGATGAAGCGCTCCTCTATGTCGGCAACCTGATCAATCAAAGCGGCAACCTCCGACCAGGAGTGCAGCACGCCAGGATATTGCGCCTGACCCAGCAGGCGTGCCTGTCGTTCGAGCAGTGCTGCCACCTCCGGCTGGTTCCCTTCTATCAGAAAGGCCCGTGCATCCAGGTTGCGCCGAACAGCAAGTGGGCAGGCAAAGTAGAGCAGATGTCCCGCGAGATGCTCAGGAACCTCCGCACGCAAGGTTTCTGCCAGCATGCGCAACGCTCGCACGCTGCCGTAGACCACTGGTCCGCCGGGATCTCGTTGTACGTTTTCCCGGATATATGGTAGCGTCCGCGCGATCATAGCCTTCCGACTGACCGCCTCCACCGGGCGAAAATCTGAGCGCATGGTATATGTTTCGTCAATATAGGGAATGCGCTCGGCACGCCAGGCTTGCAGGAGCGCATCGCATGGGAGGGTGGCATAAGGAATGCCTTTGGGATCGTGGATCAGGACATGGTCCTGCAAAACTTCCAGCACGACCACAAAGTGATCGACTCCCCCAAGAAAGGAAGCATTGGGGTGGTATGTCAGGTAGCCCAGATCCAGAGGGCCGAGCAGCACCGGACCCTGCTGACTGGCCGTACGCAGGCGCGAGAGCGCTTCCTGTTCATCCCCTCCCCGTTCCAATTGACAGGTCCAGCCTAGCGTTTCTATCGCGCGTGTCAACCCCTGATCTGGGTCGAATCCATCGAACAACGCGATCCTGGCGCTCGTGAGATAGGTGTTGCCAAAGGGCATCGTGGTAAGGCATTCTAAAAAGCCTGGCGAGGGCACCTGATCGGGGGGTGCCCCACTCCCAAGCAAACTCATGTACAGACTGTTGGCATAGCAATACTCGCCGCTTCCAACGTAGGGGATCATAGGGATTCGCTCCTCTCTCTGCGCTTTTCGGTCTCAGGCGTCTTGCAACACGTTCATCTTGACCTCTCGTGTCAAGATTGATCTGCCAACCGAATCGCGACCTCTGTTTTCCATTTTTCTGGATCTGGCTCGTTCGCCGGGCCTGTGATGTAGGACTCCAAACGCGCGCCGAAGGCCTCGCCCTGTTCGGTTTGCTTACTATCCCACACGATGCCATGCTCTATTCCCCAGTCTATCAGCGCCCCGTTGGCTTTCATGAGCGCTTTCCCTTTGTAGGGTCCGATGGAGGCGAGCGAAGCATAGCGACCGGCTGGCAGCAGGCCAGCACGAATGCGCTCGGTGCCTGACAGAGGACTCGCAACAGGCCAGCCCAGTTCAATATCGAGCAGTGATGCCATATCAATGACGAGATAGCGGATGAAAGGCGCGTCAGTCGGGGCGACGCCCTGCTTTTCCAACCAGACACGCACTTCGTTGAAGTGCCGGGTGACGAGACCTTTGCCCAATTGTCGCAGCGTCACCTGAGTACGAATCGCGACGTAGAGCTGCTCGCTACGATGCTCTATCTTCGGTTCGGTAATCATATGGTCTTCCTCGCCTTCTTCTGTAACGTGAAAAGAGGTACTGTCCCGTGTCTGCTCGCCCGTCTCAAGTGA
Organism: Reticulibacter mediterranei; assembly: GCF_016587455.1. Lineage (NCBI taxonomy): Bacteria > Bacillati > Chloroflexota > Ktedonobacteria > Ktedonobacterales > Reticulibacteraceae > Reticulibacter > Reticulibacter mediterranei. Next base: position 249,937 of record NZ_BNJK01000004.1, on the reverse strand, counting down.
GAGCAGCACAAGACCCAGACGGATCATCTGTAAGAGCACGCCATGCAACGCTGCCTGATCTGGGAGAAATCCCGCGAGCAAGGTCGTTCCATCCTTCTGATGCTCGATGCGTAATCCATCAAAGCGGCCTTGCCAGGAAGGTGCAAGGTGCCCTTGCACGCGAATGCGGTAATGCATCTGTCCGCTCCTCTGTTTGCAGTGCTCCGATCTAAGGAAAGTATAGAAGAGATCTGCCCTCGAACACAGCCCCTAAAAGTGTACCAAAGGGAGCAGATATGTTCGCAGAAAGGCTCTCTGTTGGGAGGAAACAGGTCTAGAGCAGCGAGCGGGCACGCGCCTGGGCAATCGCCTGCGTGCGGCTGCTCGCTCCCAGTTTGCCGAGCAGGCGGCTGACATGTTTTTTTGCGGTGTCCAGGGAAATCACCAGGGTTTGGGCAATCTCCTGATTGGAGGCGCCTTTGGCCAGCAGGTACAGGACTTCCTGCTCCCGGCGGGTAAGAGAGACCACAAGCGCGGGCTCACGAGAAGCCATCTTCGAGGCAAAGGCCGGCGAAGGAGTGGTTGCCAGGACCTCGTATGGACTTGCGCCCTGTTCCTTCTGCCCGAAGGCAGCCAGCAGCTTTGAGGCATAGGCGGCTGTGGACCGGGTCAGGTCATGCTGCCTGCCATGAGAAGCGAGGAACGCCAGGAGCATCTGCCTCATCGGTTCACCCTGATCGAGATACACGCGAAGGTAGCCATCTCTCTCGGTCAGCGCCAGCAAGCGAGTGGTGATGATCAGAGCCTGCTCTCTTTTTCCTGCCTGATGCAGGGCCACGACCTGCACTGCAAGCATCTGGATCGTCATATAGATATCCCCTGGCCGATCAAGAAGCTCTCGGAAGTGATCCAGCAGGTCGAGTGCCCGGGGAAACTGATGCAGCGCAAGATGCACGCGCACCAGCATCAACACGGCCCATTTCTCGTTGGGGTTCCATGCTTGTGGAGAGAACACCACCTGCTGGGCCCAGGCACGTGCCGCCTCCAGATCTCCGGCAGCCAGCCAATATTGCACGCGGGCCACCTCCACCGAGAGGGGGCTGAGGGCAAAGCGCTCTTGTAGTGCCAATGCTTCCGCCTGGTACATCTCCTGAGCCGCAGCAGCCAGATTACCTCGTGCCAGGCTGATCCACGTCATATAGAGATGGCCCGATATCAGCAAATCGACCTGCTGCCAGTCGGCTGCGATGCGCAGTACCTGCTGGAGGGAGCCAGCCGCCTCTTCCAGGCGATTCCAGGCGTAGTAGGCATGAAACAGGAAGAGATGCAGATAGCCTGCCCATGCAGTATGCCCACCGATATGTTTCATCAGGGCAAGACCGGCCAGGCATTCTCGCTCGACCTGCCGCATCTGCCCGGCTCTCAGATACGCATTCGCCAGCCACTCCATCACTCTGATGCTCACCAGCCGATCTCCCGTATGTTCTGCCTGCTGCTTGAACTGCAAGAGCCTCGGGATCAGCAGGGCCCCCTCACGCTCAAACGACTCGGTCAGCCAGAAGGAGAGAGAGAGCACAATCATGTTCCAACTCATGTCCTCATCCTGAGCGAGTCCCTCTAGTTCCCTGGCAAGCTGTGCGAGACGCACCTTGTCGCTCTGCCTGAGAATGGCCCTCGTCTCGATCAAGGCGCGCAACAAGCGCAGACGCCGCCCGATCACGATGCATTCATCTGCATGCTGAACGGACTCGCTCTCAGATGTGCACGCCTTGCTCTCTTGATGCATAAACTGCTCTTGCAGACGCGCAAGCGTGTGTTCCACCTGCGCCTGTGCGCTGGCATAGGCCATCTCGGTCGTCTCATGCAAGGATTCCAGCACGCGGAGCACAGCTTGGAGGGCGAGATGGGCGTGCTGCCACAAGACGGCATCGGGCAGAGCTTCCATCCAGGTCAGTATGGTCTGCGCCTCACCGCTCACCCAGAGGTGCCGTGCGCCGTCCTCCATCAGACGTGCGGCATAGGAAAAATCTGGCGCTTGCAGGGCATGGGCAATGGCCTCTCGTATCTCCCCTTTTTCAGCATAGTAGCGAGCCGCGCGCAGATGCAACTGAGAAAGCAGCTCTGGGTCTTTGGCTGAAAGGAGAGCCAGGAGCGCCTCGCGGAAGAGATCGTGCAAGCGATACCACTGCCGCTGCTCGTCCAGAGGCTGGAGAAAGAGGTTTGCCCGCTCCAATTCTTGCAGAATCTGCTGGCACGTCTGCGGATCTGGCACCTGGGTCACTGCCTGGCAGAGGGGCGCTGAGAGCCGGGTGAGCACCGCCGTCTGGAGCAAGAAGTCCTGGAGCGCGTCAGGCTGCTGAGAGAGGATGTCCTGCTGCACATAGTCCAGCAAATAACGATGGCTGCCGGTAAAGGTCGTAATCCAGGCCAAACGATCTTCCCTGTGGCGCAGAAGTAGGGCCGCCAGGTGCAATCCCGCTACCCAGCCCTCTGTGCGCCTTTCCAGAGCCGTTACCTCGTTTTCCGAGAGCGAGAGTCCCACCGCCTGCTGCAAAAGGAGGCCGACCTCATCTAGACGAAAGCGTAAATCGGTGGCGCGGATCTCGGCCAACTGTCCCCGTAGACGCCAGCGTGCCAGGGGAAGATCCGGGTCAACGCGACTGGAGAGCAGAAGATGGACGTGGGGAGGCAAATGCTCGACCCAGAAGGTCAACGTTTCATCAATGTCCTGATGGTCGATCACATGATAATCATCCAGGAGCATCACGAGAGGAGTGGCGTGCTCCGTCACAAGAGCCAGCTCATTAAGGAGCACGGTCAGGATCGCGGAAAAGGGAGGAGGCACAGGCTCGTGCAACAGGGCAAGAGCCACCGCCCCAATGCCTGGTCGACATCTGCGTAGCGCTGCAATCACGGCAGCCCAGAAGCGAAAAGGATCATTGTCCAGCGAATCCAGAGAGAGCCAGGCGACTTGCTCTTGATGCAAGCGGACCCACATGGAAAGCAGCGTCGTCTTGCCCCACCCGGCAGAAGCGGCCAGCAGTGTGAAAGGGGTTGAGAGTGTGTGCTCCAGGTCAGCAAGCAAGCGATCTCGCACGACCAGCAATTTTGGGAGGCGTGGCGGAGCCAGCTTGGTTAAAAGCAGCCTCATAGAGAGTTCGGCTGGTGGCTGCGTGCGAGAAGTGGGTAACGAGGGGAGGGTTGACTCGCGTGCGAGAGCGTGTGCAACCTCCTCTAGCCGGGCGAACGAAACTCTTGTGGTCGGTCCAAGATAGCGCTTGCGCGTGCGGCCCTTTATGGTACGGTAGGCATACCAATAGGACCCTCCACGTGGCCGAACCTCGTGGTAGACGTTGAGGCGACCGCACGCGCCCTGGAAAGCGAAGGAGACGACCTCACTGAGCCATGCTTGCCAGGTCGCTTCCTCTGCTCGTTGAAAACACTGCTTAAGATGGCCCTGCGTATACAGCTCATAGAGATGATGCTCACGAGACCAAATAAGCGTGTGAAGAGAAGTTTTCGGCATACGACCTCTCGTGTTACGACCTTGTTCCCAACGGGGCTTCTATTCCTCCCAACAGAGAGGATGATACCAAAGAGAAGACTAACAGGCAAGGAGTGCTCGTCAAGGAGTCAGGGCTTTCCAATTCTCCCATCTAGCAGGAGTGCAGAGGGCGGCAGCCCTTTGCCAGGGTGCGGGGTGTCCCCGCAAAAACCTTTTTTCTTCTCTTTTGCGCGCCGCCTGCGGCGGCGCGCGAAGGAGGGAAGGAAACTGGGGACACCCCAGACCCCGGCAGGGAGACCCCTGCCCCCCTTTGAGCGGAGAACTGAAAAGCCCTGGTCAAGGAGTACTTCCATTCTTCTGGTTGTCGATTGTTCTGATCTGGACTGTTGGGAGGCGCGTTTTCCTCTCTCTCCCCTGTGGCTCATGGATGTACTTGGTATGCGGCACCTCCGACCAACTACCAGATCTCACAGCATAATCATCATAGCAGAGAGGACGGACACAAAACTTCTCCTCGCTTGCGCATATCTTGCGGAAAAACCAGGTGACTTCGCGCCAATGCTAGTTATATAGTTCGTCGATCTTTTCGTCAGGATCGCGCTGACAGGCCAGCATGCTCTATGGACAGTGGGGGTGAAGAAGATTCTCAAAACCGTCCGTTTTCTGCGGCATCTGGTTCTGTTTTTAGCAGTGCGGCGCGTCATTTGTGTGAGCACGAGGTCCCCTCGCAACGAATCTCAAAACTCATCTCAAAATCAGAATCTCAAAAGGGTAGGTTGTTGACGGAAAACCTGAGACAAACGGAGGAAATTATGAAGATCGAGTATGTGCGTGTTTCCAAGCAAGAGGAAAATGAGGCTCTCTAGAGATGCACAGAGATCTTCCCTTTTCTTCTTCTTCTCATTACAGAGCATGCTGGGCTAGGCATAGAGGTGTATGATGCCTTTCTCTAAGTTGATACCTTCCCACGAGGGAAATGTGTTGATCTGGGTTCTGAAGAATAAGCATCTGAACCATCATTTCTCAAGGAGAGGAGAACCGTTCGTGTCTTTGAGATGAGACAGCAGTTCATGGATCTCCTCATGTGGCTCCTGCCCTAGCTCTGGGATTCCCGGACTTTTTCGGAGAGGAGTAAGTTGGAAATTAGCTCATCATTTGTTCGTAGGCCATCGGACTCATAGAATTGAGGGTGGAATGCCTGCGAACGCGATTGTAAAAACACTCGATATACTCAAAAATGGTTTGCCTTGCCTCAGCACGGGTAGCGAAGGCAGAACGTTCAACACATTCCCCTTTGAGGGTGCTAAAAAAGCTCTCCATCACGGCATTGTCGTAGCAGTCACCGGTTCGACTCATACTCACCACCATCCCAAGATGTGCGAGCCGGTTGAGATAGCCTGTCGCTGTGTAGGGGCTACCTTGATCGGAATGCAGTAACATCTCAGCAGCAGGAGAGCGCCGCAGCAAGGCCATCTCCAGAGCCAACCGAACGAGCTGTTCATCGTTATTCTGGCTCATCGCCCAACCGACCACCAGGCGAGAAAAGAGATCGAGAATCACCGCTACATAGAGCCAGCCTTCAGCCGTCCAGACGGAGGTGGTGGAACTTCCCCATTTCTGATTCGGCTGCTCAGCTCCAAACTCCCTGCCAAGCAGGTTGGGAGCGAGCTGGCTTCCCTTGCGCCTTGTGGTGCCTACCGGCTTGTTGCGCTGGCGTTTGGCTCCCAACTCCATCTCGCGCATGAGGCGGGCTACGCGCTCTTTTGAGCAGCGAACGCCCTGATCACGCAGCTCCATGTGGACGCGAGGACTTCCATAGACGCCCCGGTTGGCATAAAAGATGCGATGGATCAGCTTGGCAAGCTCGCCATCTTCCCGCTCGTGTGCGCTCGGTTCCCGCTTGTGCCAGTCGTAATAGCCACTGACTGAAACCCCAAGTATCCGGCACATCGTGCTTATTGGATAGAACTGCGCCTGCTCTGCAATGAAGGGATAACTCAACTCTGGATGCGCGAAAAGATTACGAATTAACTGCTGAGAATACCCAACGCAAGAACAAGTTGACAGCTATCTGTAATGAGTTGTTTCCTGAATTTACTCGCCTCTTGCGCAATCCCAATCTGCCTACAGCACTGGCTCTGCGCTCCCACTTTCCAACTCCCGCTGATCTGGCTGCTGCTCCCTGGGGCGAATTGCGAGAAGCAAGAGGTCGCACCTGTAGTGTCTCCGATGCCAAACTCAGGGAGTTGCAGCAATTAGCAGCACAGACCATTGGCTCGAAAGATCCAACACGCGTGCGGGCACTAGTGATCGAACAGCAGCAACTCATCAGCGAACTGAATCTCATTGGCCAGCATCTGGCTCAGCTTGAGGGAGAAATGCTTCAGGTGGTAGAACACTCTCGGGAGGGCAAAATCCTCACATCCATTCCAGGTGTTGGTCCACTGGCGGCTGCAACTCTCATCGCGCTTATCGGCAATATTGCCAATTTTGAGCGTGCCTCTCAGCTCAAATCCTATACAGGCTGGGTTCCCAAAGTGGCACAATCGGGGTCCACCCTGGATTGGACTCGTCTCTCGCCACGTGGGGTGAGGCAGATAAAGCAAACGATGTATCTCATTGTCTGGAGAGCCATTCAATGGGATGAAGGATGGAAAGAACTGTATGAACGACTGATCGCACGCAAATGCCGTACAGATGAACGCACGCGACGACTGATCGGACGGGAGAAAGTGATTGGACGATTGGCTGGGCAAATGGTCTGTGTGATGTATACATTGCTGAAAAAGGATCAGGAACTGCTCTCGCAGTTAGCTCCAGGAGAGAAGCCGCCAGAGCCTGGACTCTATGATCCAGTCATTCATCGGCAGCATCGTTCGGGGCAGTATCAGCCTTCTCGCTCGAAAGAGAAGCTCCCTACACTCATTCAGCTTCCATCGCCTTAGCTCATCAATGGAGAAATTCTATACGAGGATTTTTTTACTATGTCACGCTCCTGTCGTGTCACCTCCAATTCTCGACACGCGCCGACGGATTTCCTCTTCTTGCTGAGTCTGATGTCCACTGCCTGGAAAGGCTTGGGAGCCTTGTTCGGAAAACACCTTGCACCAGTGGTGCAGCGTGCTGTCAGCTATCCCAAGATCACGTGCAATCTGGATCATGGGTTTATTGGAGGATTGTGCTAATCGCACGGCTTCGAGTTTGAATTCTCGTGTAAAGGTTCTTTGCTCTTTGGGCATGGTCCCCTCCCGTTTCCTGCTCTCTTCCAACTCTACCCTCTCCGGGAAACTCCGTCAAGCCCATGTCTGAGAGTCTTTCATCCTCAGAGCAGGTTTGTAGTCGAACCCACGACGCTCAATCTGGTCGGTACGGGAAGCTTCACTTCAGGAGGACTTTCGACCAGCGCCGCTCTCCATGCTTGGAGCGATCCGTGCTGGAAAAACGTCTGTTCCGCTTCTTCATGCTCGCAGAAAAGGAAGTGGAGAAATGTCTTTCCGTCCTCTTTGACAAAGATGCTCGATCTGATCTCTGTCTGATCTAAGGCTCGCAGGGCCCCCAGAATTTGACGCACGTACTGTTGATTCTCTGCCGCGTACTCGGCTCGTACCATGTACTGAATGTATGTGATGATCATTACTCTTCATCCCCTTTTGCTCTTTCCCTCAGACGTTGAGAAACGCTGAGGCGTCAGCAGACTCGATCCAGGATCACGACCGGGATGACGCGTGTCGTGTGGCGCTGGTACTCAGCGATGTTGGGCCAGAAGGTCGTGTGCGCATCGAACAACCGATCTCGTTCACTTCCTTGCGCGACTGACGCTCTGGCCTGGAAGCGCTCTGGTCCGACCTCAACAGTCACGACCGGGTTAGCAACCAGGTTGTGATACCAGGCTGGATACTCAGGTGCCCCAAGCTTGGAGGCTGCGACGATGTATCGGTCGCCCTCGCGCGTATACCCCAGCGGATTGACGCGCGTCTTGCCACTGCGCGCCCCGATAGTGGTCAATAAGAGGATCGGTGTTCCCTGGAACAAGCCCTCAACGATCATCCCATGGTTGGCACGAAACAGGTCAATCTGCTCCTGGTTGAGGGCCTCCCATTCCTCACGGGAAAAACGCTTCCCTGCGGTACTGCTGAACAGGTCGATCTGCTCCTGGTTGAGCCTGGTTGCTTCTTTGGTTGAGTCATACTCTGCCATAATGTTCCTCCTGATGAAGTGTAATGGGTCCTCTGTCTCTACTGTGGGTGTGGTCATGTCCGCACCAGCCGGGGCGGTTCCTCGAAGTCGGCATCACCATTCGACGAATCCGCGAGCCTGCTCCCAGACGGACACCGTGATGGACCCGGCCAGCACCTCGTCGAGCTTGTTCGTGGAGAGCAAGGCGCTGTAGTGTTCTGTGAGCCCTTCAAGTGTTGGCCAGAAATCGAGAGCAAGGACTTCGACTGACTCGACCGGAAAGGCGGTATCTTCACCACCACTGCGGCGTGCATTCGATGCGGGCCTGGCTTCCACGACGAAAGCCTCCCGCAGGAAGAGCTGATGCGAGAGGTGCCCGAGTCTGCGCGATGCACGTAGGTTTGCCCAGATGCGTTCCGAGATGACCTTGACCGCATCCGAGGTCGCACGCACTGGTGCCCGCATCATCCCGACGAAACGCGCGGACGTGTCAACTATCGCCGGAACATGAAACGTGAATGCATCGCGTGCGGGTATCCACTCCGCTTCCTCTCGCGACGCATACAGTTGGTCCCCCGCCCCCTGTGCGAACGGATTGGAGAAAAAGGTCTCCATACCGCCTGCATCAGCCCACTGATCGATAAAGAGCAGTTCACCTGGGGAAGCTGCCAACAGCTTCCCCAAACCCTCCACGGGTGCATACAGGTTGTGACTGAGGTCTCCGAGCGAACGAGCGATTTCGATCCCGGGCTGCGAGCCCTCCGTCACGAAAGCGTTGTGCATGGCCTGCGCTTGCGAAAGTCGCTCCGGGTTGAGCATACCGCGAGTGGTGTGTAGAATGAGGGTTTCCATAGTGCTGTCTCCTTCAATGTTTCAAGTTGACTGATTGGAGCGCGTAGAGAGCAGGCGTGATCACGCCCGCCCTCCTAGCCCAGTCCTCCGTCGATGTGAATCTCTGCGCCCGTGATGTAGGAAGCGTCGGACGAGGCCAGGAAGGCCACCACGCCGGCCACTTCTTCCTGCTTGCCAAGTCGCGCGAGCGGCACGGTAGCGCTCATGCGATCCAGGCGTTCCTGCATCTTCTCTGGGTTTAATCCAGCTTGCTGGTAAATCGGGGTCAGGATTGGGCCTGGGCTGACCAGCGCTCTCCCGAATGTGACGTGGCGCCAATTCAACCGCCGCCGTCTGTGCTACTGTCCGTAGCGCCGCTTTGGCTGCGCTGTAGGCGCTCGTTCCGGTCTCTTCATTGCACAAGCCTTCTTTCGCTTCCTCGTTGCTGTCTTCTGGAAAGACAACAACGCTCCAGGCTCTCCAGGGGCATGGCCTGTCTTGAACCATGCCCCCAGATCACCCTTTCATTTCTGATGACCGGAAAAACGAGCAAGCGACGCTATCTCAACACGCCCAGTGAATGCTCTCGTAGTCGCGCCGGGTGGCCTGGCAATTGGCTCATGACTTGTCCCCCGAAGCTGCTACCAGGGTCGCACTCTGGCGCTCAAGCTCCTTGACAGCACCGCTGCGCCAGCTCTCTGCCAGGGACTCAGATGCGGGGTCGGGAAAGATTTCTTCCTCTCCCCTCTCCACTCCGTCGAAGAGCGCTTGCGCGACAGACTCTGGAGAAGCCTTCGGGGCGTTCAGGGATCGGGACATCTCGGTATCGATGGGTCCGGGGAGGACGGCATGAACGCTGATGCCCTGTCCAGCCAGCAAAGCGCGGAGTGATTGGGTCAGGTTGAACGCGGCTGCCTTTGCGATGGAGTAGGGCGGAACGATCGGCAAGGCGGCCAGGGCGGCCAGGGAGAGGACATTGACGATGGCTCCCCGAGAACGTGTGAGGAGCGGCAGGAAGGCCCGGGTCATGTCGTATGTGCCGAAGAAGATGACGGCGAGATGCTCTTCGATCGCGGTCCGATCGTTCACGTCGAAAGATCGCGCTATACTGGCATTGTTGATGAGGATATCAACAGATGTGACCTTCTCGACCGCTTCCTGAATGCGAGCCGCGTTGGTGATATCCAGAGGCAAAGGCGTAACGCGCTCATCTGCATGTTCCATTGGGACACGCGCACCGGCATATACCTGCTTCGCACCCCTCCTCAAGGCTTCCTCAACCAGTGCCTTCCCAAGGCCACGATTGGTGCCTGTTATCAAAATGGTTTTACCTGTGATATTCATACGATGTTTACTCCATCTTTCCTATCCGAGAGGGCATCAGATGTGCCCATCTTTTTCGACCCGTCCCATTCGGAGGGCTCTTGCTCATCACGCGTCCCCGATCAACCATGGGTGAGCGTTCTGGAGCGATTGACACTTATTAAACTGTTGTGATGAGCAAAAAGGTGCGGTCTGAGAGGGGATATTTTGGAATCCCAACAATTTCCCTGCGTTTCGCTACGGATCCATGAAGACCTGCTGGGATCGCTTGAATAGAGCACTCATGTTGAGGCAGGTTTTCCTTTCAGGGTGCGAAGTGTAGGATACTACCGCTCCTCCGCTTGTTGCATGGCATCGCTATCTGAGTTCAGTACAACGACTACGCACAATGGCACCTCTTGTTGGACCTGCGATGCCTGTGATGGGGGCATCGAATGCGCAGAAGAGGCAGAGGGAGGGAGGGAGAGGAGAAACCGCTCTCCTCCCGGTTTTTTTGCGGGGACGGCTCCTGATCCAGGCGACGGTGGTAAAAGCTGAGCCATTACCGGCGGGCAGCGTGTGTCTCTGCTGCGCATGTCCTCCATCAGCTATGTCGGGTCATCCTCAATTGGAATGGCTCTTATGCAACTGTTCCTTGCGCAAAACGGTGTGATACAATGAGCATGAAAAAGTCCAACAGTCGTGCTCGGAGAGGGATTATGCCGATGATGAGAACGGCTTCAAGGAGTGATTGAGGAAGCGCATTGTGACATCGAAACAAAGGAAGAAAGACGATCTATCTTGTAAGGCCGGTCATGCCAATGAGGACTCAATCACTGGTCTTCCTGTCCAGTATGACATGATCTCTTTGAGCGAATCCTATCGCAGAGAGTTGCTCCTGCACGCTTATCGCCTCCTGGGCTCATTGCACGATGCCGAGGATGTCGTGCAGGAAACCATGTTGCGTGCCTGGAGGCACGGTGACACGTTCATGGATCGGGGGCCAGGGTCGCTGCGCACCTGGCTGTATACGATTGCGACCAACGTGAGCCTCGACGCACTCAAGAAACGCTCACGGCGCACGCTGCCAACCGCAATCTCTCCCGCAGCGGACCCATTACGTCCCATTGCAAACCCTTCTGCCGAGGTACTCTGGCTTGAGCCTTTTCCTAACAGTTGGCTGGCTGAGGCGGCAGAAAACCCAGAAGCACGCTATACCAGGCAGGAAAGTGTTTCGCTGGCCTTCCTCACAGCCCTTCAGTTACTCCCACCCCGCCAACGGGCCATATTGCTCCTTTCGGATGTGCTGGACTGGAGTGCAAGCGAGATCGCGCACCTCCTGGAGATCTCGGTTTCAGCGGTGAAAAGCGCCTTGCACCGGTCTCGGATAACGCTTGAGAAGAACTATCACACTGAACAGCGAGAGAAGGCGCTGGTTCGCCCTGCTGATGCAGAGATGAAAGCGCTACTCTTGCGCTATCTCCAGGCATGGGAAAACGACGATGTTGATGAACTCGTGGCGCTGCTGAAAGAAGACGCGAGACTCTCTATGCCACCTCTCCCTTCGTGGTATTGGGGACGAGAAGCGATTCGCGCCTATCTGCTTACCGTTATATTTCTATCCGGGGTACAGAAGCAGTGGCGTGTGTATCCGACGCGAGCCAATGGACAGCATGCATTTGTCTTGTATCGAGCAGACGAAGCGAAGGGTTCCTATCGAGCGTTTGGCATTGCAGTTGTCACTTTTGATGATTTGCAATTTCCCAGGCAGATTGCCGAGGTGACGGCCTTCCTTGACCCATCGCTCGTCACCTGCTTCGACTTCCCACTTCACCTGCCCGAATAAATCTGGTCTTGACCCTGAAACATGGAGGGAGTAAAGTGGGAAGAGAAAGCTTTCCCAGAGAAGGACAAGACCATGCAGAAAGCGAGACCAGCGTACACAAAGGAATTTAAACTGGAAGCAGTGCATCTGTGGCAAACGAGCGAAAAATCGCAGTCCCAAATCGCACGGGACCTGGGTATACCAGATAGTACGCTCAGCCATTGGTGCCTACGCTTTGCAGAACACGGGAAAGATGCATTTGCCTTCGAGTGGACATCTTCCTCCACTTGAAGAGGAAAATCGTCAACTGAAACGAGTCAATTCACACCTTTCATCGGCGTGCTCACCGCTCTCGCGGTGGCGACAATCATTGGTTCTGGGCGTCCCTCAGCCAGCTTTTTTATCGGGCTCGCAGCTCCACTGCGTTGGTTGGCTTCTCAGCGCTTCCCTCCTCCTGATCGGATTAGAGCAGATTTCTCTTCTCCGACCCTCCAAATCGGGGCAATTCCAGGTGTTGGTTTCCCTCTCGAACGCAGTTCTGCCAATCCTTTTCTCTATTTCTTGACCGATGTTCTAGTCAATCTGCTGGATGGAAATTTTCCTCCTACTTATGTCCTGGGACAACTCCTTGTTACCTTTGGATCTGGGATGTTGCTGGCGGCGCTCTGGCTGCGTACCGGTTCGATCTGGCCGCTCATGCTCCTGCATGCGGTCCGTGATTTTGGAAGGATAGTCTCTCTCAATGTCGATCCCAAGTCCCTCTCCTCAATCGACTCTCTGAGTTCGATTGTTGGAGGTGCTCTTCTCTGCGCTCTTCTGCTGGCTTATGCTCTGTTCCTGTTACGCCCCAGCCAGTTGAGGTGGTTACGAGCGTATTATGAAAAAAACATACCACTGCCAGAACAGGGTAGAGGTGCAAAAAATGAACCGCACTCCGCAGACCGCCATTTTTAGGCTCTTTTGCACTTCTCCAATTGATGAGTTTTCCCCACTGCTGCCTCTTTCATTGAAACAAAGGGCTCTTTCTGAGGAAGAAAATAGGAATGATGTTCCATTTCACGAATTTCTTTTGCTATTCCCTCTACCATTTTGATTCAGTTGACAATACCCTTCCTGGACACGCTCTATGGGGATTCACCCAATACCACAAATATGCTAGACAGCACGTTCCCAACGCTGATGCCCCAGCACTGTGTTGCCACAACGATCCATACCAGGCGGTGTTCAAATCCACTCCGGTCGTCAATTTTTCTGTAGTAGGATGCTTGAGAAAATATTGTTGGGAATACGAGCATTGCGCAAGAGCCACAAAAACAGGGCAAGCTCAAGCAAAGATGTCAACTACTTAAAAGACATGATGAAAGACTGTAGCAAATTTGAGATCAAATGGAGAGAGCGTCCTATTGAGCGGTGTGATAACGAGTACATCTAATCCCGGTTCAGAATAAAATCGAGCCAGGCGATACTGTACATGCAGGTCATCTAGCGCCTTTAAAATGGCAGGGTGGGTTTCTTTATGCATAGCCACTACAATGAGGCTGGCTTGCTTGGCGTGGAGGACGGCTTGGTTGTTGGCCTCGATTCTGCCATGTGGCTCCGAAACGATAATCCGTTCATTCGTCTTAAATGTAATGGGGTCTGCAATCCAACCAGTTGCCCAAGCATAGTGAATATGTTCTCGTTCCATATAAGCAATAATTGGGTCATTGCTCGCTGGATAGACGAGAGCGCCAGGCCCCTGAAAGGTAAAATCTGGATGAGCATCTTGGTAAACGGCGCTTTGTGCAGCAAAATACACTATCAGTAAAAACAACACTCCTTTTTTCAAAAGAGAGGGCTTGAGATTCAAAATGCCCTTCATCTTTTTTATGCTACCTTGCTCTTTTTCTTGAAGCGTCATTTCTTGCGCACTCATCATCAATGGAAGCGTCAAAACAGACGCAATCAAGAAGGGCAGAACGACCACTAACGGCACTGTATAACGTCCAATAACGTCCCAGGGGCCACATGGAACAAGAAGAGTTCGCACTGAAACAGATGATACAACAAACAGCGTAGAAGTGCAAAGAAAGAAGAGTAATGAGAGCGAGGTGAGTTGTCGAAGCCGAGTAGGAATGATGTGGGGTCGCAGCCAGGAGAGAACGAATCCACCACCGCAAACGAGAAGGCAGCAAAAGGTTATGACCAGCCCCACAGTCAAAATGTGATGGTGTTGTATCGTTACTCCCGGTTGACTGGGTAATGACCCTCCTAGCGTGCGTGGGAGCATGCACGTGAGATAGACTTTTCCTACCCGTAGGATCGAATACACTCTTTCTTGCAGAGTCAACCCTTGAGTAAATCCATTTCCTGACGTAGAAAAGATGAATTGGATATTTTCCCATTGATGAGCTTTTCCCCAGTAGATGGCCGGGCCAAAGCCGACGAGCAGAGCAGGTAGGGCAATGAGTGCGAAAAGCGCCTCTTTCAGCCGCCGTCGCCGCAACTGCACAGTGTTTTGGAGTTTGGTGGTAATAAGCTCTCTCATGAAGAAGAGTGCAAGCCAGATGGCAATAGTAGCAAGTGCATAAGCGACGAGAGGATCTATCCACAGGCCAATACCAAGCAGAAAACCCAGTCCGACCCAGCGTAGTAGCAACTCACGAGGCTTCGCGTTGTTCTGCCAACGATAAACCAGACTCCAGGTACAAAAGAGGAGCCAGAGCATCACGGTGAAAATTTCGAGGTAACCACCTTTTGCCCGCATTTCTTCGACCATATCATAGAGTGGGGGAAACGCCGCTATCAGAGTAGCAATTGATACAAAGCAGACTTTTGCTCGCTGGGGGAGATGTGCAGCATTGGCTAGTACAATGGCAAAGCGCCAGGTAAGAAAAATAAGTACGAGCGATATAAGGACAGGTTCAGCTCGAAGCGCCCACACGGAAGGTCCCCAAAAAAAGAAGATCCCTGCCATGACATATGCTTCAAAACTACCCATATAGGGCTGACCATAGTAGTAAACGGGGTGTTCGCCTCGCAAGATATGTTCGGCTTGTATTCCCACCATCGCCTCATCGCCTGCAATCACTCCATGTGTATGGAGTGTTAGCCATACACGTATCGCTACGGTAAGCAAGAGACTTACCAGTAGTAGCGATAACAATAAAATACTTTGATGTGAATCCAGGTGCTTATTTCTAACAGAAGATAGCGCCTGTGATGAGCTTATTTTCTCTTTTAGCAACATATACGATTTCCTCTATCTATTGAATATGGATTAAATCAAGTAGTAGAAGCAGTTAAAGTTCTCTTTGTCTAGATTCGTCTTCAGCAGGACAGTACTTACACTCATCCTCCTCTGCTTTTTCGTATCCTCGATTTTTGATAAGTAACGTGCGTTCGAAACGTCATGCGAAGTCCTCGCACCACTCCCTATGACCAGGGTTCATCGCGGTGAGAAGATCAGATGACAATTCAAAGGGGTCAGAAGATACTGTTGGCGAATCTCAAATGTGTGCTTACGCTGAACATGAAAGCCATTCTATTTTGAGCGTGAAAAACCAATTCGCCAACAGTATCGCGTTCTGGATAAACAGATCCCGCTCTGATGAGCTGGTATAGGAGCCAGACGAACAGCTTCTATCGATCATCGGAGAGATCTAACCATGAGTTGACTTGAATTGTTTTGTTCTGTCGATGATTATATAGTCAGCCTTGCACCGCAACTGAAAGCGGCGAGAAGGGAAGTGGTATGCTCTCTTTCGTCGGTTCGTTTCTTCCTTGTCCTCGACTGTGAAGACGACGCTTCATCGACCTATTGCTTGCGTAGAGGCTGAGCAGTGACGATACTCCTTATAATCGATCACCCGTGTCACCCTGATCAACGAAAGCCAATTCGACCGACTCGCCAGTGATGTCCTGCACAGCCTGCGCCAGTTCACCAACTTGGGCTCGGTCTTGTTCATTGGCTGGCGTAACCAGCAGGGCCAGCAGTTTCCCCAGCTTTTCGCTATCGTGCCCATTTCACTATCTTCATCTTTAAAGTTGAGCATAGGTGCTGTTGCATGTCAGCAATTCTTCATGGGTCCCGTATTCGCTAATCTTCCCTTGCTCTATGACGGCGGAGCAACGAGAGAAGCAGGGCACTCACGCCCGCCAGGAGCCACTCTCCTACTCCTAAAGGTTGCTCGTGCGTGAGTGCCCAGAGTGTTGCCCAATATCTAACAGCCGTACAGCTTGTCAACCCGACGTTTCGCCAGATATCAGCAGCAGAAACGGTTTGATCGCTAGCTCCAAAGCAATTACAGGAAATATGCAACTTTCTGAGAAGAACAGAGGCGAGTGCAATGGTGAAGAGAACAAGCGAGAAAGCGGCGAGTGCAAAGCCTGGCAACAGAAGTCTCCCACCTACCAGGAGACAAAGGACCACAGCCAACTCACAGCCAAGAAAAAAGATCGCGGCGATATTACTCAAATGCCTGGAGAGGAGACGAAAATTGGCAATGCCGCGCTGAAACTGAGCAATATCGCGACACTTCCTGACGAAGGAAAGGAGAAAGACAAAGCCAATCGCACAGCGGCAAAATGCAGAGAAAAAAGTGACAATATACGTCAAACTCATAACACACACCTTACATTCAGTCTACTATTTTTGACGCTATTCTTAGGAGAAATGGTGCTACTGACTACAGGCTTCTAGCTCATTTAGCGGCTGACCCTGCATAGCCATCCACATTCTTTCCTGTCAATGTTATGGGCGAGTTGTTTCATATGACTAAGCATAGAATAGATCATTCATAAAAGCAACCCTCTGATACAGAAGTATCACAAAATGTATACTAAATAATATAGAGAAGATAATTTTATTAATGTAAATTTTACAGAGACGGTAAATTATATGTAAATCTCAGCTAATAGTGGTAAATAGCGCGAATGTTGGCTCTCCGTCATCTCCTGGGATGTGTCAGAACTAAGAAGGAAAAAGCCAGTAACGTATATCCGAGACGACTTCCCTCCTCTTCTCTGGGTTGAGCAATTCTCAGGAGACGATATCGAGGGTTAGAAGAATGAGCTACCATCAAAGCAGGAATAGCAAGAGGTTCTGTCAGAATTCAGAGAAAGGCTTGTGTGGTTTGACAATCTCTTTGTCCTCATCGGATAAGATATGATTCAAAAAGTGTGTGGACAAGTTAAACGTTTGGTGTGAATTATGAAAACCAATCTACCAGTTGATCAAATCAGCGAAGGCCAACGGAACCCGTCGGAGCTGGCCGTTGAGCCAGATACAAAAGTTGTGCAAGGCCACTTTCGCCGCCAAGCGGGCTTGGAAGCCGGTGATATCGTGGGGCCGTTCACGAGCCAAGCGAAACGTATTGAGCAGCTTGTCATTGACCGTTTCAATAATCTCTCGCAGACTGGCAAGCCAGCGCCGCAAAGCTTTGGGCCAACGGTCTTGCTTACTGGTCTGGTGAGGGACCGTGATGACTTCTGCCCTCAAAGAGGTTCGCCAGAGTGCATGGGGCTTGGTTCCTGCAAACCCTTTATCAGCCACATAGGCAAAAGAGGCAGGCTGACCAGCACTCATCAGATCCGGCGATGGCGTCTTTCGCAGAGCGAACAAGGTCGCTGCCAACTGCTGATCATGAGTGGAAGCCGAGCCGAACCCAAAGCCCGTGATGACTCCCTGCGGCGTTACTGCAAGCAAGAGGTGGAAACCTTCATACCAGCCCAGAGGGGCTGTGCGCTTCATGGACCACCACGTTACAGGGCAGGAGTGCCCCGACAGTATGATCGAGTTCCAATGCCTGATGCGCAAGCTGGGGGTTGCAGGTTCCCAGGATCGTGTAGCGCTCGAAGTCCTGATTGAGCTTCGCTTTCATGGTAGCTTTCACGTCAATAGTCGTCAGCACACCAAAGCCCTCATGTTTGAGCGCCTCAGTGATGCGCCTCACAGCCTCATCAAAGGGAACCTCAATCGTGGTTCCCAAGGTATACGATGACGTTTTTGTTGTCATAGATGGGTTCCTTTTTGCGAGAGCGCATCTAGCTGGATCGAGGGAACCTCTCCTCAGAGGCCATCAGACGCTCACGCATGCGCTCAAAGGTGGCCTCATCGATCTCCCCACGTGCATACCGTTCCTGGAGAGTGTCCAGCGCAGAGCGAGGCGTTGAGCCGAGATCATGACCCGCCCAGCGGAACATGTGCCCACCCAACCAGCGAATAATTCCCCAGATGAGTATCCCTAAAAGCACCAGCCAGAGAAGGTTCCAGAACACCATCCAGAGCATCGACCAGCCATAGCCGTATCCCCACATCATCATGGTTTTCTCCTCACTTTCTTCACCTTACTCGTTCCTACCCTTGACAGGGAGGACACGAAATGGTGGCCTCCAACGTTTCATAGAAGAAGTATTGCCAATGAAGGTCACAGGCTCGTCACAACAATGGCAGATCTGCTCTCATCCTTCTCACAACCTCCTGTCTGCTCTGAAGGGCCGTTCTCATTTTCCGTCAACACATGAGCCATGTTTGATCACAATGGATAGGTTCAATACACGTGACCTGGCTCTCCCCATCATGTGATGAGTATTCGCTGTGCGCTTCGACAGGAAGATCGGGCAATGATACGCGATGCCACCTCTGTAAGCTACTCGACCATCTCTTGTTTTTTTGCTCCTATTCTGATGAAAACATCTGTAGCCCATCCCGTGCGAGTTGTCGAAAGAGAGCATCCATCTGCTGGGGTGAATACGGCATCTCGGCTTTGAGCCACCATCTCAGCAGGCCCAACAAGGCACCTGTTAAATAGTGAGCCACCACTTCCACAGGAAGCTCAGGAGACCGTTTGCCTGTATATTGGGCGGTCAACATCTGCTCAATGGACCTACTCAAGAGCGTGTGTGCCTCTTCCCACCATTGTTCTTGCCTCTGGCTGCGTGTCAGTGCCTCAAAGATCTGCTGGCGTTGCTGGACATGCAGAAAGAACGCCAGGGTTGAGAGCGAGGGTGGTTGTTCATGGGGTGAGAGCAGTGAGGTGACGGCCTCCTCAAGATGCTGCCGCATGAGAGAGGTATGGACATCTTCCTTATCATAGTAATGGGTATAAAACGTTGTGCGACCAATTCCCGCTCGCTCTAGCAAGTCACCGACCGTGATCGCATCGTACTGCTTCTCTTCTAAGAGTTCCTGGAGAGCCACACTCACTAAGTGGCGGGTGCGCAGGGAACGACGATCCTGTTTCTCTTGTTTCATACGCTCCTCTACTGCCGAACAATTCGAGCCAGGTGTTCGCTAGCAAACAGATCTAGACAATTGATGATTGACGTGGCTCGTGATGACCTGTATGTTGTTCTCAACGAACAAAGGGTTCGTGGGTTAACCACTCAGCAGACCTTCTCGTCGTGAACAATCTCAGAATAACAAAAGGTAGTCCTGTTGACAAGAAGAACATTCTCATGTGTGCTTCAAGGAAGGAGAAAACGTGTATGAAACATGATCCCAAACCGACCCCAGGCATTCCACAGTGGGTGAAAATCTTTGTGATGATCGTTCTTGTTCTCGTCCTGCTCTTGCTCATCCTACACCTCACCGGCAACGGTTTTGGCAACCATATGGGCATGTCGATCAGAGCATCTGGAGGAGTGTAGTGATGACCTCCTCTTCTAGTTTCCGTAAGCTCTCCCTCACCATCCATATCACATCCTCGCTGGGCTGGTTCGGTGCGGTTGCCGTTTTCCTCGCTCTGGCTGTGACCGAGGTAAGCAGCCAAGATCAGGTGGTGGTGCGGGCGGCCTCTCTCGTTATGAGTGTCACCACCTGGTCTGTCATCGTCCCGTTCGCCCTCCTTTCTGGGCTGACCGGAGTGATCTCGTCTCTTTCCAGCAAATGGGGATTGATGCGCTATTACTGGGTACTGTTCAAACTTGCGATCACCCTGGTAATCACGCTTATCTTGTTCGTCCACACCCGACCTATTGATCTCCTTGCCCAGACCGCTGCCACAACCCCACCGCTCTTGACTCGTCTTCACGGGACGCAGATACAACTAGTGATCGCCTCAAGTGCTGCCCTGGTAGTCTTGTTGGTTCTTACAGTCCTCTCGATATACAAACCACGAGGCATGACCCGCTATGGGTGGCGTACACAAAACGTGCAGCGTCACAAGATGGACCCAGAAAAGCAGCGCAGTCCAGACAGCCTGCTCCCAATGAAAGAGAGAAAACATCTATGAGTATCCTTCACGTTCCTGGTGCGCAACTCTTTTATGAGGTCAGCGGCTCCGGGCCGCTCCTCCTCCTGATTCCTGGAGCGGCTGGGACGGGAGCCGTTTTCCACAAGCTGGCCTTCTCTCTGATCTCACGGTATCAGGTGGTGATCTATGATCGCCGAGGTTTTTCCCACAGTCCCCTTGACGGTCCCCAGGATGATGCCCACCGGCTCCAGACGGATGCTGATGATGTCCGGCGCTTGCTTGAGCATCTCACCGATCAACCTGCCATCGTCTTTGGGAACAGTTCAGGAGCCATTGTTGCCCTCACCGCCCTCATCCAGTCTCCCAGACACATGCACAAAGTGGTCGCTCACGAGCCTCCACTCGTTGCTCTGATGCCTGATGCTGCGTACTGGTGGGGGGTTTTCGAGCGCATCTACGATTCCTCGCGCAAGAATGGGATACCGAAGGCGATGCACCAGTTCACGAGCCGCATCATGGGAAAAGAAGAACGCCAGATAATCGAGCGATTGATGAAAGAGCAGGCCAACGAGTTTGCGCTGGCGAACGCAGCGTATTGGATGGAATATGAACTGCGCCAGTATCCGAGGGCGCAACTGGATCTTGATGCTCTGGCGACCTATGCCAACCAACTTGTCCTTGTTTCTGGGAGCAACTCTCGTCAGCAGATGACAGCCCAGCCCAATCAGTTGCTTGCTGAGCGGTTCGGGTTTGATCTCAGCGAAGTGCCCGGTGGGCACCTCGGCTTCCTCTCCCATCTGGCTCCGTTTGCGAACGCGCTTATGAGCCTGCTTCGTCGAGAACCTCTTTGAGTATCCCTGGGCCCACTCCTCTGAGCTAGCACACCCATGCATCTCAAATGCACCAGAGGGGAAGCTATGAAGGTATGGCTCAATGCTTCCTAAAAGAGTATCAAATCCCGCCTGGTTGTGATGTGCCAGATCTTTGCTCACAGGCTTGTAGAGTCAAAGAAGCTGTATGCCCATGAGCTTATCCATCGCGTTCTGTCGATGGATAAGCTCATGGGCATACGTATCGTGCGTCGTGCCACGTGACAACTCATTGGCTTGACGAGCGCGGAAAAATATCATAAGGTATAGATACCCCTACCAGTAGGGTAAGGGTAAAGGGAACTGATCATGACGCGAGGAGATGGGATGGAACCATCTTCAATGCCGATTGTTTTTCACAAACGTTTTCCTGATACATGTACAGAAACACTGAAGAACCATACGATAAAAGGAATGAGCATGAAACAGCTGTGGAAATGTTTCGCCCTGCTTCTCCCTTTTCTTGTGCTGTTAGCAGCGTGCGGAAACACTGGAGGGACAAGCAATTCGTCAGGGCCTCAGACCATCAATGTGAACCTCTCCGAATTCAAAATAGACGCCTCGTTGACGACATTTACACCGGGAAAGACCTATCATTTTGCCATTACGAACAGAGGGCAAACAGTTCACGAATTCATGATCATGCCAAAGGCGGAGGGGAATATGAGCGGCATGGCAATGGGGAATATGGATAAAATGGCTCTGGCCGCCGTTGATAACATCTCTCCTGGGGAAACGAAAATGCTCGACTATACCTTCCCGGCATCAACAGCAAACTCTCAACCCGAGTTTGCTTGTTACCTCCCTGGTCACTATGAGGCTGGTATGAAGCAGGAGGCGCACATCACATCGTAACAGAAGAGACGTTGACGCATTACCTTTTCTTTCCCTTGCTGATCCAGGCATTTTTCTCTCACGCTCAGGACAAATCGAAAACGACGCGGCCCGTTCAAGAAAGAGCTATTGCTACCAATTGGACGGTTCCGGCGTGTTGTTGGTAAGAGCTATACGAAGGAGATCCATACTATGACCGCTCGTATCAGTACAGACTTTGCTCTTGCTGGCGTGATGCTGCTTGTCGCACTGCTTCTCGGCATACTCGCACTCGGCCTCAATCGCTGGTTGGCCCCCACTACGCGAACGTCTGAGAAGAATCCTCCGCCAGAGTATGGTGGGAGAACAGGCCACAAAACCTGGGTCCAATTTCGTTTGCGCTATGCGGTGCTTGCTTTGCTGTTCGTGGCCTTTGACATGGAGATGGTGTTCATGTTCCCTTGGGCAGTGGTCTTCAAAGAGGTGGGGTTGGTCGCCTTCTTTGATATGTTTGTCTTTGTGGCTATTCTGGCTTCTGCCATCTTCTTCGCCTGGAAGGAGGGTGGTCTTGACCCAGAAAAGTGTGGAAGGTAAACTAGAGAGAATGGACTTCCACAGAAAGGGAACAGACCATGCAAAAGAAACAAAGGACATTTACACGAGAGTTCAAGAGAGAAGCAGTCCAACTCGCAAAAACCAGTGGAAAGCCGATGATCCAAATTGCAAGGGATTTGGGCATTGCTGACAGCACGCTGCATCATTGGTGTAAGGAGTTTGACGAGCATGGGGTGCAAGCATTTCCTGGAAGTGGGCATCAAACACCTCAAGAAGAAGAAATGAGACAATTAAAGAGAGAAAACGAATTATTGCGCCAAGAACGTGATATCTTAAAAAAAGCGCTGGGCATCTTCTCGCGCGGCCAGCTCTGACCTTTCCTTTCATTGCAGAGCAGAGCCAACACTATGCCATCACGATGCTCTGTAAGACCCTTGAGGTGTCGGAGAGTGGCTACTATGCCTGGAAAAATCGAGAGCCTTCCCAGCATTGTCGAGAAGATGCCCGTCTTGCCGCCGAAATTCAACAACTGTTCCTGGAGCACAGAAAGCTTTATGGGAGTCCACGCATTCATATGCTGCTCAAAGAACGAGGGATCAGCACAGCTCGCAAGCGAGTTGCACGTTTGATGCGTGAGCTGGGCTTGTCAGCGCTGCCCAAACGGTCGCGCAAACCGACAACGAAAAGCGACCCTCATGCTCGTTTTGCTCCTAATCTCCTCCAACGAGAATTTCACGCGGATGCACCCAATACGAAGTGGGTCTCGGATACCAAAGCCGTCGAGACTGCTGAGGGGTGGCTGTATCTGGTCGTGATCCTGGACCTCTTCTCGCGCATGGTGGTCGGCTGGGCGATGGGGACATCGGAGGATTCGGAACTGACTGAGCTGGCGAGGCTTTTGGCGGTAGCGCACAGGCATCCTGGATCTGATTTGCTTCATCATTCTGACCGAGGAACTGAATTTACTTCCGAGCGGTATCAGGCAGCTTTGCGTGAGGAAGGCATTGAAGTCAGCATGAGTCGCACTGCAAATTGCTGGGATAACGCTGCAATGGAATCGTTCTTCGCTACTCTCACGAAAGAGTGTACCAATCGAATACGCTTCCAGACAAGGCAGCAAGCTCGTACAGCCATTTTCGAGTATCTCGAATGTTTTTATAATCCCATTCGTTTGCATTCGACATTGCAGTATGTCAGTCCGCTTGCTTTCGAGCACACTTCCGAAAATAAGATGAGATAACCTCCCAGTTTATCATCTACATTTTTCTGGGTGAATTCCAAGGGTGCTTTTGATTGGGAGCGGTAACAGACAAAGATATCCTCACTGGCTGACCCATTTCATCCCCCGCATCCATCACGTTCTCGGCATTGACGGCGCTGGGGGCGCACATCTGCTGGCAGATCTTGCGGGACGCGATCCCACCTTCCGACAAAGTGCTTCACCGCGTCAGGCTGATGTGCTGCTCATTGTCGAGCCAATCAGTCACAAGCTCCTCCCGGCAGTCATCAGGGAGGCGAAGGCACTTGCTCGTCCATCCCGTATTCTCATCATAAGCGAGCCTGAAGATGGTCTTGCCTCGCTTCCAGGCATAAATGTTGCTCGCTTGGATGACGTGTTCCCAAGAGCATGTCGGGTCACATCGGGTCACGTCGAGCAGATGCTTGAAGCAGTCCTTCATTGTGAGCAATGGTCAACGCTCCATATTGACGATTTCCCGGGCGAAGAAGAGGTGACGATTTCCCTTCCCGCAAAGCAAGATCAGGAAATGGCAACAGAACTGGCAGTCTTGAGCCTGGGTCCGCTTCAGCCGTTTACGGCAGGACCATTGCGTCTTTTCCTCGTTTGTGATGGAGAACAAGTCTGTTCAGTACAGATGGAAACCGGATATGCTCATCGGAACATTGGTCAGGCGATGACACTGGTTGACTGGCAGCAAGGTCTCATCCTTGCCCGTCATTTTGACCCGCTTGCACCAATTGCAGGTCAACTTGTCTATGTTCGTGCTCTTGAGCAACTGCAAGGATGGCAAGCATCCGTACAAATTGAGCAAAGCCGCGAGATGGCATTGGCGCTTGAACGTGTCCACAACGTTCTGTGGTGGCTTGTTCGTTTCGCACGCATCCTCGGCGAGATGGTGTTGCAGCACCGCTCCTCCCAGATTGCACGCAACGTGATGGAAGTCATCTCTCTTTTCTGGCGAGAAGCCCCTGAAAAGTGGCTTCTTCCCCAACGGGGGGCGACAGCACTGGTTAACAGCCAGCAGAGAGCAACAGAACTGAGGCGCGTGTCAGATGATACTGATGCGCTTCTGCGGTATGTTGAACGAAACAGAGCGATGATGCTGCGTACTCGTGGAATTGGAAGACTTTCAGGGGAGCAACTCAAGCAGTGTGGGGTTATAAGCGGACCTGTCCTCTCGGCGAGTGAACACGATGGAGGAGATGTACACAGCAGGCTTGTGGCTCGCCTGAGCATGGCCCTCCATGACCTCCGTTCGGTAGCCGAAATGGTCACGTTGCACACTACGGACACCTCTGTTCACCCCGCTGTTTGGGAGGTTCCTCCCGGAGAAACGAGCAGCGTTGTTGACGGACCAAGAGGATCTATCACGGTTCGTCTGATCCATCAAGGTGCGAAGGAGCATGACGGACCGACTCAAATTCTTTGGCGAGGACCATCTGCACCACTTGTAGCGCTCCTTCCTGAATTGCTGGCTGGTCAAAAACTTGCCGACGCCCAGGTTATCCTGGCAAGTCTTGATCTGGCAATGGCCGAGGTAGATGGATGACTCTCATACTCACTGCTCTTCTCGTCTTGCTCATCTTGCTTGTAGGTGTGTACTGCATGACTGTTCTGGAGTATCTGCTCTCCCCTGGTCCTCGCAAGATCGTCGTCGCTTTTACCCTCCCAATTGCCACCCTGTTTGCCCTGTTGCGGCAAGAGGATGTGATCCCACGAGGGGCGGACTTCTTCCTCTTCCGCTCGGCACCATTCATTGCGTTTGCGGTTGCTACCCTCATCGCGTTGGTCGTTCCATTGGGACCAGGCGTGATTGGGTTTAACCCCTCCATTGGCCTTTTTTATTTTATCGTGCTGCTCAGCCCGCTGGTGGTTGCCGTAATGAATGCCGGTTGGAGCCAGAACGCGAAGGTAGGACTGTTTGCCACCTTCCGGGCAGCAACCTATTTGATCAGTTACGAAGTTCCGCTCGGTTTTGCCGCGATTGGCCCGGTCATGGCAGCCCAATCGCTCTCGACTCAGCGGATTGTGGAAGCGCAAGCAGGACTCTGGTACGTCGTCTGGCAACCGTTGGGATTGTGTATCTACCTGTTGGCTGCGCTTTTCGTTTCCTTCCAGCATCCTTTCGACAGCGCTCTTGCCGGAAGTGAATTGGAAGGAGGAGCATTCTCCGAATACTCGGGAGGACGCCTGCTCCTCTTTAAAATCGCGCTTCGTGCCGTCTTTCTCCTGGTGATGGCAATGGGTGTCGTCCTCTTTTTCGGCGGCTGGCAGGGGCCGCTGCTTCCCGGGCCTGTCTGGTTTCTCCTCAAGACCTTTGTCCTCTGTATATTGGTTCTCTGGCTAGCACGTTTCTTTCCGAGGGTCAGGCATGATCAGATGCTCACCCTCTCCTGGAAAATTCTGTTGCCAGCCAGCCTTCTCAACGTGACACTGGTGGGTATTCTCACGCTAATTATTCCAGGAGGAAGGTAACGCATGAGCGGCATGATTGAATGGATCATTTTTCTCCTGCTTGCGCTTGTTGCCATCGGTACAGCGGCAGGGATGTTGCTCACTATGAGCATGTATCGAGCAGGACTGGCACTCATGGCGAGTTTTGTTGCGCTTGCTGGCCTCTTCATCCTCCTTGACGCGGATCTCCTGGCAGCTATTCAAGTCATGATGAATGTGGGCGGGATGCTGGTGATGGTGCTGTTCATGGTCATGATCATGATGGACCCTGGCGGCGAGATGATGTGGAGCATGAAACGAGACATGCATATGCCGGGTCCAGGTGCTTTTTCTATGCATATGCCATCAGCTTCTCCCCCACCAGAAGAGGAAACGACTCATCAAGAACATGATCAGAGTGGAGATTGGACCTGCCCCATGCACCCTGAAATAAGCCAGCCTGGGCCAGGGAAATGCCCTAAATGCGGGATGGGCTTAATTGCACGTACTGAAACAGAGGACGAGTATGGTACGAAGCAGAGAGATCAGCAGGATACAGCCTATAGCTGCCCCATGCATCCCGAAGTGCAACAAGATCATCTGGGAAACTGTCCGAAGTGCGGGATGACGTTGGTCGCACAGAAACAGACTGGACCTCTTGAGAAGCATGCTGCGATGGCTATGGACCACGCATTACATGAGGATGATATGGCGCAAAGTGAGCATAACGCCGATGAAATGCCTGCCATGACTCAGGAAACTGACGCGAAGGAGAACAGCCGGCACGATATGAGCATGGCGGGTATGCGCACTGGAGGCCATGAGATGGAGCATATGCACGGATCTGGTATGACACCACGACAAAACTACGACATGATGGTTGATATGGCGATGTCAACGGCCCAACTACCCTGGGCCATTGGGATTGGCACGCTCTCGGCCCTGTTACTCATCGCTCTGCTCATCCTCACTCCCTGGCCTGTCGTGAATGCTGTTCCTACACAAGATGCATCGCATATGGTTGGTCAACTTTTGCTGTCGCGTTACATGATCGCTTTTGAGGGGGCGGCATTGCTCATTCTGGCTGGTATCGTCGGCGCGGTCGTGCTTGCAAAGCGGGAGCATTCATCTGCGCGGCCATCACAGGCCAGTCAACCAGAGCAATCGCTCTTTACATGTCCTATGCATGCTGATATCCAACTATCAGAACCGGGGATGTGCCCGCGCTGCGGAATGGACCTCGTTCCGTCTCAGGAAACCGGCGAGAAAGACAAGCAGAAAGGAGATCCAGTATGAATTGGTTGAGCAATAGTGGCGGGCCGGGACTGCTTCCTTATCTTCTTGTAGGTGCGCTCATTTTTGGGATCGGGGTGGTTGGGGTGCTTTCGCAACGGAGCGCTCTTATGGTCTTGATGAGCGTCGAAATCATTATGAATGCGGCCATCCTGACGCTGGTTGCTTTCTGGCGCTTTGTGCGTCCCGACCAGTTTGATGCCCAGGTGTTTGTCATCATCATTGTCACCATTGCAGCCGTTGAGATGGCCGCTGGGCTTGGCCTGACGCTTCTGGTCTTTCGGCAGCGGGGCAATGCCAACGTCGATGAGGTAAAGGAGCTGAAACAGTGAATGGTTTTGAGCTGTTCTGGTTGGCTCCCATCCTTCCTCTTAGTGTCTTCGGACTGCTCACGCTTGGCCTTGCCCGCTCTGGTCGCCTGGCTACAGGGCTTGCGATCACAGCGATGGGAGGAGCAACCGTCGTCTCTGGTCTCAGCCTGTATGCAGTGGTTCTCGGAAGGCGGGCCATTGTTTCGCTGCCCTGGCTAACGGTTGGAGGACGACCTCTCACCCTCGCCCTCTGGCTCGATCCCCTGAGCGCATCGATTGCTATGCTGGTAGCTATCGTTGGCTTCATCGTCTTTCTCTATGCCGCAAGCTACATGGCACAAGACCCACGACGTGGCCGTTTCTTTGCTGAGTTGAGCCTTTTCGCAGGTTCCATGCTCACGCTTGTACTGGCCGCTAACCTCATCACTCTCTTTATCGGGTGGGAGCTAGTTGGCGTCTGCTCCTATCTGCTCATTGGCTTCTGGTTTGAACGAGAGGCTCCTCCTCGTGCTGCCACGCAAGCATTGCTCACCACTCGTCTGGCAGATCTTTTGTTGCTTGCAGGTATCTTGTTCCTCATAGGCACGACCGGGAGCGGGCGAATTGACACCATCCTGGCGGCACTCCATGAGAAGCACATTGCGGCGAATCAATTACTTTTTATTGCCTTGCTCCTGTTTGCCGGGGCCGCAGGCAAATCTGCTCAGTTCCCCTTTCAGCGATGGCTGCCCGATGCAATGGCCGGTCCGACCCCTGTTTCGGCGCTCCTCCATTCCGCGACGATGGTTGCAGCCGGGGTTTTTCTTGTTGCCCGTCTCTACCCTCTCTTCCTCGCAGCTTCTCCGTCCCTTGCGGTTGTAGCCTGGATAGGGCTGCTCACGTCTCTTCTAGGAGGCTCGGTCGCATTAGTGGAAATGGACCTGAAACGAACGCTGGCCTATTCGACGATGAGCCAGATCGGTTTGATGTTTGTGGGACTTGGCAGCGGCAGTCTTCTGGCGGGACTGCTTCTGCTCATTGCTCAGGCTTTCTACAAAGCGACCCTGTTTCTGGCGGCTGGTGCGGTAGACCAGGCTGTGGAAGAGCAGACCACCTTTGAGTACATGGGAGGGTTGTGGAGACAGATGCCACTCACCGCACTCGCGTTTGCGCTCGCTGCCGCTGCTCTGGCAGGGTTGCCCGTAGCGCTTGCTCTCCCGGCGAAAGATCCTGTCCTGGCCGCTGCCTGGCAATCCAACCTGTTCCTGTTCGTCGCCTCCCTACTTGCGAGCCTGCTAACTGCTCTGTATAGCACGCGCGCCTTCAGCCTCGTCTTTCTTGGCCCTCCATCGCCAACAGCGCAAAGAGCCAATGAGACAGAGCTAGGACTGCTCATCCCCATTTTGGTGCTGGCAGCACTGCTCCCTCTGGTCCTCATGATCGATACGCCGCTGCTCGCATCTCTCCTCGGTGGACAGGTTCCTGATGTACCAACGGCGACGCTCCTCACCCTGAGTATCACCATCATCGGAGTCATATTAGGGCTTGGGGGACGCACTCTCTGGCCTCTTGCGTTTGTCTGGCCGGGGTTGCGACGTTTCCAACCTCTCCTGCAAGCAGAGTTCGGCTTCAAGGCTCTTTATCGCCTGATTGCACACGCTGGACAGGAGGGAGCCAGACGGTTAGAGAACATAGATCATGCGCTCTTTGATACCTTCAATACAGGGATCATCACCGGGCTGCTGGCGCTCACCCGTGCCTGTGCAGGAATCGACCGCAAGGTCTTCGATGCGTTTGCACGTGTCATGACCAGGGCCATCATGACGCTCGTGCAGGCAAGTGGTCGCTTTGACCTGCAAGGTCTCGATGCGGCGGCGAACACCCTGGGGCAGCGCATACTCACCTTGAGTCAACGAGTGCGAAGGATACAGACAGGGCGCATTGAAAATTATTTACTCCTGGTCTTTTGCTGGGGAGTGGGAGTGCTTGTTCTCGCTGTCCTTGCTACAGTTATACGATAATGGAGGAACAATGCTATGCTCACACTCATTACCTTTCTGCCACTGCTCGGAGCGGCCTTGCTCTACACAACCAGGAACAGGCAGGTCCAGCGTTGGATTGCCATCAGCACTGCGGCTCTCGTGCTGGGATTGGGGGTTGTCCTGGCGGCGCTTTTTAACTGGCAACGGGGAAGCTTGCAATTTGAGGAACGTGTTCCCTGGATTCCGACCCTCGGCTCAAGCTATCACCTCGCCGTCGATGGCCTTTCTCTGCCCTTGCTGCTCTTGAGTGCCCTCCTGACCTTTTTAGTCATCCTGTATGTGTGGAAACGAGAAACAGCTTCACGAGAATACTTCGCCCTGTATCTGGTCATGGAGACGGGACTCATTGGTTTCTTCAGTACGCTTGACCTCCTGCTCTTCTACGTCTTCTTTGAAATTGCGCTGGTGCCCATGTATTTTATTATCGGCATCTGGGGACATGAGGGCAAACGAGTGCAAGCGGCCATGAAATTTTTTCTCTATACGCGAGTTGGTAGCCTCGCCGTTCTGCTCTCCATCCTGGGCCTGTATCTGACGACGAATCCGCACACGTTCGATTTACCGACCATCATTGCGGCTCAACCGCTGAAAGGAACGAGCGGTGTGGCATTTCTCGTCTCGCTGGGTTTTCTGATCGGCTTTGGGATTAAGTTGCCCATTGTTCCGCTGCATTCCTGGTTGCCCGATGCACATACCGAAGCTCCAACGGAAGGGAGCGTGATTCTGGCGGCATTGCTGCTGAAGTTGGGAGGCTATGGCCTGCTCCGACTCGCCCTGCCAACCGTCCCACAAGCATTGAGCGCATGGTCGGCACCGATTGCA
This sequence comes from Reticulibacter mediterranei, assembly GCF_016587455.1. Lineage (NCBI taxonomy): Bacteria > Bacillati > Chloroflexota > Ktedonobacteria > Ktedonobacterales > Reticulibacteraceae > Reticulibacter > Reticulibacter mediterranei. The sequence continues at coordinate 219,788 of NZ_BNJK01000004.1, read as the reverse complement.
GCCATTGCAGTGATCTCGGCGATCTATGGGGCGGCGGTGGCGATGGCCCAGACAGACCTGAAACGGCTGATCGCCTTTAGCAGCATTAACCATATGGGCTATGTCCTGTTGGGAGTTGCCGCCGCCGCGCTGAGCGCGAACCCGGCTGATCGTGCGGCTGCTGCAAGTGGAGCGGCGTACCAACTCGTCGCACATGGTCTTGTGACGGGTGCGCTCTTCTTCCTGGTGGGGATGCTTGCTGATCGAACGGGAACCCGCGAATTTGCACGCCTATCCGGTATCTGGGCAGCACTTCCCCTCTACGGTTCGATCTTCGCCTTTGCTCTGTTTGCTTCGCTTGGTCTGCCCGCTCTAGCGCACTTTGCAGCCGAGGTACAAATCGTCCTGGGAACACTGGGGATCTATCGCTGGGCGGCGTTCGGCATGCTTTTCGGCATCCTGATTACAACGGCAATGTTCCTGTGGACGCTGCAACGCGTGCTGTTTGGCAAACTACCTGCTGCATGGATAGCGCTGCCACGTCTTAAACCGGGCGAGGTAGCGACCCTGCTTCCGCTGCTGGCCCTGATCGTCCTGTTGGGAATTCTCCCTGGCCCTCTGGTCAGTATTCTGACCACCGCGCTGAGTGTTGGCCCGCTCGGTCTCTTGGTAGGAGGGAGATAGGATATGGGCGGAATGCAAGGAGGGATGGAGCTATGGGCCATTGTCCCAGAAATGACACTTGGTGTGCTGGTGCTGCTGCTGTTGCCGCTGGGTCCATTTTTACCACCAGCACGCAAATATCTGACGACGACATTTGCGCTGATCGGGCTTGGTGTGGTTGCTGTTGAAAGTAGCTTTATGCTCTCGTTTCGGATGCAACCGATCTTTCTGGGCACCTACGCCGTAGATCCATTCGCTGTCTACTTCAAGCTCTTTGCCGTTGTGACCACAGCCTTTGTCCTGCTGGCAACGGAGAGCCATTTTAGAGGGAGGCCACATGAGGGCGAAGTACCAGCACTGTTGTTGCTGACCTGTTTAGGGATCATGTGCCTGACGGCAAGTCAAAATCTGGCGTTGATTGCGCTCTTCATCCAACTGGTCACGGTTGGTTCGTATATTTTAATTGGGATTGCCAAAGAAAGCCGCCTGGCAACTGAAGCGGCTCTGAAAATGTTTCTCTTCTCGGCGGCAGTAGGAGCAGTGATGGTCTATGGGATGGCACTGCTCTTCGGATTGACAGGCACGTTGGATCTCCTACAACTGGCAAGAACACTTCCGAGCATGCCTGTCGTGACCGTTATTGCGGCCTTTTGTCTTGTTCTGGTTGGGTATGGCTTTGAAGTGACGCTCGTACCGTTTCACACATGGGCACCAGATGCGTATCAAGGAGCTTCAACGCCTATTGCAGGCTTTCTCTCGGTTGGTCCGAAAGCCGCAGGAGTGGCCGTCTTGTTGCGGACGTTGTTTGTGGCCTTTCCACATGGTCTGGGTTACTGGCCTGAACTGTTTGCGGTGCTTGCCGCTGTAACGATGACGGTGGGAAACATCTTTGCGCTTCGTCAGACCAGCGTGAAACGCTTGCTCGCGTATTCCTCGATTGGACAAGTTGGCTATGTGCTTGTTGGAGTGGCAGCAGCACAGAACAGTCCATTTGCCATCCCTGGCATGCTCATCTATCTCGCTGTCTACCTGTTTATGAACCTGGGGGCATTCTTAGCGGTAGACGCGATGGAGCGACAAGTGCAATCGGATAGCCTCGTGAAATTCGCTGGACTGGGCCGCCGCCTTCCCTTCTCTGCCACAGTGTTAGCAGTCTGTATTCTCGCGCTGGCTGGCTTTCCACCATTTGGCAGTTTTGTGGGCAAGGTCATGCTCTTTAGCGCAACACTTGACATGGGCTGGACCTGGTTGGCAGTTGTCATGTTGCTCAACATCGGACTCTCTCTCTATTATTACATCCGTGTACTGGTCCCCCTGTATCTACGTTCCTCAAAAGAACAGGGGCTTCAGCGCGAACCTTTTCTTCTACGTGTTGCGCTGTTCCTTCTCGCCAGTGGAGTACTGCTAAGCGGTCTTTTCCCGCAGCTATGGGTTGCCTTTGCTACTCATACATCCCTTCTCTTGAGGTGAATGCATCATTTCTTATATGTACACACTCTCTATAGAGATATGCAATCTGGCGAACGATGCGATGATGATGGGATTGAAAACGACGAAGCGGTCAAGAGGTCTGCTGGTAGGAGACATTCTGACCGCTTCAGTAAGGCCACACAGGCTGGCTCACGCTCACAATATACATCATTACACCTGGATGATTTATCTCCTTCCAACAAGCACTTCCGCGTCCCCAGCTCGACTCTTCAGCCACCTGTCAGTAGTTCATCAGCCTGCCTTCAGTTGGGTGCGCTAAACTCTTTGAAGAGAAACCTGGGAGCGACATTCTTATACAATACAAGAAGAGAAACGAGTACAATACAAGAAGAGAAACGAGGCTGAACTCCCAGCACTGTAGGAGAAGAATATGGATATCACAATGATGTTACAACTGCTGTCGCAACTCCGATCTTTCCGGCTGCGAGAGAACTGGAATCGAAAACTTCTTGAAGACTACCAGACACATGCGTTACGGCTGTTACGTGCGTATGCCTACGCACATTCGCCTTTCTATCAGCGCTTCCATCAGGGACTCTATAATGCCTGGCAACCAGAGATGCTCATTGCCTATGCTTCGATGGCGCGGGTCCTGGCTGATGAGCAGCTTAGCGGGCATCTTCGGATCACCCCACGCGTTGTATTTCCCAGTTCTGAGGTGCTCACCGAGGAGACACGCCGACGGATGGAGCAAGCATGGGGAGAGCGGATCTTTAATCAGTATGCGGCCACTGAATGTGGGAGTCTTGCCGCCGAGTGCGACCAACATCAGGGGATGCATCTTTCTGAAGATCTTGTGATCTTTGAGGTTGTTGATAGCGGCAATCGTCCTGTTCCCCCTGGGGTCTACGGGGACAAGCTCCTCATCACGGTGCTAGGAAGCCGTACGCAGCCACTGATTCGCTACGAATTAAGTGACATCGTCTCTCGACCAGTGTCTGCTCCTGTGGGCGACCCTTTAGACTCATCGATGCTATCGGGGGACGTGTAGAGGAAGCACTGACCTTCCAACATGCAGAAGGTGGGGTTGTGAACGTTCATCCACTGGTCTTTAGCCGCATTATGGATACGCTTCCAGTGAGCGGCTGGCAAGTGCTCCAAGAAAACGTGAGCTTACAGGTGAGACTGAGTGGTGTGCGTAGTACCGTTGATGCTGATGGGCTTGCAGATGCCGTGCGACAAGCACTACAGGAGCAAGGAGCCATTGCTCCACGTGTGGAGGTGCAATATGTCGCCTCCATTCCGAAAACATCTGCTGGCAAGGCTCCTCTGGTCAGAGCACACCCGCAACAAGCTGCTTCCCCGGAAGAAAACACAGATATATCATGAACACCCATCTTGAACGATGAGATTGACTGGCAGAAGCGCCTATCTCATCCGCTGTGAAAACTCGTCTTCCTTCGGTTTTATGGTAGAGCCTGGTTTGTTGATGCCACACTGAACAGTAGTTGAAGATTCCTGAGTCGGTTTCCCTATCACTCATATCCTCAGCGTAGCCTCAGTTCTCCCTCAAGGAAGCTTCAGAAACAAGTTGCAAACTGGGGGATAGAAAGAGCACAACGAAACACTCATCGTCTTATTTGGATAAGGATGTAGCTTCAGTTCAACGTTGTGCATGTCACAAAAACGTGTACTCATGATTTATTCAGTTTTCTGGTTCATGCGTGAGCCAGAAAGAAAGTGAGGGTAGATCTATGATGTGGGGATACGGTTTTGGCTGGGGGTGGTTGATGATGGGATTTGGCATGGTACTCTGGATCGCTTTGCTGGTGGTTCTCGTCTGGACGATTATCCGTGGGTTTGAGAAAAAGGCAAGCGATTCGAGGCTACAAGGGCCTGCAACACCAGCAAACAGCCCCTCTGTGCTAGAGACTCTCCGCCAACGCTATGCGCGTGGCGAGATCGATACCGCGACCTTTGAACAGATGCGCGAGCGGCTTGAAGCCTCAGCCGGACAAGAAATACCGTTGGGTAGGTGAGCCTGCCCCGGTTTCGTGGTTCTCTTCCGCAACTCTCGTGCTACACTCAACCATAATCGCATCGGTGTCGATGGGTTCGCCATATCGAACCCATCGAACGATAAGCGGTTGGTCCCACACTTGTTCTGAGTGTGGGGCCGCGATGAAAAGAGGAGATATCACCCGTTAGCTGACCTTTACTACGCGCATCATGCCAGCCATTTCATGGTAACGCATGTGACAATGGAAAGCCCAGGCACCGGGGTTATCGGCAACCCAGTTGATGGTAAGATTTTGCATAGCATCGACCAGCACCGTATCTTTTAGTGGTCCGCGTCCAGTGCCGTTATCCACTTGAAAGAAATGTCCATGCAGATGCATCGGATGAGGCATCATACTCTTATTCTTGAACTGGAAACGAATCAGACGATTCTGACTGACAGCGATCTGCTGAGCCTTCTCGAAAACTTCGTTGTTCATCTTCCAGGTGTACCGTCCCATGCCACCGCTCAGTTCAATAGGAAGTATCTGATCTGGATTCTGGTCGGGAGGGGTAAAAATACCAGGAGCGGCTTTCAACATTGGATAGGTTAAGAGTTGCCGCGTCATTTCTTGTGGGATAAAGTTCGCCGATGGTGCGGAACTGGTACTTCCCTGGTAGCGCAAGAGAGCGCGAACCATTGGCTTTGCCCCCTCTACCTGAGCGGCAAACTGCCAGACTCCGGGATTGTTTGCCGAAATCAAGACATCGTAGCGCTCTCCCATTCCGATGCGAATCGCATCAACTTCGACAGGCTCAACGGGGTTGCCATCTGTGTGGGTCACTGTCATCCGATGGCCTTGCAAGGCGACGCGATAGATCGTGGAAGCAGAAGCATTGATGAGCCTGATACGCGCCTTCTGCCCTCGGCTCACCTTCAGTTCCAGAGGGTGTGCGCTACTCTTCCCATTGATGAGATAAAACGGATAGATGAGATCTGGCGGCACTTGCTGATTCATCCCTCCCATATTGCCCATGCTCCCCATATTGTCTCCTCCGGCAATTAATTGTTTCATCGCCTGCTCAGGTGTCCCGGGACCATCAGATACGCCGTCTAGCCAGTCGTCGAAGACCATCAAGAAATCATGATCGTAGGTCATCGATTCCTTCGCGGCATCCACGATCAGCGGGCCATAGAGGGCGCGGTCTGGTTGAAAGCCAACATGGGAATGATACATGTAGGTCCCTGCAGCGGGAACGAGGAAGTCGTAGGTAAAATCCTGTCCAGGTTTGATGGCAGGTTGTGTCACATCAGGAACCCCATCCATTGGATTGACCAGCGGCACGCCATGCCAGTGAATAGTCGTGCCTTCTGGAAGACGGTTTTTGACGATGACGCGTAACCGATCTCCTTCGCTGGCATGAATCTCCGGGCCTGGCAGCATTCCATTATAGGCCCAGGTGGAAACCTCTTTCCCATCAATCATGACACGTGCAGGTGCCGCTTCAAGTGTATAGGTTCGCGTCTTTCCTGTACTTGCTGTGCGCGGAAAGGATGGTTGCACACCGGCCATCCCCATTGCCCCTGCCATCTGTTGCCAAAGTGCAGGGCCATTGAACGTTACCACTCCAGCGCCAACGCCCAGGCCAACGCCCAGGCTTCCAAACAGTAGGAACTCCCGGCGGGTAAAGCCTGAGCGCTTATGAGGGAATGTACTCTCTTGCTTCATATATGTCTTTTCCTTCCAAAGCTGATTGGCTGTCATTGTTTTCATTGTGTCGCAAAGAGTAAGTTCTTCCTGACATACTCTCTTTCTGCTGTAGAACAGAATTGGTCAGATATTTGCATATGCTCGACTATGGCGATTTCACCTGTTCTTGTTTTGTCTATCTACTATCGTAAATAGTATGGCATGCCGTAGTATGCTGCCATTCTTTTAGTACATTCTGGCTAGTTAAAAAGTCCAGTTGCTCACTTCTATCGCTCTTCATTTACGTTCATGCTTCAGCCAGGGAGTGATTTTGCATTGCTCATTTCCCAGGTTGAGAGCACATCCAATGACATCTATTCCTCTCTTCGCGCGTGACTCTTCTGCAAGATTGCGCTTTATTTCTTAACGAAATGGTGTGTACTATTGACAGTAGTACTATGCATACAGTATAGTAATGCCTCTCATAAAAGTTTTTGGCACGGTCTCAAGCCCGCTCCTATGCAGTTTAGCAGGCTGAGGTATCAGCAGTAGATCTAACCTTGCATATTGAAGAGTATCTCTCTTAACGTACTTGCTACTCCATCTGGAAGGAGAAGTTTTTGTGAATGTAAACCAAAGGCTGGATGAAGTCTTAAAGCATTCATCACTCCGCGTGGTCGAGATGGACCCACAACATGATGCCCGCTGGATTGCCTTCATGCAAACCCTGCCAACCAGCGTCATTTATCATCATCCTGCCTGGCTCAGCGTGCTGGAAGAAGCCTACGGGTACAAGCCGCTTCACCTGGGCTGCGAGGACGCCTCTGGAGCTTTGCACGGTATTCTGCCACTCTTCTATCGGCGCGGATTACGGAGTGGACGACTCTGCACTTCTCTCTTTGACTCTCCTCTTGCTGGTCCACTGGCCGATGATGATCAGGCAAGGAAGTTATTAATCCAGAAAGCCATTGAACGTACTCGTGCGGAGGGTGGCACGCAGTTCCAATTTAAGGTAATGTCTACCCATTTCGATGCGTTGGTAGAGAATGTCATGGGTGTCCCTTTGTTCGAGACGTACGAACTGGCCTTGCCAGAACAACCTGATAGGGTGCGTCTGGACCCGAAGATCAGATGGGCGATCAACAAGGCAACGAAATTGGGCATGCAAGTACGACTTGCAGAAACGATAGGTGACTTACGAGCATGGTATGAATTATATCTGCAAACCATGCGCCGACTTGTTGCTGTTCCCAAGCCATACCGCTTCTTTGAACAAGCCTGGCGGCGGCTGCATCCACAAGGATTGCTCCGCTTGCTCCTGGCCGAGCATGTCCAGGCTGGACACAGCAGGCTGATCTCCGGGTTTCTTTTTCTTCAATGGGGACAAACTGTCTCTCACATCTTCACAGGGTGGCGACGAGAGGACCAACAGTTGCGACCTAACGATTTGCTCCACTGGCACGCAATTCGGACTGCAACCGCAGAGGGGATGCGTTGGTACGATTTCGGGAATGTCCGCGTAGGAGATCAGGGACTTATTCACTTTAAAAGCAAATGGGGAGCCGAAGCTAGGACCATCTATCACTATTCCTATCCAACAGCGCCTCTCGTCTCTCAGAAGACCGTTCGCTCCTCTGTTCAATCAAGAGGAAGTCGCCTCCGTCGCCTGGGTACTCCTCTCTGGCAGCATCTTCCAACCAAAGTGATTGGGCTGACAGGTGATTTGTGCTATGTCATTCACTATTACTAGAAGAGAGGGGCAATATAAGTATGCGGATTTGATGGATACGCTTGATAAAGAGAGCATTACTCACCTCATACGAGAAGATCTCTTGATATGAGCTGGCCCCGTTGTTTGTAGATGCAGGCACAAGAGCCAGCGTTACCGAAAGGGAACCGGATAACACTATTCCCCTGTTCACGAACATCGTTTACTGGAAAAATGTGAGGATGACTTCCTCACGTCCTTGATGACTTACCAAAAGGGTGTATTTTTGATAATATGGAAGGAATTTCTTATGGATGTTGCTCTGGTTACTGGCTCAGAATGGCCTGATTTGAGCCAATCTGATACGATCTTGCAGAAAGCGTTGCTGGCAAGGGGTATTGATGCGCAACCGCTGATCTGGAACGATCCTGCGGTGGACTGGTCCTGTCCGCTGGTAAGCATCATTCGTTCAACATGGGATTCTCATCTTCACCGCACCGCCTTTCTGGAGTGGGCGCAGCACGTTTCGCAGGGAGGTATCCTCTGGAATCCTCTTCCGTTGCTGCAATGGAATACGCATAAAGGCTATTTGCGTGATCTCGAAGAGCATGGCATCCCAACGATTCCAACCAAGCATTGCATGCAGGGATCGTCGGTTGCTCTTGCCCGGCTGATGCAAGAGCAACACTGGTCAGAAGTAGTGATCAAACCTGCCGTTTCAGCCGAGGCGTATGGTACGATCTTAATTAAAGAAGGGATGCTGGACGAGGGGCAATTCTATCTCGATCACATGGTGTCTCTCCAGGATATGCTGATCCAGCCATTTCTTCCGACCATCTTGAGCAGCGGAGAGCAATCCCTCATGTTTATCGATGGCGAGTTCACCCATGCCGTAGTACGTCCTCCCATCCATGCGGTTTCCCGTGAAGCTGCATCAGACAAGAGTATGCAGAAGCAATCTGGTGTGTCAGAGGAGAGGATCATCGTTCCCCAGGAAGAGGAGGTGCGACTGGGATATAGAATCCTTGAGACACTCTCCTCCCCTACCCTTTATGCGCGTGTTGATCTGGTTCACGATGTGAATGGAAAACCGTGTGTCATGGAAGTAGAACTGGTTGAGCCAGGGTTGTGGCTGGCTTGGGCACCAGACGCAGCCGAACGGTTTGCCGATGCTATCGCCAGGGAGGTGCTACAAGCCAGGAACAAGCGTGCGTAAATGATACTGGCAAGAAGAGGTACAGAGAGTCTTGTCCGAAGTTGGTAGAGGCCCACCCGCAGGGTCTCTCTTCTCCATCCACGACTCATCACATGACTGTCATAAGGTTGCTGTGAGCTGGGGGGCGGAAATGCAGATGTTTTCGTGGCTCGCAAATGCTCCTCTCAAGCGAATCTTGTATTTGATCTGGCATCATCCTCGCCTTCTGTTCCGAAGGTTTCTGGGATCGTTCACGGCACAGTATTGCTGATTGGATGGGCCGCTTTTGCGGTGGCTGGCCCGATGCAAGGGCACGCAAGTTGCGATTACCAGGTACTCGCGTCCTTGAAGAGTGCCGAGGCCAAGAGAGCAGCTTTTGTGGAGATCTCTTTGGGAGTGCAGGGACGCCCATGCTCCAGCCACCAGGTGATAGTCTCAACAAACATCGCGGCGACTATGTCGGGCACAAACTCATCTGAGAAGATGTGAACGGGATATGTATTTGCATCTGGTCCATGAGGAAGGCGTCCTCGCTCTTTGACCAGTTTACTCAGCGCTCACGCATCTTCCTCACAAACCGGGGCTACCCTTGCTGCCCAACAGTGCTCGATAGAGTCGTTCGTAATGCTCGATACGCTCGAAGAATGCTACCCATATCTTTGCTGGATGTTCTTGCCCTAACTCGTCCACCACGCTCAGCAAAGCACTCATCGCTTCCTTAAAGATCTGCTCCATCAGGTCGTATTTATCCTGATAATTGCGCTAGAAGGCGGCTCGGCTTATTATGGCCCGCTCGGTAATCACGCCGATGGTGAGCAACTTAAAATTCTGCTCCTCAATCAACTCAATGAGAGCTTCCCGCAATAACATCTGCGTTCGTCTCAGACGTAAATTCTTCCCCTGCTGAGTCATTTTTTGCTCCTTGTCTCATTTGGGACAAATCTACCCGATTGAACTTGTATCCGTCTACCCATCCAACTACACTTGGGATCAGACAGGATCACCCATCTGAGATACTATGTCTCAACTCAAGCGAATTGTCGACATACGATCTTTTCACAAGAGACTGTTTTTCTTAGTTAGTTCATGTATATTAAGAATATTCTTTATAATACATATAAGGGGTATTATATGAAAAAGGAGACAATGATGAGTAAGCAATATGACGTTGTACCGGAAGGACCGAATTGCGCGGTGGCACAGCCTGACCGGAGTCTCACCCCGCAGACCTTCCCCAGACAACGAGTGCTGGCTGCCGCAGGAATCTGCGCCCCAATCCTGTTCGCACTTGGCTTTGTGATGCAGGGCTTTCTGCGCACCGATCTACGCCTGGGGTACAACCCGATTGCGCAAGAGGTTAGCGACCTGACGGCTGGCCCTTTGGGATGGGTGCAGCAGGTAAACTTTCTGGTGTTTGGGCTTCTCGTGATCGCATTTGGGATAGGACTCTATCGAGGGGTGCGGAAAGCATCGCCCTGGATGGTGGGTCCAGCTCTGGTTGTCTGGAATGGGATAGAGCTGATCATTGCTGGCCTCTTCCCCAGGAGCGAAAACGTAGCAGGTCACATCTACGATCCGCTCGGAGTCCATATGATGAACGGCATGCTCTTCTTTCTGAGCATTGGGATCGTGCTCGTCATGTTGTCGTTCCAGCTTGCATGTGATGAGCGATGGCGCAACCTTGTCATCTACACGAGGGTCACAGGCATTCTAGTATTCGTCCTGAATGTGCTGAATGGTTTTTTTGCTGAGGCAACAGGAGACCCGCTGCATCCCTGGTTGGGCCTGTTCCAGCGGACGATCCTCGCCGTCTGGTTTCTGTGTCTCATCATCCTTGCCCTCCGGCTCTGGCGTCTTGGGGGGCGAGATGCAGTGGAGATGCGCCAGGTGACCTTAGCCTCTAACAACCACCCGGAATCCCAGGGCTTTCCAATTCTCCCATCTAGCAGGAGTGCAGAGGGCGGTAGCCCTTTGCCGGGGTGCGGGGTGTCTCCGCAAAAACCTTTTTTCTTCTCTTTTGCGCGCCGCCTGCGGCGGCGCGCGAAGGAGGGAAGGAAACTGGGGACGCCCCAGGCCCCGGCAGGGAGACCCCTGCACCCCTTTGAGCGGAGAACTGGAAAGCCCTGCCCGGAATCCGACCATGTATTGACTAGGTACATGCCACGCTGGGTGATCATCTTTGTGCTCATCATCTTGCTGATCGTTCTGACAGTAGTGATCATAGAGATCACCAACAACGGCATGGGGGACATGCAAATGGCGATCCCCGGATACCTGTCGGCCATCGCATACGGAGGGCAGGCACAATGATCCTCTCATCAGGATGGCGCAAGATCTGGCTCACGATGCATGTGATGTCCTCACTTGGCTGGTTTGGCGCGGTCGCTGTCTTTCTGACGCTCGCCCTCGTTGGGATGACCAGCCAGGACACTCAACTGGTGAAAGCTAGCTATCTTGCTATGAAGTTGACTGGCTGGTTTGTCATTGTCCCATTTGCCTTCGTGTCACTCGGAAGCGGGATCGTCTCGTCCCTGGGTACGAAGTGGGGTTTGTTCCGCTACTATTGGGTTCTGCTGAAACTGGTGATCACCATCGGTGCTACCTTCCTCTTGATGGTCCACACGCAGGCTATTGACCTGCTGGCAGACATCGCGGCAAAAACAACTGTTCTGAGTGTCTATCCCTACGGAATGCAGCTCAAAATGGTAGTTACTTCTGGTGCCACAGTGGTAGTGTTGATCATGCTCACGGGGCTGGCTGTGTATAAACCGCGAGGCATGACCCCTTATGGGCAGCGGAAGCAGAGACAAGGGACGGCGCAGAAAAACGCTGACAGCCCTGTTCGTGCAACGATCTTAAAGTAAAAAAAGAAGGAAAGCAGATGAGTATCCTCAAGATTCCTGGTGCGCTGTTGTTGTACTACGACTTTTCCAGGGAGGAGAACAGCATATGTCTCAATCGACAGTGACATCACAAACGACAACGCATCGTCAGGCACCAACGAAGCGGCGCAGACAACCACCTGGACCGTCGTGGCCGACAGCGCTTTGGAATACCATCAGATTTGCGTGCCAGCCCCTCTCGTTCTTACGAGAACTGCACGAGCGCTACGGAGATATAGTAACGTTGCCGACCATCATGGGTTCCTGGACCCTGGTTTTTCATCCCGATGGCGTGCACCATGTTGTGCGGAAAATTACAAAAATTACCGCAAGGGAGGCATTTCTAATCAAGTACTCAGCCTGACACTGGGCAATGGCCTGCTCAATAACAATGCAGACTCCTGGCTGCATCAGCGTCGTCTGATCCAACCGATCTTTCATCGCCAACGGATTGCTTCATTTGACAGGCTTAAGTTGATTGTACATGATACAGAAGTGTGCAAGTCAAGAGCATGAGAAGGAAGACTCACTGAGAGCGAGAGCAAATGTGTTAATAGCAGCGAACTCTTACACCGGCAAAATCTATAGCCTGCGTATGATTTTGTCCAGTGTTGGCGCTCCATTGGGATTGGTACTGGCAATTCCCGCGTTCGAGTATATGAATGTGCCACTGACGATCAGGCTTTGTGCGATCTTCTTTCTCGTTACTGGTCTGGCTGGTCTCGTGCGCTTTGGGATACGCAAACCACACGTGTACACGGGTCTGGCTGATTCTATTTCTTGTTTTTGCGATACTACGACTGTTCTCCTTCACGCTCATCGGGCTGCTGTATAGGGTTGAATATCAAAAGTGGCTAACCTTTGAATGTCATAGTGGATCTGTACCACTCCCGCTCTGACCTGATTCGTATTGGGATCAGTCTGGCCGACAAAAGCGTTGTTGGCCTGCGTAAACAGGTCATCGAGGAGCGCAACAGTGGTCGGTGCCAGCAATTGCTGTGGCGTCATCTGGAGCAGCTTGATAGCATCAGTATGCGCCACCTGTAACCAGAACTGGACCATATTGAGTGCGGCATTAATACGTATTGCGAGCGCTTTCTGCTCTGGTGTCACTCCCGGCACCATCACCAATTCACGCAAGTGATTCCCAATCTCCTTCAAATAACCCGGTGGATTTTGCGCAGGGGTCACTTGCAGGAGACCCATGTGCGCTTTGAGAGGATCAGCCATGACTGGCGACAGATCAGCAGGGAGGAGTTCCATCTTCACATATGCAACTCCGTCCAGATAATCGAGCATGCGCACCAATTGTCGGCGCATAAATGCCGTCCCTCCTCCATTGCGAGCATCGCGGATACTGCCTGCTTCTTCTAGCACTTTTAAGGTATTACGGAAGAGCTGGACATCTAGCCCCCCGGCCATGACTGTCCCTGTGTCCATGCCCATATCTGTTGACATGGATGCCTGAGAGAGAAGATGACGCAGGTGTTCAAGCAAACTATCCATCTGCCCAGGCTTCTTGACCTGTGAAAAAGACGCGGCATATCTCCAGGTCTGCTGATCGAGGGAAGGATTCGTAGGTATCAGCCCGGCATCCTCTTCAGTCACCAGCAAACGACTATAACGAGCAAGTAGATCACTGTGCTGAGCGTTTCCCGCATAGAAAAGGGCGATATGTCCCCCACTTTGAGATGAGCCAAGCAGGATAGGAGCAATATTCGTCTGGCCATCATTGTCACTCAATAACCAGACGTAGTAGCTTTTGTTTGGCTGCGGATGAGGAATAGTATCCAGGGCAATTTGCAAACGGTCAGCAATTCCCTGTGATGTGTTTTCATTCAACTGACCGCTACTGACAAAGTAGGCATGCCCCACCACGGCATAACTGCTCTTCGTAGCAGGTGGCTGGCGCATATTTAGCCAGAGTACACTTGCAATAGCGCCCAGGACGATGACGAGCAAGAAAGCGAGTGGGCCTGTTCATGCTCATCAGCAAAGAGTCTGTTTGTTCCTGGGATAAAGTATTGCTCCCCGATCCTGTTTGGGAACTGGGTTGGCTCAAAACATCAGGTATGGAATGACCAATGGCCCTGGCAAGAGCCATCACCAGAGAAGATGCAGAGGAGAAACGTGTGTTTGCGTCTTTTGAGAGACAGCGCAAAATGACAGATGTGACAGCAGGGAGAATAGAGGAGTTGACCAATGCTGGAGCAAGAGGTGTTGCATAGAGATGTTGCAGTCGGATCGCTTGCCAGATGTTGCTGCAACTCATAGGCCCCCAGGTGGCTCGTGTTCATAACGGCTCCTTTTTGAGCAAAAAACCTCTGCATGGAGGGAGAAGAAAAAATGTCCTCCATCATGTGACAGATGCAGACAGAGGGATGGAAGACCTTTCATCGAAAACCTCCTGGAGAAGAGCATTCTAAGTCAGGCAAAGGGAATACACCCTATGATGACTAATACAAGCAAGAAATTTGCACCTTGTACGAGTGGAATCGTCATCAAAGCAGCGACACTGAGAGGAAAGGACAATGGAGAGGCTGATGGTGTCTTCATGATCTCACGCCAGGCAAGTAAGCGCTGAATACGGCTCTGTATCGAAGCATGAGCTTCAACCAATAATGATGCGCCACCCATTCTGGCAAAGCTTGGCTCGTCAACAGTTTGTAGCCAGACTTTTGCCAACGCAGAGGCCAGGGCCAACGGGCGGCGGGTGAGTTGAACCGCCTGGTCATCACAGAGCAGCTCTTTTTCCTGTTGTAACTGACGATGCACCACCTGGCTTGCTGGAAGGTAGAAAAAGGCATCGCGGAGGATGGTTGCCAACAAGATGACCAGACCATCCCGTCGCACCACATGTTGCAGTTCATGGGCAAGCACTGCTTCAAGCTCCTGTCGGTCGAGACACTCCACCATCCATGTAGAAATGAGAATCGTTGGTCGGAAGATACCACACGTTAGCGCCAGGGGACGATTATATATATAAAGCAGCACGCGAGGCGCGGCCCTCTTCTGCTTGCTGCTGAGTTGATTCATGACACTTTGTAGCTCTGAACCAATGGAGAGACCTCGCCGCCTGATAAGATGGGCCATAAAGAGCCATCGTCCTATCCCCCAACACATCGCACTACCGGCAATGGTCGCCATACCAAGAGGAAGGATCACTCCCAGAAGAGAGTCCCAAAATGGGATATCAATGAAACAACTATGACCGACGAAATTGTGGAGTCCCCCAACGCCGATCCCCAATGTCAAGGATGGCATGGTTAATATCAGGGCTTTCCAGTTCTCCGCTCAAAGGGGTGCAGGGGTCTCCCTGCCGGGGCCTGGGGCGTCCCCAGTTTCCTTCCCTCCTTCGCGCGCCGCCTGCGGCGGCGCGCAAAAGAGAAGAAAAAAGGTTTTTGCGGGGACACCCCGCACCCCGGCAAAGGGCTGCCGCCCTCTGCACTCCCGCTAGATGGGAGAATTGGAAAGCCCTGTGGTTAATATGAAGAGTTGCACAACACGCCGATGTGAACCATCCTGGATGAGGCGGAGTAGAGAGAGAAGGGCAGAGCCACCGAGCAACACGAGAAGAATGCTAGACACTCCAAACACCGTATGCACTACTCGTCCTCCTCACTGCCTCGCTGTTGTCTGATTTCATCAAGGAAGTGGCGAGCTTGAGTGGCCGCCACTGGATCTTGTAATGCCTGAATACTCTCTAGCATTTCCCCAGAAAAGCTGAGAAACAGATCCTCAAGAATGTGGCTCACAAAGCGAGAAACAAACTCTTGCCGTGTATAGGTAGGGTAATAGAGATAACTTTGCTCCTTCTTTTCGACACGCAAGAGCTGCTTCTTCGCCAGGCGGGTCATGGTGTTCATCACAGTGGTATAGGCAAGATGTCGGCGTATAGAGAGGATCTCAAAAATATCACGCACGGTCGTGCCCTGACTGATAGGACGCGCCCAGATCGCTTCCATGATCTCGGCTTCCAGATCGCCCAGAGCCTTACGAATGCCGGGCCGATCCGTCCGAAACGTATGAATATCTGGTTCAAGCGTCACGGCTTTCCTCCTCTCAGAGAACTTCTGATCCATTACAGTTCCCCCTCAGTTTTCCCGATGGGAAAACTTTCCGCCCCCCTGTACCCCAGCAACAGGAGGAGGTACAGGCATTTCATTACCACCCTCCACATGCCTAAAGTATAATCAATCATCGTACTCTTGTCAAAAGTACTATCGGCAATAGTATAAAAAGTAGAGAAGTATCCCCAGCCAACTTCTCTCTCTGATGATGTTGCCGAACCATTCATCAGAAACTTCTTGTCCAGACTCACTCTATCACCCTGCCAATTGTTGGTACTACTAACGTAGGTACAGTTATCAATCGTACCTTAATGGAGGAGGGACTCTTACTGCTCTCAGGTCTCTATGAAAAGCTATTCGTTGTTATCCTCTAGAAGGAGATATACATGAAAACAGATAAATAATGAGTCTGTAAAACACTACCCATTACATATTGTAGAACTGAATCCCCAGATGGATAATCGGTGGGAAGCTCTGATGAGCTATCTGCCAACCAGCAGCATCTATCATCATCCGGCCTGGCTCGGAGTGTTGGAAGAAGCCTATGGCTATAAGCCGCTGCATCTAGGTTGCGAGGATGCCACAGGAGCGTTATGCGGTGTTCTGCCGCTCTTTTCGCGCTGGGGATTGCGCACAGGACGACTTTGCTTCTCAACCACTCCAGAAGCCGCTCCATTGGCTAACGACGAGCAGGTACAGACGATGTTGATCCAGGCCGCCATTGAACGGAGTCAAAAGGAACAAGCAACCACGTTTCAGTTCCTGTCCAGATCTACGATATTCGATGAGCGCGTAAACGGTGTTGTGGGAGTACCCGATGAAGAAACCTATGAGTTGGTCTTGCATGAGCAGCCTGATCAGTTGCACTTTGACGAAAAGATCAGACGAGCCATCAAGAAGGCGACCTGGTCAGGTGTGCAGATTCGCTCAGGGGAGACGATGCATGACCTGCGAGCATGGTACGCCCTATATTTGCAGACCACGCATCGATTGGTGATTTTACCACAGCCATACCGCGTGTTTGAACTGTCCTGGCAACGCTTGCAGCCACAAGAGGTGCTCCAATTGCTGCTGGCTGAACAGGTCGAGGCAGGACACCGCGGGCTTCTCGCTGGTTTTCTGTTTCTGCAATGGAAGCAGACAATAACATATCTCATGGCAGGGCGGCAATGGGAGGATCAAACCTTGCGACCCAATGATCTGCTCCATTGGCACGCGATCCAGAATACCTGCGAACAGGGCTTGCGCTCTACGACTTTGGAACGGTCAACACGGGAAACCAGGGGCTTGCTCAGTACAAAATGAAGTGGGGAGCCGAACCCAGGATGGTCTATACTTACTCCTACCCGCTCGTTTCTCGTGGTGAAACCAATGCCACAGGCAGGGTGTCTCATCCGTCGAGCGTATCAACAAGCGCTTCTGGTTCGTCAAAACGTTCCATACATACGCCAACTCGTCACACCTCTCTGGCAGCGCCTTCCACTCAAAGCGCTCGAATTGGTGGCCCACTGGCGGCGTGTTGTCCACTATTATTAATTCAAAAGAGCACCCATCGATCTTTGGGGGTCAAATCTCAGCACACCCATTCGACGGTGAAGCGCGAGCGGTGGACGTTTTCATGCTCTGCCTATCCCCGTCGATGTTGACAGTGCTGACAAGGTGTAGAGAGATAGTAAGTATCCTGTATCGTTACAACACCATTTTGAGAAGAGCAAGAGGATTGCAATTCATTAATGACAAAATGATGAGCAGATTTGTTCCCTGGACAAGAAATAAAATAAGTAGAGAAACAACATTAGCACTTATAGGAGTAAAGCGGGTGTGATCCGTTTTTGTTTGTGGTGAGATTAATCGATCAATGCGTGTACTGAGAGGATTTTCCTTCTCAACAAGAAGTTGCGCGCCGCCAAACTGGGTCAGGTACGGCGTTTCTGCTGCATGGAGCCAGACTTTTGCGAGAGCACTCGCTAAGGCAAGGGGACGCTGTGTGACATGAACCGCAAGGTCATCACACATGAATTCCTTTTCGCGCTGAAGTTGCCGATACGCCTGCCAACTTGTTGGCAGATAGAAAAAGGCATCACGCAAAACAGTCGCGAGAAAAATGAGCAGGTAATCGTGCCGAGCCACATGTTCTAGCTCATGCATAAGGACGGCTTCTAATTCTTGCGGATCGAGATGGGAAAGCATCCAGGTTGAAAGCAGGATGGTTGGTCGAAAGATGCCACAGGCGAATGCCAGGGGACGATCACAGACACAGATTTGCACACGAGGAGAGGCAACATGCAATCGCTTGACCAGTGTCTCCACCCTCGTTTGTACGGAAAGAGGAAGAGGTGTGCGGTAACGTGCCATGACCCGTGTCATCAGGATCAGTCGCACTGCTCCCAGGCTCAAAGCACCCAGAGCGATGATAACCATACCAAGTGGCACGACGACCCCTAAGAAGAGATCCCAAAGAGGAAGAGCGCTAAAACAGGAATGGCCGGTAAAGTGGTGCAACCCGCTGATTCCAACGCCAAGTGTCACCAGTGGCATCGTCAGCACGAAAAGCTGCACCAGACGGCGGTGCGCCCAATCAGAGAGAAAGCGAAGCATACCAAGCAGGAAGAAACTTCCTCCAATGACGAGAAGAATACTTGAGAAGCCAAGAACGGTATGCACTACTCTCCCTCCTTCCCTCGCTGACGCGTAATTTCGTCAAGCTTGTGACGAGCCTGTTCTGCGGAAGTGAAAGATCCTTGCTTGCCAAAGGCACTGAGGGTCTCCCCGGTAAAGTTAATGAGCAGATCTTCAACAATACGACCAACAAATTGAGAAACAAATTCCTGTTGTGTGTAGTTTGGGTAATAAATATAAGTTTGCTCTTGTTTGACGACGCGCAACAGATGTTTCTTTGCCAGGCGAGACATCGTACTCATCACGGTGGTATACGCAAGGCGGCGACGGTCATACAGAATCTCAAAGATATCGCGGACGGTCGTGCCTTGTTCGGCTGGACGACTCCAGATCTCTTCCATAATCTCGGCTTCCAGATCACCCAGCACTTTGCGAATGCCAGGGCGATCCGGGCGAAACACACTAATATCAAGTTCAAACGTCATACATGTACACCCCCCTTTTTGTAACAAGCAGGTGCTGGCTGCTCTCTCAGGAAACAGCCTGGAACAAAGAGTCCCAGATAATCTGCTCAAACGACGTTCATTGCGTCACGCTGTCAGTGAACCATCACCTTGCCCAAACAGAATACGTGTTCATTGCTCGCCTGTGTATCTTAACATATCTTTTCAGAGGATACATCACTGATACTAGTCCCATAATAGCGACGAGAGATTCGCAATTCTCAGGAACCAGTAGATCAGATTACGGCATTGACATCGGCGTAGCAGTTGTTTTTTTCTGTGACGGTGTCATCTGATCCATTGGCATAGTTCCCCCATCCATTTGCATACCGGGCATCTGTTGTGATTGTCTGGTCTGCATCATTGTGCGTGCTGCGTCGATGCCACCTACGCCAAGAAAACCAACAGCTATTCCCCCTCCAATAGCGAGGAACCTCATGATACGTCTCCGTCCTTTATCCACTGGAGCTGTATGTTTCTGGGTCATGAGAGAGCTATTCGTTAATGATCCAGAAGGGCGAGTTTGCACATGCGCTAATGAAGCTGTTGACCATCGAACGAAAAGATCATCTGTCTCCTCCTCGTCCTGTGCAGCATCCATCATCTTCTCAGGCGTTGCGCTTCCACTCTTTGCCATTGAAGATGGCTCGAATGTCTTCTTGAACTGGTCATATTCACCCATATCTTCTTTCTGTTGTGGTGGAGCGATAGGGCGTATTGATGAGGATACCGATCTCCCACTTTCCTCAATCACTACCAGTACACGCTCAAACGCATTGGCAAGATGC
This sequence comes from Reticulibacter mediterranei, assembly GCF_016587455.1. Taxonomy (NCBI): domain Bacteria; kingdom Bacillati; phylum Chloroflexota; class Ktedonobacteria; order Ktedonobacterales; family Reticulibacteraceae; genus Reticulibacter; species Reticulibacter mediterranei. Next base: position 200,261 of record NZ_BNJK01000004.1, on the reverse strand, counting down.
CCGGCGGATTGATATCGTTGCTCAGGATGGGGTTCGAGCGCTCGCCCAAGTACCAGATCGAGAGCAGGAGGCAGATCAGGACGTAAAGCAAGCAGAGACGGGACCGGTTGTTGAACATGGAGCAAAGCTGTCCTGAGAGGATCGGCACCTAAGAACGGCGGGAGACCCGTCAGCCACTCAAAGAGCAACGCGCCTAGTGCGTATACATCAGCACGAGCATCTCGTGGCGCTCCTTGCACCACTTCGGGCGCAATGTATTCAGGCGCACCAAGAAAGGTTCCAGCAATACTGGCAAGGTGCCTATACGGTTGGGATAGCGGCTCAAGATTGTGGACGCTCAAGATACTTCCCAGTCCCACCTCGGTCATCTGTATCTTGTCTTCACTTTCTACGAAGATCGTACTATTTGCCAGTGTCCCGTGTATCATCCCTTGACGATGAATAGAATCGAGTCCATCCGCTACTTGTCGGAGAATTGCCTGCGCTTTTGGGATCGTGAGTTTACCCTGTTGTTTGAGCGTTCTGGCAAGAGAACCGGTCGTTACCAAAGGGGTAACGAGGTAGAAATATCCCCATTGCTCCCCGGCGTCATACACTGGGGATAGAGATGGATGGCGGAGTTGCATCAGTTTTGAGGTGACTTCAGTAAAACGCGTCCTGAAACGTTCACGGGCCTGGAGCGAGAAGGTTTCAGGCAGTGGAAACAGGTTCAGCGTCACAGATGGCAGGTGCACATCTTTTCGGGCAAGACAGGCGACATAGCTATTGCCATATCCCAGGAGTCGTTCTACATGATACGTGCCAAGAGTACGACCGACAAGGTGATTGACCGATAGCGGTGATGGATGCATACTCTTCCTCTCCCTCACAGATGTCTTGTTTCATGTTCATGCTGAAAGATAGCTCTTCTTTGTACATCATTCGCTTCTTTGCTTGCTTTTTATCGATACTAATAGTACTTATCAGTGAGTACTATTAGCGATAGTAACTGTGGTATTGTACACTGCTCCTCTCCTTTTCTGCCAAAACAATGGAAGGACAGCGGACTTCTTTCCTAAAGACCTGCAAGAGGAGCCATGAACAGATATTGTTCTACTCTCAAAATGCTGTTGTGTTACAGACACAACAATGGGAGGAATTCTCCTGTTATAAACGAATGAAATGGTTCGTGTATCTACTCTGGTCGACAGTATTAGTCGATTACGTACAAAAGATTGTTGGTTTTGCATGTTAACAGAGGAGCATCAAAAGGAGAGAACAATATGTCGGCAACTCACACCAATGCACAGATGCAACAGTGCATCCAGGATTGCCAGAACTGTCACACTCTCTGTATGCAGACAGTGACGTATTGTTTGCAGCAAGGAGGTCGTCATGCCGAAGCGTCACATCTACGTGTGCTGTTGGGCTGTGCGCAAAGTTGCGAGGTGAGCCTCGACTTCATGCTCAGAGCCTCCCCACTTCACCCAAAGGCATGTGCACTTTGTGAAGACGCTTGCATTGTCTGTGCTGAAGCCTGTGAACGGGCGGTTCCCACTGATAAGCAGATACAAGCGTGTGCCAATATGTGTCGTCAATGTGCTGCTTCCTGTCATCAGATGGCTTCAATGACAGCATAAACCAGGATCGTAGATGGGAAGGAAGCATTTCCTGTTTACGAAACGCACCCAGGGCTACCTCTGGCTCCTGGGAAAGTACAAAGACGAGAGTTTGAGTATATCCATCATGGAACTCGTTCTTTTATCCTGAGCCGTGATGTGGTGACCGGAAAGGTAATGGCTCCCTTTTGTGGCCCAACCCGCACAGAACAAGATTTCTTATTCCATATGCAAACCCTGGTGGCAACTGAGCCAGAAGTGAAACGATGGCATATTGTCTGTGATCAACTCAACACCCATCAGTCCGAATCATTGGTACGCTGGGTAGCCGATCTTTCAGGCATCACAAGGGATTTAGGGGTCAAAGGTGAGAGCGGTATTCTCGCATCCATGAGAAGTCGGGCCACTTTTTTACGCCAGGAAGATCACAAAATCGTGTTCCATTACACCCCAAAGCACAGTTCCTGGCTCAATCAAATCGAAATCTGGCTCAGTATTCTGGTACGCAAGTTGCTCAAACGTGGCTCTTTCGCGTCTGTTGAAGAGTTAGAGGCCAAAGTGCTGGCATTCATTGAATACTACAATCAAACAGCAAAACCTTTCCGATGGACCTATCAAGGGAAAGCTTTGACTGTCTAAGCAGGGAAAGACTTTGGCCTCAACGCCCTAACTCTGATCGAGAACCACCAAGAACTACTTTCTTATCGATTGATAAAGTTCAATGACATTTCCATCTGGATCACGAAAGTGCGCGACTCGTGATCCCCATTCTGTCATGTCTGTTGGACGGGTAATAAAGTGGATTCCCTTTTTTTGAAGCCTGTCGAATGCATCATCAACTTCATCAACTTCAAATTGAAGAACGCATTGAGATGAGGAGGTTGGATCTCCTTCTCCTATCAGATTGACCATTCGTCCTCGTGCAAAAAGAGCGAGCTGTTGTTCTTCAAAATAGGCATATTCCAGATCGTCGTTCTGCCACCCAGAAAAACCCAGCACATCTCTGTAAAATGCAAGGCTTTCGTGGAAGTTCTTTACCAACAGCCTGATTGCGTGAAATTTCAACGGACACTTCTCCTTTAAACTGAACTATTACTCTTGATTGTATCTTCTCTCCTGACCTGATTCTACGGAAGTTGCTAGAAAGTACCAGAGAGCAATAAACGAAGGCCGACCCTCAATTGAGAGACTCTTTCTCTTCTCGTTTTACTAGCACCAGAACCTTGCCTCGATCCCCATATTACCTCGTCATGGCAAATTCATAATCAGGCAACATTTACTTAAGAACTATTTAAGCCTCAATGTACTAGTACACGAAGACACAAGTCCTTCTGTGGTTTAGATCGTCAACGCTTTACCTTGCGAGGTCCACTTGAAGGGCTTGGCCGTTTGGTTGTAATAGTCGATGAAAGCCAGCACCTTGGCCTCCAAGTCTTCAACAGAAGTGAAAGAACCACGCTTGAGGACCTTGCGCATCAGGATCGACAGCCAGATCTCAATCTGATTGAGCCATGAACTATGGTTAGGGGTATAATGGAACACCACACGATGGGAGGGATCACTCAAAAAGGCGGCTCGACGGGGCATCAAGGCCAGAATACCATACTCGCCCTTCTTGCCCAGATCTTGTTCAATGCCGGAGATCTGGGCCACCCAACGTACCAGTGCTTCAGACTGATGGATGTTGAGGTTATCGCAGACAACATGCCAGCGCATGACCTCTGGATCAGTCGCGACCACAGCTTGCACATGCGCCAGAAAATCCTCCTCAGTGCGCGTGGGGCCGCAAAAGGGGGCCAGAAGCTTTCCTGTGACGACATCGCGGCTCAAAATGAAGCACCGCGTTCCATGTCGCTTGTACTCGAATTCGCGTCGCTGCACATAACCAGACTCCAGAGACAGACCGGGATGTTTGCGTTCGATGGCTTGAACGCCGGTCAACTCATCGGTACTCACGGTACATTCGCCCTGCTTCGCCCATGCAGGAGCCTCATGATACACGCGACAAATAGCCCTGATCGTTTCTTCGCGATGAGGATCAGCAGGTGGAGTGAGCCAATAGCGGATCAGATGGGGCTGGACATCCCCTTTTTTAAAAGGCGTGAGGCGTGTCGTGGCGAAATATACTTGATGATCCCACGCTGCATCACTTCTTCGGCGATCTCGCGTCCGGTCCAGTGGGTAATGGGACGCTCTTTGGGCTGTTCACAAGCAAAAGCTATCAGTTGACAGAATTGCTCAGTCGTAATCTGAGGCGGTCGCCCCGGCCTGGGAGTATCACTGAGCCGCTCACTCACCGAGAAGTCATCCAATGAAAGCTTCTGCCAGCCGAGCCAACGCATGCGCCAACTGCGCACTGTGTCCACGCAGGCTCCCAGTTCTCTGGCGATCTGCGCATTGCTTTTCCCTTCTGCCGCCAACAAGATCATGCGTCCTCGCTGCGCGATCTGCTGGGGCATACTGTGCTTGCGCACAAGCGCTTCTAACGCTTCCCGTTCTCTCTCGCTTAATGCTAAGACGGCTGGTTTGGGGCCTCGCATCCTGCTGTCCTCCTTGACTTTGTTGGCCCTATTCTACCACAGAAGGACTTGTGTCTTCATGTACTAGTCACATTGGTATGGAAAACAGTATGAGGCAAAACTTCCCTCGGGCGGTCAAAAGATGCTGGATTAGATCAATTCGCTCAGTGGAAAGACGTTTGAGACGACCTTCATGTCAATGATGATTCACCATCATAGTATGGCAATAGATATGAGTAAGGATTGTGTGAACCATGCCAGCCATGACAAATTGTTACATCTGTGCAAGTCTATTATCGCCTCTCAATCAAAGGAAATCCGAGAGATGAACGGCTGGCTGTGCGATTGGTATGATCGGTGTGAAAAAAATAAGTGATAAACAAGGAGGACTCATCCTCCACTGCTGAATATTGCCTCTTTTCTCGTCAGAGAAGCCAGCCATGAAACAAACGCCCAACTCACGGTGTGTACATTTGGGGCGTTTGTTTCATGGCTGGCTTCTCTCGAGCCTGCTCTTGATGAAACAGTGGACTATGACTTAAACCACTCTTTTTGCCATCCTTGCATTTCTTTGATTTCTGCTGATTGAGTCTGGACGATGTTTTTCCCAAGTTGGACCAGTTCTGGTCGCTGTGTTTTGTCCGGGATGAGTTGAGCCATAGAGACGGCTTGCTGATGATGTTTGATCATCATGTCAATGAAGAGCTTATCAAATTCGGCGTCCTTTGCGTTTTTGAGCTTCTCCATATCACCCATCATGTCCATCATCCCTGGAACACTCATCGAATCACTCACCGGCTTTTCCTGATACCACTCAGACAACCAGTTCGTCATCTCAGTGATTTCTTTGGTCTGTGCTGTCGTGATATTTTTTGACAAGGTGAGCAGTTCGGGGCGTTTGGTATGATCTGGAACCAGTTGCGCCATCGCAATCGCTGATTGATGGTGGACAATCATGTCCTGCATAAATTTGATCTCGAACTCTTTCCCCTGTAAAGGCTTCAGGCTATCGGTCATGGGATCGCTGGTTGTTGTCGCTGTCGCCTCGGATGTTCCCATATCCATGCCTGAGTGACTGGTGGGTTGTGTCGCTGCACCTGTTCCACTCGTCTCACTCCCACATGCCGCCAGGAGTGCCAGAAGTAAGACGCTTCCTACGAGGAGTCCAAAAAACCGTTTGTTTATCTGCATATCACTTCTTTCTCTTGTTCTTGACAAAACGTTACAAGTTCTCCATAAAAGGAGACACGTTTAACTATTCCCAGACAAAATCTGGCTTTCTTTTCCATTATATTGACGCCTACGTATTAGTGTCAACGGTACTAGCAACGATAGTAATCGGGGAGAGAAATTTCATCGGTGGGAGATTGAAAAGGGGAGAAAAGGGATAGAAACCCTCATTCGCTCTCAAAAGGGTAAGCTCCTGTTACAGCAGGACATGCTCACCGGAGAGTTTTTGTTGCTGCTCTATTCGCCAACATGTATCGCAATAGAAGTGTCTCTTCCCCTCAGAGCGGAGGTAGGAAACAGCAAGAACGAAATGCAATCACTGGATGCCTAGAGTCACTTATGCAGCCGAGCGATGAGGCTTATGACATGCGGCTTCACACGTTATAAGTCTCATCGCTCGGCTGCACAAGTATCTATTATTACTCTTGTTCGGCTTGCACTTTTTCTTACCCATATACCCGTCTAGAAAAGATCTGGAGTAAACTAGCAGTGGTAATAGGAGCAGAAAAATCAAACATGCTGATGTAATGGAAGCATACAGGTTTTTCTCCTCAGAACTTTTTTCCGTTCCTGTTCTCACCTCACCTAGTAATAATGAAGCGTACGACTCCACTGGGCGACTAATTCGGTTGCCTTGAGTGGAAGATGTTGCCAGAGAGGAGTGATAATCCGCTGCTTGATACCTTTGGACTCATTGGCTTGACTTGATTGGTTGCTCGTTGCTGATGGCAGAGCCGGTGGAAGTGTCGCCTCAGCGGTTTCCCTCTGAGAACCAGTTGGATAGGTATAGCGATAGGTCGTTTTCGTCTGAGCCACCCACTTCGCCTTGAACTGAGCAATCCCTTGATTGCCAACCGGGGCATGACCGAAATCATAGTAGCGTAACCCTTCTGCGCACGCATCGAGAATCGCTTGCCAGTGGAGCAAATCGTTGGGGCGCAAATCCTGATCCTCTCGTCGCCATCCGGTATACATATGGGAGATGGTGTCTCCCCACTGGAAATACAGGAACCCTGCTACCAACCGTGATTGCCCGGCCTGGGCGTGTTCGGCCAGGAGCAATCGGAGCAAGCCTTGTGAATGCAGCCGTCGCCAGGCTTGTTCAAACACGCGGTAGGGTTGCGGTATGACGAGCAGCCTGCGCATGGTCTCCAGATAGAGGAGATACCATACCCGTAACTCACGCATCGTCTCCGCTGGTCGAACCTGGAGACCCGAGCGCTCAGCCTTCTTGACGGCCCGCCTGATCCGCGAATCCAGGCGCAACTGATTGGGCTGTTCTGGCAAGGCCAGCTCGTACGTTTCGAGTTGAGGGACACCGACGACATTGTTCACAAGCTGATCGCAGTCTGTTAATCGTGTTGTAAACTGAAATCTAGATGCATGCACTGCTTGAGAGCGTTCAATGGCTGCCTGAATCAAGAGCGCATTGACTTGATGGTCATCGGAAAGTGGACCGGCGACCGGTAGAGGGGAAATACATTGCCGTCCGCTCCGCAATCCTCGTCGATAAAAGAGCGGCAAGATGCCTCGTAAGGTGCCAGAGGAATCTTCGCAGCCCAGATGGAGCGGCTTGTAGCCATAAGCCTCTTCCAGCACGCCCAACCAACCTGGATGTTGGTAGATGACGCTGCCGGGCAACTGCTTCATCAAGCGTTCCCAGCGAGGATCAACCTGTGGGTTCATTTCTATGATCTGTAATGACGCTGGTTCTTTAGCATCATTGTATATATGCTTCACTTTCATCATGGAACTTCTCTTTCTTTTTCAGAAGCGAAAGAAAAGATCAAACCTTCCATCTTTGACCCAGAATCATCTGCTATCACACCCAGATCAATCGACAGAAAAGGTTCATACTTCCCTTTGCGGCCATTCTTTTGAAAGCATTGGATACCATCTATCAAAGGTTCTATCTTGCGCTGAAGCGCTCAACAATAGTGATGTCAGCAACGTTATTATGTTTTCCTACGGCCACACGTTTCAGAGTGGACGTTTCTAGAAGCGGGGTGTGTAAGTCTGTCTCCGTGCTGGAAACCTATCAAAGCGATCACCTCTCCCCTTGAGTAGTATCGTGCATGTAGGTACTACTGTCAATAGTACCATCATGCTATCAAAATCTACTTCAATTCCATGCAGGATTTTACGAGGAATAGGAGAACAGGTCAGAAAGAAGAAATAAGGAAAAGAGAGCATACAAAACACACACTTCAGAATGGCTGCGGCGAGGAAGATGGACCGAAGCGCTGAAAACTCCTGTCTCTTTCAGACGCTCCCCGGGAGAAAAGCACGAAGAACTGAAATTGCGTTCAACTTGACAATACCCCGGGGGGGTATATTACACTCAATTCATACCCTCGGGGGGTATATGATTGTGTAAGTAAAGGAGAAGATCAATGGCAGCTTTAGATGAGGAGAAACAGAAGCTGCTCACTCGCCTGCGCCGCATTGAAGGTCAGACGCGAGGGTTACAGCGTATGGTGGAAGAAGATAAATATTGCGTCGATATTATGACGCAAATTGCAGGAGTCCAGGCCGCATTGGAGCAAGTGAGCATCCAATTGATGGAGAGGCACTTGCGCCATTGTGTCTCTGAAGCTATCTTAGAAGGAAAAGGGGAAGAGAAAATTCAAGAGATGATGACTGTTTTGAAACATTATAGTCGTTCATAGAGCGGAAAATGTGGCTTTCTTCAACAAAAGCCACATCCGTTGTCATTCTGCCTGCAAACCTCATGGTTCTGCAAGCTATTTCTCCTTCTCCTCGATCAAGAGACGATAGGAGAAGGAGAAAGAAGGATCTCATAATGATACAGACACACACTTCCATTACCACATCATCAAGAGTATCCAGACCAGCATCGCACCTGTTGACGTGGGGTGTTGTCCTCTCCTCAGCCTGGTTTGGAACCGGATTGTACCTGGATGGTTGGGCGCATACTCATGATTTGCCGGATACCTTTTTTACGCCCTGGCATGGCGTTATCTATAGTGGATTCTTTGTGGCTGCGCTTTTCCTGGTGAGTACGTTCATCCGTCAGCAAGGACGGCACCTCCCGATGCCCACTGGCTATGGACTCTCGTTAATCGGGGTGGGTCTCTTCCTCGTTGGTGGGGGGGCTGATCTGATCTGGCATACATTCCTGGGAATCGAGGCGAACCTGTCTGCGGAGTACAGCCCTCCACATCTCATCCTCGCAGCAGCCGGATTGCTGATCACCACTGGCCCTCTCCGCGCAGCCTGGCATGCAGAACAACTGGATCGTTCGAGACGGTGGGCCGCAGTCCTCTCGCTGGCAGTGGTGCTTTCGACACTCACCTTTTTCACCAGTGAATTCCATCCGTTTGACCATCCCTGGGCCTGGACACGCTTTCGTCCGGTGGAGATCGCGAATCAGGGCTTAGGACTCCCTGCCTTCGGAGATGGAGGCGTCAGCACCCAGGATTTGGCCCAGGCGATTGGTGTGAGCAGTATTGTCCTGCAAAGCGCCCTGTTGGTCTCCCTGTTGTTATTCGCGATTCGCCGCTTTGGGACGCTGTTGCCCAGCGGTGCGCTCTTAGTTGTCCTGACACTCAATGGAGCTGTCATGAGTATTCCACACGGCGACCCCTGGGTCTTCCCTCTCACGATTGTAGCGGGAACCGTTATCGAGCTGCTCTATCGAGGGCTACGGCCTGTAGTTGAGCTCCCTGGCCGATTGCGCCTTTTCGCCGTCCTGGTGCCGGTTGTACTGTTTAGCTTGTACTTTCTGACTCTGTTCCTCCTCGGTGGGGTGTGGTGGCCGATTCCTCTATGGACAGGAGCGATTCTGCTTGCTGGCGTGGTCGGCTGGTTTGTCAGCTATCTGGTCGTCCCCCCAGCCTTCCCAGAACAGTAAGTCAATGAGCATCTGGGACGCTGATTAGCAGAGCTATATGTTCGCCCCATACTGAAAAGCATGATACAGGACGTAGCGTGGAAACGTTGTACGCAGATGCTTACTGGATACACGAGGAATCTCCTGGGGGGGCTGATCTTCCTTCAGGACTGGTCAATATCAGCTATCAGGTGGGTTCGGCTCTGGGACTGGCGGTCATGATTGCCGTCTCTACGGCAACAACAATCAGCACGTTGAGTGAAGGCATCCAGCAGATCGTCGTGCTCAATAGCGGCTTCCACACCGCCTTTCTCGGCGCGGCCCTGATCGCTGTGGTAGGTGCCCCTATTGGCCCTCTTCTGGTTGCGCCAGCCAAAAATGGCCGGGACAGCTGAAGCGGTCAACGATCTTGCCGAGGTGAAATAAACATTGCATGTTTAGATGCCATATTACCTGGCTCCGGTGGGTGCGGATAATATGGCATCACAATACCGCTCTATCGTTTGCGCTGGACTTTGAGTCGTCTTTGGTTCGCTCATCCCCAACAATTTTATCACCCCATTTGTGAAATCTGAGATGAGCCATGTTTCTTGACATTATACTGCCATCAAAGTCATCTGGTGATAGGAAGCAGCACATTGACGGCATATGTTTGCACATGCCCGCATCTGCACGTCAATAGCAGCAGCCCGCTCGCAGGCTTCAGCACAGACAGTGCAGGCATCTTCACAAAGCGCACATGCCTTTGGGTGAAGTGGGGAGGCTCTGAGCATAAAGTCGAGACCCATCTGACAGCTTTGAACACAATCGAGTAACGCTTGCATCTGCAAGTCCTCGGCATCAAGACCTCCCTGTTGTGAGCAATACATTATCGTATGCATACAAATGATACAGCAGTTTGTGCAATCCTGCCGATATTGCTGCCACTGCGAATTGACTTGATTTCTCTGCATGTTTTTCCTCCGTAGAGAGAAATATACCGTACGTCCTATCAACACGTCTGACAGACAGGCGGTCTAGCAGGTGCAGTCTCTATACTATGGACGATAGTATGTATACGAATGGGATCATTGTTTGTCACAGGAAGAAGATATCAATTTTTCTGATGTGTTACACATCCAACAACTTTTCGTCGCGCTGAAACGATCCATTTACTGATATTTTCCTTTTCTTACACCTATTTTGCTCTTTTAACCAACCACACGAGAGAAGTTCTACATCTGATTGTCATGGGGGTAAGAGATACATGTTCAAAAACAATCTGTATTTAAAAGGATAGCAAGCGAAATGGGTTTCCTTCCTGGTTGATTGCTCTTGCGTTGTTGGGAGCAGTCAAAGCATGCCTCAGAGGTATAGTGAAGCATGCTTGTCATTTCTCTGTGTCCTCGCAGCGCCTCACAAGCCATCAGAGCCGTCTCGACCTGCCCGGCACACGTGTTGTAATATTATGGGGAAGACGATGCAAGAGCCACGACGCACGATACGAACTGTGGAGGAAGCACCAATGCGCCTGATTCGTCAAGGGGATCGTTTTGTCGCCCAGTTCTCTTTTGTCTGGGAGGTCAGCACGCTTGCTGAGCGTGAGGAAGGCTGGGTCCCGCTGTTTTTGCCTGGACACCTGGAGGAGCCAATAGGAGTGATTCACAGCCATACCCACGAGGTACGCCTTGCCGACCGGCAGATCGTGGTGCTCGGAACGACTCGACTTCCAGAGTCGCTTCAATGAGGAGCGTTCCCTCCTCTTTTTTTGGATGAACAGAACATGAACTGGAACGGAAATGAAGATGCGTTGGCGAAGAGAGGGATACCCATGTTAGAACGTACCGAAGGGTGAGCACAAGCGTCCTATTCACCACGACCGCGCTGTCCCTCTCTCTTTTCCCTGGTTGTCATGCTTCCTATCTATGCAAAAGCGGTGTGGCTTATAGATTCGTAAGGGAACATGTATATGGTGTTATCACGAGTAGAATACACATCAGCAGCACTGATGCATGCGGTTGCAGTGTGACTATCGGCAGACTTGCGCGTTCCAGATGCTCAACGCGATCAATGCGGCTCTTCTCGTGAATGATCGTAAAGACACAACGCACACAGACGAACCCCTTCCCTATTGACGCTCGCTTATGTAGCTGTTATGCTCCTCTCTGATGAGATACAGAGAAAGCCTCACGAAAGGGAGGGCATGTATGACTATTCAGGGTGACGACACTTTCTCAACGCCGATTGACCCAGAAACGATGGGAGAGATGGCACGTCTGAAGGGGCAAGACCAGATGCTCACACAAAGTATAGGAGGTGTTCTGCCTGAACTGTCCAGGTGAGAGATAGCTCGCCTTCATGATGTCCTTGATGTCGCATGTGGACCTGGGGAATGGGCGATTGCTTTAGCAATGCTTGAGTATGGCATTCATGTGGTTGGAGTAGACATATCAACAAACGTCATTCGATATGCACAAGCACAAGCGAAAGAGCAGAACCTTCCAGTCGATTTTTCTGTGATGAATGTTCTCCAACACCCGCTTCCGTTTGACGATGCAACCTTTGATCTTATTAATGCACGGCTTATCTTCGCTTTTATGACCCCCGAAAAGGGGAATTGATAGAGAGATTGTTGAGAAACCAAGCAGTCGAGAAACTTTCTATTGATCCTTTTACACCTCCCTTCAGACACATCCGCACGAAAGGATTCATAAATTGATAGCTCACCCAGCGTTTCTCTCTCAATTCCAACAAGGCGCGGTCAATAGCTTCTGGTATGGAAAGGGGTTCATGCTGTTGCAACATGTAGTGGACGAGGTGTTCGATAAAGGGACCTGGCAAGGGTGCAAATAACGGATACATATCGAATGGAGTAGTCATTTGCCTCAATACCTTTTCTTTCACTTGCAACTCAATATTTCCAGTAAGAAGCTTCTTTTCTCTGGACACAACAATGGATCTAAAAAGCCTGGAAATTCCTGCTTCATGAAGATCATCAGTTCTGGTTGGGCATATTGTGTGGCGAATGTTCTTTTTCTACACACTGAGTGTGTGTTCGGACAGATGCTCCTGTCCTGTCGGCTCTCCCATCTTCTTTCTCATTTGCGAGTCTTTCATAAGGAAGCCTTGTTTGCTCTGCCACATTGTAAACGGGAATACTATCGACTTATACTATTCCTTTTTCTTATCAAATATCCTCAATACTTATGACATACAGGGGTATCAAAAGTCTAGACAGAAAACAGCCAATATTGGGAGTAAACTCAGCAGTAAGAGAAAATCATTCCACATGATGGGAGCGATACACCGCAACGGGTGTTTTATAGTCCAGAGACTGGTGATATCGCTCATGATTATAAAACTGGAAGTGCTGCCTTAAATTAGCCCTTGCCTCTGAAACCGTTTGATAGTCCTTGAGATAGACTTCTTCGTACTTCACACTTCTCCATAAACGCTCTACAAAAATGTTATCTAAAGCTCGTCCCCGTCCATCCCAACTGATGCGAATGTGTGCCGACCGTAAACGCTCGGTAAACTCCTGGCGGGTCTACTGAACGCCTTGATCCGTATTGAAAATCTCTGGGCGTGTTGCCTGCAAAGCTCGATCCAATGTATCCAAGCAGAAGCAGGTATCCAATGTCGTTGACAACTCCCAGGCCAGCACAGATCGACTGAACCAATCGATAATCGCTACTAGATAGACAAAGCCGCGTGCCAGGCAGATGTAGGTGATATCACTACTCCAGACCTGATCGATCCGATCAATGCTCACTCCTCGTAACAGATAGGGATAGCGCACGGTCGGCGAACCAGCCAGGCTCAAACTGGGGCTTGGGATAGATCGTCTCCAAGCCCATCCGTTGCATCAGCCTCCTGACCCGTTTGCGATCTACTGCATAGCCTTCATCTTGAAGAAACTTCACCATCTTCCGTTTTCCGTAAAAAGGCGTACGCATGTATTGTTCATCAAGCAGACGCATCAAGAGCATATCTTCTTCGCTTTCAGGCACGGGTTCATAATAGTAGCTTGAACGCGCTAATCCCAACAAATCACATTGACGGACAATCGAGAGCTGGGGATGATCGGGTTCCACCAGAAGCCGTTTCTGCTCAGTGGTACGGGCCTGATTTTTTTTTGAGGAAGTCCAGCTCTACTTTAAGTTGCCCGATTTGTTGATATAAGCTCGCAATTAAGGCTTCTTCATGCTTAACATGCTCCGATCCTGGCTTGGCAAAGATCTGTGGCAGTTCATCCAGCACCTGCTTCTTCCACTGGGTTATTTGCGTTGTATGCACTCCATACTCTGATGGGATCTCATTCAGCGTTTTCAATCCTTTAATGGCTTCTAATGCAACCTTCGCTTTGAAGCCACTGCTGTATTTCTTCGGTGAACTTGCTACGGCTTTCCTCCTTGATGTTGCTTGTCTCCCTCCTGCTATTTTATCTCATCGACCTGTCCAGTTTTCTGCCCCCAGTATACTTGTGTGCATCTACTAACTCTCACAAAACAAAAAGAGACAGCAAAAGGAGAAACAAACCCATGACATCTCAAATCGGTGCTATCACACTCCTGGTAAGCGACATGCAGCGCTCCAAAGCCTTCTACACCGAACTGTTAGGTTTTGAAGCTGTTCCAGCATTTTCCTCTCCGGCTGGCGATTTCCTCTTCCTGCGCTCCAAAACCAGCGGTCCCAACATTGTCTTGCAAGATGCGAACATACAGACTTTCGGTATTCCGCTTGCTCGTGGCGGACTCACCATTGGCTTTGTCGTCGAGGATGCTGATGCCGTGTATCGGGATTGGCAGTCCAAGTCTGTTGAGATCCTGACTGACGTGGGTGATATGGGCGCAGGTCGCCTGTTCAACGCCAAAGACCCTGATGGGAACTATATCCAGGTGTATCACCTCTATCCTCATATCCTGGAAATACAAAAACAGCAGGGCTGAAAATTTACCCAAAAGCCGTTAAATGATGGCACCATGACCACTGTAGTATTCGACGATACCAATAGTAACATGATCGAAATTGCGGAGATGAAGGAGGGAGCAAAATGAAAGGCAACAAAGAGCGAACTAAGCTTCTACTCGCTTGTGGCATCATTGCTGGGTCTATCTACATTATTGCTGGAGGAGTCCAAATCTTGACGCGTTCAGGCTTTGATATGACCCGACATCCTTTGAGCCTCATGAGTCTTGGTGATCTCGGCTGGATCCAAATCACCAACTTCATGGTGACTGGTCTGCTTGTGATAGCAGCTGCGGTCGGTCTGCGAAGCCTTGCCCAATCCGACAAGCGCCAAGCTCTCGGCTCACTGCTCGTTGGTTTCTATGGGGGATGCGTAGTGGGCGGTGGCATATTTGTGACCGATCCCGCCTTAGGCTTTCCGCCCGGCGCCCCGGACACCTATCCCCAGACGATGAGTTGGCATGCGATGCTCCACTTCATTGTGGGTCAAATGGCCTTTTTGAGCTTAATTGCAGCAAGTTTTGTCTTTGCGCGTCATTTTATCGCCAGCCACGCGTCGGGTTGGGCAGCATTTTCGACGTTTACAGGAGTCATCTTTCTAGCTGCCATCATTGCTCTGATCGCCACTGCAGGTATGGCGTGGGCCTCGATCTTCTTATATGTAGCAGTGGCACTTGGCTGGGTGTGGTTATCAGCATTGACCATCCGGATGCGCGCAAGAGTATAAAATGTGAGCCGTATCGCGGGGGAAGCGTCAGAACTGACCCCGATCGTGCTCAGAGGTTTAAGCTGTCAGGAACATCCCTTGTAAGGTTTTCCAACGCTGACAAAACACCATACGTTGGTGGCCTAGAGACACCAATAAGTTCATAAGTGGTGCGGAAGCGAAAGAACGAACGGACCTCATCCCGCGGCACGACAAAAACGAGATGCTGACGCTTCCTCAGAGTCAGTAATCGTATTGAGGATTGGCGCAAAAACTCCATCGCGCTCGCGACGGCTTGTTCTCTGCCAAACAAGGGACCCGGTGCGACAAGAAGAGGTGGCATTCCCTGCTCTATCAGAAGTTCAGAAAGGGGGGGAATCCGGCTGGCACGTGCGGCGTTTTGTAGTTGAAGGCGTTGCTCATCCGAGAGATCGAGTGCATTCATGAATCGTCTGAGCGTATCTTGATACGGTAAACGCTGCCCATGCTCCAGATACATCAGCCCGCGTGGGCTGATTTCGGCGCGTTCGGCTACCTCTTCCTGCGTCAGACCGCGAGCTACCCAATACTGCTTCAGCAAAGCGCCAAAGATAAGGGCCCTACTCTCCATAGCCTCGCTTCTCTCCGTATTTAGCTTCTCTTCCCGTCTTCAAGTCTTTTTTTCTCATCATAGCACATTCTTTGGTGCGCCTGGAGAAGTAGGGATGTTGAATAAAAAGGAAGGAAGTAGCCTGCCAGGCTTTTCATTAAGCTTTTGGGAGAGAAAGAGCAAACCGGGTAAGCTTCTGCTCCGAGTTGGCCTCTGGCAAGGCCATGTAGACAAATATTCTCAGGTTGGGGTTATCAGCAACGAGCAAAGGAGTTGATTTGAGAATCAGCAGACCTACCAGAGGATGATTGAGTTCTTTGCGTCCAGAGTAGCCCTCACTTACCTCATGGAGATTCCACCAAGCACGGAACTCTGAACTGGTTTCCATCAAGCGATCGCGGCGCTCAATGAACCAGGGTTCTCCGGCACCATTATGGCCGGCACTGGCGCGAAAGAGTGAGAGTGCGCGACGAGCGGTAGACTCCCAGTTGGTATACAGGGTGCGCAGGGCAGGATGCGTGAAAATCAACCAGACGTGATTGCGTTCCCAATCGGAGAGTTGGCCATAATCGACAAAGACCTGCGCGGCGTTCCGGTTCCAGCCGACAATATCCCAGCGTTCATTCATGATCACAGCCGGATTGGGTAACAGGGCATCCAGGATACATTGGAGGTCAGGACTGATCTGCCGTACATAGGTATGTTTGAGGAGAGGCAAATGCTCGCGGGCGAGTACAAACAGATGCCTACGCTCATCAGGCGATAACTGGAGGGCCTGGGCCAGGCTTTCCAGCACTTGCGATGAAACCTGGATGGCTTGTCCCTGCTCCAGCTTCGTATACCAGGTGAGACCAACACCCGCGAGATTCGCCAACTCCTCGCGCCTCAGGCCAGGAGTGCGCCGCCTTCCTCTCTCTGGCAAATGAACCTGGGATGGCAAGAGCCGTTCTCTCCGCGTGCGAAGAAATTGCGCCAGTTCATTTCTGCGCTGATCCTCATACATAGCTATCTTCTTCTCCTCTTGGTGATAGTTTTTATACTAGCTTAATTTGGGTTCTTGTTCAAGCCCCTCGCCCATGGCATACTGCTCTCACAAAAGCAAACTGCAATAGACTGAAAAAAATAGGAGGAGAAGGTTTTCATGCAACGGGTAGCATTTCTTGGACTTGGCGGTATGGGCACAGCCATGGCTCGCAATCTGAACAAAGCTGGTTTTCCACTTGTCGTCTACAATCGCACACCTGCAAAGGCCGAGGCCCTGGTCGCTGAAGGGATACAGCGAGCTGAGACACCACGCGAAGCCGTCAGAGAAGCCGAGGTGATTATCAGCATGGTCGGCAATGATCAGGCCTCCCAGCAGATCTGGCTCGGCAATGATGGTGCTTTGGCCGGTGCTCAGCACGGAGCCGTCCTGATCGAATGCAGTACGCTCTCATTAGCATGGGTGCGCGAGCTTGCCGAACTGGCAGCCACACATGATCTGGCATTTCTTGATGCTCCGGTCACAGGAAGCAAACCAGCTGCGGAAGCCAGACAGATCGGCCTGTTCGTGGGGGGAGACATGGCAGCCATGCAACAGGTTCAGCCGGCCCTCGCGGCAATGAGTCAGTTTCAGAGCTATATGGGCGTAAGCGGTGCGGGAACAAAAATGAAGCTGGTTATCAACCTGATCATCGGGCTACATGCGGAGGCCTTGGCGGAAGGATTGAATCTGGCTGAGCAAGCTGGGCTTGACATGGAGCAGGTTATGCCTCTCCTGGCAAACGGAGGAGTAGGCAGTCCTGTCGTCAAAATGAAGGTTGGGCCTATGATTCAGCGGCAATACCAGCCTCTCTTTGCTCTACGCTGGCTCCACAAAGACCTGACCTACGCCCTGCGTTTCGCTGACGAGTTGAATCTCCCCATGCCCGCGCTCGCAACAGCGCGCGAAGTCTATCGTCTGGCAGGCAATCTGGGGCTGGATGAGGCCGACTTCTCCGCGGTGATCGAAGTGCTCCGTCAATCCCGCATGAATATTGACAGACCCTGAGCAAAAAATACGAGAGTGTTGCAACACTACCTTCGTTAAAGTACCAGAACATAAGCGAGAAACATAATGCCGTGGGTCGAGAGCAGCGATATATTCGTTGACACATTCATTGTCTCACAAAATGGAGGTCTCGTTTTATGAGGATGGAGTTTTCTTTTATTCTTCTCAGGAGGTCTACCGTATGCTTCAGTTAACAGTGCTCTATGGACAACCAAAAGATCCAGCCACATTTGATCGTTATCATGAAGAACTGCATACAGTGCTTGACATGGAGCGCGCTCCATGTTTTATCCTGAACATATGGAGAAGACATACACCATCAGCGGCGTTGCCGGATGCACAGGGGTCAGCATCGACACGCTGCGCTACTACGAGCGTATCGGGCTAATTCACGAGGTGGATCGGCTCTCAAACACGCATCGGCGCTACACAGAGTCTGACATCCAGTGGATCCAGTTTCTTCTCAGGCTGCGTGCCACAGGCATGTCTATTCAACAGATGCTAGCATATGCCCGCTTACAGCGCCTGGGCGAAGCAACACTGCGCGAGCGCATCGCTATGCTCAAAACACATCATGATCTGGTTCAAGCTCACATTCAGCACATGCAAGAATACCTCGTGGTCCTCGATGACAAAATCACCACGTATGAAAGCACTTTGCTGGCTCGTGAAGCTGAGAAAGGAGAGGAGGCAGCGCCTTAAAGGAGAGCGTGCCGCTCCTTACCAGCCAGGCCAGCAAGATCTGTTGTTGGTTGCAGGGGAGTATTATCTTTTTTCGAGCTTCCCCAGAATGATTTTGACCTGACACACATCCAGGTCTAGCTACGTTTTGCTCAAAATAGGCGCTTTGCCCAATTTTTGTGTTAGATGAGTAAAATAGTTCTATGAGCAAAAGGAGAAACTGTTTATGCGTCTGGGATTACAGGTACCTCGCTTTACCTGGCCCAACGGGCAGGGTCAGCTTGGTGAAACCTTTGGACTGATCGCTGAACGCGCTGAACGCGCTGGTTTTTACAGTCTGTGGGTGATGGATCACTTCTTTCAGATTGGCGGCATAGGGCCAGCGGAACACGAAATGTTAGAAGGCTGGAGTGCCCTGGCTTATGCTGCCGGTCGCACCAATCGCATCAAATTGGGAACGTTGGTGACCGGTATCACCTATCGCCATCCCGGTATCTTGGTGAAGACGGCGACCACGCTAGATGTGCTCTCGCACGGACGTGCCTATTTGGGCATTGGTGCTGCCAACAATGAGGAGGAGCATCGTGGTCTGGGCGTGCCTTTCCCGTCTCTCACAGAACGTTTCGATCGCCTGGAGGAGACACTGCAGATCGCCCATCAGATGTGGGCGGGCGACGAGAGGCCGTACCAGGGAAAACACTATCAACTGAGCAGGCCGCTCAATAGTCCACAGCCTATTCAGAAACCTCATCCACCCATTATGGTTGGTGGTAGTGGTGAGCGCAAGACGCTCCAACTCGTCGCCCGCTACGCCGATGCCTGCAACCTCTTCACGCTTGGCGATAACGAGGCACTGCGGCACAAACTGAATGTCCTGCGCGAGCACTGCCAGGCCGTGGGGCGCTCCTATGAACAGATCGAGAAAACGGCTTATAGCCTGCTGCTGCTTCATATCACCCCTGATGGCCGCGACCATTCGTCGACCCCGGCGGCTGTCGTAGACCATTGCACGGAACTGGCGGCCCTAGGGATTGACCAGATCATCTTGAGCCTCAGAGATGTCCACGAAGCAGAACCTTTTGAGTTGTTTGAGCACGAGATCATTCCAGTGGTTGAGAAAATCCCTGTGGCTGGTCGTTAGGGCGCAGCAACGACAAAGGCCAGATGAGGTTCGGCTAGCAGTTTGTCGGAGAGAAGTGTATTGTCAACTTGCGGAAAAGCCGATAAATATGGCATGCTCATGAGTATGAAAAAGAACATCCCAGATTCTCTCTACAAAGGATATCGTTTCCCGCCAGAAATTATTGGCTACAGTGTCTGGCTGTATTTTCGCTTCTCGCTCAGTTTCCGTGATGTGGAAGAGATCATGGCAGAGCGTGGCGTCGTGCTGACCTATGAAACGATTCGGCAATGGTGTCTCAAATTCGGTCAGAGGTACGCCAATGAGATAAAGTGTCGTCGTCCTCACACGGGAGATACGTGGCACCTTGATGAGGTTTTCTTGAAAATTAATGGGAAACAACACTATCTTTGGCGCGCCGTTGATCAGTATGGGAATGTGCTTGATATTCTGGTGCAGAGTCGACGCAACAAGCGTGCAGCAAAAAAGTTCTTCCGCAAATTGTTGAAGGGGTTGCAGTACGTGCCGCGAGTGATTGTTACTGACCAACTCGCAAGCTATGCCGCCGCCAAGAAAGAGATCCTATCCAGTGTCGGGCATCGACAGCACAAAGGCTTGAATAATCGTGCTGAGAACTCGCATCGCCCACGCGACAACGAGAGCGAGTCATGCGTCGTTTCAAATCACCTGGTCATGCTCAGCGCTTCCTTTCTGCCTTTGGCCCGATCCTGGATCATTTTCGACCAAAGCGACACCATTTGACAGCCTCAGAATATCGCGCCCTCATGCAGAAGCGATTTCAGGTATGGAGCGAGGTGATTGGAATGAAAAGAGCTGCCTAACTCCACACCATTCTCCTCCAATCTTGGTCCCTTTCCTTCTGCTTCTTCTTCTTTTCAGAAAAACTCTTCTATTCTTCCTTAAGTTGACAATACTCACACCGCTGCCTCCGCCCGCGCGAGCATGGCAAGCTTGCTGTTGGGCTGGGCCTTGCAGGAAGAGGAGGCGGTACAAGCGCGGCTCTGCTTGCAAGAGGCGGGGCATCTGACCGAAGGCCTGGAGGCCCTACACCCGGCTTGCCTGCTTATCCAGTCAGGCAAGCCCACTCCCATCAGCGAATGGCTCCTGGCTGTGCTTTGCCTCGATCAGATCCGAGGGAGCGTGGCGGTAGTGTTGCAAAAAATTGTAAGCTCATTAAAATAATGTATATTTGAGAATCTTCTGTTGATAAAACGCGTAAAAAGAGTACTCTTTTTCTTCGGTAATATCTCTTCCTGCTGTTATTGCAGTCATCATTTTGATAAGCTTACAATTTTTTGCAACACTACCCCTTTTCTGACACCTTGCATCTGTCCTTTGCGGAGCATATTCATCAGTTCATACCCTTGTAATGTTCTGTTCGCTGTCTCAAATGAAAAGAAGCCCATCCCCGGCTTCGTCAGCCGTTTGATGAAACGGTGATCTTGCTCGATCAGATTGTTGAGATACTTCACTTGCCGGAGTTGTGAACTCCGGGGAAGGAGTTCTTCGGCCTTGAGTTCGTTGAATACTTTGGGGTACGCCGCATTTTTGTCCACGTTGATGACACGCGGTTCTGTGGTATAAGAGGCGGCAAGGGTTTTGAGCAAGAAATGTTTTGCAGTGTGTGCGTCCCTGGTAGAACTCAAGAAGAAATCAAGCGTCTTTCCCCCCGAATCAACAGCCCGATACAAATACACCCACTCTTTTTTGACTTTGATGTACGTTTCATCAACACGCCAAGAATCTGTTGTGAGCTTCAAATGAGGACGACAGCATCGATCAAGCTCTGGGGCATAACACTGGACCCAACGATAGATCGTTGTATGATCGACCTGCAACCTTCGTTCGAGCATGATCTCTTCGAGATCGCGGTAGCTGAGCGAATAGCGTAAATACCAACGGACACACAGGAGAATGATGTCAGCCTGAAAACGACGCCATTTGAACGGGTGTTGCTCTCTCATATCTGATCCTCTTTGGCTCGTTTCTCTTCACTCTAGCAGATCAGTTTATTTCTTGCAACACAACCGGTATCCGGAGCAGGGCTTTCCAGTTCTCCGCTCAAAGGGGTGCAGGGGTCTCCCTGCCGGGGCCTGGGGCGTCCCCAGTTTCCTTCCCTCCTTCGCGCGCCGCCTGCGGCGGCGCGCAAAAGAGAAGAAAAAAGGTTTTTGCGGGGACACCCCGCACCCCGGCAAAGGGCTGCCGCCCTCTGCACTCCCGCTAGATGGGAGAATTGGAAATCCCTGGTATCCGGAGCTGCCCAGTTTCGGAACCCAGAAGACGACTTGCCGCGTGATTTTGACCAGCATTGGGTCTTTGCCGTTTGTATATGTGCATCCAGATCAGGACATTCTTGATAAGAAACCGCACTCGATCGCAACCGCGACGGCTGATGCACGAGAGTCAACGTTCAATTTCGTATAGATATTGGTCAAGTAGGCGCGCACGGTCCGTTCCGTGATGCCCAGTTGGGCAGCAATCTCTTTGCTGCGTTCTCCACGGGCCACTCCCTCTAGCACTTGCTTTTCACGCCTGGTGAGTTCCATATAGCTCGGAAGGGGCTGTGCGCGAGAAGGAGATGCGGTTCCGGGGGCAGGCATAGTATGTGCGAGAAGGCGAGCCATGATCTCTGGTTGGATGAGCACTTCTCCACGCGCTGCCGCACGAATAGCGTTGATAAGCGCGTCTAGCGTGATATTTTTGAGCAAGTAGCCACAGGCTCCAGCTTGCAGGCCGCGCAACATCAATTCATCCTCGTCATAGGTTGTTAGAAGCAACACGGCTATAGATGGCCAGCAGGTGCGAATGCGCTTGAGAGCAGCAATGCCATCCAGACCCGGCATGCGAATATCCATCACAACCACATCAGGCTGTCTCTGTTCCACCAGAGCCACAGCGCTCGTCCCGTCAGCGGCATCTCCTACCAGTTCAATGCCTTCGCTCCGTACCTCTTCGAGCATCAGACGCAGTCCTTTGCGGACCATTAGATGATCATCTGCGATGACAATGCGAATGGGTTGAGCCATACTTCCTCCTCGCTCTTCTGTGGCAGTGTGCAATGGAGTGGTATACTCAGGCGCAGTGTGGTTCCTACCCCATCAGCACTGATCAACTCCAGGTGTCCTCCGATGAGGCTGGCGCGTTCTCTCATTCCGATCAGGCCATAATACCCATCTCTCGTATTCAGCGTTTCTGGATCGAAGCCGATGCCATCGTCGCGCACCTCGACGGTCAATATCTCGTGGTTACAGGTTGCCTGCATCCAAACAGTTTCGGCGCAGGCGTGGCGCGCCACATTGGTCAGCCCTTCGCAGATGGCTCGCAAGACATGTTCGCAGCAAGGAGCAGGCGTATTGGCAAGGGCTATAATGGTCGCGTGGCAGGGGATATCTGTTGCGGCTGTAAAGCGGCTGATCTCTTCCTGCACGATTTCAACGAGATCATCTGGTCGGATATGGCCGGTACGTAGATTGCCAATAGCACAGCGCGCATCGGCCAGAGCGTCGCCAGCAGCCTCAATCACTTGCTCCAGCAGTTCCTGTGCCTGTGCAACTTTCTGGCGTTGTAATTGTGTGCGCACAACCTCCAATTGCATCACCAGCCCCGTGACACCCTGAATAAAGGTATCATGTAGGTCACGGGCAATGCGTTGACGTTCATTTATCACGGTCAGTTCTTCGGCTCGCAAGGCATAGGCGGACAACTGAGCATGTGCGGTGTCAAGCTGGTGCAAAAGGGCCAATGTGTGCTCATGCGCTTGTTGAGCCTGCTGCACATAAAAGAGCAGGATCAGAAGGAAAAATAGACCAAGAAAGCCGACACCTGGCGCGTATCCTCCTCCCCAGATATCGCTCCAATCGCGAGGGGGTCCGCCCATTTGCATGAAGAGATAGGTAGAGAGCAGAAAGCTCCCTAAAAATATGAGCATGCTGCGTATCTGTTTGAGCATCACCGTAGCGGCGATAAAGAGCAAAGGCGAGAGAACCAGCGGCATGATTGCCAGGCGTGTCATCTGGGTCAACGCCAGGATAAGTACAGCCTGAACACATAATGAAAACCATTGCATTGCTCTGCCTGTCTCCCTGGAAAAACCGAACCAATAGATGCCAAGATGGATGAGGATGGTGAGAGTCACCAGGATATGAAGGATCACTGGAGCGGAAGTAAAGTTCCAACTCCAAATATTCCAGTAGATAATAACGCTCCCAAGCCAGAACACACAGAACCAGCTCAGTAAACGGATATGACGCTTCATATTCTCTCCCTTGTTCTTCAGAGTGTGTTTTTCCCCTTGATATAGGGCGGTGCATGGTTGGTTGAAGACTGACTACATTATACCGTTTCTTTCCCCCCACTTTCTATGAGCATTGAGCCACTGTCGTTTCCACCAGTGGCGCGGCCTATATTCTGGCAGTGTCTGAAAAGACGTAGCGCATTACCTGATCGAACTTCGATACTAGTATCGAGAAGAGGAAACGCAGCCAGAAAAGTAATGAGGAGAAACGTATGGATTTACTTAAAAGTATCATCAAACGCCTGGTTGTTGCCAGTGTTTCTATGTATACGGTAGCGAAATTCCGTCTGTTGCGAGGCCAACGGGTCCAATTTGGACCGGGTTTTATCTCGAATGGCCGGTTACAAATCAAAGGGCCGGGACGGGTGATTTTTGGAACCTCGGTTAATGCCTGGGCGCATAAGGAGCCGAATGTGCTGATTACCTATAGTTCCGATGCGGTTATTCAGATTGGCGACAATACTCGCCTCAATGGTGCCGGGCTGATGGCGGCATCGGGCATCACGATTGGGCGTGATTGCATGCTGGGTTCAGTAGTGATGTTAGATACCGATTTTCATAGCATTGAGCCAGACCGCCGCAAGAACTCTTGCGTGAGGGAGCGTAGCGCTCCTATTACCGTTAGCAACAATGTCTGGTTGGCGGGCCAGGCTGCTGTGTTGAAAGGGGTCACGATTGGCGAGAACTCTGTCGTTGGCTTTCGCGGCGTCGTGACCCGAGAAGTTCCTCCTAACGTGGTTGTAACAGGAAATCCAGCACAAGTAGTCAAGCAGTTAACCGTGTAAAAAAAGAAGCGCAGGGATGTAAATTTGGCATTATTCTGGTGAGCAGATATTCTTAAAGAAGATCAAGTAGTTGGTTCCTTGTATGTAAGACCCTGGTCATCACCTCTGCTACAACCAGGCAGCAATCAGGCTTAGGGCTATTGAGAACACAGTACCAACCAGAGTGCTGCCTGCGGTGATGGCTCACTATTCCCTTTGTTTAGTTAGTAGGTAGGTTTAACTCTAACAGAGTTGATCGGAGTTAAGTCAACCGCTCCATAAGAATTGATAGAAAAACCAAGATCACACACCGTACCGTTCCAGTCAGTGCAGAGATCAAATCCGGCATTACTATACTGGTTGTTGAAGATTTCGTGGGTGCCGTACTGGTTCGAAAGCTGATAGACACCGTAATAGTAGTATTTCAGCGAGGGTTTATCACCGTTCCAGCCTGCGTTCTGCGGGTAGATGCAAACATAGCCCGATGGACAACCATGAATCGTGCCCGCTGGAGCTGCATGAGCCGTTGGCGCAGAAACTCCCCCCGCAAAAACCAGGCTCACTGCAAGAAGGAGTGCCACCAAAGCAAATCGATACCTTTGCTTCAGCAACAGCTTGAAAGACGCTATTGACTGCTTCATAACTCTTCCTTTCTTTTTTAAGTAATGAAAATCCTTTGCATCATAGCTATTGCAGCACTGAAACACCAGGACATAAAGCGGTCAGTTAGCGGTCAATTTATAGAGACATAGTTTCAAAGCCCGTATTACCTCTTTTAGCCTATATTACGCTCTCTTTTAAGAGTGGACCGAAGAAAGCAGCTTGACAAGATCACAGATAAGAAAAGAGGATGTTTCTGGTGGAAACATCCTCTCAGCAATTTTTGTGCTCCTCACTCAACCCCCGCCAAACTATCCACACATTGGCGACTCCACGATTTATTTTGCTGCCAACCGATGGAGCAACTTGCCGTATGCCAGAGGCCCGCGTCGGAAACTACTCAGGCGGAAAAACTCATTCGGCGCGTGGATCTGCTCATCATTCAGGCCAAAGGCAAAACCCACCGTATATGCGCCAAGATGCGTAAGAAATAGCTCACAAACAGGAATGCTTCCACCCACACGCACTTGATACGGCTCTTTCCCATACAACTCCTCAAGCACCGCCGCTGCCGCCTGATTCCCCCAGTGATCGGCTGGAATCAGATAGGGTCGCGCCGTACCAGGAAGTGCGCGTACCGTCACTTGTACCCCGGTAGGCGTGTGTTTTTCAACATGCCTGGCAATCAAATCAACAATCGTAGCCGGATCTTGATTCACGACCAACCGACACGTAATCTTCGCATGTGCCTCCGCTGGCAAAACAGTCTTCACACCTTCGCCCTGAAAACCACCCCAGATTCCGTTAATCTCCAACGTCGGACGCGCCCCGAGATGCTCCTGGGGCGTATATCCCGGCTCTGCCAATAGCGCTGACACACCGATCTGCTCCCGATATTCCCGTTCGTCAAATGGAATAGCAGCAATAGCCACTCGATCCGCCTCCGAAAGCGGCACTACCGCATCATAAAACCCCTCTACCAAAATTTTGCCCTCAGCGCTACGCATCGAAGCAAGAATGGCCGTCAGTACATGTATTGGATTGGGCACAGCACCACCATACATACCAGAATGCAAATCACCCTTCGCCCCACGTACATCAATCTGTACCCCGGTCAACCCTTTGGCCGCTAACATCAGCGACGGCTGATCCTCACTATATTGTCCCCCATCGGAACTGACCACCAGATCACACGCCAGCAGATCACGATGCTGCTCAATAAAGGCTGGCAACTGCGGGCTGCCTATCTCTTCCTGCCCCTCGAAAAAGAACTTCACATTGACAGGCAAAGCTCCCTCCGTCTTGAGCAACGCCTCAATACCCAGAATCGGCGTGAACATATTCCCCTTATCATCTGACGCGCCACGAGCATACACGCGATCCTCAATAATCGTTGGCTCAAAAGGGGGATGTGTCCATAACGCTAACGGATCTACTGGTTGCGTATCAAAGTGACCATAAATCAAGATCGTTGGCTTCTCAGCAGCATGAAGCCACTCCCCATACACCACCGGATGCCCGCCTGTCTCCAGAATCCGCACACCTTCCAGGCCCGCAGCCGTCAGGCGACCCGCTACCCATTGAGCCGCTCGTTGCACATCAGCAGCATGCGCAGGCAGCGATGAAATACTAGGAATGCTAAGAAATTGCAGCAACTCGTTCTGATGCTGAGACTGATGCTCTACGAGGTACGTTTCCCATGTCATAAGTGTGCATTCTACCTTTCATCTTGAGAGATATCTCTGCACATATAGCACCCGCAGAGATATCTCTACAGAATATCCACCTCCACTTAGCACTGGGTATGGAGATGGATACAACTCTTCTCGCAGAGTTTCAGCATACCCCCTGACGCACTGTGTCTGCAAGGAGGTATGGCCCACAAACAGGGCTTTCCAATTCTCCCATCTAGCAGGAGTGCAGAGGGCGGCAGCCCTTTGCCGGGGTGCGGGGTGTCCCCGCAAAAACCTTTTTTCTTCTCTTTTGCGCGCCGCCTGCGGCGGCGCGCGAAGGAGGGAAGGAAACTGGGGACGCCCCAGGCCCCGGCAGGGAGACCCCTGCACCCCTTTGAGCGGAGAACTGGAAAGCCCTGGGCCCACAAAAGGTATCATTCACGACCAGCAACATGATCATCCAGTGCTATCCCTGCTCAAGAAGCCTGCTCTATCTCATCCGCATGCTCCAGATAGGTCTCTTTAATCTCTCTGGAACCAAACGGCCAGATATGCTCCACACGCGCCCAGATCAGGAATGCCACTATGCCAATGACAAGCCATCCTAACGAAAGCAAGATCGGCTGCCAACCAGAAGCATAATAGACATACACCCAACCAATCAATGCAATCAGGCTCGGCAGCGGATACAGCCACATGCGATACGGTCGCCTCAATTCTGGTTGCCTCAGACGCAACACAGTCAGCGCTACAATCTGCCCAACCCCTTGAATGAGCACGATCACCGCAATCAACATATTGATGACCGTAGAAAGATCGAAAAAGGAACCAATTGCCGTGATTACTCCCATCACAAGCAACGCTCTATGTGGAATACGAAGGCGCGGATGCAATGTTCCAAACTGCCTCAGAAATACGCCATCACGGGCCGCATTATAAGGAACACGCGATCCACCAAGCAGTCCTGCAAAGACCGAAGCAAATGCAGTGATGATAATCAACACCGTTACCACACTCGACACACCCTTCCCCCACACCTGCTCTAGCACCAATGACGCAATCGACGGCGACTTCGCGACCTCCTGCCAGGGCACAACGCCCAACACCCCGATGTTGAGAGCCAGATACAGCACCATGATACCTAGCACCGAAATGATAATCGACCAGGGAATCACACGCCCCGGCGTTCGGATCTCATCCCCCATATATGCCGTCGTGTTGTAACCCAGATAATCATAAACTCCAATGATCAATCCCGCGCCCAACCCGACAAAAAAATGGCCATCGAGCGTA
The DNA here is from genome assembly GCF_016587455.1 of Reticulibacter mediterranei. Taxonomy (NCBI): domain Bacteria; kingdom Bacillati; phylum Chloroflexota; class Ktedonobacteria; order Ktedonobacterales; family Reticulibacteraceae; genus Reticulibacter; species Reticulibacter mediterranei. The sequence continues at coordinate 172,344 of NZ_BNJK01000004.1, read as the reverse complement.
AATGCGTTCGCCGGATAAGCAAACGCCAGATCTGGATGAAAGTGGGTCAGCGCTGCAACTATCACGATCCCAATCGACAGCAACATAATCACAAACAGAATATTCGTCAGCAGACCAACAGACTCAATACGCCTGTAGAGCGCAAAGATAACAATTGCAACGATCAGTAGCGACACAAGATGTATCTGCCACCAGTTCATATTCGGCCACAAATACCCCATATACTGGACCAGCCCGATCACTCCCGTTGACATAATCAAAGGAATGGAAAGAATAGCCGTCCAGATAAATAAAAATGGCATCAGCCGCCCCGTGCGATACTGATACGCTTCGCGCAGATAGATATACGTCCCTCCTGCCCCCGGCATCGCTGCCCCCAACTCCGACCAGACCAGCCCATCAGCCAGAGCAAGAATTGCCCCCGCAATCCAACCTATAATCGCTTGCGGCCCACCAAACGCCGCCACCATCAGTGGAATCGTAATAAACGGCCCGATGCCACACATCTGCGTCATGTTGATTGCTATCGCGGTAGGCAACTTAATACTGCGCACAAATCCATTTGTTGCCTGCTCTACACCGCTTTCTGCTGGCATCTTCTCAGGTTGCCCATTGATGCTTGAAGAGCTCATAAAAACCTCCTCACTAATAGGGTTGATAGGAGACATGACTTGCATAAAGGGTCTATAATTAGTTAGTATAGTTTCCTAACTTCGCTTTGTCAACCGTATGACAAGACATATTTCACGCGCAAACTGTAGGCGGTATGCCCCTTCATCATCTGGGTACGATAGTTTACAATGATGGCGCAAAAGGGAGCGGACAAATTATAAAGGAGTTATGTCGATGCCCATGACCAATGGCAGTCTTTCTCACATCTCTCAGCCAGGAACTCCATCACTGCTACGTGCTATCAACGAACGATCCTTGCTGGAATACCTGCGCACTCATGGCCCAACTTCACGCGCTCAACTCGCACGCGCCTCTGGACTCTCTAAGCCAACGGTCTCGCAAGCGCTGGCAAGTCTTGAACAGGCCCAACTCGTAAAAGCTGTTGGTCAATCAGCATCGAGTAAAGGAGGGCGAGTGGCTATATTATATGAACCCAATCCAGAAGCGGGCTACGTTCTAGGTATCGATGTTGGCCGTAGCTGGGTACACGCCGCCGTCGCCAACCTTGCAGGCCACATTCTTGCCCGTGCAGACCAGCAAAACCACGCCCAAAATGCCTCAAGCCTCGTGGCCTTCATTAGCCAGCTCGCCCATGATCTGGTTATGAACGCAGGTTTATCGTGGTCTCAGGTCGTTCATGCCGTCATCGGCACCCCTGGTGTCCTCGATGCACAGAGCAAACGCGTACTTTTCTCCGCAAATCTTCCCGAATGGGGAAAGCAAGGGCTGCTAGCAGAGTTACAGGCTGCTTTTCATCTCGATCTCTCGGTAGAGAATGATGCCAACCTTGCGGCCCTCGGTGAGCGTTCATTCGGCTGGGGAACCGACGCCAGCACATTTGTCTCTCTTACCGTTGGTACTGGCATTGGTATGGGTATTGTCATCAACGGAGTTCTCTACCGAGGCGCTCATGGAGCCGCAGGAGAGATCGGTTTTCTCCCCTTCGGACTCAATGAGGCCGAGGAGCAAGGCGCGGTACTCAGCGAAAATTATCTCGGCATGTTTGAAGAGGCAACTTCAGCAGAAGGCATTGCTCGTCTGGCACGCAAACACAGCTTGCCCTCTTCGCTTTCTGTTAAACAGATCTTTGACGCAGCCGAGCAAGGCGATCCACAGGCTCTAGCTGTCATCGAACAGGAAGGATATCACCTGGCACAGGCTGTCGCGACCATCGCCGCCGTCCTTGATCCAGAACTGGTCGTCATTGGTGGAGGCATCGGACAACGCATTGAGCTGCTACGAGCGCCATTAGAACGCCGATTACAACAACTCACACCCCTGCGGCCTCGCATCGTCGCGACAAAGCTAGGTGCTGATAGCGTTTTGCTTGGTGCCATCGCAACCGCGCTAGAAACCGCCCACAATCTCGTCTTTCAACACTATTTCAACGGCCTATCATAAAAGAGCTGCTGTCCTTCAGCAGCTCACTCGCTAAGTCGATGATGTTTCCCATCTTTTATACAATATCTCCATATGTTTCGCTAAAAGTTGCCTGGTCTCAGTTTGATAGCGTTGGAGTTGCTCAAAGGTATAAGGGTATCCCTCGCTTATATATTTGCTGGCTCTTTCAGACCAGGGTTCATCCGCCCGACGTAAATAGTCAAGCGTGGCGGCGATTCCCGCACCCACCAACAATTGATCGTTCAAACCACACATGGTATCAAAACTTGTCGTTTTTGCCTCCCATAACAGTTGCACATCTTCAACTTCTGCCAGCACAAAGAGCATAAAAGCACATACTTTTATGCTCTCACTAAAACCGTAGTTATAGCGGTGATATACGATTTCTTGCTCTAAAAGCATCCGTAGAAAGGCTCGATCTGCCAAAGAAAACGATCCAAACAAGAGAGAAAGCACCAGCATGCGAAATTTCGCGTGCTGATCACCTTCCTCTGTCGGGGTATACATAATCATATCCCGCAAATACTCAGGGGGAAGAGAGGGTTGGTAGCTACGTACCTCGTCAACATAAAGCTCTGCAAACTCCTTGAGCCTGGGAAGAGAATAATCGTCATCCATAGAGCAACGATACCTCCCGAACCTGATTATTGTTTCCCTTCTGGTGGAAAGACAAGCACGCGCTCTGGCTCAACAACAAGCACTACACGCTCCTCTGGCCGCCCTGTCTCTTCGGGAGTAGCGTCTCGATTGTTGTACTTCTGCGAGGCCGCATTGATAAAACGAAAATCGGGATCTTCATCCACGCGTACAACACGGCCTCGAATCTCAAGGGCACGATAGGGATTGGCAATATCAGCAAGGGCAACTGCAACACGGGAATCACGCAACACATTGCGATACTTCTGCCGTTTCTTATTAAACGCGAACAGGAGATACGTTCCGTCCCAGAGAAACCAGACAGCACTTACCTGTGGCTCTCCCTTTGGCCCAAGCGTCGCTAGATAGCCCAGCGCGCGAGATTGTAAGATATCAAGATGGGATGCTGGAATATTCGCCATAATTCAATAACTACCTTTCTCTTTTTCTCATTTGAGAAAAGTATATCCCTCTTACATCATGAATGCAAATCATTTCTTACATAACTTTATGAATATCTCACATATACATTTAAGACTTTAGAAAAATACTGTCAGTTTGTCAACCATTTCTTTGCGCCATACGAGAGAGGTCAGTCTGACGATACCTCGTCGTATAATGCTGAGATGGGTGAGCACTCAAATTGGGCAAAAAACTGACATACTCTCTCCAAAAAGTCAAACGAGGGTCGCTCCTGTCCTCTTTCAGCAGTACATTCTCTTTGTCAGCAGAGCACGAACGAGATAGTAACACAAGGAGAAAGATCAGATGAGTATTTACCCATTTACTATCGCCATTCAAGAGACCGACCTGGATGACTTGCGCGAGCGTATCGCTCACACGCGCTGGCCCACCCAATTGCCCGGCCTCGGCTGGAGTAGAGGCGTTCCGCTCGACTACCTCAAGGATCTGGCCTCCTACTGGCAAACCTCTTACGACTGGCGCAAGCACGAGGACAGACTCAATGAGATCCCACAGTTTGTGACCCAGATTGATGGTCAGACCATCCACTTCCTGCATGTGCGCTCCCCCGAACCCGATGCCCTGCCGCTGATCCTCACCCACGGCTGGCCAAGTTCGCCCGTCGAGTTCTTGAAGCTGATTGGCCCGCTGACGGATCCACGTACCCACGGAGGCAATCCGAGCGACGCCTTTCATGTGGTGATCCCATCGCTACCCGGCTACGGTTTCTCCACACCCATGCATGAGGTAGGCTGGGGGAACCTGTTCCGCGTCGCTCAGGCTTGGGGGGAACTGATGAGCTTCCTGGGATATGAGCGCTACGCCGCTCATGGCACCGACGCAGGCTCGGGTGTCGCGCTCATCCTGGGCATGATCGACGCCGAGCGCGTCGTCGGCGTGCATATTACCGGAACAGGAGCAGCCTACCCGTTCGGGCCACCGCTCTATCTGACGGGTTTATCCGAGGCTGATCGGAAACGCGGTGAGCGCTTCAACCGGATGCAAGTTGACGGAATCGGTTACTTATGGATGCAGTCTACTCGCCCGCAGACCCTCGCCTACTTGCTTAATGATACCCCTGTCGGGCAACTTGCCTGGATTGTCGAGAGGTTCCAGGCAGGAATCGGCCCTGGAGCGTCACTGCCCGAGGAGGCCATCGATCTTGATCAGTTGCTCACCAACGTCAGCATCTTCTGGTTCACCGGAGCAGGCGCATCCTCGGCCAATGCGATGTATGAGGGGATGCAAGCATATCGTGCGATAGAGAGCACGTCCAAGGCTGCATCGGACAGCAAGTCTGAAGGGATCACTGCGGCACCGACCGGCGTTGCAGTCTTCGCCTCCGATACGACCATCCGCTCTATCTTCGATCCGGGCAATCGCATTGCGCACTGGTCGCAGTTTGATCGCGGCGGCCACTTCCCAGCGATGGAGGTGCCTGATCTCCTCGTCGGCGACATTCAAGCGTTTTTCAGGAAGCACCACTAACGTCTCTGGGGGAAGGTATCAGACTGGGAGGATGACACGCGCGAATGTGTAAAAGGCCAGCTCTGTGTTCTGATATTCGATGAAGCAAATCGTCCAATTTACCTCCATGCCAGACATGTGGTAAATGCCACTTGGTACGGCATTTACCAGCATGCACATACTTACAGCTACACCCATTATTTGGTTCCTCTGTATATGATGAATTTGGAGATAAGGGATTTCCTGCCTTCTGAGAAGAACATCTTATCTACTTAGTTTCTGGAAAAATACTTCTCGTGAACCTACCTAAAAAGAAAGGACATCAGAAATGCCTGATTACCTATCTACCAGATGCCATTGCAGCATGAAAGGGGGAAGGTATCACGCCTTTTCTATCTATCAGCAACAGAGGTCTTCACTATGCCTACTCTGAAACACAGTCAACAGGTCCAGCAACGTCTGGCGGGAAAACATGTTGCTCTTGAGGCCTTTCCTGTTCAATTGCCTCCTACCACCTTCAGAGATTTCAAACTCCTGCACCACTCCTTCGAGCAAACATGCGATACCAATCCCACCGCCACAGCTGTCATCTGTGAATCGTCTCATGTCACCTATCTGGAACTTGACCAGCGAGCCAACCGTCTTGCCCATTGGCTCATTGCACACGGATGCGGTGAAAATCGCCCGGTTGGAATCTTGCTAGAGCGGTCTCTCGATACGTATGTTGCTTTGCTCGGCGTACTCAAAGCTGGTGCCGCCTTCGTTCCTCTCGACCCGTCGTTTCCCGCTGATCGGGTCACATTCATTGCAGAGGATGCCGAGCTACAATTTCTGTTAACAACCTCAACATTGAGCAAGCGCATGAACGTTGCTCCTTGCCCACTGCTCGAACTCGATCAAGCGGTAGAAGAACTTGCGGGTCAAGCTGAAATGCGGCCCCTGATCGATATCGCTCCTACCTCTTTGTGCTACGTTATCTATACATCAGGCACGACAGGACGACCGAAGGGTGTTGCTATCTCACATGCCAATATCACCAACTTCCTCAGTGTAGTAACACCCATTTACGCTATCAGGCCGGATGATCGGGTATATCAGGGTATGACGATTGCCTTCGACTTCTCCTTGGAGGAGATCTGGCCTACCTGGATCGTTGGGGCAACATTGATCGCGGGACCGACCGACTCCCGGCGTCTTGGCTCAGAGCTGACTTCGTTTCTCATTGAGAACAATATCACCGCCCTCTACTGCGTACCAACGCTGCTTGCCACGATTGATCGCGATGTCCCTTCTCTTCGTTCACTTTTTGTCGGTGGTGAAGCCTGTCCCGCCGATCTGGTCCGTCGCTGGTCCAGCTCACAGCGCCGCATGCTCAACACTTATGGTCCCACCGAGACCACAGTGACCGCTACCTGGTGCGAGTTGATACCTGATCACCCTGTCACGATTGGCACCCCGCTGCCAACCTACTGTGTCTATATTCTCGATGAACATCTTCGCCCTCTCAATGATGGCGACAGCGGCGAAATCTGTATCGGCGGCCCTGGCGTTGCCATCGGCTATCTCCATCGTCCCGATCTCACCACAGATCGCTTTGTTTCCAATCCCATCCGAAGCGATCACACAATAGCGCCGCGCCTCTATCGTACAGGAGATCTTGGCCGCTTCACTCCGTCAGGAGAAATTGAGTACCTGGGACGCATCGATACGCAGGTGAAGATTCGCGGCTATCGTATCGAACTGGGCGAGATCGAAGAGGTACTTCGCGAAGATCACGCGGTAGAAAACGCGGTGATCAATCCTCTTAAAATACAGGGGAGCGTTCAGGATCTCGTCGCGTACATCACGCTGCGTGAGCAACTCAGCGAAGAGGAGATCAGCGCTTTACGCGAACAACTTCACGCCTCGCTACAACTCCGTCTCCCTTCCTACATGCTCCCATCATTTATAGAAATACTCGACTCATTCCCTTTGCTGGCCGCTGGTAAAGTAGACCGTTCCAGATTGCCAGCACCCGTCTCTGCGCGCCTTGGCACTTGCTCTACTCCCTATATCCCTCCCGCAACGCAGTTGGAGAGCAAACTCGCTACCGTGTGGGGGCAGTTTCTTGGACGTGAACATATCTCCGTTGATGACGACTTTTTTAGCAATCTGGGAGGACACTCACTCGCTGCCGCACTCGTTATTTCACGGCTTCGTCAGGAGGACAGGCTGCAAGGGTTGAGCATTGGTGATCTGTACGCGCATCCAACAATCCGTCAGCTCGCAGAGTTTATTAGCGCCAACGCCCCTTCGGATACCGACAAAGCGCCAGTACAAACAGCCAGGCCAGCGCCGCAACAGCACTCGAATCAGCGCGTCTGGGGTTGTGGCATTCTACAACTCCTCTCCCTCTATGCAGGACTGCTGCTGCTCAATCTTCCATCGCTCAGCTTACATTGGGCAATGGATCATCCCTGGATGCTCGCCAGACTCGCTTTTATCCAGGGCATCTGGCTGGCCATTATCAGCTTTTTTCTGCCGGCCGTGGCTGGTCGCATACTGATGGGCGGCGTGCAAGCAGGAACTTATCCACTCTGGGGGCTGACCTATGTACGCGTCTGGCTCTATCGGAGAATCCTTCTCTTTTCACCCCTTGCTCTACTGGCTGGATCACCATTGCTCCCTCTCTATCTCCGCTTACTGGGAGCTCGCATCGATCACCATTGCCACATGGCCTCCGCGAAAATCAGCCTGCCCATGTTGATCGAGATTGGCGAAGACACGAGCATCGGGTATGGAGTGCAGCTACATCCTTTCAGCGTAGAGGGAGGTAGGCTACGGCTGGCTCCTATTCGGATTGGTCGCGCTGCCTTTCTGGGAACCAACTGCGTCGTGCAGGCAGGCGCGCAGATCGGCGATCAAGCAATCCTTGCAGAACAATCCCTCGTTCCTCAAAACCACGTCATCCCAGCACACGAGTACTGGGGAGGATCTCCATGTCAACGCTTGAAAGACATTCCATCGCTCTTCACCGATCTCGCCGACAAAACTGATCAACGCCGCTGGCCGTTCCTGGTATTGGCGGGCTTTGTAGCGGGAACACTGCTCTTGCTCCTGCTTCCCTGGCTGATGATCGCTCCAGGCGTTTGCCTGGTTGACATCGTCATCAATCGCGTTGGCCTGCTCTGGGGTATGGCCAGTACACTGATAACCGGACCGCTTTTTGTGTTGGTTGTCTGCCTACTTGTATTTGTCGGAAAGCGTCTCAGTATGCCCACCGCACATGCCGGCCTTTACCCTGTACGCAGCTGGTTCGGGCTCCGCAAGTGGTTCAGCGACCAACTCATGACAATGAGCCTCGGCCTCACCAACACGCTGTACGCGACGCTCTACCTTATTCCCTTTCTGCGGCTCCTCGGCGCACGTGTTGGCAAGTGGTCTGAGATTTCGACCGTCACTTACGTCGATCCTAATCTGCTCAGACTTGGCCAGGAAAGCTTCGTTGCTGATATGGCGGTGATTGGTGCCGCCGCCTTCTATCGCGGCTGGATCGTACTCGCGCCCACAGAGGTTGGCAATCGCAGCTTCGTGGGTAACGGGGCGCTCATCCCTTTTTCCAGTCGGCTTGGTGACAACAGCCTGATCGGGGTCTACTCTGTGCCTCCTACCAGAGAAGTCGATCCCAGAACCTCGTGGCTCGGTTCTCCGGCAATCTTCCTGCCGCGACGACAGGAAAGCCTGCACTTCGAGGAGACCGTCACTTATCGCCCACACAAGAGCCTGATCGCCTGGCGTCTGTTGATCGAGTTTTTCCGTATTACCTTTCCAGCAACCTTGCTCATGTTTATCGTGCTGAGCGAAATGACGACACTGCTTCACCTTGCCACCATGCTTCCATCATGGGAGTTGCTCAGCATCATGCCGCTGCTCTATGCAGGCATCGGCGCGACAGCAACGCTTGTGATTGCCCTGCTGAAATGGATACTCATCGGTCGCTATCGCCCCCGTATGGAGCCGCTCTGGAGCCTCTTTGTACGTCGAAGTGAGTTGATTACAGGGCTATATGAAGGAGTTGCCGTCCCCTGCCTGATCAGCTTCTTCACAGGAACTCCCTGGATCGCTCCTCTGTTGAGGCTCTTTGGGGCAAAGATTGGTCGGCGCGTCTGGCTCGACACCACCTACCTGACTGAATTCGACCTGGTAGAAGTGGGAGACGATGCCGCAATCGGTGAAATAACCTCTTTACAAACTCACCTGTTCGAGGACCGGGTGATGAAGATGTCGTTCGTCAAAATCGGTGCCTCCAGTTCCATCGGCCCCCGTTCTGTCGTCTTGTATGATGCAGAAGTAGGTATCGGGGCTTCCCTCGATGCACTATCGTTGGTCATGAAAGGAGAAAGCCTCCCGCCGGAAAGTCACTGGCAAGGCATTCCTGCACGCGCTCTCTAGAGCCAACTATGTCACGCTGCTGGCGGAATTTGAGCCAGCAGCGTGACATGCATTGCCTGACAGATCAAGATGTTACTCCTCCATCACAGTCGTAATCAGATCATCGCCAAGATCCCAGTTCAAGCTTGCAGGAACAGGAAGGTGATGCACACGATACCACGTATCCGTTGCCTCAGGATGTGGACCAACCACCCCAACAACTCCCTTCCCATAAGTGGCTACCAGTGCTGCAATCTCGTCGTTGGTGTACCGTGCCAGGATCGTCACCTTTGTTTTATGCATATGAATGATGAAGTACGCCCCATCCTGAAAGTAGAGGGTGCGCAATTGACCGCGCCAGTACACACGTACGGTCGTATCAACCAGCGTTCTCACACTTGCCCCCGGAGAACCAACGAACTCATTGCTATCGCCCGGCAACAAATGAAAACCAGGGGTGGCACCTGCTAAATACCCGCCCATACAGAACCCGAGGTAGTGTCCTCCAGACCGCACAAACTGCTCAATAAGAGGTACATCATCTTGCATGAACATATATGCCCTCTGCAAGCTTCCATTTCCACCCGGCTGTGCATAAACAGTCGCAGTCTTCAATGTCGCAGCCGAAAGATGGAGGCGCTCATTTGGACCAACATACCGCACTGTAAAATGCCACTTCGAGCGTTGGAGCAGCAGCGCCACAGCTTCAGAGCAACGTTGACACCCTGCTGGTCCACGATACACCAGCGCGATAGGATGGCGCATCTCCATTGGTGCCGCAACAGGCAGAGTGCGTGCCAACACGGGTTCAGCAGATTCCAGATTACCCATCAACAAAGGCAAACCAAGCAAGAACAGCAGAGAAAGATGAGAGAAAAAGTTCAAACGCATACGATCTCCTTTTGAAGTCAGAATGACCTCTAGTGAAGAAGCCGCAAAACGCAGCGATGCATACCATTCACCGCTACGATATTTCTTATCATCGGAGATTACACAGGTTTGATATACCTCGATCTCATGCCACGTTCTTCTTTGAACAATACGTTCTCTGTCTTCTGTGAAACAATCTCCCTCATCAGATCACACAGCTTTGCTCTTCGCGACAGTTCAAAGCTGGGGGTTTACGGCGCGAACAGACAAAGTAGGCAAAGCTTGTGCTAAGCCACGCATCAGCACGTTTGTCACCTGGTCCGCCAACTCTTCTGGTGGCAAGGTCTCCGTCTGCTCGTCCCATTGGTTGAAACATTGGAAACCGCTCCCAAAAATCGCCCAACTGGTGACCATAGCAACAGTTTCCAGGTCGGCCAACTGATCCCATCGAGAACCGGCCACCGATTTGAAGCCTTGCAAAAGCAGTTCAAAGAGGGCTTCTTGCAGAGTCGTCACCATCAGGGGGATCAGCGAGCGGTCGGCTGAACTGGTCAACTGGTGGAACTCCGCGAACCATTCGACGACATGCAGAATGAGCAAGCGGAAGGTATTCAGGCTCCAGGAATCTCCTGTGAGTACTCTAGAAGCTACACGCAGCTGAAATTGCTCACGCACCCAGCTTTCCAGGATCGCGAACTTGTCCTCAAAATGTGTATAAAATGTGCTACGATTAATTTTCGCCCGTTCTGCTATATCCTGTACCGTCATCGTTTGAAAACCTTTTTCCAGAAATAGTTCAGAAAAGGCTTGCAGCAAGAGTTGCCGCGTACGTAGCACACGTGGATCTTCTCTCTCGTTGATCTTGCTCTGTGTCATATGCTACCTTCTTAAACGTGTTCAAACGTATGTAACACATATCCGTTGCGGTGAAACCATCCGCACACCGCAAGGAAATCCGCTCCCTGTGTGGCCCACAGCCAGGCAAGAACCTCATCAGGATGTTGACGGCACTGTTTTCGTCTCGATCCATGACGAGTTCACATTCTTTGCAGTGATAGATTCGTTTCCACAGTGGCATAGGTTGTTTGTGCCCACAACCACTACAGATTTTCGACGTATCACGCTCATCTAAGATCACTAACTCTTTCCCATAGAGTATACGCTTATAGCGCACCATCTGAACAAAGGTGTAGAGCCCCCACTCGTTTCTCGTCATGGACAAATGATGCGTAGTAATGTCCCTGTCCATCCCTGGAGATCGCCACATCTTTGTAGCCGATCGGTGCTTCCTCGGTAAGCCTGGCAACCGCATCAGGCTAACGCTTCGAGCCATGCTTGCCGCCTCCGCCGGTTGGAAGCCTGATCGACAAGCCCTCTACCTGGATGTACATGGCAGGGTAAATCAGGGTGAAAAAGTTATGGCGCGTTCCATTCACAGGGAAGACCGCCGGGATCTCGCGCTCTCGATGGGGACAGACACAAGATGAGCCAGGAGTTCCTCCTGGCTCATCCGCTCGGCGTAGCTGCCTCGTCGCGCTCATCGACTTGGGCAGCCAGGAGGCCGGGAGGTCGTGGAGCGGCCCACAAACTGATCGGACCAGCTCAGCGCGTCCTGCACTTGCAAGCGATTGTTGGGATGCAGGCTGAGGTCGTGCCCAGACTGGGGGATGGAGACCACTTGCAGGCAGGCCGCCGACGAATAGAACGGCGCCTCTTCCTGCTGGATCGTACTGCTCTTGTGACAATTCAGGATGGCATCGCAAAGCAGGAAGTCTTTCTCACCAATCATCACCTGGACGGGCACCTTGATCAGCCGTGTGTCAGGCACGACCAGATGCAGGATGCTGTCAAACTCCAGCAGTGTGAGCGTCTCCTTCGTCTTCTCATCCAGCGCGATCACCTTAACATCAGCGGTGGCAGTATTGTAGAAGAATTGGGCGCGAAAGCCGTGCGCCACATTCCCAAGCAGGGGCGGTTTGATCGTCAGATACCCTACATCGGTGGCCCACGGCCGACCAGCAAAGCGCGAGTCCAGCCGGGCCGGAGAAATGGCGAGGGGAAGGCGGGCAAGAAATGCGGGCGTCAAGCGATGCAGCATGTCGGTGATGATGACGCCATCCACGTCGTGATAGTTCACCACCTCGACCCAGGTGATCAACGAGCCGAGGGAATGGCTTACCTCAATCACTTTGGCGAAGCGGGTTCCGGTAATGGACCCGTTCTTGAGCCCCTGCACCACCTGGTGGACGATCGTGGCGTTGGTCTTAACATCCACGAGCGCACTCAAGGGATGGTCACTGTTGCCGATGCCTATCCGATCCAGCACGAAGGTAGGATAGCCCGCGGCGGCCTCATCGCGCGCGTAGGAGTAGCTCACGCCGTCGATGGGAGTGGGGCTGAAGTCCCAGTAAACGTGGCTGTAGGTGGCACCTGAGACGAGCAGTTGCACCGTCGCCGTGCCATCTGGCCGTGCCAGCTCCGCAGGGGTCGCGCATAATTCCCCCCAGACATGATAATTGGCTTTTCCCAGGTTGGTGAGGGCGACGGCAATCCTGGGGAAGGCTTGACAACTGACGGTCTCGGCTCTGGCTGGCCTGCTCCCTACCACACTCTCGGCAACGAGCAGCATCGCGATAAAGATCGCCTGAAGAACGAGGCGTCTGATAGGTGGCTTGAATGAACCCATGAGCTTCACATATCTCCATTTGGATGCCCCTGGCCTTCAGGCAGGGGAGGAAAAATAGCTCCGGCGTCGAGCCGGAGGAACCCCTCGCAGGGGAGCGTTTTTGGGTGGGAACGCTCAGACCCACGCCTCTCGGCCTGCGCCTGGAGGGTAACGTTGGCCTCGACGAACTTATAGGCGGTTTGAGCATTCGTGGCACTGCGTCGAACCCCATCTCGCTGTTTAACCACGAACCGTAGAGGGCGGGGCTGGCCTCACACCCTGCCGTACCTAATCTCGCCCCTAAGGTGGCCCGATAGCCAGCTTGAGTCTATCCAAGCTGTCTGCCCTGGCCGGGTCTGGTCAAGTCCGGGGCTGGCAGAGACGGGCTGAAGTCACCCCTGATGCAAGCCCCCACTTTGAAAGCGGGAGTACTTGACCGAAATACTTCCCAAAGGCAAATTATTAATTTGCACATGATAATCTACAAAAGCGTTATTGTCAATTTGTATAGCCAAAAGGAGTGTTCTTGGATTGTTCGCAATTCTTGTGCAATAGCACGGATAGCAATCATGAAAGCAGACAGCCTCTCCTCACCAGAGAGACCCTGATGAACCAGGAGCCTACAGGAGGGAAACAGCACGATGATAGGATGAACCTCCCCTGTTTCACTCCATCACCATGCTGTTCTCCTGCGCACGCATCCCTACTGAGCGAGCGATTGGGAGCCGCTCTCTCTACCCAAGGGGGCATCCATAGGCTTGCCGTGCCTGCTTGTTCCTCTGGAACCGCCCATGTGCTCGCCGCTCACGCGATCCAGCTCCTAAAGGGAGGCTTTGGGTGGGATACGTATGACAGACCTGCTCAGGCGTGAGGCTGGCAGCCAGATGGCATCTTGCGCCCGATCAGTTGTGCATGCCCATCAGGGCAAATCAGGATCGCGACTCCCGTCTGCTCCAGCGATGCCAGCACGAACTCTATCGAGACATCAGGCACATACAATCGCCTTCGGCAGACGATACAGTTCATCTCCATATCAACAAGATAGCGGCTCTCTACTCTTGCTTGAGCGAGCGGATTGGCGTCTGGCATGGCTCCCTCCTTTCCTTGACTGGCATCCTGGGAGCAAAGAAGGATGCTGTTCCTGATATTTCCCAAAGCGATAGGCGTGCAAATGATAGCTTTGTAACCACAATTCCACATAGCCCACGCGCACTTGCCGGACGGCAGACCCGGCTGCCAGGTCAGAGAACCAGGCTATCGCCTGCCGGGTATCGCTCTCCTCTTCGCACTACATTCTTATGCACATGACGCACGAATTGCATCGTCGGGAAGTGTTCCTTGAGCTGAGCCTGTGCAAGCAGTTCAAATTTCACCCCAACCTCGATCATGCCATGACCTCCCTGTGCTCAAGCAGCCGCATGACCTCCGCTGAGGACTGGAAGGCTCGTCCTCCTTGCTTCTCGATCATCTGGAGCAGCCTCTCCAGACGGTCTGGATCTTCGTAGCGTGTCCAGGTAGGCGCATGGGCCGACCAGGAGACCGGCTTGGTCCGGCTGGGAACCTGCGCGAGTACATCAGGCGGGATGAAGCGTACGAAGCGCCCACGTTTATCGGCATAGAGCGGCCCCACAATAAATCCCTCGCATCCAGCAAGCAGGCCCTCGATCACGATGCGCTCATATTCCCGCTCCGCGATATGCGGCAGCACGGGTCGCATGGCGATGAACACCGGAATGCCAATCCGGGCAAGATTGGTCACGGTGCGTATCCGCTCCTGGGGAGAAGGTGTATGCGGCTCGACGACCGGGGCGGAGTCCCAGCAACTCAGAGAGAGCAGCGCGCTCAACGTCTTGCCCTCGGCTGCCATGCGGTGTCGCAGCGTGCTGAGCGCGTCTAAGATGGACCCTTCGAGCAGCGCTTTGGTGCTGAAGTTCACATGTTTGTGCATGCTCGCCAGTTGCTCAAGCATGGCAAGACCGCGAAGCGGGCGGGCGAATGGGTCGCCGTCATAGCCCAATTGAATCGTCTCGAACGAAGTTTCTCTGGCAAACACCTGCAAGCGGGAAAGGATGTCTTCGGCTTCCACGCGCGCCAGCCCTACGGCTCCGTCGCGCGTATAGCAGTAGCGACATCCAAACGGGCATGGTTCCCCCACCGGGACCAACACCCGATCCTGTTCCACTTTGAAGAAGATGTGCCTTTCCATAACCACCTCTCTTGCTGTCTGCTTCTCCGGTTGACCGATAAGCTACGATCCCTACTGGCTTTCCTGACAGACGATTAATCATCGTCTGAGAGAAGTATACCAGAGCGAATGAAGAAATCAAGACATGTGCAGTAATTTCAGAAAAGAGTAGCAATTGCTCATTGACTGGTTCTTTTTTAGAAGATGCTCCATCTTTCTCCTTTCTGAGCGGGGAGATGAGAAAAGCGAAAATCTGGACAGAAGGCAACCAAAAGTGTATACTTGGGTCGGAAGGGTACGCTTGCCCTAAAGTGGAGGATGGAGCGCAAGACTCGTTGCTGTCCTGCCTGTCTGCTGACAAGACAGCAACATGGCGGCTTCGAGCACGCTCATTTGAGAAGGAGATGAGCATATGGCAGACCTCTTTCAAGGAACAACTTCAGAAGCGCGGCTGCTTGCCGACGAACGCTTCCTGCGCAAGATCGCCTATCTCTACTATGAAGAGGGGCAATCCCAGGAGGCCATCGCCGCTAAAGAGTCGTACTCCAGACAGATGATTGGCAAAGCCTTGCAGAAGGCCAGAGAGCGGGGTATTGTGCGCATTGCGATTGTCCCCGATCTACGTGCCGGATATCTACGTAATCTCTCCCGCGAAGTGCGTCTCCAACTGGGGTTGGAAGATCTCGTCCTGGTTGCAGGCCAAAGCATGAATGAGCTTGCTCCCGAGGAAATGCTGGACGGCGTGGTGACCGAGATTGCGAGCATGGCTGCCGAGTATCTGGACCAATTGCTCGCCGAGTCCGATATTCTGGCCGTCTCCGGTGGTCGGGTCTTTCTGCGCAACCTGGTACGCTATCTCAAGCCAAGCCGACTCCTGGCGCATCTGCAAGTGGTGGCGACCATCGGGTTTGTGGAGGCCAGGACCACTTATGGGGACGCCAATCTGATTGCCCATGATCTGGCTGAGGCGTATGGGGCCAATCACCTGTGGTTTCCGGCTCCGGCCTTTCTAGTCGATGAGTCCCAGGTGCAGCGAACGCGCAGCCTCCCAATTATCAAAGAAGCCTATGAGATGATGCAACGAGCCAGCATTGTGCTAACCAGCGTGTTTCCGCCACATACCAATGAAGCGCTCGTCCATCGACAGATCATCACGCCCGAACAGCGCGAACTGATCGAAGCGTATCGGCCCGCCGCCGATATCAATCATTGGGTCTTCGATGAAGAGGGGCGCTGCATTAATGAACTCCTCACACCACCACCGTACTTTCTTTCAGGGATGGAGATCCCGCGGTTAAAAGACAAGATCGCGCGAGGTGAGACAAAAGTGCTGCTCATAGCAGGTGGTAGTCCAGCGTATGTTTCTGCGATTCGTGCAGTGTTGCATGCAGGGCTAGCAAATATCCTGGTCACGGATCATGTCACCGCCCAACTTTTACTCAGAGATGATGACTGATTTGGAGAGATACCGATGAAGGAGCTAAGGCAATGTCTACCCCTGCTGATCCCCGCCGCGAAGTGGGTGGCACCTATTTTGTCCAGAATCGCGACAACCTGGAAGAACTCAGTCGTTTGCACATTCAGGACCGGATGCTGACGGCAAGTATGGGCGGCGTCCTGCCTGAGCAGGGCGATCCCGCTCGCCTTCGGCGGGTGCTCGATGTCGGCTGTGGGACCGGAGGCTGGCTCGTCGAGGCGGCGAAGACCTATCTGGATATCGAGCGGTCGGTGGGCATCGATGTGAATCGCCAGATGATTGCCGCGGCGCACCAGGAAGCCCAGGCGCAGCAGGTCAGTGCCCGCGTGCAGTTTCGCCTGATGGATGCACTCCAGATGCTCAAATTTCCGAGCGATTCCTTTGATCTGGTCAATCAGCGCCTTGCGATGAGTTGGCTACGGACCTGGGAGTGGCCCAAAATGCTGCGAGAGGAGTGGCGCGTGACGCGCCCCGGTGGGGTGATCCGCCTCACAGAAGTAGCAATCGTCACAGAGAGTAGCAGCCCGGCCTACTTACGTTTGTGCACCCTCATCCTTCATGCGTTGTACCGCGCCGGACACTACTTTAACCCCACACCAGACGGATTGACGAGCCAGCTTGTCCCCCTGCTCCATCAGTTCGGTGTGGAGAATGTGCAGACGCGGCTTCATGCCGTCCGCTATCGTGCCGGGACGGCAGAGGGGCAACACTTCGCCGAGGATATGCGGCTCGTCTCTCGCACCCTCGCACCCTATGTGCGCAAGTGGGGTCAGATGCCTGACGACTACCAAGCACTCTGTAAGCAGATGCTACAGGAATTTGAGCAACCGGACTTTTTCGCCGTGCTCAATGTGCTCACCGCATGGGGCACCAAATCACAACCACCCACGAAAACAGCGTCAGGCCGTGAGCAGCCCTGATCCATGTGCGTCATAGTGAAGGATCTCCTTGTATGGAGCACGACTCCTACAAGGATAACGAATGAGAGCAAGAGGCACTCATCCATTGCTCTCCAGATCTATTGCTGACCTTATCACCAAACCTGTGTCTGAGCCAGGATATGCTTCACAGACACTGCCTGCAAGGGGGGTAAAATCACACCTGTTTTCAACAATCAGCTCCATCTGTGGTCTAACCAACAAATCTCCCACTTTGTCCATCATCTGAAGGGGATTATCCGGTAGCATTATATCCAACAGGGAACTGTTCCACAACTATGCTCAGCTTCCTGTAATAGCAGACCAAACAAGATTTATGCTTCTTCATCGGAAAAAGGGAAGATCGCACCTATAGGTTCAGAAAGAACTCAACCGGCAAGAGGCATTGTCTATCGAGTGTGTTTTCCACCCCTAGTTGTGACTTGGAGAAAAAGTAAATGTCTCAATTCAACCATCCCCCTCTGGTTCAACCAGCCCTGTCTCGGGAAATTGCTCCGGGGGTTCTGGTAATTCCTGACCAGCATATTGACCTGGTGCCCAATATTGGCATCGTGATCGGCACCGATGCCGTCCTTGTCGTTGATTGCGGCATGGGCAGAGAAAACGGCCAACAAGTACTTCACAAAGCAATGGAGGTAGCCGCAGGGAAGCGCCTGTTGCTTACCACGACCCACTTTCATCCCGAACACGCTTTCGGCGCACAGCCCTTCAAAGGTTACGCCACTATCCTGACTAATACCACACAAGCAGATGAAATGCAAGAAAAAGGTGCTTTCTTCCTGACCCTCTTCCGCGATATGGGTCCCGATGTCCATAAGGCACTCGAAGGGGTGGAATTAGTGATGCCAGACGAAACCTATCAGGGAGAAAAAACCATCGACCTGGGTGGCAAGCAGGTAGTGCTGCGCGAACTACCCGGTCATACTCGTGGCGACCAGATCGTCTTCCTGCCACACGAACAGGTTCTCTTCACGGGTGACCTCGTGGAGAACCGCCTGTTCCCGATTTTCCCCGATCAGGATGCAAGCGTCGGGCAATGGAGCGAAGCTCTTGCCCAGATGATCCGCCTTTCTCCTCAAATGGTGATTCCAGGACATGGAGAGCTGGGAACAGTCGAATTGTTGCAGGAGTTTCAAGACCACCTGCTCTTTGCTCGCCAGGAGGTGAGCCACCGCGTCAAGGAGGGACAGGCGCTTGAACGCATTGATCAGGAAGGTAGCCAGATCATCAAAGAGCGCTATCGAGAGTGGGGCAACGACCGCTGGATTCCCCTTGAAATCCACAGCATGTACTCAGAAATAACAGGCGAACCACTGATCTTGCCAGCTTTTTGACAGAGCAGGGACCAGTACTCCAACGCCGGATCAATTGGGCCTTCAAAAATCTGTGTGTTGTTTGACAGTGGCGTAAAAGGAGACAGAGACGCAGGATGAAGGAACCCTGCGTCTCCTTTCTCTTCCTATAAGATAGGAATAGCTGTACTACAGCTTATTGATAAACTCTCTCGCGAAGCGGCGCAGCGGCTCCAGATTTCTCACACTTGGGAAAGGGAAGTCGATAATAAGCTCATGAACACCATTCGCTTCCAGCGTCGCGATACGTTCACGGATCGTTGCGGGGCTGCCAACCAGAGATAGATCCGTGAGCGTATTTTTCCTTGTATCCGGCACCAGGGCCAATGCCTCCTCATCGGTATCAGCAATAGAACAGTACACACCCGTTGTGACGTGGATATCCGAGAAGTCGCGTCCAACGTTTTCGCAATGCTTTTTCAGTACCTCTAGCTTGTGTTGCAGGGTCTTCAGATCACCACCGACGTTACAGGCATCACCATATTGGGCAACCAGCTTCAAAGTGACTTTCTCACCGCCACCACCAATCAAAATCGGAATGTGTGGTTTCTGTACTCCCTTTGGCTGATTAATCGCGCCACGAACCTGATAGTATTTTCCTTCAAAGACTGCCTCTTCCTGGGACCACATGGCATGAATCACTTGTAGCGCCTCACGCAGCATACGCAGACGCTCAGGAGCATCAGGATACGGATAGCCATACGCTCTGTACTCATGTTCATACCAGCCTGCTCCGATGCCGAAATTTAAGCGCCCATGACTCAACACATCAAGTGTACTTGCCATCTTCGCCAACAGAGCCGGATTACGATAGCTATTACACAGCACGATCTGCCCGATGCGAATATTTTTTGTATCACGGGCCAGGGCAGCCAGCATCATCATGCACTCAAACGTGACTTCCTGTGTTGGGGTAGGAACCGTGTGAAAGTGATCAACAACCCACGCTGAATCGTACCCAAGCTCATCACCAGTGGTGACAATCTTCGTCATCGCCTCGTAAGCCTCAACGGGATCTTTAATATCCACGAGACTCATCTTCCAACCATTTGGGATATCAATACCAAACTTCATACAAAACCCCTCTCATTTGATCCATGCAAATATACAGCCGAACAAATGAAATAGCCAACTATCCTTTCTTTTGCCATCTCAAATGCCAACATAGTAAAGCTTGTAACAACCTATCAGCGTAATTGTATCTCATCCTGATAGGCATACTCAATGGTGCTTTAGCGCTCAAAAGAGGACAGATCCTCTTTCCAATTCAGAAAGGAAGATCTGTCTTCTATACTCTAGAGCGTTCTTATTCGTTGGGAAGCCTGGTCCAGGCAGAGATGACATCTGGTCCTCGCATGACAAGTCCCTGGTTGACAGCTTCCTGGCGCAACCGCTCTGCCAATGTATCGATCTCCACATCTTCCGCTGTCGCCAGACCAAATTTGAGTATCAGGGGCAGCAGAGAACGTGTGGTCTCGGCCCCCAGGCGGCATCCAATCGGATCTGTACCAGTTATAATCATTGCCTCCCCCAACATCTGAGGCGCGGGCAATCCAGCATCCAGGAAGACCTGGTAAAGTTCCAGACCCATACGAAGGGGTAGCCCTACCCGACGAAACGCCTCACCTATCCAGGTGAACATCTGTCCTGCGAGTGTGTTGGGAGGATGAACCGCCGTCGTCGTAAAATGTGCCATATCATATTCCTGGAAAGCGACGATTCCACCTGGACGCACCATCATGCTCAGCCGATGCAAGGTGCTCGCGGGAGAGGGTAGATGGATGAAAATGAGGCGGCCAACAATGGCATCAAACTCCCCCTCAAGCGGCAGATTTGCAATATCAGCATTCACAAAAGAGACGTTGGTGAAGCCAGCTTCCCGCACCCGCTTGCGTGCAGTCTCAATAATATCTGCATCGATTTCGACGCCGATCACCTCCCCCTGTGGACCAACTCGCTCAGCCAACAACAACGCCACATCCCCGGCACCACTGCCCAGTTCCAACACGCGCATCCCTGGACCAATGCCAGCTTGCTCAAAGAGCCGTTGGGTCACAGGCTTTAACATCTGAGCCTGAACTTGCAGACGCTGCGTTTCTGCTGGCGCACGCTGCAATGCGTAGGAATCGACAGAACTTGTTCGCTCTTGCATCCTCTCCGTACTCCTTCCTTTCTAGAGAGATAATCTCTCATGATCTGACAACAGAACATCTTCCTTACTGCATCGAGTATATGTCAGAAAAAGGACGCAAGCATGGGCAAAATTACGCATATGAAAGCAGGTCTTGATCAATGGGTAATCCTGCACACGTTTTTCTCTGTTTTCTTGTGTATGATTCTCTCATTAAAAACAGTCCCCTGTATCATGCCATAGCTATTCTTACATTCCGGGAAGGCATATGTACATACAAGGCTCGCTCTGATGCCGTCCCCTTCCGATCCTATCATGGCGTCCCCAATGAATTGAAAAAATCGATCCCTGAGTTCCAGGAGGAATGCGCTCATGACACATTCACATACAACACAGCTCGCTCCTATAGAAATTGCTTTTGAGGCATTCCAGCAGCAATTTCCCACCTTCGCAGCCACGCGCTCTCTTGATACCCTCCGCGCCACAGAATATGCTCGCCTGGACGCCCAACAGCAGGTTTACCTGGACTACACTGGTGGAGGACTCTATGCCGAATGCCAGTTGCGAGAACATCTGGAGCTGCTTTGCAACCATGTCTTCGGCAATCCCCATTCAACCAATCCAGCTTCACAGGCGATGACCACCCTGGTAGACCGTGCGCGTCAATATGTACTCACCTACTTTCACGCCTCGTCCGATGAATATGTCGTCATCTTCACAGCCAATGCCAGCGCTGCCCTCAAGCTGGTCGGAGAGTCCTATCCCTTCACCACCTCGGGACGTTATCTGCTCACTTTTGATAACCATAACTCGGTGAACGGCATCCGCGAATTCGCCCACGCCAAAGGGACGCCTATCATCTATGAGCCTCTCGTGCCTCCTGATCTGCGGGTGAACGAGACCCACCTGTATCAAATGCTGACACAAGCCCGGCCAGGACAGCCAAACCTGTTTGCCTATCCTGCCCAGTCCAATGTGACCGGCGTACAACATCCGCTCGACTGGATTGCTCAGGCACAGAGTCTCGGCTGGGATGTCCTTGTTGATTGCGCCGCGTTTGTCCCTACGAATCACCTGGATCTCTCTGTCTGGCACCCCGATTTCGTGCCTCTCTCTTTCTACAAGATGTTCGGATATCCGACAGGGATTGGCTGCTTACTGGCTCGCAAGTCCGCGCTGGCGAAACTACGTCGTCCCTGGTTTGCTGGCGGCACCATTACACTCTCATCAGTACTGGCTGCCGATGAGACAGGAGCGGGATTTTACCTGACTCCTGGAGAAGCTGGCTTTGAAGATGGCACAATCAATTACCTCATGCTGCCTGCCATAGAAATCGGACTACGCTATCTCGAAGCAATTGGCATGGAGATGATTCACGAGCGGGTCCGGTGTTTGACTGGCTGGCTCTTAGCACAACTACTTGCACTGCATCATAGCAACGGTCAACCGGTGGTGCGTATCTATGGCCCAACTACAACGGAGAGGCGCGGGGGAACCATCGCCTTCAATTTCTGTGATCCCTCTGGCACGGTCCTGGATTGCTATCAGGTTCAGGAAGATGCCAACCAGTGTGGACTCTCGCTACGAAGTGGCTGTTTTTGCAATCCAGGTGTACGTGAGATCGCCCTGGGCCTGCCACGCGAGGATCTGGCCTCAGCCTTTCGTCAGAAAGAACACATAACCTACGAGCAGTTTCTCCACGTCATTGACGGTCGCACACAAGGAGCGCTCCGTGTTTCGGTTGGACTGGCGACGAATTTCTCCGATGTCTACCACTTTCTGAGGTTTGCTCAGAGCATCATCGACCGCTTCACTTCCTCGCCTCCAACAGAGCAAACCAGGCTTTCACCGGAATCCTCCTCTCTGGTCTGTCTATGTGGGTATAACGATACAAGGCGGGACAAGCAATTTTGTCCTCGATGTGGACGACCAGCCCTGTGATGTGATTTCAGCGAAAGAGATATGTAAAGCCATCATTCTTCAGCGCACAATACCGTGCAGGCGTCATACCAAATGTAGCTTTAAACATCCGACTGAAATGTGCCTGGTCAGCAAAACCAGTTTCTATAGCAACCTCAACCAGCGATTGGCCCGCAGAGAGTCGTCGGCGGGCCAGGTCAAGACGCCTCATGAGCAAATAGCGGTAGGGGCTGGTCCCACATACGAGTCGAAACTGCCGGGCCAGATCGTAGCGACTGAGTCCAGTCACCACCTCCAACTCCGACGAGTGAACAACTCGCGTTTTCTGAGCGTCAAGATACTCGCACGCCCGTTTGAGCGCTGCCATATCGAGATGACGAGGAAGGGGAACATGCTTGCAACCAGGATCTGCTTCCATCAAGCCCTCCGCCAATTGCACAACGAGGCTATCAATCATGAGCGGTTCATGGATATCCTCAAAGGCACTGATGATTGCAGCAGACAATTTTTGATTCCTTACTACAGGCATACGTACAAATGGCAGGGAACAGGAATAGGGACAGATAGTCTGCATCGCTTCAAAAATCAGTGCCGGTTCCACATAGATCTGGCGATATCCAAAGCCCATTTCTGCACCTGCATACCCATCATGAACCTCATCGGGATGCAACACGACCACCTGGCCCGGAAGACTGATCTCGGTGTTGCCTCGGTAATCAACAGCAAGGACACCAGTGGTTGTCAGGCAGATCGCATACATGTCGTGTCGGTGCTTTTGATAAGCTTTCCCCTGAAACCATGCCTCGAAGAATTCCATCCCTTCAGATGTCTGAGTACTTTGCATCCAATCCTGTTTGCACGATCGTTCAAGACACGTGCCATTGTCTTTGCTATCCTTCTCAATCATAGCCACTGACCTCAAGAGTTTCAGAATGAGGAGGGATCTCAACCATGTTTGTTTCCAATCTCCTACTCTTTGCAAGCCTGATCGTTGTTCTTGCCTTTACGCCCGGTCCTGATGTGATCTATATCATAACACGTGGGATGGCACAAGGGAAAAAAGCGGCCCTGCTCTCGACGGTGGGCATCTGTCTTGGTTATCTCGTCTATACGATGCTTGCGGCACTTGGATTGTCTGCCTTACTGCAATCATCGCCTCTTGCCTTTACCATCGTCCGCTACATAGGAGCAATCTATCTTGTATATCTGGGGATTCGCATGTTCCTCTCAAAAGCAGGTGGTTCTCTGACTCCAGGTGCGATCACTACAGCTTCTGCTGGACGCATTCTGCAACAAGGCATTCTCACGAGCATGCTCAACCCAAAAGGCATCCTGGTCTTTGCCGCCTTGCTCCCACAGTTCGTCAATCCTCATCTTGCCAGTATTCCTTTGCAAATGATCGCCTTTGGCCTCACCTTCACTATGATCTGTCTGTGCATTTATGGAGGATACGCCTATCTCTCGGGAAGCTTGCGAGAGAAACTTGCAACACAACCTCGCATCGCCTCAATCCTCAAATACCTCACGGGAAGTGTTCTCATCGGCCTAGGAGTTCGTTTACTCTTCTTGGAGCGAAGCTAGAGAGCCGCATGCTCTCTGTGTGATCGAAAATGGGAAACATGGGGTTGAAAGACTGTGGAGGAGGGATGCTTCTCCACAGTCTTTCAATGTTAGCAGTCAAAGAGAAAAAGATAAGTGTATGTTTGCCTCAGATGGCTTGCACCCTTAATTCGTGTACAACGATACGCTAATGCAGGTGTATCGTCACCTCCACGCTCATGCCAGGTGCCAGTGATCCATCATAAGGTGCATCAAGTTTGACATAGACAGGGATACGCTGGCTAACTTTGGTATAGTTACCGCTGGAGTTGTCCGTCGATGGCAAGAGCGAGAACTGACCGGCCGTAGCTCCAACAATTTGTGAGACATGGCCAGTAATATTGCTATTGTATGCATCAACGTGGATATCCACTTGCTGTCCCACCATAATGTTTTTGATCGCACTCTCCTCTACATTGGCCGTGACCTTGATGCTACTCGGATCGACCTCTTGCGCAATCGTTGTGGCCGTACTCACCAGCTGACCAACAACGGCAGGAACCTGCACAATCAACCCGGTTCTGGGTGCGAAGATATGCTGTACGGGCAACAGGCCGGTGGGCTTTACGGTGCCAATATCTTGATTGGCCTTCACATAGCTACCCACCTCAACATTCAGAACAATAAGCGTACCGTTGGTAGGTGGAACAAGATTGACCATAGTGCCAGCAACCTGAGCATCGTCGGTTGAATAGAAATTGTAGCTATTGTAAAGAATATACCCCACGACACCAGCTATGAGGATGACCGCTAGCATAATCGAGGGGATCAAGACTGAGGGACGCATAAAGCGGCGCATACGTTTATCCTTTCTTTGCTCTGGCATCAGAGCATTTCCGTTATTTAAGTGAGAAGAGTTGCTTTGCTGACGAGTGAGGGTAGTCGATGGAGATCTCCTCATGGGCACATCTGAAGAGTTGGCAAAGGCCGACCCGCTTTTTTGCTGAGTCGAAGCAACAGCTCCAACAGGTTCGGCAACCCGCTCTTCTTCCATGCTGGATATCTCCTCTGGCATGTGTTCCAATGCCATGGCTGACCGCCCCTCGCCTGCCGCTTTACGAGGTGCGCGGATAACAAACAGCACAACGAAACCAGCGAGAAAGATAGCCCCCAGTGTGAGTAAAAACGTATCGTTCATTGCCAGCAGGTAGGCTTGCAGCTTCAGGTGTTTGACCAGCTGCCCCATTGCTGCGAACAGGGCAACCTGCTGCCCCATCCCCTGACCCATCAGGACCGCCGCCGTCTGTTGCACTCCCTGTCCTGCCGCGCTATCTGGCGTCACCGCCTCCGCGAGGTGCTGATAGTGAAACGTGGTGCGATTGGTCACCAGCGTTGAAACCAGAGCAACAGCCAGCGCGCTGACCATCGAGCGGACGACCGAATTGAGCGAGGACGCCTGCGAGAGCTGAGCAGGTTTAATCTCGGATAGCGCCGCCGCGCTCGTCGGTTGAATGGCGAATCCCAGCGCCAGGCCGCGCAGGATCAGGAGCCATTGAAAATCTGCAAATGGTGTGTCCAGTGTCAGGCGCGATAACCCCCATAGTGCGCCACCTAAGAGGATCAGCCCCGGAATGACGACCTGCTTCATCCCAAGTTTATCCACCAGACGACCACCAAACACCGAGGAAACCATCGAACCAAGCGCTTGCGGCAACAATATGAGGCCCGCATCATACGCGCTCAGCCCGCGCAGATTTTGCAGATAGAGCGGTATCAGAAATTGACCGCCAAAGAGCGCAAAGACAAGCAACGCCATAGCGATGTTGCCGCCCGTGAAGGTTCTGGAACCAAAGATACGTATATCGAGCAACGGATCTTTGCCACTCTGAATCGTGGCTAGTTCAATGAAGACGAACGAAATCAATGAGATAACGCCGAGCGCCATGAAGCCTGAGACGGTGAGGGAACCCCAACCATCAGACCCGGCTTTGTCGAGGGCATAGAGCAAGGCACCCAGGCCAATTGTGCATGCTATGAAACCTGGAAGGTCAAAGAAAAGAGGACGATTCCTCGGCGTCCTGATATCGCGCAGGAACATCATCGCCAAGATGGTTCCAATAATACCAATTGGCACATTGATATAGAACAACATACGCCAATCGACGTATGTGACGATGTAGCCTCCCACAGTCGGACCAAGCGCCGGAGCTGCCATGAGTGGCAAGCCCAATGCTCCCATCGCGACGCCACGCTCTTCAGGCGGAAACTCGCTGAACAGCAGCGTAATCGAGAGAGGTAGCATGCTAGCGCCTGCAAGACCCTGCAAGATACGAAAGATGATCAACGCTTGCAGGCTCCATGCCAGCCCACAAAGCGCCGATCCAATAGTAAATAGAACCAAGATTATAATATAGAAGCGCTTATTGCCCAGAAGGGCAGCAAAAAATGGCATGAGCGGGATGCCAATGCCTTCGGCCAGTGTGTAACCAGTGGCGACCCAGTTCACATCAGCCAGCGGAGCGCCAAAAGTTGTCTGTAAATGCGGAATAGCAGTATTGACGATAGTAGTATCCAGCAACACCATAAACATGCCGAAGATAACAACTATCGTCACTAACCATTTATAAGACACATTTTGCATAGAAATGTCTCTACCTTTGTACCAGGCCCGCAATGTCCTGGAGGGAATATGCACATTCAATTATCTGTCAATACAACATCTATGCTTTCTTTACCATGTACCGACTTGTGTGACCATGTAATATAGGCTTTTCTTTGTTTTATGCTCATCCTATATACTGTCTTCACGACGGGCGGCTATGCCATATAGGAGCGCATCAACCACCTGCTCTGCCCAATGATCGCCAGCGGAAACGATCTGGCCACAGCACATCATGCGATAGATGATATATGGGCTATAGCAAAGCCCTGCAAGCACGCTGGAATCGAGATCCTTGCGCAGCTCCCCACGCTGCTGAGCACGTTCGATCATTTGCACCAATTGCTGCAAACGCGGCTCCACAATGCGCGCATAAAACATTTGGAAGAGTTCAGGACGTGTTTTGATTTCCCCAAGCAGCTTGAAGGTCAAATCTCCCAGAATAGGCTTCTTCTCCTCTATAAGTTGAATAAAATCTTCAATCATAGCAATAAGGTCATGCCGCAGATCACCCGTATCGATGACAGGGTGTCTGGCGTAGACATGTTGTAATGCATCAAGGGCAAGGCTCTCTTTCGAGTCCCACCAGCGATAAATAGTCGCTTTGCCCACGCCAGCACGAGTAGCAACCTCTTCGATACTCATCGCCTCATAGCCCTGCGTAGCAAGCAATAAGAGTGTAGTATCAAGAATAGCCTGCTGTGCTTCCAGGCTCCGAGGCCGTCCAACCCTACGCCCTTCTTGCTCTTTCAGGTGCATCTGCGCTTCCCCTTTTCTTTCCGAAACAGTTTCGTTTTGTTATTATCGATACTATAACATCTCCAGAAAAAAAATGCAATACGGATAGTCCAGTTTCTTTCCGAAACAGTTTCGTTTTATTATTATCGATACCATAACATGCTCAGAGGAAAAATGCAATACGGATAGGTCCAGAGATGGAGGAGCGGGAGCATATATTCATCACCTTGACAACCATTCTCCTCCCTGCTATACTTCCTTAGTGGAATTGGAATTCCGTTTCCATATGACTGGCAACTCTTTCCCCGATAGGAGAGGCGCTGGCAGCGTATTATAGAAAGAGAAATCAGATGAGTCACGAACAACTGGCCTCTACCGATAAAAAGAAACAAGAAGAGATCCCATCGTATCCCTTCCCATTTGCCGATCATAGTCTGGAATGTCCCGCGATGTATGACCAGCTGCGTGAGCAATGTCCAGTAGCACGAGTACATATGCCCTTTGGCGGAGATGCCTATCTGTTGACCAAACATACGGATGTAGTTAAGGCATGGGCCGATCCCAAATGTGGCGTTATTCAGACGTCTGATGGCGATGTCCCACGTCGCGAAGTGAGTAAACTCGGAGCTGGTGGAGAAGAAATGGTCTCCCTCATGAGCGTCTCCGATGCTCGCCACAATCAAACACGCCGCCTTGTGACCCAGGCATTCACGGTGAAAGCTGCCAACGACCTGGCTCCGCGTGTGGTGGAAGTCACCAACACCCTCATCGACGCGATGAAGCACAAAGGCCCACCTGCCGATCTGTTTGAAGATTATGCGATTCAGACACCCATGACCGTCATCTGTGAGATGCTCGGCGTGCCACGCGACGATGAACCTCTCTTCCGTGAGTGGGGCAAGGTCATTGTCTCAAACACCATGACAGCCGAGGAGAAGCAAGACCGCTGGAAGCAGCTCACAGCGTATCTGCTCCCCCTGGTTGAGCAAGAGCGCCAGCATCCCGGCAACACGGTGTTTGGCACGCTGGTCAAAGCGTATGAAAAGGGCGATGAAGTCATCACGCAACAGGAGATGCTCTCGTTTGCCGCAGCCCTGATTGGTGCGGGCTTTGAGACGGTAAGCACAACCTTTACCAACTCCGCCTTCATCCTGCTTCAGCGTCCCGATCTGATTGCACAACTGCGCGAACGCCTGGATGACCCGGAGCGTCTGGCTTCGGCGATTGAAGAGATCTTGCGGATCACCCCAATTGGGCTGGGACGACCGCGTATTGCACGGACAGACGTGACACTCGGTGAAACCACGCTTCATACTGGAGAAGTGATGATGCTCGATATACTCGCCGCGAACCGGGACGAAACCGTCTTCTCTCAAGCCCATGAGATCGATTTTGATCGAGAATACAATCCGATGGTCACTTTTGGCCGGGGCATTCACGCCTGTCTGGGTCAACAGATCGCCCGCATGGAGCTACGCGTTCTCTGGAGTACCCTGCTGCGACGCCTACCCACCATTCGCCTGTCAGTTACCCCAGAGGAGGTTCCCTGGCGTCCGAACGATTCAGCAACGTTTGGTCCTGCTCATCTGCCCGTAACCTGGGAATAATAACATTTCACCATCAATGAAACATCTAGCAAAGGACGGTCCCGCCTCCTTTGCTAGATGTTTCATGTAAAAATAATTATGAATCCATCCACTACCCACTACGTAGACACAACACCGCTTTACAAGAATGGTGCATGTTCTGCAAAACAATACGATCAATAATCGCTATGAGTCATCCCGGATTTTTTCGCGGCGACTTCTGCCCGCAATGCTCGCCGCTACGCGGCGAGCAGGTTGAGGAGGAGATGGTGGCTGGAGGCACAGCCTACCTCCAGCCACCATCTCCTCCTCAACCCCGACGAAGCGCCGAAGGCGCTGAGGCGTGCGAGAGCCACAGGGAAAAGCCTGAGATGACTCATATCCATCTAGAAAACAGACCTCCGGGCGAGACGGCAGGTGGTAATATGTGTACATATTTCCTTTTATCTACCATCTCTTGACCACGAGACAGCCATACATACGAAACAAGGAGAGCAAGCAAAATGCCCGAAGACATTCCCCTGTTCTATTTTGATGATTTAGAAATCGGCCAGGTATTCGAGTTGGGAAGCATCACGGTGAGCGAAGAAGAAATGCTGGCCTTCGCCCAGCACTACGATCCGCAACCCTTCCATATCTCAACAGAGCAAGCAAGACACCATTTGGAGGGCTGATTGCGAGCGGTTGGCAGACAGGATCGCTCTTTATGCGCTTATTTGCCGAGCGGTTTCTCAATCAAACAATCAGTCTGGCCTCACCCGGCGTGGATGAGCTACGCTGGCTCAAACCAGTTCGACCAGGGGATGTATTGAGAGGACGTTGTACGATAGCCTCCTGTACGCCTTCAAGAAGCCGCCCTGAAATGGGCGTCGTGCGCACCCACTGTGAGTTCATCAACCAGTATGATGAACCGGTGATGACGCTACAACCAGTCAATTTTATCGGTAGAAGACCACCCGAGCAATGATCCGCCCGCTCCTCTCGCGCTCTTTAAGAATTAAGAACGTATGCTCACTAAGCGCTGTTTTATGATGCTTGAGATGGGAAGCCATCTCTCTGGCATCCTCGACATGGATTGATAAATGTGTAATTATAAGAACAAAGAGAGGTTAAAATATGAATATCGATGCATTCAATGCGGAGCGTGCTGACGGCTTTTTGGGACTATCGTATATAGTGTAGATCGTTGAACATCCCCCAGGTAAGGAAGGTTTTCATATGGCTACTCCTGAACGCTCACAAGCAAACGCACGAACCATCAAAGCGCCTCGTGGCACAAAACTCTCAGCACAAAGCTGGCTCACTGAAGCCCCGATGCGCATGTTGATGAACAACCTCGACCCGGAGGTGGCCGAGAACCCAAACGAACTGATTGTCTATGGCGGCATCGGCAAGGCTGCGCGCAATTGGGAATGTTTCGACCGCATCGTCGAGACGCTGAAACGCCTGACACAAGACGAAACTCTGCTCGTGCAATCGGGCAAGCCGGTTGGCGTGTTCAAAACTCATGCCGACGCGCCGCGAGTCCTCATCGCTAATTCCAACCTGGTGCCGCATTGGGCGAACTGGGAACACTTCCGCGAACTCGACCGCAAGGGACTGATGATGTACGGTCAGATGACCGCTGGTTCGTGGATTTACATCGGTAGCCAGGGCATCGTGCAGGGGACGTATGAAACGTTCGTTGAAATGGGCCGCCAGCATTTCGGCGGCAACTTATCCGGCAAGTGGATACTGACGGCGGGCCTGGGCGGAATGGGCGGTGCCCAACCATTGGCTGCGACAATGGCTGGTGCCTCCATGCTTGCTGTTGAATGCGATGCCGCCCACATTCAGAAGCGTCTCGATACCGGCTACTGCGACGCCATAGCCAGTACGCTCGATGAAGCGCTCGACCAGATTCGCGAGGCATGCGAACTGAAACAGCCGCTCTCAATCGGTCTGCTGGGCAACGCCGCTGAGATCTATCCAGAGCTGGTGCGTCGGGGGATTCTCCCTGATATGGTCACAGATCAGACCTCAGCGCACGACATCCTGAACGGGTATATTCCAGCCGGGATGAGTCTTGCGGAAGCAGGTGAACTGCGCAAACGCGACCCCGAAAGCTATGTCGAGCGTGCGAAGGAATCGATTGCCAGGCAGGTCCGCGCCATGCTGGAGTTCTACAAGCAGGGGGTTCCAGTCGTCGATTACGGCAACAACATTCGGCAGGTGGCATACGATGCCGGTGTGAAAGATGCATTTGATTATCCCGGCTTTGTCCCCGCTTATATCCGCCCGCTCTTCTGTCGAGGCATCGGACCGTTCCGCTGGGTAGCGCTCTCCGGTGATCCACAGGATATTTATAAGACAGACGCGAAGATCAAGGAGCTTATTCCCGACAATCCGCATCTACACCGCTGGTTGGATATGGCGCAACAGAAAATCAAATTCCAGGGACTCCCCGCCCGTATCTGCTGGGTCGGTCTTGGCGACCGCGCAAGGCTGGGGTTAGCATTTAATGAAATGGTTGCTAAAGGCGAATTAAGCGCGCCGATAGTCATCGGTCGCGACCATCTCGATTCCGGCTCGGTGGCAAGCCCCAACCGCGAAACAGAAGCTATGCAAGATGGCTCCGATGCGGTATCAGACTGGCCGCTGCTCAATGCCTTGCTCAACTGTGCCAGCGGCGCAACCTGGGTCTCCATCCATCACGGCGGCGGAGTCGGCATGGGATTTTCGCAACATGCTGGTATGGTCATTGTTGCGGACGGCACGCAGGAAGCAGCAAAACGCCTGGAGCGCGTCCTCACCAACGATCCTGCCAGCGGCGTTATGCGTCATGCCGACGCAGGTTACGACATCGCCATCGAGTGTGCCAGAGAAAAGGGGCTACATTTGCCAATGATCTCATAATTGGGAATATGTGCCTCGCACATGCTGACATATTGTATCCAACAGGCGAGAAAGGAGCGATTATGCCTCTGAATATCACGCAAAAGCAATTGATGCAAATCCTTACCCAACAAGCCATCATCTGGTTTGGAGAAGAGCAGGCTCGTGATTTGCATGCTCAGCTTGAGGAACGAGCAGCACATCTCTGGCTCCTCTCTCAGCACCAGCCTGATCGAGAACAGGAGCCAGATTTTCTCTGTTCCCTTGCACACAACGAAAAGGAGAGATAAATGGCCGGCCTTTCCTCTTTGACCATCCGACAAGCCGCCACGCTACTCCAAAGTGGTCAGGTATCCTGTGTCCAGGTGGTTCAGGAACTCCTCCATCGTATTGATGATCTTGATCCGACTTTTCGCGCCTGGGTCACGGTAGATCATCAGGGAGCGCTTGCCCAGGCCGAACTCCTGGATAAGGAGTTCGCAACAATGGGGCCACGAGGAGCCTTGCATGGGCTTCCTATCGCTTGTAAAGATCTCTTCTACACGAGCGGAATGAAAACAACGGCCTGCTCTCCCCTCTACGCTGATTTTGTCCCGGCCTCTGATGCCGCCGTCGTCAGCCGTCTCAAACAAGCCGGCGCGATCATCATTGGGAAAACCATGTGTACCGAATTAGCTGTCAACGATCCTGCTCCAACTGTGCATGCCTGGCATCCAGCTCATACTCCAGGAGGATCTTCTTCTGGTTCGGCGGTCGCGGTCGCAACTCGGATGTGTTATGGCACGGTCGATACGCAAACGGCTGGTGATATCCTCCGACCAGCCGCTTACAACGGAGTCATGGGCTTGAAACCGACCTATGGGCGTATCAGCCGTGCTGGTGTGATTCCTGTGGCCTGGAGTTTAGACACAGTGGGTGTGACGACACGCAACGTCGAAGATACAGCCCTCCTGCTTCATGTATTGGCCGGGTCCGATTCCCATGATCCCTCCGCTGCTTCCGTCCCCGACTACATGGCAGCATTGAATTCTCAGCCTGTCGTTCCCCGTCTGGGACTGGTGCGACAGTATTTCTATGAACAGGCTGACGCAGAGGTCAGGGCACATACCGATCAGGTAGCGGAGACCTTGCGCAAGGCCGGTGCCCAGGTCAAAGAGATCGTGCTGCCAGAAGATCTCTCCCTCCTGCATGCGGCCCATCGCATTCTTGTGAGCGCTGAATGCGCCGCCTACCATCAAGAACTGTTTTCCGCTCATCCAGAAAAATATGGGCCGAAAATCCGACAATTTATCGAAGGAGGAATGCTCACTCCAGCAGTGCCTTATCTGCAAGCGCAACGGTTGCGTAGTCAGTGGGGAGTTGCCTTCCAGGATGTTTTTCAGCATGTGGATGTTCTCTTGACTCCAACTACGCCTTCTGCTGCTCCAGCCGACCGGAGTACGACCGGGCAGCCTGTTTTCCAGATTCCCTGGACCCTGTGTGGCTTTCCATCGCTTTCCTTGCCTTCAGGCTTGAATACCGATCAATTACCATTAGGTGTCCAGTTAGTAGCCGCTCCCTGGCAGGAAGAGCATCTCTTAGCGGTCGCGGCGTGGTGTGAGCAAGCCTTACATCTCGACCTGCTTCCTCCCTGTGTATCCACCTCTTAAAATCGCTGAACCTGCTACAAGGTATAAATCAGAAATGCGAAGACAATCGCCTCCTTTCGCTTGACAGAAGGAATAGTAGAAGTGTATTGCTCTATTCAGGAAAATATGTTGACTTTTGTGGAAGAGAAATCGAGTGAATTGCTGCATTCTCAATTATGCTAGAAACAGCCAGTAAAGGCGCTGGCCCAACAGCAAGAAGAAAGGGAATCGTCTCATGAACACTCTTACCCAGGAACAGGTGCAAACATTTCACGAACAGGGGTATATTCTCTCACACCAACAACTGTTCTCACCGGAGAAATTTGCGGCGTTGCAGGCCATCTTTGAGGAGCAGCTTGCTAAAAAAGGCGACAAGCTTTCCGACGAACTCGACACTCCACATTTCCGCGATGACCGCCTGCTCGATTTTCTGTTGAGCAACGAGGTTCTGGATCTGGTTGAGCCACTGATCGGCCCAAACATTGCATTATGGTCGAGCCATTTCATCTGCAAAGATCCACAGATCGGGCGTGCAACCCCCTGGCATGAAGACTCAGCCTTCTGGAAGGGCCGCTGTAGCAGGTATGATAAAATCGTAACTATCTGGCTCGCCATCGATCGCAGCACGCGGGAAAATGGGTGTATGCAAGTTCTCCCTGGTACACACCTGACTGGAACTGGTGGCTTCTCCGAATATGACGATGTGGACTCTCAGCGGAACACCTTCAGTCAACAGATCAAACACGTTGATCGTTCCAACGCAGTTGCCTTTGAATTAGAGCCTGGGGAATGTTCGTTGCATGATGGGCGTATCATTCATGGAGCGGAGGCAAACACCAGTCCGTATCGACGCTGCGGCTATACGATGCGCTACATGTCTACCGAAATTCTGGTCTATCCCGAAAAAAATCGCGGGCATCGTATCTGGCTGGCGCGAGGAAAAGATCTCGCAGGCAATACCTACGAAGTCATGTAAATATACATAGGAGATGAAAGGCGAGGAGATGCCGCGAAAAAGAAAGGCTGCTGACCCGGCTCCACAACGTTTGAGCAAGCAGGATTATCTACTCCAGCAATCCTCGCCAGTACGCATCTACCATCAGTTTATACACGAACAGGTGGATGTCCACTGGCACGAATTTTATGAAATCCATTACACTCTGGCAGGTAAGGGTACGCATCTGCTCAACGAGATAACACGTGAACTACGTGCGGGGACACTGTTCTGTATGACTCCAACCGATTTCCACGCGGTTATCCCTTCGCACGAGCAACCATTAGAGCTTTTCAATGTAATCTTCACAGAGGAACAACTCAGTACAGAACTCCGATCCCTGTTATTCTCAACCTCTCGCGAGCTAGCCGTGCAGGTCGATGAAGCGTCTCGACCAGAGATAGAACGCGAGTTTCGCCGCATCTGGCATGAGTCTGAACAACAACAGCCCGGCTATGGGCTGGTCATGCGCGGTGCGCTTGAACGTATCCTGATTGATCTCAGGCGCATGATCGTTGTAGGTCAAACATCCTCCATCACCAGGGAAGATGAGAGCGCGATCTCCCCCGTGATACGCCAAGCCTTGATCTATATGGAACACCATTTCCGCGAAGCCCTCCCGCTCGCCGAGGTAGCACAGCACGTAGGACTTTCTTCACACTATTTCAGCGAGTGCTTTCATCGCTTGGTCGGGCAGACCTTTCAATGCTACTTGCAAAGTCTCCGTCTCCAATTTGCACAGGCGCTTCTGGCAGCCTCTCAATTGCCGATCACAACCATTTGTTCTTCTGCCGGTTTTCATTCTCTCACGCATTTTGAGCGCCTGTTTAAACAACGCTACGGCCTCACGCCTCGCGCATATCGCCAACACTACGGAAAAACTGAACTGGTATGATTGTGCAATCACCTGGAGAGACATGCAAGAAAAACCAGTACCGTTGCTATTATTGATGCAAGTGTACGTATTGTATGAAAGTTCATCCAGGGAGTTCCAGGTGCCTGGAATGATTTTCTGATCGGGTCCGCTTCCTTTTCTGAGAGCTGATCGACATCATATCTGGCAAGCTTATTGTTTAAAGGAATATTGCCAGCTGCGGTTACACCGATTGCTCCAACAATATGCAGGAGCGAAGCCGCCAGCAAGAGGCCAAATTGTGGCCGATCTCGAAGAAGAAATGCGGCCAGAGGCAGCAGGAGGGCCGGGCCAAAAAAACTCAGGAAGAACACGGGATTGATGATCTTGATATTGATCAATTGCATGGCGGCGATATGTTGTGTCCCCTTGATGGCGCGCAGCGCAGGCACGATAGCCACACTAAAGCCATAGAACACCCCGGCGAGCAGACCTGTCAGGGTTCCCCCCACAACAAGCACGATGTCTTCAAACGTC
This sequence comes from Reticulibacter mediterranei, assembly GCF_016587455.1. Classification (NCBI taxonomy): domain Bacteria; kingdom Bacillati; phylum Chloroflexota; class Ktedonobacteria; order Ktedonobacterales; family Reticulibacteraceae; genus Reticulibacter; species Reticulibacter mediterranei. The sequence continues at coordinate 136,350 of NZ_BNJK01000004.1, read as the reverse complement.
ATAAATACATCCTTTCCTTGCAAAAAACTATTTCAAGCAGAATGATGGAGAGTAACAGGAAACTGGATTTCCGTTATGAGATCGCTGCCATCGGGTTCCTGTGGAGCTTGCAGCGTAATCTCACGTGGCATGCCCACAACATGATAGCCATGTGTTTCTGTCCAGGTGCCAATGTCTATGTAGCCAGCATGGATCGTTTCTAACCCGCCCTGCACAACGTATGTAGCCATTTCAGCGACGGCAGGCAGTTCTCGAAAGCGGAGGTGTAAGCCATCGCAGAGGAGGACAGGAGCATGAGAGGCCACTTCCAGCAGATGTCCCATTTCCAGATCGATATTGTGCTTGGCGAAGCTTTTGCTATGGCAGATACAGAAACGAAACCCATAGATATCTTTTTCTGGGAGAGCCGCAGTAACTTCATCGAAGAGAGAAAGGCCAGCCGTAAATGATGCAATCGTTGTTCGCACGCTTAATACCGATTGAGCGGGGACGTGTTTGAGGATCACATCAATAGGAAGGCTTGCCTCTACATGGCGCATGGCTTGCACCCGCGCTTCAATACTGCGGAGGCGCTGAAGATCTGCCTGGATCTGTTGCTCAATTTGAGCTTTTTTCAGCAGAAACATACCTTGTATTTCATCGGTGGAGATATTTCCTTTTATAAGCAACTGAATCTGCTCAAGCGAGAGTCCCAGATCTTTTAATGCGAGAATGCGGTTCAAAAGCAAGAGTTGTTCTGCATTATAATAGCGGTAGCCAGTACCACGATCCGTATGAACAGGTTTCAAGAGACCAATTTCGTCGTAATAGCGCAAGAGTCGCGTAGAAACCTGGGCAATGCGCGAAAATTCTCCGATGGTAAACATGGCAGCCCCATCCTTTCTCAGCATTCTATTGTACACCTTGACGTAACGTGAAGCTCAAGTCCTTTTCATCGGAGAGGCTTTATTCTGATGCATAGATTGGCATATACGGCCTATTTCAGCAACTTTCGTCTGAAAAGAACGTAGTAACGGATGGGGATATATTTCATTGACACCAGGCCTCAATGTGCCACTTGCTTATCGCAAGTATTGCAAGTCGATCATAGGTTTGAAAGGATGCTCTTATGATATCACCTCTGATACTCTTTCTCGTGGCTCAAACCATCTCCATCATCGCTTTAAGTTACATTGGGGTGGTTGCAGCGAAACGTCACACCCAAGAACTGCAACAAGAGATCGAGACAGAGAACCCCTCATTAGAAACATATCTGCGTTTCGCAGTTGCACGCAACTACCTGGGCTATCCATCACGTTGGAGCAATCTCTGGTCTGCCGTGCTTATTGGTATCCCCCTCGTTTCGCTTGTCATAAACTATTATGTCGTTTCCATCCCAGGTTTCCTCCTCTTTTTCCTCCAGGTCAACGTTCTCTATCCTATTTATCTGGCTCTGAGCATTGGCAACACCATTGGCTCATCTGCCTACTCTTTCTTACGAACCGTATTTAGTGATGCACAAGCAGTGCGTATTTTTCAAATCAGCACGCTACAACGCCATGAGATCGCATTTCTGAAAATCCGTGAGGCGCTCCTGCAAACGCTGCCATCCGTCCTCTACATGGAGGCGGTGGCCCTTCTCCTCATGCTCGCCCCCTCTGCGAATCTGTATTACCTGCTCGCATTGCTGTTCATCTTCTGCTCTGGTGCCTTTGTAATCCTGGAAGCTGTGTTTGACACGCCTCTGTATGCATTGAAGAATAAAGTCGAGCAACTTGCCAACACGCCCTGGGCACCTCTTGCTCCGCGCATCGCGGCCTGGGAACAGGTAGGACAGGTCAAGTTCTCCTCAGTGCTGATACAACAGGACATACGAGAGATCCCCGGTGTCAGTGTCTCCGGTCTGCTCAAACCTACGCTGATTCTCAACGAGTTCTTCCTCCGCCACTCCGACTGGCGACAGCAAGATGCACTCATTGGGATTGCTATTGGCATGGTCAAGAAGAGAATGGCGCTTCACGCGCTGCTCAATCGCCTAGCAGCCTGGGCTATTATCGCCGCGTCCGTCCTGTTATTCTTTTTTAGCAGTCTGTTGCCAGCATCTCTCAGTTCATTGACCATCGCAGCGCCCTGGATCGGTATGTTTATCGCTTTTGATGTGATAAAAGCTCGCTCAGATCGCCAGACAACAAAGAACCTGACTGAGGTCTATCGCATGGCCTCTTTCCTCACAGGCGATCCAAACGCGGTGAGAGTTGCGCTAAGCATCACCTCTCTCTTCAGAGGCGCTTCAGCCGAACAGGTACAACAGGATGGACAAATACAAAAACTGGACGAACTGGCACAGGAGTCATGGGCACGCGCTCCACAAGCGGATGAGCCTGTTCCTACCGTCAGCCCTGAAAGCTTCGACCCCTATCCCCTCACTGTTCCCTTGAACCAGGCCACCGCTCCCGGTCCTGTGCCCACCGCATCATATCGGGAACTGACGCTTCCTCCATCACCTATCAGCAGGCAGGAAAGAAAGTGGCCCATGTAATTATGCAGTTTTAAACTGCGTAACTACAACCTGATCTTTTTTGTTAGTAGACTTTGATATAGCTCGACATATGCGCATTATTGCTTTATACTCAAACAGGTGCGGAAGTGGCAGGATGGATGTGGTGAGGCAAATATCGAACATAATCAATGAGGAAAGCGCATGGAGAGACAGGACACATATATTTTCGACCTCAACAGCCCGGCTGAACTGGCCCGGCTTATCAATCAGGATCGTTTTCTTACGCAAGCGATGGGCGGTCCCCTGGCCGGCCTGCCCGACCTGCCAGCGCAGGCCAAAGTGCTGGATGTGGCCTGCGGCCCCGGTGGATGGGCGCTTGATGTTGCGCTGGATCGCCCGGACCTGGAAGTGGCTGGTATTGATCGCAGCGAACCAATGATCTCATATGCCACAGCACGCGCACAGGCACAAGGGCGCAAGAACGCCACGTTTGGAGTGATGGATATCACTCAACCCCTGGATTTTTCAGATGCAACCTTTGACCTGATCAATGCACGCCTCCTGCTTGGAGTGTTGAAACGGGAGGCATGGGATGCACTTCTCGATGAATGTACTCGTATCCTGCGACCGGGTGGCATCCTGCGCTTGATCGAGCCAGATGATAGCGGCTCAACCAACTCAAAAACCTTTGAATATCTCAGCAGTTTAGCCATCAAGTCTCTCTGGAACGGAGGCTATGGCTTTTCGCTAAATGGCCGCTCTTTCGGCCTGGGACCGGCACTGCTCCACAAGCTCAAACAGCGAGGTTATCAAGCAACCGTCTCATCATTTGTTGGCGACTATTCTCATGATAGTCCTGGATGGGCGGATTTCTATCACAATGCCGAAATCACGACCCCTCAACTCCGAATCCCGCTGATAAAAGCTGGAGAGCTTACTGAGGAGGAGTTCGATCAGCTTTATCAGCAAGAACTTATAGAGATGTGGAGCGAAGATTTTACAGCACTATGGCATTTTGTGGTCATCTTGGGCATCGCTCCCACTCGTTAGTCACAGAGAAACCTGTAACCATTCTGTGAGCAGAGATCGGTCGGTTGAGATCCTTTTGTGAAGTCTCCTGCATACAATCAAGATATACATAGACCAGGGAATATGAAGGTGGGGGCATTCCCACTGGCAAGGAGACGGCAATGACATCAACAATCCTTATCGCCTATGCAACACGTTACGGCTCAACGCAAGAGGTGGCTGAGGCTATTGCGGACAGGCTGCATGAGCGTGGGCTCGAAGTGGAACTGAAACCCATATTCGAGGTCTCCACGCTTGAGCCATATCGCATGATCGTGCTTGGCGGGCCAATCTATATGGATCGCTGGCACCCGGAGGCCCGTCGCTTCCTCAAACGACACTATGCAGCCCTGCAAGAGAAGCCAACGGCCATCTTTGCCCTCGGCCCCATTCACCAGACCCCTGAAGAGTGGCAGGATGCACGCGAACAGCTTGATCGCGCACTGGAAAAAGCCCCTCTGCTCAAACCGATTGCCATCGAAATGTTCGGCGGCGTGATCTCTCCCGCCAAGCTCCACTTCCCGTTCAACCACCTGAAGGCGAGCGACGCGCGCAACTGGACAAATATTATCGACTTTGCCGATGAGCTCGCTGAACTATCGTTTATCGGACGCGCGGTTGTGTGAAGACGCGGCACAAACAGGCACAGGAAAAAGGAAGTGTCTATGAAACGGGTCACGAGAGATATTGATCCAGGCTGTGCGCGGGATTTGCTGGAGCGCGTTTCCCGTGCCTGCATCTCCTTTGCTTGTAATCAGGAGCCAGAGGTATTGCCTGTTGCGGTACGATGGCAGGATGATCGCTATCTGGTTGGTATCCCTGAGCATACCAGTTGTCGGCCAGAACCAGGACAGGAAGTAGTTCTCCTTGTTGATGAGGGGATCTACTTCTTCGACCTGCGCGCCATCTACATTCGCGGGCATCTCAGTTCTGTCGAACTTCCCCCGAACGCACCCATCAATCATGTATGGTTCGAGGTTACTCCTCTCAAAGAGGTTGCCTGGGATTATGGAACGTTGCACGAGGTGAAAGATGCACACTGATGATCCCACAGTTCTCACTACGATACAACACTGCATGGTTGCTCGTATCGCTACCCTTTCTCGCAATGGGCGGCCATGTGTCACCCCGATCTACTTTGTCCGGCACAATGGCAACATCTGGCTCGGCACCTCTGATCGAACGCTGGCGGTTCATAATATCAAGGCCCACCCCCAGGTAAGCGTTCTCCTCGCAGTAGAGCAGGATACCAACTCACCGCGCACCCTGCGTATCAAAGGAAAAGCCAGGCTGCTTACAGATCAACAGACCCAGCGCACCTATAGACTGAACATCGCCCGCAAATACTTCATGACGCTCGGCGGGGTTCGCAATACCCTGGCCCACATTCATCAGATCCAACCCTTGCGCTACCATATACAAAATACGGAAAAGGGCAACCCCTGCATTATCGAGGTTATCCCCGAGCAGGCCGAGTTGCTCTCTAATCCATAACCCAGGCTGCGTAGAGAAAACGTCGCTTTTTAACAATACTTCCGGCGGCATTCTCTGCTATGATATCTCCCAGAACTGACAGCAAGAAGTATACGGGTAGTTCTGAAAGATGTATCAGGAGAAGACATAGTCTATGGGAAAAGTGCTCCATCAGCCAATCGCCGTCCCACAAGATGGAATCTGGCTTCGTCTTGCACAAACGCTGGAAGCAACGGTACGCCGCAGCGCATACGCCCAACAACTCCTCTCCTCACAACATTTCAATGAAGCACGTGCGCGTTGGACCCGCGCCGATCTGATCTTTCTCCAAACGGCGCTCGAACAGCTCTACAATGCGCACGGCCTTATTCGTATGTACGCGCTTGCCAACGCCTGTGGTCTCTCTTTACGCCAGTTCGAGCGGAGATTTAAGCAGCGTATCGGCATTTCGCCGAAAATATTTGCGCGCCTCCTCCGCTTTGAGACGCTGATGGCCTCCCTGCTACAAAATCCTACCCATCCTCTCGCTCAGATGGCTTCTCATCCTGGCTATCAGGATCAAGCGCACGCCATCCACGAATTCAAACTATGGGCAGGCTGCACGCCATCCGCGTTTCTTGTCAGGGCAAAACAACGCACGGCACAAAAACCGCTCCATCCTGATCCTCGCCCGGCTCATACGCCCATATATATTGTCTAACACAAAAAAGAAGGATTAAAATGTCTCAACAAACATTTCAACTTCCCTGGAATGGTATCCATCATATCGCCCTGGTCACGGCAGATCTGGACGCAACCATACACTTTTATAGAGATGTACTTGGCATGTACGTGAGCGATATCGCCCCCTCAGTTAAGGGACGTGGCAGGCATTGTCTCATTTTCGTCAAGCCGAACGATGAGAACGTCTGGGGCTTCCATTTCTTTGAGCGTCCTCTATCTTCCAAAACGACATTAGGAGCTGCGGATAAACACCCGTCCAGCCTGGTTCCCCATGTCGCCCTGCGCCTCTCCGATGGCAATGCTGCCGACGCCTTACGCCAGCGTTTGAACAACGTACATGTCTCCATCACCGAGATTCCTGAACTGGGATCATTCGTCTTTTTCGACAACAACCAGCTTTGCCTGGAAATCACATGGCCCCAAGCGCAAGCATAAAGGTCGATCGGCATTGTATAAAGAATCGCGTTAATCCTCTTCAAGGATTTGCTAGATCAGGGTGAGTCATGTATCCTGGCTTTCCTTTCCTCCTTGCAATTTCCGGTTTTGGGGAGATGAGAAAGAAGAAGAGAGAGAGAAAACTTGTAGATTACAAGTAGAACGCAAGAGAAGGAAAGAGTAGAGAATGGATACTAGAACAATTACAAAAGAACAATTTATTAAAGCAGCACCAGAACGAGTCTTTAAAGCACTTACCGAAAAGCAAGATTTAGAACGCTGGTTTGTGCCAAAGGCTGATATCGAATTGAAACCAGGAGGAACATTTCGCATAGAAATGGCACCTGGTATTGGAGAACATGGAAAAGTAAAAGAAGTAAAGCCATTTCAGTTGTTCAGTTTTACCTGGGAAGCACTTTCTCCTACTCCGACAACCCTTACTTTTGAGCTAACAAAAGAAAAAGACGGTACGTTGGTAATATTTACTCATAGCGATATTGGCGAAGGAGAAGGATGGGAGGTGTATACTACGATCAACAAAGCGTGGGATGCTCATCTTAAAGACATAACGTCCTGGATTGAAACGGGAACATGTCCACTCCCAGGTCCAAGAGGATAATACAAGGGACGGTAATCTCGCAATGTGGGTCGGAATAGTCATTGACACTATCTGGCCCTTTTTGTTGTTGAAGGAAAGCGAGCGCGTTCTTCCTCATACTCTCTTACTTACCACTCGGCCCATATCTTATTCCGCAACGTGCAACGCCGACATGCCATCTCACCATAATAAACTGCTACTATTCAAAGCATTGACAAACGTTGACGCTTCGGCATACAATATATTTAGATAGTCTAAGTATTAGCGAACAGAAATAAGTTGAGGGAGGGCCGATGACGGAGCATGATTCCCAGGAATGGGCCATCGCTGATGAACTACTGGATCTTATCCCTGGCCTGTTGCAGCAAATTCGGGCGAATTTTCCCGCTGAAGCCGCTTCCGAGCAACCTGAATGGCGCGATCTCAGCGAGTTACGAGCGACGGCGGGGCAGGCCCGGCTGTTGCGTTCTCTGAGCAAACGTCAGCGCTGCACAATGCAAGAACTGGCCGATCTTATGGGCGTGGCCGCACCAACGGCAACGGCAATGGTCAAGCGGCTGCTCACTCTGGGATTTGTCGAACGTATACGCGACGAGCAAGATTGGCGTGTGGTCTGGATCTCGCCGACCGAGCGTGGATTGCGAACCGTCGCGCTCTACGATCAATTTCGTCGTACCAATCTGCAACGACGCCTGGCCCGGCTCAGTCAGGACGAGCTAAAGCTGCTCCGCGCTGCACTGCCAGTCCTCCATCACCTTATCGAGGTTGAATCATGACAATTACCGTCGAGAAACTCACGCGCTCCTTCGGAGATGTGCAGGCCGTCAAGGGCATCGATCTGCATGTCGAACGCGGCGAGACCTTTGGCTTTCTCGGTCCCAATGGAGCCGGGAAAAGCACAACCATTAAAATGCTCTGTACGCTGCTCCATCCTACCAGCGGGCAGGCGTGGATCAATGGCTATAACATCGAGCAGCAGGCCTCGCAGGTGCGCCAGAGCATCGGCATCGTCTTTCAAGATCCCACTCTTGATGAATATCTGACAGCGGAACAGAACCTCTATTATCACTGCATGATCTATCACACACCCAAAAAAACACGCGCCGCCCGCATCCAGGATGTGTTGCAACTGGTCGGTCTTGAGGATCGCAGCAAGGATATCGTCAAAACGTTCTCAGGTGGTATGAAGCGTCGTCTGGAGGTGGCACGCGGCCTGCTTCACGAACCACAAACGCTCTTTCTCGACGAGCCAACTGTCGGCCTTGACCCACAAACACGCCGAAGCGTCTGGGAACATGTCCTCCGGTTGCGCGAACGAACAGGGCTGACAATCTTTATGACGACGCACTACATGGAAGAGGCCGAATATTGCGACCGGATCGCCATTATCGATCATGGAGAGATCGTTGCCGTTGATACTCCTGCCGCGCTCAAACGCATGGTCGGTCAGGATAAAGTCCGGCTTACTACTTCATCGACTGAGCGAGCCGTTCCCATTCTGGAACACTATCTGGAGCGGCCAGTGCGTCGTGAAGAGAACAGTATCTATGCAGAGGGAGAAAACGGGCAGGCGCTCGCCGCCAGTGCTATCCGCCAGTTGACGCTGGCAGATATCGAGGTCCATAGCGTCGAGGTTACAGCGCCCACGCTGGAAGATGTGTTTGTTCATCTCACTGGTCGCGCCATTCGCGATGAGTTGGCTGGCGCGAAGGAACGCATGGGTTCGCGTTTGCGTAGCCGGGGCCGTTTGCGCCGCTAGAGAAGGAGATATACACTCATGATTAATACCACACAACCGGTCTCAACGCCGCAAGCCTCGCCTGTTCAACGCTCTGTAGTCGCATCGCTGATCGATCTGGAGGGGATCGCTATGATCTGGCGGCGCGACATGGTGCGCCTGTGGCGACAACGAAGCCGACTGCTTGGCGCGGTGGCGCGGGCGCTGGTCTGGCTCTTCGCGCTGGGCTTCGGTCTGCGCGGCTCGCTGGGATCTATCGCGGGCTTTAGCTACGAGCAATTCGTCTTTCCTGGCGTCATCGCAATGACTGTCATCTTCAGCGGCCTGCAATCAGCCATCTCGATTGTGTATGACCGCGAATTTGGCTTTCTCAAGGAGGTACAGGTTGCGCCCACGCCGCGTTCAACGCTCGTCATCGGCAAATGTCTGGGTGGTGCCTCAAGCTCAACAGTACAGGCGCTGATCATTCTCGTCTTTGCTCCCTTTGCCTCTGTGACGCTCACGCCCTGGAATGTGCTTGCCACGCTGGTTGCAACCTTCTTTACGGCGCTGGCGATTTCGAGCATGGGCGTCGTGATTGCGATGTGGATCACGGACTTTGAGAATTTCGGCACCATTCAAAACTTTATTACGTTGCCGCTCTATATGTTTTCGGGAGCGATCTTCCCGACACGCCAGGTTCCCCCATGGTTACATACAGTGCTGGCCCTCAATCCGCTAACCTACGGCGTCAACGCCATTCGCGGCGTGCTGCTCAATTACGAACTGAGCAGCGTTCCCTTCAATCTCGCCGTCCTGTTGGCCTTTACGGTGGTCATGCTCATCGTCGCCATCGCGATGTCGCGCAAGGAGGTGTAGTACAAAAAGGCTCAACTTGTGCGGACATTATTTCTATCACATCTGCACAAGTTGAGTATTCTGTGCTTTATCCCGCAATGGCACCTCCCCTTGACACAGGGAATGCCAGTAATGAGCAAGTTCTTCTGGCGAAACCACCCCCTCGTTCTCAAGCCACCAGATGGCCAGTGCCAGGCGCGCCCCAGCATAAAATTGGGCGATGACAGGCAGGGGAATGGGAAAATGACGCCCCTGGGTCTGAGCATTCGCCAGCCTCTCCTCGATCTGCTCTGCCGTCTGGCGTCGCAACAGGGTGGCGAGCCAGTGATCCTCTTTGTCCACTAGCAGGCGCCTGTAGTAATGGCGATCTGAGGTGATCTCTTCGAGAAACTGCGCGATTTCCTGTTCCCGTTCCACTGCACTCCTGACCCGATGCCGTTTTCGTTGGGCAGTTTCTTGATCGTATTTGAGGCCATAGGACAACAGCTCATATTTACTCTCAAAATGCTTATAAAAGGTCGTGCGATTGATCGTGGCCTCTTCACAGATGTCTGTGACACTGATCTGCTCGAAGGAACGCTCCTCTAAGAGCGTGCGCAGCGCTTCCCAAAGACATTTTTGGGTTCGTTTGACGCGTGGATCTTCCGCATTGGGGGATGTGTTTCTCAACATTGTTGGCTCCACTGTTGCTTAATCAACAATCTGAACTCGATTGTGACTTGACGGTCCGGCTCAGGGCTTCTACCCTTGAAAAGAGACATCTGTATGGTTAGTATAACATGCGTTGCTAAAAGAGAGAAAGATCATGAATATGTATCTCGCTATGGAAAGAGAATTGTTAGTAGCACGTCAACAGCAAGGGAAATGGCAAGCTGAAGCGCATCTGGTTGGTATGCAACCTACCTGCGTCTCCGTTGATCCCTTGCGACCGGAGCGCGTCTATTGTGGTACGTTTGGACGGGGCTTATGGCGTAGTAGCGATGCGGGCCGCAGCTGGGAACCGGTAGGAGATGCCAGAAGCAGCATGATATCAGGGTATGGAAAAGCTCTTCCTCATCCACAACTGACTTCAGTTGCCGTAAGCCTCACAGAACGTTCGGGGGGCTATGGCGTCGTGTATGCTGGTGCGGAGCCAACTGCCATGTATCGTTCCGAAGATGGAGGCAATACCTGGTGGGAACTGAAAGAGTTGCGCGAGCTTGCTTCCGCCCCAACCTGGCGGTTGCCAGATCTGCCCTCCATAAGCCGTGTGCGCTGGATTACACCTGATCCGAGTGTTGTCGGACGCCTCTTCGTAGCAATTGAAGCTGGTGCGTTGATCAGAAGTCAGGATGGCGGAAAGCACTGGGAAGATCGTCAACCCGAGGGGCCGCTGGATACGCATACACTGCTAATGCATCCGAAGATTCCCAATCGCCTCTACTCGGCAGCAGGTGATGGCTTTCTCTATCAAGGGAGAGGCTACAATGAGAGCTACGACGGCGGCGAGACATGGCGGCATCCCTGCGAAGGATTACAGCATCACTATCTGTGGGGAGCTGCTGTTGATCCCGCCGATCCCGATACCGTTGTCGTCTCAGCAGCGGAGAGTCCCGATCTGGCGCACTCCTTAAAGTGTAATGTCCAGTCGGTCATCTATCGCAAGACCTCCGGCCAGCCGTGGCGCAGGGTAACTCAAGGGCTGCCAGACGCGCAGGGAACGGTAGTTTACACCCTGACCAGCAACTGCGAGGAACCCGGCGTCTTCTACGCCCTGAGCAACAAAGGCTGCTACCGCTCGGCTGACGCAGGCCAAAGCTGGGAGCCGCTCCCCATCCCCTGGAAGTCAGATTACGAACACCAGCGCCAGCAAGCCCTGGCAATAAACAACGTATAAAGTGCGGAAGAAATGAACTGAGGACATCTGTCACGACTCAGGTATGTTTACTCACTGAGTGCCCACCAAACTCTTTTACCCTGGTGGGCGCTCGCGGTGATAGCTGTCCATTGTGACATGAAGCGGTTGAAATGTGTTCTATTTCAGACCAGAAAATAGCAATAACAACATACATCTTTGAGCGCTTCATCCGTGAACATCAGGTATCCACGATACTATCCATCAACAAAGGGCTTTCCAATTCTCCCATCTAGCGGGAGTGCAGAGGGCGGCAGCCCTCTGCCGGGGTGCGGGGTGTCCCCGCAAAAAACTTTTTTCTTCTCTTTTGCGCGCCGTCGCAGGCGGCGCGCGAAGGAGGGAAGGAAACTGGGGACACCCCAGACCCCGGCAGGGAGACCCTGCACCCCTTTGAGCGGAGAACTGGAAAGCCCTGTCCATCAATAAAGGTAGGCTTGACAGTAGCTCACAGCCATGCTATAGTTAAAGCGAACGTTCGTCTTATTTGAAGAGGGAACTCTAGTCGTCTATCCCGATCTGAGATGTAGCATTTCGTATTTTTGTCATTCCTGATAAGAGCAAACAGAAAGGGTTCGACCAACAAAGCACCGCCCCTCTCTCCTGGCACCAGGACGACGCTTTGTTAGAGCTGCACGCATCGCAGGTTATACCCACACATTTGCAGCTTCTTCTCGCAGCCCACTCCCTTTCTTTGCAACGCCCTCTTATCACATTTACAGCTTCTTCCTCGTAAAGCAGGTAAGACAACCATGCGATTGCACCTGAATACTGCTGAGAACAGAGAAACAACGAACATTCCTTGCACATATCGCCTCATATGCGTTCTTCTCATACCGTTGAGCGGCTCACATACTCTGCTTGTTTGTTCCTGCTAATGCTTCCCAGGAGCGCGGTTTTGTAGCGTTGTGTCTATCAATTCCAGGAGGATTTCAGATGGTCTCTGAGCAACGGGGTTCCCTGACCGAATGGATTGCAGCGGTCCGGTCCGGGCGCATGTCACGCCGTTCTTTCCTTGAACATGCCGTCACAGCCGGAGCGAGCAGCAGCGTCGCGCTTACCCTCCTCGCTGCATGTGGCGGTCCCACCCCCTCCGGGCCAGCCGCCAGCATTACGTACTGGAACCTGTTCGGCGGCGGCGATGGCGTGCGCATGATCCAGATGGAAAACGACTTCGCCAAAGCAACCCCCTCTATCGACGTACAATCGGTGACGCTGGCCTGGGGCGATCCCTATTACACAAAGCTGGCGATGGCCGCATCCGGTGGTCGCCCACCCGAAGTCGCTATTTCACACATCACACGTATGTCAACCTACGCAGCACAAGGGCTGTTGGAGCCGTACGATCTGGCAGAGCTGGCCCGCGTTGGCATCACCGAGGACAAGTTTCTCCCCGCCGTCTGGCAAAAAGGGCACTATAACGGCAAGCTCTACGCTATCCCGCTGGATACCCATCCATTCGTCGCCTACTACAATACCGACATCTGTAAGAAAGCCGGGCTGCTCGATGACAGCGGCAACCTCAAGCCCATCCAGGGAACGGAGGCGCTAATGAACGCACTCAAAAGCGCTCAACAGGCGGCTGGACCCGGCGGCTATGGAGTTGTGTTCGAGGTCGAGGGCGTCACGCTCTGGCGCATCTTCTACTCGCTGTACAGCCAGCTCGAAGGACAGGTCTTCTCGCCCGATGGTAAAGAACTGGTCCTGGATGATGCCAAAGCTGAGCAAGTACTGACCTTTATGGCCGATCTGACCAGCACCAGCAAGGTCGCTCCCCCCAATATCGACTATGGCGGGGCGGTCGCGCTCTTTGGCAGCGGGAAATCTGGCTTCCACTGGAACGGCGAGTGGGAGGTGACGACCTTCATCACGCAGAAAACCCCATTTAGCATGGCACCCTATCCCCAGGTCTACAACACCTACGCGGTCCAGGGCGATCTGCACTCGTTCGTTATGCCACGGCAGCTCGCACCCGACCCGGCACATCGCGCCGCAGCTCTGCAATTTATCAGCTTTATGCTTCAGGACAGCTTCACGTGGGCACAGGGCGGACACGTCCCGGCATATCTGCCTGTCACTGATAGCGAGCAATATAAAAACTTGAAGCCACAATCGAACTATGCTAGCGTCGCCCCTCACGTGGTCATCGATCCTACCGACTGGTTTAGCGGCTCCGGCTCCGAGATGGAAAACAAGACACAGACGATCTTCGCCCCGGTCATGGGCGGTCAGGTCACACCAGCGCAGGGGATCAAGCAGTGGAAGGCCACTATCCAAAAGTTGCTCAATACCAGACTGCCTTTCTAAATAGTTCTCAGCAGAATAACGTGTTTTGTAGCGATTAGTCTTCACAGGAGAAGCCAGTATGTCAGATATTTCGCTGCACACAAACAGCACACAGGAAGCGATTCAGCCGCGCATCAAGGCCATACGCCGCCGCAACGCTCTCGTGGGGACGGGCTTTGTGCTGCCTTTTCTTATTGTTTACGCCATCTTCCTGATCTGGCCGGTGATCCTCGGTCTGCGCATGAGCTTTTATAACTGGACAATCAGCGGTGCCGGATCATCAGAATTTCTCGGCCTGGCAAACTATCAAGAACTGCTCAGCGACCCTGATTTCTGGCGATCGCTGGGAGTCACCTTTCTCTTTACCATCATCAGCACGCCACTACTGGTCGTACTGGCCTTAGCGCTGGCCCTGCTGGTAAGCCAGGTTCTCTCGTTGCAAGGGCTGTTCCGCTCGATCTTCTTCGCACCTTTCGTGCTGCCCGTCTCGGTGGTGGCGTTGATCTGGAACTGGCTCTACCAACCCGGCTTCGGATTAATCAACGGCATCATTACCGGTCTCGGCCTCAAGCAGGTTGGCTGGCTTTCGGATGCTAACGTCGCGCTCCTCTCCGTCATTATTCTCACGGTCTGGTGGACGATTGGCTTCAATTTCGTTCTCTTTCTCGCTGGCCTGCAACAGATCCCACAGGAGTTACAGGAGGCGGCCTCGCTCGATGGTGCTGGCACATGGGCCAGGATACGCTGGGTGACGATCCCGCTCTTGAACCGGACAACATCGCTGGTCATTATCCTACAGGTCATCGCCTCATTACAAATCTTTAATCAGGCATATCTCCTATTTAATGCTGGCGACGGTCCAGGCTTCTCAACACGAGGAGTGGTGCAATACATCTATGAATGGGGCTTCACCGATTATCGCGTCGGGTTCGCCTCGGCTATGTCGTATATTCTCTTTTTGATTATCTTGATCGTCTCATTAGGGCAGTTCGCGCTGCTCACTCGTCAGGGGAGGGAAGAAGCATAATGGCGGTTCAACAACTTGCAACACCCGCGACCCGGCTTGCAGAGAGGCCACGACGCAGACAGCGCTCAGTTACCCGCATCATAACCCTCGTGGTGCTGGCGATATTAGCGATCATCTGGATCTTACCGATTCTGTGGGCCATCGATACTTCGCTCAAACCAGAGGGCGAGACGACGGCGGTGCCAGTCTCCTGGTTCGCATCCCATTTCACTCTCGACGCTTATATCACGACCTTCGCCACCACCAATCTGCCGCGCTGGTACTTCAATAGCTTCCTGACCTCGGCGATCATCAGCATTGTAACAGTTATTCTGGCGAGCATGGCGGCCTTTGCGTTCTCGCGCGTCCCGTTTAAGGGGAGAAGCATCTTGTTCTGGATCATCCTGGCAGGCATTATGGTGCCGGTCCAGATCCTCATCGTGCCCCTGTTTACGCAGATGCAGTCGCTCGGTCTGGTTGATACCTACTGGGGCATTATGCTGCCTCAGTTTGCCTCGCCGATTGCAGTGTTCATCTTCAAACAATACTTCGACGGCATTCCAAGAGAGCTTGAAGAAGCGGCAATCATGGATGGGGCCAGTCGTTGGCGCGTCTACTGGCAGATCTGGATGCCTCTGGCCCGGCCTGCCATCGCCGCTGTTGCTATTTTTGCCTTCGTCATCTCATGGAACAACTTCCTCTGGCCCTTTATCGTGATTACCGGCAACAATATGATGACGGTCCCGGTCGGCCTCTCGACGGTGCAGACCTCCTTTGGCATCCGCTACGCCCAGATCATGGCGTCCGCCGTGCTTGGAGGCATCCCCGTATTGATCGTCTTCCTCTTCTTCCAACGCCAGATCGTGCAGGGCATTGCCGGCACTGGATTGAAAGGATAAACGGTTGCATAGGGATAAAGACGCCATGTAATGTAAGGTTGTAGTCTCGCGATGATGAATTTTAACAACCAAAAGCGGTAAGGTATTTCGTAGTGGAGCGATTTATCGCGTTAGGTGGAGGCTCCTGGGATGTGGCCCAACGCGCATAATCGCTCCACTACGAAAGAGGGAAGCACCGATCTTGGTTGTTAAAATTCGTCATCGCGAGACTACAGCCTGCATTGGGCATTCCTCTCATCAATTATTACTGGAAGGAGAAACAGCTTATGCAGTCAGGAACCCAACCACCCGCTAGGCCTGGTGGCTCAGACATTCCCGAATCCTCGCCGCGAACTTCCAGCCGACGGCCTCTCGTCCAGTCTGCCCAGATACGGAACTGGCTGGCCCGTCCAATCGCAAAGATCGTTCTGACCGTGCTGGTGGTCATGGTCGTAAGCGCGGGTGGTTTTTTCCTCGTACACAGCCTCCAGCGTCATGGTCTGCCCGACGATATCCCTTTACCCGATCACAGCAATTTTTTCCGCTCTGATCAGGCCAGCATCAACGACCCGACGCTTGGAGCCTTCACAAAACAGAAGTGGGGCTTCACGGTCTCTGGTACAACCTTAGAGCAGATTGACACTTTCTATCGAAGCCAACTTCCCTCAAATGGCTGGCTGCATGTCGAAGGAGGAACATCCACGGTGCTTTCCGCCGATAAAGGGGGCAACCCCCTGGTGAAAGGATTGTTCATTGGTGCCCGGCCTTTACCGTATAACGGTGATATAACTCTGATCATTGAGCTGCATCTACCCACCAGTTGAGCCAAAGATCGTGCGACTACAACGTGAGAAACACTTCCTCCTTAATTTTTACACAGGAATAGCGCAGCCAGCTTTCGACATACAGGTCGATCAGGTGAAATGCATATGGGTGCAGCCTGTATTGAGGTGGACGCGCATACTGGGCACCGATGGACCGCAACAACGAGGCGCTCTCGAAATGCTCGGCCCCCTGATAGACGGCGAAATGCCAGATCGGGTGCGCGTGCAGGTGCCGCTGGTTGGATGGCTGTTGTGGACCGACGATATAATTTCCGGCATCATCATACCAGACGCCTTCGTACATCTCAAGCCGATGATGCCGCCCCCCCGCTTTCTCCTTTCCTTTGCAAAACCAGCCGCGCTTCTGATAATATCCTTTGAATTGCCCACGCGAATAATACCCATGCTTATCAGGTTGCAATTCAAAAATGCGAATGATCTCCTCCCAATACGCGCCTTGTGTTAGACGACTGAATGAGATCAACGGATCGTGACGCTTCACCTCATCTAGAAAAGCATCGTATGCCTCAAGTTGACGATAGAAGTTGAGCGATGCCAGTTCCCGTTTACTCCTGAGCGGGGCGTGTGGCTCCAGCAAACCCCGACGCATCAGCGTGCTGAACGGAAGACAATAGGCGGTCCCCACGTCATCATAGTGAGGCAACAGTTTGAGATCCTCGACCGATACGGCCACATCCATTGAAGCGTCCCGCCTGATAATCTCATCATAACGATAGAGGACGCGCTCGTTGGCAGGTTTCAACTCAACAAACAGATCCGGGCCAACAATCACATCATAGCAGGCCGATTCCTGCCCGGGTTCCATTTCCCCTCGCTTACGTGCAGTCTCCAGCATCTTCTCATACATCGCCACCCAATCGACGCCCAGACGAGAAAGCAAATCATCGCGTCCAACGACCTGCGAGGCATCGCGCAAATCGAGAAAATTGATGGCATCGTTCTCAACGTACAGCAGCGTTTCGTATGTGTGATCCTTGCGAATGAAGATATATTCTTGCGGCAAGGATGGGAGATGTTGTTGCACGCTGCGCTGATAATACAGGATATCCTTGAGCGCAAGCTGTGCCAGCGCCATCTCGACATTCATGCAAAAATCCTGATCATCCAGCTTTGGGAGAACATAATCAAGATATCCATGCGTCTTCTTTGCGCTCTCAGGCTTGATATTTACAGACAAAGATTGCCAGGGTAGATGCGAGTACAGGTAGAACAGTTCGGCAAAAGGATTGAGATGCTCGGCCAGTATACCCCGCTGCTCAAAATCCTCCTGATCGTAATCTTGAAGAATCAGCGCCCTCTCCGGCTGCGCTATATTTGCTCCCGATACAATTTGCACATCAGGAGCAACATGAGCAAGCAGTGTAAGGCAAAGTTGGAAAGGTACAGCTTGATTCAGGCGATGATCGAAGACAGCAATGGAAGCGGGCGAAACAAGCGACAAGCTCAATGGCTCTTGCTCACATGACTCAAAGCGATCGAACAGGCGCGTTTTGGCATGGCAGATGATCCCATAACCGACAAGATTCATCGAGAAATCGCTCAAAAAACCGTAGAGCTGCTTGCCCACCTCTTCCTCGATAGCACGCAACGCGCACGAACTTGTATACGCACAGATCTCATAGAGTGGCTCCTTGCAGCGTTTATAGAGATCGATATCAGATTGCTTGATCTGAAAAATGCTGCTCGTTCTATTGCTCTCCTTCCGCGCGAAGTAGGCAGTGGAGGGCAAGGACTTTCTGCCGGAGCTAATGTGCTGCAATCGGCGCGGCAGACCGACAACCTTGATCTCCTGCTCATCCTCTTCTGTGTACTCTGAGCTACCGTCGAGCAGTTCGATTTGCAGACAGGCATCCGTGTGTTTCCCTAGAACATAGCAGAGATCCTGGCCGGTGAAATGCCTGGCTTGCCCGCTGCGGCAATACACAATTTGCAATAAGCTCAGCAGCGAATACAGATCAAGCTGCTCAAAAGCGATCTCCCTGGCTGGGAATGCACCATCTGGAAATAAGGGCAACATAACCGTTGCGGGCACGAGATAGCGCGGATAGAGCGCATAGACGACCCATTTCTCATCACCATCAAGTCGATCATGCTTGAAGAGCTTATATGGGCAATCTAGCTGCTCGTACAGGCTGTTTTGCACCTGACCATACGTCATACAATTATTTTTCGAGACACGATAGAGGATTTCTGGCAATTCATAGCGAACGAGTTTATAACGCGTTTCCAGACGATGAAAATTAGTCGGCCTGGTCACGATAAGTGTTGTTATTGGTGTTGCATATGTTGACACAATGTTCCCCTTGCCATCAGCACAAAAAACAGGCACCGCCATGCAAGCTTATCAATAGCGGCTCCCGCATCGATAGATGCAATGTATTATACCGCCTTATATTGCTGCTGTAAATATAGAGATATACAAAATAGCACACTGATGAATGAATCGTAACATGCTATAGTAATCTTCTAGCATAACTTCAGAATCAATGCGGAGGAGAATGAATAACAATGGAAGATGCATGAAAAGATCTTCATGTGTATGAATGGCTCATGCAAGCGAGAGGTGGTAAAAGTCCATTGTATCTGCGTCTGTGAAGACACAACGGACATCAGCAGGTATTGCTAGCTCACCTTGCTAGACAGCACTGCTCTCTGTGTGGCGAAAACCCATTGCATATAATGAGGCATACGCGCCCTGAAGCTGGAGTAGCTCATCATGCATGCCTTGCTCGATAATGCGACCAGACTGCAAAACCACGATAGAATCGGCCCCTTTGATCGTTGAGAGACGGTGCGCAATGACAAACGCAGTGCGACCATGCAGCAGGCGGCGCAATCCTTGCTGCACCAACAATTCGGTCAATGTATCGATATTAGCCGTAGCCTCGTCGAGAATCAAGATGCGTGGATCAGCCAGCAGTGCGCGTGCGAACGAGATGAGCTGACGCTGACCAACGCTTAGATTACGCCCGCGCTCACGAATGATCGTATCATAACCATCGGTCAAATGAACGATCAGATCATGCGCTCCAACCACCTGCGCGGCCTCTTCGACCTCCTCATCGGTCGCGCTCAAGCGGCCATAGCGAATATTCTCGCGGATCGTTCCCGTGAAGAGAAACGGCTCCTGCAACACGATTCCAATCTGGCTGCGCAACGAACGCTGCGTCACATCGCGCACATCGTGCCCATCGATCAGCACTGCGCCATCCTGAATCTCATAGAAGCGCGAAATCAGGCTTGCAATCGTACTTTTGCCAGCGCCCGTTGGACCAACAATCGCCACTGTCTGACCCGGCAGCGCGTGCAGGTTCAGGCCGTGCAGTACTGGACGGTCGGCCTTGTAACCAAAGACGACATCGCGAAATTCCACATCGCCCACAACCGGCGGCAGCTTGTATGCTCCCGGCTTATCAACAATCTTCACTGGCATGCTCAACACCTGGAAGATACGCTCAGCTGCGACACCAGCACGTTGCAACTGTGTGTACTGCTGGCTTAGCTCACGAATAGGATCGAAGAAGCGGTTGATATAGAGCGTAAAGGCAACCAGAATACCGATCTGAAGCTCGCCCTGTGCCACCATCAGGCCACCAAAGATGACTGCCAGCGAAATTGCCAGCGCCGCCACCACCTCGACCAGCGGCAATACCAGCGCCGCAATCTTGCTCGCATGCAAGTTAGTATCGCGGTTATACGCATTCAATTCGTCAAATTCGGACTTATTGCGTTCTTCACGCACCAGGCTTTGAATCACGCGCATCCCGGAGATGTTCTCCTGCAATGTCGCGTTCACCAGCGAGATCGCCGCACGCGTCACGCGAAATGAGCGCTGCGCATGACGCTGCCAGAACGCAGCAATGATAAACATCAACGGCAACACCGTGAACGAGATCAACGCCAGTTTCACGTTCATTGCCAGCATCGTTCCGATAATTCCCACCAGCGCGATCACCGAACCGAGCATCGAGAGCAGACCCGAACTGAGCATCCCTTCCAGCACATCGATATCGCTTTGCAAACGCGACATCACGCGCCCGATCTGCGTATGATCGTAGAAGCTGAGCGACAACTTCTGCAAGTGCGAGAACATATCAGCACTCAGATGATACAGAATTTGCTGTCCAGCCCACGACATCGACCAGACCTGCCAGTACTGCGCCTGCCACATCGCCACATTGACTACCATCAACGCAATCGAGATCCAGGCCAACCCGGTCAGGTCGCCACCCCTGATAAACTGGTCGATTGCCACCCCGATCAGA
The DNA here is from genome assembly GCF_016587455.1 of Reticulibacter mediterranei. NCBI lineage: Bacteria > Bacillati > Chloroflexota > Ktedonobacteria > Ktedonobacterales > Reticulibacteraceae > Reticulibacter > Reticulibacter mediterranei. Next base: position 115,828 of record NZ_BNJK01000004.1, on the reverse strand, counting down.
TACGGGTTCGCAATATTCAAAGCAGTATAAACCAGCATCAATACAACACTGGAGATCGTGGCGAACTTGTGACGTGCCAGGTAGGGACCGAAGAGGCCAACTGACTTCCAATCGAACTTCCCGGTGACATCTTCATCTGAAGTCGCCAGGCTATTCTCGTTCCAGGCATGCTTGCGGCGATATTCCAGATACGAACTCGCCTTGTACATGCTCTCATCCATCTTGACTGGCTTGTTATCCTCTTTCACGACGATATCTTCCTTCATCGCAGCACCTCTCTCCCACGTTCTTCAGGCTGCTCTGGCCCATCTAAGAGCATCTCCTGCTCTGAAATTGCGAGCATCTGCTCTTCAACCTCCTCTTGTTCGCGCAATTGCAGATCATATAAACGTGCATAGGAACCGCCATTTTTGATCAGCGTAGCATGGTCTCCCTGCTCCACGATGCGACCATCTTCAATCACGAGAATCTGATCGGCATGTTTGATCGTGCGCACACGTGAGGCCACAACAAAGGTTGTGCGGCCATGCATCACTGCATCCAGCGCTTGCTGAATCAGGTACTCAGTCTCCATATCCACGCTAGAGGTTGAATCGTCAAGCACAAGAATACGGGGGTTGAGCAGCAATGTACGAGCAATAGCCACACGCTGTTTCTGCCCGCCGGAAAGGGTCACGCCTCGTTCGCCAACCCACGTACTATAGCCATCCGGCAAAGTGCAGATAAAATCGTGCAGGCGAGCAATTTTGGCGGCTGCGATCACCTCTTCATCGGTCGCGTGGGCCGCACCATAAGCGATATTATCGCGAATGGTTGCGTTAAACAGGAAGACATCCTGCAAGACCAGACCAATGCTGCGGCGCAACGAAGCCAGCGTCACATCGCGCACATCCATGCCATCGAGCGTGATGCGCCCCTTTGTCACATCATAGAAGCGTGGCAAGAGATGCAGCAGCGTACTTTTACCACTGCCGGTCGTTCCCAGCAAAGCGATCACCTGACCGGGACGCGCATCAATCGTGACATCGTGCAACACCTCAATGCCATTTGCGTAGGAGAAAGAGACATGCTCGAAGGAGACATGCCCTGCGATATTCTGAAGCGTCTTCGCGTTGGGTGCATCGGTGATCTCAGGCTCGCGATCCAGCACGCTGAAGATGCGTATGCCACCAGAGAGTCCTCGGAGAAACCAGTTCACCATAAAACCAAAGGATCGTACAGGTGTACCAAGCAAAAAGATGTACTGCGTCACCGCCACCAGTGTTCCCAGGCTCAACTGGCGATGCACGACTGCTGCACCACCAACCCAGATAACGATAACGGTAATGACATTTAAAGCCAGCACCATTAATGGCTGATTCCAGGCGGAGAGACGCATCGCGCTCATGTTAAGTTCGCGTAACTTCAGATTTTGCGTCTCATATTTTTCGATCTCAAAATCTTCGCGCGCAAACGCCTTGACCACACGCACCCCACTGAGGCTCTCCTGCATAATCGTGCCCAGGTCGCCAACCTCATTTTGAATCTTGTTCCACAACGGACGCAGGCGGCGCGAGACCTGTGCGGCCAGCGCCAGCAAGATCGGCACGCTAATCAATGTTACCAGCGCCAGACGCCAATCCAGTATCAGCAAAATGACTGAGGTGGCGGCAAACGTTATAATAGCAATTAACGCACGAAAGAGGCCCATCGGATAAAAATTGCGGACCGCCTCGATATCAATCGACATGCGAGACATCAACTGGCCCGTTTCCGACTCATCATGAAACGCGAAATCCAGCGTTTGTAGATGCGCATAAAGCCGGTTGCGCAGATCATAGGCTACCAGATTAGAGATAGCCTGTGACCAGTAACCCTGCCCATAGGCAAAAAGGCCGCGTAAGGCGCTTGTCCCGAAAATTGCGCCTGCCGCGACCAGCAGATCTGTTAAACTACCTTCGCGCACTCCCACGTCAACCACCCAGGCCAGCAACCAGGGTACTATCAGCGAGAGACCAGTAGAGAGACCAAGACAGAGGACAGCACCCAGAGACGATCCCCAATGAGGACGGAGCAAACCCACTATACGCAGATAAATACGCAGATTAGCCTTCAAAGAATTAATATACGAGGACGATAAAAAGTGACGTTTCTCAGATGGCATTGCAAGCGTTCCTTTCTTGACACACCAGCCCTCTACACACATCATCCTGCCAAAAGTCTAAAAGGAAATGGCTGACATATGCTTGTCAGTCTTTCAATGATATTACTGACCTTATTAAATATTTCGATCCGTTTCGTGAAAATCCTAAATAAAATTTAATCGCCTATCATAGTGATGCTCGGGAAGTCGTAGTCGAGCGATGTATCGCGGGGTGAACAGATGATGAGCTTCCCCCGCGATACATCGCTCGACTACGACTTCCCGAGCATTTTCGGCCCACCCGGATAAAAATAGCCTATAATGATTACACAGTACTGTTCAGTTTGTATCAAAACGCTATCCTATGGTATACTCTCTTAAAGAATGCTTAGAAAAATTAGAAGGGTCTTAGTTAGTTAAGGATTGGTTGTAGTGAAGCTCGACGAAACGAAATCACCTCCTATAATCCTCATCGTTGAAGATGACCAGGCAATCGGCGAGGTCATCTCGACAATTATCGTACAGGAAACCTCCTATCAATCATGTATCGTGGAAAGTGGCAACGATGCATTGCACCTATTGCAAACGCTCAAACCTGAAGTAATTATCCTCGACTATCGCCTACCGGATATGACCGGTATTGATCTCTACGATCGCTTGCAAGCCAGCAACGATCTGCGTACCATTCCGGTTGTGCTTACCAGCGCCTCTAATCATCAAGACGAAATAGAGAAGCGCGATATACTGATGCTCGAGAAGCCATTCGATATTGATGATTTGCTCGACGCCATTCATCAATGCGTGTTCACCAATACAAAATAGACGTTTGCTCGCCGCGTTCCACCACAACTCAGAGCCATCTCATCCAACATATGGCTCTGTTTCTTACTTTGATCTCTCACCCATTTTCATCTCTCGCATGACCACCTTATGGATACTTTATCTATTTATTAGCGAATTTTCATAGATACTTTTCATAAACATGGCAAGGGGTCAGATAGAAATCCTTGTCTTTTCCCTGGAGGTAAAGCATAATACTTGTATGCAGAAAACCGAGCGTCTCCTGGCCATCACCCTCCTCTTACAGGCACGAGGGAAAATGACCGCCCGGCGGCTCGCCGAGATCCTGGGAACCTCCATACGCACTATTTATCGCGATATCAATACGTTATCGTTGGCTCATGTTCCTGTGTCGATGGACTATGGACCCGGGGGCGGGTATTATTTATCTGACGATTATCACTTTGAGTCGGCCATTTTCACGCGCGAAGAAGCAGTGTCGCTGATACTCAGCACAGACATGTCAGGCAATTATAGCCTTTTCGCGGGAGATGACAGGCTGCATCGCGCCCTTATCAAGCTAGAAGCTGCCCTTCCTGAAGAGTATCGAGCCGACGTACGGGCGGCACGCGAACGTATTCTGTTTGACACAACCGCCTGGTGCTGTCAGCCTTTGCAGACCACCTATCTGGAGACGATTCGCTCAGCAGTGCTGGACTCCTACCATCTCGATATGCTCTATCCCTGCGTCTCCTGCAAAGACAAACCAGGGGTGCGCTGGCGACACGTGGAGCCATATGGTCTGGTCTTCAAAGCGCTCTCCCGCCGCCATGTACGCACAGGCGTCTGGTATCTGGTCGCATTCTGTCATACCTGCCAACTCTTCCAAACCTTCCGCGTCGGTTATATCCAGAACCTCCACGTGCGCAAAGAACATATCAGCGCACAACCAAACTTTGATCTACAAAGCTATTGGGAAGAGGAGCGCCGCTTCCTTGATGTCCACAAGCAATCCATCACGCTCCTCCTGCGTATCACGCCGCAGGCACGCTACAATCTGCGTGGCGAACATATTGTCTTACAGGAGGAGCGTGACGGCAGCGCCCTGATCCAGGCTGAGCTAGAATCGGTGGAGGCTGCCGCATTCTATACGCTCTCGTTGGGCACAGGAGCAACTGTCATCAGCCCCGACGAAGTTCGCCAGGCCGTGACAGCAGCCGCACACGCCATTGCCAATATGTATGACAACATGTACCACAAGCCGAACGGCGAGACGACTCCTGCTTGATATGCTGCAATAACGTTGCTCTATTGAACTACACCTCCTGAATCTTGCCCTTACCTTGAAGAAATTCGGACAACGAAGCTGCTTGCACCCGTACAGCCTTGCCTACACCAACAGGCTGCACTGGCGTCGAGGTAAGAGCCGCCACGACCTGACCCAGTTGCGGCTCATGTCCAACAATGGCAATGGTCGTCTGCTGGTCCAGCACAATCCCCTGTTTTTTAGCCTCATCAATGATGGCGTTAAGAACGTGTTCACTGGACGTGCTGGTATCAGGCGTCAAAACGTCTATTGGAAACACAGGAATGGCTGTTCCGCTGGCAAGAATTTCTGCCGTCTGCTTGGCACGCTTAAATTTACTTGTAAAATATGCTTCTGGTTTAATCTGTAATTGCTCTAATTGATTCTTCAACTTGCTAATCTGCTCGATGCCCTTCTGCGCGAGGGGAGTCTCGCTATCTGGCAAGCTCTCTACTTTCTTTCCATGCCGAACGAGAATAATATCCATACTAGTCTTCCTCCAGTTTTGTCTTCTTACTATCGTCATCGACATATTCATGCCGCAAAAGAGAGAACTTCAGAAGCGAAAAAAAGACTGTTGATCCTAATATGTGTTATGGTCAACAGTCTGATAACAAGAATACGAGTAAAACGCTCTATTCCCCTGTTGTAGAAAAGCGACGGCGGCGAATCTTGGGTTGCTCTCCCTCTTTCTCCTCTACGATCTCGTGGGTTGCGCCCGGAGGAAGTTTACCCTGCTGAGGCTTCGCGGCTTCTCCTCTGGTGAGCACACCTTCGACGAAGTGTTCTTCCGCGCGTTTCTTCCGCTCCTGTTCGGCCTTCTCCTCCTCGGACAAGGGCGCAGGTTGCTTCTTTTCTTCTTCCATTACTTGAATACCTCCTCTAATAATTAGTATATCTCTTACATATTTTCTGGTCAAGTCATCAGTTATAGTGAAAGAAGCATGACAATGGGATTATTGTTGTCCATTGTCATGCTTGCCTTGCAAAAAAATGCTCTCAGATTGTTCGGCAAAATCTTAATCGAACATAATACGACGAAGTTCTAATCCTTCTGATGTCTGCTGTAATCGATGTGTCTTTGTCCGTTGGGTATGGCCGGTCATACTCAGCAAACCATTTGCCTGCCCCATGACCTCCACGCGACCTCTGCGAAACAAATCATTTACAAAGGATTGAGCAGCTTTTTCCCCGGAAGGTGTAAGCACTGCACCAGGCTCAGGGATCGCAGATGTAACAGGCAACCGTTTCACATCCCGTGGGATTTGCACCAGGAGTGTCTGGTTGCGCAGACCATAATCTGCCCCTTGCAGAGCAATCTTCGGAAGCTCCTCAGATGTCTCACGGGCGGAAGGTGGCTGAGCTGCTGCTAACTGAGGCCGGATACCGGAAACAAGCATATTCGCGGATTCCAAAGAAAGGATGCCATATCTGGTAAATGAGTTGATCAGCACTTCACGATACTGTCCGCTTGTATCTGCCTCTATCATGTGCGCGGCTACCTGACTGTAATAGTCGGGGACAACGGGGGCTGCCAGAACCCCTTTCACCAGCAATCGTCCGATCTCCTCGCTGACCTGTAAAAGTTGCTTCTCGGTAGTATTCTCAGGTGAGGGAGAGAGGAGAGACACCATGCCAGCCAGAACATCATAGAATGCACCAGTAAACACACGCGAGAACGAATGAGGTTCAGATGTAAGCGTGAAGACCGGACCTCGGGGAGGAAGTGTTACTGGATCAAGATAAAAGAGAGAATTGACGGCATTGCGCAGGCAGTCAGGATAAGCCGAGTCAGGCCGCCGCCGCCGCAAGGCCCATCCAAGCTGTTCTGCCAACCGCGACAGACGTGAGGAGCAGTGCATGTCTCCATCGGTTTCCACAAGCACTTTTTCGCGGAACGTCTGCAATTGTAGAGCGGAGAGCATAGCGCTGATATCGCCAAAGGATTCATGAAAGGCAGCAATTTCATCGCTGGCGGCGTTATAGAGTTGGGGACGAAGGCCATCAAGCACAGCATGCCCAAGTTCATGACAGATGACATCAGGACTACTTCCAGAGTAGATGATCCTTCCACCAACTTTGGCATGGAAAAACGAAAGCCCGTGCTCCTCGCGGGAATAGTATGCGTTCAAATCTACTCCGGCGTCCAGCCTGACAGACAACGTGGCACCGACTTCCTGCTCCCACTTAGCTGTATTGCCAATGATACGGCTCCAATAGTCTGCCGCTCGTCGCAGAGCTACCGCTGCCGACCAGTATCGAAACCCTTGCGTATCAGGATCAGGGCTTGGATCAGAAGCCTCTTCGACAATTTCAATGGCAAGCGGGGGAGTATCCAGTTGAGGCATAGGTTCAGAGACAGGCGTTGGCGCTTGACCTTCCGGGCTTCCTGGATCATCTTCCCAGGCGAGAACGTTGGTTGTCACGCCACGCTCAGCGAGTCTTACCCGTTCACCTTGTCTGGCTCGTACTCTAGCGCTGCCATTTCCGGTCTGTTTTATCACTTCTTGTATATTATCCATCTCTTTTTGCATATTTGGAAAAATTTTACGAAGGTCTTCTGGACTATTTACTTTATCAAGTTCTTCCTGTATATCAGAAAGTGTCTCTCGAACCTTCTGAATCTCCCTGTTAATTTGTGATGCCTCCACGTGCTAATTCTCCTTGTTACACTTACCAGAAAGCATTTTTGTTTGTGTTATGCACATCAACGCTTTCGTCTCGAAAGGCTTCTATTAAGAACCCCGGTCAGGGTGCCTGCCAATTGCAAGCACCCTATACGAAGATATCGGCTTTAATGAAGGTATCCCTTAACAGTGAACGCCTCTCAACTCCCCCCACCTAGTTTATACAGGAAGAGTGCCTCTGCAATCGCAATATTCTTTAACTCGTCAGGGTCCAGGCTCTCATCAGTACCATGAATATTTGCCTGTGGCTCCTCCGTTCCCCACAACAGAATATTTGCCTGTGGGATGTGTTGTGCGAACACGTTGATTAATGGAATCGACCCACCAGCGCCAATGATCGTGGTTGATTTGCCATAGGCCTGTTGCAAAGCCCACTCAGCGGCGCGATAGATATCATTATCTGTACTTGCACTATAACCCTCACCGCTGCCTTCATCGCTAAAACTAATGTCAGCATGCCAGGGTCGCCTGCTCCGCAGGTGTTGCTTTAATTTGTCCAGGGCTTCCTGGGGATCTTTATCGGGTGGCACACGCAAGCTCACCCGAGCGCTTGCACTCTCAATCAGAGCATTTGTTGCCCCTTTGATAGCTGGAACATCCATGCCGACGACGTTGACCGCATACCCGGCCCAGAGACGGTCTCCGATAGTACCTTTTCCGGTCAAATCAACTTCCGGCAAAACGCCTGCCTGCTGCCGAAATACCTCTTCGGTCAATGGATTACTCCCATGCCACGGATCAGAGGTCAGTTCATCAATAGTGACATTGCCCTGCTCATCTTGTAACGTTGCCAGGGTCCGAATCAGGGCCATCAGCGCATCAGGAGCCGGCCCTCCGAACAGACCGCTATGTACCCGCCTCTGCAACGTACTCATCTTCACAGTAACAACGACAATTCCACGTAAGGCTGTGGTGAGCGTCGGCTCTCCCACTTTCCAGTTCCCCGTATCTGCGACGATAATAGCATCAGACTGGAACATGCCTGTTTTATCGTTAGCAACATAGGCCTCCAAACTGCCAATACCGGTCTCCTCTTCTCCCTCTACAACTACCTTAACGCCGATTCCAAGCGAGTCTTTCAATGCACTGACGGCCAGAGCGTGAATCAGGATGCCTGATTTATCATCCGAAGCTCCTCTGCCATAATATCGACCATCTTTCAGAGTGAGCATAAACGATCCTTCTCCCCATCCTGGCTGCACGTCGTAATGAGCGTAAAGTAGGACGACCGGCTTATCATGGGATGATGCTGGGATTTCTCCAAAGATGGCATTGTTGCCGCTGGGCAATACAATCTCTCTCGTTGTAAACCCCGCTCGTTCCAGGACCGTCTTCGTTGCAACTCTTGCGGCAACCATCCCAGCTTTTTCCTCCGAGGATGTCCCAGATGCGACCGATTGACACTGAACGAGGGTGGCCAAATCTTTGAGAGCCTGTTCCATACTATTCGTGATAGTCTGTTTGATCTCTTGTGAAGTCATTGTAGTGGTCATGCGTTCCTCCTCAGTTTCCAGTCTAATATCATTCGTCCATTGCACGCAACGAATGATCCACTGGTTTCTTGAGCAGGGAAGCACTGAGAGCGATATCTTCCTCGTGCTCTCTGCGAGGAAGCCGAAAAAGGCCAGATAAAAATACTCTTTTTATTCGATAATTTATCTATATATTCTTTCAAAGATGCAGACAAATGATAACACTTTTGATGACAATTTGTTGGTATAGAGGGGGCATATCAGGACACAAAGAACATATCAGCGCACAACCAAACTTTGATCTACAAAGCTATTGGGAAGAGGAGCGCCGCTTCCTTGATGTCCACAAGCAATCCATCACGCTCCTCCTGCATATCACGCCGCAGGCACGCTACAATCTGCGTGGCGAACATATTGTCTTACAGGAGGAGCGTGACGGCAGCGCCCTGATCCAGGCTGAGCTAGAATCGATAGAGGCTGCCGCATTCTATACGCTCTCGTTTATGCTGAGTCGCAGCCTCATTATCAGATACCTTTGGTGCGACTCTTGCGGGATCAAGTGATCTTCTCGATATGCAGAGTATATCCTTGAATGCTGAGACAATCTATGCTGCATTATCCTGAATAATAGTCTGATCGTCTCAAACAGAGGAGAATAGCATGGATGTGCGGTCCCCCGAGTGAGAGCTAAGATTGGCTCTCACTCGGGGGACCGCTGTTTATTGAGCTGAGACCAACGATGCTCGCAACTGATGGGCCGCCTCAACCAGATGGGTGAGGGCAGGTCGCACCTCTTCCCAATGCCGTGTTTTCAGTCCGCAGTCGGGATTGACCCACATCTGTTCAGGGGCAATGACGTGCAGGACATGGCGCAACTCATCAACAAACTCTGCCGTTGTTGGGACGCGTGGCGAGTGGATGTCGTAGATGCCAGGGCCAATATCGTTGGGATAACGATAGGTCTCAAGTGCGTCTAGCAGCTCAAACTGTGAACGCGCCGCCTCTATCGAGATCACATCAGCGTCCATACGCCCAATATCCTCGATAATATCGTTGAACTCAGAATAGCAGAGATGGGTGTGAATCTGCGTCTCATCGCGCACGCCGCCAGCTGCCAGTCGGAAGCAGAACACCGCCCAGGTAAGATAGGTTCGCCAGTCGGCATGGCGCAAGGGTAGTCCCTCACGCAGCGCAGGCTCGTCGATCTGGATGATATGAATTCCAGCTGCTTCCAGGTCCAGCACCTCATCGCGGATCGCCAGCGCGATCTGTTTGCAGGTCTCAGAGCGCGGTTGGTCGTCGCGCACGAATGACCACTGCATGATCGTAACAGGCCCGGTAAGCATGCCTTTGACGGGTCTTGACGTGAGCGATTGCGCAAACTGTGTCCAATAGACCGTCATGGGTTGAGGGCGCGCGACATCGCCATAAATGATGGGTGGACGCACACAACGCGAGCCGTAGCTCTGCACCCATCCATACTGCGTAAAGAGCATGCCTGTCAATTGTTCGCTGAAAAACTCAACCATGTCGCTGCGCTCGAACTCGCCGTGTACCAGTACATCCAGTCCAGCCTCTTCCTGAAAGCGAATCACCTGCTCGATAGCCTGACGCAAATACGCCTCGTAGCTCGCATCATCCATCTTGCCGCTTTTATGAGCTGCCCTGGCAGCACGAACTTCAGCCGTCTGGGGATACGAGCCAAGCGTCGTCGTCGGCAAGATGGGAAGGTGCAACTGCTCCTGTTGCCGCTGCTTGCGAATGTCATGCTCATGGGGACGCTGGGCCATCTGCTCGCTAATGGCCTGAACACGCTCGGCCACCTGGGGATTATGGATGCGCGGCGAACTACGTCGATTGGTAAACGTACGGCGATTCTCCTGAAGCTCGGTATCAATTGCGGCGCGACCTTCATTGACGGCGCGAGCAAGCAGGCTGATCTCCTCGACTTTTTGATTGGCAAAGGCCAGCCACGAGCGCATATCTTCATCAAGGTGCGTCTCCTGCTGCACATCAATCGGCACAAGCAGTAACGAACAGGAGGGGCCAATCAGGACGCGCTCCGATCCAAGCGCCTGCACACCACGTTCGATCAAAGCAAGGGCGCGGTCAAACTCGGTGCGCCAGACGTTGCGGCCATCGACGACGCCCAGCGAGAGCGCAAGCGAGGCAGGGACAAGACTCAATACCTGTTCCAACTGCTCAGGGGCGCGCACAAGATCGAGGTGTAGCGCGGCTATAGGAAGCTGTACAGCCAGGGGCAGGTTGTCGCGCAGGTCACCAAAGTAGGTGGCAAGCAGGATACGCAGCGATGATGCGGCGACCAATCGCGTATAAGTGCTGCGATACGCCTCCTGAGCTGCCTCTGTTAGATCGAGCACAAGACATGGCTCGTCGATCTGTACCCAATCAGCACCAGCCTGTGCCAGTTTCCGCAACACCTCTTCGTAGACGGGCAGGAGCTGGTCAAGCAGGGTGAGCGGATCAACGCCGCTGTGGTGCGTCTTACCAAGCAACAAAAACGAGATCGGACCAAGCAGGACGGGGCGCGTGTGGATGCCCAACGCTTTTGCCTCCAGAAACTCGTCAATCGGTTTGGTCGAGGCAAGCTGAAAGCGCTGCTCCAGCTCAAACTCGGGGACGATATAGTGATAGTTGGTATCGAACCACTTGGTCATCTCCATCGCGGGAATCGCGCTCGCCTGATCCTGATCGTTCTGCATACCACGAGCCATCGCGAAATACGTGCGGAGATCAACCACTGAGCCATCCCATTGATAGCGTTTGGGGACCGCTCCGACCATTGCGACGGCATCAAGGACGTGATCGTAGAGAGAAAAGTCGTTAGATGGAATATGGGTCAGGCCCGCACGCTGCTGCAATTGCCAGTGTTGTTGGCGCAGACTGGCAGCCTGAGTAAGCATCTCAGCCTCACTGAGTTTGCCCGACCAGAATTGTTCGAGGACTTTCTTGAGTTCGCGCCTGGCACCAATGCGAGGATAACCGAGATTCGTAGCGTGTACCATACATCAGTTCCTTTCAACGCACCCACCAGCCAGTATGCGGTGGGCGACGAGAGCCAGCAAACTAACAACAAAAAAGGACACCAGCATAGATCATGGTGTCCCAGCCCAGGCGAGCGGCTGCTTGCTTCCGCCTCTCTTTCAGGCTTCCCTGTGGTACTCCACATCGTTCGCCAGTTGCCTGAAAGCATATTTCCTTTTGCTACTTCTAAGTATAGGAAATGCTTTTATAAAGTCAAGTCTTTTCCCGATGCATCCTCGATGCAGCCTGCAAAGCCTCGCCGCCTCGTGCGCGTGCATAGGCGAGAAATGCCAGCGTCTCTCTTTTTCGCTGTATGCGATTGTGATAAAGCGATGGCTGATCTGGATGGTGACGAATGCGCCACGCCTCATCAAGCAAGAGTTGCCAACGCTGCGGAAAACGCTCGCGCCAGCGTTGCAGGGCCACCGATTTCGCGATAATCTCCCCCTCCTCAATCGCGCTGAGGATGCGACAGAGGGTGGCAACGGAGGTCATGACCCAATAATCAAACCAGAATAGATATGCTCGCCGGGCCTTGCCAGCCCAATAGACATCGAGATTGAAGCGCATCGCCTCCAGCACATCATCCCATGTCACGGTAAGCGGAAGCGTGGCGGGTTCCGGCCCCAGCAGACGGATGCCCTGATGCTTTGTAATCCATGCCATCGTTGCATCAAGATGTGCAGGAGTGGTAAACGTGCCATCACGAAAGATAGCAGAGGGTGACTGTTGCTGGAGAGGAATATAGGTCACGTCCATCAGCTTACAGAGCGGTTGCTGCTGTACAAGCTGCGCATGAACGGCAGCGAACTGCTTCATTTCTTCGCTGCTCCACTCGCCCTGTATCAACGCCAGCACATCGATATCGCTCTCGCCCTCCTCAAAAGCTCCGAGAGCAATAGAACCATGAAGATAAATGCCGACAAAGCGAGCATGCCAGGACACAAGGGCGTGAAGATACGCATCAATGCATGGTTGGAGCGAGGCGGGAATAGTGCTTTCCATCAAATACATCTCTTTCCCGATACATAAACTATGTTGCCTGCTTCGTAAAATGTACCATATTTTTTTGCGCATACAACTATACGCTTTGCAACAACCAGAAAGGAAGCAGCAGGGCTTTCCAGTTCTCCGCTCAAAGGGGTGCAGGGTCTCCCTGCCGGGGTCTGGGGTGTCCCCAGTTTCCTTCCCTCCTTCGCGCGCCGCCTGCGGCGGCGCGCAAAAGAGAAGAAAAAAGGTTTTTTGCGGGGACACCCCGCACCCCGGCAAAGGGCTGCCGCCCTCTGCACTCCCGCTAGATGGGAGAATTGGAAAGCCCTGAAGGAAGCAGGCAAAATTCGCCATATTGATCTCAGTAATGTTACACTAGATTTGCTCACAGAAGCACAGCGGTCTGGCGTACGCATTGCAAGCGTCAAGAAGCGCTACAATCCTGTGAACCCTAGTTCTCTGAACAGGTTGTTGACTGGTGTATAGAGTAACAGATTTAGTATCGACATTTATCACTACACCTCAAGGATAACGAGAAACATTAGATGGGCATTCTTTTTGGGCTGCTGGCGGCCATCTGTTTTGGCCTTGCAGATTTCGTTGCCACACACGCAACCAGACGCATCGGTGTGCTGCGTTCGCTTGCGGCAATTCAATTGTTAGGCGTCTTCGTCGTAGGAGCCGTACTGCTCGTTACACAACAACATGCACCACCTCTAGATCCATCGGCCTGGGGCATAGCGGTAGGCATCAGCATCATCAACTTTATAGGAACAGTGTTGCTGTATCGCGCCTTTACGATTGGTACACTCTCGCTTGTTTCGCCTATTGCATCCGGTTTTGCGGTCGTGACGGCTATTCTGGCCTTTTCCAGTGGAGAACGCCCACCCATCCTCCCTCTTGCGGGAACCGCATTGCTGGTTGTGGGGGTGATCGTCGTTTCCCGCACTCGTAACACCTCGAATGCTACAGCGCTTGCCGGGGTTCCAGAAGCGCTAGGGGCCAGCCTTTGCTTTGGCTTCTACTTCTGGATGCTCAACAGTGTTACTCCTACGTTGGGAGCATTCTGGCCGGTGTGGATCACCCGGTTGGTGCAACTGCTCTGCGCGCTGCTTATGCTGACCGTGCGCGGTCCCTTCGAGCTAAAGCTGCTCTGGAAGGCCAGCCCGTTGCTGCTGATCGCAACCGTGCTGGATTCAGGAGCGTTGCTCGCATTCAATCTGGGCATCGGACAGACATATACAACCGTCACAACAGCACTGACCTCGCTCTACAGCGCCGTTACCGTCCTCCTCGCCTGGCTGTTTTTACGCGAACGGCTCTCTTCGGGTCAGTGGGCCGGTGTGGGCGTCATTCTAGCTGGCGTCCTGCTTGTTAGCATGTAGCAGTGAGTGCAAAAGAAGGCAAACGCCCATCTCCCACAGTTGGTGCCGTTGCCTTCTCCCAACGCTACCTCTTCTGATATCATTTCTTCCACCACTGAAAAGTTCCCATGTCGAGGCTTGACTTTTTCCAGGCCATCTGTTATATATATGTCATTGATATATATGGCTTATATATACATGGATGATATATAAGCACACTGTTCTGTTGACGCTAATCAGGCACGGCATTGGATAAATTTTTTGAGGAAGGAAATCAGTCATGTTTGATCTTAATACAGCGCAAGAAGGCCAGCCCAAAGGTTTATATAAAGGTTTATTGATAAGTTTATTGTTCAATATTGGTATACCGCTTTCGCTCTACTACCTCGCTAAAAGTTACCTGCATGCCTCCGAAGTTGTAGCGCTTAGCGTGGCCTGTATCTTCCCGGTGGTCAATAATATTGTTGAGATCATACGCCATCGTCGACTCGACTTTTTCGGCCTGCTCTTTCTCGTTGGTGCCATTATCAGCACCGCTCTCACGCTGCTAGGAGGAAGCACACAGCTTATCCTGATCCGCGAATCGATGATTACTGGCGCTTATGGTCTGCTCTGCTTCATCTCGTTGCTCTTCTTCCCGAAACCCTTGATGTTTTATGTTGGCAGGCAGATGATGACCGGTGGCAACCCAGCCAGGATCGCGCAATATGATGCGGGTTGGCAAAAGCCACATGGCCGTACCGCGCATCGCCTGATTACAGCCGTCTGGGGTTGTGCCCTGTTTGGGGAATTTGTCCTGCGCGTGGTTATTGCGCTGCTGCTGCCCCCGCCGGTGGTACTGGTACTTGGCCCGATCCTGCTCACCATCGCAATCGGGGGCACCTTCTTCTGGATGTTTGGCTACATCCGCCGGGTACGGGCGAGAGTGCAGCAAGCTGCCTGAGCAGCAAGCCAAAGCGAGCCGTAGAGGAGGCGATTACCTCCTCTACGGCTCATGTTTTTTCTCAGACAACGGCGTTTAACCGCCAGTGGTAACGGTGCCATCGGCATTAACTTTTACCGCAACCGCCTTCAGAGGCCGATCGGGTGGCCCCTGCAAGACGGCGGCATTGTTAAACGGGTCAAAGTAGGCGGTGTGGCGAGGACAAACAATCTTTTGCTTGCCCCCATCGTAATAGCAGGTGACGCCCTCATGGGGACAAGATGACTCGAACGCCACAAAATTGCCATTGGGCAAACGTATGAGCAGGCTATTATTGCCGTCCGCCGGATTGGAGAACGTCTTGGATGAATTATTTCCCTGATTCGTTGAGCCAACCACCGTTCCAGTATGACCGGGCATTGGTGTTGGCGTTGGCGGCTGCGTCGGCTGTGCAGTGGGCGTTGGCGGCTGCGTCGGAGCTGGTTTAGCCGTTGGTGTCGGTGGCTCCGTAGGAGCTGGCTTGGCCGTTGGCGTCGAACCAGCTTTCGTCGTCGGGCTGGCTGGTGTGGTCGCTTTAGCCTGCTGCGCACCCGTCTGGGCCTGTGGTTGCCCATTACGTAGCCGTTGCGCTAACGTAATACCTCCAAAGCCAAGCGCAGCGACCATAGCAACACCTCCACCGGCCAGCAGCGCAACGGTCCGACGCCGCCCCTTATCTACCTGACTCTGCTTCTTCGTGTTCAAGGGAGGAAGTGATGCAGCTCGCGTCATCATCTCCGTAGGCGCATCATTGCCCAACGATGGCTGGTTGCTGGCCTGCGCAAGAGGTGCGGCCATCGTCTTGTGCAAAGAAGAGGCAGCAGGATTTTGCACAGCACCTAACGAAGTTGTAGACCACCAGACAAAGGGATCGACATTCAAATCCTCTGGCGAATCCAGCAACGCCTGAGCGCCGCCGGGTGTCTTTTGAGATGGGAACGAAAACTGAGGCGTCGTGGGCATCTGCCCGGCCTGTCTGTCCCTATCAGTTTGCTCGGCCTGGAGCACATCCTCATTAAGCCAGTTGTTGGCAGGTGATAACGTCGGAGGCGCGTTCGGCGATTTCTGGTTGACCGTTCGCGGCAACGGCGTCACGGCAGGCAATTGCACAGAATCGATGACTTGCAGCACACGCTCCATAGCTGTTACCAGACTACCTGCGCTCTGATAACGTTGCGCCCGATCAGGCTCCAGCGCCTTCTGCACAATCAGATCCAACGCTGGAGACAGCTCAGGACAAAAAGTGAGTAACGAAGGCGCTGGCTGTTGCACGTGCCGCAGAGCCGTTGTCATCGGATCGGCACCGGAGAACGGTGGCTTGCCGCTCAACAACTCAAACAACATAGCCCCCAGCGCGTACACATCTGCAAGGGCATCGAAAGGCGCGCCCTGTACCACTTCTGGCGCAATATATTCAGGAGAGCCGAGAAACGTTCGGGCAATACTAAAAAGATGGGCGTAGGGATGTTGCACCTGCTCAAGGCCGCGTAGTTCAAGGATGTTTGCCAATCCGAAGCCAGCAATCTGGATCTTCCCATCCTGATCCAACAAAACATTTGTGCTTTTCAATGTTCCATGTACGACGCCCTGCCCATGAGCATAATCAAACCCTTCAGCGACGGGACGCAGAATATCGAGTGCCTGCGATGGTGAGAGATGGGGCTGCAACTTGAGTACTTTGGCAAGTGAACCGCTTGTAATTAGAGGCGCAACAAGGTAGGGAAAGCCAAACTGCTCACCGAAATCATATGTTGGTAGAACGCGCGGATGCTGCAATTTCTTCAAGTCAGCAGCTACATGTGTAAAGCGTTCTTTAAATTTTTCGCGCAATTGCGGTGAATATTCTGGCGGTAACAAAAAGGCCGTTAGCATAACTGGCTGTTGTTGTACCACGTGGCGAGCCAGATAGACGGCGTTTACATTGCCATGTCCCAGCAGTTGCTCAACCCGATAAGATCCCAATGAGTTGCCGACAAGCTGTTCTACTGACAGTGATGTTGAATTCATACAAACCCTCATAATACGGAGATGGATTACCATATTTTAAAATGGCGAAATAGGTTTTGGTTGAGCCGCATTCCCCTCGAATGAGAGTGTATACACAGTATTAATAGATAGTCAACTATAACCTATCGATACCAGGACTTGTGGGGGATTACCTGCTTTTTTGTATCACCCTTTGTCTTCCTTACACATCAGGTTTTCATCCGTCAACTATTGTTGAGTATCCGTAAGTGCTCTTCATCCGTAGCACAAGGGAAAGAGGATAAAGAGGACGAAGAGGACGCGAAGAATTCATGCTACTACGCAGGTAAGACTATCACTTCGCTCTATACAATGAGGATTGAAAAATAATCCACTAACGATTTTTCGTAGTTGTGCGATAAATCGCGCGAGAGAAGCTCCATAGGTGAAATGCGCGTGATAAATCGCACAACTACGAAAAATAATCATTATATATTGTTAGCACCTCAAATATTCGTATCTCCGTTTCTATCAATACTGTTTATATTAGTACATCACGTTAAGGAGTTGTATATGAAGAGATCACCTCAGTTAGATCGCTACCAGCAATATGTTGATAAAACGCTTCTTGATGCAATTTATCAGAAAGCACAGGCGCTTACCGGCCTGCATATCCTGCATCTCAACACGACCGAGACAGGAGGAGGAGTTGCAGAGATCCTCGAAGCGCTGACCCCCGTCACCGAAGAGTTCGGCATTGAGCAGGATCGCCATATCATCCAGTTGGACGAGCAGTCGAACCATTTCACAGGCAGATTGGTCGATCTTTTACAGGGCAACCTTCCCGGCGACATACCAGAGAAAGAGAAGCGCATCTTCCTCAAAAAGTTGAGCGAGACTTTACCGCATCCAGAAGAGTGTCAAGCAGACATTTATTATGTACACGACTTTCAGTTGGCCCCACTTGCTCATCTGTATCCCTGGATGCAACCCGCGCTCTGGTTTTGTCACATCGATACGGCCCATCCCAATCCCAATGCAGAAAACTATATTCGTCAATATCTGGATGATTATGAACTCTATACCTTCAATACGGCCCTCTCTGTATTCGACAATTTGTTGCCCCAAAAGACGCAGGTGGTTACACTTGGTATTGATCCATTTATCGAAAAAAATGCGCCAATGGAGAAAGAGCGCGGCATGGAAGTGCTGGCACGCCTCGGCATCGATACACAGCGGCCGCTGATTACACAGGTCTCGCGCTTCGATAAGTGGAAGAATCCCTGGCAGGTCATCGACATCTATCGTCAGGCAAAGCAGCAGATTCCACAAGTGCAGGTTGCGCTGGTGGGAGCAATGGAGGCAGCCGACGATATCGGGGCCAGTGAGGTACTGCACAAATTGCAAGACTATGCCAAAGGTGATCCCGATATTCACTTCTTCTATGATCCCAAACAGATCCAGGGCGAAGAGGTCAACGCCTTCCAACGCTTCTCCGATGTGATCCTTCAACGTTCATCACGTGAAGGCTTTGGTCTGACAGTCACTGAGGCAATGTGGAAAGGTCAACCCGTCGTAGGTACTTCAGTAACAGGTCTGCGCGCGCAGATTGAGGACGGCACTAACGGCTATATCTCCGACGATACTGATGCTGCTACAAAGCATACGCTAGACCTCTTGCAAGATCGCGCCCTCAAACAAAAGCTGGGGAAACAAGCCCACGAACACGTACGCGAACATTATCTGCTGCCAATGATGATCCTGAGCTATCTGGATGCGCTCGAGAAGGTGCATCAGCGACATAAAGCTCGGCAACAGGCCAACTCACCCTCGCCAGTGGGAGATTAACATCGTAGTACTCTGTCAACCTTCATGCGTTGATGCATCCACGACATCCTGCGGGCTGGGACCGTGTATAGCAGGGGCGATGGCTGGTCCTCGCCCGCCTCCCCAACCCACGCGATGAGGCCACAGGGCGAGGACCAGCCATCGCCCCTGCTATACACGGGGAGCCGCCACCATTCCGTATGCCAAATGAAGCTCGACTACGACACTCTGGAGTCGTAAAGAAGTCCTTGACGAACAGCCTTCGCCCTGGTATAGTACGGATGTTCCTGTTACTTTCTACCAACGGGTGTTTTTGTTTCTCTTCTCCAGGGAGGTAATTCGTGGAAATCGCATACAAAGAGGCAAAAAGCATTCTGACTCCTCAGCAGCACGGCTTCCTGGCTGCCGGACCCTATCCCTTTACGCATGCGCTCTCGGCCTATACCGGCTGCGGCTTTGGACAAACAACCTGCGGCCTCTATTGCTATGCCCAATTTCTCCCCAACTGGGCCATGAGCGGGTTTGCCGCACCCTGGGGTCAGGCAGTGCAGGTCAAGACGAACGCGCCAGAATTGCTCGAAAAGAAGCTCAAGAACATGCCAGAGGCGAAACGACAGCGATTGCGCATTTTTATGAGCAGCACGACCGACCCCTATCAACCCATCGAGCGCACTCAACAAGTCACGCACGGCTGCCTGGAGGTGTTTGCGCGCTATCCCGATCTCGACCTGCTTGTCGTGCAAACGCGCTCTCCGCTGGCAGAACGCGATCTCCCCCTGTTGCGACAGATCCCCTATGCCTGGCTCTCCATCACTATTGAAACGGACGATCAGCACCATCTGAAAAGCCTTAAAGGTGGGCCACCGTTAACGAAACGCTGGTCGTTGGTTCGAGCTGCCAGCGCAGAGGGCGTCCCCACACAGATCACCGTCAGCCCTTGCCTTCCTTATACAGACGTTGCCACGTTTGGTACGCGCTTAATCAACAGCGGCGCGCAACGCCTCATCGTCGATACGGTGGTCGATGGCGATGGAGCCGATGGCGAACGGACGGCACGCAGCCCATTTGCTCAGACCTCAGAGGATTGGGCAACCACCACGCATGCTCATCAACTTCATCGCTATCTTCAGCAGCAGACAACAGGAACGTCGCTCGTAATTGGATGGAGCAATCCGGGCTTTTGCGGCATCCCTCCGCGCTTTAGCCAGGAATCAGGCGTACCGCTTCTCCAAACGGCACAGCATCCGTGCTGAGGCTGCCGGGGGAGAGAACCCAGAGCAGCGGCCAGGGAGGAGGCTCAGCGGGAAAGGTGCCATAGCCATCGGTCAGGTAGACACAGACAGCCGGATGCATATCGCTCTGTTCGGCCTCCACCGCCGCAAAAAATGGCCGAAAATCGGTGCCACCGCCACCAACCGGCACCGGTAATTCATCCTGCGTCAAGAGCGGATAGGGGCCGTGACACTCTGTATCCACATAGTACAGCGACGCCTCCAGATGGGGATAGGCGCGCAGAATCCCGATCACCTCGCCGAGAAACTGCGCGATCTCCTCCTCATCTATGGAACCACTGGTATCTACGGCAACGTATACGCGAACCGACTCGCCGGTCAACGTTTCCAGATAGAGTCGCTGACCGATAAAGCGGCGGTCGTAGCCTTGAAAATCTGTCGGCGTCTGCACAAGGAAGCGCCAGAGATACGAACGCCAGTCAAGTTGTGCGGAGTTGAGATGAGGAAGCTCACGCTGCAAACCGACCGGAAGTACACCATGTCCCTGCATCCTTGCCAGCGTTTGCGCATGCTGCATCGCCTCGCGCCAATGCGCCTCAAGCTCTACCACATTCTGTGGATTCACACTGGCATCTTTCAGGTCAACGATCTGGAGCGCAGGTTGCTGGCCGCTCTGTTGCAGGATATGATAAATCTCTTCAACGCTCAGATGCTCCAAACTCGGATTGCTGATGGCCCCTGCTGGCAGCTCAAAGTTCGGCTGGGCCAGCACAATGCCATTGACCACGATATCGGCGGCAATATTCCAGAGCAACAGATCGCGATGACCGCGCCGAACGGTATGGAGCAAGGCGGCGTGCAAGACCTCATGGGCCAGCAGTCCCAGGCGTTGTGGCGGCGTCAACTCCTGCCAGAACTGTTGATTGAGATAAATGTCGCGCCCATCCGTCCCCGCTGCTGGCACCGCGTCAGTGAAATGGATACGCGCAAAGAGCGCCAGTGTCGCAAAAAACGGCGAACGTACCCGCAACTGCAAAATAGTGGCCGAGATCTGCTTCTGTAATGCGTCGTTCTGCTCCATCGAACCATCTCTATCTTAATGGGTCAATAACTTCATGTATTCTTGAAACATTTTTTTCAGGCGTGGATCGCGATCAACCAGCGCTGCCAGCTTGTTCAATTCGTTGCGGCTACGCAGCAAGCGGAACAGGTCGGCGACGAAAAGCTGAACCCATTCGGTGGTCGCCTTTTCAGCGATCCACTGGAAGCCACGATAACTCTCCTGCAAGCCATTGGCACGCATCGCCAGCGCTATTGTAATAGCATAGCGCAAAGATGGTTCGGAGGGAAACATGATATGGCCTCCATTGCCGTTGAGGATGCTCGCGACATCGGGCAACTGATGATAGAGCGCCACGAATGAGGCAAACTCAGCCGCCGCGCCCGCCCCCACAACTGAGCCGATATCGAGGCCAACACGATAGAGATCGTTGGCAACCATCCAGGAGCGTGGCGAGGGCCACGCCGGTTGCTGCGGGTCCAATTTGTGCAACAGGCCAGGACGAAACGAGAGAAACGCCAACAGATGCTCATGGATGCCATGCCCCAGCGCGTAGGCTTTGAAGCTCTCAAAATGCGGCTCCACCATCAGGTGAATGAAGCGATTGGCAAGTGGCGCAGGCATATCGTAGACGGCGGCGCGATCTTCCTTACGATTGCCAGCAGCCCAGATAAACCAACCATCTGGGACAGCATATGAGCCAATGCGTCGATCCAGAATCAATTGTTGCGCCATCCCCTGCATAGCGGGTGGTGCAAGATTGAGTTCGTCTAGAAAGAGAATACCACGCCCTTCACGGGGCAGAAATTCGGGCGGATACCAGCGCGAGACACCATGTTCGGCAACTGGCAGCCCTCGCAGATCAGTCGGTGCCAGTTGTGAGAGGCGCAGATCGATCACATCCAGATCGTGGGCTTGAGCCGTCTGGACTACAATGCTAGATTTGCCGATGCCGGGCGCTCCCCAGATCATTGTACTGAACATCAAACGATGCTCGACCAACCGTTGCAAAAAGCGAGAAAGAGCTTCAGGTGTCATGCGCATATCCCCTTAAAGTACCACGTTTCCATCCATATTCAAGGTACGTATATTTTTGATGTCACAGGAGGGCTCGACCTCATCCACCAGACATAATACGGCTCAAGAATTTGTACAAACGAGCCCGGTCATCTCCCTCGTTTCATAGTCGAGCGATTTATCGCGGAGGGTAGCCCATCGTCGGCTTCCCGCGATGAATCGCTCAACACGACAAGGCAAGATACCAGTTTTTTTCTTAAACCCTATTCACTTGCATACTTTAGTTTGACCACTATAGTACAGCTAAAACGACCTGTCAATGTTAAACGGGCCAATCTCCCTCTAAGTACCGCTTGACCAGGCCCGCATGCGAAAGTGGCCGCGAACAGTCCTCAACCTCAACATTGGTCTCATAATCCAGCAACACTAGCGGCTTCTCCATAGCAAGACGTTGCAGTTCTCCGAGCTGCTCCTGAAGACAGTGATCCAGCACCCAACGATACGAAGGCAAGTAGATCAGATAGCGGGCCTCGATGTAGGAGAGTAACCGTACGCCTGCAACACCAGCTCGATGCCCCAGGACGCTTCCATATTTCCTGGCTGAGCGCTTGATCCCCTTCATGCTGACGACTGCGAACCTGGAAGGGTCCACATCCATCTGTTCAAACACTTTCAAGCCCTGCCAGATTCCCTCAACGCTGGCGCTGACCACTCCTGAAGAGAACGGCACTGGAATATCTCTGTGAGGATAAAAAGGGCTGAAGCACACCCAGGGTTCGGTCCCGCGCGATGTGACATCGATGATATGAGCATTCCCGTATCGCTGCCTGAGCGTCGTGATAGCAAGGCGTTTGCTGGCTATGAATATCTTCATCATTCCCTCAAATCACTTTTCCCCTCATTCTCGCCGGGATGCTCAAAAGCGGAGAATGCCTCATCTTATGCCTGCTCAAGGAAGCGCTCGATACCGAATGGGCGGATAAGTTCCGGTGTTTGCCCGGATGTGATAAGTTCGGCGATCATTTTTCCAGTAATCGCGCTCAACTCAAAGCCCATCGCGCTATGCCCGGTTGCCAGGATCACGTTCTCCCAGCCGGGAGCCTGACCAAGCACCGGATGACTATCCCGCGACCAGGGGCGCAATCCCGCCCACATCTGTACAATCGTCGCCTGTTCAAGCGCCGGAATCAGACGCATGGCGCTGTTGAGCAGCCAGGAGATGCCACCAGCGGTCAGGCGTTTATCGAAGCCCGCCTGCTCAACGGTTGCACCGATAAAAATAGTCCCGTCGAGCTTTGGCACAAAATAAACTTCCTCGCTAAAAATGATGTGCCGCAGGGCCGGTTTGGGCTGTCCCAGCGAGAGGATCTGCCCCTTCATAGGAACGACGGGAATCGTCAGACCTAACCATTCGCCGCAACTGGCCGACCATGCGCCACCCGCAATGACGAGCCGCTGACAGGAGATCGTTTCTCCCCGTGCCGTCTTGATGCCAACCACGCGCGAACCGCTTCGCATGATCCCCACAACCTCGGTTGCCAGAGCAAAACGTGTTCCCGCGCGCCGCGCAGCCTCCGCATAGGCCCGTGCGACCGCTGGTGCTTTGATACTACCCTCTCCCTCGATCAAAATCGCTGCCTGAATGGGCACATTGGTCTGGACACCCAGCAGCGGTTCACGCTCACGAGTTTCATCTTCTGTCAGCCATGTCATCTTTGCGCCCAGCGCTTCCCAACTCTTCATCTGTTGTCGCAACGCCTCGACCTCGCGGTCATTGGCGGCAATGTGCAATGCGCCAACGCGCCGATACTCCACCTGCACGCCGCTCTCCTGTTCGATTTGCGGCAACAAAGTGGGGGCAAGCGACCAGCTCGCCAGTACTAGATCAGAGAACGGTCCCGGCTCCGTCAGCGAACCGAAGGGGGCAAGCAATCCGGCAGCAGCGCTCGATGCTTCCGCCGCCACCTCCTGCCGCTCAACGATCAGCGCATCAACTCCAGCTTTGCGTAGCTGATAGGCGATGGAACAGCCTATCACGCCACCCCCAATAATCGCGACATCACAGCTTTGTTGCGTATCCATAGCGACTGCCTTCTCAATGTGTTCAAACGTATGCAACGGATATGCGTTGCAGTGAAACCATCCGCACACCGCAGGAAGATCCGCTCCCTGTGTGGCCCACAGCCGAGCAAGGAACCTCATCAGAATACGGTATACCTTGTCCTGCTCGTTAACGCCGGTGCGAGTGTCTTAATGCCCAGGTCAAATGCAACTACGCTGTTATTATCGCACGTTTCCTCCTCCCGTAGGGTCATATCAGTTCACATAACAGTGTGACCACTATCAATCTTTTAGTAGTGGTCACAACTGTGGCGAGGGCTACGAGAAGGCTCCCATGATCCACGGCGCAATGAATTGTTGCGGACCAAAAATCAGTTGTTCTTCTTCTCGGTCCTGATGGCTTCGCAAGAGGTATTCAAACTGGAACCTTTCGCAATAGAGACGTATCTTCCACTGCTTGCAGACGGTGAGAAGCGCAAACTTTTGGGCATTCGCTTCGCTCACTCTGCACAAGTCCTGGTATTTACGCATGGCTACGGCATACTTGAGGGGAATCTGATCTATATTGCTGAAACGGCTATACTTGCCTATTTTCGTCGCATACGCCTCTTCTGCGCTTATAACAGAGGTATCTGATCCAGGGTAACGGTAGTGAAACCCTCCTTGATCTAGATCGCTCAGTTCTGCCTGCCTGAAATGTTGGACAATGTCTTGCGAACTTTGAACGACGCCTCTCGATGCAAAGTAATAGTAAAGACTATCATTATGCGCAATCAGCCCCGCTGCTACTGCTGCTCCCGCGAGAGAAGGATGTCTCCCGGACAAGAAGTGCATATAAGCAGGAGTGATGGTCGGATACAGAATCATCAGGTTATGCGGAGGAGGGCCTTCAAACCCTCCCGGTGGAGGACTGATAACGAGCACTTCCTGGTCCAGATCGCGTGCCAGTTGACTTGCCTGCCGGTGAACGTCTCGCATATGGAGTTCCTCATCCACTCCTTCCTCCTTATACGGTAAGAGAACGTCCTCAAGAGGCTCGTTCTGGCCCTCCTGGAGCATGGTTTGTATGTGGCTTTCCGCCAGATCTGCCAGCTCCTTTATATGTGCTTCCTCTGCTGGCGTCTTAGACTTGACAGCATTTGATGGCGTAATCAGAACAACTTCTATGGTTTCGTCATCCCCTACAAGGAAAAGGGATCGCTTCATAAAAGTGCAGTATTTTTTCTCAGATAAGTAACGCAGTATTTTAAGGTAGATTGAATCCGCTTCCAACACCAGGACAGGAAGAGAGTGAGCTATGATGATTCGCGATCCAATATCGATAGTTGGAACAGCGATAAGCACCTGTGTGGTATCCGGGTCAGACAGCTCCCTCTTCATGAAGTCCCAGATATCTCTGTACCCATTTGCGGAATCGGCTGACCTTCCATCTGGCGTAAAAAGGGCCTTTGCAACGGACTGGCGGGGGAAGTGCATAATAGCTGCCGCGAAGTAATCGCTATCGCGGCTCTGGGTAAAGCACAGGGACGTTGAGATCATTAAAGCATCTCCTTGCTATTCTAAACGCGAACAGGAGCAGAAAGCACGCACGCCCATCTTGACGATCAACGTGGCGATCAGGTTAGGCGGAATAATCCCAACCAATGCACAAATTACATCTCCGATAGCTACCACCAGATTGATTTGATCGTTCAATACAGGATCATCAATTTTTTTACACAGTTCCCATTCCTGGCAAATTTTTTTCTGGAGTCGTGGTATCAACTCCTGGAATGTCTTTTTTCCAGAGTCGATTTGCCCTGGAAGAGTATAGAGTACTCCTTCCTCAATATAGGGAGGAATTAAAGAATATAAGAGAGATTCATCGAGAGAAAGATAGTCTTCAATCAGTTCACGCTCATCTGCATCTACCTTGCGTATTTCCATGTTTCATATCTCCTTGAGAGAACTCTTTTACTCGGTAAAACGAATGAGTAGGCAAAATATCCAATTCATCACGTGCTACTGTTCTTTCGGTCCAGCAACCATCCGTGCTGCATTGCCTGATCATTTTCATAAAACACTCTAATATGTAGCATCAAATCAACATTTTCGCAAATCAGCTTTTACACCATAACGGGAAACAAAAGAACCGGGCAGAGAGCATCAGGGCTTTCCAATTCTCCCATCTAGCGGGAGTGCAGAGGGCGGCAGCCCTTTGCCGGGGTGCGGGATGTCCCCGCAAAAAACCTTTTTTCTTCTCTTTTGCGCGCCGCCTGCGGCGGCGCGCGAAGGAGGGAAGGAAACTGGGGACACCCCAGACCCCGGCAGGGAGACCCTGCACCCCTTTGAGCGGAGAACTGGAAAGCCCTGCAGAGAGCATTGAAATGCTTGACTTTTTGTTTCAGTTATTGTACAGTGTCTAACAGCTAAAACGAAAAAGGATAGAGTGTATGAGTAGTATGTTAGACACGCAACAACTGGCGGCACTCCTCAAAAGCAAGCGTGGCGAGCGCGGGCTACGCGAGATTGCACAGGAGATCGGCAACGTCAGTCCCGCCACCCTCTCACGCATCGAAAACGGGAAGATGCTCGACGTGGAGACCTTTCTCCATCTCTGCGACTGGTTGCAAGTTTCTCCTCAACAACTGATCAAAAAGGCAGAGTACGGCTTGTTGGCAAGCCATGCGACACGCTACCACATCCAGGGAGGGCAGCGACTCGAAGGCTCTGTTGTGATTCAGGGTGCGAAAAATGCCGCACTACCAATTATCGCCGCCTCGTTGCTGGCAAGCAAGGGACAAACGATCATCCATAACGTCCCGCTGATCCGCGACGTGTTCGCGGCCATCGAACTGGTTAGGGCGCTTGGGGCGCGTGTGAAACTGCATGAAGAGGATCAAGTTCTTATTATTGACGCATCGACGCTGACCTCCAACATACTGCCCACGCACATCACACAGCTCTTTCGCGGCTCGGTGCTGTTCCTGGCTCCAGTTCTGTTACGTACGGGACAGGTCTCGCTGGCGACCGTTGGCGGCTGCAACCTCGGCAAGCGCAACCTGGATTTCCACTATCGCGGCTTCGCACGGCTCGGGGCGCAGGTAACAGAAGATAGCGAACACATCTCGATGCACAGCGAGCGTCTCGCCGGATCATATATCTACCTGGACACGCCAAGCCATACTGGAACAGAAAACCTGATGATCGCGGCCACACTCGCACAGGGCACCACAACCATCGAAAACGCCGCTCTGGAACCAGAGATCGCCGATGTTGCGCGCTTCCTCTCGCTAATGGGGGCCAGGATTAGCGGTGTTGGAACGGGTGTGTTGCAGATCGAGGGCGTGCATGATCTCTCGGCAGTGGAATATACGTTGATGCCCGACCGCATCGATGCTGGAACGATGGCAATGCTGGCAGCTGCAACCGGTGGTGACACGGAACTGGTGGGGGCACAGATCCAGCATTTCGGCGTAGTCCGTGCCAAGATGGAGCAGATGGGCGTGGAACTGCGCTCCGATGGTCCGGTGGTACGTGTGCGTCGTCGGGGAGCGCTCCGCCCTGTCAACGTAATCACGTGGCCGTATCCGGGCTATGCCACCGACCTGCAACCGCAAATCATGGCGCTGGCGTGTCTGGCTGAAGGAAACTCCTATATCCGCGAAACGCTCTTCGATGGTCGCTTCTCAGCCGTGCCAGAACTCGTCAAGATGGGGGCGCGCATCGAGTTTCAGGAGGGAGCCGCTGTGGTTTCTGGACCTTCTCACCTGAGCGGAACGACGGTCACAGCCCACGATATCCGGGCAGGCATGGCCTTAGTTGTCGCAGGAGCGGTCGCTGAGGGCGAGACCATCATCGAAAACGCCCGCATGATCGAGCGTGGATGCAGTGCCATCGTGCGTCGCCTGACACAACTTGGCCTCTCGATCGTCGAGGAGCGGCAGAGCAGCGCTGAATTTTAAAGATGAGATGCGATAAGAGCATTGAGAGAAGGCGGTTCGTGGAGTAGTTCACGAATCGCCTTCCACTTTCTACTCGAAAAACCTGACTCGACAGTCTGCAAATCGGCTTGACAAGCGAACATTTGTGTACCGTTTTTGTAAATGCAAGAGGTAGCAGAGAGCACACAATATTAACGAATCACTTCATATGGACGCATCATCTCGTTATCCTCATGTTCTAGAATGTGGCAATGCCAGACATACCGCCCTGTGAAGGTATTAAAGCGAACTTTCAGTCGCGTTACTTCCCCAGGCATTGCTTTCACGACATCTTTGAGTCCTGCTTCATTGGCA
The DNA here is from genome assembly GCF_016587455.1 of Reticulibacter mediterranei. Classification (NCBI taxonomy): domain Bacteria; kingdom Bacillati; phylum Chloroflexota; class Ktedonobacteria; order Ktedonobacterales; family Reticulibacteraceae; genus Reticulibacter; species Reticulibacter mediterranei. The sequence continues at coordinate 87,662 of NZ_BNJK01000004.1, read as the reverse complement.
TCACGTGGAACAGCAGGCCCGGTAAAGATAAGCTTGCCAGTGGACTGGTAGGCGGCGACATCAAACGGCTGCCGATCAAGAATCTGGACCTGCTCCAAGTGCAAGTGGATAGGATGAGTATCTCCCGTCAGGTTGATCAAGCTCCAGATTTCCGCCGTCCCCAGCTTCGGCTTTTCAGTTACTGGAGCATTGAAGGGCAAGCCATCCAGCAACAATTCGATGGGATTCCCGTTTTTGTCAAGCACTTCATTCAGCGTCAGGTTCCGCACCTTCACGACAGGAACGCCTGCAAACAGGGACAGTCCTTTTATCCGCTTTGGTACAGAACTGGTGTCCGGCGAAGAAAGCGGTTTGGTCACACGGAATTGCATAAACTTGGGTATGACAAACTGACCACCGGTTGGGTATGGTGCGGGCGCATCGTTGGTAAGAGTGATCATCTTCCCTTTATGATCTGAGAAGTCGATGATGACATCAGCACGCTCTGCTGGCCCCATTAAGATCTGTTGCAGAGCTACCGATTCTGGCAGAAATCCTCCATCAGATCCGATCTGATAGAAAGGTTGACCAGAGGAGAGAGCCAGGCGCAAGAACCGAGCATTGCACCCATTCAAGAAACGAAAGCGGTATTTCCTCGGCTCTACCTCAAGGAACGGCATAACTTTTCCATTCACCACAGCGACATCCCCAAAGAACTCCGGCACCCACACTGGATGTTTGGCCGTGACCCCTTTGTTTGGATAAAATAACTGACCATTGGAATTAAAGCTCCGATCCTGGAGTGCGATCGGGATCTCAAAAGGCCGGCGAGGAAGATGTAATCTATCTTCCAGTTCATCCCTCAGCAAGTAAAAGCCAGCCAGACCTGCGTAGACATTCAATCGGGTGATACCCATCGCATGGTCATGATACCAGAGCGTGGTTGCAGGCTGAATGTTTGGGTAGAAATCGGTCTTGGAATGACCAGGAGGAAACCAGTCGAGGGGAAGACCATCATTTTCTGGAGTGACGCGAGCATCGTGGAGATGAACCACCGTACGGACATCAGGGACGTTTGTCCCTGCCCCAGAAAGGGTGTGGTCAATAGGAAGAAGATGTTCAGTTGGAAGGTTATTGATCCATTCAACAAAGATGGGCTTATTGGTATGGGCCTCGATCGTTGGGCCGGGATAGCTGCCGTGATATCCCCACACCGTCGTTGGCGGAAGATTCCGGTGAAGCTGCTGTTGAAATTGGGTCATTGGCACCCGATAGAAGGGCTTCCCTTCAACTTTCTTCACAGGCTGGAGAACAGTGGGAAGAGGCAGCGGATCAACAAACGGTGTCAGCTTACCATGCTGAAGGTGTGCCAGTGCGGACGGTATCGACCCCAGAGAATCCAAAAACGATGCTCCTCCACCAGCCAGGAGCGCTCCAGCGGCGGTTGTCGCTCGCAAAAACTTTCTTCTTTTCATACAAAACCATCTTTCAAATATCTACTCTAGACTAAGCATATGGAGTAAAAAAGAGAGACACAGGGTGTGTATGTCTCTCTTCATCATATGTACATATAAAATAGAAACATGCGGATCAGGCAAACCTGCTCGCTCAGATCAGCCAGTAAGCAAAATATCATATACTGATACCATCTCGTATTTTTTAGGAAGGGAAGGCAATGAAACTAGCATTCAGCACACTGGCTTGTCCACAATGGTCTACAGAACAGATCGTCGAGAACGCCCGGCAGATGGGCTACGATGCCCTTGAGCTACGCCTGCTAGATGGCGCAGTTCTCGATCCCGTCAAGGACGCGGAGAAGGTGAAACAGGCAGTGGCCCTCAGTCGGGCAAATGGGTTGGAGGTCTGCACGTTTGATACCTCGTGCAGCTTCAATCATAGCGATCCCGCCGAACGCGAACGTCATATCGCCGATCTGCGCAACTGGATACAACTGGCGCAGCAGCTCCAGGTGCCGCTGTTGCGCGTCTTTGGTGGTGCTGGCAATCCCGATACCTATTCTCAGCAAGAGGAGAACGCGTGGGTGGCCGATGCGTTGCGTCAGGCGGCACCGCAAGCGGAGCAGGCAGGTGTGACGATTGTTCTGGAAACCCATGATGGCTTTGCCTCCGCGCGACGCACCGCCGAAGTCCTGCAAGCCGTTGCCTCGCCAGCCGTGAGCGCCCTCTGGGACAGCCACCATCCCTATCGCGTCGGTGAAAGCGTTGATGAGGTTGTGCAAGCGCTCAATGGGCATATCGCCCATGTGCATGTAAAGGATGCGCGCCGCCTCGATACTGATCCCTATGGGTGGCAACTGGTTCTGCTTGGCGAAGGAGAGGTGCCAGTACGCGAACAGCTCCAGGCGCTTCGGCAACAAGGCTATCAAGGCTACGTCTCCGTTGAATGGGAAAAGAAGTGGCACCCGGAGATCCCCGATCCCGAAGTGGCACTGCCCCAACATATCGCATTAATGAAGCAGTGGACGGCTTGACTTTTGGCCGCAAATATGTTATAAATATATGTATAAATAAAAAGGATCGCTGATTGCAGCGGTCCTTTCTTTTTGCCCGGTTCGTTGTGGTCTCTTTATACCCCCGCATAGGAGGAGAAGCCGCCATCGACCGGTACGACGATACCGGTGACGAAGACGGAGGCAGGACTCACCAGCCAGAGCAGCGTTCCCACCAGTTCTTCAGCCTCACCCAGTCGCCCGGCCGGGGTATGCGCGATGATCGTTTTCGCCCGCTCCGAGTAATCTCCGGTCTTTTCATCAACCATGACGTAGCGATTCTGCGCCGTGAGGAAAAAACCTGGCGCAATGGCGTTAACCCGTATCTTCGGGCTGTAATCACGCGCCATCAACACGGCCAACCATTGATTGAAATTGACAATCGCTGCTTTGGCAGCTGCATACGCCACAACACGCGTCATGGGGCGGATCGCCGCCATCGAGGAGATATTGACGATACAACCCTGACCACGTTCTGCCATCGTGCGACCAAATATCTGACAGGGCAACAGTGTGCCACGAAAATTCAGGCGCATAGTGTCCTCAATCGCTTGCTCGTCCAGATCGAAGAAAGAGCGCTCCGGCGATGTGGTGGCGTTGACCTGATTCCCACCAGCACCGTTGACCAGAATATCAATTGGCCCATAGGCGCTCGTGATTTGTTCCAGCGCTCGCTCAAGCTCGTCACGCTTTGTGACATCGCAGGCGATACCCAACGCCTCTCCCCCGGCTGCACGTATCTCTTCCGCAACCTTGCTGGCCTTTTCAGACTGGCGACCAATCACGACGACACGTGCCCCTGCCTGCGCCAGTGCCAGGCACATCGTTCTACCCAGCACACCACTCCCGCCGGTCACAACAGCGGTTTGTCCTTGTATGTCGAACAGTGTGTGAAGGTCTGACATAAATATTTTACCCTTTTCTCTCAGTGTACGTCACTACGCCTTGCCGCTCGCATCCCTGACGAAGCCAGTGCAAATTGACGCCGCTATTATTGTAGCATTTTTGCTATGAGGTCGGCTCGATCCATCCCCTAGCAACAGCATCTGGATCGCGCATCCAATACCTACTGATTTAAGCGAGATGGCATAGTGGTCAACTAGCTCTTTGAGATGCTGTATCCTCAGATGTTCGCGTCGTCATTGTGAAAACACATGTAACGAGGAACAGGCAACACACTAGAATATAAGAGTCGCTCCCAGTATATGGGCTCCAGGCAACATAATGAGTCATCATGACCTCCAGGTTTTGCGAGAAAAGTTCAACACTTCTCTATGTCGCCGATCCGTTTGTGATATTGCTATATGTTATATATATAATAGCGTTTGGCAATATTTATTTGCAAGACTAAAACAAGGGAACGATTATGTTCCTCGCAGAACCACGTGGATTGACAGAAGTGATCACACTGGAGAAATAACGCAGATTAGTATCAATGGGTGATGACCAGAGAAGCGATGAGATCTGTCCCCTTTTTTATGAAACGACAGAAAACTCTCTATTTCTTATCACCACCCCCCTAGCTTCCCTTTACTGGCTTGACGAAACAGCAGCCAGCGTCGCACGCAAGAAATCGGCGGAACGGCGAATCTCGTCGAGGCCGTTCATACCATCCTCGATGGAGATCCAGCCGCGAAAGCCAACGGATTGCAGGATGCGAAAGATCGTGGGGTAATCATTCAGCCCGGTGCCAATTTCTCCATGCCGCAAGATAGCCGCATAGCCAACACTGTTCTCCTGCCGTCGCAAGTCTTCAATTGTGCTACCCGGTGCAAGGCTGCGGTCGCTAGCGTGCATGCTCACAACGCGTTCTTTGATGGCATCAAGCACAACGAGCGGATCTTCTCCGGCCAGCAGCGCGTTTGACGGATCGTAATTGACACCGAACCAGGGCGAATCGATGGCATCCACAATGCGCTTGAAAACGAACAGGTGTTGCGCAAACTCGGGATAGGTCCAGTAGTTGTCTTTGTAATGATTCTCCATCGCCAGAATGACGCCGCGCTCTGCTGCATAGGGTAAGACCTGCTCTATACATTCGACAACCATCGCCACGCCATCATCTTCTGTCAGTTCGGGACGACGTTGGCCCGATAGCACGCGACAGGTACGCGGTGCTGGTGCCTCAAAGAACGCCACCAGATCGATCATTCGTTTGCACCGCTCTATCTCTGCGCGGCGCTCTTTGGCCGAAGGGCGGGTAAAATCGGGCGAGGCACACACCATTGGCATCAGCAAATTGTGGCGTTGCAGCACACGGCGTATTTCATCCAGATAGCTCTGCTCAAATGAAACAAAAAAGCCCGGATAGAACTCCAACCCCTTCACACCAAGCGTTGCCGCCATCTCGATCCACTCGAACAGCGAAAGGCTGCGTGTCTTACATAATTCATCCATATAGCACTTAGGAAACGCGGCGATGCGCGCCTGCAAAGCCTGAGCCATGAAGCGTCCTCTCTGCCTTTCTAAATGTGTTCAACTGTATTCAACACATTGGTCAAATGCAACTACGCTGTTATTATCGCACGTTTCCTCCTCTCGTTCTGCAACAAATGACACGTAGTAATGTCCCTGTCCATCTCTGGATATCGCTACGTCTGCCGCTTTGATACGCTCAAGCTCGGTATGGACATCGATCTCTTCGCTGGCGAATTTTTGGACCCGGAACCTGACCCCTTCCCAGTTCTCGCCTCGCATCGAACCGTTCTCAGATTCTTCTTGCATAAAATAGTGCGCGGCTTGCCAGAATGACCAGCCGGACAAGTCGATATTCTTCTATCCCTGTGATAAAATACATATATAATATCTTCTATGCTTGAATAGTAGAGAATAGTATATTCTTTGCCGAGGTAATACTGGATGAAGGCTTTATCCCATGCCTGCTCCTTTATTGGCATAGTACTGAGCGCTATATTTATTGTGACTGCGCTTGCCTTGCTGCCTATGCACGCGTGGGCGCGACAACTGGTCCCTGGCATGACGGGGAACACGCAGGGTTCAGTCACAATCCTGGTGCTGGATATGTCTGGCTCTATGGCTCAGAACGACCCTGATGGACTGCGCTGCTCTGCTGCGAATGCCTTTATCGATCTGAGCGGGCCGGGCAACTTTATCGGTGTTGTGGGCCTGAATGGCGATGGGACGACGGGCGGCACACATGATTTCCCGCTCGCGCAGACCTGGGCACCCCCTGGTGAGATGGCAACCCCCTTGCAGCGCCAGTCCTTGCAGAATACGCTACGAGAGAAATCGCAGCGTTGCCAGCCGCAGAATACAACCCCGACCTATGACGCCTTGAACAAGGCTCTCGATATGCTGAAACAGGCTACGCGGGGAGGATCGCTGCCGGGTTCGGTCGTGCTCCTGACCGATGGTGTGCCCGACCCGGGGACCAGTGCGCAGATCAACGCCATTCAGAGCGACCTGCTGCCCCAGTTTAAGCAACACTCCTGGGGGATCGATACGATTGCACTCGGCCCCGATGGTCCAGTGCCAGCGGGAACACCTTTTCAGGCGTTCCATGCTTTTCTCAGTGGGCTCTCAAACGCGACCTCCGGCAAATTCTACGACGACGCGCAGGGTGTTATTCAGGGGCAGCCTTCGCCGTTCAATATCGCGCCGTTCTTTGTCGATATTTTCGCGCGCCATAACCATCGGACGCTGGGAGACACAATCGGCCTGACTCAGGTCGACGGCTCAGAGAGTCGATCGTTTTCTGTGACGAACTATACCGATAATCTCGATGTGGTGGTGCTCAAGGATCAACCTGGCACGCAAGTTTCGTTGCAGGACCCGTCTGGGCATGCGGTGACGGCGCAACCTGGTGTGTTCGTCTCACGCGCCGATCCACATTACGTCATCTATTCGATCGATCGACCTCAGCCCGGCTCATGGGTTGTCAATGTCAATGGTTCGGGCCAGTTCTTGATGAAGAGTTTGAAAACTTCGTCCCTGGGCCTTTCTGAACTCAACGTCACGCAGGCCAACTTACAAGTCTCGGCGCAGTCTGCCCTGGCGCTTGGTCAGCCGGCGATCATTCGCACAAATCTGCTCTCGCATGGCGAACCGGTCTCCGATCCCTCCATTATGCTGAACGGGCATATTGCCTACAACGGAACTATGGGCACATATAGCCAGGATTTTACGCTCAACGATAAAAATTCTCCAGGCACCTATATGGGAACGATGAACTTGCCCGAAAACGCTCCAGCCGGCTCGTATGACATCACCGTCAACGCCTATACCGTCAGCCTGTCTAATCCACTTGGTAGCCAGGTGCGTTCGGTGCGCATTGAGCATTTCCCGGAGCCGTATCTGCTCTCCTTGCCTGCACATCAACCAACCACGGGCGAGGTCGCGCTCTCCGCAATTCAGTGGGACCCGGTCCTGCGGACTCTCTACAGCCTGCCGCTGGCAAACTGGCTGAGTTCCTGGCCGCTACAACATTTTTCTGTCCAGCCGACTGCCGATCTTACAGGCCAGGTCGAGTTGTACCAGCAACCGTACAGCGGAGGGGAGGTGCGGGCTGAGCTTCTCGCTCCGGGCGAACACGTAGCCACACCAGTGAACGTGATCAACGAGGGTGGCGGACGCTTTCACCTCCCCCTCTCGGTTGCGAGAAGCGGACTCTACACGGTGGTCTTTCACACGCGCGGAAGTTTTGCCGAGAGTTATGGCGATTTTGGCACGATCCAGCGGCAGGTGCGCATTACCCTGACGCCGGCGAACTGGACGCAGGAACTCTTTGCCTGGTTTGTGACGGCGCTCTATGGCCTGCTACTGCTGATCCTGCTGCTCTTCATCCGCTTTTGCGTGCTGCCACATCCCTTTGGCGAGGCACGCGCCAGCCGGGAGGGTGAGTACATAGGGAGCGTGCGCTTTAACCGAGCGCGTCGTGGCCCGTTCCAGCGTCTCCTTCGACCCAATCTCCTGCGCTCTCTCCATGCAGGCATGCCTGCCGGCCTCTGTTTCCGTTTTAAGCGCGGAGGAGGCATCGAGGTGCGCCCGGAGGGCCAGGCCGCGAACTGGCAGAAAGGCGACGGTGCTCACCTGCAACCTTCTTTCCAGGAGGAGCATGAACTGCATTATCGGCCTGCTGGCAGTGATGATCCCGTTGCGAGCGAAGAACCTGTCATCTATCGTGTAGCATCATCTCCGCAGGCTGGCGCATCCGCTGAGGAGAACGAGACGCTCAGCGCTGGCGGTTGGCCGGAATATGAAGAGGAGCGATGGAGCACAGGTCCATTTGCTGATGAAGACAATGATAATGCTACCCAGAAGTCCAGGCGAGAGAGACGCGGGAAGCGAGCAAATGAAGGTGAATTTGATTGGTAAATGTTGCTTTTTGAATTAGAATTGAAAGAGAACAGTATGGCTCACATGTACGAAGAAGAAGCACGGTTGGAGTCAGAGCTTCCCCAGGCTATCACGGCGGCGCGTGTTCTGACGCCGAATCTTGTAGTACTGCTGGGCAGCACGTCCGCGCTGGCGGGCCTTGAACTTATGCGTCATATGCTTACTCTCAGGTCGGCTGATCAGCAGCGGGTAGCCCTTGTCTATATTGATACTGATGACCCGCCAGCGCCGCTGGTCGAGTTCCGCCGTCAGCACAACAATGTCTTTCTCGAATTTCCCCTGCGCATCGCGGTTCCTATCGGCATCTCGAACGCTACGCGCATCGACGAGAGCGACCAGCATACATTCATTCAGCAACGCGTACCCCAGTATTTCGCGAACGGCGCGGGCGGCATCAGAAATAACGGTCACGTCGCCGCCAGCTTCAACTATCAATATATCTACGACGTGCTGGACCGCGCGTTGATGGCACTGGGACGCCTGGGCCGCGATCAGAATATCTCGAAAACGGTGGGAGTACAGGCGAACATTGTGGCCTTTCTCGGCGGCGGAACTGGCAGCGGTATTTTAACAGATATAGCGGTGATGGTGCGCGACCTGCTGACCTATCGCCAGTATAAGCAGCGTTTGAATCTCTTCTGTATGTTACCTGAGCCGATCAATGGTGAAAATACCAATGATCTGCGCTGGCGTAAGAGCAACGCGACCGCATGCCTGCTCGAAACTCTGGCCTACAGCCGGGCAGCTGCGGGCGATCCCTGCGGCGAATATAAAAAATATATGCGCAACAGAATGCACCGCCTGACCAACGACCCGATCGCAAACGAGGTCTACCTCGTCGGACACGCCTCGATGGACGATAGTATGGATACCGCGCGTCTTGTTGGACTCGATCTTTTCCAGCGCACAACTAATGCCGCAGGCGTCGGCTTTCTTGAGCACTCGCGCTGGGCTGATCGCCGCACGCTTGGGGCGGCGGACGATCGCGGCCTGCCGACGATGTTTGGCACATCCTGCCCACTTGAAGTGCGTTTCCCGGCCACAGAGACGGCCAGCGCTTTTGCCCAGGTAGCAGCGTCTTATCTACTACCGTTGCTTGCCAGCTACCAGCCCGAGTCGCCACGCGCAAGTGAGGACGATAGGCGCGCGTGGAGCAAAGAATGGAGCAACGTCGCGCGTATTGAAGCGAACGAAAGCAATCCTCTCTCGGTCAAACTGGGTGCCTTTCGCGGCAGTGATTTTGAAGACGCCTCCCAGACGCATCTCGACCTACTCTGGAGCAAACTGGAACGGATGGAGCGCGGCACAGAGGCCCGTATGCAAGAGATATTCGAGGCAAAGAGACGCGAAGAGCAGGGGCTGATCGAGGGTATGCCCGAGCAGGCTCTCAGCGCTGGAGGTACAACAAGCCTGCTCAACCAGCGTGTCCAGTATCTAAAGAGCCTACAACAAGAATATCAATTCATGCTGGAGCGTTTGCGAGATATAGATGTGCCGCGTGTACCTATGCGCCCCTACGAACTGGAGGAGAAACTGGTCCACCAGCCCGCGCTGCCGGGTCCATTGCGCAAGATCACCCGGGATTACGCCAGCGCTGTCGCCGATGCCTATAACGAGCGCCTGCGCCGCCACGCTCTAGCAACGCGCTATCGCTTCTTAGAGCAGTTGCTGAAAGACCTGAATACACGTGTCCAGACGGCTCTTTCACAGTCGCTCTCCTGGTTCCAAAGCACGGGCGCGGAGGAGCACGCGCGTGAACTGCGTAGTAAGGGGCAGGCGAGCATGGCCTGGCATGGAAAGCTGGAATATCCGCACCCACATCAGCGCCACATCTTCGATCTGCCCACCCTGCGCACCGAGGCCGAGCACAATGTCGCGCTTGAACGCCTCTATCTCTGGGCAACCAGTGGCGACTCGGCGTTGGAGGAGGGACATATCGACGACTATCAGAGCTTTATCAAGCCCTGCGCCGAATTTCTGGCTCGCGTGACTAATGTTCCCGGTGGCAGCTCGCTCTCTATTGAGCGCTCGATCGCAGCCAGACTGTCCGAGCGCGTCATCGATTTCTTCCGCGATTACTACATCAAGCGTTTTGCGGATATCAATCTCTTTGAGCTGCTCAATAAAGCTGCTCCGCCGTCCTACAGCGATGGTTCGCGGGATGAACAGATTAGTAGCTATTTTTTAGAACACCTGGAGTATCTGTATGGCTTGATGTCGAGTCTGGTTGCCTTTGAGGCTGAACTCTGGCCGGAGGGACTCTCCACGCTGGATACGTCGCTCTACATGGGTATTGCCTGGCGCGGCGGTGGCCAGGAGGCGCTTTTTAAACAGGTAGTTAAGAGCCTGAGCGCTCATCGTGGTTTGACGCCCCTGGTGAACGCGATGTATGATCCGCATCGTTTGCAGGTCTGCTACGGGCAGCATGCGATCAGCCTGAGCACTGTGCGCGATTTCTATCTTGAGCACAACAGCGCGATGGAGTATTACCAGGAATTTCAGAAGGCCTGGCGAGAGAGTTCTGGCACTGGCTTAATGCCCGTCCATAGCTCTGGCGAGGCGGAGCGCCTGGTGATGGATAAAGATGCGCTGGGCTACGGTGTTCCACTGGCGGATCTGGTGATCCGCCGCCTGGCTTTGCCTGGCGTGCAAGAGAAAAGAGAGTAAAGAAAACTTATGCGACCACAGATCGATCTGCGTTTTCGTCCAAGCCTGCTCATTTTTGTCGATGAGGTAGGCCAGCGCATCTGCGAACAGTTTAAGGCTATTCTTCGGGTTGCCAGGCTCGACCAGGTACTCTGGCAGAGTATTGCGCTGCTCCAGTTTACTTCGGGTTCCGAACACGCCGTCTCTCTCAACCTCGATGGTCAGGCGTCCAACGAAGAAGGAACGTTCGCGCAAATGGTAGAACGGGCGCTGAAGGATGTCCAGGCCAGCAGGCGGATTGGAGAGATCATCTCCGCTGGCTATCCCGTTCCCAACCCCCGGACGCAGGTTTATATCGTGGGCGATGCCTCGCAGGATCAACCAGCTCGTGTTCTTAAGCTGGTACAGGAGCAATTAGCGAACATGGCCTGCCATACCCTGGTCTGCTCCGTATTGCATACGGATCAGGTGAAGCAAGAAACAGCAGGCAATCCTACGTCTGAAATGGTCGCAGCCGGCTCTGTAGCAAACGAGCAGATCATCGCAAACACTTTCTGTTATCTCTATGGAGAGAGGCTCACCTATCCCGTTCCAACATTTATCTCACAGGCCGAATCTTATTACGCGGCTGCTGAAGCGCTTTTCGTTTTGATAGCCACCGGTCTGACTACAGAGCCGTTCTTTGAAGAGGCCGTACGGGGAGGAACAGGACCAGCGGCGGGCGCAAATGTGGGAGGCCTGGGCACATCCCTGATTCTTTGTCCCCAGGAGGCTCTGCTAGAATATGGCAGCTTGCGCTTGAGTATCGAGATGTTGGATGCCTGGCTGCGGGATCTCCAGGATGACCGATTTGCTCCGTCCAGGCAGAGAGAGGTTCGGGCAAGCGCGCGCGGCCTGGTGAGGTCGATCAAAGGCGAGATACAAGACGTGCAGGAACGCCCCCTGGCTAATGAGGCACGGCACTTGAAAGGGGATGCGCTGGACTTTATCACCGGGCGCACTGAGGCCGACCTGAGTATTTTGACACGTGAACTGCCTGCGCTGCTAGCTGGTGGACAGACCAGCAGGGATCGATCCACCTCTTTGCAGGAGCCACCAGATCTGTACCAGCAGCTCTACGAACGCAGCCAGGCACTCTTTGCCCTCTTCTGGCCGCAGCAGGTCCGGCGCGATTACAACAACCGGCGAGACCATAGCGTGAGCTGGAGTACGTTTGTTTCTCAACGAGCCGAGCAGGCCGTAGCTAGCTACGCGGAATGGGACGCGCTGGCTACGCGAGCCTGGGACGCGGTAACTCAGCATATTTGCACAGAGCTTCAAGACTTCATCGAGAAATTGTGTACAGAAGATGAGGCAGGTCTGGGACTCGCGACTCTCGCTATCGATGAACTCGAAGATCGCCTGGTAGAACTCCGGACAAATCTGCGTCTCTGGCACAGAACGCATGTGCGGGATTATCAAGCAGCGCAGCGTTTCCTGGCAGATCTTGCCAGCGGTCCCTGGGTATCTGCTTCTGACGGCTTGCAGCGCCGGGGTAGTCCGGTCAGTGAGCAAAGGCAGGGGATGCCTGCTGAGCCAGTTGTGATGGAGGATATGCAGGAGAGTATACTGGTCAGCGAGCCAATTGTCGCTTCTATCCCATCGTTAAGCCTGCTCTCTCCACAATTTTCAGAGCAGGAGGCGTGCACCGTCCAGCACCTGGAGCAGCGAAGAGCCTGGCGAGAGCAGCGAGTGCCTTCAGGCACCGCGCAAATGCTCGCCGCCATCCCGTTTCTCATCGCGGTTTTGCTCACGCTGCTCTCGTTCCCCTGGTTTCCGCCGACAACCGAGGCGCCGCTTGTGATGAGCGCGTTTGTCGTCAGCATTGTCGTTCTTGGCTATGGACTGCTCTACGGGAAACGTGTGTGGGAGGTCAGGCAGGCTCGCGCAGACCTTCTCACCTTCTATCGCCGTTACTATGCCTATCTCTGCGAGCAGCGCGAGGACCAGCTACGCCTGCTCTTGCTGAACGTTGTGCAGAGCAAAGCGCTGAACATACGCCAGCGGCTCGATCATATGGCAACGTTTCTGGCGGAGATGCGCGCCCAACTTGCCGATCAAGCTGGGCGTATCCCTCGCGAGCTTTTCCAGGGTGTTGCCGGCTCAAGGGATGTGTTTGTCGTCAACGGCGAAATGCTTCAGCAGGAGCAAAAAAACACGCTCGATGATGCCGTTGAACAACTGGCGAAAGTGCGTGTGCGTGCGCCTGTGGAGACCTGGCATTCGACAACGCAAGCGCTGAACAGGCACTTTTTGACCGAGGTGGGGGAGCGCTTTTTTCTATTGAGCCAGCAGGAGCTTCAGGCACTCCTGCTGGAATGGAACCGCGAGGTCACACGCTCGTACTGTGAAGGGCCGCTGGTGAACCTCTCCGCGGCCATGGATACACCCGAAGTCTGGCGAGAGGCCCTGGAACGGGCGAAACAGGTCGTGTACCAGGAACCGGCGGGGGTGCAGGTGCCGCAATGGATGTTTGTCTGCGGTCGAGACGCCGATATACAGAAAGGTGCACCGCATCTCCCTGGCGATGTCTACCCTGTGCGTATCTCCGGCGTGCATGCCTGGGTGCTGGTGGCCGCTTTTTCCCGGCGCGCATCCTCTGTTCCATACGTGAGGTAATCAAAATGCAAGAGTCTTTTTTCCCTGCTATCCATGAACCTCTTCCGGCGGATCGGCCTGCTCAGCGTCGGGGACGCGGCTCCGCTGCTGAACCACGCTGGTGGATCGTCGCGGCCTTTCTGTGCGCGCTGACCATACTTGCCGGTCTGGGCGTGTGGGATAATCTGCTCTGTCCTAATGCTACCCTCTCGAACAGCGATGCGCTGATCTGTCACCTGCCCGACGTACCCTACTTCCTGCAAATTGTCTTGATCTGGCTGCTCTTTTGCTTCTTCTGGTTCCTCTCATTCATCTTTGGCTTTCAGGTGAGCGAGGCTCCCAGGCCCGGGCTGCACTCATTCAAGCGGAAAGTGCAAACTCTGACCGAGTTCCGGCCATTACAGGGGGCGTTGCTGCTTCAGGGCGTGGTGGCGTGGATTTTTCTCAATATTCTGTGGTGGGGGAACACGTCTCCACCGATTCCCTTTGCCCTTTTATGCATCAGCGTTTTTGTGGCCCATCAGAGTCTCTTCGCCGCGAGCACTCCAGAAAAATGCCGCCTTTACCTGGCCGGCTATGGCCTGATGGCTCTCCTCCTGCTGCTTATCGAGGGCTTGTTCAAGCGCAATTTTCAAGATCACCTCTCCGACGAATGGCTGCTGCTCTGCATTGAGATCGGGCTGGTACTGGTAGGTATCGCCGCCCTCTTCTGGCGCAGTGGACCATCCGCAGCGCACCCAGAGGGCGATCGCTCGCCGTTCATCGCTCTGGGAATGCTCTGGCCTTTCAAACATATCCTCCCACCGGAGTTCACTGGGGAGGCAGAGCGTTCCCAAGATCAGGATCCACAGAAGAGGCAGGCAGATAGATGAGAATCAAAAAACGAAAGCTGCCACACCCTTCCCTTTTCTCCGATGCCGCGCGAGCGACTTTGAATACATTTTTGAAAACAGTTGTTTCTCTCCCGATTGATACTCTGTTACATCAAGATGCGTAAAGGCGCGAGAATCCTCTCGCTGAGCTTGGTATACCAGGGTCGACTGTTCCACTCTTCAAGCGTCAACTCAAAGGTGTTCGAGGTATCAAGCTCAAACAGCGTGCGCATCTGACGGGCAAAATCTGTACTGAAAATTTCTACGTTGATCTCATAGTTGCCGATAGAACTCCAACGATCCAGATTCGCGGTGCCAACAGTGGACCACTGATCATCAATCGTACATGTTTTGGCGTGGAGCATGGCATGCTTGTAACTAAAAATGCGTATACCAGACCGCAGACAGTCTCCGAAATAGCCATGCGAAACCCAATCGGTCACGATATGATTGGAGATCCAGGGGACCAGCACTCGCACATCAACGCCACGTTTGACCGCCGCTTTCAAAGCGTTAAGTAAGATGTGATCGGGCACAAAATAGGCATTCGTCACCAGGATCGTCTGTTCGGCGCTATCAATTGCATCGATATACATATCGCGAATGGGAAAGGTCAGGCGTAGAGCATCATTGCCGCGTAGATTGATCAGCGGATCGAAGCAGCGCTTATAATGGCGGGTAATCTGATCGCCCTTCGCACAGAAACGATTCCAGAAGGCAATAAACGAACTGGCGAGATCCCCGGCGGCTGGTCCACGAATGCGCAGGTGGGTATCACGCCACTCGGTCGCATACAGGCTGCCAATATTGTAGCCACCGATAAAGCCATTCGTGCCATCAACCACCAGTAGCTTGCGATGATCCAGCGAGTAGCGGCGCGGATCAAAGAAATAGGAGGGATGACGAAGCGCCTGATATTGAAGCAGATGAATGTCTTCGCCGAACGACTCTTTAAAGGATGTAGGAACCACCAGATTGGCAAAGCTATCAAAGATGACATAGACCGGAACACCCTCAGCAGCTTTCTTTGCCAGGTGGTCGCGGAACTCGCTACCGACCTCATCTCCTTTCCAGATATAAGACTCGATATAGACCGACTCCTGCGCGCTATCAATTGCCTCCAGCATGGCATCATAGAGTTCGCGGCCATAGCCGTAGAGTTGGAGCAGATTATCGCCCACACGCACCTCATCCAGGCGCATATGTGGAAAGCTCTTCACCTCTTTATGATGTCGATTGCGAATAGCAGAAATAACGATCAGTGCCGTCACTGTCAGGCTTTGCAGCGCCAGCATCACGGCTAGTGCTCGCCTGATGATGCGCCAGAAAGAAATGCGTGGCAGGTGGACACGCTCTATTTGTTGTCGCAATGAAGCCATAGTACCTCTCACAAAAAATGATATAGTACCTCTCACAAAAAATGATTGCGATTTTACTACCCTATAATAATAATACGTAGCAAGAAGGAAAAAGCGGAAGACATTTCTAGAAAAGTACTGAATGAGAGGAAAAAAGGAGAAAAGGTGAGCGATTTTGCGCGCTCACCTTCATCAGCAATGAGTAATGACTACGATGGGTTCTGCGGTCGGTACGTTCCGTTGATACTCTCAAAGCGTGGGCGATAGCGGACGGAATGGTAATCTTCGGGGTTAACGCGGCGGGCAGACAGGTTCTTACCCGGGATATCGGTAGCAACGAAGCGACCGTCGATATGGGCCGCCATGACGCCACATGTTCCCTTCTCCACGAAGCTCATGATCATATTGGCGAAAAAGATTGCCATGTGCTTATCATAGACTTCTGGCTCACCACTACGCAGGAAGTAGGTGAGATCGATAGGAAGGAAACGCACGCTGGGCATACGTTTCGAAAGCTCGTCGGCCAGGAACTCAGCAACATTGGTCTTTTTGCGATGACCATAGGCATCGGCAGGCCCAATTTCAGGCACTGGGACGCCCAGGTTCGCACCCTCGGACATCACAACCGTCGAGTAGTTCTGCGGATTGCGGCGGTCATTGGCGATCAGATCAGCCAGCTTGTCGATGTTGGCGGGCACTTCAGGGATCACAAGGCGGTCCGCCCAGGTCACAATCGCCGTTTCCAACGCGGTGAAGCCTGCATCGCGACCAAAGAGACGGAAGATCACGGTCTCGCTATGCGAACCAGCCGTTGAGCGGATACGATTGATAAACTCAGCCGCACGACTGATCGCCGTCTGGAAACCGATACAATAATCGGTGCCGGGTACGTCGTTATCCATCGTCTTAGGGATAGCCCAGACTGGCACGCCCTGCTCAATCAGCTTGGCTCCATAGCTCAGCGTATCGTCGCCACCGATAGCGATCAGGCCATCCAATCCGAGATACTCGATGTTTGCAAGTACCTCTTTCGTGAGGTCGATGCGATCATCCGGGTCATGGCCATCACCATACGACTTCAAATACTCAGGAAGGTCTTTCACACGCATACGAGCGGGATTGGTGCGTGTGGACTGCAAAATGGTGCCGCCCAATCGCTCGATATCGCGCGTATTCAAGCGTGTGAGGGGCATTAAATAGCCGCCCTTCCAGGTGTCGGGATCATCAGCATTGAACACAAGTTCTTCGCGGTTGCGGCTCCTGTCGAGCAGGGTAATACCCTCCCAACCGGAACGCAGGCCGGTCACAGTGATGCCCAGCGACGCGGCGCGGTACACAACAGCCTTAATAGCTGCATTCAAACCGGGTACATCGCCACCGCCAGTCAAAATGCCCAGTGAACGGATAGGTTTTGAGATCTGCGTGGGCATAAACAATCCTCCATGTATCGCTATCATCGAAAAGCACGGGCCTCCGATGTTTTATGTTTCTACGGGATATTAGAATACCACAATTAGCGAAAGCTGTAACCGGCAAACGAAACAGTACCCCGAAAGGCCTAGTGGACAAAATATCCAATAGTTTCAGAGTAAACATTTTCTACAGCGCGATGTCTTCTGTCGTAGTTGCGCGATAAACCGTGCTTTTCTCACATAACAAAATATTCGAGAAAAGCACGGTTTATCGCGCAACTACGACGAGGGAGAGTCAGTGAGCGATTTTGCGTGCGCTCACCAGTTTCGCAGCGGTCCAGGGACCGCCGTACCAGAAACGCCAATCAAGGATACGGTGTGTAACATCAACCATACCCAACTTCTGCAAGTATGCAGCGTAAGATTGCGTTTCACGGAAATCAACGATGAGGAGCCTGCCACCAGGTTTGAGTACACGCACAGCCTCAGAGATGGCCTGCTCCCGGTCTGTGGCCTCCTGGATGTTGTGGATCGCCAGACTTGAAAGCACCACATCGAAAGAATCATCAGGACATGGCAGTTCCCGCATATCTGCCGTGAGCAGTTCAACCCGATCAGCTACGCCCTCCACCTGAGCATTGTGTAGCGTCACCGAACGAGCATTGCCGGATTGGTCGCTGGTCTTCCACAGGTCAACACCTGTTCCTTTGCCTGTCGAGAGCAGAGCAGCTGCCATCAACAGCACGGCTCCACGACCACAGCCAATATCAAGCACCTGCTCATCGCCACGCAATGGGAGTTCGGTGAGCGTTTCGGCCCAGACCTGAAATTTTCCCCACCGCGTCGTGTAGAGATAGCTGGCCGCGTTCAAGAATATGAAGAGAGCATAGATCAAGATAATGATACTGAGAATGGAGGTATGAAATATCCATAAAGTTACGATGGCAACGACGAGCAGGAACAGCCCGACCATCCCCAGAATGAGCGGTACATACGGCGCATCAATGCCATATTCCCCATGTCGCCGGGCAAGCTGGCGCGCAATTGCGTTGAGAGAGTTGTTCATTTATATCTCTCCTTTATAGTCCTTATTTCATAAAGTAAACTAAAATATATATTTTTCTATCATTTATTAAAAACATTTGTACTTGCTCGATTGCGATAAATCGAGCAAGTACAAAACAACGGTCTATCGTGGGATTGCTTCTCCCTGTAAGCGAACGTTGCCACCAACGGCTACATCAAGCCGGGCCAGTCCGCTGCCGTAGACAAGGTTCAAGCTGCCGCCACCGTGACGCTGTACAGTGGGCGAGGTGATATTTCCTCCAGCGTGTGCATAGACGCTAACGTTGGCATCTGCCGGGAAATCGATAGTGGCGTTGCCGCCAGCATGCAAGCGGACCTGTCTATCAACTGGAACGCTGGCCCAGACATCCACATTGCCTCCTGCTGAGCAGGAATCCGCCAGCGCTGCCCCATCAATATGTAGATTGCCGCCCGTATGCGTGACATTCACTTCAGCCCCGGCGCAATCTCGCGCATGAGCATTGCCACCAACATTGCGCACCTGTAACACGCGCTCGATATGATAGGCATGCAAATTGCCGCCAACATTGTCCAGCTCGGCTACCTGAAGAGTTGTCAACGTAACGTTACCACCCACACCTCGCTGCGAGCGCAAGGTTGCAACACCAGTGGCTCGCAGATTGCCACCCACGCCAGACAGCTGGGCCAGTTCTTGAATGCCTTCCAGCTTCACATTGCCATAAATGTTCTCCAGCACCACCTGACCGCCGATCTCCTGTAGCTCAACGTTGCCAACTCCCTCTATAGTAGCACTGCGGCTCAGGTGCGAAACGTACAGGGAGGTGAAAACGCCGGTCAAAAACGAAAGGAAGCCACCCTTAATTCCAGGCACCCAGAGGGTGAGATCGCCGCGATAATCGTTGATCGTCAATGTATCGCCTTCTTGACGCATTCCCACCACCGGCTCTGCCGATTCGACACGAATCTCCTGTCTCTGCCAGGAACGCACTTTCAGATCGCCATCAACATGATCAATAACAACGCGAGGCCGCCTGGTCAATACAGAAAATGTTTGCTGTGCCATATATTTTTCCTCTACCTTTCTTTGCTCTCCAAACTCTTTCAGGAGTATGCTCTTCTCTGCGAAACAATTCTTTGACTTGATTTGATGTTTATATGCAATTCATATGAAGAATATTACCAGATCACGAACGATTATGTCAAGGCATTCTGGTAAGAAATACCAATTCTGTGATAAATATCACCATACATATGCAATTTTCTTGCCTGCCAGGTACGACATTTATATATCTCAGATTTTGAAACGTCATGCGAGGCTCTTGCACCACGCTATAGAGCTAAAGTATTGAGTATTTTCAGCTCTGGCATAATTTGGGGGATGTAGGGAAGAGAAAAGCAAAGAAAGCGAGTTAGACTAGGAAAGGAGTAACCGTTTCTTTAGGCAGGGCAACATACGGCTGTGCCTTGCCTCGTGCGATCAAGGATATTCTCCTTGATCGCCGACTACGATCAAAACTGGGATTGTTTTAAGAATTGGGGAACGGCCCCTGTAGCAATTTGGGGTGTTGACGAGGTTTGCACAGGGAATTATACAGGGAACATCCATACGGTTGATAACACTTCTGAAGCGACTATACCTTTTGGCGATCAATATAACTGCTACCATTTGGACGGAGGATATCACTTCATCGCATACGTCATAATCGACCAATAACCAAAAGCGCGGCCCTTCCTTGAACTAGATCGGAAGATTAACCCAGCCTTTCGTTGCTGGCAACGTAGTGCGAAATAGCTCGATGGCATAGGTGAGATCACGTATCGTCTGTGTATGCAGGATATCGTTCAGGTAGAGAATCCTTTGAGCCACAGGATCCAGGCGAAAGCACCAGTAGAGCGTCATCAAAGCGTTGATAAAGAGCGTGCTGCCTGCTGTTCGCCCGGTACTATGCACATCACCAAAAAGGCCATCAAGCGCGGCAAGAATCGAGGTGGAAACGATGCTGGGATGCTTCGGCATCGCGCGCAGAACCGCTTCAATCACCTCACGATAGCGCTGTACTTCTGGCATCTCTTTTGTCAGGCTCCAGGTTCCCAGAAAAGCATCACGGCGCGCCAATTCAGCAACAGCTTCCAGAAAATGGGCATGACAGACGCCGTGAAACGTATCGATACCAAAGCCGAGACAGAGCAACAGTTTGTGGGCAAGCGGGAGTTGATGCACGGCGGCAATGCTGGCGATATCCTCTTCGGGCGTGCCCAGACCCGGCTCGTCTCCACGCATCAGGCTATCAGTGCCGCCATCGATCAAAATAATTGCATCCACATGCAACAGATCGATGAGCGTCTGATAGGCGGTGAGCAATGGTTGTACACCTGTGCGCTCAAAGCAATAGATGGGCACCTGCTCGCTCTGTGCCGCGAACCACTGGGCGAGATACATTTCGGGAAAGTAGCGACTATTGCCCTGTGTAGCCGCCGTCACCTCCATCAAGGCAGGCGACAACCAGCGGCCCGTTGCCGAGAAGAGGGGAGAAAACGAGACATTCGCAAGATGAACCTGCTTTCCCTGATCGCGCAACCCAAAATAGAGCGGCAGACCACAGAAGATATCGAACCCTCCTCCAGCGCCCGCCAACAAAATGGATTGAGCCTGTTCAACTTCTTTAAAGAAAGGCAGCGTCAAATAATGCATTTTTCCCTCAATATATGATGTTCTCTTCTATTTGACCTTAGACACAGTTGCTCCCCCTACCTCTTCAAGAGGCACATCCATTGCTTTCAATGCAGGATTGACCAGCAGAGAGAGCGTCGTCACGAAATAGAGTATTCCCATTATCAGCAGCGTCATCTGCAATCCGATCCAGGCGACCACATAGCCGCTGAGAAATGTACCAAGCGGAATCCCGGCCAGCATACCAGCGCCCACCGCGCCAAAGATCCTTGCACGCATCTCGGCTGGTAACCGCTCCTGCATCACCGTTCCTACAATCGGGTTGACAACGGCGATGCCAAGCCCCGCGATGATATGCCACCCAATGAGAACAGGTAGGATAGGCAGATACAGGAATATCCAGAAACGCAGCGCTCCACCAACAGTATACCCTATTACACAGGTGAGACGGCGTGGGAGGCGATGACCAAAAAGGCCAAAGAGCAATGTGCCAACAAAGGCCGCTCCTCCCATCGTTGCGGTTATCAGAGCGAGAGGGAGAACACTGTTGAAAATGTGCTTGATGTAGACGGGTTCCACCACAGAAAAGAAAGCCGCATCGATCAGGTTGGTAATCAGGATCACCACAACGAACGAGAGGACGAGCGTATCATGCTGGATAAAGCGCACACCTTCCCGCAATGCCCCAAAATAGCCATTTTCACTCTTTGTCGCTTGCCTACTTGATTGGAAGGGAACGGCAAAGCCTATAAGCAGGGCTGAGATGGCAAAAGAAGCAGCATCGAGCCAGAGGAGATTGCTGGTTCCAATCACAGCGATCAACACACCAGCAAGTGGCGCACCGATCAGTCCGGCGATGCGGCCAATCCCATCGTAGAACGCGTTGGCCTGCTCCAGACGCATCGACGCCAGTTCTGCCAGATCGGGGAGCAGAGCGTGGCGTGCTGTCGTTGCAGGCGACTTGAGCAGCCCGCCCAGAAAAACGAGCAGGAGCAACTGCCAGAAGGCGAGGCCCGCTGTGCTATACAGGAATGGCACCAACATAATCGTAATACCGCTGGCAAGATCACCAATAACGCTGGTCCGCTTATAGCCCAGGCGATCCACCAGTACACTACCAAAGAACGCCGAAAAGACTGCTGGCAAAGTCGCAAAGAAGGCCGTAATCCCCGTCTGGGTCACGCTGCCGGTTGTTTGCAGCACAAACCAGGGAATGGCGAGCAGCGTACACATATCACCAACATTGGAGATAGCACACCCCACGAAAAATGCGACGATTGGGAGACGGTTAGCAGTTCTCGGCGCTTGCTCCGAACTGCTCATAGTGCTCCTCCTGCAATGTGAAGTATCGCGAATGTTTCTTCGTCTGAGATGATATCCAGCACGGCGCTATCGGTGACGCTTGCAAAACGCGAGAGAATAGCCGCGCGTCCGTCGATCTCCAGATATTGCCGGGGCAGCGTGCGAACGCGTGGATGCGCACGTAGAAATTGCTGGCTCTGCACCGTCTCTAACGCGAGCGGCTCCAATGAAGTGATACAGGAAGCCTTGCAGCTTTCACACAGCACTGTCACAGCGCGCTCATGAGGAGAGTGTATCCATGCGCGCATCTCGTCTTGCTCTCGCAGCCAGCGCGGAAACTGTTCTGGGGTCAGAATAGAGACTGGCACAGTCTGCCCACAGGCAATGCAGGCGATAGAGCCATCACGAAGCCCGGTGCGGTAGTAGTCATTGCACCAGGTAGTCAGGCGAGCATATAATCGCCTGTAGCCCTTCATCCCTTTAAGCGCGGCAAGATGGTTACGGTTGCTAACCACATCCGGACTACAAAGTGGACATTTGAGCAGAAATTTGCCTTCGTGGGGATTGTACAGAGCTAACAGGTGCCGATCGCCACAGATATTACACCAGAGCGGGGTCGTTTCCCAGCGCTCTCCGGCGTCGGCGGCATAATCAGCAATCTCCTGCCCCATTTCGTTTGTCAGGACGCGGCGCATGATGACTTTGCCACGCTGAATCCGCATCGCAACCGCCCCGGTATTTGTCCCCAATTTCGCGGCAATCTCGGCAATCGGCGACTCCTCAACATAGCGCTGAACCAGGGCGGTTCGTGTTTCCGGCGGCAACAGAGCCAGAGCGCGGTCTAGCAACACAAGTAACTCTTTGCGCTCAAGCTCGACTGCGACATCGAAATCTTCGGCCAGCACGTCTTCCAGCGATGGCAACAGGATATCCTGACGCGAGTGTTGTTGGAGCAGATGTGCCGTGTCGCGCCCCCGCGAGCGCTGCCAGCGGAGGCAGACGTTGCGGGCAATGCCAAAGAGCCATGCTTCCCTGCGCTCAACATCGCGCAGGGCATGCCGATGTCGCCACGCCTCTAGCAGCGTCTCCTGAACCAGATCTTCGGCAACATCGCCATTTTTCGCAACGTTGCTACAATAGCGTAACAGCCGCACGCGCTCCTCTGGCGAGACGAATGCGTCGGATATCTCCATAGTTTGCTTACTCATATGTTCCTCTCAGTGCGACGAGACAATCGTTGTTACCCCATTGTCGCGCTGAGAGCCACAAACATAACGCATTATTGGGACGAAATTAATCGGACCTGTTATTTTTTCATCATTGTCTTCGCAATTCGTTCGATGAAGCGCGTCAATGTATCGGTATCGGCGTTGAGAGGCAGGCTCACAACGATACGATCCACGCCCTTTGCGGCGAGTTGCTCCACCAGATCAACGGTGAGCGGCACACGCAAATGCACCGATATTTCGAGCTTGCCCAGCTCAGTTGGACGCGTCACCAGATCGGGGAGCGCAAGCTGTTGCAAGGTCTCAAGCACGCGTGCGATGCCGGACAGATTGAGATCAAAGCCATACCAGCCGTGTCCCCGTTCGAGGGCGCGGCGCAAGGCGGGAAGAGCCTGTCCACCAAAGACAAGCGGTGGTATGGGTCGCTGCAAAGGGCGCGGATAAGACTGCACGTTTGCAAACGAGGCGAAACGGCCATGATAGGCGGGTTTCGGCTGACTCCAGATGGCCTCCATCGCCGCCAGATAGTCGTCGGTTCGCTCCCCGCGCTCCTCAAAGGGAATGCCCAGCGCCCGAAACTCGGGTTCGAGATAGCCAACACCCAGGCCCACCACAAGGCGACCAGCCGAAAGCACATCCAGGCTCGCCAGCTCTTTCGCCAGCACAAGCGGGTTGCGCTGCGGCAAAATAATGATGCCCGTTGCCAACCGAATCGTGTACGTATGAGCCGCTAAATAAGTCAGGGCGATCAACGAATCAAGATAGGGTCGGTCCGGCGGCTGATGAAAACCACGAGGAGGGGGATCGGGCAAAACGATATGTTCTCCCGTCCAGAGCGAATCGAAGCCGCAGCGCTCCGCCGTTTGCGCCGCGTGTATCATATTCTCCGGGATGCTGCAACTGCCATAATTTATACCATGCAAACCAAATTTCATCTACTAACGCTCCTTGCACAGGCATCGAAACCACATCAGCAATCCCCTACATTGCAGCACACTTCCCTCAATCTATCAAGAGGAATTCACCACTTTATCAAACCATTATTAAGGATGCATCCCGATCACCGCTGTTCTGTCCGGTCAACTGCCAGCTTTGAATCTAGCGCTGAACAAGAGCTTCGATCCCGATATACCTCGCGGTCTGCAAAAGGTCATGCGTACGCGTGTTCTGGACCCACTCACTACCGCTTTCCCAACATGAAATACCCCTGGCAAGATGGACAGCCAGGGGTATTTTCGTGCAAAATTGGTTACTGACCTTCCGCCCCTCTGTACCCCCCTTGTAACACTTCCTTCTCCTGCGAGGCAACGCTTGAAGCTTCTTGATGCTCTATGTTGCCTGCCGGGAACCAGAACATCAGCACCAGGATAACAAGAGCCAGAACTAGCATTAGTAGAAAGACCCAGAAGAGGCTTTGCATAAATGCTTCCCGGAGCTGCTCCAGCAATGCGAGAGGGTAGGGGGCACGTAGCTCAGGCGTGAGCAGCAGCGTAGCTGGCGAGATCCCTTTGTGCATCTGCTCCGCGAGAGAAGGCACGTGGGCAGCAATCGGGTTGAAACGTTGGGAGATCTGAGCGTTCAAGATGCTGCCCATCACGCCAATCCCTACTGTGCTTCCCAACAGCCTCACAAATTGGGTCGAGGCGCTAGCGACACCTACCAGAGGCTTGGGAGCTGCCACCTGCACTGCTACCGTGTTGGCCGTGTTAGCAAACCCGAGGCCCAGGCCCACAACGACTACAGCTGCGATCACAAATGCCAGGCCGGTCTGCCGTTGCAAAAAAGTCATCATAACGCAGCCAACCACCATCAGCAGGCTGCCCACCAGTAACATGCGCCGAAAGCCCAGACGTTGTACGAAGAATGCTGCCATGATCGAGACAATCGACCACGCCAGTTGTGACGGGATGACCGTGAGACCTGCTTCGGTGCCGCTACCCCCCTGCACTGCTTGAATGAACAGGGGGGCATAGGTCGTCACACCGAACACAATAGCACCCAGCAGAAAGCCGCCCAGCGATGCCAGGGCAATGGCACGATTTTTGAAGAGATCAAGCGGAATAATTGGCTCGGCAGCCCGTTGCTCGACGAAGACGAAGGCGAGGGTGCCAACAATGGCGATGGCGAACAGGCCGTAACTCTGCGGCGAGGTCCAGGCCCAGGAGGTGCCTCCCTGGATCAACGCCAGCAAGAGGGCCAGAATGGTGCCGCTAATCAAGGCTGTTCCAAGGTAGTCGAGTTGATGCTTCTGACGTGCTACCTGCTCTTTATAGGCGACGATTAGCACAGCAAGCGCAATCAGGCCCAGAGGGATATTGAGAAAGAAGACCCAGCGCCAGGAGATGTGATCAACGATCAAGCCGCCAATCAATGGCCCGGCAATGCTCGATACTCCCCACAGCGCTCCTATGGCCCCCTGTTTACTGGCAAGCTCCTCTTGCGTCGTGGAGAGATCGGCAACAACGATCAGGACGAGAGGTAGGATTGCTCCTGCTCCAAGTCCCTGTATAGCTCGATAGATAATCAGTTGCTCCATCGATTGCGCGGCTCCAGCGGCTGCCGAACCGATCAGGAAGATGCCGACGCCAATGTAGAGCAAGATCCTGCGACCATAAAGGTCTGCGAGCTTGCCATACAGAGGCATAAATGTAGTAGAGACTAAAAGATAGGCCGAGAAGACCCAGGAATAGAGCGTGATGCCGCCCAGTTGCCCCACGATGCTGGGCATGGCAGTCGTTACCACCGTACTTTCCAGGGTTGTCAGTGCCAGCACCAGCATGAGCGCAAGAATGACAAGCGTTTTTGTAGACTTTGACATGAGTAAGGAATCCATCTAGACAAGAGTCGTGTATGTATTGTGGACATTGCTACTTCTGGTCAATGCCATTGCGAACTCAGCGGTTTTCAGGCTCATCAGGCAGGGGCATTCCCTGGCGGCGGAACATACCAGGCTGATCAGGCGGGCGAGCCGCGAAGCCGAATTGTGTATAGAAAGGGCTGATGTCTTTGGCGGCCATAAGTCCGATAAAAGCTCCAGGATGCGCGTGTCTATCCAGGTACGCCGTAATTGCCTGCATCAGTCGCTTTCCCAGCCCTTTGCCCTGAAAAGCTGGCAGGATAATAAGATCCTGCACGTAAAAGTACAATCCTCCGTCGCCGACGACCCGCCCACAGCCAATTACCTCTCCCTGGTGCAGGATACAGGCCGAGAACAGGGCATTGGCGAGCCCTTGCTTCGTCATCTCCTCGTCGAACAACATCCAACCCACCCCTTTACGCAAAGCGAAATATTCCTCAATCGTAGGTGCACGTTCTACGATCTGGTATTTCTCTTCTTGCATAGCTTTACCTTCTTTCTTGAACGGTTTCTATTTGACAGCAGCCAAACCCCTCTACGTGTAGAAATCTCCATATTTCCCTTGTATAATCTCGATATCATTAATCTCGATATCGAGATTAATGATATCGAGATTATACCCTCTGGCAGAAAGTATTGTCAAGATACTCGACGTCGAGATATAATAGGGGCATGGATAATGAAGATCAAGTAAGCCGTATTCTGAAACAGTGGGCAGAAGAGCGTCCTGATCTGGATGTCTCACCTATGGGGATTATTGGCCGAATATCCCGGCTGTCACTCACCATGAGCAAAGAGTTGGAATTGGTCTTTACGCAATTCTGCCTGTATAGATGGAGCTTCGATATGCTAGCCACCTTGCGCCGTTCTGGAGCGCCATATCGACTCTCGCCTAGCGCACTCTTTCGTTTAACGATGGTCACATCGTCAACGATGACCAATCGTATTGACCGTCTGGAGGAGAAGGGGCTGGTGAGACGAGTTCCCGACCCTGAAGATCGACGGGGTCTTCTCGTTGAATTGACCGAGCAGGGCCGCGAACTTATTGACACTGTGCTCCCCGCGCATGTAGCTAACGAGGAGCGAATCCTCAAGGCTCTTTCAAAGGAAGAACAACACACCCTCGCCACCCTCCTCGGCAAATTGCTTTCTTCGCTTGAACATCCGTCATAAAAGGCTGCAACCTTTTATGACATATCAACCAGCACTGCCTGTATCTGCGCTTACAAGAAACGCATCGATCTCAGCATTGGTAAAGTGTGCGATACGATCTGGCTTGAGGCCGTCCAGCATCGGCGAAGGTCGCCCCATTATCTGATCCGCGACGCTCTGGCCCACAGTTGGCGAAAGCGCGAAGCCATGCCCGGAGAAGCCAAGCGCGAGGATCAGACCTTGCCAGTCCGATAACGCGCCAATAAATGGAATCTCATCGATACTCTCGGCCTCCAGACCACACCACGCGCTCTCCATCTTCTGCTGAGCCACAGCCGGGAAGAGTTCGCTGGCCGTTGTCCAGTTGCCATCAATGCTTTCAGGGCGCAAGATATACGAGCGCCGATATTCTCCAATCGTGCCGGGCCAGCCTCCACCCAGCAGAAAGGCTCCATCGGGCAACTGCTTGAGCGAGAGCGAGCGACCAAGAGCGCTCAACACGGGACGCAACAGATTGGGAGTAGCCGGAGAGGAGCGCAACATCTGAAGCGCCTGCATACGTATCGGCAAACGCAACCCGATAGAGGCCGCAAGCTCATCACTCCACGCTCCAGCGGCCAGCACCACATGCGCCGCCTCAACCTCTTCGATATCGGGGTGAACCACACGCGCCCCCTCGACACGGCCCTTGCTCTCCAGCAGTGCCTGCACCCACGCCTCGGTCCAGTACATGGCTCCATGACGAATGGCGGCATTAGCAAACGCACGCGTCGTTCTGGCGGGGTCAGCCTGCCCATCATGGACGCTATAGCTGCCTGCCAGCACGCTCTCATTCAGACCTGGCACCAATTCGTGCAACTCCTGGCGATCTAGCAGCCGCACATCGACAAAGCCGTTTTGCTGTTGCAACTGCACAAACCTCGTCAGTTCGTCCGCCTCCTCAGCGCTCTCGGCCACCAGCAGATTGCCACCCTGTCGATAGTGCAGATCTGCATCCAATTCTTGCTCCAAAGAGGGCCAGCGCTCTATAGCCGCACTCGCCAGAGCCGCCTCCGCAGGATGCCGCCCCTGCCTGCGCACGCCACCAGCACTGGCCCAGGACGCTACCGGTTCCTGTGCCACCTGCGACCGCTCCACCACCAGCACACGTAGCCCCTCGCGCGCCAGATGATAGGCAATAGAACTACCGATGACGCCGCTCCCAATGATTAACACATCCGTTTTAACTTTGCTCACGCCCATACCTTTCTCACTCTTCTACAAAATAGATTGCTTCTTTCACAGTATCGCAAAAAGGGGGTGTATTTCAAGGGTCGATAAACCGAAAACGCGTGTTCCTTCTCTTCACGAGCTACTCAACCGCTTCAGAGTGGATCTCAGTTGCTCGTGTCTTGACAATCCGGCTTTTTCTGTCTATACTAGGTCATAGTGACCTACACAATGACCTACACAATGATCTGGTATAACTTCACCGTGTCAGGAGAGAAAGGGAGGCGGGAACATGTATGAGTTCATGATCCTGGCGTATCTGATGAGGGGACCAAAACATGGCTACTTAATCGCAAAGATTATCAATGACGTGATCGGCCCTTACGCACGAGTCAGCAACGGGCGCTTATATCCTTTGCTGTCAAAACTGGCACAATCCGGGTTGATCGAGATCGATACCCAGGAGCATCATCGTTCTCAGGGCGATCATCAGCTGCGCACCTATCGGATTACAGATGCAGGCAAGCTGCGGTTCTATGATCTCATGAGAGATACCAATCTCAGTTCGGGAGACTATCAGAAGATCTTCTGGCAGAAAAGCTGTTTTCTTGATCTACTAGAACCGTTTGGACGCTTACGCTTGCTGGATCATTACATCAATTACTGTCAAACCCATATCCTGCATATTACGGCAGAAGCAGAAGACTTTGTGCATTACTCCCAGGATTGGAAAGCCGAGTGGAATGAGGAAGGGATCGGGTCAATGGTGGAGTCAATGCATCATTGGATCAAACACTGGGAATTGGAACTGGAGTGGGCAAAAAGTCTGAAGTCAAAGGAGCTGGCAAGATCACAAACGGAGAGCGGTTCACAAGCCCCACGTTCTTCCCCAGAACGTATCCACAAGGAGCATGAACGATGAATCGGTAAGTACAACCCATCAACACACCAGAAGAAGCACCTGAATACAACAGGCTTGCTCAATAGCGCGTGTGGTGCCTCAGCCTGGAAAACTAGCCACCACACGCCAGCGGCGAACCACTTGCCTTTCATTCTACCATACGAGATGCAAGCAAGCGATCTTTACCATGTGTACAAAAAGCGAAAAAGTATAGGAGATTTGTTATGTATGATACCTCTATACCTGTCCTGATTATTGGCGGCGGTCCTGTTGGCTTATCAACCGCTCTTTTTCTGGCCCAGCAAGGTACGCCATCGCTCGTGATTGAGCGTCATCCTGGCACCTCGATCCATCCCCGTGCGCGCGGCATTAACATACGCACAATGGAATTGTTTCGTCAATTAGGCATGGACGATGCTATTCGAGAAGCGGGCACAGCCCTCGTCAACAACAAGTACTTCCTCGTAGTAGAGACCCTTGCGGGAGCCGAACTGAGCCGCTTCGAGCGTTTTACCCTTGGAGGTGAGGAACAGCTCTTGACCCCACAGGTCAGCCCGGCACAATCCTGCCTGTGCGCTCAGGATGAACTGGAACCGATTCTAGTACAGGCTGTACGCAAGCGAGGAGGCACAGTGCGCTTCGGCTGCGAGCTTGTCAGCTTTGAGCGAGATGACGATGGAGTAACCGCACAGATAAAAGAGCGCACGACGGGAAGAGTGCAGACGATTCGCGCTGATTATCTGGTCGCCGCCGATGGTGCTCACAGCACTATCCGTCAGCGCTTGCATATTCCTACGACCGGTCGAGGCATACTGGCTCATGAGATAAACATCTACTTCCGCGCCGATCTGCGAGCACTCACACAGGATCGCCCCTTTATCGTGTGCTATGTAAAAAACCCCTCCATCCAGGGCGTACTACTTTCCGTCAACAACACTGATCGCTGGCTACTCAACGCACCCTACAGCCCGGAGCAAGGGGAATCACCTGCCGACTTCACGCCTGAGCGCTGTCAGGAGCTTGTGCGTCTGGCTGTTGGCCTCCCCGACCTTGTGCCGGAAATCCTGGGTATCCTGCCCTGGGAAGCTGCCGTTCGTGTTGCCAAGCGCTACCAGCAACAACGCATCTTCCTGGTTGGTGATGCCGCCCATGTCATGCCACCATCAGGAGCATTTGGCATGAATACTGGCATTCACGATGCCCACAATTTGGCCTGGAAACTGGCAGCCGTACTCAACGGACAGGCATCACCCGTCTTGCTGACTACTTATGAGGACGAACGCCGCCCGGTTGCGCAGCTCACCACTGAACAGGCCGGCCTGCGTCTGGCTGGCAACATCTCTATCGATGGACCTGGCAAGATAGAGGGACTGATCGACGATGCCTGTATCATCCTCGGCTACCAATATCGCTCGTCAGCAATTATCCCTGAGAAGCTGTCAACTCCTCCCGTCGTCACGTTGGATTTACACGGGCAGCCCGGCACACGCGCTCCGCATCTCTGGGTAGAACGGCAAGGGCAACGCATCTCGCTCCTCGACCTCTTCACAACGCGTTTCGTACTCCTTATCGGTCCCGATGGCCTGACCTGGTATGAGTCCGCCAGCCATCTTGCTGCACACGGACTACCGATCGATGCCTACCGTGTCGGTCCCGGTGGAGATCTGCACGAATTGGAGGGCAACTGGCCTGATGTGTATGGCGTCTCGGCAGAGGGTGCTGTGCTGATCCGCCCCGATGGTTTTGTCGCCTGGCGAGCATACAATCTGAGCGAGAATGCGCAACAGTCACTTGAAACGCTCTTGCTACACCTACTCGGTCGAACCATCGTCGCTTAACCAGAACAGATATTCATTAGTAATCTCATTCGTAGTGGAGCGATTTATCGCGTTAATAGAGGTGCCTGTGATGCGGCTCCAACGCGATAAATCGCTCCACTACGAATGAGATTATCAAGTTTGGTTGTGAAATTTCATGCTCTTGCGGAATCAATGCCCTCCGGTATCAGTGACGCTTACCTTGCCCCAGAATATGCGATAGGTGAAGATGAAGTAGATGGAGGCAAGCACAATACCGATGATCCACCAGACCAGCCCGACCGTCTGGCCATATTCCGAGGCAGACGCGTTGATAACCGTCAGGCTGTTTGCTGGATTAATGGCGGGCAGAACATTGGGATAGAGGCTAAAGGCCGCGCTCGCCAGCATGCCGACAATAAACGCGCCCGACGAGAAGAGTGCCCACAGATCGTTCCCGCGCTGATGGAACACAAAAGAGCCGACCAGACCAGCCAGCGCCAGCAGCGGAAAGATCACGCCCCAGGGACGCTGTGTAAAGCTGGCATAGACCAGCGGCTGAATGAAAAATGTTGCCAGTGTCGCCAGAATACTCAACAGGACGGTCGCAACCCAGGCCCAGCGCGCAATCTGTTGAGCCTGATCATGCAGAGCATCCAGCGTCTTGACAGCAATATAGTTGGCACCATGCAGTACCAGCGTCGAAACCGCCATGAGGCCAACCAGCACCGTGTACCAATCCAGAATGCCCGGCGTCGGACTGCGCGGATTCAAAAAATCGGTCCAGAGTGGCAGAAAGAAGGTGGCATCTTTCGCCAGCGGCACACCACGAATCACATTGCCCAGTGCCGCGCCCAGGAAGACGGAGAGCAGTGAGCTACCAAGAAAGAACACAGCGTCCCAAAAACTGCACCAGATCGGACTGGGGATACGCGAACGCAATTCGATCGCAATCCCACGCAGCATCAGCAGCCAGAGAACGATCATTAGCGGCAGATAGAAACCACTAAAGCTCGACGCGTAGAGCAGCGGAAAAGAGAAGAAAAGCGTGCCACCAGCAGCAATCAACCAGACCTCGTTGCCGTCCCAAACAGGCCCAATGGCGCGCAAGATCAGGCGGCGCTCTTTATCGCTGCGCGCCGCGAACAGATTAATCGCTCCGGCCCCAAGATCGAAGCCATCGAGCACCACATACATAGTAAGCATGAAAGCAACCAGAATAAACCAGAGTGTTGGCATCTTCGTTCTCCTTATCAATATGCGCTGCTATCCGCTAATCCCTCTGCCTGCTGCATCTCTTTCGCCTCAGCAGGCACCGGACCCCGCAACCCCTCAAAAGTCATCAACATGACATAGAGTAAGCCCAGCAAGAGGTACATACCCATGAAGCCGAGCAGAGTAAACAGAACGTTGCCCGATGACACGTGAGCAGAGGAGCCTTGAGCAGTATGGAGCAGGCCAAAGATGATCCAGGGCTGACGACCCAGTTCGGCCGTAAACCAGCCAGCAGTGTTGGAGATAAAAGGGAAAGGAGTTGCCAGCATAATGATCCAGAGCATCCAGCGCGTTTCATAGAGGCGGCGCTTCCACCACCAGAGCAGGAAGCCCACACCCATAATCGCAATAAAGAAGGTGCCCAGACCAACCATAATATGATAGACGTAGTAGAGCAGGCTGATATTGTCAGGCCATTGATCGCGCGGGAAGGCGTTCAGCCCCCGCACCTCGGCGGACCAGTGGCGATAGGTCAGGAAGCTCAACACCCCCGGTACAATGATAGGGTTATCGAGCGTTTGATTATCCACGTTGGGCTGTCCCAGAATGATGATCCCCGCGCCCTGCTCCGTATTGAACAACCCTTCCATCGCCGCCAGCTTGACGGGCTGAAGGTCCGCTACCTGCCTGCCCGCCATGTCACCGCTAGGATAGAGTTGCAGCACGCTGGAAATCAGCCCCACGATGACGCCCAGCGTGAGAAAGATGCGCCCATATTCGACGTGCCGCTTTGCTAGCAGATAGTAGGCACCCAACCCGGCCATAAAGAAGCTACCAGTGATGACTGCGCCACCCATCGTGTGCATAAATTGTGGAATGATCCAGGGATTGAACAACACCTCCCAATAATTGGAGATATGCAGCCTATCGCCGACGACGGTATAGCCCACCGGATGCTGCATCCAGGCGTTTGAAGCAATGATAAAGCCACCAGAGGCCCAGGTGCCAAGCCAGACCATCACCGCCGAAAACATATGCATCTTCTGTCCAAAAATCTGTTCGCCAAACAGGAAGACGCCGAGAAAGGCCGATTCGAGGAAGAAGGCAAACGCGCCCTCCATTGCCAGCGTTTGCGCAATAATATCGCCAGCATAGGCCGAGAAGCGCGACCAGTTGGTGCCAAACTGAAACTCCATCGGAATGCCAGTCACGACGCCCATAATGAAGGTCACTGCAAACAACCTGGCCCAGAAGCGCGAGGCGGTGTTAAAGCGCTCATCCTTCGTGCGCAGATACAGCGCTTTGAGAATGACCAGCAAAAGCGCCAATCCCATTGTAAGCTGTGGAAAGAGATAATGAAAGCCAATGGTGAAGGCGAACTGTATACGCGATAAAAGCGTTGACGCATCCATATGCTACACCTCTGCAAAGGTTACTATATTATTCTGTAGATCAAACAATTGCCTATATAACCCGTTCCGCTGCAAAAGTTGCGCATGCGTGCCACGCTCGGCGATACGCCCCTCATGCAGCACGAGAATTTCATCCATCCGCTCCATTGCGACGAGCCGATGCGTGGCAAACAGCGTTGTACGACCCTGCATCAAGCTATCGAGCACATCGAGCAGGGCATGTTCGGTCAGCGGGTCCAGATTCGCCGTCACTTCATCGAGCAGCAAAATCGGCGCATCTTTGAGCAGGGCACGCGCAATCGCCAATCGTTGACGCTCTCCACCGGAAAGGCGCAGACCTTGCTCGCCGATCCACGTATCGAGGCCGCGCGGCAGTGTACGTACAAACTCGTCAAGCTGCGCCTGAACCAGCACAGCCCGCAGATCATCGTCGCTGGCCCCCGCACGAGCCAGGAGGAGATTGTTGCGCAAGGTATCGTTAAAGAGATAGGTGTCCTGCGTCACTACACCAACCAGACTGCGCAAATCATGCAAACGATAGTTACGCACGTCCTCGCCATTGAGACGCAGCATACCGCGTGTCGCATCCCAACTGCGCACAACCAGTTGCGCGAGCGTGCTTTTGCCCGATCCGCTCGGACCAACCAGCGCCACACGGCTCCGGGAGCGAATCGCCACATGAATATCGTGTAACACATCTCCATCGTCGGCAGAATACGCAAAATCGATATGGTCAAAGGACAGGCCGTAACCATCCGATGCGATCGGGCGCGGGCGTGGCTCTACAGGCTCTTCTACAGCCGGGGATGCATCGGTAATGGCAAAGAGGCGCTCTCCCGCCGCCAGCGAGTGACCGAGCATTGGTAAAGCCTGAGCGAGCGGCTGCACGGCCTCGAAGCTGGCAAGGATCAACAGGGCCAGAAAGCCGAGATAGACGCCGTTGATCGCCTGCGTACTGACCAGCACAATTGCCAGCACCAGCAGCGTCCAGAGCGCCAGGTGCATTACAAGATCATGCAGCCCCTCCTGCAATCCTGTGAGCAGGGCCAACCGGCGCTCAATCTTACTCAGAGCTGCATCAAGTTGGGCGAGTTTCTGGCTCTGCTGCTGCTCCTGTCCATAGGCCAGCAAATCCTGAATGCCCTGCAATCCCTCAACAATGCAATCCTTTTGTGCCGCGCGTAGCTCAAGCTGTCGCTTCCCCAGATGGCGCGTCAGGCGCGAGATGAGCAGAGGCACACCCAGGCCAGCCACGATCAGAAAAGCCAGCGCGACCCAGGCCAGCAGCGGGCTGAAGATTGCAAAAATGGCCCAGGTAAAGATGCAGATGATAATAGCAACAACAAAAGGAGCTACAACGCGCAGATAGAGATGCTGTAGCTCATCCACGTCGGCCACCAGACGAGCGAGGATATCGCCGCTGCGATAGGTCAGCAGATGGCCGGGTGCCAGCGGCTCCAGGCGTTGATAGACCTGCACACGTATCCGGGCAAGCAGGCGAAACGTCACATTATGCGACAGCAAGCGCTCGGCATAGCGAGAAATGGGGCGTGCCACGCCGGTAAAGCGCACGATAGTAATAGGAAGGGCCAGCAGCGCCAGGAACGGCACAATGGCAGCGGCGGCGATCAGATAGGCGGCCATACCAAGCAAACCCATGTTGCTTGCAATCATCAGGCAGCCCAGCACGATCGCCAGCAGCACCAGCCAGCGCAGAGGCAACAGCAGGCTTAGCAAACGTTGCAGTGTTTTCAGTGCTTTCATAGTATGGGCAACTCCTCCCGCTGCGACTCTATCAGACGAGCAAACGTGCTATTGCTGGCAAGGAGCGATGCCGGGGAACCACACTCGACAAGCCGCCCAGCATCGAGGACCGCCACCTGATCGGCGTTGGCGATGGTATTGTAACGATGAGCGATGATGAGCGCTGTGCGGCCAGGTAGGAGGCGCTCAAGCGAGCGGCGAAACAGCGCCTCGCTCTCTGGATCGAGATGCGAGGTTGGCTCATCGAGAATCAACAAGGGGGCATCCTTGAGAAAAGCGCGTGCCAGGGCGAGACGCTGCAACTGCCCGGCGCTCAAACGGCCCCCCTGCTCGCCTATCTCCGTCTCGAAGCCCCGGGGGAGACGCTGGATAAACTCCAACGCCCCCGCCTGTTCAGCCGCACGCTCGATCTCCTCAAAGCTGGCATTGGGGCGCGCGAGGCGAATATTTGCGGCGACACTCCCGGCAAAGAGATAGGGGCGCTGCGGCACGAGAGCGATATACTCGCGCCACTGTTCGACAGGCAACGCTGCCAGTGGCAATCCATTGACGCTGATGCTTCCACCCTGCGCACCCAGAAAGCGCAACAACAGATTGACCAGCGTGCTCTTGCCCGCGCCGCTGCGACCCACCAGCGCCGTGCAGGTGCCGGGTCGTAACATCAGCGTCACGTCTTGCAGAGCTGAAGCAGTCGCGTCGGGATAAGTATAGGAGAGATCGGTCAGCGTCAGCGTCAACGGCTGCTCAGGACGTTGTTCGGCGGTTGCGGAGCTTTGCACAGGAAGAGGTGTCTCCAATAGCTCGGCAATGCGTTGAGCCGAAGCTTTCCCTTCCATCCCGGCGTGGCGATGCGTCCCTAAATCGCGCAGAGGTCGATAAAATTCCGGGGCCAGCAGCAGCACCAGGAAGGCATCTTCAAACGAGATACCACGATTTAGCAGGCGAATACCCAGCGTCACAGCCACTAGGCCAATCGCGGCGGTCGTCATAAACTCAAGCACACCACCGGAGAGAAAGGCGATGCGCAACACCTGCATGGTTTTCGTACGAAAACCCTCGCTGATCCGGGCAATGCGCTCGCGCTCGGCCATCTCGCGACCAAATAGCTTGATGGTGGTCAATCCCTGAATCACATCAAGAAAATGGGCGCTCATACGTGACAGTGCCAGCCATTGCCGCTGCATATGTTGTTCCGCATAACTGCCAATCAGAAACATCAACAGTGGAATGATCGGGGCAGTAATCAGAAGCAGAACGGCGCTGCTCCAATCGAGCGGGAAGATGAACAGCAAGATCAGCAATGGTGCCAGCACGCTGAGATAGATCTGAGGCAGGTAACGGCTGATGTAGGGATCAAGCCGCTCGATTCCTTCGCTGGCAGTTGCCACCAGTTCGCCCGTGCGCTCTCCCTGACAAAACGCTGGCCCCAGGCGCAGCAGATGCGCAAACAGGCGTTGCCGCAGATCGACTTTCACTCGCACAGCGCCGCGACGGGCCAGCACCTCGCGCCCCCAGATCACCAAAGCACGCACCACAACGATTGCCAGCAACCAGAACAGCAGCGGCATGACCTGAGGAAGCGTCCCATGAGCCAGAAAGACGCGACCCACGATCTTGCTCAAGGAGAACATCTGAGCAATGGTGAGGGCCGTTGCGACAAGACTACAGCCGATAACCAACCAGAGCGTAGTATGTATCTGCCGTACCGAGAAAGGCAAGAGTTTTCTCTTCATAATGATGCCTTTATTTAAAAGGGCTCTGCATTTTCCGCAGAACGATAAAGAAGCTCAAACATAGATTTTTCTTTCACTTTTCTTTATCGTATCTTAGCGCAACTCAAGCTACCCCAACAACCCCTCTCGCCACCGTTCAGTAGCTCTCTGATATCACAATCTCGTCACAACGACAAACATACAAAAAGGGTGAATGAGCAGAAGCAATAACTGTTAAAGTTTCATTTTTTCCCTCTATAGGGACATAAATCGGCTTGCTATTAGCCAGAGCAAGCCTTATACTCTTCATTGAAGCGAATCGGTTGTCACCATCGAATAAAGGTGATCGGGTTCTATGGCTCATCCCCGACAAGGTCTTCGTGTTTTCTTGATCGCTGAGATTTAGCGGAAGACAGAACAGGAGGAATTGAGAGGCGAGTTGTTGGCCTCTCGTCTCAAATGATGAACCGCCTTCACAGATGCTCTCTCGCCGCAAGCTGTAATTGCTACGGAGAGTTGTAGCGGATGTAGAAGGATAGCAGGCCGATACGCTTCCGCAGTGAATCTATCCGCAACGGACACACACCTGGAGGTATTCATGTCCGTGCTGCTCACCGACGACTTCCGACTCCTGCTCCGGCTCCTGGGTCTCCAGCCCGACCAGCACGAGCACCTCATCATCGAGAGGCTGCTCAGCGAGGAGGAGTTCGTCGAGAAGGCGAAGGACACCGACTTCACCAGCCTCATCGGCT
This sequence comes from Reticulibacter mediterranei, assembly GCF_016587455.1. Classification (NCBI taxonomy): domain Bacteria; kingdom Bacillati; phylum Chloroflexota; class Ktedonobacteria; order Ktedonobacterales; family Reticulibacteraceae; genus Reticulibacter; species Reticulibacter mediterranei. The sequence goes on along the minus strand of NZ_BNJK01000004.1, from coordinate 49,878 downwards.
TGCCGGCGGCGGCGGCCTACCTCACCGAGATCTTCGGTCGCGAGGTGACGGCCACGCCGTACAGCCAGTCGCGGTGGACGGTCGAGCCGATGGCCAAGGGCGACACCCTCTACGTGGCTTCGTTCATGACGAGCCGCAACCAGGGTGAGCCGGGACTGCGCGAGGTCCGCGAGGCCACGAAGGACTACTTCCGGGTCTACTTCGACCCGATGGTGGTGGTCGGCATCGCCATTCCGTTCGCAGACCTGCCCTCGGACTGGTTCCTGGGCTTCTGACGCTGAGCACCATGCGCTGACAGGCAACTTCACCGCAGGAAGCAACAAGGGGCCGGTCCGCCGAGATTCTTCGGCGGGCCAGCCCCCCTTGATTATTGCCTCAAACAATTATGCTGGAATATTAATAACGCTCGTTGCGGTAGCCGCCGCCATTTGAGCGCCGATCTCTGTTGCCATAGGAACCGCGATTCCCGCCCGACTGACGCTCACGCGCCTCATTCACGGTGATGGTGCGGTTGCCAAGGAAGCTGCCGTTCAGTGATTGAATGGCCGCCTGTGCATCCTGATCGTTGCTCATTTCCACAAAGCCGAAGCCCTTGCTGCGTCCTGTCTCACGATCAACAATCACGGTCGCCTGCGTGACAGGGCCGATCTGCTCGAAAAGCTCTTGCAATTCCTGCTCATTTGTTTGATAGGGAAGACCCCCTACATATAATCGCATATATTCTGTACTCCTGTGCAAACATCTCTCTATCCATTGATGCTCGGAGAAACCATTTCCCACAGGAGCAATACAATTTCATTCAGATGTCTCATACATCCATAAAAACACACGATGTCAAGCACATTATTCCAGATTTGGCTCCTCTTTCGAGCAATTTCTCAAATGAACCATATATCTTCACTGACCAACTCCGAGCGCGTTTGGAAACCCTACATATCCTCATCGTTTGTCGTCACGGTAAGTTCGCTGGTATTGTCCTCGTCCTCAGCAACAAACACCTGCGCGGGACATGCAGCAACCGCATTTCTTACTTTTTGCAGCAGTTCCAGCGGCGGGTGTTCCTGAAGAACCTCAACGGTTCCATCAATCTCACTCTGGTCAAAGACCTGAGCACAGGCCAGGACACATGATCCGCTGGCAATACATCTATTTCTCAATGCTGTTACTCGCATCTATTTTTCTTCCCTTCCAGGTTAAAGTAAACCAGGCAAACCCTGCCCCTATCGACCTGGACCACCACGATCACTGAGAGTCGCCAGGGTCCAGATCGTTTCAACCGCATCCTACTAATCAGTGGAACGAGTCGCCGACAGGCTACGTTACAGTAATCAGGCAGCGAACCAGCCACCATCGACTGGGAGAATGGCACCGTTGATATTGCTGGCATCTTTTGATGCAAGAAAGGCAATCGCAGCAGCAATCTCTTCTGGCTGAGAGATACGCGAGGGAGCACTCGCCTGCACAAATGGCATCACTCTGGCAAGTCCGGCCTCACTTGGAGCACCGCCACCTATGCCAATCGCGGTGGCAACGCCCCGGGACAGACCGCGTTACAGCGAATACCACGCTCTCCATAGTGGAAGGCAATACTCCTGGTCAACCCCACGACACCATGTTTGGAGACGGTATAGGCGGTCCCTGCGGCTCCTCCGCGCAGACCCGCTTCCGAAGCGGTATTAACGATGCTTCCGCTGCCCTGTTCAAGAAATATGGGAATAGCCTGCCGACACGCCAGAAATGGCCCGTACAAGTTGACGGACATCACGCGCTCCCACAATTCGAGCGGGACTTCGGCGGCAGGCGTCATCAGATCCATAATACCAGCATTGTTGCAGAGGATATCCAGACGCCCATAGGTCGAGGTCGCAACGCTCAACATGGAGGTGACATCCGCATCTGAGGCGACGTTGGCTACGCACCCGGTCACTTGCGCGCCGTCCGCTTGCAGTCCCTCAACCAGCGTATGTAGCGCGGCCTCAACGACATCAACCGCAACGACGGTAGCTCCCTCTGTCAGAAAGCGCTGGACAAGCGCCCGACCGATGCCCGACGCGGCTCCAGTCACCAGTGCCACTTGCTGCTCAAAACGCATAATTTTTCGCTCCTCTCGGGAATCACAAATAGAACGAGAAAACTTGTATACTATCATCAGTTGTCATAGGTATCTCCCTGGAATTATAATGTCACTAAGTGACAAAAGTCAATGAGAGAAGAAGGAAAGTGACTGACACAGTGTCTTTGCAGCAAGAAGTACTACAGATGGGTTTGAGAGAACGAAAGAAACGGCTGGTACAGGCGACGATTGAAGAGACCGCGCTCCGGCTCTTTCAACAACATGGATATGATCAGACATCAATTCAGGATATCGCCGACGTGGTGATGATGTCGCCGCGCACCTTTTTTCGCTACTTTGCGTCCAAAGAGGATATTCTCTTCGCACCAACACAAGCGCTCATGAACGATGGGATTCGTTATATTCAGAGCATGCCGCCAACGGAGAAACCGTTGCCAGCGCTCACAGCAACCTTTCTCTACATAGCGAGCCAGTATGAGAAGCGGAAAGACACTTTTATGATTCGCTATCAGGTGGCGAAGGAGACGCCGCAGCTTGCCTCGATGTATCTCTATTCGTTGGTATCGATGGAATCGGCCATCTGCGACGCACTCTGTTCGCGTCTGGAAACCGCCACGAATCGGCAAGATATGCACTTCCTGGTTGCTATCTGCATGGCGGCCCTGCGTGTGGCTTTTGAGATATGGTTAGAGCAAGAAGCAAGAGGAGATATCGTCGCTCTGGTGCGTGAAAATCTGGAGCGTCTATCGTCTCTTGCTTAGGAGCCACGCGGATATATGACCATGCACTCAAGAGAGACGCATTTTCTTTTGTCGATTGCAAGCTTGCTCAACTCAATGGAATAACCGAGCGATATTTGCCACCGGGTGACTGCTGCGGTGGTTCCTCTGCACGCTCAAGCGTGATGTAGCCAACCCTGTACTCGGTGAGAAGGCGCGTCACCTCAGTCCTCACCTGTTGCCACACCTGGTCAGGGTCTGCACCTGTTGCAAATCGCAGACGCAGGCGCAGACTGGTGGGTGTGGTCTGCACGATCTGGAACAACTCGATTCCTGATAGACCATCAATCAGAGAACCGAACACTAATGGCGCGATGCTCACCTGCTCGCCGCCTTTCGTGGGGAAGGTGAGTACATCAGCGACGCGGCCCTGGACGCGGATCGCGGGCAGCGGGTTGCCACATGGACAGGGATCAGGCCGCTGGAAAATGCTATCGCCCAGGTCATAGCGTAGAATCGGCTGCACCCGGTTGGCGAGGTTCGAGACCAGCACGGTGTGCGACTGTGTCCCCGACGGGACGGGCCGATAGTCAGCATCCACTGGCTCGAACACGACCCAATCACTGTTGACATGATACCACCCGTGCTCGCAGCACGAGCACATGAAAGAGCATTCCGTTGCGGCATAGGCGGTGCTGACCTTCGCATGAAACGCTCTGGCAACCCGATCATATTCGCTTGCGGGGAGCGCCTCAGCACCAGCTTGCACCAGAACCGGATTGATGTGCAGGCGGCCAGCTTCCTGCTCCCTGGTCAGCAACACAATCTGACTTGCGTAGCCGAAGAGGATGGCCGGGCGAAACTGGTTGAGCTGGGCTACCAGTTCCGGCAAGGGGGTGCGTACGGAGAAGAACCGACCCATTTTGCGGTACAGTACACTGTCCTTAGACGCCCGGGTGCTCCCGGCAGCACCGAGAAAGTGGCCGGAAGTAGCGATCACCAGAGCCATGCGTGCGCCATTTGCGAGCAGCCCAATGAGATCGCTAGCTCCTAGCTGGGCGGCCTCGCGCGGACTGAGAGCATATTGCACAGCGTTGGTCCACTCATCATGCAGGAAGATCCCACGTCTCCCGCTGGTGCCCGAGGTGGTCGCCACCAGATACTTCCCCAGGAACCGCTCTCCAATCAGGTCTGGATTGTCAACGAACTCGCTCACCTGCTCAATGCTCACCTCACGGTCAGTGACCCAGTCGTCGAAGTGGGGCATCAGGATCTTCTTGCTGGTGACGGGCAACAGCGCAGGGTCTTCGATCCGCTCTGGCAGATCCTGATAGAGCTTGCGATAGTAAGGGGAATTGGCACGTGCATAGGCCACTATCTCTGCCAGACGCGTACGCTGCCGCTGCATGATCGCCTCCAGACCTTGCTTTTTAGCGAGACTAGCATCAAAGAATAATGACCAGGAGGAAATATGATTTGAGGTACGAGTATGTGACATCTTGAACAATCTCCTTAAAACAAGTGCTCATCATGACAAGAATTTGTCAGGTTTACCGTAAACGATAGAGGATAAGAGGCGATCCACCCTATCTTTCCTCTCCCTTAATGTGTATCTCCTGCCTGTCCACGTGCCAGTCTCATTTCGAGAACATGTTCCCTCGTAGCAGTAAAGATCTGGCGAAAGACCCCCTTGCCCGCCTCGCTGTTGCCTCCATCTTCTGGCAAAAGCCAACGATCCATCATGCTGGCAAGTGCCTCCATGACCACAGAAAACGGGGGAAACTGCTCAGGTGATTTAAAGTCTCCTATCGTCAACTGCCCATACGACACCGTTTCGAGGAGATGCGCCGTAACCTTCGGGTCAAGATCCTGGCGAACTACTCCTACCGTCTGAAGTGCATGGATCAAATCGACAGTGATCGAACCCGCATCCTCCCAGACAAACGGGTTGCCTGGCTTTCGCAAATAATTGCCAAGTACGCGTCGATCTCGTCGCATGATGGAGGCCATCAGGGGACGACTGTTGACAGCACGAAAGATAGCCCGGTAGAATCCTCCTATGGTACCGCCGCGTGGGTCGGCTTCGAGAGCTTCCAAACACGTCTGGCTATATTGCATCCATTCCCAGTACAGCAGAGCTTCCAGGAGTTCCTCCTTTCCCTTGAAATAGAGGTAAACCGTTCCTCGACTGACTCCTGCTTCATCAGCGATATCGCTCATCGTAGTCTTGTCATATCCTTGACGGATAATGACGGTTGCTGCTGCACGGAGAATCTGCTCCTGGCGTTCGTCATTATCGGACATTAGCTTCTTCCTATCATTTTGCATTGAACACATTAAACAATTTTTGATAACTTGTTCAGTATAGCAAAAAAAGTGATCCGGGTCAAGGCGTATTGTGGAATCTGCCAGATATCGAGGAGAGAGTACCGGGCAGGTCGATCTCTCATCTGCCCGGCGACATGCGATAGAAGAGTTTTTTTGTGGATTGACTTAAAATGTGAAGCTGGTTGCGCCATATGGTTCGGTACAGCCGAGCGCAAACATGGTTTTGGGGGTGACGGCATAGACGATATATGGTGGTGGTCCCGCACTTGGTGCGCTGTATTCGGCGGTGAGGGATGTTCCGTCGTCGCTCACGGTCGCGGGCCAGCCCTCATCCTGGTACATTTTGGCGACGCGGGCCAACTGCTCCGGGTCGGTCACTCTCGCTGCCGTGCCTTCCACAACGATATCGAAATCCTGCGTGGCGACGGTGATAACGCACTGTGGGGTGTGTGCGAGGTTCTTCGCCTTGCGGGTGTTGGCTCCGGTGCTGAAGTACAGAACACCATCCATCCAATTAACTCCCAGCGGCATCACGTGTGGCCGACCATCGGGACATACCGTTGCCAGCCAGCAGGTATGTCGATCAGGTCCGCCTGTTCCCGGAACCTGCGTCAATCCACGTTCCAGGCGCTCACGTATCTTCGCCCAGGGGATAAGCGGCGCACCATAGCCGTCAAGATTGCGCTCGCTCTCTGGCTCTCTGTTTGTCGTTGCCATGCTTGCCCTCCTTTGCTCAGCAATATCACAGAAGAAGAAAAAGTTTCTTCCAGTCTACACCTCACTACAGGAAAAACTTCTCTGATCTTGCTTTCTTCTCAGCACTATCAACCATGTGCCATCTCTGCGCAAGTTAACTAGCTTTAACGACAGAGCATATTACACCAATATTCATCAAAGGCCGGGCCATCAATTCTTGTGACAACCCGTGTGCGGCTTCCATCACTGGCTGGGATTTCATACAAAAAGCTGTCTCGTACCTCAAATCTGAGAGGAACTGTCTTTATCTCGACACCTTCATGCCAGTCCAGAGCAATTGCACAGGCAAGAGGATCATGGAGGAAATTGAGTGAGCAACTTTTGCCCTCACACATGGTTCTGTCTCACCTTTGGTGAAGCATGAGCTTATCTGAGGAAAGTGAATGCTTCTGTGAGCACAAACTACACTCCTTTTCCCTTCTGACAAAAACGTTTTCACCAAAGGTGAGACAATTCCAGTATTCGAATCATTTACCACTGCAAGACCTCCTTTTGTTTTAGTCCTCAACCCGCGTTCCGATGGTCTTTGGACTCGGATGAATAGTAACGATCCTCAATATCTCCGAGCCTGTCTGCCTGAACTTGTGAGGTACGTTAGCTGGCCCGATCAGGACGTTTCCAGCAGTGACTTCTACCGTGCTCTCCCCTACTGTAAAGATGGCCTGACCCTCCAAGATGATAAAGATCTCATCATAGGGATGGAAGTGGAGCTTGGGACCTTCATCAGGAGGGAGTTGCATCCAGAAAAATGAAATGGGAATGCCTTCATAGTTCTTTCCTTGAAATAGATAGCCATGCTCAAGCTGCTCTTTAACAATGATGGTTGCCATGGACTTCCTTTCCTTTCGCTGTCAAATGGTGTCGAAAGCAAGCAGGTCGGTGTGCTGCCTTTTCATATTACCCATATTTTTCTCTTAACAGCTGTTGTTGAGTGCGCATCCGATATGCTGATGCATGAGGGACACCTTTCAGTCTAGCAACCAGAGATGACAGAAACGTGAATTTTTCCCACGCTTTTGTCATCCATCTGTCATATCACATCCGATTGCCAGGGGATCAAACCCGTTCGGGTCTTGTTCCCTGCCAGGGCAGGGCACTTACGACCATCACTTATGCTTGCTTTACAGATTGTGCCTGTTTATCCACCTTCTCCTGTTTGAGCGCGATTGGACGCAGAAAACGCTGAATGATGAACCATTCGGCGAAGACAAGTGGCACGATCCAGGAAATCCAGGCTGCACTGGTATAGACCGGCGTTGAGGTGACATCGCCGTGCAGGGTATGGGTCTTGGCTAAGTAGGCCACACCCAGTCCCAGCCAGATGCGCAAGAAGATCGCAGCGCTTGTCAGTGCATAGTTGCGGATCATCCAGATGCGATGCAATTGTATATGCCCCTGACGAATGGCCATATACGCCTGTACAATGCTATAGAACCAGATGCTAGCTAGCAGCAGAAAACCTACCTGAGCGACAAAACCAGCGGTCGAGACAATTGCAGAATAAGCTGCCATGATACTGCCGATGATAATGCAGGCCACATAGATACGTCCGGTAATGCGGTGAACGGCAGGAAAGCGTGTGCGAAAGCGAGGCAAGAACTGAAATGGACCGACGAGCAGCGCAATGCCTCCCGTGATAGCATGCAAGGCCAGCACTGTAAAGTGGAGCGGCGCAACGGGATTCAGGGGAATACGGCTTACAGCTGCGTCAAAGGTCACATATGGTGCGGCAAAGAACAGGGCGATAGCGATAGCAAACAGGGTCAGCAGCCCCCAGGCAATCGCGCCACCGCGTGGAAACAGTGCAGATTTGTTGTGCGTCGTCATTGTTTTCTCCTCGTTCATAATAAAAGCAACAGTTCTTTTATTGAAAGTGAGTAGTCACTATCATTAGTGTAAAAAAAAGAACAGATTAATCGAGAAACTTTCTTGCCCATTCTTCATCAGCGGCAATCTCAGGAAGGCGCATGGCGGCAGCTACGGTGAGCAACATGCCCTGCGCATAGAAATGAACGGCATCAGCGGTACTCACACCGGGCATCCCTTCTACCTTCGTAAACGTTTCGGCACTGACGCGGCGCATGACCTCGCGAATCTCCTCATCCTCGCAGGCCGCGTAGCCCTGGAGCAGGAGCAGCATCAACTCACGATTATCGAGCAAAACATGATAGCCGTGAGCCATAGCGGAGAGTGGGTTCTCTGGATTTTGATGTCCAAAATCGATCATACCCCGCTGGAGACGCTCATGCATCCGTTCGATAGCGGCAATAAAGAGCGCCTTCTTGGTTGGAAAGAGGCGAAAAAGGTTCGGATGCGAGATGCCAGCGCGTTCAGCAATCGTCACTGTCGAGGCTCCATGAAAGCCCTTTTCGCTAAACTCGCTCATGGCGGCGGCCAGAATCTCCTCTCGCCTCTCTTGAGCTGCCATTCTCGGTTGTCTACTCACTGATTTCGTCATGTTTGATAGTGTACACTCACTATCAATAAAAGTCAAGCGTTTGCATTATCTGCCAGGGCTTTCCAATTCTCCCATCTAGCAGGAGTGCAGAGGGCGGCAGCCCTTTGCCGGGGTGCGGGGTGTCCCCGCAAAAACCTTTTTTCTTCTCTTTTGCGCGCCGCCTGCGGCGGCGCGCGAAGGAGGGAAGGAAGCTGGGGACGCCCCAGGCCCCGGCAGGGAGACCCCTGCACCCCTTTGAGCGGAGAACTGGAAAGCCCTGATTATCTGCCCTCAATCTTGCCCTCTAACGCTTCGCTCAATGCAAGTTCTGTTTTCCCATATCTAAGCATCTGCTAATTTCGGCCATTCTCTGTGCCTCATCTTTTGTAGAGAGAGGTCTGTACAAGCAAGAAATCGCTCATTGGCCTGCTCCCTTTCGCGGTGGTTGCTGAAAGAGATTTTTTGCTAATCGTTGAATTTGCGGTTCGTTCTTCCAACGTTCGGATGTTTTCCAGTAGATATCGAAAGCTTCGCTATAGCGTTTCTGGCTACCAAGCGAGAAAGCCATGTGTGTTCCTTCGGTCAAAAGCTCGACATAACGATGAAGATCACTGATACCACATGCGGCATCGGCTTGATGGATGATTGATTCTGCGGCCGTACGATCCGCAAGAGGGTGCAAAGCAAGACTATGTGTAAAAGCATCATATGCCTTTTGCGCATAGTGACGATCTGGATAGTATTTTGCTAAATCCAGATACATTCTTCCCTCCCCTTGATAAATTTCTGACCTTCCATAATCCGCATACAGCACGCTTGGATCTAACTCTGGATGATCGGGAAAATATTCATGTGCTAACTCTATCGCGTTCAAAGCAGATTTCTCTTGTTTACTTTGCGCGTACGCACTAGAAATTCCTATATAAATCTTCCCATGTAAAATAGATTTTTCATCACCAAGCACCTTTAATGCTTCTAAAAAATAGGTTGTTGCTTTTTCAGGCTGAATTATACAACAGGTATAGGTGTAGGCAAGATATATCAATGCGGCGGCATGTAAGCGTTTATTTCCTGATATCTGCCCATATTTCACTGCTTCATGACAATACATTTCTCTTGCAAAGAGATTCAATTTATTATGCATTGCCAAAATAGCCTGAAGAATTTTCGCTTCTGTAGCAAGCTCCGCAAGCACTTCCAGATGACATGAACGCTGTTGCATCAATGTGATTAGAGAAGGAACATAAACCGCAAGCATTTCTTCTGCTACTGGCAATCCCTTTCCTTTTAGCAAATGCCAGCACGCTTTTAAAGCACCCGAACATTGCAAAGCAAACTCTTCAACAGGGATAGATAATGAAGAGTCTGTTGTGATAGCAAATGTCGGTGAAAGAACTGTAGTTCCTGCTGTTGCCAGGAGCTTGAATAACAGTTGGCGTTTCTCAACATCCGCATGCTGGCTATCATTATCCTTACTCATCTGTTCCCGCATAGTCTCTTCTAGTAGAAAAGCAAGAAGTTTATTTACTTCATTTGGAACTACTTGATAGGATGATGACAATAGAGAAACAGCAGAAACGTTCTGTCTTTGCTCCTCTTGCTTGCTCGTATTTTCTATTATATCACCTGGTACTGTATCCGTTTGTGTTTTCTCAAGGAAACCTAATTCTTCAGCGCTCTTGCCAAAAAGCTTACATAGCTGGGCTTGAAAATGACGATTCGGTCTATGCGCTCCACTTTCCCAACGACAAACAACCTGCTCAGTTGTTCCAATATACGATGCTACGACTTGTTGTGACCATCCCCGCATTTCGCGTTCATAGCGTATTGCTACGTTCGGTTGCTTTCCCTGCTCTTTCATAGAATAAAAACCTTAACTGTGCCATTCACACTACTATCTCGTCTGTCATAGAATAACATGCCATTATCCGTTTTGCAAGCTTTTGGCAATGAAATAACATTCTTTTGTTCATGGTATACGGTTATATTTTAATCAAGTGAAAATGCTTCATACTATCCGTAGAAATGATGGGAGATGTATATGATGGATTCACAAGAGATAATGATGCACACTGCCCTTGAGGGGCCATTTTTGTCGCTGACATTGACAGATCTGGAGGCGCTGGCAGAGATGATTCGGATATTTCTGGCGGCGATGCGACAAAAGCCGTTGCCCAAATCAGCGAGCGATATCGCGCTCTGTCAGGAGGCATTTGACCGGTTAGAGCAGTTGCAACAACGGCTAACATCGCTGGAAATGGCACAGGCCCTCGCGCTCAGGCTTGAGGATCTCCAATCGCTTGAGGGAGCGCTGATGCTCTTTTCAATCTTTCTCTGTCTGGAAGTGCCACCATCGGAGAAGCGCGCAACGACGCTAGAGGCACTCTGGCAAATGCGAGAACAGCTAGTACGACTGCGCCATGATCGCTACCGCCTCAACTAAAACGCGACAAGCGCAAGCATAGGCGACAAGCGCAAGCATAGGCGACAAGCGCACGCAAGGCATTGTCGCACGACAAGCGCAAGGCATTGTCGCTACTTGAGACGCCCGGGCTAATGTGGCATACTCGCATTAGTGAGAATGTGTCAATAGCGAAAGGATCTTCATTAATGGCTGATGAAAAGCATGTGCCGCTGCTGGGGCACCGCGCAGTCGTCACCGGAGCCGGTCGCGGCATTGGTCGTTGTATTGCTCTCGCCCTGGCCGATGCGGGCGCTGATGTTGGGGTGACGGCTCGCTCAGAGGCCGAACTGGAACAGGTTGTTAGTGAGATCGAGGCCAGAGGTCGGCGCGGCCTCGCGGTTGCGTGCGATGTCACCGATTCCCAACAGGTACAGACGATGGCGACAACGCTGCTCAGCGGGCTGAACAGCATCGATATTCTGATCAATAACGCTGGCAACGCTGGCAGCCACAAGTTTCTCAACCATCCCGACGAGTTGTGGCACCGCATGCTTGCCATCAACTTGACCAGCGTTTATTACGTCTGCAAAGCGTTTGTGCCAACGCTTGTAGAGCAGCGTCAGGGGCGCATCATCACAATTGCCTCGATTGCCTCGCGCGTGGGGGAGCGCTATATCGCCGCCTATACCGCCTCCAAACATGGCGTGCTGGGTCTGACCCGTGCCCTCGCCGCCGAAATGCTCCCCTATAACGTTACGGTCAACGCCATCTGTCCCGGCTACGTCGATACACCTATGACCGATCAGAGCGTCCAGAACATTATCGCGCGTACCGGCATGACGCAAGAGAAGGCGCGAGCGGCGCTGGAGAACACAAGTCCACAGCACCGCCTGATCAAGCCGGAAGAGGTGGCGGCAATGGCCGTCTATTTGTCCCTCGATATCAGTAAAGGCATTACCGGACAGGCGATCAATATCGATGGAGGCGGCCTCATGTCCTGATTCGCATTCCCATTCCCTAAAAAGATGAACTCATGCGCCTCCAGGTTTTCTTGCCCATGCAGTTAATCCGAAAGAGATACTGGTAAAATTCTCTTTCTGGAAGTCGATCAACATCTGGTTATAACACTGATCGTATTCTTCCTCGGTTACATCTGCGTGTTGCAAGACGAAGGGTTTGAGGAGCGCATACGCCGCCTCTGAATTTCTGAATGTGGAATAATGCAAAGGCGCTGAGTACGAACAGTCCACATAAAAAGCTCTGCCCTGAACCTCCTGAAAGCCCGCCTCTCGCAAGAGTCTGGGGAGCATATACGCAACACCTAGCGAGCGGCCATCGGAGGAGTAGGTTCTTTTCAGCTTTGCGAGTGCCTGGCAAAAATACGCCAGGATATCCTGGCATGCTTTACTGTTGGAGATGCCATTTTCGCTCTCGGTCAGGCGAATGACCCCTCCTGGTCTCAAGATACGCCAGCACTCAGCCAGCAATTTCGGCCAGGTCTCCATATCCATGAAGCCAACAAACAAACGACCGTTGACCAGATCGAAGGAGTGATCCTGGAAGGTAAGCGGCTGTCTGGCATCCATGACTTCAAACGTGACATTCTGGAGGTTTCTGACTCTGGCCTGAGCAAAATTATAGTTGATGGTGCTCTCGCTGATATCCACTCCAACGACCTGCATTTCTGGAAACTCGAAAGCAACATCAATGGCCCATCCCGCAGGCCCACAGGCAATATCGAGGACTCGGGTGATACCATTAAGATCGATTTCAGGAAATAGTCCTCCTATCGCCTGCGTATACAACTTATCCTGTAAAATAAGGCGGCCCAGCTCGATACTTTCATCTTTAATTACATAGGTATTTTCATCCTCGGGCGGCATGAGAGAATCCTTTCTGACCACACAGTGCTGTATATCTTTTCATTTAGTATAGCAGAGACCGGATCTCCTGTGAACAATTTACATATTATCAGTAAAAGTTCATGTTTTGCGAAGAGGAGAAACCGGGGCGAGGTAGGGATGCACAAAACATCGATGTTTAACCATACATGTAGCTTGCATCCTTGCTCGCCAATAGCTATACTTAACGATATTTGATTTAGATATTACAAACGAGAGAAGACCATGCCAGAAGAGGAGAATGCTCAGCACTTTGACCCTGTCCCTCACAATTGGTACGAGAGCACATCCAGAGCTACACCGCTCCTGTTGCCGAAACTGCAACCGCCGCGTCTGCGCTCCTCGCTCGTCCATCGCAACCGCTTATACCGGTTGCTCGATGGCGGATTGGAGCGCAAGCTCACGCTGATCTCTGCTCCCGCTGGCTTTGGCAAAACAACGCTGGTCGGCCAGTGGTTGTCCGAACGAAACACGTTCCCGGTCGCCTGGCTCTCGCTCGACGAGGGAGACAATGATCCCGTTCGCTTCTGGCGCTATCTCATCACCGCCTGCCAGACGATGCAACCCGATCTGGGGCGAGCCTCGCTTGGGCAGTTACTCCCCCTGCAACAATTCTCTTTTGAGCGTCCCACGCTCGACATCGCGCTCGCCACCTTCCTCAACGAATTGACGACGCTGACCACCAACCGGCTGCTGATCCTGGAAGATTACCACATTATCACCTCGCAACGTATTCACACCACGATGGTTCAGTTCATCGATCATCTCCCGCCAACGCTGCATCTGATTGTGATGACGCGCAATGCCGCACCGCTGTCCCTGGCACGCTGGCGCACACAGGACGAACTGAATGAACTAGACGCCGCCGACCTGCGCTTCTCACCGGAAGAGGCGACCTCGTTCCTGGAGCGCGCAATGCCAATCCAACCCACACGCGAGATCGTGGCTGACCTGACCGCGCACACCGAGGGATGGATAGCCGGGCTGCGGCTGGTGACGCTCGCATTGCATGGACGGCGGACCCAATCAGAGATTGAACAGTTTCTCACCACCTTCGGCGGTACGCAACGCCACATTCTGGACTATCTCGTCACCGAGGTTCTCATGTCCCAGCCGGAGCCGCTGCAACAGTTTCTCCTTCAGACAACAATGCTGGAACGGCTCACCGGCCCCCTCTGCGATGCCATAACGGGCAGGAACGATAGCGCACTCGTCCTGGAACAGGTCGGCCGGGCTAACCTCTTTCTTGTACCCCTCGATGAAACGCGCCAATGGTATCGCTATCACGCCTTGTTTGCCGAGGCCATGCAGCATGAAGCCCGCCGCCGCCTGGGGACAGAACAGATAGCCGCCTGCTACAACAAAGCCTGCCGCTGGTTCGAGCAACAGGGCATGCTCAACGAAGCGGTGGAGGCAGCCCTCGCCGCACGCGAATTTGGGCAGGCGATCTCGCTGATCGCGCGCCTCCTCACACCGCAGCACTTCACCGAACATCAAGAATACTACACGTTGCGGCGCTGGTTCGAGCAAATTCCCGACGACATCCTGCAAACCGTCCCGGATTTCTGCTTTGTCTATGCCATCCTGCTACAGTTTCGCCCCGACCAATTAGATATGCAGATGTCGCCACACTTTGAAGAGCTACTTCAGATGGCACAACGAAACTGGCAGACAGAGAATAACAGACCAAAGCTGGGCGGTCTCTTCGCACTACGTGCCATCGCTCTCTGGCGTCAAGGAAACAATAGCGAACAGGCGTTAATGTTCGCCCGACAAGCGCTGCAATGCTTACCGCAGGAAGATGCGCTGTGGAGAAGCGTCTGCCTGGGCATCGTTGGCGGCAGCGAGTTGCAAGCCGGGCAGTTCTCCACAGCACTGCAAACGCTTCAGGAGGCAACCGAACTCTGTGCAGCGACCGAGAACGACCATGCGCAGCGGGCCACCATGCTGATGCTCGGCGATGTCCACGCAGGCCAGGGACGGCTGCATCACGCGGCAGAACTCTATCGGCACGTACACATAATGGCAGAGAAAGATCCGCTGGATAAGGGCAAAGCACAACAGCGCGCAGCAACACTACTCTATGAATGGAACGATCTGGAAACAGCCGAGCGAGAGGCAGAGACCGCACTCGCTCTGAGCAGGCAGATGGCAGACAAAGAACTTGAGAGCTGGACCCTGCTGCTCCTCGCTCGTATCCACTATGCAGCGAAACAACCAGGTTACGAGGAACCATTGCATCAACTGCTTGACTGGCCCCACAAGACGCCACGCTTCGAGGGCGATATCCGCGCCCTACAGACTCGCCTGCAATTGATGGATGGCGATCTGGCCTCTGTGCGACGCTGGCTGACCACCCGACACGATGACGCGCTCTCTGCCGCCGAACAGGAACGCGACGCGCTGGTTGTGGCGCGGCTGCTGATCCAACAGGGCGAGGTGGAGGAAGCGCTTCGCTTGCTTATACGCTGGCAACAGGCCGCATACGAGGCTGGTCGGCTCCGCAACGTGCTGGAGATCCAGATGCTCACAGCACAGGCCCATTTCGCCGCAAAACAGGTGCAACGAGCGAGACAGACGCTCAAAGATGTCCTTACGCGCGCCCACACCGAGGGCTATCAGCGCCTCTTTCTGGACGAAGGAGAGGCGATGGCAGCACTGTTGCGCGTGACGCTGCCCGATATTACCGACGATGCCATCTGCCTGTATGTGCGTACGCTGCTCCTCGCCTTTGCGCAGGAACTACCCGCACAGATCGTTGTGCCAGTTTCGCATCCTTCGCTTCCCGCCGTCCTGAGCGAACCATTGAGTCCACAAGAACTGCGTGTGCTGCGTCTATTAGCGGTGGGGCGCTCGAATCCTGAAATAGCCCGCGAGCTGGTTGTCTCCATTAATACCGTGAAAGTGCAGGTGAAAAGCATCTATCGCAAGCTTAACGTGACAAACCGCGTCGAAGCGAGCCAGGTTGCCCATCATTTACGCCTCCTCGCCTAGTCCCCTGATACCTCCCTCTCTCGTGCTACCAGCTTAATCACCTGATCGGGTGATGCGGCTTTACCCAATTGTCCTTTATCATTTCACTGTATAAAACCCCTGCATTCTTGCATGGAGTACTTCACAGAAGGACACACATCACAGACGACGGAAAGAGACAGAGATGACACAACAACATGATATATATAAAGAACGCGTTCCGGTCATCATTGTTGGTGGCAGTCTGGTTGGCCTATCTATGTCCATTTTTCTTGCCTGGCATGGCGTGCGAACGCTCGTTGTGGAGCGACACGCAGGCATCTCGCCGCACCCGCGCGCCGCAGGCTTCAATGCCCGAACGCTAGAGATATACCGCTCGGTTGGCCTCGAAGAGAGTATAAGAGCCGCTGAACCGCCTTCCGTACAAAACGGCGGGGTTATGAAAGCCGAAACGCTGGTGAGCGATACATTTGAGTGGTATGCCTCAAACGTGTCGGAGGCTGTTGGCGCGATCAGTCCCGTGCGAGGCAGCGTGATTCCCCAGATGTTGCTTGAGCCAGTGCTACAACAGCGCGCCCAGGAGTCGGGGGCCGAGATCTGTTTCAACACCGAGTTCGTCGCACTTGAGCAGGACAGCGATGGGGTGAGCGTCGTGCTGCGTGATCGTCTCACGGGAGGCCAGCGCACTGTCCAGGCACACTACCTGATCGGCGCAGATGGCTATAAGAGCACGATTCGACAGGCGCTTGACATCCCAGCACACGGTCCCGGCACGATCTCGCACCACCTGAGCATTCTCTTTCAGGCTGATGTACGCGAGGCGTTGCGAGGACGCAAGATCGCCCTCTGCATGATAGAAAATGCCGCAGTGCAGGGTATGATGGGGTTTGGGCCGGACGAGCAATCGGGCCTGCTCTTTGCGCTCTACCATCCCCAAAAGGATGAGGCGCTCCCACAAGAAAAAGCGTGTGGGGTCGAACTGGTCCGGGCCGCAATTGGCATCCCCGATCTTCCAGTTGAGATCATCAGCATGTTGCCCTGGGAACTGGCGGCCCATCTTGCAGACCACTTTCAGCAGCGGCGATGCTTTCTGGTTGGCGATGCGGCGCACGTTATGCCTCCTGTGGGCGGGTTTGGAGCCAATACGGGCATTCAGGATGCACATAACCTGGCCTGGAAGCTGGCCTACGTCTTGAAGGGGCTGGCTGGACCCGAACTGCTCACCTCCTATGAAGCCGAACGACGACCGGTGGCACAATGGACGACGGAACAGGCCACCGCGCGCTATGCCGAACGCCTGCCTTCCCTCCACCTGGATCTGTTTGCCGCGCCGATCGTCGATCACCAGACGGTTGTGCTGGGCTACCGATATCATTCGAGAGCAATCATGGCAGAAGATGATCACGGTCTCTATGAAAACCCCGGCCATCCGAGCGGGCAACCCGGCACACGTGCCCCTCACGTCGTACTCAAGCGGGGCCAGGAGCAACTCTCCACGCTCGACCTGTTCGGTAGAGATTTCGTCCTTCTCACAGGCAAAGAAGGTGAGTCGTGGTGTAGCGCGGCGGCAACTGTAGCAAAGCAAACGGGCATCGATCTAGAGATCCATCAAATTGGCAACAACCTGCTCCCTGAAGATCAACGCTGGCATCAGGCTTATGGCGTCACCGCGACAGGTGCGGTGATCATACGGCCCGATGGCTTCATCGCCTGGCGAGCGAAAACAGCGATGGCAACGCCAGAACACATATTGAAGCAAGTGTTCTCACAAATACTTGCTCATGATTTTTAATCTCTCCTGTCGTCGTCGCGCGATTTATCGTGTATCTCACACATATACAACAAGATATTCAATATAGGAGATTAAATTCAATGGAAAAACCGAATAGAAAAGCAATGATTAAAAGCCTTGCCATCAGTATTCTGATCAATGGCGTGCTTCCATTTATCATCTATACACTTTTGACAACCTATGCACATGTCTCGGATCTGGTGGCGCTGCTGGCAACGGGCGTGCCGTCGCTGATCGATAGCATCGTTGGCATTATTCGTCACAGGCGCATCGATTTTCTGGCTGGCATCGTGCTGTTTGGCATCGTCGTCTCGCTGATCTTCATCAGTCTGGGCGGCAGCGCGCGCCTCTACCTGATTCGCGAATCGTTTCTGACAGGAGCGTATGGCGTGGCCTGCGTGGTGAGCCTGTTCTTCCCCAAACCTATCGGATTCTATACCGGACGCTACTTTGTGGCTGGCAACGACCCGAAGCGCATTGAAGGGTTTAACGCGATGTGGCAGTATCCACAGTTTCGCACCATGATCCGTATGCAAACGACTTTCTGGGGCGTGGGGACAATTCTCGAAGCTGTGCTGCGCGGCTATATGGCCTTCACCATGCCCATTCCACAATTCCTGGCCGTCTCCCCCATTGTGAACTGGGGCATCATTGGAGCAATTATTGTCGTATCTATCTTCTATATGCGTGGATGGAAGCGAAAATATGACGGTACGATGGGACCGCAGGAGAAAAGCGAGCAAACGGCATAAGCGACGAGAGAGGGTGAGGCAAGAGAGCCTCGCCCTCTCAAAAGCTATTCTGGAATTCTGGTCACATTAATCAGCATGCGGCCTTGCTGCGTGTAGGGTTGATCGATGGCGTCGCCATAGTGCTCGTCCACCCACACGCGCAAGTGTTGGATGGAGGTGGCGAACAGGTCGTCAGGCACGACCAGCGTGCTTGTCCAAATGCGCTGCTCTACCCCTTCAAAGATCTTGCGAGGTGTAGTCTGAAATTCCCATGTCACCACATCTGTTTGCACTGTCTCCAGACCATGTTGTTGCAACCAGGCCGTCACCTCATCGTCGCCTGTCCCGGGAACATCCGTATTTCCACCAAGTTCCTGCACGATCTGGCACCAGCGGTTTCTGACATCGCGTAATCCGGGTTTCCATTGTTCGAGCCAGTTCTCAGTCCAACAACGAACCAGTACACCGCCCGGACGCACCACACGAAGCAGCTCCTCAAGCGCCTTCTGCCAATCAACGATCAGATGAAATACATGGACCGCCACCAGTGCATCAAAGGACTGATCTGTGAATGGCAGGTCTGTCGCATCGGCCATCACGATTCGCAAGCGGCCCTGCGACTCCTGATGGAGAAAGCGCTGTACATCCGAAATATGCGGATGATGCGCGCTTTCTTCGTCGGGCAGGCTTCCCCAGGCTAGTTCCTCTTTCTGCCAGCTCACCTCATCCAGCTTGCCCACAAGTTGCTCTACCATCTTCTCAGAAACATCGATACCTGTATACTGTCTGCCTTGCGCCGCCAGTGGGAGCGCAAAGCGTCCCGTACCCACGCCGATCTCTAAAAAGCGCGCCTGAGCGTTCCCCCCCGAAGCCTGATCGATCTGTTGCAGCATCCGCTGGGCGACCTCTTCCGAATGGCCCCGCGTTGCATCATAGCGATGCGCCACCCGATCGAATAAAACCGACGACATAGAGCCTATCCTTTCTTATGCCTGTAATACTTTTTTTCAGTAGTTCTGCTAAAGAGATCGCCAGATTACGAAGAACTGGCCGTTGCGCTCAAGGCGTTTTTCATCGTATCGGTAGCCACCAGGTTTTTGTAGTCCAGAGAAACCGCAATAAGTCCGGCCTTGACATGAAACTGATCGGAGGCGTCATAGCTCTGCTGATTGATCAATGGACTCATGGGCATACTTGTCTTCACAGCGCTCCAGGCAAGATTGCCCGTTTTCTGATCCGCCTTGAGATAACTTGCCATCATACCCGGCATCTGCTCCGGGTGATTCTGGATATAATCCTCTGCCTGAGCGAGCGCCCGAATGAAAGCGGCGATGGCTTTGGGTTTGGCATCGATGACCTTCTGCTTCACATAAGCGACCGTAAAGAGCTGATGCTGCATGGCCGGGATATCACCACGCACCGGACTGATAAAGGCATCGCCATAGCTCCCCAGCGCGGCAATCTGGCCGCCCGGCGGTGACAACACTCCGGCATCTATACGCCCGGCTTTCAGCGCAGCAAGTATCGCTGGCGTGTTTGCACCCATATTGACCTTAACCACCTCTTTCTGCGCATCGAGACCCTGCTGCTTGAATAGATACGTGAGGAGAGCATCGGTCGCGCTCCCTGGTGCAGAAATGGCAATCTTTTTGCCGCGTAACCCCTGAATCTTATCGGCAAGCGAACTGCTCGCACTCAGATGTGTCTGCGCCTCAAACTGCTTGCTAACCGCGATATCAAGCAGGTAGTCGTTCGTCACCGCCCCGATCATTTTGATATAGGCATCGACCCGCGAAATCGTGAACACATTGGTAACACTGCCAACGCCAATCTCAACGCTATCAGCCTCGACCGCCGTTGTGAGCTTCGCGCCACTCCCCATCATGATTGGCGTGGAGGGATCAAGCGTTAAGCCCTGCGCCTTATAAAAATTCTGGCGGAGCGCCACATACATAGGGAAAAAGCTTATCTCATTGGCGACCTGCCCGACTTTGAGCGTCATGCTCTCCGTAGAACCGGTCGTCGGGCTGACATTGTTGCTACAGCTTGCTAATGGCAGACCTATAAAAAACAGGCTGCTTAGCAGGCAAGGCAACATGAGCCATACTCGTCGAATGGAACGTTGCATACATATTTCTCCAAATAAAAAATTTCAATGCTAGTGCTATGGGATCAGCTTTCTGCCAATGCTGATCTCCGTTTTCCAACGCGAAGTCATGCGATCAATCGAGTTGACCAGCGCGTTGAGGATACCGCCGATAATGCTCAGTACCAGGAGCGCGACAAAGACCCCGGCAGTGTTAAATGAGGTGGCCGAAGCGTCGATCAGATAGCCCAGGCCACGATTTGAGGCGATCAACTCGGCCACCACCGCTCCGATCAGCGCATACGGGATCGCTATATGCACGCCGGTCAACATAGAACCCGTCGCTGAAGGCACAATCACCTTTAGCAGCACATCGCGATACCTGCCCCCCATCAGGCGCACAGCATCGATGAGGTGCTGATCGGCGTTGCGCACCCCGGCCAGCGTGTTGAAAAAGATCAGGAAAAAGACGGTCACGGAGGCCAGGACGATCTTCATCTGGATATCAATACCAAACCACAAAATGAAGAGCGGAGCCAGGGCAATCTTTGGAATACTGTAGATGGAGGCAATAAATGGATCACAGGCTTCTGCCAGCAGTGGTTGTAGCCCTAAGAGAAAGCCTGCCGCAATGCCACTGATAATCCCAAAAAACAGCCCGAGCAGCGTCTCCTGAAGCGTTATTTCGGTATGCATCCAGAGCGTACCATCCATAATCCAGGCCACCGTCTGCGTGAATACGGCTAATGGGCTGCTGATAAATAAAGGATCAATAAAGCGACCGGAAAGAAACTGCCACACGATCAGGAACACAACCAGCAACGCCAGGCGCACGACGTTGATAAATAAGGGGGAGCGAAGATTGCGGCGCTCCCCCTGGCGCCGGGTCAATGAGAGTCGTTGATTGCTCTGTTCCGGTTTCGCCTGAGTATCGGGAAGCGTTGTCGTTCTCATAGCGCAACCTCCTGCTGCTGCGAACGAGCCACCATTAAGGCGTTCCAGAGGCGTTGGTGGATCTCAACAAATTGCGATTGGAAACGAATCCTGCCGGCGTCTCGCGGTCGGGCCAGTTCGATGGTATGGTCCAGAATGACGCCGCCAGCGGAACCGAGGACTACTACCCGATCACCCAGCACGATCGCCTCCTCGATATCGTGTGTCACGAAGAGAACGGTTTTGCCGCTTGTCTCCCAGAGGCGCAGCAGTTCGCCTTGCAATTCCAGACGCAGCTGTGCGTCCAGAGCGCCAAAAGGTTCGTCCATAAGCAATGTTTCGGGATCAGTACAGAGCATCCGCGCCAGGCTTGCGCGCCGAAGCATTCCGCCCGAAAGCTGGCGTGGATAGAGTTTTTCATAGCCCTTGAGTCCCACTTTGCCAATCAGTTCGCTGGCGATGCTTCCTCGCTTCGCGCGACCGATTCCGCGAATTTCTAGCGGCAGCTCTACATTGCGCTCGACGCTCCTCCAGGGCATCAATGTATCTTTCTGCGTCAAATAGCCGATTTCAAGCCGGGGAGCAACCATGAGCTGATCTTGATAATAAACTCGGCCAGCGCTGGCGGGTAATAGGCCGGCGACAATATTGAGTAACGTTGATTTACCGCAACCACTCGGCCCCACTATCACTACAAAGCTTCCTTGCTGAATCTCCAGGTTCATGTCGGCCAGAACGACGTTTTCCTGCTGACCATGAAGAAATGACTTACTTACCCCTTCAATACGAATAACTGCATTCATCCTCTTATGTTACCTCTTGATGGTACTCATACGATTTCCTTATCAGACTGCCCTCCCGATTCTGCTGGCAGTACACACTGAGAGGAATGATAGCTGTTTTTCGCATGTTACCTGTCAAGTTTTTCTCACCCCTCAGTAATTATTGTCCACTAACTCTAACATATAAATTTTAACTCCGCAATACATAGTTCTAATGGGTATTCTCTCTTTTTCATAGAGAAAGTATATTTCTCTGTTCCCATGAAACGCAAATATCTCCTTCTTGAAAGCGTTTTCATAGCTGGAAAAGAAAGTATCAGCCAGTACATATAGCACATTCTATAAAATATAGAATTGCCTGTACGGATCTTGCAGAAACCTCACGATAAAATAAAAATTACCGCTCTGTGGATTGTAACATAGAAAAGCTGCGAAAGTCAAAATCCTATCCTTCTTCTGCTTTCTCGCTAACAGAGGCTCTTCCTACTACTGCTGAATATATATCTCAATAATACTAAAACAGAGAACCGATGTTACTTTGCTTTTTCCAAAATTTTCCCGAACATTTTCAAATGATGCTATGGCCTCTATGTCGGTTAATGCTTGACTTCATGCAGAGCTTCTATGTATACTAACTACAACATCATGAAGAAAACACTGACGCGGTTGACACTATCGAAACATTCTTTACCCGGCAAGCGCTGCTATGAATGGGCATAGCAAAAAATAGCGCATCTCTGCTCAGGAAACGCATTGACGAAAAAAAAACGCATTGGCAGCAGAGAAAACCTCACAGAAGTCCTTTTACGGGACGGGAACGTACCCTGAGACCATCAATTGGCGGGGATGGTTCTCAACAGAGACCAGCACACACCTATCAATCAGGCAAGGCGCAACATCATACTTTTTACCAGCGATAGCTGTTATTTCATGAGAAGCCAGATATTGCTCTATGGCTCTAGTGAGGTGGGGATAGATCTTTGTCAACGTATACGCTTGATTTTGACACGATTCAACAGGTTATGCGAGCGCATCGCAAGACGGGCATACTCTATGCTGAGGTAGCATCAGGAGTGATGAAGTTACGCGAATCGTGTCGTATAGAAATCAAAATTATAGCCGGGGATATCGCTGCGTGTACTATCGTCGGCAGCAGCGGGCGCTATTTGACGGGAAATGAGGCAACCCAGGAGCTTGCTCGTCTCGGGAGGATTCGCTGGACCTTCACTCCTCAACAGGTGGGCGCGACGTCTGGAGCATCTATTGTGCCTCCAGAAAGGGATACTTCCCCCTATCCACGGCGCGTCGCTTATTTAGATCAGGAACAGATGCGGAACTGGCCGCGTCTCCATCGGTCGGTCTTTGCGCTAGCCGACGGCACCAAGAGCATCATCAAAATTGCGGAGGTACTTGTCGTACCGCCTGAAATCGTCAATAAGGTATTACAAGATTTACAATCAATTGGCGCCATCACGATGGGGTCACGAAATTAAACAAACAGGTTTTTTACGAAATGGAGTCGAGAATGCAGGATCAATTCGCTCGTTCTGAAAATATGACCTCGGCCCAAACAGGGCCATCTTATTTAACCGCCAGAGCGCGCCAGGAGAGTACATTATGGCTCTGGTGGTATCGCCTCACCGCTCCGGCTGAGCCAAAGGGCGACAGCACGTTTCAAGAGGTAGAACTATTTCGACGGGGGCGCACCGGGAGCCAGATCATTCTGGCCCTCTATTTTTTGCTCATTATTTCCATTCCTGCCAAATTCGTTGGCACCAATGACTATCTTCTCTACATTGTCGCTGGCGCTGCTGCTGCTCTTTTTATCGCAACGATTCTTAATCGGCTGAGTAAGATCACTATCGCGGGAATCATCGTGGTTCTCACATTTCTTGCATTTCCCATTGTCAATATTGTCACGACCCCTGGTGGCCTGAGCATGCTGGTCCTACCGCTCTTTGGTCTACTCGTGCTACCGCTGCTCTGCGCGGTCTCCTTTCTGCCCCCGGGCTGGGTCTTTGCTATTGCCCTCGTCAACATTCTCTTTACGCTACTTTCGCTCACCTATCTGCCCCATACGGCCGAGCTGAGTTCCATTCTCGCCATCGCCTATGCAGGTATCGTCACCCCGATTATCTTCAGTCAGATCCTCGTCTCGGTGGTCGCCTTTGTCTGGGTGTGGGGCACCACACAAGCTCTGCAAAGAGCCGACCGCGCGGAGGAACTGGTCCGACTCGAACACGACCTGGCACTTCAGGCTGAGGATGCGGCTCACCAGAAACAACTGCTGGAGGAGAGCGTTCACAAAATCGTCGAGACCCATATGCGCGTGGCCAACGGCGATTTCGATGCTCGCGTGCCAGTGGGCGAGGAAAATGTCCTATGGCAAATCTCCGGCCCTCTCAACAATTTACTGGCTCGCGCGCAACGATGGCGGCACGATTCTAACGAACTCTACCACATCAAACTTGCACTCCAACAGGCACGTGAAGAGAACGAACTGTTAAAACGGCGCTCCAGTCGATTACCGTAGTCCTCTGTCAAGCTTCATTGGGCACATGGAGCGAGGGGCATTCCCCGTGTATGGCAGGGGCGATGGCTGGTCCTCGCCCTTCTCATGCGCCACGATGGATTCACGAGCGATGGCTGGTCCTCGCCCCTGCCATACACGGGGAGGTGCCAGAGGGCTACGACAGATGCGGGGTCATTGCAACATATGATTAAATTCATAATTATTCGTGCAAAGCAAGGGCCAATTTGTGTACGCCGGCGCGCAACTCTTCGGGAGGCGTGCCCGCAAAACCTAGAAGCAAGCCCTCGCGCGTTAACGGACGCCGACCGAATTGTGAAACGAACGATATGTCCAGCCCATGCTTTGATATAAGGCCCGCAACCGCCTGTACGTTTACGTTTGCTGGCAACCAGACAACCAGGTGCATACCCGCCTCTGGCACCACCACATCTAGCAGATCGGCCAACTCGTGCCTGAGCGCATCAATTAATGCATTGCGTCGCTCCAGGTAAATTTGTCGCATCTTACGCAAGTGACGTATAAAATGACCCTCGGCAATAAAATCTGCCAGAACCATTTGCTCAAGCGGGGGCAGGTAGACATCAATAAAACGCCGCGCGGCAAGCAAGCCATTGAGCAGTTCGGGGGGCGCGACCAGATAACCCAGCCGCAGCGAGGGAAAGAGCACCTTGCTAAACGTGCCAACATAGAGGACGCGTCTGGCACTATCCAGCCCGTAGAGCGCCTCTAAAGGCCGTCCACTGAAGCGATACTCGCTATCGTAGTCGTCCTCAATGATCCACCCATCCACCTCTCTTGCCCATGCCAGTAGCGCCATCCGCCGCTGTAAGCTCATAGTGACGCCACTGGGAAACTGATGCGAGGGGGTAACAACCGCCAACCGAGCATCTTGCCGAAGCTGCTGTCCGAGCGCGACATCGATCCCTTCTCCGTCAACCGGCACCGGGACCAGTTCGGCTCCAGCTGCCAGCAGCGAGCCTCGCGCTCCCTGATACCCAGGTTCCTCGACCCAGGCCGCATCACCCGGATCAAGCAATACCCGCGCCACCAGATCAAGCGCGCCCTGTGAGCCAGCGGTGATTATGATCTGCTCAGGCGAACAATGAACGCCGCGAGTAATGCCAATATGGGCTGCAATCGCCTCGCGCAAAGGAGCATAGCCCTGAGCGTCCTGATAGAGCGAAACAGCTTGTAGCGAGCGGCGAGCATGCCTTGCCACCAATCTGGCCCAGGTTTCATAAGGAAAGTATGCTACATCTGGTTGGCCGACACGAAACAGATCAGTGCTGGTCCTATTGACTGGCTCGCTTGCAGAAGATGCGGTCACAAGCAACTCTCCTCGCCGCGAGAGCTGCGTTTGCTGTGGTTCAACATCTTTTGTAACATACTTTTTTCGCGTAGTATGAAATGATCGTCCATATTCAAGGTGAGCAACACGCGTGCCATCGCCCACCCTGCTCTCGATGTAGCCTTCCAGCAACAGCAGTTCATAGGCAAGGGCGGTCGTGTTGCGCGACACTCCCAGTGTACTGGCAAGGATTCGCGTTGAGGGAAGACGCGCCCCTGCCTCTAATTGTCCTGCCAGAATCTCGGCGCGCAATCGCTCATAAAGCTGCCTGTACAGCGGTATTGAATCGTTTTGATTGAGGATAATTTCTGGCCTCTTGCCCGGTTTTGCTCGTTTCACCATATATTCTATTATCTCGTCAAGATTCTTCTCGTGTTAAAAATTTATGAAATTTTTCGTTGCCGTAGAGTATTAATGGCACTATTATTTTATCCAAAAATGGCACTTTTAACAAGTCCATTCTCATGGTATGCTATCGTCACAGAAAAGAAGTTTGCAGTAAAACAAGAAGAAGGAGTGACCTATATGGGAGCCAGAATGAACTATGCAAAGGCCGCGCCGGGGGCGATGAAGGCGATGGATGCGCTTGATAGCTATCTTGCCGATTGTGGACTCGAACCGGCGCTCAAAGAACTGGTCAAATTACGCGCCTCACAGATCAATGGTTGCGCATACTGTGTCGATATGCATAGCCTGGATGCTCGCGCGGGAGGCGAAACGGAGCAGCGGCTCTATGCGCTCCCCGTCTGGCAGGAGACCCCTTTCTTTAGCGCACGCGAACGCGCCGCCCTCCTCTGGACGGAGAAACTGACGCAGATCTCGCTCGATCATGTGCCCGACGAGGTCTACGAACAGGTGCGCCCTCATTTTACTGAGACGGAGTTAGCCAACCTGACGCTTGTGATCGCCACCATCAACGTATGGAACCGCTTCGGGGTCAGTTTCCGCGACGTACCAGGCCGCTATAAGCC
Source organism: Reticulibacter mediterranei (assembly GCF_016587455.1). NCBI lineage: Bacteria > Bacillati > Chloroflexota > Ktedonobacteria > Ktedonobacterales > Reticulibacteraceae > Reticulibacter > Reticulibacter mediterranei. The sequence continues at coordinate 23,110 of NZ_BNJK01000004.1, read as the reverse complement.
TGCGCGATAAGCAAGAACCACAATGGGCATGCACCATCATGTGTTGAACACATGATGGTGCATGCCCATTGCAGTTGACCGAAATGACAGAGCTAGGAAGCTGTATGCACAAATGATCTATCTTGCCGTTGTTGGATCGCCTGGCGTTTCTGCTCCAGGTATTCGTTTAGGTTGCTCAAAAAGGTCTCTCTTTCGTTGCTTTGCCTCTTTACACTGTGCAAACACACGCTGTGCTGTCGGGTCATCAGCATGTCTGTGAATAGAAAAAATGCTGGCAGAAAGTCATCAGGGCGTGGATGGAGGGCCTCAAGATGGTTCTGCCAGTCAGGTTCTACCACGGCTAACCTGTGTCATAACCATAACATATTTTTATCATTCTTTCAAGTTATTTTTACCATTCTTTTTGGTTATGAATAAAGCAAGTTAGCTTCGCAAGATTCTTAGCCGCGCTGGTAGCTCCAACTAAGCATCTTGCCATCCTTCCAGGGCATCGAACCGTGAAATGGGCGTGGATCGGCGTCGAAGACCATCGGCAGGAAGTGATGATCAGAGGGCCAGAGCGGTAACGTTGCCAGCGAGTCGAGCGGCACCCATTCCAACGTGCCCTCTTCGTTGCCCTGATGTGGCTCCCCATGCCAACTCTCGATGCGAAATACAAAGCCAAACCAGCCCTCGCCATGCTTGCCAAAGCCCGGCCAGCTAATCGTGCCGCGCAAAACCAGCGTATCGGCGATCAGGCCCGACTCTTCCTGAATCTCGCGCCGCATCCCTGACACAATATCCTCGTTCGGCTCCAGGCGTCCACCCAGGCCATTATATTTCCCATAATGATAATCATTGGGGCGCTTGTTGCGATGGATCATCAATACCCGCTTGCCATCTGTCGAGAGTACATATCCTAACGTCGCCAATACCGGCGTATACATCCTCTATGCTCCTGTTCTTTTCTTTTATTGTACTGTTTTTGCCAATATATACCCGTTTTCTGCCAAAAATTTCTGTTCTGAAAAGCTTTTCACGATCACCCCGAGCAGAAATCAGCCAATATATATAGAACGAGCGCACATTCTTTCTCGCCTTGCTGTCGGAAGATCTGGCTATTGCCCCTACCGCTCACATTGAGAAACAGCATGTATCGCATTGCTCCGGCGACAATTTGGCGCACAAAGCATCTTGCAAGGGCAACCCTCATAGAGTATCATGCACAAATAGGATGTTTACGGAGGTGTTCATGTCCCCGCGCCCTGATGTCAGCGAAGAACGTAAAAGCCAGATTCTCGATGCCGCTATCGCCGTGTTCGCACGCCTGGGCTTCCATCAGGCACGCATGGACGATATCGCACAAGAAGCCGGTCTCAGCAAGGGGGCACTGTATCTCTACTACAAAAGCAAAGACACCATCATTGCTGCAATCCTTAAATACCTCTTTACGCAAGAGATGAAGGTACTACATTCTTTTGTGGCAACTGAGCAACCTGGCAGCGTTCGCACGCAACTGGAGCAACTGACACAGCAACTCGCCGAAGCAATGAACTGGATGAGCAGATTGATGCCAATTGCGTTTGAGTTCTATGCCATCGCCGGGCGTCAGAAAGAGGTTCATCAGTTCTTAAAAGAGTATTTTAAGGAATACCGTGCGGATATCGCGCGCCTCATCCAGCGCGGCATCGACCGGGGTGAGTTTCGCGCCGTCAACCCGCAAGCCGTTGCAATCACGCTTACCGCGCTCTATGAAGGGCTGGCGCTGCTGTTTTTTGTTGATCCGCAAGCCGTGCAATGGAGCGAGCAGATCACCACATCGACGCGCCTGCTGCTGGATGGGCTGGCCTCCCAACCACCCTCGCCTCAATAGCAAGCTCGATCATTTACCCACTCGCCACCATCGTCTCCTCGACATGATTGGCATCGAAAGCGACTTGAGCCGCTGTGACCTGTTGATAGTTGTCGGCAACCCACTGTTCAAATTGGAGAACCAGCACACTCAACGTCTGCCCTAAAGGGGTCAGGCTGTACTCCACACGGGGAGGCACCTCTGGATAGCTTGTACGCACAATCATCCCTGACCGCATCAGATCGCGCAACGTCTGCGTGAGCATCTTCTGCGAAATCCCCTCAAGCGAACGCGAGAGCGCGCCTGTACGCACCGGTCCCGCCTTGAGCGCACAAAGAATCAAAAGCGACCACTTGCCGCCTATCAGTTCCAGGATCTCTCGCGATGGACAATACGTGTGACCAGCCAGCTCCTCACTTATCATGTTGTTCCGCTCCTATGTATGTACTTTCCAATGCATCCCTTCAATTCTTACCAAAAAGTGCGTACTTGTCAACCAGCACTTATCGTCTTAGACTGGAGGCCATCGGAACGCTGATATCAGTGATTGGAGAAGAGAATCATGCAACAGAAAACAGCTATTGTCACGGGAGCTTCAAGCGGCATCGGGCTTGGCCTGACACGCACACTGCTTGAGCAAGGATACTCGGTCGTCGCCAATGCTCGCACTATCACCATAACAGGAACACTGGACGCATCGGAGCGGCTGGCTCTGGTGGATGGAGATATCGCGCGACAGGAAACGACAACCCGTATCGTCGAGACGGCGATAGAGCGCTTCGGGCGGATCGATCTCCTCGTCAACAATGCTGGAATCTTTATTGGCAAACCCTTTACTGAGTATACCGTCGAGGACTTCGAGCAGCTTGTGGGAACAAATCTCTCCGGTTTCTTCTTTCTCACGCAGCAGGCTATCCATCAAATGCAAGAGCAACAGTCCGGTCATATCGTCAACATCTCCGCTGCTATTGCTTCTCAACCGATTGCCGCAATACCATCTGCCGTTGCCATCCTCACGAAGGGGGCATTGAATGCCGCAACAAAAGCGCTGGCCCTTGAATACGCACATGAAGGCATCCGTGTAAATGCCATCGCTCCAGGCACGATTGACACCCCACTCTCACAAAAAACGGACCGCGCGGTATTGCAGCGGTTGCAACCCATGCCACGCATCGGCAGCGTTGCCGAAATTGCCGCCGCCGTCCTTTATCTGACGGAGGCACCATTTATTACGGGCGAAATCCTGCATATCGATGGGGGAGCGCATGCAGGTAAATGGTAGCAATTGGGCCGCTTCCTTACACCATGCATCTCCCCGCAACAAGGATTCGATTCGCCTTACGCGGCGGCTTGGCCGATGAGTTCGAGCGAGACCGTCCACAATTTTTGTGCAGTATCCGGGTCAATCGCCCATTGCTTGACGCCGTCGCCATTTTTGAACAAGTCGGCGTCGTTGGGCACCGTGTGGGCCTCCTGGCCGTCGGTAAGATAGTGCCCGCCAGTGTGGGCGAATTCGGGGGCAACTGCCGCGACGAGGGTAGTAGTGGCACCTTGCTCGACAGTCTTGTAGACGAAGACTCCGGCGGCCTCGGCAGCGGCCAAGTAATCTTTCTGTTTCTGTGTGAAGTCTCTTTGCAGCTCGGTGGCGACGCCGCCAGGGTTGACAGCGTTGGCGACGATGCCGTCAGCGGCCCAGCGGCGCGTGGCTTCGACCGTGAATAACGAGTCGGCGGTCTTGGATTGCGCGTAGGCCGCCTGCGGATCGTACTCGCGTCGTTCAAAGTGAATGTCGTCGAACACGACCGGTGATCTCATATGTGCAGTGGAGCTGACTGAGACGATACGTGCCTCACCCCGTTCTCGGGCACCAACGGCGAGGGCGTCATGCAATCCGAGACTCAGGGTGAAGTGGCCAAGGTAATTGGTGGCGAACTGCAATTCCCAGCCTTCCGCGGTTCGGGACAGAGTGCTTGGAATGATCCCTGCATTGTTGATCAGCAAATGCAGCGGGCCGTTCCAGTTCTGGACAAAGTTGGCTACTGAGGCTTGGTTGGCGAGGTCCAGGGCGGTGACACGCACACGCTCATTCCTGGTTGACTTCGCAATGTCCTCAGCGGCCTTCGCGCCAGCGTCGGTATTGCAGACTGCGAGGGTGACTTCCGCGCCAGCACTGGCGAGTGCGCGAGCGGTCTCAAGGCCGATGCCAGATGAGGCTCCGGTGACGATGGCGCGGACGCTGGAGAGGTCGAGACCAGCCACGACATCCTCAGCAGTGCTTGTGGCGTTGAATCGGGTTGTGATGAGTGAATTGGGCGCTGTCATGAAAACCTCCTGAAAGAAACATGAGTGTTTGTGATTGTACCAGAAGTGTGGAGAACCATGATTGAAGATACTGCCCCAAGTATAAAATGCCTCAAATGTCATTTTCATGACCACGTTCCCTTGCGTCGTGCTGGAACCGCCAGTTTCCTACCCTCTCAAAAGCAAGTATACCTGAAAATAATTATCATATGTGCCCGTTGTTCTTCTCAAGAGAGGAACAACGGGCAACACGATTATTTCTGGAACGAGAACGCGGATGGACAGTATTGAGCAAGCGTGCATTGCTCACAGTGAGGCTTCTTGGCGTTGCAAACGGCGCGACCATGATAGATTGTGCGATGGGAAAAGTTGAGCCATTCGGTAGGAGGAAGGAGGCGCATAAGATCCTGTTCAATCTTCTCGATGTTGCTCTGCTGCGTCCAGCCGAAACGGTGCGCGAGGCGATCAACATGCGTATCCACGATCACGCCCACACTGATATGAAAGGCGTTGCCCAGAACCACATTCGCCGTCTTGCGCGCAACTCCGGGCAGCTTCACCATCTCTTCCATCGTTTGCGGCACTTCGCCCTGATGATGCGCCACAAGATATTGACAGGCAGCACGAATATTTTTCGCTTTATTGCGGAAAAACGTGATCGCTTTGATATCCTGTTCAAACTCTTCCTGGCTGGCGTTGGCATAATCGGCAGCGCTGTGATACTTCTGGAAAAGTTGCTTTGTGACCGAGTTGACGCGAGCGTCCGTACACTGGGCCGCGAGCTGCGTAGCAACAAAGAGTTCGAGCGGATTGGAGAAGTTTAGATCATATCTGGCGTCGGGATACAATCGCTGTAATTCTGTAAGGATGGCCTGCATCTGTTCGGTTGAGCCAGGTTTTGGCCCACTATAAGGATGCGTTGTTTGTTCCATTATACCTCCACTATAGCGGTGAAGTTGTTCGGCACCTCGCTGTGAAGGATGCCGACCAGACCAACAGCGAGGTGCCTACCTACTTCTTCTTTTTATCAACGGACAAATTGGAAACAAAGTCACGCACCACAACGTTTCCCTGGAAAATTCTTTCTAGAGCAAGCAACTATATCTGGCGGCGCTCACTTGCGGGAACAGCTGCGCTCTGACCGGAGAGCGAACTGGACGCATTCAGGTTGGCTCCCTCATCGATGCCAACGCCCAGCCGATCAACCAGTTCTCCTCCTAGCCACGCTGTGCCAAGCGCGATAATTACCCCGATGACCGAAAGAATATAGGCAAACACTGATGGCGTATTCGGCGCATACGAACGAATAATCCAGCTAATAATAAACAGAACGAGAACAATTGCGTTGCCAATACCGTGCAGTTGTCCGACAGACTTTGCCCGTGTTCCCTGCGGAATGGCAGCCCAATCGATCAGGCCAAAAATTGCTGCAAGCAGGCCACCAATGATGCCAACGGTCATCGTCCAGAAAGCCACACCCGAAAAGTAACCGTTGCCCGAAATCCAATGGACGATATCAAAAATGAGCGATGTTGCCAGCAGTGCAAGAGGAAAGACGACCAGTACAGGATGTGCAGGATGTCCAAAAAGTTTCGCTCTACTCTCCATGTGCTTCTCCTTTTTTTAGAACTGAGCCACGTACTTCTCTTTCACTCAAGGAATACGCTACAAAACAGGTAGACGTTTCAGTGTTTGTAGAGCATCTCAAGATAGCGGCTGGCTCTGGAGAGAGTAATCCATGGGGGGATCGCATGCGTAGAGAATTGTGTGTCTCTTATTTTCGGACACCGAGAAAGGCAGAACAACAATGCACGCACGAGCAACATTTACTCAAGTTCAGCCTGATAAGCTGGATGAGGCCATTCGCATCTACCATGATTCGATTGTTCCTGCGGCAAAACAACAGCGGGGTTTCAAGAATCTCTTGTTATTAACCGACAGAACAAGCGGAAAATGTATCACGATTTCGACGTGGGAGACCGAGGCCGATCTCAAAGCTAACGAAGATAGCGGCTATTACAAGCAACAGCTAGATAAGCTGGCACCATATCTCAGTGGATCGGCTACGCGAGACATTTACGAGGTCAGCGAAGCAGTTATGGCAATGCAGTAATGAAAACACGAGGAATGTGTTGCACAAGTCAACGATATCCGCAACACATTCCTCTTCTTTAAAAAGATGTGATAATTATTATTTACCTGGCACTGGAGGCAAACAACCAGGGTAGCTCTGCCCGTCTGCGCTGCTCATATGCTGCAATCATATCCACTCTTAATAGCGTCTGCCCTACCGCATCTAAGCCCTGCAAAAGCGCCTCTTTCCTGAATGGATCGAGCGCAAAAGAGTATGCCTGTCCTGTGGGAGTTGTGACGGCTTGTGCTGCGAGATCAATCGTCAGGGCATAACCTGCCGTCTCCTGCTCCTCCTCAAAGAGCGCCTGCACCCTCTCCGCATCCAGTCGCACGGGCAGTAAACCGATGTTCAGGCAATTGTTGTAAAAGATATCGCCAAAGCTGGGGGCAATAATCGCTTTGAAGCCATATTCCTGCAAAGCCCAGGGAGCATGTTCGCGCGAGGAACCACACCCGAAGTTTTCACGCGCCAACAGGATCGTCGCACCCTGATAGCGCGGCATATTCAGGACAAACGCTGGATCGGGCTGCTGACTATTGTTGAGGTAGCGCCAATCGGTAAAGAGGGCGTGCGCATAGCCCGAACGCGTAATCGAGGTCAGGTAGCGGGCCGGCAGGATATCATCGGTATTGACGTTCACATGATCCAGCGGCACCACAGAGCCATGATGAATGGTAAATTGTTCCACGATAACTGTTTCCCTTCTCAATTATTCCCATGCACGAATATCGACGAAATGGCCTGCGATGGCGGTTGCCGCTGCCATCGCAGGGCTAACCAGATGGGTGCGACTCCCCTTGCCCTGGCGTCCTTCAAAGTTGCGATTGCTGGTCGAGGCGCTGCGTTCGCCCGGACGCATATGATCTTCGTTCATGGTCATACACATACTGCATCCTGGTTCGCGCCAATCAAAACCGGCCTCTTTAAAAATGACATCCAGGCCTTCAGACTCTGCCTGCTGTTTAACAACGCCGCTACCCGGCACAACCATTGCTTTGATTGAAGGGGCAACACGTTTCCCTTTCACCATAGAGGCTGCGATATGCAAGTCTTCGATGCGACTATTCGTACAACTGCCGATAAAGACGCAATCCACGACGATATCCTCGATGCGCGTGCCAGGTTGCAGATCCATATAGGCCAGGGCGCGCTGCATGGCGGTTTGTTGCGCGGGATCGGTGAAATCAGCTGGATCGGGCACAACGCCGGTAACAGGCACAACCATCGCCGGGGTTGTTCCCCATGTCACCTGCGGAATCATATCATCGGTATGCACCACCACAACTTTATCGTAGACCGCGCCCGGATCGGTTGTCAGCGAGCGCCAGTAATTCACCGCATGCTCCCATTCTTCAGCTTTGGGAGCAAAGGGACGCCCCTTTAAATAGGCAAACGTCGTTTCATCTGGCGCGATCATTCCAGCCCTGGCTCCCGCCTCGATCGCCATATTGCAGACCGTCATCCGTCCCTCCATCGAGAGAGAGCGAATGGCGGAACCGGTGAATTCGATGCAGTGTCCGGTTCCTGCGCCCGTGCCGATCTGTCCGATAATGAACAGGACCAGATCTTTCGCCGTACAGCCGCGCGGCAGGCTTCCCTCAATGCGCACCTCCATCGTCTTTGGTCGCTGCTGATGCAGGCATTGCGTGGCTAACACATGCTCAACCTCGCTGGTGCCGATGCCAAAGGCCAGCACACCAAAGGCTCCATGTGTCGAAGTATGGCTATCGCCGCAGACAATCGTGGTTCCAGGTAGCGTAATACCCTGTTCGGAGGGCGCGACGTGAATGATGCCGTTGCGCGGATCATCCAGGCCAAAGAAATGCACGCCAGCCCCGGCAGCATTATGTTGCAGAGTGGAGACTTGCAGCGATCGATCAGGATCGAGAATGGGAATGCGGCTTCGCTTACCATAGGTGCCAACGGGCGTTGTATGGATGCTATGATCGATAAACGCGAACGTTGCCTCTGGATGTCGCACCTGCCTGCCAGCTGCCTTGAGCGCTGCAAATGGCTGTGGAGAAGTCACCTCGTGGATCAGGTGACGGTCGATGTAAAGTAGCGTTCCCTGGCCCGGCTCCTCGCTGACGGCGTGTGCCTTCCAGATCTTCTCAAAGAGCGTGCGTGGATGTTCAACGTGTTCCATAAGACCTATCCTTCCCTTCTTTACCAGTTATTTCTTTACCAGTTATAAAGAACAATTCCTGCAATCGCGGCCTCATGCCTCTTACCAGAACCTCTAAGAAAGAGTATAATTGGTTGCAAGTGATATGTCTAATACTTATTTTTTGCAAAGTTGATGCCCCAGCAGCATCACTAGAAATGAGAATACTGATGGAGTTCCGCCAGTTGACCTATTTTCTTGCCGCCGCTCAGACACAAAATTTCCGCAAGGCTGCCGAGCTATGCCTCGTTGCACAACCAGCGCTCAGTCGCCAGATAGCCGCTCTCGAAACAGAGCTGGGCGTGCAACTCTTCAAACGCATCAAGCAGCGGGTGGTCCTGACGCCAGCGGGACAGGAGTTCGCCTCATATGCGCGCAATGCTCTGGACCGCTTGCAGCAGGGGCAACAGGCAATGCTTCGGTTTCAAGCAGGGCAAAGCGGAACGGTCGAGATCGGCTGTAATCGTTCGCTGGCAACCGTCTTTCTCCCCACGATTCTGGCTGCGTTCCAGCACAACTATCCTCATATCCATCATCGCGTGCGCGTTGATCCGACCGATGCTGTGATTGCAATGGTGGAGCAGGGCGAGGTCGATCTGGGGCTGATCTTTGATCCCGTCGCACATTCTGAAATGGTAATCGTGGAGGAACTCTTTCGCCAATCGCTGCACCTGGTCGTCTCCGCACAGCATCCGCTCGCCCAGACCCAACCACATATGTTGACATTAGAACGCATTATCGCCGAGCCGTTGTTTCTGCTGGGTGAGGCGTCACGGCTGCGTAAGGTGCTGGAGCGCATTTTTATACAGCGTGGGCTCACCGTCCAGCCAACAGTGGAGATCGATTCCGTCGAGGGCTTGAAGGAGATGGTCAAGCAAGGTAACGGTGTGACCCTGATTCCGCCCGCACTGGTCCGCTCTCCGCAAATCGATAGCGGCCTCGTCCTCGCGCCCGTCGCTGATCTGACGGAAGAATTTATTTTCGCCCTCGTCTATCGGCGCTTCGGCAACATAGCAGGACCGGCACGGCAGGTCATCAAAGCCATTCTGGATGCTCATGCGGATGACTTTTAAAGTTGGAGTTGGAGTTAGAGTGTCACCACCATACTGCACAGCTATATATAGAGTGTTGTGCATTTAACTCGTGTATCTATTATAGATGTGTTTATTAATTTTATAAAATTTTAATACCCTACTGGCGATAGATATGCTATAATGCGTATGGTGAATTCATCGAATAGCCTGAATTGCAGGATAACAGCGAAATAGTGCCAGCTGTGGAAAAAAGCAATCGGCATTATTTGGCAGGATAAAAAAACAACACATCTAAATTTGCTGTGTTAAAGGTGCGATGTGGGTAATGATTGGATCGATGCAAGTCTAGGTCTTACATTCAGCCTGCCATTATTTGAGCGTTATCGCAAAAATGGTCTGCTGCAAGCAGAACTGCATCATGTACCCGGTATTCGTGGACGTTGCAAGGGCTATCTGCATCTTGTGGAGGGGAAAGTTATCTTATGCCAGCTTGAGGATAAGCAGGGGCAGCGTCATCAAGTGAATGTAGCGATGCTGATTCAGCTTGATAATGAGCGTGGTCCCTTTGAATGGGTACTCATCCCATCACCACCTCCTCCCCAGCCCGTTCCACGCAACCTGCCATCTCCCAGTTCAATGGAGCCAGTACTCAATTCTCCTATTCCTCAAAAGATAGGCTCATTAGATCTGGAAAAATTGGAAGGCTGGACCCACCGACAAAAGATGATGTTATCAATTGTCTTTGATGTCGTCGATGGGCAACGTTCAATAGAAGACATCAAAACCGATGTCCCCCTTCCTCCAAATGTGGTGGAAGAGGCATTGCGTATATTGCTGGCATTAAAAGCAATTATCATTCCAAACCCCTGATGTCCTGCCCGATGTCAGCGTTTGACATCACTACAGCACATACAACGAAGAGGAGAGAACCCTCGCTCCCTCCTCTTCGTTGTATGTGCCTGGTACGTTCATGGGCACCAGTATCTATTCTGCCCACTCATAGAGCGGAGCAGTTGTCGCGTATTCTCTTAAAAAGAGAATTTTGTCGTGCTTGAAGCGCGCAATAGAGGCTCCCTCAAACCCACCCGGCTTACCATCAAAGGTACATTCAAAGATCCACTCAAAAAAACATACATCCTCGGTCATAGAGAAGGATGTGACATCCCAGCGATCAACCGTATTTCCTGGGCCAAGCCAGGAGGTAATCCAGCGATCAACCATCTCTTTTCCTCTATATATTGGTCCATAAGACTCTATAATAACACAATCTGAATCAAGCGTCTCAAGAATTGTCGCTCGATCTGCCGTTTTCCATCCTTCAATATACCTGTGAATAAGGGCGCTTGCAGTTGTTGCGTTCATTTTTACCTCACAAACTAATAACTGCATTATCACTGAGACTATCCGGCAAAGGCAGGTCCGCACAATTATATTCTGCCTGCAAAGCTTGAATGACTATAGGATGCGGCTGCGCATAAATAGTTGGGTAATCGATCTCACCCAGCTCGGGCTGCACGGCATAGGCCAGATGCTCTTCATGCGTGGAGAAGCGCGCATCAATGCCCGGTTTGTTGCCGCGCGCATCGAGACGAATCCAGCGCTCTTCTGAGGAGAGATAGACCGCGTTCAATCCATGTAATGCGTAGCCCTCAGCCGGAGTTAAGCCGAGCAGCAGGCGTTGATAACAAAAGCCAGTAGGGATGCCCTGCGCACGCAGCAGCGCCGCCAGCAGATGCGACTTGGCATAGCAGAGTCCCTCGCGATAACGTAGCACCTCCGAAGCTGCACAGGTCACACGTACCCCCTGCACATCCATCGAATGATGAACCTCATCTCGCACGAACTCATAAGTCTTCTTGATACGCTCCACTTCCGAACTATCAGCCATAGAGAAATTTTTGAGCGTCTCTTGAATCAATGGATGCGAGTAATCAACGTTTGCCTGTTCAGCGAGATATGCTTCTAAAAGGGGAGTTTCATAAATAAACTGCACGCGCCGATCTCCTTTTTCTTTATCTGAATCTTTCCATCACAGTATAAACCATAGCATCCTTGTAGTGAGTACAGCCTCCGCTCAACAAGTATAGCAAAAATCGAGACATCGTTGTCTTTCTGGCTATCGTGCAATCGCGCCTATGTGTTATCATTATTGGGAAGGGAAACGTTTTCACAGTGTTAGCATCGGGTAGAGTGGCCTGATGCTGCACGGCATTACTGGAAGAGAGATGCTTATGGAGGTACAGCCATTTCACGATACGAACGGCCTGTTGCGTGAAGTGCCCTTACCCGATTTGTTGCTGCTACGGCAGCGCTTCCCACGACCCCGCATTGATGATGTGGACCGAGAGGTGATCTCAGCCCTGAAGCAAGCGGCGGTCGCCGAGCAGATCCAGCCGGGGCAGCGGATTGCTATTGCGGTGGGCAGCCGTGGTGTTGCTGAGATTGCAACGATTGTTCGTACACTGGTTGCGGCACTGCGTGGCTACGGAGCCGCTCCGTTTATCGTCCCCGCAATGGGCAGTCACGGAGGCGCAACCGCTGAAGGGCAGCAAGAGGTCCTGCACAGCCTGGGCGTGACCGAAGCATATGTAGGCGCTCCTATTATTTCTTCGCTTGAGGTCGATGTGCTGGGAACGCTCCCGAACGGCCTCCCCGTGCATATTGACCGCACAGCCAACCGTGCCGATGGCATTATTGTTGTCAATCGTATTAAACCACACACCGATTTTACGGCCCCCATTGAAAGTGGCCTCTCCAAAATGCTCGCGATTGGTCTGGGCAAGCATGCAGGTGCGCTCACTATCCATTCGTGGGGATATAGCGGATTGATGCAGCATTTACCAGAAGTGGCGAAATTTACCGTTAACCATGCTCCTATCCTCTTTGGTCTGGCAACCGTCGAGAACGCGTACGACGAGGTAGCTGAAATCGTGGTCGTACCGCCTGCCGGGATCGGCAACGAACAAGAACAGACGTTGCTGGAACGGGCGAAGGCCATGATGCCGCGTCTCCCCTGGGACGAACTGGATGTGCTTGCCGTGGATCAGATCGGCAAAAACATCAGTGGCGCAGGCATGGATCCTAATATCATGGGCCGCTTGCGTCATGGTCAGAAAGATTCTGCCACGCGCATTACCAATATCACGGTCCACGATATCACCGATGAGTCGCATGGCAATGCGATTGGCATCGGTCACGCCGACTTCACCACTAGCCACGTTCTGCACAAGATCGACTTTCAATCGATCTACATCAATGTCATTACTGCTGGAGTGATCGCGATGGAGTCGGGCAAAATACCGCTGGTCGTCCCCACAGATCGCGAGGCCATCGCCGCTGCTATTCGTTCCAGTGGCAAACCGGATTTCTCGCAGGTCAGCCTGGCACGCATCGAAAACACGTTGCGTCTAGAATATATCCTGGCAAACAAAGTGGCTCTTGAACAAATCAGAGCAGGCAGTGACGTAGAGGTGATTAGCTCACCAATGCCATTCCCGCTGCGTTCGGACGGCTCGCTGACACCATTTCACCATGACATCGTACTTGAAATCTTAAAAACAAAAATTTAATACACATCAATGCCCACACATAAAGCGGCACCCGGGTCGTCTGCCAATGGATCTCTGCCGTCATATCGAAAGGAACAGCATGGATAATCTCAATCCACAGGATATCAAAATTCACGTCGTCGCGAAAAGCGTCACGCCGCGCGGAGAGCCAATTGCGCTGAACGAGGTCGCGGTACTGCTCAATCCACACGATGATGTCGCCATCGCGCGCCGACCGCTGGGCAAGGGCGTCATCCTGCAACTGCCGGCAGAGAGTGGTAAGACCGAACGAGTCGAGGTGAAACAGCGTATCCCATCGGGCCATAAGGTGGCATTACACAATATCGAACAGGGCCAGACTGTGCGCCGCTATGGATCAATTATCGGCTTCGCCACTCAGCCAATCCGCGCTGGTGAGCATGTTCACAGCCACAATCTGGCGGTGGGCGAACTGCATCAGGAGTATGAATATAGCGTTGATGTGCAGCCGCTAGAGTTCGTGCCACCAGAGCAACAGCGCACCTTCATGGGCTATCGGCGACCCGATGGCAGAGCTGGTACGCGCAACTATATCGCGATCATAGGCTCCGTCAATTGTTCTGCATCAACGGTGCGCTTCATCGAGCGACGCTTCACACCTGAAGTATTACGCGACTATCCTAATATCGATGGCGTCATCGGCCTCACGCATAAAAGCGGCTGTGGGATGCGCATTGGCGGTGCGGCGGTCGAGCAGCTTCAGCGCGTGCTGGCGGGCATGGCGCTCAATCCCAATATTGGTGCTTATCTGCTGGTAGGTCTGGGGTGTGAGAGCAACCAGATTCAAGAAATGATCGCGAACATGGAGCTAGAGCATGGCAAGCGCGGACAATGGAAGCAGCCACTTTTTCTCACCATTCAGGAGAATCATGGCATCGCCACCACTGTTGAAGAAGCCGTGCGCGTTATCAGCAAGCTACTGCCGGAGGTGAATGATGTCAAGCGCGAACCGATCCCGATTTCAGAGCTGACAGTTGCGCTACAGTGTGGCGGCAGCGATGGTTGGAGCGGAATCACAGCTAATCCCGCGCTTGGCTACTGTGTCGATGAGCTGGTCCGTCAGGGCGGAACGGCAGTGTTAAGTGAGACCCCGGAAATCTACGGTGCCGAACATCTCCTGCTGCGCCGGGCACGAAATCGGGAGGTTGGGGAGCAATTTGTGGGGCTGATTCGCTGGTGGGAACACTACACGGCAATTAACGATATGGAGATGGACAACAATCCTGCCCCCGGCAACAAGCTGGGAGGGTTGACCACTATTTATGAAAAGTCGCTGGGAGCGCTAGCGAAGGGTGGCTCAACTCCACTCAATGCTGTCTATAAATACGCGGAACCGATTACAGAGCACGGCTTCGTCTTTATGGATACTCCTGGCTATGATCCTGTCTCGGTCACAGGCCAGGTGGCAGGCGGCGCGAACATTATCGTCTTCACGACCGGGCGCGGCTCTTGCTTCGGCTACAAGCCCGCCCCCTCGATCAAGATCGCCAGCAACAACACGCTCTACGAAAATCTCACGAGCGATATGGATATCAACGCCGGGGTAATCCTGGACGGCTTCAGCGCTCAGGAGGTGGGTAACCGTATCCTGGATGAGATCATCGCCGTCGCCAGCGGCAAGCAGAGCAAAAGCGAGGCACAGGGCGTTGGCGAGGAGGAGTTCGCCCCCTGGATTTTAGGGGCGACGATGTAGCACAACCTCCAATACTAAGAGAACAAATAATAAATACGGGCACAACAAAATTGTGCCCGTATTGAATGGTTATTTCTATTTCCTTCACTTTTTCTGCTGGCTGATGCCAGTGACGGTATAAGCCACGTGCGTCCAGGTAGCGCCACCATCCGTTGTCTTGTACAACGACTGGTTTTCCCTGCCAGGCTGAAGGATCTGCTCATTAATAACTAACGTCCATCCCACCTTATCTGTAACGAATTCCAATTGGAAAATCCCCCAGGATTTTTGAAACCCTTTGGTTGAAGCGTTGTCCAATGCAGCCCTGCATCGTTGGTAATGTGGAGGATGGGTGATGCATGAGATGGAGTCTCGATCCACCGCCAGCGTTGAGGTGAGATGACGCTATGAGGATAACCAAAGGCCAAATTTACCTCGCTCCAGGTGAACCCACCATCATGCGTCATATACGATTTCCCTTTTATATTCGTGCCAGACCCCATTATGCCCTTAATTATGCCATCTTTTGCATTGAAAAAGGTTGGCAAAGCGCTTACGTTGACGCCTGGGATTTTTACAGGCTGCCAGCTTGCTCCTCCATCATGTGTAACATAGGTTTCCATATAAATGGTTTTGCCCGCCCCATGCACAAGCCAAAAACCTTTCGTCAGCCAACCCGTTGTTTGATTCAAAAACATGATATCAACCCCCGGAGAGTCTGTAGCAAGCTTTATATCAGGCATCTGCTTCCACGTGCGTCCACCATCTTTCGTCTGAAAAAGCATCATCGGAAGTGGCGTATCGAACGATGCTCCCATTGATTCTTTGACGCTGACTACCCATCCCTCATTCGCATTAAGAAAGAAAAAGCTGTGCGGCTTGCCTGTGATCTGGCTGTTCGATTTCTGCCAGGTCTTTCCAGCATCCCTGGTGATAAAAATCTCTGCATAGGTATTACTTCTATCCTTTGCCGTTCGCATCAACAACCTGCTGCTGGTTATGGCCGTGTTAGCATCTAGAAAGTAGAGAATGGGATATTGCTCTATGTTCTCAGGTGTCACGCTTACCCAGTGTTGCCCACCATCACTCGTATGCAGCAGCAACGGCTGCCTTGATTCATCATTGATATACGCCTGTGCCCACCCCCTCTTCTCATCAAACATGCGTATAGAGTCGATACTCACTTTATCAGGGCCAAACGTCTGTTGAGATGGCGAGGACGTTGTGGAGCTTTTCGCCGAGGTTCCCCCTGCTACACTTCCCGTTCGTTGGTGGGGAGCCAGTGTAAACAGAGCAATAAAAGATCCAGTGAGGAGCATAACAACCAGTGTAGCAGCCAGTACACTCCAGAAGCGCTGGTTGACGAAGAAGCGATGAGGTTTTTTTGGGCGTACGTTTCGCCGTCTGGCATCATTCGTTCTTTGTGTATCATCTCTCGCAAGGGGACGTTCAAATGGTAGTGTTCTGGTCTGAGACAGTTGCTCACGGATAAAATTTAGATCACGTTCATCTTCTCCATGAGTGTCATAGAAACTCTGCAAATCTCGAACCAACGGCACATTTTCATACTCTTCGTTAAGCATATCATCCTGATTTAGCACGATGGTTCTCCTTCCTGATGATTATACAGAGTGCGTAATTGTATCAAGATACGTGAAAGAGCCTTGCGAACTGCACCTTCCTTCATATCAAGCAATTGTGCAATCTCTACACACGATAAGCCGTTTCCGTAACGTAAGTTCAAGAGATGCTGTTGGTGAATTGACAAATTCTTAATTACCTGATGAAGTTGTTGCCGCTCCTCCTGACGGATTGCAATCTGTTCAGGGTGGTTTGCTTCATCATCATTAATTTCTGTTATTGTATCGAGGCTCACTTGAGGGTGACGTGTTCCACGTCGATAACGATCTACGATTTTGTTGTGGCAAACACGACGCAACCAGGTAAGCTGTTCTTTTTCAGGTATATCTGAGAGGTTGTCGTACTCCAGGGCAATCTTGAAAGCCTCTAGAGTGATATCTCTTGCATCTTCGCGTGATTGGGTATGTAGTCGCACCCAGGCAAAGACAGCAGCCCCGTGACGACTAAACAGTGAAGTATTTTCATCGCTAAACAGGAGCATGTCCGGCCCTTGTGTTTGTTGCGACACGCACTTTTTCCTCCTTATAAATAATAAGCTTCCTTTGCTCTACTCTACATATCGTCAGGAGGAAATAACTGTGACCAAAAACCAGAGTAGAGATATTGAGGCAGGGCTTTCCAATTCTCCCATCTAGCGGGAGTGCAGAGGGCGGCAGCCCTTTGCCGGGGTGCGGGGTGTCCCCGCAAAAAACTTTTTTCTTCTCTTTTGCGCGCCGCCAGCGGCGGCGCGCGAAGGAGGGAAGGAAACTGGGGACGCCCCAGGCCCCGGCAGGGAGACCCCTGCACCCCTTTGAGCGGAGAACTGGAAAGCCCTGGATATTGAGGGAGTAAGCTTGCCAAATTGCTCCATGTATGTTATCAAGCACATGCTAACGCAGCAATGCCATCTGATGTCGGGCATTGCTGCGTTAGCACATGGCGTCACGGTGCAGGTTGAACTGTTCTCCCCACCCCGACTGCGTGTTCCCTTGCGAGAAAATCATGCCGAATGTGTTCGGCGCTGGTGACATCTGCCAGTGCAACCGGGTGCAGCACATGGAAACCGCCTCTGGGCCAGATGAACAGCCAGGCAGTCAGCACAAAGGGAGCGGTCAGAGCAGGCATCCCCAGGGGAGAGAGCGCGACACTAATAGAGGCCATGACAACGGTACTGACGATCATACAAAGCAAAGCATACAGGGTCGATTCCCAGGTGAATACATAGAACAGGCCCCCAAGCGCGATGCCACAGAGCACGGCGTTGAAACCATACAGGCCATGATAGACCCAGTAGCCATTGCCTCCAAAGAGGAATAACGCTGTGAGCAGCCCCACAAGAGAACCTAGCGCCGCAAAGAGGGCCGAAATGCGAGAATTCACCAGAATGGCGATCAAGAAGATAACACCAGTTGCTAAATTGTCCTGAAAGAACACCTCTCCAATGCCTCGGAAGAAGGCTTCAACCAGGTTAAGAATAGTGATTCCCGCACCTGCCAGACCGGTAGGTAGTGGCCTGAGATCGGTCTGAACGACAGCGTTAGGATTGAGGAGCGTTGGCGCTATCGCCGCCGAAGGTGGTAGGTGATGAAACAGGTACACGCCAAAGAGAAACAGCCAGGCGCTTATAACAAATGGGGCAGTCAGCGCTGGTATATCCCGACCGCCCATCAAGTTGAGCAAACCCATCATCACCACCGCACTCAAAAAGGCCGCTAAGATAATATACACAACCAGGAAGGCATTCCAGTGCACAAAGAACGCGAGGCCGATGCCAACCAGAATACCGTTATAGCCGAAGAGTCCCGCACGTATCAAGCTGCGATCCGCACCGAGCAGCAAGGCAGTAACGGTACTGACGACCAGACCGATCAAGCCCGCGACTCCAAGCAGAGCGGAGTTAATAAAGATGCCGATGAGAAACAACAGGCCGGTCAGGGGATTGTTTTGAAACATCACCTGCCCACAACCGCGCAGAAGTGTATCTAAAAAGCCAACAAGAGGGTTTTCCTGAGCCAGATGATCCCAGGGAGAGGTGAGGTGTTCCAACGTAGTATCAATTGCCATGATTTTCGCCTCCTCGAAGCGGGAAAGAGAAGGTCAGCCACAATTGTAGGCGTTATCCTCATGCTCGTGAGCATGCAGAAACGCCATCCTGGGCATCTTCCATGCGTGGAGAACACATGGAAGATGCTCTGATACCCATTTTTTCCGGTTAGCGGGCGGTTGCTACCTGTGTCTGGCGTGAAACAGAGTACCTCATAGGTTCAATATCACGCTGGAAGATCTCGGTTGGGAGATAGACAGTACAGCAAGCATTCGGGATATCGACAATACCGCTGACCCTTCCTTCAACTGGTGCTGCCCCAAGAATCATATATGCCTGCTCTGCCGTATATCCACATGTCTGGAGATACTCAATTGCATTCATACAAGCATTCTTGTAGGCTATGTGAGCATCCATGTAATGTTGCTTCCCTTGTTCATCGACGGAGATACCTTCGAAGACAAGGAAGTTAGTATAGCGCGGCTCCAACGGGCTGCTTCTGAAAATGGGGTTGGTCATCTTGTACTTGCTGACGCCACCCTTAATCAGATCAACATGGAGGTCGATAAAACCAGCCATCTCGATAGCGCCGCAGAATGTAATCTCGCCATCGCCCTGTGAGAAGTGCAAGTCGCCCATTGACAATTTTGCCCCTCTGACATAGACAGGGAAGTAGGCACGAGAACCGCGTGTCAAATTCTTGATATCGCAGTTGCCTCCGTGTTCACGCGGGGGGACAGTGCGCGCGCCTTCCCGTGCTGCTCTCTGCTGGTCGCCACCCTTGAGCGATCCCATGACCGCGTTCCTCTCCTCTGGTAACAATGCCAGGGGTGGAATACGGCTGGGATTGGTGTTCACCAGATCCTTCTCGCGTTGATTCCACTTGTTGAGGAGATCCTGGGATGGGGCGGTACCGATCAAACCAGGGTGAGGAATACCAACAAATCTCACATCGGGCAGGTGGCGGGAGGTAGCATAGACCCCCTTCAGATCCCAGATTGCTTTGTGAGCATCAGGGAAACGATCTGTCAGGAAGCCACCACCATTCGTTTTGGCAAAGATGCCAGTATATCCCCATTCTGTATCTCGCCCCGGGAACGGCCCCAAGTCGAGAATATCAACAACGAGAACATCTCCCGGTTCCGCACCATTGACTTCAATTGGTCCACTCAGTACATGAGGAATGGTAAGATCAACATCACGTACATCATTTGCACTATCGTTATTCTTGATCTGCCCATCAGTCCAATCCTTACATTCCATACGGAATGTTGTATCTGGACTCACAGAAGCAGCGGCAGGAATATCTGGATGCCAGCGATTGTGCCCAAGTACCTGTTGCTGGCTCCAGGGTTTGGAGAGGTCCACCCTGAACAAGATTTCGTGGGCAGGTGCCACCGTAGTCATGATTCGTTTCCCTTCTCTATTACCTTGAAGACAACACGCAATGTTAGGAGTGTGTAGAGAACGGAATTACAGTATACAGAGAATATACTGGTTTCTATGTCACAAGATACTGTAACTGATGACACAAGATACTACATTGCTTTACTGTCATGCAAAGAACAAAGCGGCAGGTGAAGTGAAAAAGAAAGGATCCTGCGCACTTCAGAAGGAGGCTTAAATAGTGATATCGTGCATCAGTATGGTCTCTTCTTCATAGAAATATCGCACTGTCGTTTGCCCTCTACATGGAAGAGTAAATGTGTTACGTGGTTCGTATGCTCCAACTTCTTCTTTATTTCAGGGCAGCGCTTATCTTATTTATTTTCTCTGTAAGAGCATAGTCTTTAAACTTTTTCTTGTCAAGGGCATTCCTTCATATTTTAAACTTATCAATAATAATTGTTTGAATATACAAGATGAATAGATTATAATTATACTGTTGAGTGAGCTATAGAGGAACCATTCCGAATGCGACAGAGGCAAAAGGAGGACAGATATGCCTTTATATGCATTTCATTGTGAGCATTGTGGCCCGTTTGAATGTTGGCGTTCGCTAAACGATATGAATACTCCTATGGTCTGTCCACAATGCCAGACCGTAGCCAGAAGAGTTTACACTATCCCTGGTCTGGTCAAGACTCCACCTGCATTAGGCCGGGCGTTATATAGGGCAGAAAAGAGTGCTTATGAACCAGAAGTGCTCAGACGAGAAGCGGCAACTCCGACAGAGGAGAAACCATCTCACGTGATATATCCATCTCATGGGCGTCCCTGGCAGATTGGTCATTGACAGGGGCAGCTTTATCCAGTTCTGTGCCAGTCAAGTGGACAAGAGGAAGGAGGCTGGCGACATAGTGGTCAAAGTAACCCCCATCACACCACGCAAATCTGTAGTGCGTGCGGTATCGTTGTTTCTAAAGATCTCTCAATTCGTTACAGCACGCTGCGCACGCTACCTGGAACGGCTTCCTGATTGGGAGAGCCACCATCCAACGAATTTCCCTGAAGAGTAATATGGTCGAATACGGCTGTGGTGGCTTGCTTGGAGTTCGAGGTCACAGCCAGACCAATATGCACCTGATCAGGCATTGAGAGGTTTACATTGCCAACATTTTTGAAATTGGAGCCATCCTCTGAGATATAACCATTGATCACATTCCCTTCGCGGACAATGCGCAACCAGAGCGGCAGTTTTGTATAGGTATACTGGCTATAGTTGACTCCGCCATTCGGAGTCATGCGAAACTGGAAATACGCATAACCGCTGGGTGTCCACTCCATCATGGCATTCGGCGCGTTATCCTCCAGTGATTGGCGAATCTGGACCGCAGCTTTCGCGTAGATATCGGTGTTGTCCAGACTCATGATCTGAACGGTCAGCGACCCATTCCCTTGCAGCTTGCGTTCAAGAAAGCAAAAATCGTCCGTTCCCGCGATCAGCTGAGTGCCATTTGTGCGGACACGAAGCGAGGTTGAGGTTGGGGTATCAGCCCTGGCAACGGTTTTACCAATCTCTTCAACAGTCCAGACAAGATGCTGTTGAGGTGCAGTGATGGTCATGCGAAATATCTCCTTTTCGTATATTTTATAACGCACACAGATCACACTTCTTGATCTCCTCGTTAGTATAGAGATATCCACAAAACGATGTATCTAAAAGCTAGAATTTATCAAAAGTGTCCCCAAAGCTGTTGGTTTAGTGTTTGCTCAGATAGTCTTTGTAGACGGCGCGCAGGCTTTTGGCCTGAGCATCCTTGAGGGTCGGGCAGGAGTCCTCGTTATTGTCACCAGGATGTCTCCAGGCATAGGTGACATCGATAGGCGCATTCGGCAAAACCTGATCCCAGCGTGCGAAGACGGTACGCATTTCAGATGGCGATGGCAAGCTCCACTGATAGCGGCGTGGGTTGGTACATTCTTCACCAAAGGCTTGATAGATCGGGACGAGCTTGCTCTCAGGGATACCTGCGTTGACGGCAGCATTCACCATATTGTTGATTTCGTTCAAGTTGCAGCCGTTTTTGTTTTGATGACAGGGATAGGGATCGATGCCGTAAATATCAACATCCGTCTTCGCTGGAACGAGCGGCTTGTAAGGGAAGTCGGTAATCGAGATGTAGGCAATTTTGCCTTGTCCTCCAGCGTGGCTATGAATGTAGTCGGCCCGACGCTTGATAGCGGCGACCACTTGTGGACAACTGCCTGCATCCGGCTCATCAGAGATATTGTAGCCATAGATACGAGCATTTGTTGTCGTATCTTTGCCCATCGCATTAATAAATGCTTTGAAATCAGTATAATTGACATCAAAACTGCTACATTGCGAGTTGCCTACCCAGACCATTGCTTGTGTACCTGCTGGCAGCGAGCGAATAGTTGCAGCGTCCATGCCAACGTCAATGAGCGTGTAGCCGAGCGCGTGTACCTGGGTAAAATCAGTAGATGAGGATGTGTTCTGGATAAAGTGCAGTTTGTGTGTCGTTGCTGCATGTGCCGGAGACGCTCCGATGTAGCTCAGCGAACCGACAATGCCGAGCAGCAAGAGGGTGAGATACTGACTCAGGCGACCTGATTTAGCAGCTTTTTTCGTAGTCTTCACCGGGAATGCTCCTTGTTTTTTGATTATGTTCGGGCTTTTCCTTGCAGCGGTGCTCAGAAGGGTGAGACTCTTCCCAATATATCAAACACTAACAGAAAACAGCGAACTTTTACAGGTAGAAAGAGGGAAAATATGAGTGAGTCTGATACCGCAGAACTTTGCACAAGTCTTATGATATGATACAGGCAATCAGAAAAAACTGTAGGAGAAGAGAGATGTCGAACAAGCGAGCATTTCGGTTTGGTGTGATCACAGAGAGCGCCTCATCACGTGAGCAATGGGGAACGCTAGTGCGCAAGGCTGAGGATCTTGGCTATGCTACGTTCCTGCTGGCAGATCACTTCGTCAATGAGTTTCCCCCTCTTGTCGCTCTCATGGCAGCAGCGGACGCGACGAAAACGCTGCGAGTTGGCAGTTTTGTCTTCGACAATGACTTTCGCCACCCTGCGCTGCTCGCCAAAGAGGTCGCAACCCTCGATCTCCTCTCGGGTGGTCGCTTCGAACTGGGTATTGGAGCGGGATGGCACCAACCCGAATACGAACAGACAGGTCTGCCCTTTGATCGTGCAGGCGTTCGCATTCAGCGGCTGGAAGAGGGATTACAAATCATCAAACAGTTTTTCACACAGGAATCTGTCACCTTTGTTGGCAGCCATTATACCGTGACCAAATTGCAAG
>NZ_BNJK01000003.1:0-379230 GCF_016587455.1 Reticulibacter mediterranei | reverse complement strand
CCGCTTCCCGCCGTCTTGTCGCCGTTTTCTCCTCGCTGGCTCGCGCAAAGACCGCACCTCCCACTGCCACTAACGCCTTCTCGATCCTCCTCGGCATGCGGAGATCGTCCCTGCTTCCTGCCTGTTTCGTCGTCTCCCTACGGAGCAAAACACATCACAGTGCTAACAAAAGGGGGCCACCCCATACATATTCATCCATCCAGTACAATTCATCACGCGAGGGAAATGCTAAGAAAAGGAGGCCACCCGAAGGACATACCAGCACCATCTTCCAGCCAAGCACCCTCTCCTGGCCGTGGTGAGCAGACAGGTTTACGGACAGTTTTCTGGACAGGGGAGCCTGCAATGCACCTTCCCCCATCGCCTCTCCCTCCCATTTGCCCGTCACCACACATGCCTGGCGTGTCCTCAGCTCTGCTTCCCCTCACACGAAAACTGGCAATGCCGCTGTTTTGCCAGGTGGTTGCCAGGTGGTCGCCAGGTGGTTGCCAGGTGATTGCCAGGTTCCCTTCCCCTTGCCAGGACCACAAGCGCACGCTGAGCGAGGCGTTGCACGATGAACGCCATGAGCACACTCCCTCTGCCTTCCCACACACACACGCACGGCTCTCAGATGGCAACAGAGAACCCGTCATTCTGTGTAAGCGTCTCTGCCTCACTTCCCAACAACATCTCGCGACCAGGAGACACAATCGGACAGATTTGGACAGGTTTTGCACACTCCCTGCACCCGCAGCCAGAAACCAGCGTTCCCACAACCTGCGAACACAAGGGGGCCACCCCACGAACAGGCATCCAGCCAGTGCGATTCATCACGTCAGGAATTTGCTCATGAAAGAGGGCCACACAAGGGAGCACGCATCTATCCACTGCAATTCATCACATGAAGGGAATGCTACGAAAAAGGGGCCACACAAGGACATCCTCATCCATCCATTGATGTTCATAACTTGAGGAATTGCTAACGAAATGGGACCACCCGAGAGCATACTAGCACAACATGGACATCTCTCCAGGGAGGAGATAGCCATACTTCTAGTATCGAATATCAGGCTTGTTTTGTCAGATTCTGCTTGCTCCTTTGGCCTCACTGGTTAAAACGCAAGTTTAGAATATCTGCTATACTCAGGGAGAGCAACTATTTTGCCATTTCTACTTGTCTATGGGAGCAAGAAGATACCAATGAGAGTAAAACTCTATTCGTGGTGGCAGCAAGTACAACGATCTCTGGCGAGAGTAAGCGGGATAGCGATAGCATGTTTGCTGGGAAGCGGACTGCTTCTAGTACTTATTTTAGGATATTGGTTGAACTGGGACTGGACAGGGCTTGGTCCTTATATACCTCCTATCAAGGATGGTAGCTTTCAACGCGGGAAAACACTGTGGGACTGGTTGCAACTTCTTATTATTCCAATCATATTAGCTATTGGGGGATTTTGGCTCAATCAGGTGCAAAAGATTAGGGAGGAAGGAACCACCCAACGACAGGCAGCGCTTGAGCGTGAAATTGCCCTTGATAATCAGCGAGAAACAGTGCTCCAAACCTATATAGACAAAATATCTGAACTACTTCTTATCAATAATTTACGTAATTCACGTGAAAACGAAGAGGTACGGGACATTGCTAGAGTAAGAACACTGACAGTCCTCACAAGATTAGATGCGAATCGCAAAGGGAGCGTCCTTCAATTCTTACATGAGTCCGGTCTGATATATAAAGACAAGTGTATAGTCAATTTGGAATATGCTAATTTGCAAAAGGCAAACTTAAGCCAGATCTCACTCTTTGACGCTGATCTGCATGAGGTTAACCTGAGTGGAGCCAACCTAAGCGAATCTTCTTTACGAGGTGTTGAATTAAGGGGGGCTAATCTGAGCGGAGCAGACTTGAGTGGAGCGCATTTGACAGAGGCGAACTTGTATAGATGTAATCTGCGTGATGCCAACTTAAGCAGAACCTCTCTGCATCGAACGAAGTTGGGGGGTATTGATTTCCATGAAGCTAATCTGAGCGGACTCTTTATGCTAGAAGCGAACTTAGAAGGCGCAGATCTGCGTCACGCCGATCTGCATGAGGCTAACCTGAGTAAAGCCATTTTACATGGTGCTAATCTCACAGGAGCCAATCTTCGTAAGGCGAACTTGAGCAAGGCTAAATTTAGCGGATCGGAAGATCAGAACAGGGGAAATCCAGAACCAGCAGATCTGAGTAACACTGACTTGAGTGGAACAGATCTGAGTAACGCAGATCTGCGTTACGTTACCTTGATCAATGCCAATTTGAGCAAGACAAATCTTAGTGGAGCAGATTTGAGTGAAGCTGATCTAAAAGGGGCCACGAGTATTGCTAGTGAAGAACTGGAGAAGAGCGCCAAGTCACTCAAAGGTGCAACTATGCCTGACGGGACAGTACATGCATGATGAGGAAACGCACTATCATTTTTCTGAATACCAACGAGATGTTGAGGCAGGACAGATGAAAAGAACCCAGGCACGCGCTTCGAACGCTCTTGGCGTTGTTTGGTGGCCTGCCCCATTCCAGAGGCAAGCAGGTGCATCTGCAACAAACCTCGCCTAGCTCAACGCGCCCGTAGACATAGACACTCACTCAATGCTCTACTAATGCAAATACAGGTGAAGGCCCATGACACACCATGTGGATGGGCCTGGAAACAGCAAACAACCAAAGAGAACCCCGTCGAGGGGACAGAAAGCAATGAGCGGTGACATATCATGACCGTTCTTGTTTCTCTGTCCCTTTTTTGTTGTCTTTTCTTTCAAGGAAAGGAACCGTCTCAATGCTCAGCACTGCAAGGCACCCTTGAGGCAGTGCTCCCTGCCAAGAAGACCGCGCCCTCAGCACCACCAGCGCAGGAGGAGACCTCCCTCCTCTCCCCTGCGACGATTTTTCACGCCTATCAACAAGAAAACAAACGCTTCACGAACTATACCAAGCACTGGCACCAGCAACTAGCCTCCCTCCACGAAACAGAACAACTCTTCGTCGTCTCCTGATCCACCTCACCACCAGGAAACGTCTGCCGCCTGCACTCTCAGACCAATGACGAGAGGACGCATGAAGAGAGGGAAGGTCCATGTTATTCGTGCAACTCCACACCTTCTCGCACGGCCCTGTCCGTGTCGCCTCCTCTCTCCTACACACAGAAGATTTCCAGCAGATCACCCTGTTGGATCTGGCACATCACACTATCCCACAGGCCACACAACGCTCCCCTTTCGAGGAGCGTTGTGTGGCTATTCTTACACCATTATGTTCGTGATATCCCTGTGATATCTTCCTGCTACTCTAGCAGATCTCCCCTGTTCCCGCAAGCCACCAGGGACCTCTCTCCACACGTGGTACTGCCACCGGCAGAGCGGTGATACGACCTGGAGAACGCTTGACGACCACTTCCTCCAACCAGAGAAACCGCAGCAGATCGTTCTCCAGACACTCGTCTCTCTCCTTCTTCCCAGCCTTAGGCCAGCATATAAGGAACATCGCCAGGTGGATCTATGGCTTTCCACTCCAGATCTGGCACTTCCTCTGCCCCCTCTTCACACAGAAAGTGCTCTTTGAGCGTGGCTTCAAGCTCGGGTAGGGGACCTGTTCTCCCATGGACTGGTTTTCCCCGCTCATCCGAAAGGATGACCAGATCCATCACCGGAACCCCTCGCTGATCATACCCGCGCGTGGTGACTTCAAAGGAAAATGATCCAAACACCGCAAAGGCATGTCCCTTTGCTTCCAAACACGACCACAATGCAACCATACTGCAGACTCCTTTCGTTCGTGATTTTTCCACGCTTGCAACAACACATCTCCTGCAAGCTTTCCACCAGTATAGCAACCCAGCATGACATATACTGTCACTTGACTCCTCACCGCCACCAAAACAACGAAAACTCGTCACAACGAGTCCTCTCCTGCCTCTGACAGCCATGCCTTTGATGCTCTCCCCCTCTTCTTTGTCTCTCACATACGGATGTCCGACTATGCGCGACCCAAAAAGAGGCGCTGCCGCTTCGTCTCGTTCCCTCCTGGGCAGATTACGTTGTCCCCACTGATACAGACCGACGAAGACATGACCGCGCGATCCGACCCCACACACCCTCTACGAAGTGCTCTGGCCACCTGCTGTCTTCTCAACAGCGATACCCGCAGCACCGCTCCAGGAACCTCGCGGCCAGGACACCACCACCGATGAATACTCTTCCTAGTGGCTCGACCAAGAGCGCCACCACACCAGCGACTTCCTTCCTCCTCGCCGAGACTCGTATCCTTCGGCGAGGCCAACCACACCAACGCTGCTTGATTTGGAGACATCAATATACTAAAGAGAGAGGAGAAGACATCAGCGGGTCGGAGTGCGATCAGGGACGGTCGTACCGACCCGTTCGTGTCGCCTTGCCAATAGCGCATTCCTACTGTAGAATGGTCAGAATCAACCATCAAGCGCATCAGTGCAGCAGCCAGGCAATAAAAAAGAGGATAGATGAGGAGAAGAAGATGGATCATGCCATGACCACACAATTTGCTTCCGCCTTAGAACACCTACAAACAAGTGCGCCCGATCCCAATGGAGAACCACAATTCCGCTACCTGGACGATCCTCCTGGTCGTTCCCTGCTTGAAGCGTATCTAAACCGGTTGACGGCCTCCGCGCGGGACGCGATCTTTGCCCAGGTTCCCTCTGACGAAGATCGTCCTTCCGGACAAGTCTGGCTCGTCAAAACACTCCTGCACCAATGGGGCGATCCTGATTGGGACAAGCGCGAAGCGGCCTCTACCAAAGAGCGCCGCTTGAAGGATCATCTCAAACGTAAAGCCACCCTTGTCGTCCTAACGGACATCCATACGCTTTCCCATACTCCACAGCAGTTCGAGATCCTGCTCTCGATCTTCCAAACCGACAACATGATGCCTCTGCTCATCATCGGCGAACCGACCCAAACCAGACACAAGAAGCCCGCACGTCCAGCATCTTGCATACTGCGCATACACCCAAATCTTCGTCATGAAAGGCACAAGAATCAAGAGAAGCACCATGAAGGCAAGCCGGTCTTGTAGTTTTAGAGTGCTATGAGCACGCCCTATGAAAGCGAGAAACATATGAGCATCACATTGGAGCAGGTTGCGACTGAAACGGTAACAACAAAACAGCCCCAGGTCGTCCTCTCTGCGCTTGATCCACAAGAGGTTTATGAGGCTGTGACCAACGCCGCGAATACATCGCAGACCATGAGAGAACTTCATACGACAAAGCTGCAAACCTCCTTATTTCCTGACCTGGTTGCTGGTCTCTGCCAACGCCTCTGGGATAATCAGGTGCAATTTGGAAGCGGAGATCCATTTGATATCTTTCTGCTCACGGAGGATACCGATCTCGAAGAACTGGCCGAAGACAGTACCGAAAATATCGTGGTACGGCAGGCACTTGAGCGCCTGATCCCATTAAGCACACAGCGGGAAAAGAAAACGTCTTTCCTCATCGATGCCTATTGCGCTGGAGCTGGGTGCGAGCTTCCTGAACTAAGAACATTAGGACTCCGCCGCTCGCTCAGCAGACAGGATCAACTAGATCTTCTCATCGCTCTCCTGAAACAAACCAGTTGGCCACGACAGATGATGAGAGGGACAGAAGAAACCAGCGATTCGCTCTTTCCATTGCCCAGGCTGATCATGCACATTGACCGCATCCAGTATATTGCCCATTGTTCACCAACTGATGTCGCACAGTACACCGCCGCTCTTACATACATGATCGAAGCTTTAGGTGACGGCTTCACCCTCTGGCTCAACATCGATGATGATGATCCGTCTTTTCCTGAAGAAGTAAAACGTGCTCTCGGCCAGCGGTTTCTGGCCTCTATTACCCACGATCTTACGGCAGCATGGACCAGCACAGAACCAGCAGGCCCACCAACAAGGTGAACACAAGGGGGAAAGAGCAGTACCGTGAACACGGTAAGAACAAGGCCGATAAATGTCTTCATGAAGGCGCTCCTTCTTGATTCAAGCAAACAATAGGAGACCAGAGGCCTTGCCCCTGGGTCATCAGACGAAACACCTCAGCACTTGCCACCAGAAAGAGCGTTGGCAAGCAGATACCCTGTGGAGCAAAACATGGATACAGAAAAGAAGGCAATGGCGAGAAAGAGGAGATGCCGCCTGCTCCAACGCTGGCTTCACCAGGGATATCATGAATCCTTATTACCAGATATGACGACAATGCTCATCACAGCAAACCAAACATGCCAAGCCACGCTCTAGGGAGTGTTCACCCTCGTTGATCAGGGGATTGTCCTGCTCGGCTCCGGACGTCAGCCACTCACGGCCTAGCTGCGCAAAGGAGATCACATCGAGCAAATTTCCCTGGAAACCCTTGACTTGACTACCTTATAGCAGATGCTCCACTCAGGCTCAAACTCCACAGCTGCAAAGAACTGCACAGTTTAAGCCTGAGCGGATATAGGACGCGAACTGTCTGTCTTTATAAATTAGCCTGGAACGGATACTACTCCCCCAGGATCATTGGAGGAGTTTTTGACTCGTTTTCGTTTCTAATGCGAGGATCAATCATGCGCGGATCTAACAATGGCATCTGGATAACCCCCTTCCCCTTGAGTGAAGTGAATTAAGGCCAATCCAGACCCCTGCTGATAATCCGCCGAAGAGCTACTGTTATGCTTCCTCCTCATGTTCTTCCTCTTTTTCTCTTTCCATAGGTGGAACGGTTACTCCTGCTGCAGCCAATCCACTCTCAGAAAAGAGCCATGTTTTCCCAATCTTTTCGACACCAACGATAAGACCATCAGCGGCACGTTTTTGCCATGTGGATGGAGATCGGCCAGCAAATGTTGCAACTTGTTCAGCGCTAAACCAGCGTATCGGGCAAGAGGCATAGACAAACAGTGTCGAGAAGATTAATGGAGCATCTGGGCTACTCACACTTTCAATAATCCAGTCCATATCTTCCACTGAGTAATGGAGATGCTCGTCAGCTTGTACGATCCAGACAAGCATTCCAACAAATTCGTTTAAGAACTGCTGCTGAATGCTGCGGGTCGGGAGATGTTTGCGTAATTTCATTAATCGATTCAGTGTACCACGCACTGATGGCACTTCCGGGTGTGCTTGACGCCATTCAATGAATTGGGGAACACCCAAAATGGCGACAAAGCGAAGGAAGTGAGGATTCTGCCTAAGCTTGACAAGGTCCTGTATATTATCCATGTACTCGCTTGTTCCTCTCCCCATAGATCATAAGCTGACGACGGAAAGACGGAGGGAGCAGTTCCTCTTCCGCAAGAAGCTCGTCAATTCCGGTCCATTCGTTATTCATGAGAATTCCATAACGAAATTCGCCATTTATCGCTGGAAAGGCAAGACGTCCATCATGAAGCTCGACTGATGGAGCAATGATCAGTTCATCATTGCTTGCATTGTGTGGCTTACTCCAGAATATTGCCTGCTTTCGTGCTGCCTCTTCTGATAATCCCGCCTCCTGGAGCGCCTGCATAGCCTCTTGCTGATAACTGAGTTGCTCCTCGGTAAACTGCTCTTCTTCCTCCTGGGTCGGTGACTGCTCTCCATCCTGACGATGCTTTTCAATCTCTGGCATTTCCTCAGCAATGCCATGCTCTACGAGCCAGTTTTTCGCACGCCTGTCTCCCTTCCATGCAAGTTCGAGCATAGCTTGTTTCACGCTCACCTCGCGATCACCGTAATAGAGATGCCAGTCACGTCCATAGGTGACAGCATTAAAATTGGTGAAGTCAGCATCTTCCTCATCCTTAAAACCAAGATCAAACCACTTGTAGCCATTGTCACGCAGTATGCTATTTGTCCACTCACGGTCCCGGCGAGCATCTTGTCGTTGCCGCTCAGAGTCGCGCTGTTCTTGTTTCCGCTGTGCTTTGGCTTCAACCTGTTCTTGGTATGCCGCCTCCATTGCTGAACAAGCGCGAGTAATAACTGCATCAATGTCAGTCATCCCTTCCTGTTTGCAGGCGGCAAACACTTTCAGGGCTGTTGTATAGGTGCCATTCCTTGCTGCCTGATTGAGCAGTGCTGACACTTCCGGATGATTTATCTGCCGTGTACTCTTTGCTTCAAAGGGGATGCCAGTTTTATCGCAAATAGTTCTGACCATTCTCTGTGCCCTTTCTCACGATATCATGAATAATATACCTATAATTATACCGATATCGTGAAGAAAGTCAATGATTTTGTCATGGTAAAAGCTACGTCTAAGAAAAGAAGATCTATGATACTTGAAGAGCAGTTCTCCTGCTCTTCCTGTCATGTGTGTTTGCGTCCACAACTCGCTTCCCACTGTTCATCATCGATCCCCTCTCCCTCCATGTTCCACAAGAAGTTTTTATATCTTTTTTATAGACAGCAAGCACTCTTCTGCTATACTGGCACTACCATCGTTTATCGATGGTTTCATACAGGCCAACATATCCACCATGCCACCTTGCTCCCCCTTCCTCCCTTCCCACACTCACACCTCCTGCAACGATTCTCTCTTCAGCACTTGACAATATACGGATAGATGGCACAACATACATCGTTCACCCCTGCTCTGATTGGCAAATTCTCATCAAGCAAGATAGCAATGACCATGTCTATGTCCCCACTGATCGCACTGGCTGGGAAGATGGCGGCGAAGTTGAAATCTTCACCTTACTCCCACCAGAAAGGCTCGGAGATCTGCCCTTACTACAAATTAGGATTTCCACAAAAGCCGACTCCAGCAGACAGGTAGAAGAGGTCCCCAATCCAGCAATTGCCGTGCAATGTGGAGTGCCAGCGTATACCTTCATCGATCCCGCCAAAAAACACATTCGCGTCCAGCTGCTGTGTCACCTTGTCCCAAAGGAGGATCGACTCACCGTGCTTCCTTTCACCGAAGAGGAATATCCACAATAGAGCCTTCTCTTCTTTTTTCTACGGTATGATGCAGTGCCTCCAAGCTCTTTTCGAGTATTGCATGGAGGCGCTGGCTATGCACTGGCAAAAGGGGAATCTGTGAAGCAGCAGGCAGCATCGTTGCAGGCGTGCTGCTGCTCCTCCTGCTCATGACGTAGATCCCACTGCCAACAGTGAGCGCACATCAAGAAACATTGGAGGTGGCGACGACAAGCACGATCACAATGCTGGAAACACCGGCAGAAGATGCCGATGAAGAACCATAACCAGCCCTGGCTTGATGACACATACACGGCTGGCGGACAACTCTGCCTTACCTATCAGCAGGCAAAGTACCATGCATGATCACCGAGATGACTCAACTGAGCCACGACTATGCTGCCCTCAAGCTGCTGTACGAACAACAGACCCATGCCTCCCATCGTGCCGATCTGCGGACCAGAGTCTTTCCCTTGGCATCTGATCTACCCAATGATGTCGTCAGGTTGAATCGCTGAAAAAAGAGGAATTCTGTAGTACGAATTGATAATTTCATGCTAAGCTCATGTTAAGCCCCGTGTGGTCTTTTGTCATGCAATGCCCATCAACGTGCTCCCAGTCAGTAACGAGCATGAGCACAGTGGCATCGCCCATCGTCGGAATGTCACCGTTTTTGTCGTGATATCTGTCGCAAGGAGTATCATTGTCTTTCTCTGCTTATTTTTTGGCGTAAAAGTATACTAATTTTATAATACTTTTCTATTGCATATCAATCTCTGTGTATAGAATATATCGTATGGAGGCAATGTATGAAATCTCGTCAATTATGGGTATCACTGATCCTTCTTATTCTTCTTCCTATCGCCATTCTGCTCACTGGTTGCGAGTCAACGCAGCCTGAGGCAGCAACGACGACACCGCCCACAGGGAGTAGCGTCTCCATCGCCGCGCCGCAGATCACAGCGACACCAGTGAAGCCAACACACGCGAAACCCGCGTCATCGCCAGTGCCACCAACGCCGACGCAGATTCCACCGACTCCCACGCCAAAACCAGTGCAGCATACGCAGCCGACCCCGACACAAAAGCCTCTGGGTCTCTATGAAAATCCCTGGGGTTATAACCACGATGCGCCAGGCGATGTGATCACGAACCCACCATCGGATTTCTGTGCGTATTTCCCATGTATCACATCGAAGAGTTTCTGGACTGGCACTAGCTACGTGGCAGAGTGCCATGATGGGAAGTACAGCAAGTCTGGAGGCAAACAGGGAGCGTGTAGCGGACATGGTGGCGAGAAGAGGCCATTGTATGCTCACTGATTCATGGCTCACTCTGCCAGGCATAGAGGAGTAACGGCACCGCTCTGCGTAGGCAATGCCAGCACAAAGAGAATCACTGGAGATCGATGTGTCTCCAGTGATTCTCTTTGTGCTGGCATTACTGCAAGATTGTGTAGTTTCTCGGATGAGGGCGATATCCCCGACGAAGTTCAAAGTCATCGTCAAGGACTTGGTGGTACTGACGCACGACCTGCATAGCCTCATCCTCAGTCATCTCCTGAATACTGCATTGATAGGAGGATGGATCTATGGTGACGGCAAGGAAACAATGATCACACTGCTTCATAAAGGATGTGTCGCAGAGTCGGGCCATCACCACGATCTTGGTGCTACCGCCTGAAGACACGGGCGCTGAGTAGATGGAGGAAATGGTATCGCTTGTGTTTTCAATGCGACCTTGAGCATCAAGTATCCATTTATGTTTTTGCAACATATAGTGATACGCGGCCTGGTTGATAGCCATCTGTGCTTTCTCTGTTTCAAGAATATTCATCGGTTTTCCTCGCTTTCTCTGCTAGGGTAGGCTTTCTCAGCCCAGTGTACTACAGCACACTGCAAAATATGTTCAGTGCCCTATGAATTTGCTCTCATTGCCGCTCAGCCTTCTTTATTTGCCTTCGCAACTTGGTGATGCTTTTCTCAATGTGTGCCAGCCCTCTCCCGCTGGCCGTCTTTGCCTGCTCTTCGTATTGCGCTCATTCACGCCAGCGATCCTGCTGTGCTCGCTCTCGCGGCACGGCATTGAGCCTGCAACGATACTCCTCTGCGATGGCTATTGTCTGATCGTCGCCCATCGCACCTAACTCGCAAATAAGCTATGAATAGCGATCACCAGATCGTTGCTGTGCTCCTAGCGGTTCGGACCAACAGCTCTCAACGAACCACACTTTTTCGCCGCTGCCAACTGGCTGGCCGACGTTATCAGGTAGGCCTTTCTGTTGATCGACCATGTTCCTCTCTGCTCATACGACGATCTCCATCCATGCCGATAAAGTATACAAGCTCATCCTCACAATCCCATCGGCACTAGACAACACACCACCACGATCAGCGCTAACACTAAGAACAACCAGCACGCTCCTGATGATCCCGTCACACTTCCCTCTTGTCCACACCGCCTGCCTCATCATAACCGTCAACAACGCCGGAAATGACGAGATGGTGCTATCCACAAGAGCACGCTTCTACACTCGCTAGAATCGTTCGATCTCCTTTTACCTATTATTCATCTATATCATCCTTCTCTAATGCATATTATTTTCTTCTCTATAAGCAATACCTGTAAAAGAGTGATGAAATAATTGCAAAATAAATGTTCGTGCGAACATTTATAGCATAATTATATAATTGAGGCACTTGACGTTTTTTTTTTTTCCTCTATACTTTAGGTTATACACTTCCCATTGTCTTTGCAGCGATGGGAAGTGTATAACCTTTCTAGCAAGGAGGAACAGAGCACAGGCATTTGTTTCATCGCCGCAACAAGGCCATACATAGGAACAATACATGCAAAGCCAAAAAATGATCTCCCGCAGCGGGAGATGAGGTGCTTCCATGCAAGCGAGAAATCGAGAGGATATCTCATCACTTCATGATCCATGCGCTTCCGTAAAAGAGAACACAGTGTCAGAAGCAGAACAAACGTCTGCTCTGCCTTCAGAGAAGAGAGAGAAAAGCGAAGAGAAGGCGCAAGAATATGAAGGCCGGACGTCTGGAGGACAGTTCGTCTTGTCTTCATAAGTATTAAAATTTCCCATAATTAGGAGACTAGCTTCGCTCATGTCATCACCTTGTGGTTTCTTTCCACAAAATAGCTCCACTCTCTCGCCCTACATTACACTCTTGCCAAATCCAACCAAAAGGAGGTGAGTCCTATGCCCACTAGACACCGGCGGAAAAAGTCTGGCAAGAAGATCCGGATTGATCCCAACGAGCCAACCATTCAAGTGATCATCCGCTTTCTTGCCATCTTCCTGGCAAGCTTGATCGATCACTGGTTTGATAAGAAATAACCTGGCAACGGTCAGCACATAATGTCAGACCACTTCTGTGCCGATCTTTCACTGGTTATGACCCATCTTGCTGGTCAGAGTGGGTCATAACTTCCCATACAGCATCACTGACCATACACCTCCAACCTTTCAACTAGACAATTCATGTGCTCATTGCTTGCCCATTGATCATGCTTCTTCTAAAGGTGCACAAGGAGACATGCACGGGCTGCGTCCAGCCCTCCGACCTCTGGTTAGCACAAAGAGGAACACTCACAGGGGAAATTACTTGGATGGACCCACAGCTCTCTCCTCACTACTCCAGCAGCTACTCTCTTCGTGACAACCTGGTTTCCACCTGCTATGATAGAAGAGAGATTCCGCCACGACAGAAGGAGCAGCAGCATGCATACCCGAGAGCGCCAGGAACAAGTCCGACTCCGTTTGCCACTCTCAGCCCGTGCCATCCAGAAGGCAATCACGGCCTTCTGTGAGCAGTTCCGTGTCCCCACCTGTTCCCTCTACGTCCAGGGTCATGTCACTATCATTACTGGCGAATTATGCCTCATCCCCACCTGGCTGCCCGTGGTCCGTCCCGATCCCGAACTGGATCTCTTGGGCATCGGCGATCCTGACCTGGGCGAGTATGATGATGAAGCGCTCCTCTGGATCGCTCCCACCTCTGCTGCCCATCTCCTCCTCTCCACGACGAAACTTCTGTAATCATTGCGGCGATCTCTCTTCCTCTTCATACTTGCCCATCAACTTGGACCTGTGAAGACCTCTGTGATAAATTTTTATCTGGGGAGTAGTCACCGTCATTTTACTGTCTCTTTCCACCTGACGCTTACCTGGCAACGACTGGGTCATCCCCTGCGTTCCCAACAGCCGTACTCCTGGCGACATACGATCATCACGTCTTCCCTGCTCCTCTCCTCCTGCCGATAACAATGAGAAGAGGAGTAACATACTCCTCGCCGTTTGCTTGAGATGCTCATCCCGCTTGTCTCGACAAAAAGGAGAGCATCTCAGGCTTCGCTTCGTGAAAGGAAACGAATAGTGACGTTACTTTCCGCATTTCCCATTGGGCCACGCAGCATTGGGAAAGAGATCGGCCCGCATCACCTTCTGCTTTCTGAACTGACCATTATTGTCCCAGTTAACAACAATCCGCAGGGGGTTGAACGGCTACTCTCCACCTGTATGTTGCTGTTTTCCCCAGAGGAGCACCCAGCAGCGATTCTCATCGTTGATAACCTGTCGTCGCCTCCACTTGCCTTCTCACACGCCTACCGCACCTGGGGCTTACCAATCCACCTACTCATCTGCACAAAGCCAGGGGCCGCGGCGGCACGCAATCTGGGCGCACGGCACGCCACAACCCCCTGGCTGCTGTTTCTCGATAGCGATTGCATCCCAACAACCAACCTCATCGAGGGCTATCGCCAAGCCCTCGATGGCTCAGTTGCCTATGCTGGATGCGTCCGAGCTAGTGGAGATGATTTCCTGGCTCGCTATTACGAAACCCAGGAGATTTTACGTCCCCTGCCCGTATGGCACAACGAACATGAGCGACCAGCCTACCTCATTACCGCCAATGCGCTTGTCTGGCGACCAGCTTTCTGTGCCATTGGCGGCTTTGATTGTCGCTTTGGGCTGGCGGCCGGCGAGGATATCGATATCGGGCTGCGTCTCTGGGAGCAAGGCCAACTTTCCTTTGCCCCCTCGGCATGCGTCCTCCATACATTTGAGCCAACGATTTCTTCATTCCTTCGCCGCTTCTTCCGTTACGGCAAAGGCAACCGTCTGCTCGCCACACGCTATGTCGCCGATCTGACACCTCGCCCCTTCACTCCCAACCATCCTTCCCTCTGGAATCGAGGGCTGGCACTGCTGCAATTTCTGGCCTTATGGCTCGGGTATCAGATTGGCCGCTTGGATACTGGGAGGAGCGATCCGCCCGCTCCTCCCCACTGGCACACGACCGAGGTACTCCCGCAAGCACCCCTGCAACCTGCTGAACAAAGAACTGGGGTGACGGTCCTAATCGATGGGGATTGTGTCTCTCCCAAATGGATCTCCCAGATCAAACCTCTGCTCTCTGAACTTGGCCCTATTAGCACTGGTTTGGTCTGTAGCCGTGCATCTGCTGCCCCCAGCTGGAAGCAGGCGCAAAGTACCGTGTCCTGGCTCTCCAAAACAATCATAGGCGATGCCGATCATGTTCTGGCTCACCGCGTCGAACGGCTCTTGCAGACCGGAAGCAAACAGGCAATCTGCTTGGTCACCAACGACAAGGATTTTGCCCTCATCGCCAAGCGTATCAGCAGAGCTGGGGTCATTGTCTGGGGTGTAGGCTCGCCCAATGCCTCCTCCTCCTTCCAAAAGGCCTGTCATCGCTTCCTGCCTCTCTCTCCTGCCAGCACGCAGCGAGCAAAAGAGCGAACAGCAGCAGAAGTGAAACCCATCCACTAGTCGTTGGAGATGTGGCAGTTTTCCTCGCCGCTGCATACAGAAAACGAGGGAACCAGAGCGTCCTGGTTCCCTCGTTTTCTCAAGGCACGACAGTTCCACCCTGGTTCATCGTTCTGAAGCGCTCACATCATTCACTAGGCCATATTCTCCCGCACCGCTTTATCTCGCCTTCGATGGCCTTCTCCTCTTCGCGCTTCATCTGTATTTGCCCACTCAGGTCAGTGCCCATCCCGCTTCAATGTTTAGGATAGTCTCAAGCATCGGTGGCTCCTTCTTCTGAATCATTCAAGTGCCGCCCGATCCCCCGCCGTTGGAAGAGTGACGGGTACACCTCGGCAAAAGGAGTATCACGAAACAGAACCTGGCCAGTGATGCTATCAATGACCTCGCAGTTTCCCTCAAAATCGCCATTGACGGTGATCTGGAAGAGGGTATTGACGGTTTCCAGGAGCTGTACTAGATAATTATGCCGCAGAGTCAGCCTCTTGAGCGCTTCTTCCAGAAATTCGGCATGATTCCCGCGTGCTGTTGCCTCTTTCTCCGCTGTCTGCGCACGCAGTTCCAGGTCGCCCAGTTGACTAAAGAGCACCTCCTGCTGCGCCAGCGTCAGACGCGTCCCGCTGCCAATGCGGTAGCCAATATCCTCATAGACGGTGCTATTAGCTTTCGGGGAAGGCGGAACTTCCGTGAGCGGCTCCCAGCGCTGAAAGAATGCCCGGGTTTTCAACTCAGCAAAGAACGTTTCATCATCCTCGCCCCAGGGCTTAGGCGTATTGAGCAAAGCAATCGCCACCGAAGGTCGTTGATAGTGAAATATTGCTCCCGGATAGCGACGCAAGAGGTGTTGAGAAAGCGCCGAGAGCCACTCTTTGTACGCGAAATTTTCCAGGCGCACGGCTTTCACCGCTGCATTTTGTTGTTCCATCGATCTCATCCTTTCACTACAAAGAAGCAATATACGCAGCCATCTGGCCCACATAGGTAGATGCCACGCTCTTCCTCCTTTTCCATACTAACCGAAGAGGCATCTCAGTCGAAATCTCTACTGCGACTAGCTGTAATCACCTCTGTGGCCTGTTCAACATTCATCCACTCCCAGTGGCTGATCAACAGAAAAAAGCCTCGATTGGCTTGACATAGACACCTCCCAGGTGACACAGGCACTGACCACATATTGCTGTTTCTGGCGGAGCTGCTTTCTCCTTCAAAACACTTTCCCCACCTCTCTACAGAGGAAACGCTTTCAAAACATTTCGACATAGCCCGCGATGTTCGCAGGAGGCATGATGTAGATCCAGATATACACTTCCGATTAGTGCCTCAGATCACGCTGCAACTGGAGCCTATCAGCGTTCGTTGCATTTGACAGACAAAATCCAAAGACGTGACGAAAGATATGGATATAGCAGACCGATTTGCGTTTCGCTCGTACAAGAGAAGGCGCCTGGATTATAAGCGAAGGGGAGCGCTCTTGTACGAGACGGGCATCAACTGTTCGCTCCCCATTTTAGACGAACATCGCCTTTCTTTTAGGAAGGATGATTACGCTTCCTGCACGCTTGTCACCTCTTGTATTTTTTGTATCAGGAGCGCCTTCCGCTCTGGTGTCAACCCAATCATGCGCGTACCAGGGTGACCAAATGGATCGTCACTATTGGGTTCAAGAATAGCTGCTGCTTTGCTCCATTGGGGATGGCGGCGCTCTCGCTCATTTAGCTCACGAAGCCTGTATGATCCATTCTCTCGGCCATCGATGATAACATCAATGCTGTTTTTACTCCATACCCGTAACACAAGCGTATGCTTGCCATCCAGGGATTGTAGAAAAAGGCTTCTTCGTGCCTCATCGGCCTCCATCTCCTCTCGCTCTGCGGCTTCGAGAAGGTAGTGCTCTTTCTCAACAGAGGGATAACGGGCAAGCACGGCCTCTACTTGAGCGTAAGACATCGAAGAGAAATGAGTAGAGGCCTCTTCTATAGCGCCATTATCAAAGACAGACAGGAGCCGATAATGCTCTTCATCATCTTCTTCGTCCACCACCACGAGGAATCCCTCCTTGTCACGAGCTGCGAGCATCGTAGCCCTGGCATTTCCATAGCCTTTCGCTGCCATCCAGCCAAGTTTGCTGGCTTCCTGATAGGTGCGAGGTGCTAATCCTGGCTGGCGGGAACGATTTGCTTG
Organism: Reticulibacter mediterranei; assembly: GCF_016587455.1. Lineage (NCBI taxonomy): Bacteria > Bacillati > Chloroflexota > Ktedonobacteria > Ktedonobacterales > Reticulibacteraceae > Reticulibacter > Reticulibacter mediterranei. Next base: position 362,323 of record NZ_BNJK01000003.1, on the reverse strand, counting down.
TGTAGATGGAGGCGCGGGATGTTCTTCCAAAAATGCGCGTGCAGCCTCTGAGGCTTCTGGCTGAACATGCAGAGTACTATGAGCCAGCCACTCAATATAGCCACGATCAGGAATTTCACTGAGCTTCTTGTTGCGATATGGTCCGAACGTCAGAGTAATATCTTCAGTCATCTTTTCGCCCTTCTGACCTCTTCAACGCAGGGATCCAGTTGCCCTAATGTTTTGCAATATGCTCCTAGACATCTCTGGCGATATCCCTGCACGCTCATCGACCAGAAAACAGCCTCTAGAGTTAGCAAAATGCTCCCACTTCTGGGAAACGTTGTACAAAGGCATGCCAGAGATCAGGATACTCTCGCTTGAGAAAGACAAATCGCCCCCAGCGAGCCTTCGTTTCACCAGCCCAATAGGACACGCGTTGATCGGGAATTGGCATATCCCACATACGATCATACACCCGGTTATAGGGCAGTCCATGAAGAATGATATACGCCCAAATGTCTCTGTAGGCCCAATCGGCGAGTGGTAAGCAGCGCACTACTCCATCTCGCCTGTAGCGATAGATCTTTCCATGAAATTTCACACTCTTTGCGCGTCCTTCATTTTCTTCTGAACGAAGGCCAAGAAACACACCATCATACTGTTTCTCGGCTAGGAGCGCACGTACCGGAGCGTAGACTGTTGCTTCCATCGTATGGCGGTCAATGTTGGGTGCAGTTGGCCCACCACACCGCTCAAACACATCCAGGATCGGCTCGGTCGGCCATTGAATAATGGGATGCATTGGCGCAAGGTAGGATAAGAATTCAGAGCTTTCAGGGAAGGATGCTGCCGCATCAAAGTAAATCGCGGGTATCTCAGGCTGTTGCTCCCAAACCAGATGAGCAGTTACCCAGGAATCTTTCCCGCCGTCACCCTGTTGAGAAGGCTACATACGGGTTATTCATCTCCTCCAAAGCTTCTCGTATAATGACCCGCGCACGTTCAACCTTTCGTTGAAAACTACTTAACTGGCTGTGGAGTTGAAACAGAAGTTGTTGGCTTGCCGGCATAGTATTTAGCATGTCGTTTGTACTCCATTCCCGAAAGTTTCTATGATTCTGAGAGGGCCAAAAGATCAAGTACTACTTTAGATTGGGCATTTATAACGAGAAAGCGGGTATTCCCTGTGTTCACTTCATCATCATACACATGAAACAGCATCCCGTCTCCCTTTTGAGAGACACATTGCCTGATTTGCTGGATGCCATTGTGGTGCGCGAAACGCCCGATGCTCCAGGTCAAATGCCCCTCGTGTCGCCCAATGGAGGGCTGTAGCGCCAGGCAGCGGACGCATGAGTTCCTGTTCTTTCCACTCGGACCAATCTTCTTCCATTGGCTCGACGCTCCAACGCATGACCATCCCATTTCCATAGCTCCTCTTCTTTCCAATCGCCGTGATAGGAGTCAGCAATGTACGTATCTCCTCCAAATTACCATAGGCATACCAGACGATTTTGTCTGTAATGAGCGTTGATAGGGGCATATGATAGGCTTTATACCGTCCATTTTCGATAATGACTTTTTCCACGCGACCGCCAAAATCAACGTGATTGGATAACGCGGGATGCGTATCAAAGCGTTTGTTCCAATATTGTGTTTGTCTGGCGGCCACGACTGTCTGCGCAGACGAGCAAGACCAATACCAGAAAGACTGATCAATGATCCCTTGCCGGGGGTTCATCCAGACATCTCCTGTCTGTAGTTTGCTGACCGCCTCGGGAATTTCCCCTCGCATCTCCAGTGGCAGGCGTGCGAAACAGAGTACCTCTCGTCCGTCGGCATGTGTGTAGAAGTCGTTACCCATGTGACGACGCAACACCTGGTAGGCCAACAAGCCATCGAGCGAGATGTCAGAAGGACGCGCAAGGGCAATAGAACCAGCGAGATATGCAGTGACGCTGAGTGGTTGCATCAATTTCTCCCTCCCGGGAAGAGAGATTGCCAGACATAGGATCATCATGGCAATCCCTCTCTCCTAACTGATCTCCTGAAGTACTTCAAGGATGGCTTTTTTCTGTTCACGCAAATGCTCATTATAGGTCTGACCCAGCGGCATACCAACATCCTGAGCGTTTACATGCGTGTGAGGAGAAATTGACATCCAGTTTTCAAACTGGAGTTCCACCTCTCCGCACCCATGCCGCGATTGTCCACCAATAAACGGCGTTTTTGACCATTCGACAAGCGCCGAAGCAAATGCCTCAAACTCCAGAGGGGTCACATCTTGCAAAGAAATCCAGCAATAAAAGGTGGTTCCGGCGATTAACACCTCCTGTGAATAGCGCATTTGCTGTGCTGTGCCTGGCTTCTCAGCAATCTCTGTTCCATCTTTTGCTCGCTTCACTTTTGGAACTTCGAGGCTTCCTCGTTGCTCCTGGGAAAGATACTTTTGCCAGCGTTCACCTTTCGCATCATCCGTACGAGTAAAACTATGTACGTCGGTCATATCGTAGATACTCGTTTCCGCTTCAGGTAATTTACTATAGTGAGACGGAAGAAAATCTACGAGTTCCTGGCAAACTGGATACCATTTTCCAACCTGCAGTTTGCCTTCGAGAATTTGCCTTCCACACGCTCCACCAAAAACACCAACCAGAGGTATCAGTTCGCGTAGACGGCGGGCCTGACCAATATCGAGACCTCGTCCTGCCTCTTTGCTCAGCGCTCCCCCGCTTGTCAGAAAATGGAAAGCCGCAGGTGATAACACTGGATCCCCCAACTCACGGAGCATATAGCGCATGCCCGTATCGCGTAACTGTCCACGAAAAGCGTTGCCCGAGATGATAGGTACCTCGATGACCCCCCATCCCTTGCTATACACTTTCTCACGCCTGAAGACGCTGGTGGTCCCGCCGGCACTATCACCCAGGTGAGAGACCGCACTCAATGCCCGTGCTAATCCCTCAAAGCGAAAGCTCGTGATTTCTCTTGTTTGCGACATTCGTTATTCCTTTATCCTTTCCTGCTCTTTTTGAATGCGTAACAGCATCACACATATCTGTGGATCACGTCGGAGAGCCGCCAGAATCTCCCCTGGGCTTCCATACTTACCAGCGAGCACGAGTTCAACATGTAGACGTTCAGTCGCATCTCTCCCAATTTCTGCAACCTGCATGCTCATGGCAAGCTTGCTAAGAAAAGCCAACAAGCTGTTTGTCATACGGCTTGCTGCCCCCACGCGCTCTTCAAACTGTGTCCAGATCGTCATGCGGTATTTACTCAGATACTCAGCTTCGATACCATTCCAGACCGCACGCAATAGCGTTGCCGCAATCTGTCTAATTTCAAGTTCACGCGCATACGGCTCTAAGGGCTGTTCCTGGACTCCTTCTTCCAAGGTTCCGTTTCTCTGGTCGGTTACCAAATCATTTGCTCTCTTTCTCTACTATGGTCACATAACTAAGCAATTCAAGTTGTGCCGAGGAGCGCCAGGGGGCAAGTTGGGCGCTCAAAGCTAAAGCCTCCCCAATCTGACCATGTTTGCGGAGCTGCGATGTATGCAGAGTTCCGCTCAAAATTTCTCCTTTCCCATGTCCTAGCGCAAGCAAGCGCATCAACCGCTCGTCAATATAGCGCCAGTCTGCGAGCGAAAAATGGGCCACTTGTTCTTCGATTTGAATAGAAAACAGACGACTCCCTGTCACATTCAGGGGAGCCTGAAGCAAAATGTGCTTCTTTTTGCTGAGAGAAACTACGAGGTAGGCCTGATCCTGCAACCCATGTTGTAGCCAGGAGCAAATATCCTGTTTCATGGTCTCTCGTTGCCAATTGCGCCATGACGTAGGGGTAATTACAAGTGACATCTTGCGAAATTCGGGATGAAGGGCCTGGCTGTCAAAGTACCATTGACAGGCAGCGCAGAGAAAAGACGAAGAGGGAACAGAGGCCAGATAGTGGCTGTTGAATGTGTCGGCCAATCCTTTGGCTACAGTGTGCTGTTCCAAACACGACATGCCACAGAGGTAACACAGCCCAGATCCTTTGGGAGGATCACCAACGGACTGACAGAACAGCCAATAAAGCGAACTATTCATGATGTCCTTTCATACTGTCAACATACTCTTTACTGCAAATTTAACACATCGACACACAAAAGTCAATACTTGTGTCAGACAAATGTCTGATATATAATAAGTCAGACATTTGTCTGATAGAGAGGAAAGGAGAAATGCTTGGCTAATAAAGAGGAAAGATACCGTCGAGATACCGATTGGGGATACGAAGGGCTGCAACGGTTAAATCGTTTAGCTGGACAAGAGAGACGGTCAGGGGCAGAGATTGCACGTCAAGCCCTCGTTGACTACGAGATGGCCCAATCCTATTTTCGAGATGTTGTTCGTGGTGCAACGTTACAGCTTTTTCAGAGGGTTGTGGAGCAGGAAGAAGGACGGTATGGAGATCCAGATCTTGAGGAACCATCACCTGCTGATAAAGCAATGTCGTTCCTCGCTTCGTTGTTACACTCACCCTATGCGGCGATGGGTATTCGCGAAGCCTTTGAGAACGTGCTGCGTCAGAACAGGATGAACCAGTTGGAAATACCCTCTGTTCCATTGGCTGATATACACCCAGTGAATGAGCCGCAAGACATTGATCAGCAAGGTGACGCATGAAGCCAATTTTCTATTCGCGATCAGCTGAGGCTCGTGCCTCCTTTGTGCGCGATTTTGTTAGCCAACACCCGTGTCGAAAGCTGATCTATCTTGCTCCGCGCAAGTTTTTAGGCGATGTCCAACGCAGAATACCGTCTGCTATCTTTCTGGCCTATGAGGATCTGACTAACTCCAACGATATCTTCAACCTGGCTGATGATGAATCTCTCTTGGTCTTCGACCGACCATCAAGATACAAGAACATTACGACAGACACGTGGATACGCCTGAGCCGGGCCGCCGAGCGCTACCAGCAGAAAATCCTGGTGGATATCGTTCCTTTCACAGGAGAGATAAAGTATCTCTATTGCCCGCTGGCACTCATCAGTCGCACCATTCTTGGCTATCAACATTGGTATAGTTATCGAGAAAACAACTTGGAACAGCTCGCTGATGGTTCCATCGTGCGGGCACACGACTATCAAGTGCTCGCACGCAAGCTCGCGCCATATTGTAGCATTGATTATGCAGATTTCCTGGGCAATGCGATCCAGGTCGTAGACTGTCCGCTCACGGCACAGGAAATGAGCGATTACCAGGAGCTGCGTGACCGTCTCATTGAAGCAGCAGAAAAGGCGGGTAAAACATCGATTAGCCCTATTTTCACCCAGCTTGCTGACTGGACAAATATTCGCCAGTCGCGTTATACCAAGCTACGTGATATCTTGTTGCAACGAAACGGGCAAACTATGATCTACACCAACTTGCAACCCCATAATCGCCGCCTCAAAAAAATTTTTACCACAAGTTTGGTGCGCTCATTCTACGATGCAAATGGTGAAGAGGATCAATACGATACGATTATTCTCTTTGAATTACCGATTGTAAATGGTCATTTGTTTTTGGATATCCTCGCCAACGTGCGACCCGATTGTCGCATCTTCTTTTTCAAGAGCAATAGTGGTATTGATGAAGAACTTTATAAGCGCATGGTGACAGAATATCAGAGCATTAATGACTTTGCCCAGCGGTTGTATGAAGAGGTGAGTGCATGAAGAAGGGCGCAAAATTATATCTGCAACAGAATGTGCTGGAGGCTGCCCAGGAGCGTATAGCGTTGCTTTTCGACCGTTTTGAGCAAATTGATGTTGCGGTTTCAGGAGGAAAGGATTCAACAGTCCTCGCGGATCTTTGTCGCAAGGAAGCACTGCGGCGTGGTCGAACAATTGGACTCTTTTTCCTGGATCAGGAAGCAGAGTATCAAAGTACAATCGATCAGATCCGCTACTTAATGACTCTTAAAGGGATCGTTCCGTACTGGTATCAGGTCCCATTGTATATGACAAACGCGGTTTCTCTTGAGGTTGATTTTCTTTATGCATGGGGACCTGAAGAGCCGTGGATGCGCGAGAAAGATTCACTGGCGATCCACACCATTGAGCAAAACTACCCGCAGCGCTTCTACCCTTTCATTGCCTGGAGAGAAAAACAATGGAAGAAGGGGCAAATCTGCTCCGTTGTCGGGCTGCGTGCCGAGGAGAGTTTGAATCGTTTTCGCACGATGATGAAGCATCCAGGATTATACCACGAGGGCGAACCCCTCTACTGGACCTCATCAGGACATACGACTAAAGCGTATCCCCTTTTTGATTGGACCTTTGAAGACGTGTGGCACTATATCGCTGAAGAGAACCTGCGGTATAACCGTGTGTATGATTTCATGCACTGGCGCGGTCACCGTATACAAAATGTCCGAGTCAGCTATCTTGGTCATGAAAACTCCTTTAAATGTCTCCCAGATCTGCACGCATTTGAACCAGAAACGTATCGCAAATTATTGGAGCGAATGCCCGGCATTCATGTTGCGGCAAGGTATGCGAACGAGTCGATGATCTTTCAGGCAAAGAGGCTCCCTCCAGGATTTAGCTCGTGGAGAGCCTACCGAGATTTTCTTCTCGACACGACACCTAGCCAGCATGTCGAACAATTTCGTGCACGTTTTGTCAGGCAAGGGAACGACGAAGAAATCTGCCGACAGCAATGTCGCCAACTTATGATCAACGATTGGGAGTCGAATGCTCCCGTCGTCAAGCCCAAGCAAAAGAAGAATGAGGATACATTCTCAAAATGGAAAGCAATATTATAGAAGAGAGGCAAATCAAGGGTAAGCATTTCACCTTGATTCGGCGCACTCGTAAAGATCCCGACTTTTACTGCCTGATGGGCCGCTTTTTTGGCAGTGAAACAGCAGCAAAGGCTCTCGGCAGGCCGATCTCCGATGGTGAACATCGTTGTTGGTGGCTCATTTTGGATGCTGCTCAGCATCCAATAGCCTGTGGAAGCCTCGAAAAAAAAACCAACAGCTCAGTGGCTGAGCTGAAGAGCACGTGGGTAGAGCCAGAACAGCGCGGTCAGGGACTTTATAATTGGCTGTTTGCGGCTCGGCTCCAGGTGGCGGAACAATTGACTATCAAAAAAATTACGTCTACAACCACAGAGATGAGCAAGCATACGCATGAACGCTATGGTTTTCGGTGTGTTGGCAGGCGTGGCAAATATTATACGTATTGGAAAGAACTGCCGAGGAAATAGGATGACCATAGATGAACTGGAAGAAGGTATTCGAGAACTGACCTCTTTGCCTACCCATAAACGTATCGAGGCAATTAACCGCTTGATGAAAGTGATTGGAGAAGTACATCCGAATTCTGACCCGGTCAGCAGTGTACTCTGGGTACCAGCTGAGATGGTGGTTGCAAACTCATATAACCCCAACACAGTCATGCCGCCGGAGATGCGCCTGCTTTATCTGTCCATCAAAGAGGATGGATACACCCAACCGATTGTCGTCTACTGGAGCGAGGAACGGCAACTGTATATCGTCGTGGATGGCTTCCATCGCAATCGCGTTGGCAAAGAATATTCCGATATTCGCGAACGCACTCACGGCTACCTGCCAATAGTCGTTATCAGCAAATCGATGGCAAAATTGATTGAGGCAACGATACGCCACAATCGGGCAAGAGGCGACCATTCCGTCTTGGGCATGGTCAATGTCATTGCTATGCTGGTAGAGGCCGGTCGTTCCGACGCAGAGATCGGAAAGGAGCTTGGCATGTCTGCGGATGAAGTATGGCGGCTCAAACAAGCATCAGGGAATTCGGCACTTTTTGAGCAACACACAGCAAACATCCCTGCATTGTTCAAAAATCGCACGTATTCCCGGTCATGGAAACCGGCTCCAGATGAGAAGACGGAACAACCGCCACAACGTGAGGAATGATAGCGCGACGGGAGCAGCAAAGACAAGATGATCTCCGTCATGCATCTTCCTGACGAGAATATTTAAGCTGGGAAGAATGGGAAGCGTCTTGCTCATCCAGCAGGTTTACCCCCTCCGCTGGCAAAGCAATGCTGGACGGAGAAGGCCGGGGATCACGTGTGGCAGTATACATGCGCAGCGTCGAACGGGAGCAGCGCAGGCACCTCTCTGAATCCCCCTCCTCACAAGAAAAGACGACAGATCTGACGGAATGAGGGAGGGGAAAACTGGCTTCTATGTATGATTTCGCCTATACGACCAACTCACAGCACGCACACTCTTCTTCGCTCTTTCGAGTGAAGCAATCAACAGAAAGGTCAAACTCATATGAAACTTCGCAGGTCTCCTAATAGCATCGCCATTATCGATTTCGATGGACCAGTGAGTGATACATCTGCTCGCGCCCAGGAGGCGCATCGACGCGTCCAGATGAAGACCCTGGCATTGGAAGAGCCTCCAGCTCCTGACTCGAATGAGTACAAGGCACTCTTTTACAGCACAGATGCTTTTTATGATCCATCTCTGCTCGTTCTTGATCAGTTGCAGCCAGGCACAGACATTGCCATCACACGCCTACAAGAATTGTATACCGATGTCTACATACTAACGTCGCGGCCCGATTTTCTCGCAGAACCAACGGAGCAATGGCTGAGCGCTCATAGCCTTCGGTTCCCTCGCGAGTCCATTCGCTACAAACTCTATGCGCAGGGGGAAGATCAGCGTGAGCAGCGCGTCTCTACGGCTGTCTGGAAAGCTATTATCGTCCACCAGGCTGCTGTATGGTACGACCACATCCTTTTCATTGACGATGACGTGAAAAATCGTGCGGAGGTCGCAGCACACCAACTGTCAAATGTCGAGATCAAAGAGAGTCTGGCCGACTATATCTTTGATGATAGTCCAATTATCCTCTAGTGAATCTAGAGGATTGGCAAAAACAGGGGCAGTAAGAAAGCCGTAATGAGCTACTGCGTAGCGCTAGAGATGTTTGCAGAGAGAGATATTGTCTGATTTGTCCACTTCTCGAATACATGAAACCATCTTACAAGGCAAAATAGTAGTGGACAAATCAGACAATATCTCTATAGATATACAGGAGATGAACTTCCCATTAATGCAGAAATTATCGAAATCGAGGCAAAACGGATTACCATCAAGTTCGCTAGTCCCCAGAACTACCATACTATTGTACGCGTACTGCGCTATGCTCGTAAACGAGTGCGTCTGATCGATCTGCCAGATCCTAAACCAGGCGCACCGACCGGCAACCAAAACGCAGCGCAGCATGAGCAAAAAAGGATTGGCCTCACCATTTCGCTGTCAGGTCGGCGTCTTCATGGTGTCCTCCAGCAATTAGAAAAAGAAGGAAGGCCACACACACGACGAGAGATTCGTGAGCTTGGGTATCGCGCTCTTGACGCGTATCTCGGTGAACAATAGCAGCTTGGAAGTGCACACGGCTTGAGCACATCATATGGACTATTGCCAATGAGGAACTAACGGCCATTGAGCATGTGAAATAGATGTTTTCTCAGCAGTGTTAGCACAAACACAGACCTGCAACACTGCTGTAATGCGGATTTCAGATCGCTTCTTTTCAGAAAAGCATTGAGCTGATCCATTTGTCTTCCTGCGACATGGCAACATGTTCCATCAACAGCCTCACCTAGCTCTTCACGCTGCGTTCGCCTTTTGCCCAGGACAACACTTCTTGATAGACATCAGCCTGCTGTTTATAAACCGTATGCAGGGTGCTTCCTTGTGCACGCGACCGCTCAATACTCCTCTTATGCACCCTGATCCACAGATCCAGATCATGCGCCAACTGCTCCAGCGTGATCTTTGAACGCTCCTCCACATAAGAAGCTACATAGCCATAGGCTTGGGCTTCATCTGAGTGCCGCTCTTCTTCGTTACTGCGAGATCGGCACACGGTCGCGATGTCGCTCACCGTCATCCCCATCTGGATGCTTCTCCCTCTCAAATTGAGTATCTGCTCTCATCGTACCACATCCAACTCCCTTCGCAGCGTCTCTCGTCTGTCAAGTACCTATTGAGAGCTATATCGCCGCATTGACCATCTCCCCTCATCTTCCGAGCGATCTATTCAGGCCAGATTACTGATACGTTCCTCATTTCTACCATGTTTTACTCGTTATTCCTGCTTTCAGGAACCACCCGAAACGAAGCGCGCACATCGAGAGCAGCAAAATAGTCGAGGAAAAGAGGATGAATAAAGCTATACCCTCCTCCAACTCGGCGAAGCAAGATGTGGTCAGTGGCATCTTCAAGAAATCGTGAGTAGTTCCAGGGCGTGTCATTGCTCAAACAAAGAACCCAACGTAAACAGACATGCTTAATACAGGTCAAACCACCGTTCACAAGTCCGAGCAACACCCCGCAGATCGGGCCTCCTAGCAGAAAACTCATCAGCCACACCAGCACTTCAGAGGCAATCCCATAAGCCATACCTAGCGCAAGTTCCATGATAAACGTCGATAACATGCCAATAATCAGCCCAAGAAGCAGTTCAATTGAGAACAGGTGGTATTGCGGACGTATTGAGGAACTGAAAAAACTTCCACCCCACCGATCATACACCCCTATCAACAAGCCAAGCAGGCTCCCAAACAGCAGACCAGTGAGTGCTGCTGCTGGTAATGCTCCAAGTAAGGTCGCCACATGCCAGAGCGGCCATGTTCGCACCATGTCGGTGGCGAGTATGGCAACCAACATGGAATAGAAACCGACACACCCTGCGCTCAACAAGAACAAGCGCACACTATTCATCATTGATTTCCATATTCCATGATTGGGTTTGAGATAGGTACGATCACGAAGTTTTCCTTCCTCGAAGCCAGCCCGTAGCCCATTAATCGCGATATTATTCAACAGCGCCAAAAACCCAATCAGGCATCCCACATTGAAGCCAAAACGCCCGTCACCAAACAACCCAACAGCAATTAATCCTGTCATGACCCCAACAAATAGTCCACTACAGACAATAACGAAGAGGACTTCCATTTTTCTTACCCGCTGCCACATCTTTCCCCAGGACCACATGAGAATCTCGGTTGGTCTGATTTCTATCTCTTCTCGGCTCAAGAATCCGAACAATATCCCGAAACTCAGCCCAGTAAGTACCCCAAAATAGCACCCGCTTTGTATTCCAAAGCTCAAACCCGTAAGAAGCCCTGTAATTAGCCCATACAGAAAGCCTGTTGTCGCCCCTAAAATCCCATTGCAAAAAAAACCAAAAAAAAGAAGTCGATACAGGAGACGTTGCCATCGCATTTCTAACCAATCAGGTTGCATCTCTTCCATCAAAAAAACGCTTTGATTACGAGTGCTCATCTTTTTTGCTAAGCAACAGAGCCACCGAAGCATTTGATCCGGTCCATAGGCTCTATAACCGCGTACGCCCTCCAGCATGCGTTGGACATACTGAGCGAAGATCTCTTGCTGCTGTTCTTGCAATGTTCCTCGATGGGGAAGATCTTTCGTTGCTATCCCCTGGTACGCAAGCATAAGGATGTTCAGCATGAGAGGAGTCGTCGCCATTTCTTGAACGACCGCGTTCGTGCGCAGGAGCACGCGAAGCGCTGCGGTTGATTTCCCAACCTCTTTCAAATACGCCAAAACTTGCTTCTGAGTCAGAGACTCAAGAACCAACGTGCTTGGAAGTGCAAGGAGCCGTGGTTGTGTGACATATTCTTGAAGGCGACTACACACCACCACTGGCCCTAAATGGTTCTCACGATAGGCATTAATGGTCTCAATGCACTCAAGTCGCACTGACGCCTTTACCTCATCTAGACCATCAAGAAGCAACAACAGTTGGTGCGTATCAAGCAAGGCACGACTGATCCTATTGGGCACTTGATAGATCTGCTGTAACTGCTCAATGACCCACTGATCCAATGGAAGTTTTTTTCGCACCCAAGATGAAAGGTTTAACATAACTGGAAGAGGGTATTCATCTTCTCCTGCCAGTAATTCATTCGCAAGGGTTAACAACCACATAGTCTTTCCAGCACCAGGTTCTCCTAAGAGCAGGAAATTTCCTCCCACATCCTCATATACTTGACGAATACTCACTCCAAGGGGAAACTCATATGCTTTACTCATCGTTGTTCGGCGGAAGACCTCTTGAACTGAAGAATGAGTGACATCTGTACGCTCGTACAACCGAAGGGTCATCAAAGGAGATCCTTGTAATGAATGGGAGAGACGCCTTTTATATTCGCGTGCGAAAAAGCGGGTGAGAATTTCCCGCTTCTGGGGAGTGAACGCTTCTGCTTGCCTTCTCTGTGAGAGAAATCGAGCATTCAATATCCCTACAACAAGAGTAAGAACAAGAAGAAGACAACTGAGAATAATCACGGTCAGGAGATGATCTCCTATCCATCCCATTGGAGTATCAGGAGCAAAATTTGTTGACGAGGTAAGACGTGTAGAAAGAAGATTGACCATCAGCCCCCCCACGAACGTCATCCAAAAAAAACAGAGTCCTTTCCACAGCCCTTGACAAAGAGCCATCACAAAAGGGCGTGAAAACATATTTGCACGAAAAAAAGGTGGTGCCATTTCTTGCTCTCAAGTGATGCAACATCGAACCATTGACATTTTTCAATGAGAATATCTCTTCCTCAAGCATAACATAATGATATCTCTTTCTACAACCAATCACTTAAAAGAGAGAGAAAGATAGGAAGGGACAGCAGCGCATGCGACAAGCAACTTTATGCATACTCATGCGTAGATAGAAGAAGGAACTGATCATTGCATAGACGGTCTTTTTTCGACAGGCACGCCTCGTATTGCGTTCGTTTTTCACAAGCGGGAAGCTCGTGACGCTGGAGGAAATAGTTGAAAAAGACAAAGCAGAACTCCCACATCATTCCTCTCCCCCTCTTTGATACAAATAGCCCCGGCCACACAACCCAGAACCATCCCACGCCATTCTCTCTTGTTGACGGGGAAGAAGGCATCATTCAACCACTCGTCGATCCTCGACATACTCCAGTCTATCAGGAGATGACGCCTCCTCTTCTCCTCGCACATCTCAATGATCCACAGCGCCGGGCCGTAACCACGACACAGATACCTCTCCTCATTGTCGCCGGGCCAGGGAGCGGTAAGACTCGTGTCATTACTCATCGCATTGCCTACCTCATTCAACAAGAACACGTTCCTCCAAAACATCTTCTCGCGATGACTTTCACCAATAGGGCGGCTGTAGAGATGAAAGAACGACTGGAGCGCATGGTTGGTCAGCATACACGGTGCTTCGCGCTTCTCTTTTCTGCTAAATAGGAAGCGACTTTGTTCCCCATATGCTCATAGAGGGCCAGACGCCCCGAAACGTCTTGAGGTGCATCTCAATAAGAAACTGTTGATAGAGGCGATCAAATTCCTCGGGAGTTGCTATTCCAGCATTGACTATTGGCAATCGTAGTGCTTTGAAGCCGATATCGAAATTATGAAAAAGATCGACCCATGCCTCTGAATCTGCTGAGAAATCCACCACATGCATGCGACTCTGAATATTTTTACAGCCAACGGTGCGCAGGAAGCCTCCTAACATGTGGGTAATGCCCGACGAACGACCATCGGGAGAGAAACCATAGCCACGAGCCTGACTGAACTGATAATATTTCCGGCATAAATTTGCCAGAGCCTGACTGCTGGACAATGCCGCAAAATCGGCTTCGATTAAGCGGATTAGCCCTCCTGGTTTGGTAATGCGGTAACATTCGTGCAGAACATCCACCCACTTCTCTCGGTGTACAACTCCTACGAGAAATCTCGCATTGACGAGATCAAAGCTGTTATCGCTGAAGTCCAGCGGATCCAGGATACTCATCACGCCAAAAGAGGCATTGCGTAACTGCTGTGTCCGTGCTCGTGCATTCGCGTAGTCGATCATCATATGGCTAACATCGATGCCCGCGACCTCCATCTCAGGATGCGCAAAAGCGGCATCAAGTACCCAGCCACCCGGACCACAACACAGATCGAGCACCTGAGCCGTTTCTGTTAGTTCAGGCAATCCTGCCAGTGGTCCGCCCATCGCTTGCGTGCTCACCCTATCGAGATGAATCAGGCGAGCCATCTCCGCCCCATCTTCTGGGTCCAGTATGTACGTGTTGGTCATGACTTGCTTCCTTATTCTGCCACCAAACAACCTTGCAGGAAATACATCCACTCTTCTTCGTCAGTTCAAATACTGTAAGCTTGCGTTCTGTATGAAGGAATCCTGGCTCAGCCATTATAACAAAATCTGTTCTATGCGCATAGCGTTTGCCTACCATTCACGATGAGTGCTTATGCTAGCATCACAGACACCATGGCTTCTCCCCTCTCCACGCACACCGCTCTTGACACGTCCTGCAAGCAAATGCCAATGGCACTTTTTCCGTTTGATACGTGACGACGCTGACTCACCGGCCTCCCCACGCGGCGTGCCAACACGCAAAATAATGCCGTGCCATGTGACCGATTGTGCCGCTGCTCTCATGACACCTCCAATGACGAGTGCTCGGCTCTAAATGAGCCGAGCACTCCTACCTGAAAGATGGACGACCGATCCAGTCATCTCCTTCCTCTACCGGCCGCACGTCCTCACAGACAGTTACAACCTACGACGCCTTCTCAAGAGGGCCATCATCATTCTCCTCATCCACGGTATCAAGAGGCAGCTCCTGCTGCTTCACTCCAATCGTTTCCTCCTCCTCCTGCGTTTTCTCTCTAGGGGTCAGAATCTCCAGATCAGTCACGACCACCTCAACAGCGACCCGTTGGACGTTGCTCTGATCCGTATAGTGGCGCAACTGAAGCCGTCCCTCCACCCACACTTTCATCCCCTTTTTCACAAAATCGTCACAGATCTCAGCGTACCGATCCCATGCGACAACGGTGTACCAATCCGTCTCTGTTCTGCTCGCCCCATCGGCTTGCTTACTCGAACGATTGACGGCAAGGGTAAAATTGGTCACCAACCTTCCATCCGCCGTCATTCGCATCTGCGGATCTCTCCCGACATAGCCTGATACGAGTGCTTTATGCATTCTTCTCCTTTCTTTTGCGATGGGCATTCCGAGACCTCTGCCTCGGTCTTCACTCCAACCCATCCACCGCAGCATACTCACCGACGATAGGAACAAGCTGGGAACAGCATGGGAAGAACATGGGTCGCTTGCAGCAAGCACAGAAGACACACCTGGAGCAGCCAGGTCATCCTCTCTTCGCATCTCCTGGCTGAAAGCGTAGAGTTCTCGAAGCGCTGGGCTTGTGTCGTCCGCGTCCTCTTCCGTTCGACAGCTCCCTAAGCAACTCATCCTTGCCATGTTTACCCGCGTTGCTCCCAGCTTCTTCCCGTGTTGCCCCCAGCTTGGATGGCTACACTATAGATACCTTCTTCTCCTGGAAAGATGCATTTGAGTAGAGAGATGAGATGCCATGAACACGATGTGGAAAATTACACTGATCATCGAAGCAGCGGGGGTACGCCCGCAAACCAAAATCGAGGTTGAGGCGTCCACGTCGGTTGGCACGTGCGTCGCCTCCTTAGTCGAACAGTTCGGATATCCGAAGGTAGATGCGACTGGCCGCCCAATGACGTATCACCTGCGACCTGTAGGAAGTCAGCAGCCATTGGCAAACACGGCACCGCTCAGTGAGCGTCGTATTCACTCTGAGATGCATGTTGTTCTCGAAGCGGAGGGGACAAGTACTGTAACGATTCCTCTGTGCACACCTCTTACGCTCCCAATTCCACGGGCGAGGCGATGGAACCGAAGATCGTTCATCACATTAACACTCGTTGGTTGCTCTGTCGCAGGTCTGGGCATGGGGGCTGTTGCCGCTTTTGCTCAGCGCTCCCTTCGTGGAACTGGGACATCCATCACCCCAACACCGCGCCCCGCGACGATACCACAAGGCGTGACCTTGCAACACACCTTTGCTGGACATCAACAACACACGGTAAGAGTGGTTGGGTGGTCGCCAGATGGGACGCTCCTCGCTTCTGGTGGTGATGATGCTCAGGTTCTCATCTGGCGGCCAACTGGCAGCATACAACAGCGCATTGCCCATCCAGCGCCAGTGCAAGCACTCGCCTGGTCTCCCGAAAGCCTGCGGGTGATGACTGGTGCCGGCACACAAGTTGCATTTTTCCAGGCACTCACAGGAACCCGCTTAGCCCGCTCGACGCAGCGACATACGAGCCTCATCACAAGTGTCGCCTGGACGCCGAACAAGCAGATGCAGGCAGTTTCTGGTGGAAGCGATCATCACGTCGTCGTGTGGGAAACCACCACATATCAGGCACAAACAGTTTTCGTGAGGCATACTGCTCCCATTGAAGCAGTATCGTGGGCGGCCGATGGGCAAGTTGTCGCTTCCGCTTCGCAGGGAGGCGTCATACGCGTGTGGGATGCTGAGAATGCACAGGAAATCCACGGCTTCTATCAGGATGCCCAGATCCCGATGCAGGCGTGCGCTTTTGCGCCAACAGGTTCCTCTCTCGCCGTCGGCGGACATGATGGGGTGGTTCGCCTGTGGAATGGATTTGTTTGCCAGCACGCCCTCCCAGGCAATGATGGTCTGACCTGTCAGGACACGCCGCTCCGCCTCACCAGCACAACGAATACGCCGATCCGCGCTCTTGCCTGGTCACGCGATGCACGCTATCTCGCGGCAGGCACGGACAATGGAACCCTCACTGTGTGGAATCCTCTGAAGAGCCAGGCTCCGCTGTTTACCGCCACCGTTGCCGAAGGACACACCATTCACAGCCTCTCCTGGTCTGCCGATAACCAGCGTCTGGCCATCGCAGCAGGCACGACGGTCGGCATTTGGAGCCTGCTCACGTGAACAATGGCATCCGTCCGATACGCTGCTGGAGATCCACAAACACCAGCAAGAGAGAATCGCCAAGAGAAGCATACGCCTCCTGCGATAGCAGTTCCTCATTCAATAAAGCAACACAAGGCAGTGCTCTCAGCACAATAACACGAGGACTTGCTTGGAGGAGAAAATACGCGTGAAACCTATCCTTTTTTGAACGCTATTCTACCCAACGGCGCGTTGCATATGAGCAGCGGCTCCAACGCTCTTGAAGCTCGAAATGCTTTTCTCATACGCGACGCTCAGGACCGTTGGGGGAGACAAGGGCAGATCCTCAACTCAACGGAAAAGGTGATCTTCGCCGATTCAACACAGGCATTGCTCGCAGATCACCTTGCACGAAAGGAGACGCTGCCAGCAGACGCATGTGTCCCAACGCCATTGTTCTCCTACCTGACCCAGCCTCTCTGAATAGAGTGGCAGCATTCCGTCGATGCTTTTGACCCGCTGCACATCCGTGCCCTCTTTCTCTGGACCTACCGACAGGAAGATGCAGATCAGCACTCACGCGAGGGCGAATCCTTCGATCCTGCCTACGCCCGTCTGATCGATGGCAATGGGAAAGAGATCTTTGCCTGCTCCTTTCGCATCTCCTCCAGCTGGAATCTGTATAGAGGACACCTCTGCCCCTTTAGAACATGCCACATACAAACCTATCCGACCACACCACCGATCGGAGGCCCCGTCTTCTGCGAGGCGTGTCAGCAGCTCCTCAACCAGGTAAGCCTGTTCATTGGAACAGCGCTCCTCGTGCGCGCCCGCTACTTCGAGGAGGATGTCTTTATCGAGAAGCACATACAGGCAATGCGTAAAATACCTAAAAAAGAGGAAAAGCCACAGAAGCTTGCTAACAGGTCCATCGATCATATCTTTCGAGTTATTGACGCCTCTGTGCGGGTACTTCCTCTCATCACGGAGACTCCACAGCGTTCAGGAGAATCATGGCTACAAAAAGCATTAACAGATGATCCCTCCTCAGTAGAAGTGGTGCAGAAGATCATCGCCCCCTTCAGACGTACGTACCGCAATCCCCGTTTTGTCCATATGCGCGGCCAGACGAAAACGATCAGTCCCACCCCTACAAAGCCCTGACGGATCTGGCGCAAGAAAGAGCGAAGAGGAAAAGAGGTCACAAAAGTGATCGCTTCAAGATATGAGCAATCTGATAAGAGATGATGCAAAGAGATGCCAAACCATCCCCACAGTCGCCTTTGAGAGACTATTTGAAATCAGAAGGGGTGCCGACAAAGAACAGCAAGAACCTGATGCAGAGACCAGATCAACAACGAAGCGCTTTATCCGAGCTCGAAGTCTTATCGACGAAGACCATGTGTGGATATCTGCTTCTCGTAAACCCCAAAGCAGACTGCATGCACTTGTATTCGAGGAGAAATATATGGCAACCTTTTTCATAGAAAACCAGCTTGGCGCATGGCAGATAGATGGTGATGAAGAGAGCGGAAGGGTTTCCTTTACACTCTTCTTTCCTGCTGGCGTTGATCCTGAAATAGTCTCTCTTCGTGTCGCAGGAGACTTCCAGCACATCCTGAATGGGAATGATTGGGATTTTGCCCATGGTTATGCACTCAACCCACATGCTATTCCAGAAGGAACGATCTGGCAGTACACCACACCAGACGCACTCCCCAAAAACTACTACCAATATAAATATTATGTTGAGTTTCCTGATGGATCGTTTCGGAAGGTTTCTGATCCCTACTGCCGTTACAGTGGAACCGAGAACCAGAATGCCGCTCTCGTTGTTGGTGGGAGTAGGCCAGCCGACAATGTTGTCAATCCATTACAAGGGGGACGCAAGCCATTGCAAGATCTCATTATCTATGAGATGAATATTGATGATTTTACCAGCGAGTATCGCTTGGCTCGCGCCCCGCTCGACGCCATCGTTGAGAAGCTTGACGATTTAGTGGCATTAGGCTTTAACGCGATCCTCTTTCTCCCCTGGACAGCCTGGAAAAATCAGGATTTTGACTGGGGCTATGAACCCTTTCAATATTTCGCCGTTGAGTATCGCTATACGACGGATTTTACTGACCTTCCCAATCCAGCATTGGCAACAGAAAAAATTTCGCGCCTCAAAAACCTGATCTCAGCGTGTCATGATCGAGGCATTCACGTGATAATGGACGGCGTCTATAACCACGTGAGCATGGATTTTCCTTATCCCCAGTTCTATCGTAATCCGGATAATTGTCCGTATACTGCCAAGATTTTTGGGGGAGCTTTCTCAGGATTACAGGACTTAGATTTCTATAATTCTTGCACACAAGTATTTATCCGCGATGTCTGCCTCTATTGGATAGACACCTTTGATATTGATGGAATTCGCTTTGATAATAGTATTAATTATTATGTCGCAGGTGATTTGCGAGGGTTGCCGGACTTGCTCGCTGACCTTCAAAACTATTTGGGACAACAACACATCCAGAACTTTACGCTGATGTTGGAGCATCTTGCAACAAATGCTCCAGCCGTGACCGATGCGACAGCTGCGACGAGTTACTGGGACAATGCATTATACGAACAAACCTTTGCAGCCCTCTGGTCAGGCAACATTGCTCCACAACTGCTGAATGCGTTGAACAACAAACGCTATCTGACCGCCCCAGGGAAACTTCCGACAGCCTATTTGAGCAATCACGACCATTCGCATGTTTCCTGGCAAGCCGGAGCACGCGAAAACTGTGGTTCCATGCGTTGGTATCGAACACAGCCCTACATCATTGCCCTCTATACCAGTACAGCTGTTCCCTTGACACAAAATGGCACAGAGTTTGGGGAGGATCACTGGATTCCTGAAGATGATAAGGCAACTGGCAGACGCGTGGTGCCTCGTTCACTTCAATGGAAATACTTTTGGGATTCTATTGGCATCAATATACGTGCCCTTTATACACATTTAGCCTCACTTCGAGCACAATACGAAGTGTTACGCACGGGCGCATTTACCCCGGATTACTTGGAGGAGTGGCAAACACAGTTTAATGCTGATGGCTTGGGGATAGATTGTACTCAGCAAGTGATGATCTACCAACGTTCAGGAGTCGATCAACACATCAACAAACACATGGTATTTGTTGTCGTGTTAAATTTCTCGGATAACGATCAACACGTCCATGTTCCTTTTCCCCAAAATGGGAGATGGACTGATCTTCTGAGCAACTACCTTGGTGGAGCACAATGGCAACCACTCATCCAAAATAATCAGCTTGATTTTACTGTTGGTTCTCACTGGGGCCATCTCTTCTTTCAGGTTCTCCAGTAAATCATCAGTTCTTGGAGAACAAATACGCAAGATTGTAGGTACATTACGGTTGTTCTCTCCCTTATAGAGTACAAACAGGCATGATGGGTACAATAACATCATACCTTGTTACCTAGCGCGGATAGGGAGCTCTGCCTACGTTCTGCATGCTCTGCTCGCTTTCTCATGAGAGAGGCAATCGGTTCCTCTCTCCCGACTAAATGACCGCAGTGATCGGAATCGTCGCCAGCGTTTGCAGCTGCCGATGCACTCCTACTTCACCCATCTGTGTACCACCGAGTGCGGGATCGTTCTGGCCGACGTACGCATTACTCGCGGCTACCTGCATATCGTTGAGGACAGTAAGCGCATGCTGTTCTTTGAGTTGGGTATTGCTCATCTGGGCAAGCTGAATAGCGTTGCTGCGTACTTGCTTCAAAAGCGATTCGATCCTGGTGAGCGCTTTGTCGATGCGAGCAGCGAGTTGTTGTTGTTCGGCCGTATGACCTGGTGCGTTGACCATGCCATTCACATGCAGCTTGACATGCGAGAGATAGCTGGAAGGACCTTGTTCTTCCAGCTCCGTGGTGAAATCAATGATCCCGGGCCTGCCCGCCTTGGGATCAACCAACCAGGGTGCACCAGCCGGCAGATCACGAAATGCGTAGACCTGCCCATCGAGATAATCTACGATGCGAATAGCGTTATTACGCATATCTCGTACATTGCCGATCGCCCAATCATCACGCGCGGCATTTGCCCATTCAAAGATCTTGCCGCTATTCCTATACAGCCAGATATCCAGGCCTCCTTGCAAACCAATCTGGCTCAACACCGGATCTTTTGCCAAGACATGTCGCATGTGCGACAACAAACTATACTTGTTTTCATCCCCGGGCGTCGGGATATCCGGTATTACTGCCTGGTAACGCCAGGCATGCGTATCAGGGGATGGCATGCTCGGCGTCACACGACTTGCTTGCTCAGTCACTAACAAACGACTATACGAGGCAAGGAGATTGCGATGCTGCTGGTCCTGGTAAGTCAGTTGCGTGCCCTGGAGTGTGCCAAGCAGGATCGGAGGAATACCATCTTGGGTCTTGTCAGAGAGCAGCCAGGCATACGCACTCATCCCAGGTGCTAACTGGTTCCTTGATAGGGAGAGCGTCACGATATCGTTGAGGCCTTTGCTGCTCGTCGGATCTAATTGACCACTACTGGAAAACGAGAGCGTTCCACCTTTGGGCACAGCGTCTTGCTGAGGGATGGTGAGAGCTACCGTTCCTGGCTGCAAGAGGAGCGATGGCAAGACGGCCATACTGCTAATCAGCAGCGCTGCAATCCCTCCAATCAGGAGCAAAAGACATTGTGGTTTCCCTGCTCGCCTGGGTAACACTTCAGCCGTCTCCAGCTGCCATGAATCTGGCAGTGGGGTGACTGGATCATACCCCAGACGAGCAGGTGACTCTGCCTGGTCCAGACCCTCTTCAGGAGAAAAGGGAGGAGAACTCTCATGAGAGAGCATCTCTTCCACATGCCGCTGTTGAAATGCCTCTTCAAGCCGGGATGTACAATGGAACCCAGCAGCACGCGCCCAGTTCCCAGCATCTGCCATCCGTTCTGGCGGCAGAACAATGCTGATGATAGTGGCATGCGCTTCTCTCAGACGAGCAAAATCGAGCTCACCCCAAAAGAGCGAATCCCGCTGTGGTAAACACACAATCACGGGCTGCCCTTCATATTGATGGAGAACGGCCAACACCACCTCTAACGAGGAATCCTCTGGTTCGATTTGGAGCAGTACATGTTGGCTGGCATCCTCTATACGCATCGATGTCCTCCCCTTTTTCATTACTGTAGCACAAGAATTGAACAGCCGTCAACGAATTTTGAACAGATCTGAACACTCACACGTTCAGATCTGACCATCTTTCCTGGTGTCAACGCTCACAAGCGGGAGAGACATCATACCAGAGCCTCTCCCGCTTCTTGACGTTAGAAGAAGTTGCCACAGAGAATAGGATTAAACGCAGGTATGATAATCTTCCCCTGAGCGTCAGTGATCTGCTCACCATAGTGAACATTGAGGTAGACATGCTCCGCGGGCAGGCTCGTGACATGGAAGGTGGCACTGGAGCTTGCATCTCCATGTTTGTCGGCGACCAGGACAGGGAGTGGATAGAGCATCTTCCCCTGCTGCTCACAGCGTCCAGCGTGGATATGCACTGCATGCCGACTGCCTAGCTGCAAGCCATGAACCTTCACGGCCGCGCTCAATATGCCTGTTGTCACATCCCAGGCCACCTGGGCAGTTCCACTGGCCGACTCGTTGGCAGCCGTGGTTCCTTGCAAGATCACGTGTGCCTTGAGCGGCGCACGAGCGTCTTTCCTGGAAATCATGCCACACGCGATGGCGATATTTTGCTGTTGCGTCTCTGCCATCGTCGGACCATTATGCACATTGATCAGAAATTCCTGTGGGAGATGCGCAACATTTTTGATGATCACCGGCTTCATCGTAGCCTGGCCGAAGTCATTTGCCTGCAGATCCGGTAACGGATACAACAAGGCCCCCGGCGCCTTGCACGTACCGAGATGCAGGTGCGTAGGGTGACGCCCGGGGGCAAGTCCACTCACCTGCAAAGAAACAGAGAGTTGCTGAAGATTTGCGTCCCATACCACATCAGCTGTTCCCTGCGGCGCGTGCAGGAGTTTGATCCCTATCTGAAACGCTGTCGTTCCAGTCGTTGCTGGCTGCGTTGCACACGCCGCCAGCAACGGGAGGGCGAAGCAACACACGACGAGGAGGAACGGTCTGCATCTTTTTTTTATCAAACGTTTCATAGGAGCTACCTCTTTTCTTCAGATAGAAACATTTCTCAAACGATGCACTGGCGCTAGACAGGGAGCGCCACGCAGGCTTGTATGGCTGCCTGTTGTCTCGTGGAGACTCTGGCCGCCAGCTGAACGACAGTTGGATGATGAAAGACATCGTTGGGGGTCAGGCGGATCTTGCAGTGCTGTTCTATTGCGTCCAGCAAGTCTGCCAATGCGTCAGCGTCACCACCAAGCTGAAAGAAGTCGCTCTTTGCGTGTACCTGCACTTGCGGAAGCTTCAGTGTTTGCGCAAAGAGGCGGATCAGGATCTGCTCAAGAGCAGCGAGCGTCGTCTTGAGCATGCCTTCCTCCGACGGACGCTCGCTGCCGGTCTCGACCTTCGGAGCATCATTGTGGGATGTGTTCTTTGAACCACTGCTTTTCAGTCGTTGCTCAAAGAATTCTGTAATGCGTGCAACATATAAGGGGCTATCTATGAAATAGCCTCGACTGTGTTCGGCCTGCGGGATGAGCCAGAGTGCCTTTGGTTTGTGGGCCGCTTGATAGAGCCGCTGGGCGTCAGCAGGGCTGACAATGGAATCGGAGAGACCGTGAATCAGCAACACCGGTCGGGGAGCAAGCCTCGCGATCTCCCGTAGCGGTTCTACCTCGTGGAACCGATAGCCAGCACGCCACCACAGTACCTGATCGATCATCCAGCGGAGGAGGCGAAAAGCAATGCGTGGGCAGGCACGCGAGCAGCTGAACCTGCGATGTATGATCCCTTCTACGATGCTCCAATGCGTCGCAAAAGCACTATCAGCGACGATCGCCGCGACTTCAGGCGTACGCGCGCTCGCAATGATAGAGATAGCTGCTCCCATCGAGTATCCAAGCACTCCCAGCTTTGTCGCGGGCAGACGCTTTTTCGCATAGGCCACCGCACCCAGAAAATCGTTGATTTCCCGATAGCCGAGCGTCACCGTCCTCCCTACGATAGAGCCATGCCCAAAGAACTCAAAGGCCAGCACAGTGTGCCCGGCCAACCAGAGATGCCGGCACACGCACAGAACATCCTGATAGGATCGACGATAGCCAGGGCACACAATGATGGTCGTGCTGGCACCTTGCCTCGGAATGAAGAGGCCATCAACCAGGTGATCACCCTTCTCTGATAGGAACTGAACCGCTTCAGCCGGGAGATCCAGGTCAAACGGGCTGAGCGGAACAAATGTCTCCTGTGTTTGTGGGCGAATGAGCTGGTCCACTACAAAGAAAGAGAGTCCGCCCAGGGACAGCCCGCTGCATCCTACCACCACTAGTCCTCCTACGAGCAGGAGAGAGAGGAAGGAAAGGTGATAGACAGGTGCAAGCAGCGTCTCCATCGATTTGGCGTCGGCGGGAGAACGCGTTGAGGCGAGATACAACAGAGATCCCACCAGACCAAGCGTTACTATGCTCAATACCATCACGAGCGCAAGCACCTGTCCAAAGGAACGAGTAGATGGGACGGTCATTGCTTGTTTGCCGTGTCCCGCCACAGCTCCGTTTTGTTGAAACAGAGAGGTACTTTTGGCTCCCTCCTGACAGTGCCCCCCACTGTGTGCCTGATCGTTGAGCATGGTGTATGAATTGTGCACATGCATACAAGAGATCCTTTCTGTTAGCGCATCAGCGCCATCAACACGGAACTGAAACCAATGGCAGTAGGAAGCGCGAGCGAGAGTTGGGAGGCCAGAAATGGTGTGTCTAGCTCGTTCTCCCGCGCGAATGCGACGGTCATCAGGCTCGATGGAAGCGATGCCCCTAACACCACAGCCACTCTCGTCATCCCCGTGAAGCCAAAAAGGAGGGAGACCAGCAGGCCCACAATCACCCCGAGAGCGGCCTTGAAATACATCGCGAGCAACGGCAGCGTGAACGAGGACAGTCTTAGCTCGAACTCTACTGCGATCAAGAGCATGATCAGCAGCAACAACGCTTGCGCGAGAGCAGCAAAGAGCGTCGAGAACATCTCATTGTGAATGTGGAGCAGATTCAAGCCGAGTCCAAGCGCATAGGCCCAGCTGACCGGATTCTTGAGAAAATTCAGGAATCCATCGTGCAACCGAAACTGTTCGGTGGAGTGGCCAAAGTATCGTGCAAGAGAAGCAACAACAGTAAAAAAGAAAAAACTATTCCCAACATCCAGTAAGGCTATTTGGCCCACACCGTCGCTTCCGCCGTAGAACGCAAGCATATACGCGTACCCGATAGAACCGAGTTCGAGGCTTGGAAAGGCCATCAAAAAAGCTCCTCTGGTTCTCCCTTGAAGACCGAGCGCGGGGGCCAGCACGAAATAAGCAATGCCGAGTAGGATCGTCACAATCATCAGGCCGCTCACAGGCAATAAGAACAAGTGTGGTGAGAGGTCCATGCCAGCAAGCGAGTTCACAATGGTCGCTGGCAGCGCCACCTTGAGAATGATCTGACTGAGCAGTGGAGCATGTTCTCGTTTGAGGATCTTCATCCGTTTCAAAGCCAATCCAACAAAAAAGATAAGCAAAATCGGGAGTGTTTTCTCAAATGCTGTCATGATGGTCTCCTCTCGTATCACTATCAGCGATGCCGAACGCCATCCCGCCTTCTGATAGGGTGGCGGGATGGCATGCACAATTAGATGGGCTGAAGAATCTCTAAAGGCGTATTGCCTGGCAGATCCAACCCGTAATTCGAGACTAACCAGCCACTTCCTCCCATAGGGGCATCTGCGCCCTGGTTTTTTGGATCAATACGATGGAGCAATATGCTCATATGATGGATGCGCGGTTGATGGGTAGCATCCACCTCTAGCCCATCGATGCGCCGTTGATCTTTGGGGTTATCTGGATTGGCTCGTTGTGACTGATACAGTTGGAAAGAGACATCAAACCAGACAAACTGATTTTTGTCCTGGGCTTGAAACTTCACCAGGTGTGGGCCTAAGCCTACAGCGGACTGGATGAGATCTTTTTTCTGTACTACTCTCAAGAAGTCATCATTAGCAACGCGTCTGTCATTTTGTGCGAATCGTGTTTTGCCACCCGGCGTGAGAATGAATCGGGCCGCCGTCATCGTCCCGATGCTGCGAAAGTCAATTGCTTCTTCGCGGTCGGCGAAGGTCCAGGCAGTGCGCTCGGCAAAGATGGCATCACCAGTTGTCAGCCCGGCGTCCATCCAGCCTGCTGGCAATTGTTGCGGCACCCATATTCCATTCTGCGTTCCAACTGGGGGCATAGCTGTTGGCACAAGAGTCGGCTTGGCGGTTGGGGCTGGTGGGACGGCTTTCGTCGTTGGCGCAGGAGCCGGGGTCTGCTGGGGCGTCGTTGTCGCGAGCGGTTGCGTAGGCTGCGCGAAGACGGTGAGCGAGAGCACACTCAACACCACGACCGTGACGATCGTCACTAGCGCGATCTTGAAGAGGGAGGATCGCCCCGCTTTTTTCTCTCCGAACGAAGGAGTTGGCGTGGGTGCAGTTGCTGTATAGACGTGCTCTCCTCCTGTTGCCTGCACTTCATTCATTGTTGGCAGCGCCGAAGAGTACTGGAAAGGGGTAGCAAACGCCGAACTGACGGAGCCTACATCTGGGACATCATCTCCTTCCTGGATATAGTAGGGTGACGGTGCGCCAGGCGATTGTGCTGTTGCAGAAACAGGTTGAAAGGATGGGATCAGCATCGTATCAGCACTGGGCTGGATATTCGGGGGATCTTGTATGAGATCCTGTTCGTTGTCTGAAGAAAGCTGCGTAGTCATAATCTCTCCTTTTTGCGTCGTTCCTCTTTTCGATGACATGCTAGTAGAGGAAGTGTAACAAGGCAACATAGGAGCAAGGTGGGAACAACCTGGGAAAAACCTGGGAACAAGACGGGCAAACATGGCATAGCTGAGCTTCCTCCCAAAGTGGCCACGTGTTTTCCAATTCCTCAAAAATACTGATGCAGTTTTCAGAAAAATAGCGTACTATTAGATCACGAGAGTTGACGGAGATCATCCCAAGCCTGTGCCTTCCTGTTTGACAGGCACGTAGATTATGTTGCGAGGACTTGAGCGTATGAGCAAGACCTGGAGAACCTTTATAAAAGAGCTGGTTCGGCCAATGAATCTCACGGAAAGAACACAATTTGAAGAAGCGGTCGGGGTAACTCGAACGACGATCAATAGATGGATCAGGGGAGAGAAGGGTTGGCCAAGACCCGACAATGTGAAAAGGCTGCTCGCGATTTTAACAGAGGAGCAACAGCAGGAATTTCTTGTCCTGGCCCGGAAAGACCCTGAGTTCTGGGAACAACTACATGCAACCGTGTCGGAAGAACCCGCCAACCTGCCACCACTTCCACCAAAATGGCTCGATTCGTTTTGCTACAGGTTGCTCCGCCTCCAGCGTGATACCCCAAAACCGTATCGTCAACTCACTGGAGCCATCCTCAAGGAAGCGCTCACGCGTCTGGAGTCTCACCCAAACACAGGACTTGAGATCATTGTGGCTACCTGCATGCCTCCCAAAGACGGCAAAGTTCGTAGTTTGCGTGCTTCCGTCGGCATGGGAACTTCACCCTGGCCAGATCACCAACACACCTTAAATAGTCTCATGGGCATTGAATCGCTCGCAGGCTATGTCGTGACAAAGGGGCATGGAGAGGTCATTGCTGATCTTTCTGACAGCAGTAGCCTCCAACTCCAAGTTGAGCGAGCAACAGATGCAGGGAGTGCTGCCGCGTTTCCTATTCTTACCCAAACGCATGGCACTGCGGGTGCTTTGCTCGCACTCTCTACCCAAAAGAACTTTTTTACTGAAGAGCGCATAACGATGTTGGAGATTTTTGCAGATACCATTCGTCTCGCCTTTTCCGAAACACAATTTATGTCCTGTATTGAACTAGGAGTGCTGCCTCCTTGGGACGTACAACACACGTATTTTGACTCATTCAGGCGGCGAGTCAACGATGCCCATCAAAAAGCACTTCGCGAGGGAGCTTCCCCAATCCATAGTGAAGAGCAGGTCTTCGCTCAGATAGAGTATGAATTGTTGCAGGCTGGAGATCGCATGGAAGTTCATTTTTAATGAAGATACGGCGAAACACAACCATACCGATGTTGAAAGCGCTTCCCCACCTTTATTTTGACAACAATGAAATGGAAATGATTGAATCATTCAGCAAATAGGTACCATATTCTGCCAGATGCGGTCGATATATACAAATCTTTTTGTAGCCCGCATGTGCCAGATTGCATCTGACGACCTTGATGGAACACATAGCACCATCTCAGCCTCCTCCATCAGCTCCACCTCGCCAATCTGACAAACAAAGCGTACGTGACAAAGAAGCAGGCAAAAATAGACAAAGAGTCACCTATCAATTTACAATGCATCAGCATATATGCTACGATGAAACCATCTCCATATGCCGCTGCTGACACACTCTATTTGTTAGGAAGGATTCACTTTGGAAGCCTCAGAAGATGTTACAGAAAAAGGGTTTGGGGGAACTGCAAAAACGCTGAGCGAAAAGATTGCTCATTGGATCTCAGTTATCACCAGCCCTATTTTTTTGCCCTTTCCACTTTTTCTGGTCGTTGCACTACATACTGCACCAGATGTGCAAAAAGGATTCCTTTGGTGGGGGATCATCGTCGTTGGCTTCACTCTCGCGCCAGCGTTATTTATCCGCGATGGGGTTCGCAAAGGTCGCTATACCGATACTCATGTGAGTAAGCGATCACAACGGTTGATCCCTCTCCTTTTTGGGCTGGTGTGCATGACAATTGTCATTCTCTGCTTATTTTTGCTAGCAGCCTCACCTGCATTGTTGGCGACCGTCATTGCAGCGCTCATTTGCGTTGCAATCGCGACGGCTATCACAGAAATGTTACGTTTTAAAATCAGTCTCCATATGATTGGAAGCGCGGGAGCAGTAACGACCTGTGTCCTGCTGTTTGGTCCTCTCTTGCTTTTTCTGGTTCCACTCGTTATCCTTATCGGATGGGCGCGGTGGCACGTCCGCGCCCACACAGTACTTCAGGCATGCGCTGGAACATGCCTCGCCATCCCGATCACCGTCCTGATCTTCTGGCTTTTTCGCGTCTAACTATCGTTGTCAGATGTGCTCTCTGCATCTGACAACGAGGCAAAATAGTCGAGCAACAAGCGATGAGCAAACATATAGCCTCCACCAATTTTTCGTAACACGACATGTGAAACGGCATCGTCGAGAAAATCAACGTAATTGAACGGAATGGTGCCCAGCCGCCAGAGAAACACTCGCAACAGATAGTGTTCAATCCAAGCAATCCCTCCATTGCTCATCGCAAATTGAAATCCCACATAGAGTCCAAAAACGACGGCAAATCCCGCTGCGAGAATCGGCCAGGACGCCAGGTTGCCAAGCGCCCCAAATGCGATGCCACAGGCTGTCCCAATGACGATGCCGCTCGCAGGACAAAAGAGCAATCCAAC
Organism: Reticulibacter mediterranei; assembly: GCF_016587455.1. NCBI lineage: Bacteria > Bacillati > Chloroflexota > Ktedonobacteria > Ktedonobacterales > Reticulibacteraceae > Reticulibacter > Reticulibacter mediterranei. The sequence goes on along the minus strand of NZ_BNJK01000003.1, from coordinate 332,900 downwards.
AATGACCGCATGTTCGAGCGAACGATGAATTCCTTCATTGGGACGAAGGAGTTGCGTTGTCGCTAGCAATGTACTGGACCACCATTGTTGCAAAAAACTGGACAGGATTCCAACCACTCCCACAATTACTCCCGTAATGAGTCCAAAAATGAGACCATACCTGCTCCCATAGGCAACGCCATAAAAAGCCCCACTCGCTCCCCCAAAAACCACTCCTATGACGAACATGACAAAACCAACCATGATTCCTCCTTGTAACACGATTCGGAGCAGATCGCTCCAGGTCGTGGTCCAAGACCAGGAAATGGCTTCGGCGGGTTGAATAGTTCCGAGGTGAGGAATCAGTTTGCTTGCCCCGGCAAAACTGAATGCACAAAAAGTAAAAATTCCGATAATAAACGCATAAATCATCACAGACTGCAAGGTAATCCCTAGCAAGAAATCGACCAGGGCAAATCCTAGTCCTCCACAGATCCCAATGATCGCCCCATCGACAAGCCGCGTACGTAATGAGTGTTGCTGCACGTCTGATGTTTCACGTAATCCAGCAAAGGCGCTCAGCAGCCCAATGACAACGCCCGCAAATATTCCTGCACCACTCCCATAGAGGAGACCATGCATCCATCCTCCAAAGATGGTAAAGACGCATATTGCCAGCAGGCCGATGATACTGGTAGCAATGAGCATATGCTTCACACCTTGCTTCACGCTCCGCACTATTGAGGTCCACGATAACGGAAAAACAGACCCACCGATCAGCAATGCAGAAACAGTAAAGACCAGGGTAAAGATCACGCCAAGACTCCCCCCTGCCTCGACGCCTCCCCCAAGCCCTGGAGCCATCCAGTCAAAAACAGTATTTCCTGGGCCTGCCCCCAGTTGCCCAAACAGTCCTGCTCCTACCCCAAAGGGGATCGTGTTGTTGACTCTTCCCCCACGTACCCAGGCAAACAGTGCGCTCGTCACAATGATTTCTACACTATAAATTAACCGTAAAATAAGCCTGTCATATCCAGAGCGTGCAGGGCCGTCAGGGAGCCAATCAGGTTGCATGCGTTCAAGAAAGAACTCTGTTTGATTGTGTTTGAGCAACTGCCTCGCCAGCCAGGCCAAATAGTGTTTCGTTCGCGAGAGCGTCACCCGTTTCTGTGAACTTCGACGCTGAAAGAGACGATTAACATACTGTGCAAGAATAAGCTGCCGCCGTTGGGCAAGCGTCCCAACGGTTAACTTCTCACTCAGCGGTTGATCGCCATAGGTAAAGGCAATCGTCGTGAGCATCAGCGGATTGGATACCATCTCCTGCAAGACAGAATCGTGTTGAAGGATCTTTCTCAGCTCCGATGTCCGAGAAAGTACCGCAGTGAGATAGACATCGACTTGCCTCGAAGTTAACGGCTGCACAACAACTGCGGACTGTAGCTGGAGACGTATGCGCAGGGAAAGATATTCATCAGTTCGACTGCACACAACGAGCGGCAACATCCCATGTGCTTGCCGATACGCATTGATCGCCTGGACACAAGCCGCTCGATGGGCTTCAGCCACTTCATCCAAACCATCGAGGAGAGGGAGGATCTGTTCCTCTTGCACCCACGATGTGGCAAGTGGACGCGGCACTTGATATTTCAGCACGAGTTCTTCCATCAACCAGTCTGCAAGCGCTGGCCGTTTTACGGCCCATGATGAAAGATTGAAGACAACCGGCATCGGATGCAGCGCATCGTCGCTTGCCCGTTCTAAGAGAATCTTCGTCAGTTCAAGCAAGAGCGTCGTTTTCCCAGCCCCTGGCTCACCCAACACAAGCAAGGCTCCATCAGCGGCATCATAGACCTGAGTGATGGAGGTAGCAGCGGGAAGATGATAAGCAGGGAGGTTTGACTCTTGCACTTCCAATTGCCAGGGATTGCTGACGGCCTGTGGCTGCTCTTGTAGTCCCAAGGTAATTAGCGTCTCATTAGGAAGTACCTGTTTGAGAACGCCTTCAATCCATCGTAACCGCACGCGATTGAGCATTCGCTCACGATTCTTATTAAGAGGAAAAAGGATTTTTGATGCAAAAGGCCTCATACCTCCCATTTGCACCACCTGCTGTGGCGAAGATGACAAGGAGATTTCAAGAATCTCTTCGATTTTTGGCCGGATGGAGGGGGTAGGGGTTGAGCGTTCATTCTCCCAATTACGTACTGTATCAGCAGAGACTCCAAGCAAGGCCGCCAACGCCTCTTGTTGGAGGCCTTTTGCCTCCCGGGCATGCCGGATCACGGTAGAAAAGTTGGATCGTATTTTCATGGTATTCCCCATACATACTCCAATGAGGTGAGAAGAATCTCACACTATTTTCTTCGCTTTTTTGTATCCCATACATTTTCTGCGATATAGGGAAAGCGTCATCTGTGCCAACACGTTAGACTGGCACAGATCAAGATGAGGGCAAACGAGCAGGACACCAATGCAACCAGCGTTTCCTCCCAGTACAGGAGGAAACAGAAGCGCAGGACAAATGTTTCAACCTGTCCCTGTCTCATGCCAACGAGAAGAGACGAGAGATCATCAACATCGTGTCGAAGGATGATCTGCAAGTCAATCGCTTTCACGAGAGGGTTCACTGCCTCCCTCCGATGTGCGCAAATGCCTGGTAGCTCATCCCTTCGTACAAGATTTTATACAGCATGGTCATGCTCAACAGTATTACTGCAAGGAGGAAAGGGGCATATGGTTGCATCCATGCAAGGAAAAGGCTTGAAAGGATGATGCCCCCAGATACACAGATGATTCCTCCACACAACAGCAGTGCTTGTTGTTTGCTCTGTTTGATTCGTCGAGCAAGAAACGTGGATATACCAGTGTTTTGAAGATGGCGAATAAGTGTCATGTCGACGAATAAGAACACGCCTATCAACAGTAAGGAGACAATACCACCAAGCAATCCTCTATTTGGAGGTGTTGTTGAGCAATGGAGGGAATCCGTCAGATACAACAGCGCACCTTGCACCTCACAGAGCGAAAAGAGACAGTACAGCACGAGGAGACCTGCGACGAGGATTGCATCGAGCAAGCCAACCTGTTGCCAAAATTCACCTCGGACGGCAAAATAAGCACTCTGTGGTCGAATGTTCTGGCCGACGTCCTGTGCCTCCATTTTCCACTGAGCAGCGAGTCCCCCGACAGAACAAAAGTAACAAGTCACGAACATCAAAATGAGAGGAAGGAAGGCTTGAAAGCCTCCGATGGCGACCGTACCAGCAAAAAATCTGAGCGAGTTGTTGAATGATAGCCAAAACAACAGACCGAGAGGATGAGTTGCTCCTCTCGGTTTCGCCCACAGATACACAGCCTGGTGGAGGAAGATCACGCTGAAGACGACAAGCAGATCCACTCTTCTCTGCCAGACGATGAATAGAGCCGCTAAGACAAGCCGGGCCAGCATATTCCAGCGAGCCTGCCGAACTGAGATGATTCCCTTTGCAATCGCTCGCTCTCTGTTGTGTAAGAGTTTCTGGTCACGATCCCTATCTCTGATGTCATCCCAGATCAATTTCGCCTGTTGCACAAGCAACTCTTCTAGAATGAAGTAGATGAAGAGACATGTAACAATTGCCCATATTGGTATCTCATTCCCCTGCCATGCGGGAGAAGGATGAAAGAGTCCATTTCCCAGCATGGTTTGATTCTCCGAAGGCTGACCAAAGACAAGTGTTGCGGCCAGCCCGTACAAGAAGAACCAGGCTTTTGCCAGGACATCAACTGGTCGAGGAATTGCCCAGGTAAAAAGCAATGAAATCCAAGCTCTTGCCTGCTTCCCCATATGAAATATCATTTCTCCTTGTCTTTTATTATGATCTACTTCTGCTGCTTGCTATCAATTTATCCGCTCATATACTTTCTAGACAGAAAGGAAAGAGCTGCTCTAGTTTTTCTTGCGTGACTGTATCAGCACCCTGACAAACATTGCCGGATGCAGCAACGCATTGGGAGTTTTGAGCATATGCAGGATTTCAAGGAAGATTCGCTCTACCTTCGGATCTTTAGGAATTGCAGGGATCACATGACCTACGAGGTACCAGTTGGCCAGCTGCTCTCGCAGTGTTTTCCGATCCTCCTGAGTGCTATCGGCAGTGATTGCAAGCATCCAGGGTGATGCCAACAGGCGAGCAATGTGCCGCTGAAAATGACTGAAGGGATCTTTCTTCCGATGCCAAGTGTGCAAACAACGCTCCAACGCTTGAGCCTCCAGCGCAGCTACCGTTATCCCCTGACCGTAAATGGGATTAAAGGTACAGGCAGCATCGCCCACAATGATGAAGCCTCGTGGCATGTCCATCTGCTCATAGTGCCTGAAACGGTTCCCAATTGGTCGATAGCCGTAAACAGGTGAAAGAGGGGTCGCATTTTTGATACTCTCGTAAAGTGCTGGCTCTGGCAGGCTCTGGGCAAAGGCAAGATATGCTTCTGGATCGTTGGGAGGGTAATCCATTCCCGAACCAGCCAGTAACACCATCCACCGTCCACCTTCAATTTCCATCAACGCTCCTGCTCTCCGATTCTGCCCTGTCCCCTGAATAGCGAGTCCGCTCCACCATGTTCTGTATACCTCTTCTTCCGGGCACGTATACACCCGAGTTGCATAGCCAATGAAAGGGTTAACGATGGTTTCACGAGGAGGCTGGTAGCCGATTTTTTCCAACCAGATCGGAGCCTCGGATGACGAACCGCTCGCGTCAATGACCAGATCCCCCTCCAAGATGTCTATTGGATTCTCCAGCGTGCCTTGCTTCTGGTATTTCACTCCCCTGACAGCGTGATTTTCATACAACAGTCCTCTCACGTTGCATTGTTGCACCCACTGCACGTGAGAAAACTTTTGCATCTCCTGACGCACCTGCCACTCAACCAACATCCGTGATGCACTCCAGCCAAGTAATCCCGGAGCTATTTGTGGGCAACGGGATCCATAAAAGTAGAGTCCCTGGCTCGCGTAGTCATGCATGCGCGCCCCTGCCTTCAGGAGGCTTTCCCCAAAGCTTGGAAAGAATGCTTCGAGGATCTGCTGTCCTCGAAGGGGAAATGCGTGGACGTGGCGCGCTTGCGGGGTTCCAGCGCGAAATGTCGGTGCATCGGGATATGTATCGCGCTCAATGATCGTGATACCTTCGCAGGAGTTTGCCAGCGCGCGAGCGGCAAGGAGGCCAGCAATTCCTCCGCCAATCACAATTGCATGTTGAAAACGTATTGTTGTCATCCATGATCCTTCCTATTGCTTCGCAAAATAATCTTGAAAGAGTTGATGTGAAAACATATAGCCAGCGCCCATTTTCCGCAGAAGCGTGCGACGTACGGCCTCATCGAGATACTCACGACACCTCTGCGGCACGTCATCCTTTCGCCAGAGGAACCAGCGCAACAGATAATGCTCGATCCACGCGCGACCTCCATACGCATTCCAAAACTGGAGGGCAAGCCCAATGCCACTGACCACTCCTAACCCCACCATGAGAAAAAACCAGCCAGGAACCCCCGCGAGCCAAAAACAGATCCCGCAGCCGATCCCACTGATGATCCCACCAATAGGGGCAAAGACACCAGCAGCAAAGAGGGCATGTTTGTACGACCGATGAATGCCTTCGTTCGGTTGTGTCAGTTGATGCGGATCGGGCATCATGTCAGAGTGCCAACCGCTATTGAGCAGACTCGTCAGCAGCGCAGCGATTCCATTCATGCATCCAACGATCAGGCCATAGATCAGGCCATAGCGCCATGCATACGAGAAATTGTTGAATAAGCTGCTCATGATCACCAACACAACAATCGTTGGCAATGCAATAGCTGCGCCCAGCACCATGCCTCTTTTGATGCCTGGCATGATGTTTCTAGCCATACTCGACCAGTTCCATCGGGAGACCTCGGCAGGCTGAATGATAATTCCCGCCTTAATCAGTCTCTCAGTCATCGTGGTTGGTCCCCACATGACAGCCAACCCCACTCCAACGCACAAGGCAGCACGGAAGGGATTCCCTTCTGGAGACCCGGCCTGCAACGCGTACCACCAGAACATTCCGCAAAAACCGCTCAAGAAATACAGTACCGTATCGAGGAGGCGGTCACCCAAAGATCGCTTCAGGACATAAACGGGCTTCTCGCGTCCATCCCCACGCCCAATCAACCAGATCAATCCAAACGACAAACCTGCGTAGATCCCAATGCCTATTCCATGTTGGATGCCATAGGTCAGACTCTTTTGGACGAGTGCTAAAACGGCAATGACCAGCAATGCCGTCCCACTTCCGATGAGGAGAGAGACACGTAGTGCACCGAAGAGATTATGGAGAATGGCTCCCAGCAAGGTCTGCGTCGATCCCTTTTGCTCGACAAAGAAGCCGGCGAGCGCCTGAACCACAAAGATAATGAGTCCTAAACTTCCTCCTCCGCCCAACCCTCCTCCAACGCCCGGAGCCATCCACCCGAGGATGGTATTGCCATGAGCACTGCTGCCCAACCAAAAAAACAGACCGGGCACATCTGGCTCTGTATCGCCTCGAAAGCAAGCAAAGAGCGTCGCCTGGATGAAGAAAGAAATACATAAGAGGATACGGGCTACCCACTTTTGATACAGCATGTGCGCCTTCTTTTCTTCTAACCAGTCAGGTTGCAGTCGTTCGAGATAGAACTCTGTCTGACCATGTGCTCTCATCTGTCGTGCCAGCCAGGCTAAAAGGGACGTGACACGCTCTGCTGAATAGGACGGAGAGGCGCGTGAACCGCGCTGCCAGGCAAGCGTCACGTATTGCTCCAGAATACTTCTCCGCCACTCTTCTTGATCTCCTCTGAGAGCAATCTCTTTTTGTGTTTTGTTGTGATAGACCATCGCGCATGCACTGAGCATCAGCGGTGTTGCGACCACTTCTCGCAGCACAGGATCAGTACGTAACGCTGCTCGTAGACCGGCTAATGGTTTGCCAGCGGAGGTAAGATACTGGTTAATCTGCCTGAGAAGCAAGGGCTGAATCTCGACCGCTTTTTTGAGTTGGAATCGGCCCGTTTGCTCAAAATAACTGGCACTCCGGCAACACACCACCACTGAGACGAGTGCATGCTCCTCTCGATAGCGATTCATCTCCAAGATACAGGTTGGTTGATGCGCCACGGCAATTTCATCCAAGCCGTCCAACAACAAAATCAAGCGGTCATCTGCGATCCAGGCAGCTCCGAGAGCATAAGGAACCTGATATTTCTGCTGCAATTCTTCCAGAAGCCACTCGATGAGAGGCAGCCGTTTCTCAGTCCACGATGAGAGGTGAAACACAACTGGAATGGGATGAAGTTCGTTATGACGAGCGCGCTCTAGCAACACGTTGGTTAATTCCAAGAGGAGCGTCGTTTTGCCAGCCCCCGGCTCGCCTAAAATCAGTAGCTCACCCTCAGCAGTATCATACACTTGGACGATAGAAGTTCCTGCAGGATAGTGTTGTGGCAGACGAGCAGTGGCTTGTTCTTCGGCCTGCCAGGAATATTCGAGCGCTAACGGCTGTTCTTGCAGACCTACTCCAATGAGCGTCGATTGGGAAAGGATAGCATTTAAGACACCCTTGATCCAAAGAAAATGAACGCGGTTGAGCATGCGTCGGCGATTTTCATCGCCGATCATCCATCTCATAGGAGAGAAAGAAGTTCTCTTTGCATCCTGATGTTCCGCCTGCAATGGATGCGTGTCAGATTGCGCCTTCTGCTCATCGCCCTCTTGTAAGGAGATCTCCAAGGCCTGTTCGAGCAGAGGTCGGATGGAGAGGGAAGGGGTCGAGCGCTCCTTTTCCCAATTGCGGATCGTATCAGGAGAAACTCCAAGCAAGGTCGCCAGGGCCTCTTGTTGGAGTCCTTTTGCTTCACGGGCCTGACGAATCACGGCGGAAAAGTCAGATCTTATTTTCATGCTGCCCTCTCTAGAGAATAATGACATGATACAATCGTGCTTATTCCATTCGTTTTTCACCACCCCAAGCATTTTCTCTCTATGTCAGAAAAACAAGCATGTCCTGATATAGAGGGATTTTCCGCTTTTTTTATGAAAAACGTGTTCGGTGCTATTGAAACCTTGTATCAACGAAAGAGAGGAGAGGAGTTGGACCGACTCCTATCTTCTCCTCCGAGCGAAAACAGTGAATACAATGGATGGATCAAGAAGTGCACGTGGTGATCGAACCATATGTACCACTTCCAAAAAGATGCGCCACACATTGGGATTGGTTGGCAGGAGCGTAATTAGTGTATCAAGATAGCGTTGAACCAACCAATGTGTTCTCCGTGCTTCCGTTGCAGTTGCCATGATCCAGGGAAGGGCAAGAGCTTGAGCCACTTTCCGCTGAAAACGACGTGTAAAGCCTCTGCCTCTTGTCCAAGAAGCGTGCAAACAAGCATCAAGGAGCTGGATCTGGAGGGCAGCAACCGTCATGCCCTGTCCATAGAGAGGATTAAAGGTGCAAACGGCGTCGCCAACCACGATGAAGCCTTCTGGCCAGTGGCGTAGCGACTCAAAATGACACCAACGATTCTCTGTATGCCGATACCCATAGATCTTTGATATCGGTGAAACATCCCTGATGGCTTCCCTAATCGCTGGATCAGGAAGATGTTCAATAAAATGTCGAAATGCCTCATCGTCTTCCGGCGGGTCATCTCCTGCCAACCCCACCACCATCCCTTTTTCAACTGACATCACCACTCCTGTCTGTCTGGGAGGCGTCGTTGTTTGTGTGGCAACAAAAGGGTGGGGTGTAGCTTCATACAGCCGTGTTGCATAGCCAATTCCCGTCGGCACAAGCGTTTCTTTGGGAGCTACATATCCTCCTTCTTTCAGCCATTGTGGTGTTTTCGAGAAGCGCCCACTTGCATCAACAATGAGATCTCCTCTGAGTTCCTGGTCTGCTTGATCGTTTCTTGCGCGAGATCGGACCCCACAAACAGCTTGATGCTCAAAGAGCAGATCGGTGACCTCCTGACCTTCAAGGAAGCATATCCGCTCACACAAAGCCAGTTCCTGGCGAAGTTGCCATTCCAGCAATTCCCGTGAACAACTCCATCCTTGTAGTTGAGGTAATTGTGGAAGCGCAGGGCAACGTCCTCCATAATAATAGATTGCGTTCCCATAATCGCGCCGGATGGCCCCATTCTTGAGGAGTTTCTCTTTGATACCCGGAAATAAGGCTTCCACCACGTGTTGGCCGCGCAACAGTAAAATGTGAATGTGACGACTTTGAGGAACTCCAGGACGAAAAGCAGGGTTTGTGGGGTAGTGATCCCGCTCGATAATGGTGACGTGTTGAAAATGCCTGCTGAGAACACGAGCAGCAAGCAATCCTGCAATACTGCCACCAATGACGAGAGCGTGGGTTCCTTCCGATGGTGATGGTTGTATCATTCCTCTTTTTTTATCCTTAGAGTGTTCGTTATCTATCAACGAGTTTGATATTTTTTAAGCAATGTGTTGGCAGCGCCGCTGCTCAATGAAACGGCATATCAAAACGATGCACCATTGCCTCGCGGTTCATCGCTACACACCGAGATGGGTTGTCCCATCGCAAAGAAATGAACTGCGAGGAAGCGCCTCTCCTCGTGAAGCAACATTCCCTTATGCTCGTTTGATGATGACTGGTTCCTCTTCAGACGAGCGTGATGCCACTTCACCTCCATAAGCGGCGAAATATTCGAGAAGCATGCGATGGTGAAAGATGTAGCCTCCGCCTATCTTGCGAAGAAGAATACGGGAGGCGGCATAATCCAAAAATCGGATATAGCGCCAGGGGAGGTATTTCTCCCTCCACAAATACCAGCGAAGCAGATAATGCGCAAGGAAGGCAATACCACCTCGTAACATGGCAAATTCGAGCGCGAAGACACTGCCTAAGATGATAGCAAATCCGAGTGCCAACACAGGCCAGCCAGGAAGCGCCGCGATCAATCCAAATGCAAAGCCTACCATCCCTCCACTAGCAATCCCACCGATAGGGCCAAAGCATCCTGCCGCAAAGAGGCTATTGTACAGTGAGCGACGGATGCCTTCATTTGGTCTCATCAAATGACGCTCGTCCAACGTATTGCTTTCCCACCCACTATTCAAAATGCCTGTCAGAATACTCGCCACAGTAGCGCTCGCCCCAACAATGATCCCGTATACGCATCCATACTTCCAGGCATAAACACTGTCATGCAACAGCGATCCTGCACTCCCCAAGACGATCATGACCATGAGGAAAATCATGAGTCCGATGACCAACCCTTTAATGAGAATCCCACTCCAATTGGCAAAAGCATGGTGCCAATTCCACCTCACGATTTCAGCAGGAGAGATGGTGCCGACATCGCGAATGAGCCGTGTCCCTCCTGCAAAACCAAAGGTCAGGCCGAAGGCAATACCGACAATACCTCCATAGATGGCCCCCTGCTGTACATTTACCAACAGGGAACTCACGAGTCCAAAGCCAAGTCCTCCGCATCCCCCAATGACGATCCCATCTATTAGACGAGTCACGAGGCCGACAGAAAGAGAGGAAGCCTCCTCCCGCTCTGGAGAAACACGGAGTGTGACCACCAAGAGGCTGACCAGGCCGATGATATTTCCAGTAAAGGCTCCAAAACCAAGAGCCTGCGAGAACGCATAGGAGAGATCCTGGCGGATCGCAAAAAAGAAGAGGCCGCAAAGGCTCCCAATACATCCTCCACTGACGATCCCATTCCGCAGTCCGATGAGCAGACTCTTCACAAGTTGTGCTCGCAAAGCGGCCCATGAGACTTGCTGAGAAGAACCACTCACGTCTATTAATAACGTGACCACGATAAACACCAGACCTAAAATCATTCCAAACATGCCCCCCCCTTCTAATCCTCCACCCAGTCCGGGGGCCATCCATCCCAGGATCGCATTTCCCGGTCCACTTCCAAGCAACCCAAGCAACCCGTCACCAACGCCTCTCATATTGCCAGGCTCAGGCTTTCCCCCAAAGATCCAGGCGAAGAGCGCTCCAATGATGGTACACTGGAGCGCATAGATGCTTCGGATGATGGTAGTGCGATAGCCTCGTTGAGCCGATGCATCGTCCAACAAATCTGGCTGCATGCGCTCGACATAGAATTCTGTCTGACCATGAAGCAGCATGTGCTTCGCAAGCCACGCTAAATACGATTTCGTCTGTTGAAGCTTGGCTTCCTTTTTGAAAGATCCTCGCTGTTCCAGTACGCGTTCGATGTAGTTCTCCAAGATCATTTGACGCCGTTCCGCGACAGAATGCAGCGCAAGCATACTGGAAATAGGCTGATCATGATAGGTGGCGGCAATGGTCGAGAGCATGAGTGGCGTTGATGCAACATCGCGCAAAATAGGATCTTGTTGCAATGCGACGCGCACAGCAGTGAGGTCCTTCCCCGCTTGCGTTAAATAGGCGTCAATTTGCTCCGCAGTTAAAGGCTGCACCTCTACCGCAGTGCTGAGCAGTAAACGCATGGATTGACGGAAATAATCTGCCTTGCGACAACAGACAACCATAGCCATCATTCCATGTTCCTGCCGATAGCTATTGATCGCCTCGATACAACTGCTCAGCGAGGAAGCAACAACCTCGTCTAATCCGTCCAGAAGAGGAAGGATCTGATGACCGACCACCCATTCCTGTGCCAGTCTCTTCGGGATCTGATATTTCGTCTGCAACTCTTCTATCATCCACCCTTGCAGAGGAAGAGATTTTTTTGCCCACGACGAGAGATTAAACACCACAGGCAGAGGATGCGCATCATTCCTTTCTGCTCGCTGCAGCAAATCTTTCGTCAAATCCAGTAAGAGCGTTGTTTTTCCGGCACCAGGCTCTCCCAATACGAGAATTTCTTCGTTATATTCGTCGTACACTTTTGTCAAGCTCGTTCCTGGTGGCAAATGCCGCTCAGGCACCTGGCTGCTTTCTTGAACCACTAATCGCCAAGGATTTGCAACGGCATGGGGCCGTTCACGCAACCCAAGCCGGATCAGCGTCGCCAAGTAAAGGGAATTTTCCAACACCCCCCTGATCCATCTCAAATGCACGCGATTGAGCATCTGCATGCGATTCTTCTCTTTCAGGCTTTGCTGTGTGGAGGCAGTGACTTCATAGGGAACCCTCGTAGCCGCATCAGGTTGTGTGGAAATCAGAGCAGGAGTGGTTTCCTGCTGCTCTTGTAAAGAGATTTCCAGGACCGTTTCAAGCAAGGGCCGAATCGAGATAGCCGGTGTCGAGCGTCCATTTTCCCAGTTGCGCACCGTGTTGGTGGAAACCTCAAGCCTGGCTGCCAACGCTGCTTGTGACAATCCAAGCTTTTCACGTGCCTGGCGGATGAGCATTGGTACGTTTTCTTTCATGGCTGCTTCCTCGCGAGGTACATTCTATCATCATGATGAATGGATGGACGGATGAAATAGGTGCATAAGTTGATTTATTTGAATACATCCTTCTTCTTTCAGACATTTCCAATAACAAGGAAAATACAAAACAACCATCTGTCATTGAGAGTGTCCATAGTTCTGCTTCTTTCATAAGAGGGTCGGTAAGTGAAATAAGTCCGACCGAAAGAATATCCGGTAGAAAAATAGGATATAAGGAACCATGCGGCTTTATCTTTATCTACTGTATAGTATTTCTTGTGCAATGTCAAGAACAAAAGTGTCAAGTTTAATGACAACTGGCAAATATGACAGCTTTTAGCGAAAGATTTCACTCGATCGCTAGCACATTCCAAACATTTGCATGACATTGTTGGTTTCATGTCAAGAAAAAGTAATTAATTTATTCTTCTTGAAGAGAACAATGTTAAAACCGCGTTACAAAACATCTTGAGAACCACGAAGAAAGGCTTATATACCAGGAGCAGGAGAACTGCACAGTAAACCAACTGCAACAACCTTTTCTCACTTCATCTCCGCCTCACGAGTCCAATGCATTGGATTATGCATCGTGAGTTCTGTCCACCTGCTTCAAAGCATCATCAGAGCAAAGAATACGTTTCCCTCTATCATTTTGTTCACAGACAGCACCATCTCTCCGTCCTGTCAAAACTATGCATGTGCTTCTTCTGTTACAATTGCTAGACAAGAACCGTACAAGCTACTATACTACAGGCAAAACATTGTCCGCAGTATCTCCTAGAGGAGAACACTCAATGAACTCAGAACCCGCAAACAATAACACATACATCTTCGATCCGGAGAGTCCCACGGAGATGGCGCGTTTGATCAATCAGGATCGTGTGATGACACAGGCCATGGGAGGAGCACTTCCCAATATCGCTGATCTTTCCAATATGCGCTCTGTTCTTGATCTTGGTTGTGGTCCTGGCGGCTGGGCTATGGATGTAGCCTTTCAGCTTCCTGAAGCTGAAGTGACAGGGGTAGATGTAAGCCGTATCATGATCGACTACGCCAATGCACGTGCAGACACACACGACCTTCCAAACGTCATATTTAAGCAGATGGATATCACCCAGCCATTCGCGTTTCCAGATGCCTCTTTCGATCTGGTCAACCAACGGTTTCTTGGTACTGTACTCAAACGAGAAGCCTGGCTTCCGTTTCTCAAAGAATGTACGCGTGTCCTGCGACCGGGGGGACAGTTGCGCCTGACGGAGATGGTAGGAGAAGGGATGACGTCCAGCGCTGCAGTCAATCACTTCATGCGCCTCATTGTTAAATTGTTTTGGAAGATTGGATATGGGTTCTCGCCAGATGGAGAATCCTGGGGCATTGTGCATGCTTTCCCTCAGTTGTTACGTGCGCTGGGACATGATTACATTCAGATATTTGGATACGGCCTGGAGTATTCTTTCAATACAACTGCCTGGTCAGATCAGTATCATAACATAGAAATATCAGGCATACAGATCAAGCAGACGATGGTCGATTTTGGCCTGATCTCATCAAAAGACTTTGATTACCTCCATCAACAAGCGATCATTGACATGCACCAAAAGGATTTCCAGGGCCTCATTTCTCTGCACACTTTTTTAGCACGCAAGCCCATCGAAGTGGAAGAAGTAACGAAGTGAACAAGAAGAAATGGTGAGAATGGCGAAGAATCATACTTGCATATGCCATATTGCAAGTATAACGAGTAAGCTACAAGATATCAGGCGTGGTTCCCTTGTATCGGCTCAAGATGAGAGATTCAGACTCAGTCTTGAGCCAATTGGGTCCCCTCGGACATCTCTGTCGCAAAAACGAGGCACTCATGCTCCGCTACCTTGTCCCTCTACGGGAGATGCGCTTCAAACCATTCGCCGACAACCCTTGCCAGCTTTCCTCATTAGGAATATTCCCGTTTACACAAACGAAAGCAACAGCAGATGCATGCAACGCGAGGTTGAAGGCGACGAATCCGATAAAGTATACTGAACGATATCATGCACTGGTGAGCTGAAATGTGGCTATCGCGATTATGTAAGACAATGGTCAAAGCAAGCATTACTGACTTGCCTCTCTGCTTACACATCCACCGTGACATATGGTCAGTCATCTGTCATTCTTGACAAATCAGAAGCATATGCTATGCTACACACACGTTTTGAGAAAGGAGATCACCAATGACAACAGTGGAGGGCGATTGGAAGGTAATTCTCAGAGAGGTTTTTGAAAAGAAGCCTTCGGAAAGACAACGTATCGCGACAGAAGTCAATACGAGTATCAGGTCTCTCTATCGCTGGACATTACCCAAATCACAAGGGGGAAGTGACCCGGCCAATCCAGCCTCCATCCGCGCCCTCGCGACTGCTGTTCCTCCTGAGTATCAAAAAGCTATGAAGCGCGAACTTCAAAGCGCATTTCCACATGCCTTTACGCCAGTTGAGCTTCTAAACTTGGATAAAACTGTCCCCGATGATTTTATCTGGCGTATCTACAAGACGAAGACAGACTCCGCTAGCACCACAAGACGATGGTCCGTGAGTAGTCTCGTACTGAAGCAGATTATCGAGCATCTTGACCCGGACCGCCTTGGAATGGCGGCTATCGTTGGTCGATGTCTCCGTCATCCTGATTCATCAAAAGTTGAGTGGCTGTTTTTACAGGCCGAGGGGCAAGGAAGCCATCATTGGATTAATAGCCAACTTCTCCATCATGTCTTTGCCGGACGAGAATCATGGGTTGGACTCAGTATTGTCAGAGGGCATCCTTTAATCCTGCAGTCCGTGAATCTTTCCTCTCCGCTCGATCCAGAACCGATGCAAACAACCCGCTATTTTTGTGACGCAGACAAGATAAAAAGCATGGCTGCGTTTCCTCTGATACGGAGCCGTTGTTGTGCTGGAGGACTCTTGGTAGTCAGTGCTCAGGAATATTTCTTTTCGCCGACGCGGCAACAATTGTTGGAGAAGTATGTCCTCTTACTTGCAGATGCATTCGTTGAGCAAGACTTTTTCCCCTTCGATGCGATGCAATTGCAGATAGCACCTGCACCTGAGCAACAACGTGTGGTCCTCAAACCGTTCCAAGAACAAGTCGCTCATTTCTTGCAGACTGGTATGACCGTTGGGGTAATGATACCCTACTCGCAAGCAGAGGAGACTGTCCTCTCTCATATACAAAAGCTCCTCCTTCCCGAACAACCTTGACAAATGGACTTCCACTTCGTTAAGCAACCTGACACAAAGAGAATCTCAGCTTTCAGGATAGCTGATTGAGCTATATTTGATTTTATTCTCTATTTCTATTCCATTCATTGTAAAACATTCGTCTCCCGATCATCTTTGCTTCTTATTTCCTCAGGTGCGCCTCCAGCTACTTCAGTCTCATGAGAAGGTTTCCCACGAAAAAGCCTACCAGTGTGTCCCTCCCTTGTAGAGGGAAAATCAAAAGCGATGAGAAGGAAGATAACGTTTGCGGCAGGTTGATAGACACTTCTCTGCCATCAATTTGCTCTGTTTTTACTACTCTGAGACTGATTTGACGATAAATTCACCCTTTCTTGACGGTAAATTCACGCTTCGTTGACTTCCAAAAAGAGCTGCGAGCAGGCATACTCCTGGAAGAAACATGCTTCGCATGCGTCTTGCTCTTTCAAGTGATTGCAGAAAGTGTCGAGGTGCTTCTTGAAAGAACTGACCGGTATTTAAGTCATGCATGAAGGAGATTTTTTATGTTACCAGCAGTAGACTGCCTATCGCCAGATGGACAGTTTTGGGCGATAGCAGGGCGGCACAATACCGTTGACATCTACCGACGAACGAATGAACGCTTGCCTCTGCCCTCTCTACGCGAAGGACACACGACTGAGGAAGGCTGGGAAAAATGGTTGACTTCCTATCTCCATAGAGATGGAGTCTACAATCGTCCTGGTCACGTTTGCAAGCTCGCCTGGCTTGGGAACAGGACGATTTGTACAGAGAGTAACGCCGGTTCAATCTATATTTGGCATGCCCTGGATGGCGTACATCTGGCCACTAAACAAATTGCACGAGACGCACGACCATGAGGATGATGCGTGCGCTCTGGTATGGGGCAATAAAAACGCTTCCTCCTCCCGTGCGTGGAGGCCTCGTCGGTCTCCTATTTTTTACGGTCTTTTTGTCCCTTCTCTTGTGTGCAATTTTGGCTATTGCACATCGTTCATGAAGGAGATCTCTATGCGAGTTGTGTTAGCAACAAGCCGTCCTTTTTTCCGTCTTACACCTCTCACTGACGAAGCCGTGCTACGAGAAGCGCTGGTGAGGCAGGGCGCTGAGGTACATATCGTTCCCTGGGAAGAGATCTGCTATGATTGGAGTCGTGCAGATATTGTTCTGCTCTCATCGACGTGGAACTACTACGAACACAAACAGCGTTTTCTTTCCTGGTGCGAGGCTATTTCCCAATGCACGCTTCTGCTCAATCCGCTGCCTGTTATCCAGTGGAATATCGAAAAACTTCAGTATTTTGCAGATCTTGCGGCGGCGCGCATTCCGCTTATTTCCACTATCCCGCTCAAAAAACACGAGGCATATGATCTGCTCGCCCTGCTCACCCACCATGGATGGTCACAGGCTGTGATCAAACCATCCTGTTCTGCCAATAGCAACGGCACCTACCGTATCGAGAAGCAACGAATACAAGAAGCAGGGCAGTATTTACGCGACCTTCTGTGTGCAGGCGATGTGCTGCTCCAACCCTACATCACCAATGTCTCTAGAGAGCGCGAAAGAAGCCACGTTTTTATTGACGGCACATGGTCGCATGCTTTTCTCAAACGTCCATTTGCTCCGCGAGGAAGAGTCCCTCTAGAAGAACCGATGCTTCCACAAGATGTTTCTGGCCTACAACAGGAAATCGAGCTTGCTACCCACATCCTTCAGATCGCCGAGCAGTTGATCGGATGCTCCTTGCTCTACGGGCGTGTGGACATCATCAAGGATGATCAGGGGATTCTGCGTTTAATGGAATTGGAACTCATGGAGCCATACAAGCACCTGGAGTACGCTGGTGCAGCTGAGCGTCTCTCACAAGCACTCGTCAAGATGTATCAGAACAAGGAAGAGTATGAAGACAGGTTAGGAATACATCCTGTCTGCTCCTCGACTGCTTGAGAAGGCGAGCAGGGCTTCTCCGAACCACAGGATATTCAGTTCGTGGTTTCCCATACCGGTGGCCCTCGCGTTCTTGAGGAAGTTGAACGCCACTTGGGAGTTGAGAGGCACCTCCTCGCGGCCAGTTGGGAATCGCTGGCACAGATAGGCAATGGCTCATCTGGGACGGTATCCGACGTCCTCCGTCGCCACTTTGAAGATCGCTATCGTCCAACGAACGGAGCGCACGGGCTGATCCTCGGGATGGGACCTGGTTCTACCATCGTGGCAGTGACTGGGCAGTGGCAGGAGGCATGACGATGAGTTGGGAATTGTTCGGGGTCAATTGGCTCACGATCGTCATTGTGATCGCCCTTCTGGCCCTTTTTGTCCTTCTGGCTCTTTTGATCGCGACAGCTGGCAAAAACGCTCTCTTCAAGGAATTGTTCAAACATCTGTCACCTCCCATCGTTGATGGAAACGTGGTGACCCGCCGCAGATCAGCAGGCAAAAAGAATGCTGGAGAGGCAAAGGGAGCTTTGCCTCTCCAACGAAACAGAGAAAGATAAACTACGATGCAACAGTGTTTTCCACCCATTGATCATGATCAGTATGCTCGCTATGCGCTGATGCGAGCGGAGAGTCCCCACTTTTTCAATGCACAGAGTGGCATTTGGGAGATCTTTGATTATCGTACAGTGAAACGCGTCCTCAATTCCGAGGAGTTTTCTTCGCACATTGTCACAGATGACATCCCAACCTTGCTCCCGTCAGATCGGTCGCTCATCTTTTTGGATGGAACCGATCACCGCCGATTGCGCAAACTCATCCAACCAGCCTTCTCCTCACAGGCTATTGCTCTGTGGATCACACGCATCTGCACCATTGCTCAGGAATTACTCGCTCCTCTCCTGAAGCAGGGCACCATGGAAGTTGTTCGCGATTTCGCTGCCCCTCTCCCGGCCCGGGTCATTGCGGAGATGCTTGGAGTCCCCTTCGAGGATTTTGCAGATTTTGAGCGCTGGTCGGCTGCCGCCTCGGAGTCAGCACAGTGGCAACTAAGGGGTGAGGAGTGGCTTACCACAATGCGCGAAATGCATGCCTATTTTCAGACCATCATCCGGCAACGTCGGCATCGCGCGTGCAACGATCTCATCAGCCATCTCGTGGCAGCGAATATCGATGGGGTTGCTCTCTCCGATGAGGAGATTCAATCCTTCTGTGTCTTATTGTTGGCCGCCGGCATTGAAACGACGAGAGAGCTGATCAGTATGATTTTTCTCTGTCTCTCCTCGGTTCCAGAGCTAGAACCTCAGCTACGAACGTATCCGTCCCGGCAGAAGCAGGCGATTGAAGAAATCATGCGCTATCGTGCCCCGGTCCAATTCCAAATACGCCGAGCGGTCCACGATGTCTCCCTGCCTGATGGCGCGTGCATTGCCGCTGGCAGTATCGTCATCCCGTATATCGCGAGCGCGAACCGCGACGAGCAGGTGTTTCCTCACGCCGACCAGCTCGATATTCTACGCGATCTGGAACCCCATCATCTTGCCTTTGGGCACGCTGGCGCGCATTTTTGTGTCGGAGCACCGCTGGCACGCCTGGAAGCAAAGATCGCGCTTCAGTTGATCCTGGAGCGTCTGCGCGGCATTGAGCGCATCGACGAGAACGCATTAGAAAGCACTGGCATCGCATTTGGAGGCGTAAAGGCATTACATGTTCGCTTTGTTCGCGCGTAGTCTGCGCATGGAGAAAGAGAAAAAGATGGTATTGCATCAAGGAGTCGCTCCTGGATCTTTTATTCCAGGACCAGAAGGCATTGCGCTGTATGTAGAAACCTATGGATCGCCCACGGCGCGCCGCGTCCTCCTGCTGACGCCGGGAGGCTTTCAAGCAACCGTCTGTTACCGCCATTTTAAGCGTTTTGCCCAAGAAGGGTATCAGATCGTCGTCTGGGACCCACCTATGCAAGGGCTTTCGGGGCCATTGGAACCGAACAAGGAATTTTCTGCGACCTGTGCGACTGACTGCCTCCAGGCGGTTATCTCGCACTTCCACCTGCATGAGCGTGAGACCATCCTGGTCAGCTGGTCGCTCGGGACCACCACGACGCTCCATTTCCTCCAAACGCATCCAGAGGCACAGCAGTACGTGATTGGTGTGGTGCTCATCGCTGGGCTGCTCAGTCTCCCGGCCTATTTTTCCTATCTTTCCGAACATGACCCGAAGTTGTTCCATCTGCTCACGCGTCTCCAATCTCCTGACCTGTCAATCAGCTTTCCTGCGGTCGGCGAGTTTATCGAGAGGCTCACGTCTCGCGCATTTACCGAGAGCCTCACCTCTACTCCGCTTGCCCTGGAAGACTGGTATTTACTCCGTGGCAGTACCATGTTTTCCTTTGGCCGACGCGGCAGCATGCCGACGTCCTCCCTTGAGCACCTGCTTCCTCAAGAACTCTTGGCAGCGCTGCCCCTGCCTATTTGCTTGGTGCAAGGACGGCTGGACCGTCTTGTCCCGGTTGACTATATCAGGCAGATCATTGAGGCGGTCCCTGACCTGCTCTACTACGAGTACGATTGTGGTCATGCGCCATTTCTTGAACTGCCCGAGCAGGTCTTGCGCGATTTGAGTTTTTTTTTCAACGAACCCAGGAACGCCTGATGTTGTTGAGCGAACTGCGAGAGGAAATCAGAGTGAGCGATCAACCATTGACACATGTCTCCTGGACGGAGCAGCGTCTCGCTGGAAAAACAGTCTGGCAGTGGCTTTCGCTGCTCCTCATTCCTCTGCTGCTGTGGTATGGCACGATCTGGATGATCTTCTTACATATGAGCAGGCAGAGCATCATCACTGTGCACGTCCACGCGCAAGAAAGCGTCCTAGAGCAATATTCTCAACAGATTGACACGCTGCTCCTTGAGCACCACCTCAGGCAATCGTTTCCAGGCATGGAGGTGAGCGATATTGCGCATGCACGCACACTGAACGTCCTCAAGGAAGTTGATGCACCTCATCGCAGACTGGTCATTGCCTATCTCAGCGATCTGCACCTGATCCAGGGAGGATATATGGATAGTCGGGGGATGTGGCAGGCGACTGGCGTGACGATCGGGCTGTGGGATGCCGATCTGAGCGGAGTCGATCTGGGAGGGATCGATCTGAGCGGCGCACAGCTTGAACGCGCGGATCTGGATGATGCCAATCTGACTGGAGCAAACCTTCGCGGGGCTGATCTGGCGGATGCCCGTCTTGCCAGGGCAAACCTGTCCCGCATTGATCTACGCGATGCCCAGCTGATCCAAGCAGATCTTACAGGAGCCACACTCACCAATGGAGAGGTGCAGGGGGCCACTCTCGAACGTGCAGAGATGCGTGGCGCGACGCTCCTGCAGGCCAATCTTGCGGAAGCCTCCCTGTGGCACGCCCACGTCCTGAAAGGGCACCTCTCCCGTGTGTTTTCGCTTTCGGGAACGACACTCTCTGACGGATCACGCTGTCACACACTGGCTGATCTCACCAATACAACACAACAAGCTGAAAATCGAGATGCCTGCCTCGCATCTTTCCAGGAAGAGGCCAGGCGAGCACCCAGGATGCTGCCAAGAGGAGAAGGACGCCATGTCACTGCACAAGGAGCCTGATACGACCGCACTCGAACACCTGCTTATGTCCCTGCTCCGAGAAATCGTCGGAGACGCTCACATTGATCAGGATTCCGCCATTGGCACCGTCCTCATCGAGCATTTTATCCAGCTCGCGGCTCGCGAAGAAGTGCCACTCGATCACGAGCTGTTGGCACACAATCCCACGATCCACCAACTTGCTCAGCGACTGCTCGCTATGCCAGAACAGCGACACGCAACACCAGGAGGAGAAACAGGACATGCATCATGAAACGCCACTCATTCCGTTGTCGATACTAAGAACAGGCGATGTAAAGCAACGGTTGCTTTTCGGATCATCTCCTGTGGAGTTCCATGCAGGTGCAAACAAGGCCGCAAACAAGGCAGTGCGACTCCTGAGTGCGGTACAACGCGCTGGTGTCCTCGCACCGCAGGTGTGCTTGGGCCAGGCGCACATCACCCATACGCTCTCGGGCAATTGTTTCATCGAACTCTCCATTCCGGAGCGTGCTGCTACCTGGTATGTGCATCCCTGTTTCCTCGCCCCACGCCAATTGGATGGACAGAAACAGGCAATGCCACCGATGAGCCAAGAGCGTTTTGATCCAGCCTGTCAAGTGATCACCATCGGGATGTGTTTATTTGGAGCTTCCTCCGTCCTGGTCCATACCCGGCGTCACACCAGCCATCATCTGACGAATGCGTATGAAATGGCAGCGATTGACAGTCCGATTACACGCATTCAGATCAATCCACAGCTCCATCCCTACGAAATTGAGACGCTTCGACGCTTCACGAGCTTTCTCCGCCAGGCTCTTCCTCCCAACCGACAGATGGTGATTCACTTTCACATCCCAACTATAGAATATTGGTTGTTTGCTCTCTCAGTGTACGAGGCCGGCCTCTTTGATCCGCATCTCATGCTGCAGTGGTTCGATGCCGTGGAGCGGCGAGCGACGGCCATCACCACGTTCTTTACCAGGATGGCCCCACAAGGGGCGACAGTCCGGGTAGTGTCTCCCCTCTCGCCGCTCAAAGAACTCTTGCGCCACTGGATTGGGTGTGGTGAACGCCACGTGCGAAGCAACATGCTGGACGTGCTGACAGCGCATCCCGCCTGGTCTGCGCTGCTGGGCACCGTCGTGGCTCTCGCACAACCAGAACAGGCCGTCCAAAGTAGAAAAGCAGTGACGAGAAAACCACTCGACCACCTGGATGGCATCGATATCGGCCATCTGTCGTATGTCATGACCCAGGCAAACGCTCTTGATGAAAGCAATGGATCAGTGATTCATTTGTATGGTCCAGAGGAACTTCCGATCCTGCTCCACACGACGAAATTGCTCCGAAGAGCGCCAGCCGCGAAAGCATTTCTGGGACTGTATGTTCATCCCCAAGTGCTTGTGCCACCAGGGAAGGGTCTCTATGGAAAACATCTCCTGTTCTGGCTCAATGAGGGAAGGGATGACGCCACAACACAACAAGGAGAGGATGGCAACTTATCCACCTCCCTTCATGAGGTAGAGACGAGCGTATGATGCTTTGCCGTTTGTACAACACCAGACGTACGCTGCTACGCATGTGTTGAGAAAGATTGTGCTGTATTCATCAAAGGAGGAGAAGCGTGAGTATTTCCATTTACAGTCAAGCATACGAGCGTCACGGGCATGGTCCAGCGTTGCTCTTTTCACATGGCGGAGGCATGTGGCACGGGTGTTGGGGACCGATCCTTCAAGAGATTGCAGCAGCGTGTGATTGCTATACCTGGGATCTTCCTGGGCATGGAGCCTCTGGGCCAGCGGATTCGCGGCCGGTCAGGATCGAAGACTATGTCGCCAGCATCGAGATGGTCCGAGAGCGCTATCGGCTCCAAAGGAGGCCAATTGTACATGTCATCTGGTCGATGAGCGGCCTCTTCTATGGGGCAGCACTGATGCAGGAGCATTTGCGCGCCAGACTCTTGCAGCAGCAGGCGGGACTGGTCCTGGTTGGAACCTCGCTCAATTTCGGAGCAGAGGTCTTCGCTCCAACACACCCGCGCATCGCAATGCTCCAGCATCTCTTTGCTGACCAATCAGAGAAGCAAGCTCTCGCCTGCCGTGAAGCCACCCGTATCCTGACCCGACAACCGCTCATAGACGAAGAATTTCAGGACTTTTTTATGCATCTTGCGCACATGCTCATGAGGCGTCAAATCACACCGGCCTTGATTCCTGCGGCATCCATTGCCCCTGAAGTATTTTTGCAGCAGCATCCAACGACGGTCATCCATGGGGCCTATGACCAACAAGTGCCGCTCCAGATTGCTCGTGCGCAGGCCGAGAGACTTGGGAACGAACTGATCCTTTTCGAGCACAGCGCTCATATGCCTTTTCGCGAAGAGGCTACTCATTTCAAAACAGCACTCCTTGCTTTTGTCCAGAAGATCGAGCAGGAAACCGAGCGTGTTTCGGCATAAGCAAAGAAGAGAGAGCAGGCCATGAAAAGAGACACAGCAGTTCTCCTGCTCGAAACACGAAGAGCATCATTGCGAATCGCGCATAGATGCTCTTCTGCGACAGCTATGCCCCTATCTCTCGTCAGAGCATTGTTGTCATAATTTTTTATATTCCTATGATATTCATAAATTACTGTTTATTCCTGTTTTTTCGGCAAAAAGGAGCATACTATGACATCACCTCTTCCTGTGCTTGCCTCCAACACGATTGGCTTTGTTGGCCTGGGAAAGATGGGCTTCCCCATTGCACAACATCTGCTCACCGCCGGTTTTCATATGCGAGCCTATGACCTTGATCCACAGCGAGCGGCTTCCCTCGCCCAGTTTGGGGCCGAGCAGCGAGAGCAGCTCCAGGAGGTGGTTGAGCCAGGAGGCATTGTCTTCTCTATGGTGCCCGATGATGTGGCGCTCATCCACATCGTAGAAGGGAAGGATGGTATCCTTGCACATCTTGGCCCTGGCGGTGTGCATGTATCCATGAGTACAATTGCGCCCAGCCTGGCAGAGCAGTTTGAGCATCGTTATGCTCAGCGTGGGGCAACGTATCTTTCAGCGCCGGTGCTTGGCCGTCCAAATCTGGCACAGGCCGGGCAATTGACGGTCCTGCTCTCAGGACAGCCTACTGTTTGGGAGCGTGTGCGTCTCATGCTCTCGCATGTTGGGTCTATCCACGAGGTGGGCGATCGTGCTGAAATTGCCTGCGTACTGAAATTGCTCAACAATTTTCTGATCATCAGTGCCCTAGAAGCAATGGGGGAAGCCTCGGGAATCTTGGAATGCTATCGGATCGATAGCAGACAATTCTTTACGATTGTGGCTGATGGCATCTTCGATTGCCCCGTCTATCAAGAATATGGCAACATGATCGGCACAGGAACCTTTGAGCCGGCACTCTTTCCGACGATGTTAGGTATGAAGGATGTCCTGCTCATTGAAGCGATGGCAGAGCGGTTAGGATTGCATTTACCCACTCTTCAATTGGCAAAGCAACACTTACGTGACGCGATGGACGCGGGATGGCATCAGATGGATTGGTCGATCCTGGCGGCATTTGCTTCCAAGGATGTTCGCCAACCGACATTCCACCTCTCTGACAAGAAGGAGGTGGAATGATGCTCGATCGTCTTGGGTTGCCTGTTGGAAATGTGGATATACATCTTGCCTCCATCCAAGCAAAAAGCCTCTTGATATTGCGGCTTGGAGCGGTCTTGCTGGCCGCCATCGTCATCTCGCAAAACTTTACAAATTACGGATCGATAGTTCACGATATGGCGGCCGATTTGCAGACGAATGAGGCCGGGATGGGGCTGCTCTCGCTGTTCCTCTATGCCATGATCGGGGTGTCCTATTTACTCGGGGGAACACTTTCCGATCGCTTTGGGCCGCAGCGCGTTCTGGCCCATGCCTTGCTCATCGTTGGGCTGGGCAATTGCCTACTCGGTTTGTATCCGACGCTCTCCTGGGTGCTGTTGTGCCGGGCAGTGGTGGGAGGTGCTGCTGGAACTGCCATTGTCGCCGCTTCTCAAACGGCGAGCAGGATGGGACCACAGGCTCCACTCTGGCAGGGGCTTTTTGGTGGAGGCATGCAGTTGGGGGCAGCGTTGGGTATTTTTCTGACGCCTCGCATGGAGGTCGTCCAAAAATGGGAAAATGCCTTCTTGCTGTGGGGGTGTCTCGCGATCCTGGCCGGGGTAAGTTGGTCGTGCTTGCAGTTTCTTCCCCTCCCATCGCTTCCGAGCACGCAGACAAGAGCGCTGCTGAGAAGGCGGGTTGGCATCCTGGGGACATTGGGACTGGTCCATTTAGGAACCTTGGGGCTTGGTCAGGCGCTGGCCCCGTGGCTTCCAACGTATTTCATGCGCGATCAGGGCATGCCCATGGATCAGGCAATTCTGCTCGGAGCACTGACGCTGCTCATTGGCATGATGACCCGCCCACTTGGGGGATGGCTGCTGGCCCATGGCGTTGCCTCCAGTCAGTTGATCCTTGTCGGGACGGCGCTGGCCACCTCTGGCTTATCCATGTTGGTGGGATCGGGACGTGCTTCGTTGCTCTGGTTGGCGATCATCGGGCTGATTCTCTTCAGCATCGGGACGACGCTTCCGTATGCTGGCGTCTTCCAACAGGCTTCCTATGAGGGACAAATCACCGCATGGAGGCCTGCTACCGCTCAGGGCATTGTTTCGCTCCTGTCCTCTCCAGGCTCAGCAGGCGGGCCTGCGCTCATTGGGATTCTCCTGAGCCAGGGAGGGGGATTTGCGCTGTCATTCACCTGTTTCACGCTGATCAGCCTGGTGTCCTTATTCATCGCGCTGTTTGCCTCATCTGTGCTGCCTGCTATGCCATCCCTTGCAGCTTCAACGCTTCCCCCACACGTATCGAGAAAGGAGCGATCATAATGAAAGCGGCCCTTGTGTATGGAGCCAATGATCTTCGCCTCCAGGAGGTTGCTAAACCCGGCCCGCCGAAAGCAGGGGAGGTGCTGCTCCACGTCTCGCTCGTCGGGCTATGTGGGACCGATGCTCAGCATGTTGCCCATCCCTCACGTCCACCAAGAAGACCTGGTCCCATTATCCTGGGGCACGAAATCGTCGGGCAGGTGGTAGCAGTTGGCGAAGGCGTCACCGCTCCCAGGCTTGGAGAACGTGTAGTGCCGGGAGCTGGGTGGTGGTGTGGGCACTGTGACGCCTGCCTGAGCGGACGGACGAATATCTGCGATGAGTACTTCCTCTATGGGATACAGGATCACGGCGGGCTTGCCGAGTATGCCTGTTTTCCCGCCAAGATGTGTGTCGTCGTGCCAAGTACCTGTCCTGATGAGGTAGCAGTCCTCGGACAACCGCTCGCTATTGCCTTGCACGCCATTTCGCGTGCAGCGCTCACGGGGAACGAAACAATTGCCATCTTTGGAGTTGGGGGGATTGGCAGTCTGATCCTTGCTGTCCTCGCTGGACGTGGGCACCACCGGATTCTTGCCGTTGATCTTGAGGACAGCAAGCTCGCCTGGGCCGAGCACTGCGGCGCTCTTGCCGTCCATGCCAGACAGCGTTCTGCTCACGACATGATAGAGATGATGACAGGTGGCCAGGGTGTTGCTCTTGCCATCGATGCGGCGGGCACAGCGACCAGCATTCCGCAGGCGCTGGCATCGGTCAGGAAGGGGGGCACCCTCCTGCTTGTGGGCATCCCAAAGGGGCCGGTCCTACTACCACTGGGATCGGCCATTGTGAGCGAAAAAAATATCATCACGACGAATGGACATTGCTGCCAGCACGATCTTCCTGCCGCCCTTGCTCTGCTCGCGTCGAGCGACCTTGCTTCCCGTCTTGTGGTCGAGACGATTCCCTTTACGGCCCTGAAAGAACGCGGGCTGGGTCGGCTGCTCTCTCAGCAAGCAGCTGGAAAAATCATCGTGTCTCTCCAGGAGGAAAGGAGCAGCGAATGATCTCTCCATCAGCCCTACTTGATCATGTTCTTGCTGCTCAGCATCCCATCTGGTTGGAAGCGTCTCTGTAGCTCTCTGGAGAGGAAAGGAACGAGAGAATGATCCTCACGCAACGTGAACAACATCGCTTTGATGTGCGAGGAAAAGGGGTGCCCTATGGGTATCCGATCCTGGTCCGAGAAGCACCAGACTGGCAAGAATTCCGCTTGCTTTTTCGCGCATTGCACGCAGATCATATCACCCTGGTCGCTGATGCTCACCTCCCACAGGAGATGGTCCAGCCAATCTATGAGGCATTGTGTCAGGTTGCCCCGACCTTACAGCTCGCTATTCCTGCCGATGAACGGCAGAAGACGATTGAGACCGCACGATCCATTTGGCGAGCAGCGCGAGCCAATGGGGGAGGAACACAACAATCCTGCTTTGTGGCACTGGGAGGTGGAACCATTGGCAATATTACCGGGCTTGCCGCCCTACTCCTCACACGGGGTATTCGCCTCGTCCATATTCCAACGACGTTGCTTGCTGGTACAGACAGCGTCTTGTCTCTCAAGCAAGGAGTCAACGAATATGTCGGCACGATGCTGATCAAAAATTTAGTGGGAAACTATCTTGCCCCCCAATTTGTCCTCGAATACCTCTCGTACTGGCAATCGTTGCCAGCTACGGAGATTCGCTCAGGAGTATGCGAACTCATTAAAAACGTCGTCGCCATCCGCCCAGACCTCTTCCACCCGGTCAAAGCGTTCCTCAAAGCCGATGCCGGCTATACCATCCAGGACTATGCCCAAATTCTCGCCTGGAGTGTTCAGGCGAAACAGCAAGTCATGCAAGACGATGCCTTTGAGAAAGGCACAGCCTTAGTCCTGGAAGCAGGCCATGCCCCCATTGGACACGCAATAGAAGCAGCAGCAACCGAAATGCATATGGAGGCTGGCATTTCTGGACAAGAGAGCTGGACGCGCCATGATCTTCTAGAAATGCCTGGAAGGTTGCCTCATGGCTTTGCTATCGTCCTCGGCTTACTGGCCTCGGCCCACATCTCCCGCGCCCGAGGGCTACAGAGTGACAAAGAGGTTCGGTACCTGTATGAGCTGGTGGAACAGAATGGGGCACCGACAACACTTCCCCCATCCCTCTCCCCCCAAAGGCTTCTCAGCATCATGAAGCAGGACAATAAACGGGGAGCGCTTCCTGCGCGTGAAGGGTATCACGCAATGGTCTTGTTGGAGCATCTCGGGCGTCCAGTGATGCATGGTCAGATCCCGATGGCCTATGTGTCAGATCAAGAAGTGCTTTTTGGGCTGTCCGCACTCGCAAGAGCATAAGGAAAGGAAAAAAAGAGACGATGCAAACACCATTTACTGGATTGTGCATTACACCGCACGCAATGAGTGTGTACCAGGCAGGTTTGACATTTGAGCAGTTACATGGCGAGGGATCGGTCTACAATCTCAATCTCGTGACGCCAGGGCATATGAAACACTATGGACGCGCAGTGAGCAGCCTGGAAGTGGTCACTGTGGCTCCGCATGGGCGTGTGGGAGAACACCTCCAGGGCACCGATGAGATCTACTACCTCCTCTCCGGGAAGGGATGTCTTCAAACGAATGGAACTCAGGAAGGTGTGGTGGCAGGGGATCTGGTAATCGCTCCACGCGGCACGCTCCACAGCATTCACAATACCGAGAGCACTGTACCGCTCACCTTTTTTGTGACTGAAGTTGCAGCTCCACAAGGAGAACGGCGACCGGCAACCGTCCTCACATCGCTGCCAGATCATCTGCGAGAGGGGACATTTCATCAGACAAGCAAACCAGTGCGTTTGCTCCAGGTGGATCTCTCTGCGCTGTTTGCAGGGGCCTGGGGTCTGTTCACGCTTCTCGAACTTCCCGCTGGCGCTCGTCTTCATCCTTACCTGGAACAAGCATACGACCAGAATGTCCTTGTTCCCTTTGGCAACGCCACGCTCACGGTCGAGGGACTTGAGGAACGTTTTGGTACGGACAACTTTGGGATCAATGCCTTTCTCCCACGAGGCGTCAAAATCGCCCTCACAAACCAATCCAGCCGTGATCCACTCCTGGTTGTGATTCTTTCTTTTCCCTTTACAACAGCAGGAGAGGTGTGATGGCGGAACACAAAACAGTGCTGATTACGGGAGCAGCCAATGGCATCGGTCGCGCTTGCGCTTTCGCCTTTGCGAAACGAGGTGCTGACCTGGCGCTGATAGACAAACAGGAAGAGGCCCTTGCCTGCCTCGTCCACGATCTGCGTCACACCTCCCCCACCTGTACGGTCAGCACTGTGGTGGCTGACCTTGTTTCAGATGATATCCACGAAACGGTTACATCTGCGCTGCTGCCATTTCGACGCATTGATATTCTGTTGTCCAATGCGGGGAAATTGGTGACCGGCACCGTTGAAGAGCTGAAAGAGGAGCAGTGGCGAGAAAGCTTTGAGATCAATTTCTTTTCCCATCTCGCCCTTTGCCAGGCCATCATCCCGCGCATGCAGCAGCAGCCGGAAGGAAGCATCCTTTTTACTGCGTCTGATCAAGCGTTACAACCAGATGCTGGTCTTGCCGCCTATGCCTCACCCAAAACAGCACTGCTCGCGCTGACGAAGATCCTTGCCAGGGAATTAGCGCCGCACGTTCGGGTGAATGCCGTCGCCCCAGGAATGACACGAACCAATCTGGTCGAACCGCTTCTGGAGCGCCTGGCTACTGAATTTCAGACCGACCCACAGACGGCTGAGCAGTTAGAACTCCAACGACGCGGCGTCCCCCTGGCCCGGCTGGGAGAAGCGGAGGAAATCGCAGAAGTGATGGTCACTCTGAGTACAGGGCCATTTTGTACTGGATGCATTTGGAATATCAGCGGTGGCTATGTGGGGGGGATCGGTGCGTGAACATGCTTCACGACACCACCGAGGAAGCGTGTGTGAGGCACGCGGATGGACCAGAGAAAGAAGAAGGAACATCTATGAGTAAAAACAGAGAGCTTACAGAGCAGTTTCGCCTCCTTGTGGAGCGCGCGTACAGCACGTCCACGGTGTATCGCGCGCTTTGTTCTGCCCTGTACCAGGATGAGGTGTTGCTCTCATGGCTTGCGCAGATAGCCGCCCCGCCTCAGAAGAAGACCGCTCTACTCCTGGCAGGTGTGCAATGGTTGCTGACGACCTCTGACACGCGCCATCCGCTGGCAGACTGGTATCAGGCCAGCACGGCGGGATGGTCTCCGGAGAGTGTCACAGAGGAGCGGAGCCTCTATCGGCACTTCCGCGCCTTTTGCGATCAGCATTGGCAACAGCTCATCCACCTGATGCGAACACGCGAAATACAATACAGCGATCCTGGCCGTGCGGCCCTGCTTCTGCCTGCGCTTACTGTCGCAGCCTCCTGGATAGGAGAGCCGCTCTCGCTCATTGAGGCAGGGGCCGGCGCTGGCTTCAATCTCCTGTTTGATAGATACGCCTACCTGTATGTCCAGCGGGATCAGATCTGGCACTATAGCTCAGTTTCCACCGCCCTTGATCTCTCCTGTACGGTCACTGGCCGTCCGCTGCTTTTCTCGCCGGGAGGCCTTCTTCCATCAGTCCAGTCGCGGCTGGGGATTGATCTTGCTCCGCTTGCATTCGAGGATGAGCAGGATCGTGCCTGGATTATGGCTTTTCTGCCGCCCGATGATCCAGGCCTGCGCCTCCGCGTCCAGACAGCAATAGAAGTCGCGCGCGCCGACGCAATCCCGATGGTTGCAGGTGATGCATTAGCACTCCTCCCAGATCTGCTTGGAAGTGAGCGTCATGGGGTATCAACGCTGTTCTTTTCCTTTGTCCTCTGGCAGTGGTCTCCAACCCAAAGGGCGCAATTGCATGCGTTGCTCACCTCTTATCGTAGACCCTTGGCTGTTCTTATCCTTGATCGTTCCCCCTGTAAGCACAGTGAAGTAGCCCCTGTCCAACTCACCGTCACCCTGTATCACCATGGGAAGCCGCAGCAGACAACGCATCTGGCGACCTGCCATCCCAACGGGAGTTGGATGTTGTGGCATGGAGAAGAAAGAGAAGAGTATGATCCTCATACAACAGCGCAGGCCGGACAGTCTTGTTGACATCGAGCATCTCTCGGAGACGCTTCGGCTCGTGAAACAATCCATTGGCGGCCTCATCCCAGAACTGACTGATGCCGAACGAACAGGCATGCGAGATGTGCTGGAAATTGCCTGTGGACCAGGCACCTGGTCCTTAGAAATGGCTCGCACCTATCCCGGCTTCACCTATACCGGTATCGATACGAGCCACAGCATGATCGCCATTGCCCAGCAAGAAGCACGAGAGCGTCGGCTCGCGGTGCAATTTCTTCAGGTCTCAGATCTGCTTGGCGCGGACTTTCCCGACCATTCTTTCGATCTCATTTCGGCGCACTTCTTGAGCCACGTCCTCCCCAAAGACGCCTGGTCGCAGTTGCTCCAAGCATGCTACCGGATGGTGCGCCCCGGTGGATGGGTGCGTCTCACTGAGTTCGAGGCTGGTTCCTCGAATGCGCCAGCACATGAGGAACTATGGAGTCTGTGGATTCAGGCGATGAACCGTTCAGGGCATGGCTTCTCATCAGGGGTACGTCATGTGGGGATTCTCTGTGAGTTGGAGCCGCTCCTCTTCTCGACAGGGTTCTCTGACACGCGCAGCCACTCCCATGTGATCAACTACAGCTATGGCGCTCCCCTGCATAACGAGTGGAAGGACAATCTGCTCCTGCTGCTCAACTGCGCGCAACCACTCCTTGTCAAAACAGGAGTGAGTACCCCAGAACATCTCGCACAACTCTATCACCAGCAGCAACGAGAGATGCATGTCCCTACCTTCCACGCCATCCTGCCGATGCTCACGGTCATAGGGAGGAAATAATTGCAGGGGAGAATGGATGCAAAATCGCTCTGGTAGAGAGAAACAACAACAAAAAAGCCCGAGGCGAGGGAAGCACCGGTACAATAGAGCGTACCAGTGCTTCTCTCGTCCATCTTGGGCGATCATGATGGTGATATGGTTGTCCATGACCTCACCTCCTGCTTTGAGGCATATGGGAACTCTCCCGCAATTTGGCTTCTACCCAATCTTCAACCACATATCAAAAAAGAAGAACAGAGGAAGACGTACTTTTCTCAAGCGGCCCTCGTGCTGGCTGGTTCGGTGGTCGATCTTGCGCAGCGCATATGCCTGCCGCCACTCGAGCGCTCCAGAGTAGGCATTGATCAGGGATCGCCTCAAAGAATGGGCGCATAGAAGGGAAATAGCAAGCCATCCGATCTCAATTCTATCTCAACAGAGAGCCGAGCGCTTACATAACAATAAATTCTGGATGCATCCGTAAGAGCATCCTCATTTTCTGAACCGCGTGTTTCGTACTGATGGACGACTCGGTGTAATCACTAGTAGCAACAGACGTAATGTGAACATTTCAATTATAACATAATTGAAATGTTCACATTACAGCGTACAATCTTGGATGGAGCTTCGAGCAGTGACGCATTTCTGAAACCGTATAAGATCTTCCTTCCCTGTCTTCAACTGAAGACATTCCATGGTATCTGGTGATATTCTACTCGTTTGTGAAAGACGTTCATTCCATTCAGCTAGCTCGATGAAGGGATTTGAATGGTGAAATGAAGACGACTTCTGCATCTCATGACGCCCTGCAAATGGCCCAAGGAAATTCACGTACGCCTGGGCCAATCGATCCGCGCTATAAACGGGTTCTACTCACAAATATTACTCTGAGTGGCTTTATGACGAATATGCAAGAGAGTATCATCCTCATTTCTCTCCCTGCTATCTTCAATGGTATTCATATCAATCCTCTCTCACCAAATGCAGCAATGTATTTCCTTTGGATATTGATAGGGTATAGAGCCGTATTAGCACTGTTGCTGGTCACATTTGAGCGCATCGGTGCTCTGTTTGGACACGTCCGTCTCTATAAACTGGGGTTTGCGATCTTTACTGTTGGGAGTATTCTTCTCTGGTTGACTCCTAGCACAGGTAACACTGGAGCACTAGAACTGATTCTCTTTCGCTTCATCCAGGGGATAGGTTCTAGTTTCCTTTTAGCAAACACCATGCCTATCATTAATGGTGCATTGCCAGTCAATGAGCGTGGCCTTGCTCTAGGCATCCCCCCGATCACCACTTTGCTTGGTGTTATCATTGGACTGATCCTAGGTGGTATTCTTGCATATGTGGACTGGCGGCTCGTTTTCTTTGTGAGCGTACCTCTTGGTATTGTAGGAACTATCTGGGCTTATATAATGCTGCGTGAGGTCGTCACCAATGGCGGCAATCATACAATGGACAGGGCTGACACTATTCCCCTTATAGGGGGAGCGACTCTTCTTCTACTGGGTATTACCTCTGGGATTGAGCCATATAACGGTTCCGTTGGCTGGGACAATCCACTAGCCATTGGAGCGGTAACTATCGGCGTGATCCTGTTGGCTGTTTTTATCTGGATTGAGTTCCATGTAGAAAATACCCTGTTCCAACTAAACCTTTTTAAGATTCGGATATTCACTGCTGGAAACGTAAGCAATTTTCTCGCAAGTCTTACCCGTGGCGGCTTACAGTTTCTGCTCATCATCTGGCTACAAGGTATCTGGTTACCATTGCATGGCTATACCTATAAAGTAATACCATTATGGGCTGGTATCTATATGTGCCCATTGCTGGTCGGCTTCGTTTTGGCTCCTTTCGGTGGCTATCTCTTCAATCGCTCTCGCATGCATCTTTCCGCGACGGTCGGGGCGCTCATTCAGATGGTGAGTTTCTTGTTGCTGACAGTACTGCCCATTTATGCCAACACCATCTGGCTCGTCATCCTGATTTTGCTCTTGGGCTTGGGTCAGGGGATGTTCAACCTCCCAAATGTCCTTTTGATCATGAATAGCGTTCCCCGTGAACGTTTCGGCGCAGCATCTGTAATGCGTGCAACCTTCCAGGACTTGGGGTTTCTCATTAGCATTGGTGGTTTTTTCGGCATTATCACGGCAGGGCTAGCAGCAGGGTTGCCATCAACGCTTTTCAACGAATTGACACAGGCGGGCGTCCCGACAGCAGTCGCCCAAAATAGCTCTCATTTGCCCCCGCTTGCAGCACTCTTTGCCGTCTTCTTGGGCTACAATCCAATGGTGTCCCTGCTTCCGCCAAGCGTGCTGCAAGCGCTCCCTCCAATGAATCGGGATCATCTTCTCGGATCCATGTTCTTCCCAAATCTGATCTCGCCTCTCTTCACAGCCAGTCTCTCTAGCGCGTTCTATCTCGCTGCCGCTTTGTGTTTCCTCGCCGCCATAGCTTCGTTACTATGTAGGGAGCGCTCCATTCATGAGCGAGGAGTGCATGAATCGAGCGGATCAGTTGAGCAAGAGCTTCATATCGCAAGAGGTAACTCTATCCTGCAAACAGCTCTAACCCACCTGGCCATCGTGATAGAGAACGTGCCGGACGAGGAGGCGCAGCAACGTTACATGCATGTGTGTATCGTCAAGCAGAAAGATCAAATATTTCTACCGAAGATGACCAGTCTGGAGACAGGAAAGACCTATGATCTTCGGCTGGATATTAGCCCTTTCCTCGATGAGAGCGTGCTTCAAACAGTATCCCATCTCCCGTCAACGACTCATGGATATTGGCTAGAAGTGATTGTGATAAGCGACGATGTGGGAATTCCTTTGCATCGCCATCCTCTGTTTCTCCCCAAGTTAGGTCCAAGCTGGGTCTGTAATTGTTCCCCAGGGAAAGAACACCACTGCCGAGAAAACGAACGCCGTCCTTACCTGTTCGTCCCAATACAAACACCAGCACAACCACGAATAGCGAGAGTACGTATTGCCCTCTACTATCAAAAAAACCTTCTACAGTCGCAACTCCTCTCGGCACAGATTGCCGAGAGAGAGCAGGCTGGTGCAGGTCAGAGTTCCATTATTGATTACACATTGGCCTCTGACCTCCGCGATCTCAGTTTCCTTCCACCTCGCACAGTGAATATCCTGACCAATGATACTGCCGACGGTTCCCACCGTCTTGTTATCAATGGTCAAGGCGCTGATCCCCTCGCGTTTCACTTAACTGAGGGGCAAATCCGGACCACTGTTGATGCGGCACGAGAGGCACTTCGCAACGTCCACTTTGAAGAATATGGTGGGGCGCTGGGAAGTCAACGACAACGACGCAACCGGCTTGATGGGAACAATGCCAAAGTGAAGGCGGCCTTTCTTCGCGATCTGGAACATTTAGCACCGCTCGGATGGCAACTCTGGACCCTCCTTCTGAAGGATAGGTTGGAATGGAGAAAAAATTTGCTTGCCCCTGCGACGATCCAAGTTGCTCGCACGCTGAGTAGTACCCTGGCCTTCCCCTGGGCCTTGGTCTATGATATACCGCTTGCGTCACAGGGACCCTATCACATCTGCCCCCTCTTTGACACATGGAACGAACGTCAAAGCTTCACAGATCTCTCTCAATGCCCTTATGAACATCTTCATCAGACGAAGAATACACTCTGCCCCTTTGGGTTCTGGGGATTTCGCCATGTGATCGAGCAGCCTCCCTCTATGTCTGCTGGCAGAAACCTCCCCGTCTTGATCCACATGACCAACCGCCCACCAACTTTGGTGGCAGGCCTAAGCCAGTCGCTCGATCAAAACCTCACAGCAAAACATCTCCAGACAATGAAGGAGCAGCTCACGCTGTTCACCCTGCAAGATCACACGTCGCTCCAGGAAATGGTGATGGCCTTAGCGGCCCCTGTCGAGGTCGTCTACTTCTATTGTCATGGCGGCCGCGAGTCACTGGTTGGAACCAGCCAACATACTCCCTATCTGCAAGTAGGTATGGATGAACGGTTTCAGCCAAGCGATATCACGACCTGGCGGGTCGCTGACTGGCCGGAGCAACATTGGGAACAAACCTCGCCATTGGTCTTTATTAACGGCTGCCATACGGCGGAACTGACCCCAGAACTGCTGGCCAACTTTGTCGATGCCTTCTCAACGGCATCGGCTGCCGGCGTGATTGGCACAGAGATCTCTATCGAACAAGACATCGCAGCCGAGGCAGCCGAACACTTCTTCGCCGCTTTTCAAGCGGGTAAGACAGTCGGCCAGGCACTCCAGCACATGCGATTACATTTGCTCGCGAAAGGAAACCTGCTTGGCCTAGCGTACACACCCTATTGTTCTGCGAATTTACATCTTTGATGCTCTCTCATGAAGTGAGTCGTCAAAGGCACGCATGTATACACCCAGGAGGAGAGATCGATGGAAACGACACTTGCCGGAATTGGAGCGATTTGTTTTGGTCTGGTCGTCGGGTGGATCTCCTATCGGACGCTGCGACGCAAAGAGGGAGTAGCGGCCCTCTCTGATATCGCCGCCGTCATCAGCGCCATTGGCGGTGCAGCCGTCACCGCCTTGTTCAGAAGTGAACTCCTCTTTGGCCTCTACGCAATTGGCCTGGCGCTTGGCTTTTTTGCGTATTTTCTCGTGAGCATCTCAGTGTATGGCAAGAAGGAGACAGGCCGCTGGATGGGCGAGTAGTGAAGAGTATGCCCACATTCACGGAGCAAGACCTACGTGATGAAACAGACGAGAGCAGAGGGAACGGCCATCTCCTTTCTAGTCGTGGACACATGTTACTTGCAGCCAAGAGATCGATCGCGATCAACAGAGTCCATCATCTGGTTGATGTGGCCTCCATCACCATCTGGCAAGACCCCAGGTTCGTGATAGCAGTCACCAGCCAACAAAGGTATGGCGCACTCTCGCCCAGGCTGTGAGCCACTGCATGGACAGCATTTCCTTCGTTTCACCTCCCAGATAGTCTTCTGCCTGATTCTCTAATATTCAACTAAAAATCCTCATTTTCTTCTCATGCAGCCTTATGGCACATTCCTTCTCGCCACCTTATAAGGTCGATAATCTCTGACATGCTGCATCGTGACCGTGGTGACCAGACTAACATCGCCCAGGCGAGAGCGCACTCGCTCATCCAGGGCATCCAGCCCGCGCGGATTCGCCGTGATGATGGTGGGCATACTCTGGTTATAGCGATAATTCACGAGCTGGAAGAGCTTTTCGTTGGCCCAGGGAGAACTCTGTTGTGCCCCCAGATCGTCCAGCACCAGCACCTCAGCCCCGCGCATCCTGGCAAACAACTGGTCAAAGACCTCCGTTGCGTTGGGGGCAAAGGCAGCGCGCAAATGGTCCAACAGATCGGGAACGACGGAGAAGAGCACAACCAAACCGTTGTCAAGATTCTGGTTGGCAATAGCGGCCGCCAGATGCGTTTTGCCGCAACCATTCGGTCCGATCAGCAGCAGCCAGCCATCGGGATTGCGCGCATATTCGACCGAGACCTGAAACGCTTCCCGTACGCCCGGAATCTTTGGGTTGAAGGTGCTGAACGTGTGACGATGGAAGGCGTCGAGATTCGACAGGTCGTGCAAGTGTTGACGCCGTTTCTCCTTGCGTTCGGCTTCTTTGCACTCACAGGCAATCGGCCTACCGAAATGGGGATGGCCAAAAGGCACATCGAGGCGCAGATAGCCCGCTCCCTTGCAGCGTGGACACGTGCTGGAAGCTGGAGTCGGCACAGATCGCCGTGGCAACGCTGGTGTCCCCTGATAGTGAATGTTCCCCGTATCCTCCTCTATCACATCGCCTTCAGGAGTAGAATACGGCAGATGATCTCCAATGATTCGTCTCTGTCCCCCTCCCACACCACCGAAGCGGTTGGTAGGTTCCATGTTTTTCCCCCATACCTGTGCTAGAAAAGCCTATTCACGGACACTCTCGTAGTATTCCTGCCATTGTGCAGCCTCAGCATACACATCAGGAACGTTCTCAATCACCACATCAACCAGATAGACCATCCGTTCCGTTCCCCGAATGCGATATGCCCGTGGTTCCTGGCTGATCTGATAACTGAGACCTGGAACCGTCGGTGCCTCGCACCTGATGCGTTCGATGAGGGCAAGAGCCTCCTCTTTCTGATCCATCCACCTATGCGGCACACGCGGCTCCAAGGCATCTGGCTGATTCGTCCACAGTGTCGAAGCCGGCGCGGTGCCGTGCTCATCCTTCACCTGAGTCGGCAGAGGGTGGATCTGCAACTCTACCGCAATGTCCTGGTAGGACCACCCCCAGAACCGGCGTACCAGCTCCTGGATGTCGAAGGGAATACCTGGCAGTTTCTGTCTTCCTCCACGCTGGGCATCATAGGCGTCCCGATAGGCAGCACAGGCGGTTTCATAGGTGACATATTTCGTGGCGCCCCAGGCCTTCATCATGGTATCAAAATAGGCTCCGGGGGTATTAATCGGTCTGCGGCTATACTGCCGAGACTGAATTTGCTGTTGGGTATAGATAAACGCGGCGAGAATAGTACGTTTATCATTCTCGCTCAGATAGTGGACATAGGCTTTTCTATTCGCCGTATGTCCTTCAACTGCTTCAGCGAGAGAATTCCCTTGCTGCTCACGAAGGGAATTCTCCTCGCGCGTAACGTTCTCGTTTTCTACACTCTCTTGAGAGTATGTTATTACGTTTAACGTTGGCACTGCCGAATTCCCCTCTGTGCCAGGAAGAGGGGAATTCGCTTCCTGAAGGGGAATCTTTACGCTCGCAGTCAGCACCGAATTCCCCTCTTCAGGAAGAGGATGCACCGCGCTCATTTTTGG
The DNA here is from genome assembly GCF_016587455.1 of Reticulibacter mediterranei. Classification (NCBI taxonomy): domain Bacteria; kingdom Bacillati; phylum Chloroflexota; class Ktedonobacteria; order Ktedonobacterales; family Reticulibacteraceae; genus Reticulibacter; species Reticulibacter mediterranei. Next base: position 294,063 of record NZ_BNJK01000003.1, on the reverse strand, counting down.
GAAGGGGAATTCAGACGAGAGAAAATTCCCCTCTCCCCTCTCTCCTTTTTCAGGAAGAGCCTCGTCCTCTTCCTGACCATGCTCAAAATTCCCCTCGTGTTGGGCTGAATTCCCTTTCTGGTGGCATCCTGTACGGTTCTTCCAAGATCTGCGAGGAGGGGATGGTACAGGATGCTGGACAAAATTCCCCAATGCCTGGGCGAATTCCCCAACTGGAGCCTCAACCTGTTTCGGGTTCAAGAGGTGAGCCACCAGTTGGCTCGCTTCAGAAAGCAGACCAGGATCAATCTGATGCACTCCTTGCAGCTGAAAGAGACCTGCAAGGACCTGCGTCACAAGCGCCTGCTGTGGAAGGACAACAGCGTTCTGCGTCGGATCACCGGAGAAAAGATTCCCCTGTTTGAGACATGTCATTGCCCGTTGTGCGGCTTGGCGCACCTTCGCGTTGCGCGAAGTGAGAAGTTTGCTCAGATTGGCGATCGCGCGGGGGCGCTCAATGTCAGGCTCTCCGAGGAAAAAGTGGATCTCGATAGAATCTCGATGGCGGATACGCCGAAGCAGGCCAAAGGCTTCCAGGACGCGGATCACTTTATGGGTCGTCATGAAGCCCCATTCCCACTCATCTGACGCAGCCAATGCCTTGATACTCTGAAGGACAATGACCGCAACATCGCTGGATTCATGAAGAGATGCATAACGCAATAAATGGTCCAAGAAGCGTTCTCCTCCGATGGTTTTTGAAATGAGTCTCTCCACAAGGGAGCGCATCAGTGGATGAACACGCTCTAGAGGAATCCCTTCAGGGGAATTCTGATAAAGAAGAGTGGTGGGGCGCTCCTGTGCATCACTCGTTGGGGGCACTGGAGTTGCATAGTCAGTAGCCTGCATGATCTTTCTCTCCAATCTACGATACATCTATCAACTGGTGATTTTTGGGCAAAACATCTCGCCTCTTCCTTCTCAGGAAGAGCGAGAAGCAGTGAATATAGGGGCAGTGCGGCGGGTTCATAGGAGAGAAGGAAGCAGATTTGACGCAGTTTTGTGGGCGTGTTATACTATCGACAGATTGAATAATCTGCCAGAAAGTGGAAATATGCTTCCTTCTGAATCACGCTCAATGATTCAAGTGGTTTGCTCTCGGATGAACCTGGTAGTGAAGCATGTGGTTTACGTCATGATGTAGACCTTCTTTCTTTTCTGGAGGCCCGAACAAAAAAGATGGAACACCAAGGTAGCGCGCGGGGGTTCCTCTTTTTTTTTGCCTCCTTGATTATAACACATTTATGTTCAAGTGCGTTTAGTTCTGAACGTATTTGGTTATTGATGTTCAGAATGAACGTACCTTGCTGCGAGATGCGACCAACGCCCCTTATCATTGCACACGTCATGTTTTCAGCCGATCCCTTCTGTCCTGTGTTCCCTTCGTCAGAAGACCATACGTTGAGCGCGCCACCTCTCATGCCTCCACAGAACCACTATATCTGACAAAGGTAGGAACAAGATGGGAATATCCTGGGAAAAACACGGGTAAAGATGGGAACTCCTCATCCCGCTTGCTAGAGGCATTGTACCTGTGTTTTCTAGAGAACTCTAGTTGATCGCTGTCAATGCAGTGACAACATTACAGGAAATTCGGCTATCGTGTATCACGCTCGAAATTGCTTCTGGAGACAATGAATTATCCCTTCATACTGCCTGTAGAGCGGTATGAAGGGATCTATGCTTGTAGGTGCAATGTGAGGTAAGGGGGGACCAAAGTCAAGCGTCGGATTGCCAAGTCAAGCGTCGGATTGCCAAGTCAAGCGTGGGGGTGCCAAATTTATAGTGAATGGCGTTCCACAGGCTTGAGAAGCACCTCTAGCTGTTTTCTTGAGGGGGGACCATAGAGAAAAGGGGAGACCATTACTTTCGGTTCCCTGTCGTTTTCCCGGCGTACAGATGACACCCCCTCAGTTGATCATGGGGAGGGAAGTTTTCTCTGAGAGGAACGTCCCAGAAAGCGGCCGAGCGTTGTCTGCTGCAGTATCCTCAACTGTTTGAGGATTTCGTCATGGGGAGGTAAGCTCCAATAGGTGGAGAGAAATTCCTCTTTGGTTGATCTCGAAACGTGTGCAGGCGGAACGTATTTTTGAACCTTCCCAAGAATCTGATAGGTAGGGAGAATGTTCAGCAAAGCCTGTTCTATCCCTCGGGATAACGTCGCGAAATCCACTGCATCGGGCGAGAGAATGCTTGACCTGAGCAAGTCATCTGTCCTGATCGGCTCAGCAAAATTGCCGGTCTCTGCTAACTGCGCCCAGCGCTCTATCAAGTAGAGTGCAATGCGAAATGCGTATTTATGCCTGTTTGGGCGAAGCTCAAATACTCGCTTGGAGGCAATGCCCAGCTGCGTGTAAGCCTGTCCAGTCGGCGAGGTAATCCATCCAGCTGGGGCAAATAAATACACGAGTGGCTCGTTCGGCTTGCTCCACAGGGTTCGTTGGCCGCGAATCACGGTAACGTGAGCGTAGGGGCCTTCAAATGTCACTGGCAGCCCCTGATCGCTGTACATGTAACAATCCTGCAGGTAGAGAAAGTCGCGGTGAACCTGCTGATAATATTTTCGCTCATACCCATCGGTCACACGCGCTTCTGAACCGGGATAGGCTTCGCGAGAATGTTTTGCAATGCCGCGCCATTGCAGAATATCTTCTGGTCGAATGGCGACTGTCCCGTTGCTTTGTGCGAGGGTTGGGTTATTTTGTTCGAGAAACCAGATTCCCAACGCGATCCGAGCGGTGGTTACTGTGGTCTCTCCAAAACTACGAATACGTTTCTCTGCAGATTCACGGTCAATGGTATGTGTCGGATTTTCGAGATAGACAACGATCTTCTCTCTTGAAAGGAAGTACGGAGGGTTTGCTGTCGTCACCCATTGTTCAATGCCTTCCAGGCAACTAGCCCGGAATGCCGCATCCTGCGATGTACTCGTGATAACAATATGTGACCCTGGTTGCCTCTGCATGAGTTGAGCAAAAATAACCTCTTGTTCAGGCAGTTGGGGGAGATCAATAGAAGAAGCCTTGTGCAGAGCCTCCTCGATGACCTCTTCTCGTAGGTCATCGACCTCTGCTGCTGGCGCTAGGGCAACAGCCGTATCTTCTGTTGAGGCTTTCGCGAGCATGAGAGAGAACTCAGAAAAGGTAGAGAGAGCTAGTGTGACCAGCTCTTCCTGAAGGATACTCAGTCTCCCTTTTTGCTGGCTATTCAGCCGAGCATGCTGAATGCCTTCAAGCCAGATGCTGACTTTGTTGGCCTGAAGACAGCTCACTCCTTGTTCTCCGCCAGACGTTGCAAGCTTGAGCACACGCAGTCCTGCGTAAAGTTCCTGCTGCCGCCGTATTCTGCGCCTTTGGGGACCAGGCTCCAGGCCAATGGCATCACAAAGTGCTGGTACACTGATGTAGCGTTCGCCATCATCTGCCAGCACAATGTCAAAAGTAATACGAAGTTTGGGTATCTCGATTTGCTCAGTTGGCAAGGAACGTTCTTCAATCATGCCTGTCTCGACTTGCCTCCTTACGATGTTTGGCTCTTTTGAAGCATTATAGCATATCAACAAGAGACCAGAGAGGAGGCTGTAGTGGCGCAAGGCAGCGACGAGCAGTGTGGTGCCCGACTGGATCAAAGATGATGCGGTGTTGCTCATAGTGTATTGTTTTCCTTCCACGTTCTCTTTCTGTATATTTGCCAAAAAAAAGATTGCTAGCATTGAAATAAAGTGTCAACGGGAATATTTCATGTATTTCTCCTTATTTTTCTATATGTCATCTTTTCATGGATAATGACACATTTTGAGACAACAGAATAGAAGTAGGCTATAAACAGATGTGTGGCTTATGTGCAGGACATGTCGAAGGGAAGTAATTCTCGGCAGAGCGTATGCTTGGACAGGATGATGGTGATTACCTGTCTGTTGGGTAGTGAAAAGGCGAAAGCGGTTGGTCGCTCTTGAGGTAGAGAGTCGGAAGTGCGGTGGATGGCCTCCTCGTTAGCATCGCTTTCGCGGATGGTCTAGTCAAGCTCCAAGGATTGCTGGTGCCATGTTGAAGCCTCACGCTCGCTGCGTAAACGCTTGGAACGCGGGGAATGCTCGGCCAGAAAGCAAACATAGGCATCTTCTCCTGGCGTGAGGGACGTAACGGTTTGGCGTAGGTTTGGAGTCCACGCGCGTTTTCTCGCATGAGCTGAAAACCGGCCTGCTGATACAAGATACCGCGATGATATCTGGGATCACAATAGCTCAAACATTGAGCCAGGCAGTATGGTTCCTCAGTCCAAACCGGCGGATACGCGATCATATAATCGATGACAACGCAATCGAGTACCACCTGGACACAAGTGCTGGCCAGCGTGGAGTGGAACTTTCCCTGTCGATCATGAAAGCCAGGAAGTATGTCTGGCGCATACCACAACCCACCAGGCTGAACGATCGGATCAAGCCAGACGCGCGAAAGATTCAAAATCTCCCATCGACTGAACTGGCATCTACCAGTACGTTTATCTTCAGCGCTCCCATACCATGTTCCGACCCTCGTTGCCTCTGGTCTGCCGAAAATGAGGCAGCCTATACGCTGACCCCCTAACAACACAAGATAAGCCAGCAGGGAGCAGCGTGCATCAACTGGTGTGCGCAGATAATGATAGCGTGCGACCATTTCGTTCGCGATCCGCGTCTGTACATCGTCAGCCAGAGCGAGCGAGAGCGTTGGCCTGCCGGTAGTAAGTGAGTGCTGGAGCTGGGGCGGTGCTCCCCTCCACAGGGTTGATGCAGGTTCCATGAGGAGAACTGGGGCCGTCTCTGATGAGACGAGTGCTGGTGGTGAGTCATCCTGCTCAACCGATGTTGGCCCTTCGCCCACCAGTCGAAGCACTGATGTAGGCAAATTGTCCTCCTCACTGGCGGCCTGGATACCCTTACTTGCCTCGCCGACGAGATCGGCAATATCTTCCAGGCTTTTTACCCGCACAGACAATAATCCAATGCCACGGAAAAGATGTGCCTTGAACTGCCGCTCGATGGCTTCTTCATCGTCGAGCGGCAGGTGATCCAGTGTCAGGCGTTCACGCAGAAGCGCAAAAAAGAAAAGATCGTACTCGCCCAAGAGCGTGTATCGGTTGATTTCCCTCCCTTGACCTTCTCCACTTCCTCCATACAGGGACAGGTCAGGAATACCAGGCTCTCGAAGCGAGAGGCAGAAGGCACACCGACACAGCAGGTTGCTAGAGAGTCCTGTGCGGGAAGCTTGATGCCGAAGACGGTTATCAAGATCCGCTGGAATAATGAGGCGCTGGAAAGCCATAATCCTCCCTCTATTGGTTGATACTAACGAAGAGAACATTTGGAGATTTTTTTGGATAAAGGAGAAAACCGTTGACTGAGACAACGGGAGTGCTTGAGTCCCCTGATGTGTCCTACAGACAGAAGAGGTGCGTGTCGATTGTTAGCTCTATTGTTCCTGCTGTGACGCACTTTCTATGGGAAAGGCTTCTGTCTCAAGCGTGAATTTGTGCGAATCAGATGGACAGATCTCTCCTTCTGAAAGGGGGCTGCTCCTGTGCAAAAGAATAGGAAAGAGGTGTATCATCAGAGTCATTGCCAGGGGCGGAGGAACCGCCAGCCCACATTGCTTAATAATTTCTGCCTGTTTCCTGGAGGCGATCTGTACCTCCTGCATGCACATAGCGAGCTTCACCTCATCGGGTGAGAGCATACGAAACGTGCAGTCTTCCAGCGTGGGTATCGTTCCTGCAGACCAGGTTTTGGGCAAGAAGACCAGACCATAACGGGCCCTTGAGGAAACAGTTCCTAATGGCTGGAAGATACTTTCTGCCTTGCCGTTCGAGTTATATTTGACGAGAAAGGGCAACACATTCGGTAATGTGGTTGGAATATCATAGGCTTCTGGTGGAATAGGCTGACCATCTCGACAAAAACGTTGTAAGCCTTCCTGAATGCGGGCGCGTGTTTTGGCGCAGAGCGCTCGCTTACGGTCCCCTATGCGCTTGCCCTGATCCTCGAAGTTGATGAAACTTGCCGCTGGTCGGAAAAAGGGAGTCACCTTGCGACCACAGGTGATTTGAGGACACCGATAGTCATACTGGCTAGCATACTTGCCTCTTCTGCCAGAAGCCTTTGGCTTCCAACACTGCACAGCCTCTACTACCTGACCACATGCATGACAAATTGCCCGGGGACGGAGGTCCAGATCTGGCTCGGGCAGCGTTTCGTGAGTGAAGACCGCAAAATAGCGATCCCGATTCGATGGCACAGAGCAGAATTTTGCGTTAATGAAAATTCCCTGGTAGCGATAGCCGAGCGCTTTGAAGTCCTCCACCCAATCGTCGTGATCCGCCCACTTGGTCGCGGCTTCGACGACGTTCTCAATCAGTACAATTTGAAAAGGCCGCTGCTGTTTCATTTTTGCTTTTGTGGCCTCATACATTTGCCACATACTGGCACGTGATTTTTCGGCCTCGCTGACCTCGTGCCAGTCTGACCAGAGTCCGAACTGTTTGCGTCGTCGCTGGTTTTTAAGTTTCTTTCCACGTGCCACTGTTTGCCACTTGCATTCGGGGGAGCCGAAGAGAACCTGGGCATCGTAGAGTTCCTCCATAATCAGGTGCTCGACCTTTGCCTGACGGTGCTCTGTTTCAGGGAAATTTCCTTTGTGCGTTTTGATGGCCTCTGCGTTGTGATTGACTGCAAGCAGAAGCTTTCCTCTCCATCCCATCTGGGCGAGTATCTTTCTGAAGGCCTCAGAAAAGCCGCCCCCACCTGCATAGAACTCAATCGCTGTGATGATAGGAGGAAGATCTCCCGTAAAAGAGGATGTTTTTACAGGAGAGGTTGGCGCGAGTAGCTGAGCCATGTTTGCCTCTGTCGTTCTCTGGTAGATAGTGTTCTGAACTTTGCTCTATCGAAACCTGTAGGAAGAAAAAGGGCAAGTATGGTGAGAAATAGGTCTGTTCTGGGACATGAAAAGGCTCCAGGATCAGGATTGGGGAAGACCAGCACCTAACTTTCGCTGACGAAATGGGAGATTGGGCAGTAGGTTGTGGTGGTCTGAGCGTCATTCTCCAGACATTGCGTGGGGTGGCAGGGTGCCACTGCTCATCAAAAGCAGTTTTGAGTTGGAATTCACTGTGGTATCGACGTGCCCACAGAACAATATGTGTCGTCTCTTGATCTTCTTCTAGACAGCAACACACGAGTTCTTGACGCCTCCGCACGTTATTGATTTTAAGGACGGTATCTAGTGGACTTCCCGCAGTGCTCGCCTTTGATCCGGTGTTCTCCAAGGCCAAGATGGTCAGGCGTGGCCAGGAGGTATCGGTCTGAGGGTCTGGGATGGTGACAGTGAATTGTAGGTCGTTTAGGAAACTACTGATCACCGTTGGATCTCCCTGCCAGACGAATTCGAGGGGAGAAATGAGATCTCCTGCTGTATCAAAGCAGCGCCCCAACTCTGTATCAACACTGAAGAGCGTTCCTGCCCGCCCTAGAGAACTCCAGCGCTGCGCCTTGCGCAAGGCGTCAGGCCAGGCCTTACCAGCAGATAAGTGTGCCTGATAGGTCTGCTGGCTCCTACGCCAGCAGACCTAGGCCAGTGCCTCTTTGTGAGAATATGCCTTCTTCTTGAGCATGAGAGGTTCCTTTTCTCGAATGTGATAGAGAGAACGCAGACAGAATAAAATACCGTCAGCCTCTCTGAAAAGTCAAAATTTGTTGCCAAGTAAATCCGGAGAGTTCTTGCCTTTATCCCTTTTCTTTGAAGGGGATTGAGCCGTTCGGGAGTGGGTCAATAGCGAGATGAAACGGATGGATGAAATCATTTTGTAGGAATGCTCCGTTCACCAGGTTACAAGCCAAAGTTCTGAAGTAATGGCGCGGCGTAGCCTTCAAAGAAGGCCAGGTTGTCCCGCGTCCAATAGAGTGGAATAATGAGCATCGGCGGCAGGCCCATCGTCAGGGCTTTGTCAATGGCGAACTTCGCCTGCACGCTCTCGCCCTGAAGGGCCAGGGCGAGCCCCCGCCAGAATGGCGGATCCCACTCCTCAGGCTCCTGTAGGGCAGCAGCATCAAAGTGCGCCTGAGCAATCTCAGGATGGCCCTCACCCAGTATCAGAAGACCCACACACAGTTTGGCTATGTAGTGTGCTGGTTCCAGATCCATGATTGTGCGTAATTGAATTGCGCGAAGATGATCGTTGATCTGGAGGTTTGCCCCCTCCTCGCTCATATGTGCCCAGAGAGCCATCCAGGCGCTGTTTGCATTTTTAGGATCAAGCATCTTCGCATGGTCATAGTCAGCCGCAGCGTCAGCAAAACGTCCTAAACTGGCGGCAACATTCCCTCGGTTGGCTACTATTTGACCTGCAAATTCATGGTCCTCATCCTGATTTGTTTGGGAATATGCTTCGCTATATCCGGCGTATGCTTCCTCTAAGCGTCCCAGGCGCTGCAACACGAAGGCTCGATTAAAGAGCAGGTCAGTTCGAGCCGTCTCATCATAGGGCTTTATCTCGTAAAGAACGGTTTCATAGAGTTTCAAGGCGATTTCAAGTTTGCCCCGCTCTAGTTGTGTAAAAGCAAGATCAGTAACCACTCGCCAGTTAGAGGGATCGCATTCATTCGCCTTTTTGAAGGCTTGCAATGCTGGTGGGTAGTCTTTCAACCCACGCAACGCATTCCCGCGCAGCCGCCAGATCTCGCTCTCATCAGGCAATAGGGCCAATGCCTGATCTAGCACAGCTATGCACTGGGTATACTGGCCCTGGTCGGAGAGTTCTTCCGCCACATTATACAGGTCAAAGGCCTGCTCTTGTTCTGGTGTCAGTGGTTCATGGATATGTTCGTGTTCAGACACAGTACCCTCCCTTGCTTGCCTATAGCGGCATTTGCACTTGAGAATCAGCACCCGGAACAGGGGTGACAGTGCCGCCCGCCTGTTCTATTTGTTTTTGAAGTGCCTTTGTTTCCTCCGATTCAGGATCTTTTCTGTATGAGGCGATAAAACGTCCTAGAAGCTGCGCTCCATTGTCATAAGTCTGGTGCAATTCTCGTGAGAGTTCCTGAAATGCCGGGGGGTCCTTGAGCTGTTCCCTCAAACATCTCCCATACTCCTTTTTCGGGCCGATGGCATCAATAGCCCGTTGCAGGTCCTCCGGTTCCTTACCGCGAAACGCAAAGAGGTTTACGATCTCCAAACGGCTATAGCCCTCCCGTGTGGAATAGCTGATGAGCCGCCTCAATGTTGCGTCGCCTTTCTGCGCATCGGCCCAGGAAGGATTGAGGAGAACCCAAAGCAGGATTTCCTGCGCAGGCTCCCACCAACGCTGGAGCCAGTAGCGATATTGCCCAGAGACACAGGCATCTCCCCTTCTTTCGGGAAAGGAAAGACACCTGTATCGGTTTCATCTTGCCGCTCGATAGAGTAGGAATGAAACACATCCTCTACGAGAGACGCGCTGATCTCTTCTCTCGTGACCTTGTTTACAAGACCGCTCTTTATAGAATGGTTACTCATCTTTTTTCCAGTACGGGGCAATAATGACATCAGGAGCCGGTATATGGACGCTTGCGAGAAAGTGGCGACAAGCACGCACCATCATCTCTTTCATCAGCGCTTCCACTTCACAGACCACGGCTTCCCGACATTCGATGACCAGTTCGTCGTGTACTGCCAGAATGAGCGAGGCTCCCTCTGGCAGTGCTTCGGAGAGCAGGGCTAACGCGCGTTTTAAAATGTCTGCGTTTGCCCCTTGAATCGGATGATTCTTTGCTGATCGCTCCTGACTCCCATCCTCATCAAATGCAAAATGAAACCAGCGCTTGCGGCCAGCCAGCGTTACCGCATAGCCATGCTTCTTGGCCTGTTGCCCCGCTTGACGGAGCCAGGCAGCAATGCCTGCATAGGTGGCAAAGTAGGCTGTGACCAACGCTTTCGCGTCCTCAATAGAGCATCCAATACGATTGGCAAGCCCTTGTGCCCCCATACCATAGGCGAGACCAAAGTTAATCGTTTTGGCAACAGTGCGTGCCGAGATGCCACCTTTGTAGAGGTGTTTTTTGGGGTCTGTCTCTGGCGGTAAGCGAAACATCATTTTCGCGGTTTCTGCATGCAGATCCCGCCCCTCCGCAAACAGCCGTAGCATTACTGGGTCGCGGGACACTTCCGCCAGAATGCGTAATTCAATGTTGCTCAGATCTGCTTTGAGGATGAGTGATCCGGGCGGGGCCACAAAACAACTGCGCAAGTTTTCTTCCTCGTTCGTCTCTTTCGCCGGAATCTGCTGCAGGTTCGGGTGACTGCAAATGATGCGACCGGAGACCGCGCCAATTTGTGCATAGTCGGTGCGTAACCTGCCATCGGCATCAATTTTCGCAAGCATGTTTTCCCCAAACGCGCTCCTGAATTTCTCTAATCTGCGCCACTCTACCAGATCCGCAATGATGGGATGCGTCGTTGCTCTTCGTTCGAATTCGGCCTCGCGGGTAGAGGATACCTGAATACCTATAGCCGCGAGAGCCGCCCGTAGTTGTACGGAGGAGGCGAGGTTGATCCCCTCTTTGGGAGGTGCTGGCACCTCTGAGTGTGCCTGCTGCCATTGCTGTAATCCGGCTTGCAGGAATGCTGGCCAGGTGCTGTTCCCAGAAGCACGTTGATAGGCTTGCATCAAGCGCTTCTCTTCGGCACGCTTCGCCTCTTGATAGACGTTGTAGGCAGTGTGGAGTGCCTGCCCTAAGACGGTGTGTACCTTCTGTTCTAGTTCTTCTTGCCGAGTGCGTTTGCGAGCAAGGATGGCTCTCCACCGGGTGGCGTCAATACAGACCCCCTGGAGTTCCATTGCAGCGAGGGCGGGAAGCGCTTCGTTTTCCAGGGCTGTTATTGCCTCCAATTGAAGCTCCCGGATCTTTGGTTGCTGCCGCTCATACAGCTGGTAGGCCATTTCTACATCCTGGACCATATAGGCCAGCTGGGCCGCCGGAAAAGGGGCATGCCACTCCTCGGGGCGGCTATCAAGCCCCGGAAACCAGGCTCGCTGTTCTTTCGTAACGGAGAGGCCGTACCGTGCAGCAGTTTTTTGTAGGCTAACGGAGATGGCGTGATCATGTAAGCCCACGCCATGCAGCAGTTGTTCGGCAAGCATCGTATCATAGATGCCTTTCAGCTTCACTCCAAAGTGGAACGCTAAAAACTTCCAGTCAAATTTGAGATTATGCCCGATCCAGACCAATTCCGATGGAGCAAAAAGTGTGAGCAGGCTGGCACGCCACGCCGCCTGTTCTTCTTCCATGAGGGTATAGTACGGACGCATATCCAGGATGGATACATGACCAATCGTTCCGAGGAGAATAGCAATCACACGATCTTTTTGCGGATGCAGCCCTGTGGTCTCCAGGTCAACTGCAAATGGTCCGGTACTTGCCTCTCTTTCCTTGATTATTTCTGCGACATCCTGCAGAAATGAAGCGGATTGGGTGATTCTTGCCAGCCCAGGGATTGGTGCTGAAAAGGAGGTGATGCTCATAGGTGTCCTTCTTTCAGAGAACGTTGGGAGAAAATGAGATACGGGAAAATGGCTTTGCCGAGGGGACACATCTCCGCCTTGTTTCACTCAAATGGTACGCACTCTGTGGTTCTTGTCCTGGAGGTAGTTGTCACTCGCGGCTCCATGCGTATAAAGGTAGATGGTGGGGGACGTTGGAATTCCCCGCCGGATAGCCGATTTTTCATAGCGTTGAACCGTAGAGAAGGCGTTCTAAGTATTGTTGTACAACTAGGCCAGAAGGTCGCTGGGAGAGGTCTCGTTGGAGGAGGGCTTCGACCAACTGGACCAGGATAGGTGGCGAAAATGGAGCCAGTTGCTCTACAGGCGGAAAATCAAAGAGGAGGGATACAGGCAGCGATCTTGGATTATGGCCGGTCAACATCTGATGAAGCACGACCCCCAGACTAAAGAAATCCGTCTGTGCTTTGTGAGCGCCTCGATAGCCGCTCCCTTCGTATTGTTCCGGTGCCGCATACCCCCGCGTGCCGTTGTAACGAAGCGGCGAGAGGAATGGCAGTGTTCCAATTTGGATGGCATTCCCAAAGTCGATCAGGGCAACCGAATGCCCCGTCCCAGTTAGGAGAATATTGCTTGGCTTGATATCGCGATGGAGCCATTTCTGCCAATGGATGTTGACGAGAATACGGGTAAGGTTCAATGCAATGCTGCATGCCTGTTGCCAGGGAAGCGGACCGTTTCGGCGCAAATAAGCACCGAGGGTTTCACCCTGGATAAAGGATATGGCCAGTTCGGTAGGCGATGGCTGACCGAGGAAGCTCGGAATAGCAGGATGCCGGAGTGCTTGCAATGCTCTCACCTCCTGAGAGAGCATCAGGCGGGCCTGTTGGTTTGCTGAAGTTTGCAAACGCTTCACAATATAGCAGCCCCCAGGAGCTTGCACGAGGAGGATCTGATTATGATCGCTTTGGGCAATCATCTGGTAAGGATTCGGATGAGTAAGCATAGATACCTCGTTTGGTCTCGGAGAGATGTTAGTGAATGAAGGGAATGACGCCACGAAATTTATGCGTTTTGCCTATCTTGCATAATGATGAGAACAAGTTCGCGTAGACGTTGTGCAAGTTGCTCCTCTGTTTTGCCTGGATAAAGGTCACTCAGACGCGGACCTTGCCCAATGGCAAGGATGTCTCTATTCTCCGTTGGGAAACAGAGGGAAACTTGTTCTGATAGGCCTGCTGAATTAACTCTTGCATTTGTCTTGGCTGCATTGAGATGCTTACCACTCTCGCCAAGACCATCGTACGTGTGATGGCCATCCACCAGGTTATTCCCGATTAATGCCGTCGTTGCCCGAGAAGAACAGCATGAGAACCAGGAAGGCAACAATCTGCCTCACCCGCCCACCTGGCAAATGGGCACAGATCTGCTCAAACCATTGCAACGTACCTTGATAGCGCTGAAGCCACTGCCAGGCACCACAGAGTGCTTGCGGATCGTTGACCTTTTGGGGCGAACGATAATAGAGGCAGGTCTGCTGAGATGACAAATCCACAAAGCCGTCTCGGATACACATGGTGATCCCAAGTGTTTTTGCTTCGCGCTTGAGATCGGCAAGAGTGACTGGTGGCATGTGATCCCCTTTCTCTCTAACGCTGAACATTAATTTGCCAATCAATGCCGCTCTCGTGCAGCCACAGTGCTTGCTCTGCATTCAGATGGCCATTGGCCAACGCCTTTCGGACAGAGGCCTCCATGTTATCTATTCCATTGACATCATATTCCGTTGTAAATCCCGAATGTTTCAAATCAGGGACACACTCATTTGACTGGATCGTAATGCATGTTGATCTATAAATGCGCATGATGGATGCTTTTCCTATCTTCTATGTGCAAAGTGTCGATTTACGCCATGCAGCAGATTAGCGCGACCATTCTCGTCTTTCGTTTCTGCCGCCCTTCTGTTTCTCATTAGGAGGGGTGTTGTCTTGATGACCTTTCCTGCGCTTCAGATTCATAAACTGCCGGTTTTGTTATCTGATCGCGTGTCAGCTCCCTGCGGATTACGCTCATGGTGCATATGAGGCCCCATCTCTGAAGAAAATGGGATAAGGTGTATTCGGATGAATGAAATAAGGTAGAATGAGCCCGATCCGGGGCAGAGGAGGAGGTCAAGGACTTTTCAGATACTCAGCCATTGATCTCTCATTGTGGCACATTGTATGTTATACTGTGCCAATTGACCCGCCAGGAGAGGATGGTACGTTGCCCGTGCGGCAAACATCAGGCAACATGTATCCTCCCCTCGCCTCCTAACGCTGCATCTTGACACCGTATTGCATGTATTTAACGGACAGCGCTCAGTTGATCGGCAATCATCGCGATGGCCACATCACCAACCAGGGATTGTAACTGGTTATGGAGCTGACCCATGTTTTCCATGCGAGCAGCGATAAAGTCATGCCGGGATGCGCCGTACGAGAGTCCAGACAAACCACGCTGGGCGGCCTCGTACTCGGCGCTGATTTGTGTTAACAAGCGTGCGACTTCACTGCGTTGTTCATCTGCTCCAAGCATGTGTAGCTTCCTCCTTTCCTCTAAGATGTGTGAGCCTTGGGAAAAAGGCTCATGTCTAGCCCTCGCCTTATCGCAAGGGACAGACATGAGCCTGGCCGGAAGGCGGCTTGAAAACTTTTTGAGAGACCTGGGCGTGTTTGATCGCATGCACCTCTCACGTCGATCAGTGACGTGCTCGTCATGGCTGGTTCCTTCTTGCAAAAGAGTGCTGAACATTGTCCTGAAAACAATGCAAGAGCCTGTTTCTTCAGGAGGAAAGCGTGCCAATAGATGTGGCTTCGGTGATGTTTACTTCTCTGAAGGGATGTAGAAGCGCAATCCAAATGCTTCGAGCAAACGGATGAGGAACTGTGCCTCTTTCAACGTCAGATGAGGGAAGCACAGGTGCCTTTCGTCTTCTGTCCAGATGAGCCTTTTGCTCTGCGCTTTCAGCCGGTCCACCTGTGAGGGATGTAAGCGGCTGCGTGGCACATGCAAGGCGTAGAGTTGTTGATAGCTCACCATCAGTTGATGAGCGTGCTGTTTAGCAAAGGCGCGCGCATGGACTTCACTGGGGCGATTCCAGTAGTCGATCCCGGTTTCTCTTTTCGTTGTGTCTCCCCAGCAGATGTAGGTGAAGTAAAAGTCGTCTTTCTTTCGCCCTTTCCGCATCTGCTCATATTCCCTCTGGCGTTGGGCGAGCCGGATACGTTCCTGGTGTTCTTGCCAGTAATGGCACGTTTCATGCAGGAGCGTATCATTGACCTCCTTGAGCCCTTCTCCATGCGTGTAGACATAGATCGTGGAAGGCTTTGTAAATGTGCCATACGTCAAGGGATCTTTGGGGTGAACGATCCGTACGTGAATAATGAGCTGTAAAATCTCTTGTTCACTCAATCCCTGCTCTCGAAGAAACACTTCAAAAGCAGGGATATCAAGAACATATCGCTTATCTTGATTGTGAATACGCATCGAAGATCCTTTTGCTGTTGGGAGCGTTGTTCGGTCTTGGCCCAAGCGCAGTGTCTCCCATTTGCGTCTGTTGCAGAGCTGAAAGAGAGGAGGGGGGATTATCTTTCCTGGGCAGGGAGAAGCGCAAGAAGAGAGAACGTCAGGCTGAATGTTCCTCGCTCAATGGGGGTGTAGGCTTTCTTCAATTTTTGGAAGAGCGTATAGCAAGCATACGTTCGTAGGAAAATTGTCCCCTGCACCACCCGAAGGTCCTGATCAGGCTGAGGCTGACTATTCCAGGTGATGTATCCTCCCCTGTCCTCGTTACATTGCAGAGCCGGTTTGCCATCTTGACAGTCAAGGTCGAATGGTTCGGTCACGTGCAAGGCGTGCAGTGCTCTGGGGTGTCGCTCGCGATACCATCGAAATCCCTCATGATCCGGCAAACTCACTGGATACCGATCTTGTTTGAGATCCTCAAGCGAGCACGACCATCTATCGCCGAGCGGTCCAACACAGAGACAGTGTTCAGGCTCTACTGTGTGAATGTGTCCCTCTCGATCAGTGAAGGTGGGACCAATCTCCACAAGATCCTGTGCGGTGAATGGGCGGATTCGCGTAGGCATCTTCTTGATAAAGAGATCCCAAGTCGTTTGCTGCTTTACGCACTCTGCTGTCAGTTGCAACCTGGGTGACGCTTCCTTCTCTGAGAATGGAAAGGTATCAATCATTTTATTTTCCCTGGAAGCGTGGGAGTAACAATGCGAAGAAGAGGCCTGCAATGATGGAATTGATCACAGCTTCTGCATTTCCCACGAGCCATATACTCAGCGGGGCTTCTGATAACCCTCTGCCTGTACTGGCGAGCAGAATTGCAC
This sequence comes from Reticulibacter mediterranei, assembly GCF_016587455.1. NCBI lineage: Bacteria > Bacillati > Chloroflexota > Ktedonobacteria > Ktedonobacterales > Reticulibacteraceae > Reticulibacter > Reticulibacter mediterranei. The sequence continues at coordinate 278,125 of NZ_BNJK01000003.1, read as the reverse complement.
CGAGAAACGTCAAAGGAGGATCAACGAGCCAAAAGATGAGGGCGAAGATCAGTATATTCATGCTATACGTGAAAAGAACTCGCCAGAGGCGGTAGCCGTAACCAGCAATCGCTGCCAGGAGTAAGGACCACAGCCACTCTTTCCATGCACGTTTCCGCCAGAGCATCTTGCGTTCCTGCACGTTATAGCGAAATCGCAATGACGCCGCGACACTTTTCTGCCCCTGGCCCTCTAGGATGGTTGCTACCTGGAGATGGGCACGAAGCATTTCAAGCGTATCATCCCTCTTCTTGTCTTCTGGCACATCGGCTCTGGTAAGAAGCTGTTTTATATACACTTCATCCCCTAGCCGACGCACTCCATCCCAATTGGGAACTGAAAGCAAGGTGGCTCCCCAGCTGATATCGGCGAGACGTGGAGCCACTGCCTCTTCTCCATAAAGAATGGCACCATCCAGATCTACATTTTGCATCCAAGCGTGGTGGAGATCGGTGCCAATCAGAATAGTCTGTTGTAACTGGGCTTCTGCCATGTAGGCATGAGCCAATTTTGCATGGGAGAAATCAACAAAGCGAGCACGCATCATTTCCAGATTGGCTCCTTTCAAATTGACCCATCGCAAATTCGCTGCGGCCTGACGGCATTGTTGCTCCGTACACTGGTCTTTTGCATCCCAGGTAGGACCGAAAAGCACGCGGCACAGCGGCAGATCGCTCAAATCAAGCCCTTCCAGATTGGCTCCGCGTAGGTCGAGACCGTTGCGTCGCTCTAATGGTACCTTACCGCATTCTTTCTGATACCAGACAGGACCACGTCCCTCTTCATGACTGCTAAGAAGGTATTCGAGATCAGCGCGTGTCAACCGCTGATCTTGAGGGAGTTGGGAAAAGGGATAGATGCCCTGTACAACATCGATCTGGATGGCGCGACGGTGATCCAGAAACTTTTTGCGCTCTTTTTCAATCTCAGGCTCTTTCCGCCAATCCTCCCCGCGGGTCAGCCAATGTTGCTGCCAATTGGAGGGTTCAGGGGTAGATGGTACTTGTGCTAGCGTGTCCATGCTTCTTATTTGCTCCTTTGGTTGGCACTCTGTCTATACATCTGTTCTTGCTTGTGTCGAGAATGGTCTATGCGGGTGAGGCAGGCACCGAAATCAAGTGGTGGCTGATGGATGATGGAGAGAGACCAATAGCCTCCTCGACGAGGGGCGAGGTTCGCCGTACAAGTCCTTCGTACGTTCGACCCTTCTCCTGCACGCCATGACTAGAGGCTGGTAAGAGGTTGCTAGAGAGAAACTTCCTCTTCGTGGCTTGTTTCATTCCCGCTTATAGTGGGATTCTTCTGCTACGTTGATGAGGTTGGTGTTGCAGCAGGAGGTTCACTGTTTGAGGCGAGCGGATTCTGCTCGCCAGGCTGCTTTGAGCAAAACACTCGGTGACTGTTGGCATCATGCCAGTGCTGATCAAGGACCAACTTGACTTGAAAGCGGTGTTTGCGCTGTCGGGCACAGAGAAGCTTGTGAAAGACATTAGTTTCGTCCATCCAGTAGACGCTCTCCCCTCTACAAATGGCTTTGTTGATTTTCCGCGTGCTGCCTAGCGGTTGTTCGTTGTGGAGCGGACTAGCTGCCAGTGGTATAGTAGTCGTATGAAGCGCTTCCTGCGCTCGTACGAGGATTTGCTCATACGGTCCTTCGCTCCGTTTCCATTGACGGAGAATCTCTGTATTTCTTAACGGGATAAGAAGAACATAGCTGTCCGTTCTGCGCGATTCGATCAAGTTCGCGCCAGTTTGAGGGCAAAAATGCTTCGCATCTGGACGCAAGCGACGATCATTGAAAAAGGTATTAAGCGTTGACTCTAGCATAGAAGCGCTCCTCTCTTGGAATGTCTGTCGATTTCGTACCAGGCAAAGTCCCGTATTGTGTTGGGATACCCTGGTACAGTGTGAATTTTCACTGCGTAGGGATAGGGCTGTCACAATCAATGGCAACGATGATTCCATCGTGCCCATACTAATTCGTCACAATGCACACAGGCGCACCTTCCACCAACTCTTGTTCACACCGTTCTTTTTCGTTGAGGAGGTCCCACTGACCATCTCTGCCTTTCAGTTTGCCGTCGGCGTTTCATGCTGGCTGGGCTTGTGTCCTTGTTGATGGATGTTTTCAATGTGGATGCCGATCTGGTGGAAGCGAGCCTGGCAAGTTTCTACGCGCTGATGCAGGCCTTCCAGCTCTGTATCGCAAGTAGCGTAAAGCACATAGGCAATCTCTTCGGGCGGGCGGTCAGTGATGGCTTGCAAGAGTCTCTCGTTTTGGACATACGAGGGCCAATGGTCGAGGAGAGCGAGTATCAGCGGCAGCTCTTGCGCGTTGAATACGTCGTCAGTGGCAATATGGTGGTTGGTCCAGTTTATGACGATGAACGGCCCTGTCTCCAGGTTCAGAGTGAACTCATGTCCAGGGGGAAGCAACGCGATTTCGGTGTGTTGGAGAGTGAGCGCAAATCTGCGATATTGCTGCCCGGCAGGAAGCGGTAGAATGGATCTGCTTGCCATCGAAATTAGTCTTCTCTTTGGCTGATTCGGGGTCAGGTGACGCTGGCCCCAATTGTTGGATCTGTTGAAAAAGAGAGGGAACATACTACAGGGTCGTTTCAGGTGGTGAGATGATGAGGAGAGAGAAATCTGATAGCCTAGCCTCTTGAAGAGATGCGTGCGACCCGACACGGAACCTCTTAGGCAAGAGCGCAAGGCTTGGTTGGGAACGGTGATAAGAGCGTCTATTGCGGATGAGAGAGAGTTTCATACTCTATTACTGCTCAACCCCGATGGAAACGCTTGCAATGTGTTCAAGCAGCTGCTCACTTTCCTGGCAAGCGTTCAGGCTGCCGAGAGCGTTTTTCGCGCCTCTGCTCGTTGTTTCTCTTCGTCACGCCTGGCTTTTTCTTCGATCAGCTCACTATAGCGGCCTCTAATGGCATCAGGTTCGGTGTAGCTCATTTCGATCCCCATGATTGCGGCGATCTCGCAGCGCACCTCTGCCAGCAGCCTCGCCTCTTCCCAAGTGGGCATGACCGTCGGCCAATGGCGAGTATAGTGCAAGTGCTTCGGGATGCGTTTCTCCACTGCCTCTCGAAGCGTCGCCTTCCGTTTTGCCTCAGCCAGCCCCCAACGCATTTCATCGGTGAGTAGATGTTCAGCTATATCACCCAGCCAACGCTTGGATTGGAAACTGAAGGTAGAGATAATCTCTAGCATGACCATCTCACGATACAAGTCATGGTACGCTGAGTTCGCGGTGGCCGCCACAAGGTCCGAGAGCTTTGCTAATATACAAAAAATGCAAGAGATGCGAGACATTCCATGACGGTATGCTTCATGAATAGAGAGGCCATGCGCTCGATGGTACTCAAAGCACTGCTCTTTTTCCCAGGCCAGAATAGGATTCCAGGAGTAGCCGTTCGTCCCTAATGTTTTGCTGAAGAGTTTTGGCTGCGGCGTGCAAATTGGAGCTTTGGCCCGGTCAGGGCTTTCATCCCACCGGATGCCAAGGATCTGCAAAATGGTCTGGCCAGGAAAGCGCTGGACTAATTCACGGCAGATAATAGCAGTTTTGAGTTCTGATGTGCAAAATCTCATACTTGCAGTACTCCAAGGAAGTACTAATTTTACACATAAGAGCTGTGAATAGCGATTTACGTTGTCTCGCCAGCGCTGGAGCCAGCGGTCCATCATATCTCCTGATTGTCGGCGAACAACTACTAACTCAATACCGAGCTGATCACAGAGCCGTTGGCACTGCGGCTGCGAGTCTGTATGTTCAACGCGTCCTAGATCACTGTGAATACCAATGAATGGGCCTTGATAGCCGTTTGCGCGCAAATTGCTGAATGCATAGGCAGCGGCTGTCGCCCCGTCAATCCCTCCAGAGAGGCAAGCGGCGACCGGAGCATGCCGTCGTGTCAGATCTGCAACAGTTTCGTCAACAGCCAGTGTGGGCCAGGTCATACGTATGTTCCTCGCTTTTTCCATGGAAAGAGTGTGTAAAGAGAAAAATAGAAAATAGACGCTATTCAGTAATAAAGTGGGTAATAGGCTGTAAGCCTGTGTACTACGATTGCTCACGTACCTCGTACTTTATCGAGATCTGCTGAAATGACGACAGAGAGCATCTGCTCTCTTCTTCGGGTTGCCTGACCACGGAGATCTCCATGGGGCAACGAGCTTCACGAGAGCGTGCAAGGTTTTGAGCGCTTCAGGCGGCATCCCCTCCAAGCGGGAGAAGATGCCATACACCCTTACGCAGCTGGCCATTGTAGCATGCTGCTTGTCTTTGGCAGACCACTTCCGTCAGGTTCGATCACGACCGCGAAGCCTGCCCAGCGGGCTAAAAAGGTGGCACGAGGCAGTGTGACGAAGTTATAGCTGGAGGAATCCGTCAGAAAGACAGACGTCTGATTTCCTCCACGTACCAGGAGAAAATGTCCCCCTTTCCACAGCTCCGGTGGCCAGTTCACAATGACCGGTGTGCCCAAATTTGCGATCTGTAAGACATCATTCAGCGAGGGATGGTCGAGGGGATGAGTAGTAAACCCGAACCGCTTCACGGTTTTTTCGATACTTTCTGCTCCGTTGAGCAGGCCGAGCCTCGGACTGATTTGCCTTTGGCGAATCTCCTCGTGAAGGATGTCCACGACCCTATAGGGACGTGCACCTTCTGGCAAAAACGCGTTGATATTTGCCGCTGTTGCTGCCGCAGAACACGCCGAACCGGCCCAGGTCCGCCACTCCTCGCACGGAGCAGATGTCGGACAATACTGCGCTGGGTCAAGCTGATTTAAACGGACAGGAACTTCAGGGGCAATACGATAGTGTGGCGGCGTCCCTGCTGGTTGTTGCTGGAGTGAGAGGACCGCCAATGGCAACAGGAAAAGAAGCAACGCAACGAATACAAGTACCATGCCCCCTCCTCCTCTCCTTTTGGGTATAGATGCAGGGTGGTGTTGAGGGGAAGAGACGTAATAGTAGTAGATGGGGGGAGGCTCAGGAGCAGTTGCTGGATACGCCGTTGCTTGCTGGTTAATGAAACCGCCTAGCGGGTAGACAGGGTAAGGACCAGGGGGGGACTGCCATGTTGAATCAGTCGAAACGAGTACGTTGCGGTCTGGATCGTAGTAGTACATAACACTTCTCTCAAACAAAAAGAACGTGTCTTCGTAGGGAAAATGAAGACACAACAGAGAATACACACAAGAAGCACTCTTCGTTGTTCGTGGAAGTCTCTACGCTTCCACGTGTTGATCTTCCCCGGCTTTCGTAGAGTCACTAAAGACAAGTCTGCTGCTCATAGGTAACAGGACTTATGTACCCTAAGGATGAATGGCGTCGTTGTCGGTTGTAGAAAACTTCGATCCACTCAAAGACGGATTGTTTGGCCTGTGCACGGCTCTGATAGGCTTGCCGATGCACACACTCGGTTTTGAGCGAGCTAAAGAAGCTCTCCATCATGGCGTTATCGTAGCAGTCACCCTTCTTGCTCATGCTCACCTGAATAGGAAATTGAGCCAGGACCGCTTGATAGGCCAGGCTGGTTGACTTCCTGCCTCGGTCAGAATGGTGCAGCAACTCCTCAAGAGGTTGGCGTCGGCCAAGCGCCATCCAGAGAGCCGTTTCCACCAGGCTCTCCTCCCGATGGCTTGCCATGGCCCACCCTACGACGAACCGTGAATAGACATTGAGAACTACTGCCAGGTACAGCCAGCCCTCAGCTGTCCATATCGCGGTAATATCGGTCAACCATTTCCGATTGGGAGCCGGTGCCGTGAAATCGCGCTGTAACAAATTGGGAGCCACAGGATCGTTGTGATGGCTATCAGTGGTACACACGCGACGTTGTTTGTGGACAGCCCGCAAGCCAGCTTGTCGCATCAGACGAGCAACGCGTTGCTTGGAACATCTGATCCCTTGCCCTTGCAGTTCAGCACGGACACGCGGACTGCCGTAGACTCCTCGGCCCATTTGGAATGCCTGAGCAATCTGTTCGGTCAGCTGCTCATTCTCCCTTTGGCGGTGGCTTGGCTCGCGCTTGCGCCAAGCGTAAAAGCCACTTTCGGATACGTCCAACACACGACACATCGTTTTCACCGGATACTCCTGATCATATTCTGCGACAAAAGCATATCGCTCTTTTACGTTTTTGAAAATACAATTAAAGCTTTTTTTAAGATATCACGCTCCTGTCGTGTCACCTCCAATTCGCGTTTGAGACGGCGCAGTTCCTCCTCCTGGATAGTCTGATGCCCACTGCCCGGAAAGGCTTCAGCCTCGTGAGTAGCGAGTTCTTTGCGCCACTGATGGATGGAGGTGTCCGAGATACCCAGTTCACGGGCTATTTGGGCAATCGGCTTGCCACTGGTTTGGGCCAGCCGCACAGCTTCCCGCTTGAATTCAGCCGTATAGGTCTTTTGCACTTTCTTCATTCGTGTTCACCTTCCTTTTGAAGGAGTATACCTCAAAGGTTTTCCTACTCCATGAATTCAGGGGAAGTTCATGTTCGTGTCTTGGAGCATGGTCGCTTTAGAGACGGAGATACTCCTGCAAGTCCCGCGCTTGAGCAAGGAGGCGAAGTTGCTGCAGGGCGCGAATCTCAATTTGGCGAACTCGTTCCCGTGACACCCCAAGCTCCTTGCCAACTGCGTCTAATGTTCGTACCCCTTGTCCATCCAGGCCAAAACGCAGCACAATGACGCGGGCAGCGCGAGGAGGGAGTTGTTGCAGCAGATCGTCGAGATGTTGGTGTAAGTCATTTGCCTCTACGTGCTCTTGGAGGGGAAGCATTGGGGCTTCAAGAAACTGACCAAGTTCTTGTTCTTCATCTGAGCGGAATGCTGGTGCATCAACGCTGTAGAGCGCTTGTGGAGCCTCAAGAAGCGTTTGAAGACGTTCAGGACTCAGCCCAAGTTGTTGGGCTTGCTCTTCAAGCGAGAGGCCTTCTGGGCTGGTTTTCAGAAGTTGTTGCAGGTCGCTCATCTGCTCTTGCATCCCAACGGGGAGCCGAATCATCCGTCCTTGTTCCTGGATGGCTCTGCTGATGGCTTGGCGAATCCACCAGGTGGCCATCGTGGAAAAACGATACCCGCGATGCACATCATATCTGTTACACGCCTCCAAGAGACCGAATGCACCTTCCTGAATCAAATCTAGAATAGTCAGCGCACAAGAGGAGCGGCGACGAGCGTATGATTTGGCAATGCGAATCACCAGACGGAGATTGGCGTGAAAAAACATCTGTTTCACCTGGAGATCTCCGCGAAGAAGGCGTTCGCCTAGAGTACGTTCCTCTTGAGCCGTGAGGAGTGGATAGCGTTCTACTTCTCGCAGGAAGGTGCCAAGAAGATCGACAGTCTCCTTGTCTGGAACAACATAGGCTTGCTTCTCTTCGCTTGCTTGTGGAAGGACGATTCTTTGAGATGGACGGTTTAGTTGATGAGATGGTGACGGGGTCCGAGGGCGCGAACGCCGAGTCAATCCAAGCTGTCGTGCCCAGGCTCGTACCGTGCTGTCGGCGACGTGATACTGCTGTGCCAGACGGCGAACAACGGCAGCGCTGCCATCATAGGAAGCGCGGAATAGCTGTTCAGTTTCAGTGCTCAATTGTCGTGGTGGACGACCTTCTACCACAGTGGTCTCAGCAGAGACACTCATATTAATCCTCCCTCTCATCAGGATCTTCTTGCGTAGCAAGCCAATACACGGGATGAGTCGAACTTGCCGACGGTACCGCATACGGTCGTTGTGGTGAGAGATTGTAGCGATCATAGGAAGGCAGATCGGGTCTGCTAGAGGAAGAGCGCACGATTGTTTGATGTGGGAACAATGGATCACCGTGTCTGCTGGAACGTCGCTGGCCAAGTTTACGTGGTTGAGTGACTGATTGTGGTCTGTCTTGTTGTTGCCATTGCAAGGCCAGGGCTTCCGCGCAGGCTCGTCCATTGCGCATGGCCTCGCGGAACAATTTCCGTTGCTTGCGACGGCTCCAGGGAGCGCCAGTCCTGTCACAGAAGTCGTTGGGAGCAGCGTACATGACATGCAGCGGATATTCCAGGCCCAACCCGTGATGCAGCCTGGCCTGGACGTATGCTACGCAGGTCAGAAACTCGCTATCGGTGGGCGGTTGTGGCAGGGGAGCAAGATTGTCCCAGAGAGCCTTCCAAATGTAGAGGCCATAAAGCACCCGCTGCTGCTCTGGAGTGAGTGGTGCACCACCTGGACCGCAGAGTTGTTCTGGTCGCAGGAATTGCACGTGTTCAGGCCTCAGGAGGCGTAACCCAAGGGAAGAGCGCATCGAGGCGCTTTGGGAGCGAAAGCCATCTGGGGCAATTTGCCGGTTATGTGGAAGAAATGAGGCTTGTTGTGTTCGGCCACGAGCAGCGGCCTGCTGGTGTTCTTTGGTAAAGGTTGCGGCTCGTTTGCGGCCAGCCTCACGCAATTGGGTGATGCGCCTGATCATGAGGCACCCTTTCTGCCCAGTGCAATTGGAATGGCGATAATGCAGGACGAGATTCGATAGAGAGAATATAACCATGAATATATATGCATTGAGGGAACAATAAGAAAAAAAGAGTAAAAAGTATTTTAGATGTGTAATATCTCAGAGTGAGTAGCTGCATATTTTGGAGTAAACAGGTGATCGGGGCAAAACGTGGAAACGGTGCTGAGAGGTGATCATTCTCCGTCATTGAGGGATTGGTTATGAGATGGAGAAAGCACGACGGCCAACACAACATTTTCTGCCATGTTCTCAGATATGTCCTGGACTCTGCTTATGATGGTCGCGCCAGCGCAAGTAAAGATCAGCGACAAGGATCAGCGCAAGAGCCACAGCGGGAAGAGCATAGTCGGTCCAGGGGAAACGATCCAGCACCGGGCCAAGCTTGATATCCTCCAGAAACATATGGGCTGCTGTCCAGCCAAGCACCAGACTGGCAAGGTCCAGCAACCAGGGGAGGCGTTCGATCAGCTCAGCAAGGAAGGCGCTGCTCACGAGCAAGAAGAGGATGCTGATCACCAGGCCCACTGCCAGAACCAGCAGCTCGCCAGCCGCCAGAGCACCCACCGCCAGCACATTATCCAAACTCATCGTGACATCGGCAACAAGAATCGTCAACAACGCCGGGAAGAACCCACGCTTGACCCAGCGCTCTCCCGTCTGCTTTTGCGGATCACTCTTGTCATCAGCCGCCGTATGGCGATCCATCAACAGACGAACGGCAATAATCATGAGCAGAGCGCCGCCAATGGCTTTGAGCAAGGGCAACTGCAACAGCAATGTTGCGATAATGGCAAACGCGATTCGCAAGACAATAGCACCACCTCCACCAAGCAAAATAGCGAGCCAACGCTGTTTCCGAGGCAATTTAGAGGCGGCTGCGCCAATGACCAGCGCATTATCACCACTGAGAATGAGATCGACCAGAATGATGCCCCCGAGAGGGCCGAGCCAAGACAACATGGCAGAGCCTTTCTTTTCTAGTATTCAAGAACAATAATCCCTGTCCCATTTTGGTGTAGAAGCAACTTCCAGGAACGATGATCGGGAAGAACGCCCTTTGGGCCATGTTGTTGGTGATGATCGCGCTCCCACAAAGTAAGAAGCGCGTTGACCATCAGTGGGTTGTGTCGTTCCATTTGCTGTATCTTTTCTCGTCCCTGGTTACTCCACGCTCCATAGAGGTGGGCTACTGCTGTATCGATGTTCCATGGCTCTGGCAGAGGGAGCTTGAAGATCTTCATAGGTCACCTTTTCTCCATGAGAAATTGTAGGGAGATGTTTGAACGAAGCGAGAGGATACTGACTGCCTGCTCTACATACGTCTAGCACTGCGGAGTACCAGGTAAACACGAGGACAGGAATACCCTTCTTATCGTTGCAAGCTGCGTTGGCGCGTCAATGCGACGCGCTGGTCTTCCGTCTCTGTGTCGTCAATGCCCTATGAGATCGATTTCATACCATTCAAAAGAACGCACAACTGGCAAATCAAAGCCAGGAACGTTTTCAACGGCGACGTGATACGGAAAAGGAGAGTGGAGATCAATATCGACGAGTGTCCCTGTGTGGAAGAGCAGATCGGGGCCATAATACGTCGTTATGATGTGTACCAGGCGGCCGACGATGAGAGCTGCTTGTCGGCGTGCTTTTTCATCAGAGGCGTTCATGACGAAAACATCAAGTTGGCGCGATGATTGTTCTACTGGTTGTTGGCTTTGCGAGGTTGGCATATGCTTTTTCCTTCTGACTGCACTGCTGAAGTGGGCAAAGGTGGGCCATATGAGGGAGAGAGTGAGAGCAAACAGCATGAGAGAAGACAATGAGACACTCCGGGCTGAGCTATCCCACCATCTCGATATTCACGCAAAAAAGTCGATAGATACATACCGCTGATGGAATAGCACGACCTGAGAACAGGCTATCATGGAGGTCCGGTGCTCGTGGAGACGAGCACTTGCGCAGGTCGTATGAGCCGTTCTGTGCCATCGGTGCTGCGGAACAGATAGCCATATTGGATGATTTTGAGGATGGTTCCCTCTGGTAGATCTGGCCGATACTCCACGGCGATAGCGTGAAACCGGTCTGGATGAAATGTGCGGTCTGGAGGCAGACCGATACGAATCATGCCAAGCGAGCGCAAGGATTGCGCAAATACGCTGGTGGCGAGGTACATGCCGCGCCGCCAGCTATCATCGCTTTCGCTGAGAACTTCAGGAACGATTTCAAAGGCTCTTGTCATATCGTCGATACCACTAAGCATTTTCGCACACGCTGCCATCATACCCTGTGTCTGTGCGGATGCGAGACGCTTCTCCGCACGCCGTTTGTATTCCTCAAACTCTCGTGTGACCCGATGGAGTTCCTCAAGCGCTGCCCGTGTTTTTGCCCGTTCAGCATCCAACTGCTGGTCAGACACCGAGGAGCGTTGAGGAATTTGGAGCTGAAAGGTATGGGGCCATCTCCACCTCAAAAATGGCATGAGTAATCTCCCTTCTGATGGACGCGTGCGTGTTACCTGTGCCAATTACCTGTTCCAACATCTGGAGCAGGCAACTGGTGCGTGCTTGGGATAAAGAGCAAGAGGTGGTGTAGCACCTCACGAGTGTGAGAACTGTTTCTTTTAAGAAGCGTTGTGGAGGTCTACCTGGATGGAGATCTGGCGGACATCTGTTGGAAGTGTTGTGCCAACGAGGCCGGAAATGCGAACTGTTCCCACTCCTGGTTGCTTCTCTAACAAGGTTTGTGCCTTGTGTTGCTCGGTTCCTGCAAGTTTCGAGATGAGTGATTGAAGAACTGCACGATCCAGTTGGTAGACAAACTGTCCACGGGTAGGCACTATCACGTCTACGATTCCCTGCTGGTTCAATGAGGTATGAATAGAACCCGTCGTCGGTGTTCCGATCAGTCTATACGGCAGGCCTGGCCCTTTCAACTGTTGTCGGGCGAGCTGTCGCGCGAGAGCACTGTTGAATGCTTGGGCCAGGCAGGAGACGGTGATCGTCATGGAGGTGTGTGTTCCCTGTTCTCCGGCGGCGGGATAAGCCTGGACCGAAGGCTGACAGGCCAGGCTGGCTTCAACAAGCTGATCTGGTGCGTGGACACGTGCGATCAGTGCTGACCGGGTTGCCATACTCTCCTGCCGGATCACTGGGGCCGCAGCGGTATCGATATCGTGCTGCGTGACGGTTGCAGCGGTTACTGCATCCTGACCACCCGAAAACGACTGATAATTCATCGCTGAAATGTGAGCTGCACAGCAGAGGACGTTATTGATTGCCCTGGCTGGAATATTCCCACGTGCCCCGGTCTGCACGGCTTGCGCCAAGACGGTGGCTTGCCCCATGATGCCATCATTGAGCGTGACTGGTGGCACGGTGACAGGGGCCAGCGTGATGATTTGGACCCCATTGCTGGCCGTGATCAGCGTGCCTGCTGTCAGGGTTGTGGCGGCTGTATTGGCATTAAAAAAGGTCATCACGCCACGCGCTTTTTGAGCTGGGATGTGAGTGCTTCCTGTGGCCGAAGTGGTCACCTGGCGAGGAGATGAGTGCATCGTGACCATGTGTGTCTGGAGTTGAGAGGTGTTGGGCATGGATGTTGTGGTCTGGAGTAATATATCTTCAGCGACTATCTGCTGCTGAGGGGTGACGGTGATCGTTGCGTGTACTGGTGGAATAGACCATACCACGCCAATACTCACAAGAGCCAGGATCAGTATGGCACACACAAACACGATCACGCGTGAAAGTGATTTTGGATGGTGGAGCCAGCGTTGTTTTTTTTGTTTCCCAAGCTGTTCAACGGGAACAGGGGATGGAAGCAGTGACTCCTTTTTTCTCATACGTGGTGCTGTAATGGCCATCTGTCGTTTTGCACTCCTGTGCGTGAGCGCATCGTTGCGCTCGTATGACATAACATTGTTCGACCTCTCTAAAATTCTTTCTTGTCTCTGGAACTCCTTTTAATCATACCATAAGAATGCCAAAGAGAAAAGTGTTTCTTTCGCGAGAAGAAACCGGCTCTGTTAGGGATAGGTAGGGACGAGGGTAATCTGATGTGGATTGGTGGGAAGCCAGAACCACAGATGCTCTATGGTGACCTGCTGGACGGTAGGAATATGAGTTGTAATCATCTGCCGCGCCTGATCCTGGGTCAGACCAGCAAGCTGGATACGCAAGATATCCCACTGCTGTTGACTGACGACAGCACGCCAGTATCCCCACACCTGAAGAGTAATGGTCAAGGACGCCTCGGCATGTGTCATTCGCCCTGTCGTCACCTGTATCTGAGTAAGGGTATAAGTGCTTCCTGGTTGCGTCTGCTGGCGAAAGAGAGAGAGCGCTTTCGTTTGCACGTCGTCGTGGTTATAGGCCTTCGCCTGACACGTTGCAGCGAGCGTGATGTGTGCGTGCTCTGTAATACTCCCCACTGGGGGAGCGTGTGTATCTGAGTCGTGCATTGGGCTGCTTCTGCAAACTGTTCTGGTTTTGTGAGTTGCTGTTGCAGGTCAGAACGAGCAAGTTGGAGGAGCTGATACTGTTGCTGCCCAACAGTATGATCAATATCTGATTGTTGTAGGATGCTTTCGGTGTCTTCATCGTGTCCACCGGTAAACGCTTGGAGATTTGTGACGGTCAGACCTGAACCGCAAGCAGGGCATGCTTGAGAGAGGCTTCCCGCAGCGATGTTTCCCTGTGTCCCGGCTTCCTCGCTGTGAGCAAGGGAGGTTATACTGCCAAGCGCTGGGGGAGCTGCCGCCGGAACGACAATCGTGGCATCAGTCACCACGTGAAGATGAGGGGTTAGTGCGAGAGAGAACCCTGCTGGAATCGTTTGGGAGACGCTGCTTTGGTTTAACCAGGTCAGCACCCCTTTCGCCTGTGTGGCAGGGTGATGCACGCGCTTGGTTGCCAACGCCGTGACAGTGCTTGTTTGAACAGCGGTCAGGTGTCGGAGCAGACTCTCTGTTGGGTGTTGTGGCCGTTCCAGGAGCGTGATCGTGATGGTGCGTTCTTGGGTCGATGTTGCGAGCGCGAGCCGCACCGTCGCAGTTGTCCCCCATCCGAGGTAGACCACAATACAGGTGAAGAGAAGTCCAATGGGAACGAGTACCCGTAACCAGTGGTAAGGGGATCTATAGGGTGTTGCTCCAAGAAGCTCTGCGGTCCCCTCAACATAGACAGTCAAGGTGCGTGAAGGGTGATGTTTCCGTTTCATGATACGACTCCTGTTTACAATGAAGCGCTTCCTTCTCTGCCCATTTCAATGGCTCTCGCCAAGCTTCCCGAAAGCCACTCAAATCGGAAGTGAGCAGGCCAGAGGGTGACCTGCTCAGGAAAGATGCACTAGCGAACGCGTTTTTTGACTGCCAGGAAGCACGAGGAGGCAGCGGCAAGTCCATAGCTGAGAATCCACAAGCTGAGGGTGAAAGGATGCGAGAACAATTGGTCGTAGGTGCGCTGGCTCGCAATGATCAGGGCAGTCGCACTCAACGTACTAAAAAGAATTTGGCTGGCCAGCATGTCGATATGTTTATAAAAGGGGGTGAGCTTCTGTGCTTCCTTCAGCAAGTGAGCGTCGAACGTCTGATCTTCCTGCGAGGAGAGCGTCTGTTTGGAGAAAAGGTGCCTGCGTGTGACCTCCCACCTTGATTTGAGAACAAAGCGGAGGTAGAACCCAATTTGCCCAATCCGAAGGTTGTGGACGTAATGTTTGAGCATGAGCGCAGACAGCGCGATGGGAAGCAGGAATCCGGTATGCCCATCGACCCCGGGCTGTAGACAGATGCCTAAAAAAGAGACGCCTCCAAAGAATCCGGCAAGAAAAAGGGTATCTTGCAGTTCGATCCGCTTCATAATTTCGCCAAAGAGCAATGCTCGCTCATCCTTCGTGTCATCTGGTGCAATGACGGTACTCGAAGGGCACTCATCAACAGTGGCCTGAGGTCGCTTTTCCAGCGCAAGCGACGGCAGGGGAACAAGTGCCAATCGCAGATCTTTGAGTGTCTGTATGACGACCGACCCGCCCGAGATGTGCTGGAGGTAGGTGCTCGGACAGATCTGTTCAATGCGTTCAAGCAGCAGAAAGCAGTGCAGGCGGGCCAGGATACAAGTCGCATACAGGACACCTGGAGAGGATACCTGCAGCGGAAGGGTGTTGATGACCTTTTTGATATCCTCTAGCGTATCGAGCAGGTCAGCACCTCCATCGAGATATCCGAGAACGCGGGCCGTAGGGGTGGTAAAAAACAGCTGGTCGAGCAGACCAGAAAAAACTGTGCGCACGTGAATGTAGGCGTGCAGCCACCGTTCTCCCTGCGCATGGGAGAACGTCTTTTGCCCGGTCATGGCAAAAAGCAATTCTTCTCCACAGATAGCTTGATGATCTGGAAGAGGCGGTTCTGTCTCGATCACCAGCTCACCCATCTTGGGTGCTGGCAGCAGATGGACCACAGGACAGCCTTGACAGTACAGGCCGCCGTCCCGCCATTCTAGGTGTGCATTTGTTGATACTGTCGGTGATGTCATAAGTACTCCTTTGGGATGTCAAGAGGTGGAGGATCGTGTGGAAGCTTTACGGTGATGATGCCAAGCTGGTCTGAAACCACCTGGATGATGTCACTGGGCCGAAACGGTTTGGTGATATAGAATGACGCGCCGGCGAGCCATCCGAGTAATCGGTCGATCTCTCCATTGCGGCGTGAGACGATGATACAAATGATAGAGGGCAGGTGTTCTTTGAGATAGCGAATCACTGCGTAGCCGTCCATGAGTGGCAACCCAAGATCAACGAGGGCAAGAACCGGGAGGGCTGAGACATCTTGTTGAAGTAACAAACGATTCAACAAGCGCAATGCTTCAATGCCATCGTGAAAAGCGTGAACAGTAAATCCTTCTCTTGTCAGACAACCTTGCAATATGGTACGGACAGTAGGGCTGTCATCGATGACCCAAATACTTTTGGGGAGCATAGTCTCTCTCCTACTTTGCTTGAGGAGAGTGTCACGCGTGTGTTACGATGATGCACAAGCAGGACTCTCTCCTGCCTGGCCAGGGTGGCGGTTGGCAATTCGTACCCTGGCCTTCACGACACGCCCTCCCGTCTGCTCCACGTGAGTCTCTTCATGCCGCGCAAGCGTTGTACTTTCGCAGGCAAGATGGAAGGTATGTCTGACGCTCTAAGAGGGAACAGTGGTCGTTCAAGTGGGACACCTCTTATTTGACCATGTCTATGATTGCAATCGTTTGGAAATCTTTATCGATCTCACGCGCAATCGCCGCCCGAATTGCTGGAGCCTCTTTGAGGTATGGTCTGACGGAGACGTGCCGGAGTGAGGACCGCATGCGCCTCCACCAGGAACGGAGTGATGGCCAAAGGATGACAATGGATTGGATGAGAAGCAGTGTTGGAAAGCCGACGAGACAAATGAGTAGAAGTTGCTGAAGATGGGGCATGTTGCAACTCCTTTTCATAGGGAGTTAGACGATAACTGTGCCGGTGCGCCAGGTGGAGACTGCATGTTTGATGGCGGCAATATAGGCCGCCTCATCATTATTGTCTGCGCTTGGCGCATAGCGCGGAATAATGGTGTCAACGGTTGTTCGCCCTGATCCTTTGTACACAGGGCCAGAAATGAGTTGATACCACTGCTCAAACCCATCCTCCCAACTGTACATCTGGGCATAGCCTCCCCGATCCTGATCAATGCAGGGACGATCTGGGATGCAGCGTTCGTTCCCTAGTGCGAGCGTAGATGTCGCCTCGCCCTGCGTGCCAAAGGAACTTTCATGCATGAAAAAAGCTAGTGCAAATACCGGATCGATGCCGTACTTCACCCCCAGGTCATAGAGTGTCTGCCCTTTCCCGACGGCAGGTGAGTGATACCTGTCCAGCACCTGATTGATGAACGTCGCCGTGATACTCGGTGGACCAAACAGGGTGTAGGGGGGAGTAGGCCGTGCCTGCTGAATGGGGGGGCGTGTCGCGGTGCTGTACCACTGGCCCAGCACACTTCCCACGACGATGAGAAGCAACAGACCAATGATGGCTGGCAGGAAACTACTTCTCGACGCTTGAGGCTGCTCACCCAGATCGTGTCGCGGAGCGTGATACGGCGGGACTACACCTTCGATGGGCAGGGGGGTATAGGTGTAGGGTACAGTGCTGGGTGGGGGGAGCAGCCGACGAATCTCTTTATTGACTTCCTGCTGGAATCGTGGATCTTGCAGGAGGTATGGCAGCATGTCTTCTTCGTCCAGGTACATTATGCCGCCTCCTGCCAACTATCTGACATAAAACGCCTCCTTCTGTCAAAACCGGACTGTGTTATAATACAGCTCAGGAGTTTATCTCTGTGTGCGCTTTTCCAGAGCCTCAGATACTCAGCGGAAAAGCGCACGTCTGTTCTGGGAAAAGCGTGGTGATCCTCCTTTCAACGTGGTTCAATTGTTGAGAAAAATGTGGTGCCTCGTGCTGCCGTGCGAACTCAGCTCGATGCGTGTCCTGGTACGCACAGATGGTGGACACGACGAGGTCAACCCCTTCTCCCTACCCGCATCGTAGGGAGAAGGGCGACTACACAGATGTTTCTTCAAGGGATAGTGTTGTTTCTGATAAGACAGCACCATCGTGCTGTTGGAAGACGAGAACCTGCCTGGGTCTTCCCCCTCTTTGAGTATCCCCAATGATGCCACGCTTATGGAGCCAGATCAGGATCGTGCCTGCTCGGGTCTGGCTCACACCAAACTCGATGCGGATCTCATCGCGCGTCACTGTGGGGCGCTGGCTCGTCCAGGCTTCGACAAATGGATACAATTGTTCGTTAGAAAGCTTGCTGAACACAAATGGTAGCTGCTTGCCGCGAAGAAATGCCTCAAGATGGGCGGCGAGCGGATCATCTGCTGCCGGTTGCTCCTCTGCCTGCTCCATTGGTGCAGGACTTGGAACAACGGGGAGATCCAGGAAGGACTGCTGGTGCATGTGAGTTGCATCGATGGGGGCAACGCCTTCCTCACCCGTGAGCGGCTGACAGGTGCGCCAGTACTCGACGAGCGCCTTGACCTCATCCTTCGTAATAAATGCAGCTTGGACACGCAATGACTTGTGCATGGGAGACTGGAAGATGGCATCTCCCCTCCCCTGGAGTTCTTCTGCACCGTTCTCGTCGAGAACGACGCGTGAGTCCACCGGTTTTGCAACGAGCAGAGCAAGTTTCGTGGGAATATTGGCTTTGATATTCCCTGTCACTACATCAACCGTCGGTCGTTGGGTAGCAAGAATCAGGTGGATACCTGCCGCTCGGCCAAGGGCAGCAATCTGGCAGATAGTCTCTTCTGGCGTTTTCTCCAGACCCTCTTCTTCGACCAATGTTTTTGCCTGGCTCATGAGTGCCGCGAGTTCATCCATAAACACGACAATGGATGGAAGATGTTCGATCGTCCGATCACCAGCCTTGAGCCGTTCCGCCCGTACGTGTCGATACTCTTGAATGTTGCTGACCTGGTACTTGGACAAGATGGAGTACCGACGATGCATTTCGCGTTCTATGTCCTGGAGCGCGAAAGCGGCTGCTCGTACGTCGGTCTGCACTTTCCCGCCGATGAGATGGGGAAGGTCACGATACAGCCCGAACTCAACCTGTTTCGGATCGATCATGACCAATTTCACGTCGTCAGGCGAGTAGTAGGCGAGCAAACTGGCTGCAATCACGTTTTCACAGACGGATTTTCCTCCACCAGTTGAGCCTGCAATCAAGAGGTGCGGTGTTGAAGAATCCTCCATATCCAGGTAGACAACATTGCCTGCAAGATCACGTCCAATGGCGATGACCAATCCGGACTTGAGATGCGCACGCTGGAACTCAGGGTCTTCCAGAATATCGCGGACAACCACCGTTGTCGGATACGGGTTAGGAATCTCGACGCCAACACACGCCTCTCCAGGGATCGGCTCAAGCATCCGAATGGTTTTTGCCTGTACGCGCGCCTGGATATCCTTCTTGAGTTTTGTGATCTCAGCAATTCTCGTTTCCTTCGTATAAATGATGGCACCAGAACGATCACGAGCGATATTGTCTCCATCCTTGAGAGGAAGGCCAGTCGGAAGAATACCAAAGCTGAGAATCTTCGCCCCTACTTTGATGTACTCTTCCAAGACGTCGGCATAGACTCTCTGTCCGTCCAGGAGGAGTTGAATTTTCTGAGCCATTGCCCGAACCTCGTCCCGGCTAATGGTCTGTTCTTTGGGGGCTGGCTGGAAAATGGTCGTGATGGACGGCAATTGCCAGCGAGAGAGTGTTCCTCCCGTTGCCTCCTGCAGGAGCCGGCGTCGCTCGATGATGGCCTGGAGCGCACCCTCGATATCCTGCTCATACCCGGCACGCTCCTCGTCCGAGAGCTTCTGAACCTCCTCCCATAAGAAAGCTGCCCGCTCGCTGCTCAGGAGATCCTTGTCAGAGAGGGCATTTTTTAAGCGGAGTTCCTGTGCCAGGTCCACGAAGGTGATGGGGAGATTGTCCTGGACAAGCAGCGTCTTTGGGGGCCGTTTGAGTGCTGTTTGCGTGAAATGCTGCGGCCCCGTGGCAGCAAGCGCAACGGCGTAGGCCATCAGCTGCCGACTAAAAGCCTTTCTGGCTGAGGATGATCCTTCCACTGCCCCCTCTTCCCTCTCCTGACCGTCCTCAGCCTCAGCTTTTTTTGGGTCATGCTCCTGGACAACTGGGAGTAACTGGCTTAAATCATCGAACAATAGCCCAGACGTATTGCGGCCACCGCTTTCCTCTTCGTGAAGCGATTTGTTGGGATGAAACAGCACTTCCATTCCTTGCCGAGTGGTCAGGTCCACAAGCATCCCTACCTGTTGAAGACGTTGGATGGCCAGTTCGCTGATCCCACAATAGTATTGGATGAATATTTGATCAGCCATGTCTGGAACCGTGTTAATGGCCCAGAGCTTGCACCGTCTCACGAGCGAGAGATCAAGCGCTTGTAGCACTTCAGCCGTCAGATAGATGGCATGCTTCTCTTCCGCCATAAGCTGCTCGATGCTCGTGCGCACTTGCGTGGCGATCTGGAGATCCCGGATCATACCAGGCCAAGCTCCATTGGGAATCCACTGATGCGCTTCAACAAAGGCAATACAGGCCAGGACGTCGCAGGATCGCAATCCTTCCAGAAGCCTGCTCAGAACCAGACCTGCCTGCTCAGGGGTATCAAAGGTGCTACAGTCAAGGACCACTTGCGCCCCGACTTGGAGCATTCTCGCACCGAACAGAGAAGCATTCTCCTCATTAAGGATGGCGTAGCGTGCTTTCTCATTGCCAGTGTGTCGTGCTTGGTAACGGTTGAGGAGTGTGAGACGATCTTCTCTCGCTTCTGCATGTCCAGCGAGCCATCCGTTGGTGAAGAAGGGAAGGAGAGAAGCATAGCTGGGATTCATAGTGACGATCAGCATAGGCTGCTGGAACTGCCCAAGCTGTTCAAGATAGAGCCGTGTGACACTCAGTCTTCGACGTGTCTGCGGCTTTTCAAGAATAAGCGTACTGTTGAGGGCTGAATCATACGGAAGCGGGCAGTTCCGTGCGAGTGCTAGCACGGGGCCACCGAGGTCAGGAGATGATCCCCCTCCCGTTGGCGAGGTGTAGTAGTGCTCATCAGAGGAATAAGCACTCGCTTGCGTCTGCCCTGGTGCTGGAAGAGCGTAGTGGTCACCCTCATTTTCTCCTCCAAAATGAGACTGATACCAAGCGAGTAACTGATCGTGGAACAGCGCAATGAGCAAACCAATTACGATGACGATGGCGATCCCAATAGCGACAACATTCTGACCGTTGGGGATGTGGAGGTTGTTGGCCAGGGTGAGAATTGTGCTCGCAAAGATGATGAGGGCGGCGATCAATATGATGCCGACGGTGAGTAGTTTGTTGTCATGTGGATCTTGTGGAAGCATGACATGCATCCTTTCCTTTGTCCCCCTCTGCCCAGTTCATAAACTGGGCGGAGAGGGAGAGAGATTAACGCTGGTGCTGATAGGGAACGACGCCTGCGTTGTTTACGGGAACGAGACTGCCATCGACGATGGGGGTGATCTGTACGGGCTGGATCATGCCCGGTGCGAAAGCCGGTCCGATCTGTACCGCTTGACGGGCCACCTTTTTAGCAAGTTTGCGGCGATTGAGGATAGGCTTGGCGATGAGCGTTCCTAGCGGCCAGAGGAGGAGGCTGCTGAAAAAGAGAACGCCTGTCCCCAAACTGATGATAAAGCCATCACGGGTAATACTTGACCAGAAGGTAATATCCCACCAGACGGTCATGGCACCGCTGACCAGTTCGTACGTAAAGATCAGAAATTTCTTCCAGCGTGTCTCCCCGCGGGTGACAATTGGTGCTTGAGAAGCCTCAACATGGTCCTCAAAATGCTTGACCGCTGAATCAGCGAGGTTGAGAACCAGCAACCAGGCTCCAGCTTGTATCGCTACGCTGATGAATGCCATCAGCAGAAACTTAACGACTGGGCCGGGATCAAAGGTACCAGGGCTTGCCAAGAGTTGGATGAATAATGCTCGGATCGAGGTTGCTAGCTCAATGAGGTTGCCCAGCAGACCGAGAGCGCGCAGGGTCTGTCCAACAAACAGTTTAACCGAGTCCGAGAGGATTCCCAGACCTGCGTGGTGTGGGCGGTGTTCCAGATCGGGCGTGGCTCCATAGAAACTACCACCTGGATGCGTCTGGTTCCCTGTAGGGAGTAATGTTCTTCGCTGCATATGTTCTCCTTTGTTCGTAGCGCAGTTGTGCAGAAGCAATCGCGCTTGGATGGGGGATAAAAGAAAAGAAAGTGGAGAGAAACGAGAGAGGATCACCTCCTTATCTAAAAGAGCAGAGACGACAAAAACAGATAGAACCATTTCTGTCCTCGTGTGCGAGAACGGCTCTCATGCGAGTTCGCCAGGCTCGTATTGCTAGTGGTGAACACTGTAATCCCAGTGCGTGGGGCATGAGAAATTGTACTCCTGGTTCAATCATGGAGGGACAGCACTGCGATGTGTTGAAGCAAAAGTGACTTAGCGGGTTTTTCTGCGAGTCGTTCTTGCAGCACGTCGAGAAGGAGTGCGAGATTGGGTGGGAGAGGCCTTCTTTTGGCTCTTGGTATGTAGAAACAAGTCTATGACGTGACCTGCGTCTTGTGATGAAACAGTGTAAATGGCCATTCCTCCAAAGTTGAGCACCTGTGTCTGATTCGGGAGGAGAATGTAATGGCTGAGGGGATTGACGCAGATATAGTGATCTTTGTACATTCCACAAAATGATGCCTGCGACTGCAAGACCTCGACAGTTGCTTTGTCGTTCAGATGCAGCGTGAATGGTTGCACGTTGTTGCGCCTCCTTTCGGAAGAGGGCGACCAGGCCCTGGTGGACCGTCGCCAAGAGATGTAGGCTTCTTCAAACAAATGTGTTGCTGCGCATCCGTTGATTGTAGGAGAGAAGCTGATACTTCTGTGCGAAAATGGTGCGATCACACGGGATCATGATCGTGCAGACCGAACACCGCTTTGTATACAACGACCAGAACAGCAAAACAATGGAGCCACCAGTAGGTAAGAAGCCGATGTTGCGCTGTAGCAGCACGAATGAAGCAGGTGGCGATGAGATGTTCATGGATGCTGCCGAGCCTTTTCTTTGCCACGTTCCAGTACCGCAACGTCTTGTCCTTTCTTGTTGATGAGAGCTTAACGAACCACCTGATGGAATGGATGGTTGCAGGTGAGGCAAAGAACCGGTAAATCATCCCTGGCAACCCGCACTTTGATCGGCGGGGTGCAGGCGCACTCAAAGAGGCGTAAACGACTGCCTGATTTTCGCTTATGTTGCTCTCCTATACGACTGCCACCTTGGAGGAGCGCGGCGTGTGGATAGGGACCATTGCGCTGGACATAGGCCTCAAGTCGTTGGCGCAGCGCCTCCCCAGCAGTGGTTGCGGTTGGCTTGCCAACCAATCCGACTGTGCGGGCTGCTTGCGAAAACAACCTTCCGTGTCCACATTCGCATCCAATGGCGGCATGCAACAGTTCATGTAGGAGTGTGCTGAGCACCTCGATGCTCTCGCCCAGCACTGGAGAGATGAAGATCTGTGGTATTCCGTCAGCACACACCACTCCATCAAAGCATTGGCCGATCGCACGCGCTTCCGAGGGAAAGCCGCAGGAAACTCGAACGGGAGGGCAGGAGATACCGAGCGAATCCAGATACGCAATGAAGTGTGTTGCAGCTTCGTGCAGCCACGCTTCGCGCAATGCTCTTTTGTGGGGCTCTCCCGTCGCGGAGGAAAGAAGTGTCAAACCTCCTCGTTTTCTTTCTGCAACCAATAGGTGACGCGCATCGTTGGTGGGACTTCCTGCCTGTGAGCCAGTGGGAAGCGATTGAGTGCCGTGCAGGAGGCACGGAAAGGGATCGTTCATCTAGTGAGCACCTCGACCTGTTTGCTCTCCTGGACCGCTCGCGCTCAGGGGAGGACAACTGACAAAACGATGGAGTGCAACCACCTTCCCGATCACCCTCCAGGCATGTTCCCAGTACTCTCTCTGAAGCATCAGAGGTGGCGCGATATTATCAGGATGCGCTGGATGCAGAGCGGCCACCTGCTCTTGAAGGTTCCAGCGTTTGAGGAAAGCGATCTGGGTATCGTCCTGTTCCTGAGTGATTAAAAGTAGGTCTCCTGGTTGATAGGAGCCTGAAATGAGCAGATAATCGCCGTGGCAGATGTGATCGCTCTGCCAGATAGACCCCTCAACGTTGATGGCATACGGAAAGGGGAAACGGTCGAGCACTGACGGATGAAGCAACAGCTTCAAATGCTGGTTATGGAGCTGACCGAGTACAGGAAGAGAGCGGACAAGGTCGGTTAGGTGAATGCCGCGACACTTGGGGACGCGGGTGATGACGCCATACCGTTCCAAGTGATTCAGGTGATAGTCAATCTGGCTAGGATTGCGAAGAGCGGTCAGATGGCTTATCTCGCGAATAGTCGGTGGCATTCCCTGTTGATGAATGGTGTGAGCAATAGCGGCGAAAATCAGTTGTTGATTTTTGCTGAGCTGACATGGGAGACGTGGTGTCATAGGCATGGTTTTCCTCGAAGAAGTACTGGTTTGCTTGCTGCAAGAAGAGAGGCCGGTCGCATGAATCTTATTCTCAGAAACGGAAAGGAGCAGTGTGAAGTGACGTTCTGGTACAAGGGCGAAAAGGGATGGGTTATGCCCCTAGATAGTCCAGGGAGAGTTCAGCTCTTTTAAGGCTGATGCCTGTCCATCGACACCCTGTGGATAGGCAAGCATCGGCCTGGCTGCTTATTGCAGATATGTTTGCTGTTGCTGCAGTACCGCTTGCTCTTTCCCTG
The DNA here is from genome assembly GCF_016587455.1 of Reticulibacter mediterranei. NCBI lineage: Bacteria > Bacillati > Chloroflexota > Ktedonobacteria > Ktedonobacterales > Reticulibacteraceae > Reticulibacter > Reticulibacter mediterranei. The sequence goes on along the minus strand of NZ_BNJK01000003.1, from coordinate 254,184 downwards.
ATTCATCCCTCACCACTAATCCATCCAACACCCACCATCCATACTGACTAGTGGGAAGATTCGTCCCCGCGAGGAGCTGATCTCCGTTGAGCAGTGAGTCTTGTTGCGCGGCCAGGAGCTTGGCTTGCTCTTCTGGTGTTAAAGGAGTATGTGATATAGTGGTTTACCTTTCTCGTTGTTGCAATACAGTCCGCAGTTCCATGAGGAGCAGACCCAGCATATTGCGGCCACTTCCATCACGCCCACAGCCCCAGCAGTAATCATCGCGTGCATCTTCAATGATGAGAGCCTCTCCCGTTTCAATGAGCAACTCGCGGATAGGAGCGTGTGTGGTGAATTTGCAATAGAGTGCGCGTCGCATGATCTCATACTTGACGTCTTCCCAATCGGGACGGAGGAGGAAGTGGCGGCTACGCCCCATAACGGCTGCCTGTTCCGCAAACGGGAGTTGCCGTATGCGTTCCCTCAAGGAAGGCTCGTGGAATTTTTGCGCTTGAAAGTGGTGTTCGACCGTCGGCCACCAAACACCATCTTGCTCGATGGGATAGGGCGCAAGATTAGAAAAGGCACCATAGGTCCCGTTCACATCATAGAACAGGACAAGCTTTGGCAAGCAAATGTGTGGCTGTTTGCCGTTGAGGAGAACCGTTGTTTTCATAGTTCACTTTTCTCGTTTCTCAAAGGGTTGATGAAGAGGGGAGTACGCTCTCGTAGAGTCAGAGCCAGAGGGCGATCATATCGGGCATGCAACGAAAGCACGGGTACTTGCCATCGATGGAAAATGATTCCTCTGGGAATTGCCCCGCAAGAGCATGTATCTGGTCAATGCGTGAGCGCTCCCGTGCTTTCGCTGGTCGGTGAAGTTTCCCAGAGTTTCATCGCTCTCTTACAGAGAACCCGTTGTTTTTTCGCTCGTTTTATCTGATATCCCATTCTGATTGCATACCCCGCCAGTTGTTTCCGCAGCGTTTGGCGGGTTCGATGTAAGCGGCTGAGTACTGTTCCTTTCGGAATACAGAGTGCAGTCGCGATCTCCTGCGTACTCATTCCCTCGCTGAAACGCAGGAGGATGCTCAGCGAGAGTGGAGAGAGCGTTTTGAGGGCGTGCCAGACCTCATCGCTGAGTTCTTGACAGAGCACGATATATTCTGAATCAGGAAAAGAGGCGCTCATGTGGGAACCATCGACTTCCTGGTCTGGAAGTCGGAGTGGTTGGGTGGCCTGCTTACGATAGTGATTGATCGCTGACGTATTCAGAATGCGGAAGAGCCAGGCCCGTAGGTTCGTATCTGGCTGATACAGATGGGCAAAACGAAACGCTTTGAGCATCGTTTCCTGTACAAGATCTTCCGCCTCCTGCGGATTCCGGGTCAGGCTCAGCGCTTTACGAGAGAGGCTGTCCAGTTGGGCCAGAACACCTGCCTCAAAATCTTCAGAGGAGATATCCTCTTCGAGCAAGGACATGATCATCCTCCTTGTTTGTTAGGTAGATCTTTAGAGAGAAGAGTGCTGGGGATACCATCACCACAGATTTCGAGGAATGGAGCGGTAGAGCAGAACCCCGCTCAACGAGCCACTCTGTATCCCTTCGCCTTGCCAGTAAGAGCGGGGTCGCTCAGGGATGCCGCTCTGTGAGAAGAGGCCCAGCGTATACGTTCCGCCAAACCTCCGAATCTCCCACTCGCACCAGTAGTCTGCTGGAGCGAGCAATTCGCTCCATATCCCGCCGCAGCGTTGATAATCGAGGAGATCGCTAATGACCTGATCATGCAGGTGTCCAACCTGCATACCTGGGATGAGATCAAGCTGGACGGTTTTTTGTGGAGGAACAATGCCGCGTGCTTTGTCTGAGCATGGGCGACAAAGGGGCGCTTCACGAAAGCCCCCAACGAAGTGGCCGACCTGGCCAGGCGGAATGAATTTCGTACACGCAATGCAATACATACAAGCTGCTCCCTCAAAGAAACAAAAGCAAGTATCTCTTCTACACATGGTATGAGGAGACCGAAGCAAGCAGAGACAACACTGATGAATATGATCACCACCATTTGAGGCGAAAGCGACAGCGTGGTGGCTGAGGTCGGGGTCGCGCGGGAGGTGGCAACAGAGGCCGGTGTTGCGCTGATGGTCTCTCAAGGATGGGAGGCAGAGGCATGCTACACTGAAAGCATTTTCCATCACGAAGCGACCGAACGGTGCCATCTCCGTTCTGAGCAGAGAATGCTGCCGCATCCGATTGGCTGGCAACATCTTCTGTAATCTCGCCACACTGGGTACAGCGAATACGGAGATGAACGTAGGGGGTGCCTGCACGTTGGTGCATGCTACTCATCTTTTCATGATCGCAATACATTGCTGTCGTCGTACGATCTGAAGAGGAGCCTACGATACGTCGGTAGATGGCTAGAGCCTCCTCAACAATCATCAACAATTGGTGAGCGGTATAACAATACCCATAGGGCAATGTTGGTTGCCAGTTGAGTGAGAGTATTGTAACGCGCCAGCAGGAGATCCTGTGGCAATCGCTCTCGTAGAAGGTTTCAATACAGATGTCAGGCTCTTCGTCAACAAGAGCGTACGCCTGATCGATGGTCTCTTGGCGCATGTGCTCTTCTGGGGAGATATATGGCTCAGGCGGCTCAGAAACAAGTCCGACCGTATATTCGGCGCGTCTCTGCTGGCCATGATCAACAAGTACCGCACGCGTTGGATTTCCGTTGGCGTCTTTCTCAAGCGTGATCAGAACTGCTCCTTCACAGGTCCATTCGGAGAGAATAGCGAGCAGCTCTACTAACGTGACAGTACGTTGTATCTGTTGATAACCCATGGTTGTATTCCTCTGTGCGTTCGAGTCGCTACGAAGGCTTCTTTGCTGCGCCTAGCGCGGGAGAAGAGAAACAACAAAGTGAAGCGTTTTCGCAACACTTCCTGTCGCAGTATTTACGATGAAGAGAGCCAGTGCGAAGATCAGCCAAAGCCGCTCGCGATCTGGTAATGATGATTCAGGACGAAGAGAAGAAGGTTTTCTCTGCTTCATGAGAGGGAACTCCTCAGCTGTAACGCACTGTTGCGTCAATCAATTGTTGAACTAGAGCACAGAAAAATCAAGCGACGATGCCAGGTGGAAGGCATATTCCCACGTAACAGGAGCACGAACGACCTCCCTCCTTCCAGTACGCGTACCAATACGGTCCATGTCCCTTCCAAGAGGGTTCTGAGCAAGATGCCCCCAATGATGATGATTGCTCTGCCCGCCGCTGCCTGCGTCGTTCTCGTTCCTGCCGGCAGCGGACGCAACGCTTATTCCCACATAATATGGAGACCTGGCGAAAGCTGGCATAAGAAGGGATTGGTTTGCTGCTCATCGTCGTCCTCCTTGGATTGATGGGGAGAGAAGAATAACGGGGACCTTGAGAAATGGTGTGGTTGGAGAGTCAAAGGAAGCGGTGTGCAGGAATGAAGAATCGGAAGCTATTCTGATTATGGTGTGATCGACGCCGTTGCGCTTCACTGTGTGCAGGAGAGCACTTGGGGCAACATAGCAACAGCAGGTAATTGCCTATACAGATCTGTGCCTGTAAGCGCTGTACGCAAGCTTTTAGCCGCGCGAAGGTTCTCAAGGAAGCTCTGCTGGAGATCAACATCTGTCGCCTACCAGATCAGGCTGATAGCCCGGCGAGCAAAGACAATGCCATTGCGTGACTCGATGCGATCCAGATCTTCAAAGAAGAAGCCACAGCTGGTGAAACTATATTGTTGATAATACTGCGCTTCGGCAGGAGTAATGTCTGCTCAGTTCGGTATGGGTCGGTAGGCGCTTGATAGTGTTTCCCATGGCGCGCCCAGAAGCTCTCGGCGCACTCCCAACCATTGTGGAGTGTGGGGATAATCGTTGCGAGCTACCTAGAGATCGTCCAGGGTGGTTGCTGTGTGCTGTTCAAACAGGTAGACGCATAAGACTCTTGCACGTGCCAAAACCTGACCTGCTCTTCTGGACTCAATGGCCCATGTGACAGAATTACCTCTCTCCTTGTTGCAAGTGCGAACGTAATTCCGTAGCAAGTAGCTCGGTTTGTGTGGCTGTTGGCACGTTCAGCTTTCAGAAGCCCTTTTTTACAAAGACTCGTGCAAGTATGGCAAGTGTTACCAACAGTGCGAAGATGAGACTGAGGGGGACTGTTGCACACTGCTTTATGATAATAAAGGTGAGAATGCCAGGAAGAAGCGAAATGAGTATAACTCGTTTACTTGGCTTTTTCATGAGAGTAACCTTTCTGGTGAAGCCTCCTGGAACCGCGACGAGAAGAAAAGCAGTGTTTACTAGAATGAGTCATATCTTCCTTACTCGGAAAGAAGGAAATCTTCGTTGCCAAGATCACGACATTTCAGTAAGATCTTTTCTGGAAGGAAGCATAACATGTTCAAGTACTTTCCCACCCACACATGTGTGATCCTCTGAGGAATAATATTTCACAATCACTTTTGCGACAGAGGGGAGACGATACTGTTTCATAAGGTCAAAAAGGAGAGCTCTCACTGTAGCATTTCGCTGTTGTAGAGGCGGATCTCCTGGAAGTTCGGTATCGAGCAGAAGATCTGGTGTTGGCTTGGGAGCCGCGATCCATAGTTCCAGATAATACCGCATACGTTTCTCGTCCTTTTACGATTTGAAAAGAAGCATATCAAGAGCATGTTTCAAGAAAAATGGGAATGAGTGTGGAAATACTGTTATGTTCCCCTCAACAAGAAGTCACTCTCAAACACCTGCGGCCACAACCACCAAATCCACTCCACATGTCGCCCATTCCATGTCTCACCAGAAGCCTTGATGACACCACCTACTGGTTCTTGCCGATTGCCCCGCTCGTCCAAAGCGCCTTGAACGTAGAGCTTTGCCTCGATATGTCGCTTGTGAAGAGATTTAAGCAACTTTTCAGTAGAGGCTTTATCATGCAAGTATTTCACAACCCCTCTGCCTGTAGCTGTTTCATAGCACAGTTCTAATGTAACCACTGGTATCTGCCTCTCCGCAAGAAGGAACCATCTATGCACTTTTCATCTCATCAAAAGAAACAATAAGATGCCCGATCCCAGACTAGCTTCTCTTTGAGCCGTGCCTGTTCTGGCGTCCTCCACACTGCCTCCTCCGCCTGTTGTTCAGATCCTGCGTCTGGTCTTTTTTCTTCCTTTCAGTGCATTTTTGAGTGATTGTGCGACAAAAGGGCAATGTATGTCCAGAAATTACTGATGAAGAACCTCCTTGGGAATGAGTTGTCCCCAGATTTTTTCTCTGCGCGGCACCTGAAGTACCGTTTCCAGATCCACATCAGGTGGAATCTTGACTGAGAGCGGCACTCCAATCACCAGGTGGTATCCCACCAGGTGGTATCTTTGTTCAATCCGCTGCTCGTACTGACGCTCTAACATAACCCTTTTAAACGATTCATGCCGTTTTGGTGAGGGATTATCGTATCTGATGATCTCAACTGTTCGCTCGACCATCTGTTCCTCGTAAGCTGGGCCAAAGCCGATGATGCGCGGTTGCACGCGCTGCCGATTCATCCAGCCTTCAGCCAGGTCGATGAATTCGAGGAGATCGGCGTGAGCATCAGTAGCCCGTCGCCCAGATCGTCGCTCATCGTACGCTTGCTGTACGACGAGACGGGCGAGGCGAATCAGGTCCCCTTGACACGGTTCGTGCTTGCTTTTGTCAGCTGCCTCAAGGAGCGGTTGGATCAGGGGCGTCGGAATAGGAATGTTCTTCGATGCCATGAACGCAAGCTCTTCCTGCTCCTCGGCTCGTGGACGAGGGAGAGCCTTGGTGATATCCTCGACAGTCGGTCGTGCTGCTCCATGTGCGAGCGCATAGGCAGTTGCCTGCACGCGGCGTACATGGGAGGAGTGCCGGTCAAATGCGGGAGTCCAGGGAAGTGCCTGAGCAATGGTATCCTGATCCAGCCAGCATTCATAGACCGATCCACTACGACTCCCGGTCAGCCGATCTACAAACGCCGCTACCTCGACTCTCCGTAATCCATCGGCACTCACATCATCCGTGACGGCGATGTAGGCAATGTCGAAGAGTGCTGAGGAGGTATCCCTGGCCCACTGCTGGATGCGTTCCATCTGCACGCTGATAAGCGATCCAACCATCGAGGCAGATGCATCATACTGAGCAGCTTCCGTATGGCTGCCAGGAATGGAAAGAAGGAAAGAAAGTGAAGTACTCACTTTGCTCCTGAGTGTACCGGGCAGAAGATATACCGGGAGGACGCGGATATCCTGCACCTTGATAGGAAGCATCTGTGCATCCTGAATGACTGAGGCCAAGATCTGTGCATCGTGTACAGCAAGCGGAATGGCGCGAGCTTCCGCAAGTTGCTTCGGCGTCTGTGCCACCTTTGCAAAGTATCCTGCCTCGCCGCACGGTGAGACGAACCGCACATAGCAGCGCCGCGTATCTTCTGGAAGACGTTCATACAAATCAGCAGGTAGCTCCATTGCCTCAACCTGATAGCAGTAATGCACAGCGATCTGATCAAAATCAGGCTGGGCGAAACTTACGTCCTGCAAGGGCGTCATTTTTTTGAACGCGTTGGCCCGTTTTCCCCAGAGCCTTCTCAGATCGCAAAGTGAAACCAGAAAGTCTTCTGGATCATCTTGTGGATCAAGAGCGCGTGAGAGGGCAAATACACGTAGCGTCCTGCACCCAGCAATTCCCTGGAGCAGGTAGGGATCGCCATGAAACCAGAAGAAAGTGCCAGGAGCATGAGGAAATTCTCCTGGCAAAAAGGGAAGATACCACTGAGTTGCGAATGTGCCTTCGCTCAGCCTGAGTTGCACATTCCAAGCTGTAGGACCTGTGACCAATTGAACGCTCTCGAATGCGTGTTGGTCAGGAGTGGCAGATGGCAGGCATGCAAGATCTTGCCCTTGTTCCGATGGTTTTGGTTCATCGAAGAAGAAAGGGTCATCGGGATCGAAATAGTGAGGTGTTGTTAGATGCCCTTGAAGATCTTCAAGGGTCGCCCCACGAAATTTCCATCCTCGAAGCTGCTTGTTGCCCATCGTGTGAGTCCTTCCCTTCCGAGATTGACAGATCGGGCCAAAGCATGTCATGATACATAGGACCCGATTTTTTTAACCAGCCGAAAGGCTGGCTCAAATAGGAGCCTCTTTGCTGTGGTGACTGCGAAACCGTGGCAGCAAAGAAGCTCAGATACCCAGGGTCAAAAACATTCAGGCGTCTGGAGTTGCAGCTCCAGGCGTCTTTGTTTTTACCTCTGCTTCCCTACCATTCTTTCTGATCTGATGATTGTCTGGAAGATATCTTTCGAAGCTTGAAAGAATCTTTCTAAAATGAGAGTAGCATAAGGAATTTGAAATGTCAAGGCTTTTGCTTGAAAAAATATATCGAAGAACGTTTTTAATATATGCTACAATGAAAGTGTTTTTCAAAGAATCATTTTCAGTTTTTAATTTGAGAGCTGTTATCCAGAAGCTCTTAGGAAAAGTTCCCAGACTGCTGGGTTTTAGTAGAAGGACGTCATTAGTCTATGGATACATCGAACGCTGCCCCTTCCTTTCGAGGGCTACGACGGAAAATAGTGGTACTCCCTGTCGGAAGTTGCGAGCAGCACGGGCCATTTCTGCCCATTGACACCGACCTGAGAATCGCGCAATTACTCGCTGGGAACCTAGAGCAATCATTTGGAAAAGAGGAAACGCTCCTCTTGCCTGCTATTCCTTTTAGCTGTTCATATGAACACTCAGGGTTGGGGACTCTGGCGTTACAAGTCAGCACGCTTGCTGCTTTGTTGCATGATATGGCAAGGAGCTTAAAGGCATGGGATATGCCTGTGCTTCTCCTTCTTGTTAACTGGCATGGAGGAAACGATGTGTTGGCCACCCTCGCAACCGAGATCTCAGCAACGGAGAACATTCATACTGCGGTCATTCCATCAATTGCAGCGGTCGCGCGTGCCTGGGATGAAAGTAAGATAACTGGCGCGAAAGATGTTCACGCCGGAGCCGTGGAAGTATCTATTGTTCAGGCGTACTGGCCTCACCTGGTTCCAGAGTCTCTTCCTGCTGCTATTCATTTTGAACCAAATATTGCCCCGGCAAAGACCCAGGCAATTCTCCAGGCTCTTGGGTCTTATGCAGTCACCCGCGATGGGACCTGGGGAGCGCCAGAGCAAGCCGATCCAGCAAAGGGGAAAATACTGATTGAACTAATGGTGCAAAGCATGCATGAGCAAGCTAAGGCTTTGTTGGATTTGGTGAATAGACATGCGCAACGGGGGAATATATGAGAGGACCATCTCCCCAAAAAATTTTAGCGACCCCTCCACCAGAGTTGCGAACGCAATCACGAGTGACGAAAGCTATTCTTGATCTGCGAGAGAAAATCCTCACCGGTGAGTATCGGCCTGGGCAACTACTCACAGTGAAAACAATCAAGGACGTTTATGGCCTCAATAATATCGAGACGCAAACGGCTTTGTTACGCCTCGCCGTCGAAGGACTGGTGCAAGTTCAACCTGTTCGGGAAAGAACAGGGCCAAATAATGCTGCAATCAATCGCTACTTTGTAGCGAACTTCAACGTACGAGACCGCATGCTCTCGACGCGGAGGGGCGACTTTGTATCTGACGTTGGCCACGCTGCCAGTAAGGATACACTTGAACTGGAGATGCAATATGCAGATGAAGAAATCGCATCTCTCCTTGAATTGAAGCCAGGAGAACCAGTCATTTTCCATCGCAATCTCCAGCGTCGCAATGACACAGTTGTTGCAATTTGTGATAGCTATGTGCCATTTTGGTTTGCCTCTTTGATGCCAGAAATGAACAAGCCAGACTTTGATCTGTATCAGCTCATGCGCCAACTTGGAAAGAATCCTACGTGGTGCCGAGAAACAGTAGATATGGTGCAAGCCTCTAGCGTTGAACGGGAGCTTTTTGGATTGTCTCCAGATGATCCAAGTGGCTTGTTTAAGATTCTCCGTCGCACCTTTGATGATCAAGGACATCCTTTAGAGATCCAGTATCTCACAGATCGTGGAGATGTCTACCGTTTAGATTACTCGTTCCCCCTCTTTGCTGAGGGTATTCCCGAACCATTTCGCGACAAATAAGCTCAACTTAGAACACTGCTGCCACTGGTTATTTCTCGGATTCTGTCTATATATTCAATTGGTAAGGTACATTAGGGAGTACAAGTCCTTGTGCTACATAAAGTGTATACCGCTCAATCCACGAAAGTGAACTCAAAAGCGTGCCAAAATCCTGCCAGTTTTCTGGCTGAGCAAGCCGGAAGGAGTCGATAGATGGCAAAGCAGACAGAGAAGAAGCGAAAATATCCGAATAATGTTCGAGCCTGCATGGGTACTCATCGGGTTGCGGCTGTAATAAGGGACGTGGATATTGCAGACCGTACTTTTTGGCGCATCCTCGATGAAAGGGCACCGATCCCGCCTGGTAAACTGGAGTCACTGGCGAAATATTTAGGAGTGCAACCAGAAGATTTACTGAGAAAACGGGAAATTTGGAATATTCCCTATCAACGTAATCCCTTCTTTACCGGGCGCGAGAAGGAGCTCGCCGACCTACATCACGTCCTCCACCAGAATGGAATTGATGCAGGTGGTCACGTCGCCTATGCGCTCTGTGGGCTGGGTGGCGTGGGCAAGACGCAAACTGTGCTTGAATATGCCTATCGGTATCGCGATGAGTATCAGGCGATTATGTGGGTGAAAGCTGACAGTCGTGAAAATCTGCTTGCTGGCATGCTGTCGCTCGCCTCCCTCCTGGAATTACCAGAACGTGATGTGCAGGATCAGGACGTGATCCTGCGGGCCATTGCGTGCTGGCTCAGAGAGCAGCGTTCGTGGCTTCTGATTTTTGATAATGTAGATGACCTGACGCTCATTCAGGAGTTTTTGCCGACGGGATGTCGCGGCCATGTCTTGCTGACAACACGTGTGCAGGCACTTGGGCGGATTGCACGTCGTCTAGAGGTAGAAGAACTGCGACCTGAAGTGGGAGCGCTCTTTCTCTTACGGAGAACAAGTTGGATCGCACCTGATGCATCGTTCGATGCCGCATCCATTGCTGAACGCAATCTGGCAGTAGAACTGGCACGAGAACTGGGAGGACTGCCTCTCGCACTTGATCAAGCAGGAGCCTATATAGAAGAACATCAGTGCCGTCTCACTGACTATATGAGTCTGTATCAAACGCGTCGCCGTCTGGCGCTCTTATCGCTACGCGGAGACATTTTGGGTGATCACCCAGAAACAGTGGCCGCTACCTGGTCGATTTCTTTTGCTGCTGTTGAACGAGCGCTACCAGCAGCAGCAGACATCCTTCGTGTTTGTGCCTTTCTCGATCCTGATGCCATCCCTATCGAATTGTTTCTTGATGGAGCCAAAGAACTAGGCCCTCGGCTGTCCCTGCTTGCCTCAGATCCTTTTGCATTTGATGAGGCGGTGAGTGTCCTCTGGAAGTATTCACTCATTCGCCGAAATACCGAAACGAGAAGCATCAGTTTACATCGGTTAGTGCAAATAATACTCAAGGAAACGTTGAATGGGGCGGAACAGCGCATGTGGGCCGAATGTGTTATCCGGGCTTTGGCTACAGTCTTTCCTGCCGAGGTAAGAGTTGACGTCTGGCCTCGCTGCCAGCGCTTACTGGCTCATGCTTCTCTCTCTCTCGCCTATCTAGAATCCTATCAACTGGCAATCCCAGAAGCTGCCACCTTATATAATCAGGTGGGATACTACTTGCGGGAGTGTGCATCGTATGAAGATGCCAAAATGTTCTGTCAACGTTCGCTCTCAATCCGTGAGCAGACGTTGGGGGCATATCATCTAGCAACTGCCCAATCGCTCTATAATCTTGCCCGTGTGTATTTTGAGTTGAGTGAGTACGCTGAATGTGAGCATCTGAATAGACGTGCACTCTCGATTCGTGAGCAGACATTACCATCGGATCACCTGGATATCGCCTTGAGCCTGAACAATCTGGCATTCCTATACTATTTGTGGGAAGGGAAGAGCGAACAAGCCGAGTCGCTCTTTCAACGGGCTATTCCGATTTTCGAGCGAAGTATTGGATTGGAGCATCCCAGAACTGCACATTGTTTGAGTAATCTGGCATTGTTGTATGCGAGTCAGGGACGCTACGAGGAGTCTGAACGACTCCTGCGGCAGGTGTGGGACATCCGCGAACGATTGCTTGGTCACTGGCATCTTGATACTGCCAGAAGTTTGCAAAATCTAGCATGGCTCTATATAGAGCAGAAGCGGCAAGATCGTTATGAGGAGGCAGATGCTTTTCTCCTAGAATCGCTTGTCATCCGCGAGCGATTAGTAGGGCGAGATCATCCTCAGACGGCAAACAGTCTCAACCATCTGGCCCTTCTCCGAGAGGCGCAAGGTCGCTATACAGAAGCAGAGGACCTTTATCGGCAAGTGTTAGCAATGCGGAGGAAGATGATGGGCGAAGACAATCCGAAAGTTATTACCACAGAGGAACGCTATGCCACTCTTTTGTGCAAATTAGGTCGTAAGCAGGAGGCTGCACAGCTTAAAAAACATATTCGAGCTGTGTGTTGTCCTTCATGAGTCTCCTCACTCTCTCATAACGATCAGGCCTGCAAAGCGGCCGGTTCTGCCGTTTGGTCCTTGCTCTGCGCGATACGAGTAAAACTCAGATGTTGAGCAGGAGGTACATATTCCAGAATCCTCCATGTGGTGAGGAAGGATACCACTCTCTTCCAGGCACCATCGGAGCATCGCCAAAAAGTCGAACTGATAATGAATATCGTCTGCTTGCAACACGAAAAAAGCCTGTGCTTGCGTAGGAAACGCACGTGTTACGGCATCAACCATATCTTGACGAACTTGATAGCAGCAGCTTTTTAAAATGGGGCTGATGCCTACCAGGATGTCAGAGGGATGACTGCCAAGTGTGCTCATCTTCTCGACGGTTTCCGAAATGATACCTCTTGTGGCCCCTCGCCAACCCGCGTGAATCATCGCAACGATGTGAGCTTGAGGATCAAAAAAGGAAATTGCTGCACAATCCGCTACGGGAATAAGAAGAGCCGTATTTGGCAGAGCGGTGATGAGTCCATCCGTGCGGGAAAGCTTCTCAAATGTGCCACAAGGCGTTGTATGAGAAACTATTTCGACGTTCGACCCGTGAACCAATTCTGCTTGCGCCACGTGTTCTGGCTTTATATTGATGAGATTGTACAGGCGAGATCGATTGATAATCACAGCCTGCTCCTCGTCATCGACCATTTTGCTAAACGAAAGGTTCAGTGAACTGAGAGGATCTCTGCTTACTCCTCCTATACGGGTTGTTACAATATTGACAACCTGAGGAAATGGCCGAAAAAGTTCATAGGAGTAGAGGACTATCCCTTGATTTTCGTCTCTGATCATGCCTGTATCTTTCTCTAAGCACTATGCGTCCAACGTATGGATCTGTCTATAGTGTATCGCATGCATTTGATCTGGTCAAAAAAGCGATGACGTGAGAGAAAAGTTTTTCAAGTTGCATGATCAGCAGAAGAAAAGAACATACTAGAGATCATCTAGCACAAAGTATACCCGACCCTCATAGACATCTTTATCAAACAAAGATGTCGGTGAGGGCGAGCATACTCCCGATGCTCCTTACTTACGCTTTTCTGCTATTTAGTTGGTAATGTGCCGTAGCACAAGTCCTTGTGCATCTCTTATTGGAAAGTATAGCCAAAGTTTGATCTCTCTGTCGTCACATATGGGCCATTTTCGTGGCACATGCATGTGCCATGTTTTTGGTGGGAAGAAATAAAGAGGGGCAACTCACTGCTCGAACACTGAGTTGCCCCTCTTCACTAGCTGAACACGCTACTCTTCGCCGCCTTCGCCCTCGCCGCCTTCATTTTCTGTTGGCATGTGTTCCACTCCTTGTGACAAGATAACCTACTTCTGGGCTAAGCATACCATATCACAGAGTCATGAAGGGTTTCCATTGATTACTGATACGGCCAGTTACGAGAGCTGAAACGCGAGGAGCCGTTTCTCTAATTCAGGGTCTTGTGAAAGCCTCCTCACTGGCAGAGACGGTTCAGTAATATCAAGTTCTGCCAACGCTTCCAGATCCGCGAGGCCGACAACACCAACCATCAGCCGTTGATGTATCCTTGGGTCTTGTTCAATAGCAGAGAGGACGCAGCGATAGCCGTAGTGGTAGAGCCAGTCTTTGAACAGCGCTACTCCTGGCACAGAGAGATCGGGTACTCCTCGGAACGTGCGCAGGCATCGTTGCCGGGCAAGGGATGGTGCGCGACTTTGTGCTTGCTCGACGGTTTTGTCAATGCCCATCACCGTTCTATAGAGGATAAGCAAAAGGACCAGGAAGCGGGAGAGGCGCGAGAAGGTAAGCGCCTCTGTCAGGACGCCAGCCGCCAGGCCCGTCGAAATCGTGCCAAACAAGCTGCCAGCTGTAAACTCCTCTACGGGTTTTCCTACGAGACGAGCCAACTCACGATCCCCGTACTGGGCCAACCCCTCCTCTGTCGCCATAAAGTTCCGTGTTCCAGTCGCGAGCAGGTCCAAGCGCGATGCCGCTCCCTGAACAGCACGCTGCATATGATCTTCGAGTTCTTCTTTCAGGAGCCGACGCACTGCCGGCAGAGTCCGCGCTTTCTCTGGCAAAATAAGCTCCTGGGTCAGCTGCTCTATCCGTTCGATCGTGGCGGTTGCATCAATTCGTGTCCGCCACCCATCAAAGCCATACTCTGGTAAGGTTGCATCCAGGAAGTGTTTCAGTGTCAAGGCAGAAAACTTGATTGTCTCTGCTGGAGGCATGGCTCGTTGCCCCCTCACGACCAATGGGACGGCATGTGCTGGAATGCGCAGTGGAGCGCCGATAGACCGAAGAAATGTCGTCACCTGATCACTCACCTCGACGGTATCTGCTCGTTGCCGTCCTAGTGCAATCAGGCGACCAATGTAGGTAAGTGCCTGTTCCACTTCCTCTGCGAGGGGTTTTCCGTAGACCTCTTCGTTATAGCGCAGAAAGGCAGTTGTGTCTCCGTCATGCGTTGCTTGAATCATTTTCAGGTAGGAAGTGTGTTCCTGGGCCACACCCAGGTAGAACGTGCGAACGTGCGCATTGGGTTCTCGTATCGCAGCATCTGCCGAGTCGATGTCTGCGGTGAGCCTTGCCAGTTCTTCAATCGTTTTGGTGATCTGGTTTTTGCGAATCCGTGGGTATCTGAACTGTGGATCGCGGCCTTCTCTCTCGGCGTCCAGCACCTCACGGTCGCGAGAGCGGCTCAGTAGCTCTCCCATGCGTTTCTGATTCTCCTCATTGGGTTCCTGCTCCTGGAGAAAGTCCCACTCGTCCTGTTCGGAACGGGTAAAGGCTCCAGGTGTCATCAGCTCAAAGGGATCGTAACGTACGATGTCACGATAGCGAGATGACCAGCGCCAATCGAGCTTTTCCTCGGGGGAGGTTTGCCGCCACTGTCGTATTTCAGTGAGACCTGCTTGCGCGAGGACGCGATAAGATCTCCTATCTTTGCTAATGTTGTTTGATGCTTTTTGGAAGAGAGATTCTGCTTCTTGCAACTTCCCAAGACGCAAGAAGAGGTTCCCACGCTCAACGAGATAAATCCAAACCTCCTCCTGCAGCAAACTATTTCCTGAAGCTGCTGCCTGTTGGATATCCTCGACGGCTAGCTGATCAAAGTGTACAGCTAGCTGAAATTTGCCAAGAGCAGCAAGGCATTGTGCTTTCTCGCTATAACTTGTGGCTAATGAGCCAGGTTCAACGTAGCCCGCCGTTTTCAGGTGTAAACTTTCTTCGATGGCGGCGAGGGCTTGCTCAACATGTCCTTGCTTGCGCAAATAATAGCCCAGATCGTTGAGGAGCCTGGCTCGTCGATACCGATCACCACTGCGTTTTGCTGCTGGCTTTTGTTCTTCCAATGTTTCCCAGAGGCCGATGCATTGTCGGTGGAGCGCTATGGCCTGGTCTCGCAGGAGGCGGGCTTGCTCGTGTTGTTGTTCGTCGCTCGCATAGTCGCTCCATGCTCCCAACAATGCAGCCTGTCTGCCTCGCAGTGAAGCGAAGCGGGTGGGATGGATACGCTGCATATCTGGGTGGCGTTCTAACGTGTGATCGATGAGCTGTTCAGCTTCTTGGAAATGAAGCGAGTCTCGATGTAATCGCATCAATTGGTGAACCACATGTAACTCGGTAGAGAGACACAAAGAAACTTCTCCTGAGAGCAGCGCCGAGTAGATGTGCTGGTAGGCGTACTCCAGATCCTGGTAGGAGCTTTTCTGCCCAAGATATGGAGCTAGATGGTGGCGCAGGAGGAATCCTCCACATTCCTGCCCAAGTGTGGAGCGCCACGGCTCGCTTTCCATGAAATGGTAGACGACGCGTGCAATACGCGTGGCATGTCCGAAGCGAGCAAGCAACCAGCTATAAGGTAAAAGTTGTTCTGCCGCTTCGAGGAGCCGTTTTCTCCCGAGCGAAAAGAGGATGAGTTCGGTGACGACCGAGCTTTTTTCTTGATCGCTCTCAATCCCGTCCTTGAGCCACTGTGCATAGATGTCGGCCACCATCTCCTCGATGGATTCCCGACGAGATGGTTCGGTAAGCCGACACGCCACGGCCGCTTCAGAAACCACTGGCAGGAGTTGGGCACGGTGCGCATAGATCTTTGTATCCAGATCAACAAGAGAAGCATGTTGTAATTCCTCGAACGCCTCTTCTACTTGCGGGATGAATGCTTTCAAAGGATGGAGGGGAAGGGCAAGGGGCGAACACGCTAACACATCCAAGAGAAGATGGGCGTGGGGCGAAAGATGACCACGAATGACCTCTTGAAGCATGTGCTGGGTCTCACGGTCAGCTTCGGGGCCAAACAAGCGTGGTTTTTGTAAAAGCTGCCTGATGAGACGGGTATGCATGTTTTCTTGTGCATTTTCCGGCGCTTGGAGCATGCCGTCTTCTTCGTCGAACGGAAGATCTGCCAGGGTAGAGGCACGCAATTCGATGAGCCAGGGGTTGCCGCCGCAGCGGATACTCACCTGTTGGAGAAGCTCTTCGTCCACGTCGTCGAAGCCCATTCTTCGCCAGATAGCAGCCCCAGCCTGTGGTGAGAGCGCAGGAAGTTTCTGCAATGTGAAGTAGGAGCGATTGCGCTCTGTCCATCCAGGCCATTCCCTGCTTGCAAAAAAAAAGGTAGCAGCGTGCTGATAGTGTACTACAGCTCGAAAAAACTGATGCCAGCATGCCGTCAGTTGCCCATCTGTCTGTAAAATGACTTCCCCATTGTCAATGAAGAGGATGACTTGGTGGTTCACTTGTGCGGCATACTTTAGGAGCATTTCCGTTCGTTCTTGAAGAGAGAGGTGCCCCTGTTGAGAAGCGTCAAGGTGAAAAAAAACAAAGGCGTCGGCTAGAAAACGATCCAGGCGTTCTTCGGCAGTCATATTCGTCGCAGTGGAGCAGGTGAAGAAGAACACCTGATAGCTTCCTTGTTCCTCAAGTTTACGCCTGAGGAGTTGGAGCGCGCTTGATTTGCCTGCGCCAAGGGCTGCTGGGATGACCACCAATTTTCTAGGAGGATTGGTGCGAACATGGGACTGTATCTCGTGTATCCAGGTCTCTCTCCCGACGAGATGTCGTTGATCTTCTTGAAGATCAACGGGAAACGGGGCGATCAGATTATTCGTAGAGACGTGTAGCAGTGGTTTCGGCTCTGGAGAAAGGGGAAGGCCATCAAATGTTGCAACTTCTTGAAGAAGCAAGGCCCATGGACCGTCTGTGGGAAAGGGATCATTGTTTGCCGGTTCCTCGATCATCCGCCAGGCAAGGAAGAGAAACCGATTCCGTTCACCTGCATTAAAGTGCACGCCGGCTAGCACCAGACATGTATAGAGTGGAAGCAGTTCTTGCAAGCGGATGCGGCGTCTTCTTTCCCCTACAAGATGTGAGTACGTATAGCGATTCCACCTGTTTCCACAGGTATGTTCATTGAGATGAGCGGGAAAAAGCTCGACAATCTCTTTGATTTGTATGCGACAGCGGCGGCGAATACGCTCGATAAATGCTCCGAAATCTTCTTCGTCTGTTAGAAGGGAATCAGGTACGCTACGTCGTAGTGCCATGCCGTCTATCGCTTTCTCAGTACGAGGAAGTTTTTCCCCTTTTCTTGACCTACTCTTCTCCAGAACAATTCTTATTGAAACTACTTGGTAGTATACTCGGTTTTCTTTGGAGATGCTAGTAACGCTGACGCACATCTCACTAGCGTTCTGTTGATAGGTAAAGTCTACCGTGGTTACTCTATCCATAGGAAATAAAGATCGCAGGCAAGCTGTTCATTTCTTTCTGTTCTAGGCTGTTTCAAGAGAATGTCGTTCCCTGCAGACCTCTCTCAAATATTTGTATGAGAATATACTCAATGAGCAATAAGTTGGAGTAGAATGAGAAGAAAAGAAAAGGAGATCTTATCCAAGGAGGAACTATACATGGCAACGTTGGCCCTTGAAAGCAAATCGTTGATGCTGGCACCCATTTGCGATGGTGATCAGATTGCTGCCGCTCTTTTAGATTATCTGTATCTCTATTTTCAAATACCAAGTCCCTACGAATTGTTTTTCAGAACGCTGGAGCGCAATTACACCGATGTCATTTCTCCTGATTTCTATCAATACTTCCTCAAAGACTTTCAGGCCCCTTTCAATCTTGATTATGAGCGTTATCCCGATACCTGGTTGAGCATGACGTTAGCTGAACTGCACGATGCAATGAGAAGACAATTCACATGGGGAAGCGATCTTTCAAGAGAAGACCTGATCGAAGGACTGAAGCTTCTTCAAAACAAAGGATATCTGTCTCTAGAAGATTGGGATCTTTTCGAGGATGGATTGGATCAAGCGCTCCAGTCAGAATATCATGGTGTTGCCAGTCCGGTGATTACCTGCTGGCTCTATCGAACACGCGTCGATGCTGCTGTCACAGCCTACTACAGCAACCAGGTAGTCACGGCGCCAATTGATGAACGTATTGATGTCAAAAGAGAAAAGCGGATCGTCAATAGCCAAGTCCATCGTGCCAGGCGAATTGGGCAGGCTGCATCACTCACATTTGAGGAGTGGGTAGAAACACTTCGTCAGTTCAACCTCTGCTGTGCATTTTGCCAGACTGGACCATATGAAGTATTGGAGCACTTCCTTCCGATTATTCACGGTGGGTCAAGCAGCTCCTTCAACTGCCTTCCAGCGTGTGAAATTTGCAATGCTCTCAAAAATGAGCGTTTACCACAGGAATTTGCTGGAGACATCGGAGAGGAGCGTCTCCAGATGCTTCAGCACTATCTTGAACAAAGAAGGCAGCAGTGGCTACAGAAAAGGCAACAGGAATGAGAGTAATTCTGTACAAGGACGATGTTCTTGTTGAAAGACCGTCTTTGTCCACAGCCTCTGAAACCTCTGTTTGGTTTCTTCTAAAGAGAAAGGATTGTTAGTATGGATAGTGTGCCTCCTTCCTATTGGCAGCGTACTACCCCAACGGTTGCGCTTGCCTCTGATCTCCCTTCCTCCGTCGAGGTTGCCGTGATTGGTGGAGGTCTTCTCGGGACGGCAGCCTGTTATTGGCTGGCACGTGCGGGTGTCCCTGTTGCTTTATTGGAGCGTGAAGCCCTCGCCTCTGGAGCTTCTGGGCGCAATGGTGGGTTTGTGCGGATTGGGTCAGCAGGCTCGTATGTTGAGGCGAAGGAACGCCTGGGGGCAGAGACCGCCCGGCAAGTCATGAAGATCACCACAGAGAATCGCGCATTGCTTCGACAGGTGCTTGCTGAGGAAGCAATAGCCTGTGCGTATCGGGAACCCGGTTCTTTACGCCTCGCGCTTTCCGAAGAACAGGCCCTCCGGTTCCGCAGGGAGATTGCTGAATTGCAGGCTGATGGCTATGACGCACGCTGGTTAGACCGAGCGCAAACGCAGGAACTGATTCAGACCCCGCTCGGAGACGAGATCGTTGGTGCGCGTTTTCGTCCAGAACAAGGACTTGTCCACTCGGCTCTCCTGGTCCAGGGGCTTGCCCAGGCTGCCATGCGGCATGGAGCATCTTTGTATCAGGCAGAAGTGCGTATGGTGAACAGCGAAAAAGAGGGACTTCTGCTCCAGACCACCCAGGGTACTCTTCTGGCTCACCAGGTTATTCTCGCTGTCAATGCCTGGACCAGCCAGTTGCTCCCCAAACTGGCTCCGTTCCTCGTGCCGGTCCTCGAACAAATGCTCGCCTATGCACCACTGCCGCCGCTTTTTACAGTCGGCATAGGAGTTGATGCGGTTGACGGGGAGTATCTCCAGCAGACTCCTGATGGCTCGCTGCTGGTAGGGGGGTGTGGTATCCTTGCGCCAGAGGGAGGTGTCGGCATCTGGGACCAGCGACCGCTTGCGGTGGTTCAGCAGGCACTGGAGCAGATTGTGCCGCGTCTGTTCCCCCAACTTTCCTCTCATCTCCGGGTTGCTGCCCGCTGGGCTGGCCTGATGGGATGTGTCAGTGATGCGCATCCGATTGTCGATAGAGCAGAAGGTCTTCCTGGCCTGTTCTTTGTTGGGGGCTTTTCTGGACATGGCATGCCCTTTGGTCTGCGGCTCGGACAACTGCTTGCAGACAGTGTCACGAACGGTGCCTTGGCGACGGACCTGTGGGCCTTTCGCTTGGATCGCCCCTCGCTCCTTCCCTGGTCGCACCTGTAAAAGAATATCGTGACAAAGTCAGAGGGAATGTGTCCTGGGGATGCTCCTTTCACCACAGGCAGATGGGGAAAAAGGGTGTATGTGGTGGGTACCTCTCTGAATCTCAGAAACGACATGAGCGAAACCCAGTCAGTTCGCTCATGTCGTTTCTGAGTTATGGCGGAATTATGAGGAGTACCTGCGTTTCCAACATCCAGGAGACTCTTTGGACGCTGTACGAGCGTGAAGCCTCCCGTATGGGATTTTGTGTCTCCCTGACCTTTCGTCCTCTCTGGAGAGAATTGTTGTGTTTACCCATGTTTTTCCTCTGTTGTTCCCGTCTTGCTCCCATGTTTGCTTGCTACAGTGTGGGTATCTATCGTCTTCCTCTTACGTAGGAAGTCCAGCGTCACCCCGAAACCGGAACGTGTGGAAAATGCCCGTTTGGTTCTCGGCGATCTCCGAAACAAGGAAGCGCAATGAGGTGGCTTCCCACAAGGATTTGGGTTTCCTTTGAACATTTCCTTTCGCATGGAATCATCACGATTCTGGAGGCACGCTGGAATTCCTGACGTATCGTGATGAAAGAAGGACAGGAGATGACCATACAGTGGCGTCCGTTTGCTGAAGCAAGAGACTTTGTACGATCCTTGAAACTCACCTCCTATCAGGAATGGAAGAGGTATTGCCGTTCTGGCCGCAAGCCAGTGGATGTGCCTGACTATCCTGATCAGATCTATCGCCCCTCTTTTCTTGGCATGAGAGACTGGCTTGGCATTGATGAGAGCGCACCTTCCAGCCCATCATTTCGCTCGTTTGAAGAGGCACGAGCCTATGTGCACTCCCTTCATCTCAAAAACTATAAAGCGTGGAGGGTCTATTGCCAAAGTGGTCAGCGACCGAAAGATATTCCCTGTTATCCTGATCGTACGTACACCGCGGATTTCATCGGATGGGGCGATTGGTTGGGGAATGGGGAACTGGCCAAGAATCACCGAATCTTTCAGTCATTCCAGCAAGCCCGCGCTTTTGTGCATACGCTCTGCCTTCGGAATAGAAAGGAGTGGAATGCCTATTGTCGTTCCGGCAACAAACCAGCGGACATTCCAGCCGTCCCTTCCCATGTGTACGGCGACGCCTTTGTCAGTATGGGCGATTGGTTGGGAAGTGGAACGGTTGCCCCACAAAATAAAACATGGCGTCCCTTTGCCCAAGCACGCAGCTTTGTGCATACCCTGGGCCTTCAGAATAGCAAAGAATGGAGCACGTATTGTCGTTCCGGCAACAAACCAGCGGACATTCCAGCCGCACCTTCCCATGTGTACGGCGACGCCTTTGTCAGTATGGGCGATTGGTTGGGAAACGGAATGATTGCGCATCAAAACAAGACATGGCGTCCCTTTGCTCAAGCCCGCAGCTTTGTGCGAACGCTGGGCCTTCGGAATAAAAAGGAGTGGAAAGCGTACTGCTGCTCCGGCAACAAACCGGAGGATATCCCGAGTGCCCCTGATCAGGTGTACGGCGACGCCTTTGTCAGCATGGGCGATTGGGTAGGGACCGATTTCGTTGCGAGCTCGAAAAGAGTGTATCGATCGTTTCTCGAAGCCCGCGCCTTTGTGCGAACGTTGGGTCTTGCCAGTGGAAGAGAATGGAGCATGTATTGTCGCTCTGGCAACAAACCGGAAGACATTCCAGCGACGCCTCGGAAAGCCTACCAGACTGACTTCGTGAGTATGGGGGATTGGCTTGGAACGCATACGGTTGCCTCTCAATATAAAATGTATCGACCGTTTCAAGAAGCACGGGCTTTTGTGCACACACTGGAGTTACGGGACGAGAAGGAATGGAGCACGTATTGTCGCTCTGGCAACAAACCGGAAGACATTCCAGCGACGCCTCGGAAAGCCTACCAGACCGATTTCATAAGTATAGGGGATTGGCT
Organism: Reticulibacter mediterranei; assembly: GCF_016587455.1. Taxonomy (NCBI): domain Bacteria; kingdom Bacillati; phylum Chloroflexota; class Ktedonobacteria; order Ktedonobacterales; family Reticulibacteraceae; genus Reticulibacter; species Reticulibacter mediterranei. Next base: position 232,471 of record NZ_BNJK01000003.1, on the reverse strand, counting down.
TGGAACGCATACTATTGCCACATTCAAGCGATCCTATCGCTGCTTTCAAGAGGCACGAGACTATGTGCGTGCCCTTCGACTCACAGGCAATGAAGCGTGGAGGGCCTATTGTCAAAGCGGCCAGAAGCCTGCTGATATCCCGAGTCATCCTGATCGAACGTACCAATCGGATTTTAAAGGATGGGGCGATTGGCTCGGCATCATCAACAAGTGGAACAGCAACGCGTTGCTCTCGCTGCTGGAAGATCTTCAATCAGCGCTCCCGCATCTTTCGGAACGTGAGCTTTATATCGTCCTTCAGCAGGGAGGAGCGCTCCCAGCCTTGCGTCTCGCCCTTGGGGAAACATCAGTGCTTCCGGTGTTGCAGCGCATCTTCACTGGGGAAGGCGTCGTCAGGCAAGCCCTCCAGAAGCTCTCCGATGAGGATTTGGAGCGCTTGCAAGAGGGTGCTGTGGACAACGATGCCCTCGTTCCAGAGCATCTTGCTGCCGAGCAGTCGGCTTTGCTTGAGACCGTCCTGAACGCAGACAGCGAGCGAGCGGCTGGTGTCGATACTCAGGCACTCCCACAACGAAAGATCCATCTTCACCTGATGGATCGTCTTGCACAACTTCCTGGGGGGCTTGATGATGAGGCGGCAGACTATCTGGTCGCCAGTCGAGTCAGCTTGCTCTGGGACATCTACAGCGCAGAGGGATCAGAAGCGGTGACCGACCTGTTGGGTGCAACAGAAGAGGAGGGACACTTCTTCCTGGAAGTGAAACGTCGCTTCATGGACGAGGTCGAGACCATGAAGCGTCTTGATTGGACCGAAGGGTGGGCTTTTGCTGTTGATGGACAACCAGCTCGTCCAAACGTCATGCAACGGAGAATTGCCTCCATGATTCAGGAGTATCGCCGTGTTGGTAATTGGTCGGGGGTAGGTGCTGGAAAGACGATCTCCGCCCTCCTGAGTGCACGGGTGTGCAAAGCGCATATGACACTGGTGGTGACCAACTACGCAACCGTCGCCGGATGGCAAGAGAGCATTGCCAAGGTCTATCCGGATAGTCTGGTCTCAACCGATCTTGCCATGGTGAATGCGCCCACAGATCCCCACCAGTATTGCTATCTGATCCTCAACTATGAGAAATTTCAAGGCTCTGGTCGGCACCGCCTGGTGGAGCAGTTGCTGAGACTGAAGATAGATTTCATTGTCCTGGATGAAGTCCAACTCGTCAAGCAGCGTGACCGAACGATCAGCCAGCGAAGCCTCGCCGTCGGGACACTCATCAGAGAGGTGGCTGCACACAAGAGCGATCTGCGTGTCCTGGCCATGAGCGCGACTCCAGTGATCAATACATTACTTGAGGCGAAGCGCCTGTTAGAACTGACGACCGGTATACCTTTTCCAGATCTTGGAATCGCCCCGACGGTCAATAATGCTCTGGCGATGCACCGCGCCCTCTTACGCTATGGGTTCCGCTTTCGCCCACCCTATGAGCAGGAAATGCACCTGCGCCTCCTTCCAATACGATACAATGAACTACCAGAAACACTCGCCGCCGCACAATCCAGTGCGCTTGCACTGGAACAGGCTTTGCTTCCAGCAAAACTGGACGCGATTCAGTCCTTTGTGCGACCTGGGACGCTCATCTCTACCCAGTATGTGGAAGGCATACTCCCAGTGCTTGAACAGTCCATAAGGAACCAGGGCTTCTCCGTTGGTTTCTATACTGGTGCCGACAAATCAGGCCTCCAGCCATTTCTAGATGGCAAGATAGACGTGTTGCTTGGAAGCAGTGCGATCAGCACAGGACTCGATGGCCTCCAACAACGCTGCGATCGCATCATCGTGGTCAGCCTTCCCTGGACAGGGGCAGCGTTTGAGCAGATCATTGGACGGGCGAGACGACAGGGCAGTCGCTTCAAGGTCATTGAGATCATCGTTCCCCAGATCATCCTGGAAGAGGATGGAGCGCGCTGGTCCTGGGACGAATATCGTTGGGACATCATTAGCGCCAAGCGTAGCTTATCCGATTGTGTACTAGATGGTCGTATTCCAGAAGTGATTCGCTTCGATGAGCAGACGTTGCTCCAGCAGAGTCGCCGAGCGCTACAAGCATGGATTGACCGTGTTAAATGGAAGGAGACACACAGGGTCCCGTCGTTAGAAGCACTGCAAGAGATGGCACATCTTGCTTGAATGGGAACCATCACCTTCGCCTCCCCGTCGTCGTGTCCTCAATGTGTTGACGCCTCGTATCGAGAGCGCTCACGCGTGACCTGCTGGGGAGGCGAATAGAGCAGTTCACCGTCTTTTGAAGCAGCAAAGAGAATGATTATGATAGGAGAGAATCCATGCTTATCCCAGAAATGTTCGTAGAACGGTAATAGCTACCCATCAGTGCGTTTCCAAAGAACCCATGCTATGAGCAACAAGGAACGTGTCTCATAGCATGGATATTCTTTGGAACAAACGGTAATATAGACAAGAAGAACGATGTTGTGTATCTTGCCTGAAAAGTGAGAAGAGTTGGAAAGGATCATCCTGCATGAATGGAGAGGCGTATCCAAAGCAGATTGTCAATTATCGTCTACTGACAGAAATTGATGCCGGAGGGTCCGGGATCGTGTATCTGGCAGAACATCTAATTCTTACCGAGCGGAGAGTGGCGATTAAACTACTGCACACGCACCTGACTGCATCAGAGGACCGAGACCGATTTCTCGATGAGGCTAAAGTCCTCTATAAATTACAGCATCCTCATATCCTCCCATTGCATGATGTGGGCTTTCATGAACAGCGACCCTACTTGATCACTGATTATGCTGATGGAGGGTCTCTCCGCGATCGCCTTGAGCAGCCGTTGCCCTGGAGTCAGGTGCTCTCAATTCTCCAACAAATTGGAGAAGCCTTGCAATACGCTCATGACCAGGGCATTGTCCACCGCGATCTCAAACCGGAGAATATCCTCTTCCGCGCAGATGGTCATGCCTACTTAGCCGATTTTGGCATCGCGCAAGAAGTGAGTAAACAGCGTGATACTGAAGTGGTTGGCAGTGTTGACTACATGGCCCCCGAACAATTTAAGAGGATCATTTGCAAAGAAATTGATCAGTATGCTCTGGGATGTATTGCCTACGAATTTCTGCGTGGGCACGTCCCCTTTCAAGCGGCAACTCTCCAGGAGTTGCTTCATTTGCACGCAACCGAGATGCCCCCCTCACTCATCGCGGTGAAACCTTCCCTTCCCCCGGCGATTGAGCAGGCCATTTTTCGAGCACTGGCAAAAGATCCCGGTGCTCGCTTTGCCAGTGTCCATGAATTTCTTCAGACCCTCGCCCTGGTTCCTGCACAGCACCTCTCTTTGATGACTTCTCCTCTTGCTCACAGTCACGAGAAAACAACCAGAGAGTGGGTGCAGGAGGGAGAGAGGCAGCTCTCTGCACAGCACCCCAAGAAAGCACTTGATGCCTTTACCCAAGCGCTCACCCTTGATGCTGACAACCTGGCCGCCTGGATCGGAAAAGGAAAAGCTCACTATCAACTGCAACACACGAAAAAAGCAGCAGAAGCCTTTGAGCATGTCCTCTCAGGAGAGCCCCATCAGTGTGAAGCGCTGTTGTATAAAGGACATCTCCTGGCACAACAACGGTCCTCAAAAAAAGCATTGGAGTGCTATGATGAAGTCCTGCGTTTTGACCCTCAGAACGCAGACGTCCATATGGTGCGGGGAAAACAGCTCTACGCGCTCAATCGTTTTCAGGAAGCGCTCCAGGCGTACGAGCGTGCCAGCGCTTTGAAGAAAGAGATTGTCACGACAGACTATTTAGCGTCTCTTGGCGATGTCTATTTCTCGCTTGAAAACTATAGCGATGCATTACAGGCCTACGATAAGGCACTTGTAGGAAGCCCGAAATCTTTTGCTTATCGATGGAAAAAAGCAAAAACGCTTCTTGTTCTTGAAAAGTATAAAGATGCTCTTGCTTTGTATGAAAAGTTGTTGAAGACCCCCTCTCTCTCAGGAATACAGAAGGATGAGTGTCTTTCTGGGAAGGCTAAGGCGCAGTTTGAACTCGAAAAGTATGCTGAAGCCTACACCACCATCACAAAGTGTCGAACCATGGGGCAAGACTGGTCATTTTTCTTCTTGAAAGGATTAATCTGCTTTGAACTGGAGAAATATCAGGAGGCGTATAACAATTTCACGAGGGTTCTTGACTTTAAGAAGAAACATCAGGAATCATTATATAATATTGCGGTGGTATTTTTTAACGTCAAACAATATGAAGATTGTCTGAAAGCTGCTATCCGTCTGCTTTCGTTCCATGAACAGTATGCTGATGGCTGGTACATCAAAGGAGAAACGCTCAAACAATTGCAACACTACCCAGAGGCTCTGGACGCATACAATCAGGCGATCGAGCTGAGATCGTATGACCCGAAAGCGATTGTTGGCAAAGCGCGATGCCTGGCTGACTTGCATCGCTATGAAGAAGCGCTGGAGGCCTACGAGCGCAGCCTTGTCCTTGATCCACATCGGGCAGATCTCTTGAGAGAAAAGGGGAACATCTATCTGCAAGAGAAGCGTCTTCTCGAAGCTTTCACTACCTACATAAAGGCCTTTCACCTCCAACAAGAGAAGACGATCCAGACGCAACTGCTCAACGTTATTCGTCAAATGGATGCTCCCACGGCGGAGAAAGTCCTCTCGACGTTAGAGAACCTCATCAAAAAATACCCTCGCCTCTCCTCCTTCTATACACACAAAGCCCAGGCACTATTGCAACTGCAACGATATGAAGATGCTCTTGAAACAGCGGAGATTGCACTGGCTGCCGATGACAAAGACGCAGACGCGCTGAGCATCAAAAGCCTCGCCCAGAGAATGATCAATCTGCGTCGATCCTTCTCCGAGAGTAGTTCTCCACAAGCCAAACCTCCGATGAGTGCTTCAGTTCAGCCTGCTAATGTTTCTTCCGCTTCTCCTCACCTGAGCCTGCCGCCAGCTCCGCTCTCTCAAGAGAACCCCCAGTCATCTGGGGCTCCTCTTGCGGCAAGCAGCCCTCTCTCGTCCCACGCCCCTCCATCGCTTCCTGATGAGCAAACTACCTCTGCTGCACTATCTGAAGCTCCACAAGCGACGCCTTCTGTGCATCCCGCTTCGAGTCAAGCCACTCCTGCGGCTTCCTTGCCGCCTCAAGAAAAAGGCTCCTGGTGGAATCGCTTGATGAAGAAATTTGGTCAATAGCACTGCTGCACCAGGCAAGAACAAGCGGCGTGAGTGATACATTGTTTGCTCTTGCCTGCATTCTTCCTCCCCTTTCTGTTTTGTAGGAAAAACAGCCCATCCCAGATAGCCCACGCCTGCATTCATTTTGATACATAAATACCTTGCCGCATCTTTTCAAAGATTCGATAATAAGAAAGAGGAATTGCCAAAAACGGAGAAACATTTTTCAGGTGATAGCTCAAGAGCAAGGAGGAAGAGTCTGCTATGGAGTATCGTGGACGACAGCTTGGGAGTTATTATTTAGACCATTTGCTTGGTCGAGGACATTTTGCGACCGTCTACTTAGGCTACCATACCTATCTCCAGATGGCGGCTGCGGTAAAAATACTTTCGGAGTGTTCTGGAACATCTGACACCTTTCTCACTGAAGCTCAAACGGTAGCCAAATTACATCACCGTCATATTATTCGCGTCTTTGATTTTGGGGTGGATGAGACAACACAGGCTCCCTATTTTGTGATGGAATATGCGCCCTATGGATCTCTGCGTCAGCTGCATCCACGCGGTAGTATCCTTCCACTTCCAGCTATTGTATCCTACGCGAAGCAGATCGCCTCTGCTTTGTATTATGCGCATGAGGCGAAACTTGTGCATCGGGATGTCAAACCAGAGAATATCCTTTTGGGGAAAGAGAATGAGTTATTGCTGAGCGACTTTGGCATTGCCGCTCTTGCACATTCCACCGCCTCACTCCACACGCTCGACCCGGTTGGAACGCCAGTGTATATGGCTCCTGAGATGTTTGAAGGGAAACCACGCCCTGCTTCTGATCAATATGCCCTGGCGGTGATGGTGTATGAGTGGTTGTGCGGCGCTCCCCCTTTCCAGGGAGATGTCCTCCAGTTACTGCATCAACATGTGCATACTCCCCTCCCTTCATTACAAGAAAAAGGGATTGATCCTGCCATTGAACGGGTTGTCAGCCAGGCGCTCGCAAAAGACCCACACGCACGATTTGAGCATATACAAGCGTTTGTGAACGTCCTGGAACAGGTCTGTTTGCCTCATCCTGTCTCGCTGCAATCCACGCTTCCCGTCTCTTCATCATCCACCCCTCTCGTTGCATCTCGTGATGCGAGCAGGAAGCACCAAGAGCCACAACGGTATACCATTCTTGATCTAGGAACGACGGTCGTACGAGCTGTGCTTGTCGAGGTAAGCGGAGAGGAGCAGGTCGAAATTTTGGGCTACGGATCGTGTGAGCAGCAGCGTGGTGCTATGGACGCAGGGCGTATTTGTAATATCCCAAGTGTCATCGAGACGAGCAACAATGCTTTGCTCCTCGCAGAAAAACATGCTGGTGGGGCCATCGCACCACAGGCAAGCATTGGTGTGTCGCATCCAGCCATACAATGCGTTTCCCTTCCGGTAGCCAGCAAACGGCGGTATCCAGGAAAGTTGATTACTGCCGAAGAATTTGACGTGTTACTCTCCACTACCCTCAGTAAAGCGCATGAGCAAGCCCTCGAACGGTTCGATAGAGCAACAAGGGTTGCACTCGGAGAGCTATATGTGATGCACCTGGCGGCCCTTGATGTGCGAGTGGATGGGCAACAGGTGTCGAATCCATTGGGATTTTGTGGTCAGTATGTCACCTTCACCTTGACGGCAACATTTGCGCCTCGGCTCGCATTAGGAGCTATTGAAAGCGTTGCACAGGGACTCGATCTCACATTACGGAGTATTTCAGCACCTATTCATGCTGTGGCCTCGTACCTCTTCCGATACGAGGAGGACGAGCATGAGGCTCTGCTCATCGACGTTGGTGGAGGAACAACACAACTTGCCTGGACACAAGCAGGGGTGATTACCAAACTCTCCTGCATCCCCTTTGGAGGAAAGCGTATCACACAACAGCTTGCTCGGCAGGAAGGGATAGACATGCTACGAGCGGAAGAACAGAAGCGAGCAGCTCATCACTCTCCTCGTCTCCTCGCATGTATCCAGAAGGCATATCAACAGTGGTTGGAACAGATTGCTCGCTGCCTGCTGAACATGGCAGGAGAGGGCACATTACCTCCTGAGATACACATTTTTGGCGGCAGTGCGAACCAGCCTGAATTTTGTACATTGCTCCAGGAGCCATCCTGGAAAGAGCATCTTCCCTTTTCCAGACCGCCTATGGTCCACTTTATTGATCCGACGAAGAAGCATCTGGTCAGCGATCCAAAGCGGTCCCTTCTTCACCGACAGGATTTCGTCCTCCTTGCATCAGCGTATTCGGCCATCTCTTTTGAACAGGAAAACTTCTTATCAAGAGCGTTGGATCGTGCAATCCAGCGCCTCTCCCTCTGAAATGTCGTAGTTGCTCTGGCGAGCGTCTCCACTTCAAAACGCTTGCTTCTGAACAGAGGAAAGGAGAGGCAAGAAGCACGTACTGCCTCTCCTGCTGACGCCTGGAGCGAGGACAAAACCAAGGAATGCAGAGAGACGTGGTCGGGCTTCCTGAAAGAGTCCCTCTTCTATGGTATAGTACAAGCACAGGCGAATGTCAGCATGCAAAAACAACGTAACTGAAGGAACAGGAGATGGCAGACCCACGGCAACAACCGAAGGCATCTGGACGTTCTGGTTGGGTGCGTCTTTGTCGATTGCTCTGGCGTGGCCTCTGTTTCGTCTGGGTGGCGATCCTCTTGAATCTGGGCACCAATATTGTCTCCACTCGGCTTACCTCTCAGACCGATTTTCCTGCTTCAGCTCCGGTGGGCTGGTTGCTTGAGCACCTTGTCCTTGTTCTCATCGTCGGTGCCTGCTTGCTCTCGCTCACAGTCATGTGCGGCCTGCTCGGCTATCGCGAGCGAGAGCAAGCCCCTGCTTCTTCATTTCCACTCTCGCCACGACAACGCACCATGTTGATACGAGGCCTTCAGAAAGAATATGAGAGACGCTTTGCACAAGCACTCCCAGGCATTCCGCTTCTGAGCGTTGCATTGCATGAGTGGACAGATCTGGTCCAATCTTCCGCCCAGCAGGTGTTTCAACGGATGGATCTGGCTCATGCGAGACCACTGCCACCTGGTACTACACTTATTGAGGTGTATGATGAGGCAGGCCACGGCTTGCTGATTCTGGGAGCGCCTGGATCGGGCAAAACCACGCTTTTGCTTGATCTCGCACGAACATTGCTTACGCGGGCTGGTCAGGATCTGGAGCACCCCATTCCGGTGCTGCTCAATCTCTCCTCCTGGTCTAGGAAGCAAGCGCTTGCTTCCTGGCTCGTCGAGCAGATGAGTCTTGTCTACAGCATTCCAACACACATAGGCCAGACGCTGTTGTATCATGGGTTGTGGCTTCCATTGCTTGATGGTCTAGACGAAGTTGACGCATCAGCACGAACCGCGTGTATCCAAGCCATTGTGGCTTTCCGCAAGGAACACTTTCTGTCGCTGGTCGTCTCCTCTCGGAGCCAGGAGTATGTGATACAAGAAGAACGGCTCTCCCTGCCGAGTGCTGTGGTGCTTCAGCCTCTACAACCGGAGCAGGTGTTGGATGTATTTGAACAGCTTGGGGATTCGATGAAGACGGTACGAGCAGCTCTGGCGACTAATGCGTTGTTGCGAAACCTTCTCACAACACCTTTGATAGTCAGCGTCATCCTCCAAACGTATCAGGATGCTCCGCTCAGTGATCTTCTCCAACGGGACCAGAAGGCGATCCAACAGCACATATTTGAACGCTACATCCAGCGTGCGCTTCGCCCCCTGAGCCACCGATATGCAGAGGAACAGGTGCGAACCTGGTTGATCTGGCTCGCACAGCACATGCAACAGCAACACCTCACAGAATTTTATCTGGAATGGCTCCAATACTCCTGGCTTCCAACAACGTGGGCGCAGCTGCTCGATCGTGTCTGTGCGGGCTGGCTTGCTGGATGGTCGTTGGGACTGCGAGCTGGAATATGCTTAGGGCTGTGCTCCTGGCTCTTTCTAGGACCGAGTATCGGAATGCTCTGGGGAGGAGTAAGCATGCTGGTCGTGGGATGTTCCGCAGGGGGTCTTGTGGGGTGGATACCAAGACCTCTTGACGACTGCTTCACATGGAAAGGGATCTGGAGGATGGGAACATCCATGCGAGTGCTTGTCGTGCTGGCAATCATCGGGAGCGGCCTGGTGGCAGGAGGACTTTTTGCCCTCTTCTTTGGAGTGGTCTCGGGTCTAGGATTTGGCGTCCTCGATATGCTGGCCTTTGCGCTCGTCCTGGGTCTATTCGACAGATTTCTGCGTTGGCTGATCCAAGAGTTCTCCACTGCTCGACGATCTGTGCGGCGTCCTATTCTTCCTCACGAGTTGTTGAGCTGGTCTCGGAAAGGCATTTTTCCGGGACTGCTTGCTGGATGGGGGGGAGTGCTACTGATTTGGCCATTGCATGGGGTCTATGCTGGACTTTTCGTTGGGGTGCTCAGTGCCCTTGCGGTGGGACTGGTGGGTGGTCTTTCCAGTCAGCAGATCAAGGAAGAACACCGCATGGCACCGAATCAGGGGATACGCCGATCAGGAGGGAATGCCTTGCGAGTAGGCTTGGTGATCTGGTTGGCCTTCGGATTCCTGTTCGGAACTGCATTTGCCTTCTTCTTTGGGCTGGCCTCGGGCATAGGATTTGGCCTCCTGGGTGGACTCTGCCTCGCGCTCTTCTTTGGGTTCAGCTTTGGTGGAAATGACTTTCTGAGCCATTACCTTGTGCGATTGCTCTTGTGGAGAAGTGGAGCATTGCCGCTTGGCGCTGTGCGTTTTCTGGAAGAAGTTACTGTGCATCATCTCTTGCAACGTGTGGGAGGAGGGTATCGTTTTGTCCATCCCCTCATCCAAGAGCACCTTGCTTCCCAGGGTATCCAGGGTCAGTCGCCATCCTCTCAGCAGAGGTCGTTGAATGAAGGTTGACCGTCTTCTCAAGCGATCATCTTCTCAGCAGAGATGAAGCAATGTGTTGCTCTTGTTTTTGAGCAAGAAGCAATCAGTGAGTCGCAGGGCGATGGCGAGCGCACGAACCCCTGTGCCTATCGGCTTCCTGCTAAGAAAATAGGGGCTTATGACGTACGGATTGCACACCTCTGTAGCGAGGCGCATACGCTCCCATATTGACTAAAGGGCAAACGGATGTACAGGCTGGAGCGGCGTCATACGTCAACACAACTCATCGCTGTTGACAGGCTATTTGCTCTCTTCTTATACTGAAATAGAACATTATTTCAACGAGGAGGAGCAAGGGATGTCAGATGCTCTGCCCCCTTCTTCGGAGTGGCAGCCTGGAGGAGAGACGACGGGATTTCCTTCGCCTGCACACCTGTGGAGGGAACGCGTCCTCTCACTCAATGACGTGTTGTTGTGTCCCGAGGCGACCTATTTTGTCTGTGTGCGTGGACATGCGATGCGCAAAGCCGGTATCAGTGATCATGATCTGCTGGTCGTTGATCGCAGTGTGCCAGCGAGAAATGGCAGCTTTGTTGTCGCGCAAGTAGAAACCACCTTTGTGGTGAGGCGGTTATCCCTCGAAGGGGCGCGCATGAGGCTGCTCTCGGCACATCCAAGTTATCCCCCTATCGAGGTGGAGCCGTCTGTTGCCATCTGGGGAGTAGTTATTTATGTGCTTCACGCGACTACTCCCTGGAGCAAGCAACGTTTGAAGGAAACGCTCCCTGCACCAAAGCCATCATCGGACCCGGATCTATGAGACAACTTCCTCTCTGGCAGGTTCCTTCTGTACCGATTCAGGCACCACCATCGCATATTTTTGCATTGGCAGACGGAAATAATTTCTATGTAGAGTGCGAACGGGCGTTCGATCTGACGATCAGGAAACGACCAGTGATTGTCCTGGGAAATGGCGATGGATGTGTCGTGGCGACCAGCCGCGAAGCGAAAAGCTTTGGCGTAAAAAGAGGCATGCCTCATTTCCTGTGCCGTCCGCTTATTGAACGCTACAATATAGCGGTGTATAGCTCGAATTACCCGCTATATCAAGAGATGTCGGATAGAGTCATGAGTTTGCTCGCTCACTATACTCCTAGATTAGAAGTATTTTCAATTGATGAGGCATATCTCGATTTTTCTCATCTGAGCAAGGAACAACTCATCTCTTCTGGACAACATGTATGTCGGGAGATCTACCAACGTACGGGCATCTCCCTTTCGCTTGGGATTGCGCCCAGTAAAGTTCTTGCGAAACTGGGGTCAGAAGTCGTGAAGCGGCAGCGTCTCCAAACAGGGGTCTTCAGTTTTGTTGGGTTGTCTGCCGAGCAGATCGATGAGATCCTCTCACAGATCCTGGTCGAGGATCTCCTGGGGATTGGTGACAAGCTTGCTGTGCAACTCAATAGAGAAGGGATCATCACGGCGCGTAGGCTCAAATATGCGGATCATGCCTGGCTGCGCCATCGATTTGGCGTGGGGGTGCAACGAGTCGCTCTGGAGTTGCGGGGGATCTGCTGCATGCCACTGCATACCACTCCCAAACCTCGTAAGGCGCTCACGGTCTCCCTTGCGTTCGGTCGTCCTATCGAGCATCTGGAAGAACTGCTGGAGGCGATCAGCCATTACAGCGGGCAGGTGGGTGTCAAGTTGCGGCAGCACCATCAGCAAACTACATGCCTGGAAGTCTTCATCCGTACCAATCCGTTTGACAAACGGACGGCACAGTACGCCAGGAGTGCTCAGATGACCTTTGCGCTGCCAACCAGCTATACTCCCGATCTGATCCGAGCTGCAAAGGCGTTGGTCACGCAGATCTATCGGCCTGGCTATCTCTACAAGAAAGCAGGGGTGCTGGTCTCGGCACTTCAGCCTGAAGAGGTGATTCAACCGGATCTTTTCGGGGCGTTTTCTTGGGAGCATGAAGTGCGACAAGCCGCCCAGATGGCGCTATTGGATGAGATCAATAGGCGCTATGGACGAGATACCCTCTTTTTTGCTGCACAGGGGACACAACGGTCCTGGCAACAGCGGGCACGCCGGCGCTCCCCTCGCTATACGACCAACTGGCAGGAAGTGTTGACGGTCACTTAATCAGGAGGCCCATCAGACTGTATGGAATATCACCCAGCTGCTCAAAAGACTTGGATCAACGTTTCTATGCGATAATAGAAGAGTATTTCTGCCTCTAACGCTTTTCTCTCGTGGGAGAAGAGAACAGTTGATCTGGGGAGGACCACTTGAACAGGATGCAAATACTGTTTTGTTCGTACCCCAAAAAGGAATGAGTAATTGATGAGTCAACAAGGAACGAGCAAGAACGTTTCTGGTGCGTGATACACCACGCACATGGGAGGGAAATGCAACTATGACCAGTTTACCCGAGCGACTTGAACACGACCTCAAACGTCTCCCCATTGGAGTCGGACTGCCCTGGGTGGATGATCATCCCTCTGAACACCACGAGCAGATCCCTCTCTTTGTGGTCCGGTTACCTGAAGGCGTAAACTTTGCACGCTTGCATTTCCGTATTCGTGCTCTCCAGGACTATGCGTACCCAGAAGGGATGCTCTTGGAGGTTTCTTTCGAGGTGGTGCCGAATAGGGATCTTGTGCTCCCTTTTTCTCTCTTACTTGCACCAGGACTCCCAATCCATCAGCCCTGTTGTCGTGCCCTTGTCAACGCGACGACGATTGAGATTGGGATCTACGCGCCTGATCTGTGGTGTATCGGCTGGCGACGGATGGTGTGGCCGGAACTGTATCGACAAACACTCAAGACGCTCTTAGGGGAACGTCCTGCACAAAAGGGATCGTGGAATGTGCTGGTTGAACGGTGGGAACGAAACTTTGCACAGCAGGGACGCAAGCCTCTTCCTCATAGCCTGTCTACTCCTCTCGCGGTAGCTGCTCCTTCCACTCAGCAGGCCAGGACACCACCGCGTGTGAAGCAGCCATCATCTCCTCTTCCGGCCTCAGTTCGGGAGCAGTTGCAGAGTACCCGCCCATTGGAACAGGTGGTGTGGCACCGTGAGCCACTGCGTTGTTATGTTAAAGTCCCGGCCAATCTCTCTTTTGAACAGGTGACATTGGAGTTGCAGACACCCTCTCTGCTCTCCTATGCTCCTGAAGGGCCACTGGTTGTTCTTCCCTTTATGATTCCGACCCGACGCAAGGACCCAACCATTCGCGGACAGTGCTTGTGGAACCCGGTCGATCCGGTGGATCGAGCGCTCCTCTCGACGTTGGCGAAGGCAAAAAAGATAGAACTTGTTGGATGCGCGGAGAGCACGACCGCCCTTGTACCGCTCGGCTGTAAAGAACTCTCCTGGAACGGACAAAAACGCCAGGCGGTTCACATCTTGTTGGCACAGACCACATCGGCACAAACACGCTGGCCAGAGGCCAAGGAGCGCTTTTTGCGAGAGCAGCTGCAACACGCTCAGCACGGACAGGTTGAGAAGGCAGAGCAACAGGAATGGCACCTCCCATCGTCCTGGAAACAGCAAATGCGGGGAACAGAGAGCCGCACGCTCGTCGTGCGACACAAAGGAAACACTCTCCTTCCCCGTGTGCTGCTGCGTGTGCCAGAAGGGACACAGGTCGAGAATCTTTCTCTTACCGCTTCAGCCTTCAATGTCTATTCTTATGAGGGGAGTATGCTGGTCTGTTTGCACCTGCTGCTCAGAGACGCGACCCGAGGCTGGATGCCCATGGATGTATTGTTCGATCCGGTCACTGATCGCAAGAAACTGAAAATGCTCACACTGCCCGGCAGTATGGAACTGCTGGCTGTTGCCGATACGAAACACCTGTCGATCCTCGGAGCGATGCAGTGGACGTGGTCGGCATCATTACAGGAACGCGCCAGGCACATCTGGACCGTTGTTCGCCAGGTGAAGCATTCGGGTCGCTGGAACCTTCTGGTGCAAGAGCATTATCGTCTGTGTCCTCAAGTTGCCATCTTTCAAACCGAGGAGCCAAGAAGCTATAAGAATCTTCCTCTGGTTGTTCCATCACCACCCCCGCCTCATCAGAAGCCGACAGCGACCCCTCCTTCTGTAAAGGAACCGTCACCCTCTAGGGCCTCGCCAAAACCGGTAGCTGCTGTGTCGAAACCGGCCACATCTGCCTCGCTCTCTGAGACGCATAAAAAGCTCCTGCGGAACATCCAGGATCTGCCATTAGTCGAGCGGTGTATCCTTCGACAGCGCCTCCTTGCACGTGAGGAGTATCAAAAAAGCTATCCTCCCTCTCAGCTCGCCTTCTGGCGCATGCTGTTACCCCTGGCTTTGGAGCAATCGCGCAAATTTATCTGGAGGCCCGAGGCGGTTGCCCTCACCGAGGAGCAGCGGCAACATCTGGATGAAGGAAAGGTATCGGTGCGCATGCCTCGCTTTCCCGATGTGCATCTCTGGTTCGAGTTTGCAACTCCCATAGAGACCTGTGTCGCGGCGGATACAGCAGCAATCTTTCTCTTTGCAGCCGATGATCCAGAACTCATGAAAAGATTTGCGCGACAAACAGCACTTTCAGCATATGCTCTCAATTTTGTGCAACGAACCTATTATCGGCCAGCACGACACTTCCTTGCGTTGAATGTGATCAATCATGACGGAGAGATTGTCTGGGCCATGAAGCTTCCTGAAGGGAGCAGACGGGAAAAGCATGTTGAGGCCGAGATGAGCCTTTCAACACCGGACTGGTTTGGTTGTGCGTCTGTTTCTTGCCAGTTTCATCGAGAACCGATCTGGTCCCCCACGGCGCAAGAAAGAAGGCTACCATGTGCCGCTTGCATGAGAGCGTATGACTTTTTCTCAACTTGGATGGTCTCGGCCTGGAAAGGACTCTTAGGGGTGCATCGAACGCCTGGGAATGTTCTCGAACAATTGGGCAGCATCGGTGAGATGCACCACGAAACGACGACGAGCATTCGTCCGGGGATTGATGAAGCTTCCCTGCGCCGTACGCTGGCCCTCGAACATCAGTATCGTATCGTTCGCCACATCGATATCGCAGCTCCACCGAAGATCCACTCAAAACAAACGGAAACGCATCGTGGTTCATGGATAGATGCCCTCACCGCTATCGATCCTGCGCTTGTAGACTTTGATGAGCGTGAGGTTCCTGAGCGAACACGAACCCTTCACGATCCTCGCTTTGCGAAGTATATCGCTGAGCATGGAACCAATCAGGTGAAGGTTCGGCCACACCACAGAACGGTTCCCATGCGTAGTGATCCTAAACGCATCACTGAGGTCACTGCGGAGACCTCGAAGCCAGAGCAAGAACAGGATGAAGCGACCGGTGACAATGGAACGGAAAAGTGAGCGAAACGTGCGAGAAGGAGCACATGAGGTGATGCGAGGGAGAGCGGCGATCACAGAGGGAGAGGAAGGTGGCGCGGAGTGGCAGCAGGCACTTCCACCTACAAATGGACCAGAATACCTGCTGCTCCATTGGACCCTGGCTCGTGGCGAAGCAAGACAGCCCATCATTCTCTCAAAAGAGAAGCTTTCCGAAAAACCTTTTCCTACGCTGTCGGCCAGGTATCCTCTTCCCTCCAGCCCGATTTGATTACTCTGGAAGGGGTAGGAGCGGATGATCAATGGTTGACCATCGTTGAATTGAGCATATGAGATCCCGCACCTCCTGCTCGTGATACCGCTTTACAGCCTACGAGAATACTTTTCAGGTTGCAGCAGGCCTCTGATCTGCTGAAGATGGAAACCAGCCCGCGTCTGGGCGCGCGTTATACGATGGGGCCTGTGGTACTGGTTCACGACACTGGTCGCAGTCGATAAAATCGAGGACAGGCGAGGCTGGCAGAGCCTCCAAAGTTCTCAGCTCCGAACCGAGGTGACACATGTCTACCTGTTCGCCCATAAGAGCACGTACTACTGCATTCGGGTAGTTGTCTGCTACACATTCGGGGTGGAAGTAGGTGGAATAGAGCTTTAGCCCTGGTCCGTCGTTGGATTCCCCGAGCCAATTGATCCTGATAACCTGTCTCATACCATCCTCCAATGGAAGTAGAGTAGACTTGTCAAATGTACAGGGCTTTTCGTTTATGACTGGCCCTCTTGTTTATGCGTATTCGTCACTGACGGTAATGTCCACTGCACTATATTCGGCATCCAGCTTCTGAAGTTCATAGCGTACGCGTTGCCGCATTTCCACGGCAGGCTCGACACAATAGAGGTGAAACTCGCGCTTCCCCAGCCGTAGGTCGGGAAACAGGAGTTTGAGATAAGCCGAGGCAAGCCTGGTAATGGCCTTTCGATCCCGCAGATCATTACAATGGTTCAAGCGCATGTTGGCCTGGACAAAATCCAGATAGCGCATGTTTCCACGCAGGCGATGCAGAACCTCAGCAAAAAAATCTCCTTTAAAGCCAAATTGATGGGATGGCGTTTCCCTGGACACCCGTGGCAATTCCCATCCCGGAATAATCCCATGCATTCGGTCAATGAAGGCGGTTTCTTGGAGAAAGTTCGGAATCTCATCAAAGAGGCTTTTCCTCCCGGGGGTGTAGGCCGTCTGTGTGTCTGCTGGAAGATTGCCCAGCATTACAAAGCCCGCATCGGCAGTGGCCTCTGTATTGCCCCGACTAAATTTTCCGGACTCCAGATAGACCTTGAGACCGGCAATAAGATCACCCGTGCTATCACCGCTAATCGATTGGATCTCATCGAAGACGATCACATCATAATGGGTGACCAGGCCGTTGACATTAGTGACCAGGTTGTGAAACAACACGGCTGGGCTGACTTTGCCTCCGCTCACCACACGCGCATAGCGGGACAAATTATCATAGATGAACGATTTCCCAGTTCCTTTGGGAGCAACTTCGATCAGGTTGACTCTGGGTTCTACAAAGGGGAGAATCCTGGCGAGCAAGAGGGTTTTTTGTCGCCCTCCATATAAGCTTGGGTTGAAGCCCATACTGGAAATGAGCAGGTCGCGCCACTCCTCCAGAGTAAAGTACTGGCGGCACTCCAGATAGTACTCCAGGTCGAGCACTCCGACTTGAAAAGGTTGGAAACTGTGCATCCAGACCTCACCCGTTTTGTGCTCTTTGCCTTCAGGGGGGAGATAGGTCAGCTCTCCGATTCCCCACACGCCACTGGTGAGTAGCAAGGGATGCTTCTCGACGAGACTATCATCGAGCGAGGCATCGGCAATATCGAGAAAGGGAATACGCAGGGATCTCATCCCCGTTTTCAGATTGACCGACACACTATAATCATCCAGCAAGCGAATGGTTTGTTGCTTGAGGAGCGTCTCCTTGACCGCATCTCTCCATCCCTTGGGCGGCAGGTACTTGCC
The DNA here is from genome assembly GCF_016587455.1 of Reticulibacter mediterranei. Classification (NCBI taxonomy): domain Bacteria; kingdom Bacillati; phylum Chloroflexota; class Ktedonobacteria; order Ktedonobacterales; family Reticulibacteraceae; genus Reticulibacter; species Reticulibacter mediterranei. Next base: position 214,963 of record NZ_BNJK01000003.1, on the reverse strand, counting down.
GATGAATTGGGTCACCTGGGTCCGTGACCGGTCGCTTAATTCGCCATGTTCGACATACCGTGAGAGAATCCATTCACCGACATAGGTTGGAATCGTCCGTGCCCCAAAACCTGCATCCAGGATAAGCGATTTGTTGATGAGCACTTCGGCGAAGTACTCCAGCGCTTTTTCCTCAAAAGGGAGTGCTCCTTTCTGCTTAGAGTTCAATGATGTCATCTATCACCTCCATGATCGGCTTCATGATGATGTCAAAGGAGTAATCAAGTGGTCCAAAGGTATGTCCCTGACACTCGTAACGGAGGCGGATAGTGAGTGTCTGCTGGTTGCTGGTTCCAGGCATTTTCCGAAAGACCGTCTCCAGGTCTACCTCCTGTTCTTGCTTGGGCGCAAGGTGCTCCAACAGGTGTTCTTCCGCTCCTGTGTGGACCAGGAAGAGTTGGACTGCTTCCAGGGGGAAGGCATTGGGATTGCCCAGCATCAGTCGGACGTGCGAGCGGATTTCGTAGCGGAACTGGGTAGTCAGGAGATGCAGGGATGGTGCTTGTGGCCGAACTTCCCGATGAGCAAAGTGGGCGAAGGGAACCACGACCTCTTCGGGGGTCAGTCCTCCATGCACATAACAGAAGCCTTTGGTCTCGATGAAACGATAATAGTGGCGAGCCACCAGATAGTTGGTCCGCGTCTGAAAGCGCTGGCGGCTGATCGCATGGCATTGGGCTTTCACATCCGGTGACAAGGTGGTGAAGGCGTCATCTGAGAGGGCGAGAAAACGGGGATGAGCATTGGTCGTTGCTCGTTTCACGAACTCTTTGTCTACCACCGTCACTGGTTCGCCTGGCAAGCGCGTTGATCCATGATCAGAGAGGACGTAGATCGCGAGACGGTGTTCAATACGAAACCGGTGGGCAAAGGCCTCGATGGCCTTCACCAGTGCAACCAGGCGCTCATACACCACTTCGTGGGGAATCAGCCCACTTTCGTGGAGGTCTTCATGCAAAGCGTGATCAATGCCCAGATAATTCAAAAAGTAGATATCATCGGTGCGTTCACGTAGGCTCGTGAAGGCCCCAAGATTGCTCAAGTAGGTAATCCGCTTTCCATGAGCGAGATCGCTCCACGCTTTGACCACGAGATCAGGATAGTGCTCTGACTCCAGGCTGTCGAGATCACCTTGCCCTGCCATGACGCGGGCTTTTCCGATCTCAGTCGTCGTCGGAATATGGGAGAGCATCGGCCTGACCCCACCGCCCTGCAAAGCAAAATCGTGCAGACTGAAGATGGAGACGAGATCTTGCATAAAAGCGAGGTTCAGGTTATCTATCATCAGGATGAGCGCCACTGCTCCTTCGGCCATGATCGTCTCGCGTTCCTGATAGAGCGCATTGACGGCAAAGTGGGTTGGGGACCCATGTAAGAGCTGCACAAAGTGCTGATAGTACCAATCATCGAACTGACCACTATACGTGACCACCTGCACATTGTGTTTGTTGTTGGCGTCGAGCCAAGCGTAATAGGGCATGTAGTCCTCTTGTATCCAGCTCAGCCATTCTTCAATAGTCCTGAGCTGGTCTGGTGCTCGCGGGAAGCGAGGAGCCATGAGGCGACGCAAGGCGGCCACCTGTTGGTCCAGTGTCTGACGTAGCGGGCGAAAACGCTGCTCTATCACGTGCAGGAGTGCAGGAGTAAGCCACAGAGGATGCTGATGCAGCACGGTTTCGAGAAAGCGAAATTCCTCCTGAAGCCAGCCACTCATCTGTGCGAGGAGCACTGCAAGATCTTCACTGCTGCTCATCCGGGCGCGCATTCCTGTGAGGTAGTACTCAATCACTGGGACCACTGGCACTGGATCGTCTGGAAAGAGGAGGAGACTCTCTGTTTCCTCCTGAGCCTGGCTGACGGTCTGCCAGGCGTCTCCAAGTATCTGTTGCCCCAGGTGGGCCGGGTAGTTGCGCAGCAGCTTGTACTGGACAAAGGTCTGGCGGAGGTGCTCCGGGTCTGAAAGCAACCATGAGACCAGCGTTTGTTCAATGTCTCGTCGGGCCAGCTGTTGCCAGGAGGCCAACTGCATGTGTAACGCTTTGACGGCGAGAGGATGGCGGAGTCCTTCCTGCCACCGTGGTTCGCGCACTGTGTTCAAGAGGAGTGCAAGATTTCCACGCGGGAAGGTGGCGGCGGTGAGGAGACTGCCAAAAAAATGCTCCAGAAGCATATCCCAGAACGGTTGCCCGTGGCGCGCGAGCATAGGAAGATCGCACAAGTCCTGGAGTGTCAGCAGTTCATCTGGAATGGAATCTGGCACTTCTACCTGCCATCGTTCACGTAGGGCATCCCGCACGCTATATTGCCGGACGGTCACATAGGTAGAGCCATAACAGGCAGCGCAGCGTTCGAGCCAGATGGCAACGGTTGGGTGTCGCACACACACGGTCAGCGCTTCGCCTTTGTGTAACGCTTCTCGTAAGGCGAGAGAGAGCGCGGGATACTCGCTCGGCTGCTCTATTTGCCATGCGGTCGTGGTGCTAGGTAGCAGATGACCCAGATCAATCAGCAGTGTGATGAGTGCCATCGCCCTCTCCTGTAAACTCATCAAGGAGTTGTTGTGCTAGCGTAACAACCTCCTCAACCGTAATACGGTGTTGTGCCAGGCCTGACCGGATCAGTGACCGCAGCCGCAACGCAAAGGACTCCTCGTGTTCTACGGGATCAGAGTGGACGACCTCCTCGCTTGCTGGGACAAGCCGCGCTGTCTCTATGAGCATCACTCCTTGTGAAGGTGCTGCCTGCTGCTTGATCAAGCGGATTGTCTTCACCTTGCTCCAATTTTCTTCGGAGTCCTGTACGGCGACCTGGAGTGTTTTGGTACTATGGATCTCCAGTGGTGAGGTGCCATCGACCTGGGTACGGATCGCCGTGAATTCTCTGGGATCGGCTGCATCCTCTGCGACCCAAATGTTGGTCTGGGAGTTCGGATGGGAGAAGGTGAGGCGCAGCGTCTCCGGGAAATAGATCAGGCCGTCGTGTTCCTGGTCGTACTGGCCGTCATAGTGAACATCCGCCATCTCGATCCGAACCCGTTGCGCATCAATATGCATTTTTGCCTGCTTGATCCGCTCGGTGTATTCGAGCGTACGATCAGCACGCCACTGGTCTACAGCCTTCAGACCATAGTCCATCGGGAGGCGAATCAAAAACGTCTCTTGAAAGGTGTCGATGGATCTGAGGGCGAGCAGGAGGGATTTGGCATCTCTAGGCCAGATGGCATGGGCATCTTGCTGATCGGGTTCCAGATGTTTATACCAGGCGGTTGCAGCGGCAATCAGTTCGCTGGAGGTGCTCCTGGGAGGGAGATCGAAGCAGGGAGAGAGCGCATCCGTAATGGCTCCTTCCATGATTGCCATCGCCGATCCCAGGGTTTGCTTCTCCTGTGCGAGCTGTGCCGCGAGCTGGTCAAGGCTGCTGAGCGTGATCTTGTCCGTCGCCCCCAGAGCAGGAGGCAGTTCGGTGAGCAGGAACGTGTGGGCATCCCTGGCTCCACTCTTTTGCAGAACCTCAATGAAGGAGGCGGTCAAAGGATAGTGTTCGCGTGGATACATTGTCGGGATGCTGGCGACCGAAGGGAGCGCATTCCACCATTCTTTGAGCAGGGTATGGGCCTCCATTGCCGTATATCCATGCCGGGCTGCCGAGTCAGGAGAACCAAAGATCATCGCTACTTGATTGAACCATTCACGCTCTTCTCGGCGGAGGCGACGATAGCCTAAGACTGCCTGGGGGGCATGTCCATCGACCAGGCTAGTAATCGCTTCCAGGGAACGGATGGGCAGATCGCCAATCGCGGCGTCATCTTGCTTCACATAGATGCTCTCCCCAAAAAGGCGACAGAGATAGGCCAGCAAGAGATTCAGTGCCACTGTTCCCTGTCCATAGGGCGGTTTGCGATACTTGTTGAACCAGTCGGTGAGCCGGAAGGGTTCATCGGCAGGTAAGGCACGGATGTCGCTGACCATAGCCGCCAGAGCGGGCAGTTTCGAGGCATATTTGGATGGATCAGCCTCCAATTCGCAGCAGAGTTTCGTCCCTTCCGTTTTGACGTGGACCAGTGCGTTTTGCTGTAAGAAACATCTGTCCAGGTAGCGGATCTCGCCACGTCCCACCTGAAACCCACGATCAATCGTGAGTGGGGTAAAGGGGTCAAGAAGCTTCTCGATAGCTTCCTTCAGGGCGCTATTACGACCACGGTCTCCCTTGCCGTGAACTTTATTGATGTCTTCATGTTGAAAGGCATTGTGCCCTCCTGCATACAGTCGTTCCATTACCCAGTCAGCTGGATCGCTGGTTGTATTCTCGTGAAGGGAGATCGCTTGCCCATAGCGACCATACCAGGCGATCTCTTTGCCAACCAGCAGCTTGTTGCGCCGGGTGCGTAGGAGTCCAAGGACGCCCTGCCGTTTCCCGTCGCCATGTAAGCGTTCTTCCAGAGCGGCCCGATCTTGCAGGCTAAAGGTCTCGGCCTCTTTACTGTCCTTGACCGCCTGGATGGCCTGAATTTCGAGGATAAGATCGCGGAAGTTCATGGGTTGTTTGGGAAGCGCAACGACAATACGATCGGAGTGGTTATGCGTACACAGATCTCTGGCATGTTGCAGTTCTTCCGTGGTTTCACACACGACATGCAACGCGATGCCCTCAAACTCGCCCTTCTTGGTGATCTCCTGTTCAATCTCTTCGTCGAGCTTCTCAAAGTAGGAATGTGGCCCATAGGGCGTCAATTCTTCTTCCCCGAGATCGATGGCCCGGACAAACCGTCGTTCCAGCCGCTTGTCTTCACCATAGGGCGCATTGTATTCATTGGCTTCCAGGTAGAGATCTTTTTTCTTCTCCAGCGGAAGGAGTTGGGTCAGTTCGAGAGCACTGTTGATCGGGGGATTCATCGGATCACGCATATAATCATCAATGCGACGTTCCAGATCAGCGCTGCTGCTTTGCTTGAATTCATAGGCCCCGGTGTCTTTGACCAGATAGATAATCCGCTTATTGGCCAGGCCGCGCAGGCGATTGTCGAGGGCACTACGCTCGGCTGATGTATTAGCATACAGACCAAATTGCAGCGTATCCAGGGTACAGGGAAAGCCCACAATCTGATAGAGAACCATCAGTCGCAGAATGCGCGATACCAGGGGGTCATCCTGATATTCCGGCTCAGGGAGCAACCGGAGTTCACGCAAAGCGTTTTCATAGTCTTTCAGGTAGGTCCGAATGGTGGGACGCAGTTCATGATTATCGGCCTTCAGATTGGCCGCGAAGTAGTCAAAGAGGCGATCAGCCGTGTAGAGATTGAGCTTTTTGCTCGTTCCGATGGGGGACGTGGCGAGATAGTGTCCATAGGAACCGAGCGCGGCCTCTGGACTCACTTCTTCAGAAAAGAAGGTAAAAACGGAACGATTATTGGAAGCGACATCGCCCACCAAACTGAGGAGAACCGAGGTCGCCATCGGGTGCATCGGATAAAAATCTTCAATGATCGTCTCCCGAATTTTCACGGCTGGCAGTTCGCTAAAGACTTTCAACCGCTGGCACTCATCCAAAAGAACGTCCCACGTCTCGGCGTGAGGAGCCACCTTTTCTTGCCACAGGCTCTCCGTTTTTTTGGGGGTGATAATGGCGGTGATGATGTCTTCAACGCCTGTTCGTTCCAGCGAAATCGTCTCAATCCGGTCACTGGCGAGGCGAAATTCCGTCGCATTATAGGATTTGGCGTAGTGCTTTAAATCTTTATGGGAGGTTCCGACAAACATTAGCTTCGCACAGTCGCGCGGCGGGTCGGCACACAGTTGGGCGAATTGCTGGAAAGCTTTGGGACTCATCTCACCTTGTGCCATCGTATCGCCAAACTCATCGAAGAGAACGAGCATACCCAGGAACCGCTCCTTAAAGGCCGGACTGGCGAGCGTTGCGGTGAGTACGTCGATGAGATCCGCTTTATCATAGGCAAAAGGAGCTGTAGTAATTTCTTGATGAATGCGTTTGAACGTTTCCAGGGCAGCTCGCTCAAAGGAGAGGAGTTCCTTCGTGAAGGAGGCGAGGGTTCGCTCTGGGGAATGCTCCACCAGGCGTTGTTCAAAGGCCTGCCAGAAAGTTCCTCGCGCATCTCCGCTTTCCGCCAACTGTTGCCACTCCTGCAATTTTTTTAAGGCTTGCAGATAGGGGGTTTGGAGATCGTCAGTAAATCCATCCCGTTTGAGTGCGGTATTGACCGCACGCAGGACAATTTCATCAAATTCTCCTTTATACCCCCAGTCACAGAGCGCGATCAGATAGCGCCCTTCCGTGCGTGCTGCCCGGAGTTTTTCAGCGCCTTCAGGATCGACCGCTGCGTACTGCTCAAGGAAGGTGCGCATCAGTGGCTCATCAGCAGGAGTCTGCAAGTAGTTGGCAAGCGTCAAGCAGAGGTGCGACTTGCCTGTTCCATAGACGCTGGTGATGAGATAGCACCGTTTGTCCTTGAGGGTATGGGATTTGAACACCTTTTGAAAGACCTGGCGATGGGCAGTGATTGGTCGGTAGGAAGCCATCCTCGCCCAGTTTTTATTCTCGGTAAACAATTCTGTGCGTAAATCCACATACTCTGTATAGCCGCTGCGCACATCGACCACTTCAGAGATCATCGGTTCAGCCATGATCCGTTCCTCCATGCCCGACTTTCCTGGAAGGAAGAAAGTCGGGCATCATGATGCTTAGAGCTGGCAAAGATCTGCCAGGCGAAGGATGCGACTGTGTCCAGTGGTCGTCAGCACCTGCCACTCTTCCAGGGCGGGTCGGGTTTGCAGGACAAACCCAAGGCACGTAAGAGGATGTGTGCAGTGGAGCCACTCGATCATCCGCTTGAATGGCACCAGGTCAGCAGACCAGGTGTGAACGAGAAAATCCAGTTCGTCAACAATGAGCAGCCGCGCTTGAGTTTGGTGAGCATACGAAAGAACGAAGTCACGGGTCGCTGGCACATCCATCACATCAAGGTGATGGGCCAACTCTGGCTGGTTGACGACTGTTTGTAACAGGTCGAGGTAGACCCCTCCTGGAGTGGCTGCACACAGTTTCCGGGCAAATGGGGTCTTGCCCTCAAAGGCAGGTGCATGCAGGACAAAGGCTTGGTAGCGCTCATGCGAGAGCACCTGGAGAAACTGCAACATATCTTGGTAGGGTGGGTGATCCACAGTCTTAACGACAGTCATAGTAGAGCTCCATCCATTTCACATCAGTCATCGTTTCGTTGAGGCGGACCTGGTCAAGATCGGCTCGACTCTCAAGCTCAATCCCTTGCACCGTTTTGATCTGTTCCAAGAGTGTGCGCAGATCGTCCTCGTGTAAGTGTAAAATCACGCCAGGGCTATTGGGAGCAGTCAGGACATCGGCAACGAGCAGGGCAGTCGCGTCCGATTGGTGACGATCTCGGTAGCGCGCAAGACATGCACCCAACACCAGAGGGGGGAGCGAATGGCTATTGCCCCGCTGGTACGGTTTCCTCTTCTCGTGGGAGAGATACTCCAGTTGCACGAAGCTCCTCTTGACATAGGTATCAAGCACCAGATAGGTTTCCTGATAGAGAGACCGTTTGGCGGCCTTGGAGTTACTCTTTTGCAGAGACATCAACCATGCTCGAAAGTCTTTGAGTGTGAACCGCTGACGGCCAGGGAGAAACGTAGTGGCAAAGTGATTCCAGACCAATTGGCGCTCTTCAGAGGCGACAACATAGTGCAGGAACCACAAGGTGCCAGGATCTTGAAAAAAAGCGTCATATCCGAGAATCACGTTCCCTAAAGGGGTCAGCCGCAAGGAGCGGTTCCGCGTCAAGAGATCAAAGCCACGTGCAAGAGCGATGCAGGCTGTGAGCCTGGATTTCGAGATACCAAGTTGTCCGGCGAGGCAGGAACGAGAAAGACCTTCCTGCACAGCACGCAACAGGCGTGTGAAGAGCATGAAGTCAATATGATACCCACGCCCAAAACTCAGAACGGCTCGATGCTGAGAGACTGCTCTCGTCCTCATGCGGAACCCTTTCCAACACTAGTCAGGATGCTAGAGGAAAATAAGACCTGACTGTAGATCATCATGTCGTCACGTCATAATAGAGATATGGAAGCAAGAAGAGTAACTCTGTTATCTCTATGCATTGCGTTGCGATGGCAAGCGAATGGCTCTTTGTTCTGGACCCAAAACAATGATACGTAGGTTCGACTGGATGAGAATACCTACGGCTACTTCTCTTGCCTGGCTCTAAGAGGGTGGTGAAGATCACGATGAAGAGAACACCATCCATGAACAGGGTACGGAGAAGACCTACATGGTTAAGAAATTGAGGAAATCCATCGTAAGCATAATCGGAAAAGGGAAAAAATGCTATAGCGAGATGGAGGTAATGTGAGATTTCCATGAGCCTTGGTAAGAACCTATAAAGTACTAATTTTTATATCTGCTTGACCAACAAACGTCGCCTCAAGAGCAAGTGGCGTTTCTAAAGAGGAGTCGAGGAGGTATTCGGAAAAAGGACTGTTTAGCAGCGCCTTGCCGGATACCTCCCCTACTACTTTTCAGGATTGTCACGATATCATTGGGAAGTGACAGTGAGAAGCGGATGGCGAGTGAGGGCAGGTCAGACACGTATCAATGTTTTCTCTGGGGATCGAAAAAACAATAGATTTCTCCAGTATGAGAAACATGGCACGAACCAGGTGACAGTGCGGTCGCATCAAAGAACGGGTCCCTATGCGCCATGATCCTAAAGGCATTACAGAGGTGACAGCGGAGGCGTCGAAGGCAGAACAGGATGAGATGAGAAAAGATGAAAGGTGAGTACTGGTGGTTTGGACACGGAGAGGGATCTCTTGCAAAAGACCCTTCTCCATCATCTTGCTTGAGCATACAAGAGGCATGTATGTTGCGTGGAACCAGCAGTAGGTTATGCGGATCGGCGTTGTGGCGCTTCTTCGTATTTATTCATAAAGATACGGTTCCCGCAGAAAATGTTCCGTTTGGTGAACGGTTCGGGCGTCTCTTGTTCCAGGCGTTTGCGAATGTCTGGTTTCTGTGCGCCGAGGGAGTAGTACCAGGGTTCCGCTAGACAATAAGCAGGATCATGCACCCACGTTGGACAGGACAGTCCAGCTATCTGACATAAGTAGTCAACGCTGGCTGCGCAAAAAGCAGCCCATCGCTGTTGCTCAGGGGTCGCCTCTGCTGGAGGCTGCACTGGATGTTGAATCAACAATGCTCGATCCCCGATGTGGTAGGCATACCAGGCATTCAAAAAGTTCCCGAGCGCCGTCCAGGGACGCTTGCCCTCAAGGATTTCCTGGTAGGTTGCCTGCATTGTTTGTAATTCAAGCGTTGTCTTCATGCTATGTCCTTGTTCAGATCCTTTCCTTATTTCATTGTATCATGAGAAAAAGCAAAAAGATAGAGCAAGGGTCATATATCAGAGTGTTGTAAAGTACCTGTTTGTATAGACACTACATCAAGGTAATCACAGGAACCTTCTCCAAAGCCGATTGCGCAGCAAACTGCTGAGGAGAAAGATTGCCTAAACTTTCATGAGGACGCTGGTGATTGTAAAAATTCACCCAAGCTTCAGCAGTGCGGAGAAAGGCTCCCAGACAGTGATAGCGATAGCGTTCAGCCACTGCCAGTTTAAAAGTGCCAACAAATCGCTCTGCATAGGGATTGTCTGTTGGCGTCCCAGCCCGGCTCATAGAGAGGACAAATCCTTTCTGCAAGAGCAAATGGCGAGTTTGCTCAGCTCCGAACTGTTTGCCTTGATCGCTGTGAAAGATTGCGCCTGGTGCCTGAAAGGTCATGGTCTGGATAGTGCCCATCACCAAATCTGCTCGCATATGGTAATCAAAAGCCATTCCCAGGATCGCACGTGTCTGCTTGTGCAAAGCAAAGCAGCCTCTCACTCGCGAGCCATCGCACAGACGTACTTCCAGAATATCGGAGAACACAATCTCCTTGCCCTCTACTGCCTCGGGTTTTCTCAACAAGTTGGGAGCCACCTGCGCTGCTTTCCCTGGATAGACATACTTTTTGCGTTTGCGTCGGGCAGCAATCCCATACTTGTGCATCACCCGCTTGACGCGATTTTTCCCGGTCCCAAGTAGCACGGCGAGCTTGCGGTGCCCCATGGTATCATCTTGTTCATGCAGCTCTTCAATATGTACAGCCAACTCCTTATCCATCTTGGGACGTTTGGTCTGCACATAAAGACTGCTGCGAGCAATGCCCAGCGTTCGGGCAAGCTGGCTTTTATTGATTGGACTGCCGGAAGCACACATCTGGCGTGCCAGTTCCACCTTCTGGTGCGTACTCAGTTGCCCAACAGTCCGCGAGATTTTTTTAGCAGTTCGTTCTGCACGGCTAACTCGCCGATAATCTTTTTCAGTTCTTCCGGCGATTCTCCTGGAGCTGGTTTTTCCTGCTCACGGCGTTTGCCTTCAAAAGCGGCGGGACCATATTGCTGGAATTCCTGTCTCCACCGGCTCATCACTGAGCTGGGAACATCGAACTTGCGGCAAACGGCCTCTATGGTGGTGTCCCGCTGGAAGCTCTCCAGCACCACCTTGAACTTAAACTCTGGTGTGTATTGCTTACGCTTACTTGTCATGGATTCGTACCCTCTCTTTGACCACTGTCTATTTTATCGGCTCTCCCGCGAAAATAGTGCTCAGCCATATCAGAGAATGCAACCTTCATTCGTAAAACAAGTAGAAGTAATGTTTTCTCTCAAGGAAGTTTTTCAGTGGTCACATTCCCTTTTTCCTTGCCTGGCGTTCACATCATCGATATCAACTTTGACGAGGATTATCTGCTGATCTCAGCTGAATCTTGCTGTCCTTCTGCCGATTGTCCAGTCTGCCATCACGTGTCGTCACGCATACACAGTTTTTACCATCGTTCTCCTCAAGATCTTCCCATCAGTGGCCGAACCGTTCACTTGAGGCTTCGCGTGCGGCGGTTTCGTTGCCTCAATCCACAGTGTCAGAAAACCACGTTTGCTGAGCGGTTGCCGCAGGTGATGCCTTTCGCTTCTCGACAAACAACCAGGCTCAGTACGCTTCTCAAGGTATTTGCCCTCCTGGTAGGTGGAGAACCCGGATCTCGTCTTCTTGCACATATGGGGACTCAAATCAGTCCAGATCACCTCCTGCGGCGAGCGAAAACTCCGCCCATCGAGGTTTTTCCGACCCCGTCTATCCTTGGAGTCGATGACTTTGCGTTTCGGCGTGGGCGTCGTTACGGGACATTGCTCATCGACTGGGAGCGGCGTCAACCGATTGATCTCTTACCTGACCGCACGGCAGAAACATTCGCTCAATGGTTACGCGCCCACCCTGGCATTGAGTGGATCAGTCGGGATCGTTCCGGCGAATATGCACGTGGAGCCTCAGAAGGAGCTCCTTCAGCGCGTCAAGTCGTTGATCGATGGCATTTGATCAAAAACTGGCGCGAGATGGTGGAACGCGCTCTTCATCGTCTGTATGCTCGATTGAAAGCCCGATCTCCTCAAGATGTTTCAACGCCTTATCCCCGTCTCCCTCGTGAACAAAGCGCGAATGAGCGTCACGCTCGTGCTCTCTCTCGAGCACGTCGGAAAGCCCGATATGAAGAGGTCAATGATTTGTTCCAACAAGGACTTCCCATTCTGCAGATCGCACGTCAATTGCACCTCACGCGAACGACCGTCTACAAATATATCGCAGCAGAAGCCTTTCCCGAACGTGCCCCCCGCTCGAAAAGCCGTTCGACCAGGAGCATTCTCGATCCCTATACCTCTTACTTGAGAGAGCGAACAGAGCAGGGATGCGCGAATGGGCAACAATTGTACCGCGAAGTGAGAGATCAAGGGTACACGGGGACCTACAAAACGGTTATGCGTTGGCTACAAGCGCAAGGACTCCTCCCCCGTCATCAGCTCGGACTGGATGTGAAGCTGGATGAAGAACAAGACGCTGATGATGGGCTGCCCTGCTCTGAAATGATGCGTTCCTCATCATCCACTGAACCTGCGAAACCGCTTCCTTTTTCAGAGCCACTGCCGTCTGCTCGAACGCTTTCCTGGCTTCTGGTGAAAGGGCCAACTCACTTGAAAGGAAACGAACAACGGACGCTTGCCTTCATTCAACAGGACCCTTCAGTTGAAACTATCTCTGTCCTCACGCAACAGTTTTTGCTCTTGCTCAAGGAACGCCAAGCCGAGCAGGTAGAAGCCTGGTTAAAAATTTGCGCAGAATGTGGCATTCCAGAGATTGAAGCCTTTTCTCAAGGAGTCTGGCGAGATATTGATGCGGTGAAGGCGGCCTTCCAGTTTCCTTACAGTAACGGCCCAACAGAGGGGTTCATCAATCGCCTCAAACTCCTCAAGCGTTCTATGTATGGACGCGGCAGCTTCGAGTTATTACGCCAACGGATGCTCAGCGAGGTCTCGTAATATGGCTGAGCACCATTTCTGCGGGAGAACCATTTTATCAGGTACGTTACATGTTAGAAGAGCGTGTCCAGGTTTTTGGAAAGCTCATAATGCTCCTGCCACCGTTTGTCTGGAACAAAACGGTCTACGAGTGCTTGAGCTTGCTCCCGTGTCTCAATGCCTACATCCTGTAGTAGTGCTTCAACATCATCGTAATCCTTGAGTCGGAAGGTCATCAGCTTTGAGGCAAGAACATATTCCTTGGGAGGAAAGAACACATGGAGCATCTGAAATGTTTTCCAGAGAGAAAAGGGAGGGTTGGGCGCATAATCCAGGAGGAACTCCTTGACGCTGTCATTGAACCATTTTCGCGGAATCTCGAAGCGTTTCGCAACGGCATTTTTCGCCCGGATGAATTTTTTTATTATCTCTATTGGCGGCTTGTCTGTGAGTTCGGGGAGGTCCAGAAGAATCGCGTCAATATCTTCCGTCGCATCGCGGCTTTTCATCGCGCAGACCATGAAGACGCCACCTACTACCAGGATCCGTATCGGTTGGGTGATGCCTTGACGCTCCAATTCTTCTCCTAGAGCCTTCAAGTATGTTTCGATCTCTTCTTCTTCCATCTCTGCCTTCTTTAATGGAATGATTTCAAGCATATGTGGGAATAGGTGACCAGAAGATACTGCTCCCTCTGGGGGATCGCCGCCTATTATAGCATACTTCTTGTGCAAATTGGTAGTATCCTTTTCTCCCTTGAAGAGACCTTTTTCACGCGATGAAAGGGAGGTGTCTCACCAAAAAAGCAGCTCAATGAGGAAATGTCCCTTGACCCACAAACCGATTGCTCCCGCCTGGCCCATTTGTTGTTTCGATAAAGATCTTGCCTTGCCTTCCATCTTCCATCCGGAGGAGAGGGGTATCAAGAGACAAGTCGAGGGCGTTTTCCGTCTGGAACGTTCCTCCCCAGGATGCCACGCCAGCAGGACTCTCTGGATCATCTCGCCACACCGCATACTCGACAGAGATCTTGCGTTTGGCAGAGATGAATACTAGAAAACCATGACCCTTCTCGAGTGAACCCGTCCACTGAGTTGCAGGCTGTGGCCAGTGCTTCATCGCTTGTTCCCATCCCTCACTCATGGTCTTGAGGGTGAGCTGGCACCAATGACGCAGATGTGTCGGGAGTTCTTGATCCAAGAGAGCGGTACGCAGCGTGCGAATCGTCGTGTCATCTCCCACCCGTTCCAGAGCCTTCGCATAGGGCCAGGCGGCGAGTACCTCAGCAGAGGAGGCGGTCTGTTGTTGTAGCACCTGCATCATGCGGGGAAGATACCATTGTGCCCACCATCGTTTACGCCGCTCTTGGTGTGTTCGCATCGCTGCCTCGCGGACCTCTGGTTCTGGATCAGTTGCAAGCAGGTGAAAGAGCATTGTAGAGATTTTTCCCTGTTCTCCTTCAGGCAAGAGCCAGGCCCAGGCCTCTGCCGCCCGCAGCCGAAGCATTCTCTGAGGGCTTGTGGCCCAGGTCCAGCACCACTCTTGTAGCAGAGGGGACGCACACTTCTGTAATCCTCGGTAGGCTGCACGACGGACGCCGTAGTGTCCATCACTGATGAGGAATTGCAGGAGTTGTACCCGATTGGTCGCGGCAGGACCCGAAATGTCTTGTAGTGTCCCCAAGGCGTCAGCCATCGTTGCACGAGCCTCGGGGAGCCAGTCCTGCCAGGAACGATCCCACCGCTGGAGCGCAAGATCTTCTGGGATAAGAGAGGCAGCCATGCGAATAAGATCAAGCTCTGCCCCCGCACGCGTCTGTCGTTGCCCCACGCGCTCGATGAGTGCGTCTGCCAAAGGCGTCGGAAGTGGCTGGTGACGACGCGCATCAGTGATGACCCGCAGCTTGCCAAAAAGCTGCGCCGCTGAAGACAAGGGCAGTGTCTTGATCAAATCTGCAACTCGGGAAGTGAACATCTCTGGATGGCTGAGATAGAGCAGCCCAACGACGTGTGCGCGCCAGTCAGGACGCGGAAGGATCGGCGTCGCTGTTCCCTCTGGTATGTCGGACGGGAGTTCCAGGCGGCTCAAGAGCGCCTGTTCTGTGAGCAGCAATCCCCGTTCTGCAAGTAGTGAGAACGAGTGCAGCGCCAACGCGTCATCTCGTTCCTGTGCCCATTGCTTCACCTGTGGTAGCAAAGCATCGGGAAGGACCTGGGGCAAGGCAAATGTTGAGAGAAGAATGCTGCGTTCAAAGGGATCGCGGTTGTTGTGCGAGAGCAAGATATCGACCAGGGGTAAGAGGAGTGCTGCTGGCAACTCCTGCTCCCCGGCCAGAGTGTCGAGCGCTCGTGCCGCTGCAAGACGACTTGTGGGCCTGGAATGTTGCATGATAGTTCTTACCAGTTGCTCTGTCACCCAGGTCAGTTCCCCACGTCTTGCGAGCGAGCGGGCTACCTCGGAGAGTGCATTGACCGAGGCGAGCAGAGCATTTCCATTCATCGTCAATCCGCACGCAAGCAGTGCCTCGAAAGCTTCTTTGGAAGCTGCGCTCTGTGCTACTTTCACCGCTCCAAGCCGGACGCTGATCGAACCTGCAACCTCTCCCGTCGTATCTGACAATGGTGCATCATAGTGTTCGAGAATGCTTGTAAGGACTCCAGGTGGAAGAGGATTGAGAGAGAAGCAAGCGAACAAATCACAAAGTTTACCGCGCATATACGGATTGGTCTCTTTGCTCACTGCTTCTTCAAACCAACCAAGTGCTTCTTCGTGTCCCATACATAAGAGCGTTCCCCATGCGGCCTCCTTCATGTGCATTTCGCGCGTTGCATATCGGCCTGTGGAGTGGGTATCCTGGCAAGCTACTTCTCGTAAGACGGGGATGGCACCCTCCATCTGCTCTTGTTGCCAGCTGGTCAACTGACGTGGACAAACACATTCCTCTAAAAGATAGGGCAACGTGGGAAGGGCGTGCTGTAACTTCTCTTTATCCGTCGCTTGCCCAATCCAAGTTAACACGGTTGGTATGACCTGCCTACTATCGCAGTGCGGAGCGATACCACTCCCAAGATTCAGCGGGTGAAGCATGCTCTGAGGATCCAGCGTATAGCGTTCTGCGATGAATGTCCAGACACGATTTTGAAGATCCTCGTCATCGGTGTTTATGTCCGTGATGTGCGTGAGTACATGAAGCGCGAACCAGCTTGTTCCCTTGGCGATGTTGATCTGTCCCGGATGATGCGGGGAAAAACAGGTCTCACGCAAGACATCGAAACTTGTGGGATCGGCCAGGCGATGCAGGGCAATAAGCAGTGGGTGTGTCACCTGACGTCGCATTTTCGCGTGGAGAGCCTCAAGCAATCTTGGCCGTTCGGCCAGAGGAACACCCAGAGCCGTCAATGTGACAAGAGCGGCTTCTCCAGTATCATCCGCGTGAAGCGAGCTGTAATTCCAGAGCGTGGTCACGACCTGCTCCTCACGGTAGCCTATATGAGCGAAGGTCCAGCACAATGCAAGAGAGGGTCGGGCCTGGAAGCGGAGCAGGAGATCAGAGAGGATGCGCTCACGCAGGGCAACAGACTCGCGATCAGCATATTGCGCAATCCATGCTTCCAGACATTCACGTAGTTGTCTAGTTGTACTTTGTTGGACCGATGTTCCATAACTGTCCTGTTCAAGATAGTCGAGGAGATACGTCAGAATGACGTGTTCTCCCTCTAGTACCCATTCAGACGTCAAAGTTTGCAATGCATGAAAAGCGTCAACGAGTAGATCATAGCGATCTTTGGACGAAGGATCTTCAACAAGGAGAGGAGCAAGCTGTGTGAGTACAACAACAACATCATCACTGTGCTCTGCCTCATCGATTCGCTGTTTGAGAGTCTCTATTATGTCAGGCATTAGCCGTCGTCCTCCTCCAGGTGAAATGGCTGCCTCGCCAGATACTCGCCGATAAATGCATGTCGCCAGCGCCACCATCCAGCTTTATCAGGAACGATAAGTCCAGCAGAGAGCGCTTCTTCAAAAAAATTTTTAGCTTGGTTATGGTTCATATATGCTGTTCTGCTGGCATGTGTCATCCACTCTTTCTGCTGATGGAGAGGCGATTGATGCGGATCGCAGTGGCGCGCTATGACTTTTAATACCTCGATCATCTCCTCGTGGCGCATGCGTTTTCCTCTTGCTTGCACTTTCGTGCAAAACCAGAATAAAAAACGGGAGGCCAGATGTGCTAAGGCCTCGGCGTCACCATCTAACACACGCGATTGCATTGCGCCATCGAGCTTTAACAGACAATGCCAGAGTGTTGGATGGCGAAGTGCCTCGAAGACTTCCGCATGTACTGCAGGCAAAAATAGACTTTCAGGCTGGACGTTCTGCCACGCTTCAACCTGCCTCAGTCCAGTTTCATTGAGAAATAGACGCATTTTATCTGGGTGATCAAATATATCAGAAAGAGACATGCCATGAGGTGATAAAGCTTCATATGTTTGTGTAAAGCGTTCCGCAAATATGGGGAGGTGAAGAGAAACTGCTAGTATCAGTTCCTGCTTGGAAAACTCATCGACTACCACCTCTACCTCGTGAAACGGTTTCAGCTCATATTCATAGGGCGAGGAGATACCCAGCCAGTGCGCTAATTCGTTCGTGTTACGGCAGGTGACAATGAGGGTTGCACGTGGTTGTTGGCGCAGATGTCCTTCTTGCTCCCAGGACCACAGGAGCAGCTTTCTCAGCGCATTTTGCTTCCCACTTTCATGCAAAGCCTCATCGACCGCGTCGAGGCCGAGCACCATAATAGGGTGACTGGCTGCTGGAGGTATTATGCTTGCTGTGCGAGCGATCTCTAGGCGGTCAAGGATCTGTTCAGATTCTAGATGCTGCCAGCGATGACTGGCTGGTACATTTGCCCAGAGGCAAAACTGGTGAGCAAGGAAATGCTCCTGTGCGAACTCTGCACAGGACAAGCTATAATAGCTTTGTTGTGGTGATTCGGAGTGCAAAGCGTCAGACATCCATTGCCAGAGTGCTGCCGTCTTCCCGTTACCTCCAGTACCACTCACGACAATTATGGCATGTGAAAAAGGTTACTCAACTGTTGTTGGCTCTTCTCTAAGACGATCTCAGGTGAGAGCATATGTGCCTGTTGCGTGCCTGTGAAGAGTTCGATGAGCATTTCCCTCGTGATGACAGGTTCACCATTGTACCGAGGATGGGTTGTTCTCTGCAAGAGGTCTCCGATGCCGCGAAGAATGCCATCTTCAATTTCAGCATTGATGCACCCAAATCGCCGTGCAAATTGTCGCAGGCGTTCTTCTCCATAGCGCTCTGGAAGCGATGAGGTAGTATAGAAGGGCAAGTGAGAGGTCCTTTTGACGTCTTCTGCTCCAGTGGTGAGTGGTCGGTTTGTCAAGAGCGAATACGCCGTCACGTGCTGTTCCCTGGCTCGCACTTTCTCCTCACTTGCTTGGAGGCGTGCCATGATCTCTGTCATATCAGATTTGTTGAGCGACGGACGGGGGAAGCGGCTGGAATATTTGACTTGAACGAGAATATACCCTGGCTGTCCGTCATGTAGTACGTTCTTGATAGTGATATCCTGATCCACGTCTTCATAGCGCACAGTTCCGTCTGTGGCAAAACCGAGAAGCGTCTCAAGATCATCTTGTAGATGAGGTGCATCGTCGTATGCTTGAAAGGTATCAGCTTTGAGGCTTAAAGCGACCACGGTTTGATATAAAAAGCCACCTAATGCTGTCAAACCACCGTCTATACTCATATGCTCTTCTGCTTTCCTATGTACACAGAAAGGGATGCTTTTCGTATCTATGTGGAATTGTTTAGATATCATACCTGGAATACACCTCAGCGTCAACACGCTCAGCAAGACCTTCCCAGTTGAAGGTGCTGTGACACACAAGATAATAGAGTCGAACGGATTGTTCCTCATATGTTAGCACGAAGGACTTATCAGGAAGAGAGGACTTTTCACCAACGTCAGCCGTACGCACTATGATGTTCATCATCTGTGTAGAAACAGCCGTTTTTGCGTAAAGATTCTTTCAAGGGAGCGTGGAAGAGAGGCATGCCTGCTGAGAGGCTTCTTGAAAGGCAGTGATGCCTGTCGAGCAGTGATAAAGGGTACTTGTAATAGCTTGTCAATCACTGCTCGACGGACACCATGTTGGGCCTATCAGAGGGTTTCTGTAGGAGGCTGTTTGCTCTCCAGCAGCCGTGTTAATGTATGAAAAAGTTGACTGAGTTCTTTCACCTGTTGAATTTCCTCGGTCGGGATAGGATCACCATTTTGCAAGCGTTTCTGCAAGCGTTGAGCATACTTTTCTCCCTGGTTCTTCCAGGTGCCCAACTTGCTTTGTTCATGCAGAGCCTTGTTTTTTTCTTGTGTGGTTTGAGCAAGTGATCCAGAAACGTCATCGCGCCGTGCTTTTGAGGAAATGTCCTCGAGTCCTGAGCCAACCGCACCTTCCAGTTGAGCGCCTTCTTCTGCTTGTTTGTTCTCCTTGATAACTGATTGCTGTGCTTTATGCTGCCGCAAGGTTTCAATATGTGCAGGCACTTGCGAAACAGTTATTGCGTCAGCTAGCAAGTCTTGAATCACTTGCGCTCGAATATCGGCCTCGGGAACATTTCGCAGATCTCGTGCCGCTCGCCTGGTGTCTTTCTTGGTTTCAATCAAGTTTTGGATGTCTGGTGGATCATCAGCAAGTTGAAGAATTTCTCCGAATGTTCTGCGAGAGATTCCAAAGTAATCTGCTGCCTCCTCTTGGGTCCGGAAAACCTTTGCTTCCATCATGGCTTTGTAGGCGTAAGCATCATCGAGAATGGAGGTATCTTCTCGATCCTTATTCTCGCTAATTGGCAATTTTCTCATCTGCTCGTCAGTGAGATCATCCCGAATAAGAATGGGATAGCCAGAGAACCCTTCTATTCCCTCTTGATGGAGTTTGCGCGTGATCGCGATACGTCGGTGTCCATAGACTATCTGAACGTGTCCTGGTTTTTCTGGGTGGGGACGTCCAAGGATAACGGAAGTAATGCCCTCTCGACGCATGCTATTTTCGAGTTCTTCAAATTTTGCACCGCTCATATTTTTGCGATATTGAAACGGATTGGAATGAATCTGTTCTAGCGGGGTTAAAGGAACTGCATCAAAAGAGAGAGATTCAGTGTCCTTGACGATGGTTGCAGCAAGGTTCAGTGTTCCTCCACGACTACCAACACCACTTTTCCCCTGGAGGTAGCTTGCTGTTCTGACTGGTTTAGCCATAGCGTTTCCTTCTATCTATGTCTGACGAAAGGCAAATTAGGCGCGCTTGCGAGAAGCTGTGACCTCTTCGATTTTCTTTACTTGTTGTTTGGCTTGTTTCTTTTCTTTCCGTATCTGTGCTTCTTTCCGTATAGTATCTGCGATCTGGCTGACAACTTCTTGTGCCGGTCCGCCGATCACTGCCAACAGTTCTTCGAGGAGTAACCAGTAAGCACGCGCATAATCGCTCTCTTGTTGATCGAGTACGATTAACGACTGGTTGCTAATAGAGGTGACAACGGGAGAATTTCGCTTGATCTCTGTATTGAACACGCGCACAGCTCCTTCCCAGGAACGTAAATCTCGTGCGCCATCCTGGTGTAATTTCCAGGTAGATTGCACCTTATTGAGGATGATGCCCGCAAGTTTGAGATCTGGATTGGTTTGCCTTTGGGCTTGCTCGATGACATCGAGGAGTCCAACCATACCTTCTAAATCGAGTGTCTCAGGCGTGAGCGGAATGCAGACAAATTGTGCGGCATTCAAGGCGTTGATCGTTAATGATTGAATGCTCGGCGGGCAATCGATAAAGATGTAATCATAGTCAGATTGCAGACGATGAAGGGCATGTCGGAGTTGCCCTCCCCAATATTCATGTGCTTTTTTGAGGTCGGTATCAGCTTCACCTGCGCCTGCATTAATTGGAAGAAGATCCGGTCCAGGAGTTGACTCTGCGATGCGCTGCTGTAACAGTGTCCATACTTCTGCGTCAATGCGTTCTTGCGCCTGTTGCCAGGTCTCAGCAGTATAACGGCCTGTAGTCTCCTTTACAATGAGATCATTGATATATGTTTCGGTCTCATCAGCCTCAAAAGCCTGTTCATCGCAATAGTGCAGTGCTGCGGTTATTTTTTGTTGAATGCTATACCAGATGGTTGAGGCTGGAAACGGTCCTGCTGCTGCATTGTCAAGCAGATCTGGAGCAACAGCGCGGACAATTGTTTCGATTTGCTCCTGGGAAGACACCTTTCGCAGAACGATGTCTAATCCGTCTCCTGTGGGTTGGCGTGGGTCGAAGATGCGTCCTGATGAATCAACGAGTGTTTTTTTTAGCACGCGTTTCATGGGAGCACGTGGGCCAGAGAGCACATCTGGCTTATACTTCAACAGAATCGAATAGACACTTTCACCGATGGTGATGCGGTGATACCCATATAACAACCCGAGATGTCCCTGCGGATCCAAATCGATCCCCAACACTCGATACCCCAACCTTGCAAGCATTGCAATAAATATGGCGGTGAGGGTGGTCTTGCCAACACCTCCCTTCTCGTTCGCTAGAGCCGTGATAATTGCTTGCAAATTTTGTACAGTGGTCATGGTACTATGCATGGGACCATCAAGTGGTGAAACCCACGCGCTCCTTTCTTCGAGTCTTGGCACGAGGAAAACTCTCGCACTTCCGGTAACAAGTGACGAGCGCTGTTTGCGCTCATTTACCCTTGAAGTTAACCTCCAGGGTTGCATAACGACAATATTGATGAGTTAATGGCGCGCACGCGCCATTTTGATGCATCATACCATACTTTTTTTAAAATGGCGCGTGCGCGCCATTTTAAAAAAAACAACGGTCGTCCGACAATATTGATGAGTTAATGGCGCGTGCGCGCCATTTTTGGAAAAAGTATGGTATGCGTAAAATTGCAATCCAGAGTGCTGGCGTATCATTGCCGCCAATGTTACAACGAATGAAACGTTCAATATTCCCGCTGGTACAAACATTGGATTAGGATTCAGTAAACATTTCCCTGGCAATCCTTTGCCTGCCCAAAGTAGCGAGCGAGACTTTCAACCGTGGGAAGGAGATTACGGAAGATCAGGGAGCTTGCAAAGAAAAAGCTATGGAGCAGAGGTGGGAGTGTGCTCGTCTTGAACAATAAGAGGTGGAGGAGTGTGCCGTCTGGCAATTGCTATCCCACTATCCAGAGAGTTTGTAGGTCTTCTTGTTAAGAAGAGAAGAAAGAAAGCTCTTAGATAGTGTCGTACTCCCATCACGACGGGAGCGGTGGTGTGAGCCGGGTCAACATGCGAGCGCTGGCAGCGAGCATAATGAAGGCCTCGGAGCTTTGGGGCAAGCCCTCATGATCGCGACAGAGCCGACGGAAGCGCACGAGCAAGCTGAAGGTGCGCTCGACGACCCATCTTCTGGGCAGGGGACGAAACCCCGATGGGAAGAGCTTGCCCCAGTTCACCTCCTCACCTTCGGACACCAAGATCCCCCGTTTGGGGACCGTGAGCGCTTTGACGGTTTGCATCCTCCAGCCCAGGTTCACCTTCATCCACGTGACAAACTGTCCACCATAATGGCTATCGCCTCACACGAGAGCCATGCGAGGGAAGCTGTCTGCGAGTGGGGAGAGCAAGGCACGCGCTCCCTCCTGATCGGAGCGATGCGCCCCTGTGACTTTCACCGCCAGAACGTGGCCCTGCGTGTCAACTAGCAGGTGCCGCTTGCGCCCCCAGATTTTTTTTCCCCATGTCAAAGCCCTTCTCTGGGCCACGAACGGCGCTGGTTTTGATCGATTGGCTATCGATGACGGCGGCGCTGGGGTGAGGGTCTCGGCCTTCTTGCATCCGCATCTGCATCCGTAGGGTCTCTAAGACGCGATCCCAGACCCCTTCGCGTTGCCACTTGCGGAAATAGTGATGGGCGGTCTTACCATTGGGCAAGTCATGTGGCATTGCTCTCCATGGACATCCGGTGCGTAACACGTAAAGAATGCCATTAACGATTGCTCTTCGTTCGTGCAGATAAAACGCTGCATCTGCTTTGATTGCTGGAATGAGCGGCTCTAAGCATTCCCACTGTGCATCGGTCAGATCAGAAGGGTAGGCGCGCTGGATTGGCCCGTGAAACATGGCTCTGTCTCTTTCTCTTCAGAAAAAACAATACCATCGTTTTTCCTTCCACCAGCCTGTCCCAGAAGGTGGCTTGCTGTCAACGTGAACTATCTCTCTTTCATCAGCTCTTGCTGAGAAAGCTCTCCTGGCATCTTGCGCCCTGTTTTTTTCTCTTGCCCTTTACTCAAAGCTCGACTACGACTCATCCTCCTTCCCGATTTGATGGGAGTGCGACACTATCTTAGCTCGACTTTGTACAAATTTGCTAGAGAGGAAGGCAAAAGCCTACCCTTGAAGTAAGATAGAAGCTTACCAAAGCAAAATCTTCCACAAGGAGAAGCTCATGCCCCTTCCAGAAACTATTCTAACGGTTGTGGCCCCCTTTCGGCCACTGTTTACGGCTCCGACCTGGAGAAAATTGATGACCCTATTGACTGGAACGCTTTTGGCTCACGGACGACGGACGGTCTGTAGGGCTTTGCGCTTCAGCGGAGAACAGAACAACGAGCACTGGAGTCTGTACCATCAAGTGCTCAACCGTGCTCGCTGGTCTCCACTGGCAGCAAGCCAGTGTTTGCTGCTGCTCATCATAGAAACACTGCTTCCCCCGGGCGCTTGCATCCAGATCGTCATTGATGAGACCTTGGAACGACGATGGGGTCCTCAGATCAGCAAGCGAGGCAATTATCGCGATAGTGCACTCTCCAGCCGCAAGCGGGAAGTCGGGTAGCACCGGATTACGTTGGATCGTGATGGCGGTGGTCGTGACGCCTGCGTGGAGCAAGCAGCCCTGGTCGCTGCCCTTTCTGGTTGTGCTTTCCACGGCTCCCGCCTTCAGCGTACTCAAAGGCAAACGACACAAAACCATTGCCATGTGGGCCAGCCAGATGATCAGCCTGATGCATCGCTGGCTTCCGGATCGCGACATTGTCGTGCTGGGGGATGGGGCTTACAATTGTCTGGCATTGGGCTTGCAGGCAACGAAGCGCTCCGTGACCTTGATTACACCTGGTCAGTTGGATCACGCCTTTCACGACCCGCTTCTTCCCGCTGAGCACCGTCCCAAAGGAGGCAAGCCCAGAATCGTAGGCAAACGCCAGCCCAACCTGGATCAGGTCCTAGTTGATCCAAGCACCCAGTGGCAAGAGAACGAGGTCCAATGGTATGGGCAAGGTATCCGGGTGATCCAGTGGTGCAGCGGAACCGCATGGTGGCATCGTGCCAAACTCCCCCCATTGCCTATCCGCTGGGTGCTCGTCCGTGATCCCAGCGGCAAGTACGAGCCCAACGTGCTGGTGTGTAGCAATCCCAACTGGCAGGCGCTTCTCATCATTGCCACCTACATGAAGCGCTGGAGTCTGGAAGGCACCTTTGAGGAAGCGCGTGCGCATTTGGGCATCCAAACCCAGCGACAGTGGTCTGATCTTGCCATCGAGCGCACCACTCCACTGAGGCTCGTGTACCTACAGTTTGGTGACGTTGATGGGAACCCATCTGGCTGCTCACGCGCAGATCGTCGTCGAGCAGGCCGCTTGGTATCACAAATCTGCTGCCACCTTTCATGATGTTCTTGCCAGTGTGCGACGGCTGATCTGGAAACAGCAGAGCAGTCTGACATCCCCTTGCGCACCTGATGTTGGACTCCTCTCTCCTTCTGTGCTTGATCGGCTTCTCGATGCGGCCTGTTTTTAGTTGGAAATGTACAAAGTCGAGCTTAGAGAGTTTTCCATCGATAGCAACACACTCCACTTTCGGTTTTATCTCTAGTATACCATTCTCAAAATGTATTGGAGAGAAAAGGCACGTTTGGCTCACTGCGTTGCCTCATCAGACTCAAATCTTGGATGATATGAAACTCTCAGGCTTTCCACGATATAGGTATCTAACTCTGCGTTGATCTCTTTGAGTGTCTGTCCTCTGGCCTCGCGCAGAACATATTCCTTCAACACATTGCGGACGATATCTTGACACCATTGAACAAAATTATGAGGGTCGATCCCAATGCGCAGGTGCAATTTTTTGAGATCTTTTTCAAGATCAGTGAGGAGTCGCCCATTGTGGACAATGCCACTTCGGATGTCATACATCGCTTTAAGTAACCCCTGGCTTTGGCTTGGTTCCCACTTTCTCGTTGGGGCAAGGAGGGCAGTGCCCCGAAGAGAGAGTCTGTAGTTCAATTCATCTCGTAGATCTGCCAGCAACGAACTTTCAAGGGCAATCGTCAGGTCAATGATTTGCTCTTCGGGCAAATCCCGATGGTAGGATTGGTTGAAGTGCCTCAGAGCCACCGACATCTCTCCATAAAGCAAGGCTGAAGTTTTTCCTGATCGTAATCGATACAACGCGTTACTTAGTTCCTTCATCTCGGCAATGTCTTGTTCAGTAAGTACGTATGACAGAAAAGGAGAGAATGGAAATTGTCGAGCCTGTTGGGGACCTTTCAGTACATTCGCCAGACGTACTCCTTGCCACAAAACAGGCGTATGATACTTCTCATAGATTGCTGGTGCTCCAACGTCTCCTTTTTTGAGGAGACGTAGAGCTGTCACAATATCTCCCAGTTCGAGAAGGGCCTCTTGTTTCGCGGTGGTCAGGGTAAGATTGTCATCTTTAAGAAATGTATAGGTTCCAGAAAGTTTCCACGACAAGCTCATGAGGGTATGTGCATCCAAAGGTGGCTCTGAAAAGGGGAAATGCTGTGCATCATCATTCCATAATGCTGTTTTGTCTATTGGTGTTAGAGGGCGAAGGAAGAGATGTGGACCAAATGCTTGTTCTCCTGTGGCATCACAGGTAAAGTTGACCAGAGGAAACGTGATATCAGTGCGCTCAAGCTCGTCACTCCATAGAATGAGAAGCCGATGATAGTCTGCAAGAAGTTGCTCATCATTGACGCGTAACGAGGCTTCAAGAGAGGCCTCAAAATCGCCACCTTGACCATACGCCTGTCTGCAACTTTCGATCAAAGGAACAACGAGATCTAAGACAACGTGTTGTTGGGGAGAAA
This sequence comes from Reticulibacter mediterranei, assembly GCF_016587455.1. Classification (NCBI taxonomy): domain Bacteria; kingdom Bacillati; phylum Chloroflexota; class Ktedonobacteria; order Ktedonobacterales; family Reticulibacteraceae; genus Reticulibacter; species Reticulibacter mediterranei. Next base: position 189,328 of record NZ_BNJK01000003.1, on the reverse strand, counting down.
GTGACCCATCTTGTGGCACCTGTTCCGTTGTCCCTGCCTTTTTATTTTTTTGCAAAGAGGGAACTATTATGCCAGCTTGTAGGTGTCTTTGTACGCATTGCTGTGTTTCCTTCAGAGCAAGAAGATCTTGCACATGCTTTTGGAGGAGCATCGCATAATCAATGGTAAGCGCAGACCAACGCTGGTAGCCGTTTTCGTCAAAGGAGTGTGCAAGGTAGCCAAAAGTAGAGACGCCTTCTGTAGAACACCATTGCCTCATACAAGATAATGTATTGCGTGCAAACTGCAAATAGGACTGTTCGAGGTCATTGGATGAATCGTGTTCCTGATCTGGGATAGCATCGAGAGTAAACGATAATAGTTCTGACTGGTTCTCCTCGGTTCCACCATTTGCGACGGGTTGGTCGTTGTATTCGTCTGCCATCATGCTGTTTTGTTCCTCCTCTTCTGGGAGAGCAGGACGATCTCCTTTACCCACAGCAATGCGTCCTCCACGTAGTGAATTGGCATCGTTCTCAGAGCAGCTGCTCCCAGCGGTAATCTCATTTCGATATACTCTACCATGATCGTATTTAAATGTCACGATCTTCAGGCATGTTCTTCCAGTTCTGGCGAGGAACAAGGGAATCCCCTCTTCAGAAATTATTGCTCTGAAGAGGGGCTTGTGCTGTCTCTCAGTTTCTACCAGGGATATTTTGCGAGCATCATTGTTGCATACCTAGAGTTGTAGGAGTAAGAGCCTGGAACTGTCGGCTTTCTGGTAGAGAAAGAAGACGACCTTGGTCACGGCGTGCTTTTTTTGCGGCCTCTCTTGCGCTCCCGCTCGAAGTCTGGTTGCGCAAAATCATCACCTGTGAGTTGAATAGGTGCAAACGTACTCTTTCGTATCATCGTGTAGAGAGCACGCGCTTTTTGCTCCTCTAGTAAGAAGGGACGTGCAAATCTTCCAGGCTCGCTTGGGCCAAGATCTTTGTTGAGCGCTGTCAAGTTGACATTCAGCCGCTTCAGGAGTGGTCGGATATCAAGTAAGTTCCCATTGGCATCTTGTGGTTGAAAACTTTGGGCAGGATCAGCCTTCAAGGTGAAACGTCGGAAACCTTGTGCAACCATCTTGTCACTCAACTTATGTTGTTCCACCCAGGCGTAATGCTCTTTAAAGGCATCCTCTGAATCTGTGTTTGCTGGTGAATCATGACGGTTAATCTGGTTTGGCAGGGACCAGTACTGCTTTTCTGCGACAACGAAGACGAGATCGCACTTTAGCTGCGTATAATTCCCCCTCACGTCGGACGTGATCCAGAAGAGGATATCTCCTCTATCCACCTCTGGATGACCTTTCGGTTTACATTGAAAGCCGTCGCGCATCTGTCCCATATGACAATAGGTATGCAGAAACACCTTCTGCCAGATATAAGGATCCTGGTTGCCAGAAAAGTCATCGGAGTAGGCGTTGATTTCTTTCTCATTACGCAGTACTGTTGTTTTGACCAGGCCGTTACGAGATGTAGCGCTTTTTGTTTTATGATAGAGCAATCGCCCGTTCACATGTGCCTCTTCTTTTGCGTCATGTTCCCCCATTGTGAGGAGTGAAATGGTCACATAGCATCATGTCAGAAGAGAGGATATGCTTACCTCTCCAATTGTTTGCTGATTGTATCCCAACAATTGAAGAAAGACAAGTGCATCCTCTTTTTCGTCCTCTCCAGCTTTGTCAGGTAACTGTGTTTGATGTCGTTGTTTTCTCCTGTGTCTGAGAAGAGAGGCGAGGCAGAGGCATCTGTCACAGAGAGAGGCAAAATTGTATTACGGTGTTCAGACAGGCCTTTTGCTCTGGTGGTGCTGGGGATACCACTGAGCGAACAAACACATACGTATCACCCTCTCCGCAGCGTAGCAGGAGAAGCTACCCTGAGAGATGGGTCTGGAACGGTTGATTCTGAGCGCAGCAAGCTCAGGAGGCGGATGTGCCCGTGGGAGATGCCCATTGCCACAGATACCAGAGAGGATAATAAGGGATGAATTTCTTGAGGGCTGTAATGAGCAGCATTTGAGTGTCTTTTGAGAGCAACTGGAGCCCAGGCTGGCTGTGTAAACTGATGTGAAGCGAGACGAGATCATGCAGTGCGATGTGATCGTTGTAAAGGCGAACAAAAGGATATGCTGCTTGAAGGGCAAACATTTTTCCGGTTTGTTTGTTCTGTTGACAGGTATCTCCAATGGCTGCTTTCGATGTAGCGTGCTTTTTCGTCGAGAGCGTGAGGAGTTCCGCCAGTGTAGAGCGATGAGAGACATAGCTCAATAGGTCAAATAGTGTGTCTCTTTGTTCACCGGAACAAGAGCCAGAAGATGCCTTTGCAGATCCACTGGAGAAGCCAGAGCGATGTTCCCTTCAAAAGTAATACCCCTTCGCGATAGCGTGCATGCTGCTTGAGGATATGATGTCCTCGTTGGCAGAAGCGAATCATCCAGACGACCATACGGAAGCTGAGGAGGAAAAGGACGCCGCCTTCAAAAAAAGACATTCCAGTATGAATGAGCCAGGGAGCGATCAGCGCCCCGAACTGCAAGAGGACACCCAGGAGGAGGAAAGACATTCCTAACAGGATACATCCGATGAAAAGAAAACTCAGGAGTGATGTACGTATCATATGGGGAAGTGAAGGGCGGAAAAGAGTGGATCGCATAGGAGAACCTGCCTTTCGTTTTGGCTACCACACCTCCTCTCGGAAACCGTGTTGGTAGTATACTTGCATGTGCGCTCTATGGCGCGGTGCAAAATCCCGCTCAAGAGCGCACATGCTGTCTTGTTCCTCTCAGTGCTTTTTATTCATCAAACAATGAGCTAATCATATCCTCTGCACCAGGGGCTACATCTGTCAGAAGACCTCTTGGTGCAGGCTCTGGTTCGCCCGTAGGAGCCGGAGCCGTTCCAACTGGAAGAGATTGGAGCAGCGGAAGGAATTCTTCCTGAAGAGCAGCACGAATTTCTGCCTGAATAATTGGTTGAATGATCGTACGCAGCTCTATGCGTAGCAGGGAACGAATATCCTCAAGCGCTGCTATCTGCTCTTGGAGCATCTGAATCCGAATAGGCACTTGTCCATATGCTATTGAGAACTCAATAAGCCCGTTGAGATCATCGCGTAGTTCCCTGGCAAGCCGGTTTCCATCTCCATATATTCCCCGGGCATCATTGTCGTCTGCCGGGGAGAGGGCCGTTTCTACTCGACTCCCGCGATTGAAGACGCGACGGTAGACATCTGGCGCATATTCCAGGAGTTGCTGTGCAAGCTTCTCCACATTTGTAAGATTTTTGATGAGAAAGCGGGTATGCACGAGCTTAATACGATCATCTGAGAGGCTGTCCTCATCGGTAGGCTTTTTCGTGGTGGGAGATGCTCCAGTTGCTTGTTGTTCCTGGCCCCTGACGCGCCGACGCTTGGGTACAGTGCCTGATGATGAACCAGGCACTTGCTTTTGAGTCGCTTGGGCCGCTATATTGGAGGAGGAAGAGTGTGTCTCCCCTCCTCCTTTTGGGGACTTTCTCGCTGGAGCCATCGTATTACCTCAGCGCCTTCTTCCTGTTCTTCAAATTGTACAGACCGGCGAGACCAATGACATTTGCAAATTTGGGAAGTTGCGTCTCGTCGTCATAGGGTAGCGTCATGTAAAAATCCTGGGGACGTAGAAGATCAGTCATCTTCCCCACAATCTGATCGTGGAGATTAATAAACAGACCGCCATAAAACAGAAACAGGCTATCAAGCCTGGGATGGCGCGATGCCAATCCTGCAATGAGCTTGGTTCCATTGGTATCTTTAAAATGAGTGATGATTCGCTGTGCCTTTTCCGCATCGCCATCCTTGAGTTTTCTTCCTCCTAATTTGAACGTTCCTGTGCGGAGTGCTTCACGCGCTTCCGCGTCAGACATCACACCCAATTGGGGGAAATTCTTTGTCTTACGCAACTCGTTGGCTAATTCGCGTGCGAGAAACACTCCACCAATATTTTCGATCTTTTCCCCTTTCACGCGCATGCCTTTACCCTTTCCTACCCGAACCCCTTCGAGCAGATGAATGTCGAACCAGCCTCCGTCGAAGCCGGTGATCGCATCCGTCTCAACAAGACCAGCATTCCCCATAATATCCGTGTCTAATGCATAGATGGCCCCCCACGATTGAGGAAGGTGGGAATATTCGCGAATGTGGAGTTTTCTCTCCACAGGGCGCTCCCCCACTGTTTTGATCAGTGTGACCGGGCCAAGAAGTTCATCCAGAGCTAATTTCACTTCAGGTTTCAACCCCTGCCCCTGAGCCGTTTCTTCGTTCCTAACACCAATGCAAAGGCCGACGTTCTTTTCTTCAAAAGGATTTTCCTGATAATAGCCAGCAACTTCGAGAGCCTCAGCAATGCAGATCCGAAGGAAGAGCAGGTACTCTGCTTGGCTGAATCGTGCATCGGTTGGACCGGTGACCAGGGCTTCGGTGGCGTTGTCGCCGATATACACATCATCAGAATATTGTATTGGCAGCTCTCCACGTTTTCCGTCCAACTGTTCTCGTCGGTATTGTTCAGCTTGATAGTCATCATAAAACCGCTGTTGCCAAACTGGCGCATCTGATGTAGAGTAGATAGCCGACTTTAACGTCTGGAGCGTGGTAGTGGTTCCGCGCGTGATGAGGACACCATTCCGGTCCCAGAGTGCAATCTTTGCTTCGTTATTGCCAATGTCAATAATAACTTCGATATTCTGAACAGTATCCAGAACTGTCTTTCCATCGGGGGCAAGAATATCGTAATAGTAACTGGTTGGGACCACTAATCCATCCTTTTTCCAGGAACGACGCTCATAAGCAAGACCTAACATGGAGTCCGGCGGAAGACCCGCACTTTCCGCTTTTTTGCCAGGTTGCAGGTGAGGTAAGGGATTCATCGCTCTTTCTCCTTCGGTTTTTGGGGAGATTGTCCCCTCATGAGAGTACACTTTGATACAAGAAAATTTATCTTTGTATACTTTTATATCATATTTTTATCTAAGTGTCTATATTTTTTTAAGGAAAAAGTATCTAAAAATAAAAAATTCGTATCGTAAGTATACTCTTGTGGTTTGTTTTTCGGAAAATGGATCAAGCGAGTGTTCTCTGTTTCATAGGGAACGAAATGTCCTCGTAAGGAAGAGAAAGTACTAGTTTGAGGAGGTGGCGTTATATCTTGAGAAAAAAACCGTAGGAAATAGGAGGAAGTAGGCGGTATTCACACCTGTGAACTTCCTACCGTCTCTCCTATCACGGAGAATATCGTATCATGAGTAGGAAAGAGTTCTATCTGGAAATAGGTGAGCTTGTATTTCTTTCTATTTCCCGCGGTTGACTGGAGGGTGTTATGGGAACACGCGCCTACTATACAATTCGTCAGGTCCGCCTACTCCTTGGGGGAGGCGGAGGGAAGTTGGTAGATGGCAAAATTTTGAGTAGGTGGATGAGGGAAGCCAACATTGCACCGCAGCAAAATCCGCATGATAAGCGGGAATGGAGAATCACCCGTGTGCAACTCGAAGCGTTGGCGGAGGTACGTGCTATCACCCTTCCAGCAGATGAGACCATGCGGGAAGATATTGAGCAAGCGAAATCGCTCAGCGCCTTGACCATCGAGATTGAGGGACTTCGCCAGGCGGTGGAAACGCTGCAAACCACCCTGGACCATATTCCACAGACCCTTACCGCCGCCTTGCAATCACAGCTCGATCAGATCATGCCGCAGATTCTTGCCCGCGTCAGTGCCACAGGAGGGCAACCAAGCCAGGGAGGTGAGGAGGCGACTTCACCACTTTCACCCCCTCGTCGTGTTTCTGCGGCAGCGCATGCCCCGTCGAATGTGCAACAGGAATCTTTGGAGATCAATAGGATTGAGGATGTCTACCAGGTTGGGAGTCTTGTGGCACTGTCGGATTTTGAAAGGCTCCATCACGTCCCCCATCCCAATTCCTATTATCACATGCAGAGAAAAAAAGATCTTCCCGTGCTGAACGTGTATTGGGAGCGTGAGGGAAAGCGCCCTCTGACGTTAGCGCTGGATGAAGACGGCCAGGCGATCTTCTTTCAACTCTTTTCCCAGCAAAAGGATTTTCGGCGCTGTGCCCAGTGCCCTCATCATGTGCCAGAAGGATGAAGGTAGCTCACGTCCCAAGCCTGCCTCTTCTTGTCACATCACTGATAGCGTTCTCGTTCTCGCTTTTTTCATGTCGCTGTTTAAACGTCAAGATGTGGATAAAATGCAAGCACTCCATCAAGGCGGAGGCTAACAACAAGAGGATGTATCACTCTCGTTGCTGGTGTGTTTCGCCGCCTACTCCAAGCGCCGCCTACTGGGAGTTCTTGAAGTAATGAGGGAAATGACGCTCAGTGTCCCCCATCATCCCTCCATTACTCCTCATTTTTCGAGTAGGCGGCGCTTTTGCTTGGTGTTGTCTGTCATGCTTACTGTTCCTATTCCCAAAACAATTGCACGCGCTCAGTGAGCATCATTGTTGTGCGCTTGAAGATGTGGGGATAGTAATCTGGAGCGGTTGATTATAGTTCCTGAACTGAATCGTTGTGGTCGTATCTACTTGCACCGTGCGCACTACCGCACCTCCCTGCTGTCCGAGGCTTGGAGCCGGGTCGAGAGCGATGGTGGCTTTCCCCTTGAGGATGACCTGCTGAAGCCTGGAGGTGTCTTCGTGAATGAAGAGATCCAGCTGCAGAGGCGTCTGAAGTTGGACACGTGAGAGCAACTGCCCCAGCTTTGGTTCTGTGGTGGTCGCTGCGATCTTCACCAGCTCCTGCTCCGTCAAGGTGACCGTGAGGTGATGAACCGCGCCCTCTTGTGTTTGAGTGATACCGTGATCAGTCACCGCGACGTGTTGCGCAGCAAGCATGAGCAGATTGAGGGCGTGCATTGTACCTGCCGTGACCTGCTGTTGGCTGAATATTCTCGCCAGATCAACGACCAGCCATTGGGGCGCGGGCTGATTCCCTGGAACGGTCACGTACAGCTTTTGGCCTGAGACCACCTCTGTCACCTGGAGAGTGATTGGCTGTTGTGCTGATGGAGTGAGGATCAACTGGAGTTGACCTTGCTCCTGTTGGGATGGGATGCTGATATCACTGTTCAGTTTCAGCGTGTAGGGGATAGCCTGGTGCTGTGGCAACGCAGGGAGTGTGATCCCGTTGGTTTGGAGTGTTCCCTGACTGGTTGCAGCAACGTGGGCCGTTTTGACCTGCTGCATGGCCTGCACGGTTTTTGTCAGGAGGAGCACTGTTCCATCCGTTCCTGTTGGTGCTCCTTGTGGCGGCGCGGGAGCGGTTGTTGTGCCGCTACACGCGCTCAAGAGAACAATCAGCAAAGGGAGTGCAGCTATCCAGTGTTTGGTCGTAGGGTATTGCATCTTCGGTCGAAATCTCCTTTCTTCTCACTGACGCGATGAATCTTTTTGCTCTTCACTAGGATCAAGATTGCCCTTTCCATCGCCTGCCACTTGTCCGAAGGCTGTGCAGACCGGTTTGGTCGCATGAGCCATCCAGCATGCCTGCCAACGATGCCCATCATTACGATTGGGGGCCGTCTCGAAGGGACCAGGAGTGATCATTGAGGAACACTCGCCTTGCGATGCTCCATGGTGTTGCTTCTGTGCCGCCAGGTCGTTTTGAATGGTGTAGCAGCCACCATGGAGTAATGCTTGATCTGTATTCAGCAAGGTAAATCTGCCAAAGAAGGCATCCTGGCTGGGACAGTAGTCAAGCATCAGGGAGAGATCCGTCCCATTCTCTGTCTTGACGACCTTTGAGCTGAGATGCTCTCTCTTTGGGTCGTTATAACAACGGAGCACATCTTCTGTCCTGCTGTGGGGAGTGGGGGGAGCATGCTTCAACGAAGATGCTGATGGCCTCTCCAAAACTATCTTCAGGAGCAGTCCACTTCCAAGCAGGAGTGCCAGGCAAGCCGCAAGCAGGAAAAAGAGATAACGTCGTTTCATTGGGTTTTCGCCTTCCTTCCATGATCTATTGATGGCGCGAGGCATGCTGGCGATCAGATGACATCGGCATGCTCCAGGCGAGCGCCTCGCGTCAAAAAGGGAGATGAGCGATGCCTGTCTGCGCCATCAACAAGCGAAGGGTAACGTATGAACAGGGGAACAACCTGGGAAGAAGCTGGGAACAAGACGGGCAAAGGGAGGGGGAAGATGGGAAGGATGAACTGAGAAGGCTGGAGAAGCAATTTGCTCTCCGCAGGCTCTCTTGAGAGAAGAGGGAATTACCGGGAGTGTCTGTGAGCCTGGGGCTGACGACATGCAGGCTATGGGCATGAGTACGAACCGTGTCCTCTTGCGCGAACCTCGGACCTGATCGCAATAGGCTTTGTTCAACTGTTCTTTCAGATCTTTTTCGTATGCTGGATGATAAGCGACGGTGGGTCTGAAGCTCTGCTGTGATTGGGGCACCACACCCATGCCATCGTTTGAACCAGTTCTACCCGCTCTCCCCCTTCCGTCGTAGCAGGAGGGGGAGAACCATCATGCGCTCTCGGTACGCAGCAGTTGCTCATCTTCCATTCCATAGGGGGTCGCGATGGTATCGGGGAACTCGTATGCTCCTGTCTGGTCGCGAACGGCATCCTTGACCTTTGTCGTTTCGGGTTGGGGCGTCCAGTGTCCCCAAACAAGGAGCATTTGTTTCTCGTAGAGCGCATACGCTCGGCTGGCCGCCGTTGTACTCCCGATCATGCCGTAACAAGCAAGTGCTCGGCGGATCAGCTGCTCGCTCAAAACGACATGTGGGCCGAAACGTTTGCTCCCTGCCTTAGAAAAGTAGACCGTCGTATCAAAACGTCCATCCTTGATCCGGTTATTGCAGGCTGCCATAGCGCCCCTGGCAAAGAGTTCTGCCGCATTGGCGTAATTGGTTGCCTTCCGTTCGTATTCTCCTGCATAGAGCAGGGCCGTGAGGTAGTAGTCGCGTAGCCGCGTAAACGGCTCACGCGCCCAGGACTGAGGCCAGGGATCAAGCGCATCGGCATCCTCATCGAGCAAGTCTTCGATGAAATCGCCTTTGTATGCCTTGATCAAGGCATCACAGGCGTCTTTGACGTGCTGTGGAACCGTTTTTGTCTGTTCAATGGCACTCTCTGCCCCTTCGATGATCTGGTGCTGACTTTCGATGAACGACAGGTCTACGATCTGGCAATACGAAGCAAGAGTATATTTGCGCCCCTTGAGGAGCGTAAAAAGGTCCAGATCCAGATCCTTTGGGAGGACGGATTCACCAAGCTCTTTCCTGGCACGTTCAACTGCTTCATCGATGCGACGGCGAATATCCCGCTTGGCTGTTGAGAAGGCGCTCTGTACTTGTTCTGTGTCCGCCTCTTCCGATCCAAAGACGTCTGTGCGCATCTCGCCGAGTTGGACATGCTCACCCTTGTGCCAGGCAATGTAGGCGATGAGATGCCTGGCGCGTACGTTGAGGTCGTCGATGATGATCGGGTAGCGCTTTTCCTGAATGCAGAGATCCATCTTCACCTGTCTCAGCAAGTGGATCTCGATAGTCGGTTCTCCTTGCGCTCCACTGTCATGCTTGTCTGGAAGTGCGTGTTCGGCTTGCTGGTCGAGATGGTGTGCTTCTTGAACGGCGTCGCCGTTGCTCTCTTTGGTATGCACGTGAGTGTGTGACATGATGGGTGTCTGAGCTGATGGTGGAAGGGGGAGGATCGGGAGCGACTGCATCGTCTGTTCCTGGGTCGCCGCCTGCATGAGCGCAGGTGCCAGGGATGGGAGAATGACCTCATGAGGTTGTTGTGGAAGAGAAGTGTCTGTGAACGGAGGAACGTGCTGTTGGGATCTCTGATACTGCTGTGGAAGATGAGCTATTGGGGTCTTCACCTCATGCCTGGAGGATTTCATCGCGTACCACACGAGGACCCCAGCGAGCGCAAATGCCGCGAAGACGAACGCGGTGAGGAACATGCGAGCAAACAGCCCAAGAATAACAGGCCTATTTTGTTCGATACTCCAAAGCGCCGGGAACTGGCTGAGAATCAGTCCGAGTTGGGGGCCGTAGCGTAGACTCATCACCAACAGCCCAAGGCAAAACGCCCCTCCAACTATGAGTGTTGGTTGCCCCTTCCTGTCCTCGCGGGAAGAACGTTTGTCATGTCGCATTGCACTCTCCTTCTCGTTTGCAAGAATACGCACGCGTGAGATCTCCCTGGAACCCAGGTCACGCACTTTCCATCGTTCTGAAGATGTTCAGAAAGGTTCTAATCTGAACGTCCTTGTGCATCACTAGTATACAACGCAGAGACGACGAAGAAAACAGCAGGTGCTCAGGCAACACGCCTCGCTGTGCGTTCTCCATCGCGAGGCGTCGGAATACGCCCTCCAATGACAAGTTGTTCCTTATACCCTCGTATAGGATCCTCTCTCCCACCGATTGCGGCCCGCATGAGGACGCGGCTGGTCTCCTGGAACGAGGCCGCTGCCAGAAAGCTCCTGGTTTGCAACACGGTCCTGGTCAGGCCGAGCAGGATTGGTTGTGCGACGGCTGGCGTTCCCCCTTGCGCGAGCACCTGCGCGTTCATCTCCAGGGTGGTGAAGCGGTCGGCAATGTCGCCGGGAAGCAGCGTGGTGTCGCCGGGATCGCGCACCAGCACATACCGGAGCATCTGGCGAACGATACATTCGATGTGCTTCTCACTGATGTAGACGCCGGTTCCTCGGAAGACGCGCTGTACCTCGTCGATCAGATACCGTGCTGCTCCTGCGCGTCCACGGGTGGCGATCAGCGTTTGGGGATCGCACGCCCCATGTGCGAGTTGCGTGCCCATCTCGACGCTCTCGCCATCGTGGACGAGCACCTGTTGGCCAGCTGGTAGCGTCACGCTCCAGGTCTCAGTTGGTGCGGAGAGGCGCAGCGTCACCTCGCCTGTGTCCTTTTCCACATGCATGATCCCAGCAAAGGGTGCCAGTGGGGCGGGTTGCGGAGGGGTACGCCCTTCAAAGAGTTCTATGACGCGCGGGAGACCGGCGCGGATGTCGCCTGCCGCATTGGCAATGCCTCCACTATGAAAGGCCCGCATCGACAGTTGCGTTCCCGGTTCGCCGATGGATTGGCCTGCAATGATTCCGACTGCTGTTCCCAGACGAACGAGGGTGCCCCTCGCCAGGTCGCTGCCATAACAGTGTTGACACACCCCATAGGTGGCTTGGCAGGCGAGCACAGAGCGCACGCGTACGGCTGGGATCGCTTGGGCCACTAGATGTGCCGCCTGTGTATCGTCGAGAAGCGTTCCTGCTCGCAGTCCCGCCACGTCTTCTGCCAGCATACGGCCGACGATCCGGCTCTGCATGTTAGGTAGGCCGAGTGCGAGGCTGTCCTCCTGCGTGATGCACACGGATTCACTCGTGCCGCAATCAGGCATCGTGATCCAGACCTCCATACCGGCCTCCACCAATTTGCGGGTGAGATAGCCAGTCGTGGCCGTGTTCAGTGAGCGACCCATAAAGCCATTGCGGGCGGCAGAGGCCGCGATAAACGTTTCGCGGACAGTGAGGCCTTCTAGATAATTGCCTCGAATCGGGATGACAATAATTTCTCCTGATGGCCGGGCCATGAGGCCGCGCATGCCGGAGAGCTGGCGGATCTGTTGGAATTTGGCTTTCGTGGCCCCGCTTTTGATAATGGTGGCGAGCGCGCCCCATTGATCGAGCGCCGCTTCGAGACGGCTGCTAATGGCGTCGGTTGTCGCTTGCCAGACGGCGATGCGTTGCTGATCCGCTTCCTCTGCTGAGATCATGCCCAGCTGCGCTTGCTCGGCGATCTCAAGGATGTGCGTATCTGCCTGAGCAAGCAGTTCGTGCTTTGCTGGTGGGACAGCGATATCCGAGAGAACGGAAAAGCTGATCCCGCTGCGGGTAGCGTAGGTAAATCCGGCACGTTTGAGCGCATCGACCATCCGCGCGGTTGCCTGTTCTCCACAGACCCGCAGGCTCTCTGCTACCAGAAGTTTGAGACGCTCCTTGGTCATCTCGTAGTTTTTGTATTGGAGGGCCTCTGGGAGCAATTGATTGAAGATGAGGCGACCTGCTGTGGTGGGCACTCTTTTGTTGGGCGGCAGCACACTCCTTGTGTCTGGTGCTTCGTAGAGCGTGTGTGTTCCCAGCCGGACAACGATGCTGGTATGTAGGTCAATGATGCCATGATCCAGGGCGCACAGCGCATCATCAGCATCGGCAAAGAGGCGACCGCTGCCCTTTGAGCTGGGACGAGCCTGGGTCAGATAAAACAAACCCAGCACCATTTCCTGGCTGATGCTGACCGCTGGTTCGCCAGAGGCGGGGGAGCGCAGGTTGCGTGTGGAGAGCATCAGCGCCCTGGCTTCCGCTTGCGACGCGTCAGAAAGAGGCAGATGGACCGCCATCTGGTCGCCGTCGAAGTCCGCGTTAAACGCGGAGCAGACGCACGGGTGTAATCGGATCGCGTTGGAATCGCTCATCCAGACGACTTCAAACGCTTGAATAGATAGGCGGTGCAGCGTTGGCGCGCGATTGAGTAAGACGACTTTGCCGATGAGGACCTCCGCCAGCACATCCCAGATGACCGGATCGGGCTTGCGTGTGCGTTCAATCATGCGTTTGGCAACATGCGCATTGGGAGCATGATGGCGTTCGACCAGCATCCGAATGAGGAAGGGCTTGAACAACTCCAGGCATATTTTTGTCGGCAGGCCGCACTGATGGAGCTTGAGTGAGGTATCTCCAACGATCACTGATCTGCCTGAATAATCGACTCGTTTGCCGAGCAAGTTGCGACGAAAGCGGCCTTCCTTGCCTTTCAGGATATCCGTCAGGCTTTTCAACGGTTGCTTGTGGGAGCCGATGACGGGGTGTTTCCGCCGGGCATTGTCGAAGAGCGCATCGCAGGCATCTTGTAAGAGGCGCTTTTCCTGGTTGAGGATGAGGTCGGGAGCATCCTTGGATATGAACTTCTTGATGCGGTTATTGCGGTGGATCACCCGCTCGTAGAGCGCATTGACATCGGAAGTGGCATACCGGCCGCCTCCGAGGGGCACCAACGGACGCAGTTCTGGCGGGAGCACGGGAAGCACCTCAAAGATCATCCAGGCGGGGGCAATACCGCTGGCACGGAACGCTTCGACAAGGTGCAACTGTTTCATGGCTTTCTTCGCGTGCGCTGGATCGCTCAGGATCATCGCACGCAGGTCGGCGGCGAGGCTATCCAGGTCGAGCGCTTCTAGACGCGCACGCACGGCCTCCGCTCCACTGGCTGCGGTGAAGACTGTGCCTGCAAGTGCACAGAGCGTGCGATACTGCGCCACATCCAGGAGGTCGCCAACTGCTAGTGCGGCCAGATCATCTCGTCTCGCGTCTTTGGCGTCAAGGTGGGCCAGCAGCGTTGTTCTCTCCTCTTCTGCGATGTCAAGCACGAGATAGGCACTGTAGGAGAGAAGTGTGCCGAGCGAGCGCGTTGAGAGGTCGAGCAGCAGGGCGATGATACTGGGAGCGGAGCGCGCAAACCAGGAATGGGCAACGGGAGCCGCAAGAGTGATATGGCCCAGGCGCTCGCGTCTGGTAGAAGAGCGCGTCACCTCGACGCCACACTTCTCACAGCGCAGTCCTGGCGTGCGCTCGCGCTTATACTTCCCGCAGGCACAGCACCAGTCTTTGATCGGACCGAAAATGCGCTCACAGAAGAGGCCGCCGGGTTCCGGCTTCTGGGTGAGATAGTTGATGGTTTCCGCCCGTGTCACCTCTCCGTAGCTGTGCGCCAGAATCTGCTTTGGCGAGGCGAGGCTGATGCGAAGCGCCTTGATCGATCCATCGTTCATCATGCACCACTCCTAGATCTGCACCGTGAGTGAGGTGCCGTCGGTAAAGTCGAAGACCACGTACGTCATGGTGGGTGGCTGTTGCTGCTGGTAGGACATATCGGTATAGGCCTGCACGCTGCCATCTGGCTGCGCAAGACTATTGTTGGCGATATCCCGTGTTCCCGGCAAAGAGGGTTGGTCGCTTGCCGTCTGAATAACGGCGTGTATGGTCATAATGCCGCTGTGTGCGTAGCCAATGCCTCGAACCCAATAGCCCTGGCACGTGGGAGACTGGCGGAGGTCAACGTAGCCCACCTGCACCCCGTTGTGCCAGGCAGGTTGGCTGCGGACGGTCTGTGCATCGTGGTCACACCGGGTACGGACGGGGTCCTGGTTGTTACAGTTCTCGTGATTGGGACTGTCAACGCAGCTGTGCGCTTCAATCATGAGAGGGCCTGCTGCTTTTGCCGGTGTGGCTGTAACGATCACAGCAGCAAGGACGAGCAGAAAGCAAAGGCTCAGTCCCATCATCGCCCCTCTCCAGGAAGTGTTGTGCATCATATCTATGCTCTCCTTTCCTTCGAGCATCAGGACTGATGCTCGAAGGTCACGCTGATCTCAACCGTGATCAAGAGCCGAAACGGCCAAGCAGGGAGAACGCACTACGGAGAAACGCCTGGTCAGTATTCCCGCCAACAGAGAGGGTCACCACATGATGTGTTGAGGATGATTGTGGTGCCGACGTCTCCTCGGTATGGGACGCCCCTGGCCCGAACACCTCGGCGAGCATCTCTTCCAAATCGTCAAGATCGCTCTCTTGCTCGTCTTCCTCTGGACACTCCGGTGGCAGAGGAAGGATCGGTTTGACGAGCAACGAAGGCAGATCAAGCTCAACTGGATTGACACGGACATGAGCAGCCCTCCCTGCATGGAGCACAATGCACTCGTCATCAGGCATGGTGAAGACCTGTTGCTTGAAGCAATGACGTATTGGAACGTCGCTCATCGGAGAACCTCTGTGCATAATGAGGGTGGACACCTGTTCGACGATATCCTCACCAACGCCTGCAAAATCTGCAACAGAGCGTGCAGCGGCAAACAGACTCCCTTGCGCCTGATCCAGCAGTGCAAACAGCGGTGGTAACTCTTCATGCGCTAACAGCAGTTCAGGATGCTTGAGCAGCAGTAAGAGACGAGGTTCGTCAGGCTCCCGCTCGCTGATTGCTCTGGTGACGTACCTCAGCAGCTTACGGGCTTCCAGACGCGCTGCGGCTGGCTGCGACCAGATGTTGACTCCAATGGAGAGCGCCACCGTCTCCTCTTGCGCAAACACGTCTTCCAGGAACGCATGCATCGCGCGTGGAGGAGGCAGGCGGTGCGACTGCCCTGATGCAAGTTGATAGACCTGTTTGCAGCCCGAGGACCGCATCGCTGCCTCGAAGAGGTTGGCCTGATAGCGGTTCGTCTGTGGGTCGAGCAGCACCACTTTCCACCCATGTCTGATCGCAAGGTTTCCAAGTTGGAGCAGGCTCATAGTGATTCCTTTCTCAGTCTGCCCCACAATCAGGCCTGAATGAGTGGCAAGATCGAGCTGGTAGTGCTGTGGCCCCCACAATCGTCTCCACAGGGGGAGAATCTGCTGCCCAAAGGCCCAATCCGGTGGAGTCCCTTTCAAGAGAGACGGCGAAGGAGTCGCGGGACGCCACACAGATGGCTCCCGAATCCCTAGTGTCGAAGAAGACAAAACAATGATCCTTTCTCGTTGCGTGACTGTCTCTTTCTCCCCGAGATGCCCCGAGGAGCGGGAACGACTGGCGAACGACCTCTCAGGGAGGTGCCGCGTTCCATAGCCTGGAGTGTAGAAGGCAAAGTCGGGTCGGAGGTGGGCAAAAGCTGGGATCAAGACGGGCAAACATGGGAGCAAGCTAGGAACAAGATGGCAGGAGTGAGAAATGCCATGACTTCTGTTATTTTTCTCTGATAGTGTTCAGATTGCAGGTGGTGACTTTTAGGTATTAGTCCCGTTGACGCCATCCAGCGTCTTCACAAGCAACGCCTCAATAAAACATACGCTGATGAAGAGGCTTCTTGCTTTTTCGTCTTCACGTTGGACTTATCTATCCGCTCACACACGTATATTGGACCAGCGCTACCGAATGAAGAGGTGCTCATGAAGCTAGTGTTCCCTGTTTCTCTGCTATCTTCTGCGTCGCGAGCGGCGCTCTGTCCGTGAGCGTGGTGTCGAAGTGGTATCTGACTGCTTCTTTTTTTTCTCTTGCCTCTTCTTCACAAACTCAACTATCCAGGGAACGTTCATTGCTGAACTAATGAGAGCCGTGACCAATTCGCTGAGTGTAAACTGGCCTGGAGTGATGAAAGGAGTTGAAGTGTCAGCTACATTTACGTCTAGTCGATGCTCCGCAAGGAGACGTTGTATCTGATTACTCCCGTTGAATGGTCTCCAGATCCCAGTCACCGATACATTGAGAACCTGAGTATCAGGAAGCTTAGGGGTAACACTCCACGTGAATTGGATCGACTGTTGGTCAAGCGACTGTATATCTTGCGAAGGAGGAGCAATATCGAAAGCACTTGACGTGAGCTGTGCAACAACAAAAGGATCAAAATTCGGACCAAATGCTGCTGAAATAGGCACATCTGGAGTACCAACGGGATTGAATTGACTTGGTATCTGGATCTGACCTGATTCACTCGTGGCAGTTGCTGCTGATGGTAGTGTCCGAATAATGGTAACAGTAAGACCAAAGGAGTGACTTTTTACTACATGATCTGGCAATAGAATCTGCGTCATTAATCCCGAAGCATCTTCATAGGAGAGTGGAGGAGGTCTAGGGATACTTATTATAGGTGAATTACTGATACTATTGTAACCAGAAAGGATAAGGAGGAACGTAATGAAGATAGCAGCGGTCCATTGAAAGCTGACACGAGGGAACTTGTGGTTGCTTATCCATAGGGTTGCCAATCCAATAAGAGCGACGGCCAGGCCAAAGAGCAGTAGAACAAGTTCCATTTCTCTCCTCCTTCATGACGCTTTTCGGTCAGCGATCTTCCTTCTTGTTCAATTGATACACCTGCACCGAAACAAATCCGTACCTGCCAGGTGAAGCCTGTGTTTCCTTGATCACAGCATCATTTGCCTGGACATTGCTGGCATGCCGCAAAAAAATGACAATTCTCGATAAAGCTGAAAAGCCCGTATCCAGCAACGGATTCGTATAGAAGGAGGTTCCTTCTTGTGCCATCACGAAGGAACATTGCTTGCAGGCAGCCAGAAAAATATGCACTGTATTTGGACGCTGTACCGTCAAGATGAGCGGAGCATGGATCGCTTGTAAACGGACCTTGCAGCCTAACCGCTTCATGAGGGAATCGCGGACGGCCCCCTGGACCGCTCCTGGTTCGGAGTTCCATTGATCCCCCTGATGTTGACGCCACTCATCGGTCACAAGGGAATGGAAGGATGATAGGAGCGCATGTAAATAGATGCATGCTGTGCTATCAGCATACCATCGGGTCATCTTCTTGTACAACCTCATCAAGGGTAGATGTGGTGTTCCTTCCCCATCAACTGGCAGCGAGGAATACGTGCTAGAGACGCCTGGAGGGCGAGGAACTCTCCCAAAACTCTGAGCAATCTGAAGCATATGTTCTCCCCCTTTCTACAGTAAGTATTACCTATGCTTAGAGAGGTTGTCAAAGTGAACGGTAGCTTGCTTGCTCACTACTCATTACTATTCCGACAGACATCATCTCTGCGCTCATAGCATCTTGGTAAGATGGGAGGGCATCCATGCTTTCTGCACATGTTCATTCATCATCAAGGTATGCGCATCTGATAAGAAAGATTGGAAGTGTCTCAACATCATCATCGGGTCAAGCTTTGGATGTGGAGAGGTCTTCCCAAGCAGTGACAGCACCTGCACCGTCTCTTTTCGTGTCACTTTTGAGGAACAGCGTAGGAAGTACCTGTCTATTATAAGGTTGTCCTTATTTTGCATGGAGAGGCGAGAACGTCTCCCAGGTGTTAGGAGCGAATGGATACTCTCAACGTGTTTAGAGATGGAGGTTGAAATATATCTATTCGATAGGGAGTATACATTGTATGTAGGGTGAATAACAGCTGCTGCCCTAAGATAACTGATCAGTATAAGCACAGTCACCAAAGAACGTAATGCGAATCTATGTAGCAATGAGGAACCTATCGCAATAGGCGGCAGATGGGTTACGGAAGTTGGTGTTCTCAGGCAATGATTTCCTCCTCCCAATTCGTTTCCCTCTCTTCTATTATGATGAGTAAGAATGGAATACAGAAGGAGAAGCCAATGCGGCGGTTATTTGGACGGCTAGTGAATATCGTACTAGGTATTATCTTTGATCATATAATAGCAGTAATAGAAGTTTGGCAAGAAAAAAGAGTTCGTGTTCTCCTTGCACTTGTTGTTGCCCTCCTTCTTATTTTTACCCTCAGTGTTATCATCTTTGGTTAGACCTGGACGGGCTTTACCGGAGGATATGGTGTTATAACGACGCATGAGACGAGTCATGGAGTTACTACAGATGTTCAACGGCCGGCACCTAAGACATTCTGGGATGTCTTACAATTGTTGATTCTTCCTGTTATCCTTGCCGTCGGAGGGTATTGGTTGAACAAAATACAAAAAGAGAGAGAGGAAAAACCGCAGAGCAACGTACACTGAAGGAGCAAGCACTTGCGCAGGATAATCAACGTGCAAAAGCCTTACAAGATTACATTGCCGCGATATCAGATCTGCTCCTTAAAGGATACCTCGCAGAGAAAACACCAGATGATAAACCAACACCAGAGGCCGAAAATGCCCGTACTATTGCTCGAACCTATACTATCTCCCTCCTTCCTCTGTTAGATACAGACCGTAAATCGAATGTACTTCAGTTTTTGTATGAGGCGCGTTTAATAAATCACCCCAATCCCATTATTCATCTCACAAGAGCCGATTTGCAGGGAGTCACCCTCAAAGGTGCTTTTCTAAAGGGGGTGAATGTGCAAGGAGCGAACTTGCGAGGAGCGAACCTGGAAGGAGCCAAGTTGGGGGGAGCTTACTTGGAAGATGCCGACCTGGAAGGAGCGAACTTGCAAGGAGCCAAGTTGGGTGGAGCTAGCTTGGTATTAGCCCATCTGAAAAGTGCCAACTTGAGTGATGCACGGCTGCAAGAAGTTGGCCCAGAAGGCAACCCTTTTCTCGTTAGAGCAATGGCTCGCAAAGGTCAACTAAAAAAGGCTAACTTGGAAAATGCCGAATTGGAAGGAGCCAACCTGCAAGGAATTCTATATATTACCCGTGATGAACTGGAGCGAGATACGACCCATTTGCAAGGAACAATTATGCCTGATGGCACTCGACATCCGTAAAAGGGTAAACTGATAGATCAGCCGGACGAGGATGAGGAATATCTGTAGCACTCACTATTCCTTGTTCTTCTTCTCGAACCACGAGGGTCACTCTCGTGCTACGTTCCTCAATGGTACTCTGTGGATGAGAGAAGGTCATTGGAGAACGAATACAGCACTAGCGAAGATGGTCGAGAATGTGAGTGAGACCGTGCTGGAGGATGTGTGCTTCGAGCGCGATCATGATGGACACATCAAACGCGCCAGCCCTGGCTCTGGCCGCTTCAATATTCGCCATCGCCTGCGGGTTTTGCGTGATCACTAGGATCGGTGGCAGGGTCGAACGGGTATCTTGTTGGTATTCTGTGTAGCAGCGGAACTTGCGGCGTAACTGGGGGAGGGTGGTGGTATCGCGGTCATACTCGATAAGCAGTGAGCGAGCAAGTGAGGAGTTAGGGGTCGTGTAGAGCAGTTCTGCATCGGGTCGAATGTCCCGCTTACGCTCCGGTTCCAACAGGTCATGATAAGACCGTGATGATTCACGCGCGCTTTTCCAGTAAGCGATGTGATAGGTCTGGGTTCGATACGATGCCTCCAGGATGCTTCGTATACAGCGGTAGATGCCAGAGGTATGGAACATCTGATTTGCATCTTTTCCCCAGAGGCCCCGTATGCTATTTTGCACCCAGGTGACCTCAGTCGAAAAGGGAGAGATGGGTGTTTGCCGTTGTTTCTCTTCAAAGGGTGCTGCCTCTTGCTGTTTCCGACGCTGCTGATCAAGGTAGGACAATTCGAGATAGTAGGCCGGAGAAAGGCCGTGGCGGCACGCTAGCCAGCGGAGGGCCGCTTCACAGAGACGATATCTGGCGTGTTCTGGGCCGCTCGGCGCATCGCGCCAGAAGGCAATGCGAACCAGTTGGAGATGAAGCAGCGGCATGATCTGGCGCGAGAGGAGACGCTCGTCACGCTGGCTGAGCAACGAGAGAAGATCGGAATGCGACAAATAGGGGTGGCGGGCGAGGTGGGCGATCATCTCTTTTTGTAGATCGGAGAGGGCCAGCGTGAGCACGGCGCTCATGGCCATGCGATCGGTTGGCCCCCCGTAGAAGGCTGTGAAGAGGTCCGCGCTACGTTGTGCCACCTGTTCCCCTGTCGAACGCTTCGCGGTGCTTGGGGCGGCCACAGTGACAAACGGAGCAGCTTCCTGTTGCAGATCGATCTGGACATACCGTGAAAGCGAGTCGCGGCGACGGGCACGCGGATCAGCGGCGAGTGCCCGCTGAAAGGAGAAGTACTGGGAAAATCGCTCGACGAGACGGGGAGACGCCTCTCGATCCAGGAACGAGGCGAGAGAAGTGCTGGTGTGCTGACGCACCGCGCCATCTTGTTGGATCAGGGCGTGAAATGGCGTCCAGATCGGCTGGTAGGCTCCTTGGTCAAGATCATGGATATCAGCGATGACGCAGGAAAGATCCATATGCTCACGGGCTGGTTCCGGCGCACGCACGTCAAGGAGCGCGATCCCTTGCGCAAGCGTCACCCGGTTGACCTGCTCAGCCCAGAAAGCAAATCGCTCCTGACTGGAGAGCAGGAGGACATGGGGCATGATCTCCTGGGTGAGATGCCTGGCCTGTCGAAGGTCAAGCAGGCTTTGAGTAAAGGTCTTGACCTCTGGCTGTGAAAGCATGTGTTCAGGTTGATCCACACGCACATAAAATGCGTGTTGCGTGCCTGTGGGGGTCTGAAGGAGCAAGGCCGCATCAAAGTGGAGTGTGTGGTTTTTCCCTGCTCGGTCTGCATAGGTTTCCTTGAACGGTTGCTGGTAGCTGCTCACCCGGGAGCCAGGTGGCTGATCCGCAAGCAAGCGGGTGATCCACGCGGAGAGCGCGAGATGCACGCAGGGCCGCGCCAGCCGTTCGAGGAGATCGGCACGCGTGATGGGATAGGCCACGGCCAGCTTGTACACGGAAATGGGATGAGGATCGAGGGAAGCGAGTACATAGAGGCCAAGGTCGGTCAGGTAGTAGCGGTGACACGTCACCTGACCGACCTCCTCGAACGAGACGTGTGCGACGATGCCCAATGTGGAAAGCTTCGTGAGGTGGTTCCACAGCGTGCTGACATTGCGCCCAGTAACCCGTGCCAGCTCCTCACGCGAAAGCAGCGGAAGCCAGACGAGCCACCACAAAAGATCGAGGTGATCTCGAATGTGCAGGTGAGGATCGCAACACGCCTCGATCTCTTCTCGTCGCAGCGTCTCGCTCATGCCCCGCGCTCTCGTTCCCGACCCTCACCCCCCCAGCTGGTGGATGGAGGCAGCGACGCTGGTAAGGGGCGGAACTCGGATGCTTCGTCGCCGCCTTCCCGATCCTGAAGACCAGGGGGGGGAGTGCCTGCCGGGTGCTTCTTGAACTTGCCCATGCGACGGCTGCGAGTTCGCTTGTGACCGCTGTTTTTGGGAGCTTCGGACGACTGCGTCCCGGTGGAGGTTCCTTGCTTGGTCTCCTTCCCCTGTTCGCCGCCGGTTTGCCCGTGCTTTCCAGGGGTTCCCGTCGATTCGTATCTTCCCCCTGCCGCCTCTTCACCCGTGGTCTGTGTGACCTCCTCTTCACGCTCACGCTCCTCTTCGCGTTGCTTGCGGCGTGTTTCGATGGACTCGGCCTCTTTTTCGATGCGGTCGGCGAACAATGAGACATCTAGGAATTTTTTCAGATGTGCTTCGTGTAAGCTGTCGCAGGTTGCCGCCAGCAGAAAGCGAGCCTGGTTCTGTTGTTGGATGGTTTTTCCCTGCGTGAGCTGCGCTTCCGATGCGTTCCAGCTCGCAGGTTGAGCGAGGGTGATCGATGTAAACTGCTGCGGATAATCTGGAATCGCAATGCGTGCATAACAATGCAGCCTGGGCTGACTGATGATATGCTTTTGCGTGACCCGCTCCTGGAGTTCTGCCTCCAGGAGTTTCGCATCCGCCGCACTGACATTGAATGCGAAGAGGTTATCACAGTTGCTAAAGAGCATCTCTTGCAGGCCTTCTTTGATTTGGTTCAGCCGTTTGAGGCTTTGTGTGGTGAACAACGCTGAGCACCCCCATTTTGCATCTTCGGAGAGCAGCTTGTCGAAGGTACTTCCGCTAAAGTTTTGCAACTCGTCGATGAACACCGCGCACTTGCGCCGCTGCATGAGTGGGGTATCCTGCTGCCGTGTGAACGCATAATGCAAGGTATTGATGAGCGTAGACCCCAAGATGTTCACCGCTGACTCATCCATATCACGCGAACTGAGCGCGCAGAGGACGATCTTGCCATCGGTGATGGCCTCGTGGACCGGTGCAGTTGTGACCGACTGACTGAAAATGCGCCGGAGTTGCATATTGTCATTGAACACGCTCATCTTGGACAAGATCGGTAAGATGATTTCCTGGCGGAAGCTGGAGTTCGAAGGAAGCGACCAGTAGGTATGCTGAAACCACGCCATCAACTCCTGATGCCAGGTCTCGCTGCGATCTAGTTGATTGAGGACCAGTGTGGCATAATCTTTGTACTGGAGAACCGGGTTAATGTCGAGAAGCGTATATTGCTCACTGGCACGGCCCTCGGCGCACAACTTGAAATTCAATGTAATTAAGCACAACAGGATGTTTTTCAAGAAGAATGCCATCCTCGGCCCCCAATATTTCTCCCAAATCTTCTCAAATGCGCCCATGATCGAAGAAATCATTTGATCCCGTGATAAGCCTTGAGTTGCATCAAGTGGGTTGAGGCCGACAATATACTTATCGTCAGTAAAATCGAGCAACAATACATCGTTGGCTCGATGTTTGGGGATGAGCTTCAAAAGATCAAAGACGAGATCTCTATGAGGGTCAATACAGAAAATTCCTGGTTGCAGTGAGCCATCCCGCACGTTTTGCAACATCCCGGAGACCAGGAGTTGCAGCAAAACCGATTTGCCATATCTTGAGCGACCGACCAGGAACTTGTGCGAAAGTTGCGTCAGATGGGGGAGAAGCACTGGGACTGCGTAGCTCCGGTGGCAGGACGTGCCAATAGTCACCGGTGGCAACGGGTCCTGGCTCTTGGAAATGGCATACGCCACTTCGGGTGAGAAGAGCAAATGTTTGACGCTGATGCGTCGGACCAACGGGAGATCCGTCAACTGTTGCGGCAGGTGAAACAGCCCGGATAACTCCAGACTGTTGCAAATGTCACGGCTCCACCCTGGACGAAAGAGGCGGAGAAGCGAATGGGGCCGGGAAAAAGCGTGCTTTGGATTGCACAGCGTGCTTGCCTGTTTCGCGGATGCATTGACGGGGGTGACTGATTGCAGCACCAGGCTATTGGCGGAGGCCAGTGAGAATTGCCGATACGCGACCTCCATTGCCAGAAGGCGCTCACGGAGTCCCTCTTGACAGGAGGTTCCTTCCCGCCCTACGACGATGACCCGCAGGTGCAGATAAAATGCAGCGCGCATGAGCTTCTCCGAGACGAGCTGCATATCGTAGATCTCGGGTCGCCCCTGCTTGATCCCCCCGATGATCCCCCGATGATGGCGAGGGCCGCGACCACGACCAGCAGCGCCAGGGGAAGGAAGGCTCCCTCTCGGTACCAGCGGTATCCCCACAGTGCGGCCAGCACACCGAAAAAGCCGAAGAAGATCCGCCAGCCCCGCGCGAGGTCAGCACCATCGCCTCCCTTGAGCGAAGCGGCAAACCGGTCTCGCTCCTGTTGTAACGGATGCTCTACGGCTTTGCGCAGGGCCGGGGCGATCCAGTCGTCTGGGGCGCGGACGAGCGCGAGTTGGCTGATGATGCGTTCGCCAGCGCCGACAGTTTCCATTGCGGCCAGGAGATTTGCCAGCGGATCGCCTCCCGCCTCAGTCAGTGCTTTGGCCGGAAATGTTTTGATGGGCATCCAGGCGGCTTTAGCCAGGGTGAACTCGCCGATGAGTGCATGCTCACCAGGGCGAAGCAGCAGCGGATCAGCGCTTGGTGCAATCCGTGTGATCTCCGCTTGTGGATACTGTGCCTCGAATTGCTTGCACAGGAGGGTCAGTTGCGCCTGCGAACTGGTGCGAAGGACAAAGCCCTGTTCTCGACGGGTGCCAACTAACTCCAGACAAAAAGGCTCATCGCTGGAGCAGGCTTGAAACCAGTTCTCCATCGCTGATGCCTGCAGTTCGCCTTCGTCGG
The DNA here is from genome assembly GCF_016587455.1 of Reticulibacter mediterranei. Lineage (NCBI taxonomy): Bacteria > Bacillati > Chloroflexota > Ktedonobacteria > Ktedonobacterales > Reticulibacteraceae > Reticulibacter > Reticulibacter mediterranei. The sequence goes on along the minus strand of NZ_BNJK01000003.1, from coordinate 164,891 downwards.
ATGGAATGATCATCGCCAGGTGCTGACTTCCCATCTGCGTGTCCAGGCGCATTGCCGGAAGAGGCAGCGTGGGGGCTGTCGGCGTATTATGCTGGCTAGTAGGTGTGCTGATCTGTGCCATAGGTGCTGTTCTTCCTCCTTACGCGACCGTTTCTCGATACTGCTCTGCTGGACTAAAGGCAATGATTCCCTGGAGCAGCGGAGGTGTCTTGCCAAACACCATATTCGTGTAGGCCGACTGAGCGTTGCCTTGAAATGGGCCGGCAACACCATCGGTGTAGGGACTGAGCAGATAGATGTTGGCATATCCCTGGCTTGTGCTTGTGCAGCGGCCCCACCATGTGTTGCAGTGCAGGGAGTGACGCAGTTCCAGTAGACCAATCTGCATCCCCTGACGCTTGATGGGAACAACAAGGTCCGTCTGGGCATCGGCTGTGCAGCCCTGTGCCATAGGATCTTGCCGGTGACAATACGCTGCCACAGGAGTACTCCAGCAGGTGTCTTGGCTTCCATCCCGAGTGGCTGCGTAGGCGACTGGACCGCGCAGCAGTGCAACGCATCCGATGCTGATTGCGACCAGGGTGGACAGGATCAGCAGGAGCAGTCGCTGGACAATTGGCTGTTTCAGGCGTCTGAGCAGCCGGAACAAGGTCCGGCGGATGAACGACCACCATGGCCCAGCGGCCGCTTTTGTGTTTGTTGCGAGCATCATGGATCTCTCCTTTCGTCCTGCCCCATCGAGGCAAGGGAGTAGGTGCGTGTCTGTTTCCGGAAGCGCTTCCGGTCTTGTGGGGCGGTCGTGAACAAGGACCAGTGCAGTGGACTGGCGGCGATGGAGACGGCAGCGTATTCGTTGCCGACCCGCATGACAATGTGCCCTGGGATCGTCGCAGTGATCGTTCGCTCTAACTCCTCTGGTAGATGCAACTCCTGTGCCGCATACTGCTGCATGCCGAGAAAAAAGGCGGCGCCACAGTTGTTCATAATGACCGCCCCATCCGTCAGGAACTCGCGCGGGTGTTGCGAAAGGGTAATCTGGGCGATTCCCAACTTCCGCCCACCTCGTGATCCGATTTCGAGAGACTTGCGCCCGGCAGGATGCTTGAGCATGTAACTTGCTTCCTCGACAACATACGCCAGGTAGCGTTCATCCTGGCGCAGCGCTCGATGCCGCATCAGGAAATTTTGAATGACGAACGTCATGAACGCATACCATTTCTCGTCCAGTTCACGAATGCTGAAGATGGTCAGCGGCTTATCGATGGCGACGGACGTCTGGCCTGAGAACAGGTACGCGGCTTTTTCCAGGCGCTCGATGAGGGATGCCTGCATGGACGGCGATGAGGCAGGAGTCTGCTTCATCATCTGGGTAAAGGCAGCAAGCGTCGGCATCGGTCGCAGCAGCGTCTCGGGATGGCTTCTGATCGCCTCAGAGGTAATGCCTGCCTCTGCGTAGGCCAGACGCGCGACATGCATCAGGTAGGCCTCTTCAATCTTCGAGAGGCGCGTTTCGGCATCGCAGAGCAGCAGCGTGAGTCCAGCCAGCAGCGAATTGTCGATGAACTCGGAGAGCAGATCCGCCGGGTCGTCTGCATCTACGTCCGATGGAGCGTAAGGGAGATCGAAGAAGTTGATTGGACACCCTCGCGCCAGGTTATAGCGCTGGCTCTCGCCATCCAGGTAGATATGGAGTGGGAGATAATCATCGTCGCGGTCCAAGACGACGACATCAGCGATCCCCATCCCCATGATGCCGGTCACGAAGACTTTGCCTGCGAACGACTTGCCCATGCCGCTTTCCCCTACAAAGACAGCATGGGGATTGGGAACGCGTTTCTCCTCGTCCCACGGGTTATAAAACACCGCTCGGCGGCTCGTGCCTGTCCCCGTGAAGCCCAAAAAAACGCCAGTAGGAGTGCCAATGCTCCCTGAACTCAGATGCAAGAAACTGGAGAGCACATCAGATGGAAGATTGACGGAGGTGTCCAGTGCGGTCATGGGACAGGTGGGAAGCGTTGCCTGCCAGGCCTGCTCCTGCTGACGAGTGGCGAGACGGACCTTGAGTTGTTTCTGCCGCAGATGCGAGAGCAGATATCGGGTACGCTGCTCCAGCCGTTCCCGGCTCCCGGCATGGATGCCGATGGTCATCTGGACGGCAAACACCTTCATGCGCCGGGCCGCCAGGGCGTGGGTGACGGCGCGGATCTGGTCGGCCTCGATATTTCGACTGGCCCGACCAATGCGGATCGCTTTCTGGTCTGCAATGCGCCTGGACTCCAGACGGACCAATTGCATCTCCAGTCTGTTGATCAGGTATTGTGAATCGAGGGGGTCACACGAGGTGGCAATGACCATTGGCAATCCCAACTCAGTCAGATCGCTCACCCATCCACAGCTGAGTTGGTGACCGTAGCCGACCACGTGGAAGTAGCGTTGGAAGCGCTTTTTTCCTCGAACCGTGACTTCGATGATATCAGGGGAGATATCGATCTGCGAGGGGGCGACGAGATCCGCCAGTCGTATGCTTCCTGCTTCAAAGCGTGCTTGTGGACTCATACTTTGATAGAGAAAGCTGCCATGGAGTCCCTTGATGGACTTTTTATAGGTGCGACGACGTACCTTGTTCGAGTGGAGCGAGCGCGGATTGGTGCCCTGCGTTACCCCGTTGCCTTCCTGTGTGCGTTGATTCAGCTCTTCTGTGAGCTGATGCAGCGCGGAAATGTCAGGGTCCTCGACCAATTGCGGCAGAAACGGGGGAATCTCTGCTCCCAGAGCCAGGCTCGTGGCAAATTCCCGCAGCAGGTCGGGATCATCAAGCAGATGACTGCGTACATCAAGCTGTTGCAGGATCTGTTTGAGGACAGAGAGACGAATGCGCAGCTGGTTGATGACTTGCTCGCGTGGAATCTCCACCTGCTTTGGCCGGGAAACCAGCCGGAAGAGAAAAGCAAGGATCCCCTGTTTTTCACCATCGCGTTCGCGTGCTGCTTCCTCCTGGGCCGTGGCCTCGACGACCACAAAGTGTCGGACAAGCGTGCAGTGCTGGAGGTGCTTTTCCTGATAGTCGATACTCGCCTGTTGCAGCGCGGCCAGACGCGGGGTTTTTGCAAGCAGCGCAAGCGCCTCGCGCTGCTTGCGGAGCGGAGGGTACTGCGAAGGCGCAACCTGTTCAACATGGCTGAGGAATTGCAGCCGAAATTCCAGGCCACACAAAAAGGTCTCGAACCGGCGAAAGTGTTTGAGTCGTTCGTCCTCGGGCAGAAAGCGAATGTTGCGTCCTTCACATTCGAGGATGGCCCAGTAGCGCCCTGCTGGCCCTTTTGTGCCCGGCTCAGTATAGCCGGCAATGCCTCGCTCCAGGTGGTCGAGCGCGATCCAGGTCGTTTGAATCGGCGCGCCCCGCGTGTGCTTGGTGGTGCGTTTCGCGCGGTGTGGCTGTTCTTCCGAAAGCTCCTGCCAGGTCGTATGTTTGGCGATGAAGAGTGCGCGAATGTACAGGGAGAGCCAGCGAACAAGGGTCTGCTCACCTGCCTTCCCATGGATAAGGAGAAGAGCCAGGAGCGCAAGTATTCCGGCGACCACGAGGCGTAGGACAAAGGGAAGTCCTGACGTCACTTCAAGGATGCCCACCCCAGCTCCGATGTCACTCAAGAGCTGGGTGAGTGACATCACGCCAAACACTTTTTCCTCAAAGGAAAAGAGCTGGCCGGGTACCTGTTTCACGAGTGGATTGGTATCATCTTGCATTCATCGCTCCTCATCGCGCGAGCAATACTCCGAATAGAGCATCACCCGGTTGCTCTCCTGGCTCACAACATTTTTCCCAGGCCTTGCGCGAATTGCATGAAAGCACCGGTACCGGCGATGATTCCAGCGCAAATCAACACTTTTTGCAGGTGCTCCCAGCGGTTGCGGTTGGCCATTGCCGAGGAGTCATGCGAGAGCATGATCAACATAGCGTAAATCCCGATCATCAAGCCACCGAGGGTAATGCCGATTGCGGCGGCATGTGTCTGGAGTTGTCGAATAATGTTGTCAAGATTGTTGAGTGTTTGCATGGTCTGTATTCCTTTCTTGAAGTGATTAGAACAATAGTGCCGCTGCCGTCACCGCGCCGCGCACCAGTGAGCCGAGTCCCGGGGCACTGCCCCCTGTTGAAGAGGCGAAGCGTGCCATGATGGACGGGATCTCTGCTGTGAGATTGAGCATGGCGATGGCGAGAATAAAGCCGGTAAAGCCTGTCTGCTTGATTGCCAGCAGAAACTGGAAGCCCAAACTAAAGGTCAAAAATTGAATGAACTGCTCCAAAATCGTGACTAAGTAGGTGCGGAACCAAAATTGGAACCAGGGTGCGGTTTGCAGATCCAGGCTCATCAGGAAGGCTGGTCCAGAAAACACAAAGAGGACGTTGAAGAAGACGATGCGCTTGATCGCCTGGAAGACGACCCGCACCAGACTGATCCCGAAGACAATCGCCAGGACCACCGAGAGTCCTGTGTTTTGATTGGCATCGAATAGTTTGCCGCCATTCACCTGTTTGAGAAAGTCGGTGACGTTGGTACGCACCAATTCACAGAGCGCATTGACAATAGCAATCAGCTGCTCGCCCAAAAACGCCGAGGCGTGAATCAGCAAGACGGTCAAAATGACCTTTGGGACGAACTGCGACAGCGGCATATGCGTGGTGCCAGTCGCCTCTCCATGCATCATTTGAATGATCTTCATGGTCACATACAGACCCAAGAAGGCATCTGCCACCCCGACCATCGTCAACCATGCCCCGTGAACAACCGGATTCCCAGTCGTGAACGCGGTAGGAGTGTTGCCAATCATGGCAAGGAATGGCGTAATGGCATGCATCAAGTCATTCAGCGTGGTGCCGATGGCATTACTGAAGAATTGACTGATGCCTTTGGTGATATCTCCAACCAGGTCAGCTGTAACGTGTAGCATCGTGTTTCCTCTTTCTGAACTGTGCTCGTATGCACCTTTCGCCAAGAAGCATAGTTATCTGACCTGGGGGCGAGGTGGTCTCAGACGCGGAGAAAGATAGGAACAACATGGGAAAAAGACGGGCAAACATAGGAACAAGATGGCATAGATGAGCTTTCGCTCTGAGGTGGCAGGATAGAGTAACACCAATGCAGCAATCCTACGAGAGATGGAGGAGCCAGTGAAGCCGATCTGCATGGTTTCGGCCTAGAATCCGTTCCTTATATAAAGGGAAGAATAGAAATCTTCAATAACCGCATATTCCTCTCGATGTTGCCAGCAGGGAACTGGTTTTTCTCTGTCGTGTTGGAGTGGCTCTCATACCTGGCGGGGAGAGACGCATTTCACGTGCTTATCAGAAAAAGAAACCAAAAATACATAAGATTGGCATTGCGCACTTTGGAACGTTCCTTTCTCGTCATGCCGCCTGGAAAGGGGATTGACCGTTGGTAACAAGGCGGTCACTGACGTATTTTGGTGTGACCATTTCTTCTTGTTGCCATCATCTGTAGGGCAGTTTTCCTATCTTTTCCCCATGATGGTATCGTCTTCGACTAACGTTTTTCCCCTAACACTTTGCTACAGTACAAGCGTCCGAAAGACGGATAACGATTATGAACTTGCCTGCACAGAGATGAGAGTACCTGCAGAACGCTCATCTCTGTGCCTGGCGTAAGCCATGACATGGATGGGCTCATTGATAGGTGCCTGTGGAGGTAAATATAAAAAGGAGTTCTTACCATGTCTATTCAAAATATGTTCAACGGATGCATTATTCTCTCTTTTATCGCAGTGGTTCTTTATGAGCTATTGGTGATGCGGAGAGATCATGAAGTCGAGGCTCTATTCCGGCAACGATTGGCTTTGCATGTATTATGGAGTGACGTAGATCGTTTATACTACGAGCTTCACGGGACAAGCCGGGAAATCGAAGAAGATGTTCTGGCAGTGTGCCGGATATACGGAATTCCAGCACCGAAGTTGGTCTTGCCTGAATACAATCGTGTGTTTCTGATTGAATTGGATGCGATTGGACACGCATTACTCTTGCTCGGACGTCAGATCGACAGCGCACGAGCCGATCACGAGGACCTGGAGCAGTTTTCCTACTGGTTCAAGGAATTGCGTTCGCGCTTCCGAAAGTTCAGTCGAGATAATGGTCTTCAGCGTTGCACGGTGAAGCGCTGGTTGCAAGAAATTGCTGATCTCCACGAGGAGGTTGGAGGATATTATCAAGCGCAAGCAGTTGTGTTGTACCAGCGGTTCGAAGGATTGTTCCATTTTGTGGAACAATTGGTCGATGAGGACAAACTTCCGGCAGAAGAGCAAAGGGTGTTTGTGGCAGCACTTGCTAAACAGCAAGTACACCTCATTGTAGCCTTTGAATACAATGGGCGAGGAAAGAGGTGTACATACTGTGATGATAGTGAGTGTGTTTGGTGTGAGAGGAGTTATCCTCGCTTGGAAGAGGTACTAGCTGGGTTAAATTTGCCTGTGTGAGGATGTTAAGCCTCCTTTGATCTGTGTAAAAAATATTCGTACAGGTACCACCATGAGGCGGTTTCCTGTACGAGTAATCGTGCAGAGCTGTTTCGTGGTGGTTCTTTCAGTAAGAAAGGAATCACCAATGGCAAACCCTTTTCTGATCGCAGATGTTGATAGTGCTTGCCGTCAGGCACGCGTTTACTATGTGGATACCCTTGTGCAGATGCAGAGGAATGGTGGTCGCTCTGAGAGCTTTTTCAACGCTGAACTGGAGAGACGGCTTAATAACCTGGATCAGGCTCGTGAGGCTGCCCATGAGGCTGCTTATTGGGCAGATCTGTCAACGGCAATCGCTCAATTGGTATCCATTGTCCTCGAATGGGGAATCTACAAGGCAATTCAGGACTTGCTTCAAGCAAGAGGGGTGTATATAGATCCCCATGATCCAGCGTTGTCTTTGGCTTTTGACAGGACGATCCAAGGAAAGCTAATTTCTTGGGCGACTGAACTACAAAATACGTGGAGCGAGGGAGAACGCCAGAGAAACGCTGATCAGATGAGCGTCTATATGCAGCGTAACGGACGGCTCTACACTCAAATTATCCAAGAGCAAGGTAAAGCTCTACATAACGTCCAACAGTGCAATCAACAGCTTGCGGATTCAACCATACGAGCTATTGACCAGGCGCAGCAAAGCGTGCAATGGATGATGGGTGAATCAAAGCAGATTCTGCAGAATGCAGGGCAGAATGTAAATTGGCTGGGCGAACGCATTGTTGCAATGCAGGCTGAAGTACAAAAAAGTATGCAAGAGGGTTTGAAAGCTCAGAAAGAGGTGACAAAGTCGATTGAGCAGAATCTCCCCAGAGAGAAAGAAAAGTCCCAGTTCTGGGGCCAGGTGAAGGGATGTGGTGTGGGGTGTTTGTCCCGTGGCTGCTTAGGATTGCTTATTCTGCTTTTTGGTGGAGGCGTCTTTTACGGTGTGTATCTTCTGATGCAGCACGTGGTGCTGCACTAGTCCCCTATTTGGAGCAGGGGCAAATACTCCAACGGCACGCAGGACGCTCCTGCTCAAGACCCTTCATCTTGGCCGAGTGAGGGGAAATCTCAATGGTCCTCTTTGCACAAGGCCTGCATCGGCTGCGAGCAACACCTGCTGAAGTGCCCGGTGGAGCGGGAGTGCCGCTCACATAACACTTCCCTCTGGAGCGAGAGGCGGCACGCCGTGAGGCGTTGCTACCGCTCTCCCCTGAGCCGGGAGGATGGGTTCGCCTATCCAAAAGCTCCGTACTCCGCAGAAGCTGACGGTTGAGTGAGGTATGGTACGCTCTTCGATGAAAGAAGCGCTTGCGCTCCAATCATCTTGAATTGAGTGATCATACATGTATTCGCTCCCCAGATCGACTGCGTGCGATGGTGAAAAATAGAGAAGTAAGATGTGCCGCAAAGCACCTCCCTTACTCTCTAACCCTATTTTTGAAGTCGTCAACCGTACATGATGAATACTGACCATTTGCTTTCCGCGTTCACGATGGAGAGCAGCCAAAAACATGGGAATGATGCAGAGGTGGTGCCAAAAAGAGGCGAGTGACAAGAGCAGAGAAGATAGCTCATGCCGCATCTAAGGCTGGTGTATCAGAATAGGCAACAGTGATTTTCCGCAATGCCAATCTTGCCTGTTTTTGGGGATAATTGTCTGCTTGAGCATCATTCGGATGATTCCGCAGATGAGTAATTTTTCGGGGGCAAAATACTCCCATGTTTTTCCCATGTTTGCCCGTCTTGTTCCCACGTTCTTCCCACCTTCATTGGGTATAGTCAAAGTGTTCAATGATGCTACAACCCGTGAGGGTTAGTACATCTCTCTGCATCCAAGGCTGTGAGCCGCCGTGCTGTGTCGCCTGTTCGCCAGCACGACCATCACGATCATCCGACGCTTGGGAGATGATCGAGTGATGTGTTTGGTCCATCAGGATTGAGTGGAAAGAGCATACCCATTGGAAGCCGTCCAAACAGTGGATCGCTCATGGGTCGCACAGACTCTCCTGGAAGTGATCATTGATCTGCCGTTTTTGTAAAGTGTTGCCTGTTGGTTATTAGCAAGCGCTTGTAGGAGGTATGCGTAGGTTTGTGGATGGCTGTAGTGATGTCACGCTCTTCTTTTCTAATGAGAGAAGAGACATTTTTGAGAGAAAGAACCTGGATCTGGAATGCATGGTGGTTCAATCTGGGCGTCTCGTGTGCATGCAGGGCGGATTGTTGCTTTTTTGGCCGGGGTGCCATGATGTGCATGCATAGACACGCTTCTTCTTCATCACATACTCTCCCTTTCCGCATGCCTGGCAACTCTTGGCGCTTTTGTTGATTGAAAGCGGTGATCACATGTCTACATCAGAAGGCATGGTTCTTGCCTATCTCAGAAATATGCGCGCTGCTCAGCAGAATGAACAGCCTGAGCACGCCAGGCATTTGTTCAATGCTGCTATGAGTTGGCTTGAGCAATGTGATAAAGAAGATGAGCAGACCAATGACTCCCTGCAATTAAACGTAGGCGTTGGCCTTGATGCAGGGACCAATCCGAGGAAGTCGGTAAACGAAGATTATGTGTTTGCTGTTTCCATGCTTAATCGCGTCCAGGAGCGCGTTGGCCTTTTTCTTGTCGCAGATGGGGTAGGCGGTGCGATCGATGGCCAGGAGGCTTCCCGACGTGCCGTTCACGCGTTTGTGAATGAAGTTCTTCCTCAGTTGCTAGAGGAACCGCTACGTAGGGAAGCCCTGCGTGATCTGCTCGTTGCAGGAATACAGGCAGCCAACCAGGCCGTGTACCAGCGCAACCAGGATCCCATGCTGCTGGGAAGCACGATGGGCACAACCTTTACCGCGGTGGTGAGTGTGGGGTGTGATGCGTATGTGAGTAGCATTGGCGACAGCCGCGCCTATGTCTATCGTGAAGGCACGGGTCTTATGCGATTGACGCAAGATCACTCGAAGGTTGCGGAACTGGTGAAATTGCAGGTAATCACGCCTCGTGAGGCCTATTATCACCCTGAGCGCAATGTGATCCTTCGCGCTTTAGGAGGGCGGGGACTAGAAATTGACGAACCCATACAGTTCCAACTGCAGAAAGGCGATGTTCTGTTGCTGTGTTCTGATGGACTGTGGGAGATGGTTCGTGACCCGAGAGGGGATGATATGGCAGCGATCCTCAAGAGGAATCTTTCGGCGGAAGAGATGGCAGAGAACCTGGTTCGGTTGGCGCTCTCTGGTGGAGGGCCACACAATACAGGAGGCGGGCATGACAATATAGGAATCGTTGTCGTGAAAATGGAGGTGGATGTTGCCGAGTGCGAGACGATGATGTGGCCTCCGACTCCCAGTTGTACCGAGACAATGGTGGTTTCCATGTAAGGAGGGAGAAGGCATGGTCATCTACGCACCAGTGGAAAATCCCTCCTATAAAGTTGCTCTGGCAGCACTGAGTGTGGGTATCAGTGTTGTTCCTATTCGGCCAGACGGGTCGAAACAGCCAGCTCTTCCTGCTTGGAGAGAATATCAGCAGAGGTTGCCTGAACCCGAGGAGGTGAAAGAGTGGTTTACCCATCCACACCGGGGGCTGGCATTGGTCACTGGATCGATATCTGGCGGACTTATTGCGTTAGATTTCGATGATCCAGGCGTTTTTGATGCCTGGCGTGAGCGGGTTCGAGCAGAGCGTGCAATGAGCGGGCTCTATCGAGCTATTGCTGAGGGATATGAGGAGCGCACCCCCAAAAACGGACGGCATCTCTTGTTTCGTTGTCCAGAAGCCTTTCAGACTGGACGCAAACCGGGGAGCCAGAAGCTCGCTCTTCGGCCTGTACCACCTCCCAGAAGATGTGACACGCTTGCCGAAACCCGAGAGGAAGGGGGACTTATTATCGCCTACCCTTCACATGGGAGCGTCCACCCCTCGGGGAAGGCGTACTACTTGCTCAGAGGGAGTGTGGCCGAGATCAAGACGATCAGCGCTGATCAGCGCGATCGTCTGTACGAGTCGGTGCGCGCGTTTGACGAGATGCCAAAAACCTTGCGTTCTCAAGAGACGCCATCACCTGTATTCCATCCGAGAAGTCTGACCCAGTCTTCCATTGGAGAACGTCCCGGCGATCTTTTTATGAACGACCCCACCGTGACATGGGAATCGCTTCTGGTTGGTTGGGACATCTCAGAACCAATACAAAACGGAGATGGGCACTTAGAGCGCTATCTGCGTCATCCAGGGAAGGTTGGTCCCGGTCCGAGTTGTACCCTCAATGCCGATGGAACGAATCGGCTGTATGTGTTTTCCCCTTCAGTAGGTCTTCCGGTGGGCCGCTATTACACCCGCTTTGAGTTCTACGCCTATTGGCATTGGAGCGGTGACTTTAAAGAGGCATCGCGGGCACTGGCCGCGATGGGATACACCAGGAAGGGGTGTTACTGAGCAAGACGAGGGATGTGGCACTTGATTCTGGCGATCTCCCTTCTGGCATGGTTGATCTTGTCTCTGTGTTCGGCCCCACTCCTCAAAAAAGGTCGAGCAGCTCAGGAATGCGCGATGTCAGTTGGGAGAGATAGGCCGTATATGTGTGTTGTGCAGACTTCTGGCGTCGCAAGATGCCTTTTTCATAGTAAGGATAGGTAGATGTTCGATCCAAGTAAGTGTCGTGGTAATAATCTTCGCACCGATCTTCGCGTCCTTGCTCAGGAGTGCGAGCGTGAGGCAATGAAGCTAGCAGTTCGTGTGCGCGCCAGACGTGCTGGATACAGAGCGCGTGGCCGCGCTGAAGCGTTAAGGAACGTGGCGAGGTGGTTGGAGAAAATTGCTGCCAACTCATTCATGTTGATTGATCTGGCAACCAATGTGACTGACGCGATGATGTGTCTACGAGCCAACGCTGACGATGAGGAAGACGATGCAAAGCCAAAGTATGGAAAGCATCAGCAGCGGCGAGAGGTGAGCGCTCAGCGCCGGTTCATTGCGCTGGCAAGAGGAAGAGCCGGCGCGTACGCTGAGGTGGGGGAGGTTCTATCTCACCTTCTCTTGGTCTACTATCCAGCAGAAGAATTTCCACTCACCCTCGCAGCAGATTCGATGAGCTATGACGAGTGGTTGAACCTGGCGGAGCGTGATGAGATGTTGCCCGAAGATGAAGGTGCAGTGAGATCCGAGAAGCTTCCACTGATTGGGAACCAATCAGTGGAGGATATCTGCCTATCTGTTCTTCTTGAGCGAGACAGATCTTCGCATCTCTTGTTACCAGATGGACGATGGCGCTCCCCTGAAGCAGAGATGGGGAGTGATGGTTGCACGAATGGTGCGGGGGCGCTCAGGTATTCACACGATATGGAATATTTTTGTGCTTCTTCAACACGAGAAGTGCTGCCTCATTCCAAACAGAAGGAGGATGTGCAGTGATCTATGGAATATGTCTGCAGTGTGGAGTAGAGTTTCGCAATTGGCAAGACTTGCAGCGTCACTACTGTGCTGGAAGAGGCACAGCAGATGTGAAACATGGGTTATTACTGCACGATTCTGCTCATGGAAAGCGACAGAAGAAGCAATCAAGCCTGCTTATCTGGCTGTGGAACGTGATGAAGGGATGAGCTGTCGTGTTGACAGATATGTATATCGGATGCGCATTGCAGGGTTTTCTCGGCTGCGTGCAATAGAAAGGACTCAGATGTTAGTTTTGCGACGAAAAGTCGGTGAAAGTATCGTGCTTGCTGGAGTGATCAATATTACAGTATTGGCTGTTGAAGGTGAGCGCGTCAAGATAGGGATCAGCGCCCCTCCAGATGTATCGATTGTGCGTGAGGAGTTATTGAAAGGTGGCTCTAGAGAAGAAAGCGAGGAGAAGGTACCCAAATAACCTGCCGACGTTCGCCCTCGCCACGCAGCTTTGGTTTCTGACTGGGGAAGCCAGGTTGCTGTGGATGAGGCAGCAGCTTTGATAGCAATGATTTAGATGCTGGTGTTGTCATGTGTTCTATAGAAGATAAGGTAGGACATGAAAAATAGATTCAGCGTTAGAAAGCACCTCTTTCTTCTTAGTATGCTGTTGCTCATAGTAGCTATTCTTGTGATGGCTTTTGTCCTACGAAGCATAGAGTTGTCACAGGTACAGTACTATAGCTATGAGGATGTCACCTCATGGCCACCAGCACATCTTGCGCCGGGAGAGAAGGTTCCCATCATCTGGCAACCCTCTCCAGACAACACGCCTCCTAATATGAGGAGCGCAACAATTACGCTGACCATGCTGCTGGTCAGCGATACGAATTTCAAAATAAGCGCCTGTGGAGCATATCCAGGCGCAATTATTCTGGATACGCTCCAGGGCGATGCTACCAGCGGGAGGACGTATCAACGCTCTGTAGAGATTCCGGCGCATCTACGTGCCGGGACCTATGAGTTGGTCCGGCAAATCACGAAGAGGGGAATCCCAGGCTGCTTGGCGAAGCGGATAGTGATCTCACTTTTCTGATTTCATCGGACGCGATTGCATTTTCGTTAAAGAAAGCCAGTGAAAATCACTCTCATCGTGATTTTCACTGGCTTTCTTCTCGTTATTCATTATTTATTACGTCATTAAATTTTTACGGGAAAAGGAGACAAAAAATGAGCCTGCATAATTTGATCCATATTGGGGTTGCGTCCCTAGCTTGGAGCCAGGGAAATTTTTCGTTGTCCATCGATTGGAAGCAGGAAATCCCTCCTGCTCGACAGATCGATATAACTGTATTTCTGGTCGAGCTATTTAAGTTCAACCAGCCAGGAAACGAGCTACTCAGGGAATATACAAGGATTTCGATGATATCAGATCATCTTTACGGGTTTGATATCATCGAAATCAAACCTACTATTAATGTGCAGATCTATAGCTCGGATGAGGAGGCGGATCTGCAATCAATAAATCCTCATCATGTAAAGCTGCGGCCTCAATCCTCGGGATAAGGCCGCAGTTTCCCGTCCCCAGCAATCATGCTTGTCCGTATCAACAAGCATGATTGCTGGATTGTTGGCGTCTCGTTTTTGCTTCCACCTGCATATCGAGAACTGCTTACTTTCTCCTGCTATCAGCAGATGTGGTTTGCTCTTCAATAATGTCCTCTGCAAGGGTTCTTACCGCATTTGTCCCCCACCACCAAATTCCTGACGATCCATGCGAGACACGTCGCCGCATTATCGTATGCAATCGCTATATTCCTGGCAGCAAAATATTTGGTGTTTTTTGTAAAGCTTGTTGTAACCATAGTGGTAGTGGTTGCAATCGGCTCTTTGTAAAAAGAAAGGTTTCATGATGAATCACAATTTCATTTTTCACGGGGGGTTCTCCCTTACGCCTGAGCAGGTCGATATCATTGCTCACTTTTCTCTTCCTACGGGATGTATGTGCATTTACGATCTGGTAAAGTGTGCTTCCCTTCTGGATATGCAAGCCTGTTTAGGCGGAGATGGTTTTGATTCATTGGGAGAGATAGCGGTCAGCGTCTCTTCCTCCGATTATTTGAAGCAAGCTCCACAACTTGCGCAGGCTCTTGCCGATGTCTTAGATAAGGAAGTTCAGTGCTATTATTGGATATCCACTGGATATCGTCGCCTGGTGTTTACTCCGCTGCAACAGCCACATTAGAATTTCAGCGAACTCTTTGCGTTTTTGTAATTGCTATAGGTAACAGAACAAGGCTACAGACCTCGTATGAGGAGATCTTATTTCATTGCGCTAACGACCCGTCACCTAACCGGGTGGCGGGTCATTTTGTTTATCGCAAATTTTCATTCAGAGTATAATAAGGAGGATACCTTGAACACTAACGATCAAGGGATTTACTTTTACCAATTAGACAAACCATTCGGGGAATTGTCTAATCTTTATCCCAGCCCTATTAATATTGCCCTGCTACTAGATTCCCAGAGCTTCGACCAAACGATGCGCTCCATACAAAGCGTTGAGCGTGACGGAGGCTTTTACAAAATCAGTATTGTTAGTATGGGTCAAACATGCGAATTCGAGCTTCCAGCATATGCAATCGAGGGTATTGTGTATCCGACAGTGGAACATTGGTTTCAGTGTCTAAAAACATTGGACCTCGAAAAATGGGCATGGCTTTATAGAGAATCAGATCCTTTTGAGATAGCTCGAAAAGGCAAGAGCCCATCCATTCTATTGAGGGCAGACTGGGAACAAATAAAAGATTCCATTATGTTCATCGGTTTATTGGCTAAATTCACCCAGAATACTGCGCTTTGGAAAGTGCTCGATAGCACAGGTAGTAACAACTTATACGAAGATGCCCCTAAGGACGCCTATTGGGGATTAGGTCCAGCCGACACAAGCGGAAAAAGAAACGGGAAGAATACGCTTGGTCATCTTCTCGTTAAGGTCAGGACCTGCCTGCGTGCCAATGAAGCTCCCTAGCAGTTTCTCAATGACGATTTGCTGTTTCTGCTCTGGTCGGTGCATTCTCTGATAAGGGGGCTAATTGGCCTGGGCTTGATCGCGCTATGGTATCCAACAGCCACCTTCCTCCCTGGTTAATGAAGCCGCTATACAGCAATCTTTTCGTTGTCTTTTCGCTGTATAGAGCTATAACCCATCTCAACGCTGATTCACATGTTCGATCGGGACACGTGTGAACCAGCGTTTTCTATCTCACCGCTATCTGATAGTGCTAATCGATAAGGAGATCATCATGAAAATTTCAGAAATGGTTGCGAGGACTCGTGACGTCACGAGTCTCTTTGATAAGCTTGTTGGCCCCTGGGATCCCACCGTTATGATGACGGAAATGGCGGGGGAAGTCGGCACGTTAGCCGACAGCATTATGATTCGCGAGGGACATCGGCCGCCACGTGATGGGGTGGATGTGGATCTGGAAGATGATATCGTCGATGTCTTGTTTATGCTCGTGCGCATCGCTGATCACTATGGTATTGATCTGGAACGAACATATCAAATTATGATACTAGAAGTCCAACAAAAGTTGGAACATCGCCTGAAAGAGCAAAATAGCCAGAATTAATATACAGCATACGCTCTTCGACGAGAAACCTTGTCCAGTCAAGATGTTTTAAGCCTCTCATGCGAGATCGCCCCTCGCCACGCTACCTCTCACCAAGCTTGCTTGCTCTGGCCCTGGTGCCGTTGCAGGAAACCCACAGCAAAACATCTGTTCCAGAGAGCAAAACAAAAAACAAGCACGAGGATGTGCCCACTATATAACTTATCCCCTTCAATCTTTCATTTATGCATTGGCAAGTAATGCATTTGTTCTGCTTCACTTGCTTATTTCACTTTCTAAAGGAAGGTTACAATGAAGAGTTCATTTGTTCCCAATTATGCTGATCGCGAGGATGTGATTGGCGTCGTTCGGGCGTATCATCGCGGCAGCGCCGTTTCGTTCCGACCTAGATGGATCTCTGATCCGCCACAGAAAGGGGTCCATGGGACTGGAGAAGAGACCAGATGGCGGAGCCAGGTGCTTGCTCATCGTATCCGTGAAAAGATAGTTCACGGTTGATAGCAGCTGCAACAACCTGTAGCTGCTGCGGGGCGGATGCTTCAGGATGGAGAAATAACGCTGCCCGATTAGTTCCTCCAACATCTCAAGCATTTTCTCACAATGTCACTTCGTCTGGGAGCTACTGACCCCTTCATGATGGTCAGTAGCTCTCTTTTTCCTATTGTTCCTCTTAGCCAAAAAGGGAGTAGCGCATGCTTTGGCAACTGCTTGTTTTAATTGCCGTTGGATTCGCCGGTCCTACCCTCGTTACTGTCGGCGTTTTTGTGATCAGTCAGGATAGATTGCGTGGCCCATTGCTAACGGGGAGCGTGGTCTGGGGAGTGATTGTTCTGATAGCCACACCACTGGTGTACGATCATTTCAGGCATGAGATCCTCACGTTCAATGAGAATTTAAATACTGTTGTGATTGCGGTGAAGAAGGTTCCAACTGTATGTATTGAGGATGGATCGTGCAGATGGACCTATCAATGTCATCCATATATCGTCACGGAATCATACCTGGCTAATGAGTCATATCAAGCGTATGATTCTACACGGAAGAAAACGGTCACGAAATATCGTACTGTGACGAAACATCGCACAGTGACAAAATATCACAGCTGCCCTTACTCGTTAGAGGAGGATGAGTGGCAGACGGTCACCTCTTTGAAGACTGACCCAACCAATGCATCTTCCGCCAACGTCACAATTACAGAGGCATCACATCATTTGCCCGATGATCCATCTGCGCATCTTTGGCGTGAATATCGTACTATCCCCGTTTCTATCCTCAACTCCGCAGGCGTCGGCGCCCCAGAAGTCAGTAAGCACTATCAACAAATCATCAGGACTGGTAGCTATCCTGCTATCTCCATTGAGCATGGGTTCGAGAACTACTTATTATCGGACCCTGAGACGACGATGCGCCCAACCGTGTCCCAGGATGAACTGGTTCCTTACCAACAAAAGGGGTTATTGCCAAAGTTGCATATCACTCCTGATGAGGAACACGCTGTCAACAAAGTGTACTTCGTTGGGATGAAGCCACCAGCCAATGCCCTCCAATGGCAAAACGCGGTTGCTCATTTCAATGCAGAGGCTGGGGCGCTGCGCCAGATGGATCTTCACCTGGTGATCTTGCCAGAAAGCGCAGTAGGCGATCTGCACCAGTACGCCATTGCTTTACGTGGGTACTGGTCAGATACGAGCATCTTTGGGCACAGTCCTTTGCCTAAGAACGCGCTGGTCGTCGTCTTTGCTACTGATGGACAGGTGGTGAAACGTGCCGAGGTGTTTACTTTGATGCCTCCTGCTGCCGATGGCGTGAGTAATACCCTGCTGTTTCAGGATATCCAAGATCAACTTCCTGGTCAGCCTTTGCAGCCTGAGACGCTGCTAGGAGATCCTCAGCCCATTGTAAGTCAGGTGAGTGATGAGGGGTACGATGTGAAGTATCGAACAGGCTCGCAAGGAATAGGATTGCTTGAGTATCTCTTGATCACTGGCCCTCATCATTTTCAGAGGGTCCCTATGGCGAGCTTCCGGTATCTCAAAGATGAGATCCTGCCCTCTACTGACGATTGCATCAAGATTTTCTTGATTGTTTTGGCCATCGGCCTTATCGCGGGTGGAGGGAGCGCGATAGCTCTCTTTAAAATCGCTAACAGGTAAGATCGTCTTTTGGGATGCATGCCTGTCCCCTTGGATCACGATTCTCCAGTAGACCATCTGCAGTCTTATCAACCCTACGTACAGTCAGCATGTTTTGGCTGCTGTCCCAGTATCAAATTTCAACCGTAAGAAAGGAAAAAATTCTTATGTTGCGTACCATTTCAGTAAAGAAAATGCTTGCCATTGCTCTCTTGACCGTGACGCTTCTGCTTTGTGTCGGTAGTTGTGCTATAGGAGCCATCTTTATAGGTTCTTACAATACCTTGCAAGGCAAAGAAAACGCGTTAACGACAGAATACTTGAATATGTCGCAGTCGCTGACCGACTACTTTGCCAAGACAAAAAATGCTCTTGGCGTAGCCGATCGTAATGCGGATAAGCTGCGTGATATCTTCAACGCAGCTATGGGGTCATCAGGCAAGGACGCGGATTTCCATAATCCCAATAACGTCATCTATCAGAAGATTCAGGCTGCTTATCCTAATGTAGGCAATGTTACCAATGCGTACGAGAAAGTACAAAGCATCCTGATCTCTTCTTATGATGATTATTCGCATTCCACAAAGTTGTTGCGTGATCACGTCCGCGAGTACAGGAGCTTTATTGGCAGCGTGCCTAATAGCATCGTTGCATCTCTTCTGGGCTTTCCTTCAGACCGCCTGGAAGTAACTGTAAATAATCAAACCTATCATGGGAATGCTGCTCTGAAACAAATGGAGAAAGTTATTCAAGATAACTCGGCTGCCAATTCCATCAATACGGGGACATTACAGCCAATTTTTGAAACTCCTACGCCAACAACTCCTCACCACTAAAACATCGGCTACTTGTAGTTACATCATTGCGTCAACGCGAAGGCTCATCTTTATCAGTGAAGATGGCCCTTCGCGTTTTCAAGCTGTGTTCATCCTCCAAACAATGAGGTGGTTAGATAGAAAGTAGATCTTATGAAAGTAGTGAATCGAGAGATGAGGCTGGCAGAACCGCGGCCTCTCTCCAAACCTTGGGAGCATTGGTTCCCTAATATTCTGGTTGTTATGTTCTCGCTTGTGCTCCTCATCTCCATGAGTTATTGCCTTCCGCTTAAAGGTGAAGGAGAAGCCCAAGAGAGGAATCTGACATCTGAGTATTACACATGCCAGAAACAGATTTGGGAATTTACGGAGAGGAGTGCAAAAGCTCTTGAAATAGGGGATGCTGACCCCATGCTGCTTTACGAACGCATGCGAGTTGCAATGGTTGGCACATATGGAGATGCGGAAGAGCTTGCTAGTTCTGCTAATCCTCTTTATCAACAGGTTGCGCTGGACTATCCCCAGGTTGGTGATGCCTCACAGGTGTACAAAGGCGCTCATGCCCTCATCATTGCCTTTTTTAATAGGTATAAGCAGGAGCGGACTATCTTCCAGCGCATGCTTCTGGACTATGAGCACTGGCGGCAAAGAGATCCCCTGACTGCTCTGGTGATCCGCACAGAAGGCTTTCCATCGGGCCTTCTGGTTGCCCAGGATCGGTATGCAATTCGTTTTGGCGCACAAGCCGAAAGGCAGATGTGGCTGATGGTGATGTAAAGAGCATTGTAGAGAAAGTTGCCTCATGAATTGTAAGAAAGGAATCAACATGTTTAGAAAAGGTGTCAAAATCATTGAAAGCTATGGCTTTGGGGGCTTTGTCATCTCGTTGCTAACTTACTTTGAGTTTGCTAATCAGTCCATCCGCGCTCTAGCAAGTATAGGTATACATGTATGCGGAGATGTTGTTGCATTGTGCCTCTTTTTCAGGGCGATTTTCTGGCTCCATGATCGCTACTTGATCATGAACTATGAATTTTTCAGGATCGAAGGCGAAGGTTTGCTAGAGGAAAATGGATATTATACAGCAACACTAGTCGGAGCGAACCATCAACTAACTCTTCTTGATCGAAGAAAAGAAGTTTTGGATGCACGTATCCAAGAGATACGCAATAACCCATTTACCAACGGTTTTACTGTTCCCCTTGAAAAGAAGGCATTAAATTAGAGGCAGAAAACCTATGAAGGATTACTAGGTCTCTATAGAAGGAAAAGATCATTATGTCTGTCAATAATCATTGGCAGGCGACGACCTGAGAGAATGATACTTTGCAGGCCGTTTTTTATTGTTCTTGAAAGAGCTAGCGAAAAACACTTCAACGGTGCCTTTCGCTAGCTCTTTCTGTCTTTGCAAAGAGGTGACTATGGATGATAGAGGCCGACGTGAACAAAATCGTTTTGCCTGGGTGCAAGAACATCACAATCCTACGCTCATGCCTATGGCCGGAACGGAGCTGTCTTTTGCGCTGCTCAAACTCTTTGAGGTGTTGGAGGCGCAATCCCTTCCTTTAGGTTCTCAAGCCTTGGATATTGGCTGTGGAAAGGGCCGCGATGCCCTGGAGCTGGCGAGGCGCGGCCTTCAGGTTACTGCCTTTGATTTTGTCAAGGAAGCCGTTTCTACTTTGCGGGCACGGGCGCGGTTAGCGGGACTTTCCATTAACTCATCTGTCGGGGTGATGGATTGTGCGTGGCCCTATGCTGACGCTACCTTTGATCTTATAGTCGATAATACCGCTTCGATGAGTATCGGCTATGAGGCTGGAATTGCAGTGTGTCGGCAGGAGACTGTGCGTGTCCTCAAAGCTGGCGGCTATCTGTTGCTCTATACGCTGGCCGAAGACGATCCGTTTTTATGGGCTTTTCCAAAAGGGGAAGAGCCAAGCACGAGAGTTACACCTGATGGCAAAATTGAACGGCTCTTTGCGGCGGCGGAGTTGCGTAAGCTGTATTCCCGGTTACATCTCATCCATCAGGAGCGGCGGACGAAGCCTGCTAGTGACACGAAAGCCGAGCGAAGAGGCCATTGGATGCTCTTCCAGAAGATGAGTTCCTGATGCAGCTTCATCACCCTAAGAAGAAGAGGCGTTAGGGGTAGCCAGGACAACGTGGAGAACTCGTCCCTCGAAAGCCAGTTCCTCACCTCTCTTTGTGAACTGGAGGAGCGTTGTTTTGATAGCAAGCTGACGGCAAAAATAACGGCCTATTCCGCTTTCCTATTCAATTTCATTGTTGTGCCTTGTTTCAAGATAGCCGTTGTTGATGAAATAGGAATCTCATCAACAACGGCTATTGCTTCTTTCTTTTCAAAGAAAAGGAGATTCTGTATGGCAATGGATACCGCCCGCTTGATGCACCTGCTCTGGAATACCTCTGAGGTACGAGCGCAGTGGCTCTCTGGCTTTTTTCATGAAGTAGACCAAGGTACCTCGCGCGAAGAGATTGATCAGTGGCTTGAGCGGCTCATCAATACTCCGCGACAACGCGCGAGGCTCCAGCAGGTTGGGATAGATCTTGCCGCTGTGCATTGGGAACGCGTGACAGAATTTCTCTGTGCGTGTTTTTATGCATCGCAATCGCGTGGTCCCTTGCCAGACCTCCCTCCAGATGAACAGTGGGAGGCAAGTACTGGTGATCTACAAGGGCTGCTTGCTCCCTACCCGCAACGCTCAAAGGCGATCAAAAATAGTGTTCCCATGGTTCTACTCGCTTTGGAGCAGAAATTGCTCGCTCATGGCGGAACGCGGATGGTCTATGTGAATGAACCAGATCTGGCCCAATTGCTCGAACGCGGCGAAGTCTTTGAGGGAAGGGCTAAGCTCGTCCGTGGCGAGCCTGGCCACTGTCACTCGAATGCTGCCCGTCTGTGGAATGAGCAACGCGCTGAACTCTCTATTGCGACAGGCTATGCGCTCTCCGAGGATGGCCTGTGGAGGCAACACAGTTGGCTCGTACGCACGCAACCGAAAGGGAGCCAACGACAACTCATTGAGACCACTATCAGGAGAATCAAGTATTACGGGTTTCTCTTGACGGAGGAGGAAGCCGAAGCGTTTTCTCGGGCAAATAGGTAACACACCCTGTGCAACCTCGTTATTGTCTTCCGCTTGTTCGTCGGCACGCTCTATCTTGTTTGCTTCTCTCGGCTAAGAGAGAGCAATGCGATAGCAAGACGGTAGCAATACAAGTCTTCCAAACCCCTCTTTCTTATATACATTGAGAGAAATTGTCAATTACGAAAGGAAAATAGCTATGACACTCATTACATCCGAGCAGGAAAAGTTTCTGCGGTATCTGGGCAAGGGAATAAATAAAATTGAACGTGACCGCGCCCTGACCATCATCGCCGAAATGCGTGATGACGCAGGGTGGGAACACTTTGAGGATATTACCTCCCGCGACTCATACGCATTAACAGGAGCCCTGGATATTAGCGTAGAGGAGGCCACAAAGTTGCATGCAGCAGCGAGTGCTCTCCTTCCACCCGAACCAAAGCCTTCTGTGCCAGCGTCAACGCTGCCTCCTACCTTCACTCTTGAAATGCCTGGCACCATCAGATGTGCCGCGTGTGGCAACGTTCTGCAACAGGGCGCTGAGTTCTGTTCGCGCTGCGGCAAGCCAGTTGCATCCTCGCTCGTCTGCGTCAAATGTGGAATGCAAGGAGGAGTGGGCGAGACGTTTTGCTTAAAAGATGGTATCGCCTTAGTGCCTCTTGTTGACGCGCTTTGCGTTCGAGAGTTGATGATCGGCGAAAATATGTCGATTACTGAAGCGACCAAGGTGCTCCAAGAAATGGATGCTGTTCGTCGCGGAAAACTTCAGGAGAAAGCGATGCAGAGAGGCGGTGGTCTCTTCGGAGGCGGTTCCTTTCCTGGATAGCCCAACCAGAATGGTGAGTAGTATGGTTAATGAAGAGCCAACAGATGTCATCATCTGGAATGTTCAATCAGATGCCAGCTTTGCATCTGAAATTATGAAGCACCTTGCAGGGATGCGCAGAACAGAGGGAATCAGCACAAAGAACTTCTTACTAGATATTGCCGCTGGTGCAAGTTCTGCACAGAGCATCGCGAGGTTGGCTCATGCCCGTGTACGCCTTATCCTAGTATCCTCAGACTTTGTCAATGCGTTGGTTGAAGACCAACTTACGATTGATGCCAGTGATGCTGTCATAGCGGCACGAGATGAGAGGCTGCAAAATCAGCTGCCCTATCGTATTATCCCCACCTTCGTTCGACCTGTGAGTACAGAGGTTTACGAGAAAGACCCTCTGCTCGGAAAAATTAAAGGTCTTCCTCGTAATGGGCGCCCAATACAGGCTTGGAGAAACCAGGATGCAGCCTGGGCTGAGATAGCAAGTGAGCTACGCCAAGTATTAATAGCTCTTGGCAGATTGAAGCCCTCTCAGAGGAGCTGGTGAACTGTGCTGAAAAACAATCTCTCCGCGTTGGCCTCTGGTCAAATCTGAAATGTCAAAGGTTAGTATGTCCCCATCCTCGTATTAATCCTCTCAGTTTTTCCGTGCCAGAAGCGCAAGTCTTGCTGTTTCCATAGAGAAAGGATTGTTATGAAAATAAACGCAGTAGAACATTTTGCAGATATTAGCGAGTTAGTATCTGCCTTCCAATATAGGCCGGTGGTGAATGTCATAGGAGGCGGATTGCCACCAGCGGTTAGTAATTATGCTGCACAACTCTGTGAACAAGCAGTGGTGCCTACGGCTACCGCATGTGGGGCATGTCTTGTTGATGGAGCGACGGACGATGGCATTATGCATGTGCTTGGATCGGCGGTTCATCAGGCAGGAAGCGTTGTGCCTCTGATTGGTGTGACCGTTGAGGCGAAAGCACTCTGGAACACAGTTGATGCGGATAGCAGCAAGAAGCGATATTCGTTAGAACCACATCACGACCAGGTTATTCTGACGCCTGGCACCTCCTTTGGAGGAGAGACGGCTTGGATGCAAGAAGTGATCCACGCCATCACTGGGCAAACTCATCGATCCGTTGCTGTGCTGTTCAGCGGCGGTGCAATTACCTGGAGAGAGGTATATGCTTCTCTTCAAAACAGGCGGCCTGTGCTGGTCTGCCAGGGAACAGGGCGTGCAGCTGATACCCTTGCCGCAGCACTGCAAGGCGGGACGATCGCAGAAGGGTGTGCCCCTGATTTTCTTGGAGATCTGTTGGCTGCAAAAGATCTCCTTAAAATCATACCCAATGTCGCTTCCTTACAGTTGGCGCTCAAGGATGCTCTTCTCTCTTCATAAAGTCCCCCTTGCCTCAAACACTGCCTATGCTACTCAAAACTGCTGCAACACTCCTCTATGAAAGGAATGATGTCGTCTGGATACAGGCTCGTCATGTATCCAATTCTTTTTGCCTTGTTTAAGAGAGAGTTTCGCAGCCTCTCTGAATGCCGTCGGCTAATGAAGCCGACGGCATTTTTTATCCCTCAACAACTCATATGGAAGGAGGCACCGTTTGAGCTCAAACGGTGCGATTGTTATGGAATACTGCCAAAACAAACGGAGATGCCGAAAGCTAGCGGAAGAAGAAGAAGAACGTCTAAAGGTTGCTCTTCATAAAGCAGAAAAAATGCAAGAAAAATTTCTGCTGTATTCAAAACATTCAATTTATGCATCTGCCCATGCTATTCATCGTATGCAGGAGCGTGCGATTCATCCAAGCGAGGTACATGGGGTTATCGAGTGTGGATTCCCTATCGACTTTGCATATATTCCCCACCCCTATTTTGTTGATAAAGGGTACATCTTTACATTTTGTGGTGAAGGGGATTATGGCCAATCGCTGCATGTGATTTGTAGTCTTCCTCCCTTATCGCCAGGATCACAGCGATGGATCTTGACAGTGCGAACCGTCTACGATCCATCGCTATATCCAGAAGAATGGAATGAAGACTTTACAAGACGAGTCTGTTTTTGTTATGCTCGTCCTGAGCAATATGATGAAACGAGTGACTATGAACTTTAAGAAGGAAGGCTTCCTGATGTTGTTTAGAAAAAAAGCACTCTTGCTGGCTCCTGGAACTCCGTGCCCATTTTGTAATCGTGGCGTATTGGAACTAGGGACGCAAGAGAAATCGTATGATGTTGCAGGTCATCACATCACACAGGTGCCCTATTTCCGGTGTGGTACGTGCAACTATGAAGGGCATGATCTTACTTTACTTGTAGAAATCCAAAAAAAGGTGCAGACCTGGCTGCAGGGATCAGCATCGTTGCCGTTGGAGATTCCATTTATCCACTTCGGGATTGCTGTCCCTCTACCTGAGCAGAAAGCAAGCTAATGCAGCTTGCTAGGGCATATGTTGCCCCTTCTCTCTATGTTTGAATGTGAGAAGTAGAATAGAGCGATTAAATGCTTAGAAGCTCATATATGAGATGCTTCAATGGCCTTCACTGCCCCGCTCCAATCCCTCTTGCTTGATGCGAATGAATAGTACACTTCATTCGCATCAAGTATTTCTCGTTATGATTTACCCAATACTGCATTCATCTGGGTCATCGCATCTCGTTGCATCGATGGTAAGACATGGCTATAAATGTCCATTGTGATCGAGATGGTCGTATGGCCCAGTAGTTCTTGCACCACTTTAGGATGCACGCCCAGGGCCAATAACATCGATGCCGTAGAGTGACGGAGATCGTGGAAGCGTATTGTTGGAAGCCCGGCCTGTTTGAGCAGCGCTTTGAACTGATCAATAACGAAGGTTGGTGATAATGGCTTCCCATCCTTTCGACAAAAAACCAGACCTTGCTCCTGCCAAGCACTTCCCACTACTTGCTTCCAGGTGTCTTGGTGAGAGCGAAGTTGCTGTAACGCTTCTTTGGCAACGGTAGTTAGTACAATGCTGCGCCGACTCTTTGCTGTCTTTGGTTCGGCTTCGCAGTATTGATTACCAGGTACACGCGAAAAAATGCGTCTAACCTGGAGCATGCCCGATGCCAGATCAAGATCGCTCCAGTGGAGGGCAAGAAGCTCACCCCGACGCATGCCACTGGTTATTGCGAGTAAAAAGAGCGGTTCGAGTGGATGCCCGTGCATAGCAGTGATAAACTGCTGAATTTGCTCAATCGTGAGCGGACGAATTTCGTGGCGTGCTCGCTTTGGTGGCGGAACGGTATCACAGACATTCGTGGACAACAGGTTCCAGCGAACAGCATCTTTCAGCGCGCGGTGAAGCACGGTATGCAGCAGATTGACCGTGCTAGGCGAGAGGCCCTCCTGGGTCTTCTGTGTATAGAGTG
Source organism: Reticulibacter mediterranei (assembly GCF_016587455.1). Lineage (NCBI taxonomy): Bacteria > Bacillati > Chloroflexota > Ktedonobacteria > Ktedonobacterales > Reticulibacteraceae > Reticulibacter > Reticulibacter mediterranei. Next base: position 139,101 of record NZ_BNJK01000003.1, on the reverse strand, counting down.
TGAGTAAATGTTGTGGTGTCAGTTGTTGTAACGAAAGTTGGCCCAGCACTGGAAGAAGATGCCGATTGACCAGTTGAGTATATCGCTCCAGCGTCCGTGCCCGCAGCATCGTCATCTGGCTTGCCAACCACTGTTGCAAGAAATGTTCAACGCGCATCTGGCCACCTGGCAGCACTTTTTTCTGTTGGTGATCAATGATGGCTACCTGGAGCTTTTGCTGGACCTCCCTACGAGACTTGCCATACCAAGTGTAGCGATGTCGCGCTACCATCAGGCTGGCCGTCCATCGTCCATCTTTGCGCTGATAGACTGTGCCTTCGCCGTGTCCTCGTCGTTTCATTGTAGTTTCCCTTTCCTGAGAATGCCAGGAGCGGTAGCGCAAGCAAAGAGACACAAGGAACCATTCTTTCCCATTGGCGAGAAAGGCGTATCCCATCGGTTGCCTAATCAAGGGGGAAAAGGCAACAAGTTATGGAGGGCATGAATATGCTATATAAGATCTATATATATGATGTGCTTGAATACATTTGTGCTGCCCCTTCTGCAGAGCGAGCATGCGAGATGACAAGTGATGTGACGAAGGAGGACTGGAATGAAATCCATGCAGTCAAACTACAACTTCCTCAAGGGGTGAGTCTTGAGACGTTGTATCCTCCAAACCGCTATCCATACTTGAACATGGATGGAACAATGTAGTACTGAATAGTCTCGGAAAGACCGTCAGACTCGATGATAGAAGGAAGACTGTAGTGGCCTCCCTCCATAAAGTAATGAGCTTTATGCTTCCCGGATTTGTCCCTCGCCACGGCTTTCCTGAATGGCTACTGGGCTTGACGGACTCTCGCGGAGTGGGTAAACTGAGAAGAGAGTATCCGATGGGAGGTTATGATGCCAAAGGATCAGCGAGTCTTCACGAAGGAATTCAAACTGGAAGCGGTTCAGCTCGCCCAAAAGAGCGGGAAACCACAAGCGCAAATTGCACGAGATCTTGGCATTGCCGATAGCACTTTGCATCATTGGTGCAAGGAGTTCTCCAAAGCCGGAGAACGCGCCTTTCCCGGCAGTGGAAATCCACCTGCATCCGAGGAAGAGATGCGCCGTTTACGCCGGGAAAATGAACTTTTACGTCAGGAGCGCGATGTCTTAAAAAAAGCCTTAGCCATCTTCTCGCGCAGCCAGCTCTAAGGTATCAGTTCATTGCAGAGCATGCCAGCCAGTACCCAGTGAGTACCATGTGTCGGGTGCTAGAAGTTAGCGTGAGCGGTTACTACAGCTGGCGAGGACGTGAGCCCAGTGCTCACGAGCAAGAAGATGGCGAATTGGCCAGAGAGATCTCTCGCCTCTTTCATGCCTTCCGAGGTGTGTATGGGAGTCCAAGGATTCATGCTGAACTGCGCAGTCGGGGTATTCGCTGTTCACGGGAACGTACGGCTCGCCTGATGCGTGAGATGGAGTTGTGTGCCAAAGCAAAACGGAACAAGCCTGTCGGTACACGACGACGAGTGGGCGTGACCCCAGCTCCCAACCTGCTGGGTCGCTCGTTCACCGCCCAGGCTCCCAACACGAAGTGGGTGAGTGATACCACCTTCGTCTGGACCAACGAAGGATGGCTGTATGTGGCGGTGATCCTGGATCTGTTTTCACGCTTGGTTGTGGGCTGGGCGATGGGCGAGCACAACGATGAGCAGTTAGTAAGCCTGGCGCTGGAGATGGCTTTGCTGCATCGCGATCCCCCTACCGAAATGCTTCTGCATTCTGATCAGGGCAGCCCTTACACGAGCCAGGGATATCAAAGCAAACTGGCTGAACGAGGCATTGTGGTCAGCATGAGCCGTGTCGGGGACTGCTACGACAATGCCGCTATGGAAAGCTTTTTCAGCACACTTAAAGGTGAGTGTGTGGATCGCACACGTTTCTCCACAAGGCTTGAGGCGAGGCAAACCATCTTTGAGTATCTCGAATGCTTTTACAACCGCGTTCGTCGTCATTCCACCCTCGCTTACATCAGTCCGGTGGAATTTGAACAACAAAATTGCTCTCTTCCCAGTTCATCCTCTCCGAAATAGTCCGCCAAGCCCATACTCCAAGCCCAGTAATGTTCGGTAGTACATCACAATGACGGTAAATGAAACAAAGACACCTGATGATTTTGCATCAGGTGTCTTTGTTTGTTCATAGGGAGAAGAAAAAATGGATAATGGTTGTTGTTCTCAGCAAGAGAAGAATCTACGGCAACAGCAAACTCAACTTCAAAAACGATTAGAACGGCTCAACCTTATAAATCCTTCCCTTGGTGATGCAGTGACAGTCGTTCGATTAGTCGCTACGCTTAAAAATATTGAACAATTGCTTGAGAATCCATCTGTCGTCGAAGTAGAACAGAAAGCCCCTTTAATACGTGCTCCGATTCCTCCCGAGGTGCAATTGCAAGCCCAGCATCAGGAAATTGTCTATAAAGTGGTCCGGCTTGCTGAGGGGAACAAGCTCGTTTCTATCAACGAATTGGAACAATGGGAGGTGGAATATATCCCCCATATTACCACAAAGCCTCCAGTTGCACAGTCGTTGTTTTTTGTCTACCTCGGCGAGGAAGCTGCGAAGCGCTATTATGCCTCCTGGGTTCGTGAGGGAGGGAAGCGTGTGATCACTACCTATCAACTATGGCGATGCTGCACGCCAAAAATTCAGCATATTCCCTATCGTCCCGACGAGATGGATGCCTACAAGTGGGCCACCTTCTGGGAAATCATCGCAAGAGAGGGGGCGCTCTATCCAACGGCGGTCTGGGATCTGTGCCCGGTTGCGGCGGATGTAGGGATTTGTGAAGACGTGACTCTCATCGAGCAAATAGCTTGATGGATTGGAGACAAAATCAATCGGCAGCGCATTGCGTGCGAACAAACGATCCTAAAGGAGGAGCCGTTCGTTTTTCGCTGTACTGCTGATGTTGTTGAAGCCGATTTTATCCCATAAGCGATACAGTGTTTTAGATGCATTTTTTGAAAAAAGCGATGTAGATGAAGAAATAGTAAGTAGGAGAAATTATGATGATTGATTGGCACCAGCAATTTGTCGTTTTGAAGAACGGCACAAAATTACTCACCACTGTTTATAACGTAGACAGCGACAGTATGTTGAGCTATCAAAAAGGCTTCATTCTCCAAGATAGTGTCCGCATCGCAGTCTCGCGCGAAGGGCAAGAAGGAAAGCTTCATATTTGGCAGGAGGACAATGGTGCTACGCAGCATGAACAAAATGCTTTGACCATGAGTGATCTTTTCTTGACCTCGACAAGCGCTTCAAGTGCCTGGCGTTACCGTGCCACTCTGCGAGGAACAGGTTTTGATGCCTATTCCCGCTATAGTGAAGAGGATGCGGTCAAAAATGTGTGTGAACGGATGATCCCAGCACTCGATGGCTCCTACGTTCCCCTTGTTCTGACTTTTCGTGGATGGATTGCTTTGGTATGGCGAGATCCGAATCACCAATGGGGTTTTACCTCTTTTGCGCTTGGCAGTGATGGAGTGCATTATTTGGAGGCAGACGTTTCGGGCTGTACCTCACGCACAGACGCTCTGCGTCAAGCCCGACTATCTCTGGCCCGGCAGACCTGGGATGGCGAAGAAGAGTCTTGCCCATTGCTGATTGAGCCAAAAGATCAGCAATGGTTTACCCAATGGGTGCGCGAGCGCAAACAAGAGCGAGAACAACGATAGCATTCTTTTGGATGGCTGGCCGAGATTGGCCCTTGCCACCAATTTATTGTCCTGCTATGCACTGCTAAACCGCCTTCAATGTTGCAGCATAATGGCAGTAAATTCGATTCCAGATATCTATGGAAGTTCCTCGACCGAAGGGGAGACATTCTGGAACGCAACGCCCTGCGATCCGCCCGTGCGCAATCTCCTTACCTATGTCGATACGGGGGATCAAAGGTGTCCTTTGCCTGGATGGGTGCCACGAACAACCTGGTTCTGGTTATAGCCTGCTAGGGCAAAGAAGAAGCATATACACATATCCGCAAAGTGTTTGACACTCTGCGGCAATTTTTCGTTTGGAAAGAAGTGAAAAGATGCGCTTACTCTATACCATCACGGCAGTAGACAATCCTCCCAGGCTGCTCACGCGTGTTTCTCTACGTAGTCACGAGATCTACTCGCCTCACGTTGAAGTGACCGACCCCGATGACGATGCACCTGACGCCGGGGAACGAGTAGATCTCGGAATAATCAGCTATCCCTGGTCAGAAGGAGGCTCTGTTCATCTTTTACCTCCCATTCTATTGATCGAAGCTTTCGACGATCAACAGACGGCGCGGCAGCGGTATGCCTTATACGGAGGCTACCGTTATATCGGACAGGTGATACTGCCAGACGGCAAACTGGGCGAGGCGGTTGAGATATGTCTGAGTCGCGAAGCGCTAGAGCAGTGGGAACTGCTGCTTCCCAGAAGCGAACAGCATCTTAGTGCGCAGAAGAGGCGTGAGATGGATCTCGCCGATCTCTTTCTGATCGAGGAGCCAGAGCCGTCGCGAGGATTAAACACACTAGCTCCAAAGGAGCGCGCGCTCATCAAGAAAGCGCGCGCTTCGCTTGAGCAAGGAGATGCTTCCACACGAACTGTAGCGCTTTCGCACCTTGCCCTGATAGATCCTTTGGCTCTTCCTCTTGCCAGCATCTTTCCTTGTCTGGGAGATACTTCCGACGAGGTTCGTCATCTCGCCGTCACGCTCCTTGGTACTGCCAGCAATCGATTGCCGATCAATGCTCTGGAGGCCATCCTTGACCATGCAGATTTACCCGTGCGCCTGGCAGCTATCACCCTGCTTGGAAAAGTAGGAGGAGATGCCGTTCTCCCTGCGTTACAAGGGGCTTGTTCCCGAAGACATCCCCTGGTTCGTATTGCCGGGCTAAGGGCTCTTATCGAAGCAAGTGAAACCATCGCTCCTGACTCGGTCTTTCGGCTGGACACTCTAACCTATCTTCGGAGCGCTCTGCACTCTGATGATGTGGAGGCCGTTCGTAGGGTTGCCGCCGAACTGATTGAGCAGATGGGAGGGATAGCAATCCTCGAAGCACGAATCGCCGAGCACGACAATCAGAAGAAACCAAGAAAGAAATAAAAGAACATGACAAAGAAGAAAAAAGTGTTAGAAACGTCGGAGCAACTGACTCTCCGTCTGTCGCAAGTATTTCCTTATACCTGGGAAGCGCTACAATTAACGCTTTTTCCAGATACTATCTGGGAAAAAGTAAACGCGACTGATTCTGATATTATTGGCCCTCACGTAGATGCATTGGAAGATGCTGCGAACGCTCTTTCCAAACAGCTTCGTATGAAGCCGAAACAAGCGGCTCTCATTATAATTGAGACATGCTTCCAACGCCTTGAGTGACGCTTCCTCTGGCCCCAATGCGTCCCCGCGTGAAGTGATCCTCTCCGTTATGGAGAGATTGTTGTAAAAAAGGAAAGAATGAATACATGAAGAATAAATTGGAGATAATATATCAAGGAATACTGCATGAAAAAAGAGAATTACTTGCTACAGCGCCTATCGTGTATTCATTGAAAGGAAATAGCATTCTATGTTTGATTCCCAAAAGATCGTGCGGCTTTTAAAATCTGCACGAAAGATCCCCGCTGAACAAGAAGCAAAACGCCAGCGTGCCTGGCAACAATTTGCGACCTACCTGCTGAGCGGGGTTGCAGATCAAAGTAAAACGTATCAGTATGCTCAAAGGTTGTTCATGTGGTTGTGTTATGAAGATACCTCCAACCCACTTTCCCAGGAGGTTGGCTCTCTTTTCATTTTCCTGCGTGAGCATACAGAGAGTGTTCATTTGCTCTATCACTACGGGTTTTGGGAAGGCATGGCTTACCAGAGGAGGACCAACCGCCTCGCCCTCTTTGTCCCTGCGCAACACGAAAAGTGGATGACGGCCCATATTGCACCTTGTTCTGCCATTGTTGGGAAAGCCGACGACGGTGAAGAAGAGGTGACTATCTATTATGAAGGCAATTTGCACGGGTACGCGGGCGTCGTGACCTATGCCGACCGTGCAAAAAAAGCTGCTGATCGCCTGCTAGCAGACTATCCAACCAGTGCCTTCGCTGCTGTTCCTCGCAGCGCGTTGCTTCAGGTAGGGTGGTTCGGCAAAACCGGGGTTACGCTTCTGGATGACGAACACGCAAAGGGCGCGCTGGCCTCCTGGCTCGAAGTGCAGGTGATTGATCCGCAAGAACTACGGTTCAGCAGCCAGTAGAGTTGTTCTGGCCTGATTCATTGGTTAAACATAAAATAAGAAGTAATTTCCCTATATAGGCAGTATATAATTGCAACTGAATGAAGGCCCCTGATGAAACTCTATTGGGTGCTCTTCATTTTTTTATGAAGTCAGGCCAGGATCACCCCAGCGATCCTGGCCTGACTTATGAAGGAGGGTTATTGACATGCCTACAATCGTTACTGTTACCAGCGTGTGGATCATCGTACCAGGAGAGCGTATTGCTGCATTGGCTCCTCTCCTCGTCGCGCGGTTTGAGCAGGACGAGACGTACTTGGCGCAGAAGGAGAAGTATCAAGGACTGCTGAGCACGTTGGCCCCTGATCAACTGCTCTTATGGCTCCTTGGGATGATGGGTTGGCGAGTGGGTGCCCTTCCGAACGGAGATATACGCCTCTTCGGGAGATATCACGACGATTTGCTCGATTTTGAGAATGATCCCTTCCTGGCATGTGCAGAACAGTTTGTCGAAGAAGGGAGTTATGTCGAAGGCTGGGCTTCTGGCAATCAAGCATGGCAACTCCTCTACACTGAAAAAGGCAGGGTAACACGCACTACAAATGGCATCTTTCCTCACTATCGACCGAAGCTTCCGAATGGCACAACGCCAGATATCGTAACTGAGCACGGTTTCTGGCGCTTGGTCGAGCAGGCTGCACTTTGGTATCTCCGCCTCTCAGAGGGCGAGCGAGTCGAGGCGCTCCAGGATTACGAGGACGATGAAGATCTTCAGCAACAGGTGTGTCATGCGATCAGTAATGCAATGATACCAGGCGAGTTTCAAGAGTATGTGGCACTTATGCAGGTAATTCCAGATATCTGGAATTTATCTTACCCCAACGAGATCCTGGAAGACGATGAGAGTCCGACCCCTCAACGCGTTTTCGATCTCACGTTGAAACGACTGGTCTATGAGCATCTAGAAGAGCGGTGGAAGTCGCTTGAGTTGGAAGCTCATTGTATGCGCTGATGATAATTGTATGGAAGAAGCTATAAACTCACTGATCGAGATTGTCCCTCGCCACCGATTTTCTGGCTGATCCGGAGCTGCTAAGTAGCCTCTAACATTGCAGCATTATGACAGTAAATTCGATTTTTTTAATCTGTTGTCACGGCTGGTTCTCCTGAGTACTTTGTTAGCTCAGGAGAACCAGCTTTTTATATAAGGAGTACCTCCTATGTCAGAAGATCAGGGCTGGTTTTATACGAACACCTTCGCCGTTACAAATAACGGAGCGTTTCGCTCCTTCTGTAAGAAGCACAAACTGCGAATATTCAGAGAGGGGAATTTGGTAGGTTGTTTCCATCCCTGGCTTGGGATACCTCAAATACGTGTTGACACCTCTGACGAACAGGTGTTTCTTCGCGAGCTTGGAAGATATCTTCAAGACGAGCATGTCGCTATTGCTGTCGATGTACGCGTGACAGAGCGGGAGCATTGCTCAACTTCCTGGCAAATAACCTACGCAATAAATAATAAAGGAGAGATCAAGTCTATCAACCCAGTAGAGATCTTTTCTGTAGCAAGAAGTCTGGGAACACAGATTGCTCCCCTCCAAGATATGGTGCCTCCCCAAGATGTCACAGGTATGCTGACAGAAAAATCCTCTGGAGCTGCTGATCTAGCGCGAATGCTGCAAAAAGCGGTGAATACTATCAGTTACATGTTGATGAATATTGCGGATGTGGATGATCATCGAAATCCCGAAAGTGGCATGATTTTTAGCGACGTGGTTCGCGGTGCGCTTTTTCTGGAAGAAACCATCAAGATAGGTTTCCTTCCTGACAATTATGCGAAAGATGGGGTTGCTGATCTGATTGAGGAAGTGAAAACGCAGGAAGCTCAACCAGAGGAGGAGCAAAGCAGCACAACGTTATGAGCATCTTCAGGTAAAAAGTGCTGAAAGAAGAGGTTGTTCCGTGTGCCGTTGTCCCCTCGGCTGACCGATCCTCTATCCGCTTGGTGAGCAAACAGAAGGCAGCACTGACAGCAATTATACTGCAAAAAGTGTCTTTCTCTGAAACGGGAGCGCCTCCACCATACCTGGTTCACTCTATCCAGGCTCGCCCATTTTCGTTGGCGTGAACCAGGCGTTTATGGTTCCATTCTCTCGCCTTCACCTCCATCAGAGTCAGAAGAACCACGCTACCAGCAACTTTTCCTTTTCTACCCATAGGAGATGCATCACTGAAAGGAGGAATATTCATGGAGCAACCTGTTGACACACAAGCCCTCTCTACTGACCAATTTTACTATGCGCTGGAGTTTAGTTCCATCCCAAAGATCTACACCCATGACCGAGTAAAAGCTTTCATCCTTCTTGCCAACGAATATGAAAAGCATCTGATGGGGATATATGATCATGGTAAACAACAGGCAATAGAGGATATAGAACGCTCGTATCCAACAGCTTTACGAGTCCTTGTAGGAAGGCTAGACGCAGAGATCATCAGGAGAAGAGAAGAACGTAAGGCGACTTGTACCCACGAGAATGGCATCCTCTCACTCTATGATAAGCACCAGACAGACTATACTCTGCAAGGAGGAAAACCAGTCGCAAACAATGAAGACCTTGAGCCGGATCTCCTCTATGAGGTAGATTTCTGTTGTTCTCAGTGCGATACCTGTATCAGTTATCCTGACTGGCGCAAGGCACCAGAGCCAATTCGTACCTATGCCTCGCGCTGTTTCCATATGGAAAGCGCTACCTAATTACATCTAGATTATATCTAGCACAAATTGGCTCCCCACCGGTCAGAAACTGCATCCTCCTACTTAAAGCGAAAACAGCATAGGGCTGTTTATGTACACCGGGAATTGCAGAAAAGCAGCTCACTACGCGAGCGATCTGGAGAGGCGAAGCCAAGATCTCCACCTGACAAAAGACAAGGATAAATAGCATGAATGACTTTGAACGGTCAGTAGGATATCGCTCAGTTTGGATGAATGATGAATGGCCTTCTAAAACAGAACTACAGCAACTTCCTTCCGAGAAACTTGCTCAACTTACCAGAGACTACTTTGACTATGAGCTTGCGGAAATCCTTCGTAGCACAGGTGAATGGCATTGGGAGCTTGATGAGGATCGCTTAGGAGATATTGCTTCAGAAGTCGCAGCTCGCTTGAGCGATAGCCAGGAAGGGTGGAATGACCTCTATACGCTACTTCGCACATACTATGAGGAGCAATACCGCACTCCGGGTAAGGAAGAGTTGCAAGCAGTATTGAATAGCAGGGCCAGGCACGAGATTCTGGTTTCAGAAATAGGGAGGGGGTAACATGGAACAAACCTTTGGCGAGCAACTGCTCGCCAAATACAACCGGGAGCAACGTGTTAATCAGCGTATGGCAATCATCGAGTGGCTTGCCATACGCTGGCAGAACTACCGCCTCCTTCAAGAAGCCGCACTCTGGAGTCTCCCAGATCAACTCATTCCTATTAATACTGACTTGGCGCAGCGCTACTACCTATCCGAGAAGGTGATCCTTGGATATTTGCAGGAAGCAGAGAAACTCGGATTGGTAAAAGTCTTTACTGACTCTGCCGGACAGTCTCATGCTTTCCAGATCACACATGATGAGCAGAGCCTTGCTGGAGAGCTGATCAAGGTATTGTTTCAATAACCAAAAAGGAAAGGCAGAATAGAAAGGAGCCTAACTCATGTTTTAGGAACTGGCCTATCTCTTCTTCCCTCCGCTCATCACCTGTGAGTTCTGCCATACCACACAGAATGGCATGTGCATCCGTCCAGCCTGTATTGATGCACGACTTGCACGAGAAGAATAGCGTAGAGCGAAGAAAACCACGAAAGAAAAAGAAAGGGTGCAATCGCGCCAGTTGGGGAGCTTTTTCTTATCACCGCGTCTACCCTGCCCACACCTGAAGGAGATCAATCAGGTGATCCGGTTGCGCCGGATTGCGTTGAGACCAGTACCGTCCATCTGTGAGTTGAATGCCGATATAGACTTCTCCGTCATGCAAACCCCTTGCCTCTCCATCTGAGAGGATTCCAACTATGCCTTTTTTCGTTTGGAAGGTTTGTTGAAGCTCTAAATCCTGGTTATTCAATACTCGACGAAAGAACTCTAAAAACTGTTGGTCCTGTTGATCTGTCATTACTCTACAACCTTTCAGAAAGTATCCCTCATATGGGAAGAGCATACCTCATGCATGCATATGGGTCAAGTACTGCAATATGAAATGCACGGGGTCCACCCAGTCTTACGTTGACCCCTCCGTTTTTATCAGAACCAGCGTTAGAGCAACCTGGCTACCAGTAACTCACCCTTGTCTCACTCACCCACAAAAGATGCGCCACTGAAAGGAGATCACCAGCATGATGCCAACCATCAAGATACGACTACGAGCATCCTCTTCTAAAGGTAATGCTCTCTGCTTGGACCAGATTACAGACGAGTTCATACATCAGTGATGTGTTTGATACAGATCAATGAAAGGAGGAGATATTTTCTTATGGATACTAGCGAGCAAAACAACAGAATTGAACACTTCTTTGATGATACCGTCATCGCTCTCCGTTTTCAGGGGCATCTCTACGGGGTTTTTCCCTCACACGCGAATTGTGTGCGTAAAGAATGGAATGGCAAAGGAATCTCTACCGTGTTCGCAAGTGACGAGGAGGCGCTTAATGTCTCTGTTCGCCACTGCCATGCTTGTCATCAGATGATCTTGAACGAAGATGAGTGCGGTGCTCTCGCGCAAGTGCACGCTGAATGGTCATTGCAAGTGGCTCCGGCATATGTCTTCCGATGGAGCAAGGAACGAAACCACTATGAGGCAGAGCTTGAGAGCAAACTCATCGTTGTCTCGTGGGCTCAAATGGCAAACACGGTCTATAAGTGCCTGTGTGCTGGTCTCAATGTGAAGATGGCCTTTGATGCCAGAGAATGGGAGCTGGGGCCTGGAGAAACCCTTCGTTTTATTGTGCTGAAAAAACGGAATGGTTCCACTCCTTCCCTGTAGCGAATCAGCTAGAAGTGTCTTCTGTAGAACTTTCATTTATGAGGAGGCCAAGAGGAGTTTTATGCAATCGCTCTTACAACGCTTGCGGGATGAGCTTGAACATGGTCCAAGAATTTCTCCTCACCTTCCGTGGGATCATTATGATTATCGGTTAATGGCGAGTGAGGCAAAAAATATTCTGAACACGAGCCTCAATGAGCGTGAGCAAAAAGAAGCGGCAACACTCTATGAGATAGCGACGCGACGATTGCACATGATGCTTCAAGCAGAACAAGACGTGGCAGCGTGTGATCCGGAGCAAAAAAGCCTGCTTGATCTTGCGTACCAATTTGGGAAAGAGCATGCAACCCTCATTGAGAACCCCAATGACAAGCGGTGGCATGCAGAGGCATATGCCTGGGCTATTATTCGCGCGATGAATGGGCGGTTTCCCAGCAAGATCAAGAAACCGTCGTATCCTGTATTCTGCCAGCACCTCGTCTCCTCCTATCAACGAGGGGTGGACGAGGCAGCTTGTTGAATACACACGATGGGAAGTACAGAGTGGCCCAGAAACATGAGCATGGACGAACAATGACACATGTCGAAAAGCCATCAGGAAAAAGGAACGCATTCAAATGACGGATTCGCGATACGCTTTTGTACGGCTGGAGCCGTATACCATCGAACCCTGCGGCAGTCTGAAAGAACAGGAGCAATGTGATCCGCTGCACCATTCGACGAGCATTGGCCTTCCGCGCAGGAAACATAGTTGCACTATGAGTGGGCGAGAGGAGTGTTGCCAGGTGTTGGAGATCGGGAGGCGGGTCGAAGGCGGGGGCCTCTTCGTGGTCGCAGCACATGTGACGAAGTCCGAGGCAGAGCGCATCAGGCAGGAGCGGCTGGCACTTGTCTGTCGCGAGGTGTGCGCGGGATGTAGGCAGGTGTTCGACCGGCGTCAAGTGCCAGAGGGACGCCCGATAGGATACTACGGGCAATATTGCAGTGAGCCTTGCCGCAACAGCAAAGAGCAGGAGATAAAGGACCTGGCCTTACAAAAGAGCGTCTCTGGTCAGGTCGTCCTGATCATTGATGCCGATGACCCCTACTGCTACGTGGCGACAAACAATGGCCCTCGTGATAAAGAGCACCAGCACTCCCACTACAGTTTCAAGATGCTGACCGAGACGCAGGAGTTTCCAGACTCGAAGCTTTCGCTGGACTATTGCTTTTTGGACCGCCCCATCGTCTCGCTATCGACCCAGCGCCTCTATCCTCTTGTGCGCTTCGCTCTGGTGCGTATCGATAGCTATGCCCGTTCAATGTGGGCTATCGTGGGGGCGACAATGGAGGAGGGGATCGCGACCAGCTTTGGGGTTGGTAGTGTCCCCATTATCATCGATCTGCGCACCACTCGTATGGATTCCCTGCCGGAGGAAAAGAGAGCTTGATGGGTTGACTGGAGTTTGAAGGAAATCTCGCTGGTCGTGTGGCTCAGTGTCCCTTCGCCACGGATTTTCTCAACGACTGCGAGAGGCTGGATCAGCCTTCTCGAAACAGTCATTGTACGACAAAATCACCAATTCCTTGAGTCATGGTTGTGTTTCACCAGTGAAGAGACAGGTCAGGTACAGAGCAACGGAGAGGTTCTATGAGGAGTGATTTAGGCGAGCATACGCATTCCTGATCTAGTAAAAGAGGCGTTGAGGGTAGCATTTTGCTTCCATCGGTTTAATTACGGTGAAGGTTGCCGCTCTGCTTCTGAGGGCCAGGAAAAACTGGGGTCATACTGATAGAGTTGAGCAACCCCGCCGATATACTGGCAAATTTGAGCGAGCGTGGAAGTTCGCACCGCCTTGCTACGGTAGGTCGCAAGATTAGCAAGGGTGGACCAGTGGAGACCTAGTTCGTCGGCAACTTGCTCACAATAGGAGGTTGCTGACAAACCGTTCCGGTGGTCAAGAAGAAGACAGCGGATGCCGCCGTAAGGATGGGGCAGTTTCGAGAGCATGGGGCGTTTCTGGTAGTGGATAGAAGGTTGGATTCCTTCTGGCACATACTCCAGCAGATCTGCTAATTCGAGTTGATCGAAAATTGCGCACAGCCGAGCGAGGAGATCAAAATCAAACGACCGGCTGCTATTGTTGCGCAAGCCATAAAGTGGACGTAGATCGTCCTCCTCCACGAGCCCAGCGAGTCTCGGAATGCTCAAGTCGTTTGCATCCAACAGCTCTTTCAAATGCGAGAAAATTCGTCCAGGCTTTTGAAGAGAGGCTGGTGAAGGCTGATGCCTATTGGAAGGTTGCATTAACGAATATCTCCTTCATATATGAGTAACCGGCTCATTATATAGTAGAAACATTGACAAACTTCATGATTATTTTGTATAATTTTAGCAAATAAATCATGATTTGTCGAGATCAGTGAAGGCTTAGAATCACATAGAGTGTTATTAGAAGAAACAAAGGGAAGGAAAATATGGCACATTTATATCAATTTCGGCCTGGAAGTCTTGTCTCAGTACATTCAAAGACAGGTGACTCAAAAGAACAGGTGAAACAGATAACCGAACAAGGTCATATTGAACTGGAAAATGGAGCGCATTTTCTTGCTAATGGGAGGGCTGTAGGTTCATCAAATTCAACTATTACACTGCTGGCCGACGAAAAATTTTCGCAAATCACCTTCGAATTTGGAACATCTAGGCAGGATCGACCTTGTATTGTGATGGTCATTGGAGATGTCAGGTATATTCTTTTGACCACAAAGATGGGTCCGATGGCTGATGGGATGATTAAGCAACTTGTAGAGGACTTTGAGACAGATGCTCTTCCAGGTGTACCATTAGATTGGAGGCGTTCCATTGCTAATCAAACACTTACGTTTGTAGTAAGAGAACGGAGCAGTACAGGAGTCTATGTTCATGAAAGTAAGTTCGACAAACTTGTAGATATGTTCGGAGAAAGCCAGCTATAAGTTTTTTTCCTTGAAAAGGAAGAAAACGAGAGAAATGCCATCTGTCCTGGATAAAAAGACATATCCAAAGGGTGCATGTCATCTCTAGAAGAAAGGAGCTGGAGGATGGGCCGATTAAACGAAATTATGCATGGTTTCTACGCAAACAACGAGGTTCCCTTGGTTGTGAAAGAGTGGCAAACGCAATTTGGGGAAATGGGTATTTACCATTATAAACACAAGGGGACGTTGATGTTGGGGGTTATTACTAATACTGGGAAATCGTACTATCATCAACTCGTTTCTGGCCTTGAAGAGGGAGGGAAATGGCACGATCTTACTGAACAGATTGTTGCAAAAAATGTACGAGATATAAGCGTCATCGCAGAGTTTGCAGGGGTACACGAGCACCACGAGTAAGTTGTTGGAATGCACATAATCCTCGTGTGCTTGGGATTAGATATGAGATCCAAGCCTATCTACTTTATCAGTAGATGGGCCTTTTTGCCTCCAGAATTCGCCCCTCGCCACAGTGCCTGCTGAGGGCGCTTCTGACTTGTGCTATACAGCAAAGATGACGGCATAAATCGTAGTTACTCGTGCGAGCGGATTTCCTCTAGAAGAGAAAAGCATAGCAGAGAGATCTTCCGTGTTTTAATCTTCACAAAATCGCATTCTTCCCTCAGTTCCATCTCAAAAACGCGGAAGGTCCAATATTCCTTTGGTTAAGCGTCAGTTCCGATCAATAACCAGAGAAAGAGTCCTTCCTCAGTGGCAATGGTAAAATTGCCAGATGCTGCATTCTCCTCCAGTTGTTCTTTCTCTTCTTTTTTGAAAGCCGCCTCAACACGCTCTACAAGAGAAGCGTTGAGGTCAAGATGCCTTTTGCGAATCTGCATACTTTGCTTGTTGCTTCCTTTGGCTGGTCTTCCCAGTGTCCGGCGCCTTTCCAGGACCTCTGGGAGTCGCTGAAGAAGAGAGGTAATGGTCTCACGAGTATCAGCTTGCCGGACCTGTGCAAGCACCTTTCCATAGGCAGCGGTCTCAAGAGAAATTCGTTCAAGTCCATAGATATGCAGCGATTTTAGCGCCGCAGCATAATGAGCGACGGCAGGTTCACGCTCCTGGAGAAAGGCAGAAAACAGCACGACATCTGTGGCAGCTTCCAAAATTTGGAGACGATCTTCTGGAGTGGGAAGGTGTTGTCTCAGAGTTGACCAAACCTGAGCAAACAGGTCGTTCAGCTCTTCATTGGATAGTGACGAAAGCTCAGGCCAACGAAGATTGGCTAAGAGCGCCAGCAAGGTATGTGAAAACATAACAGTCTCCTATAAGATTGAATAAAATTGCCTGATAAAAATAATTATATACGTACTTATTTAGATAGTCAAGAAATTCCGTCAAAGTATATTGACATTAGTAAATAAGTACGTATATAATTATTTGAAGAGAGGAGACGTGATGAACGTTAAGAATGTCTAGTGCGGCTAGCGCAGGGAGCCTATCTCTTGCTCTGTCCCCGTCAAGCAGACGGTTGGGGAGAGGTTCGGGATAGCGCTAGCCAGAAGCACACTGACCGTTCGTAGGAGCTTTGCTTCTGCGGATGGAGAAAATCCAGAGAATGCTCCTCTCTGGTCTTTGGGTGATGGACTTAGCTACGAAAGACGTGCCTGAAGACTGACACGCCAGATCTCGTTGCACAACGTGTGGGGCAAGGTCACCCATCCTGTCTGGAATGTATGGCGTTTCCATCGTGGTAGCAGGATGTTTTTTAGGAGTATCATCGTCATGAAGACAAATAATGATTACGCGATGTTCCGGCGAAAGTTGATTGCGGCTGGTTATGAGCCGCTTTCTCAAGAGCCATTCCTGCAAGGGTATTTGGCTCTCCAGGACCTCAAAGAAAATGCGTCCCAGGTCTCAACTCTCCTCTTTGATGGAGAACCTGGCGCAGGAAAAACTTACTTCGCCGAATGTGTGGCGAAGATGCTGGGAGCAAAGCTTTTGCGCTATCAGCTCACGCCTAATGCGGGTGCTGAGCAACTCCTGTATGATTTGCATTTCTTGCGAATCATACAGGGGATGGCAGGAGTGGATGTTCCAAAATCTCCCCAGGACTTATTTAGCTCTGGCATTCTTGTGCAGGCTTTTCAGGAGAGTCTGCATGGACCAACGCTCCTTCTTCTGGATGAGTTCGACAAAGCTCTTCCAGAAGTGGATTCATTCCTGCTTGGTTGCCTGCAGGATAAGGCAATCCATGATCCCCACATCGGATCGCAGCCGTGCGATCCGGCAAACTTACTGGTCATTATCACAAAAAACGACCAGCGTACACTGAGCAATGCGCTGATGCGACGAACACGTCGCGTCTATCTTGGCTTTCCGCATCCTGATCAGGAATGTGCATTACTGCTCAAGCACATTCCTACGTTCCCGCTCCAGGAAGCCAGGACGCTCATTTCCCTGGCAAATAAACTTCGAGCGCAAAAAGAGAAAGCGCTCAAGGTACCCAGCACTCCAGAACTTATTCGATGCGCTAATGACCTGTTAGTGGCTCCTGCCGAGGTAGCAGGTTCGGTTGTTGAGCAATGGCTCGTTGCCTTCCCACAGGACCGCTCTCTGCTCAAGCAATCTACGGCAGAGCTAGCTGGACTATTCAAATATGCGAGCGGGCGATGAGCAGGAAAAAGAAGCAGCCACAGACAGAAACTAGCGGGTCCTCTTCTTATCCCAGTTCTCCCCACGAACTAATAATCGCCGTGCAAGTGGGGTGGCCGAGCGAATGGCGGTGTATTGCTGTACAGGAGGATTTGGCCGCCCTTTGGCAGGCTCCGACCTTCCAGGAGGCACAAAATAGTTTGCTGACATGGCCTCCCGTACGGCAAAAAACTTGCCTCTATCCTGGTGACAATTGGCGGTCCTGCCGCTACCTCAAAGATCTCGTGGAGGAAGAAGTCACTCAGGATGATCTGTTACGCCAGGGGCAGCGATGGGCCACCAGATGGGCGCACCTCCGAAATGCCTTCTCTGAGGAAAATTTTGCTTCGGAGTGGCATGCCGAGGAAGTTGTTGAAGCGTCTCTCTCTATCGACGAGACCGTTCATGGTGGGGAGGAAGCCGCTGCCGATATCGAGGGAAGCCCCTCAGTTGCTCAAAATGGAGAGCAGCAGCGGCAGCAGCAGAGTGGACAGAATGGTGGAGAGGAGCAAAGTGATCAAGTAGGAAACGAGGGTGCCAATGAGATGAAACAACAAAGAGGGCAAGGTAGTGTGGAAAGCGGTGGAGAAGAGGAACATGGTCGAGTGGGAAATGAGGGTGCCAATGGGATGAAACAACAAAGAGGGCAAGGTAGTGTGGAAAGCAGTAGAGAGGAGAGAGGGGAGCCTCAAGGGAAGGTAGGAACTAGTGGGCAGAATGGAGAGGGTGTTTCTTTTGCAGGTGATGGCATGTCCGATCCCATCGAGTTGGAGAAAGTACGAGGCGAGTCCACTATGTTTCTGGCGATACGCCAGGTACTGTATCAACTCGCTGACCATCCTGACCGATGGCGACGACAAAACGGTCAGCGGCATTGGGATCAACGGAGGATCGTAAAGTCCCGCTTTGCGCCTCACACGCTTCTAAGGGCAAAATACACCTATCCGTGCTCTCATGACAACATTTTCCTTATCGTGGATGATAGTGGAAGTGCTTCAGTGAGAGCGGGGTTGGCTGATCAGATGAAATCGCTGATTGCTGGTGCCTTGGGCGTCGTGAGAGTCTTTGCCGGGAGTGAGGCTCATCCCGACAAAGAATACACTATTGAGCGCAAGCCATCAAAGTTTTGTGAGGATTTACCCTGGAAGGAAGCATGGACGCAGCCCTATGTCCATGACTTTACCAGCTCTGTCAAGGGGTTTCTTGCGTATGCAAAGCCCGCTCCAGGAGCGAGACTCATCTTTTGGGGCGATGCAATGGATATGCATTTACGCGATCCAGAGCGGTTGTGCATCCTCCTCAAAAGATACCGTCCTCTCTGGCTATTAAGCCATGATGGGCGGAGTTCCTATTCAGGGTATGAGGCTCCTCGTGTCATGGCAGCTGGAATACCTATTGAAAAAAACATTGCTAGTGGAGATGCGCTCCTACAAGCATTAAGACATGTTCAACGATAATCTGTCAGAAGAAAAGTGAAAGAAAGGTGAAAAATATGAAACTGGTAAACGCCCGAACTGGTAAATTACAAGTGATCCCCTTTGCTCTTGGGAAGAAAGGGAGGGCGCGAACACTTGTCCCTGTAGATGTGGACAAGCGGAATCCACCTGCTGGTCCCGATAGCATCGGATATGCTGTTGTGCCAGGTGGGGGCGTTCTCCTGACCCAGCTAAAACCTGAGCAGGGAGGAATCCTTGTACACATCAACACTGAAGGAACCTATACCCGTGGAACCAGCGGGTATACCAAACTAAAAGGGGGAAAAGCCACGAAGATCGCCGAAGGCTCCTATGCCTATGGTGATGCTGGTGGTCTTGGTGGCGGCAGCGACGAGCTGTGGCATGTGGAGAGTCTCACGGCCCTGTGGGTGGTGTATCTCTCAGGAGGTTCATACAAGGGATATGGCCTTCATTATTGCGTCCTCACAAGATCTGGTACGACCCACCTGTTGAAGCGTGATGAACTTTGTCAACTTATTGCAACTGACGAGAAGCCAGATATTGTAGAGGTTGTATATCAATACAAAGAGGTCCTTCACCAGGATATCCAGAATGCGTTTCAAGTTGCTGAGCGGCTAGAAGACTTCTCTGCCTCAGAAAAACGAGTTCAACATTTCTTTACGGGGGATCTCGCCTTCTCTCTTGAGGAGACATTTCAGATTGCTGTTCCAGAGGCTCTGAAACCGTTGCAATGCGGAGTCTCAGGTATTGAAGCCGGGACGTTGATGCCCGGCGAGAAAGCGTTGTTCCTCCTGCATGCTGGCCCAGGTGGCGGGAGGCGCTATTCGTGGAAAATCGAGGAACCACGAGGGTTGCAGATTTTGAAAGAAGTTGATGGTTGGAAAGGTACTAGCAGTGATATCCTGGCCCTCGTTGAGCAACCAGACTGGTATTATGCCTGGTCGGAATATAAAGACCGGGAGCTCTATGCCTACTGCTTCGTGAATGCTAATGGCATTTATAAATATGGAATTACTGGGGAGTGCTGGAATAGTTACTCTTGGGAAGGTAGAGAATATACAGCCCCCTCTTGGGAAGAGGTTGCTGCAGTATTCGGACTCCAATCAGTCGTTGACGAGAAAGAGCAGATGAGCGAAACCAATACTGCCCAGGAAGAGGAAGTGTCACTAGAAACATTGCAGTCGCGGATCAATAGCAGGCGATTGCAATAGTTGATGATGAGAAGCGTGCTTTGCTGGAAATCATCTCTCCCGATGAGGAGAAATCATCACTCGTCATGACGAGTTTTTACGCTCTCCGTCTTATACTTTGGCTTGATGAATGGATTGGCCACCGTTCAGGGGAGTTGAAAGACAGCTCGGCGCGCGGGGCGGTGTCTTTTTTACAAGATGAAAGGCACAACCAAGATGCTCATCTAATCGCAACAACCGTTGGCGGCGCTCGCTTGGTCAGTGGAAGCCGGTCGATATCAGGTAGCCACAGAAGATGTGGCGATGACGGTGGGGGCCGAGTTTGAGTCCTCCATCCTCTTTGATCGGTATCGTATAACTCCAACGATCACCGATCTCCAGTTTTACATGCAGCAAGGCTTGTTTGCGATTCCTGAGCAGTTACTTGCGACAAGCAATCTATCATAAAACCCCACGATGCATGATAGTAGACGTAGCAGCATTATTACGTATCGTAAGCGAACAAGGTGAACAATCTCTGACAATGTAAGAGAGAGAAAAAAAAGGAATGAGAATAGAAAGCAGAGAAGTATGAGAAAGCAATTTTCCCCTTATCCTACCACTTTAGTAGAGAAAGGGTTCTTGATGGCATCGCAATTACATGCTGGACAACTACGGAAAGCCTCCATCGTGCCAGATATTCCCTATTTGAGTCATCTGATGGAGGTTGCTGGTATGGTGATGACCTGTGGATTCCCAGAAACAGTCGTTGTGGCGGCACTTTTCCACGACCTCATCGAAGATCAGGGAAGCGAGACCCGGGATCTCATTCGAGAACACTTCGGAGAAGAAGTACTAGCTCTGGTTGAAGCATGCACAGAGCCAGGAGCCGAAGGAGCAAAAAAAGGTCCCTGGGTGAAACGAAAAGAAGCATATCTTGAGCGGATAGGGCATGACACCCTCGAAGTGTTGGGGATTATTGTTCCTGATAAATTGCAGAGTGCACGAGAACAGCGCCGGAAGGTTCGTCTCGTAGGCGATGAGGCTTGGCATGAACTCTTGAAAGAGGTGTCTGATCTTCCGCAGAAGATTGCATTGCAGAAGTGGTTTCATACGGCTTTTGTTCAAGCTGTAAAAGATCAGCTGTATATTGTGCCACATGCTCCACAAAAGGTTGCGGTTCAAGCACTCCTTCAAGAGTTGGAAGAAACTGTTGCCACATTGTTTCCCTCCTAAAGAAAATGGCTTGTCAGGCGCTAAGAAGAGAGTCAGCCTATCATTTCGGGAGAGCTGACTCTCTTCTTAGCGCCTGACTCTTATCGTTGCTTCTGCGGAACAAAAGGAATGACGTGG
Organism: Reticulibacter mediterranei; assembly: GCF_016587455.1. Lineage (NCBI taxonomy): Bacteria > Bacillati > Chloroflexota > Ktedonobacteria > Ktedonobacterales > Reticulibacteraceae > Reticulibacter > Reticulibacter mediterranei. The sequence continues at coordinate 118,222 of NZ_BNJK01000003.1, read as the reverse complement.
CGAATGTGGGCATCGCCAGAACGTGCCAGAAAGACGACAATCGTACGGCAAAATGGAGCGTATTGTCACTGTTGAGTCGGATTTCTGAAGTTAGTAGAGAATGACCTCGCTCAGAAGGTGTTTTTGTGCATGAGATGCATTGTAATGCAACTTCTTTCTCTTCTCCACTTGCAAGGGAGCCCCGCTCAAAGTTATACTATAAGCAGTTCCTCACAGGAACGCCTGGTTGTTTCCATGGCACGATCCCAGATCTGTGTCGTGGGAGCACCCATTGACACAGATCTGGGATCGGTTCGCCGTGGCATATTTTTCGATGGAGGAAAACAATGGCACGACAGGATTGGAAAGCGGTTTTGCGTCAGTGGTTGCGTGAGCAGAGAGCGCAGCAGGCGCGTGAGCGCATTCAGTCAATCGCGATTTTGGAGATTTACCAGCTCTATGAATATATCCCAGAGGTTGATCCGCATTGGGATGATCCACGTCCTTGGCACGATGCTGCCAGAGGTGATGGGCTCTCCTACAGGGGAGTGATAGAGTGGGTGAATCGCCATGCTGGCGAGGACCTGGAGACGTTTCATCAGCGTGTACAAAGCCGTGCAGACTGGTGGTATCGTACCCATTATGCGCAGGTGTGAGAACTCACAGATGTTGAGTGGTGACGCTCCTCTGTGACGCGACCCTATCCAAAAGAGCGATGGTGTGGTTGAGTTCTGCTCCCCTCTCGCTCTTTGCCGCTCTTTTCCTCACGACTCAAGGAACATCAATTACCGTCTCCCATCTAGTCGAAGCTGTGCGGAACTGGTCAGCCTTACAACAGTGTGAAAGAGCCATGCAGGCTGGCCCACCTGAAAAAGGATTGGATCAATCTTCTAATATGGAAACAGCTCCTCGATCCTTCTCCACGCTGACATACGAAAGACTGGTCAGTGATGCACGATTACCGGGTAATTGGTACTCTCACGGCAGAATGGATACCCAATTTTGAACCGTGGGGTCTTCGAACTCTCTTTGACCCCAGATTTTTGCGCTTTTCAAAACTCGTTGGTAAACCGCTTGACATTTCTGTGTCCATGTAGTAAATTTACTACATGGACACAAACAATGAATACCAGACAACAAGGATCTGGACAAACACTTTAAAGCGCTTGCGAAAGATAAGTGCAGATACCGATGAAAGCATTGTAAAACTTCTTGATCGTTTATCGAAGCAAGAGCAGCATAGATTGCTTGGAAAGGAAGAAAACATGGTAAAGTATGAGGAGTGGCATACTCTTCAAACACGCGGCGCTGTCGATCCCGGACATGACGAGGCCGTTGAGGGATCTCTGTTGGTCGGAGAAGCTTCTGTCCTCCAATTCACTGCTAACCAAAGCACCTACGGAGAAGATACTGTCTTTATCTTCCCAGCCTTCCACAAAGGAGAGCGCTGTTGGGTGAAGCGAGAAGAGTGGTCTGCCGCCTATGGCTATTCTGCTGCTGGCATCCAGGAAACAGTTATCTCATTCGAGGAAGGCGTGAAGCTTTTCCTTGAGCGGAGCGTCTTCGAGTTTCCTATCCCTGTTGAGGCGAAGTAAGTCCAAGTGCTCTCTTGATCGCAAATGATCTTGGACAATAAACAGTTAGGAACGCTATTCAAAAAGGAATTAATAACGATGAGTCAGCAAAACCAAAACCAGACGACCTATTACCTGGCGTATCCCCCTTTTGCTTGTGATGCTATTCAAATTCTTACCGCAAGCGAGTATTGGGGACAGGGGTTGCCAGCCAACCATCATTATGAGCCAGTCTCCATCCCGGGAAACTTCCAGAGCTTTGCACAATTGCAGGCGTGGGTAAACGCGCAAAACCAGCAGAGGTACTAGCATGACAACTGATACGCTCAGAGCTGCGCGAGCCTGGGGGGAAGAACATTTTCCCCAGGCTTCTGCCTTCAAACATGCCGCCTTTGCCAATAGTGTTGTGTATGCGCTTTACCACACCTCTGGTGGCTACGGCGGCCCTTCTGTTCGAGAACACGCGGTGACAAAGGCAGTGAATGAAAAGGGTAAGACCTTCACCGGTTTCGTAGATGCCTGCGAGTTCGTTGCGCCCATTGTCTATGGGCCACTCACGGACCTTCACAGACAAGTATGGGATGAACAGCAGGCGATATCCTTTGATAACGACCCTGAAGATGTGAAACAACTCAAGCATTATCGAGCCAATTAGCGATGGAAGCTGGGGACGGGTGCCGTATCACAGGTAAAAATGCGACCAAACGTTGGCTGCGTAAATGTTTGGTCGCATTTTTACCTTAGAAAAGGAACAGATTATCGGATGTTGCCACTGTCTAGCAAACTCGAAATTGATTCGCTGGTTGCGCTTCTCCGTGGAACGTTGTTCTAACGCAGATCATGACCTCTACAGGAATAACCAGTGTCGCTGGCGCGAGGCCGTTAATAGCGATGAAGTGAGTTACCTATGAAAAAGCAAGAAAAAGATCCACGTGATCAGAAACTTTTGGACCTTCTCCCTCTCGAAGACTTTCCTTCGCCAGTATTTCAAACTGTGGCACCTTTTGCCTGCATGAAGGTTCGCACTGTCCTGATCATGGTCCTGTTTGTCCTTCTGTCCATCCTTGCAAGTACTTTATGGGTCATTTCTCAACCATAGCGATGAATCATCATAAAAAATTGGTAAAGTCTTTGTCTGCGAGTCCTGCGTACCACGCGCCAAAAGAGTTTGATCGTAGTAAAAAACAAGTACAAAAGAGTCTGATCGCCAAGCTGATCTGGCAGCGCAGACAATGGCTGATGGCAAACCAGTTGTCGTTCATTGTATTTGTGTGCAGTCTATAGCATGGCAGGTTCCAAAATAGCATAAGAGGAGATAAGCGAATGAAATACGTACAGGAGACAGCCTTTTGGAATTACCCAAGGAAAGTTACATTGTGCTTTGAAACGCAGAAGCAACCAGCAATAACGTTTTACGTCGATATAGAGCGTAATCAGCAAAAGATCGTCATCTCAGGGACTCTGCTCAAGATAGGAAGCCTCATTCCACTTCATACGGTCGAGATGCAAACGGAGGAAACCACAACAGATGCTCTGGCTGTAACTGGTCGGCAGATCTTTTCAGCATGGCTTCGCGACCTCTATCAAAATTTAGAAGAGGAACATGATCAGCTTTTGCTCTACATTTTGAGGGCAAAATATAACAGCGACAATAAGCGCCGAGAGTTTCGTCCAGAAGCCATGCAAAGCCGCCGCCAGGCTGATACCAGAATGGGGTATGGCGTCCAAATTCCGGGGTACACATTAGATATTGCGGCTTTCTATGCAGATAAACGTGATGAGATGCCGGACGGGCGAGGATATTTGGTTTTCCAATCAAACACAAGTCCCCAATTTTGGGCAGAAATCAAGTGGGCAATAAACGTTTCTACTGGATCTTTCCTATTCTGGCAGGTATCTTTGTTGCTGAATCGTTCGATAGGATCGTTGCAGCGGTCATCTCTGATCATCGAGTCTCACACCGTTTCGCTGGAAGATACAGAGATATTGGAACCTATTCAGCGATTGCTGATGGAGCCACGTCTGACCGAAGATCCAGCAACTAGGTCAGCGCGGCATAATAGAGGCGAGGCACAAGATCCGCAAGAAAAGGAGAAGCGGCAGGTTGTGTCGTTTATGGCAAACCTCCTTGCGAAGAGTCTGGAAACTGCCGTGGAAGAAAATAATGAGATTTTCATCCTTCATCTAATCCAAGGGTTATGGGAGAACCAGGAACACCTTGCTCAGATGGATCAAAATGAAGTTGGAAATCTGGTTCCTGTTCGCGTTAATGCGTCAAATTCTTCAACGCCGTCAATTCCTCTTAGAAGCGAATTGAGAAAACACCATCGAGATCATTGATGATGTCCATTGGAGAAGAAAAGATGCGTCAAAAGCTAAAACTTGAAGATGGAAACGTACTTGTAGTTCATGCTTCCCACGGAAACGAGATGGCAGCGTATTGGACGAGCGAGACCTCATTGTGCCTTCTTTTAGAAGGTTAAATCACTGTGCAGTCTATGACGAGAATAAGTCATATTCGTATAGCTTACCTATCTTCCCAGAGAAGGCTTTGTCTATCTGGCAGCACCAGAAACAGACAAAGTAGTACGAGAGAAAGAAGCCAGAGGGAGCCTTTAGAGAGACAGATCATATCACTCACCTGGGGCAATATGATTTGTTTCTTGTGATGCAGTGTCTCCCCCCGGCATGTTGTGCAGCGCTTCGAGTACCCAGAGCAGGGGAGTCAGTACTGAAAGACAAGAGAAGACGGGTGCTGCTCCGTCTGTCATAAATACCCCAGGCTTGCAGATTGGTGGGATCGTAGTTTTGCAGAAACACTTCTCAGATAATCTATTCTTGACACTCTGGCGGCAATTTTAGAAAAGAGTGTTTTATCGTGACCGAGAAGCAGAGATACTTAGTATTATAAACATTTGAGCGTAATACGGATTTACTCTTGAAAGAGATAATTAGTTACGCTAAAATGTCACAGACTTTATATTGTCTGTATTGTTAATGGAGGCGTTATGCGAAAGAATCTTGGAAAGAATCTTGTCCCCGTGATTTTGTTAGTGTCTTATGTTGGATTTGTGCTCAATGATTTTGACATCGTACAAACGCAGCATAAGGATCTCCAGCAGATTATCCCAACTATGCTTGCTGGATTAGCAATTGCAGTACTTATTATTGTATTGCAACATTTCTTTGCAGCACTCTTATGGATGGATAGAATTAGTAAATCTGGCATAATCTATATAATTAGTTCTTACATTGTCCTCAAAGTAGCAGAATTACTCATATTCATCTATCTGATGCGTGTTCCCTGGTAATCGAAGCCTCTCCTTTATGAGAAATACACCATTTTAAGCGTGTACGAAGTGTCGTGTGGAGAAAAATGACCGGCTGGCTAAGGCCCTGAAATGCAGGTGCAACCAGACTATTTACATATGTATGAATAAGATAAGTGTGGTTGTGGCTGCTAATGAATGGGAGCTCTATTGGTAGAGTACTCATAGGATTATCATTTGCTACGTGGGCTTGCTGGCAATGGGAAGCATAATTTTGCCGAATCTGTCAAAACGTATGTCCACTTGTGCTAAGCCGTTGCTGTGAGATCTTCACAAACGTTAACTCGTAGGGCGCGAGAATAAGAAGTATCCTCACTATGTCTCCTCTCTCCCCTCAACGTATGAAAGTCCATCACAAAGCGGCTTCGGGATTGCTCACGCTCCAAACACTACAAGAAGGGCGGCTCTGCTAAGTATCTGAGATACAGCCAATAGCCAGGTCATGGCGGACCCCGATTCCGTGCGAGCAGAGTTTTGCGTATCAGTAAACAACTTTGGGTATTCATGATAAATCATGTGAACTAGTATAGGCAGTCGTGGCGAATGGGCGCTGCGCCACGTGGGGAACGAGAGACGAGGACTGGCTGGGCGCTGAATAGAAAACGACAATGTTGACAGCAACACCCAAAAAACATCTTTTGAGTTCTGCAAGGATACATCTGGCGAGGTTTTAGATGCCTCTAAACAACTCGTCGAGTAACTGCTACCGCTCCTGGTGCTTCTCTTCAGCGCGAACGGAATCTTGAAATGGGGCACAATGGCATACAGTTGCCTTCGGAACCGATGGCCCACTCAGATTGGTGATGATAAAGCGCGAGAGGCCCTTGAGCGTTTTGACGGTTTCGGTATAGCTGCGGTCTGCTCGCCGCTCAAAATCAAAGATAATTGGCAAATACTTCGCCGCTCGGAGTTGCTCCGCGACTGCTTGTAACACTTCCAGGCCTCTGTTGAGTGTGGCCTAGCTACGACCTTCCCTGAGGGGTAGTGGAACGTATGTGTGGTCATGCACAACTATGTATTGAGGAAGACAGGTCGTGATGATAAAGAACTGACTGTTCAGAAGGGAGGACTTTTTCTCACTCCCACTACAAGCGAGCCTCAAACCATCCATTCACAATGGATGGTTTTTTATTGTTTGAAATGAAAAGACAAGGAATTGTCCGATGCAACAAGTATTGCAATTTGGGGACAGATATCACGTCCTCTCGAAAAAAGGGCAAGGATCGTATGGTGTGGTCTATGTGGCTGAGGATTGGGTACAGGAGGGTCACCGTGTGGCTATTAAGACTCCTGTCTTGAAGCGTGAAATTGACGTGCTGGCTTCCCTCTCACATCCCCAGATCCCCAGCTTCCTCGGCTCTGGTCAAGATGAGCGGGGAAATCTCTTTTTGGTTATGGAATTGCTCGATGCCGAGCCACTGAAGGCGTTTCTCCAAGAGGAGCGAAAACTTCATCTGAGTGAGTGGAGCGACGTCCTTGTTCAACTGATGGGCATTTTCCACTACTTGCAACTGCGTGCCGTCTCTTATGAAGACCTGCACATCGGCAATCTGCTTCGAGCCCCTGAGACGGGCTGTCTCTATCTGGTCGATTTTGGCCATGCCGTCTTGTTATCGCGTGATGCATCGATCAACTTTGGTTTTTCGAGGAAAATATTACAGTTGATCTACGAAGGTCTCCTGGACGGTCTGGAGGCTGAACAACGGGATGCCGTCCTACAGTGGGTGGATTGGATGTATCTCACCTATGAGACAAATCCTCACGTGGAGTGGTTACGGGAACAATGGATGCGTTTTGTGGTTGCTCTGGAACAAGAGATGGCACCACGTGAGGAAGCATCCTATACATCTAACCTATTGGAACCATCTACTCAGTTACTGAACCATACAAAGTCGCTGGAGGAGTGAGAGGAAGGTTCGATAGCTCTCGATACCGCTTCCGAAGGTGACTTCGTTGAAAAGCCATTGGACTAGAGAAGATATGCTGGCTCATCCATCGTCTGTTGCCACACATACCGATAGATTAGCCTCTGATGAAGGGTTTCATCGTGTGCAGTATAGCACAGGCAAATCGCTTCGTCACGTTGTTGTGTAGCAGTAGCCAGGTCAGCGAACTGACCTGGCTACTGTGTTTCTCTGATGAAAGGATAGGCCATGCCTGGCTGGTTAGGCCCACTGGTAGGAGTCATTCTGGTTGACCTTGTGCTCAGCGGCGATAACGCACTCGTCATCGGGGCTGCGGCCTCCAAATTATCAGGAAAACGACGCTGGGTCGCTCTGATTGTGGGTGGAGGTGGGGCTATCGTCGCGCGGATCGGCTGTACGTTCCTCGCAACGTTGCTGCTGCATGGACCTCTGGTAAAAGTCTGCGGTGGCGTTCTCCTCATGATCATTGCGGTGCGTCTGTTGTTGGATCGTCACGCCGAGGGCAGTACTGAGGACGAGAAGGAGAAGCGAAGCGCCAGGGCGACAGACCAATTTATTCCTGCGCTCATCAGCATTGTCGTCGCCGATGTCACCATGAGCCTGGATAATGTTGTGGCAGTGGGGGCGCTGGCGGGAGATCAATGGCTGATTCTGGTTGCAGGTCTGGTGATCAGTATCCTTTTCGTGCTCGCGGGTAGCGCGTTGGTGGCGAACCTCATGACACGCTTCCCCTTGCTGTTGGATCTTGCCAGTCTGGTGCTTGGCTGGACGGCGGCTCAAATCATTCTAGATGATAACCTGGCGGGTTCAATGCTGAAGCGTTTCCCCTGGACTGGTTATGTTCTTCCTGGTGTGGCTCTTGCGCTTATTCTTGTCACTGATGGCTGCTTACGCTGGCATGATCACAACCGCAGAGCAAAATGATTTTTCTCTTTTCTTCAAGAAAGAGACCAACATCTTCCTTCTCATCGAGATCAAAAAGCAAAAGGAGAACGAGATGGACTGGATAACAGCCCTCGCCCCACACAATGTAGGGCCATCTCAACAGAAATCAAGAAAGATCACGACCTCTTATTGATTCCTTGCGTCATCGGCAAGGTCAGGATCTATGGCTTTTTTGCAAGTACGCCTGACCATCTTCCCAAATTACTTGTAAAGGCCGCAGATGCGACCATCATGAAGCTCCTGCACCTCGTACAAAAAGATCTGGATAGGTCCCCTTCCCAAGCAGATATGTCAAACTTATCTGAAAGAACAACAGCAGGATGCTATAGACACCATACTGAGCAGTACGTAGATGGCAATTTCCCATGGGAGATGTAGCAACAACCAGAATTGTATGACTGCCAAACCGCTGCTTTCATTGCTGCATGCTCAGTTAAGGGAGTGGTAACACCAGCGGGCAGGGCTTCTTGGCAAACATACATGTGACCCAAAGAAAGGAACCTAGTGTCATGCAAAAAAAAGATGTACCCACGTTTGAGCAAGTGTATTGTGACAATTATCTGTTTGTCTTATCGTGCGCTCTTCAAGTTGTGCAGAATTCTCAAGATGCCGAAGACCTGACGCAGGAAGTCTTCATCACAGCGTTACAAAGAAATCAAACCGACCTTCCCTGGCTTACTTCTCAAATCTGCAATATGGCAGTGGAGCATTGCTTACAACAAACTCAACGGTTCGCTTTGGAAACGAGCTTGGAGCACCCTGTGATGGCCAGCTTCGGCGAAGCTCCTTCAGAGACACGCTTTGCATGTCTTATGACCGAGAGTTCGTAAGGGGGGACAGCAGTATTTCATTGCACAGTATTCACTCTTCGAAAGAGAAGGGATAGATAGAAGATTGGTGAATTTCTGAAGAGCGCCTGCGAGAAGCTTCGCTGGCGTGAAGAAGGTATTACGGCATTTCCTGTGATTTTAAGTAATGTGTTTGTTAGCGTGGGTACGCTGACTCAGTTTAGTCGCTAGACAGCGTACCCACGCCCGTTAATGGAGAACTCCATCACGTTGCCTACCAGTATAGCACAAGTGGCGTTCTCTAGACAAGAAAGGAACTCTTGAATGGATTCAAGAAAACCAACCATCGCGGTGATCGATGATTCACCAACCATTTGCAAGATTCTGACAGAGATATTCAGAAGACAAGGCTATCAGGTGAACTGTTTTTTTCACCCCTATAACGCTCTCCAGGCGTTCTTTCCACCGGCAGAGACTGTTCTCCCTGATGTTGTATGCGTTGATATCGAACTGCCCTATATGGATGGATTGCAACTCATCAAGCGTATTAGGGGCAAATGCTCCGAAAGGAAGATTGACAGACACATTCCTATCATCATCGTCATTTCCCGGCGTGACGGTCCGATAGATAGGATGAAAGCGTTTCTTGCTGGGGCAGATGACTACCTGGCAAAGCCTTTTCCCCCCCACCAAGCGCTTGATCTGATTGAGAAGTATCTCCCTTCTTCTCAGACAAATTGATCCCTCCCTTCAAGAGCGACAGAGCTGATTACTCTCGCTTTCCGTCATCCCCTCAACTCATTGCTTTTGTAGCCAACGAGTGCTTCAGCCACACTTCAGATAAACGTGTTGAGCGTATCATGCTCAAGGTTTCCCAAAAAGAAGCAGCAATGTTCAGACTTTTTGCGCGTCGATAAAGATATCATGGCTCACGAGGTAATTGGGGAGAGTGTACGGAAGAAGCTGCAAGAAGAGTTGCTCATATGAATGCTTCTCGCTTGTGATTTTTTAGGTGTTTTTTGTCACGTGGTTCTGCTGGCTCAGTTTGCGGCTAGACAGCAGAACCACGCCAACGTTGGATGACTCCACCGTGTTCCACCAGTATAGCACGATGGGACCATCTAGACAAGAATGGAGGCTTGTATGGTCCGTGTAATGGTAATCGCCCCTTCACCCACTACTCGCAAGATTCTGGAGGTTGCCTTGCAGCGCGAAAGGTATCAGGTCAACAGCTTTGCAAGCGCTTCAGTAGCGCTTCAAGATCTTTCCAATACGTTACCCTCTCTCCCGGATGTATTCGTCATTGATTTCTCTACCCCAGAGACCGGGAAATTGATAAAGGATCTTCGAGCAGAACTGCTTATTCGTCAGATCCCTATCATTGCCATCACTGACCCGGGCTTCTTTGAGAGGATGAAGGCACGCCAGGCTGGTGTTGCCGGGTACTTAGAAAAACCCTTGAAAGAAAAAGAAATCGTTGCTTTTGTTCAAAAAGTTTTGCTTCGGTGGGGATAGAAGTCTGTAAAAAATAGGACGAAGAGAGCCAGTGAAAAACACAGTAGTTGTGTTTTTCACTGGCTCTCTTCGTGCCGATGCAGATACATCCTTCGTAGGCGGCAGTCCAGCCGTACTGAGGACGACATGTACAGTCGTCATGGATTAAATGTTGCAAGGAGAGCATCATCATGGAGACACTCACGGTTCGTCAAGTAAGTCACCTTTTGCGCGTGCAGGAAAGGACAGTGCTGGCATGGGTGAAACAAAAGCTGTTAGTTGCTCAGGAAGGGAGGGAGGTCGGTCGGCAAAAACAGCTCTTGGTTGAGGTGGAATGTCTCAGAGAGACATTTGGGGAGGCCATCGACGATTTTCTGGAGGCATCAGCACGTGGACGCAGTGTTCCATCTCCCTATCTCCTCGCTGGCGAGGTGGCTCACTTGTTTCGGGTGTCTGTCTATACGGTGAGCCGGTGGCTGCAAAAGAAGGTGTTAACAGGCACTGCGATAAGTCAACATCTTCTGATAGAAAAGTCGGCACTTGTCGAGCTGTATGGAGAAGGTGTGGCACGCTATATCGCCGAGCTTGAGCAGGGATGGGAGCCAGTTTCCCCTTTTTTAAGTATTGAGGAAACGGCCGCCCTCTTCCAGATCCAACCCAGGACTGTGGTACGGTCCTGGATAAAGAGGAACATTCTGCCTGCTCTCGCCGTGACAACGCATGCAGTGGTAGAGAAAGAGCCACTCATTAAGCAGTATGGGCAAGAAGTGGAATGGTATATTACTGCACTTGAGCGAGGTGAAAAGGTATCTTCACCTTTCCTTGATATAAAACAGGCTGCACGTCTATTCCGTGCTTCTGAACAAACCCTTCGCATTTGGGTAAAAAATGGAACGGTGCCTGGACATATTGTGAGTGGAGAATTTTTCATTACGAAAGCCCCGCTCATCCAGCGATATGGGCGGGAAGTAGAGCGGTACATCGCCGTGATTGAGAGGGGGAAAAACCCACGCTCTCCCTTCTTTACTGTTCAAGAGATGGCCGCAATGTGGAAAGTGGAAGAACGGGATGTGATTGATGCAATTCATAAGAGAGAAATTAAGGCTATCAAAATTGGGTTGCACTACTTGATCCCCGCTCAGTAAGCGTTGATCAGTGCGTTCCCACTTCTTTGTGTGCCCCAGAGCAGTGGGAACACACTGATCAACGCGCTTGCGCTTATACGCCTACGTTCCTGCTTTGTCTGGCAGCGTAAGAAGTTGCCTTTGGTATTCCTCATCAGGCGCTGTAATACCCTCTCTCCAACGTAGAAGGACAATGCGATTCACTCGCATTTGTCCGGCAATGAGGGATAACCGCTCTTCTGATAGTTGTTGTAGGAGCCTTCTCCAAAGAGGGAGTTGTGTAGTAGCCATCTATTCCTCCTTTCGTCTGTGAATGACTACTACTCAATATAACATCATGAGGAGAGCAAGGCAAGCGCCAGCCTCTCACCTATGAAAGAGGTGTTTCATGATTTTTTCCTTTTTCTTTCCTCCTCACTGCCATGCCTGTTTACAGGCTCAAGAAAAGATGCGGAAGCGAGACGGCACGAGAGTTTGGACGTGCAGAAACTATCGTTGCACAGCATATATGCGGGGGGGTGAGCCGCTCTGCGCTCAATGCCAACAGGCAATGGAATACGACAACATCGACTTTTGCTTTGCATGTGCAAATGTTCAATGCCCTCGGTATCTGAAGAATCCTAGTTGAGTTGATTGCGCAGAGCGCCAATACCATGCTTTCGCAACAGACACCAAGTAATCAGCTTTATGAAAGATACCAAAGATGTTTTGAGCCAAATACATAGTTCTTCTTCAAGGGCCATTTGACCAGACGGAAAACTGGTCAAATGGCCCTCTTGCATGTTCATTTTACCCATTTCGCTTAGAAAAGGAGTATACCCGATGTTTAGCCTATGGAACCGGATTCAAGATATTCAGCGTGATTCTAATTTTCTCCTTGCGTGTGCAAATGCTTGCGCACGAGCCTATGCCGAGGCGACTGGACAGACGCATCAACCATTTGATGCGAGCAATGCTGCGTTCCCGGCGAACTGCGTTGGGTTGCAAACGGTTGTAACCGTTTTGCCAATTATCGCGCTGTTGCGTGGCCGAACCTTTGAAAACATGGAGCAGATTATTCCTCAGATCCTGCAAGAGCTGGCGCACATTTCTGTAAGCAGCGGCGATCCTGAGAGGATTCTGCAAGAACTGTCCGAGTATCCAGATACCGTTATTGCAGCCATCGTTGCTAACGGCCTGTGGAACCTAACAAAAGATTTTGCAAACAAACCAGGACGGCATAACAATTTTCCCGTCTGCGTCGATGTAGAGCTTTTTCAGCGCATCCCCAAAGCGCAGGGCCTGATTGGCCTGGACTTCATCCAGGTCAAAACAGCCGCTCAATTTCTCCTGGAAAAACTCTAAATCTCTTTACGTTGCTCCTGTTCTGAAAGCTCCTGATTGGAGCTGCCGCCTTCACGCCGCATGCTCCTGTTTTCTAAAAGGAAGAGACAAGCATCTTGCAGCAGCACAACGAGCGGCGAAGATCGGGAGCATCCCTTAACGACTGGGTGAGACCTTCTTTCTGCCGCTCGTTGTGCTGCTGCGATAGGAGAAAGGACACAACCATATGCCACAGTATCGTAATGTCATCCTTACCATTGTGCCTGGAAACATCATTCAGGAACCGGCAGAGGGTCTCATGACTCTTATCAATTCTTCTGGACTTTGGCTAGGGGGAGTGGACGGAGCTATCCAAAGCGTCGCCGGAAATCAATTCCACCAGCAAGCGGCTCAACAGATTACCCAGTCAACTCAGATCCATCAAGGGATGGTGATTTTCGCTGATGGGACGCACATTCATCACAATGGGGCATTTCGTCATGCATCTTTGTTATCGACGATCTCCAGCTTCCTCTGAGCACTTTAGTGAAAGCTGGATTGGAGGAGGCGTATGCACAGAAGTTGAGGTGCGTGGCACTCCCTATGATGCGTACTGGTGTTATGAGGGGAGTGATCGAAAAGACCTCTGAAGCAGTTGCCTTGGAGATGGCCGAAGCTATCAAGCAACTGGCAGACACCCATCCCAACGAGCCGCTGGAGATCAAGATCGTCATTTACGCCGATGCCAGCCTCTGGCAAAACAGATTGCTTAGCTCGTTTGCTTCCCATAGCTCACACCGATGAGTGAGGCAGCCAATGACTCGGGCTGGCTGCCTGGTTTTTTGTGCAAGCCTCCAAATATGGAGCGTAAACACCTTCGGATCACGTCACCGTAAGCTCTTGTCTTCAGAAAGGGATGATGATGCTTCATGTTTCCCAAAAAGGGCGGGCGCATGACTTGTGGCTGTCTGCCAAACGATTGGTGGAGCAGGATTGTTACCATACGGCGATCCTGCTGCTCGACCAGGCCGTTCAGTGTGCGCCAGCGGCGTATCTCTATGATTATCGTGGTGTTGTCCTCTGCCTGATCGGGCGGGGTGAGGAGGCACTGGCAAGTTTTGCTCAAGCTCTGGCTTGCCCCGCTTCCCGGAGCCTCCAGGCAGAAGTCTATTTTCACCGAGGAATCCTCTATGGTGGTGAGATGGCCTATGAGCTTGCCCTGTTGGACTTTACCCATGCGTTGCAGCTTGTTCCAGCTCAGCGGACCTATGAGGAAGCGATCGCACAAATCAAGCGGGAACAAGCTGCAATGGCGGAGGCATGATGATGTGGTTGCTCGTGCCGCAGAGGGACGGAGGAACATGCGTCTTGCTTGTGTGTTCTCGCCTGTTGTGTACCCAAAAAGCGTGGCGTGTGCAGAGAAGACGTGTTGGAAATGCACGTGCTCCTCCTCACATGTGTGTTCACATTGTGTCATCCAATCATGTATGGCTTGGCCATAGAGTCCCTGAAAGGAGGGATATTCTCATGCGTCGTTGGCTTGTGTTGGCCGTGTTTTGCGCGCTCTTTGTGTACGGCATCGCCCATCTGTTTTCCGCTCCAGGCGCACACCTGGAGCGCTCAGGACTGTGGCATGTCTATTCTCCCACCGTGATTGCCTATCCGACGCCACGCCCATAATCGCGCCTCTGCTGCGTTTCGATCCTCTCACGACCTCCCGATGAGGTTTATTATCAGCGTCTTTGATCTCATTTGGTGTCTACCTGTGTAAAAGACGCGCTAACGGACACCTCGCAGGTGCTGCACTGGACCAGGATGCAGCACTGCTCAGCAAGAAGGCCGTCGCCGAGTAATGTCGGGCGATGGCCTTCTTGCCTGTTGTTCACTCCGTACAGTTTGAGAAAGGACTGTATCTTCATGGAAAAGCGATATATGCTTGCAATGACGGCAACGACCTGTATGCTGCTCTGGGGTTGGGCGATCGTCGCCTTTCACAAATGGGACGCCCAATGGTGGGGAATTGGCATTGGGGTCTATGCCATGGTGGGTATGCTGATGTCCATGGGAATTGCTGCGCTCCTTGGGCTGTTAGACAGCGAAGAGCGCACACCCAACCTTGTTCTTTGTGGTGTCGTCTTGTTTGTGTTGCTTTCACTTGCAGAGGGCGTGTTCATCAGCGAACCAGCCCTCGGGCAGCCGACGGCAACCAACCACAGCGTTACCACATCGCATGACGAGGAAAACAACACTCACTCCAGCTTCTTTTACTACTCCTGGTGGCACGAAGCAACCAGCAGCGACAGTTCATCCAGTGCTCACAGCAGCTCTAGCAAGGGAGCAGGGTATGTCACACTGTTTCTTCTGCTCCTTGCGCTCTTACTGCTTTCGGCCATCATTCCGCATTTCTGGGTCGTGGCCGCCTGTATTGGCGTGATGCTCTTATGGTGTTTTACCATCAAAGAGTATAAACGCGCCTCAGACTCCTGCTTCTGATTGCTCTGCCACTGGCCCAGTTCTTCTGCTCTAGAACAAGAAAACCGGGCCGTTTTGTGTACTCTTTCCACTCTTGAGCAGAAAGGAGATGATTCATGGAAACTATCGCCGGAAAACACTTCTCGGTGACACCGCAGCAGATCACCGTTTTCGGTCTCCAGGGAATGCATTGGGGAAATCGCTGGGCTGTGGGTATTCCCTTCGGGAGGACAGTCGAAAGCTACATGTTCACCGAAATTGCGCCGGCTCCTGTGCTGGCTGAAATCGAGGGGGTCCTCGAAGAGCATGGCAACGAGCACCTGCTCATTTCCAATCGGGTGGCAGTACGCCTCTTTCTGGAGGGAAGGCTGCCAATGGAGGCATTCATGGACGCGCAAGAGACCGATGAGAGGAGCGTCACGCTGACGCTTCCCCTGGCAGGAAAGGAGCGCCAGGTCAAGATCCAAAGCGAGTTTGATCTGACGCAGGAGATAGCCCCTCATCAGTGCCTCACATGACGCACTCTGGCGTTGCTGTTAGTCGGGCGCGTGGACCTCCTGCTGCCAGAGGTTTAGCCGCACGGTTTCTTCAGATCCCACATCACACAAAGGCAGCATATGGCAAAGAAAAGCAAGGCAGGGCCAGTCTGCGAATATGGAACGGTCAATGCCTTTTTGAATGCAGTGTCCGAACGAGCGCAGGCTACGATACTGCTTGCGCCTGTGCATCGCCCTATCGGCAATGCTGTGCAAGCAGGAGCTTTGCTCACTAGTCAAATCCCCGATGATTACCCGTGCGTTCACCTGTGTGTCATCCTGGCGGTCGAAGCGGTGCTCGTCGGAGAACGAGGCCGCGTTACCTACCCCTATCGCCAGGCGCAACCTGATCGTCAAGTGCGACAGAAGATACGTGACCTGCAACAGGAACTCCTCACCGTCTTACTGCATACACTACAACACGATCCACGTGGGGCGCATGTCCGCTCCGACGCCTTCTATCAGGTGCCGGAGATCCAGACATGGAATCGGCAGGCGCTTGCGGGTTTCCCTGTGACCTACCAGGATGGACATTGGATCGCGTCGGCGGACAGGCCGGAGATGCCTTTCTAACTCTGTTTCGGCACGTGTGTGGGAGGTTGGAGAACTTCTCCAGCCTCCTGCTTTTTGTGTCTGCACGACCAAGAGTGCAGACGTTTCGATGGAAGTTTTTCCCACAAAGGAGCATAACATTGACGACTCACAATAGCAACGCATTGACGACACTCGACGAATCCTTTGGCGATAGCATTGATGATGTTGTCCAACCGACGCTGGAGGAGAATCCCTGGCTCAAGTGGATGACAGGCAATTTGAGTACAACCGATCGCAAAGTAGCCGTTGGCTGGCATGTCCGCTCTGGAGTGAATCCGGTATTGGACAGGCTGCTCACTGCTATGGGCGTCGAACACTATGTGGTCCAGCATAAAACAGGGAACGAGCGTCTGGTTCCCTACTGGAACCTCAGTTGGGATGGGCATCCCTGTTCTCTCATTGTCGTTGCCTATGGGGTAAAATCACCCTGGCAGATGAAGCGAGATCTGGGTGATCGTGCTGGTATTGCCTATGGTGTTGGAACCGCTAGAGATGACGAGGGGAACATTCAGTATAAAGATGGGAGTGATCAGCCTAAGCAGAGGCCGCAGATGCAACTTCGTGCCTTTGTTCATGAGTTAGTGGGAACCAACGAGCGACCTGAAGAGGGATTTAACGAATGGTTCAAAGTCAGTGTCTCGAACTATATGGTTGATCACCTCTATCGTGTCCTCAACGCGCAGTATCCAGTCATCGATGCATACAACGCGATCATGATGGCGAAGCAGAATCCCAACCGCGCCAAATATTGGGGGTTCTCTATTCCTACAGGTATTGGAGAGGAGGGTCAAGATGTTGGCCCCGATAAGGATCACCAGTCCACAATTATTCCTATGGTCCCTCAAATTCCTCCATTGCGCGTCGGTACTCCCGAGACTATTGCGTACCTAAATACACGCCGCATCCCATTACATATCCAGCGACGGTTATTAGATAGTCTGTTAGAAGAAACAGTCGTCTGGTCGATGCAGCGTTCGGTAGAGATTGTGGAAGGAAAACAGGATCAAGCCATGACTGTGATCACGGAGGAGCCTATCACTGTGACGCCAGTGCAGCTTCCCCAACTTCCAGCAGCATCTGATCCACTGATCACCGCAGAGCAGGTGGATTGGATTCGCAAGACCTATTGCGGCGAAAATGCCAATACAATCAAGCAGATCTGCCAGCACTTCGGCGTGACAGATCTCACACAGTTACACGTGAGTCACTACACGTTGCTCTTCAACCAGGTCAGGTAACCAGGTGTTGACCGTTGTGTCATGCTGTTGTGCCGTTTTTCCTTGTCCAGGCCTCCCCTTATGTAAGGGGAGGCCTGGGCTTTGCTGTTGTCAGCACAGAAAGGTTCGATGTGTATGACGACTGAGACGTTAACGCATCACGACCCTGCTCTCCGCAGTCAGAAGCTACCTTCCATCATTAGCCTCATTGAAACGGTTCAGATGCTCAAAGAGGTCTACCGTCCGCTCACCGAGCAGGAACAACACGTAATTGCGAGTTGGCCTGGGTGGGGAGCGTATGCGCCAGCATTTGAGGTGGAGCCAAGCAGTGAGCACTGGCAACGGGTGGGGGCGCAAATTCGCATGTTGCTGGGACCCGACGGCTATGCAGCGGCCAGCGCTGCTACCCCCACCAGTTTTTTTACTGCCCCGCTCCTCAGTTGGGCTATCTGGCGACTAGCAACGTGCCTTGGCTTCTCTGGCGGGAGCGTCCTCGAACCAGGATGTGGAACTGGGCAGATCCTCTCGGCAGCTCCCGCCGATCTTCCTTTACAAGTGGTGGGCATTGAACAGGAACCCTTTAGTGCCTCGATTGCCGATTTGCTGTATCCCCAGGCCCAGATCATCGCGGCACCTTTGCAAGAGACGGCTCTGGTTGAGGAGGCCTTTGACCTGGTGGTTGGCAATGTGCCGTTTGCCGATGTTCCCATCTATGATCGCACGCTCCCATTTCAAGGCCGGTTGCGGTTGCATAACTATTGCATCTATCGGGCGCTTCAGGCCGCTCGTCCAGGAAGTCTGGTGCTGCTCATCACGTCGCGCTACACACTGGATGCCAAAGAGAGTATGGCCCGTGACCAGCTGGCAACCCTCGGCAAACTGCTGGGAGCCATTCGCTTGCCAGGGGTGAGCCATCAGTGGGCAAAAACGGGAGTGGTAACCGATTTGCTGGTGTTGCAACGGCGCTCGGCAGCCCTTCCCTGGCCAGGACATGCTTGGAAAGAGGTCAAGGAGCAGCGCTTCGAGGGCGGAACTGTCCCCATCAATGCCTATTTCGCCCAGCACCCTGAGCAGATGCTCGGTATCGCCTCGGTGGGGCGAGGTCTCTATCATGAGCATGAATTGCTGGTGCATGCCCCAGACGACCTGGAGGCGGCGCTCGAACAGGCGATCGGGCGCATTGTCCAGGATGCCCAGGCGCATCAGAGTAGCTATGTGCCGCGCTTTGACCGCACGCTGCTCGACGCACATTGGCAGGTGATCCGTGAGGATGGCCGCAAAGAAGGATGCTTTTACCTGCTGGAGGAGAACGGCCTGGTGCAGATCAGCGACGGGCAGCCCAAAGTCGTGACCAAGCAGGTGGACGAACTGACAGCGCTGGTGGTCTTGCGGGATCGGGCGCTGGCCCTGGTCGAGGCCGAAGGGGACTACCACAACACAGATGAGGATCTGCTTCCCCTGCGCACGGAGTTGAATCGCTGCTATGACGCGTATGTGGAACAGTATGGTCCCATTCGTCGCTCCACGCTCTCCTGGTGGCGAGACAAAGAGACAGGAGAAGAGCAGCCACGACGCATCTTGCCGCCCGCGATTGCTGCGTTCAAGACTGATGAGCAGTGCCCGCTGCTTTTGAGCCTGGAGGAAAGCTATGATGAGGCAACCAAGCAAGCGCAAAAGGCCGCCATCTTCTTTCGTCGCATCAACTGTCCTGCGGTGTACAAAGAGACAGCCGAGTCCAGAGAGGAAGCGCTCGCCCTCTCCCTGGATCGCTTTGGTCGAGTCGATTTCGCCTTCATCGCACGAGCCACCGGGCAACCGCTCGATGCCGTCGCCTCGTATCTCGGGGAGCTGGTCTATGAAGATCCAGAAACACAACTGTGGCAGATTGCCCCCATCTATCTCTCCGGCAATGTTCGCCACAAGCTAGAGGTGGCCCGCCGGGCGCTGCGCACGGAGAGCAAATGGCAACGCAATGTGGAAGCATTGGAACGGGTCCAACCCACCCCGATCCCGCCTGAACACATCAAGGTGCTCCTCGGCGCTCCCTGGATTCCTGCTAAGTACCTCGTCCAATTCTGTGAAGAGACGTTCAAACTCAAGCCTGAAATTGTCCACGACCGCGCCTCGGGAGCCTGGTTTGTCTCGGCCCCTTTGGGGGTGTCCTATTCCGCCCTGGCTACCAGTACCTGGGGCACGCAACGCGTCCATGCGTTTCACCTCGTGGAGCAGATCCTCAACCATCGTCCCACTCAGGTGGAAGACACCCACGATGGCAAGGTAGTCGTGAACGTGCAGGAAACTCGGCTGGCGCAGCAAAAACGGAAAGAAATTCAGGCACGCTTTCCGGCATGGGTGTGGGAGGATTACGCACGGACACAAGAACTTTCGGCCCTCTATAACAAGCTCTACAATGGTGTCGTCCCAACGAGCTTTCATGGCGAGCATCTGAGCTTTCCAGGGATGAATGGGGCCTGGCAGCAGAATCTGTATAGTTGGCAGCGCGATTTCCTGGCGCGCATGATCAATAGCCGGTCCGGCTTGTGCGCCTACCCGGTTGGGGCGGGCAAGACGAAGATCGAAGTGGCTGGCGCTCTGACGCTGCGGCGCATGCAACTCATTCAGAAAGCCGCGATCCTGGTGCCCAATCATCTCTTGGAGCAAATTGCGGCGGAAGCCAAGCAGCTGTATCCCGGGGCAAACATTCTGATGATCGCGCGCGAAGATCTCGCACGCGACAAACGCCGCCTGTTTATGGCACGGATCGCCACCGGTGATTACGATCTGGTGATCATGACCCATTCCGCCTTTGAAGCGATTAATGTCCACCCGGAGACGAAGAGAGAGCATATTCGGCAGCAGATTCGAGAATATCAACAGGTGCTCTGCGCGATTGCTCCGACGAGTCGGAATAGAGCGGAGAAGCGCCGGATCAAGCAGCTGGAAAAGCAAATCCAGCGGATGCGCGAACGCTTGAACGCCCTCCTCGATCTTCCTCATGACGCGGGCCTGACGTTTGAGCAATTAGGCATTTCGTACATTATCGTAGACGAGGCGCACCAATTCAAAAATCTTGGCTTGCCAACGAATCAAGAGAAGCTCCAGGTCAAGGCCGCCAAGCGGTCACAGGATCTCTTGATGAAGCTGCGCTGGCTGGAGCAGCACAATGGCAGGCGTCCTTTTACCAGCTTCTTTACCGCCACCCCCATCAGTAATTCGATGGTGGAGGCGTTTGTGATGCTCTGGTATCTGGACCGTCCCCTGCTTGAGGCCTATGAACTGTTTCATCTCGATGATTTTGCCTCCATGTTCATTGAGACGGAGGAAAAGGTTGAGGTGACTCCCACGGGAGCAGGCTTCCGCTCCTATGAACGGCCCCGCGCCTTTATCAATCTCCCCGAATTTCTGCACCTGTTTGCTAGCGTCGTGGATCTGCGGTCCCCAGAGATCCTGGCTGACAAGCGCCCGGATCGCTTGGAACACACCATTGCCGTGGAGCCGACTGAGGAAGTGTCGGAGTTTGTCAGCGGCCTGGTGGAACGCAGTGAGCGGCTCCATCTTGGCAACCCCATGCGCATCCACGGCAAACGAGACAATATGCTCTGGGTCACGGGTGATGGGCGCATGGCTGCGCTGTGGCTCGGCTTGCATGGTAAACCGGAGGCGTACCCGGCCAAATTGGACGCCATTGCCACCCAGATGGCGAAGGTGTACCACCGCTGGCAGGAGCATGCGTCCTATCTGCCTGGCCCCTACAAGAGTCTACAGATTGGCTTTTGTGATATGGGAACCCCCCATGCGGAGAAAGGGGAGCAGGTCTACGGCGAGATCAAACGGCTGCTGGTGGAGAAGGGCATCCCGGCCGCAGGTATTCGCTATGTGCATGAGGCAGGGGACAATGCGGCGGCCAAAGAAGCGCTCTTTGAGCAGTGTCGGACCGGGCAGGTGGCGATCCTGCTGGGTTCGACCAAAAAGTTGGGGACCGGGACCAACATTCAGACGCGGTGCGCGGCGGTGCATCACTGCGATGCCCCCTGGCGGCCTGATGAAGTAGAGCAACGCGAAGGGCGATGCCAGCGGCCCGGCAACCTCTATCCGGTGGTGGAGATTTTCTACTACGTCCAGCGACGCACCTTTGACGCCTACTCCTGGCAAATCCTCGCCAACAAAGCCCGCCCCTTTAACCAACTCCGTAGCGGAGCGTTCAGCGAGCGAGAGATCGCCTACAACGAGGATTCCGAACTGACGTATGGGCAAGTAAAAGCGGCGGCGACCGGGGATGTGTTGCTGTTGGAGCATGCGAATCTCTCCCTCTCCATCGAGGCGTATGCCCAACTCCATGCCTCCTATGAGCGAGCACGTCAGCGCGATCACCAAGAAGCCCATTTCCTCTTCCGCGAGGCCGAGCGATATGCATCGGCGCTCAAACGGTACGAGCAGATCGAGCGTCTGCTCTCGGATGCACCGTTCGTGACACCAGGAGGCGCGCGGCTGGAAAAGAAAGAGGAGCGGACGGAGTACCTCGGCCAGGCGGTCCTCTCCGCCGTTGGGAAGAAGACGCCTTGCCAGCCTCTTGGCTCGTATCGGGGCGTGCCCATCTTCTTTAAGGTCAACCTGCTTTTGAACGCGCCGTATGTCTTTGCGCTGCTCGACCCCGAACAGGGGTGTGAGGTGCCCTGCTTTGCCGAATGGCTAGAGCCAGAAAACCAGTGGCGGTTTGCCTGGAAAATAGAGCAGTTCTTGCAGAACCTGCCGACGAAGATAGAAGAACAGGCCAGAATGCTTGCCAACAGGCAAGAGAAGGCGCAGGCGTTTGAAGCGGAAGCACGCCGCGTCTTTCCAGACCTGCAGGCGTGGGAAAACGCAAGGGCACGAAAACAACAGTTGGATGACTACATTCACGTTGCCGCCAAGGCCAAAAGCGAGGAAGAGTTCAAGCACCTGGCCGAGGTGCGGCAGACGTTACTGGAGGCGGTCCCTGCCGCGTTGCTGACAGAGCGATCCAGCACTCCCAGTACAGCAAAAGCCGTGCTTCCCCCACGTCATCCGGATGGCGAGCTGGGCAAGACGGTCATTGCGGTAGATGAGATGCCAGTGCCCACGCAAACGGCCCGGCAGGTGGCCCAGGAAATCCAGCACTATGTCCTCAACAATAATCCCTGGCACGAGCCGATTGTAGTAACAACGGCCGCCCCTGACGATTGGGCAGCGCTCAGACAGCAGTACGGGCACAAGCCCAAAAGGCGGCGGAAATACTAGGTTTTACTGTTTCGATCAGCCAGATCCACAGAGATCTGGCTGATCTGTTTTGTGAAGGAGGATTCTCCATGACGGTGTGGCAAACGATTCTGCTCTTCTACTGTGCGCTGGCTGGCTTGTTTTTTGTAGTGCACAGCCCCGCTCAGCAATTAAGCGAACGGAAGGCAACGATGAGTCCTGAAGCGTACGCCGAATATCTTCAGCAAAAGAATGAGTTTGGGTTGCCGCGTGGCTGTGCGACAAGTCTTGTGGGCATGTGGGAGATCGCCCACCTCTACTTCATCGAACCCGCCTATGTGATCTGGGCTTGTGCTGTGCCCATTGAACCACATGGCCTGGCTTATAGCGCGCTCTTGCTCATTGTTGTGCGCTCCTTGCTCTTGCTTGCGGCGTTTCTCGTGCCCTTCCCAAAGGCGCATGCAACGCGCTCGTGGACCTCTTGGGTGATCAGGGGGATCTGGCACCTCCCGACGCTCTACCTCTGGTTCTTGTTGATCGTGGTGATCGGGTGGGGACGGTAATTGCATATGCAGCGAATGTCTCGAAAAGGAGAAAAAACGATGGAGGTAGCAGAAGATCCATTTGATCGCAGGCACTACCTTGTATTGAAGCAGGCTGTAGAAGCACTGGCTGGGGTCTGTGATGGAGCCGCTGCCCGTGACGATCAGGGGTTTGATGGGGCGGATACGCGAGCTGGGCACCTCTATGCCTTTCTTCCGCTCGACGCATGGCCGCTTAGCGCTTTTCACCGTGCATGGTGCTGGACGAAAAAGTATCATCGCCAATTAGGAGCGCTGCAGATTGATTGCAGTGCGCTTCCTGAACCACCTCTCTATACGGGAGAGGATCGTCAGATTGCGCTGCATACTGATGGGACTGGCTTTTTCGTCGTCTTTCCTCACGACGATTGGAGGCTGGTCGAGAGCTTTCGCACGCTCTCAGGCACTGCCCTTCATAAAGAGCCGATAGGTGCAAAGGGAACACTCTGTTTTCGTTATCGCACCTATCATGGGGCAGGAAATATCCTACTCACCTGGGCCGAGCAGCATCACTTTCGACTTGGATCTGGAGTGCGAGCATGCGCCCAGTCCAATTGCCGGGTGGTGTATGAGCAGGAGTCCGATTCCTTTGCATTGTACTTCCCCGACCGTGTGCTGAATGCAGAGGTCAAAGCGATTCCCTGCCGTTCCTTCTCCTATACAGGTGGGTTTCACTGGATTATTGCGGCCAGACGAAACGCCGCTGGCCCCCTGCGCGCATTCCTGCATCGGCACGATTTTGTGCTTTCCCCAGAAGCGGAACACCGTCTCCAAGCATTGGAGTAGGGGTATGGGCGTACCTTTCCAACAAAGGCACACGTGTGGCGCCTCGCTCTGGCTCGACCTCACAGACGCGGCTTGCCTCTTTCATCTACCTATCGAATGTCGCCCACCTGGCTTAGAGCGTCAGGCGGGCTTTTGTATATCATGAACGGAGGAGCTTATGGCGCGACAGCCTATCTATGATGAAGGCGTCATTGTCGATTACTATGACGACGGATTCCCAGAAGAACACCCTCCTGCGCCTGTTGGGGAGACTGAGGAACCACCTCGTGAAGATCCTCAAGCAGCGCCGACGGATGCACTTCCTCTGGCATCACCCACCTGGACGGTCCCAGACCTGCTGAAAAGAACCAACGACCTCTTTATTGGTACGACCATCCACCATGACGATGGCCATCCACAGGGACCGCTCATCTCACTGTTTGCACGCGAGTTGCCAGAGGGTGGCTCGGTGCAGGTCAAAACATTCCGCACCGCCGAACTGTCGGAGCAGGCGTTTCTCGATCATCTTCAGCAAGCCATTGTGGCGACAATGCAGGCCTACTTCCTGGCCTGGGCGGATCGAGAGCGGAAACGGCTGGAAGACGAGGCGAAGCGGCGGGCGAGAGCATCTCAGGCCCCCACGAAGGTGACCCAGACCACCGCGCCCTCGACACCCACAGTCACGAAGACGGCCCAAAAAACGGGCGTTGTGGCATCCACGCCGGCCAAGACGGCTTCCCCAGTTAAAGAGGCCGAGAAAAAACCTGAACAAAAATACGCCACCATTTCCATGTTTGAGTAGGAAAGGAACATCTGCATGGCACGAGTACGATTGCAAAATCAAGAGTTTGAAATCCCCTCAGAATTGATTACCCTGGACGCGCAGATCGTCACTGAGAAGGGGGAAGAAGAAGCGAAAAAGCAGCGCGATAGCAACTTGAAGCGCTGGCTGAGCCAGGTCAGTCCCGCAGCCACAAACGCGACGCTTACCTGGTCGGAGGACGACAAGCCAGATGGGTCAAAGGAGACCATCATTCGGGTGACGCCACAGCTTGGGACGAAGGGCGGCGTCGTGTTCGATGCGCTTGTTGAAAGGCTCTGTGCGCTTCCGCAGCGCCTGCCCGAGATCATTGCCCTGGCCTGGGAACTACAAATGCTCCTGCTCACCAAGCAACTCAATCAGGAGCGACTAGTCGGCTATCAACGGCGCATTATTGATACACTCGAGCACGAGGACAAGAGCAACTACATCATCGGCGACATTGCCCGACGGTTGCGAGAGGCGAAAGCGGTCCCTAGTCCTTTCGCACCGCTTGGGTTTTGAGCGTGGAAAGGAGGCGTGGCCAGGAGCGCCTGGCCACGCTGGGTGCTGTGATGAATGGGAGCCGCGTTGAACTGCGTTCTATGTTGTACGCCTGCCAGCTCCCGCTCACCATCTATCATGCCAAGCGATTGCTTGAGCGGATACAGTCATTGGGAGACTACCTGATGGTGTATCGGCACTACTTCCCCACCGCCTACGCGGAGTCGATGGAGCAAGTGCGCCTGGGTCAGGCTCCCCTGTTTCCTCCCTTCGGAGAGGCGTATAGTCCGCATGAAGTGCGCCTGCTCAAACTTATCGACGAACATCTCTTCCCCCTGCCACTCTGGGAGGTGCTGGAGGATACCCGTGAGGAGTATCGCTGTACCACCATTCCCGTCGAACCGTTCGGCATCGACCTGACCATCAGCGATGACTTTTTGGAGTTGGATCTGGGATGGCAGCTCATATATTACCTGATCGGCGAAATCCAAGTAGAATTCTTCCACTTTTCTGATGAGCGAGAGACGCTGTTTGCTCTTCCCCTCGAAGAGGGGAAAGTAGATGATACCTCGTTGCGTACCGTCTGTGAACGTGAACGTGAGCCACTGGCATTTTTCCGTCACGTCATTGACCTGATCGCTCACGATACAGGCACTGTCTGGTTGGATGCCACCGCAGAAGCGCCATGTACTACTGCGAACTGGAGCATCAGCACCATTGATGAGTTGGCGAGGCAGTACGAAGAGGCCGTCGTTCTCAAAGAGAAAACGGATCAGTTTATCAATTGGCTTGAAGGCGATATTATGTGCAATTTCACGGAGGTAATACGCATTTGGAACGAGTGCATTCTGCTTACGAAGAAGCAAGAGGAGATGATGGCGTCAGTGCGGGATCAGGATTAAAGGCGCTGACCTCAGAGGAAGTCCTTGAGCTCCTCAATATCCCTAAAAACAGTCTGATCAAGATCAGCGCCGCGCTGTGGTTTCTGAATAGCGACATGTTTGCCTTTTCCTGGCGCGACCGTGACGACAGGCAATATTGTAAACTCCTTCCCGCTGATGCCGTCCGAGCGGCCTTTCACCCGATGCCGTTTGATAGCAGTTGGCTTCCACCTGGCACACTACGATTTGGCATCGACGCGGCAGGAAGACGGTGGACAACGGTCTCTCTTCCTCCCGCTCACTACCAGCTCTCCATTATTGACAATGATCTCGGTCTCCAGCAGGCTGAGGTTCCCTTACCCCATCTGGTGTTTACTGGCTGTGGGCACCATTACTGGGTTTGGGCAGCCAAAGACGAGGAGATCGCGCCGCAGACAAAGCTCTACCATGCCCCGCTCTCCAATGTGGGGAACGATGGGTCTATCTGCTTCGGAGCCAACCGCCCGCCTGAAGCAGATGGAGCGCATATACTTCAAGCCTTCCAGTTGTTTATCAGCAGCCCCTTTAACGGCCATCTGGCAAGTAGTAAGTCCCGTCGGCACCAGGGAGATATTCGCTACCTGTTGACCGACCTTGCCACGCAAGAAGCCTCTGAGTTCCCCCTTGAAGACCTCTTGCCTATTGCCCCGCGTGAGCATCCTACCCAGGCGCTCACGCTTGATACGCTGCTGAGTCGTGTGCTTCACGTGAGGAGGTAAGATGTCCTATCACTTGCTCCGGGCTTCTCATGTAACCGTCAGCGATGAGGTTGATCTGCTGATTGCTGGTGACGGGATCTACAGCTTTGTGCGCTGTTTTGGGATGCACATTCCATTCCCCCTGGTCTTGTGCGAGATCCGGGGATTGTTGCCGCTGTCGCCCCTGCCTTTTCTTGAGGGCAATCCTGTTGAAGCTATTCCTCTACCATTTGCCCCTTCGCATCACGTTCTTTTGCAGCCAGAACTCCCAACTGTAGATACGGGAAGAATCTACCAGTACGTGATTGCGCGAGGAGGCGTCTTTCTGCTTGCGGGTTGCCCAGGTATCGAGGTTCTCATGCCCATTTCTGCTCCCTGTGCCTTGCCTGGTCTGGCAGATGTTGCGCCATATGTGATCTGGCGTTATCCGCGCGTTGGAGAAGAGGTGGTGCAGGAGTTGTTTGACCAGGCGCGCGCTGCTCGGGATGAGACAGATGGACATATGCTTGAGCGGTTGTTCTACCTCACCTATGAAAACGGATGGCGCATTCATGAACCAGAACAGATCCAGACGGCGACGAGTGTTCGAGCCACTACCTCGTCCGAAGCGGATGAGACGGCGACACTTGAGGGACACTCGCACCATGATATGCACGCCTACTTCTCTCGGGTTGATAATCGAGATGAACTGGTCAATGGGGGCTTTAAGGTCTACTTTGTCATCGGTCAGGTCCATACCCATCCACAAATCCGTACACGGGTGTGTGTCCATGGCTATTCATGGGAAGTGCCTGCACGCACCTTCTTCGCGCTGCCAGCAGGTGTCGAGGATTGCGTGGCGAAGGAGTGGATGACGCAATGAATTATCCTGGATTTGCGACCCAACCGCCTCGTCCTGTCGTCGCGTACCAATCGAAAAGCATGCAGATCGTCGTGGTCGGTGCAGGGGGAACTGGCTCCTGGCTGGTGGGGCACCTGGCTCGTTTGGTGTGGGACTTCAATCGGACCTGGGAACACGTTCACGGCGAAGAGCCTCGTCGGGCTTCGCTCCTCATCGTGGATCATGACTATGTGGAGGAAAGCAATATTCGGGCGCGACAGAACTTTTGCCCAGCCGAAATTGGATATCCGAAGGCCCAACTCCTCGCCAACCGGTTCGCGTTCGCCTTTGGCTTGAACGAGGACGAGATTGCGGCCCACGTCGGCCCATTCTCTCCTTCGCTGCTTTCGCGGCGCTGGAACGAACTGACGATTCTGGTCGGCTGCGTCGATAGTGCCCTGGGCAGGCAGGAAATGGCGAATTGCCTTATGTCTCCTGCTGGAACACGCCGCGAGCGTCCTCCACTGCTTTGGTGGATCGATGGCGGCAATGCGCTGCACTCCGGCCAGGTGCTCTGCGGAAATACCGCGACGGTGGATGAACTGTGCGGGGCGCTCGCAGGGCCGCTCTGCTTGCGCTTGCCTGCGCCGTCACTGGTCCATCCCGAATTGCTGCTGCCACAACCGGAAGAAGAGGCAGAGGCGGCGCAGAGACTTTCCTGCAAAGAACTAGTCCTCATGGCAGAGCGGACAATGCAACAGTCGCGCACCGTCAACAATCATATGGCGTCGCTTCTCTATGGCTATGTAGAAATGCTGATCTATGGAGGATTGACGACATTCGCTTCCTACACCGATTCCTCCTCATTCACCACGCGCTCGTTGGAGACTACTCCCGAAGGATTGTCCCAGGCACTTGGATATCCTCCCCAGTTCTTCACCACTGTAGAGAGCAGCGAAGCGCAGAACAGGGAAGACGAGTGGGATGACGAAGACGAGGCGTAATGCTCCCTCCTAGAGAGTTCTCCTTCAATTTCACCGTGCGTACGCGTGGCGTGAGATCCCTTCGCCACGCGTGTTTTGCTCTCCCCTTGTTGCTCAGAAAGGAGCACATATGAAAATAACCTGCGAGCAGGAACGGTTGAACCGCATGCTGCTTGTGGTCAACCACGCTGTTGCTCAAGGAGCAGGAGCGTTTCCAATGGCAACCAATATCCGCATAACAGCTCAGGACACTCGCATCAGACTGGATGCAACCAATCTCAATATAGGCATTACCGCCTGGGTCGAGGCAACGGTGCTCGAAGCAGGTGAAGTCGCTGTTCCTGCGAAATTGTTCACGGACCTGATAGGTGCATTGTCGTCGGGCATCATAGAGATTGTAGTAGACAACGCCTATGATGTTAGGGTCAATGGGGCTCGCGGTCCCGTTCATGTCAGAGGCGTTGATCCTGAACAGTTTCCTCGTATGCCAGACGTGGAGCAGGACAGCAATCCGACCATCCTCAAGGCCGCACTGCTCAAGGAGGTCATCAAAGAAGTCTCGATTGCCGTGGACGAGACCGGGACACGCGAGGTTTTTGGCAATATCCTGGTGCAAATCGAGCCACAGCTCATAACCTTTGCGGCAGCAGATGGGTATGGAAAACTGGCCTTTCGCACATTGCCGCTCCCGGCTGAAAGTAAACTGACCTGCGACATTCTAATCCCCGCACGTTCCCTCGCGAAGTTGGCAAATATCCTCCCCACAGAAGGAAATGTCGAGATCCGGCTGACAAGTAGTCAGGTCATCTTTAGCACGCAATGGATGCTCCTCTCCTCTATTCTCGCGTCAGGCAACTATCCTAATTACAAAGCAACGCTGCCGCAGCAGACGCAAACCACCGTTACCGTCAAGACGGCGGATCTACGCGAGATTGTGGCACTCACCTCGCTCTTCGCGAAGTCCGATTACGATGCTGGCCGGATCACGATCAAGGCCAGCCCAGGGGTAGAGCCGGGAAAGCTGACAATCACGGCGGAGGCGGCAGATGTCGGGGGGAACTGCACCACCATCCCGGCAGCCGTGGTGGGCGAGGATCAGGACGAGCTGATTTTTAATATGGCTACCCTCTCGAAGGTGCTCAGCGTCATCCCTGCCCCGGAGTTGACCTTCGAGGTGGGAATGACGAAAGCGCCCGTTGGCGTGATGCGCGCGAAAGGGTCGTATACCTGCACCCACACGCTCATGTCAATGGGGGCCGCTCACTAGCCATCTCCTTTGCGCCAGGACGTGTCACGTCCTGGCACACGACTGCGAAAGGAAGAAAGAAAAAGCGATGAAGGAAACACAGCCCGTATGCCTGGCCTACTATGGTCTAGCTTACTATGGCATCCCATCTCTTGCACACCAGGTGATAGAGGATATCGCACGGTACGCGGAAATGAGCATCGGCGATGTGGTCGAAATGACTGCTGAGGACCTTGCTCAGGGGAGTGTATCACCTGGCATTCTCCCCTATTCCTGTGTGCTGCTGGCGGTACACGCTGATGCGCCGGAGGAGATCGAGGAAGATTGCCTCAACTATCTCCTGCGAACACTGGGGAAAACAGTAGGTGGGGTCGCGTCTATCGCTGGGAGAGAGGAGACACAACAGACCTGTATGTTTCATGCGCGGCCTGGGTGGCGCATGCATAGGCCAACGCTTCAGTCGGATGGCGTGCATTGGACCGTGGAGCTGTTACGCGAAGATGAGTGGGAATTGATGGAGGCTGGGTGGGAAAGCCCAAATCACTTTGTCGATGAGGGGGAGGCCGAGGTGGTCGCGCGTAATCTGGTGCTCCGCCATGATGGGATGATGCGAACACGGGTGGTGAGTCCTAGGGGGGTCGTCCTTACGACGTTTCGCCTCCAGAAATTCCTCGTGACCGGTCGGCGGGGCCTGCGGGAGAGACGTGAGGAGCTTTCCCCGCAGCTTCCAGTACCCATGCTTCATATGGCGCGGGAGGGCTATCAGGCGAGCAAGGCGGGAAGGAGTACGTCGTGACCCTGCCGCCAGACGCAGAAATCCCCTTGAGTATGCAGGATGCGACTGATTTCCTGACGTTGCTCCTCTCGATCACAGAAATGCTTCAGCTCTACCAGGAATGTTTTCCTGAAGAGTTTGCGCATGATGAAGCGCAACAGGTGTCCATCTTTCCGGAGCAGGGACACGACTATAGCCCACGCGAAGTGCATTTCTTTCACCTGGTGAATCAGCACTACTTCCCCATGCCGCTTCACTTCTTGCCAGATGACATCTATGGAGAAAGGCAGCTGACGGCCTTTCTCCCCATCGAACCCATGGGCTTTGATCTGTATGAGGAAGAGCAGTATCAGGAACTGGACTTTGGCTGGAAGCTGCTGTTGTATCTGCTGGGTGCCGTTGATGAGGAGTGGCTGAATACCTATAGGGAATATGCCAGCGAGGAGCTCTTTGAGGTCCCGGTGTCGCGGGATGCGGTCAGCGAGGCGCTGCTCCTTCAGCGCTGTGCGGCGCAGGGGGAACCGCTGGCCTCCTTCGCACTGACCGTGCAGATGTTGCGGAACAACACAGACTCGGTGTGGTTGAACGTAACGATGGAAGATGTCTGCCGGGATTTTTCGTGGACGAAGGAAGAGATGGAAGAGGTCCGCCAACAGTACCATTTGGCATGCGAACTGATCGAGAGAGCCAATGCCTTCTGTCAGTGGCTGGAAGAAAATCCTGTTGCGCACTTTGCGTTGGTGGCGCGGCTCTGGAATGTCTGTGCAAGGGACACACAACATCAGAGGACGCCACCAAAAATGAGGCAGATTGCTGCGAGCGAAGTTACCGCCGGGGTCCGGTATGGAGAGTGGTTCGGCATTGCGCTTCCAGAGCGGATAGCAGATGCACGCGGGGCATAGGAGGTATTGCCAAAAGCAGGAGGGAAAGCAAAAGCGCTTGCAGTGTTGCTATGAGAGGACGGGGAGCAATGGGAAAGGAGAAATGTACATCGTGCCGCTTCTGGATGTGAGCCTAGTAGGAGAGATGTTTGCTCGCTTTTGCAGGAGGCACCAAAGTTTTGCCTCATCTCATGCTCTCGTGAAAGGGAACATATGCTTGCATTTGATGCGCAGGGCGGTCGCTTCATTGTGGGACGCGACCGCCTTTCTTTTTCCACTGGAGGGGTTATCGCGCTTGCACGTGGAAAAGCCTACGAGGTTCCTGCATGTCAGCATGCTTTGTTGTGTTTGGTGAGGTGTTGCATGTTGAGGAACTGGATCTGGCCCTGGCTGAACAAAAAGCGGTGCAAGATGGTCTCGATACGAAGCGTTGGTGTGAGGGAATCGAGAGGAAGCAGGTATGCATGCTTCCTCTCACCACTGGCCAGCGATTTGTCTCCATCTGGTCCATTATCGATTGCTGGAGTTCATTCTTGTTCGTCGAGACCGCAAGGTGGGCTACCACAGAAAAGAGGGTTCTTCGGAAAATTGTGGTTAACACCTGGACTGCACCCCAAGAGGAAACCAGAGACCCGCGGAAGTTGGTCCCATGCGGACCCATGACAAGCCGCTCACTTCCTCTTGTTGACGCAGCCATCTAGATCCTGCCCATGCTCCTTCCACGCGCAAGGGAAGCGAGCTTACCACCGTCTCTGCCAACTGGTCTGGTGATGGGAGTCATTCCAACCTGTTACCTGTACCAGCGAGTACAGAAAGAAATGATCAGAACATGTTAGGAACGAAAGTAGGCCAACGGTCTCCAAGTGAGATCGAGCAGATTATCAAAGAGCAGGGATATGATCTGACCTTTGGGACGGAGGATAATGGACTGTTTGTTGAAATCACCTGGATTGATGGTCATGCTAGTGTCCTTGTCCTTTGCCATAACAGTGAGGCATACAGCCAATGGTATGCCTCCGTCAAGTTGATGCAGAATGCTCAACCCTGGGATCTCTCGCGCTTCAAGGTCGTCGAACGCACACGCAGTAGAGATGACTGATCTTCATCTTCCCTGCGTGTGTGACTATTGAGTCTTATGAGGAACAAAAATGGCGTGTTTATGAGCTAACCGCAATTTTTTCCCGAATAGCCAGAAAAACTGGTGCTCTCCAATTAAGAACGAACTGAAGGAGGCCAGCCATGGATCAACCACCTACGATCGATGCGGAAGGCAGAACACTACGACAATTCCTGGAAGTGCTAGAGGCATTTGGTCCCCGGTATCGCATGTGGCTTGCGGGGCAAGCATATACGCCGTCTGAGCTGCTCACACGCCTTCAGCATGCCCCCGTCTTACGCTGTGCCTGTGAGATCGAGGCGTCCGAGATCACTGTGGCCGAAGACACGGTCTTTGCCTGGCACATCTGGCTTCCCTCAACGAAAGCAGATGGATCTTTTGATCCTTCCCTGTATTTTGCTGAGGATCTTTTGCATCCCCTTCGGGTGCTCGATTGGCTGCAACAGAGGCCGCCGAAGGAGATTGTGGCTGTATTGCGGCCAGGTGCGCGGCTTTCCACCTTCCTGGAGACCTATTATCAGGGTCAACTGGGAATGCTTCCCGAACTCCTGGACGAGGTCTATCTGCCTATGTGGTATGCCTATATAGAACAGCTCATTTCCAGTCTTGATCCGCGGGAACCGCGAGAACATACTGTGGCAATCAGTGTTCTCACGCTTACCTGTTGGATTGAACTGATCATAAGCGTTTTTGGGGATGGACGGTATGACAACGTTGAGTTGGATGACGGGGTATAGGAAAGGATCATAGCACAGCACAACGTGGGTAGACAGCAAAAAGGGCGTACGACATATTCTGGTAGCGATAGGGAGAACTGTCTCTACACAGAACGCGATGGCACTTGCGAGAAATCTATTGCTGTCGGATGCTCTAGGAGCATGACCCCTTCTTCGACATTTCCACATGCTGTTTGAAGAAGGGGTCATGCTCGCAGTTGAAGGCGAGCACGACACTGCCTATCTTGCTGTATCGACATCGTTGACCAATATGGATGAGGAGACGTTGCGAACGGTTATCGATGTTAACCAGTGAGACATGACACGAATCGGAGTGAAAATGAATGAGAGCCAAGTAACTCTTCGTTTGGGTATACCTGTTGCTGTGAGCGTTGCCTATTGGTGGGACAGCAAGGGGTTCTTGCAGGAGGTATCTGTGGAAGGAGGTGATTCTGACGAATATGCCATCTACCATGCGACGGAAGGAGAGGGGCCAGGGTGGTGTGCATTGCAGGTGTGCTCTGGCTGAGGAGACGAGATAAGACACAAAATAGCAAGCATAGTGGACAATATCTCTACTACTCATGCTTTGCAGTGATAGTTGATTGTAGCGGCAAATATATGAAAATGCTCTGCGTAGAAAATGTGCAGAGCATTTTTTCGGTTGAAAGAAGGAAGGAGTAGGCGATGGATGAGAGTCGCTTCTCCCGCTTTTTCATATCAGAGAGGTTCCTGATACAGGAACCTTCTTCATTGTGTGTATTGCTTAGAAGGAGGTGACGATGTCGTCCTGGGAAAAGGATCTTGAAGAATTATTGGCAGCGCTTGGTGTCCAACAAGAACAGACAAACGCCTACCAGAAGCCACCTGAGCATGAAGCAGAGTTCTTCTTCACAGAGTCCTCTCAGCAGCATCAAGGAGTGTTTTACCGTGGAGATCTCGTTGGGGCAATCCCCGAATTACGAGTATATGTCCCAGCAAAGGAGACAATGCTCAAGGTTCAGGTCTACCTGGTGCACATCTCTCCAAAGAGCGTTCTGAGCCATCTCTTCGCGCTCTATATGAATTCTGAGGAAGGAAGTGACGCTTTTCATAAGATTGAAGGGTCCACTACGTTTCACTTCCTTCGCGTTATGACGGAAACGATGAAAGGGTTGTTTTGGCAGGGGGACCTGTACACCCTTCGTTTCCCTCCTGAAATCGACGTGCAGCGCCTGACATGTTCCTAAAGTACCTCCAGCAGGCGCATTGCTTAGGGCAGCGCCAGTTGACAGGTGAGCGCAAGATTTTCTACCACTTGCATGCAAAAAACAAAGATCATTGATTGAACCCGCACCTTCCCAAGAAGGAGCGGTATTTTTGTGCACAGGAGTTCTCATATGCAACAGACCATACCTTTTGGCGATTGGCTGCGCCGTACTCGTGGCATACTGCCTCAGCAACCCTTTGCGGCCCAACTGGGCATTGATACGGCAACAGTCAGTCGGCTTGAGCGAGGAGAGAATCATGTCTCGGTCAGGATGGCTGTCCAGATCTGTCTCGGCCTGGATGTTCCCCTCGCCCATTTTTTTGCAGAATGTGTAGGAAGCGCCCTTGGAGGAGCTGTACTGTCAACAGAAGCGTGTGCCGATGCGCTCACGCTCTCAGATGTGCGTGCCTGGATGATGCAGATCATGGCTGGTGATCAGCGAACTCGCGAACTGCTGGTGTCGGCGGTACACCTGATTGTGGAACGGGGAGGGGAAGCGGATCAACTCCGGTTTGTTCTCACCGATATCGAAAAGATGTTGCAGCCGCTTCCCCGGTTGCAAATGTCCATCTCGCCTCCGTTGCGCCAGGAGGCGCTGATAGCTCGCATAGCAGAGATTTCCAGGCAAGGAGGCCTCATTCTTCCTGCTGAGATAGGGGCATATCTTCGAGTCGTACGCGAAAGATTCCCGCTGACGCTCTCCCAGCTCAGTAGGCGCTGTCCGTTTTCGGCCAGCGCGCTCACGACTATCGAGTCCTCCAGCTTTGGCGTGCGCCTCCTTTTAGAAGATCTTTGGCAGTTAGATCATGCCTTGCAGCAGGATGGGGCGCTCCTCTCGCTCGTCTGGGAGGAGATCCGTCGGCGGAAACTGTTGGAACAGGGGTGGGTCGATGATGGGTATACGCAAGAGGGAAAACGAGCGTTGGTGGATCTCTTGATCAGTGTGGGACGTTGGTTGCAGGTGCTTTATCCGAACGATAGGACATGGCTTGCCATGCTGCGTCATGAGATAGGGAATGGCGTTGCTACTGCCATGAGCAGGTCATGAATGCATGTAACACGGCGATCGTGCAGGCGCGGGCATATTGGCGTGCACAGCGGATCGAAAGTAATTTCCTCACCGTTGAGGCACGTCAGACCCCCTTACCCGGTTCAGTATGGTGGGTGGAAGCTCATGCGCGCGATACGCGGTATGATGTCCTGGTCTATCGTCTGGGAAAGGGGCGCTTTCAGATCGTCCCCCATCAGCCCTTCGGCTATACCGTGTATGCCTGCTACAAGGGAGGAGAGACGCCGCTCGCGGTGGTCGAGTACGAAGTACAGGCACGCGAAACCATCATCAAGCTCCAACATACCCTGCTCTATGCACAGACGACCCTCTGCTCAGTGCCGAATCCGTCGGCCGTGTGGGCAGAGGCGACCAGAAACCTTCTTGCCATGAAGCAACAGGGGAAGGAAGCGCGGAGGCTGCAACACGCTGATCGCGAAGAAGGAATCTCCCAACTCTTGCGGAGCCGGATCATAGCGCAGGAGCGTACTTCCGCAGGAGAGCAGAGCAGGCAAGAAGCGTACCCACAAGACATCTTCGCGCTGCTCGAAGCGACCATTCGCGCCAAGCAGCCTCATTCCTCGCTTCATCATCGCGCCGCAACGCAGGCATTCTTGGCTGGTCGGATGCGGCAAGGCGTGTGTCAACCATTCGGGTGGGTCTGGACACATAGCGACTGTCTGCTGCTGATCCCTGGAGATGCCATCAGCCAGCAAACACTGTTCGCCAGTCGGCGTTGGACGCGGAAGCAGTACTACTTCTACTTCGACGGTTGGATATTGCACGAGTGTCTCTCCCATGAGGAACTGAGGGAGGTTCTCGGCTTCGATTACTAATCTTCCGGCGACATTCATGTCGCCTTGGACCAGGGGCAACATGTGCATGCTGCCCCTGGCTCTTTTTTGGGAAGGAATAGCCTATGAGCATCTATGAGCAAGCACCGGCCACAAGCGTGTCATCGCTTGTGGCCGATCTTCTCAAGGGCGGGCGTGAACTGCGCCCTGCGCAAGTGGAGATGGCGCTCCAAGTGGGGCGTGCGATTGCTGAAGGGGTCCATCTCATTGAGGAAGCAGGCACCGGGACGGGAAAAACGATGGGTTATCTCGTCCCCATCCTCCGCTCTGGGAAAACAGCAATTATCAGCACTGGGAACAAAGCATTACAAGACCAAATCTTCTTGAAAGATGTGCCGTTCCTGCAAGCACATCTGATGCCATTTGGAGCGACGCTTGTGAAAGGCGTTGGCAATTATGTGTGTCGGGATCGCCTGTATGAGACAGGCAAAGACCTGCGGGTGTTTGATTGGTATCCCGACTTTGGGCGGCTCGTTGATCTGGTGAATGACGGACACCGCTCGTTCTCCGGTGATTTTGAGTCTCTCGATTTTGTGATCCCAACTGAGCTGCGTCAGCGCATTAATGGTGACCGCGATGCGTGTGCGTGGAGTAAGTGTGACTTTTTTGACCAATGCTATGTGCGCAAGATGCGTGATACCGCCCAATCCGCTCAGGTTGTTATCGTGAACCATACACTCCTCATGCTCGATGCAGCAACCGAGGGGGCAATCCTCCCGCAATGTGATCTACTCGTTATAGATGAAGCGCACCATATAGTGAATGAAGCAACAAACGCATTTACTGCTTCCGTTCGCCCAACGCAACTCGCATCCTTGCTCCAGTTGCATGCCGTCAAGGAGCGGACGCCAGAGACGCTTTACAATGAGATAGGACAATTGGCGGCAGATGTATGGTTACGTGTGGAGCAGATGCCATTTGGCACGGCGTCGAAAGTCCCGTTCCGAGAGCCGATGCCAGAGGCATTGACGCTTGCCAACCGGCTTGTTGATCTGGTGGACGCATTGCGCATGGCGCGGCCAGCAAACCAGACAGAGAAAGAGTCTGCCCTTTACGATAAGCTCCTCAAGCGTGTCCAGAATCTGACGAGTGCGCTTGAACTGGTCTTTGCAGTTCAGACGGAAGGAAAATACGTTCACTACGTGGAACGTCTGCTGACCGGAGAGCAGCGTGTGCCGAAGTTTCAGGTGTGTGCAGCTCCGCTTGATGTTGCGCCCTTTCTCAAAGAAAAGGTGTTTGACCGCTGGCCCACGGTGGTGATGGCCTCCGCGACACTCGCCACCGTGGGCACAGCACATGCGGGCGGCAACTTTGCGTACTTCCGCAAACAGGTGGGGTTGAGCCAGGCCGACTATCCGACCGTCATCGAGCGTATATTGCCATTGACGTTCGATTACAAAACGCATGCCTTGCTGTATATTCCACGCAACCTCCCTGAACCCGTCTACGGAACTGGTCCACACGTGGAGCAGTACACGCAGGCAATCGCGACCGAGATGGAGAAGTTGGTAACGGCTTCTCGTGGGCGAGCCTTTCTGCTCTTCTCTAGTGGCCGGATGCTCGATGAGGTCTACGCGCGCATCGCTCCCACGTTACCTTTCCCAGTGCTCAGTCAACGAGATGAGATGAGTCGGGCAGAATTGATCCGTCGCTTCCGCACCGAACCAGGGTCGGTCTTATTCGGCTTGAAAAGCTTCTGGGAAGGGGTCGATATCGCTGGAGACGCGCTCTCCCTGGTGGTGATCGACAAGTTGCCCTTTACTCCTACGGATGAGCCTATCCACGAGGCACGCATCAATTTGATGAAGGCCAGGAATGAGAACTGGTTTGGCGGCTACGTGTTGCCCCAGGTGATTCTCCAGCTGAAGCAGGGGGTAGGCCGCCTCTTGCGCACCCCACACGATTATGGCGTGATGGCGCTCCTCGATACGCGGCTCGTGAAAAAGGGCTATGGGAGAGAGGTGTTAAATGCGCTCCCGCCAGCTACCCGGGTCACGCAAATCGCAGAGGTTGAGCGCTTCTTTGTGGAAAGGAGCCGGTCGTGAGTGGACCGCCATTTTGTGCCAATCAGTTTACCTCGACTGCCTTCGACAGTCATGAGGAGAAAGCAAAATGGGCGAATGCGATGGCCTCGTGGATACGGCGCGGCTTTCCCAAAAACGGGTGGCGCAAGGGTCTCTATGAGCCGCTGCATACGAATTTGTATGGGCATATTGCGCATTTTGATCTCCATGGCTTTTATGCGGAGTGGTTTGCCGACATCCATCAGCAGCTCCAGTGGTTGCAGTATGCCGCGAAAGGAGGGGCGTTTGGGGGAGGGAGAGGTGATCCTGCCTATACGTGGAGTGATGTTGAGCGAGCATTGAGCGCCTGGATTCGGGGAAGCGGCCTCATTGAACGCTATCAGCAACGTTGTGCCCAGGAGATCGAGGCAAAAGAGCGTGCGTTGCTGTCTCACTTGCAACAGAAATATACAACTGAACAACCTGTAATCACCGCTGCCTCCGCGCCTGAGAAGCCTCCAACCACCAAAAAGGGGAAGAAAGAAGAAGCGGACACGAAGTATGTTCGCTTCTCGCTTTTTGAAGAATGCGTCTGATGACGTATGTGCCAAACACCAGACCTGTCGTGCAACATCACACGACAGGTCTGGTGTTTGCTATGAGGTTCATGAAGGAGGAAAAAGATGCGAACTCTTGAACACGCTGCATTTGCAACGCTTCTCAAGGGGTATTATGCGCTCTCCTTTCAGTTGTCGCAGGGCTATCCGCCGTTGGAATGTGTCTACAATGTGCTCTTCTGCCACTGGGTGCGGCAGGAGTTCCTTTTCCCCAAGCTATCAGGCGAAGACATTGCGCTGATGTTGCCGACACTCAGTCCTCCCAAGCATCACCTACGGGTCAGAGCGGAATCGATTACACACATCAATGGTTACGCTGCTGCCAGCTTTGTTGCCACCTGGAATGCGCTGTTCTGTCCGGAGGCTGGTTCACCCTATCAACAATTGTGCCAGCGCATGGGTGAGCAGATTAGCAATGAACTGCTCACTTTTGATCCAGCCGATGCGCTTCATCTGTTAGAGAACGGAAAAAAGGACGCATTACTTGAGATAGGAATCCAGCACTTGGCGGGAATGGATAGCAAGTTTCTGTTGTTGGGAGGACGCCCACAGGCTCCCGCTGGAAGAGCCTTTAAAAGTTTTGTGCGGGAATATATTCTCTATGGACGAGATTCACAACACGAGTTTTTTCGTGATTTGATGCAATGCTGGCGAGAGAGGTGGCTCCAGAATGACATCAGGAACCAGAAGGCCATTCGCTATCTGGGCATGGCCGCAGCCATCTGGCAAGAGCGCCACACTGGAGAAGCGTTTTATCCACCGCAATGGCCAGAAGAGGTGTCGTACCTCTCTCACGGATAGAAAATCGCAAGGAACCACCATGATGTTTCAAGAACTGACCTCAGTCTGCCCTGGCTGTCGAGGTCTGGTACGCATGCTTATCATCGCGAATGGATTGACGCGACAGGGGACCTGTTCTCATTGCGGCAGATCCTTCCAAGAGAACCTGCTGCCCTCTTTTCCAGCATTGACCCGTTTCTCGGAAGAGGATATGGGGCCGTGTGAGTATGGGCCATCCCGTTGTGGGCATTATGCAAGCTACTGGCTCACCCTTCAAGAAGGGGAAAGATACAGAGTCTGCCTCAATCATTTCAATCGAGCGTTTTCTGAGGCAAAACGTGGCGTCTCTATCCAGTGGTGTCCCTGGCTGTAAAGAATGCCTCATTGTAAAAAGGGGTGGACGTTGTGGATGCATTTCTTGAGCGCTTTCAGATGGTTACATGGGATGAAGCTATCGCTGAAATGCGCCGAGTCTCTCTTATAATCAAGGAGGGGCTCTTGTGTCGTAGAGAAGGACGCTGGAAGTGTTTGAGGCGGTAATGCCCCGAATTGCTGCCCGCTGTAGAACCACCTCTTCTTCTAGGAGAATCAGGTTCGTTTCGGTAGGAGCAACCAAGTGCGTTGCCCTCTCTGTTGTGCCGTATTGTATTCCTGCGTGCAGCCGCTCTCGCCAACGCGCATTTTTGTGAAGGGAGGACTCCAGTGTCAAAGGACGAACAGAGAGACTTCAAGAAGATCTGGGAGGTGTGGACGACAGAACGTGTCGGGGATCTCTGGGTCAATGTCAGCTCAATGAAGCGAGGAGAGCCAGGCTTGTTTTGGGATGTCGATGAATTACAGGAAGACCACATATGGGTCAAAATCGGGGAACGTGTTGGGCAAGGGGCCATCTCCACGTTTCTCTCTGCTCAGAGGGCAGCCTGCTATCAAAGAAGCGGCAATTTTACTGGTAAGTATCATCCCAACGAAGCTATAAGGGTCTCTTATGATCCCAACACAAAAAGATAGCCATGAATGATGGAGACATGATTCTGGTGAAAAAGGTGCCTAAAAGTGACGGAGGATCTTCAGTACTCATGATAATACATACACTGCGTTCGATCACGAAAGGAGGCAAGATATGTATGTTGATTGGCCAGAAGGCACGTTATCCTTTGGATTTCAGCAGGCTGTTCATGCTATCACGGCGGCCATTCTCGCTCGTTTGCGAGCCTCTGGATACCTTCAACACGATACAGAAGGAACACGTTTTCTTGATACATTGCAAGCGTGTATTGAGGGCGAAGCAATGAGGGAAGCAGCAAGCTCTGATACTTACTGTATCTTCATCGAGTGCGATACTTATGAGTCAGGCGAACAGTATTCAACGCTTAACCTCCTTATTGCATTGCGTTCATCTGCATTCCCATTTGGGCAGAAGCTCCCTGCCATTCACGCAGTGCTTTACGGCAACAGCTTCGATGCTGTTCGGTGGGAGTGTCGCTGATGTTCTCTTTTTCTGTTGAGACTCCGCCTCTGTCACTGATTTCCGCTTGTTTGTTAGCCGTTGCATTCTGTGCTGAAGGAGCCTATTCGTAACGGCAATGCCCCTTTCATCTTTCGGTGCCAGTTCAGGCATCAACACATCCTGATCATGATGAGCAGCCTGCTCTCCGCGCGTGTGGGCACGGCTCCGGAGAGAGGAACTGGCCGTATCACACCCTATTCCTCTCTCCTGGCAGAATGGACGCAGAAAACTGGCGGCAGTATTCGCTGTTTGCTGTATCTGCATGCCTCTCACTATATGCATGAAAGGAGATACTTGTATGATCAGATGTTTTCTCGTTGTTCAGCGCGAAGCACACCCACAAACGTGCGTTGGTCCGTTCTATCCACACAGTGTCATTCTGCACCGGGACGAGGTCCATCAGGACCAACTCGATGATGTGGTCAACGCCTTGACCACTGTGGTTGGTGTGCTCTCGCACGAGGAGGCCCGGCGCATCGCAGTGCACGCATTCTCTATTGGTCAGGAGATGGTAATTGCTTGTCCGAAAGAAACCGCAGAGCATTACCAGGAGCGCCTCACTGTGTACGGGTTAACCGTCAGTGTGAAAGTTCGATAGCTATGCTTAAAGGCGAGACGAGTATGAGTACACTGATGCCAACATGCAGCGATGAAGAGGTGGTGGAATGGGCTGTTCACCATTACTTCCAGCCTGCAGAACTGGCCGAGGCGCAACGAATGCTGGAAACAGGAAGTTCGTATGAGGAAGCGGTAGCCTATCTTGCGGAGCGTGGTCACTCCACACTCAGGGATTCGGGCGAAGCACAGCCGCCGCGCATGGTCATTACGATTCCTGGTGGCACGGTTTTCATTCGTCACCCCACACGCCCGTTTCCGCATCGTCCTGTTTGGGAGGGACATGTCAGTGTCCTGGCCCAGCTTGCCTTCTCGCCTCCAGTGATCCAGCCCATCGCGGTTCCCCTGAAAGCTGAGATAGGCTACCAGCGCTTCTCGCTGTTTGATGCAGTGCCAGAGGGAACCGGTGAGCCAAGGAAGAAGCTCGTTGGGAAGAGGCCCAGGAAACTCAGGTATCTTGAGCAGCCGATTCGTATGGGAACGGCAAAGATCTGGAAGACGCGGCCAGGCTATACCGTCAAAGACGGCCATCTCGGCTACGTCATTGAGGCGCTGAAGCAGGATTTCTACGAGGTCAGCTTGGTGCATCTCACCAGTAACCACGTTATGGCTCAAGTGTACCTGACGGTTCTCGATGAGACGACCCATACACGAATTCGCGGTTGGGTCGCAGATGTACTTCCGCTCACCGACTGGTCTCGGGGGATCGCCGCCATTCTCAAAGAAAAGACAGGCGAGCAGAAAAGGCAGGCCTGGGCAAGACAACTTGAGGAGTTGTGGAAGAGGCACCGTGTCAGACCATACCAATTCTCTCTGTTTGTGCTGGGAGAACAACGCTAATTGCTTGTGCCTTCGTAGGGCTACTTCATAGCCCTACCTTTGTATGGAGAGGACAGGATGTGAGTGAGACGCTTGAGGAGCGAGACGGATGGCTCTACATTAAATCTTCATCCGCAAGGTTGACCGAACCCAAACAGATTGCGAACTGGTGGCCGCTTCAGGTGCGCTTCGCCGACTTCGCCCAGCGCTTTGCAAGCCTTGATGAGGCTCGCAAGCGCATAGGGCGACCTATGGTGTACCTGGGGAGTGGCCTGTATCGCGATGAAGAGGGCCTGCGCTATCGCCTAGTGAACAATGGGCAAACAAAGCCGCAGTTCACTGACATCACAGATATCCCTGAACCCACGCAGCGCGGGCGCAAACTCCCTGTGGAGTGGAGAAATGGCTGCTGGTACAAGCAGACCAGTCGGGGATGGAAAAGAGCATGAACTGATAAGCCGGCAGAGAAAGGATGAAAAATGCCAGGCGAGGAAAGAACCCTGTGGAATCCCGATGCGAGAAAAAGAGAGCGACCGAGGCGCGAGGTTACTTGGAAAACGGCTCTGGCTCATGGGGATATCCAGGTGATCTACGAGGAAGACGATCTGACAGCGCCCAACCCTTGTTACCCTTATCCCGATCCTCGGCTCATGCATCCTCAGCGCTACTATCTGGGGATGTGGAATGAGGGCGTTTTTGAACCCATGCAGCAGCTTTGGTATGACTTCGACGTGCGCCGCTTTCTCGCAGGGTTTGAACGCTTGGAAGAGGAGAGCGACAATATCAATCCCC
This sequence comes from Reticulibacter mediterranei, assembly GCF_016587455.1. Lineage (NCBI taxonomy): Bacteria > Bacillati > Chloroflexota > Ktedonobacteria > Ktedonobacterales > Reticulibacteraceae > Reticulibacter > Reticulibacter mediterranei. The sequence continues at coordinate 74,640 of NZ_BNJK01000003.1, read as the reverse complement.
TGTGTGGATTGTTTCGCAAGCAAGCTATCGACCAAAGACCACTGTTTCAGCGGGGCTATGCCGCAGCATTTTTAGCGTACGAACGCTATATCCAGCAAATGGATGGCTGTACAACAGAAGAGTGGTCGCGAGGCAACCGTGCGGGGACCACTGACAAATGGTTCCATGATGGATATGTGAATACAGGGCAGAAATATCCTTCCTGTATGGAGCGGATCGAACGGATTCAGTGGGTGTTCTAAGCAGGTATTCCCTCATAATGCCGGGAACCCTCTCGGCTTTTTTCATGTGTGAAAGCGCTTTGTATTCAGGCGACTCACTGCTCGAAAGGAAGGTGATGACATCTGCTCTATCTGCTCGATGATGCAACAGCAGCCATTTTGAAAGAGCGTCCCCTGAGTATCTCCCAACTCCGCACGTTCGACCGTTGCCCGAAAGCATATGAGCTGCAATACCTCGCTGATCCGAGAACGCCTCTCCTCGATATGGGGGCCAGCGTTTGGTTTGGCAAGATGATTCAGAGCATCATCCAGCGGGCGTATCACGATGTCCCGCTGCTGAAAGGGCATCTCCAGGTGTGGCAACAAGCATGCCGTCCGATCTTCGAGGATCTCCAGGACTGGTTTTCCCTCGATGTCGAGTGCCGCACGTCCGGGGCAGCGAACAGCAAGGCGCGAAAAGACTGGGAGCAGGCACATCCCGCATACAGCGTCCTGAGCGCGCGGATCGACGCCTATCAGCGGGAGTATCTGTCCGATTGGACCTGGTCAGCAAAATACCCGCTGACGGCCTATTATCGCTGGTCCACCACTTTTGCCAGGAGTACTCCCATGTCCCAGGTGGTGTTGCCTCATGCAACCCTGGTGGAGGGACTTCCCGTGTGCTGGCCAGACGGTGAGGTGATCCACCGCTTTGATGGTGACGATGGCGTGCAGGAACACTATCGACTCCTGCATGGCGTCATCGGTGGTGCTCATGTAGTAGGCGTCCCCGATCAGTTCGGGGTGAACCCCAGTGGCGAGGCGTGGATCTCCGATAACAAGGTGACTGCGTCTCACCTGTCATCGGAAGAACTGGGCTATGATAATCAACTTGCAGGATATTACCTGCTTCTGCGGCAAAACGGCTGGATTGGCGAGGGGCAACCAACGCGCGTCGGTCACTGTTACCTCAAAGAGAAAGAACCGCCTCGACATGCATGGTCGGACATCTCCTGCTATGAGCAGATTGTTCTGCCGCAACTGCACGACCACTTCGCGAGGTTGAAGGCTGCCATTGCGAGCGGCTCGTTTCCCCGCGTGCTTGGTCTCCAGCCCGCAGCCTTCTCGTCCTGCAAGTTCTGCGGAGTGCGCCGTGCCTGTCTTCCTCCACACAGGCATGGTGAACGAGCGACCGGGCAATGAGCAAGATGGACTACTACCGAGCGGCACTCGATACATTTTGGAGTGCTGTGGAACAGGAGAAGGTGGCTCTTTCAACGGCATCTGCCTTTGTGAGGCTGAGTGAAGGGGGCTATTGGGACATCACTGATGTTGCCACCTTCAATCTGAATCCGGCGGTGTATGACGCGGGGAAGCTCGTGCCTCATGGCATCTGCCTGCCGCTTGTTCTGCCCCTCTCCGAAGAGGTATTGGTCGCCAGCCTTGAAGAGCACCGTCCTCTCATCGAGGCGAAAGAGAAGGACGAAGCGTTTTGGAACGAGTTTTATTGGTGGGAAGAAGCCAGCTGGATGGCTGATACTGGCGAATAAGGGTCATCCGAACGCGCCGTGCTTGCTGCTTTCTCCGCCCCCCGTAGCTGTTTCACCATCACAACCCGAGCGAAGGCCCAGACACATAGTCGTCTGGGCCTTTTCCTGCTGCAAAGAAAGACTTTCTATGTCAACCCTTGAGACAACGAATTTCTCGGAGAGGAGAACAAATAAGATGAATGGAGGCTCGAATGGCTTCAAATGAGCGTAAGGGAGTATATCATGCCACGTTGCGGTGTCAAGGAAAACAAAGTGGCTTGACACCGCAACGTGGCATGATCAGAAGCAACCAAGCTCGATTGAAGGCAAAAACACAGGCAGTTTTGCCCCGAAAGTCTCCAGCCCGATCTCAGGCGGCTTTGAGCGCGTGGAGCTGGCGGCCCTCTTCAAAGGTCGCCGACACATAGGGGGTGTGCGACTGGAGCATGGCAAACAGGATGCGTGCCCAAATATTGGAGAGGGTACGCACAGCAACACTGTGACTTTTGCCCTCTGCGCGTTTGCGCTCGTAGTAGGCTCTCGCCCAACTCTCTTGTTGCGTGCTTTGCCAGGCGAACTGATGCAGCGCATTGCGCAAGGGTTTGATGCACCCCAATCGTCGGTGAGGCTTAGAGTAGTTTCCGCTAGCAAACAAGACTGGAGAAGTGCCTCCGAGCGCTTGCAGGCTCGCTGCACTCGCGTAGCGATGGGGGTCATCGCCAATTTCGGCCAACAAGCGAGGAGCCAGGCGTTTGCCTGCTCCTGGCAAACTGCTGAAGACCTCATTGTCTTCGTGACTCAAAAAAGGCGTTCGATCTCCTCATCATACGCTGCGATCTGCTCGATCAAAGGCAGCAGTTGCGCAACCAGGGCCAGCAACAAGCGCGATTTGGTACGCGTCGTCACCGAAGCTGCGTACAGATGCGGTTGATGCAATGTTTCAAATATCTTGGCGGCGGTGGCTTCTGCTCTGGTATGTCCAGCCTCTTTAAGCGTTCGTGCGATTTGTTCTCGCGAGGCTCCCATTGCCTTCTGAGGCGTGGGATAGGTTTGCAGGAACAGCAAGGTCGATTTTTGCTGAAGTTTGGCAAACAGGTGCAACGCGACGGGATAGTAGTCTTTGAGACAGGCTGTGAGCTGGTTCACCAGCCGCGTTTGCATCTGGATCAAGCTGCCCTGATCGCGGGTCAAGGCTTTCAGTTCAGCAATCTTCTCACTATCGGGAGTGAGTCGATGCAGGTCCGCAAAATCGGCCCGTCCTGTTTTGGCGAGCAGATAGGCATCGATAGCATCTGTCTTGGCTCCAGATGCGGCTCGCTTCCGATCAACGGTGCGCGGGTTCACCGGATAGACTGCCCAGCCATGCTCCAGCAAAAAGGCGATGAGCAAGCCATGAGTCGTCTCGATGATGCATGCCACCTGCTCCTGGTTCTGCTCACCAACGAGTCCTCTCAGCCATGCATCCAATTTGGCAAGTCCTTCTGGGGTATGGGTGACTCGCAGCGAACCCAACTTATGACCGACCTCATCGAGGACCAGCGCATCATGTTTCTGATCGGCCCAATCGATCCCAGCGTAAAACATGGAAGATCTCCTTCTGTCTCCACATCGTTCCTGAGCGGCTGTGCCCTTTTACTGAGGCGCTCGAAGCGCGACTTTCTCATCATCAGTTGCTCTCAGGAACATCGCTGGGGAAGCGCGAGCTTTCTTAATTGGTCGAGCCGTGTGGAGTGTCTGGCCTTTCGCCTTCCATGTTCAACGTTCACAAGAGCAAGTGTACCGCTTGCTCCAGCCCTTTGTCGAATGGGCTTGATTTGATATTACCGTAAAAGGAGTGTCGTTTATGCTGCTTCTTGCTGCAAAGCCAACCATCTATGGTCCGTACACCTTCAGAAGCCAGCTGGAGGCTCGCTGGGCCTATTTCTTTGATCTATTGGGTATTCGTTACCGCTACGAGCCGAAGCTGTTTTGCTTGCGATCAGATCTCTGGTATCTGCCAGATTTCTGGTTGCCTGATCATCGCTGCTTTGTGGAAATCAAGGGGGAACAGCCAGAGCAGCGTGAGAAGATGCGGTTGCTTGCACGAAAGGTGCGTGTCAACGTGTACACCTTCTTTGGCGATGTTGGTGTCCCCGATGTGGCCTGTCGTCGTGGAGCTTATGTCGATTATGGGGACGACCACTACTTTGTGCTGGACAAGACTCCTGATCCGGTGCGTATCCGCTATCCACTTGTGCGCCCTGGTCAGCTTTCCAAGCAAGCGTGTGCGCATCTGCTAAATGCGTATGGACGTTGGGGAAAGGATTACGGGTGGTGTGAGTGCCAGCGCTGCGGTATGGTGGTGATCGCAACCTCCAATCCTACTCTTCGCTGGCAGTGCGCGTGCCCTGAGCCGCTCTCTGCCCCTCATACGCTGCGTTCGCCACGCCTGTTGGCGGCATATCGCGCGGCCAATGCGTATCACTTCGCTCCATCCGCATCGCAGCCTGTGCCAGCCGCGTGCTTGCATGCCTCATAGGCATGCTTCATGCCGTACGAGACGAGTACCTGCCCATCTGATCCAGCTGGAAAAAAAGAAAAACAGGGGTGTTTTGCCTATGGCGAGCAGATAAGGAATTTCTCTCCATGATTGTAATGAATGTTCTACCTACTGAGCCACAATGATTCTCATTCCTCCTCAGACAGAGGCCATCAGGCTCTATTGTGGCAGCGCGGAGGATGATTGGAATAGCCTTCCCGTGGAGGTTGGCCCCTTTGCTTGTGTATCACCAGTCTATGGAAAAACCCTGGCGACGAAAAGCACGAACTATGTGCGCCTCTCCCAAAGGACTAATGCCATCATCCAAGATTCTGGGGCTTTCTGCGATGGTCCTGGTCAACGCCTCCCCTTCGCTGCAGCGCTTCGGCGCCAAATCGAGCATGCGGTGCGATTTGGCTATGCAGACCGTGTCACGCACCGGGCAAGCTACGACTTGTTGATAGATGAGAAGTGGGATGGTCTGGGAAGGCGGCACAAGAGCCGATGGTCGGAAGCAGATGCGTGGGAGGCGTGTATCACCACGATCCAGGCTGCCAAATATCTGAGTGCGCATCGCGAGAACCTGCACTGCATTTTTTCGGCACAGGGAGTCTCTGCCTCGCAGTATCTTGCATGCGTGCAAGGGGTCCTCCCCTACCTCCAGGACGGGGACATGCTCGGCCTCGGTGGGTTCTGCAGTGCGCTGTATCACGCGCTTTAGTATCCCTGGCGAAGCCAGGAGGAACTCGAAAGGACGTTCTTGGGTCAATGGCTCACCTGGAGTCGAAAGACAAAGGGAACAACAGCATGCCACTGAAAGCGGAAAGAACCAGAAGACGCTTATGGAAACGTACCGCAAGACCCGCGCAATATGGTGAGAGCTAGACTGCTCGAATTCTAATTCCCAATCGGTGAATGCCGCCACCCACCGCTACAGCGTCTAAGAGCGGTGTCGCCACATGGAGTGGACCAATGCAAAGATACTCCAACTTTCGTGAGGCGAGATGATGGATAGTGAATCCATTGAAGGGGATGAGTGGAGCACCTACGTTGCGCTAATACGTACTAAAGCGACGGAATACAGGATTGTCTAAGGGTCGCGAGACCTACGATAACGGAGTTCCCATAGTAGTCAGCGGTAGGGAAAGCCTACTACACGGCGAAGGGGAACAGGTGATTCGATAGTGAAAATCAGGGAGGTGCGCGAGATGCGCTTAGCCGAAACTGTACTCAGTATCATTCAAGAACGTGGCAAACAAGGGTTGCCTCTGGAAGACATTTATCGACAACTCTACAACCCGGGACTGTACCTGATGGCTTATGGACGACTTTATGCCAATAAAGGAGCCACGACCCCAGGTGCTACATCGGAAACTGTGGACGGGATGTCGATGGCAAAAATCGAGAAACTCATAGACGACCTTCGCCATGAACGCTATCGATGGACGCCCGTGCGACGAACCTACATTGCCAAAAAGAGCGGGAAACTTCGACCTCTAGGATTACCAACCTGGAGCGACAAACTTTTGCAGGAAGTAATACGGCTCATCCTTGAGGCATATTACGAACCGCAATTTAGTCCCCGCTCTCACGGTTTTCGACCACAACGAGGCTGTCACACAGCCTTAATCAACATCACCGATCACTGGGTTGGGACAAAGTGGTTTATCGAAGGCGACATTTCAAAATACTTCGACGCCATCGACCATGAGGTGTTAGTAAGCATTTTAGGTGAAAAGCTGAAAGATAACCGATTCCTGAGACTCATATCGAATCTTCTCCAGGCAGGATACCTTGAAGATTGGAAGTATCACCGAACCTTGAGCGGAAGCCCACAGGGCGGGGTGGTCTCACCAATACTCAGTAATATCTATCTGGACAAGTTTGATAAATATGTCGAACAAGTGCTCATTCCAGAATATACACGAGGAACCAAGAGACGTCACAATCTGCAATACGAAGTATTGAGGTCAAAGGCGGTGTACTGGAAAAAGAAAGGAAAACGAAAAGAGGCACAAAAGCTCTGGACACAAGTTCAGCGCATGCCCTCAAGAGATCCTTTCGATCCAAATTACCGACGACTCAGATATGTACGCTATGCAGACGATACGCTCTTCGGGTTCATCGGGTCAAAGGCGGAGGCAGAGGAAATCAAGGGAAAGATACGAGGCTGGCTGAAGGAAAACCTAAAGCTAGAGCTTTCTATCGAGAAAACTTTGATTACGAACGCAACCACAGAAGCGGCTCGATTCCTCGGCTATGGTGCGACTCGTTTGATCGAAACTGGCCCACAAGCCAGAGGATGATCAGGTAGGAAAGATTCCTACACAACTTTTTGTTTGATGAGAGGCGAAATTCCTCTCTCCCTCAGTGGCAGGGAAAATGCATCGGCCCTCCTGTAGCGACTGGACCTCAATCAGGAAAGCGGGCTGAAACGGGGTTAAGGAGGAAGTCCGCTCCCCCGACACCACTAGCAGGCTGTCATGGTGAGAAGCTCATCTAACCAGAGGAGTAAATCGAATACACGTCAGAACCGTCCTGAAGGAAATCAAGCCTACGCGGAATACCAGGCTTGCCCAAAATGGGAAAGATGAACAGGATCAACTTTTCGTAGCGGGTTGATCGCCACTCGGCAAGTAATCGGGCGGATAGTGTACACCTACCACAGCGCAAAACAAACAAAAGGAACGAGGTAATCATCAGGAGTAGTCTCGTAGGGGTCGATACTACGAGCAGGCATCCAAGCCGCATCTCTCCCGATGACAGGATTGCTTAAAAAGCGAAAGCTCAAGGTAATGCTTGAGATAGGCTGACGTAAGCACGATTCTTACGAAGGAAAAGGAACAAGTAGTATGGCAGATAGGAAAGCACCACAGAGAGAGCTACCAGCCGACCCTGCGAGTGAGACTTGGAACCACCTTCCCTGGCGAAAGTTAGAGAAGCACACGTTCCGCCTGCAAAAGCGCATTTTCCGAGCCAGTCAGCGTGGCAATACCAGAGCAGTTCACAAACTCCAAAAATTGTTGATGAAATCCGAAGCGGCGAGACTAATCGCTGTCAGACGAGTAACGCAAGACAACCGGGGCAAGAAGACAGCCGGAGTAGATGGGATCAAATCGGTCTCACCGAAACAACGGCTTGTCATGGCACAACGGATACACCCGAAACAGTGGGTGAAAACCTCATCCAAACCGGTCCGCAGGATCTACATCCCAAAGCCTGGAAAGGATGAGAAGCGCCCATTAGGGATTCCGACCATATTCGAGCGGGGCAGACAAGCCCTCGCCAAGCTGGCAATGGAACCACAATGGGAGGCACGCTTTGAAGCACACAGCTATGGGTTCCGTCCAGGCCGCTCTTGTCATGACGCGATTCAGGCTATCTTTGATGCAATTAAGCACAAGGCGAAATACATCCTCGACGCCGATATCGCCGGTTGTTTTGACCACATTTCTCATCCAGCCCTCCTCCAGAAGCTCGACACGTACCCGACAATGAAACAGGCAATCAAAGGCTGGCTCAAAGCCGGAGTGCTCACAGAAGGAAGATACACCTCAACCGAACAGGGAACCCCCCAGGGTGGCGTGATTTCACCATTACTGATGAATATCGCACTGCATGGGATGGAAACGGCTCTCCTTCAAGCCTACAAAGTGAAAGAGCGACCGCAAGTTGTGAGATACGCGGACGATTTTGCCATTTTTCATCCCACTGAAGAAGGAGTGAAGAAGGCACAAACGGTGGTAGAAAGCTGGCTGAGAGAAATCGGATTAGAACTGAAACCAAGTAAAACCCGCATAAGTCATACACTGACTCCCTACCAAGGGAACATCGGAATGGATTTCCTGGGTTTCACCATACGCCAATCCCCTGTCGGGAAAAACCGAACAGGAACCAATGGGCATGGACAACCACTTGGTTTCAAAACGCTCATCACTCCAAGTAAAGAAGCCATCCAGGGACAGATCAGAAAGTTAGGAGCCATCTGTAAAAAGTGTCAAGGTGTCTCTCAAGAGAGGCTCATCCGGCAATTAAACCCGGTTATCCGGGGATGGAGCAACTACTACCGCGCGGTTGTCTCGAAAATGGTTTTTAGCCATTGCGATCATGCTGTGTATGAAATGACACGTGCATGGGCAAGGCGTCGGCATCCCTACAAAAACGGATTTTGGATTAAAGATCGCTACTGGAAAACGGATGAAACACACAAGTGGATATTCCGCGATCAAGAGGGGCCTCGTTTGAGAAATCACAGCGATACTGTCATCCGAAGACACGTGAAGGTCAAAGGGAACGCCAGCCCATACGATGGCAACTTTTGGTATTGGAGCCAGCGACTCAAACAACACCCGATGCTGTATGGCAAACTTGCCAGACTCTTACAAAAACAGCAAGGAAAGTGTCGCTGGTGTGAACTGACTTTCCGACATGGAGACCGTGTGGAAATCGACCATATTACCCCAAAAAGTGAGGGAGGAGGCGATGAATTGAGTAACCTCATGGCAATCCATCGGCACTGTCACGATCAACGGCATGCAAGAAAAGCCCAGATTGGTATCCATGACAAGGACGCAAGAATTGAGGAGCCGGATGAAGGGATAACTTTCACGTCCGGTTCTGAAGGCGGGCAAGAAGGAGTGATTCATCTTGCCTAGCCACCAAATCGTAACCCAACGCGCTGATGATAAGCACAACTCCAAATCGGGGCATCGGACTATCAATGGCAAAATGGGATTGCGAGTTCCTGCCGATGTTGTCAAACAGCGATGCGCCAAATACATGCAAAAAGGAAAACCTGCACACCGGAACGAACTGGTGCAAAACGATGACTTCACCATCATCGCTCAGTATCAAGCCGAATACCGGGGTCTCGTTCAATACTATCTCCTGGCAAACAACGTATCCTGGTTCCACCAGTTACTTTGGGTCATGCAAACCTCACTGCTCAGAACGTTGGCAAAGAAACATCGATCAAGTGTAAAAGCTATGTTCGAGAAGTACCGCGCTACAACTGAGACTCCCTACGGAGTCATGATATGCCTGGAAAAAGTGGTTGAACGAGAAAACGGGAAAAAGCCTCTCATTGCGCGTTTCGGAGGCATACCGCTGAGAAGACAAGAAAAAGCAATCCTTACTGACCTCGATCCAGCCTTCTATCAAAGGCGAGGCCATGATCGCAACGAACTCATTAAACGACTTCTTGCGGATACATGTGAACTCTGTGGATCAAAGAAGAACATAGAGGTCCATCACATCAGAAAAATGGCAGACCTGAACGTAAAAGGACGGAGAGAGAAGCCCCTGTGGGTAAAAAGAATGGCAGAAAGAAGACGAAAAACACTCGTTGTTTGCGCCGAATGTCATGAAAGAATTCACAGAGGCGATGGAAAACCTCGTCCTTGAAAGTAATCACTGGAGAGCGGAGTGCGGTGAAAGCCGCACGCTCCGTTCGGCGGGGGCCAGACGAAAAAGGAGTTGCAAAACCACCTCGTCGGCTGGCTACCCGACTTTTGGGGCGCTTCCCACGGCAGACCATGCCAGTCTTCCGTGAGATCATCCACGAAGTTGTCCCGTTCGTCGGGCGGGAAGGCGTGAAGCAGATCCATATCTGGGGTTGTCTCTTCGCGCCGGCCTTGGGCGAGTTGCTCTGGCTGTGTGACCAGTACGGCATCAAGCTCTCCACGGATTCCGTTTACCCCTCGCTGCGGCCTGTGCTCGGTCGGTGGGGGTATGCCTCTTGGGCCGATAAAACCTATAAGTATCGCCGCCCCCCGACCGGGCCTGAACTGGGCCGACACCGAAAGATCCATTGCTGGCTCGTACGCAGATGGCTTGAGCACTTCCGTGAGCGGGAACCGCACCACTATCGCTGGCGGGCGATCCGTCGGCAAGCGAGCCTCTTCTTCGACCATGAGGAAACGCCAGCCCTGAGTATGCTACTACGAAAGGAGCCTTATGCGAACGGCTGTTACGTCCCTGTGCGAGCAAACAGCCTGGCACCAGTGGATTCCGCTTGAGAACAGTTGGCGGGGAAAACAGGTGCCCACCTGTCCTGGCCTCTACCGCATTTTGCTGATAGGAGAGCGTGTCCAGATGGCCTATATCGGCCAGTCGTCTAACCTCAAGGAGCGTCTTGGAGCGCTCAAACACATTTACGCCGAGCAGGCCCCATTGCACACGCCACATTTCGCTGGCCCAGCTCTCTGGCAGTGGCGTCAATATAAGCCGCCATCGCGCTTTGACGTATCAGTCGCCCCATTTCCCACGGTCCCGAAACCGCTTCGGCTCGGTCTGGAGTGCCTGGCGATTGCCTTGTGCCAGCAAGAGGACGGCGCGTCCCCCCTGGCAAATTTTGGACGGACCCGTGACGAGTGGTGTGCGCTGTGGGACGCCTCACCAGAACAACGAGCGAAAGAAGTCGCGCCGACCGGATCACTTGATGGCAGTCCCCACACCGAAGTGTGGTGTGGCCTGGAGTGGACCCCCTGGACCCCTTTGCGCCGCGAGCCGCTGTCTGGAGTAGGGATGGGCCTCTACCGCCTGCGCGTTGCAGGCTGTGATCCGCTTCTCTATGTTGGACAAGGGGATATTGCCGCCCGACTGAAAGCGTCTCGTTCAACGTTGCCGCTGGAATGTTCCTGGGTCTCGGGGGACTGGACCTATCATCGCCGCCTGGAACTGCGATCCACCGCTGTTGGCGCCCATCTTGTGTCGCTCTCCACGGTCCCTCTGTGGCAATTCGAGCAAGGTTCTCCCCTCGGCGGACCTGCTGATATCGCAGCATAAAGAGCGTTGCTCCCCTGCACATGAGACAGCCTGGTGATCACGCCAATAGCCTGTCTCATCTGAGGAGAGTGCATATGCACTCTCCTATTCCTACTTGTGTGTTGTGTCTCTCTCACGATACAGGAGCATGCTGCTCTCGTGAGAGCTTGTTTCGTGATGAAAGGAGGACGCCTCAAGACGCTTGTGTGTTGGGGCGTCATTGTATGATCATGCATACTGCGACGACACTATATCGCTTGCTTGGTACCAAACACCAGTTGCTAGCAAGAATGACCTGGATCGTGACCCACTATCCCGCAGAGGAGGCAGAATGGTTGCTTCAGAAATTCCTCTCGCGTCGTTCTATGCCGTTGTCAGAGGATGAGTGCGCACGGTTTTGCGCTTTTCTCAAGAAGGATTTGCAAGGTGTGGATTTGCAGAAAGAAAACCTCACTAACCTGCATCTTGAGGGTTTCAATTTTGCTAAAGCCCAACTGCAGGGAGCGAATCTCTCTGGGTCCAACCTCCGTGGGGCAACCTTTACCCGTGCAAATCTCACCGGAACGCGCTGTTATCACACGCAACTGCAAGGAGCCGTGTTGCGTCAGGCAGCGCTATGTGACGCAGACTTGAGGCACGCGGATCTGACTGAGGCCAATCTCATTGATGCCAACCTGACACGTGCGAATTTCGCCGAGGCTACGCTCTCCCATGCCAACTGCTCACGTGTACAGGCACAACAGGCCTATTTTGCGTATGCTGTGCTCACAGATTCTACCTGGGATGAGGCGAATTTGGAGGGAGCATGTTTGAACGCAATAGAGGGATCAGGGGTCAGTTTTGCGCAGGCACGGTTGCGGTACACGACAGTGTCGCATGCTGTGATGAAAGAGGCAAATCTGAGACAGGCTACCTGTTCCTCTAGCGACTGGTCGTACACGAATCTGCAAAGAGCTACGCTCATGCGGGCGGATTTCTCCTTGAGTAACCTTCAGGGGATTAATGTAGAGGACGCCTCCCTCGATCACTGTTCGTGCCGCGCTGCAGCGTTTGGCACTGCTGGGCTACGGTATAACAGCAAAACGAGTATCGATGTTAACAACCACGATTTGATCAGTATGGTGTTGCTCTCCCGCGCTCAGACAGCGGTACAGAAGCAGTTTGCCCTCTATATTCGGCATGAGACGAATCTCTGTTGGTCCGGGTTTACAAAGCTGCTCCTCTGTCACTCGACGGAGATGAGGCTGTGGGTCAAGGAAACGCTGTGGAGTGTTGAGAGCTTGCAGGCTTCTGTCCAGGAATATGAGCGGTACCTGACCCGTTGGGCTGCCGGCGAGGGACTCGTCGTAGAACTCAGACACATCAATGCATCCCTCCATCACTTGATGAATGAGGAGATTAGGAAGCAGGCATCCCTCAAAAAAGACGAACTCTATTGGTTTCTGCGCGGTGTATTCACCTCGGCTTGTCAGCAACCGGGGATAGTACTGAGCGAAGAGCAGCACGCTGCGGTGATTCACCAGCTTCGTGTCTTGACGAACCAATAAGGAGACGCTTCACCATACGTCTATACGCTGTTGGTGCGCATCTCCTGTCGCCTTCCACAATTATAGCAATGTGAGCAGGGTGCTCCGCTTGGCAGACCCGCTGGACTAGCTCTACTACCACGAGGCTAGTTCACTCTTCACTCGAGCCACTCAATAATGCCCTAGAAACATCAAGCCTTTTTCTATCCGAGAGAAGCATGGTAGTTCTTTCCTGTAGCGTGCTTCTCCCTTGAAATTGTCGTTGTTTGCGCTCTTGCTTGAGAGCAGCCCGTTCCACTGGTTATAATGATCTTCCTCTATCCTGTGGAACACTGGTCCCCTCTCAAGCAAGAGCGCATGTTTTTGGTGAAAGGAGCGACGGCACGCCCTCGAACTCTTCAGAGCGTGCCGTACTACAACGAATATGCAGACGACCAATACATTTTATCGCTTGCTTTGCACGAACCAACAGTTGTTAGCGAAACTGAGGTTGGCGGCGACACACTACCCACAAGCGAAGGCAGAACGACTGTTTCACAAATTACTCGTCCATCATCACATGCTGCCGTCAGAGCCACTGGATTATGTACGCCTCTCTGCCTTCTTAAAGAAGGATTTTCAGGGGGGTGACTTGCGAAAGGAAGATCTGTCTTCGATGGATCTTGAGGGGTTCGATTTTACGGGGGCCATGTTGCAGGAGGCGAATCTCACGGGAAGTAACCTCTCTCATGCAAATTTCACGCGTGCAAATCTGAGCAGGGTGGAGGGCCGCCAAGTGCAGATGCAGTACGCCGTGCTTTGTGAAGCGGAGATGACGGACGCAATCTTTGCGCGTGCTGATCTTTCTCATGCGAATCTCCATGCCGCAACGCTCACGCGCGCTGATTTCACGAGAGCAACATTCTCACACGCGACCTGCTCGTGGGTGAGCGCCATGCAAGCAACCTTTGCAGATGCTGTTTTGACCGCTTCTCTTTGGAACAAGGCCAATCTGGTAGGAGCCTGTTTGAACTATGCTCAAGGGACTCAGGCCAGTTTTGCTCGGGCCAATCTCACCCATGCGACGGTGAGGCATGCAGTCTTGAATAATGCTATCCTGACAGAGGCGAAGTGTGGTTATGGCGACTGGCTCGACACTAGTTTGCAAGCAGCTTCTTTGGTGGATGCCGACTTCTCCTTCAGTAATCTGCGAGACATCGATGTCGAGGATGCCTCCCTCCGTGACTGCCGCTGTGAATCCGCAACCTTTGGAAGAGGGTTGCACTATAATGCCAAGACTACCATCGACTCCAATAATCACGACTTAATTAGCATGGTGCTGCTCTCCTGCGCCCATACAGCGGAGCAAAAGCAATTTGCCCTCTACATTCGGTATGAAACGAATCTCTGCTGGGCAGGGTTTACCCGACTCTTACTCCGTCAGCCAGCGGAAATGGCCGCATGGGTGAAGGAATCGCTGAGGACCGTTGATAGCCTGAAATCGTCTGTCGAGGAATTTGAAAACCGTTTCCAGCAGTGGCTTTCCGCTGAGGAACGATCAGTCTCTCTCTGCGATCTCAATCCCTCTCTGCATCACTTCATGAATGAGCAGATCAAGAAGCATGACGCTCTCCGAGCGGACGAACTCTACTGGTTCCTGCGTGGTGTCCTTGCATCAGCCTGCCAGAACCCAGAGATGGCAGTAAGCGAGGAGTACCATGGTGTTGTATTAGAGCGTCTTCGCGAGTTGATTTGCTCGTAGAAGATGGCGCGAGATATCTGGATGAGCTGATTGATGACACTCCCATCGCACATCGACTGATACACGTTGTTTTCTGTTGATCGCCCCTATTCGCAGACCCGCGAATAGGGGCTTCCTGTTGCTCTCGGAAAGGAGGGTTTTCGATGGATGTTCAGGTCCAAGAAGGCGATCATGGAAACGCAGGGAAGGAGACCCAGGGAAGAGCGTTGTCTGAGGACGAGTATACCCTCTCCTTCCTTATTGCGGTGCAATTTGGAGCTGTTTGGGGGCATTGCTATGAAAATACGTATCCCTTGGTCTTTGCTCTCCCAGCATTGTTTGATCCGCACGGTCTGTTCGTGGAAGGCTGGATGGTCTTTGAGGATGCTGATCGCGTGGTGTTGATGGAACATGGCTGGCTAATGAGCGGCGAACAGATCGTTGATCCAACTATTGTGCTGGCCGTTGAAATTGGGCAGCCTGTCTACTACTTCCCTGGTGTGTTTCGTGCGAGAGCCGAATTGGAGGCACTGGAAAACGAGTTCTTTCCTCATGTGCGCTTTTCTGAGTACGGGGCCGATGGCATGGGGCATCCTGGCTATCGCGCGGCCTATGAGGCAGCACACCACAAAGCTACATCGCAGATGCGCGATAAAAAAACCTTTGTCGAAGTGAGAGCAACCGTCCTCTCGCTACAGGAAGAGACAAGGAAGACGTATCCTCTTGGCCCTGCCGCAGAACGAAGGGGAGGCGTATGAGCAAAAGCGCAGGTGAACTGCTGCTTCAGCGCGTGCACCAGGTGGTACGAGCGGCCAAACTGTGGGAAGAGTTTGAGACAACGACAGAGCAGTTCACCCTAACTGTAGAGAATGAACCCTATATGTCGCTGATCATCGAAAGTTGGCCTATCGCTGATTCTCTGCAAGGAGAGCGGCGGCATGTCCTGGTGGCACACTACTACACGGTGAAAGAACAGCGCTACCCAGATCCTGAATTAGTCATGACCGAATATGGTTTTCCTGTGCGACTCAGACAGACAGTGTTTGGTATTCTGGAAACACCTCTCCTCTGGCGAGACCCACAGACGCAAGACGTTCTGGTGAACATTCGTGGCAAAAGGGATGTCGCTGAACTTTTACGCATCTGGGCAAAAAACATTGGATATCAGGGATTTGCCCAGGCCGCCTCGCGAATCATTCCCGCTGCACGCAGTAAAGCGCTCTCTCCAATGAAAGAAGATAAGCATCTTCCTCTGTCTGATATACCTCCGCCCGTCTAGACAAACACTCGTCCGTTAAAATTTTCCATTTTGTCGTGCAAGAGCAGCGAATATCAATTCGCTGCTCTTTTTGTAGTTTCTTAAAGGAGTACGCGTACCATGTTGTATTCATCGCTCTATCCAACCAACCATCTGCTAACTTCCCTTTCCATCCATGAGCATCGTGTACCGCTTTGTCATGCTGATGCCGTTCATGCGCTTATGGAGGAAAAACCGTTCCTCCAGCAATCGCTCCCTCCCATTTTCATGGCACTCCAGGCCCTTGAGGAGTGTCCTCTATTGCGCACTGTGCTGGACACGTTTCCTCCACATATCAACTATGCGGTAAAGGCAAGTCTACTTGCACCTGATGTGCATCAAGAACGACGGCTCTCTATCCTGGAAAAGCTCATCAGAAAAAGAGACGACGTGAGTAATGTCGTGGAAGCCGCAGGTCCAGTACCACTTCCCTTCCTGCTCCGGCACGAGTGTGTGTTTGGGATCATCGAAGGCATGCTCCTGGACCCTGCTGAATATCGCCGTGAGTTGGCCTTTCTGTTCACGCAACTTTCCATTTACTGGCTGCCGCCAAGACTGCGGAAGGTCTCTTCTGCAATGCTCCCACTCAAGGTACTTCCTACCTACTCAAATTGGTTTTTGTGTTCTGCGGCCGAGCGCCGGTTGAAGCTGTCCATGGACGATCAAGCGGTCCTGCTCGTCAACGATGCGCTTTTGCTCAAATTCAACGGAAAAATGAGCGGGTTGGCACTGCATACGACGCTGCTGGCCGATGGGACGCAACTGATGGAGGGGTGTTGGTATGCGCCTATCGATCAGCGTGAAGCGATACGCGATGCCTTTGATCGCGGAGAGAGCCGGCTCTCTCTAGAAGGCCAGTGGACCTTTATTCGTGTGCTCAAAGATTCATCTCTGTTGCAAGAGGCACGAGTCTGTGCAGCAGCATTGCCCACAACATTGCCATTGCAGATAGACGACAGGTCGCGTGAGAAGTATCGGCGCTATTACCATGAAGGCTTTGTTTGATGGATACGCATCCCTCCTGTGAGCGGGCTTGGTCTTCGTGGCAGCCGTTGGAAGGATGCTGGCGGGAAGCGCGTATTCCAGCGTGTTCCGGCCTCTACCGCATCCGTATCGTTATTTCCCTTCATCGCATGAGCTTTCCTGTTGTTGTCTATATTGGCCAATCCGGCGACCTGCGGACACGTATGGGACACTTCAAGGCGGTCTTTGGAAACTCCATGCCGTTTAAAAGCCCGCATATTGCCGGGCCGCCGTTGTGGGCTATTCGGCAGCGTCTTCGGCAAGAACGGGTTCTGGCCAGCTTCGAGGTCTCCGTCATGGAGCTTGGCGATGTGTCCCGCTCGCTACGGTTGGGATATGAGTGTGTTGCGATTGCGCGTCAGCGCACGTGGCATCCCGATCGGTTTCTGGCGAACTTTGGCAGGATGCCACGTGGGTATCTTGCTTCGACTTTTCACAAAGGCCAGGCAAGTGACTTTCATGGCTATCCCACGCCGAGGCGCAATGACAGTCATCTTCCGGCTAGCGTCCCAGCTGGCGATCTTGAACGTTCCCTTCCTGATGACCTCAATTGGTGCGGCCACCACTGGTCCTGTTGGGTGGCGGTGAAAGATGCTGCACCACTGAAGGAGACGGTTGGCCTCTATCGCCTCAAGCTGGCTAACCAGCCAGAGATGCTGTACGTGGGGCAGGGGCGCGTGCGCGATCGGTTGGCTCCCTACCGAAGAGAGGAGGCTGTGTACTGTTCCTGGGTGGGTGGCATGTGGCACGAACACGAGCGATTGGCGTTGTTGAACGATCTGATCGCATCGCATGTCCTCCTCATCGGCCACCCGCCCCTTTGGCAATTTTCGGATGAGGAGGGAGGGGAAAAAAGAGCATTGATCCCCCCTGCTCCTGTATGAAAGGAACGGATTGATGGATACTGGAGAAGGACCGTATCGGCTGAAGCGGCTCCGTCTCGTCCAAAGTGACCTCTATGCTCCCGATGAGGAGAAACAACCCTGGCCCACAGTGATGGGCAGTTCGGAAGAATTCTTTGTGATCGGAAAAATCAGGAGAAATAATGCAGATGGTGAGGAGTGTTTTCTCCCTGACCGTTGTGACGGCAAGATTTGCAGCGCGTTTCGGAGCGAAGGATGGGCCAGCCAACTCTGCTACACACTCAACGTCTCCTCGTTCTACGCCATCTGGAAGTCCTATCCTTACGAAGCGCCGACGAGGCGGGTGCTTTTGATCGACGCAACCCTTCACTACTTCGCGCCCGGGCTGGAATATGCGATTGAACAGGCACGGCGAGAGGGGTATGAGCGGGCGCTGACAGATCTTATTCGTGCTGCGCCCCGACACGAGACATGGTATATCAGCACTGCGGTAGCATGTCTGAATCAGGGAGAGGCGGTCTCCATCAAGTCGCCTCGAACACCCAGCGAGGCACCTCCGCTGCTGACCCTGCCTTTTGCCGCTTTGGCACAGGTGGCGTTCCCGATGAAAAGGATGGGAGAGAAGCGGTGATGACGTTCTCTTCTGATCAGCGGCTTACCGAGCAGCAGGCACGTTCTTTGAAGCACCAGCCCGATACAGGTCAGGGACTTCGGGACCAGGTACTCATGTGTTTCTTGCTCAACGAGAAACTCCCGGTCAAAGTCATCAGTGCGCTCCATGTCTCCGCATTTGACCGGACGGCGAAAACATTGGGTCTTCCCCGGGCGGCGAGGAGGAACTGCTGTTGACGGAGGAGACCTTTCGTGTGCTGCATGAGTACGTGAAGCGGACGACTCCTGCAGCCAATCTGATTCAGGCAAGCGTGTCAAACGGTGAATTATCGGGTGGCGGGATGACGCCAGGGGCAATTTATGCACGTGTGGAGCACCTGGGAGCGGTGCAGGGCTTCAAAGGAAAATTGACAGTTGAGGCATGTTATGCCTATCACGACCCGTCAATCACGGTTCCTAAGCCGTGCAAACGGACCTTAACGAAAGCGGTGGAACCGCAGCGACCCCAACAATGCGAACATGTTCCGCCATCGCTTGCTTCGCCTACCATGAGCCTTGAGAGGCTGATGGAGGGCCTCTCACACCTTGAAGAGCGCCTGGGGGCTCTTGTGTATATTCAGCAGGGTGGGAATATTACGCCGCATCTGGAGTCCGTCTGCATGCAGTTGGATGCAGAGTGCGAAACCCTTGAAGTTGAACTGGCGTCGTTACGCCAGGTGGTGAAGGTCCTTCCCCTCCACTTTATGCTGTTGCGTCTTTTCCCCCAGCGGGAAGCACTGCTGAGTGAATCGCTGCTCTTGAGACTGGAAGTGTGTGCGACGACCAACCTCTCCGAAGCGTTCCTGGCCGCACTCCTCAGATCCACCGCTGAAGAGCATGCATATCGGGCATGTGCGCGCTTGGTTGCGCAGGAACTAGGGGAAGATGTAGTGGAGAGGCTTGCTGACCTGCTGAGAGGTGTCGTCGTCTATGCTGGCATGCACACGCAGCGACAGATAGATGCGCTTCGGGCTTCGTCAAAAACAACGATTGGATGACGACGATACTAGTGCCAAGGAGACATATGTGACCTCTATCGATTGGCGAATACGCTCCCCACCCGAGAAACGGATAATGCTCGGCATCGATCCGGGCCTTGCCATTACTGGCTATGCCGTGTTACACGGACAGCATGGGGAATTGCAGCTACGCACCTGCGGCGTGCTTCGGACCTCGCAGCATTTGCTGTTGCCAGATCGCCTGCAATCGCTCTATGAACAATTGACCATGCTACTTACCATGTATGAGCCTACTGAAGCGGCGATGGAACTCCTCTTGTTCGGCAAGAATCGCAAGACTGCACTTGCCGTCAGTCATGCGCGTGGAGTGACCATGCTCGCTCTCAGACAGGCCCATCTCTCCATTGCTGAGTATACTCCTTCGCAGGTTAAGCGTGCCGTCACGGGATACGGAAACGCAAGGAAACCCCAGGTGGGGGAAATGGTACGTGTGCAGCTCAGGCTCTCGACCATTCCTCGGCCAGATGATGCTGCCGACGCTGCTGCTGTTGCCATATGCCATGCTCGTATGATCGTAGAGAAAGGAACCACCACCTATGACACGTGATACGACGTTGATGTCTGTGCGAGAGGGTTCTCTTCTGCAATTGGTCTTGTTTCCAGACCTGCTGGGAGCTGACGCCTTCTCGCTTGCCGAATGTCTACGACAAGACGCGCAACGTGAGGTCGAGGAGCCGCGAGAATTCGCACTGGGACCAGCTCCTGGCCAACTGTTGTTATTCAGTGGAGCATGGAAGTCTCATGGATAATCAAAGGAATGAGGTGAGGACAAAACAGCCTCGTCAGACCCGAGGCTTCGGTGAGAGTGTTGCCCATCATTTCGTGGTAACGATTCCTCCAGATCGAAGGAGCACCGTCACGATTGCAGAGCAGTATGGGGAAACGGATGTCGTGGAACGTTGTGTCCTTGCTCATCACCTTTGGGCTGCTATTGCGGAAGATGTTCGCTACGAGTTCAATCAACGGCTCAAGGAGAAACATCTTCCCACAGGCCGGTGGCGTCCAGGGGAGAACAAGGTAGAGCGCCTGTTGGGTAAAGAATTGTTGGTCCTGGTATGGGCTATCGAGCAGCAACTTGACAGCTTTGGCGTCGGAACGGCCATTCGGAACTGGCGAGGGCTCAGGCCAGAAGAGCGGTGGTGGCTCTGTACCATGACAGCCGCCGCAACTGGCAGGCCAGAGGATGCCGGAAGAGGCTGGCGGAAAGCCCTCTTCTATATATTGCTAGAGAATCCGGTGAGTTGAGATTTACTGATGTCATTCATAGCGATCTGCTGACACTAGACAAGGCGACCGACTGGTCGCCTTTTTTCATGTTTCATTCTTGGAAAGGGAAAAGCCTTGCAATTTACTGTAGATGCATCTGCTCTGTTGGAGGCGCTAAAACGGGTCTCTCTTCGTTCTCGCATGCACTCGTTCGTTCAACTCCAGGTACAGGATGGGAAGCTCACACTATGCACCTGCACAGAACCCCCATCTCTGTGGAGTACGCGAGAAACATCTTCAGTAAGAGTACGCTTAGAGTTCACCGAAGCGCTCGTGATTGCCGAGGAAGGACACTATGCTGTTCAGTATCAGGCATTAGTGAAGCTGCTCAAAAACACCGATGGGCTCGTTACCCTACGACAGGAAGAGCAAATACTCATCGTCGAACATCTGGGTGATCTGAAGCGGCAAACGCCCATTGCGGGAACCAGCGACTTTCCAGGGGAGGTCGCTGGATTGGAAGAAGGGGCAACCTACACGAAGAAGGAGATTCACTGGGGGAATTGCCCGACGTGTGGTTCCCGTGAGCGCCAAGAACACCTGGATCTGTATCGGATTGTTGCCAGGACAACGCAGCAAGCGCGCCTCGAACGGGAGTGCTTTGTCTCCATGTTCAATCGAGTCAAGTGGGCGGTTGGATCGAGGGATGAGCAGAGAGGTCAGGCATTGACGGGAGTCCATTTGAGCATAAAAGGAGGAGAGATCTTACTCCAAGCCTGCAATCGTACCTGTATCGCCCAGTGCCGGGAGCCGTTGCCAGATACCAGGGATTGGGAACATGGAGTGCTCATTCCTGCCAAGCAATTAAAGCACGTATTAAAACTCTTCCCGCCACAAGAGGGAGAACTGTCTCTGGAAGCGGTGTTTGAACAGTATCAGCGCATCAAGAGGGATGAAGAAGAGGTATCTGATGCACCACTGCTCAGAGCGAAGGCGATCCGTTTCTTGGCCGGGGCGATGCAGATTACCATAAGTTTGTTGAATGAAGAAGGGTTCCCCAAAGGGTTGGAACGTTTCTTCTCCAGGACAGATGAGACACGTGTGGTGTGTGCGACTGCTCACTTGCTCACTGCTTGTGAAACCGTTGCGCGCGTGGCACAGGTGTATCGCCATGCGTTCTGGCTTCGCGTCAATGAGGCTGGAATGAGCATCGAAACGAAGCACGAACTGACTCCGAAGTTGGCGTTACACCAGGTATCTGTTCTAAGCAGAACAGGTCAGGCTGTCAGCGTAGCTGCCAGTCCCTGGCAACTGCCCCGGATGCTCAGAGGTATTGATGCCCCTCTGGTGGAGATCGCGTTCGGCGGCCCGGAAGACCCCATCGTGCTTACGTCCACCGCTGGAGCGTGCCGATATGCAATTGCTGCGGCAAAAGTAGCCGAATAGTCATAAGCTGGCTGAACACGCGCCAGCAGACAGAATTCAACCTGTCTGCTGGCGCTTTTTTGTGCCAAGAAAAGGAAATATATGCAGTTTACGATCAACCAGGCAGAAATGATGGAGGCCCTCAAGACGGTAAAGTGTTTGGGTCGGAGCGCACTCCCAATCCTCAATCATGTCTTGATCGAGGCGAAGGAAGGCACGGTCATCTTCACGATGACTGATCTGACGATGCTCGTCACGTTCACTGCTGCGGTGACGGTCACAGTTGCAGAGGAGGGAACATACGCTGTGGACTACCAACAGTTGCTCAACACCGTTAAGGCGCTCCCAAAAAAGGCTGAGATTGTGGTGCAACGACTGGAGGGCTCCATCGAAATCGCGTGTGCTGGCCGCAAATTTGTTCGGGGCATGGATGCGGAGGACTATCCAACTGGGCCAACGGTCCGTATGGCCGGAGATCGGTATACAGAAACGAGAGACGAGTTCGAGGTAGAGAAGCGTACAACCAATACCTATACGTATGAAGTGCTTGAAACGCCACTGCAACAGCTCTGCCTTCCTCGCGAGCAACTGGCGACGATGCTGAATCAGGCTGCCTATGCGGCGGCACAAGATGATTCTCGGCCAATCTTTCAGGCCATTTATACCGAACTCAAAGAGGATACGCTGACGATGGTGACCGCCGATGCGTTTCGCCTCCTGAAACATGGGGTCGAGGTGCCTGGTGCGGGCTCCTGGGAGTATCCCGTCCTCATTCCTGCAAAATACTTCGTGCACATTGTGAAGCTTTTGCCGAAGGAGTGCGGTGTTGATATCGAGGTGCGTTTTACCTGTGATAAAGCCGTGGAGAAAAATGGACAGGCCATAAGCGATGCGCCCACACTCTTGAAAGCCCTCCAGGTGTGTTTTACCACAGAGACGACGACGATCTTGCTTCGACCGATAGAAGGCACGTACCCAAATTATAGAGGCATCGTGCCCAAAGGGTGGGATACCCGCCTCGTTTGTGCGACCGCCGAATTATTGCGCGGCTACCAGGCTCTTTTGCCTGTCGCCAAAGATGCGAGCAATATCACAACATTACGCGTTGTGGAGGACAAGGCATGGATTGAGGCCACGGCCGAGGGACTGCCGGAGCCAACCGTGCATGAAGTCTCTGGAGGGGTCACAGGCCCTACTGTTCAGACGATCCTCAATTGTCAATATATGCTTGCGTTTCTGAAAGCGACGAAGGCACCAGAAGTTGCGATTGAGTTGACCTCGTCGGCGCGGCCAGTCGTGGCGCGGCCACTAGGTGGAGTGCCTGGTGAGGAGACCCTCTATGTCGTTATGCCCATGAGCGTTAATCGGTAGAAGCCCTGCTTGCCAGGGCTATGCCTGCTTCTTCGAGCGTGGGAAGAAAACATCAGGAATAGTGCTCGTATGCTCAACATAAGGAGGATCGACCAGATTCTCCTTGCCCTTATGAAAGGCATCTCTTATGATCGCAGTTGATCTTGAACGACAGGGGTTACAAGGGCATTCCTATTGTGCTCATGGGGAAATAGCTGGTTCGACGGAACTGTGGTATCTCCTCAAAGAGCCAGCCCTAGCGTTCCTACATTGTCTCAAATACGAATACCCTCATCTTGAGTTTCAGGTAAGGATACGGGTCCGTCCTAGCTACATCAATGATGGTTTTGTCCCAGAAGTAGCTCTCACGCTTCTCTCCTCCAATGATGGCACGCTGGCAGCCTCTTTACTACAACAATTTGTTGCTGCGCATGCACACCTCGTGACCGGAGAGGAAGAAGGAGGATGAGGCTATGAAACCCCGCTAGATCGCTGCCCGGTGAGGATACCATCGCCGTATCAATGATTGGGAGAACAGGCATTCTCCTCAGCAGTATCTTTGGTACTGCTGAGGAGAATGCCTGTTTTGTGTAGAAAGGCAAATAACTCATGGAAGCAACCACATCCACCTGTACCGTACCAATACTTGCACAATTGTTACTTTCCGCGCCGAAAAGTCGGCGGCTGGATCTGGCTATTGCAACGCTTTTGTGCCAGGTCTCACAAGAAGAGGCGCTCGTGATTGAGCACGGCAAGCGGTCAACCATGTCTATCTGGTATTTTTCCAGAAACGAGCGTCGCTATGCCTATACGGCAACGAGCGGGTCCCTGCTCGGTTACAGTGATCCTGTCCCCTCTTATTCTCGGCAGGATGTGAATGAGGAGGTTGTGCAATGGATCACTGGGACCAAAATGGGCAGATTCCAGGTTGTTTCTACCCAGAATGGAACCTGTAGGACGATCCAGGTAACAGTCGTTCCGTTTCGTGCCTATGGCGACTCACCAATGTATAGGCGACAAGGAGAGGTGAGCACTGGTGACTGGCGTAGGGAAGAGTGCCGGCTAACGTGTCTGGCGACGCTTGATGCCTATGCCCCCGATCTTCTCGATCTCCTGGACTCTGATCAACTTCCAACGAAAGAAAAGCCTCGTTCATTTCTTGATTACCCCAGGACTAGATCGACACGGGAACTTGTCTGGCAACCACTCTTGCTGCCAAAGTATATCTTGGACACCATTCCCTGTATGCATCAGCATCAGGAGTATCAAGGAATCCGGATGGACTGTTCAGAAGATGGAACTCACTACTGCCCCGGGTGTGGAGGGTACTATTGCGAGGAACATATCTCTGATGTTGGGTATTGGTTTGATATGACGGCTGAAGAACTGGATGGGTCGCAACCCAGTATGCGCCAACGGAAACGGATTTGTGTCTCCTGTGCATGGCTTTCGGAAGTGGATGTCCAGCAATTGCGCCGTACACGACTGGAGTTGAACGCGGATGGACGAGGATTCTGATGTGATACGTGAGAAAGAAGAGAGGAATAGAAATGGTGCGTCCTCCACAATTGTATCTTCATCATATTGGCATCGAAGGATTTGACACGGATGCCCCGAAAACGCTCTATAACACCCAGAATATCGAGAGCATCTGCTGTGTGCTGGACGACGAGCATCGCGAGCAGACGCACGCAGTCCTTCATCGACTCTTCCCTGGCGGTCAGTGTTATTGCTGGGGCGTGCCGGAGAAGGCTCCAGTGCTAGGGAATCTCACCGCAGGAGACTATGTCCTGCTCATGCGCACAACGCGTGTAGGTGGTGAGATTCCCGTCCTTGGCTGGGTGAAGTATGTTCTTCCGGTTCAGTCCCCAGAACTATCACGAGTACTCTGGGGGAAGGACAAATATCCCCTCATCTTTATGTTTGAGGCCGAACGCATCTCTTTAACGTGGGATGAGTTTCGCCTACACATGGGATACAGTGACCGCTACGATCCACATGGCCGCTTCCAGTCTGTCAGGCCAAAGAAATTGATGGAGCACTATGGCGGAGCCAAAGGCTATATTGCGTTTGTACGCAAGCACTACGCTGTGGGCGCCTTGCGATTTCCTCAGCGCCAGATCGAAATCGAGGAGATCGCAGGACAGGAACACAGTGCCGGGTTCCTATCTACAGATACACCCATTACCTCACTACCATCGGGAAGGCCGTATAGTCACGACCCCCTGGCAACACATACTTCATTCGTGGAGCCATCGTTGTGGCTGCCAGATGCAGGGAGGACAGCTTGAAGCGTGGGCCTGTATGTTACTTCAGCTTCCGCACTATGCTTTGCATAGTGCCTAGAGTGTAGCTGGAGCAGAGAAGGGGCAATGAATGGATACTGAGCACTCGAGACATACTCAGGGGCTCAGTAGGTGGGAAAGAGAAATCAGATTTCAAAAGGAAAGGTTTGAGAGCAGTGCCACACAACAAGAGAATGAAATGTAGTGCCTGTAATACAAGGTATGTGAGGGATTTGCACTCGTGTTGCCATCGCTATCTGTGCGAGGTCTGTCATCCGCAACACTGTGCCATTTTTCCCAAACTGGCTGAAATTAAGATGCTGAGACGGCTCGTACGGAATTTGCACGTGGCATTGTGTCAGGTAGTAGCTGGCGAAGCCCTTTCATCAGAGCAGAAAGAGAACCTGGATGAGAATGTGGGGTATGCTATTGGGCCAAATTATGAGGATGTTGTTGAGGAGTAATAGCACTGTCCAAGAACTGCATGCTGTTGGATGCCCATGTGAAGAACGTCCGCGAGTGACCGCAATGGTGCAGTATGATGCTGAAGCCATGTTGTTCTGCTTGCACGATGGCATGCGAGAAGACAGTTCTTTCGCAAAAAGGAGAGGATGTCATGAGTCAACAACAAGAAGAAAAGCCACCAGCCCCTCGTGGAAGTGGTACGCAGGTCGTCGTTTCCAATTGGGAGGGGGACCGTGCGTATCTCGCCAGTGACCGCTACTTCGATCAGGAAACCCAAAGGTGGGGCTATCTGGTCTCCCGAGTTCCCAAAGAGGGAACCAGATCCGTCTCACATTTTGTCGTCGAAGCGCACGTGAGCGCTGTATGTCATTATGGAGAATCCTGTAATGCCTCGGCCTCCGTCCAATGTCCTCGGTGTACCCAGTGGTACTGTGCCAGCCATGCGGGAGAATTATTCCTGGACCGTGCGAAGATCATGGGGGAGATCGTTATGTTGCCCGCGCCTCTGTGTCCAGAGTGCCATTACTCGCTTTTCTGGAGGCCTGCGCTGGAGAGGGATCGAGCTGAATGAACGAGGAGGCTTCCTACACAGTATGCTATGACCGCCTGCCGCCGAAACACTCGCTGCACGGCGAGGGAGCCTACCAGACCTATCTCAAAGATCGTACGGCTCAGAGCGTGGAACTGCAACGCCACCCTCTTCCACCAGGCTCTTTTGGGCTGATTGTCGAGGCCAATACCTCTGCGCACTGGACGATGAGGCGACCTCAAATCGTCCTTGGAACAGTAGAGAGCCGAGCCATGTTCCGTTTACAAAAGGGGTATCGCCTGGAAGATGGTCTGGGTGGACTTGCTGTGGTACGCGCAGCGGTGTTTGTTCCCTCCTCACGTACGGTCTATGGTGACACCGCTCTTGATATTGCCATCCGTCCCCTGGGGCGAATGACCTGGGGGTTCCGGTCAACACACCGCAGTGAGCCTGCTCATGACCCCATGCGGTTGCACCAGCATAGATCACGGAGGAGACACTCCGTACGACGCGATCCTGTCGCAGGTGAAGGACAAGGCATCACTTTTACGACGTTGGGTGAACCGCTGGCGGAGACCACTCACTGTGGTATTCCACTCTGGACACATATGCTTGTCAGGATTATCGGGAAAAAAGAGGACTTTGCGCATGCGATTGCTCTTTCGTTTATTGGACGGAAAACGCTCTTCTTCCCTGATGAAGCGCGAAGCAAGGTCGGTGTCTGTCATAAAATCCTTTTCCGTCCGGGCATACAAGAGGAAGGGCGTCAGGAGAACCCTTGAAAGCAAGGTGACCATGATTGAGAGCGAAGAAACCCTTGATGCGCGTTCCTCGCAAGAATGCGGCGGGCCTTGGAAGTTGATCGAGGAACTGAACAGAAAACTGTACCTGGAGCGCGTGGCGGAACTGCGTCACGTGACTGAACGGTTACGAGTACCGAACACGGTGGAAACGTGGAAGTCCTGGTTCGTCAACGAGGCATTGACGCGAACTTGGAGAGGCATTCAGCAGGCGAACGCGCCTCTGCTCCTGACGGCTGCGACCATGCTCCTAACGGTGGCTCAGCTCGATGAGCGGGATATTCACTGCTCATCGAAACTGCCTGTCTACCCTGACGTGCTCTTTCAGCACATCTCCACTGACGCTTTCCCTCCTAGCAGCATGGCCGCAAAAAAAGAATGCCAGGCATGGTCGAGCCTGACGACACTTCGGACGATGTGCCGATTAACCGATACGATCGTCGAGGCCCGGCAGCGTGAAGCAGGTCTTCCTGTTCCTGGCACGCTGCCAAATTGGGGAGCGTGGCTCATCCACGAGGCGACGATGAATATCGTCGATGCCGCCGCCGAACATGGCAATCCCATGAGTAGCTGGGGAAGCGCCTGGCTCTTTCGTCTCTCCTCTCACGAACTTGCCGGCGTCGTCAGACTCTACGAACTAGGAGTACGACCAGATATGACGTCCTTTTCGTTTCCGCTCCTTCATGCCTGATGACAATGGCTGTTTGCTTTCTCGTTGCAGGGGACAGATAGCGCATTGCCTTTCCTCCACACAGCACCTACTACAGCGAGTTGTGGTAGGCTTTACGTTTTGTTTGAGCACTGTCTCCCTGCACAAATTCTCTTGTGCAGGGAGACAGTGCTTTTAGTATCAGGAGGTGAACTCATGATAACCGATGCGATACAAAAGATTCGAGAGAGCACATGCATAAGCTCTCCTCGCTTTGTCTCACCGCTATCCGAAGAGGATGCCGTCGTTCGGGCACGTTTGCTCAAAGCGTTGGCAGATCCAACGCGCTTGCGTATTCTGAGCGTACTTAGTCGCCACGAGGGAGAAATTTGTGTGTTTGAGATCGTAGCATGTTTTCATCTGGAGCAGCCGACTATTTCACACCATTTGCGTATCTTACGTGATGCTGGACTGGTCGATAGCCGGAAGAAGGGTCTGTGGGCCTATTACTTCATCAACCGTGATGCACTTGTGCGTGCGCGTGCAGTCGTTGAAGCATGTGACGAAGCGGGATTGATCTTCCCAACCACAAAATAGGGTGTAATCGATCCCTCTGCCTCGGGCTGCAATCAACTGATCGCAGCCCGTGTTTGTTCTGGAGGACCAACGATGACAACACCTCCTCAATCGAGGATGGAGACTCCATTCCAGGTTCTTTTTACCACGATTGTCCTCGGCGATTGGCGTCAGCTTGATGGAGAGCAAATCGATAACCTGATACAGCAGATCCGTTTCGTCAAAGCACACTATGTTGAAGCGGTCTTAGAGCGAAACACGCCTACACCTCCTCTAGAGGCACTCGATGCCATCCTGGTTGGGTTGTATATAACACGGGATGTGCTCGGCGGTCAGGATCTCCAAAGAAGAACAGCATTCTATGAGGCATGTGCCAAGGTTCAAGGGATGTTGCTGCGTGAATGGTCATGCCTTGCCACGAATGATCCGCTGGTCGAACAAGGGGAGTCATTGTCTTTGGAGAGTATGACCGAGGCTGGCATACCATCCACTCACCTCGTGGATGCAGCAGCTCCCATCAGACAGCCACGAAACGCAGTATCCGGCTATATCTTGACGGATGAGATTGCAGAACGCATCCGACGCTTTGCCTGTGAAACACCTCTTGGGAAGTGGGGAGCGACCAGGATGTTAGCCGAGCAACTGGGCGTTCCCCCAAAAATAGCCTTGCAATGGGCCGCGCAACTTGGCTGTCGTCAGCCGATCCGGCGTCGTCGTCGTACCACCCAACGTGCCGGAGAGACTCTGGGGCAGGAACGCGACGATGTTCAGCAGGAGGATGCCTCTACACATGCGCAAGAAACCAAGGAGAAGCAACATCCAGGGAGTCGTTCGCCGCCCCTTTCGGATGAAGGTAGCATGGTAAAGCCAGCAAGGCATGCCTCTGGCCACCGGGCTGCGCTCCTTTCAGCAGAAGAAGAGCGGAGATTGGCGGTACTGGTGACGGCTGGAGGTGAAACTGCGCAGAAGGCATGTGAGCGCTTTGTCGTAGCTAATCAAGGGTTGGTATGGAACATTGCTCGTAAATATACGCTGGCAGGTTCCGTGACCCTCTCGCTCGAAGATCTCGTTCAAGAGGGAAATATCGGCTTGCTCCGGGCCATTCCCACGTTTGACCCTGACCGGGGTCGCTTCAGCACCCATGCAACCTGGTGGATTAAGCAGGCCATCAGGCGTGCTTGTGAGGAAAAGAGCAGGACGATTCGGTTGCCGTCTCATATCCATCAACGGCTCTTCAGAGTACGACGAGTGCGAGAGCGGCTGACGGTAGAATTGGGGCAAGAGCCAACGTCCGAACAGATCACCAGCGAAACGCAGGTGTCGGTAGCACAATTAGCAATGCTCCAGCAACTCCCACTATCATCCTCACTGGAGCAACAGTTGTGCACTAATGAGGATGACGACCGCTGCATGGGCGAACTCCTTGCTGATATGTCAGTGCCTTCACCCGAAGAGGCCGTTGTTGAATCTGTTTTTGCCGAGGAGGTGCAGCGCGTTCTGGTAGAAGTCCTCTCTGCGCGTGAGTTGCGCGTTATAGAGCTGCGTTTTGGTATGGGGTTGGACGAGGAACAGACCCTGGCTCAGGCAGGGCGCGAACTTGCGGTCTCACGCGAACGAGCGCGACAGATAGCGGAACGCGCCATAGAGAAATTGCGTGCCTCGCCGCACGTCTCGGCACTTTGGAAATAATTTCGTACCAGTTGAAGTAGGTGAGTTCGGGAGCACATGTAACACATGAGGGTTTCTGATGCTCTCTGGCGCTACTTCACACTTCAAAATAGTTCAATATGGTTGAGCAGCGTGCCTTCATGAAGGCACGCCTTTTGTTGTGAAAGAGCACTGTCTCGTGGAAAAAACAACGGAGGAACAGGGCGATCAGGAGATCGCAGGAAAAAAGCCAGGAAGCCATCGGATCGGCAGCATACCGTCTCACTATGAGCACGGGAGCGCTCATCCCTGGTTGACCTTTATCTTCCTAGGAATGAACACAGGAGTGTTTCTGCTGGAAACTCTGATAGGAGTGCGCCAGCATAGCTATGCCACCCTGTGGGACTGGATATGGATCAGTCCCGACGTCCACGCTCCTCTTTTACGAACAATGGGGGCGCTTGGACCAGGGAACATGGTTTGGATACAGCCCTGGCGGTTCCTGACTTCATTCTTTTTACACGCAGGCTTTCTCCATTATGCCTTAAATATGTGGGGACTGGTGGCGTGTAGGCAGACCGAACGCACCTATGGGCAAGCAGGCTACCTGCTCATCTACCTGTGTGGTGGCTTGGCTTCGGGTTTAGGAGCAATGATGACGTTTCTTTTCTTTCCTACCTTTCCATATAACGTTGGGGCGTCCGGCGCTCTCTATGCTCTTGTAACTGCTACAGTTCTTGCACGTGGGGTGAAGCAGCATCGTTCGTGGCGTACCTGGCTGGCGGTGGGTGGATTTGGGGTAGTGTTCATGAGTATGGGCAATCTCTTTGCGCATCTCAGCGGTGCTGTGATGGGGGGATCATTGGATGGTGCTTGCTGTGGCGCGCATCTCGCCGAAGAGAGAAAAGGCTGGAGGGTCATGAGCAATAAGCATTCAGCAGGTAAAAAGATCTCGGTGCGCGGCAGGTGCTTTGCCTACCTCTGTCTTGACTGTCAGGACACCGTGCGAGTCTCTCGGTTCTTTCAAACAGAGATGATCGGCAAGGCACATGCCACACAGGAGCATGCCTATTGTTATCGTTGCTATCGAGGCCTCGATGGGAGCGAAGAAAACTTTCGGGCTTATCACGTCGGCCCGACGGCGGACGGCCAGCTCCTCCCTAGCGCTTTCAGCCTGCTGGAGGTCGGGTTAGCCTGTGAAGCGCTGACAAAACCGCCAACAGTTGCACGCGTGTATCGCCAACTTCTGGAAGACGGCATGATCTGGACGAGCGAAACCATCCAGGCGGCACTCCACGCGATGTTTCCTGATGCTATCGCCCCTGTCTTCCTCGAAGAACACCGGCAATGTGCGAGGGACGCTGATCCATCCCGCCCCAAGACCACAGAGAACCACGCATCGACGGGACCGTTGGTATGAGCACAGCATCGTGATGCGAGAGAAGCTGCGCTCACAAAGGAGATGAAGCATGAATTTCGATCTAGCCCTGTTTTTCCCCCGACCGCTCTCCGAAGACATCCCTCTGTTTGATCGTGTGGATGCGGTGATTGTCCCTATTGCCTCTGAAAAGCACATAGAGCGCTGGCACCCTTACGAGATCGTCAGGCCACACCTCTGCATAGAACATCTTCCGACGGCCTTTCTCGCTGATATGAACTGGCACGAATGCGAGGAGGCTCTAGAAAAACCTGGTCTCCGGTTGGTGAAGAAGAGGCAAAAGGCATTTGCGGCGATACGCGAGGAGGAAGAGGCAGCACACAATCCAGATACAGCGGCTGCTCGTTGCCTCGTGAGATTTGCGATGTGGGAAGCCGACCACCATTTTCCGCTGACTCCCTGGCGTCAGCTTTGGCGTCAGGTACTCCTCGATCGTGCGACCCAGGCGGTGGTGTTTGTCGCTTGCGAGAGGAGAGAGGATTCCAATGAACACTAGCCCTTGCCAGAAATCAAGGACGGCTTTGGCGCTGTCCTTTTTCTTGTGGAAATTCCTTCTAGGAGGAATAAGAAAGGAAGAGCATGCCAGCAAGATATTCTCATGGAGCCAATGCTGAAATGCTGCTGCTCCTTGCCTGGTTGAGTACTCTCAAGGTGCAAGAGCAAGCACGCCAGGACCGAGAGGCATGTCCCTGGAAATACCCCTATCAACCGCCCTGGTCTCAGGACCGACTGCCCGTGTTCCCCGAGCACCTGGTTCACGGACAAGTAGCGCTGGCACGAGAGAATCTCAAACGCGACCCCATCTACGGACCGCTGTTTGAGGCACTCGTGCGCTATCGCCTCACCTCCATTGATTTCTCCCTTGTGGCAGGTGCCCTCGAATTAGAGGGTCTGACCGATCCGACGTGGGCATTGTTTTTCTCGGATAGCTCGTCCCCCTCAAAGCGTCGGCAGGACACCACATTTGTTGATGAGGCTGATGCGTTTTGGCAGGTCGCCTCATCGCATATGCCGCTGGCTGATCGTCTCACTCGCTTGAGCCAAACATGGCATGGTGATATCTGCCGTGGAGCAGGTGAGCTTAGCATATTCTTCTCCTGGTATCTCGACCTGGCGGCGCGTTTCCTCCCATTACCTTTTTTCCTGGTAGAATTGGTGCGCATCAGTTTGCATCGCATGGATTGGCATGTGATCGCCGCTCACGTGCTGGAGATCCCTCTCCCTGTAGGATGTCAGTGCGCAAACCGAACGCAGGAAGTCCCAGTCGGCGCGAGAGCCGAGTACCTGGGTGAACTATTCAAAGCGACTGGTGATGAGACCCTATCGCTGGGCCAGCAGTTACCAGAGCCAGAACGGACGCAGGCGCTGTTCCTGGCCGATCTTTGCCGCGAGACCACGAAGGCCATGCGCCTGGTGCTGCTAGACGGTGAGGGGTAACGGGAGCTGTTGGTGGTGATGATTTCCCCAGCTTCACAGTAGTGGCCAACAGCCACTGGATCTGCATGACCTGATTTCCCAATGCATGTATACAGGAGGAACCGTATGTCCATTATCGGTCTGTCTGCGCGTCCCGAAACGCTGCTGTTTCTGGCGTGGGCAATACGCACAGATCTGCGAGAGCGCTTGATCCAGGTACATCAAGCGCGCCAATACGATGCTACTGCGCCCGAATATGTGCTGCGAGGCGCAATCAAATATAGTCAACCACCGGTTTTCGAGGGTGATAGCGTGTATGGTCCAGTCTACGAAGCCCTCTTCGTGTACCGACTGAACCGGGTGGAGTTCCGATTGGTAGACTGGGCGTTACGTGGTTACAACGCGGTGTATCTGAAAGAGGCAGAGGCGGCTGCTCTAGACGGTACGTACTCCACCGCTGAAACGGGTATCCTCTGGCAGTCCATTGCAAAGAATGATCGCCTCCTCTTCCACGTCAAGAGCATCGGACGTGACTGGGGAGGAAACATTCAGCAGGTGGCGAACGCGCTCCGATTGCTCTTTGTCTTTCGTACCCCTCTGCTTATGCGAACCTCAACAAGTTCATTCCTGTTCCAGGAGTTTGTGAGTATGAGCTTGGAGCAGGTGAATTGGGTGGAACTGGCTGCGCTCGTGCTCGAAATTCCCTATCAACCAGGAGAGACGCTTCAGAAAGAGGGGGATGACGAGGCAATGCAACTCGCGTTGTTGAAAGAACTGCTGTGGCGTGGCTATGTCGATTTCGGTGAGTTCAGCCTGCATCCCTTGTTTTCTCAACAGGTCCACGACCTGTGCATGGACCTGACTGACGCGTGCTTCCAGGCACAGAGAGAAGTAGAACGCCTGGAGGAGTCGCAGCATCTATATAGGAACTAATCAAAAGAGAAAAAGTACAGGGTCAGCCTTCTCTGGGCTGGCCTGTACTGTGTGTTGCAACTTTATTGCAAGAAAGGGACGGACTATGTCTGTTACACCTATCACGCTCTATCACATTGCTCTCCCTACAGACCTCCTGGAGATTGAGAAAATCATTCAAAGGGACGATGAAGAAGCCTTTATCCGGCTTGGACCATACTTTCAGGAGTATAGAGGAGGAGCCTACCTCATTAATGCCGCTGATATCGGCTGTGGTGCTTGTACTGCCATTGAACAGATGTATGAGCCACTGTTCGGCATTGAGATTACTGGCACAGCAGAGGAACTGGATGCATTGACATGCTTGTTTGACTCCCAGAATTGCCTCGCGTGCCATATAGGTGATCGCTGCCTCATCCTGCCGAATCAAGATGGGTATTCCTTATTCGTTGAATGCCTGAAGCAGCGAGTAGGTGACGTACAGCAGGAGCGTCCATCGCCGCCGCTCAGCATACGGAAGATCCTGGGGCGCATATGCTGCTGGCCATCCTTCTATATCCAGCACACCTCTCAGCAGGAGAAGCACGCTCGTCTGCGTGGGTGGCAATCGATGGTTGCTATCTCTTTGATACAAGGTGCCCCCTTGTTATTGGGCATCCTGGCTGGAGCGTTCCTGTTTCACCCATTCTCACCAGGACAGTATCTTGCCGCGTTGCTGTTTGCGTATCTGGTTGGTGGCCTGGGAATGTTGTGTGCAGGGCCTATTCCACTTGCCCACCGCGCGGATGAGGATAGTTTCGAGGGGTTTCCGTTGACTGATGTCGTTGTTGGTTTCCTCGTCGTTGGCATGATTCAGCTCCTCATCGGGCGTTTCTAGCAGATCAGCATCGTAAGAGGGTAGGTAGAAGGACCTCTTTGGAGGCCTGCATGCCCAGGCGGGCATGTGCGGTAGAATGGTTGCAGAAGTGATACCCGCAGCTGAATAAATCCCTCTTCGATGTCCCTCGCCTATTCTTGTATTCCTTATCAATAAAACTGCGAACGACCCGCTGTTTTTACGCTACAGAACAACAGAAGGAGAGGTACATGCCTTGGATACTCCGCGTACAGGTTGTGAGACAACAGACGAACCCTTTCCCGGCTCTGCATCCTTACCAGGTCATACTCCATCACGATACTTGCAATGCCTATCCTGATGAGGTGGTTGACAAGCTCAGAGGAGTGATCACATCGCTTGGACTTGTCGATGCCCTGGAAATCGCCTCGGAGGCATGGCAGAGGGATCAGGCCGTGATCGTCACCTGTCCGAAGGAAATCGCGGAACTCTATCAATCAAGGCTGCGAGCAGCTGGACTCGCTATTACGATTGGCGCTTCGTAGCCGAGATGGCATTGAACACTGGAGCCTGGACGAACAGGGGTGTTGTAAAGCATCACTGACCCATGGGTCAGTGATGCTTCAAGGAGCTTCCCCGCTCCTTGAAGACAGGTCAAAATCGTTTTTCTGAGCGAACCGAGGTCAGTGTATGGGGAAAAAGATGCAAATTACTGGAAGCATCTGTTGAGTATGAAGTGTTCATGGTACAGACTTTCAACCCCTTGCACTCAACGCATTGTCGAGCGACTCTGAGAATCACTTTCTACAGGGAAGTGGTTCATTCAGGAATGGCCTGGGGCTTCAGGACACCAATCACAGAATATGCACTCTCCAATAGGTATGAAGAGGAGACAGAAGCAAAGATCTTATTTTGCAGGCTGTCTTCCTGACGCTTTTTCATCACTGAAAGACAGATGAGACCGCGAGCCGGGATTTCCCTGGCTCGCTTTTTTTGCCTCACGGAGAAACAGATGAAAGAAACACATGCGATGGAACGGCTATGGCAATCCGTCATTATGACTGGTATTGGCGATACGCTGATGGGCCTGGATCTCATCAGCTACTTTTTTATGCTCAAGGGCTTTGAGGAACACTCAATTCGGTTTGGTGTACAAGATACGCTCTTCGCCTCTTCACAGGCCGAGGCATGCCACTGGAGCATGATTAAACAGATGGCTCTGATGAACCCATACGAGTGCTGCCAGCATCTGCGTACAACGGTCTGTGTATGGCTATGCTCTCTCGACCCCGATTCATGCCTGGCTGAAGCTGGACAGGTCCTCTTCCGAGTGGAGCCGAAAGTCATTTACCCACTGATGGATGCGGTTGACACACTCTGCGAGGAGCATCTAACGATGCAGGACGCGTTTGAAGCGGTCCTCATCTGGGCAGAAAAAGAAGGAGCCTTCCAGCCGAAAGCTGGGCAGATCATGACGCCCATGCACATTGCCTACATGATGGCCGATCTAGTACGCCCCCAGCTTCATGAGCGCGTGATTGATGCGAGTTGTGGGACTGGCAACCAACTGGTTGCCGCTTGGCAACACATGCAACGCGCTCGTTCCTCTACCTCATGGGTCCTCGATTCTGGCCGTGTGTTCTTCGATCCTCAAGGTCTGCCTAGATCCACCGAACCTGCACTGTTTGGTTTCGACTTCAATGCCATGATGCTGCCTCCGTGCTATGCACATCTCCTCCTCTGTGGCGTCGAGAGACCGCAGGTGCGATGCAGTGACGCATTGGGGAGCGTTTTTAACCAACGCATGGTGCAGCAGGAGTGGGGATCTATTGATGTGGTGCTGGGAAATTCACCCTTTGGGAAATATCTCGATGTCCCTGATTTGGGCGCAACGCTTCACCAGGCGGGGACGCTTGATGCAGAGCTATTGTTTGTTGAACTCACGTTGCAGCTGCTGAGAGAGGGGGGCCGGGCGGCTCTCCTGGTGCCGGAAGGGGTGGTGCGCAATACATCACAGGCTGCTATTGCTTTGAGGAAGAAGTTGGTCCAGGAACACCGACTTTTAGCGGTTGTTTCGCTGCCACAGGGGATATTTCTTCCCCAGGCCAATGTGAAAACCTCGCTGTTGGTTTTTCACAAAGGAGAGCATACCGGTGATGAGGTACTCTTCTATCGAGTCGCAGCCGATGGATATATGTTCGACGCAAGGCGTCAGGCAACCCCTAAGAACAATGATCTGTGGGATCTGCGTGCTTGCTATGCGGTGGTTTCGGGACAGAGGCCTCCATTCCCCGAACTGACAGATGCCACATGGTGGCCAACGTACGCTTCAGACAAGCGATATGCGAGCACTCATCACCTTGTTCCCTCGATTGTAGAAGAGGATGTCAACCCAGCTACTGGAGAGCGTGTCGTACCCTTCCGGCGAATCACCGGATTTGTGGAGGACAGTGCAGCCGTAGAACGATCCTGGTTTGTCTCGTTGGAGGAGATCGAGGCAACAGGAAGCTATTCATTCTGTGCTGACACCTATCGCGAGAACATGAATGCACAGTCACGAAGCATTCGCCATCAACGCCTGCGAAAGGTGAAGGAACAATGACAACGAAAGCACAACTAGAACAGCGTCTCAAAGAGAGCAATCAAGCACTTGAAGCAGCGCGATCTGCATTAAAACAAACCCAACAGATCTTGCACTGCACGCACCTTGCCGTAAAAGTGATGAGAGACGATCTGGATCATATGCCTTTTACTCTCTCTCATGAAGCTGGCTCTGAGCAAGCGGAGCGCTATGAGCGTGGGTTACAGCTCACCAAGGAACGTTTGGAGACGCTTTGGAATGCCATTGAGAGAGGCGAAGAGGTGAGTCTCATAGAGAGCTTGTGGCGCGAGACTCCTACAGAGCATGAACTGTTTTCCTCATATGTGGAACAGATCCACTGAAAAGGCATTCAGCTGTCTATCTCGTTGTACACCCGCCAGCGTGCATGTGCTGGAGGATAGATGCTGCTTGCGGCAAATGAACCAGAGAAAGGGTCCACCACGATGCCTGCTACCCTTCGCATTACTCTTCAGGCTTCATCTTATGAAGGAGCCATTTCTCTGCTTGACCAGGTGAAGTCCTGTCTCTTTCACTGTTTTCGAGAAGATGCAGGAGAAGACTATCACTTTACGATAGATGGAGACCTGGAAGGGAAAAAGGATGAGTTAGAGACGGGAAAGGAGCATTACCTTTTCCCGTTTACAATCACAGGTGAAATCACAGTGCTGGGAACCTATCAAGAGGCGCAAGATGAAGCCTATGAATTCCTCAAGGGTCTTCGACCCAAACGCCCAAATAACAAAATGATGAGCTGTCACATTGAGAACGTGAGATTTTTCAAGGTTGATCTGCAAGACCAGGAGGAGAAAAAGGAAGCGGTTGTCTAGGGGAATAGTACGACAACTCTAGAAGAGAAAGGAACAGTCGATGGTAGACACCTCAATTCGTGATATTCTCGTCGCAGTAAAATGCCCAAGGCAGCGCCAAATGGAGGTAGGGCTTGAACTTGAGATTGTTTTTGGGTGGTCAATTGATGATCTGTGTCAGAGCGTACGTGAGCCACTGACGCAGGTTATTCTGACGATGAATGCTCATACCCGAGTTTGGTTTTCGTCTATGAGCAAGCATTTAAACATGATGCAAGAACAAGGCATGATCATTTTCTGGCAAAAGTATCATGCCAGCCAGGAAGAGGACCCACAGGACAACCATGCTGATGTGAAGGCTTCCGAAGAGTACTAACAAAATTCATTTTTCTGTTCAGCACAGCATCCCAGGAGATGCTGTGCTTCTTTCATTTCCTAGACGGTTAAAAGGTGACGAAGTAATATGCAGATGCTTCCTATCACAAACGCAGAATTTACCATCCATGAAGTGGATGGAGGTGCCCCAGACTGGCAAACAGATCCGCCATCCCTTGAGTTTTGGTTTGATGTGGCTGGAGTGACCTATACATTTCAGGTCGATTGGCTCAGCCAGGTACAGATGAGTCAGGTTGTAGCATTTTCTTCAGCTGAGGAACGCGTTCATGAGCTAGAGCCTCATATCCATTTCCCTCACGGGTATTGCACGATTTCGGTCCTTCAGGTTATTCAGCCGATGATGACTGAAATCCTTGACGCAAGGCCTTCAGAACCTCACACCTTTGCCAGACTTCTGGCAACGTATGGATTTCTAGATAATGCACGCCACTTCATTAGCAGGTGCGAATAGCGAAATTTTTATGCGGAGGCGTGTCAATGCGTAGAGAGCTACTCATGATACAAGCCGTAGGCAATCTTCTCAAGGAGTTGTGTATGCAGACTGAGAAAGAACCAGAATTATTCGTCCTGGATCAGGCAGGCATTGCATTTCGAGGCAAAGTTCCAGCCTACGTTGCCAGATTGATTATCGACCGCTATTGGAAAGATGAAGAAGGTTGGTGGTATCTCACCAAGCAGAACACCTCAGTAGAGGAGCTTTCCATCTGGATTGCTAGCAGAGACTGGTTTGACGAAGCCTTTATTCTCGGCCCTGGGAGTACACTTTGGCTGAATATGGACAGCCACTACGTCCATTACGTCAAGAAATCTCCACTGGACGATCCCAACTGGCAGCCTTCAGCGGATGAAATGTGGTTGGTAGAGCGTGATCAGAGTGGCGTCCATGTCACACACTATCTGTTGACAGAGGAAGAGGTGTCCAAAGGCGTCGATCCCGCCTCGCCTCTTCTCCTTGAATGGTACAAGGGCCAGGCCCTGCGCATCTACAGTGAGCGGGTGAGTGACTGCTCTCTTCATCCTGAGCAACGATGGAAGACGCTGCTCAGTGTGGCTGATGAAGTAACGCCTTGGGATGCAGAAGCACCTGACCTTATTGCTCTGCTCATTGCAGAACCCTGGTTGTTAAAAGAACCGCTCATGGCCGCTCAATTGGGGAAGATACCACCTCATCGGCCAGCAGAAACTCTTGGTGATCTGTTCTTGCAACGAGTGTATCTATCCCTTGTTTCGACATTGGAAGCTGCCCAGGAACAGTGAAAGTCATAAGGCATCAAGAACCATGTTGTGTACAATGCTTGATCCTTTGATAAGGAGAGATATGGAATACATCGGGTTGGTCAATGACAAAGAGACGTTGGCTGACTATCTAGATGATGGCCGACGTGTATACGTTCAGGCTCTCTCGATCTTCGATGCCACGCCAAAAGAAGAGCGTCAGAAGCCGGAGTATTGGGCCGCACGTTGCGATACTGGGGAGTTTGCCAATCCCGAGGCAAATCCACTCGTTTGGATTGAACAAGAGAACGGTGAGTGCCAATATTACTCCTCAATGATCAGTCGTGAGCAGGCTACAGCTACCTACTATGCAGCACAAGCGGCCCTTCCAAAGGAGAAAACAGGGAAAATACATGCGTCAGAGATGAAGCAGTTGGTGAGAGCCTTTGCTGTGAAGTACTACGCCATGATGGAGGGGGCACCAGAAAAAACAGTCAACAGGTTGTGTGATCGGTTCAATAAGATTTTTGACAGGATCATTGCAAAGTATCCCGACTTGGACTTAGAGAATACTAGCGCGTTCTTAATCGAACTGAACAATCGTGCAAAAGCATGGTGGAAGTCAAGGCCGTTCAAAGGACCTGCGGTCGATTGGTAGATCTCCCCAGAAAAGTTCTTCTCCTTAGCCCGCATAAATATCACGGCAAATAGCACCACACGGGATTTTGGTCAGAACAAAACTTTGTTCTGGCCTTTTTTTATGAGAAGGCAGATCCGTCATTTTGGAGATTAGATGAGCAAACGCTCGCCTGATCTCCTTTTTGTTTGCCGAGGAGAAACTATGAGCCTATCACAACAACCGAAAGTTAATTTGTATCGATCTCCTTCAGGGAATTGGAAGGTAAGAAGTATAAAGATAGGGAAGAGTTACTTGCGGCAAAGAGAGAACTTTAGAGAAAGAGAAGGAAGAAATCGATGGATTTTCAAAATGGCGATATTCGGGTTGAGCACGATCCTACCGCACAGTGGATAGGCCGCAGGTGGTCAGAAGTTGATCAGCGTTTCTATGAGGATGTGGTGCATTATGGCCTCTATTACATGTCCATGTGGTCAGACAGCAGGTGGCATGATCTCACTAATCCCTGGCGGGCCGACTTCGATGTCAGGCGTGTTTTGAAGACCTTTACTCTGGTAGAAGGTGAAGAGTTTACTGGCATTTATTGCAAGCCAGGGATTAACCAGAAGCCACTGTATCAGCAGGGATATGAGGCACACTTTCTACCATCACATCAAGCGTATGTGCGGCACCTGGAGGACCAGACCTTTTTCACGAAGGAATGGCACCACGGCTATCACGATGCTGGCCTAGATGCAATGCTCAGGGATGGAAAAGCCAACACAAGTTGCTATACCGATGAGTGTGGTCTCACTGGAGTGCAAAAGTCTATACTGGCGCGGGCTAAGCGTAATGGCTATGACTATGAGCCTGAGTCTCGTATTAAGTATCTGTTTTAAGA
Source organism: Reticulibacter mediterranei (assembly GCF_016587455.1). Classification (NCBI taxonomy): domain Bacteria; kingdom Bacillati; phylum Chloroflexota; class Ktedonobacteria; order Ktedonobacterales; family Reticulibacteraceae; genus Reticulibacter; species Reticulibacter mediterranei. Next base: position 33,460 of record NZ_BNJK01000003.1, on the reverse strand, counting down.
GGTGGCAATGGGAGAGCCAAGAATAGGACGGCGAGCCTTTAACCATCAGTATTATATCGCTCACGGATCACCAACAGTTGTTCCTAAGATCAGCCAGATTGGCTAATCAAGTACGGGAGCAAAAGGAGTTACGACATGCGTATTCGCCCATACAAAGGATTCGAGGATAAGTACATGATAAGAGGAATGAGGTGGAAACGACGTCGAGGCATTGCTGTACTCAAAGAAGCAAGGCGTCGGTTGAATCGGCAGGTGCGCCGGCGCAGCAAAAAAGCGCTCTCCCTCTGTCATCAGACCGGTGGAGAATATGACCAGAATGCTTTTCTTGTTGGTGGTGAGTGGTTTTACTAAGTTGCTGGTGTGAACGCTACTTTAACGACGACAACAGAACTGGCGCAGGTCCGAATCGAAAGACCTGCGCCAGTTCTGTTGCGCAAGGCAAAAAATTTTGTCTTTTTGGGCCTGCTATCCACGATAGAACACGTTGGAGAAGAGCATGAAGGTGCCTCAAAATCTACGTATGCGTGATCGCAAAGGATCACGCTTCTTCTTATTTCTTGTGTAACAAAATATTGAAGAGTTTTTGTTACACAAAAAGCTCCAAACCAGGGTGGGGATACGAACAACTTGTTGGGGGCTACTGGTGGCGGGTTGATGCCAGTTTACTATCTCTTTGTTTCCCCCATTAACGTCCGGTGCGGGAAGTCCCGTCTTCCCTTTAGGGGAAGGGATGAAAGCGCCGTTCCTTGATATCATAGGTTACCAACCACTTGATTGTGTAGAGATAGGACTTTCTGGCGACCTGAGATGAAAAGTTGCCTGCTATGATACAATCAAGGTGAAACTCTCAAAAGGAGTGTTGCCTGATACAACATTCTTGAAGGCGAAAGCATTGAAGACTCTTTGCGGCGCATTCCCCTCGCCTTCAGGCTGGGGTAAGCCGCAGGAGGCGAAGGGGAACAGGTATTCGTGAGAGAGAACCAAAAGAAAGCGAGGCAGGACCCTACTTAGCAAGGGACACTCCACCTCAGCGAGGTGGCAAAGTAGCAGAAATGGCTTGTTCAACAGGGGGCTGGAACAAGACACCTGGAGAAAGCAAAAAACGTGCGAAGAAGTTATAAATATTGCCTCTCTCCGAACAAAGCGACAACCGAAAAGCTGCAATGGGTGTTAGATAGATGTCGAGAAGTGTACAACGCAGGACTCTCTGAGCGGCGGGATGCGTGGACGTATGAGCAAAAATCGATCAGCTACTATGACCAGCAAAACGATCTTCCAGAGATCAAAGCGGAGATTCGACCAGAGTATCAGGAGATTGCCGCCCATGTCCTCCAGGATGTATTGCGGCGGCTGGACAAAGCGTATCAAGGGTTCTTTCGTCGCTGTAAGGCCGGAAAGAAACCAGGGCATCCGCGTTTCTTGGGATGCAATCGCTACACGTCTTTTACCTATCCAGACAAAGCGGGATGGAAACTGGATGGAAACCGTTTGCACCTCAGTAAGATCGGGATTGTCAAGGTGAAACTCCATCGCCCCATAGAAGGAACCATCAAAACGGTAACGATCAAGCGAGAGGGCGACGAATGGTTTTGCATATTTTCGTGCGAGGTGCAGGTTTGCCCACATCTGCCCTACACTGATCTGGCTATTGGGGTGGATCTGGGTGTCTCGAAGTTGGCAACCTTCTCAGATGGAGATGTTATCGAGAATCCCAAGCACTATCGACGTGCTGAGAAGAAGCTAGCCACTTTACAGCAGGCCCTCTCTCGCAAAAAGCGTGGGAGCCATCGGCGCAAGAAAGCGGTCAGGGCAGTTGCCAAAGCGCACCGCAAGGTCAGGCGGCAACGGGCCGATTACCTACACAAGCATTCGCGCTGGCTGGTGGATACCTACGAGGTTATTGTGTTTGAGGCTATCCAACCTGCCAACTTATCCAGGCGAGCCAGACCCAAACAGGACGCGGAGACAGGAGCCTACCTTCCCAATGGGGCAACCGCGAAATCTGGCTTAAACAAAAGCATTATGAACGCTGGATGGTCAACCTTTCTTGCCATGTGCGAGGTCAAGGCAGCATGGGCTGGACACGTGCAGGTGATCAAAGTTGATCCATATGGAACCAGCCAAGTATGCTCAGGATGCGGAGCAGTGGTCAAGAAGGAACTATCCGAGCGCTGGCACTCCTGCTCGTGTGGCTTTTCTCTGGATAGAGATCAGAATGCGGCGCGAAATATCCTGGCACGTGGATTACAACAACTTTCGGGCGGGACGCGCCCAACGTTGGTAACAGCGTAGAAGCCTCCGCATTCATGCGGGGGTACGTCACTATAAGGAGCGATATCGTCTATGTCTTCTGTACCACAACCAGAGGGACGAGTACCACATCAGTTTCCCGTTTCAGTCAAAGGGATTGTGCATCATAATGGCAAAGTGGTGCTACTCAAAAACGAACGAGATGAATGGGAACTGCCAGGTGGCAAACTGGAGCTTGGCGAAGCGCCCGAAGTCTGTGTTATCCGTGAGATTGAAGAAGAAATTGGTCTGGTTGCCCAGGCAGGCGCGCTCATTGACGCCTGGGTGTATCATATTTTTGAGGGGCGAGATGTCCTGATCCTCACTTATGGTTGCATAACTGCTCCATTCTCGCAGATTACTCACAGTCCAGAGCATAAAGCTGTCGGGCTATTTTCCCCTGAAGAAATTCCCTCGCTTCGGATGCCGGAAGGGTATAAGCGGTCAATTGCGTCGTGGTCTTTACATACTGGCCGGTAAACTGCCATAAGTGGCAGGAGAAGGGGAGAGGTGTGCCATGCGTGTTCCAGAAGTACAACCTGGGCGGGACTGCTATCAGTGTGGCGCGAAGCTGAGTAGGTATAATCCAGACCCTCTCTGTTGGGGTTGCCAGGAAAAACGGCGGGGGAACATTTTGCCTGCACCTTTCTCTTCGCATCCACCTCTACCGACGTCTCGAAGCACCTTTGCACTTCGTTCCATTCTTGATACAGTTCGTCGCGCAAAACCCAACTATACCTCTGATGTTGGTCAGACACTCAAGCGTTTCCGGGTTCTCCATCATCTTACCCAGAGAGACCTGGCAGACATTCTGGGTTTTGATCAGTCATATATTTCTAAACTTGAGAACGGACAAAACGTCCGGGATATTGTCACCCTCAAACATATTCTACACTGCTTGTGTTTACCTGCAGAGTGGCTCGGCCTGGCAGAACAGGGATCTTCAAGCGGTCAGAGTACTGATCTCATCGAAATCGCTCCCTCAGTCATCAAGTTATCCCAAACAGCCCGGGAGGCTGGCAGGGCTGACGCAGCGGTAGCTGAGGTGTGGCCGCTCATTTTGCGTCTTGAGGCCCAGATCATCAGTGAGAGCAGCCACACCCAACTGTTGATGACGCTGGCGGCTGCCCTGGCGGTACTGGGGGTGATCCTGGGTGATCTGCTACCAGAAGAGGATCTCTGGGTGAGCGTGCATTTTTTCAAAAAGGCCGTACGTATTGTTGACGATCAGGCAGATCGCGAGATGGCCGCAGAAATCTATCGGGGCTATGGGAATGAGTTGCGAAAGCACAAGCAGTATGCTGAAGCGGTGCCTTATCTTGAGCAAGCCCTCCGCTTTTCTCCTGATCCGGTGAGCAAAGGCTATGCTGCTGCGCTGCTTGCTCGCACTTTTGGTGAGATGGGAGACCGAGAAAACTTCCACGATGCCATACATACGGCATTGCATTTTCAAGACATTACAGCAGCCTTCACACCCACCTTTAACCCAGTGATGATCCAGGAAGTGTATGTACGGGGACTTACTCATGTAGGAAGTTTGGCACAAATCCCCACATTAATCAACCAGGATGTTTCACGCTCACTTTCCGTCTCGGTTGCCCCGCAGTGGCATGTGATCTCTCACCTCACCAAAGCCGAAGCACAGTTTCGGCTGAACAGAGTTGACGAAGGATTAGAAAACCTCAAAACTGCACTCACTGGGGCAGAACTCTGTAAATTGCCACATCAAGTTCAGCGGGCGATCCGTGCAGTGCATCCCATTGAGTCCTACTCACCTGCAAAGGCAATTGGTGACGATGCGCGTGTCTTGCTTAGAAACCTCTCCCTGCCAACCCGCCCCCTTCTTCATTTACAGTGAAGCCATATCCGGCTCCTCTTTCCCTTTCCCAAGCAAGCAAGCGAATATGACAACTTGTCATTTGACAGCCTTCAACAGAAACTGTACGTTGTAGAGGTGCAGGACACTGCACGTGCCACTTACTATAGCGGAGGGGGGTAATTGATGTTGCAACCTAAATCAATTCCATGTGATGTTTCGGTCGATAGCCCGACAGAACGTACGCAAGAGAGTATCACCGACTTGTTGGAAAAAGATGGTATCCTCGTCTTTAATGCTATTGACTCACCGGGTGCATTACTGCAATTTTGTCAGCAGTTAGGAACCATTATTCCCCATCGCGATGCAGATCATACTGGACTGACTCGCATTGTTGCGCATGATGTACCCCCTAAAAAGGCTGGATATCAAGCCTTCACGCCGTTCCATTTACGTCTTCATACAGACGGCAGCAGTCTTCCTTTACCAGCAACGCTTGTTATTCTCTGGTGTGCAGAGCCAGCCTTAGATGGAGGACAATCGCTTTTTGTTGATGGTAAATATATGTATCAACTCCTGTTCCGGCACTATCCCCATGTTTTAGATGCCTTGATAACACCGAACTCGGCGATCTTTGCTGGATCAGCCTCTCCACTACAAAGCAGCATTTTGAGCCAACACGCTAATGGCAACATCTGCATCAGGTTTCGCTATGATAGCCTGGGATATTATGCGTCACCTGTATGTCGGGTGCTTCCAACCTTTCTTGACCTCCTTAATCAGCAGACCATCTCGTTTGCATTAGCGAAACACCAGGGATATATCCTCCAGAATGGCCGTTGGCTGCATGGCAGAACAGCCTTTCAGGGATATCGTGAGATGTATAGAGTATTGGTACACACGAATCCTGAAACGGCCTTTGGGAAGCGCGTCACATTCGGATTTTTGCCCGATGAGTTCTGATTGGTGGAAACAGCGGAGGCGAGAGGGGATAAGGGTTCGTGAGTGACATTATTGAAGGAAATCTTTTAACGAGTGAACAGTTTCTCCGTAAAGTAGCGATCCTCTACTATGACAAGGGTAAGACTCAGGAGAGCATTGCTAGCCTCCTGTATTGCTCACGGCAGACCATTAGCAAAGCGCTGCAAAAAGCGGAAGATCGAGGGATCGTACGTATCTCCGTGATCCCTGAAGAGCGAGCCGGCTATGTATCCAACCTTGCCCACGAGTTGCGTTTTCACCTGGAACTAGAAGAACTGATTCTCGTCCCGGGCCGCTGCTTTGACGACAGCAAGCCTGACTCAGATCTCAATGAAGAGGTACTGGGAGAGATTACGGAGGCAGCGGCGCACTACCTGGATCAGGTGATTACGCACCACGATATCCTGGCGGTGACGGGAGGGAGAAGTATTATGAGAAACGTCGTGCGTCATCTTAAACCAAGCAAAAGCCTCCCAGATTTGCAGGTAGTACCTACCATTGGGTTTGTGGAGCAGCAGGCGAGCATCGGCGATGCCAATCTTGTCGCCTACGATATTGCTAAACTCTATGGCGGCAAAGATTACTGGCTGCCCATTCCCGCGCTCGTGGAGACACAAGCTCAGCAGGAACAGGCCCGCAACCTGCCATTGGTGCGCGATGTCTTCAAAATGATTGAGCAGGCGAATATTATCATGATGGGACTATGGCCTTCCGATCTGGATCACGATATGGTGAAAAGAGGAGTCCTTTCTGAACAACAGGTCCAGACGTTACAGGGATATCATCCGGTGGCAGACATCAACCACTGGGTCTTTGATGCAGAGGGGCGCTCGCTCAACAACATGTTCCATTCCTTCCCCTATTATCTCACAGGATTGGAGATCCCACGTTTACCCGAGCGGATCACGCACCAGCACGCCAAAGTCATTCTTGTGGCGGGTGCCAGCACATCTCGCATCCCGGCCATTCGAGCGGCCCTCAGAGCGGGGCTGGCCAATGTGCTCATTACCGATCATATTACTGCTCAAAGGCTGAAATAGACGTGTAAGAAAAGGAGTTGCGTAATAGTGGATATTCAGTTCAAAGTAGAGAAGGGACGCGTCCTCGTTCCAGTTGGGATACCCTGTCCCTTCGGGTGTAAGTATTGTTACACCCGTAATGGTGAGGTTGGGCCGGCACGTGTCAAGCCGATAGAGATTCTGAGCCATTTACAGGAATTTGCAACGAACCATGCTTTCAATACCATTCAATTTGGCTATGATAGCGATCCCTTTGCTTTTCCCGAACGTGGGATTGTGATGCTGGAGCGCCTCGTCGAATTGGGGAAGCACATCAATTTCAGCACGAAAGCCTGTATTGAAGGGACCGCGCTACATGCCCTTGCCACGGTTCGGAGCAATCTTGCTAGCCATCTCACGCTCAGTGCGTTGATCTCCTTGAGTTGTTGGGAGTCGGCACCTGCTGTTGAACCACATACTCCGACCCCTGAAGAGAGAATGCGTACCGTCAGCAATTTAAAACAGATCGGGATACCGGCGTTTATTGCGGTGCGCCCTCTCTTGCCGCATATTGCGGATGCAGAGTATGAGCACTTGATTGATGAGGCGTTGCGTGCCGGTTGCGATGGATTTATCTTAGGTCCGCTCTATGCCGATGAGAAGGAACGCTTCGTCAGGTTCGTGCCAAAAGAGATCTTGAGAAAAGTACCAGGGCGCAAAGTGATCGTTCCCTGGTCTGCTCATGCTCCTGTATGGACGCGTTATGAAGATGGAGTGCGGATGCAGCGGATGATGATGGTGGTAGAGGCGGAAGGGGGAAAAGTTTTCTGGTCATCTGCCGATGCTGTAGAGAGCGTTATAGCGTCAAAGGTTGGAGAGGGAATGTGATGGAAAAGGGAAACTGCTATATATTTGACCCCGAAAGCCCTACGGAACTGGGGCGGTTGATTGACCAGGATCGGGTCGTCACGCAAGCGATGGGAGGACCACTGGTGGGCATCGACGACTCTACCAGTCTGCACAACATCCTGGACCTGGGCTGCGGTCCCGGTAGTTGGGTACTAGATGTCGCGTTTGCCCTCGCTGCGGAAGTGGAAGGGGTCGATATTAGCCGGAGTATGGTCGATTATGCGAATGCACGAGCACGCACCCAAAAACTCCTCAACGCCTCGTTTGGCGTCATGGATATTACGCAGCCGCTCGATTTTCCCGATGCTTCGTTCGATCTGGTCAATGCACGCTTCCTGGCTGGTGTCTTGAAGCGTGAGATATGGGCCACTTTTTTGGATGAGTGTGATCGGATCTTGCGTCCTGGAGGTTTCCTACGTCTGACGGAAGCGGTGGATTTTGGTGCGACAACCAGCGAGGTCGCCAATCAGCTAGGAGCCTTGACTTTGCACGCTCTTTACCAGCTTGGTTATGGCTTTTCCCCAGATCACGCGCTCGGAATACCCCCAATGTTGCTGTCTTTCTTCAGGCAGCAGCAGTATCGACAAATGGCAGTGTCTGCCCATGCACTCGATTATTCGTCCAGTACCGAGGCATGGGCAGACATGTACCACAATGTCGAAGTAGCTGGTGTTCAAATGAAACCCACGTTGATGCAACTTGGCCTCATCAATGAAGAACTGTTTGAGTTGCTTTATCAACAAACCTTGAGTGCCATGCGGTCTCAATCCTTCTGCGGCCTCTGGCACCTGACGACTATTGTTGGCCAAAAACCAGTGAGATAATGGAATACAGCTGTTCCAGAGAGTAGGGGTTATTGAGAATACGCGGTGCTGCTCCCTGGACAGCATAGTCTGCTCTCATTGCCCCTCTACTATGAACCATCGGTACTCGTTGTGGGGCGGCCCTGGAACTGGCTCACGCGTAAAGATCCTTCCCTCGCTGATAGATACCCGCCACTCATGATAATTGCTCCCCACTGGTTTGCTGAAACGGTTGTCAGCAGATTTTCCAGCAAGGATATAATATAGGACGTGATGAGTACGCTGACGCTCCAGATCAAACATTGCGGCGATTTCACGGGTAGTGAGGCCGTTTATGTCCCCGTTCCACACAGTATCCCGCAATCGCTGTTCCTGGTCTATCGCACGCTTTGGAAGTGCATCGGTTGGAAGTGGGCGAATGCGTTCGCGGTCTGCTGCTGTTCTGAGCTTGCGATAACAGATCGTTCCCCTGAAGACACTTTGGGTCACGTACCTCTGCCTGAAGTTATCTAAAGGCGAGAGGCTTGTCCCTAAACCAGAAGGTCTGAGACGAGAGGCTTCGTGACAGGAAGCCCACCAGCCAAAGATCTACCGAGGCTGGCAAGAGAAGCAAGATGCTTCTCTCTAATGTTTTTCGCCGCATTGAGATCGGCATTGAGGCAGTAGCCACACTGACGACAGAGGAAGAGGCTTTGAGAACGACGATTAGAACGATGTTGATGCCCACAACGCGAGCAGGTTTGCGAGGTGTGACGCGGATCAATTCGCTCAACAGCAATTCCGCGTTCTTGCGCTTTGTAGACGGTGAAGTCATACAATTGCGCAAAGGACCACCCATGCAAGCGTCGTTTGGTATCGTTCTTCTTGCTCTTCCCAATTTTCGAGGTTTCTCGAATGTTGGTGAGATTCTCAAAGACAATTGTGGCTCCTGTTGGGGTGTTCTGGACAATCCGTTTCGAGAGAACATGATCACAATCCCGGTGGAAACGCGCTTGCCTCTTGCTCAACTTTTTCAAGTGGCGTTTGGCAGACTTCGATCCTTTGGATTGGAGCTTGCGACGAAGGCGGAAGAAGCGACGATCTCGCTCTTTCCAGTGAGAGGAGCCGAGGAAGTGTTTGTTGGAGGTGACGGCAGGATGATTGAGTCCCAGGTCCACCCCGACCACTTCAGGGCTTTTCTCGACAACAGGCTCAGGCACATCAACCACAACATGCAATCACCATTTCCCTTTGCGAGAGATGAGGTCAGCGGTGGCAATTTTACAGCCAGTGTACTGAGCGCTGTAGTGGGGAACGGTAAAAGAAATGGTCTGTTTACCTTGCGTCGTCGAGAGGCGAACGGTTTGTGTCTCCCACGTTATCGAATAGGTGTGGACATTGTACCGAGCAGGACAGAGCGTACTTTGTGGGCATTTGGCAGGCTTGAATGTGGGTGCTGGTTTGCCACGTTTAAGGGCCTTCTCCACCTTTTTAGGGTGACCGGCTTCGTGCTTGGCTTTCCAGGTAAAGGCGCTCTTGAGGGCTTCAGTCGCTTTGACACGTGCCTGGATGAGCAGATCAGAAACCAGCCCTGGACAGGTGATTTTGGTGTCGTAGTACGTACCGTGATGCAACGTCACCCCGTTCTTTTCCTGATGCTCCCATCCATATCGACACACCTGATTAAAGGCGTCGGTAAACTGAGACAGCGTTTCAGACAAGGCTCTTGCCTGCTCTGGCGTTGGATGCAGTTGTATCTTGACGGTTCTATCCATACGAAAGATATACCATATATGTGTAGTTTTTGCAAGTTGTAATGGAAAGGAGGAGCGGCATTCGTGCACGGGGAGGAATGCCGCAAGACTTTATGGAGGATTGGCGTAGCGAATCTCAAGTGGATCAGGACTGACAATGGTAGCATCTATCCAAAATGCTTGGCTCGCTCGCCGGAAGAGAAATTCTACTGGTTGATCAGGCGTAAAGTGCTGTTCATGCGCTTCAAAGCGCTTCTTCGACTCCTCGTTCATAACAACCTCCCCACAAACTTATTTAGCGTTGTTGCTGTAACGACGTGATTTGTTTCCAATACTGATGGGGATATGGACGCCAGTGGAACGGACCCGTTTTTCCTTGTTCGTTCGCCGGGATACCATAGGTGGCATAGCCATCGCGGGTAAACAGCAAAACCGTCATCGACGTGCCGTCGGGCATGTCTACCACACCCTCTGGATCGGCGGATGCATCATACCGAAGAGAAACATATTCATCTCTTGTCACCGCATTGAGCTTTTATGGGGTATAGGAGGAACGCTGACCCAAGCATTATTCCTCAGCGCTTTTCGCTGCGACCGAGAAAAAGGTTTGGGCAAAAGTGGAAAGCGATGTAGATTATACGTTTGTCATTATGGAGTGCTGCGGTTTTCGACGTCTGTTCCTTGACCACGACGCTCCTTTCAGAGGAAGGATGAGGTCAGGAAGCTGGTGAATCAGCAGATCATGCCAAAGTCGCTTGATAACTAGAATTGAGTGTTTAGCTCCAGGCCATCGTCAGTATGAATGAGGGCCGCTTGCCTCATAGTTGTGTTTGGAATCTGGAGGAATTGGCGGAAGAGCGTCATCTGGCTTATGTTGAGTGCACGCGTGCGAAGGATTGGTTCTATCTGCTCTTGGCGGCACGCTGGTATGTACAGGGAGAAGTCAGAGAAGGATGCATCTCGCGTTTCCTCGACGATCTCTCGGTTCATCTAGTCGCTCCTTCGTAACGGTTGTAACAGAAGGTTCGGTGTGCTTCGTTGGCAAAACAGTGGATAAGATTACATGTGTGAAATGGTTTATACCATCCCACAGCTTTCGGCGCTCTCTGGCATCAAACGCTCGACGCTCTATTACTGGGCGCGGATCGGGCGACTGGAGCCGGCATATCCGCCACCGGAGCCATTGCTGTTCTCGCTCGCAGCACTGAAAACGGCGATAAGCAGAGCGCAGGCAAAGCAGCCATTAGCCTGGTATCTCAAGTCGCGGCAAATGAGCATCAGGGATATGGATGGAGCAAAGCGATTAGGAGAAGAGTAGGGAGCATCCTGAGCGAAGGCAACAAGCCTTAGAAGAAAGTGTCCCACTCTTAATATAGAAGAATCGGAGGAAGAAGATGAACACTCCCCAACGGATGGTCAATAATAGCAATCGCCAGGCTTCGGATATTGCTCTCAATGAGAGCATCGTTGTTCCTCCCTCCTTACAAGAGCGCGAGGGCTTAGCTCCTGTGGAGCGTGCTGAGGTAATTGTCGTCGCCTATTACGAACCCAATCTGGAAGACCAAACAGTGTTGCGTGGTCTGGTCCTCCTCAATAATATACTCTATAGCAGCGTGCGAATCTTTCAGGAAGAGAACTGGCTTCTGGTTGAAGCGGTACGCACACGTTTAGAGCGATTGCATCGTCTTGCTACAAGTCGGCACAGAAGTTATGTTGACGCGCGGGCCGCCTGGAAGACCTATCGGCTCTTTGCAGCTGAACTGACAGCGCAACTGCCGATGGCCTGGCATCCAGTCGGATGTGACAATCCAAGCCAGAACATCAGTGGCACTACGAACGGGGCAGATCACATTGTGCTCGATGATGCCTGGGAAAATGGACGTTTCAAACGATCAAAAAACGATACGCTCTGTCAGGTCTGGGCCAAATTTAACGGTAATCTGTTCGTTGATTCAGACGGACCGACCTGCAAACAATGCCTAACAAGAGCGATAACCATTGTTGAGGAGCGTATGCGTCATTTGCTAGAAGGAAGTTTTGAACCTGTGGCACACCATGTTGAGATTGCAAACTGATGAAAGGGGAGAAACCGATGCTACACAGAGATCACCGCATGATTAAGCAGGATGTCCAACCCGACCTCATGCGTCAGGATGACGGTTCGGCGGCTCTACGCGACCAATGGGCCGACTATCACGAGGAAACGCGACTCCTCTTGGAAAGCGCCATAGAGACCTATGGAAAGGAAGCAGCTCAACTGCTGGTCACAGCACTCCAGCAGGAGAGTGCCTCCATTCAAGGCACATACATGCGGCGCATCGACCGATTACAGTCTCAGCTCGACGATGCGAATACTGTGCGTCAACTGCAGGAGCGTGAGTTGCTTCGACTCAAAGCAACGAAGAGCAGGCGAAGGATCGCAGAGTTAGAGCGGCGGTGTGCCGAGTTGCAAGAAGCTCTCGACCGCAAGCCCGAAGACCTGGCTGCTGAGAGAACGGCACTCATCGAGGATGTGTTGTTCTCGGGTGAAAAGATTGGCTATCAGGCGCTCTACGTCGAGAATGGTGTACTGATCGATACTGGATTTGATGCCTATTGCAATTTTTGCTCCTCTGCTAGCCTTGAGAAGCTTCGTATGGCGAGCGAAGCAACGCACTTGGTTCTCCAAGCGAGAGAGGGGCGTAAAAAGCTGAAACGCCTCGCTCCTTGAAGGCTCACATAACGGTCGGATGGACTGGGTGCGGCGCGTTTTGTTCGCATATTCCTCGCGTGGTTCTCTTTTGTAAGCAGTGTCTACATATACTGTCTCTCTCTAGATGGATGCATGCTCTTACGTGGCCCTCTTCGTGTAGCATTTCTTTCATCAGTGGTGAAGCTCCGTTCATGGATGAACGCTCATTATATGGCCCTTTTGTGAGCATATTCTTCACGTAGCAGATCTTGGTGGATGGCTGCTATCCCCAGTGCTTGTTCCACCTTGTCTGTCCGCTCTCCCCCGTTGCATGCTGTCACTACCCCATGTTGCACCCAGGTTGTTCCCATGATGTTCCTAGCTTGTCCCTATCATGGGGAAGTAAGCTGTTCTTGCGATGGGTTGGGTAACCGAGCGAGGGACTCGGGCTGCCTATCGAAAGAGCAAGGAGGGCGTATGAGGATCCCGAGACAGCAGAAGCGGAGCGCCTTGGTGCTGATAGCGGCGCTGGTGCTGGCGACGGTGTGTAGAGGAGGACAGGCGCATGCAGGGAGTATCCAGGTGCTCAGCTGCCACGCGAGCAGGCAAGACGTGTGCAACACCTCGTATGCAGTGTATCATTTGAGCAAATTTCATACCACGCCGGAGGGGCATACGATGGCGTGGTATTCGCGTGAGGGAGAAGTGATTGGGCACGATGTGGACCTGAATACAGCACTCAATTTGTCTGACCATCTCTCCTGTGGATGGTTCTGGTTGAGCACGTGTGCGGTGGAACTGGAAGTGACTTCTGCTGGGTTTACCGGGTGGAGAGATATCAGCATACGATGGAGCGGGGCAATAAAAGAACATCAAGATCTCTTTTATTCTCCTCTATCCATTTGCAGGAATATCTTCTGTCAGCGCGTTTGGTTGCTTCTCTTATGAGGAATGTTGCGATCTGTACGTGGATCTCGCCTCTCTTTTTTTATACATACAGGCATTGGAGCGAGAACTAGGGTGTGCGGGTGAGGCTACCTGATGCTGTGATGTTCCTATGATGCTCCCAGGTTGGAGAGGTAGAGTGGTGTGAGGGCGGAGAACCGTCACGAAAGAGAAGGCCGTGGACGTTGTTGCGGCGGGGCAGAGAGCATAAGGATGGGAAGCCGTCTTGCTGCGGCGCGTGGTGGGTGCGACTGTAATGGATAAGCGTTTGCACAGCTGGTGTGCTGCCTGGAGGACGATCCTCTTATCAGAAAGGAAGAGAATAGGATGCGTTGGCAAAGAAACGTCCTGGTGTGTGGAGTTCTGCTGTTGCTTGTGTGCGTGAGCGTCTGGGGGGTGTTCCGCTTGCACCCCTTTGGCGCTCTATGGTCAGTGGGAGCGGTGCCTGTTGCCGAGAGAATGAATCTGAGCGATAGCGCGATGGTGTCCCCAGAGGAGGGGTGGGCGGTCGGAGTGGTAGCAGGTCAACCGAATTACGTGTTGCTGCATTATCAGCATGGACAGTGGAGGCGTGAGCTGCCCTTTGGAGAGGGCACGCGTGAGTTGCCTGAATTGGGCGTCAGGCTTGCGAGCGTTGCGATGACATCGGCCTCTGAAGGATGGGCGATAGGAGCGGGTTTTCTGCCAACGGCCTCGCCCACTCCAACAACCTCTGGTATCGAACAAAATGGCACACTAGGAACGGTGTTGCTGCGCTATCACCAGGGGTGGTGGAGCGTGTTCAAACAATGGGCAACCGATCCTGAGTTCACCCGTATTGCCATGCATGGCCCGCAACAGGGATGGCTGCTTGGCAGCAATGGAGCGGAAACGACCCTGCTCCGATATGATGGAGATCAGTGGCGACCCCTGGCGCTCCCACAGCGCATCCGCACGAGCGCCTTTCATACCCTGGTGCCAGATGGCGACAAAGGGATCTGGCTGGCAGGAACCACCCTGGCGCACTACGATGGTACAGTGTGGAGGCAGACGGCACTTCCGGTGAATCCCTCCTCGCCTATTGTCTTATTCGGGCTATCGATGATTTCCCCTGATGAAGGGTGGGCGGTTGGCTCGGTGAGCAACTCAGCTCAAGGTGTGATCCTGCATTATCAGCGAGGGCGTCTCGACATGCAAAGCACGGCCTCTACTCCTGTGCTGACGAATGTGACCATGCGTTCAGCCTCCTCTGGGTGGGCCGTTGGAGCGAGAGGAGCCATCCTGGCCTATCACCATGGAATCTGGACACCAGTCGCTAGTCCGAGCGGGCAGGCGTTGCAACACGTGGCGTTGGCTCCGCATTCGGATGATGCCTGGGCGGTTGGAGATACGGGGACCATCCTACGATATCATGAGGGGCAATGGACTCCTTCACTCATTGAGGAGGACGGATGAAGGCATATCCCCGGACGTGTCAGACATGTGGGAGAGGCTGTGTTGGGCGAGTGTGCCGGGCGTGCTACACTAAAGCACCAAGGAAGAGTATCTGGCGGCATGAGTGGGCGTATATCTACGAATTGCATGATCCCGACAGTGGACAGGTGCGCTACGTGGGGTGCTCAGAGCATCCCGGGGTGCGTTTGACGCTGCATGTGCATAACGCCTGGAAAGAACGGTCGCCTAAGGATCTGTGGATCAGAACGCTCTTGCGAGCGGGGAAGCGGCCGGTGCTCAAGGTGGTGAAGAAGGTATCGTATGCGCAGCGACTCGAGGAAGAACAACGCCATATCCGGGTGTTGCTCGATGCGGGAGCGGATCTCTTGAATGTGGTGGTGCGGGGCACCAAATGGTGGCACCGCGTGCGTGCTCCTGGTAGTCATTCGATCTCGTCACCAAGAGGGAACTGAATCCCTCCGTTGTGTTTCCCTTTGTGTGTCAGAGGTCTCGTGATCAACGCCAGTGCCTGGAGGAGGGGGAGGTTGGTGTGTTGAGGATCGTGTGGTGGTGTCGCTGTATGGTAGGAGGAAGCCGTTGTACCGAGCAGGACCACAAGCAAGCGCAGGTCGGGGGATTGAAAGGGCGAGGATCTGGCAAGGTCGCAGGTTTTGCCAGATCCCTGCCAGATCCTCTGTGAGAGGAAGTATGTTAGCAACGCGCTAGATACGTACGATGAATGGAAGGCTCTCCCCCGGAGAGCAAAACAGGTATACTAGGATGAAGAGAAAGAACGAGAGAGAAGGGAGCAGGAGATGGACGAGGACCGTTGGGAGCGACGGGAGCGGTTGCGCCTTGCCTTGCTGCTGAGTCTCATCCTGCTAGCGAGCGCAGGGATGCTCTTTGTGTGGATGCGATCGCTATGGCTCCTGGTGGATGTCGCCGTCTGGATGACCGTTATGCTCGTGGTGCTGGTACTTGCCGAACAGGAGAGGTGGCAGCGGGAGCAGCAGCGCCGCTGGATCTGGTGGCTTTCCCCAGCGCTCTCGTATGCTAGTGCGTGTCTTGTTGTGGGGACTGACCAGTAATCTGGAGGTGGTGCTCCGGCCTGCTGGCTCGATCCGCTTACAGGCTCTATCCTGGGTAGATGGATGGACCATCTGTTTGCAATGGATGCTCTGGGGCATGTGTGGATGGAGCCTGATTCTCTCGCTCTTGTGGAGTGAGCGGATGCAGTGGGCTGTGCGGCGCTGGCACCGACGAAGGAAGCAGAGATGGGGGCGTCATAGACAGTAACCGACGCTGCTCTCTAGGTGCTCAAGGGCATTTTACAAAGGGATGGCACTGTGTGGGGACGTGAATGGAATTGGTTAAACTGTGCTCTCTAGTTCTTCTTTCTGACGACTGCTTTTTCGGTAAGTGTTGAACGGTGCTTCCAACAAAAGAGCGCCGAGCGGTCGTGTGAGGAGCAGCGCAAACTATGTGAGGTCTCTGACCAACAAGCAGCGATCGGCCCGAGTGAAGGGAGCAGTTCGGCGGAGTGATGTGTCACCGAAGCAGGCAGATGGTAGTTCCTTGCTTCTCTCTGACTGCTAGCGTTTGATGAGTTTGGTGTGCCGTAAATACACTGTCGGACTGAGCGTTTGTTGATCGTGGGGTCTTCGTCATTACTTTATTCCTTCACTAACTTCAGTTGTGTGATTTGGTATGTGTGCGCATCCATGTGAACCTCCGCCACCTTGTCAATTCCCCGAATGAGGCCGATACTGATGGTTCCCTGCTCGATTGAGAGGGAGCCAATTTCCATGATTTTGGGAAGAAGGCCACTTGCTATCTGCTCATCCAATTGCCTCAGCAGTGCAGCTTTTATTGCATCCAGTTGCGCCTCTAGCGACTCAGGCAGGTCCATTCTTTCTTTCTCTCTCCTCCTCACGAATGTTGTCTACAGCACACCATCTGATGCATGTAGTTCGAGTCGCTTGCAGAGGCTGATCTCTCCGACTGAGGTGAAACAACTTTTTACACTAGTGCTCAAGCAGGAAAACGCCACAATTGATGTGATTACGTTAGTATGTTACGCTCATATATAATTGTTCGACCTGGATGGGCTACAACGAACGAGCCGAGAACATGTGGCGACGACGCGGCTGACTCTAAGACGTGGAAAAGTGGTACGGGGAGAAGCGTACCACTTTTCCACGTCTTATCTCTCCTCGTCCGACTAGAGACTCGTAATTGAATACGCCTACGAATCTATTTGAACTTCTGCCTACTTACTGACCAAGGAGATCCAAGGATAATTGGCCTCCTCTGCTCAGTCTTCTTTCCAGTCTTCTTGCGCTGGCAGGAGGAGCGTGCTCCATCCCGTAGCGGGATCGTACGTCTGTATAACAACAATGTCATCAGGCATCGTCAGTCGATACTCCTCGACGCCAGCTGCGCTGTTACTAGTCTTTTCCTGCTTTGTTCCCTGTGGGAACATCACCGATACCATCAAATATCCATCAGGTGCAGTAGTCTGGACGACACAGCTATGCTCTCGCAGGAATGAAGTTGCTTGATGGTACAACGGTGTCGCGATGAGCACTTCGATTTGGTCTCCCATCTCTCTTTTTTCTTCCCCTGATTCCCTGCAAAATAATTCACAAGGTATGTATCAAGCCGCTTTCCTACCTGCTCGGCTTTTGGCCTATAATTGTTGTCCAGTGACTTAGTCCGCTGAATTCCTCCTGGTGCAAATCAATGAAGACCTTTTGAAAGAGCGCGCCAAAAGCCTGCTCTGTAATGAGACCAAGCGCGAGCAGCAACGGTTCCATTTGCACTCCTACGATACGGATATCATCCCTCGTATCGGGCCAAGCCGCTGTGGGGCCTGAAAAGTCCAGGGCGTGAGCGAGGAGGCGTATCTGTTGATACCCCTGAGTGTACATCCAGCGACGGAGTTGTGGTAAGATCGTCGGAGACCGCTCAGAAACCGCATAGTCGTTTGCTACAAGCAGCTTGAGGATGAGGTCCATAAAAGCATTGATTGCGTCACTGGTCGTCACCCCAAATTGAGCGGGTTCCGTCAAACGTAGGAGTCCACCAGGCCGCAACACTCGATGACACTCTGCCAGAAACGGAGGCCAGGCATCTTTTTTCAATACTGCGAGCATATAGCGAGCGTTGACCAACTCGAATGAATCGTCGGGAAAATCGAATGGCTCAGTGATATTCATCACACCAAATGAAGCATTGGTACGCCTCTGTGTACGTGCCCGTGCGTTAGCATAGTCGATCATCGGGCGGCTGATATCAACGCCTGCTACTTCCAGATGTGGATAGGCAAATGCTGTATCTAAGACCCATCCACCAGGTCCACAGCCCAGGTCGAGAACGGTATGGAGTGCAGAGGGATCAACGATGCCAGAAAGGGGGCCACCCATTGCTTGCGTTACCATGCGATCCTGCTTGATCAGGCGTGCCATTTCCGCTGCACTGAGAGGATCGAAGATATAGGTGTTTTTCTCGTTATTATCGTGTGACATATAGTTAGCTCCTTCCCAGATATGGCCGCTCGCCGGGCTGTGGTTCCAGCGTGGGTCGCTCTTCAATCATCTTGAGTGCTTCGGCAATAGCGCGGTCCAGTTGGGGATCGATGTTCTTGGCGTAATCCTGCGGGGCAACATCAACCTCGATATCAGGGTCGGTGCCGTAATTCTCGATGTTCCAGCCCACATCTTTGAACCAGTAGGCGTACTCTGGCTGGGTCGTCATGGTCTCATCGACCAACCAATGACGCGGCACATAGCCGATGACACCTCCCCAGGAGCGTTTGCCGATCAATGGACCAAGTCCCATCAGCTTAAAGCTATGGGAAAAGATGTCTCCATTCGATGCCGTCTGTTCATTCATCAACGCCACCATCGGACCTCGTGGGGACTGTTGGGGGAAAGGAAAAGGCATATTCCAACGGGGAAAGACTCTTCCGATGCGGCGACGTGCTAGCTTCTCTAACAACAACTCTGCGACGAACCCTCCATTGTTCCAGCGCACATCGATGAGCAGCGCTGGATAATCATACTCAGCCAGATAGCTGCGGTGGAATTCCCCAAAACCGCTGACCCCCATATCGGGAATATGCACATACCCCACGCGTCCATCAGAGACGGTATGCACATAGTGGCGCTGCTGCTTCACCCATTCACGATAGCGCATCTTCCACTCACTTTCCATCACATTGACCACGAGTGACCGTTGCTCTTGTGTATCTGCCTTTTCAATGGTGACCTGCACCGCATGACCACTTTGATTAACCAGCAATGCTTGTGGCGTGCGCTCACGGCTCACGCGCTGTCCGTTGATGGAGAGCACAGCATCCCCAACAGCCACACCCAGCCCAGGTGCAAGCAATGGAGAAGTCGTCTCGTTTTCGGAGGGATCGCCCTTGACGAGATGGGCAATGCGATACCGCTCCTGCTCGGTATCGTAGGACCAGTCCACCCCGAGGAACCCTTGATGGTAATGGGGTTGCGCTCGATACTCACCCCCCACTTCGTAGGCGTGCGAGGTTCCCAGTTCTCCTAGCATCTCCCAGAGGAGATCGGAAAGTTCCGAACGAGACGCCACCCGCTCCACTAATGGAGCATACTGCCTGTAGACCGCTTCCCAATCAACGCCCGACATATTTTCCACCCAGAACTGCTCGCGTTGCAGCCGCCAGGCTTCCGCAAACATCTGCCGCCATTCAGACGGCGGGGAGACCGACACCTTCACACGCCCCAGGTCTATCCACCCCGTCTCTTTGGTATAATCACTCTTATCCTCCTTCGGTTTCTCACCCGCTTTGAGCACACGCAACCGCTCATGCGAGTGATAGACCAGCGTTGTGCAATCACGTGAGAGCGTAAAACTGTTCACTCCAGTCAGCACGCGCTCACGTTTCTTCGTCTCAAAATCATAGGCATCGATCCTCCCTCGTGGCTCATTTTCCTCATCATCCTCATCTTCATCCTCCTCCACTTCGCCTTCTGGAACCGAGAGCAAGAGCGCTTTGCCTTTGATGCCCACAACGCTCAGGAAGCACCCCTCATCAACAGGAAATGGCACCACACGTTCGGCGATCCCCTCCAGATCAATAACGACTTGCTTCTTGTTTTCGCCCATATCCTTGCTCTCTTCTTCTTTCTTTCCCTCCTCTCCTTTTTCCCCAACGGGCGTCGCTTCTGGCCCGAAGGGGGAGCGAGTATCACGTTGCAGCATCATCGCATATGGTTTGACGCCACGCGGAAAGCCCAGTTCAAACTGCATGTTATCGTGGGTAGGATGGAAGAGACGGTAGCCCAGGAAGTAGAGGCATTTGCCCTTGGGATCAAATGATGGGCTGACATCATGCAAAATCGGCTCGGTGATCTGATGCGTCTGGCCGCTCTCGATCTCACAGAGTTTGATCGCTGTCTTGCGCGAAGGCAGACCAAAGCCATAGGCCAACCAGCGTCCATCGGGCGACCAGGACACACTCCTGATGAGTTTGGTCTCGCTGCGGTCGAGCACCCGTGCCGAAGCGGTCGCCAGATCGACCATCACCAGCTCATTGCGATGATTGGTCAGCACGATGACATCATTAGTAGGAGAGACAGACAAGCTCACGACGCGCCCAAATGCAATCTCGCTCAGTATGTTCGGCGAGCCTTCCTGTTCAGGATCAAAGATGACCAGCACCTCTCGTCCAGGTGCGTCACAGACCGCGACGTAGCGCTTGCCATCGTTCAACCACTCCAGGAACCGATAGCGCACCCCATCGGGTTCCCCGTGCTGCAAGACCGGTCCCTCCCAGTTGCCCAGCGAGAAGGCTTTCCCACGTGTGGTCAGCGCCAGCTTATGACCCTGGGGATGCAAGGCATAGGTATCCAGGTAGCGTCGGGCAGACACAAATTTGCGATTGCGCTGCGTCCGAATGCTTGGCAGTTCCACAGAGAGCTGACGCGTCTCGCCAACCGCCGGATCATAGAGGTACAGTTCAGCTCCCGCGTGATAGATCAGGCGCTCTCCATCGCTGGCAAGGCTGCGTGCATAAAAATCCTCGTGGTTCGTATGTCGCTGCACGTCTTCCCCCGCCGGAGTACAGGAATAGAGGTTCCCAACCCCTTCATAATCAGAGAGGAAGTAGATGCGATCACCCACCCAACAGGGATCAGCCACATTCCCATTGACATGCAGGAACCGCTGAAAGGTGCCGCTCCCCTTCGCATCGCACCACAAGTGCCCAACAGTTCCCCCACGATAGCGCTTCCACCGCGCCATATCCCTGATATTACGGCCAAGCACAATCCCTCCCTGCGGCCCATAAGCAATCGCGTTGGCCTGTCCAAGAGGAAGCTCACGCGGCATGCCTCCGCCCAGAGCAACAGCAGAAATGGTGTAGTAGCGTGGGGAAAATTGATGCGCATTGCTGGCATACAAGACTTCATCGCCCGACTGTGACCAGCCCAACACCTGACACTCACCAGCGTCATAGGTCAAACGGCGAATCTGCCCGCCATTCGCAGGCATCACATAAACCTCGCTTGGCCCCTCCTCGCATCCTACAAAGGCCAGCCAGTGTCCATCAGGAGAAAAGCGGGGAGAACTCACCTCACCAACTCCCGCCGTCAGGCGCTCAGCACGCCCTCCCGAAGCCGATACTAGCCAAAGATCATCCTCAGCCACAAACACAATACGATCCTGAAATACATGGGGAAAACGTATATACCCTTTTACCACACTTATTCTCTCTCTCTCAATATCGTTCTGACCTCGACGAGAATTTGGCCGAGCCTATTTTTGCCGCTGCCGTCCTGTCCGCAACCCCAGTAGTAATCATCTCTTGTCTTTTCAACTATCTCTTCTTCGCCAGTGGCAAGTAAGATCTCGCGAAGCTGAGTATGAGTCTCAAATTTGCGCAGGACAGCGCGGCGCATGACCTCATCTTTCACCTGATCCCAATCAGGGTGCAGAGGGAGTTCGCGATCTCTTCCGAGGCGAATCGCTCCCTTCACATCAGATTCCAGGCGTACCTCCTCCTCACGCTCAGTCCCGGCAAATTTTTGCGCTTGAAAGTAATGTTCCGCCGTCGGCCAGGGCTTTCCATCGATCAATATTTCCGATGGAAAGAGATTCGAGAAACAAGCAAAGTCTTCATCAAGATGATAGAAGTAGATTGTCATAGTATTTCCTTTCCTCAAAAAACAAGATGCACCAACCATCCAGGGCGAGATGGCAGGCTCCGTTCTGCCAGATCGAAGGTGAATGTCCAATCGCCAGGCCACTCAAATATGCCTGAGTGAGCAGGTGCATCTCTCTTCCCATAAAAATAGGTACTCCAGATGAAGTCTCCAGCTTGCACATACTGATCAGCATACAGAAGATCCACCTCCAGCCCTCTCGCTGTTCGTTGGAGCCTCTGGATACGTCCCACCCGAACCTGCTCAGTAGGTTCATCAAAACAAACAACCATCATGCCTTCCGCTGGCACACGCACGAGTTCGAGTGCTTTCTTCATCGTTCCTCCCAAATGACTCCCTCATCTCTCCATATCTCCCCTCTCCATATAAAAAGAGGGTCAGAGCGTGCTTCCTGTCACCATCAGCGTCTCCCGGAGAAAGTCATGCGCCAGCGTCTCCAATTCCCTCTCGATCTCCGTAGCCTCCAGGTGGCGGGCTAATGGCACATAAAAGGTCAGTGTTTCCAGCGCAATCATCTGTTGCTCATCGGGGCGTAAATCTCCCAATGTCCGCATGTTGCGCAGGCGATCCGCCAGTTTAAGCCAGCCAGCACGCCTATCGGTCTCCATCGCCTGCAAGAGTTTGTGGCTGGCAATGGTATGCAGCAGATACCGAGGTAGCACCTCTGCCTCTGGCACGGTGACGGCATCCACCAGATGTGCGACGGTAGCCCCAAACTGGGTATGTAGTGCCAAGAGCGAATAGCCAGCATCTTCCACCACATCATATAGTATTGCGGCACAGATCACCTCGGCATCCAGGCCCATCTGGACCACAATGAGGGCAACCGCCAGTGGATGTTCTACAAAGGGTTCTCCCGAACGGCGCACCGCTCCCTGATGTGCCTGAGATGCGACCATCACTGCTCGTTTGATCATGTCTTGTGCTTCCGATGTCAACACACTCCAGGCCGAGAGCAGTTGTTCCTCTTGCATATTCACGTTCATTGCCTCTCCAGACTCGTGCGGGGTGACATCTCCTTGTGTTGTGCCCCCCGTCCTTTCCGTCTTGCAGGCGATAAACCTGTAAAGAAAGAAAGTAAGAGTCATATTTCCCTTAGGGTCACTTGCCATATCTCGTGTCTCTAGTAAACTGCTATCACGCGGCTACTACACACTCTCTCACGCAATATCGTTCGTACTTCTACGAGAATGTGACCAAGCCTATTTTTGCCATTACCATCCGGCCCACATCCCCAGTAAGGATCAAGCCGGTTGTTTTCAATAATCTGTTTCTCTCCAGTGGCAAGTAAGACCTTCGCAAGGTCTTCATAGGTTGCAAACTTGTGCAGCACTGCCTCGCGCATCACGTCATCTTTCACCTGTTCCCAATCGCGACGGAGAGGGAGGCGAGGATCTCTTCCGATCTCGGTCGCAATCTGTGGCGTCGGAGCAAGACGGATCTGTTCAGCATATGCCGTACCAGCGAATTTTTGCGCCTGAAAGTAATGTGCAGTTGTCGGCCACCAACGGCTCTTCATGACAATGCTATGTGACGAAAAATTGGAAAAACAACCATACAGCCCTTCTACCTTATAGAAAAAGATAGCTTCTGCTCGTGATGACATTTTTATCCTCCCCACATGATTTGTTTCTATGATAGAGCGCTTCTTTAACATACTGCTGCCTGTACTCTTTTTGAGGCAGGCTATCTTTCCTTTCTCCACTATCGATTCACCAAGCCCGCCTCGTTTTGGCGCACTTCTCTTGTGCTTGCACCTCAGTGCGTCGAGCAGGGAAAAGAGGGTGGGTGTCATGAACTGCTCTGCAGAGCAATTGGATGCGATTCCCTGTCCTCCCTTTTCCATTTTCCGCTGGCATAGATGTGTTTTTTCCTCCTCGTTCCCTCATGTGCAGCGAACTGAAGGATGATCGACGGGTTGTTCGTCGATGGATGGTGTACCATTCTGGAGGAGCTGAATACCGCGCCCTCCCGTTGCATGCTTCGCTTGAATGGAACTGATGCGATAGTCGTTAAATTCCAAATTACTCGGCGAAATCTTTATGCCTAGTGGGAAGAGCTGCTGATTACATGTCCCAATGCGTTCTTCTAGGCGCGCATTACTGGTGACTTGTTGCGCGCCTGCACACCCCTCCTTCAGAGATGCAATAAGGTAGTCAGAGAGGTTCAAAATCTGATAGGCAGCTACCGGGAACGGGTGCGCAAGAACAAATGCAACGAAGAGATGTAAATGCATTTCATTCAGCCTTGTTTCTGCCAGAAGAGGATCTCCTCTTCGCACTGTACCAGTCTCGGCGTCAATGAGTACTCGCTGTGTATCTTCAAAGAGGCCATCCAGCAGGAAGGCATACTGGTGGTTTCCTACTTGATGGTGAGGATCAAGATGATCCAGATGAAAAAGCTCGACTACAGAAGGTCGCTTTATCGTTGCTAGATCTTTTTCCATGTGTTACTCTACTCCGTTTCTGAACGTGGTCGCGGCCTGGATGAGACTGCCTTCCTGGTTGAAATAGACTATGTGTCCCCCAGGGATCCGCGCATATGGTGTCGATGAGCATGGTCGAGCGAGGATCTTGTGTTCATTCCCCCATGGAACTTTCAAAGTTTTTTGCGAGGATCACCTGCTTCAGTGGAGAAGGCATGAACCCGCAAAGAGCGAGAGGACCCTTTTGGGAGAGATCTATTGAGCAGAACCCTCTTTCTTCTTCTTGGGGCTGCATCTTGAGCACCTCTTTCTTTATGAACTTGCGAGAGCAACATCTGCTCGCACCTGAAAGACCTCGACAGACTGCTGTAATGTCCCTGCAAAATCCGTGAGCGTCTTCATCTGTTGCTTCACCACGAGCGTTGTTTGATCATTGTGCTTGGCGATCACTGCGACTTCCTGTATGGATTGGACAGCAGCATGAGAAAATTGCAACTGTTGCTCAACGTGCAGATGAACGCGTTCAATCTCCCTGGCCTGCTGCTCCACATGCTGAAAAATACGTAACAACGCCTCTTCTGTCTCTTTGATGAGCCTCGCTCCTACATCGGTTTCGCGTTCGGTTTCTTGCATCGCATAAGTCGCCTCGAAGATATCTTCACGGACTCCCCGTACGATCTTTGTGATCTTTTGCGCTTCCGCTTTGGCCCGTTCTGAGAAGCGCCGAATCTCCTCGGCGACGGCGGCAAATCCTTTGCCGTGTTCGCCGGCCATAGCCGCTTGAATGGAGGCGTCCAGCGCAAGCCGCTGGGTATTTTGTGCAAGCGTTGAAATGAGTTCAGTAATTGTTCCGATTTCTTCTGATCCCGCAGAAAGCTTTGCAACGGAAATTGCCGTCCCGTGAACACGTTCATGAATGTGTTTGATGGCCTGACTGGTTTGCTGAAGTAACTTCCTGCCCATTTCGGCTGCCTGACTGGTTTGCAGAGCCGACTGCCCCAAGCCCCGCCCCAGATCTTCCAGTCGTTGGCTGACCGAGGCGATTTGCCCAACTTGCTGTGTCGCGACTCCTGTTTGCTGAATTTGTCGCTGGGCATTTTCCACCAGATGGGCCATCTGCTTGGCGGTTTGCGCTGTCGCTTGTTCCACTTCCCCAACCACACGCTTGACTCGTAAGACCAGCCTGCTCAATTCCTCAACCATGTAATTAAAAGAGTCTGCCAGCACTCCCAGGTCATCGGTGCTGACTTCGGCCTGAATATTCAGGTTGCCTTCGCCAATCCCGCTGACCTGGCTCACGAGTTGATCAATCCGACCTTGCAGGAAATCGCGTTGCCCTTGCGCCTCAGCTACAAGACGGCTAATCCGATCTAACATGAGATTGATGGAAGAGCCAACCAGAGAGAGTTCATCCTGTCCCTGCAGCGATGTTCGCGCCTGTGTATCGCCGTCGCTGATTTTCTTGGCAACAGCAGCAAGCTGGCTCAGCGGCTGTGTAATCGTAAGGTTGACAAGAAAGCCTAATGAATAGACGATAACAGCTGAAAGAACAAAGGCCATGATGATTCCTATTTGCAACGGTCTAGTGAGATCATTGAGATGATGGCTCGCCAATATGTTGATAGAGATGTATCCTATTCCCAGAGTGCTCGCACCTGGAAGGAGTGCTGCTAGCGTAAAAGCAAGAAAGAGTCTCTGGAAAATAGGTATGCTGTTCAAGAATTTCATTGGTGTTCTCCCTATAGTGTTTGTAGTCACTCACCATATCGAGCGCAGATGTTATGGAAGCCCCATCATATGTTCATGACCCTGCTGAAATAGTGCGTCTTGCATGGCCTTTAGGAGGAGAGCAAGAAGAGGCACCCAAAAAGAGTCAGGATTGTCCATATCCAGAAGTAGGCATCAAAACGAGGGGGAGGTGGTATGGGAGGCAACGTGTCTGGATGGGGAAGCGTCCCTTTCCGTTCAGCCGGGCGGGGGGGGGTCACGTCCATGACTCGGATCTCTGGAGCGGGTGGGACTAGAGCGGCGGAAGCATGCATGTGTTGGGCTGGTAATGCTAGCTGGCCTGCGAGCCTGCTTTTGCCTTCTTGCATGATGCCAGATACTGCCTCATGGTGCGGGTGCTCCTTTTGCTGTGGTTCTTTACTCATTGGCGAGATGAGCGCAAGCAGCTCCTCTGGACGCACAGAGCGTTTGGTCGGCTCTAGGTGAAGTGCTTGGGAAAAGAGCGTCTTCAAGGTGCTTGCAACGTCTGGATACATCAGAGCAACTTGCTCAATCTGTGCTCCAATATTGTGGGGAGGTTGCCCTGTCAGAGTGAACAGGATGGTGGCCATAGCAGCAGACAGATCTTGTGCCGATCCGATGGCCCCCCAGTCTGGAAGCGATTGCTGGTATTGAGTAGAAGAGGAGGAGCGAAGGGATGCAGGAGGTACACCTGCCAGAATCTCAGGAGAAAAGTGCGTGAGCACCCACCGACCTTGAGAGGCCACCCGTACATATTCGGGTCTGATAGATCCGTGAACCACGACTGGTTGCTGAATCGACATCCAGTATAAGAGTTGAAGGAGTTGCCGGCAGCCTGCGAGAGCATTCTGAAGGTTCAATGTGCCTCCAACCCGTTGCATATAGGTGGGTAGGCTTTCCCCAGGCAACTCAAAGACAAAGAAGTGGTGCCCATCTTCGGGAAAGGTCGCCAGCAACTTTGCAACGTGGGAGCGTTGATTGGAGCTGGTGAATCGCTTGGTCGCTTCCTGGATCAGTGCCGGAGACATCGCGTTCCTGCCATCTATCTCACACACTAACACAGAATGCTCTCCTCGGCGGCCGAGCCACCAGCATTCCTGGAGGTCTTCTCGAAAAGGAGGAACTGGTTGTTGTTCAATCAGCTCGTAGAATCCCTTTACTGTGCGTGGAGAGCGTTGCTCTCCGCTGGCGCGAGTATTCATGGTCTTAACCTCTTTCAGTCAAATGGAACCTTGCGCACCTGACGAGGCGCGCAAGGCCGAATGTATTCATGCTTCCTGAAGTATGTGCCCGAGTCCCTCAATGCGCTCTGGATACCGCTTTAAGAGCCACCATTTGTACCCTTCTCCCAAGACCATCCAACTCACGACCGCCAATGGCAGAATAATTTGGGGAAAGGGAGCTGGAGAGAGGCCAAGGGGTGTCAGAAAGGAAGCAAGGATGGGAAGCGAAGGCAGCGTCTGGGAAAGGAGCGGCAAGAGAAGCAATGTGCAACTCAAGACGACGGGAAGGACATGTTTCCACCAGCGTAATTCCTTCCTGCGCCATGCCTCGTAAGGCATTGCAATATTGGTGAAAATATAGACAATCACAATACTGATGCTGACAATAGTGGAGAGCCACTGGAAAATGACAATGCCATTCGTCTGCGTCCACTGCGTGCCGTCTGGTAGGCCTAACGCATAGACGATACTTCCGTCAGGATTGGTGTGCTGCATGAGGAAACAACCCAAGACGCTAAGAACACATACCGTAAAAAGGGACTGGGCGATCCCTGCAGCATACGGACTCTTCCAACGAGAATGGGTTCGCCCAAAGAATGAAGGGAGAATCTCCTCACGTCCCATGGCAAACAGATAGCGGGTTTGCACCTGGTGCATTGCACAAGCGCTGGCAAAATTGGAACTAATGACCAGTGCTGAAAGCAATTGTCCAAGCCAGGCACCGACAAACGTCGTCGCCAGGGTGACATATTGTAGGGGGGCATTTGCCACATTGCCCAAAACCGTCCCTGCTTGTTGCCAGCCAATCCCGATCGTGGCCGCATATGCGGTCCAGCTATAGAGAAGAGTGAGAGCCAACAACAAAGAAGAGAGCACTACAAGCATCTTACGGCGGGGATGACGAGTCTCTTCTCCATAGGCCACTCCCGTTTCAAAACCCATGAAAGCAAGAAAGGCAAAGGACATTGCAAGGCATATTCCCGCGAGTCCCCCTGGTGTCACTGCTTCGAGGGTGGCACCTGCGGGGGTAAACGTATGGAGCAGATCGTGCCCTGCGACCCCACCTTTGAGGGTAATAGCGCTATTGAGTAAGAGTAAACTCACCAACTCAAGGAGCGAAAAAACGGCCATGATCCAGGAGGCCAGTTGCACATCAAGGAGGGAAAGGACGAATACGATTCCGGTGAGGATCACTGCATAGCCTAACCATCCGAGGGGTAAATGGAAGCCCAGACTGGAAAGGATATTGTCCAAACTGCCACCCACGTTGGCTTGGAGGGAGATTTCAAACAGCGAATAGATTCCGAGGATCAGCCAGCCTGTCCGAAATCCCATGTGCGGCCCTAAGCTTTGTCGAACCCAGGTATAAAACGCACCAGCGCTCACGAAACGAGACGAAAAATAGATGACCGAACACGCCAACAGAAGAACTCCCACGCCTGAGAGTAGAAACACCAGTGGCGTTGCGGCTCCCGCTTGAGAGGCCATCACCGGAACGTTAAAGAGCATTGAGGCAACAGGGGCAATAGCAGCCAGACAGTTGCCGTAGAGTTCAAAGACACCCACGGCACCCGAGCGCAAATGATGAGGAGAAGCAAGGGCATGTTTGCTCCTTTCCTCTGCTGCTGCCTTGATTGATTCATCAGATGTTGTCATAGGTTTCCTTCCATGAGAACAAAGAGTGGTTGAGCTGTCCAGGCACAAGCTATAAGTGTAATGCTTCTCTCATATGAGGCAACCGCTGAAAGGTCGTCCAGAGTGGCTCAAAACCTGCATGGGGCCAGAAATGAGCGGCAAGCACGTTCCCAGGGCTATACCAAAGGATATACCCTTTGAGGTCTGGCAGAGGTTCAAACGCAGCAAGAGCAGCCTGTGTCAGGAGCGTGCCAATACCCTGTCCTCGTGCCGATTCTGCAACGCACACATTATCCAGGCAGCCATAGTGGCCTGGAGGGGTGAAACCTGGTTCTTCATCGGGGGAGACATGGCATAACAGGCACTCGGCCATTCCCACGATGTTCTGCCCCCTTTCTGCGATCAGAACCAGAGGTGCTCCCTCTTCGAGTGTCTCTCCATCCCACAGCCGAGCCAATCGTCTGCGGAAGCCATGGATTGCCGCCAGGCTTACGCGTGCGAAGGGGATACAGCGTGCGTGTACTCGTAGTTCTTCCTCAAACAAGTTCAGTAATGCCTCCTCATCTGAGGGATGTGCCTCACGGATCTGTGCGGTGCGGTGTGCCACCCGTGGGGCAAGAGATGGGGCGGAGAGCGGACGGAGCGCGCAGATACTATCGAGTAGAAAGCCATGCTCTAGCAGGATCGGCTCCAGCCAGTCCGTATCATGGCTGGGCCAGCGGATGAGATCTCCAGTGCTGCCTGCTCGCTGCCAGGAGGCCGAAAGTGCTGACAATACCATCGAAGTCACGTCTCTCACATCACGATCGGCGGGATTGGGCAACGTCAATGATTGGGCAATTCCATTGCGCTCTGTCAAAAACGCATGCAATAAGCTGTCCTTTGGGAGTTGCCAGATGTCGGGAGCCACGTAGCCACGTAGCTGCTTTTGGGCATCGAACACGGCGAGTGAGCTTGCGTGCCTCTCGCTTGGCTGGAGCATCAGGGCCGCTCTCACTTTGTGTGAGGGCCGTACAGCTTGCAGGCGTGGATCACGTGCCACCAAACGAGCTTCCTGCGCCTGGATGAATGCTATCACCTCCTCAAAAGAGGCAGAAAGACCAGAAACGGTGTAAGGAGAATGCGATGAAGCCATAGAAAAGTCCTTCCTAAAAGAAATATGCTTGTTTATCCTTGCATCTGTTCGTATCGAGCTTCACTGTTGCCGTACATCGTCAAGAGAAGGCAGAAGCCCAGACAGACCAGTATAGCCAAGCCAATGATGTACATCCAGTTTGTATTAGGAATGAGCGTGGGAATAAATGAATTGAGTAGCGTGGTGACGATACTGATGCCGAGCGTCAGCACTCCCAGGATCGCACAGAACAGGAGTGCAGGCAGGGAGAGAAACCACTGGGTCATCACGGCATGTCGGGCTTGAAGATAAAGGAGCGTGACGTTGACGAATGGAGCCATGTATGAAAGTGCCCAGACCAGGGTTAAACTGGCTCCAACGACATTGTAGGCAATACTATTCAGATCGCTGGCCGAGCGCCCAAGTCCTGTGAACAAGGGGACGATGAAATAGAGAACACTTGCAAACACCACGACCATTGCGACTTGAAAAAGAAGAGCATAGGTTGGTACGCGATATACATTCACTTTGCAGAATCGCCCCGAAAGGCGTCCATCGGCAGCAAAGGCGATCAGCAATCGGGAATAGCAGAGGTTGAGCGTGATTGCGATGATGAGGTAATAAAACCCAATATCTATAAGGAAGAGTTTGCCGATGAATGGGCCAAAAACACTGGTAACTGTGGCAACCAGCAATACAATAGGATTGGCCTGGTTGGCCGCAGCCTGGGCACCTTGTATGGTGAGAAGCGCGAAAAACCACACGAAATATCCTGCGAGCGTAAGGCCAGTACCCCAATACAGATGAGAGCGCGTGGCTTGTTGTCGGTTGCGTGTCTCGCCGATAAGGGCCAGAGGAATATTGCTTCCTAAGAGCGCTAAGGTGGTATTGCCGAAGAGTCCAGAATTGATCTGTGCAACCGAATGGGGGAGCACCCATTCGGTCGTCGCGCTCGGGCGTCCGCTCAACAACCAGATCAACGTCGCAGCCAGGATCAGGACCGTCGCCACTCCCATGCCAATGGTTGCGCCATTCATGATGGTTTGTACCGTTCGAGTTGGTCGTGTGGAAATGATCCCCACAAACGTGAGGGCAAAGAGGATGGCAGCCCCCTGTTGCCAGGGTTCTGTGAGCCAATGGGGATTGGCTGTCTGTGCGCAACTGTTGAGGACAATTAACGCATTGAGGATCGAAAGCACCCCGGGAAGCCAGGTACACAAGCTCACGAAGAAGGCCCAGTTTTTGCCCAGGCAATGAAACGTCCAGTTATAAATACCACCCTCGTGCGGGAAAATGGCGGCCAATTGTGCCATGACCACGGAACAGGGGATAAAGAAACACACCCCACAAATCACCAAATAGAGAAATACGACAGGCCCACCTGCTAAGATGGGGGTAATATTACTGATCCAGAATACATTAACGATCATCTGGGCGATAAGATCTCCAGACCCCAGAACAGGAGGTAACACCTCTGGGAGATACGTTTCTGAAGTTAAGGGCTGTCGATGGAAGACGGGACGTTGTGGTTCTGGACGAGGAATGAAAGTAACAGTCATAGCGAACTCCTCTTCTTTTTTTTATGTTGTATGGTATTAGGACATTTGCTACTCTACAAAAAATGACCTGGTTGTCATCTTTTGATATATGTATATGTATAAATGAAAAGAATCTAAAAATACGCTTTTTGTGAGATCGTACCTACAATTTCGTTTCGGAGCGATCATCATGGTTGTGACCTGCTGAGATACTCTGATCGATCACTACCACTCTAGCTCAAGAACATGCCATGAGTTCTCTCTGGTGATCGATCGGTTTTGTGTTCCTGGCGACGTTTTCCTCATCAAAGAATTTCAGGCCGAACTGCTATCCTTCTTCGCCTGTGAGATCGTTCATGGAGAGAAGTGGTGATTGTATGTGCATACAGTTGTTTCCTTCGATCCTTTGAATGACGATTTCTGCTCGGCAATGGGTTGTGGCCGTGGTGCGGGATCTTGTATGAGCCAGACACGGCAGAGAGCGTATGTCAGAACATGCTGGACAGTTTTGCCAAGCCCTTGTACGGGTTTGTTGTTAGTGCGTATCAGGCCAATCAGGATCAAAGCGCACTGATGATCGCTCGCTTCGTCAACGATAGCGGGTCCGGCATCGCGCGCCTGGACCACCTCGCAGACAGCTTCGCACCCAAATTTCTCTGCAATTTCCATTGCGGCATGAAGCAGCCTCTCTGCACGATCAGATTCTTGTGTTAAAACTGCTTTGAGCGGTAATGCACGTGGAACCTCAAGCACACGAATGAGATGTACTTTGCGTTTGGCACTCCGCGCCATCTGGCATCCCAGGTAGATAAGGTTGGTATCCAGTTTATTGTCACAGAGGACAACAGCAATGTCTCCAGTCACTCTTTCTCCCAAAGCAGATGTGCTTATCTCCGTTTCTTTCCTGGATCTGCCTGACCAGCGCATGAGATACCCTCCTCCTCATAGATCAAGCCGCAATATAACTATCTATCGCATCGGCGGATGACCAATAAACCGGGCCTCCGCAACTTTGAGCGAAAATTGCAACTTGCCGTAGACGTGGATCTTCATACCGCGTCCATACTGGATGATGGGCAGACCAGGAAATGATAGTCTCTTCCCCTGGTATCTTGCTTAAAGCTCCCTTTGGTAGGAAGCTGACAAAGCGTTCCTCTTTGTCGGCATACAGCGGACCTAATACAAACCCAGCACAGCCCGCACATAATGCCTCGCCTATCAAATGTTCGTATTCAGCCATCTCGATGTGAGGAAGGAACGGTTGCACGGCAATGAACGCAGGAATGCCAATGCGCATGAGGTTACTCACAGTTTGCATGCGTTGTTCGGGCGTGGGCGTACGAGGTTCTACCTTCTCAGCAGAGTGCCAGCAACTCAAGGAGACCAGTGCCGTGAAAGTAATCTCACTCGCAAGATTGCTCCGAATTTTGGCAAGGGCATCAAGCACTGTCCCTTCAATACAGGATTTTGTACTGAAATTCAGGTGCCTTCCCAGTTGAGCAAGGCGCTCTAGCATCATGACACCACGCTCAGGAAACGCAAAGGGATCACTATCATAGCCAAATTGAATCGTGTTGAACACATGGGTCTTTGCAAATTCCTCAAACTGCTCCAAAATCGTGCCAGCCCTGGTACGAGCGGGGCCAACCTCGCCGCCACGGGTGTAACAATATCTACATCCATAGGGGCAGGGTTTCCCAACCGGGACGAGAATGCGTCCCTTTTCAACTTCAAATTTAACTGGTAGTCCCCGCATTATTCTCCTCCTTCCGGCATCAAGTGCAACGCAGTAATATGATCAGTAATCAGGGTTGTAGGGAGTTGTGCGGCCAAGATTGCCCTGATTGCTGGTACACACGCTCTTCCCCCACCTGCCACCAGGATGACATTGAGATGAGGTGTGATAATGTGTTCGTGTAGACGAGGGATCTCCAGTCCTGTGACAGCATAGAGAGGTGGCTGCAACAGGTCGTTAAGACACCTTCCTTGTTCATCAAAGAACCAGTGATTAATATT
>NZ_BNJK01000002.1:0-3085112 GCF_016587455.1 Reticulibacter mediterranei | reverse complement strand
CCTGTCCATTCGGCTGGAAGGTGGCCCGGCCGACTACCGCAGGTAGCGCAGAGGTGTCGAGGGGTTCAGCCATCGGCTGCCCTCCATTCTTCGACGTATCCCACAGATTGGAATGTTGCTCACTCATTGGTGTTTCCTTCTTTTCTTTCCCGACTGCATTCGGGAGGACTGTGTTGGATTGCTGTGACCATTCTAGAGCAGACAGAGGAACAAAGACCAGCCCATTTCCTGGACATTTCCCAGACAGTTTGCCTCTAGCTCAATCGTTGTGTACACCGCTGTAGCGGTAGTTTGTTGACTTGGGAAAGGGAGTGATAAACTGAAAGAAAAGAACGGAGGGAAACCGATGACCAAACGCAGGGAAGTCGCCAAAGCCCCAGCGCCCTTAGAGGAGTATTGTGAGCACTTTGACCCTCTATTTAACAGAAGCAATCAACGCGAAAGTTTCCGGCAATATCTCGAAGGGCTGCTGCTACCCAGCGAGCGGAACAAAACGCTGACAGGGCTCGTCAACACGGAACCGGTAGTGGGAGCCCAACTCCCACGTGCACAAAAGCTGCAATGGTTTCTTTCCGAGTCAGAATGGGATGAGCAAGCCGTACAGGCTCAGCGACTTAGGCTCTTGCGCGAGGAGAAGACAACTGCCCCCAATGGGCAGGGAGTGCTGGTCATTGATGAGACGGGAGATCGCAAGGCAGGTCGACATCCCGGCTCATGTTGGGCGGCAATATCTGGGTAGCGTAGGCAATATCGATGATGGAGTCGTATCAGTGACCAGCCTGTGGGCAGATGCGCAGGTCTATTATCCTCTGGAAGTTGAACCATACACCCCGGAGAAGTACTTTCCCAAAGGGAAGAATGATCCCGCCTTTCGCACGAAACTCAAAATGGCTTGGCAACTGGTCCAAAGAGCGGTTGAGCAAGGATGGCCTTTCCGTGCCGTCGTGGCAGATAATTTCTACGGAGAGGATCGCGGTTTGAAGCAGAAACTGCAAAAGCTGGGTGTGCCGTATGTAATGGCGCTGGGTCCGTCGCATGCCTGGTATCATCCCGAAGACGTGGCGGGTACCCTGCAAGACGTGGCACGCGAGGCGGGGTGGCAGGGTGCAAAGCAGCCAGGCCAATGGGTACGCGTCACCAGAAGATTCCGTGATGGCAGCATGCAGGACTGGTGGGCCTTGGAGATCGTCGCAGGACCTTATGGACCAGACAAGATGCAACGGGCCGTCGTCGCCACCACTGATCCAGAGACCTTGCCCGATTTGACCACCTGGTATCTCGTGACGAATCTGCCTGCTCCTATCGAGCAACGGGTTCTGCCACTGCCGTTTCCTCCAGCCAGCCTGGAAGAAGTGATCCGGCTCTATGGGTTGCGAAAATCGGGTGGAACAGAGCTACAAACAGGTCAAACATGCTCTGGGCTGGTCGAAGTCACAAGTCAGGAGTGACAAAGCCATGCGACGGCATTGGCAGTTGGTCTGTTGCGCTTTCTCCTTCTGTTGGTATCACGCCAGCCGCCCGCTGACACTAATGAAGCAAACGGCTCTGGAGCTGTTTGCGCTGGAAGAGATTTCCCCACGAGAGGTTCCTGCTGATGGTGCAAGAACCGGGGAAAAAAATCAGCGAGGAAAGAGCAGCGCGACCACAGGTGTCCTGGCCGGTAGCACTGCGAACCGTACGTGGCTGGCTGGAGCCTTGGATCATGCTGCGGCGCTACTGGAACGGATGGTCGCAACAGCCCCCACCTCCTGCTCTGCAACTTCTGCTCCAATGCCTTGAGCGGGGGCAGGCCATTGCTCTGTACAGTTCAGCTTGATCCTGAGTCAACAAACTACCGGTAACGCTACTTTGTTGACACAGGACTTCACCTCGCTCGATGCCTTAAAGCAGGTCCAGGCTGAGCGTTGCCGCTGGCGGCAAGCTCATCCAGAGGCCATTCGCGAGCTAGCCTCTTTTCATTGGTAGCTTGTTTCTTTCAACACGACCTAAGCAGATTTGATAGCACTCGTTGGCTAAGAAGTGAGATCTTCAACAAGCTCGTTGCACATTCCGTGGGTCCGTCAACCCCAAGAAATCGCGCTTCTCTAGGCAAGTGGAACGACCGCGATCGCTTCCATTTCCAGGAGAAAGTCCAGGTTCGCCAGCCCTGAGACATACAACATGGTAATGGCTGGCGGGTTGGGATGATTCCCCCAGAATTGCTGAAACACTGCTAATCCTTCGTGCACCGATTGCCCCTGAGTCAGGTAAATATTCCATTTAATGATATACTCTGGCCCGGCTCCAGCGGCAGCTAACGCCTCGCGTAGATTAGCGAGAACCTGTTGAACCTGGGCCTTGATATCTCCTTTACCGACGATGTTTCCTTGCGCATCAACTGCATTCTGCCCACCCACATAGACGGTTTTCACCGGTCCGCTGACGCTAATCACCTGCGTAAATGCTGGATTTTTGTGCAAAGGCTCGGGATTGAAATACTCGATGAGTCCACGTGCTGGGATTGCTTCTGTATGTTCGGCCATTTCTTTTTCCTTTTCATATGAAGTATATTGGATGCTTATGCCTCTTGCTCGCTTTCTCATTGTAGTATGTCACCCAAAGAGGGCCGGATTGTTCCTCCTTTGATAGGTTCTGACAAAAACCAGGGGATAAAAAACAAGCGAGAGACGTTCTAGTGAAGAAAAATGAAATCCCATTCAATCACAGAGGGAGATCTCTCACATGGGAGTCCCACATACCACTCACGATTGGGTAGCCTTCCACATGTATGGGCCGGAATATGGAAAGCAGCTACTTATCACTCTTCAGATTAGCAAAAGACAGGCATTACCAACGCTTTCTCCCCTCTCTGTTGTGAGTATCATTTCCTCTTAAGACTCTTACTCCTGCATGCCTGTCTCCATCCAGCGTTGGAAGACCTCCACTTGCTCGTGGGACCAGGCTCCATCGCATGGCATCGACCCATTTTGTACCCGTTGGAGGATACCAGCGGCATGCCTGGTCACGTCTGAGTAGGACCACAAGTCAAAAGCCCATTTCATAGACTGCCTATCCATTGGACGGAAGAGTGGCTTGATGTGTTGAGCAAAGTGGACCACTTCATTCGCCGAGGGCAATGCAACGGGCTGTTCCTCCTCCTCTACTGGGGCAAGCGCTGAGATCCGTGATCCCGGAGGTCCTGCGGTGCCCCAATTCCAATGAGGCATCGGCATTTGCAGTGGTGGGTGAGCGTTCGTCGCCGAGTTTTCCACCGCCAGGCGTGATCCCCACTCAATGTAGGACATAAAGGCGGAGCGGAACTCAGGATCGTTAGGCACCCCCGCCTCATCGGCAGCCTGGCACAACAAGCTCACCCACCGCTCTCTCTGCTCTTCGGTGATCTGTTTGCCTACGTGCTGCGAGAGCATGCGGGAATAGCCGCCGTATGGCTCACTATAGCTCTTCGGTCCGCCAAACACCTCGCCAAGCCAGGCTGCCACCCGCTCTGGGTGATCCGGGGACATTTCGACAAAGAGAGGACGCAGCAAAGGCTCCTGGGGGATATATTTGTCATAGAAGAGATGGGTCATGCGCACAAGCGCAGGCAAACCGCCTACCCAGGAGAACAGCGTCGGTTCTTGCTCCTCATCCACCTGCGGATCATGGAAATTGACAGACCAGTGCATCCCACTGCAGAAGGGTTTGTTCTGGGAGTGACCACAGCGACACAGACTATAGTGCTCCCAGGAGACCCCGGTATTGCGCAGTTCCTCATTGCCTCGCCAATCTTTGAGGGCAATCCTCCCAGTCACCCGATACGGCCCATCCTTAGAGACTTCGATGCTGGGTGGGCGTGCTTGATCCACGCCATCGCGGATTTCGATCCCTCCCAGGGCATAACTCAGTGCCCCCGAGGGACAGGCCCGCACCGCTCGGATAACTTCGTCCATCCTGGCTCCATTGGGGGTGGCAAATGGCTCCTCACCTACATGGAACACGGTGTTCAGCCGGTCGGTACAGAAGCCAGAGTGAGCACAGATCCCTCGATTGTCCAGCACAGTGATGGCGGTTCCAACGTAGGTATCACGCTGGTCTGGGACGCGCTTGGGATCTTTGTGGGCGGTGAAGCCAATCCGGGCATGAGTGCCATCACAAAATGGCTTGGTGGCTGAGCCTCCACAACGACAGAGCGCCATCTGGGGCCGCGTCGGGAGTCGCTCTCCCAACCAGTTGAGCAGGGTTTGGGCGTTGGTCACTAAATAGGGACCATTGAGCGAGGACTGGATGCTCCCCTCCAATCCTGCCTGCACTTGCGAGAGTTCGGCGATCCTGGCCTCTACCCCGTGTGGGCCGTCTGCTGGTGCAAACTGACAGGTCAGATCTTGAAGCGCGGCTGTCGCCTCCTGGATTTCCGTTGGGAGACCAGGAGTCACCCGCAATGTGGTTGCCGTCAGAGCCAGTTGCCACAATCGTTCATCAAGGAAGGCCCATACAGCCGTTCGATGGGCCAACTCAGGTATATCTCCCTCATCGCCAAAGGGGGCACCAGCACACCTACCAGGCAGGGAAGTACTATCGACTGGCATCTGTGTGAGGGCATCACCAAGCGGGCGGATGACAGTGGTCATCAGGTGGAATGAGGCCCGCGCAAGATGCTCCAGGTCGATATCCGTCTCCTCTGTATGGGTAAAGAGGTGACGTACCATGAGTAACAACGTGTCATAGGCATCATTGAAGAGATTGGCGACCGCAACCGTGAGTGTCTCAACGATGGGTGTACCGCTGGCCGTTCCCCCGTGGAGGTGCGCAGGATTGGTCACCACCGGTCGCACAGGCTCAAACGGCTGCTTTGACCGCCTAGCATCTTCGAGGGCGGAAAGGTACTCCTGACGGATCGTGCTGAAAAGACTGGCTTCCGCCTCGCCGGATCCTCCCTTGCTCATCTCGGTGATCGTGGCCAGCGCCTCGTTGGCTGACTTGAGATCAACCACGTCCACGAGCTGATTGCCCAGATCGGGCAGGCGTGGGTCGGCCTGAGCCTCTTTGGGACCGATGAAGAGTTCTTCTGCTGAGAGATCACTGAAACCTGCCGTGAGCCTGTCATACAGGTCGCGGATGGTGAGTGAGGCGAACGGGAGATTGTGGTATTCATGGCTATCATGCACAGAAAGCTGAGGTCTCGTGAGAGGAGCGCTCAGGTGTTCATAGGTCACGAGATGATCAAGGAGCTGCTGTGAGAACGGTTCCAAGGCGAGCCTGCTTTCAGAAGAAGGAACCGATGCTGGCTTGAGCAAGGCTGGACGAGCTATGGCTGACATAGCATCAATCGCAACAAGCAGGAGAGAGAGTTGCGCCAGATGACGTATCCTCTTTCCTGCAGCCTGAGTGAGGCGTCGTCGCCAGCCACGAACCATCTCCGCCTGTGCGTCAGTTAATCCTCCCTCGCTTGCATCATTCTTCAGCGAGGAGGCTGCAAACAGGCAAACACAGGCCAGGCTATGTTCGAGATCCGATGCATACGTAAGGAGGAAGATCAGTTCCTCTCTGCTGCTTGTTAGATTGCTAGATGAACGGTCAAATTGGGAGTCCGGTGTCATCTCAAACATATTTGATTTCCCTCAGAAACTGGATTGCGATGAAGAGAATTCTTTCATTCTCGTAATAACTTTTAGCAGAAACATTCTCGTTATGTGAGCCATAAGCCTCTCTCGTTGTCTCTTGCCTCCACTATGAGAAATCTTCTTCATCTCGTCATCCTTGACAGCCCTGGTCAGGAACACGTTCCATAACAGCCAGCATCTATCATCAGCAGCCCTAGTGCTGTGAAAATGGTATCAAGAGGGTCAAAGGAAAGCAATGTAAAAAATGCATGGAAAGCATTGAGAGTCGCTGATACGATATCCCCACCCAGCAAGAGAAGCAGCTCATCATCGGGCCGTGAAACGCCATGACGCGCCCAACCAACTCACGTAGAGTCACACGCAACATCAGGGAGGTATCGTCACAAAGATGCTGGAAGTAAACCAGCCGAGCAGGAGCACACAGAACATCCCTAGAAGCAGGCTCTGCTTCCAGAGAGAAGATTGCTGGCTGCACACCGGCCTGTGTCATACAGCCTCTTTTGAGTAGAAAAACAGGACGAAGAGGCGTGCGGCGCTCTTCGTCACAGTTGCCTTCGCCTCTCAGATGGACCGAAGAGATATGTACTGATCTAACGCATCGATGCGACTATTATACCGGCATGTTCTCTGCGCCTTAGTACTCGATACCACTGTCCAAAGACGGTCTGCCACCCCGGTTATCTAGGCTGCTTTGTGCAATGAAAGTAACACGAGTACCATTGGGCTTCACCTCTGGAGTAGCAAAAACCCCCAGTGCTAATAGACAGATGAGAACGCTTGTACATGCCAGGACGACGACAAGAGTTTTCACAGAGTTCAACATGATTTCTCCTTTTCAACAACTAAGCATGAACCGAACCTCAAGGAGAGAAGATAAGCTCTTCCTGTCATTAGTTCATGTGTTCGTCTCTACCTCTGGTCAAAAGCAGGCTGTGAGCGCAGGCACACCTTTTCCTCTCTTGATCTCTTGGAGAATCCTTCTTCCCCAGGGTCCGTCTGAGAGAGGAATCGTTCTTGTTGGCACGGCTACGAACGCGAAACCCTGAGGAAAGAAGGCTTCCCTCCTCGCGACATACCGGACGTGACCAGAAAGTATCCTACGAAAATGATACCTGGAGAAGCCGGCTTTGCCCAGGACTATTCCTGGACTTTTGCTGGACTTTTGTTTCTGTCTCCTTCCTTATAGAATAGAGAAGGTTCTTGATAGAATAGAAAGGGTTCTTGCTAAAAACAGAAATATAGCAAAGTAAATGCTATTTGGCGTGATAAGTGGTGGTATAGCTAAAAAGGAGAAAGAGGCGAGAAGAGCTTGAATTTCACATAAGAGCGCTGCTTCTCCTAAAGCGAGTACGGTCACGGAGATGTTCCTCTCACTGCAATTCCGTTTTTTGTTGGACCTGCTGTCATGACGACAGTTCCCACCTTCCTTTCTTTCAAAAGAGGAACAAGGCATGAACAGTGCAGGTTTTCAGGTACACCTGCTTCTGCTAGAATACCTTCTTGTCTCCTTGGATTGTGATCTTTCTCATATTCCAGGAAAGCAAGTGTGATATACTCTTGCAGGGTATCTGTTTCTCTACTCTCTCAGTCTTCACTTCAGTTTACGTGGAAATAATGAATCACCAAGAATGGTTTCGCTCTACCAAGCACATAAGGAAAGGGACAAAGAGGTTATGAGTTTTGGAGCACGGTTGCGGGAGGCACGGCTGCGTCGTCACCTGACCCAGGAGGCCCTTGCGGAAGCTCTGGGTCTCGCATCGAAAACGATTAGTCGCTGGGAGCAAGATCTGGCAATCCCTCGCTCCTTTGCTCGACAGCAACTTGCTCGTTTCTTCGATCTGTCTCCAGAGGAGTTGTTTGAGGATCTTGGGCTAGACGTGCCTCTTGCTCGGCTCTGGACGGTTCCGTTTCCCCGTCATCCCTTCTTTACTGGTCGCGAAGAGATCTTATGCACCTTAGCGACCAGACTCACCATCGAACAGACGATCGCGCAGACTCAGGCATCTGCACTCTGGGGACTGGGAGGGATTGGGAAGACGCAGGTGGCAGTAGAGTATGCCTACCGCTCTGCCTCGCAGTATCGCGCCGTCTTCTGGCTAGAGGCAGAGACCCAGGAGAGCCTGATGAGGAGCCTGTGCCACATCGCGGAGCAGTTGCAACTTCCCGAACGAGAGGCGGCAGAGCAAGCCCAGATGGTAGGAGCGGTGAAGCGATGGCTTGCCGCCCATCCAGGGTGGTTGCTCATCGCTGATAATGTGGAAGAGCTTGATCTCCTCCAGATGGTCTTACCTCCCATGCGGGAGGGAGCACTCCTGATCACCACTCGTCGTCAGGCGCTCGGTCCCCTGGCCGAGCCACTGGAGGTGCCTCCTCTGAGCGAGGAGGAAAGCGTTACCCTGTTGCTTCGTCGCAGCAGGCAGTTTGAAGCGTCCACCCCAGGCACGGCTCATCCAGAGAAAACGGGATTTCCTTCTGCTGTAGCAGCAGCAACCGAACTGGCGAAGTTGCTGGAGGGATTGCCTCTAGCGCTCGATCAAGCAGGAGCTTACCTGGAAGAAACGGGATGTAGTCTGGTCGAATACCTCTCGCTCTATCAGAGCCACCAACGTAAGCACGTCTTAGCTCATCGAGGTCTCCATGGGGGGGCTCACCCCGATTCCGTGAGTACAACCCTTTCGCTCTCCGTTCAACGGATCGCCAAGACGCACCCGGCGGCAGAGGATCTCTTGCACCTGTGTGCTTTCTTGCACCCAGAGGCGATTGCCGAGGAAATGCTGGTCGCAGGGGCATCTCATCTG
The DNA here is from genome assembly GCF_016587455.1 of Reticulibacter mediterranei. NCBI lineage: Bacteria > Bacillati > Chloroflexota > Ktedonobacteria > Ktedonobacterales > Reticulibacteraceae > Reticulibacter > Reticulibacter mediterranei. The sequence goes on along the minus strand of NZ_BNJK01000002.1, from coordinate 3,076,714 downwards.
GGGCCGAGGCTGGGTGCGGTCGTGGCTGATCCGTACCAGCTTCATCTCGTCCTGGCTGCCTTGCGCAGTGCCTCGCTGGTGACCCGTTCCCCGGCAACACACACCCTCGCCGTGCATCGACTGGTGCAAGCCGTGCTCGCCGACCAGATGGAGCCAGCCTCGGTCTGCCTGTGGAGCCAGCGGGTCATTCGCATGGTCAATGCTGCCTTTCCTAATGGGCAGTCAGGGAACTGGGGCTATGAACCGTTTGGGGTCTGGATCCAATGTGAGCGCTTACTGGCACAGGTCCTGGCCTGCCTCCCGCTGATTGAGTCGGCTGGGAGCAATCTGCCTGAGTCCGGTGAGATCCTCTTCAAGGCTGGGGGGTATCTGCTGGCACGTGGGCGCTACCGCGAGGCAGAACCACTGGTGGAGCAGGCAGTGACGCTGGCAGAGCGACAACAGGGGCTCGACCCAACCGTCCTGATTGCACGGTTGCAGCAACGAGCACAATTGTTGTGGAGACAAGGCAAATATACAGACGCCGAGGCACTTTTAGAGCGAGTCCTCCTGTTGAGGGAACAGCAGTTGGGACCCACCTACCTCAAGACCGCTGACACCCTCAACTATCTGGGCCTTGTATACTATACCCTGGGAAAGTATGAAGCTGCCGAACCCCTTTACCGACAAGCATTAGACATTTGCGAACAACAGTTGGGATCAACCCACCTCAGGACCGCTGATACGCTCATTAACCTGGGCCTTTTATACTATACCCTGGGTAAGTATGAGGCTGCCGAATCCTTGTGGATACAAGTGTTGCGCATTCAAGAACAGCAGTTGGGACCTGAGCACCCGATTCTTGCTATCATCCTCAACAATTTCGCGACGATGTATCGGGATCAAGGCAAATATGAGCAGGCTGAGCCGTTGTTTCAACGAGCCATAGACATCCGCGAACAGCAATTGGGACCTGAGAATCCACAAACCGCCTACACGCAGAGCAATCTTGCGACGATGTATCGGGATCAAGGCAAATATGAGCAGGCTGAGCACTTATACCAACGGGTATTACGCATGCAAGAGCTGCAACTAGGAGGTGAACATCCACATATTGCTGAAACCCTCGAGGGTTTGGCAATCCTGTATCAGAGGCAAAAAAAATTTGGAGAGGCTGAGCGCTTGTTTCTGCAAGCCTTACGCATGCGCGAACGCCTTCTGGGTCCAACGCATCTCGAAGTGGCCCAAACGCTGAGTGGGCTGGCAAATGGGTATCGCGATCAGGGGCAATACGAACAAGCAGAGCCACTGTATCAACGGGCACTGGCGATCATTGAGCAGCAGTTGGGGACGACACACCCGAATACGATAAAGATCCGCGATGACTGGTTGTGTTGCAAGAAATCTGGAAGAATGTTCTGGCAGTGAAGCCTCACCTCTTGTTCCGTTTAGACCGCCACTCCAAACAGACTGGAGATCTGAAGACTCTTTGACTTCTGCTATCTCCTTTAGCCACCCCACCGATTTGCCCTTTTCTCATACAGTTCATAATCTCATATCCATGTAATGTTCTCCAGGCCGTTACAAATGAAAAGAAGCCCATTCCTGGCTTGACGAGCCGTTTGATAAAACGATGATCTTGTTCAACCAGATTATTGAGATACTTCACTTGTCTCAATTCACAGCTTTCCGGTGTCAGCGCCGGTGAAAATACGAGCCGGTTTAAGGGTGTTTTCCTTCAATGGCTGAGTGAGTTTAGCAGACTTCTCAAGTGGTATCAAGGCCGCTGCGCTTTCCCTTGACACCACTTGAGAAGCCCGCTCAGGAAATTTTTATGCCATTGAAGCAAAAAAAATAGTCATTTCTTTTTTGTCTTAAAAAGGTGTCATTTCATCTCTAAACCGGCTCGTATTTTCACCGGCTCAGTATACTCTCGGCGCTAACATTGTCCTCTCTTTGAACGAAGCTCTCGGGGGTCTTGTCATTCCCCTCTTTCCAGTCTTATCTGACTACTCCCTGAGCAGCTTTCCCTCGGCTTTCAGGATATCTTCCCTTTCCCTCTCATAAGTGCAACTGTAGTGACTCGTTGACTTTCAGCATGCTTATCGGGCCAGAAAAACTTCTTTGATCTTACGCACTTGCCTCTGTAGGATGCACGTTGCAAAATGGAGTGCAGAGGACTCCCTGCACTCCATTTTTTGTGATACCTCCGTTTTGAGAGAGCATGAACGCATGCAGATGTGTGCTATTCCGTTTCACCTTTCAGTTCTTTCAACCGTGCGAGCACAATTGATGGCTCAAGGCGGTGGGTGATATCTGCATCGACGTAAGCCAGGCGGATTGTGCGGGACTGATCAATCAGGAAGGTTCCTGGAATGGGCACTTCCCACGAATCGTCGCCATTGTACTCTGGGAGATTTGCGCCACCTAGTTTAGCGCGTCGCTCACGTGTTTGTTCATCCATCTGATGGACGAGGCCAAACTGACGTGCCACCAGGTTGCCGCCATCTGAGAGGACCGGGAAGGTCAGTTGCTCTTTTTCCGCCATCGTGAGGCTACGGTCTGGCAACATGGGTGAAAGGGCAACGAGTGTTGCCCCCAGAGCCTGGAACTCTGGTAACAATTTCTGGTAGGCACGCAATTCCAGATTACAGAAGGGACACCATCCACCACGATAGAAGACCAGCACAACCGGCCCCTGCCCAAGCAGATGTGAGAGGGTGACGCGCTGGTTCAGAGCATTGGGAAGCGTAAAATCAGGCACTAGATCATTTTCCTTCAGGGCTTTTTCCACCATACCGGAATTTACCAGGGCTTCAAGGGCTTTCTGCGACTCCTTTGCTGCATCCTCTGGCATATACTTGTAGGCCTGATCCTTTAATATATCTAGTTGTTCTTGGAGAGGAAGGTCGCTTGGAGGAGATATCGAGAGAACGGTATCTGCGATTTGTTCTTTGGGTGACTGAATAGTCATGTTCTTTTTCCTCTTTCTCTATTCAAACGCACGTCTGGTCATCTAGACTGTACGAGAAGCGGGAACGAGCTCCTTTATCCATATGCTCTGGGAGATGCTTTATGTCCTACTCTTTCTTTCCTTATAGATGGTGCTTTTTAGCATCTCTCACATAAGATCGAGACTTACATTCACAAGCCTCGATGTTGAGTGGAACGTGATAGAACGCTACTGGATCGAGCAGCAGATGTTCCAAAGCGACGGTCATCAGTCGCTTTCGTGTCTCTACGCTTCCAGAAAGGGGACAAGTGAGCCCCTCAAAACGTGACAACTGCGTGACGAAAAGTTTTCGTCTCTTGAAAATGCCCGATGGTCGTTGCTTCGGCACCCGTTCTCAAGAAGAACACAGCGCAGCCCAATACTCGGGACTCAAGCTCGCAGAGAAAGGCCCAAACATTGCTGAAAACGCTCACATCGGATTATGATAAAGAGAGAATTAACTTTTGAAGGAGCCATTTCACACAATCCAATGGAGAACATTCACACCTATCAACCCCTTCTCTTTTCCATCGCTTACCGCCTGACTGGATACGCCAGTCAGGCCGAAGATATTGTTCAGGACGCGTATCTACGGTATCAACAGGCGGATCACGCCGTTATTCACTCGCCAAAGTCCTATCTCACCACAGTTGTCACCAATCTCAGCCTGAACTATCTGAAATCCGCCCAGCGAGAGCGGGAAGAATATATTGGGATCTGGCTCCCTGAGCCCGTTCTTACTGCTCTCCCCGAAGGTGACTCTCCCGAAGAGCAGTATGAGCAGCAAGAATCCCTTTCGATCGCCTTTCTCGTGCTCCTGGAGCGTCTTTCGCCACCCGAACGCGCAGTGTTCCTCCTGCATGAGGTGTTTGACTACTCGTTGGTGGAGATTGCCGAGATCATCGAGAAAACCCCGGAGCATTGTCGCCAGCTCTTTCATAGCGCGAAAAACCATCTCGCAGAGAAACGCCAGCGCATCTCGGTCTCGCCCGCCACTCAGCGCCAACTCACCGAGTCCTTTGTGGCGGCCTGTCAATCGGGGGATCTCGCCACCCTGACCAAACTGCTGGCCAGCGATGTCACGGCCTGGGCCGATGGTGGTGGCAAGGTTCGTGCGAGCCTCTTTCCTATTTCTGGTCAGGAACGGGTGGCCAAGCGCTTTATGGTCGGCTTGATACACCGAGTGCCTGCGGATAACGTACTCTTTCTCGACGAAATCAATGGAGCACCCGCCATTCTTTGCTCACGTTCTGGTCATCTCAACTGGGTTCTGACGCTCGATATCCGCGACCATGTCATCGTTGGGCTGTATACCCTGGTGAATCCCGACAAGCTGGCTTTTCTCCAACGCCAGTTGGAGAGTCGTCCGGAGCCGTTCCATTCATCTTCACAGATCCTTTCATAGGAGAGAGATGAGTCTGGCTCAATTGGGCTTCCCTCTGGTGAACGAGGAGCGCCTTTTTCTGCCCGAATGCAGCCCCAATTTACAAAATAGCGATGAACGAAGCCAGGTGGAGAGCGGTTTTCCATTGTCTCCCTGGCCGATTCCTCTGTTTCACGCTGATTTCCCTGGTTTCACCCGAAAAATCGGCGAACATTCACGCTCTTTACTAAGAGCTTGGTCTTGGTCCACGTTCATGGAGTAGCCTGCCTTTGACGCAGGAAGCCCGAGGCAGGCTGGCTCGAGGTGAACACCGAGACAGGTCTTCACCTCAGAATAAACAGCAGCAAGAGCACAGAGCGCAAAACGATGATCACGAAGCAAGAGGGATGCCCAGGATAGCTCACTCCCGCTGGAAGAGCATGCAAGAGATTGCTGAAGCGCGGCACATTTTGAAAATTTCTAAATGTGCCTGGTTTCGCCTCATCATACACGCCAACGTTTGATCCATCCAGTAATAATGTGTCACCTCTCTTCGACGTTGACGGCCTTTGACGAGAGGCGAGCGACAAGGGCGATGCGACTTCCTACAGCACCGCTGAATGAAACGACGATGCTGGCTGAGGCTCTGGCTCGCAGAGAGACAGCTCTGCTCCGTTTGGCGTGCCATCCTATGCGGCATGCTTCTTGATGGACGCCGATCAGAGCTGTCAAGCTCACGAAAAACAGCAGAAAGATAAGATATGCACATATAATATCTATAAATATATTGAGATGGTGTTTTGAGGAGGAACATGTCTCTCATCTGACTCGGCCCGAAATCGCACATTACGTGGTTTCTGTGACGAAAGAGCTGGCCGACCTGCTAGGCATTTCCCTTATTGAAGGGAGAAGCGAAAGCGAAGACTGAACCCGGAGCGAGGAACGCGTCTCATGCGTTCCTCGCCACGTCTGGTTTGAGTTCTTCCACTGAAAGGCTGCAACATCTCGGAAAGCTCAAGTCGATTCCCCATATGTCAATTGTTCAGTCACGACGCTGATCGTGACCCAATTTGGTGGAGGCTATGAATGCTCCAGACGTGTGAAGTGAGGCGATGCTCTTGCCTCTTCTGGTCTTGTTTGAGCCTGCTCAAGGCTTCCCATACACGCGCTCTTGCTCTGCTCACCCTCTTGCTTCTCCAACTCCACAAAAACGGGTGAATTCCAGTCTGATCCTGGACCTCGATGGTCTCAAGGCGTACCGTTGAAGGAAAGGCAAAAACAGGGGTGAGATCGATGGAATGCCTTCAGATACCTCAAATAATTGGAAATGATGCTATTCTACCACAAAGTCAAGTCAGTAAGCACACCGAATATGTCCCAGAACCATTTTTTAACTTTGACTATTTGTGTCTGCGTATTGAATACTTCCCTCTATCCAGCCGTCAATGTATTCTTCAATCTCCCGCACAGTGTCAGTTTGCGTGAACCCATCGAGGTATGCAGTGAGATAGAAAAAGAAAAAATGATAGCAATAATACGCCAGCCGCTCCAAACGCAGAGTGTAGCTAATGCCGTTCTGACACAGAGCCTTAGAAAAAGCGTCCCTTGCCCAATCTCGGCTGCACATGACCCATGCGTCACGTTCCGGCGGCGCGAGGATGGGGGTGTCCCAATCCACGATGAAGTACCTGTCGCCGTTCACAATCAGATTTCCTCCGGCATCGCCGTGGGTGATGAAGAAGTCCGCTGTGTCACCTCGGCACAGCTCGGCAAAGTATTTCAACCTCTTGGCTCTCTGCTCCAACTTGGCGCGATTTTTCTCAAGCAGTGAGTGAATCTGTATGTTATCCAGCACGTTCCATTGCTCGAAGAACGTATCAGCACTTTTGCCCGAAAAATCTTCACGTCGAATGGGAACGCCACAAGACGGAACTGCATAGACCTTCGCCAGCATTTGATATTCCGGGATTTTTGTCGCGTCTGTTTCTCTGTTTTCACCGTCAATCCAGTCGAAAACGCCGAGTATTGCGCCGTCAAATCGTGTGGACAGGTCGTCGTCTTTTGTCTTTACGATTCGGCTGATGAAGTCAATGCCGTGGTCACATAGGTGCTGGATGAGAGAAAAGCTGCGTTCATAGACGGCTTTATGCGCGGTGGGGTAAACCAGTTTTAGAAAATAGCTGCTAGTCGTAGCGTCCAGCCGCCACGTTTCACCGTAATAGCCGCGTTTTGCGGGAGCTAGTACGGCGGCGCTTATTCCATATTCCTGCCTAATGAACTCAAGCAGACGATGTTGGTATTCCTCGGAACGGGGAATGTTGCTGTACAATTATTTCTCGCTCCTTTGATTGAAACTGGTGCTATTATAGCGCAAAATCAGGCCGAGGAGGCACATCGAATGTGTCGAAAATCCGAATAGAGAGAGAATTGCAGATATATTGAGATGGTGTTTTGAGGAGGAACATGTGTATCATCTGACCCAGCCGGAAGTCGCTAGATACGTGACCCCGACGACGAAGGAACTGGCTCATCTGCTTGGGATCTCCCTGGCTGAGGGGAGAGAGGAGAGCGAAGACTGAACCCGGAGCGAGGAGGGCGTTTTTACACGCATGAAGATCACAGCCAAGAGAGGCATGAGGCGAGAAGAAGACTCCTCCTTGCTCTCTTCTGGCAGGAGAGACCTGTCCATCCACGTATCGAGGCCCTTGCCTCCATTATCGGCAAGAAGCCAACCGACTCTATCAGCCCACGCGCGCCAAGGGCAGCAAAAAAGTCCTCCACCTGGGAGGACCTCTGTTGCTGTGGCTTACTTCTCCCGCTTGAGCAGGAAGAACGCCATTCCTGCCATTGTCAGCGAGATCACCACCCCCATCGCGAACGTCATCTACGGTGTGCTCCAGGGGGCGATGGCTGCCTGCGCAAGAGGCCCGAGCATGACCGCAAGAGAGACGGCTGAGCCACGCATCCCCATGATCTGCCCGCGATTCTCATTGTTGGTTGCTGCCAGGTAGATGCTGCCCATTGCTGGCTCGACCAGGGCACTGCCCAATCCTGCGAGAGCTGCCCCTGCAAGCAAGAGCGGATAGCTCGGGGCGAGCAACGCAGCCACGATCAGGGCACTGAAGAGCAGGCTGCCGATGACGATGAGCGGCCTCTTCGACAGCTTCTCCGAGAGGCGTCCCAGCAGGAAGGGGAAGACCGCCAGAGCCATCCCGTAGACGCTGAACAACATTCCATACTGTGCTGCGCTGTAGTGCAACACCTTCTCGAAGAAGAAAGGGAACTGCGGGAACACGAACGGATAGGTGAAAATCATGCCGAAATCGATGGCCAGGAAGGGAAGCACAAGCCAGATCAGGCTGGAGAAACGCAGTTCTTTCGGCTGTTGCCCCTGACGCTGTCCTTTGCGCTGGCGTGCCTGGTGGCGCACCTGCTCTGGCAGTGTCTCAGGAACCATGAAGATTGCCAGCAGGGAAGCCACGAGCGCGATTCCAGCCGTGAGCAGGAAGGGAGCGGTGAAGCCAAGCGTCTGATACAGATACCCGCCGATGCCAGGGCCGAGGGCAATCCCCACTGCCTGAGCCGTCGTCATCAGACCAATCCAGCGTCCTTGTTTCTCGCTTGGAATGGTATCGCCAATCATCGACATGGCGACCGGTCCAACGCCTGCCAGCAAGGCTCCCTCAACAAAACGAATGGGCACGAACAGCAGTGGCACGTTCACCCACGCCAGTAGCAGATTCGTCAGAATATAGCCTGCCAGCGACACAAACAGGATCGTCTTGCGCCCAACTCGTCCCGACAACGTGCCCATTGGGGTGCTGAAGAGGAACATTCCCAGCCCAAACGCCCCCTCCATCAGAGCCAGTGTTTCCGCTCCAAGTCCCAACGCCTGTAATCGCTGGGGAAACACAGGAATAATCACCGAGAAGCCCGTCATCATCAACGTCACGCAGCCAATCAAGAAACCCAATGCCACCGTTACCGACTGCTCTTTCCTCCCCGCTTTTGCCTTCGCTTTCGCAAAACCTATTCCATCATGAAGAGCAATGGGAAACACGTCCTCTAAAGGTCGGGTCACTTGTTCGTGCTCGAGAGTCGCTGTAGTCATTGCGTCTGATCCTTTCGCAAATAACTTGCAATTTGCAAGTGTCATCTACCTATATATTCTTTCCGACGAGGACAAAACCGGAAACGAAAACGGGACTCACCCAGAACCTCTCCTGGAAGTGCGGAAGAGTCGATTGTGGAGAGTCATAGATCTTGAAGTGGCATACATAAGGAAGTAGAGCGTCGTTCCCTTCGCTCTTTTAGTTTGGTGGGGCAAGTTGCCGTGTGGATTTGATCCGTTTCAAAAGAGCCGGGAGTTGACCGGATTTGACGTTCGGTAAGCGCGCAAGGGAAATGCCACTCACAACGGCACCTGTGAGTAAAGCCACAATGCTGGCCTGGAGCCTAGCTCGCAGAGAGACAGCCCTGCTCTATGTTGTGGGCCACGTGCTCTGCGGGATGGCTCTTCATGGACACCGATCAGTGCCGTCGCGCTCATGAAAAAAACAGCAAGAAGGGCAGAGAGAGATAGGAAACTACAACTCTATTGAGATGGTGTTTTGACGAGGGATATGCGTATCATCTCACTCGTCCCGAAATCGCTCATTACCTGGTTTCTGTGACGAAAGAGCTGGCTGACCTGCTTGGCATTTCCCTCGTGGAAGGGAGAGGTGAGAACGAAGACTGAACCCGGAGCGAGGAGAGCGTGCTCAGCGCTCCCTCGCTTGATCTCCTTTGCTGCCTTCTGTCTGAGTGGGAGTATCATCTTCAGAGTACTCAAACCACTCCAGACCAGAGGTTCAATCGCTCAGTCGCGAAGCCACCCACTGCTACGCAACCGGCGAAACGACAACTGGCGCTGGCACGTTTGAGTTTCAATCGCTCAGTCGCGAAAAGGCTTGCTCCCAGGTTCCAGAGTCCTCATATACCATGCCTTCAGCGCTGTTTCAAGCGCTCACACGCGAATCTCGGTATTGCCACCTTCTCTGCCCTCAAGCTGGTAAAGTAGTGCAGTGTGTGTTTCAATCGCTCAGTCGCGAACCAATCCATTGCTACGCTGGGCAGATAGGCGTTCGGTGCTTTACTGGCGGGTTTCAATCGCTCAGTCGAGGGGTGCAAGTAATTCATAACTGGAATTAGCTATTTTCCCCTACTATTTCTTTTATTCGATATCGCATCCATACGATAGCAAGTAATTCATAGCTCAAGTCAAACTGCTCTTTTAAGATAAAGCTGTTGGTTTTCCTACTCGACAGGACGGCTTGTGTCACTTTGCGTTTCCTGCTCGATCCAATCTAAGTAACTCTGGTTTCCTGTGACAATCGGCACCGCCAAAATTCCTAGATCCTCGGAAGGGTGCAGATCCTTAATTGTTTGTTCTATATCATTATAGAGTTCTCTTCTCGTATTGATGGTACAGACCCAATCGGTAGTATGCTCCGTTTCCCCCTTCCACCGATAGGTACTGATCATCGGACCAGAAATCCATACACTTGCCGCAAGTCGTTTTGCTACGAGGGTATCGGCTATTCTGCGAACGACTTCTTCTGAATTGAGAGCCGTAATGACCTGGATGAACTCTCGCATGATTTGTTGTCCTTCTCCATCTTCTACAAATGAATTAATTGCTGCCCTCTCAATCGCGAAGCCACCCATTGCTACGGTGTGAACATCGATGGTGATGTTATAGACCTGAGCCTTTCAATCGCTCAATCGCGAAGCCACCCATTGCTACCTCTCGCTGCGATCCGGCCAAGAAAGCCAGTGGAGAAGGCATGTTGCGAGAGGCTCGTTTTCAGGAGCAAGTATATCATATTTCTCGGGAAGTGTCAGAACTCAGAACAAGGCTCGGTGATGAAAGGAATCTCTCTCCACTCAAGCCACCAAAAGGCGACAACATGTGCTCATTCTTTGCCCATTTTGGAGGTAGTTTCCCCACTTCGCGTGAGTTTTCTAGGTCGAGTTCTGAGTTCTGACACTTCCCACAAGTTGACCTTTGCCGAACTGGAAGAAAACGAGCAGGATCTGCTCAAACTTACCCGATGGCTGCGCAAGATCCAGTACCGTGACTTTTTTCCAAGTCACGCCAGCACCCTCGCGCAGGAGCACTTGGCACAGTGCCGTCAGGCACTAGCGACGTTCACCGCTGCGGTCTACGAACAGGAAGGGCTTCCTCAACCCTCCACGGAGGAGGCAGCGCAAATCAGGAGAGGCGAGGTCGAGGAAGGAAAGGAACCAGAAACATGGTAGCAGTCCTCATCGCTCTCGGTTTGCTCGTCGTGGGAGCGGGTCTGCTGCTCTTAGGGAGCGACTGGTTTCTGGATGGGGCGAGCGACCTTGCACGCGCGCTTGGCATCAGTGCGCTGGTCTTGGGAGTACTGCTGGCGGGACTGGAACCCGAAGAGATGCTCAGCGCCGTCATTGCCTCGGGACGCGGCGCTCCAGCCTTGGCGGTAGGCAATATTGTGGGCACCAATGTCACCATTGCAACGGTGGCCCTGGGGCTTTCAGCGCTGCTCTGTCCGGTAGTAATCGACCGCAGTGTACGACGACAAGCCGTGATCGCTACCCTCGTTTCAGCTCTTCCTATCGTGTTGCTCTTTCTGGGAATAGTGACCCAACTGGAGGGAGGGATTCTGCTGCTCGTATTTGCTGGCTACACGTTCCTGCTCTTTCGAACGGATCAAGCCACCGTCAAGCGTCTGGCGGAGCAGGCCGCAGATGACGACGATGATGATGAAAGGGTGCGCGGGAGGAGCCCTCGACGGTCTTGGAAACCCGTTCTGTTGACCGTTGGTGGCCTGGCAGCTATGTCCGTGGGAGGTCCAGCTCTGGGAGTGAGCGCGGCCCGCAAGAAACGATCCGAGATCCTGGTGGGAGGGATTCTGGGTTTCTTTGGCCTGTCGGTGTGATTTTAACGAAAAAGTACGACGTACCATATACACACGAGACTTGAAATTTGAACGGATTTTCAAGTATACTTTTCAATGAAAGGGCACGTTGGTGTAGCTAGCCAGCGATCAGGAACCGGAGAACCTTCGTACCATAGTGGAGCTTGACTCTTGCTAGTTAATTAGGGGATGTGTGTGGAATCCTTCATAAGCATTTGAAGACCAGATACAACTTTTCGTGTGTATTTGGGCAAGCCACATCCGCGGGTTCTGGCCCTTTCACCCACCACAACAAGTAAGGGAGAGTCTATTCTGCTCCAGAAACAAGGAGAGCTGGAGAGATGACGAAGAAGAAGCAGGCACCTTCCAAACTTACGCCCCTGCCCATGCTTCCGACCGAGGCCATTTATATTGGGGTGGACATTGGAAAATTTAAGCATGTCGCTGGCTTTGTCTCAAAAACCCTGCTGGAACGTCACAAGCACTTTGAAAATTGCCCTGCTTTCAGCTTTGAGCAGTCGCGAGAGGGTTTCCAAGCCCTGGTTGAGCGCATTCGTGCTTATGGCCCTCTTGAACATTGTTTCCTTCTTCTAGAGCAAACCGGCCACTATCATCGTCCTCTTCAGCAGTATCTCTTAGAATGCGACCTCGCGGTCTCTATCATCCACGTTCAGCGTCGCCAGGCTGGGATCATCAAAACGGACAAACGGGACGCATTAAACTTAGCCAACCAGCTTTACAATCAATTAGAATTAGGAGTTCAGGTTGCGGACACCTTACAGGTTGTGCGACGTGCCGTTCCCCCGACGCCTGCTGCTGCCCAGCTCAAAGGACTCATGCGCCACCGCTATGAGCTGGTGAATGAAGCGACACAGAGAAAGAACAAGCTGACCTCCATCTGCGACGAACTCTTTCCAGAACTCACCCAGGTCTTCAAAAATCCCAATCTGCCCACGGCGCTAGATCTGCGCGAGCAATTCCCAACGCCTGCTGCCATTGTGGCAGCTCCTCTGTCGTCCCTGCGAGGCGTGAGAAAAAAGAACTTTCCCTCAGAAGTCCAACTCGTCCAGTTGCAGCAGTTCGCCGCTTCGAGCATTGGCACCAAAGATCCGGGGCGACTACGTGGATTAACGCTTGAACAAGGTTTGCTCGTCAAAGAATTACGGCTCATTCAGGAGCATCTGGAGCTCCTGGAGGACGAGATTGGTCTGTTGGTAGAGCAAAGCCGCGAGGGGCAGATTCTCACCTCGATCCCACCAATCGGGCCGATCTTCGCTGCGACTATTATCGCGACCATTGGCAATATTGCCAACTTTTCGCGTCCTTCTCAACTCAAATCGTATTTTGGGTGGGCCCCGAAAAGAGAGCAAACGGGAGTCTCTTTTGATCAGACCCGGCTGGACAGGGGAGGCTCGCGCGAAATGAAACGGGCGATGTTCTTGATCGTCTTGACGTCGATCCGAATGAAGGAGACCGAGTGGGCCAAGCTCTATGAGCGCCTGGTCCCTCGGCTCTGTGCGTATGACGAGAGAACGCAGTCCTATCGAGGGAAAGGCAAAGTGATTGGTCATGTGGCTGGGCGCTTGATCTTCCTGATTTATGCCCTATTGAAAAAAGATGAAGAAGTGCTCAGCCATCTTGCCCCTGGAGCCAAACCACCGGCGCCCATGCTGTACGATCCAGATCTCCACCGGCGGCATCGCACCGGCAACTACCAGCCGTTGAAGAGGCAAGCCGCCGGGAATCGCATTGTTCAGATCACCTTGTGAGTTGCCATTACCGTTCTCAGATTTCATAAGCATTAACTAGCGAAATCGTGCTCACTTAGCAGCGATGATGCAACTTTGGTTCGTTGGTGCGAACGCGCCCGTCAAGGCGTTTGTTAAGCCTGAGCATTCAAGGTGCGAACGAAAACGCAGGATATAACAGAAGTTATATGGTACATCCTACTTTTTCGGCGGTTTCGCGCTGATAGGCCATAGGGGTTCTCCTGATGATAAAAGAGAGGGGTCAATCCACGCCAACCTTCTTGCTCATGACTGTCTTCCCTTGGAGCGTGCTAGATGCGGGTCTCTCTTTCACTCTCCCAGCCTGGTGTTCCATGCTCGCACAAGGTGCTGCACACCTTCCTCAATCTCGCGTTCGGACCAGGAGGCATAGCCGAGCAATACGCCGCCAGGACCCGTGGATTCCATGCGATACGCTGAAAGGGGAGAAACGATAATGCCCTGCTTCTCTCCCTTACGCGCCATGTCGCGATCATCGGTGCCTGCTCTTAGCCAGCCGATCAGATGCAATCCAGCGGCTGGCTGTTCAATGGTGAGCACCTCTCCAAGAAAGTGCCTGGCGCAATCCCGCAAGAAGTTTCCTCGTTTCGCGTACAACGCACGCATGCGGCGGATATGGCGAGCGAAATATCCCTCCCTCATGTAGGTGGCGACCGCTGCCTGTTCAAGCGTCGGCAGGAAGATATTCGCTGCGCGCAGAGCTGTGACAAAGGTATCGACCAGCAATGGCGGAACGACCAGATATCCCAGACGTAATGCAGGGAAAAGAACCTTGCTAAAAGTTCCCAGGTACAGCACACGTTCTGCCCCTTCAAGTCCTTGCAATGCCGGAATAGGGCGGCCAATGTAGCGATACTCGCTGTCGTAGTCGTCTTCGATGATCCAGGCCCCAGCAGCTCGTGCCCAGTGCAACAGCTCATAGCGTCGGGCAAGGCTCATCGTGACGCCAAGAGGAAATTGATGTGAGGGAGTCACATAGGCGAGCCGGGCATCCAAACACTTTTCCTTCCCAATCACCACATCTATCCCCTCCTCATCAACGGGAATCGGTACGACAGTGGCTCCTACGTCCTCAAATGCCGCTTTCGCAGGGGGATAGCCGGGATCTTCTATCCAGACGGCATCTTTCATGTCAAGCAGCAGGCGCGCCGCCAGAGACAGTCCCGCCTGCGCACCCGCGACAACAATCACCTGATCCGCAGTGCAGCGCACGCCCCGCGAAAGAGTGAGGTAGGTCGCAATTTCCTCCCGCAACGGGCGATATCCCGCCACATCTGTATAGTCGAGCAGAGCGGGAGAAAGATGATGTGCCACTCGCGCGACTGTCCGTGCCCACTCCTGCGACGGAAAGCTCTCAAGCGCAGGGAGTCCGAGACGGAAAGGGAAGCGGGCATTGCCGGGGCGCATGCCCGGCGGTAATGAGAATGCGGAAAGTTGCCTCCCATACTGCGATAAGCCTGTGTACCGATCCACTGATCCAGGAGACTTCGCTCCCTCTGCGGGCATGCTTGCCGTGCGGAAAAGATGTTCGGAAAGGTGCTTCGTGACGTAGGTGCCTGCTCCCACCTGTCCCTCAATGTACCCCTCGGCAAAGAGATCCTGGTATGCCTCTTCGACCGTCGTGCGCGAGACGCCCAACTCGCGAGCAAAGGCACGGGTTGAAGGTAACCGTGTCCCAGGTGCCAGGTGCCCGGCGCGAATGGCTCGGCCAAGCTGCTCATAGAGTTGGCGGCGAAGAGGCAGGTTGGCGCTCGCATCCAATTGAATGCCGGACAGCGGGATATGTGGCGTTGGCTTTGGCATCAGCAGCCTCCTTGTTCTCAACAGAAATAATGGCTATCTCATTATATGGCATAATGGCTATTTTTAGCATGCCAATCTTATGATAGAGTTTCATCAAAAGAGGTAATCTCCCTGGAGAATGAAAGAAGGTTCAATATGAAGATATTCCTTGTGGGTGCAACAGGAGTGATCGGCAGACGGCTCATTCCATTGTTAATCGCATCTGGTCATGCTGTAACTGGTACGACACGTGTCGCCGAGAAGCGTCAACTTCTTCAGCAGGTAGGTGCATCCCCCGTGGTCGTCGATGTGTTTGAGCGCGAGAAACTTTTCACTGTCATACGCGAGGCGCAACCAGATGTCGTCATCCACCAACTGACTGACCTGAGCGAAAGGAACACGGTAGCGAACGCGCGTATACGAAAGGTCGGGACGCGCAATCTCGTTGACGCCGCGAAGGAGGCCGGTGTACGCCATCTTATCGCGCAAAGCATCGCCTGGGCCCACGCTCCAGGTGAGGGGCCAGCCGACGAGAGCGTGCCTCTGGACATTGCGGCCCCTGCGCCACGTCGCGTCACAATTGAGGGTATCCAAGCTCTTGAGTCGGCAGTTGGTGAAATGGAGCGGGGCGTTGTGCTGCGTTATGGCGTGCTCTACGGGCCGGGAACGTGGTATGCCCCCGACGGCTCGATCGCCGAGCAGGTACGACGCGGCCAACTGGTCGCGGATTCGGGCATCACCTCCTTTCTGCATGTCGATGACGCAGCGCGTGCCGCTCTACTCGCGCTGAACTGGCCTCATGGCGTCATCAATGTGGTGGATGACGAGCCTGCCCCGGCAACCATGTGGCTTCCCGTGTACGCGGCGACCCTCGGCGCCCCGGCCCCGACCGTGCAGGCAGAACACCCCCGCGCGGCACGTGGAGCAATGAATACGAAAGCCCATCGCCACCTGAACTGGCAACCCGCGTACTCAAGCTGGCGCGAAGGTTTTCCTCGCGCCGCGCGTGAATGGAAGAGCCAGGCAAAATAAAGAAAGGACCATGATACGACCATGGCAAACGTTTTAGTGACAGGAGGAACCGGCGGCCTGGGCCGCGCGGTCGTTGCGCAATTGCTCGCTCAGCGCCATATCCCTCGCGTGTTGAGCCGTCAAACATCCCCCGATCTGCTGCCAGGAGCCGAGACACTGACCGGCGACCTGACAGCAGGGTCGGGGCTACGCGAGGCCGTCAAGGGGGTAGACGCCATCATTCACTGCGCCAGTTCGCCGAAAGCGCCACTGGCGACTGACATCGGTGGAACACGGATGCTCGTTCAAGCCGCACGCGAGAGCGGTTCTCCCCATTTCATCTCTGTTTCCATCGTCGGGGTTGACCGCTCACCAGCGCCCTACTACCGAGCCAAACATGAAGCTGAGCTCCTTATTGCACAAGCAAAGCTTCCCTGGTCTCTAGTGCGTGCTACGCAGTTTCATAGCTTTGGCTTACGCCTTCTTCAATCGCTTGGCACCGACACTCTGAATGTCATTCCCGTTCCGCCAAATACACGCTTGCAGACCATTGCCACCGAGGAGGTTGCCGAACGTCTGGTGGCCCTAGTCGAGCATGGTGCGACACAGCAGATCGAGGAGATGGGCGGTCCCCAGGTGCTCACCCTCGAAGAGATGGTCCAGAGCTATCTTCGCGAGCGAGGGAGGAAGGCAAGTCTGCGATCCGTAGAACTGCCCAACTCCCTGTTTGCAGCCTTTCGCTCCGACGAGCCACCGAGTCCAGCGCCGGTCAGGGGCAAGCAGACCTGGGACGAGTTTGTTCGCTCCTGGTATCGTGAACGGGATGGCTATCCGGCACCGAAGGCGCAGGTCCCGATACTGATGGAGAAAATGGTGCAGGTCCATGATCCCGTCCAGGTGAGTGTCCTGACGGTGACGCTGGACCCTGGCGTGCAGGGAGCGCCACCCCATCGCCATCCGGGTCCGGTCTTCGGCTACGTTGTCGAGGGCGAGATCCTCTTTGAAATGCGCGGCCATGCTCCCAGGATTTACAAGCAAGGTGAGGTGTTCTACGAGCCGTATAACTGCCTTCACTTGCTCGCAAATAACCCCAGTCCTTTCCGTCGGGCCGTCTTTGTCGCCGTTTTGCTCGGCGAGCCAAGCCAGCCTATCTTGACGCCGGTACATCTCCAGGCTGGCACCAATGATCCTGTGGACAACTGTCTGGGGGCTTGTTCCTGAGTGAGCAGCCATCTGCGTCGTGCACTACTTCTCAGAGGGAGTGAGGTGAGAGCAGATGGCCTCCTCCAGCAAGTTGAGATGCACCTGCTCTCACCTCATCTCCATGCTGTGTACCGAAAGGAAGCTGCCATGATGATAGCTCTTAGACCTCTTCCTGCCATTTGAGCCTCTACTGGATCATGCCGGTATATCTATACATGCGTGTCTGCTGATGACCTAGTGTGTCTGAAGCGCTCTAAACGAAAACTGTGCCGTACTTATCTACTTTGTGGCTACAAGGCGTCTTCCTTCACGCTGAGCCATGTGATGAGTCAGTACATTTATCCCGTTTGAAGGGTATCCTCAACAACAGGAACAAAGAAAGGACATGGACCCATGGGAATTCTTTTCGGGTTGCTCACTGCCATCTGCTTTGGGCTCTCAGACTTTGCGGTCACGCAGGCTACTCGCCACATTGGTGTGTTGCAAGCCATGCTCGCTATTCAGATAGGTGGTGTATTGATCGTCGGGGCCGTCCTTGTCGTCACAGGACAGGTACCCATACAGTCACCAGGAACATGGGCATTGATGGCGGGCATCGCTCTTCTCAACTTTGTCGGGATAGCGCTGCTCTATCGCTCTTTTACTTTCGGAATGCTCTCGCTCGTCTCCCCTATCGCCTCCAGTTTCGCCGTGGTCACAGCAGTGCTGGCTCTCGGGGCAGGTGAACGCCCGCCTGTGCTGACGCTCTTAGGAACCTTTCTGCTCATTGTGGGGGTCGTGGTTGTCTCACGTGCGAAGGCACCTGGCGGATCACCTTCGCTGGCAGGCATTCCAGAAGCGCTTGGAGCTGCCTTCTCGTTCGGGGTCTACTTCTGGTCGCTCAAGCAGGTAACTCCTCTCTTGGGAGAGGTATGGCCGGTGTGGGTAACCCGCCTGGTCATGCTCATCGGCACCCTCCTCATGCTCAGTCTGCGCCGGTCGTTCAAGCTTGAATGGACGTGGAAGATCCTCCTTCTCCTGCTTATTGCCTCCATGCTGGAATCGATTGGCTATCTTTCCTTCAATCTGGGCATCAGAGAGACCTATACGACGATCACCACCGCGCTGGCCTCGCTCTATAGTGCGGTGACAGTGCTGCTGGCATGGCTATTTCTGCGTGAGCGACTCAGTCGTGTACAGGCAGTGGGGATAGCAGTGGTCTTGGCAGGCGTGTTGTTAGTGAGTCTCTAAAGAGTGTTGATACTTTACCAACTCTTTCCGTAAGCCGATGGGAAGAGCGCTTTGCTCGAAAGGAGAGATACCGATGCAACAACACAACAACGAACACTTCCCGGTGGAGCTTTCCTCACACCTCGTCTCGATCATCACGACCGAACACTATACCTTACAAACAGGGCGCTCCATGACCATTTCAGAAGCGAATGGTCGGGCCTCGCTCTTTGTTGGGGCCGTCTCCAGCGGGTTAATTGCACTCACCTTTGTAGGACAGATTTCTCACCTGGGAACGGCCTTTTTTGTGTTTAGCCTGGTCGTGATTCCCACCCTTGTGTTTATGGGGCTGATCACCTTTGCGCGCGTGATGCAAGCGGGCGGGACAGATTATCTCTATGCTCGGGGGATCAACCGTCTTCGCCACCTCTATCTGGAGTCTGCCCCACAGTTGCGGCCCTACTTGCTTCTTTCTGCTCATGACAATCGGGAAGCAACAATGAGCCAGGAAGAGATGTCTCCCTCCTGGGTGCAGATCTTCTTCAATGTGGCAGGCATGATCGCCATGATTACGAGTGTGTTGATCGGGAGCTTTGTGGGCCTGCTCCTTGCTGTGTTCAACTTGCCAGTGTGGGTCTGCACAAGTGTGGGAGTCGTAGCATTCTTGGCAAGTATGAGTATTCATCAGCGTTATCAATGGGTTCAATGGATGCGCCTGGAACGAAATCTCCCCATTCTCTTTTCAAGCCTACCAGGAGAGGAGAAGACGAGAGAAGAAGGGGGTGTTGCGGGCACGAAACGGGAAGGCTGTACGCTAAGCTGAGCAAGTAAGAAGAGACTCGCTCGTGAAGAGAGAAAAAAGGAAGAAGCGCAGTTGGCTAAAGGCCTATCAGCGCGAAACCGCCGAAAAAGTAGGATGTACCATATAACTTCTGTTATATCCTGCGTTTTCGTTCGCACCTTGAATGCTCAGGCTTAACAAATGCCTTGACGGGCGCGTTCGCACCAACGAACCAAAGTCGCATCATCGCTGCTAAGTGAGCACGATTTCGCTAGTTAATGCTTATGGAATCCTAGGGAGAAAGGAACAGTTTTTTGGGGGTGGAGAGGCCAGGAACCGTGGAGGTGTCTTACCCAAAGACACACGAGAGGTTGCTCAGCTCCTCAAATGCTTATCAGGGCTCTGGAAGCGCCTCCCCAATTAGTTACGAGGGGTCTACCCATATTCAGAAAAGGGGTCTTCGGGGCTGTGTTGCAAAAATAAAGCTCATCAGATATGATGGGATCAAAAGATGAGAAGAGAATCAGAAAAGTTATAGAAGAATTTCTTCCGGTTTCCCAGGTTTGTCCGTATCGTGGTTTAGCGGCTTTTACTGAGCGAGATCATGAGCTTTTCTTTGGACGCGAACGTGCAATAGAGACACTGTTAAAGCATCTGAAAAACCGTCCTGACTTTCTCGCGCTTCTTGGCCCATCAGGCAGTGGTAAATCATCTCTCGTTCAAGCAGGTGTAATGAGGCAATTACGTCTGGGGACGTGGCTTGGCCCTGGCGAACGCCTAGGCACTATCATTTCACGCCCTGCCAGTAATCCTTTCGCAGAACTCGCGTTACAAGGATTACCTGGCACCTCAATAAATTTAACTGAAAGGGTGCAAGTGTGGCTGGAGCAACATCCCGAAAAGGAGCGGCTTGTCCTGATCATCGACCAATTCGAGGAAGTCTGGACACTCTGTCCCCAGAGATGGCACAAGACTTTACGCGCGAGCTCGTTGCCCTCATCAATGCCCCTGTGAGCGTGACCCTCATCCTCGTCATGCGCGATGATTTTTATCCTCATCTTGGACGACACGAGACACTGGCCGATCTTGTCGATGCATCTCGCGTGCGTATACCACCAACGCTGAGACGAACAGAACTGACTGCAATTATGGAAGGACCTGCCAGGAAGGAAAGGTTGCGCTTTACAGAAAGTCTGGTTGACACGATCATAGAAGACATATTGGCTGCATCCTCTACCGAAGTAGAGGGGGAGCTGGTTACAGACAATACAGTCCTCCCCTTACTTGAATTTGCTCTGACCCGGCTATGGGAAGAGCGACAAGAGAGAGAAATGACCCGTGAGTCATACAATAGAATAGGCCGTGTGAGTGGTGGACTAACGGTATGGGCAGATAAAGCCTTTCGCGAGCTTGACAAAAGATTACAGCCACTCGCACGCGCTATTTTCACAAAGCTTGTCCACTTAGGCAATGAGAACCAGAATATTCCTCACAGCCGTCAAAGGAGAACACTCTCTGAGCTCTATCCTGAACAAAAAGATGCTCATGTAGTAATTGCTCGCTTGGCAGAAGCTAGGCTTCTTATAACAAGTCGTGACCCGAGAGACGGTGAAGAGTCTGTGGAAATTATCCATGATGTTCTGTTGCATGAGTGGCAACAATTGCATCGCTGGATCGAAGAGGATAGAAGTTTCTTATCATGGCGCCAGGAATTTGAGAAACGCGTTCAGTTGTGGGTAGAGACAGACCCGGCTGATTCCCTTTTGCGCGATGAAGGCCGACTATTGCGTGGGCGTGATCTGGATGAGGCGGAACGTTGGATGGCAGAGCGTGTTCTCGATTTTGATCTGACACAGCAAGATTTTATCACGATCAGCCGCAAGTCTGTTGAACGCCAACGTCGGGAACTGGTCTCCCGTCAACTTGCTGTTCAGGCTGAAGTTGTACAACATCAAAAAACGCACATGCTACAAAGAAGCATGCTCTTAGCTATGGAGGCCATGCTGCACTTTCCTTGTCTGGAGGCAGATCAAGCACTCCGTAGCCGATTAGCCCTATTCCCTCGTCCGGTGGGTTATCTGCAGCATTCTGGGGAAGTGCAAGCACTAACATTTAGCCCAGATGGGCGCTTCATCGCCACTGGCAGTCGTGATTGTAGAGCACGAGTCTGGAAAGTTTCCACTGGTCGAGTCATGACTTTTGTTACTCATGAGAAAAAAACTATTCGATATAGCCCCTTTGACCCTGTCTGGGGGGCAGTCTATGCCGTCGCATTTAGTCCAGATGGTCGCTATGTCGCCTCTGGCAGTGATGACCAGACTGTACGCATCTGGGAGGCCGTTGGTGGTCGGCAGGTTGCTTTACTCAAACATGGTGAGGGGTATGTTGGAGCAGTCGCATTCAGTCCTGATGGACAGTATCTGGCTACGGCAAGTGGAGATAGTACAGCAGGACTTTGGGAGACGCGGAGCGGCCGTCAACTTGCCTGCTTAACGCATGAGGGGAATGTCCAGTCTGTGATGTTTAGCCCAAATGGGCATTACCTCGCAACCGCGAGCAATGATCGTACGGTGCGGATCTGGGAAGTGCCAAGTACACCTGACTTCCCTTGTCTGAGCCACGATGGTCCTGTCTATGCAGTCGCCTTCAGCCCTCATGGACAATATCTCGCCACAGGATCTCAGGATGGAACCACACAACTGTGGAAAGGTATCACCCCACAAAGCAAGAGTAAACCAACCGTTGTCAAAGGTCATCTTGAAACTCGTTTACTTCATAACGGTTCGGTACGTGCAGTCGCCTTCAGCCTGGATGGACAATATCTCGCCACTGCAAGTGGAGACCATACCACCCGAATATGGCACATCCCTAGCGGCAATTTGATTGTTCAGCTTTCTCATGAAGAAGCAGTTGTGGATGTGGTATTTAGTCCAGATACTCGCTATCTTGCCACTGCCAGTGCGGACGGGACTGCGGGGATCTGGGAAGTGCCGAGTGGCCGTCGGCTTTTTCGGCTTACCCATTTATATGCAGTCATGGCAGTCGCCTTTAGCCCAGATGGCAAGTATATAGCAACAGTAAGTGAAGTTGGCTCATATAAAGGGCATGATCTTGTCACTGCTCCAGCAAAAGTCTGGGAAGTAAACAGTGGGCAATGTAAAGCGTACTTCATCCATGACTATCTCAATGAGTCGCAAGGCACGTCGAAAAGACTCCTTGATGTGAACTTCAGCTCGGATGGGCGCTACCTAGTTACTGCTGGTGGCAATTTCCTTGATCCAGGAGCTGCAGAGATATGGGATCTGTCGAGTGGTACGAGACATGCTCACCTTCCTCACGAATTAGAGGTGCGAACAGCGGTATTCAGTCCCGATGGGCGTTATGTTGCCACCGCTAGTAATGATTGGACGGCGGGTCTCTGGGAAGTATCGAGTGGCCGTCGGCTGGCTCGTTTAGCCCACGAGAAAGCTGTACATGCAGTGGCATTTAGTTCTGACGGAACCTATCTGGCAACAGCAAGTTGGGATGGAACAGCAGGAATCTGGGAAGTGCCAAGTGGCCGTCAGTTGGCCCGTGTGACACATGAAAGCGAAGTCTATGCAGCGATCTTTAGCCCAGGTGATACCTACCTGATTACTGCGAGTAAGGATGGGACAGCGAAGGTATGGCTCTGGAAGCCACAGGACCTGATTAATGAGGCATCTTCTCGCTTGACTTATGACCTGACGCCGGAGGAATGGCGGATGTATATGGGAGATGAGCCATATACATCCGCCATTGTCCGCTGCAAGAACAGGTGAATGTCTTAGTCCACAAAGGGGAAGCTGTCGAAACAGCCAGGGCAACTGAGAACGATGAGATTGAGATTGACCTTGTGATAGCGCAAGATGAGATTGACCTTGCGATAGCGCAAATAGCCCAGGGACATCCGACCAGAGCCGATATAGAATGCCTCAAGCAATGCGGAATCGCCTGTCTTACGAGGTTGATCATAAAGACAAAAATGATCAAGGAAGGTGATGCCAGCAAGATGAGAGACGAAGTTTTCGCCAGTATGAATGCTGAAGAAGTTTTTCAAGGAATCAGGTTCTTCATACAAAGTAGTGATCGAGATATTCGCCAGGTAGCAGCGCTCTCATTATGCCACTATAAATATGAAGATGTCGAGGACATTGGCACAGCGATTAGAGCCATCAGCAGTGTCCTTCAGGGGGCAAACTCTGACGGGAGTTCAGAAGCCGATAAGTGGCGCTTAAATGAGGCTATGCGCATGCTTCGTGAGCGGCAAGAAACGGAATTCAAGACAGAGAGCGAGGAAGAAATCCCAGTGGTTGATACTCAAACAACTGCCAAAGGGGATGAGGAGAACCAGGTATATTCCGTTCAAGGGAGACAAGAACTTGCCCAGTCGAAGAATGATGGAGCGTTGTTAACCCAGCAAGCCAGGAAGGTCTTGAGACTCGCTCAAGAAGAAGCTCAGCGCTTCCAGCATAATTATATTGGTACAGAACATCTCTTGCTCGGCCTTCTAGATGAGCCTGGGGGAGGAGCAGGAAAACTACTGAATGAGCTTGGCGTAGAGCCTGAGAAAGTCCGCAGTGCCCTGGAATTTATTATTGGTCGTGGGGATCGTATTGTGCTGGGTGAAGTCGGTCTGACTCCCCGTGTCAAGAAGGTAGTAGAGCTTGCCTCTGATGAAGCTCGTCGCCTGAATCATCAGTCACTCAGTACAGAACATCTCTTACTTGGATTAGTTGCCGAGGGAGAGGGTATTGCGGCAGGTGTCCTGGAAAGCTTGGGTATTAACTTGGAGCAAGTACGACGTAAGGCTATCACAAGGCTGAGCCAAAATGGTGTAGATAGAAGCGAGGACTGAGTGGAAGAAGAAAATTGACCGTCAAATGAAATGCGGTGGCAGACAAGAGAGTATAGAGAGAGCGTAAATAATAAGCTGGATCTTTTGCGGTGCAAATGGCTGTCCCTGGAATGAAGCCTTGTTAGGATGTTGTCATGAGGTGCGCGGCGTTAGGGCCGACTGTATTTGGTCGCTCGCCCGAATGATCTTAACCGAGATGACCTGTGATGGTCAAGCTCGTATCGGTGAGTGATCTTCCACAGGCCGCAATGACGCGCCTCAATGGAGCACAGGGCTAATCAGGAGGAAGTGAAGGAGATTGCAATGGCTATTCCTAATTCATGCACTCAATGTGGAGCAGAGTTGCTATCTACCGCAAACTTTTGTCATGTTTGCGGCACCAGACGGCTCGGTTCTGCTGGTACGCTCAAGCCGGACAATGCAAACTTTTGTCACGTTTGTGGTATCCGGATCACGGCAAACGCAACCGAGTCGGTGTGGGAACATTGTCAGATTGAATATGAGCTTGTTGGTGCTCTGGGATTCTCTCATCGTTTTATTGCAAAGGCTCTTGGCCCTAGAGGACCTTACATGGCTACAGATCCAAGCGTCACTATCTCCACGAATTTTCCCCATCCAGGTGTTAAAAAAGATGTCCAGGCTTGTGATACTATGAAGGCAAGATTACTTGCTGATCGCTGGGAACCTCTTGCAGAGCAAGGTCCTGAGTGGTTTAACTACAAATTTCGGCGTCGAGTTCTCTAAAGTGCCCCTTTATTGTCTCTCTTCAGGAGAAAGGTGCTATAGCATAATTTAGGTGCACCTCTTTACAATCGAGGAGCATTTTCAGAAGAAGCCTTGCGATGCTCCTTCAGGTATGACTATCCTTTGAGCGCTTTCAATTTCTCTTTGACCTGCGCTCGCGTCATCTGCGTATAGCGAATCGTTGTCTGCACTGCAGGCGTGCCTCTGAGGGTGATATGTCCCAAGTAGTAGGCAATCTCTTCCAGAGTGTGATTTGTCTTGCTTTCTGTCCTGCTGATTGACCCATAAAGTGTCAAGTGACTGGCTTCTCTCCTCAGTTGACAGCAACCGAACAGTGTGGTGTAGTTCTCCGTTTTGATGCATATCTTCTTTCTTGGTCCCATTTAGGAACCATAACATGTCCTTTGGTTCACTCTCATAAAAAGAGGCTCCAATACACAAACATTTCTGAACTTGTTGTCTCAGAAATGCGTCAAAACGGACAAGATCCAAGATATAAGGCAAAGGGTTGTTTTTCTCTCAAAAACTGAGTATGCTGTTATCAGAACAATGGCAGAGAAAATCTAGGTTTGCTTTAGGCATTGGTCGCTCCTTTTTCTCCTCTGCCAAGCGTACTGTATCCTGTCTCCCATCGTTTGGCATTGTCCTTTCTTTTCGTCACTGTACGCATGCTTGAAGTCGTGAGGAGAAACGTCTGTGGCAGATTTCATCAATCAGCAGTTTGGTGGCTATCAGTTGCTGCGCCTGATTGGAAAGGGAGGGCAAGCCTCGGTGTACCTGGGGCAACATCTTCGGCTCCAGCAAAAATATGCAGCCATCAAAATCCTGCATACGAGCGTCTCTGAGCAAGACGTTAAAGCTTTCCAACAAGAAGCGAATATCATTGCTGCCCTCCAGCATCCTCACATTGTCAATGTCTTGGATTTTGATATTCAACAAGGTATCCCTTTCCTAGTGATGGAGTACTACCCTGATGGTTCGCTGCGTGAGCGCCATCCCCGAGGAGAACAGGTGCCTTTAGTAAACGTGGTCTCCTATGTGAAACAGGTTGCCGAGGCCCTGCAACACGCCCATGATTATCGACTTATCCATCGCGATGTCAAAGCGGCCAATATGCTCATTGGCCGACAAGGGGAAATTGTGCTCTCTGACTTTGGGATTGTTGCCATCGCACACAGTACCTCCTCCATCGGCACCCAAAACTTTGCTGGGACCGCCCCGTATATGGCTCCTGAACAAATCACACAACATCCGCGCCGCGAGAGCGACCAATATGCTTTAGCTGTCGTCGCATATGAGTGGCTCTGTGGCCAACTTCCTTTTGTTGGAACACCCCAAGAGATTGCCATCAAGCATTTAACCGTGGAGCCACTCTCGCTCTGCCAGAAACTTCCTGGCTTGTCATCTCGGGTGGATCAGGTCATTCTCAAAGCGCTTGCCAAAGAACCGAAGGAGCGTTTCCCTTCAGTGCAGGAGTTTGCCGTAGCTCTTGAACAGGTGACGCAAGAAATGCCCGATGCGTCATCCCCCCATGCCATTTCCAACCAAAGGTCCATTTCCTCCTCTCCCACCACCCCTTGGATACCTGCTCAACCACTTCAGCAGGCATTTCCTCCCGTAGCTATGCCTCCTCATGCGGCGCTAGATACCTCTCTTGCTGCACTGAGGGAGATACAGCCTGCGCCAACTTCCAGTGAAAACAAAGCGGATGGGGCGCGCAGCGCAGTTCCTACAGGTATTTCACCTGAGAAAAATACTCTCTCAGTCAGAGCCTCCTCTCAGAAAACACGGCAACCTGTTGTTCCTGATATTGATGGAACAGAAGTATTGAGGAGAGTTCGTGATGGTGATATTCCTCCGAGTTGGCACGTCTTTTACGCTTCGCGAGCAGAAGTGAAGAGAAAGTGTCTTGGAAATGGCCTTCTCGGTTCGGGCTTGGGATTTCTTTTGGCTTTGGTTTTGAGTCCTTCATTGTTGGTGGGTGCTCTTCTGATAATTTTCTCTGGGCTTACTGTGGTAACAGGAACGTTGTTGATGATCGCTCTTCTGATAATTTTCTTTGGGCTTCTTGCGGCAACAGGAACGTGGATCATCGATCATGACCGGCTGCTGGTTCTTTGTCCGATGGGTGTCGTCGCTGGGAAAAGGAGCGCGAAGCTCGCATCCCTTGTGATCAACTACAAAAATGTTGTAAGCATGAACGTTTGGGGCTGGAAAGTAGAGATGAACCTACGCAAGGGAACAGGAAGACGAGTGCGTGTGTGGCTTGATCTGTTGGTATTTGAGTCACCTCAGGAACTTTCCCTTCGTATCAACGATGCGTACGAAGATTTCAAAGCTTGACGGTCATATCCTTTCCCAGTAAAGCGTGATCATTCTCCAGTAGTATTTATGGATGTGTCAGAACTGAGAATACAAGCACAGAACAGAGCATTTTGATACTGCTCGCCCACCATTTGGATTGGTATTACGCTCTCAAAATCAGTGTCGTGAAGGCATTCAGCCGCTCACGGAACAGGTCATGTTGCTGTGCGAGGGAAACAGATTGCCTGATCGTCGTACGGAACCGAAAGAACTGGCGGACCTCATCAAAGGCTCGACAAAATTGTGTGGCAGACACGAAGTTTCCAAAACCGCGCATCGGATAATAGCGTTGTTTGATCCCGCGATGATCTTGCTCTACTCTATTGTTGAGGTAGTGATTACACCGATGGAGAACGTCACCACCAAGCGTCTCATAAATGGCACGTGGATAGGCGTCATGCCCATCCGTTGTTACTCGCTTTGGCGCATGACCAACCGTCTCGACGGCTTGCTTGAAAAACCGTTTGGCTGCATCCATATTCCGTTTCTCACTTCACATGGAGTCAACCAGATTACCATCTCGATCAATAGCACGATAGAGATAGCACCATTTCCCATGCACTTTGATGTAGGTTTCATCAACATACCAGGACCGGCTTGCTTGTCCGCGTCGCGCGGGTTCGCAGCTGATCAGCGATGAGCGGTGCAAAACGAGCCTCCCAATCCCGAACTGCTTCGTGGGTGAACACAAAACCTCTTTCTAGAAACATCTCAGCGAGATCGCGCAAACTCAACTTATAGCGCAGCCTCCACAGAAGGTTGTGTTGCAAGCAATTGCAAAGAAGAAACTGAGCGTAATGGTTCCTTACAATCTTTCTTAAACGGCCACTCCAAAGAGTATGGCAACCAAAGCCATCTGGCCTTTCACATCCCCTTTGACCACTGCCTGCAGTTGCCCTTTCCTGATCATATTCATCACCTCGTATCCTTGGAGTGTTCGCCAGGCCGTCTCGAACGAGAAAAAGCCCATCCCAGGTTTCGTCAATCTCTTGATGAACCGATGATCTTGTTCGATCAGATGGTTCTGTCAGAACTCAGACAATGCTCTGGTAAAGAAACCGGAATTCTGCTATGCTGATCACAGCAAAACGGGCTTCAAGAAGGAATGTTGGCTTATGAATTGTCCCCATTGTACTGCAACTACTACCAGGAAGCGAACGAAGAAAACAAAACTGGGCTACGCAACATTCTTCTGCCCTCACTGTCACCATAGCTTCAATGAACGAACTGGCACGCCCTTCAACTATCTGGAATTTCCGACGGACATTGTCCTCCTCGCAGTTGTCTGGCGGCTGCGTTATAAACTCAGTCTACGTGACGTTGCGGAGATGTTTCTTGAACGTGGCTTTGTTTTTACGCACGAAGCCATTCGAGACTGGGAAACACGGTTTGCACCATTAATAGCAGGGCAGTTACGAATGCAACGGCGAGGCCAAGCCGGAGCTTCTTGGTACGTTGACGACACCTACGTGAAGGTACATGGGAAGTGGTGCTATTTGTATCGAGC
The DNA here is from genome assembly GCF_016587455.1 of Reticulibacter mediterranei. Classification (NCBI taxonomy): domain Bacteria; kingdom Bacillati; phylum Chloroflexota; class Ktedonobacteria; order Ktedonobacterales; family Reticulibacteraceae; genus Reticulibacter; species Reticulibacter mediterranei. Next base: position 3,048,175 of record NZ_BNJK01000002.1, on the reverse strand, counting down.
TATTGATCAAGATGGCAAGCTCGTTGATTCTCGGTTGAGTGAGAGAGAAATATGGAAGCGGCCAAACACTTTTTTCAGCAGGCTGTTGGTGTGGTAGGCCACATTCCCAACCAAGTGACGACGGATGGCCATGCATCGTATCCACGAGCTATACGCGAAACAATGAGCAGCAATACCCAGCATCGAACCAACAAGTACCTCAATAATCTGCTGGAGCAAGACCATCGAGGGATGAAGCAACGGTATTATCCGATGCATGGCTTTAAAACATTTGAAGCAGCGGCACGTTTCTGCTGTGCCTTTGACGAATTGTGCAACTATCTCCGTCCGCGCCGTACCGGGGGAGAAGTAGTCTCACTCTTGGAACAACGGCAGTCTTTTATCCAGCACCTTGCCACTCTCCAGATCATGATACAAGCAGCCTCATAGCTTACACGAGTGATAAGGCGAGCATTCTCTGTGTCCAGTAAGCTTTTCTGCGTTCTCAGTTCTGACAGAACCTCCTAGCCCGGCTTAGCAAATTAGGGGTCAGCGTATCCAAACCTGAAAAGTGTACGCTAAGGTTTGGATGTGCTGACTCCCTATCTTCCCTGTATGCAGGGACGGGAGCTTTGCGCCCCCGTCTCCACGAGTTACTGTGACCTTTCTTCTAGATCAGATGGCAAGATCTGCTGGGTGAGCAACTGATGCAGGCGCTCCCGGCACTGTGGTCCCTGCAAGCTCGCTTCGAGCAGGCGGCGGCCATAGAAGTACGTAAAAATGTAAGTCTCGTGAAATGGCCGCTGCAAGGAGGCAAGCTGGCGTTGCGCAGCCTCTTCGTCCAGGAGCGCGTAACGCATGAGATACTCTTTCACTTCTGTGTCAGAACGTCCTTCGCCCAAGAGCCAGGCCGCGTTGCACACCGCTCCAAGCAACAGATCCGTGGCGCGCTGGATCTTCGTCAGATCGCTGCCGTCGGGAGTCATGCTCGCTTCTGGATAAATGTGCTCGGCCAGCCACTGCTCCGCTTCTCCAGGACCAAAGAGCATTTCATGCGCGTGAAGAGCAAGCCCTTCGCTGATCACGTAAAGCGGCGCGGCGGGCAGAGAGAAGCTGACTCGCTGCTCAAGGTACCCTCGTTGCTGGATAAGCGCTTCGTCTTTGAGCACAGCCTCTGCGAGATGACCGGGATACCCTTCATGGCACAGCACATAGAAGAGATCGGTCAGCGGAAACGGCACCGCAGGGTTGAGGTAGATGCGTGAGCGATGATTCCCCAGATAACAGGCTATCGCTCGTATAGGCCGATCCACAACAGGCTGGATCTCTACCTGCTCATCCGCTGGCAAGGGAAGAAGCTCCCGCGTGCGCAGCTGGACCTCGTCCAGGCCACGCTGGAGAAAAACAGGCAACAAATGAGCTTGATCTTTCGGCAACGTGAACGCCGCTTTCCATTGCTGGAAGCGTTCAGTCAGGTCGCCGCTTCCGGGCAGTGCTTCATCATACAGAGCGTGCGCCTGCTCGAAGATGCTCTCGGGTAGCCAATCCACGTGAAGATCATAGCAACGCAGGACCTCCTCTTGCAGTGAGAAGCGTTCACCCCGCAAACGACGGCTGACCGTTTCCAGCGCGCGCAGCAACTTCGCCAGATACGCTGCCCGTTGCGGCTCAAAATGTTGCTGAGAGAGAGTATCCATCAACGCCTGCGTATCGCGTACGAGCGTCTCTCCCAACTGAACAGGCTCATGCTGCACCTGCTCAGACCATTCCGGCGGTAGATATTCCTCAACGGGCTCGTAGGAAGTGCGCGCATCAACGGCCTTTTGCAGCCTCAACACCAGGACAGTGTAGTCGTGTACCCATTGTTCATTCAAAAGAGGGTCTCCTTCCTTTTTCTCTCGGGATGTCGTCGTGCCTTGCTCTGTCTTCCTCTGGAAAGCGAAAGTGGAACAGCCTTCTCGAAAGATTGTGAGCGCGCATGAACAACATGCTGCCAATTTTAGCAATTACACCAATTGATTGCTAAAATTGAGTGTAGCATATGTATCACTTTAATGGAAGCAATATATTACTTTGTTCGCTAGCAATCCCTAATATATATTGCTAATCATGCTCATTTTTCCCGTTTGGGTAGAGTAGCAATTAGAGCGTCGTCAGGCGAGATTGGAGGCGGGCCGCCATCTGTTCCAGATGGTCGATAGTCAAGCGGTCAGTCACACCCAACCAGTGTTTGTAGTGGCGACCGTGGAGACTACGATGGGCAATCCAACCGCGTGTCGGTTTGCCATGATTGGTCTCACAGTAAGCAGTAAAGCGACCAGATTGTCCGACGAAGCGGAACGAAGAAAGAGTCGCCAGCCAATCAAACCATTCTCGCGAAGCAGGCATCAAGCTCAGTTCGCCCTCCAGCGAGCTGACGACCACATAGGTTCCTTGCGCGCTGTATTCGATCAATGGGGGCATACGGGACCGAGCGCGGAGTTCTGCCTCAATGAGCGGGCGCGCGGCCACTGGCTTCCCTTCGGCCTGCTGCTCCAAACGAACAGGAAGCGGAGGGGAAAGACTGAGCATCCCTGCCAGTTCCTGGACGACCATTTCCAAATCCGAGAGTCTTCGCTCAACCGTGCGCTCTCGCGCCTTTAGCAATGCCAGCGTCAGGTGAGCGACCTGCTCAGACAACTGGGCGATTCTGGTTTCCAACAAGGAAAGTTTCTGGGAAAGAGGTGCTTCTTGCTGGGAAGCAGAGGAAGAGATCAACACCTCTTGGCGGGGTGCGGGCTGAGCCGAAGCGACTTCCTGCTTGGTCTGAGGCTCCAACTGAGACGGAAGTGAACGATGATGGACAACAGCCAACTGCTCAATTTGTTGGGCAGTCAGACACTTGATGCGAGCATCTCTCGGATGAGCGGAAAGGGGCAAGGCATCCTGCTGGAGCCATTGGCGCAACGTTTTGGGGTGAATCCCAAGCAGGCGAGCACAATCAGGGTCTTGATCGCAGGATTGTAGCGGGTCGCAGACAGGGTAGCTAAATAGAGCATGGTTCGGATGCGAGCATGGCCGTGGTGACGCAGCAGTGCTCTTCCTCGCACGCTCGTTCCACTTGTTCGTTCCAAAGGAGCCAAACCTGCGTACTGCACCAGCGCTTCGGCTGTCGTACACGGAGTGAAATTGAGGGTCGCAGTAGTGAGCCAACAGGCTGACCATATCCCGATCCCAGGAATGGTTTGTAGCAGGACAATAGATTGTTTCCACTTCCACTCGACCGTTTTAACGTCCTCACTCTCGTCTGCCGGTTTACGTTCAAGTGAGCAGGGCTTCTGCGGTGGCGGCTCGATCTTTACCAACTGGTGGATTTCAGCTTCAACTTGGGCTACCTGTTGATTGAGCAGCTCCAGCAGTTGAAGCAGTCGCTGACGGACGGAAGGAACAACATTGGGGTGGACAGAGAGCGCGTGCAGTTGATTGGTGACTTGAGTACGCAGTTCAAGAAGACTGGCGCGTTGAGTCAACCGTTGCTGGAGATCATGGTAGATCTGTGGAGGTGGGGTCCAACAAGCAGGGAGAAGGGCTTGCGCGAGTTGGGCCAAAGTACAGGCATCTAGCATATCATTTTTCGCATGCTTGAGTTGAGCTTTTGCAAAATAGTGGGCTGTCGCCGGGTTGACGACACTCACGGCGAAACCTGCCTCGGTGAGGAAGATGGCCAGCCCTATCCAATAGCTGCCAGTTGCTTCCATGACCACCAAGGTATTGGCAGGTGCAATACCTTGTGTCAGCAGCAGGGTGCGAAAGCGTGCGAAACCTGCTGAAGTTTGTTCAAAAGGCTTTAGCTCCCCTTTCGGCTTTGTTTCTGGCAAAAGACGAGCAATAGTAAAGGTCTCGCTGGCAATATCAATGCCGACAAAGAGGTGGTAGGAAACAGGTGTCGATGGCTTTTGCAAGGTCAATCCTCCTCAAGCAACGAAAAACAACGTTCCCATTAGGAAGTTGCTGTCCTGGGCATCCTCATTCTCTCCTCGTGATGCGTGGTCAATGCCACTGGATACGGTCCAGAATGGAGTTGCCTGTGGAGAGGAAGGGGGCCATGGCACCGACTTTTATGAGTGGTAACACATATTGCAACTTTTGATTGCGATAAAAAGTCGCAACCCTGACGCTTTCTCAGCTCCTCAAGTGGATTTTCCAGTGGGAAAAGGCCAGTTTTGTCGCAATGAATACTTTAAATATGAGTAACCACTCATAAGAGTCGGTGCCGGGGCCATCTACTTTACGCGGTCGAGGCCAGCAAGGATTTGAACGGCCTCACTTCCTCCCAGAAGCTAATGGGTTTATTATACGAGGTGTCACCCGCCGCAAAGTAGCGGGTAGAAACAATATTATGCGTATTTTGGCGATTTTTGTAGAATTATGCAGATGGCTCAGTGCTTTGCGATCTCTTTTTTGCCTCTCTGACATAGGGGGTTTTTGCATATCCCCCGAAACGGTGTACTCGTGCGCGGGGGATATGCAAAAACCCCCAGATACAGTGGGGGCGGCAACTCTCACTGAAGAAGCAGCAGAAGTTGCGGAGAAAGTCGCCGTGGAGGCCGAGGCGGACGCAACCGAAGCAGAGGAAGCCGCTGCAGAAGCGGAAGCAGAGGCGACCGTCTCAGAGGCAGAAGCAATGGTTGCAGGAGAAGAAGCAGTGGTCGAAGAAGAGATCGTTGCTGAAGCTCCTGTCCGGGCCAGTGCAGCGGAAGAGGCAGCAGACGATACTCTGGTGGCAGCAGTTGTTGTAGAGGAAGCGGCAGAAGGCGCGGAGGAAACTGCTGTAGAGGCCGAGGCGGACGCAACCGAGGCGGAGGTTGAAACAATTGCCGCTGAAGAGGCCGTTATAGAAGCGGAAGGGGGAGACGACCAAAGTGGAAGAAGCCGGAGAAGAAGCAGAGGGGGAGGCGATCGAAACAGAACAAATTGCTGCGGAAGCGGAGGCCGGTGCTACTGCAACAAAAGAGGAAGAGTCAACTCAAGGCGACAGCGTGGAAGAAGTGCCAGGCAATACAGCTGTTGTTGAGGAAGGGCATAGTACGGTTGAAGAGGAAACTCCCCATGATGAATCCTAGGAGGGACGTGTAACACCTACCCTCTCCCCATAGAGGTAGAATCGTTGCTCAAGCCTGCAACGGAACTGACGCTCCATTGCAGGCTTGAATCGTGATGCAATCATTCCTTCGTCTCTACGACTTCTACAGCTCAAGCTACTCTTTCTGGGATTTACAAGATCGAGGATTGCTCCGGCGCGCCGGAGAGTTCGTTTTCCCTTATCTCAGATGCCTTTGCCTGCGTTTTTACGACAGTTCTTGCGCGCCTGCCGGGTAGTACCAGGCCAGCGATGGCTCCTATCAGTGACAGAGCTGCCGCGACGCTCATCGCCGGGGAAAACCCGTTGCTGAACGCCTGAGCGGAGCGAAAGCCTCCGATGCTGGCAAACACAGCGGCGAGGATCGCAACCCCAAATGTAGGCGAAAACTACAGAGGGTATTGCATGACGTTTGTAGAGGGCCTGGATAAAAGAGAACTCTTGCAGCGTTTCGGCGGGGAACTTTCCCAGGCACGCTTCGTCTCGTTCGACGACCAGAACGCGATAGAGCAATTCGGGCTCTTTGGCACGGTGCTTTGGGTAGGTCAATGCGGTGAATGGGCCTTTGTCTATGAAGATTATGGATACGTGGGGCAGATCCCAGAAGTCTTGCACACCATCTCTGCTGGCACGAGAGCAGTCTCAGTCTTGAATCACGAGGTTAATGGACATACCTGGTTTTGTTATGCGGAAGATGGGACACCCATTGTCAGCGCTGAACCTGGCACACTCCTCTACACAAATCCTTCACCCCAAGTGCAAGAACTGCTTCGCCGCGCAGGCTTCTCAGATGCGCCTACTGAGAATGACGACTATGACTCTCTCCAGATTATGTCCGCTCTTGCGGAGGCAGCAGGCGTGCGCTTGACCAAAGAAGCCATCGCTGACAGCCCTCTGCTCTCTACGTTTCTCAAGAATCCCTTCTCCGACTTCGTGGAAGATGTCCTCAGTCTGGGTGCAGACGAGCAGACAGCCAACCGCTTGCTTGATCTCCTGAACTCCTGGGAACACAGAGAACGGATCCTCAATTTTTTCAACGACGGGTTGCAAAGGGAACGTTTCCCTCGCTCCCACGACCTCGATCAGAGATGGCAGAAAGAATATCTAGGTCCGATGGTCGTGAAAATCCTCACGGCACTGCAATCGGTCCAGATCACGCTCCCACTGCTCTCCGCCCTGGAAACAGCAAATGAGGAAATGCGATTTGCGGTAAGAGAATTGCTGAAAATCTTGATTGACTTTGATCAGATGTATGATCAGCAAGGGGCACGGGAACGCTTGCTGATGCTCTCGGGTGCATCCGAACCAGAACTGGCGCTGCAAGCCGCACTCACTCTGGGGGCGCGAGGAGATCAGCGAGCGGTGGAACCCTTACTGTCCCTGATCCCTGTGTACCCAAATGAGAGGAAGATCATCCAGGTATTAGGCCGATTACAGGAGAGCAGCGCCAAGGAACCGCTTCTTCGGTTGCTCAATCCTCAAAGCAAAGAGATCGACTATCAGAGGGATCTGCTCAAAGCGCTAGAGCACATCGGGGGAGGAGCAATCGCTGATCGGCTCCTGTTGTTCCTTGATCCGGAGCCTACCTCTTCCCGCGCAGGGAATTTTCAGGGTGATTTGCTGAAGACGCTGCTACGACTCCATCCTCCTCATCTGCTCGATGCCTTGCTTGCGCTTCTTCATCCTTATCCAGGTCCTTATCCAGATTTCACCCCGAAGTCGGGCTTTCAAATGAGCTTGATTGCAACACTTGGGCACCTGGGGAATCGGCAAGCGATAGACCCATTAGCCCAGTTGTTGGTACTGGATGTGCAGGGATTATCTCTCCCTGAACACTATCTTCAGGTGCGCTTAGTTGAGGCCCTCAAGCAATTAGGCGACACAAGAAGCGAATTAGAGGAGATAGCGGCAGCATTGCAACGGGAAGACTCAAAATTCATGAGAAGATCATTTTCGACGCTGGTTCATCCCTCGCCCGAAAATCTCTTGTAGGTGGAGTGTATTTCAGCAAACCAACGGTTTTGACACACATAGTGGAGCTTTCATCCCATGAAGCGAGTGCCAACCGCCTGCTCATATCCAATTGCAGCATCCCATATGGCTCGACATGGCTGTAGAAGAGGGGCGTCAGCCCTCGATAATCTTCTTTGGTCAGTCGCTTCTGCCAGGTACTCTCGGTTAGCACATCTTGAATCATTAACGTGTTCATGTAGACCAGCGAAATCTGCAAGAGATGCAGCGCCAACATAGAGACCTCTTGATCATCGAGGCGATTGGAGGTAAATTCTCCCCCTTTTCCATAGTGAATGAAAGAATTGGCGGAATTCCAGTTTTCGACGACATTTAATCCTTCATGGATCTCCCGGCGCAGTTCCTCTGATTCGAGATACTGACAGAGAAAAATGGTCTTGATGGCCCGGCCCAACTCTGCGAGCGCTCGGTACGTAGGATGCTGGAGGTTATTGCGCGTGAAACGCTGAAGGATGGCCTCCGTCTCTGCTGTGCCGAGCCGAAGCGCGGTGGTGTACTTGACCATCTCATCATATTGATTGCGGATGAGATCCCAATCGATGGGCCGGGTCAAGATCGGCTGCAAGTTCTCGTAGTCGGAAGAGTTGCCTGCTTCCGGGCGATAGAGCTTTTGTAAGGCGATATCCTTGAGTCGAGGCAGCAAGCGGAAGCCCAGGAGATGGCAAAAAGCAAATGCTACCTCAGACTGTCCATGTGTATCGACATAATTTTTCTGGATTTCAGCGTCAGTACAATGACGCAAAAGGCCCTCAACCATTGCAGCTACTTCTGAGGAAGAACAACTTTTGAGCTGCGAATAAATACAGGTAGATTTCCTTTCGATGTGCCAATAAATCATGATTCCAGGCCCACGATAGCGAATATGCCATTCCGTGAGCAAGTTCTGGTTCGAGGCTCCGAACTTTTTCGAGTCAGAGGCACAAGCCGTTGTGCCTTCTCCCCAGATCTCCGCTCTCCGCGCCTCAAAGATGGCATTGGCAACATGGGCGATGGCATTGCGTAGTTGTTCTTTGTGAATATAGCGGCTGCGCACATAGCGCAGGTCCGAGTAGGTGGTGCCAGGATCAGCGCTGGGGAGGCGCTTGAAGCCCGTGTTGGTCCCCAGCCCATAGAGACAAAGGATCAACCGTCGGTGTAATACTTCGCGGGGCAAGCGTTCTCGGCTCGCGACTGAGGTGAGCAAATCAGGAAAATTCGTGCGCAAAGCTGTTTCTTTGAGCATATCGAGTAAGCTGGTCATGGGCCAGCGGCTCCCCACCTCTTGCTTGAGGCTGAGCAGATTGCGAGGTTCAGGCTGGGGGGCCAGCGGGGAAAGACAAATGGGCTTCTTGCGACCTGGCAGGAGCTTGACTTTATCGCGAAGGTGGGGCATGGCTCCGTCGAGGGAGAGCAGCGCCTTACGCATATCCTCTTTGATGGAGTCGATGAACGTGTCAGCTTCCGTAGGTTGGTGAAGCGCCTCATAGTACGTATCTCGTTTTTGGCTGAAATCGGTGGGCAGATCATCGTCAGGGTTACGATACCTATTCGCCCCAACGGTCCAAATCTCCCTCACCCGTACCTTCTCCCGCAACGCCTGCAATACACACACTTCGTAATTCAACCGATTCACCTTTTCCGTCCCATCGTCGTCTTTCTCGACCACAAACTCGCGCCATTTGGGTGCGACGACCTCTTTAATGGGGATGATTTCATGGTCAGGATAATATTGGCGTGGGCAACGGACATAATCCTGAACCAATTGGAGCGCACGAACCACTGGACGGTACAGCTCATTGTTCGAGCGAAAACTGAGAATATCAAGCAATTCTGGCACCATGCGCCGATAGTGGTGGCTGTAGGATGCACGCATGATGACATGTACTTGCTTACGGAAAGCAGGACTACGAGCTTTGTACTCTTTGATGAGATCACGCAGCAGCTTTTCCGAAGCCACCGGGAAGACTACTTCACGTACTGGTTGATCTGGATGTTCCACCGCAGCTTCAGCAATGCGGTAGAGGATGCCTTCTTTATTCGCCACGCGCTTAAATTCGTTGAGATATTCTTGTTCCACCCGTTTCTCGGCCCGTACATCAATTTTGTGAACAATGTGAATGAGGAGATCTACTAGGCCATCTGTAATCTCCTGTGCGCGGAGAAAGCAGAGGGCAGCAAGGAGTGTCAGGCGCTTCGCTCTGGGATGCGCACGGAGGCGTGAGGGTTCTTCAACGCTTGCGCGATTTCGATAGACGATCAAGACTTTGCGTGCAATGCCCGGAAATAGGTCGTCAGGCAAACCGGGTTCTCGAATACGTCTCAGTTTTGCCATCTCTTCCAGCATCGTCGCCAACCCAACTCGTCCTGGGTCCATGCGAAGCTGCTGAAGAGGACTGACAGTTGTAGCTGATCGATCTGGAGAATCCCCTTGCGCTTCATCCTCGTGTTCTTGTGCAGAAGTAATCTCTGGTATCAGTAGCGCTTCCAGAGCTGTCTGCGCCGCTTCGAGAAGGCGAGAAAGCGTTTCATCATAGAGCTGTTGTTCAAAAGTGGAGGCAGCAGACCGCATCAAGCGAGTCAGACGGTCTGGAGTCGGAGCCTCTAAATGCTGACATTTGAACCATGTATATGCCTGCTCCCGTAAGCGTTCATCTTGATGTTCTTGCGGAAGCACTTCTGTCATGAGCCACTGTTGCATGTGCAGCATCTTCCTGGCTCGACTCCTTGAAGCCAAGTGCCTTACGGATCAAGGCTCGGTGATATTCAATCGTGCGGCCTTGCCAATCATACTGCAAATACTCCGATGGCTCTACGCCTACTTGTGTTGCTACAAAGGAGATAATCCCCCCAGGAATCTCGTTTTTGAAAAACGGGAAGCGCCCCTTGCGCTGAAAAAATTTGAGCAACACCGCAAATCCTAAGCGAGTCGCTCCAGTCTTATTCCCTACTTGAGCTTGGTCCCAAGCACTCAGTATCCAATGCTCGATTAGCTCTTCATGCTCCCATTGACATTTCATATCTCTTCTTCTTCACTCCCCATTTCACCTCTATGATCTGCCAGTTTCACCTCTGAGAGTCAAAGCCAGCAGTAACGTTCGGAGTATAACGAAGAAGTTCACTCAACACAACAGAAAAACATCTATGTACATGCAAGAGAGAAAATCCCCTTGCTCTGAATAAAAACATAATGCTATTCTAGCTTCTTATACGTAAAGTGCCCGCTACTTTGAGGCTGGTGACAGCTTACGTAGCGCTACCCCTTCAACAGAAGAATTGTCAGGAAAGCAACAGCTTCTCCCCCAAACCGGCCGAAATTGGACCGAAATTACCCTTGACGACTTTCCCCTTTTGATGTTACTCTGCCGGTAGAGTAAATGGGAAGTGGAACAGACGACGCACATGAACGAAGAGATCAGTTATCACATCGTCATGCTGGCCCATGCCCATCGCCAGTGGGCGGAAGAGGCACTCAACAGGCTCGGTCTCTATACCGGGCAGGAGCATATTCTCTTTCTCCTCTACCAGGAAGATGGGTTGACCGCCACGCAATTGACAGCCCGCTTCGACGTGGGATTGGCTACGATTGTGAAGTCCATCCAGCGGATGGAGCGAGCTGGCATTGTGGTGCGTCGTCCTGATCCCACAGATCGGCGGGCCTCGCGGGTGTACCTCACCGAACGCGGTCGTTCTTTGTATGAACCTGCCCTCCAGATATGGCATGCTCTAGCGGAATGCACGGTGCGCGGGATGTCCGAGATCGAACAGGTGCTGTTTCGTCGTCTCATACAACAGGCTGTTACCAATCTCGTCTCAGACGATGATGAACCATGATTGGAACATCTTTTTTTACCCTGAAAATACTATACCGGCATAGTAAATGATAGGAGGGAACACATCCAGAATACGTGTTGCATCCTCATAGATAAGAAACTTCAGAAGAGAAGGGAATCATCAATACAGGTATGTCTCTCGATTTTGTCATCGCCGGTACAAAATTTTCTGCACCAACTTCTCTGCACGCCCTCATTCATCGGCAGCGGTTACATGATGTGCTCAATACGGGTCTTCGGTCCCCTTTGACGCTGGTCTCGGCTCCTGCTGGCTATGGCAAAACCAGTGTCTTGTCCGAGTGGTTTTCAGCCACTCAGGCTCGCAGATCCTGCGCCTGGGTCTCGCTGGATGCCTCTGATGATGAGGTCCATCGGTTCTGGCTGTGCGTGTTCCTGGCACTGCAGCGCTGTGCTCCCGATCTGATGAAGCCGCTCCTCTCCCTGCTGCAGGATCAGCGCACACCACCGATCCAGGACCTGCTCTCCCTGCTGGTCAATCGGCTGCTTGAAGAGCCGAAGGCTCGCTACGTGCTGGTCATCGACGACTATCATCTGATGACTGAACCCGCCATCCATCAAAGCCTGACCTACCTTATTGAGCGGTTATCTCCACAACTCTGTCTGTATCTTTCGACCCGTGTAGATCCTCCTCTGCCTCTGCACCGGCTATGGGCTCGTGGGCATCTGCTGGAGGTGCGGGCACAACAGCTACAGTGCACGCCTTCTGAAGCCAGCGCCTTTCTCCGCGAGGTCATGGAGCTCTCACTGACCAACGAAGAGGTCGAAGCGATCACGCAGCGCACCGAGGGCTGGTTGGTGGGACTGCAACTGATCGCGCTCTCGTTACGGGGCCAAGCACTGCTCTCGGAGGTGTTGACACGGACTTCTGGCAACCAGCGCTACATTCTGGACTATCTCACTGAAGAAGTGCTCAGGCAACAACCAGAACGGCTCCAGACGTTTTTGCTGATCAGCAGCTTGCTTGACCAGTTCTGTGCGGCTCTCTGTGATGCGCTGTGGGAAGAGGGCCAGAGTCAACAGATGTTGGAATACCTGGAACGCCAGCATCTATTTGTTGTGACAGTGGATGCGGGAGGAAGCTGGTATCGCTATCATCATTTATTTGCAGAAGCCTTACGCCATCACCTCCGTCAGTTCACTTCACAGGAGCAGATCGATGCCCTGTATGGGAAGGCAAGCTCCTGGTACACCGAACAAGGGCTGTTGTATGAGGCCGCGCACTACGCGGTGCGCAGCCACGATTGGCAGCACGTCATTACGCTGTTTGGGCACTTTCTCCTCCACCCACGAGGGCAACCCGGCGAGATCCACATGATGCAGCAGTGGATCGAGCAGCTCCCCGCTGACCTGTTTTATCAGCATCCGCGCCTCGGGCAGTTCGCTGCCCGGTTATGGTATTACATGGGGGATTTTCGGACCGCTGAGGACTGGTTAGACCAGATAGAAATCGCGCTCGCTCAGATGCCAGAGGGGAACACACGCTGGCAGTTCTCAGCAGAACTGCTTGCCCGTCGAGCTGTGAGCAGGGGATTCTATGGGAATGTGCAGGAGACGATTGCGCTGTCCGAACAGGCACGACAAGTGCTTGTTGATGACAACAACTATGTTCGCGCCCTTCTGAGCACGGCACAGGCGTATGTCTGTTTGGCTCGCGGTGAGATTCGCACGGCATGGCAAGCTCTCCAGGAGGCTGTTCCAGCCTATGAGCAATCGGGAGGGATAGCGAGCGCCTGCCGGGCGTTCTGCGTGGCTTCGTCCTATCTGCTCATGCAGGGACAACTCAAGCAAGCCGAGCAGACGCTCGCCACCCTCACATTGAAACACCAGGAGAAGCCGCTCATACAGGCGGCGTTGTCTGCCTGTCAGGCGGCGCTGCTGTACGAGCAGAATCACCTGGAACAATCATTGAACCAGACACAACAAGCAGTACAACTGCTGGAGCAAGCTGGCGCCATGCTTTTTGTTGATCAAGCCTATGTGGTCTTGATGCAAATCTTCCTTGCGCGCCAGCAGTTCGACGAAGCTTCAGAGACGCTGCAGCGCTTGCTCACCCTTCCTGCCTACCGTGACAATAGCTATGCCCAGGCCTGGCTTCTCTCTGGTCTCCAGGTCCGGCTCGGGCTCTCCATGGGCAAACAGGAGGTCGCCGTGCAGTGGAGGAAGCGCTCTCAACAACACGTGCCCCTCCTTTCGGTTTTTGCACAGGAGCGAGAGGCGGTAGCCCAGGTGCGGGTCCTGCTGGCCGAAGGCAGCAGTGAAGAGGCACACCAGCTGCTCGCTATCTGGCTGCCCCAGGCACGCTTGACAGGGCGCCGGGAGCAGGTGTTAGAAATGTGCCTGCTGGAGGCGCTGGCTTGCCAGCAGATGCAGCAAGAACAGCAAGCGTTGCAGGCGCTGGAAGAAGCCCTGACGATAGGGGAACCAGAAGGCTATCTGCGTCACTTTCTCGATGAAGGTCCCCGCCTCGTGCCTCTTCTGAAACGCAGCCGCGAGCATCATCCAGGGTTCTATGTCGATCACTTGCTCGAAGCGTTTCTGCAAGAAGAGAAGAGCGGCCCTGCCTCTTCCGCTCACAATCAGGCCCTCATTGATCCGCTCAGTCCTCGCGAGCAAGAGGTTCTGGAACTGCTGGCACAAGGAGCCTCCAATCAGGAGATCTCGCATGCTCTGGTGATCGCGCCAAACACCGTCAGGCGGCACGTGCAAGCCATCTTCGCCAAATTGGGGGTACGCAACCGTACACAGGCCGCAGCACGTGCGCATTCGCTTGATCTCCTCGCGAAACAGGACCACTGAACGCCGATGCTGCGTTCATCCTGCTCGGATGCAGGAATGGTCCTAATGGATCATGTCTCTCCCTCAGAGAAAATGACTCCAAAAGATCAAGATCTTTTGTGTTGCCAGTAGTATACTCTCCACTATCGCCGACAAGGGAGATGTTCCCTCAACTCCGGCGAGAGGACAGATAGAGACAATAATGGAGAAGTGAGTTCCTTTTTTGCCCTGACTGAAAATACTATATCGGCATAGTATATGCCGAAGAGGAAACGAATGCCACATACTGATAAAACGATTCTTGTCTTTGGAGCCACTGGACAGCAAGGATCAGCTGTCGCCCGGCAACTTCTGAAAGATGATTGGAACGTGCGTGCCCTTGTTCGCGATCCCAGGCGAGCGCAGTCTGAGGCGTTGCGCCAACAAGGGGTAGAGCTAGTTCAGGGCGATTTGAACCAGCCGTCCTCGTTACGCGAGGCCATGAAGGACGTCTATGGCATCTTCAGCGTGCAAACCCCCTATGCCGAAGGGGGAGCGGCAGCGGAGCTTCAGCAGGGGAAAGCAGTCGCTGATGCCGCTTTGCAAGCTGGCGTAAGTCATTTAGTCTATTCCTCAGTTGGTGGGGCCGAACGTGGGACGGGGATTGCCCATTTTGAGAGCAAGTGGCAGATAGAAGAGTATCTGCGTGCCCTGCATCTGCCCGTGACGATTCTGCGTCCGGTCTTTTTTATGAGTAACCTTCAGTATGCCACCACAGTAGAGGCTGATGGCACGCTGGTGGTGAGCCAGGCACTACGCCCGGAGACTCGCCTGCAAATGATCGCCGTGGAGGATATTGGAAAATTTGCGGCCCTGGCCTTCGCGCATCCTGAGTCGTTCCTGGGCAAAGAAATCGAAATTGCCGGGGAAGAACTGACGATCGCTGAGATTGCCGAAAGCATCGAGCGAGTAACCGGAAAACCGACTCGTTTTGTTGAACTGCCTCTAGAGCAACTCCGTAGCTTTGATGCCGAGACCGCCATGATGTATGAATGGTTCAATCAATCTGGCTATCAAGCTGCTATTCCCGCTCTACGCCAGCTTCACCCGGACCTCCTAACACTGGAGGCGTGGCTCAAACAATCCGGTATGCTCTCACCTTCTGCATAAACAGCAAAGACATTTATCTCCTGATGTACCTGAAATGAAAGAGGACTATTCTAATGACAACCATGCGTGCCATACAAGTTCATGCCTATGGCGATGCTGCTCAGCTTCGCCTCGAAGAGATCTCGCAACCCGTGCCTGGAGAGGGTGAGGTGTTGGTCCGTGTCCAGGCCTCAGGCGTCAATGCCCTCGACTGGAAAATTCGTTTGGGCTTGTTAAAGGATATCATGCCCTCCAGGTTTCCCTATGTACCTGGCATAGAACTGGCAGGGGTGGTTGAACGCGTTGGTCCTGGTGTCACGACGTTTCAGCCTGGTCAGGCAGTCTTTGGTCATATTATGGCAGGAGGAAGCTACGCAGAGTATTGTCTTGTGCCTGCACAGACACTGGCTCCCAAACCCACAGCGCTCAGTTTTGATGAAGCGGCAACGGTTCCCATAGGCGCGGTCGCTGCCTGGCAGGCGCTCTTTGCTCAGGGGCAGCTCCAGGCCGGACAACGGGTATTGATCCTGGGTGGTTCCGGTGGGGTCGGCCTTTTTGCTGTGCAGCTGGCTCATCGGCACGGCGCACAGGTGATCACCACCACCTCGACCAGCAATGTCGCCTTTGTGCGTTCACTTGGCGCAGATACGGTCATCGACTACACCCAGACCCGTGTAGAGGATGAGGTTCACCAGGTGGATCTGGTCCTCGATACCGTGGGTGGGGAGGGAACAGCGGGTGCCCTGGTCACGTTGAAGCCGGGTGGGACGCTGCTGACCACCGCGGGACAACCTGACGAGAGGCAAGCACAGACCCTGGGTGTACGGACCGCGTTCTTCAACGCTCAATTGGGCGATACGGCTCAGCTTCTCACCACCATCTCGCGCCTGATCGATGAGGGTCAGTTGCGCACCTCCATTGCCGCCACGTTCGAACTTCGCGAAGCCTCTAAAGCGCAGGAACTGAGCCAGAGTGGGCATGGGAGAGGTCGCATTATTCTTCATATCGCGTAGTGTCCAGGCCCGAGAACATTTTTGAGCAGATGTTTGCTCCCTTCCAGGGAGCGAAAGGAGAAACCAGATGACAGAGCATGTGACGAGTCCGATTCTTCGAGCATTCGAGCAGGGAGAGCGAGTGTTTCTTTCTGAGACCTGGTACCAGGTGTGGAAAACGACAGGAGAGACGACCAATGGGGCAGTGGACACCTGGTTTGAAGTGGTCCCACCTGCAGCGGGACCGCCAGAACATCTGCATAGCAACTTCGATGAGTGTTTCTGGATTGTGAAAGGAACCTTTCTGATCAAAGTGGCAGATACCATCTCGAAAGCCTCTGAGGGAGCCTGGGTCTTCGTTCCTCGTGGGACCGCCCATACCTTCCGCAATGTGGGCACAGAAAATGGCGAACTGCTCATCCTCGCGCTGCCAGCAGCAAAGGTGCGTCAGTACTTTGAGGAAACCGCTGCGCTCTTACGGTCGCAGCCAGTCGACGAACAAGCGCTCCATCGCGTCACTGAGCGCTATGGGGTCATTCTGGTGGGACCACCTTTGCCAGGAGAAACAGCGTAAAAAATCAGAGAGCTCGCCAGGTCTGAGAAAAAGAGGAAATATTCTATGGTATCGCATTCAGCGAATGAATAAAACAATCTAACAGCCACAGCCGCAGGAACATTCACTATGGCCGAGGGTCTGACCGTGACTCGCATGGGTTACGTTGCCATGCAACTAGCCGGCCCGTACGTCTTCGGCCCTCCAGCCGACCGCGAAGCAGCCGTGGCCGTACTGCGTGAGGCCGTCCACCTGGGCATCACGCACATCGACACAGCTGACGCCTACGGTCCGCACATCACCAACCAAATCATCAAGGAAGCCCTACACCCCTACCCCGACTCTTTGCACATCGTGACCAAGGTTGGATCCTTGCGAGATGCTCAAGGCGGCTGGCCGCAGGCACTCGCTCCCGAGCAACTGCGCCAGGCCGTGTATGACAACCTGCGCAACCTTGGGCTCGATGTGCTCGACGTCGTCAATCTGGGTGTGGGAGAGGCCACCGGACCCGCTGCTGGTTCGCTCGCTGAACCTTTCACGGTACTCGTGCAACTGCAGCAAGAGGGACTGATCAAGCACCTTGGTGTCAGCAACGTCACTGCAGAGGCACAAGCGATCGCACCAATTGTGTGCGTGCAGAACCATTACAACCTCGCTCACCGGGAAGATGACGAACTGATCGACTCCCTTGCCGCGCAAGGCATCGCCTACGTGCCTGGTAAATACTCTAAGAGGCTAGAAACAGAAACCCATCTCAGGTTTTTCCTCTAAGTACTCAGAGAACGAGATCACTCTCCGGGAGGGGAAGCGCCTGATTTTCCCTCCCAGGCAGAACGATACAACCTTGGGCGAACTCCCAAGTGTTGAGCAGATATCGTGAGTAGAGGCGTCCTCTTTGACTGCTCCATTCTTTCTGTGCTATACTCCTCGCTATTGGGTGATCGAGTGGGTGATCGGAGAAAACACATGCCTATCAGAGGGGAAGCAGAGGAACAACGGATCTATGCCAAAACCGTCATCACAGATCCTTCTCTGGTCAGAAGAACACCAGGGCTATGATCTTCACATACATGGACAGCGCCAGCGATCTTTTCATCCGCAAGATGAGCCAGCGTGGCTCGCCTGGGTGCAGGAACAAATGGCCTTTGCTTTCCAGGGGCAGGCAGGTCATCTCAGTGTGATCAAAGAAGCACGACCGTGCGGCTCTCAGTATTGGTATGCTTATCGCAGGCAAGCTCGGCGCACCCGCAAACGCTACCTGGGACCGTCAGCGAGGGTCACGTTTGCTCACCTGGAGCAGACTGCCAGAGAACTTACCCGTTCGTCATCATCTCCTTCACGCAGCGAAAGCATCGCTGCAGCGCAATCGCCCTCGGATCAGCCTTCCTCTCTGCTCTCAGCCAAGCTCTCCACTCCGCGCCTGCCGGGCTGGCTGGTTGAGCGTGCTCGCTTGCTGAGAGAACTGGATGCTGTGCGCTCTTATCCATTGACGCTTCTTTCTGCCTCTGCTGGGAGTGGCAAGACGACATTACTCTCGGCATGGGTAGCAGCACAGCGTGCAGAGGAAAGTCGGGGAAGAGCACCGGGTGGAGCGAAATTCCGTCCGGTTTTTGCCTGGCTCTCGCTTGATGTCCTCGATCGGGAGCCGATCAGTTTCTGGAACTCGGTCATTGCGGCCCTGC
The DNA here is from genome assembly GCF_016587455.1 of Reticulibacter mediterranei. Taxonomy (NCBI): domain Bacteria; kingdom Bacillati; phylum Chloroflexota; class Ktedonobacteria; order Ktedonobacterales; family Reticulibacteraceae; genus Reticulibacter; species Reticulibacter mediterranei. The sequence continues at coordinate 3,030,086 of NZ_BNJK01000002.1, read as the reverse complement.
GGAGCGGTCTGCCCATGATAGGACAGACCGCTTTGGCCTTGCTACACGCGCCTGAGCCTCCCCCGTTCTCTGCCATCTTGACGAACTTGCTTCACGAACTGGAACAGATCGAGCGAGAAGTCATCCTCATCCTGGATGACTTTCATGTCATCAGTCATCAGAGTATCGATCAAGACATGCTCTTCCTGCTTGAGTATCTGCCCGCTCATATGCATCTGGTGCTTGCCACAAGATCCGACCCTGCCCTTCCCCTCTCCAGATTGCGTATGCGTGGGCATCTGCTTGAGTTGCGCGACCAGGACTTGCGCTTTCGTCAGGATGAAACCACCCGCTTTTTGGTGCAGAGTATGGGTCTCCCTCTTTCTGAAGAAGAGGTGGCAATTCTGGAGACGCGTACCGAGGGCTGGATTGCCGGTCTGCAACTGGCGGCTCTCTCCCTGCGCAAGCGCGAGGATCGCTCCACGTTTGTCAAGGACTTTGCAGGCTCCCACCGCTATCTGCTTGATTACGTGCAGCAGGACATCCTGGCGCAGTTGCCCGCCCCGCAGCAGGAGTTTTTACTGCAGACAGCCATCTTACTTCGTATGAACGCCGCCCTTTGCCAGGTGGTAACTGCTTCGCCCTCGCAAAAGGAGAGCCAGCAGATGTTGGAGGAGCTAGAGCGAGCCAATCTCTTTGTGGTGCCGCTGGACGAAGAGCGGCAGTGGTATCGCTATCATGATCTCTTTCGTGAAGCGCTCCTCGTTCGCTTGCAGGCCAGTTCCCCGGAACTGATCCCTCTGTTCCACCAACGTGCCGCCAGCTTTTATGAGGCACAGGGTGAACTGAGGGAAGCCATTACCCACGCTCTGGCTGCGGCTGACTACTCTGACGCGGCACGCTTGATGGAGCGATTTGCACCCACCCTCTTGCTGGGTGGTGAAGCACACACGCTATATAGCTGGATCGTGACGCTTCCTGAGAGCATTCTGTGGCAATATGCTCGACTTGCTCTGACCGTGATGTTACGTCTACTCGAATCTCTGTATAGCGTGAAGGATGCGGTCTCTATCAGGACACGGATACAGGTTGAGCAAACGATTGCGCGCCTGGAAGCAATGCTGCATGCTCAGGAAGAATGTGCAGGCAGCATTGAGGGAGGTGAGACGGACACGCTCATTGCATTGACCTCGATCAGGCGGCGTTTGTATCTGTTACGAGCCTGGATAGAGACGCAGGCACTTCTCAAAGACGGTGAGACAGAACGGTTGTCCGCACTGGCGCGGGAGTTGGAGGCGCTTGGTCAGGATGAGGAGCTCTGCTGGAACATGATTGCCTACTCTATCCACTACTGGCAGGTCGAGGGACTTCGGCGTGAGGGAGCGCTCTTGATCCCCTGGTTGTTGAAGGTCAAGCAGCAAACGCTTCAAGCAGGAGATTGGCAGGCGAGTGCCAGGGTGAGAGGATGGCTGGCCTTTGCCTCTATGAGAGCCGGGCAGTGGCATGCGGTGGAACAGGAATGCCTGGCGGGTCTGGCCTTGGTGGAGCAGAGTGGTGGGCGCACCGCCTGGGCTGGGTACTTGTATTACTTCCTGAGTTGCACCTACTACTACTGGAACCGCTTGGACGAAGCCGCTGATGCGGCGCGGCGCCTGCTCCGCATCGCTCAGGATTGGCAGCAGGTCGATCTGCTGATGATGGGCTATAGCGTTTTAGCGCAGATCGAGATCGTCTGTGGCCATCCGACCGCCACAGATCAGGCGTTGCAACAGGCTGAAGCGCTGAGCAGGCAAGCCCCCCTTGCGGGTCAGAGCTTCTACCTGGCTGGAGTGCGTGCGCAATACTGGTTGGCCGTGGGGAATCTGGAGGAGGCGGGTCGCTGGGCCGATCAGGTTGTGTTTTCTCGGGCAGCCTGGAATCCTAACCACAAAGCAGTATTTCTGATGTGGATTCGCGTCTTGCTCGCGCAGCACCAGTATCCACGAGTGCTGGAATTGCTGGAGCAGTTTCGCGAACAGCTTGATCGGCCCGGCAATAGCAATACCATGATGGACTATCTCGCATCCTACACGGTCGCTCTGCATCAGATGGGGAAACAAGAAACCGTCCAGGCAGTGATGGCTCGTTTGCTCGCGATGACGGAGCCAGAAGGGGCCCTGCGTGTGTATCTGGATATGGGCCAGCCCATGAAACAGGTCCTCCAGAGCTTGCTCACCGTTCCACGCGAGGCGGAGGAATCCACCGCTGTCGCTGCATCGTTTTCTCGCTCCTACGTGCGACGGTTGCTGGCTGCCTTTGAACAACATGTGTCCAGCCCAGCACAACAGAGAACCAGGGTTGATACCACTCCTCTCAGAGCACAGGAGTCGCTCTCTCCCCAGGAGGTGCGTGTGCTGCGGTTGTTGAATGCTGGGAGCACGTATGCCGAAATCGCCCGGGAATTGATTGTCTCCCCTAATACGATTAAAACCCAGGTGAGCAGCATCTATCGCAAGCTCGGCGTCTCCCGACGGACTGAGGCTCTCGAAACCGCTCGTCAATTGCACTGGCTCTAATGCGCTTTGGCATCTCCTCTCGCTTGCAATCTCCCACGAATTGCGCAACGAGCTTGTCGCAGGGAGCGAACCGGCTTCACATATGCCTCCTTGAGATCGGCCCAGAATACGTGTAAACCTCTAACTTAAAGGAATGTGTTCCCTTCCTCACGGGAAAGAAGTCTCTCAAGCATCCTCTGATAGGCTTCTCTTCAATCAAGCACAGGCAAGGAAGACGGAGTGCGTTGACGCAAAGGTCGTTGATCTCTCTGTTGCCAGCCAACATCGGGAGCGAGTATGAGTGCTCTTGCAAACAAAGAAAGGGAATGAGTCAACCATGCGAGGTATCTGCCTGTTGGGGAACACTTGTTTTTTGATACACATCGTTGTATACTCATTCACACTAAGTGTTGGGGGACAAGAGAGAGAAAGGAGTATCGGTCTCTGCCAAAGCGCGCACAATACCTGGTACAACGACCTTTTGAGCAAGAACATTCTCTGCTCATCACACAGGGAAATGCGGCCTCCTGCCAGCTCTCAGAGGAAGGAGGAGCGTGGCAGGCATGGCTTGAGGAACATCGCGCATTTGCTTTTCAAGGCCGCGATGGGCCAATCAATCTCCTCAAAGAAAAGCGTCGTCGTGGCGGCGAGGGCTACTGGTACGCCTATCAGCGCCACAAGGGGCAGGTGCTCAAGTGCTACGCCGGACGGAGTGCACAATTGAGCCTGGAGCGGCTGGAGGATATCGCGGCCAAACTCTCGTCTGAAGGCGCTGTCTTGCCTCCACAGTCGCAGCATTCCCAACAGCATACACCACGAGCGGAACGTACAGCCTCAACTTTTGCTTCGCCATCCCTTGAGCCGTTGCTGCTTCCAAAGCTCCAGCTCCCGCGCCACCAGCCCTCGTTACTTCAGCGTGATCATCTGCTCACGCTGCTGGATCAGGGACTGGAATACAAAGTGACCCTCATCTCAGTGGCCGCTGGCTATGGCAAAACCACGTTGGTTAGCCATTGGCTTACCACACGATCCCAACGCTCGGATTTTCCGCACGCGGCCTGTATTACTTTCGATGAAGGAGATAACGACCCTATTCGCTTCTGGCGCTATATGATCGCCGCCTGCCAGCAATGGCAACCCGAACTCGGAAAGGGCGCGCTGGATCTGCTCCACGAGCACCTGCTGCCATCATTCAAACCACTGGACGCGATGCTCATTGCTTTGCTCAACGATGTGAGTCATCTTGAGCATCCTGGCATGCTCATTCTGGACAATCTGCATGTCATCACCTCGCCTCAGATCGCCGCTACACTCAGCTTCTTCCTTGAGCACCTGCCTGCATCACTCCATCTGGTTCTGCTCGTTCGCGGCGATCCTCCCTTCTCCCTGGCTCGCCTGCGCGCTCGTAACGAGGTGCTGGACATCTCCCCGCTCTCCATGTGCTTCTCTTTAGAAGAAACCAGCGCCTTTCTCGCCCAGGAGCTTTCCTTTACGCTCTCGCCCAGAGCCGTCCACCAGGTCTATGAGCGGCTGGAAGGGTGGCCTGTCGGCTTGCGCTTCCTGGTAGAAATGCTCCGCTGGTCCGCACACGAGCAGGAGATTGAACACATTCTTACTGCCTTCTTTGGCAGTACAGAGCACTCCATATCACGCCAGGCGTTGAACATACATGACTACTTCCTCCACGAGATCTTTCACACCTTGTCAGAGGAGATGCAAACCTTTCTCCTGCATACCTGCATGCTTCCCCGTCTCACAGCCTCGCTCTGTGACGCTCTCACCAAACGTGATGATAGTGTACACCTGCTTACCATGCTACGCAAAGGCGACTGCTTTCTGATGTCGTTAGACTGGGAAGGAACATGGGCGCGTTACCACCCTCTCTTCGCCGAGGCTATGCAGCAGGAGGCGCGCAGAAGCCTCGGCGAGGAACGCATCCGTGCACTGGCGATTCGCGCTAGCCGCTGGTATGAGGCAGATGGACTGCTTCCAGAAGCCATCGAAACCGCTTTTACCGCCGCTGCATACCATCGTGCCGCCCGCTTGATAGCACGGTCCCTTGAACAGCATCAGCAGATCAACGAACCTGGTACCACCGAATGGTATCGCCTGAAGCGCTGGCTGGAACGCTTGCCGGAAGCAGACCTGGAACACCATCCCGATCTCTGTCTCTACGCTGCTCGCAACCTGCTCTTCCATTCACTGGAGGCACCATCTTGCAAAGAGCGCATCCACCATCTGCTCCTGGTGGCAGAACACCATTGGCGAGAGACGAACACGACTGCAAAGTTGGCCGAGGTATTTGCCTTCCGTGCCCTGCTTGCTCGTCAAGAGGGCAGAATCCTCCAGTCCGTCTCATGGGCCACTCAGGCGCTCGCCTGGCTTCCCCAGAAAGCCGTGACCTGGCGGATATTGGCCCTGAGCGCTGTAGGAATCGGCGAACTTCACAACGGGATTTTAGTGACAGCACGCGAACACTTTCTCGCGGTCCTGCCCCTCAACGAGCAGCAAGGCAGCCCTACCGGCGCACGTGCCACCAGGAGCAGATTGAGCCGTGTGAGCTTTGAGATGGGCGAGCTACGCCAGGCAGCAGAGCAATTGCGACAGATTCAGGCCGAGGCCAGGAGCGTGTCGGATCACGACGATATCGCTCGTACCCAGGGAGAGCTGGCGCAGATTTTCTATCAGTGGAACGATCTGGCAGCAGCGGAACAGGCTGCACATGAGGCTCTTTTGCTTGGGGAACAGATGAACATAGAAGAGGTGCAGGCCCGCGCTTCGGCGCTCCTGGCCCACATTGAGCACAGACACGGTCAGACGGCGCAGGCTATGCACCGCCTGACCGCCTGGTTAGCGCAAAGACAGACAACCGCCTCTCTCCATACCTCACGGGAAGTCCAGGCTCGGCTTGTACGCATTCAACTTGCCGATGACGATCTGGCATCGGTGAGACGTTGGGCAGTATCTCACCAGAACAATGAGGAGAGAGTGCCTCGCTATCAGCGCCAATGCGAGCAATTACTGCGAGCACGCTTTTTCCTGGCGAGGGCGGAAACTATCACGGCGATAGAACTGCTAGAGCAGCTCTCTACTGCCGCGTTGCGAACCGGCCATCTGCACTTCAGACTGGAAGTTCAGGTGGTGCTGGCTCTGGCGTATGCAAAGCTGCGGGCGTATGAGAAGGCGCGAGAGCAGCTCGTGGAGGTGCTCGAAACGACACGCGGCGAAGGCTACCTGCGCCTCTTCCTCGATGAAGGGAAGGAGCTGGCTCTCCTGCTGCGCGCGCTGCTGCCCTCTCTACATGAGAAAGCACTGCTTGTTTACGTGCGGCAGATCCTGGGTGCTTTTGCTCAGGAAAGCCGCTCATCTGATGAGCAGAAGGTCGTTGATACCATGCTTCTGCCAGAACCTCTGAGTCCACAAGAACAGAAAGTCCTGCGTCTGCTGGTCGCGGGCAATTCCAACGCTGAGATGGCAAGCGCCCTCGTGGTCTCAATCAATACGATACGCACCCACGTTCAGAGTATCTATCGCAAGCTGGGCGTCCACAACCGCCTCGCAGCGAGTGCTGTTGCCAATCAACTGAAACACGTCTAAAGCATTTCCTCCTGCCTCCACATGCCCATGTGAAACGACAGCATCGTCCATCATCCGACGAATCATTCGCTCGGATGAGGCTGTCTCATCCTCCTGACTGGTATCGTAAAGGCAGCCTGAGAAGCGGTAGCAACCAGCGTTCCACCTGTGCTTAAAAAGGGTGCGAACCGCTTTTCATCGAATACTTAACGCTCTCAAGATAAGGAATTTGACTTTATGAGTACATTAGGACCTCTTACCTCTCAGACGGGATCGTCCGGCGGCGACAAGATGCCCGCACCTGACCGCAAGGCCATCTTCTTTCTCGCGGTGGTTGCGTTCCTCAATTCTATGGGGATGACCATCATCTTCCCTGTGGTCCCCTTTATGACCCTGCGCTATCTGAACAATCCAGGCAATCTTGCACTGGTCGTGGCCTCTCTGGCCTCGATCTATGGTATCTGCCAGTTTATCGCAGCTCCCGTCCTGGGTCTGCTGAGTGATCGCTTTGGACGACGCCTGATCCTGTGCGTTTGTTTACTCGGTTCAGCGATTGGCTACCTGCTTTTCGGTCTGGGTGGGACGCTCTGGCTGCTCTTCCTGGGCCGCATCATCGATGGCCTGACCGGGGGGAACTTTGGCGTCCTCTTTGCCTATGTTGCCGATATCACCAAGCCGGAGGAGCGCGGAAAGTACTTCGGTCTCATGGGGAGCTTCTCCGGAGTCGGCTTTCTTGTCGGCCCTGGTGTCGGTGGCCTGTTAGCGACGCTCAACTTGAGTACTCCTTTTCTTGCTGCGGCAGCCGTCATTCTGCTTGCGCTCGTGTGGGGCTTCTTCTTTCTGCCGGAGAGCCTGAGCAAAAAACACCGCATCAGCGCGATCAGCCTCCGCGCCCTCAATCCTTTCAAACAACTCGGCGGCCTGCTTGCCCATGCTCATCTGCGCTGGCTCTTGCTAGCTGTGTTCCTCTACTATCTGCCGTTTGCGAGTATGGGAATAAACCTGACCATTTTGTTAAAGGATAGTCTGGGTTGGAACGCCGCCGCTGCTGGGATGGTCGCGACAGTGGTTGGGGTGGTCGATATTGTGGTTCAGGGCGTACTGGTAGGCAAGTTGCTCTCAGTTGTGAGCGAGGTAACACTGAGCATCGGCTCGCTGATACTGATCGCGGTGAGCTATATTCTGGTGGGATTGATTGTGCTGATCGCCTCGCCGCTTCTGGTACTTGGAGGGGTATTGCTCTTTGCTGGGGCTGGTGGTCTGGTGGAGAACGCGTTACGCGGTCTGCTTTCACGTCTGGCCGGACCGCGCCAGCAAGGTCTGGTTGGCAGTGCCAGTCAGTCAATGCAGTCATTGGCAATGATCCTGGGTTCGCTGTTCAGCGGTCTGCTCTACGTTCAGTTCGGTCACGCCACACCGTATTGGTCTGGTGCACTGCTCATCGCTCTGGCTATTGGTTCGATCCTGCTGGCTGTTCCTGTTCTGCGCACACACCAGGCCGAGGCAGAATACAAAACAGAATGATGAACATGACAGCCACCTGGACGGAGATATGACCAGTACCGTTGATGGATCGATTATCGTCCAGACCTCATCGGAGTCTGCTCCCTCGATTCCCTCCTGGTTTGGCGAAGTCGTGCTGATCGCCAAGCACCTGCGCAAGAACGGTGTCCTGACCAAGGTCAACGAGAAGGTGCGCTTTGCGCGACGTCGTTTCGGGCACTATGAGGTGATCGACTTTCTTGCGGTCCTTTTCGGCTATGCCATCAGCGGGGAACGCACCCTGGAAGCGTTCTACCAGAGACTTCAGCCCTTTGCAGGACCTTTCATGGCCCTCTTTGAGCGTGACCAGTTGCCCGCTCGTTCAACGCTCTCGCGCTTTTTGGCACAGCTTCCCGATGCATCCATCCAAGCTCTTCGCACACTCTTTCTCGATGATCTGCTCGCTCGCCCGCTCACCAAAGAGCGGCAGAGAGGCGAACTGAAGGACCCTCGCCGGCGGACAGTGGGAGGTCTTCGATATTGATGGCACGCGTGAGGCAGCCCGTCAACGCGCCTTGCCTCAGACCGAAGACCTGCCCCAGCCTCTCGCCGGTTCGATGAGATCTGTGCACCTAGCTATCGAGGGCGCAAGAGTGGGCAAGTGGTGCGTACCCGCACGGTTATCAGCCAGGCCCACGGTTTTCAGTGGCTCGGCTCCTTTGGCAACCGGGGCAATGGGCTCTACCGGGAGGAACTGCGTCAGGGCCTCTCTGCCATCAGTCGTTATCTCGCTGTGCATCAGTTCCCGTGCGAACGCTGCCTGCTTCGGCTCGATGGGCAATATGGCATGGGGACCGTGCTTGCAGACTTGGCTGGCTTCGCCTTTGTGACTCGTGGCAAGGAGTACACGGTCCTCGATCATTCGCTTGTGCAGGCATGTCTGCATCTTCCAGCAGACCAGTTTCAGCAGCGCCCGGAAAGTCAGATCGTGCGCAGACTCTACGACTGCCCGCAGGTATCAGTTGGACCTGCGGGGGTGCTGTATCGCGTGGTGGTGGCAACCCACCCCGAGGGCCGAAAGAAGAGTCCTGTAGGCGTTACACGTGAGGGCACTGTCTACGAACTCTTCTTCACGAACTTGCCACAGCAAGCGTTCACTGCCTCCGATGTCGTCGAGCTGTATCTGCATCGCGGGACCTTTGAACCTCAGCTTTCAGATGAAGACAAAGAACAGGACCCTGATCGGTGGTGCTCTCACTCCGCCTGAGGCCAGGAATGCTGGCAGGTGGTCTCACAGTGGGTCTGGAACCTGCTCCTGGAGTTGGGCCATCAGCTTCATCCTGATCCGGTACGCACGACTGAATTTGCCCCAGATCTCCCACCTCCTTCACCATACACCTCTCCCGCCTCGGGCTATGCGCCTCCTCAGGTGAGCTTGTCCTGGAAAACGGGCCGCTTCTCGGGCCAGGACTTTACTCTCCAGCCTGATGGCACGTTGCGTTGTCTCGCCGACCAACAGCTTTTTGCACATGAATACCGTAGAGAAGCCGATGGAAGCTTGCGCGTGGTGTATGGGGCCAGCATCCACAGTTGTCGACACTGCCCTTTGCGTGAGCAGTGTCAATGGAATGGCGGCGCAACGGCAAAGCCGGAGCCTGCGTGAGTGTGCTCTTGCATCCGCTCCGAGTTGGTTCTGCCCCGCTCCTCTGGCGAGATTGAAGCCGCAGAGAACATCGGCGTGCCTGCATGCAGGTCGTTCAACAGCAACGTATCGAGGTGAGTCAGCCGCCTCCGCCGCCGCCTCACCACCCACTGCGGATGTGATCCTGACCCGCACGCAGCGGGCGCACTCTCGTCTAGGCTTTCAAGAACGGCTGGCTCACAATGCGCGTCCTCCAACCGCTCGTCAAGTGACGATCAAGCTTTTTGGTATCCCAGCACCTTTTGCGGATTCGCTCGGGTTGGTGACGGCTTAATCCTGCGCTTCTCAGCCAGCGGGTTCTTTCTTCTCGGCCATCATTGCTGTTCCGAGTGGCACCTCATGGCCTTTTTCCCTGGCTTTTCCTCATCTTCTGCCTTTTTGGCTCCCCATCCCGCTGCTTCTTCTCTCTCTCATGGGATCAACGTCCAGTTCTGAACGACTTTCCCTCCTCTGATCAGGATTAGCTCTTCAACAGTCTCGTTGCGCAATTCGTGGGAATCTTGATCACCCATTTAATCACCCAAGACGCGAGTGGAATCACCCCTCCAATCACGAAGATGCGTGATGGCAAGACCCCCTCTTCTCAGATAAAGTGTGTTTGAGAGAACACATGCAGAGAACGGAGGGCAGTGATGCACGTTTCGATCTGTTTCAAAGGACATCTGGACCCATCGTGGCAGTCCTGGCTGGAAGGTTTGCAGATTCGGCACATGTCCGATGGCACCACGATGTTGACCGGCACTCTCCAGGATCAACCTGCCCTCTATGGTGTCCTCAACAAGCTCAATCAGTTGAACTTATCGCTGCTCTTCCTGGAAAGCAACGACAAAGCGGAAAACAAAGGAGGATAGGTACTCCATGACTACACGCCGGGTAATCTGGAGACCAGGCGCGAGAATGAGAAAAAGTGTCCCTGACTCAGGTAGAAGGAGAAACACGATGACAACATATACAAAGACGAAAGAGCAAGAGAAGACCGAACAACCCGAGAAAGCAACGGTGCAAGCATGGCTTGGGCTTGGGGTTCTGAGTCTGACTTCGCTCGTGGTGGCGATTGATTTGTTTGTGATGCTCCTGGCGCTTCCCAAGATCAGCCAGAACTTACACGCCAGTAGTACACAGCTGCTTTGGATCACCGATATGTACGGCTTTTTGTTGGCCGGTTTTATGATAACAATGGGAACGCTTGGAGATCGGATCGGTCGTCGGAAGGTGTTACTGATAGGGAGCGGAGCTTTTGGGATGATCTCGCTTCTGGTCGCGTTTTCGCAAAGTGCCGGGATGCTGATTTTCGCGCGAGCACTGCTGGGAGTGGCTGGTGCCATGATTGCTCCTGCTGCACTCTCGCTCATTCGGCATCTATTTGCCGATCCGAAAGAGAATGCGCGGGCAATCAGTATCTGGCTGAGTTGTTTGATCAGCGGATCGATTCTGGGACCGCTGGTTGGTGGGGTGCTGCTGGAGCATTTCTGGTGGGGCTCGGTCTTCCTGGTGGGCGTGCCTCCGATGGTCATTGCACTGCTGCTTGGCAAGATAGTCCTGCCTGAGTACAAGAATCCTGATGCGGATCAGCTTCACTTCCCAAGTGTGTTCTTATCGCTGGCGACGATCCTTCCACTGATCTATGGCATAAAAGAAGTAGCGGCTCATGGCTGGCAAGTGGTGCCTGTTGCCGCTTTACTGGTTGGTGTGGTGTTTGGGGTCGTGTTTGTCCGCCAGCAGCGCATCTTGAGCAATCCGCTTTTGGATGTGACGCTCTTTCAGAAGCCAGCCTTCACCATTATGCTGCTTGCAATGCTGATCAATACGATGCTTCCTGGCGGTGTTATGGTCCTTTCGACGCAGTACTTACAGTTAGTAGCCGGGTTGTCGCCGTTGCAAGCGGGACTCTGGATGATTCCCGCCATGGCGGCCTCTATCGTTGGCTTCCTGATATCACCTTCCCTTGCTCGCAAGATTCGGCCCGCCTATCTGATTGCACTGGGGCTGATCTGCTCCATCAGTGGCATGCTGGTTCTGTGTCTGACGACGGTTGGTGGTGGCATCGCCCCACTGCTTGTGGGCTTCGCTCTCTTTAATCTGGGAGCCGGACCACTGACAACTCTGGGAACGGGGATCGTGATAGGTTCTGTTCCGCCGCAAAAAGCTGGTGCAGCGGCTGCCGTTTCTCAAACGGGCAATGAATTCGGTTTTGCGCTTGGGGTGGCGGTGGTTGGAAGCATTGGCGCATTCGTCTATCGTCTGCAAACCGCAACTCTGCCCCATGGGCTTTCTGCCGATGCAGCTCATTCAGTGCGAGAAACCTTAGCAACAGCAGTGGCAACGACCGGGAACCTTCCTGGTCAATTAGGGAGAGACGTCCTCTTGCTTGCTAGAAATGCTTTTGTGCAGGAATATCACACCGTTGCCCTACTGAGCGCGGTCGTTCTCGCCATCGTGGCTGTATTGATCGTGGTGAAGCTCAAAGGTCTGCCTGCAATCGCCGAGGAACACCAGGGAGAAGGAAGCTAGTGCTCTGAGGCCTCAGAGCACTAGCTTCCTTCTCCCAGACGTTGTATAGTCAGTGATGAGAACGAGGAATTGAATATGAATGGTACAGGTTTTTCAAAGTCGCGACTTGAGCGAATGCATCACGTGTTGTCAGGGTATGTTGAACAGAAAGCGCTACCCGGTCTCGTTGCACTCGTGAGCCATCATGACGACGTTCATGTGGAGGTGCTGGGGACCCTGGCGTTTGACAATCCGGCACCGATGAAGCGCGACACCATCTTTCGCATCGCTTCGATCACCAAGCCCATTACTGCCGTTGCGGCGATGATTTTGGTGGAGGAGTGCAAGATACGACTCGACGATTCGATTGAGAAGTGGTTCCCGGAGTTGGCCAATCGTCGCGTGCTCACGTCCCTCTCCTCGCAGCCCGATGAGACGGTGCCTGCGCGACGAGCGATCACCGTTCGCGATTTGCTGACTTTCACAATGGGCTTCGGCAGCGTGATGGCGATGCCTGATACCTATCCGATTCAACAGTTGATCCGTGACTATCGGATTGGCAGCGATGGTCCAAAGCTGCCGACGTACGCACCTGCTACAGACGAATGGCTGAACAGGCTCGGCTCGTTGCCACTGTTGGCACAACCAGGTGAGCGGTGGATGTATAATGTGAGTAGCGAGGTACTCGGAGTCTTGATTGCACGGGTATCGGGACAATCGCTTGGCACCTTCATGCGCGAACGCATCTTCGAGCCACTGGGAATGAAAGATACCGCCTTCCACGTGCCTTCTGACAAAATCGAGCGCTTGCCGACCTTCTACTTCTTCAATCGGGAGGCGAACACGTTGGATGTATTTGACAACGCGGCGAACAGCGCATGGCACCCTGAACCATCGTTTGAATCGGGGGAGGCGGCCTCGTCTCGACGATTGATGACTATTTTGCCTTCTGCCGCATGATGCTGGGCAAAGGCCAGTACAGGCACGAGCGAATTCTTTCTCGCGCCACAGTGGAGCTGATGACCTCAGATCATCTTATCCCTGAGCAACGTGCTGGCGCAGAAATCTTTTTCGGGTCGTATCGTAGTTGGGGCTTAGGTATGGCTGTGGACATTGAGCGCACCGACATTTTCCATACACCAGGCCGCTTCGGGTGGGAGGGCGGCTTCGGGACCTCGGCCTACACCGACCCGGTAGAAGGAATGATTGGCATCCTCTTCACACAACGTATGATGGATTCGCCAGAACCCCCAAAGGTCTTCACCGACTTCTGGACTCTGGCATATGGCGCAATGGAATAGGCACCAGGTAGTATGAAAAAGGACAATTCCTGACACAACAACGCACGTGCATTGCTCCTGCTAACCATTCCTATCTGGCGGAAAGCTGATCAACAAAGGCACGTGCGCTATTATAAACGAGAGAGACTGTACTCCCACGGATTGCGCAACGAGACGTCTCGGCAGAGAAAAACGGTGGGGGAATGGCCACATCGAAGGGGGTTGAAGAAGAACGAATGACTAGCCCCTTGATTGAGAGGGTTTGGAACAACAGGAACCGAGAAGGAAGGATCTCATGCGGAAAATCATTGTCTTCAACATCATTTCACTGGATGGATATCACACAGGACCAAACAACGAGGTCTCGGTCATGTTCCCAATGATGGGAGGCGTCTTCGACACATATACTGCCGAATTGCTTCGCAGAGCCGACTTAACTCTTGCTGGCCGTGTTTCCTTTCAGCTATTCAACAGTTTCTGGCCAGAGGTCGCTAAGGATCCCACCTCTCCTAAGTGGACCTCCGAACAACGAGAGCTCAGCCAAGCGGGCGCGTCCGTGCCCTCTATCATCGTCTCAGACACGCTGACGGGAAACTGGCCCGGTATCTCCATCATCAGACGTGCAGATGCTCATCAAAAGATTGCCGAACTCAAACGCCAACCAGGCAAAGATATTTTGATTACTGGGAGCAGAACGCTTTGGAACGATCTGCTGGCGCATGATTTGGTGGATGAGATCCATCTGATGATAGGCAATGTGATCTTAGGAGAAGGAGTCCCTGTCTTTGTGGGTAAACCTCCCGCATCGCTTCGGCTCATGGACGTCCGTACCTGGGAGCATTCTGACAATGTGCTCCTGCGCTATGAAGTTCGCCGAGCAGGCGTGGAAACGAGGTGATCAATGCCATCACACTCCTTGTCCGAAAAGCGCAAACAGTGGGACTGCCCACAGATCTCCCCTCGTGGGCTGGACGAGAGATTCAGGACTATTTTTCCGGGGAGATAGCTTGATGACATTGGCTCAACCAACGCCTCTCACACGTGGGCGAGGCCAATCACCTCAGCAAAATCATTGGGAACTCGCGATCTGGTTGATGAGGATTTGACCCGCCGCGCGTGCCTCGGGCATCAAGCAACACAGTGCGGTGGCAACCATCACGCTGCCATATCTTGTCCTGTGGCATGGCTGCGAGGAGTGCGAAGATGCCACCGATCTAGAAGTGGCCCGTCCCATCACACAAAGTATCCCGGAGAGCGGATCGGTTTCATCTACCCACCTGGCGATAGCAATGCTCAATGGCTCAATGTCTACAATGGGGCGCCAAGCCAGATCTGGCCGCGCATAGTAGGTGGACATGGAGGCTGGTGCGAAGCAGGTGGCCAGACCAGTAGCCACCTGTTCAAGCATCTCCTCGGCATTATCATTGGTTGGTCCCCCAGCGCGGTTCCCTAGGATCACTTTGAATGTTGTGCTGTCTGTCAAGAGCTTTCGCGACAAAGGGTCAGTCTCAAGGGCTCATCCTCACAAAAAGTGAGCTTGCTTGCTCATCTGACCCAATTCAGGTACAATCATCCGAAAACAGAAGCTTTCCAGGAGAGAAACCAGACGTAAAAACCTGCATACGTTTGCGGAATGAACAACCTGAAACACTTCCCGAGCCGTTTGCCCACGATGATGTGAGCTACCCTCCAGGACTGGTACGAGCCTTCCTGAGTGAGTATACTCATCCAGGAGATCTGGTCTTTGACCCCTTTGCCGGTTTTGGGACCACGCTCTCTGTTGCTGAGGAGATGGGCCGACGAGCAAGCGGCATCGAATACGACCCACAGCGTTGTGCCTATATTCGTTCGCGCCTGCGCCACCCGGAAGCCCTCTTGCAAGGAGATGCCAGGCTCCTTTCGACCTACGCTCTGCCGCGCATCGACTTCACGCTTACCTCGCCTCCCTACATGCACCGTGATGATCCTGAAGACCCACTGGCCGCCTATCAGGAACCTGGACGTGGGTACGATGCCTACCTTTCGGGGCTCCAGGAAATCTATCGTCACATTGGCTTGCTCATGAACGAAACGGCTGTAGCAGTGATCGAAGTTTCCAACCTGAAAAAGCCGGGGGGCGTGACCCCTCTCGCTTGGGACATCGCACAGGCCATAAGCCAGATCTTACCCTTTCAGGGGGAAGTCGTCGTTCACTGGGAACCAACCTATGGCTATGGCTACGATCACAGTTACTGTCTTCTTTTCACTCGTCCGTAAGTGCGAGCAGACCAAAGCAGAACTAATGGAAGAGACGAAGGCGAGCGTCTCTGCACACGACAGAGCACCCGAAGCCGGAGTAAATCGAAACTGGCACGGCCATAGACGATCCGCTTCTGGAGTTTCAAGCAGTTGACCTGTGCCTCGACCTGTCCGTTGCTCCATTCGGAAGTAAAGGTGGCGCAGACAGCCGCCTCGTCCTAGCGAATGCCTTTCGCCATTTTACGCAGTTCTGGAAGGCCGCTCTGTTCGGCCTGGACGAGCCACGCATCTAAATCCTCCGCTCGATGCTCGGCCAACATTAAGACAAATTGTTGTGCTAACTGGTAGGCAGATTCCAGGTCGGGATGGCCTTGGCAGATCTGCTCAACGGATTTCTGCTGCCGTTCATCAAGTTCTTCCTTCCAGCTCACCATGAGCCAGGAGGCCCGTGTAGGAGACATACGGCGAGTCGCATGTGGTTTGGGGGCAGGTCTGCTAGGATTTCCCCCGAGGAGGACGCTTCATCAAAGATAATGCTTCTGCTGATCCAGCCTCTCTATGCTTCTTGCGAACACTGGCAAGAAAGTTCCGAAGCCTAGAGTTGCACCCTGAATAGTCGCCAGCCTTGATCTCATCGTAGAGCTGGACACTGTTTCGACATCCTTATTGCCACCGCTGAAAAATATAGGGTTTATACAGATCCAATATGCTCCCTCGTGGTGGTGGAGGCGCAATTTCAGGAAACTCCTCAGCTTATAGGTAACGGCGAACTGCTTGACGACAGATTTTCAACTGCCTGGCAATGGCACGAATGCTTACCCCTTGCTTGGAGAGCAGATGCACATCTTCATAGAGGCCGACGCGTCTGGCTCGCCTCTCCTGTTTCTGTCGCTCTGGAGTCGGATCGATTGGTGGCCGGGCATAGGGGGTTGGAGGGATCGTGCGGTAGTGTTTTTCCGCGTCTGACGATCCCACTGCTTCGGCATCTGTGCGAACGTTCTGAGCTGATCGACCTCGCACATGAGCAGGAATAGCGTCGGATCTGGCTTCTGCAACAATAGGTAAGCTGGAGAATGTCTTCTTGTTACCACATCAGCAAGCCGTTCTCGAAGATTTTTGCGTAAATGAAATTTATCGGCTACTTGCTGTGCCTGGGGAACGGCGCGGCGGGCTGCCGCTGCATAATCACCTCCGCGATCCCGACTGACCAGAAGCATTCTATGCTGGGTCAGAATGGACAACAAATTAGCCACTATCGTCTGACGGCTTTTGGGAGAGGGGAGCGATGGCGAGTGTCTATCGCGCAGGTGTAGGCCCGCACCCCTCCTGGAGATCATTGGGAGGATAGGACGCCAGCATCTGTCTTAGCTCCTCTCTCATCTGTTCTTGCCATGTCTGTGGCTCAAGCAATTCGGCTCCTGGCCCTAACCAGCGTAGTAGCTCCAGGACAAATGTGGGGTTGTTCTCTCCAAAAGTCATGATCACCTGCTGCTCGTTGATCGGCTCAAAACGAGCATGACGATAATACCAATCCTCTTGCAGCTGTTGTGCTTGGGCGCGTGAGAGACGGATTTTCACAGGCGACAGCTGCCTCCACTGCTCCATTGCTGACCGAAGCCAGGTCCGCCCTAAGAGTTCTCGCATATCAAACTCATGTTGAGCCGGAACCATGGGCCGACGCGGGTTGATCTGCAAGACGCGATCGGCTCGCCAGAACCTCACAGGACGCCCCTCCCGCTCTGCCAATCTCCCAGCCAGATACCAGCGATCACGATCCCACAGGAGTCCGAGCGGTTCAGCCAGCACCCAATGTGCGTCTCTCTGATAAGGAGAGGCGTATTGCATCTGTACCAAGTTGCCGTCAAGGACAGCCTGAAAAAAGGTGCTAATCGTCCGACTTTGCTGGACATCAGCCTCTTCAGCAGTGCGCGAGGCAGCAACCTCTGGCTCGTGTTGTCTCGGCTCGGGGTGAAAAATATCACTGGGTGTCTGCTCAAAGACGACGAGTTGCTCTGCTTTTGCCAGGAGTGAGCGTAAAGGTTCGGGAAGAGCGGCCAGGAGTTTTTTCTCTGCCAGATCTCTCTCGATAGGGAAAGGAGTCGCACGCAAACTCCTTTGAAGGGTAAGCCCCAGGAGCAGCGCAATCGCCTCCTGCTGCGTGAACATGAGAGGAGGCAGAAAATAGCCTGGCAACAGCCGCACTCCACCGTTGCGCCCGCGTTCCGCATAGACAGGCACACCGAGGGCGGAAAGAGTCTCCAAATCACGGTAAATCGTTCGCGTGGAAACGTCAAACTGGCGCGCTAACTCGGTTGCTGAGGTCGAAGATTTACTCCGTAGAAAGAGCAGAATCCCTAAAACGCGGTCGAAGCGCTGCATCTGCTCTGCAGTCTCCCTTCCAGAAATAGAATAGAAAGTTGACAGAGAGAGGCTCAGAGAATCCTCCTCACTCCTATCCTACAAGCAAATCTTGTGCGGCGTCAACCTTTTCGAAAATGCGTCCTTAAATATGACAGACAGATGGCACAATTTCTGCTGTATCCTTTGGGCACACGGTAAGATTACTGCCATCCGACATATGCAGAATTGATGATTTGACGTGCAGTGGTCGGGAAGAAAGGACCAAGAGAATGACATTTCAACTTCCAGAACCCACGACGCCCTTTGGTGTGAGTGTACGGCGTCGCGTACAGGAAGAGTATCTTATCTGGCTCACCGCTATGGGTCTACATGGTATGCCTCAGCCCGCCCCGGTCTGGTTTTTATGGGATGAAGCGGCATCAAATTTTTTGATCTATAACCAGACCTATGCCAAACGCCTGGATCTTGTGCGCAACAATTCCCAGGTAGCGCTGAACTTTAACGGCTACGGGACTGGCTATGGCATCATCACCTTTACTGGACATGCCCAGATCTGCCCTGATGAACCTCCTGCGCATCAACATCCACTCTATTTAGAGAAATATCGCCACTGGATGACCCTCAAATTTGGCTCACCAGAACAGTTTGCCGTGGACTTCTCGGTGGCATTACGTGTTTTTCCTCTCAAGGCGCGAGGCTCATCCTGGTAATTGGAGATCTTGTAAAATTGGCGAAATGCAAAAGAAAGAAATGAAACAACTATGAAACAACAGGAAAAAGCTGAGTTATTATTGAGTCTGCAGCAGAAGGGGGCAGGGCTCCTCCTACCGAATGTCTGGGATGTTGCCAGCGCACGACTGTTTGAGGAGGCGGGGTTTGCTGCTCTTGGAACAACCAGTGCAGGCATTGCCTTTGCTTTTGGCTATCCTGACGGAGAACGAATCAGGCGAGAAGAAATGGTTCAGGTTATCAGGCGCATCGTGGCTGCGGTACAGGTGCCTGTGACAGCGGATATTGAAGCGGGCTATGGATCCGCGCCCGAGGATGTCGCACAGACGATGCGAGTAGTGATTGCGGCAGGAGTGGCAGGAGTGAATCTCGAGGATAATACCGGGAATACAGAGAAACCACTCTACGAACTGGAGGCACAAGGAGCGCGCATAGCGGCGGCGCGCCAGGAAGCAAAGTTGGCGGGGCTGAGCCTGGTCATTAACGCTCGTATTGATACTTATCTTTTTGAGGTGGGCGAGGAGTCAACTCGCCTGCAAGAGACATTGCGTCGTGCCAGAGCCTACCTTGAGGCGGGTGCAGATAGCATCTTTGTTCCTGGAGTCATCGAGCCAGGGTTGCTTCAGACGCTGGTCCGCGAGATCCCAGGACCATTGAATATTATGGTAGCCCCTGGAGCGCCCTCAGCACCGGAGTTGTTCAAGCTGGGCGTGGCTCGCATCAGTATCGGAGCAGCGGCAACACTGGCAACGATGGGCCTGGTGCGGGAGATCGCCAACGAGTTGCACACAGAGGGGACCTATGAGAAGCTCGCTCAGTATGCTTATGGGATAGGCGCTGCAATGAGGCTATTTCGCTAGAGGGGTCGCAAAAAAGGAACGAGAAATGCCTGAGAAAACAAGTCATCAAGCGCCAGGAGAACTGGATATGAGCGCGAGATACGCTCCAAAGCAAGCCGAAGAGACCTGTTGTCCAATTATAGAATTGCGTCAATATATCCATCACCCAGGAAGACGCGATGCGTTCATTGCTTTATTCGATGAGTATTTCATTGAAGAGCAAGAGCGCTATGGTGCGTTCATCCCCGGTCAATTTCGTGATCGCACCAACCCTGATCGCTTCGTCTGGCTGCGTGGATTTGCCAATATGCAAACGCGCCGGACAGCGTTACACAACTTCTACCGCGTGAGCCCGCTCTGGCAAGCGCATCGAGCTGCGGCCAACAAGACCATTGATGACATAGACAATGTTCTCTTGCTCAAGCCAGTTCGTGCTGCCACTGGTTTTTGCCTCGACCCGACCAACCGTCCATTGAGAGACGCGCCAGAAGAAGCAGGAGGGCTCATCACCGCGACCATCTCTGCTTTTGAGGCACCAGTTGATGAGCGCTTCGTGGATTTCTTTGAACACACCATGACCCCTCTGCTGCTCTCGGCAGGGGCGACGCTTTTGGGGCATTTCGTGACCGAACCAGCCGAGAACACCTATCCAGAGCTGCCTGTACGCGAAGGGGAAAACGTCTTCGTCTGGTTTGCTTCGTTCGCGGATGAGGCAGCGTATAGCAGCTATCATGCCACTTTGATGCAAAACCAGGAGTGGATCACCTCAATTGTTCCTGCCCTCCAAATGTGGGGAGCTTCGCTTGAAGAGGAGTTGGAATTGCTCCCCACGAGGCGTTCGCTCTTGCGCCACCGTGCAGAAGAGCAAGAGACGAGGAAGGACTGTGAAGCATGACCTTTCAAATTCCAGATGAGAACACGATTTTTGAAAAAATGTACGGCGTCGCATGCATGAAGAGTATCTCGTATGGCTGACCACGGTGGATACGCGCGGAATACCCTAGCCCGCACCCACCTGGTTCTGGTGGGATGAGACGGCATCCACTTTTTTGGTCTATAATCTAGCTCATGGCAAACGCCTGTATTTTGTGCGCCGGAATGCCCAGGTGGCGCTGCATTTTAATGGCGACCAGACTGGCTCTGGAATCATCATGTTTACCGGACACGCCTAGATCAGCACCACTGAACCTCCAGCCGATCAACATCCGCTGTATCTGGCGAAATATCGTCACTGGATGACCAGCAAGTTTGGCTCGCCGGAACAGTTTGCAGCGGAGTATTCGGTGGCGTTGCGTATTTCTCCCATCAAGGTGCGAGGCTCATCTTTCTAAGAGAGGCGCGTCTGAGACAGGTGAAGGAGCTATCTACGGGATGATCCCACTGGATGCGTGTATGACTTCCCAACCTCGTAAGTCATACACGCATCCAGTGGGATCATCGGAGGGATCTAGAAATGAGTTTACTCGAGTTGTTTTGTGCTGTCGATGATTTTCTGATAAGCTTTGCCCCGCAGCTCAAAGCCAGCCAACTTGCAGCAGGTAAGCGACGAGAACGTAAGGGCCAGCTTTGCCCAAGCGAAATCATGACCATTCTGATCCATTTTCCTATGAAAATAAATCCCTGGGATGAAGAGAGAATCAGAAGCCAACCTTCCGGGAGGAAAACCCGAAGGAGAAACAGGAGCCGTATTTACAGAAAGAAGCGTGTGGATGTCAGGCACCAACCTCCTCTTGAGGCTGCAAGGTCACCGTGTAACCGAAGCCTTGCAACCGACGCACGGCGCCCTTGACGACCCTCTCCCGATCCATCGTCTCAAAATAGGTCGCCCCAAGATCCTGATAGGGTTGCTTGTCGCGGAGCAGATGGTAAATGATGACAAGGAGGCTATGGGCGACTGCGATCACCGCTTTGGGCTTTCCCAAACGCCGAGCCAGACGATGGTATTGGGCCGAGAGATAGTTGTCTTTCATATGAGCAAGCACCCAGACGACCTCCGCCAGGGCCGCTTTCAGGCGTTTGTTGCCGGCAGCAGTCTTGCCAGAGAGCCGTTTGCCTGCACTCTCTCGATTGCCTGGACATAGCCCTGCCCATGAGGCCAGATGGGCAGCGCTAGGAAAACAGCTCATGTCCACCCCGATTTCTCCCAAGACGCAGGCAGCGGTTTCGGCTGCCACCCCTGGAATACTCACTAGGAGTTCTACTGCTTCATCGTAGGACCGCAGATAGGGCTGGATCTGTAGAAACAAGCGAGCAATCGCCTGATCCAGAAAGTCGACGTGGCTCAGAAGGTGAGAGAGCAGGATCTGATGATGGGCATCGACGCGTCCGAGCAATGCTTCGCGTAACTGAGGGATCTTTTTGTGCAAGGAACCCCGTGCCAGCTCGGCGAGTACTTCAGGGGACTGTTCTCCCGTGATCAGTGCCTGGATCATCGCCCGGCCACTGGCTCCTACTACATCACTGACTACTGACGAGAGCTTGATATTGGCTGTTTCCAACACCTTTTGTACCCGATTGATCTCCCGCGTACGTTCCTGAATGAGCGATTTGCGATAGCGGACCAGATCGCGCAGATCACGGATGGATTGAGGAGGGATGAAACTGGCCTTGAGTAAGCCATGTCGCAATAGGTCTGCCAGCCACTCGCTATCTTTCACGTCGGTTTTGCGTCCAGGAACGGCCTTCATATGCTGAGCGTTGACCAGCACTACGTTGAAGGCTCCTTCCAGGATGTTGAAGATGGGTCTCCAATAGATCCCCGTCGATTCGAGTGCCACGTGACTCACCTGCTGACTCGTCAGCCAGTCAGCGAGAACCAACAAGCTCTCGGTGGTGGTGGCGAAGGTGCGTACCTGCTTGCGTACCTCGCCCGTTGACTGAGTGAGCATCAGACAAGCCACCACTGTCTTTTTATGCACATCCAATCCTGCACAACTGGCAAAAAGCACTTGCATCCTCGACTTCCTTTCTCCTAGACTGACAACAGAAAGGACGTCGGCGAGAGGTGCGAAAGGAACACAAGTTTCCTACACGCGCTCACGAGTCACCTCGTGGCAGCAATCAGCTCTGCTAGACGCACCAGGGTCAGCTTCACCAGCGCATTCGAGAGAGCACCAATGGTCGACCTCGTCTCGCCGCTTCCACTTCAACTATACCTCATCGGCCTGCTCTGCCTTCGTTCCCGCGCTGCTGTCCGACCCCTCATCCATTTTCATCCTCTTTCCTGAGACTTGTCTCATTACGCTTCACCAGTCGCATTAATCGAACATTTAAGGCATATTACACCGAATATGTTCAGATGCACCTGAACAAAGAATTTCCTCATTTGGTCAGTTATGCTCGCTTCGTTGCCCTCATCCCAAGGATGCTGATTCCGCTCCTGGCCTACTTACAGCGTCGATTTGGACCCTGCACAGGGATCAGTTTTATCGATTCCACTTCCCTGGAAGTGTGTGATGCCAAGCGCATCAGTCAACATCGAGTCTTTGCCATTGATGCCAAGCGCGGCAAGACTTCAATGGGCTGGTTCTTTGGGTTCAAACTGCACCTGGCGGTCAATGATCGCGGCGAACTGTTGGCCTGTTGCTTGACGCCAGGCAACGTCGATGATCGCACTCCTGTTCCTCATCTGGTGAACAACCTGCACGGCAAGCTGTTTGGAGACCGTGGCTACATTTCTGGTCCCTTGAGCAAACTGCTCTTTGAACAAGGACTCCAGCTCATCACGAGGCTGCGCAAAAACATGAAAAACCAGCTTATGCATCTGTCAGACAAACTCCTGCTGCGCAAACGAGCGATTATCGAAACCATTATCGACCAGCTCAAGAATATTTCGCAAATCGAGCATTCTCGTCATCGTAGCCCCGTCAATTTTGTGGTGCATGTGATTGCCGGGCTTCTTGCCTACAGTCATCGAGCCAAAAAGCCGGGGTTGCATCTCGATGAACGCGCTCTCTTGGCTGCTTGATCAGTCTAACTTAAACAGAACTGACGTTAGATAAGGATATTTCTACCTTTTGTTTTCTCTTTGTAGCGAGGAAGCTTTGGGCGTCCATGAAATTTTGACGGGTCAGCTTCCCATACTTTGATTGCCTGGAAGAAGGCTTTCCAGTTCTTGTCCAGCAGACGAAGTACATCATTGCTCACCTTGCGAGGCAAAGCCTGATAAGCTTCATGAGTTTTGATCAGGTGGAAAACCTCAGCATAGCCCAGATATTTGCCCTGAAAAATAAAGGATTGACGAACAAGATAATTGGCTGCATTATACAAGTTTTTCGAGGCAAATGATGCAGCATCAATGGCTGCATAACGAGGGTCAGTTTTCTTGATGCTCGTCCGCTCGACCAGCTGCATTCTTGCCCTCCTCTTGCAAAACATTTCTGAATAGAACAGTCTTCCTTGTGTTCATTACTAACCAGCTTACTCGGAGAAAAAGGATGCCCAGGATATTTCCGAGCACACAGCTCAAACACACTCGCTTCTCTAAAACAAGGAGAGAACTAATAGGAATTGAACGTATGTACAGGATCCGCCCTCATATGCCTATCCACTTTGAGTATAGCTGTGGTCAAAGTAAAATAACGGGTAAAAAGGACTATGCTCCCACCCATGCCTGCCGTAATAGCGGAGATTGTTTCGGACATCGTCATGCTGTTCTAAGTATCGATGTTTCTCAACTTACCCCTCTGTTACTACATAGCGCCATTGATCATCCAGTATCGCCACTCTCTTTTCCGCAAGAATGAATAATGCTCACCCTTTACTTACTCTATCCCATACTTCCCTAGACGAGAAAATAGAACGGATTTCTACGTTATCACAGAGCATCTCTAGGGATTCCGTATCCTTCTCCCCTCCGTTTGGAAGTAAACAACTGAGAACGCTCCACTCACGGTCTAGCGGAATTAGCTAAACTGTTTTCTCCTTTATACTCCTTCCCTTCTCATTTCTATCGCTGCTATTACAAATAGTATGCTTAAAAACTATAAGAATTACTAGGATATATTTTCGAATAAAGACCCAACAAATATCCCGATACAGAGGGTTATCAAACAGGTGATGAAATCATATGAACATTATCTCTTCAAGATAAGAAAAGAGCTTCAACTAATACCTATTAGTCGAGGCGCTATCTGTGATATAATTCGACTAATACGAAATTTTTGGATGAATAGCGTATCAACAGTACTAATACTAACAGAGACGAGTAATGAGAGAGACTTTAGTACAGACCCTTGCTGCATATGATGCCTGGTTAGATCGTCAGCCGCTAGCAATAAAAACGCGTATGACCTATCAGCTCCAAGCTCATCAATACAGAACATATCTCACCCAACACCCCCTAACTGAAGATGACCTATTACGCACTCCCTTTGCCTGTGAGTACGCCATCCGGGATTATAAAACGTATCTCAAACCCAAGTGTCAAGCGAAACCCACCTCAGTGAATCTTGCGTTGGCAGCCATTGACCATCTTCATCTCTTCATTGGAAATGATCGACCACAGGTTCAACGCGAAAGCTTGCCCACGCAAGCTCCTCACGCACTCAAATCTGACGAGCAAAAAGCCTTTTTGCGAGCAGTAGAACGCACACTGAACGCACGTGATCAGGCCATGACCCACCTGCTTTTCTACACGGCTATTCACCTTGGAGAATGTACCACGCTTAACTTGGATGATATATGCGTTTCTGCTCGCAAAGGGTTGGTGATTACCTACTCAGGTAAGCGTGATACTTACCGCGAAGTACTATTAAATGTAGAGGTACGCGAGGCACTCTGGCCCTGGCTCAAAGAAAGAGCTAAAGGCTTTCCGCAAACATCCGATCCTGCGTTTTTTTTCAACCTAAAAGGGAAACAGTTCTCTGCTCGCGCTACTGACCTGATCATTCGCTGTATCGGTGCTGCTGCCCATCTGGAACTTTCCGCTCACACCTTGCACCGAGTCATTGCCCTGACGAATTGGTTCGTCAGGGCAATGACTCGGTGCAGGTCGCTGGGATTGTAGAGCATAAACGCCTGGAAACGACACGGCGTTATAGTTTACCGTCCATAGAAGGTCGCGAAAAGGCAATGGAAGAATTGCGCGTCGAGTACTAAGGAAGAATATTTTTATGGCCCACATACTTAAACAACGATATCTCATTATGAGCAAACTCAGCCAGGGCGGCATGGGAATTGTCTACAAAGCACAAGATACCAAACTGGGGAATCGCCTTGTAGCAATTAAAGAAATGCTCCAAACGAATCCCAGCAAAAGAGACGTAGAAACATTTAAGCACGAAGCAGAAATGCTGGCAGTCCTCATGCATCCAAATCTCCCCAGTATCCATGAATATTTTGAGGAAGATGGACGATGGTACCTGGTGATGGAATTTATTGTAGGCCAAACACTAGAAGATTATGCAAAGATCAAGGGAGGCTGGCTTCCTGTTCAGGAGGTACTTAGTATCGGTATACAAATTTGTACCGTCCTGAATTATCTACATACTCGCCAACCACCTATCATCTTTCGTGATTTGAAACCACTCAATATTATGCGAACTCCTGATGGGCATCTTTATCTCATAGACTTCGGCATTGCTCGGCATTTTAAAGTGGGCCAGGCTCATGACACGTCTTTAGCTTTATCGGTTGGCTATGCGGCTCCAGAGCAATATCCAAAACTCCATACACAAACGACTCCTCGATCTGATATTTACAGCTTAGGAGCTACACTTCACCGATTATTGACCGGGAATGATCCCACAGCAAATGTACCCACGTTTTTTGATTTTCCGCCTCTAAATTTGCATGGCCAGTTCGCTCCCACGGGTCTCGAAGCTCTTATTATGCAAATGTTGGAAAAGGTTGCAAGCAATAGACCAGCCAGTATCGTTGAGATAAAGAGGGAATTACAAAAAATCGCAGCTCACCAGGCTAGACAAAGGGATATCTCACAGCCTACCGGAAACATACCACTTCCATCAACGCTACCTCCATCGGCCAAAGCACAAGGAAATGGACCTCCTCCCCACCATTCACCAAGCTCACGAAAACATCATACACTATTGCGGCGTAAAGTATTGCAATTGGGCCTGGCAGGATTAGGGGTAACTGCCACAGGTATTGTGGGATGGTTGGAGATCGCTCGTCGTTCCCCCGCTATTTATACTTTCACAGGACATTCTAGCTCCGTCATGGCGCTCACGTGGTCCCCTGACGGGAGGTATCTTGCTTCAGCAGAGTATAACACGGTGTTGGTATGGGAAGCAATTACCGGAAGACTCATCCATAAACTCGATCTCGGTCTTAAGGAATGGAGTACGACCAACTCGGTCGCATGGTCACCAGACGGAAAATACCTTGCATTAGGAGCAGGTGAAACTACGCAGGTATGGGATGTAACAATAGGTAGACTCATAGCTAAATATAGTATACATGCATACGCTATAATTTCAGTTATATGGTCAAATAAAGACATATATATTACTTCAGATACAAAATCTCAACAAATAGAGCTTAATAAGGTAGTTGATGGTAATGTTATAAGTAGCTATATAATCTATTCAGGGGGAAAGTACACCTCTTCAATAGGAGCAGTCACTTGGTCACCTAACAGAAAATATCTTGCTATAGCTTTCGGATATGACTATCCTGGAATCATACGTGTATGGGAGTCATCCTCGGGAAAACACGTGGTTGACTATAATATAGGCAATAATGCTATTGTGCTATCCATCGCGTGGTCACCCGACGGACGGTATATCGCTTGGGGAGCATTCGGCTTGGAAGCTGGGGCAGGAACTATTTTAGGTGTCAGCGAAGTAGTTACTGGTAAAGCCATAAGAACCTTTTCCCCCGAGTTCGTTCCGAGTGAATTTATAGATTGGTCCCCTGATGGAAAGTATATTGTTTCTGGAATTTCTAGAGTAGGTCCTACAGCACAGGTAGGGGATTTTGCTACAGGTAAAGTTATAGCTGACTATACATTTTACACTGGTCCATTAAATTTATACATCAGTGAAATAAAACTTGGAGCGTGGTCGCCTGACGGAAAATATATTGCTTGGGTGGTTAGTGGTAACAAGATAGAGATATGTTGGGCTGTTTGATAAGGTAGAAATATTCGACAAGTCGCGAATTTAGCAAATTACTTTTTGCATGATTTTTACAGTTATCCTAGCCTTATCTCTACTTACTTCAATGCATCCATTATTCACCCCCTTTTTGTTCTAACGCCTACCGCTTGCCTGCCCGAGGCACCTCCTCCTCCTGCTTCTCCTTCGGCGTGAGCATCTCCATCTCGCTGATCACGATCTCGACGGCGGTGCGCTGAACGTTATTCCGATGTTCCTTGCCAAATAATCTTGCCACTTTGCCTTAAAACGACCTTAAGTGAAGGTTGCCGTCACTGGACAGAAGAATTGCTCAACCTACCATAGATCTGATTTGCAATCAGAGGGAGGCAAGTATGACCCTTCACTGGCTCACAACTCTAGATCCTTACCGGCCTTCTGTTGTTGGCAGATTCTGCTTGGAGCATAGTCCACTTTCATGGATGTTAGTGCCCTTGGGGACATGCTATTCCTCTCTCCAACAACCATATGAACCTATGATATCGCTCTCCTTTTCTAAAATACCTTTATGTAGAAAACTCTAGTAGCCTTAAAGTACCATAAGAAAGCTTCTCTACTGAATATCTCTTGTTCTTCCTTTTTGAGAAGTATATAATAGCACTATCATAATTACAAATACTATTTCCCAAATAGATGTAACAGCCATTGAAGAAGGTTTTAATGTATTGTTGCATGATTATTTTCAAGGCATAATGCATCTCTTGAGACAGAGAAAATGTACAATATAGGGCTTGCAATCGCCGTATTAGTCACAAAAGATGTAAAAGAAGAGAATGAAGAGTCTAAAAAGGAAAACATTGATGCTATTTGATAAACCTATCGAATCCATCACAGAACAAGATATTCAAGCATTGATAGACACTCAAATTGATGCTCAAAAGGCTGAACGAAAAACGGTGGAATATAAACAGGCTTTACCTGGGGGAACAGACAATGACAAAAAGGAGTTCCTTGCAGATATATCCTCTTTTGCCAATAGCGCTGGGGGAACCCTCCTTTTTGGTATTGAGGAACAAGCTGGTATCCCTCTACAAATTACTGGAATCCAAGTCGATGATGTCGATGCTTACAAACTAAGGCTAGAAAATATGCTTCGTGACGGAATTTCACCCAGACTGCCACGAGTGGATGTCCAGCCAGTAGCATTGGCATCAAAAAGTGATCATCATGTCTTTATTTTGCGTGTACAAAAAAGCTCGCTGTCTCCACATCGAGTAATCTTCAAGGATCATGGTCACTTTTACGCTCGCAATTCTGGAGGGAAGTTTCGACTCGATGTCACAGAGTTACGCACAGCATTTGAACTTTCAGGAACAATAGCTGAACGTATCAGAGATTTTCGTGCAGAGCGTCTTAGTAGGATTAGTATAGGAGAAGAAACACCCGTGCTTCTTGAGGAACAGGCATCAAAAATTGTTCTCCACATGATCCCATCAAGTGCTTTTAACCCCTCAATGTCTATAGATATTAAAGCATTGAACGATTCCTCTCAGTGGGATTTAATGAGGCCCCTAGTCGTTTGGGATACGCAACCCCCTACTTCTCTCCGTTTCAATCTTGATGGCATAGTACGTTCTGCACAATGGACCAAGAGTTCAGCGACACCAACAATGATATCGACGGGATATGTACAGGTCTTTCGCAACGGTATTGTTGAAGTTGTCGATGTTACGATCCTGGGAATCAATGGTGAGAAGAAGGAGTTCCTTGGCGAGGTGTTTGAGATACGACTCCTCCAAGCTGTGAAGAAACACATGGAACTTCTGCAATTTCTTGGGGTTGAGGCACCTGTGTTTATCATGGTAAGCCTTCTTGGAGTAAAAAGGTATAAGATAGAGCGTGGTGCCTATATTCCAAGTTATACGGATGAAATTGATAGGACTGACCTTATTATACCAGAGGTTATGATTGATACACTTGATGGCGGAAATGATGATATTACAGAAGTTATGAGGCCAATCTTCGATACAACATGGAATGCTGCAAACTACGCTTTTTCTCCTAACTATGACAATGATGGAAAATATGTAAGAAGGTGGCATTAAACTTTTATTCTCCTCACACCTCACTCTGGACATGCTACGCGCCTATCGCTGGAAATCTACTCCAAACTTTCGCTGGCTGCTGCTCAAGAAAGGTATGAACTGGCAATGTAGCAGGTTCCTATTGGGTAGCGAGAGCTAGAGCATGTCAAGCAATAAGACCGTTCAATTATTTACAGCATACTTCCCTATAAATAAAATGGATAAAGATATAAAAGCATATCAGCGAAAAAAACATTAGGAAAGAAGTACAAATTGATCATCAGAGATCTAAGATTCAGAACTGAGTTTTTCTAGTTCTTTTCTAGAGAGAAAGCGGAAGGAGTTACCAATCATGCAGCCACAAACCTTAAATCTTGTATACTGTTATGCCCCTCAAGATAAGTGGTTACGTGACGAGTTAGATGATCACCTCTCAATATTGAAACACAATAAACTGATTATTACTTGGCATAATCGAGAAATTCTCCCAGGATCTGATTGGAAAAAAGAGACTCAGGCTCAGATAAACGCTGCTCATATAATTCTGCTCCTCATCAGTCCTGATTTTTTTGGCTCCGATTACTGTTACAGCGTTGAAATGAAACAGGCTTTAGAGCGACATAAAAATGGTTCTTCCCGTGTACTTCCTATTCTTGTTCGCCCTGTTTTATGGGAAAGTTCCCCTCTGGAAGCATTAGATGTTCTCCCTAGAGGAGGAAATCCTGTAACAAATTGGTCAAAACGTGACAAGGTATGGCAGCATATAGCAAGCAGCGTTCAGAAAGCCGTACAAGATGTACAAGACTCATTAAAAGCGGATGTTGAGCTTTTTTCTGAGATTATTGCTTGTAAAGCATCCAAAGAATACCAGAGAGCACTTGACATTTGCGAACAATTAATTACAAGGAATCCTCAACACGCTCCGGCCCTTTTAGCAAAAGGAGGCATTCTTATCGAGTTGCAAAACTACTATCAGGCTTTTCTCGCTCTTGAGCAATCAGCCCTGCTTTATCCTAATAGTTCAGCCTTTACAGATAAAGGATATGCTCTCCTCTTTCTCAGAAAACCTCTAGAAGCTCTGGAGGCTTGCGAGCAGGCAATCTCTCTTGACCCTAAGAATGATCGGGCCTATGCTATTAAAGGGTTTGTTCTGGCCGACCTTCTTGGAAAACTACAGGATGGGATAGATGCATTTGAATATGCACTTCAGCTAAATCCTGACAATGCCAGAAACTGGCATGCTAAAGGATGTTTCCTCGCTAATCTAGGAAGGTATCAGGAAGCATTAGAAGCTCATCAGCAAGCTATCTTGCTCAATCCAAATAACGAGCAAGCTTTTCGGGACAAAGGAGTTGCACTCCAAAGGTTAGGAAGGTATCAGGAAGCATTAGAAGCTCATCAGCAAGCTATCTTGCTCAATCCAAATAACGAGCAAGCTTTTTTAGGTAAAGGCGCCTCACTCCAAAAGTTAGGAAGGCCCCAGGAGGCACTGGAAACTTTCGAGCATATTATTCAGCTTAACCCTCGCAACGATGCTGCTTTTGTTGGAAAAGGAGCTGCCCTCCAGGGACTTCATAAACATCAAGAAGCACTCAGTGCTTGCGAGCAAGCTATCAAGCTTAACCCTCGCAACGATGCTGCTTTTGTTGGAAAAGGAGCTGCCCTCCAGGGACTTGGTAAATATCAAGAAGCACTCAGTGTTTGCGAGCAAGCTATCAAGCTCAACACACTTAACGATAGCGCTTTTGCACTGAAGGGTTCCGTGTTGTTTTCTCTTGTGGTTTATGGAAAGCCCCTACCTTTGGAAAAGCGCGCTGGACCTCTAGCAGAGGCGCTCGCTACGTGCGAACAGGCTATTCAACTCAACCCCCGTAACGATGACGCCTTTGTTGGGAAGGGAGATGTACTTGTCCATCTTGATAGACACCAAGAAGCAATTATCGCTTTTGGGCAAGCTATCAAGCTTAACCCTTGCAATGCCCTTGCCTTTGCTATGAAGGGAACTGCGCTGCTTCACATAGGAAAACCTCTAGAGGCACTAGAGACATGTGAACGAGCTATTCAGCTTGACCCTCAAACAGGGCCTGCTTTTATCACTAAAAGTAGCGCACTTCAGGATCTTGGAAGATATCAGGAAGCTATGGAGACTCTTGAGCATCTTTTTCGTTTAAAACGGCCTGACGCATCCTTCTTTCTACTCAAAGGAGACCTTCTCTTTCATCTAGAAAAGCCATTGGAAGCGATAGAAGCATATCATCAGGCAGTTCAGAGTGGCGTTCCTTTCCCTTATAATAGTCAGGCTCTTGTGAGTACCGCGAAAATCTTAGAGACGCTCGGCAGGTCTCAAGAGGCCCTAGAAGCTTATGACTACGCTAATAGGCTTAACCCGCATGATCATGTTGTTCTTACTTTTAAAGCAGCATTTTTGCAGCGATTGGAAAGGCCTATAGAAGCGCTGGAAGCTTATAATCAAGCAATCAAGCTTGCACCTGATACGACTAATCATAACCAGATAAGTGAAATGTTTACGGAGAAAGGATATGTCCTTCTTACCTTAGAAAGATTTGATGAGGCCATCACCGCCTGTAACGAAGCGCTTCGACTTGACCCGAATAATGTAAGAGCATTTACAATAAGAAGCACTGCCCTGGGTCATCTTCAAAGATACGAAGAAGCCCTAACAGACTGCCAGCGAGCTATTGATCTCAAACCAGACGATGAGACATTCCTGGTAAAGAAGAGCGCCATACTTTCTTATATGGGGAAGCAGCATGAGGCTCTGGAGGTCTGCGAACAAGCTCTCAGGCTTAATCCCACGTTTCCATTAGCTATCACTGTTAAAAAAGAAATCTTGCAAGATCTCAGTTCATCGGCTTCGCTGCCTCCCACTCAACCCTCACCAGTCCCTCAATCAACCATCGACGAGAATCTTGCCAGGATCAAGGCGCTTATTGAGTCTGGGAGAAGCCAGGAGGCGCTGGAGGCTTGTGATAGGGCTCTTCAGTTTGATTCCTCCTGTTCGCTCATCTATGTGAACAAAAGCCTGGCTTTAATTAATCTAGGAAGAAACCAGGAGGCACTGGAGGCTTGTGAACAAGCCTTCCAACTCGATCCTCAGGACGCTCGGATCTATGTCAACAAAAGCAAGGCCCTCAGTCATCTAGGGAGGCATCTGCAAGCCCTAAATGCTTGTGAGTGGGCGATACAAATTGACCCCTCTTGCTCTCCAGCCTACGTAAACAAGAGCCTCGCCTTACTTAATTTGGAAAGATTCCAGGAAGCTATTGACGCCTGCAATCAAGCCATCAAACTTGACCCTTCATGTTCTCTGGCCTATACAAACAAGGTCACTGCCCTGGCTAAATTGGAACAATATCAACAAGCCCTGGAGGCTTGTGAACAAGCTCTTCAGTTTGATCCTCACAATGTTCTGGCCCACTATAATGCAAGCGTGGTCCTGCTTAGTTTAGGGAAATACCAACAAGCCATAGAGGCTTGCCAGCAAGCTCTTCAGTATGATCCTCACAATGCCTTGGCTCATTACAATGTGAGCAAAGCGCTTCTTGAATTAGGGAAATATCAACAAGCTCTTGATGCTTGTGAACAAGCGATTCAATTTGATCCTACCTCTTCCATGTCCTATGTGAACAAAGCTGCCGCCCTGGGTGGATTAGGAAGAAACCAAGAAGCTCTTGACGCTTGCGATCTAGCTCTTCGATATGATCCTCGCAATGCTCTGGCTCATTACAATGCAGGTAAGGTACTTCTCGAATTGGGGAAATCCCAACGAGCCCTTGGTGCCTGTGAACAAGCGATTCACCTTGAACCCACCTTTTCCAAGACCTATGTGAACAAAGCTCTTGCTCTCATTAGATTAGGGAGATACCAGCAAGCCCTTAGCGCTTGTGAACAAGCGATTCACCTTGATCCTTCTTGTTCTCTGGCCTACGTTAACAAAGCTGCTGCCCTAGTTCAGTTGGGAAGATATCAGGAGGCGCTCTCTACCTGCGATTTAGCTCTTCGATATGATCCTCGCAATGCTCTGGCTCATCACAATGCAAGCAAAGCTCTCTGTGAATTAGGAAGATACCAGGAAGCCCTTGACGCCTGTGAACGAGCACTACAACTTAACCCTTCTCACTCTTCGACCTATGCCAACAAAAGTTTGGTTCTCATTAAATTGGGGAGATGTCAACAAGCACTTGATGCTTGCGATCTAGCTCTCCGGTATAATCCTCGCAACGCTCTAGCTCATCACAATGCAAGCGTGGCCCTAATTCAGTTGGGGAGATACCAGCAAGCCTTGAAGGCTTGTGAACGAGCGCTACGGCTTGACCCCCACAACGCCAAAGTTCGCGCAAACAAGGAGTTTCTCCTTAAAAATTTACGGCACTCTTAGTGATTAACCCATGATTTGGATAAAAAAGTGCGAAAAATTTGTACCGCAAACCCACGTACAAGTTAATATCTATTTTTGTCGTAATACTTATAATGTATGTAAGCTCACTATTTTGCTCTAGTGAAAGCTTATGTAGCTCTACCCCCAATAAGCACGACCTTGTTCATAGGGGTCTCCTCCCTGAAAGAACATCACGAATAGCTCCTTCATAGCGTGCTTGGCGCGAGACGGACTGGTAGGGAAACTACGCTCCTACCCTGGCCTGCCAGACAGCGGGAATAGTCTCTTCCTCCCGCTCATAATAGTACTCTGTCAAACCACATTGCTTGGTTTTTCAGAGGGCTTCAATGCCCTTCTCAAGCCGATTGGACATATTCCAAAAACCGAGCAATGTAGTTTGACAGAGTAATAGCCATCCGAATGCAGATCAAAGATGTTATAGGATTGCACTACTGAGAGCGCTGCCTCCTCGTCAGAAAGCAATTGCGTGAAGCACCCCATACATGTGTATAGGGGCTTCTCAGGGGCGCGTCCCCTGAAGGCTCCTACCGAGCCTGGACTCTTGTTTCTGCCAGTGCTTTCATCCCTAGTTTTTTGATGTTGATAGCCGCGTTGTGGTCGCGGTCAAGAGAGCATCCACACTCGCACTCATGCCAGCGTTCGGATAGCTCTTTCTTGACTATCACTCCACAGCTACTACACACTTGGCTGGTATATTTGGGATCAACAAATACGACCTGTGTACCGGCACTTCTAGGTGGCCCAGTTTGTCAAGACAAAGAATTCGACTGAAATAAGAGCTACTTGCCTCCTTTTCAATGACTATTCACTCTCAGTCTGCTCTGCGGTGGATTTACGGAAATAGACTTCAGCAGGGATGTGATACTCGAGTGCCTGATGAGGACGCTGCCAATTGTAAAACGCAAAATAGCGAGTTAATGCCTGACGTGCTTCGCGTGGCGAAGAGTAATCGTGAATGTAGACCTCCTCATACTTAACTGTGCGCCATAATCGTTCCGTAAAAATATTGTCGAGTGCTCGCCCTTTGCCGTCCATACTGATCTGAACATTGGCCGCTTTGAGTACGTCCAGATATTGTGGACTGGTGAAATGGCTTCCTTGATCGAGGTTCGCAAATACATGGCACAGCCTGTTCGAGTGCCTGCTGAACTGCCATGATCACAAAAGGCATTTCTAATGTCTGATCCAATTGCCAACTCACGACATAGCGCGAATACCTCCCCACCCCCACCAGCACCAACGGGTGCTTGGGAACCCACAGCGGGTGCGGATTCCCTGTCCTCTGCGGGGGCTTGCGTGACGTTCTCTTCGAGGCTCGGGGCGAGAGCACCACAAACTCCTGCACCGACTCCGTGAGTGGCCGATACCGCACCGCGCTGCGTAGGATACCTACTGAACTCATCTGCTTCCTCCTGTTCGTCTCTTTGCCTGGCCAACAACACACGGATGAAATAGCGACCACAACGCCACAGATGAACGCTTCCAGCCAGAAACCACAGGGGAAAACACTTCCTCTCTCACAAGTCTACCCAACCCTCCCCCTCTTCCTCTACCCCTTTTTCCACATCCTTCTCCACAGATTCCCTGCACCCTGGGGATAAACTCCTCTTTGAGAGAAAGAACAATGACTATGAGAATTACAGACACACATGCGTCCACAGGATTACGGGCCGGTTCGTGCCAGACTTGCTGCCTGCGGCGCTCGCACAGCAAAAACGAACGCTGCCGCCTCTCTCTTCTTCTCGTTTCCTGTTATCGTATCAGAAAGGATTTTACACCATCGCAGCCGAAAAGCCAGGAAGACGACGAAAACTGATCTGTGCGTCACTTCACTGGAGAGAGTTCGCCCGTTGCGCATCGCCTGGGGAGGCTGGTTTCCGATTGGCATTGACACGTTCTCGCTCTGTCGTCTCTGTCTCGGTTCTCTTTTCTCGTTCTCTACTTTTTGGCTCTGGAGAAGGAGCCCCATGCAGGCTATATTTCTCAGCTTGGGTGGTATAGAGCTGAGCGTAGGTGCCGCTCAGAGCCAGTAATTCGTCGTGCGTGCCATATTCGCTGATCTGTCCTTGCTCAATGACGGCGATGGAGTCGGCCATGCGGATCGTGCTGAAGCGATGGGTGATGAGCAGCGAGGTGCGGTCGCGCATCATCTCGCGAAAGTGGCAGTAAAGCTCGTGCTCGGCCTGGGCGTCGAGAGCCGCCGATGGCTCGTCGAGAATAAGAAAATCACTCTCTCGCATCAGCATACGGGCCAGGGCCAGCTTCTGCCACTCGCCACCTGAGAGATCGGCCCCGGCCTTTTTTTCCTCCGCCATCCAGCGGCTCAAGATGGTCTGATAACCGTCGGGGAGCGCCTTGATGCGTTCGTGAATTCCCGCTTTGAGAGCAGCTTGCTCGATCTTGTCGGTGGCCTCGATCTGCTCGATTCCGCCCAAGGCAATATTTTCGTGGGCGGTCAGCTCGTAGCGGGCGAAATCCTGAAAGATGGTGCTCAGATGATACCTGAAGCCTTGCGGATCGAAGGTGCGAATGTCGATGCCATCCCAGAGAATTTCACCTTCGGTGGGATCATAGAGCCGTGTCAGCAGCTTGACCAGTGTGGTTTTGCCTGCGCCATTGAGCCCCACGAGTGCAAGGCATTTGCCTGCGGGTAGAAACAGGTTGACGTTCTGCAAAATCCAGGGATGCTGCTCGCTATAGCGAAAGGAGATATTGCGCAGGGTGATGCCTTTGGAGAGTGGAGGAACGGGCTGAGTCTGTGTGCTGATGGCAAGAGGCTGCTCCAGCTTCAGAATATCCGTGTACAATCGGAAAAACAGGACGCTATCGTTAGTGTGGGCCATCGTGTTGATGAGTATGCTGAGGGCGCTCTGGACGCTGCTCACGGCGCTGGTGTAGAGCACCACGTCGCCCAGGCTGATGCGGCCAGAAAAGGCAGAGGAGATGACCACGACAAACGCAGCAGAAGAAACCAGGCTGCCCAGCAGGGTCAGCCCGCCTTGCCAGCGCAGTTCGCGCTTCTGCTGCTCTCGCTCGTTATGCTGGATCTCTCTGGTCATGTCCAGGAATTTGCGCAGGAAATACTCGCCGAGATTGAAGAGGCGCAGCTCTTTGGCGAACATCGTCCAGGAAAGAAGGCGACCATAGTACGAGGCGCGGCGTGCTCTGGGACTATTGAGCATGGCGATGCCGAAGCGTTGACGGCTGAATTTGAGTTGCACGATAATCTCTGGCAGGATGGCGATGCTGATGCTCAGAGCCAGTAAGGGGTTGAAGGCCAGCAGGGTACCAACAAAAGAGAGCAGCGTCATGCCTTGCTGGATGAGCGTGCCCAGAATTTGCAATGCCTGACTGGGCGCGAACTGGGCGCGTGAGGAAGCCAGCTCCATTTTGTTGTAGAACTCAGGGTCCTCAAAGTACGAGATGCCGACCAGGCCGGAGATTTTGCGGAACAGCGTCTCTCTGATCTGCAGGGTCAGGCCGCGATCAAGCTCACTGGAAACAAATCGGTTGAGAGGGGCGATGGTCTGGCCGAGGACGAACACCACCGTCTGGGTCGCAAGCAGGAAAATCAGCGTTGGGAGAAGACGAGCGAAGGGCTGACCATGCAATCCCTGACCCAGGGCATCGAAAATCCCTTTGGAGAGCCAGGCCGAGGCCAGCGGGATGCCCCCCTGGAGCAGTTCCAGCCCCAGTTGAATCACAAAACACAATGGCAATGCACGCCACGCCAGCGCCATCATCTGGCCGGTGAGTTTCACCATATCCCGGAGAAAGTGAGACCAGTCGCGTAGCTTATGCATTCAACTCCTCCTGGGAACGATCTGATCGTGCCTGTTCGAGCGAAGCTAGCAGGGTTGCGGCGTCAAAGCTGGTGAAACCTGTGGCTCGGACAATGTGCTGGTCATCAAGCAAGCAGTAAGAGGGCATTCCAATCATGTGATAATCGTCAAACAGAGGATTCGCTCGGCGTGGAGCGAGGAGCACCGATTGAGAGGCAGGAAGCAGTTCTGTGAGCGTCTGGGCCGTCTCGCGTGTCCCATCAAAGACGAAGGTAACTGCGATATGATGTGTCGCGAGATCCTCTGCAAGCGTCGGGAACGCGGGAGTTTTTTGATAGGAGAAGCTGTTTTTAGCAATGAACAATAAAAGCAGCGCTTCCCCTTGATAGCTGTCTAACGAGACGATCTCGCCGCTGAGCGTCTCGGCATGAAAGTCGGGGGCAGGCTCACCACTGGGAAGTGGGGTGTTCGGGATGACGTCGCGAGATGTCAATTCAGGTGGAACGACGGAGGTGCCTGGGAGTTTGGCGAGCACGATGCCGATGATCTGATTGGTTGGAATGGGACCCCAGATGCGCGAATCAATGCTGCGCTCCCGGTTGTCACCACAGGCGAAGATGTGTCCCGGTGGGATGTGCCAGCTCCATCGCCCCGCCTCGTCCACCTGTGCTTTGTTGCGTATGTGCTCATCATTATCAGCATCAGGATAAGGCGCGGTATCCTGCGTGAAGGTGTCGCCACCCATTGCCACAATCCTCTTCACGTACCATGTGCTGCGTCCCGAATCGCGTTTGTAATACTTGTTGCGGCTCGTGGTCAGAACCACGACCTGTCCGTTGCGTAATCGGCGGCTGGGATACCAGCGAAAGACCAGAACGCGGTCTCCATGCACGAGCTGCGGAGACATAGAAGCGCCGATGACCGTCACCAGGTACATACTCTTACGCAGCAGAAAGACTGCGCAACAAAGCAAAAGGCATAGTATGCAAATGATGATCATGAAGAGAAGCATAGCAGAAAAGCTCATTTCTCTCATGGCAGAACCTGTAATTCTTAACAGGTCCTGCCGTCGTGTAGCATAGGATGAGATGCGGATAAACATATAGGTAAAGCGGTGATATCTATCCCTTATGAATTACAGGGAGGGTAGAATGGTATCTATGAGCAGCAGTCGCAACATTGTCGGACGAGATACTGTCCGCCGTGAAAACCGCAAAGGTAGAGCAGCTCATATTGTAAATCGCCGGCAGGGCGGCAATAATTGCCACACGTCCACCCATTATATGTAGTGCCTGACGGGCAACCGCCACCTTTTGCCTCATGCTGAGGCAAAAGACGTGTCGCAATATGATTGATCAAGGTATCAACCGGCTTGAAGCGGCTAGCAAAACGATCAACGGTCGAGAAAACGGTATTCATGATAAAATTACTCCTTATGATTTTGTAGAGCTATTCTTGATCAGGATGTGGCTCTCGTGCCGGGCATGTCCTGCTCGACACGAGATAAGCCTCAGATGCATTGATCTCACGACTTATTATTAACAGCCGCAATAATCATAGGAGTAAAGATCCTGGCCCGTGCGGCTGTCGCAGCAGACGTATTGACCGTAATATAAACCTAGATCCTCTCTACACATTTCACCTCTACATCGATTACGACAGTGATATGCGCCGGCTCCGCAATTATAACCTGCCTGTGCCTCATGTTGTGGCAGAAGCCGCTCAGCAACGCTGTTGATCAAGCTATCAATGAGCTTGAATTTGCTGGCGAAACGATCAACAGTCGAGAAAACAGTATTGGTCATCGCATGGTCTCCTTTTACTTGTGAATAGCTCCATTTTGCATGGCTCGGCATTGAGCATATGGAGCCAATAATAATTTATATGTCACCGCAGATGATGCTGGTGGCATGCAGCAATTTGGGCTGAGCAAGAGAGAAGAGCGAGAATCCTCGAATCTCTCTCTCGCATGCCCGCCGGCCTTCTCATCTGCAGGGAACACCTGGGTTGAGAGAATAGCTTAAACCGCAGCGGCCTGTTTGGTCAGGGATGCTACCAGTTTGTTCCACTGAGGATTGTTCGCATGGGGATTGCCCGTCGCCTGGACCTTACCCTGCGCGTTGATCAGGTAATAGGTGGGCGTGCCGTGAACCTTGTAGTCGGTAAAGAAAGGATTCTGGGGTTTGGGAGCCGATAAGAGCGGCAACGTGAGATCGAACTCTTTTGCCAGTTCGCGAGCTTCCTCTAGCGAACTATTGCTGACCAGCACCAGATCCGTGTCTGCCATCTGAGATCCCATCGCCTTCAGAGACGGGAGAATTTCATGGCAGGGTCCACAATGAGGAGCAATAAAGACGAAGAGTGCGGGCTTATGGCTATAGTCCTCCTGCGTCACGGTCGTCTCGTCGAGCGCTTGAGCTGTAAATACAGGCGCTTCATCTCCCTCTTTTAAGCCTTCCGGGGGAGTAAAGGGTTTCGCTTGCGTGGCAGTCTTGTTCGCATTGCGTACCAGTGCGAGCGTCAAGAACACATTGCAAATGAGTACGATCCAGAGAAGTACTGAACTCACAATAAGAACTGTTTCCAAAAGATACCTCCTTGTTTGTTATACCTTTTCTGTAGAAGATGATTGATCACCGGAGAGCAATTGCACAATGTTTCTGAGCTGTAACCATAACAGTGAGAGGAGCAGCGCGCTGACGCCTGCCAGCAACCATTCTCCGATGTTCAGGATGCGGCCTCCTGCCTGGCTCCAGGAAGTCGTACCAGAGCCAGCCAGCGCGCAGATGATCAGGCCAACGTTGCGCCAGACATCGGTCACGGCCACCGGTTGATCGCTGGCCCCAAAGCAATTGCAGGAAATATGGAGCTTTCTGACGAGAACAGATGATATTGCGATGCTAAATACTATGAGTAGAAACAGAGCGAGTATGAATCCTGGCAGCAGCAACACTCCCCCACCAGGAGGAAGAGCACAACCACCAGCTCTCCGCCGAGAAAGAGGATTGCGGCAATGTGACTCAGTTTTCTGGGGAGCAGACGAAAAGCGACAACGCTGCGCTGAAACTGAGCGATATCACGTACTTTGCTCCCAAACGAAAGAAGAAAAACGAAGCCAGTAGCACAACGACAAAACGCGGAAACAAAGGTGACGATGTCCGTCAAATCCATGCGATACACCCCGTTTAGCCTAATAAGAGTTGAGAACGACTGCTGCTCTGACCACCTTCAATCGAAAGATGGATAGAGCACGAGAAAGTACTTATGAATTCAAGCAGAATTTATACACTTTGGAATTGGTGGTATACGAGATCTCGTTAGCCCAAACCGGCGTAAAAGGCATCACGAGGGATATCGTTCCGGTCTAACTGTTGATAGAGAGTGACATCACCAGAAGTATTAATGGTATCCATATACTCCGCGGTTGTCGTCTGCGCTCCAAAGGCATAGGTGCCACTGGACACGTGAGTAATGGAGAGGGGAGTGGGATTTGTTGCAGAGGGCGAGCGGCTGGCGGCAAAGCTGAATGGAGGGGTCGCAAAGTTGATGCTCAGGCCCGCTCCAGTAGCCAGCATTCCAGCAATCGCCTTCCGCTTGGTCAGAAACATTTTGTTTGATTTTGTATCCATAAAAAGTTTGCATTCCTTTCAATTTCATTTCATTTAGCCTGGGAGAACAGCGCTCGGCTGCTGTTCTAGGGGCGAATCATTCACCTAGTATTGCTTGCAGTAAGTATACCCAAGAAAGGGGAGGAGCAGGTTGGAAATGGGTTGGAAATGGGTTGGAAATGAGAAGAGCACTACAGTTGCACTTTCTAAGGAAGTGTCAGAACTGAGAAGCTCAAACCACCAATCGTGTTCAATTTCTTGAAGCCTCTGTTTCTAGAGGCTAAACAGTTAGGGACATTCGTCGTAGGGTGTCCAGACGTTGACGAAAGAACCTACGTTGCCCAGCAAGAGGCACCGATTGGTTCATGGTGGTGCGGAAGCGGAAAAACTGGCGCACCTCCTCAAAGGCTTGGCAAAAGCGAGATGCCGATGCGAAACTTCCGAACCCACGCATGGGATAATATCGTTGCTTAATTCCCCGGTGATCTTGTTCCAGTCGATTATTGAGGTAGGGATTGCAACGGTGGATGACGTGACTGCCGAGTGTCTCGCGGATGGCCCGTGGATACGAATCATGCCCATCAGTTGTTACCCGTTCAGGAGCCTGACCGCAGACCTCGAGGGCCTGCATGAAAAAGCGTTTGGCCGCCTCCATATCGCGCTTTTCACTCAGCCGCGAATCCACCAGGTTGCCATCGCGATCAATCGCCCGATAAAGATAACACCACTTCCCATGCACTTTCACGTAGGTTTCATCGACATGCCACGATGTCCCTGCTTGTCCTCGGCGCTTCGCTCGTAACTGATCTGCAAGCAATGGGGCAAACCTCGCTTCCCAGTCTCTAACGGCTTCATGCGTGAACACCCAACCGCGTTGGAGGAACATCTCTGCCAGATCCCGCAGACTCAGTTTATAGCGCAGTCGCCAGAGCACGACAAGCAGAACGATATCGGTTGGATATTCCAAGTAGTTGAAAGGAGTGGAAGTCACGTTCATTGAACGTGTGTCGGCACTCTCGGCAGCGAAACGTTCGGTATCCAAGCGTCGTTTTCTTCAACTGTTCCTTTGTTGCGGCAGATGTACAGTGTGGGCAGTTCATGGGTCGCTCCTCCTGAAGATGTGTTGGATGACCATCAGTTTACCACAAGAGGGAGACCCACATGAGACCTTGTTCACAGTCCTGACGCTTCCGGCGATTTGAGCATGGCAAGATGGTTCTGCACTTCAATTGAGAGCACTCAAACCAGAAGTGGCGGGGAACACATCTCAGGTGTTCCTCGCTTTCAGCTCAATCTTCGCTCTTGCCTCTTCCCTCGCCGAGAGAGATCCCAAGCAGATCAGCGAGTGCTTTGGTCGCCTCAATCACGTATCTAGCGACTTCGGGCCGACTCAGATGATACGCATGTTCCTCCTCAAAACACCATCTCAACATTTGGCAAGACCACTTCTCACCACGTGCCTACAGGTGGGCGCGTCGCGCAAGAGGGCGGAGACGGGTCGAGAGCACGTGCTCAGCGATGGAGAGCCATCGTCAGGCGTGCTGGCAACGAGAAAGGATTTCAAGTGCTTCCACATCGTTGGGTGGTAGAACGGACGTTTGGGCGGCTCAATCGGTATCGCCGCCTTGCCAAAGATTACGAGCGGTCGGTGGAGAGTAGCGAAGCGATGATCCACATTGCGATGATCCGCTTGATGCTTACTCTCCTTGCACGCAAGCGTCAGACGCAACAGCAACGCACACAACGACAACAACAAGATCCCGCTTTCCAGGCTCCTTCTGTCTTGTCAGCTTCATTTTACAAACCCTCCGCGACACTTCACCAGCAGAGAGTTTACCCTGCTAGGGGGTAACGTTGGCTGATGGCATTGCCCTTGTGTGTTCTCCTTTCTTTCCGTCTTTGAGCCTGCCATACAACAGAGTAGACTTCTGAAGCAAAGGCAACGGTCAATTCAGGCAGTGAGGAGGCCGGGAACAGCAGGCATTTTCAT
Source organism: Reticulibacter mediterranei (assembly GCF_016587455.1). Lineage (NCBI taxonomy): Bacteria > Bacillati > Chloroflexota > Ktedonobacteria > Ktedonobacterales > Reticulibacteraceae > Reticulibacter > Reticulibacter mediterranei. The sequence continues at coordinate 2,986,935 of NZ_BNJK01000002.1, read as the reverse complement.
TGACCACGCACATCATCTCTCCATCAGCGAGATGTCCCATGAAGCCTCCGTCTCCTGAGCGTTGAGAGCAGTGGGCAGGAGTCAACCATGCTGGACACGCGCGTTGCATCGCACCAACTTGCCCCTCCTCCCCTCGCCGGAACCTCCTCAAGTCCCTAGCTGTTGCGGCTGAAGGCTTGACTATTCCTGAGTACTGAACAGCGTCTCTGACACACGCAGATCATCAGGCAAGCCAACCAGACGATTGCTGGCTGCCCAGACACGTTGTGCGAAGGCAGCATCCTGGGCCACACGGGCGATCTGACTAGGACGGGTGTTGGCTTTGAGGTAATCTCCACTCATCAGGTCGGTCGAGGTGACAGCCTCGACTGATGAACGAGCAGCTCGCTCCAGGTTCCCAGGGCGGCGGACCAGCAAAGAGAAGAAGGTTGCCATCAACCGCATGCGAGCACTGAGCATGCCAGGTTGCAAGGAAACCGTGAGTGTATCGGTGTCAGCCCCACCTGGATCTGCAAGCAGGACGCGCAGTGTACTTCCCTGTGTGCGTCGAGCGAGTTCGAGCGAGGTGAGCAAGAGAGCCAACTTGGCACTCATATAGGCATCGAAGCCGCGATAGGGGCCGGATGGTTCCAGGGTGAGAGGGTCGAGGCTGCCAAAGCGGTAGGTCCCTGACATGAGATTCACTACTCTGCCGATTGGTTTCTCCTCAAGTAGGGGCACGAGCAGCCGTGTGAGCAGAAATGGACCGAGATGCGTCACTGCGAGGGTGGCTTCCAATCCATCAACCGTCTCCTGCCTTGTTGGAGAGAGACCTGCGACATTGTTCACGAGCGTATCCACCTGGGGGTACTGCTGGCGCACCACCTGGGCAAGACGACGTACCGATTCGAGATGGCCCATATCCGCCTGCAGGAAGGAGACCTGATCGTTGTGACTCTGAGCGCTGATGTCGGCGACTGCCTGCCGACCTCGGTCCTCGCTACGACCCACAATAATGATCTGGGCACCGCGCTGGGCAAGCTGAATAACGGCAGTACGCCCGATGCCCGCCGTTGCTCCGGTGATGAGGACAGTCCGTCCAACAAGATCGTCGAGAGGGGTCAGCTCGATATGAATGGTTCGATAGTGGCCCAGGCGATGAATCATTGGGACGAGGACGCCTTGCAGCAGAGGATACTTGCGATCAAGCGCCTGACCGGCATGAACCGCCTCGGCTCCTTCCAGCACTCGAGCACGCGCCCGAATCGCTGGACCAGTTCGCTGACCAAACACGGTCGAGGGGGCAATCTCGACAGTGGGATGGTGGCGAATCCGTTTGAATTTCCCCGCCGTGTTCCATGTGCGGACGAAGGCATGTTCTCCTTCGACGGCAATATTCACTGGTGTATATACTGGTGTACCAACGCGGCGATAGCTCGTCAGGAGAATGTTCTTCTGGCGCTCAAAATGTTCGAGCGTCGCTGCCGAATTTGTCATCACGTGACCTCCTTCTACGGTAAACTAGTCTCAAGCCCTCTCGACAGAAGGGCCGGAGCAAGGGTATGCTTGCTCATGTGAACTGTCGAACCCGACAGGCGAAAGGCTGGGACCTCCAAACGGCTTGACCGCTTATGAAAGATCGTCCTTCGCCTGTCGGAGTTCCTGGAAGATCGATCATTAGAGAGTCGCGCTTTGAGCGCCACAGTAGAAGGACTCGTCGCTCCAGGAACGTTTGGCGCCCCAGGAGGAAACTGCCCATGTGGTACGCTGGCATCGACTGGGCTGACGAAAAGCATGATCTCATGGTTCTTGATGATGCCGGTCATCAGGTTGGAAAACGTCAGGTGAAGCATACAGTCGAAGGGCTTAAAGAACTGACTGACCTCCTGCAATCTATCAGTGGCCCGCACAGAAAAACTGAGGTAGCTTGTATCGTCGAAACCAATCACGGCTTGCTGATCACGGCTTTGCTGGAAGCAGGATTTCCGGTCTATCCAGTCAATCCAAACACCATTGATCGGCGTCGGTCTGCTTCGGGAGCGAAGACGGATAGCATCGATGCGTATTTGTTGGCAAAAGTCGGCAGAGCAGATTTCGCTGATTTGCGGCGACTCACACCCGATAGCCCAATCATTGCAGAACGGAAGCGCATTGACCCGTGATCAGGATAGCTTGATCCAGAGTCAAACACGCCTGGTCAACCAGCTCACTGCCTGCCTCAAAGCCTATTATCCGGCGGGCTTGCATCTGTTCAGCAAGCTTGCACAGCCTTCGACGCTGACCTTTCTGCAAAGGTATCCTACTCCTCAAGCGGCTCAGGCTGCTTCGATCCAACAAATCGAGGGAACGAGGCGCGTGGGGCATCACAGCAATCCCCGCTCTGCCGCCTCCAAGATCTACGAAACTTTGCATCAACCCCACTTGCAAGCCGACGAAATCACGACCCGCACAAAGTCGCGCCTGCTGATCACATTGATGAAACAACTGCTGCCCGTGGTGGAGAGCATTGCCGAGTATGACAAGGCCATCGAAGACCTTTTTTTGACGCATGCTGACAGCGAGCTTTTCAGCAGTCTTCCCCGCGCTGGAACGCGGCTTGCCCCTCGACTGTTGGCAGAAATTGGGGATGATCGAACACGTTACGCCACTGCCGCCAGCTTGCAAGCCCTGGCCGGGACCTCGCCGGTTCTCTTTCAAAGTGGAACCTATGCCAAAGCCCATCGACGCTATGCTTGCATTAAACCGCTGCGCAATGCCCTGCAGCAGTTTGCTTGGCAATCGACGCTCTCCGAGCCGTGGGCCTTGGAGTACTACCAACGCAAGCGCAAGGAAGGAAAAAGCCATACGGTCGCAGTACGTGCCCTTGCTAATGTCTGGGGACGAGTAATCCATGCGATGTGGCTCAAGGAAGAGTGCTATCAAGCAGCCATCTTTGAAGCAGCCCGACGAGACCATGCGCAACGAGCGGCCTAGAGAGGCAAAACAACAGCCTGTTTTTTGACTTTCAACTTGGCATGCCTTTTTCAGACCATGCAAGCGGCGCGAGGTCTCGGGAAGCGAAGCGGCTTGACATCGTGACGCGGCATGGTAGACTTCCTTATGCCATGTTGAAGGGCTTCCTCTTTCTTGCTGTCTCATTTCTTCCTCTCAAATTTTTCTTCATGAGCTTTTAGAGCTTGACATAGAGAGATCTTTCATGTCTTCGATTTCAGCATCCCACTTTGCATCATTCTTCTTGGACACGATATTGAGGTAATTAAGGTGACAGAAACGCGCTCGTGATGCACGAATGGCATGTGCTCTGAACTGCCAGCACTCGATGCGCCCGCCTCGATCAGCCAGGTTCAGTATAACTTTTTTTCTACGTCGGTAATCTTTCCTTGATGAGCTTTTCTTCAAGAGTCGCGAGGTACTTTTCGGGTGATTGACGGAAGCGGTATTGCATGCGCCGTGCTTCGTGACGATGGTTCAGTTCGCTGCGCAAGGTACGCCATCGTGTGAAATCGGTCGGACAAAGCTCTGGTCCAGAAAAAGTATGCAAACGGGAAGCGACCGATGCCACTACTCGAACAGCGCCACGGACGACCAAGCCTGGTGACGCCTGCTTTCGCCCAGTCGCTCGCCGCTCATGATAGCGTGCTGAGCCAAATTACTGCTCCAACTCGTTGTTGGTGCGTGGGAGATCAGGAAGATCGTAGCAATGAAAGAGATCAGACCAATAGCTCATGGTCACTTTGCGAAATGTCGAGAGCATATGGGGAAGTATCTCAGAGGATATTGGCGCTTGCTCCATTTCCGCCAGGAGCGTTTCATAGTTCTTACGCACCTGAGCAGCTGTGTGCTGTTCGTGGTATTGTCAACTTAATAGAATTGCAGAGCTATGATTCGCAAATTGAAGACGAAAGTGGGGAATGAACCCACGTCTTCTCCAAGAAAAGAGGCTGTCGAAGTGTTGAAAGAAGGTCCTGTGGGGAAAACTCATCAAGAGAAAAAATTAAGTTGACAATACCCGACGGGCCAATGGTGAGATCATTTGCTACTGGTGTACTCACTCCGTTCCGAAACACCGACTAAAGCACAACTCAGAACAGCCCTTTTGCTCGCGTGCCTGTTTTGTGCAAGATCAACGTGAACAACGGCACCTCAATGGATTTTATTTCCATTTAAGCAAGTTAGGGAACGAAAAACAGCAGAGGATCGAGCGAGAGACGGGGACGAGACCTGGTACGGAGAAGAGGCGCGCCCATATGTTTAGCTTGCATGAGGCGAGAAGGCGAGGAAAGCCCTGGGGCAAGACTGGACCAAAGAAAAGTTATGGCTGAATGACTGTGTGGATATGTGTATAGAAGCCTCTTTGATCTGATTGGCCTGTTATGAAGCCATAGAGTATGGAGATAGAATTAATGGCGCTTTCGTGTCATGTTGGAAGACTGTTAGTCTCCGCGTCTCATCTGAGCAGCGATGGGAACGAGTTCTCACAGCGAGAAAGCCTTTCGATGTGATTCATTGTGTATGGAGGAAGGGGTGATGAATAAGCATCTTAAAATCGGGGGGAGGGCGATAGGCCAAAAAGGTTACCTTTCTGGGCAATTTGGCATGTAATCTGACCATATTATTTGACCAGTTTCAAGCCACTTCTTAAATGCTTCTTCTCTGCAAAGAGCATTATATAAACTTCTCAAAGCCCATTCATATCGGTGAGCAGCCAGCTTATCATCGTTTGGGAGAGCATACTCCCAATCCAGATAATAATCAATCGCTTCCTCCTTAAAAGAAAGATCATTCAGTTTGAGTCGAGGATCATATGCGATTGCCTCTTTGTAAGCATTGATAGCCTCCTTGTAGGCATTATTCCCTCTTTCTCGCTCTCCATAGAGAGTAAAGTAAACAATACAATAACTATAATATGCATACGGATTTGTTGGGTCAAGTTGAATAGCACGTTCATACACTGTTTGAGCTTCACTAAATTTTGCCTGTAAATAGAGAACATTTCCAATGCCATAATAGGCTTGCATCATACGAGGACGAAATTGAAGACACCACCCATACAGAGCAAGAGCTTTATCATGGAAACCTTCATATTTCAAAGCATCAGCTAAAAGAAAATATATCTCTGCATTTTCCGGGTCTCTGCGGAGGATATACTTGCTCCAATCAATAAATTCTTCATAGTTTGATCGGAGATCAGCACTCCGCATTCCCTCGAAGCCGGCTCCCTGATCTTGTTTTCCAGAGCCTATTCTCAGCGAATGAATTACTTTTCGAATTTCTTGAACAATTTCCACAAATGCCTGGTCTCGTAGTCGCCAACTAGTGACAGCCTTAGCGTTTTTGGGAAGCACTTGAAGTTTCTCAAATGGGACTCCTGCCCAATCAACTGGCCGAAGAATGATAGGAATAACGCAAGCTTCTCTTTTTTCATGCCTCTCTAGAGCTTTAAACATTTCAACACCATAACAATAACCAGATGCGAGAAAGTCTGCGCTAATGAGAAGTAAGAAGCACTGCTACAACTGTTCTGTTGCCTGGAGCGATTAGATCGAAGATGCCTGTCTGTCAGCGAGGTGCTCAAGGAGCAGACGATGGGTAAAGCTATAGCCGCTACCTATGCGTCGCAGAAGAATGCGAGTAGTGGCATCGTTCAGAAACGGAACGGTTTTCCAGGGAAGAAGGTGTGTTTGAGAGAGCCAGAAACGTAGGGTATAGTGTTGTATGGCTGCTTGCAGCCCAGCAATGAGCCCGCCGCCAATGCCAAAGAGCGACCCAGAGATCAGCCCATCGAGTGGTCCATTGACGTCGAACCAACCTATGAACAGCCCGAAGATCAGTCCAACGATAAGCGTAAATATTACCCCATTTATTATGGAACGCCGTACTCCCTCGTTTGGAGTCAGGATACTGCGCTCTATAATTTGCTTTTCTGAAAACATACTCAATGCTCCCATGAGCAGGCCCATGACCAAGCCGCTGATCAGGCCCGCAACCAAGCCGCCGACCAGGCCCGTAGCCACACCCATGGATAGAGCAAAAAGTAATCCAATTCTTTGTGCTCGTACCAAATTTTCCACGACCAAACGAGCACTTCTGTGGGTTTTATCTGAGCGCTTAACTTGCCTGTCACAAAGCCCAAGCCATATGCTAGGCCAGAGCACAGGCCAACAATTGTGCCAAATGTCAGTGCTGCCATCGGGCCAAGCGCTAAGCCAGAGCACAGGCCAACGAGCGGACCCAAAACCAGCCCAGTGGCTGGCCCAATACTCCATCGGTAGTATCTTTCTTGTCTCTGAGGGAGCCAATCGGGTTGTAACTGTTCCAGATAAAAAATTGTTTGATTGTGTTCCCGCATTTGCCAGGCCAGCCAGCTAAGCCACTTGAGAGTGGGCTGAAGTGGATAGCGATTCGCATCTCCTTTCCGTTCAACCATATGTTTAATATAATCGATCCAAACCTGTCGTTGTAGCTCAGCTTCCTTGGAGGGAAGATCTCGTACTGAGGTTCCTTGATAAGTAAGCATGAAGATATTCAGCATGAGCGGAGTTGTTACCAACTCCCACAAAGTAGTATTCTTTTCAAACTCACTATGTAAGTCTATGAGCAGGGTGCCTGCATGAAGGAGGTAGGCATCAATCTGCTCCCGGGTGAGACGTTGCACGATGACCGCGGCCTGAAGGATAAGCTGCTGTTGCAATGTGGCCGCTTCATACTCTGCCTTGCGGCTACAGATAACCAGTGGAACATGGAGATGCTCACGATGATACTCATTGATTGCAGCAATACAGACTGGACGAGCCGCTTCATTCATTTCATCGAGGCCATCAAGTAAGGGCAGAATTTTCTCCTCACGTACCCACTGCTCACTCAGACGGCGCGGTATATGATAGATTTGCGAAAGTTGCTCGGCTATCCAACTGTGGAGTGGAGGGCGTTTGATAGCCCAGGAAGACAGCGGCAAGATGATCGACAAGGGATACATTGCATCGGTTTCGGCTCGCTGGATCAGTTGTTGTGCCAGGTCGAGTAGCAACGTCGATTTTCCCGTGCCTGGCTCACCCAGGATCAGCAACTCCTGTTCGGCCTCATCAAAAACTTGCAAGATGGACGTCTCAGGAGGAAGCATACGCTCAACCTGATTGAAGCTATGCCATAAGAGACTTGCCGCATTCAGTACGGCATCCGGTTTTTCAGCCAGGCCAAGTTCTAGCCAGGCAGCTCCTCGCAACGATTGTGCCAACATCTCTCGATAAGAATGGCTCAGCCGCTTGAGCATACGGATTCGGTTCTGCCATTCTCTGGCAGACACAGGGTGCCAGTCTGATAATGATGAGGCCATCGGCTGGTCGAAGAGGTGGCGGATCTCTCGAACACATGCGTGAAAGGCGGCATCTGGATCAGCCCATTGGGTTACCGGAAGGCCATTGGAAGGAATACATGACAGCGAAGCAAGCGAAGACTCTTGCCAGGCTACTGGACGCAGCAGCAACGGGATGAGGCGTACTGAACCAGCCTGGTGATATTGTATGGCTCGTTCCATCAGGGCCATGCAGTTGTCGGATGCAAAAAAATCAGCACTGAGCATCAGCACAAGCAGATCTGCCTGCTTCAAACGTTCGTCTATTTGCTGAGCCAGGAGCGCTCCAGCGGTGAGATGCCGTTCAGACCAGACAGTGAGATGCCCTGCTTGTTCGAGAGGGTGGAGATGGGTTTCCCACTGCTCAAGATATGGCAGGTCAGGGGGAGCACAGAGACATACAACTGAGTGATGACGTCGTTTCTGTTGCATACGATTACTGCATTCCCTTCAAGAACCTCTTTTCTGTAAGTATAGCTTTTTGTGCCTATGAGTACAATACTCATAAAGAAAAACGTTTGTCTCTGCCAAATTTCAGCGCACTTCTTTCCGCTTCAGTTCGATAACTATTTTGAGGCGTCAGGGATCCGTCTTAGATAACATTGTTTCCTTGCTAGCCCTACAGTTGTAAATGAAGAAAGAAGAAAAGCCACATTGGGGAAATGATCCTTCATGCTTCAGAGGAAACCCCTCTCCCCCTCTTGACAGGCGCCGATGGGTCTGGTATTCTATTTTCAGAATGAAAATATATGAGATGAACAGCCAGATGACGCTGGCGGTACGCTGGGCATGAAGGAGTTCCATGGCAAGCACATCGTTTCCTGATCGGCCAGAGATGACGACGGCTTTGCTCCGGTTTATCTTTTTTCTGAGCGACCGCATCGAGCAACAACAGTGGAACTTTGAGCAACAGATGAAGGGATGCCATCCCGAGGACGTGCGCGTGCTCTTCCTCTGGATGGAACCTCGTGGCCCGTTGATGGTCAAGGAGATCGCCGAAGCTCTGGGTGATGTGAATTTGAGCACACTGACCCGTATCTTAGATCGGCTGGAGCAGCACGGCTACATCAAGCGGATGCTCAATCAGGAGGATCGGCGCAGCTTCCGGGTCATCCCGACGGAGCAGGGGAAGCTCACCATTGAGACCTTCATGCAGGAATGGCGAAGCGTGGCACAGGGGGTGCTGGATGCCCTGACGACGACTGAGCAACTGGTGCTTATCGATTTACTCACGAAGGTCCAACACAACTGGCCATCCCGCTAGGTGGCGGGAGCAGAACGTTTCAACAGGCAGAAGTCTGCTTGCCTGACGAAAGCGCAGTTTTTTTTGCCTCAAATATGATTTCATTTTGACACTATTTCAAAATGAAATTCTTAAAGGCGAAGGAGATCATTCACACGAAGGGAGAAGCTGATGTCACAGAAAACGGCAAAGCTGAGTATGTTTTCGTTGATTGTCTACAACTTGACGGGTGGGCGCATTCAGATGAATAGCGCGACGGATCCGGTGGGACTCCTCGAACTGACCACCACGGGGCGTACCTCTGGGCAACCACGCAAGGTCTCGCTGATCTACATTAAAAGCGGTTCCGCCTATGTCGTCGCCGGATCGAACGCTGGACAAGATCGACATCCCGCGTGGTTTTTCAATCTGCGCAGCCAGCCGCACGTGCAGGTGCGCATTCAAAACTGGCAGAGCTCCGCAATCGCGGAAATCGCCGATCCCGAGCAGCGACAAGTGCTCTGGGAACACCTGGTGAGAGCCTCACCGATGTTTGCACGGTATGAAAAGCTCACGCAGCGAGAAATCCCGATGGTCCTCTTGCATCCACAAAACTAAAAGGGAGAGATTTATGCAAAACGCGACAAAGGGAACAAGTACATCGATGAGAGCATCTGCTTCAGGGTTCGCCGTTTGGGGGGGATGGGGATTGACCCTGGCAGGCATGCTATGGATGATGACCTACCTGGCAGGAGTGATGGCTGGGAAATTGATTGATCCGAACTACTTTGATGGATCAGCCACTATGTGGCTGGGCATGATCGCCAACGAAGCTGCACAAATCTGTCTAGGAACTGGCCTGCTTCTGCTTAGTGTACGGCTTTGGAGGCAGGCAAAAGTGCTGGCTTCCGGGGCCATTGGGCTAGAGACAATGGCGCTTATCATACACCTCATCAACATCACTCAGCTTTCAAGTTTGTTCGGAGGGGGAATGCTTCCGCGTGCCATGGCGGGGATGACAACCATCACGCTTTTTGTCGGAATGACGCTGCTTGCCATTGCGATCTTGCGCACTAGAGCATTCCCTGGCTTTCCAGCGGTGATGCTCCTGCTCATTGGCGTGCTGACAGTTCCTTTGATTATTCTTGGTTTCCTGCTTGGCCGTTTTGTTCCCGCTTCCCTCTTTAGCGACCTGCCTCTGGCTCTTGCAGCAGCTTTGCTCATGTGGATCGGCATCGGAGTTCTCCGCAGAGGGCGTGAACGAGCTTTCTCGAACAGATAAGCCCCCTTTTTCAGAGAAATGGAAGTATCGTATGACAACAACACAACCATATATCCTGGTGGTCGGTGCGACGGGCAATCAAGGGGGCACGACCGCACGTCGTCTGCTGACAGACGGGTGGTCGGTGCGGGCGCTGACCCGTGACGCGACCAGTGAAAAGGCGCAAGCCCCGGCTGAAGCAGGTGCGGAGGTAGTTCAGGGGAACCTGGAAGACCGCGTCTCGCTCGAAGCTGCATTGCAGGGCGTCTATGGAGTCTTCGGCGTGGTCAATTTCGGGCTAGCAGGTGTGGGATCAGAAGGCGAGGTGCGCCAGGGCCGGGCACTCGCGGATGCAGCGGCGGCGGCAGGAGTGCAGCATTTCGTGTTCTCTTCGGTGGGCGGCGCGGAGCGAAAGACGGGCATTCCTCATTTCGAGAGTAAGTGGCAGATTGAGCACTATATTCGTTTGCTGGAGGTGCCATCCACCGTGCTACGCCCGGTCGCTTTCATGGACAACTACCTGTTCCTGCGTCCCCTGATTCTGAATGGAACCCTCCCTTCGTTTGGGCTCCGGTCTGCTAGGGCCATGCAACTGGTCGCGCTTACCAATATTGCCGCCTTCGTGGCCCTGGCCTTTGCCAACCCGGAGTACTATCTGGGCAAGGCATTGGAGCTGGCAGGAGATGAGTTGACCACAGCGCAGACCGCTGTGGTTTTCAGTCGCGTGATTGGCAGGCCGGTTCAAGTCCAGGACAACGCAGGTGAACAGAGGAATGAACCGGGCGCGATGCTGCGCTGGTTCAACGAGCAGGGGTATGCCGCCAACATTCCCGCATTACGCAAGCTCCACCCAGAGCCGCTGACGCTGGAAGCGTGGGCTCGCAAGACAGGGTGGGAGAACGCAGAACCGGTCCCGCTGCCAGCCTCGAGCGAAGGGCCAGGACAAACCGCTTAAAGAGCTGACAAAAAGGATGGAGGCAGAAACGGATGCACTGGTCTCTCATGCAACGAATTGATGAGTTTCTTTTAAAGCTCCTGCTCCCTGTGCTGATCTTGCTCTATCGTGTCACAGGGGGACGCATCGCTGGCTCGATGAATGGGACAGCCGTCCTCCTGCTCACCACGACTGGGCGACGGTCTGGAAAGCAACGAACCGTGCCACTGAGTTACATCAAGGATGCCTCCTCCTATGTGATCGCAGCAACAAACGGCGGGCGGGACTCCCAACCCGGCTGGCTGCTCAATGTCCGCGCCCATCCGCAGGTGACACTACAGGTGAGGAACCAGGCCATGAAAGCGGAAGCAGAAATCGTGGGACCGGAGAGAAGGCGTGAACTGTGGGAGCGCTTCGTGCAAGATGCTCCACACATCTATGAGGGGCTTCAGGCCCGCACCACGCGAGCCTTTCCTCTCGTGATCTTCCATCTCCTGAACGGGCGTCCGGAGGAGAGAGAAGGTCACGCCTTCTCTCTCCTCAATCACTGACAGGGCAAGAAATGCAGAGGAGATTGTCCATGTCACTTCATTTTCCCTCAAGCCCTTCTTCATCACCGGAGGCGATATGGGCCATCGCATTCAACGAGTTGGGCCAGCGGATCAGGCATGCTTTTGTGCGGCCAGAATCCTATCAGCGAGCGCTTGCCTATGTGCGGGGATTGATGGGGATGGTGGAACGCAAAAAATGGCTGGCAAGTAGCTGAAGCACTGGGAGAAGCCACTCCCTATGCCATCCAACGCCTGTTGGATCGGGCAAAGTGGGATTATGATGGGATACGAGATGCGTTGCGTGCCTATGTCTTGGAGAAACTTTCGACTCCTGAAGCGGTCGTGGTCATCGACGAGACGGGCTTTCTCAAAAAAGGGAGCAAATCGGTCGGAGTGCAACGACAGTACAGTGGCACAGCAGGGCGGATCGAGAATTGCCAGATCGGCGTATTTCTTTCCTACGCGAGTGCGCATGGACATGCCTTATTGGATCGGGAATTGTATTTGCCGAAAAGCTGGGTAGATGACCAGGCACGATGCCGAGAAGCGCATGTGCCAGACGGGGTGACCTTCGCAACGAAGCCAGAGTTAGCGCAACGCATGCTTGAACGAACCCTGGGCCCAGGCCTTCCCGTTGCCTGGGTCATGGGAGATGCCGTTTATGGGAGCGCTCAGTCACTGCGGATGGCGCTGGAGGAGCGCCAACAGGCGTATGCCCTGGCCGTGGCCTGTAAAGAGTATGTGGAAGTGCAAGGCGTGCGCAAGCGAGTGGATCAGCTCGCCCAGACTCTCGCGAGAGAGGATTGGCAGGTACTGAGTGCAGGCGCAGGGAGCAAAGGTTCGCGCCTCTTCTCGTGGGCCCGTATCGAATTGGCGGCACCGAAGACCAGTGGGTGGCAGCGCTGGTTGTTAGTGCGACGCAGCTTGGAAGAGGGCGTGAAGCCTGCGGAGATGGCCTAGTGCTCTCGCCAGTCATCTACAACTGTAGGACTAGGCTTCTGTATGATGCGTGAGGTCTCCCGGCTCGATTTTATGAGCAAAAATCCCATGGACGTGTTGTTGATGATCAGGGAGGAGGGTTAGCCGATTCGGAAACTGCCTGGTGGGTGGTGGCATCGGCAGGCGGTTCCTGCTGCTTTGCATCAGAGAGCGTTGATGTGTCTTGGATATTGTTGCCTTGTAACGGCATAGTGGAGGCCTCGATGAGCTGAGAGGGGTCGCTTGTGAGGTCTTCATCAACGATAGCTCCTTTGGCTTTGCAGACGGCTAGCTGCTCCTTCGTCAAACCTTTGGCACCATGTAAATTTGTATTTTCTAAGGATTGAGCCTCTTCGAGATTGGTGTGTGTGAAGGTGGTGTCACTTAGATTAGCATCAGTAAGGTTTGCCTCGCTAAAATCGATGTGGCGAAGGATCGCACCGCTCAGATTGGCGCCGCTCAGGTTCGCTTCATTAAAATGCGTTTTGCTCCCCTCCATCAAATAGCGTTCAGTATGCGCTAAGACCTCTATCTTGCTGAGGTCAGCATAGCTGAGATTGGCAGAACTGAAATAGCTTTCGCTCAAATCGGCCTTGTTAAGCTTGGCGTTGCTGAGTTCGGCCTTGTTGAGATTGGCTCCGGTGAGGAGCGCTTTAGTGAGATTGGCTCCACTGAGAGTAGCAAGGTTCAGAGCTGCATGAGAGAGTTGTGTACCATGAAGGTTGGCATGGCTTAGATCAGCATTATTGAGGATAGCTTCACTGAGGTCGGCATGACAAAGCTTCGCGTTGCAAAGCTTTGCACGATAGAGTTGTGTACCACGAAGAGTCGCATGGCTCAAATCGGCATCGCCGAGAGTTGCCTCTTCGAGGCTAGCTCTACTGAGATTTATTCCACGAAGAGTCGCATGGCTCAGATTCGCCTTTCGTAGGAACACCTGTGGCATCCATGCGTCTTGTAGATCAGCCTCCGCGAGATAAGCATTGTCAAATTGAATGTAACTGGCATCCAAAAACTGGGGGCGAAATGCTCCTCTCCGTTCTTTTAAGACCTCGCGAGCACACGGAAAAGCTTCTTTGAAGACGACTATGAGTGCTTGACTGAGCGTGGTGAGCCGTGCAGGTGGATCCGGATAGCAAGCAAAGTCGTCTTCTGGTTCTTCATCGAAGAATAAATCATCTTCTGGGTGTTCTTCTGGAACTGGATCTTTTAACGTCTGAGCAGTTCGTTGAAGGCGTAAATTGACAACAGCCAGGTCAAAGATTTGGAAGTAAAATTGCTGATTGCCTTCGTGGAGGAAAGTACGTAAAAGAATAGCTGCGCCGATTCTCACTCCTTCATTTTTGTCTGCGAGTCCCGTCACCGCCACCTGAAAACGCTCTTCTGCTCGCTTGATTCGCTCATCTTCCCGATCTTTCATCCAACGTTGTTGTTCTTCATCTCTTCGTTCTCGTTCGGCTTGACGATCTCCTGCTTGGCGCTTGGCTTCAGCTTCTTCTTTCTTTCGAGTATCTCTGCGGTCATTGAAATAGCGTACCACAGCGAAGACACCAGCAGCCGCCAGCGTGAACGTTGAGATGATTGATGTGAGAATGGTCGCCCCATAAATCCACCACCAATCGTTCTCGTGGAGAAGTTTCTGCTTGTTTAAGGCCGTCACCGTCGCATCTTCAGTTGGAGTTGGTTGAGCGGTGACGTTGATTGGCGTGCCTATGTGTGACGTTTGTTCGTGCGCACATACCTCTGAGAGTGGCAGCAACGCAGTCATCGTGAGCAGAAAGAGGAGGCCTCCCAGGAGGAGACTAACTTTGCTCCAATTGTGTTTCTTCATGAAGCTCTTCCCTGACAATTGCCATCCTTTATTTAGAAAGACGCTCAATACGTAAGTATTTTGGACAGCAATGCAGAAAGTAAGAAATATCTGTGGAGGTAGAGTATGCCGAAGCCATTGAGCGCTGGCAGGAGCTACAGAAGAAGCAATGTTTTCTTCTGTCATTGTGATCTTCCACAGCTTCTCAAAAATTTCGTCGGAAGCGCCTGAAAAAGCCAGTGCTTTGTGGTATAGTATTGTTAGAAAGACAGTTACACTCATCTGGCAGATGAAGGATGCTCCTGCGTGCGAGGCAGAAGAGGATGGCCGACCCACTCTCATCACGATGCATTGCATTGTCACGCCCTTTCTGGGTGCATATTGGCAATTGGCTGTGGCGGATCCTCAATTTTTTCTGGTTTACTGTGATGTGGAGTCTGGCCACCAATATCGTTTCCACACGACTCACCTCGCAGGCCGATTTTCCTGCTGATACTCCTGTGGGATGGATGCTACATCATCTTGTCTTGACTGGGTCGCTCACGAGTTGCTTGTTGATGTTGACTGCTCTGGTGGGCATCGTGCGCCGACGGACCGCCAGGCATCTTGCTCCAACTTCTTCCTCTTCCCTCTCCACACAGCAGCGCACTGCACTGATTCGTGGGACGCATAAAGAATACAGGAAACGGTTCACTCAGTCTCTTTCAGGCATGCCATTCATGTCCATTGACCTCCTTGAGCGTTCTGATCTGGTTGCTTCTTCTGGCCCATTAGGATCGTACCAGCAAAAGACATCACACGATTTCTCTCTTTCCCCTGTTTCTTCCTTATTGCAGGCGTATGACGAGGCTGGTCATGCGCTTCTTGTGCTAGGAGCTCCAGGATCGGGCAAAACGATGCTTCTGCTTGACCTTGCGATGCACCTGCTTGAACGTGCCGAGCGTGATCCAACACATCCCATACCGATGATCCTGCACCTCTCATCTTGGGGAAATAAGCAGCCATTTGCCTCCTGGCTCGAAGCGCAAATGAGTTTGATCTATGGACTTCCTGCTCACCTGAGTCAAGCCCTGCTCGCCGATCAACAGGTCTTGTTCCTGTTGGATGGGCTGGATGAGGTGGAGGCAAGGAGGCGAACTGCGTGTATTGAGACCATTGCTGCATATCGACAAGCACACTTTGTCCCATTAGTGGTCTGCTCGCGTCGAGAAGAGTACCTCGCACAAGTTGCACGTTTTCCGTTTCCTGGGGTGGTGACCCTGCAAGCGCTACCGTTCCAGCGTGTGATAGACTACCTTGAAGAATTGGGTGAATCCATGCAGGCAGTCCGGACTGCTCTTCAAACAGATGTCGCCCTTCAAACACTCCTCACCACTCCGCTGATGCTCAGTGTTCTCGTCCATGTCTATACCAATGCCGCTGCGGATGAACTGTTCACCGCGCCATCGCGGGATCAACTCTTTGAGCACTATCTGCAACGGATGCTCCAGGTGTTGGGGAAGCAAAGCCCTTTTTCTCCCCAACCAGCTGTTCAGTGGTTGAGGTGGTTAGCACTGTGCATGCGCAAAGAACACCTGGCCGAGATCTACCTTGAATGGCTTCAACGCTCCTGGCTTCCTCCCCAGTGGGCTTCTCGTTTGGAGCGAGTCCTCATTGGCCTCGTTGTGGCAGGAACATTGGGCTTGCCGACGGGAGTGATTGTCGGATTGCTTGTTTGGTTTGTGCGTGGAGCCAGCCCTGCCATTCTGTCTGGAATGCTTTCCTCGCCGGGCTAGGTTCAGGCCTTCTGCGTATCTGGTTGCCCATGCCTCTTGATGCCTATCTTCAGCTCAATGTACAACGTCCCCTTTGGCGTGCAACACACCATGCCTGGCAGCCAGTCGCTATGACACTTCTAAGCAGTGGAATCGTCTCTGGGCTGTTTTGTAGTATCTATGCTGGTCTGTTCACTGGTATACTATTTGGATTGCTCGATGTATTTGCCTGTGTGCTGTTCCTCTGGTTTTTCGATACGCTGCTCCGTTGGCTGATTCGCGCGCTTTCGATCAGGACGCACAGCCTTCGCCTTGAGGTCGTTCCTCAGGATCTCTTGTTCTGGTCCTGGAGAAAGGGTCTCCCTGGACTTGTTGCGGGATGGGCTGGTTTCCTCTTGTTTTGGCCTTTGTATGGGCTGCTTGCTGGCTGTGTTGCAGGTCTGTTGAGTGCTCTGGCCGTTGGATGTGCCAGCGGCCTTTCCAGCAAGCAGTTTCCCATAGATCAGCGATTTCTCCCAAATCAAGGTATTGTACGAACGGGATATAATGCGCTATGCATTGGGCTGCTTATCTGGCTCTGCTTTGGATTGTTATTTAGCCTCGTGTTTGGTCTCTTCTTTGGCCCGACCTCTGGCGTCATCTTTGGAACTGGAGGAGGCTTCTGCCTTGGCCTCTTTTTTGCCCTGAACTTTGGAGGCAGCGACTATTGCGGACACTATCTCCTCCGCTATCTGCTCTGGCGAAGCGGGACCATGCCCTGGCGTCTGAGTCACTTCTTAGATACAGCTGTCAGTTGCAATCTGCTTCAGCGTGTTGGGGGAGGATATCGCTTTATACATCCTCTATTTCAGGAATATCTAGTTTCACGTGATATACTATCTCCTGCTCAAAAACGACCATCGCAAGATGAGAAAACACATGCTCGTGGTAGCCTCTCTGACAAAGAGAGCTGATAGGAGAGTCTAAACTACTGCGACAGTGCAGGTTTCACTGATATTGAGTCTGACTTCTGCAGTGATTGTAGGCCGTACTAATCTGCTTTGTCAGAGAGGCACTGTTGAAACAATTGCTCACATACCCACGGGTTGCGCAACGAGATACACCTGTCTCATGAAGCGGCTCTTGCCGAAACTTCATTGTATTTGTACTTATTTGGTTCAAGCAAAGATGCCACGCGCGTCAGATGCTGAGAAAGCGATTTTCGTGAAAGAGTTGGAGTCTCTTCCTCCAAAAAGAACTCTCTTGCTGTCATCTTGTGATGCCCCCGTTCTGAATCTGGAGATAAAACCGCTTGAATTTTGGATCTATTCCAATTATAATATTCCTATAAGTTTGTAGAAAATCCAATGATATTGTATATCCAGGAGGGAAAGAAACCCATGATGAACGCACACGATCTCGATTTCGATACCATCAAACCGCTCGATCTCAATAACGGAGCGCTTACCCCAGGATCACAGACGACTCCTTTTTCTACGTTGCTTTGGGCAGTTGTGTCAGGAGACCTTGCTACCGTCGAGGCTCTGATTACAGACGATATTGAATGGGGATTGATGCCTTACAACAAAGTGCTCAAAGGCAAAGAAGAGGTTATTCCCTGGTTCCGAGCTGCATCAGCAGACCAGAAAAAACCCATCGTGATAACAAACGTCGCCACCAAAGACTGGGGTGTCTTTGAATACTGGAATATCGGAACCCTGAGCGAAGAGGTGATCACATTCGGCACCACACAAAATTGGCCCTGGCCGAAAGACCCGAAGAACTTCTTGGGGCGGAAATACCGAGTGGCTCAATGTTTCGTCTATCATGTCAATCCAGAGGAAAAGATCGACTTCATGAGGCAGTACCTGGATACCGGAAGTGTCTGGGCACAATTTCAATAGAGCAAGCGGGGAGCCATCACGTGATCCAGGAAGTCGTGTCAAGCGATGATGTGGGCCTCGGGTGGAGTCACCTTTGGCGCAAGTGACACGCTTCTTGATCCCGTTTCAGCATGAGTTCCAGTGTTTTACCAAATGCGCGTTACCAAACAAAGGAGGGTGAGAGTTGGACACATTGCCTGAGACACGCCTCAGTCGGCGCGAACGCAAAAAGCTCCAGACGCGTGCCTTGATCCAGAGAGAGGCCTTGCGCCTCTTTCTGGACAAAGGGTTTGAGGCCACCACAATCGAGGAGATCGCCGAGGCCGCAGACATCGCACTGAGCACGTTCTTCAACTATTTCCCGACCAAGGAAGACGTGGTCTTTCAAGATGACCTTGATCCGGTGCTGTTGGAAGCCATCAAGGTGGAACCAGCAGGTCTCCACCCGATCACCGTGCTGCGCAAAGCCATTCGCAACGTGTTCTCACACCTCACGCCGGAACAGAACACCATCTTTCGGCGGCGTCTCGGATTGATGTCATCGAACCACACCTTGCGCGCTGCGTTTCTCAACCAGTCCGCCAACCAGCTCGATGAGATCGTTGCAGTGGTCGCCGGGCGTGCTGGGCGTGCAAGCAACGATTTTGCAGTGCGCAATCTAGCCAGCGCTCTGCTTGGGGTAATGATGGCAACGTTTCTCACGGCAGCCAATGACCCTGATGCCGACGTACTTGGCCTGGCGGATCAGGCGCTGGCCCACCTCGAGGCGGGCCTGCCGCTCGACTGGCCGCCGCATGAGCAACCAACGTAGGAGGATACTCATTCCTTCTCCCAGGCCATCTTTCAGAAATGGTAAAGGGTATGCACGCCGACATGTGCACAGACGTTGACAAGGGGCACATGCCTCACACCGAAACAGGTGAATGAGCGTGATGCGAAGGGTTGTGTTGCAAGAAATTTCAAAGAATAAGATGAGTCATGGAGCAACTCGGCTTGTTCGGTTTAAGCAACCACTCCAAACAGCTTGGCGACCAAGGCAACTTGGCCTCTCACGTCTCCTTTTTTCACGCCTTGCAGTTGCCCTTTTCGCATAGCATTCACGATCTCGTAGCCTTGCAACGTTCGCCACGCCGTCTCAAAGGAGAAGAAACCCATCCCAGGCTTCGTCAAGCGTTTGATGAAGCGGTGATCTTGTTCCACGAGATTATTCAGATACCTCACTTGCCTTAGTTCAACCGTTGCCGGAAGGACCCCAGCGGCTTTGAGATCTGCAATGGCTTTAGGGTAGGCAGCATTCTTGTCCAGCGCCCGACACTCGAGGAATCAGTCTGGTTGTATTGAAGTCAGTGGGAATTGTGGGTTGAGCCACCTGTTCTTTGATCAGGCATGCTTGAAGAACTGAACGCGCAGCAACGTGCAGTGTTTTACAGAAAAAGTGTGTAGCTGCCTCTGCATCCCGTGTTGGACTGAGGAAGAACTCGATCGTGTCTCCTGCAGAGTCAACTGCTCGATAGAGGTACATCCAGACTTTCTTGATTTTGATGTACGTCTCGTCCACCCGTCCTTGAGTCATTGCACGCTTTGAGATGCGGTCGACAGCGCTTCTCCAGTTCAGGTACGTATGTTTGCACCCATCGATAGATCGTGGTATGGTCCACCTGCAAGCCGCGTTCGAGCATCATCTCTTCGAGATCTCGATAGCTGAGTAGTCCCCCACACTGAAGGTGATGCCTGGTTCTCGTTCCCTTAAGAAGGAATTTCCTCGCGTGAGGGATACAAGTGTTTCAGTTTGATGCGTGCATCGGGAGGAGTAAAGCGCCACTGCACCATGGCTTTTTGCGCGTTGCGTGCGTGCTCCCATGCAGCAATTTCTTGACGGAGTTGCTCGATATTGCTGATACGCCTCTTCAAACATTGGTTGACTAAGACCGATAACTCAATTTCCACCATATTCAACCAACTCCCGTGGAGTGGTGTGTAATGCCATTCGATCCTTTTTGCCAAACGGAGTGCTTCTGGGAAAGGAAACGTTTCATACAGAGCAGCAGGCGTATGTGTATTCAGATTATCGAGGACTAGCCGCACTTTGGAAGCAGAGGGATATTTCTCATCAAGCAGGTATTTGAGACAGTCGGCGAAATCTCGCTTCGTGCGGGTGGCTTTGACCAGAGCATGCCGCCAACCCGCTTGTGGCTCAAACATCAAGAAAGTGCTACACGCACCATGGCGCGAAAATTCCGTATCCTCGCGAGCCAGGCGACCCGATTGCACTGGTTGGGGTGGTTGCAGGTGTCCAATCAGTTGACAAGGACGCTCATCGATGCACACAACAGGGAACGCTGGATCGTAGGGCTGCATGTACAAATCCAGGAGATCTTCCATCCGCCAGACGAACTCCGCCCCGACTTTCGGAATACACCACTCTTCTTTCAACCAGGGCTTGAGTTCCTTTTTTTTAAGACGCGACGAACTGTCTCATCAGAAATGCTGTCCACGATGTGCAATTGCACCAGTCGGTTCGCGAGCAATTCGAGCGTCCAGCAAGTGCGGCCTTCGGGAGCATCACTGCAAGCAAGCGCGACCAGATAGGCTTCTTGCTTCCCATCGAGTCGAGGCTTTGCGCCAGGACGAGGGAATTCAGTGAGCGCATGATCTAACCCTTTTTGACAGTACCGTTTGCGAACCCGTTGGACCGTTGCCCGACCGACTTCCAGCGTCTGCGCAATTTCGTCGTCCGATTTGCCTTGATGGGCTAGTAATAAGATGTATCCTCTGGCGATGGTTCGGGCGGAATGTTCCCCCACTTTCAGGAGGTCATGCAATGTTGTCCGATCTTCGTCGCTCAGACAGACTTTGTGGATGAGGGCCATGCGGTTCTGCTCCTTTTTTTCTCAGCATACCTTAAGGAGCAGCCAGGCATCAACTTTACTGTGGTGGACTACTGAGCGTATAGCGAAGATACCAACGTACACACACCAGAATGATGTCGGGCTGGAAATGACGCCATTTGAATAGGTGGGTATTGTCAACTTGTTCGTAAACATGTGACGTATTGCTGAGTAAGAAAGAGGAAAGAGGTTGGAGGCGAGCAAGAGTTTTGGAGCGTTCTGCCATTAGCTGGCTAGTTTCACTCTGGTGATCTCATTCCATTGTTGGAATCGGCTTTGTAAAGTGGCACGATAGTCCTCGGCTCTCAGACAATGTCTTCCTGGTTGGAAATGTTGGGAGAGAGGACCAAATGCAGAAACAAATCGTTGTGCCTGCTTGGCTGATTTAAAGCGTCGCATCTTCTTTTCACGCAGCCGTGTGGGTTGATGTGAGTTTTCTGCTCGATTGTTCAACTCTTTGTGCTGTCGATGCCTCACTCCAAGCAAGATCTCGCGTTTTGCCGCCCCATAGCTCTTGAGCTTATCTGTAATAATGACTCGCGGGACATATTGGAGCCCCTTAAGGGGCTTACGGAAAAATCGCTTGGCAGCTTTTGTGTTGCGTCGGCTCTGCACGAGGATGTCAAGCACCGTGCCATCTTGATCTACGGCTCGCCAGAGGATATGTTTTTTCCCACGAATGGTGAGTATGACCTCATCCATATGCCAAATATCACCGCAGCGAGGGCGGCGACGGCGAACTTCATTGGCGTAGGTTTGTCCAAATGTGAGACACCATTGCCGTATCGTTTCATAGGTCACGATGATCCCACGCTGTGCAAGAAGCTCTTCCACATCGCGGAAACTGAGCGAAAAACGGAAATACAGCCAGACCGCATGACTAATGATTTCAGGTGGAAAGCGGTAGCCTTTATAGTTGGGAGCAATGGTGTTCGTTTTCATGAGATTATTGTAGCATATGGTTCGAATACGCCACCAAGTTGACAATACCACTTACCATGCTCACTAAACGATATCTCTGTGACATTCAGATTACCTTCTTTCTGTTCTACATTTTCATCAGAAAGCAACCCCCTCATGAGAGGAGGACAAAACATCCTCTCATGAGCAAGTCCTGCTAATAACGATACCGAAGTTGATGAGTGAGGGTTACATCATTTCTTGCCACCGCATGCAGCGAAAAGAAACAGCAAGAGAAGTAGTAACGGCAGGAGTGAGACCACACTCCAAGTCCTGATCGCGGATATCCGGTGGGATACCTGTTGGAACGTGCGTTTCATGAGCAGTATCCTTTCTCCTCAATAAAAGGCTTTTCTGGTTCGTTCGGTCCAAAAAGCCCCTGATCATGTTCACTCATGACCAGAAGTAAGTATAGCTTTGTACCAGAAGCTTGTCTCCAGGGGAAACCCTGATGTTTTTGTGGCTCTGGTTGGAGTATACTTTCCTCAGCAAGAGGTAACCGCATAAGGAGAACTGGAGAAACCAATGGTACATCTCATCTCAATCATTGCTCAGAGCATCAATGACAAGATCACCAGGCGCTGGTTCGTGGTATATTCAGGAGTTCTCGTGCAGATTATTGTGCTCGTTCTGGCAAATAGCGGATTTGGTCAGGCTCAATCTCCAGCGATCCAACTGGCTCCTGTTGCAGGGAATCCCAACGTCTGTCGCGTGGTACAGGTCGTGCCTTTTACGAATGTGTGGCGATTTGGCGTACAGGCAGGCGATATTGTACAACTGAGGGACCAGAAGACAGGCTCCCAGAGTTGCCTGGCCTCTGGCGTTTCCATTCAAGCTCCTTCAGCCATCCTGGAACAGCAGTTTGTGGTCAATGCCTCACCGCAGCCAGTGAGTGGACTTGATGTGGCACTCAAAGGTGTTCTTGTCCTCATCTTTAGTCTCATGGGAATAGCGATCTTTCTGCACGCAAGAAGCCGCCCCGTCGCGTTCGTGAGCTATGGTCTGTTCTCCTGTGTCTCGTTGATATTTTGCTTGCAAAGCGTTTTCGCTCCGAGAACATTCTGGGTGAGCCTGTTGTTATTCTTCCTGATGCTAATCCTGCCAGGGCTTGCCGCCACAGCCGTTAACCTGTTTCCCTCAGTTGCCTTTGAGCAAGGAGGGCGACCGATACCACCCCGCCAGCTGTGTCTCCTCTCCAGCCCGCTCCTGGTGGCTCTCTTGCTCGTGGTGGTGGAATGGCCAGCACTCCTGATCTGGCCGCAGGCTCATCTCCTGCTTTTGCTGCTCATTGCTCTCTATAGCGTTGCCTGCATCGGCGTCATTCTTTGGACGCTCCTCCTGGGCGTACGCCACCTGAAGCGACGTGAGCAGCCAATGACCTTCTTGATTGTGATCGGCATCCTTTGCCTGTTGGTGTGGTTGACTTTGAGTCTGAACTTCACGCGTAGTGGAGCGATGGTGCGACCAGGATTGTTGTCTCTATTGCCCCTCCCCCTGGCCTATGGGTATGCACTCCTGCGTCATCAACTTGTTGGTACCACCAGTCTGATCAGCCGTCGTGTAATGCGGGTCGTCTTATGGCTGATGCTCGCAAGCCTTTTTGTGTTCCCTGCTACCGTTGTGTTCAGCGTTGTCTCAACCAGTGCCTCTCTCAGTGAAGACCAGTGGTTCTGGCTCTCAGTGCCGATTGGGCTTTTAAGCCTCTGGCTCTTTCCGCTTACCTGGCACAGGGTTCGTGATCTGGGCGATCAGGTCTTCTACCACGATTTCTATCAGTACAACCATGCCCTCTGTGAACTCAGTACTGCCCTCACGCGTTTCCAGGGGATCGATCAGATCAGCGCTTTCGTGTTGCCGCATCTGGCACATTTGCTCAATGCCAGCGAATGTGCTCTCCTGGTGTCTACCAGGCCGCAAGAATCTCCTTATTCCACAACACGCGACCTGCACGAAATAACCATCTCCTGGCAGGTCTATCACTACATGACAGGGCCACAGGGCACATCAACTGAAAGGTTGATACGGTTGGCTCAACTTGCCAGTACCTATTGCACGCGCCATACCGAGGAATCGCTTTTTCTGGATAACATGCTCCTCCTCGCTTTCTATGAGAGTGAGCAACTTACCGGCTTTCTTTGTCTTGGACCCAAACAAAATCTCGAACCCTACAGCCAACAAGACATCAGCTTTCTCACGACACTGGCAGCTCAACTTTCCGTTCTGGAGGTCAATTGTCGCTATCTCGTTCAGGCTCAGGCACACGCGCAGCAACTCACCGCCCTCAACCACCGTGTCGTCTCAGCCCAGGAGGAAGAACGTAGACACCTTGCCCTTGAGCTACACGATGAGGCATTACAACTGGTCATGCTGGTCGTACGCCAACTCTCTGAAGCTTGCACAATGACAGAGGTGGCAGAAGTAATGCCGCTTGTTCGCTCGGTAGAGGAAGACTTACGTCGTACTTGCCTCCACTTACGCCCTCCTCTCCTCGACGAGCTAGGACTGGAAGAAGCTCTTGGCTTCCTGGCACAGCAAAGCAGGCAACGTGGGAAAACGAGTGGGCATGATATGCACATTCAGGTGAGCTGTACTGGCACATCTTCGTCTCGTCTGCCAGCCACTGTTGAACTGGCCCTCTATCGCGTTGCGCAGGAGGCGCTCTCCAACGCGCTCAAACATGCCAGGGCAAATACTATCACCGTACGGCTTCGCCGCAGCCAAAGCGGCATGGTCTCTTTGCTGATTGCTGACGACGGACGAGGGATAGGGAGCCACCAGCCGCTCAAGGAGCGCCTTGGTCTGATAGGTATGCAAGAACGTATGCGAGCCATCGGCGGACACTGGCAGATACGCTCCAGCTCAGGATGTGGGGTCACTATTCGTGCGACGTATGTTCCGCCACCTTCCTGCACCACCTTGATGCAGGAGGGCATTCTCACTTCACATCACTCGTAACAGGAAGGAGACCGCGATATGCAAGAGAATCTGAGCCGCTTTCCAACTGAAGAAAACATCACGCTGGTATTGATCGAGGATCATCCTATTATGCGTGAGGGCACAAGGCGATTGCTCCTGGAAGACCCCCATCTGAAAGTCATTGGCGAAGCGGAAAATGGCCTGGAGGCGGTCGCGCTCTGTCTAGAACGGAGGCCACAGATCGTAGTCCTTGATATCAACATGAAAGGGATGAACGGCTTCAGCGTCGCCCAGGCACTGCTCTCACACCGGGAATGGAAGCCAGAGATTCTTGTGCTCACCGCCTACGATCAGGTGGCCTATGTACGAGCGATGCTCGCACTTGGCGTCAAAGGGTACTGGCTCAAAAGCGCACGAGGCAGTGATATTCGTGCAGCCATCCACGACCTTACCGCGGGAAAATCCAGCATTGCACCAGAGGTAAAACACCTGCTGCAAGAGGAGAAAGAGGACATGCTCATTCACGAGATGGAACCGCTGACGAGTCGTGAGTTGGCCGTCTTGCATTTAGTGGTCCAGACAAAGCGCAACAGCGATATCGCACTCGCGCTTCATATCTCTATAAAAACGGTTGAGACGCATCTAACCAGCATCTATGGCAAATTAGGCGTGCAGTCTAGAGCGGAAACTATTGCCTTCGCACAACGGCACAGCTTGCTTTTAGAAGGGAGCGAATCATAAATGGAGCACCTCAGGATGACCACGCTAAAGTGACTTCCTCTTCAGAGAAGCCTACCCTATGCCAGGACGACCTGTCATTAGAAAGACCAGGATGAAGCTTTTTTTTATGAAATGACATGCAGAAAAACAGAAATACCAGCAATATTCTTAGAAAGAGGTGCAAACACGATGGCCAATGAGCATATTCACGCTTCATGGAGCGGGGCTTTTGCTGGACATCCCTCGGTGGATGGACAGATCTTCTCTGATTCATCTCGCCCCACCAAAACATATCAAATAGGGATATATGATCAGGCAACACACCCACAGAGGCCAGTATCACCAGGAGGCGTTGTCGATGCTGATCCGACTGCGCATCCAGTGATTCGCGTCCAGAACTTGAAAAAGACGTACATGCTCGGACAGACTCCTGTCTATGCCTTACAAGATGTTTCACTGGACATTTATCCAGGCGAGTTTGTGGCAATCATGGGGCCTTCTGGCTCTGGCAAATCGACCTTTATGAACCTGTTAGGGTGCCTGGACCGCCCGACACAGGGAACCTACTGGCTGGCTGGCTATCTCGTCAGCCGTCTTTCTAACGAAGCGCTGGCGCGTGTACGTAATCGGTTGATCGGATTTGTCTTCCAGAGTTTTAACCTTTTGAGTAAAGATACCGCCCTGAGTAATGTTGAATTGCCAATGGTCTATGCAGGGATATCGAGGGAAGTGCGACAACGTCGGGCACGTCAGGCTCTTCACCTGGTGGGATTAGGTTCACGTATGGATCATAAACCAATGCAGCTCTCTGGTGGACAACAGCAACGCGTGGCAATTGCTCGCTCGCTGGTGAACAGCCCGTCGCTTTTGCTAGCTGATGAGCCGACCGGCAATCTGGACAGCCGCACCAGTATTGAGATTATGGCTCTTTTACAGGAGTTGAACCGGCAAGGTCTGACGATTGTGCTAGTCACGCACGAGCCGGATATCGCACGCTATACCTCGCGCCAGGTCGTCTTCCGTGACGGGCGGCTGCTGCGCGATGAGTTGAATCTGACGCCGCGTTCTGCCGAAGACGAATTGCAGCAGTTGCTCTCAGCAAATCCCCAAAATGAGTATTAGAAAGCAGAGAGGTTCAAACGTGAGTACATCACAACCACAAAGGATTGCTGGCACATCGGATCTGGTTGTTTCTTCTTCTCCTTCAAAGAGGGGACTTCCCCCGCTCAGCGCCAAAGATTTTAAGGCAGGGGGGATGTTTGGCCCCAATTTTCGCATTGCCCTGGAAGCATTGTGGAGTAATCGAGTACGGTCATTTCTCACGACACTTGGCATCTTCATTGGCATCGCGGCAGTCATCGCCGCGCTGACCCTCACACAGGGAGTGAGCGCACAGATTAACTCCAGCATCATGGGTCTGGGCACCAATGTGATTACTGCTGCTCCTGGAGCTGCTCGCACCCGTGGTGCAATTGGAGGTGGGAGTAGTAGCGGGGGGAGTTCGACGCCATCGTTGACGCTGAGCGATGTAGCGGCGATCAAAAAAGTAACGTATGTGACCGACGTGAGCCCAGTCATCTCAGTAAGTGCCCAGGTCGTGTACAGTAATCAGAACTGGAACACCAAGATCGAGGGCGTGGATAGCAGCTATCAAACGATTGAAGGCTGGAACATTGCTCAAGGGATGTGGTTTAGCGAGAGCGATGAGGCAGGTGC
Organism: Reticulibacter mediterranei; assembly: GCF_016587455.1. Lineage (NCBI taxonomy): Bacteria > Bacillati > Chloroflexota > Ktedonobacteria > Ktedonobacterales > Reticulibacteraceae > Reticulibacter > Reticulibacter mediterranei. The sequence goes on along the minus strand of NZ_BNJK01000002.1, from coordinate 2,960,033 downwards.
CAAACCAGTTGCTATCCTCGGTCAGACAGTAGTAGACAATCTCTTTGCAACATCAGGAGTCGATCCGATTGGTCAAACGATTCGTATTCGCGATCAGCTCTTTAAAGTCGTCGGGGTGCTGGAAGCGAAAGGGAGCGGGAACGATGATATCATCATGGTCCCTTCTACGACGGCCCTCAACCGCTTAAAAACCTCGATCTATGTTGATCAGATTATTATTCAGGTCAGTTCTTCAGATGTTATCAACCTGGCTCAACAAGAAATTGATGAGCTTCTACGGCAGCAGCATCATCTTCAGACAGGAGCAGCCGATGATTTCAATCTCACCAATTCCAGCCAATTATTGCAGACGGCGAACCAATTTACCACGATATTAACGGCCCTGTTCGTTGGGGTGGCGGCCATTTCGTTAACAGTTGGAGGGATCGGCATTATGAATATCATGCTGGTCTCAGTCACCGAGCGAACAAGAGAGATTGGCATTCGTATGTCTATTGGGGCCAGGCGACAGGATATTCGTAACCAATTTCTTATTGAGTCATTGACTTTGAGCGTGCTTGGAGGCATGATAGGTCTGCTTATTGGCCTGCTCATTGGCGCAGGAGTGACTTATCTGGTGGGCATTCCTTTTGTGGTTTCTACTTTTTCGATCATCATCCCTTTTGCGGTTTCTGGAACTATCGGGATGGTCTTTGGCATCTATCCGGCAGTACGGGCATCCAAACTCGATCCTATTGTGGCGTTACGTTCAGTCTGAAGATGTCTCCAGGTATATAAATGGACAGGTGAAACGCTCGTTGTAAGACTTTCAGTTAGGCTGAAAGTCTTACAACGAGTATTTGAGTGCAGAGCATGAATTTCTATGTACGTTTGTAGTGTTCGTTGGTACATAGATACCAGGAGATGCAAAGGCCCAGATACTTTGATCCTCATGGGCAAATCTGATACCCTTATGCTCGTGCTGAGTGCACACAATTGAAGGGGATTTGACAATTGGGTATTCCTCAAACCCTTGAGCATTCTGTCCAGCTCAAGTATCAATACTGATCAGGAGAAAGAAAACTTGAAAATTTTGTCTATCGTTGTTTAGAATACTTTTTGCCTGGTTCCATTCTCCATAGAACGGACCTATGGCAAAGATGCTTCGCTATAGAGAAAGATCAGGAAAAGAGATGACACATAATCATCGCTTGCGAGAAAAACGAATCCGGCGTAGCTGGCGACAGGAGGATCTCGCCGAACACCTGGGAATCAGTGTTACGACGGTTCAACGCTGGGAACGAGGCAGTCAACACCCAACGCTCTATTATCGTGTCAAGCTCTGTGAACTCTTCGAGGCAAGTGCCCAGGAACTAGGCTTGCTTGATGATGCTCTCCCTCCCGAGACTTCTCCTTCCCTAGATCCTCCTCCTCCTGCTGAAGACAATGCCCTCTGGACCGTTCCCTACCAGCGAAATCCTCATTTTACTGGACGCGAGGATCTGCTCGCTATGTTGTTCCAACACTTCGCCTCTTCTCTGCCGACTCCCAACTCTGGCCGACGAGCGCCTTTGCCCCAGGCGTATGCCCCCAAGGGGTTAGGAGGGATCGGCAAAACGCAAATGGCACTTGAATATGTCTATCGCTCCCATGAACAAGGACGCTACCGTCATACTCTGTGGATGCCGGCCACCAGCGAAGAATCGCTCCTTGCTAGCTTTGCCGCCCTCCGTGAACAGATCTCCCTGGATGTGGCACCAGGGACCGATCAACGGATCTGGGCACGCCACGTCATATGCTGGCTAGAACACTGTCACGATCCCTGGCTGCTCATCATGGATAACGCCGATGACCTCTCAGTTCTCTCCAGCTACCTACCCGCGGCCAGGGCAGCATCCTGCTTACCACGCGCAGCAACGCCGTAGGGCCACTCGCCTCCTCCGTGCAGATGGAAACGCTCAGCCTGGAAGAAGGCATCCAGTTGTTGCTGCGCCGCATACAACGCGAGACCTCAGCCACCGTGGAAACGAGAGTACAGGCAGGCAAGATCGTAGCGGCTCTGGGTCAGTTACCCCTGGCCCTCGATCAAGCTGGAGCCTATTATAGAGGAAACTGGATGCAGCTTGCAGGAATACTTGCACCTGTCTCAAGAGCAGCAGTACGCCTTGCTGGCTCGACGAGGGAAACACACCGTTGGCTATGCCGACTCTGTCGCCACCACCTGGTCACTCTCCTTTGAGCAAATCGAACAGAGCAATCAGGCGGCTGCCGAGTTCTTGCAGTTATGTGCATTTGTGGCTCCTGACCAGTTTCCAGAGGAAGTGCTGATCCAGGGAGCATCCTTCTGGCCCGCTGCCTTGCAAGAAGCGGTGAGTGATCGGTGGCGCTTCAATCAGTTGCTCGAAACAGTACAGGCATTTTCCCTGGTGCAGCGCTTTGGGGAAGAGCGTCTGCTTCGTCTGCACCGGCTAGTACAGGTAGTGCAGCAAGCACACATGGACAAGCGGGACCAGAAACAGTGGGCTGAACGCCTGGTCCAGGCCGTCCATGCGCTCCTTCCGACAGATGCGCGGGTGGAGATAGAATCATGGCCGCAATGTCAACGAGTAGTGGAACAGGCGAAGAACTGTGACCAGCTTATCAGACAATATGGGTTACAACAGGAGGAAGCAATAGCTTTGCTAGAGCGCGCAGGAATCTATCTGCGAGAACGTGGCAGCTTTGCACAGGCTAAACAGCTCCTCCTGCATGCCTTGTGCCTGCATGAACAGCAAGGCACGCCCCAGGTTTTGCCCATGACGACCCTCTTGCTGAACCTGGCTAATCTTTCTTCGCAGCGGGGCAAAGACCAGGAGGCCGAAGCGTTCTGTCAGCGAGCCTTACAGATCCGCCAGCACCATCTGGGACCAGAGCATCTAGATGTTGCCCTCGCGCTCCATTGGCTGGTGAATATTGTCGCTAACCGGGGCAGATTAAAGCAAGCAGAACGCCTCTATGCGCAAGCCTTACAGATCCGTGAAGAGCAGTCGGGGCCAGAGCATCCCCTGGTAGCCACCTCTCTCCTCGGGTTGAGCCTGGTCTATGAGCGGCAGAAACAGTATACTCAGGCAGAAGCGCTTACGATGCGTACACTGCGTATCAGGGAACAACAATTCGGTTCAGATCATCCCCAGACCATTCTCGCCATCAACGGGCTAGCAGTGATTTATGCTCATCAGGGCAAAGATGAGCAGGCCGAACCACTCTACCTGCGTTCCCTACACATACAGGAGTGTCTTTTGGGAGCGGATCATCCCCAGTTGGGATCTCCTCTCGATGGCCTGGCACGCATCTATGCTCATCAGGGCAAAGACGAGCAAGCCGAGTTGTTCTACCTGCGGGCCATTCACATTTTAGAGCAGCAGTCGCTTACAGAGCATCTCCACCTGACATTTCCTATCACTGGGAAACGAAGCTTTATCGAGCAGCAAGATCCGATAGCCTTTGCGAGCCAAAAGCAGAGCAACTGAGGACCCGGCACAACGAGCGCCGACAACAATTATATCATACATGATTTTTCCTTCTCTCATCTTAAAACAGGGAAAAAGTGCAAAAGAGAGAACAAGGTGATCATGATCACCTTGTTGCATTTGCTCAAGAAGTTTATTTTCCATAGATGGTTCTGCTCTTTTTCGTTCCTGCTCTTCTCCCTATGAGAATAGCAGGATTTCGTTCCTCGTTAGAGAGCGTCAGCCAGCGTTTAGCAGTCGTTTTCAGAGAGAAAGGGGTTCACTTGAACATCAGGGCTTTCTTATGCATGTCTATTTTGAGAAAAGAAAATTCAGAGAGAGTTCTTTCTATTCGCCTCTCTCTTCAGCATTATTCTTCTCTAAAGCATCGAGGGTCGTAATGAACAGCTCCATGATTGTAAGCAATTGGATAAGATCACGCTCATCGGCCAACGACCAGAGTAATTGTTCCACGTGCCGGACGGCGGCGTCACCCGCTTGCAGGCACTCACGCCCATAGGAAGTAAGAAACGTTTCCATGGCCCGTCCATGAGACGGCGCATGTCGTTCGATGAGCCCCGTCGCTTCAAGGCGCTGAAGCATTGTCGTTACCGCTGCCGGGCTGATTTTGCCCTGACGCGCAATGGTTGCTCCAGCTATACCTGGATGCTCATCAATAACATGGAGAATGGACCATTGTGCCGTGCTGAGATTGACAGGTGCAAGCACCCCCTGAAGTGCGGCATCGGCTTGTCGCGCCGTCTCATAGAGGATTGTTAAAAGCGGAAAACTCTTCTTTTTTGTGAGTCTGCCCGCTAATTCATCCGTCTTACTATCATCTCTGCTTTGCGCATTATCCATCTTCTGATCTCCCTTCGCTTCTTCCTATGCATACGTTTTATTCCCGTCCATGTATGCTGACAGGCTCGTGTCAAGTCAAATAAAAATGTTACTGAAAGAGGTTGTTGACAAGTGTATATTAACATGTTACTATCCTTCTCAATAGTAACATGTTAATATACACTTGAGGATACGCGCTCAGTCGCTCCTCTAACGAATTTTTCCCTCTGCCCCAGTGAGCAAAAAGTGATCTAAGATCATCATTTGAAGAAATGGAGATCATGAGAAAAGGTAAGTAGAATTGAAAGTTTCTTCTTTTGAAGTGGCAAGCTCTATTATTCTGTTAAAGGAGCATAGGATAGATGGAAATCATAAAAGATATACACCTGCTACAAACAACAAAGGGCAGTTACGCCTATCTGGTTCTGGGTGATGAGCCTATTCTCATCGATACCAGTTTTCCAGGACGCGCACCAGCAATAGTAGCAGAACTAGAGAAGCTCGGGATGAAGCCCACCGATATTGCTCATATTCTGCTGACGCATCATGATGGAGACCATATTGGGAATGCTCATGCACTCCAACAAGCTTCAGGTGCTCAAGTTTGGGCCTCTCATGAGGATCTTCCTTATATTCTCAAGCAACGCTCTGCTTCAGGCTTCCGAAGAGTATTGCAAACGGTCGTCAGGACGAATTTACCTCGGGTAGACCATACCTATGTTTGGGGGCAAAAGATCGGAAAGATAGAAGTTATCCCCACCCCTGGTCATACACCCGGTCACGTCTCGTTTCTCTATGAGGAGACACTTTTTAGCGGTGATCTCGTAGTCAGTTCTAAAAACAAGTTACGCCCTGCGCCTGCTCTTCTTACCTGGAATAAGACAGCATTGAAACGCTCGCTCTCAGCCATCAAGAAGCGTGAATTTCTCTGGGTGTGTCCAGCTCATGGCGAGCCTATCCAACGAGGAAACTTGTGGGAGACACTACTAGATTAAACGAAAAAAGGGATTCTTGTCATTTGTCAGGATTAGTAAGTTGCGCAACCCGTGGAATGAACTTCTCGCTCTTCCACTGTTTTGGTTCCAGCTTACACCGTTCAAAAGAAACCCTGAAAGCTCTTGACCTCAAGCACTTGAGGTATTTTATACTACGGACATGAAGAAGACATCATCTCTTGAGCATCAAGAAACCTACAGCGGGGTGCCAAAAGATTGAGCCATATTACCTCTGCCTTTCTTGCTCAGGAAGAGGATACCCGCAACGCTGAAACCACCCCTGCGCATCCTGAGCCGTGATGGTGAAAAACGCTTGAGCAATGGCCTCTTCGAGGGCTTCTCGGGTTCTCGCTCCTGTGCGACGTAAGACGGTTTTCAGTTTGGAGAACGCTTCTTCGGTAGGAGAGAGATCGGGGGAATAGCTTGGTAAAAAGAGGAGTTGACAGCCTTTCGCTTCGATCATCTGCTTGATCTGTCCGCCCTTGTGCGCCTGGAGATTGTCCATGACCACGATCTGCCCCGCCTGGAGGCTGGGAACCAGAATCTGTTCGACATACATCTCAAAAGCACTCGTGTTGGTCGATCCTTCCAGGATCATTGCATCCCATACCAGACAGAGAAAGAGCCGCGATGAGCGTGGTATTTTTGCCACGGTTGCGAGGCACCTTCCCGTCTTTCTCGTTCTCCCCTTGGAGCACGGGCATAGAGGGGCGTCAAGGCAATATTGGAGCCGGTCTCATCAATAAAAACCAGATCTTTTGTCGGAAGCGTACGTGCCTTTGCTCGCTACGCAGCTCGTTCCTCTTCATTGCGCTCCGTCGCTCCGATCGACTTTTTTTCGTGTCCAGCCCAGCTGGGTGATCGCCCGGCTCATCGTCCAACGGCTCACGCGCTCACCATTGGCCTGCTCCTACATGGTGCAATGTTGCGCCAGCGTCACATCGGCGTGGGCCTGTAGTTGGGGCAATATGCCAGCTTCCACTGGTGCCCGTTTCTTCGGAGGGCGGCCAGGAAGGTTGTGTTGCAAAAAATTGGAGGAAAAGAAATGGACGTGAGTGGTCCTTTCAAGCTTGCTTAGTGCATTCTCAAGAGAGGTAATCCGGGATTTGGTATACTCAATCCCATGAGACCACGCATTTTTGTTCGAGACCTTTCCGAAGACGAACGAACGGCGTTGACCGCCGGATTACGTTCAGCCGACGCATTTGTGCTTCGTCGCAGCCAGATCTTGCTCGCCTCGGCTCGTGGGGAAACGCCCCCCCGCATCGCGAAGGCGCTCTCCTGCGACGAACAAACCGTTCGCCATGCCATCCACGCATTCAACCGGGAGAGACAAGAAGCGCTCCAAGCTGGATCGAGCCGTCCCCACCATCTGCCGACCGTTCTGCGCGAAGACGTGACCACTGAGATGTTCAAAGCGGTGTTGCATCGCCCGCCTCGCGATTTCGGCTTCGAGACCAGCCTGTGGACACTCGACTTGCTCGTCAAGCAGTGTGTTCGCCTCGGCTGGATGACCCGCTCCGTCTCCATCGAGACGATGCGCCAAACGCTCTTGCGTCTGGGCATCAACTGGAAGCGGGCGAAACACTGGCTCACCAGCCCTGATCCGTTGTACCAGAAAAAAAACGGCTCGCGACCGACTGTTGATCTGGGCCTCCCAGGCGCGACAGGCGGCCATCTGGGCCATCGGCTTTCTCGATGAGGTGTAGTGGAGTCGCTTCGCGTTGCCCCCAGCCCATGCTTGGCAAACGACCGATGCTCCCGTTCATTTGAGAGAACAGAGCTGGCAGAAGGCCGATCCTGATGCGAAAGCGCTGGCATGTTATGGGGTTCTGTGGCAACGAGGGCCAGCAGATGCTCCCGTTCGGGATCAGATGTCCCTGCGCTTTGTGGATGGACGTCCAGTCAGTGACATCACGACGCAGTTTCTGACTTGGTGCTGCACCCAACTGGAGCGTCAGGGGAAAACGGCCTGGCTGCTCATCTGGGATAATGCTTCTTGGCATGACAGTAAGATCGTACGCACCTGGATTCGAGATCACAACCAGCAGGTCAAGTTGACAGGCAAGGGCGTGCGCATTCTCCCGTTGTTTCTGCCCAAGCAGAGTCCGTGGCTCAATCCTATTGAACCCAAGTGGGTGCATGGCAAGCGAGCTGTCGTTGAACCTAATGGGCTGCTCACAGCCAAGCAGTTGGCCGAGCGGATTTGTGCTTATTATCATTGTTCGTATGAAGCTCATTTATCCATCCCGGAAAAGGTCTCTTGAGAATGCATTAGATGGCTACTGTGAACAGCCCGGCGACCAACGTGACTTGCCCTCTCACATCCCCTTTTTCCACTCCTTGCAGTTGCCCTTTCCGTAGCATGTTCATCACTTCGAATCCTTGGAGGGTTCGCCAGGCCGTCTCAAAGGAGAAAAATCCCATCCCCGGCTTGGTCAATCGTTTGATGAAGCGATGATCTTGCTCGACTATATTGTTCAGATATTTGATTTGTCTGAGCTTGCAACCTTCTGGGATGCTTCCTGCCGCTTTCAGCTCAGAAAAAGCTTTGGGATAGGCAGCGTTTTTGTCTACGTTGATGACGCGTGATTGGCTGCAATAAGAGGCGGTGAGGGTTTTGAGCAAGAAACGCTTGGCTGCCTCTCCATCTCTGGTCGGACTCAGCCAAAAATTGAGAGTCTTTCCCTGCGAATCGAGAGCTCGATAGAGGTAGACCCACTGCTTTTTCACTTTGATGTAGGTCTCGTCAACCCGCCAGGAATCGGTGGTAGGCTTCAAATGAGGACGGCAACGCCGTTCAAGCTCTGGAGCATACTGCTGAACCCAGCGGTAAATGGTGGTATGATCCACCTGCAATCCTCGTTCCAGCATCATTTCTTCAAGATCTCTGTAGCTGAGCGAATAGCGCAAATACCACCTGACGCACAAGAGAATCAGGTCGGACTGAAAGTGACGCCATTTGAACGGATTTTCACTGTAGTTGCTCATTGAGAGGAGATCTCTTTCGCTTTTTTCTCCCTACTGTAGCCGATCAGCTTTGTCTTTGCAACACAGCCTCGTTGCTTCAGTTCTTTCTCCAGATGGTACGAGAGCGGAGGGGAGAAGAACTTGACAGTTGGCTCCACGCGGCTTTCCACAGTGGCATTCCCGAACTGCGCTCCTTTGTGGTCAAACTGCGGCAGGATCAGGAAGCAGTGCAGGCCGGTCTCATTTTTTCTTGGAGCAACGGTGTCGTGGAAGGGCACGTTCATCGATTAAAGTATTTGAAGCGTCAGATGTATGGGAGAGCGAATTTCGATCTCCTTCGTCAGCGTGTTTTGCATTCATCAATGGATTCTTCATGATCATCAAAAGTGCGTCAGACCCGGTAGGAAGGGGTCACTCCAAATGGTTCATCTTCCCTCTCTGCTGCTTTCCTTAACAAAAGCAGCAGAGAGGTCCTCTGTGGCTTGCGGAAGCAGGCGCGATCTGCTAAAGTGGCAGGAAGATATCACAGGGATATCATGAGCAACATGGCTAATAAGAATATCCACACGGTGCTCCCCTTTCGAGGAGCGCCGTGTGGTCTGTGGAGTGGGAGGTGAACCTTTTTGCAAGGAGAGATCCGGGGGCACGCATAAAAAAGAGCTTCCTCTATTATATGCTCTCGCGGTTCATTTGTGTGGTAGGAGTAATCCATGGAGAATCGTCACCGCACGTATGAGAGGAAGGGAGAGCCAGGAGTGCGTGAGGACTCCCCATCCTCTTCACTCTTGGCTCGGTGGCATGGTGATCATTGTGGCCTGTATGAAAACATCTGTAAAGGATGATAGAGCTAGTATAGCAGAGTTGTTCCTCTTGTCTATAAAAAAGATATAAAAACCTCTTATGGAACACGGTGATGAGGTGAAGAGGATCGATCTGACACAGTCTGCTTGGTGATGGGAGAGAGATGAGGAGCGTCACGCAGTGCTAGCGGGGAAGGAACTGCTCTCTTGTATGTGGTGGGGTGATGTTCGCACCACCACAGGGGGATTGGTGAGAAGCGGCTAGGGTGTGGAAGATCGAATGTTGGCGAGCAGTTCTTGTGTTTCTTTCGAAAAACTTTGTCTCCGGCAGTAAGCCAGGAATCCGATGCCGTCGAGTGGTCTTGGCATGATCTCTTCCTCCCATCAAATGATATGGTGTCAAAATCTTACTCAGTATCTTTCGACAGAGGAGGTAAGGCCAATTCAAGTCCCTTCCCATTTTGAAGCTGAACGAGATTGGGGAGGAGTGCTTGAATTTCCATTGCTCGTGTTGCCGGATCAGCTCCAGGGTGTAACATATCAACTACTTTTCCCGCAATCTCCAGAGCATACTCAATGCCCTTCTTCTGCACCTCTAACTGTTTCCCTAGCACTTCCAGACGACGTTGCTCAAGTTCAAGGCGGTGCTTCTCTTGCTCAAGCAGAGCTATTTGATTGTCCTGCTCAGCCTTTTGTTCTGCTTCTTTGATTTCCAGTGCTTTTGCCTGGTTTTCCAGTTTCGCTTTTTCCAGTCGCTCTTGTCGCTGAGTAATGCCATCAATGGTTGTGACAAGCGCCTCTGCAACACTAGGAGCACTCAAATCCACTTTCCAATCCATATTGAAAGGTGAATTGTAGCTGATACGTGTTATTACTATCTGAGCTTCTTCTGCAAATCGTCCATTGTGCGTTTGGGTGTATTCGATGAAATCAGCAAAGCGCCTTTTTGCGATGAGCCAGTATTTCGTAGTCAGTTCTGTTAGCGCTGAGATGATTGTCAAGAGATTTTGAGCGGTAAGAGGCTCTGCTAATATGCGCATCTGGATAGTAACGTTCCGCGATCCAGGATTCAAATCAGCCAATCGTTTAACTATCCCTTCCTCATCACCAAAGAACTCGGCTAGCTTCCACAAATTACTTCGAGAAGGTAAAGCCGTACCTCGTTCCCATCTGGCAATTGTATAATGGCCCTAAGATTTTGAACACAGGAAGAGGCGGAAGTAAGATATACTCAACACATAATGAGAAAGCAATATACAGCCGCATTCAAGGCCCGAGTAGTTCAAGAACTTTTGAAGGAAGAGAAAACGCTGGCCCAAATTGCCGCAGAGTATGAAGTACATCCCACCCAACTCAAAAATTGGCGAGCAATCGCACTGGAAGGGTTGCCAGGTCTCTTTGAGAAACAGGAGAGTACAGCCGAACTCAAAGCCGCTCACGAGCAGCAACTCGGGGAACTCTACGCCGAAATTGGCAAGTTAACGACTCAAGTCAGTTGGCTCAAAAAAAAGTTACAGCTCTGACGAGAGAGGAGCGGGTCGCGTTCATTGAACGAGAAGCAGACGAGCTTCCACTGAGCCTACAAGCCGATTTACTCAGTTTAAGTCGCTCAAGTTTATATTATCAACCACGGCCTCCCAGTGCGGAAGAAGTGCAGCTCAAACATCGCATCGATGAAATTTATACGCACTATCCTTTTTATGGGGCACGAAAGATTGCCGCACAGCTCCACCGAGAAGGAATGAGTATCAATCGCAAAACAGTGGCTCGCTATATGCACGAGATGGGTATTGCAGCCATTTATCCAGGGAAGCAATTTGAGCCGTCGCCAGCTCAAAGAACAGGTCTATCCGTATCTCTTGCGAAATCTGGCTGTTGCTTATCCGAATCATGTCTGGGGCATTGACATCACCTACATTCGCATGCAAAAAGGCTGGATGTATTGTATCTGGTGGCAATCCTGGATTGGTATTCGCGCTATGTCGTGAGTTGGCAATTGGATCAGACATTAGAAATGCCTTTTGTGATCATGGCAGTTCAGCAGGCACTCGAACAGGCTGTGCCATGTATTTGCGAACCTCGATCAAGGAAGCCATTTCACCAGTCCACAATATCTGGATGTACTCAAAGCGGCCAATGTTCAGATCAGTATGGACGGCAAAGGGCGAGCACTCGACAATATTTTTACGGAACGATTATGGCGCACAGTTAAGTATGAGGAGGTCTACATTCACGATTACTCTTCGCCACGCGAAGCACGTCAGGCATTAACTCGCTATTTTGCGTTTTACAATTGGCAGAGTCCTCATCAGGCACTCGAGTATCACATCCCTGCTGAAGTCTATTTCCGTAAATCCACCGCAGAGCAGACTGAGAGTGAATAGTCATTGAAAAGGAGGCAAGTAGCTCTTATTTCAGTCGAATTCTTTGTCTTGACAAACTGGGCCACCTAGTTGTCTTACTGGAAATATCACCGATTTTCTCCGCAAGTTGCTCTTGAGAAAGATCTTTGCTTTCACGGTTTTTGCGCAAGAACTCACGGAAAATTTCAGAGAGAGATTGTTCGTCAGAATTATTCATTTGTCCCTTTCCCAATTTATGTCTACATCTGACTCTTAATTTCTGAAGTGTACCACAGTTTCTTGACGACGGCCAAACATGGCTCATACACAACTTTGGTGAAACCTCTGTAGTAATGACATGAAGAACTGGGAGTTTACGCTCAACTCAAGGATCACTTCTCCTCTCATAAACTCATCCTTCACCAAAGTTGACACTGTTGGGAAACCTCTTTAAGCAGCAAAGCAAAGTTTTTGGAAAGCCGAGATGCATGTGGGAGCAAGATCATCTCCATCGAGCCATGCCCCCACACGAACCAGATTGATTGCAGCGGCAATGCTAAGGTGTTGTAAATGCGTTTTAGCCAAGCCGAGATAACGGGAGCGTCGCATGCCAAAGGCTCGCACCCCTTGAGACATCGTCGCTTCGATGCCTTCTCGCAGGGCATATTGGCGAGTAAAGGCTGCCGTCTAAAGCCTCCGACGGGCGGCTTGCAGCGCTTCATGTTGGGCCTGGGGTCGAATGGTGATGGTACGTCGCTTCGACTTTTTTTCTGAGCGGATACAGTCGATCTGGCGTGGACAGCGACCACAATCGGTGGTGGAGAACTTGATCTTGATCACCTCGTTTTTCCGGTCGTCGATGGCAGGAGTCCAATTGATACTGCGTTGCCTAGCGGGGCAGATGGCAAGCTTTTGTTCCCAATCGATGTGGAACTGGCTGGCATCGATGCCTCCCTCGGTGTTGGCTTGCCACTTGACATCACGTGCAGGACCGATCACTTCAATTCCGTACTGAGGCTCGCCTACTGACCAGAATGGGTGCGGTAATATAGCCTGAGTCGAGTAAATGTTGACGTGGGGTGAGCTTCGTCTGCACAAGCTCGGCCATGGATCGAAGCGGCTCATGGCCTCATCAGTGATGGCAGCAGCGACGGTAGTCACATGCGCGATGAGATGAGGGGCATCGTCTTCGCAGGTTTCGGTGAGATGCACTTTGTAGCCAGTCCATCGCGTTTCGCGCTTTTTCCCATAGCGGGCTTCTTGGTCATAAGGGGAGTTGATGAACTGCTTGCCTGGAGGAAGATCCTCATTGCCGCGAAAGCTGAGTTGACCCTCAATCCAGACGTAATTTTGGATCCAGACGCGGCGCAGAATTTGAACTGCTGGAATCTCACGTAAAAAGGCAGGTGCCTCTGGCGCATACATATCAATCAACAACTGTGAACCATCCCGGCCGATCTGTTCAGCTATCGCCTGACGATCCTGCTGGCTGCGTGGGAGGCGGGATTCCTCGATATGGTGCCCGTAGCGGCAAGCCACTCTTGGTTGCTATGAGCCAATACCCAGTCTCCAGCAACGATAGCCAGGGTACCCAGCGCAAAGCGCATCGCCTCACCGACGCATATGAGCCGATTAATCGCTCGTACTTTCGCCAGCACATGGGTAGAGTCTGTTCGTTGGCGCTGACGTTCCTTGAGCCACCCCTGCTCTTTAAATAGAACCAGCATGGCATCCAACAAGAGCTGCTCTGCTCCCTGATCTATCAGGCGCGTGGCGTCAGTCCGACAAAATAGTAAAGTCAAAGCCGGGATCGCTCAATTCTAAGCCCAAAGCATACTTCAGATCGCTACGTGAACGGGCTCTGGCGTTAGGATGGGCCCAGGAGCGTATTCTCGTGATTGACCAAGATCTGGGTCACTCAGCTGCCTCCACTGCCGACCGTCTCGGATTTCAGCGTTTGGTGGCTTCAGTGGGACTAGGGCAGGTGGGTCTGGTCTTAGGGTTAGAAGTTTCTCGGCTGGCTCGCAACTCCAGCGATTGGCATCAACTGCTGGAAATTTGTGCACTGACCCAGACCTTGATCCTAGATGAGGAGGGTCTTTATGATCCTTCCACCTTCAACGACAGGCTTTTGCTCGGATTGAAAGGGGCTATGTCAGAAGCTGAGCTTTTTGTGATGCGCGCCCGTTTGCAAGGGGGCATCCTCAACAAAGCGCGACGTGGAGCTCTGAAACTGGCTCTCCCCGTTGGATTGGGTTACACTGAATCCGGAACAATTGTGCTTGATCCCGATCTCCAGGTGCAAGCTGCCATCCGGGAGGTCTTCCTCAGCTTCCAGCCGACTTTCTCCGCATCTGCGACTGTGCGCCACTTTCACCAGCAGCACCTGCTCTTTCCCCGACGGATTCGTCGAGGACCTCATCAAGGAGAACTCGCCTGGGGAGTGATCCAGCACCACGATGTGCTGAGGGTCCTGCATCAGCCCGCCTATGCAGGGGCCTATGTTTTTGGCCGCACTCGCACGACGAAAACGGCAGATGGCAAGGTTCACATTATCAATCTGCCTCGATCTGAATGGGATACCCTTGTGAAGAATGCCCATGTGGGGTACATTAGCCTTCGAGGATTACGAGAGAAATGAGGCACAATTAGCTATGAATAGTCAAGCCTATGCTCCACAGCGCTTCTCTCCACCACGAGAAGGGCCAGCACTCTTGCAGGGACTCATCCTGTGTGGCAAGTGCGGAGAACGCATGACTGTACGCTATCATCAGCGAGCCGGCCAGCGTATTGTGCCCGATTATCTGTGTCAGCACAAAAGCATTGAGCAAGGCGAGCCACCTTGTCAGCGTATCCCTGGCTCTGATCTGGATCGTTGCATTGGAAGGCTTCTCATGCAACGGGTGACTCCAGAAGCCCTGGCACTCACTCTCGCTGTCCAAGACGAGTTGGTGAGTCGAGCGGATGAAGCACGGCGCTTGCGTCACTTGCAAGTTGAACGAGCCCAATATGAGGCGGACCTGGCTCAACGCCGCTACCTCAAAGTTGATCCTGAGAACCGACTGGTGGCGACGGTGCTAGAAGCCGAATGGAACACGAAATTGCGTGAACTAGAAGAGGCCCGAGCCATCGAGGAGCAGTACAATCAGAGCGATCAACACCAGGTGAGCGAGGAAGAGCGCACCGAGATAGATGGAACCCCGGAGCGTTTCCGCCGATTCTGGGAGAACTCCAAGACCACTGTGCGCCAACGTAAGCGTGCGATACGCCTGGTGATTGAGGATGTGACCGTCCACAAATCTGACCAGATTGTCGCACATATTCGTTTCAAGGGGGGAGCCACACAAACTCTCATGGTGCCCTTGCCTCCTCCTTTTGCCCAATCCCGCTTGACACCACCTGAGACTCTTGCTGCTATGGATCGCCTGCTGGAAGAGCACACAGACACGGAGGTCGCAGCGCAGCTCAATCAGCAAGGGCATCGGACCTTCGATGGACTGCTCTTTCGGGGCATCCATGTGTATCAACTGCGTCGGCACCACAGTATTCCAGATCGGTACACACGCCTGCGGTCTCAAGGGATGCTGACCGCAGAAGAATTGGCGAGCAAGTTGGGTGTCTCTGCTCAAGTCATTTGGCGAAGATACCATAAAGGACGTATTATTGGAGCACGATACAATGATCGAGGATCGTGTCTTTTTCTTCCTCCTGATGAGGAGCAGCAAGCACGACTACCTGAGAATGATAATGATCTGAGAGACGAGGTGCATTATGCAACGTAATCGTGACTCCACTCATACGTCAGAGCCGCGAGGACTGCTGCCTGATCGCGCTTGATACCTGCGGCAAAAGTGCGCAATTCTGGCACTCCGCTGCTGCTCACTTCTTGCAGCCAAGGCTTGAGTGCAGGAGCGTTCCTGGTGCGGACCATCAGCGCAAAGGCTTGAGCCAACACACAGGCCACTTGCACTTGAGGATGGGTTTGTTCTACGAGGTTGAGCAGGTACTGGTCTTCTGCTGAGCGATCCTCCGGTTTGCGCAGGACCGAATTTTGTAATTTACACTGCTCATTCAGCCCTATTTCAGGGAGAGTAGGTATTCTTCAGTCAGAGAGCGTACTTTAAATGCAAAAAAGAAATGAGGATTGACTGATGATTTCCCTACGTCTCCTTCCCTGTCTGGTTCATTGGCCCCAGGGTGATTTAGGAAGGTGCATCGGCCTGCTGGCAGTGTTGCTCCTCACAGGCTGTTCGTCTGCCACTACAGGTATCTCACAGGCTACACCAACCGCGAAGTCGGTCAGTACCGCCGTCTCACATGCCACACAGATTACAGCAACGGCTGGCCCATCGTCTGTCACAAGCCCACTGGCTCCACCTCCCCAGAATTGCCCTCTAAAGTCCCCGCCACATGAGATGCATCTTGACAGTTTGGGAATGAATAGCAACGTGCACCTGATCGGGAGCGGGCCGTTCTGGATCTACGGCTCCTTCTACCAGAGCGTCGTCCATGTGGGTCAGGATGGCAATCAGCAGTGGCCGATAACAAAGCTCGTTGTGGAGGTTGGGCCAAACTATGAGCAGCCGGTCACGCTACGCCTTCGGAATAGAGAAACGGGAAAGCTCGCCTGGTGGACCGATGGGCAAATCCCTCCCAGTACAAGCACGCAAACGCTGATCCTGAACTCCAAGACGAATACAGAGGATGTTGGCAGCGTTCCGGGGGTGCCGGACGTTCCACATGGGTCGCCAAGAGAGGGCTGGAAAGAGTGGGGGATCTTCCCCTTGTTCTCAGTCGCGGGCTGTTATACCTTGGACGTAAGCTGGTCTGGCGGCTCCTGGCAGAGTACCTTTGCCGTTGGGCGCTAGGTGCATCACCAGCAGATTGTCGTTTCTAAGATGAGCAAGGACTTCCTGTCATGGCGCGGCTTCTCGCCAGTTCATGTCTCCATGTGCATCCTCGTCTCTGCTGAAGCTTTCCTTCAGCATGGAACGTGGAACAGATTTTTTGGTTCTCCGTCAGCTCTCGTGCAAAAATCTCATCAACAGCATGATGAAAAACCCGGATTTGCTCTGGAAGCGGGCGGCGAAAGAGCGAAAGGTTCTCATAAGCTCATCCTGCACGGAAGATGATGGAGAACCAGATAATAGCCCTATCTCCCTCTACGTGACGATTAGGTCACTGAGAACATACAGGTTGTTGGAGACGCGCTCCTGAACCTCTGCGGGTTCCATCCTCTCAATCTATACCACAGCTTTCGTTAAAGTGAGATAGGGCCGGTTTTCTCCTATCACAAACACAGAGTGTGTACTCTATGGAGTCAGGATGGACTGGATCGCATGGTCAAAGACCTGTATATCCCTCTCGAACAGTGTAACGAGATTGTATCCTCCCTTGGTTGGGGTAGGATTGGCAGGGGAACTGCCTGGAGAGGAAGAGCCTCCGCAGGCTGCCACCAGCAACAGGATGGCGAGCAGCAGCATGCAGTAAGCTCTTGCAAAGACCCATTTCAACGTAGTGGACTTCATGGTTGTATGCCCTTTCTTCTATTGTCACTCAATCCTGAACGCTGAGCGAAGAAAACCATACAAGCTTCTCCGTTTGCCAGCATCCTCTGTGAGGTCTACTCGTAACAGTATCTCTACTCTAGAGATAAGATGAAAAACATGCTATATTGTCTATCTTTATAGTAGATACGTTTCATGGTTACATATCTCATCTATATATAGAGCTTCGGCATCAGTAGCTCCTAGCGAGGAGGAGAGGGAGAGAGGGAGAGCTTTCTGAACATGACCACTTTCATACTGGATGAGGTCGATGAGATGGCTGAGGCTGGAATCCAGATAGTCAGGCACAAACGTGAGATGGAATCACGTAAAGTGCAACAGAGCCGAATACCGGGAGAAAATCGTAGAAATCTGTGGAGCATCCCCGCCTCGCCGGATATCCCGCCAGACGAGGTGCTCTTCTGCGCTCAGCGTTGTTCGCCATTATGCACAAGGGAACACAGCGCTCAGAGATCACGCACTCGATGAAGCCCCGAGAGCTGAGCATCTCCGTGAAGGCGTTGTCGTCAAGCCTCTCTTTGAGCGCCCTGATCCTCGCATTGGGCGATGCGTGCTCAAGTACGTCAGCGATGATTTTTTGCAGGCAAAGCATAGCGGTTTCGCTGAGGTCTAAGCATGCGGCGTAAAATCATCGTTACGCGTGGCCTTCGCAGTGAGGGCCTGACGAACTGAGCCAGTTTTTCTGTGTCGGTATCGACTAGACATGATCGACGAGGCCCTTTGCTCCTTTTGCAGCCGCGCAAGAGGCACAACAAAAGAAATGTCCAGCAGCCTCCACACCGTGTCCAATAATCTTACAGCTACAGTGCTCACAAACAGGAGCAAGGCGGTGGATAGCACATTCAAAGGAGTCAAAGACGTGCCTGACTCCAGCTGTTTCTACCACAAAGGACATCGCATAATCGTTGCCACACACTTCACACGTAGCCATACTGATGATTCCCTTTCTCAGATATTACTTGTGTCCGCTCTCTTTCACATTCACCATCATGAGAGAAGTAAGTGAAAGGTTTCTTTCATATTCTCTTTCTATTCTAGGCAGCTACCAAAGTGTAACTATGTAAATATATATCTGGAACTGCTGGAGAGCAGGCGGAATCACAATGCCCGCAGTGCAGCAGTGGTACTCGCACACGCGAGGATCTGCAAGAAGCCATTGCTGCTGCTTTAGACCTTACACTGCAACTGATGCGCTCGGTTGGTTTACTCATAGGAGACCGCTGCCTGACACCCTCCTTGCTGATGGTTCTCTCAGCCTGGGTGTCCACCCCTGATCAGAAAAGAGAGAACTCTCGCACCAACAGCGTTCCTCCCTCCTCTGAGTCTCCTTTTTCCCGTGCGAGGGTGAACGTCATTTTCACAGGTGTACAGTTTTCCAGAGAATGGTTTGCGCTTTCTGGAAGAAGCCAGGACTGCCTTTTCCTTACAGCATCCCAACATCGTAGCGGTCTATGATTTCGGACGAACTGGCAGCATGTATTTCAGGGTGATGGAGCTTGTTGAGGGGATCGATCTGTGCCATTACTTGCGTTCGCAGAGAGTACTCACCTCCTCGCAAGCTGTCGCTCTCGCATATGAGGTCGCACTTGGACTGGGTGCGGCTCATCGTCGCGGCGTTGTACATAGCAATGTCAAATCTCACAACATCCTGCTCGACCCCACTGGCTCAATGAAACTTACCGATTTTGGGAGGGGATGGGGTCCCTTCCTGTCCGCCACCCCCGAGCAGGCCCAGGGCGAGCCCATTACCCCAGCGACTGATGTCTATGCGCTTGGATGCGTGATGTACGAGATGCTGACTGGGTGCATTCCTTTCAATGGAGATACGCCGGTGGCGGTGGCGATGCAGCATATTCAGGATGCACCCACGCCTCTCAGACAGCTCAATCTGAATATTCCTCCCGTTCTGGAAGAGATCATCTTACGCTGTCTGGAAAAAGTGCCCGAGATGCGCTTTGGCAATGGTGAGCTTTTAGCACACGCTTTAGCGTCGTTGGACGAGGCGTAGACGAGGCATAAATGAGGGTACTGCCACGCTTCGAGAGACGTCGAGGACATTGCGAGCCGAATAGTGAGGAGCATGAAGCACAGCGGGCATATTCCGAAGTCGGGCTGTTGTCGCTTACTTGCCTACTACGAATTTATAGATCTCTGTATTTTCTTAAAAGAAGCGTCGCTCTAGGTTTGAATTACTTGCTACAGTAGTGGTGAGCACTGTATGAAAGCAATAGTGCGTAATAAAATCCCAATTTTACAAGTGAATTACTCGCTCCCCTCTCGTCAGGGCTTGAAACACCGATCCTGAGCCTTTACAAACAGAGCTGTCAGTCTGTCAGGGCTTGCACAACAAAGAGGCACATCCCAACTTGAGACTGTCTCTGTATGAGGTGTCCCAAGTTGAGACACGGCCACGTGAAAGGTAGAGAAATCCCGTTCTTGCCGTTCCTACTATCAGTGTTGCATCACACGACAGCATGGATCATATTGGAGGCAATGGACCCAATGATCTCTGTGTTGAGCTGGTGAAACGCTTGGTGCAGGTCCCTTCGTGTTGGTGGATGGGCGTCATCTGTCCTTTTTCCGCTGGGCACGACACCCCGCAGGCAACTCGCTCGCTTTCTCTTCTCTCACGCACATCGTGTTACCTGTCTTCTCTGCAAAAACCTTCATAGCTTCTTAACGTCCATCTGTGCTATACTCACTCATCGGCTCCTGACGCTCGCTTGCTCTGGGAGCCGCTTTCTATTGGGAGAAGCGGTCTGACTCTCGCCGCTTCTCTTTTTTTCAAGGATAGCAAACTTTCCTTGAGGTTTCATCACTGACCTGCTATACTCCCTGTTAGGCAACTGTTAGGAGCATGCCTAACACCTCCACCATCTTTCCACGGGAGGGATTACCATTAAGAAGCTGTCAGCGACAACTGGGATCGTCCAAAACGAGACGCTGGTTTACGAACACCAGGGGCAGCAAGTGGCAGTCAACGTCGGAACGTCCTCCTGGTATGCTTGGCTAGAAACGGCAACAGCCTTCACATTTGAAGGCGAAGCGGGTACATTTACCGCGCATAAAAGGCGGGCAGGGAATCGGCGTGGTGGCTGGTACTGGCGCGCCTATCGGCGGAAATGCGGACGACTTGTCGCCTGTTACCTGGGCGTCTCCGCAAACTTGACGCAGCCACACCTGTGTGAGGCTGTCCGCCGCTTGGCGCTACGTCTTGAGGACACTTCGACTGGGGAAGAAGCGTCAAGACAAGAGCATGGATTGCAGACAATACCCTCGTCTGACGTTCTGACACCTGTTCTGATCCTGAACACGAAACTCGCTCTTCCGCGTCTGCCAGTGCATCATGTATCGCGCCCCCGCCTCCTTACCCTCCTGGACCAGGGGGTACAATGGCCCTTGACGCTCTGCTCGGCTCCCGCTGGCTTCGGGAAGACGACGCTGCTCGCGGAGTGGGCCGCTGCGACCACCTTCCCTGTGGTTTGGCTGTCGTGTGAGGAGGCGGATAATGATCCCGTGCGCTTCCTCTCTTACCTTCAGGCTGCTCTGACAAGACTGGATATACGCATTGGCACACTGGTGCAGGGAGACCAATGGACGCCCATCCCTTCGTGGAAACAGGCGATGACGCATCTTCTCAACGATCTTGCTCGTTTACTCCAGCAAGATACAGTCATGATTCTGGATGATTACTACCTCCTGACATCCGAGACGGTCCATGCTCTGGTGCAATTCCTGCTGGATCATCTGCCCGCTCGCTTGCATCTGATCATCGCAACACGCGTTGATCCACCCTTGCCCCTGGCACGCCTGCGTGCGCGCAATCAGGTCAGCGAATTGCGAACGGGAGACCTCTGTTTTGTTTCTTCTGAGGTAGAAGCGTTTGTGCACACCGTGAACCTCACGCTCTCCAACGAAGCGATGCACCTGTTGGAAGAGCGGACCGAGGGCTGGATCGCTGGCATCCAATTGCTGACACTGGCGCTGCATGGGAGGGCTGATGCTGCCAGGTTTCTGCGACAAGCAGGGGGCACGTATCGTTTTCTCCGCGAGTATGTGAGCGAAGAAATTCTGGGGCAGCAGTCAGCGGAGACGCAACATTTTCTGCTCTCCACCTGCCTCCTGCGACGGCTCTGTGGACCATTGTGCGACGCGGTGCTCGGTGAGGTGGGGAGCAAGGATCGCCTGGCGCAACTGCGCACAGCTAATCTCTTTGTCAGCGCTCTGGATGAGACGGAAACCTGGTATCGCTACCATCCCTTCTTTGCCGAAGCGTTATCGGCACACCTGCGAGAGCGGGAACCTGAGCGCATACCAGAGCTGTATCGTCGGGCCAGTCTCTGGTATGAAGAGCAGCACCAGGAAGAGGAAGCCTGTGCGTACGCCTTGCTCGCAGGGGATCAGCCCCGTGCAGCGGCTCTCCTGGAACGGCTTCTGCCGCAATTGTTTGAACAGGGAGAGTTTTTGCATATGCGAACATTTCTCTCTCAACTTCCGCCAGCTTTGATTACTGACTCCCCATTGCTTTCTCTGACCTCGATTTGGGTACAGGGGTTCGACCATCTCCCTCTCTTCAACTCAGAGCAGTCTGTGAAGATGTTGACTTCGCACCTCAAAGAGCAGATACAGATACAGAGGTGGGATGATTCTGTCGGCTTTGCTGAGCGGCCTGAGGTGCTCCCGCTCTTGCAGGCGTGGGCGGCTATGGCTCAAGGCGATACGGAGCGTTCGATCACCCTCGCTCAGCAGGCGAGAGCTCTGCACTCTCCTGCTGAAAGCGCGCTGAGCCGTTTCATCGTAGCGGGCCGCCAGATGACGCTTGGCGTTCTCTATCGTGCGCACGGTGATCTAGAATCTGCCGAGCAGGTACTCCTTAAAGCTTTTCCTATGGGCAGGGTTTGTACAGATCATCCTCAGTTTTTGTCTACCGCACCTACGCTCGCGGAAATCTACGAAGCACAGGGGCAGTTGCGCGCACTTGGACAACTCTATACCGATGTGCTCCAGCAGCTCGCTCAGAGGGAGAACTCGTCCTCTCTTTACCTTGCCCTGATGCAAGCACGCCAGGCTAGCCTGTTCTATGAATGGAATCAGCTTGCCGAAGCCGAGGCGTGCGCACAGCAGGCAAGAGAGCTGGTTCAACGCTTGAAACTGCCTCTCCCCACCATGCTCCTCCTCAGCTCCTGGGTACAGGCACGCGTCGCCGGGGCATTGGGCGACATTGATCAAGCCAGGCAACTGCTCACCCAAGCAGCATTCGAGCTGGCGACAGTTCCACATCCTTCTGAGCCTTTGCTCACTCATGCAGGGAAAAGAAGTATGGAAATGTTTTCTGTACGCTTGGCCCTCACGCAGGGTCAGCTAGCGCAAGCCGAGCATTGGGAAGCAAGACGCACATTACGTTTTGATGATCGGCTGCTATCTGCACTTTCGCGCTACGATTATCTTGAGTATGTGACACTAGCACGCATATTGCTGGCACGGGGACGCCTCCAACGAAAGCCGGTGGCGCTCAAAGAGGCGTTGATGCTGCTGGACCAGTTACGCCCGATCGCCGTGAGGAGGAACCTGGCTGGCTGGTTTAGAGAGATCCAAATCCTCACAGCATTAGTCATGCTTGCACAGGGCCAGACGAGGCAGGCCCTCTTCACGCTCGGACCAGTGCTGGCCCGGGCCGAATCAGAAGGCTATGTGCGCCTCTTCGCTGATGAAGGAAAGGAGATGGCACATCTTCTCACACAGATTGCCCCCTTTACCTCTGCCTCGCCTGGCTATATTCAGTTACTCCAGGCTGCGCTTGTTCCCATGCCACAGGCACCTGCCGCGCTTTCGCTCCCACCATCACGCCAGTCTCTCCCTGATCCCTTGAGCCCTCGTGAACAGGAAGTGCTTCAATTGGTGGCTCTTGGCCTCTCAAACCAGGAGATCGCGGATCGGTTGGTCATCAGCCTGCACACGGTCAAACTCCATGTCAAACATCTGCTTGCCAAACTCGCGGTGATCAATCGCACCCAGGCGGTTGCCCGTGCTCGCGAACTCCATCTACTCTAAACCACGAGGACAATACTCCTCTCCAATACCTCCTTCGAGGGACGTCATATGCCCCCTCTTGCGGTAGACTCCTTCTGGTGACCTCGATGATACGGCGGAGATATGTGCCGATCATGTACGGGAAGCAATGATAAAGTTTAAGATCAATTGATGTTACAAAAGCAAAAAGAAGGTGATATCCTATGTCAAACCTACCGGTCTCAAATCAACAGGCGTTCTCTCCACGAATGATCGGGATGAAGCTTCTTCCTACACTCATCTATGCGGCGATTGTCCCCTATCTCATCTATCTTGTAGCTACTGGGAGCATTCATCTCTCAGAGGTGAATGCGCTCTTGCTGGCAGCCATTACGCCAGTGTTTGGCGTGCTCATCGAGCTGATGCGCAAGCGACGACTGAGCTTGATTGGCTCCTTTACGCTGGTGGGTATCGCCGTGAAACTCTTGAGTGCGTTACTATTCAATGATGCTCGCCTCGTGCTGATCAGTCACTCGTTGATGATCGGCGTGTTTGGGCTGCTAATGCTGGGGTCAGTGCTGATTGGGAAGCCGGTGCTGCTAGTGCTCATTAAAAGTGGATTTGGGGATATGTCGCAGGAGCAGAGAGCACAGCTTGAACGGAGTTTTCAATCCTCAGGAGCACACCGCCGCTTTCTGCTCCTGACAACAATCTGGGGAATGGCACTGCTGCTCATGTTGGTTGTCTGCGTCATTCTCACCTATACGCTCCCCATTGCACAGGTTATTCTGCTCCGACCGGTGATCGATTATGGGATCATCGCGGCCCTGATCGCTGGCTCGCTGGCTTTCAGGC
Source organism: Reticulibacter mediterranei (assembly GCF_016587455.1). Taxonomy (NCBI): domain Bacteria; kingdom Bacillati; phylum Chloroflexota; class Ktedonobacteria; order Ktedonobacterales; family Reticulibacteraceae; genus Reticulibacter; species Reticulibacter mediterranei. The sequence continues at coordinate 2,936,188 of NZ_BNJK01000002.1, read as the reverse complement.
ACGTCTTGATCGCGAGAAAACGCCAGCAAAACGCCCACTAGTGGCAACAGTTGGAAAAGATAAAGCTATCGTTCAATAAAGGAAGCACAAAGAAAGGGGAAATCATGCAACGTAAAGGGATCAACTATGATGTAGGCATTGAGCTGAAGCACGTAACACGGCCTACATTTGACATGGAAGTGGTGCATCGTGAGCTGGAAATTATCAAGAACGATCTCCATTGCAATGCCGTCAGGATAGCAGGCACGGATATTGATAGGTTGATAACAGCGGCAGAGGATGCCCTCGAACAAGGGCTGGAAGTGTGGCTTTCACCGCAACGTCCTGAGAAGAGCGAACAAGAAACGCTTGATTACATCGTCACGTGTGCAGCAGCGGCTGAAGCCTTGCGTCAACGGTTGCCAGCACTGGTCTTTATCCTGGGGAGTGAGCTGACCCTTTTTATGCAGGGCATCATCCCAGGAAAGACGGTCCTTGAGCGAGTCGGGAATCCTGCATTTCGGGAATACATTCAAACAGGAGCACAGAACAAACCGCTTCATGCATTTTTAGCGCAAGCCACCGGGGCTGTCCGACAGGTTTTTCATGGGAACGTCACGTATGCGTCAGTGCAATTAGAATCCGTTGATTGGGGGTTCTTTGACTTCGTGTGCCTTGACCATTACCGAGAAGCGCGTAACAGAGATTCTTACGCCGAATCACTGAAACGATACTTTCTCCATGGCAAACCTGTCATCATTACAGAGTTCGGCTGCTGCACCTATCAAGGGGCCGAGCAGGCTGGTGGAAGAGGTTGGATGATTGTTGACTTTTCCAAAATACCACCGCAACTCAATGGGAAGTATGTGCGTGACGAGGGGTTACAGGCACAAGAACTTTCTGATTTGCTTGCGCTCCTGGAAGGTGCTGGAGTAGATGGGATGTTTGTCTTCACCTTTGTCGCACCCGCTTTTCCGTATCATGAAGACCCACGCTACGATCTCGACATGGCAAGTTACGCCCTCGTGAAAAGCTATGCAGGCAAGCATGGGATCAGCTATCCTGAGATGATGTGGGAACCAAAAGCTGCATTTAAGACTCTCGCCAAATCCTTCGCCAAACACGAGAGCGGGGTATCAGCTTCTTGAGCGACGTGATCTGTGGTTCAAGCCAAACGCTGTAAGGCTATGGCTGCTCGATAACGGTTTCATTTCAGCAGAAGGACATTGCAGCTCCAGGCACCTTTCATCGCATCCTCCACAGAGAACCAGGGAGCTTCGTCTGGCAGGAAGGAAAATCAGGGGAAATGTATGAGAACAGGATGTCGCCCGGCAGCTACTGCAGAACAGCAGCTTTCGCTGCTACGCACACGCTGTGCTGGATGTGGTCAAATGATGTGGGTCGCTTACTACACCCAACGAACCATTACGACATTACAGGGGATCTGCTGCCTCACGCTCTGCGTCTGTCGTTGTCGCAATCGGCAGTGCGCATGGTATCATCGCCCCTACCGGCCCGAAGAAGAGGGACGATGGGCTTTACCACATGGTGAGTTTGGCTTGGATATCATTGCCCTGGTTGGCACGCTGCGCTATACCTCTCATCGGAGTATTCCTGAAATCCACCAGGCGCTCTGTGATCGAGGAGTTCAAATCGCCGAACGAGCCGTGACCCATTTGCTTCAGCGCGATGAGGAACTGATTGCACTCAAGCTTTCAGACCAGCAACGATTCCGTGATCGTTTCAAAGAACAGGGGCAGGTCATCCTTGCTCTTGACGGTTTACAACCAGATGTGGGCCATGAAGCTCTTTGGGTGTTACGGGATTGTCTCTCTGGGGAAATCTTCCTTGCTCGGAGCCTCCTCAGTGCCTGTGAAGCGGACCTCGCCAACCTCCTGCGCGAGGTCCACCAGGCGCTTGACGTTCCCATTCGTGGGATCATCTCCGATGGGCAATACTCGATTCGCAAGGCAGTTCAGACGGTATTGCCAGACGTTCCGCATCAATTATGCCATTTCCATTACCTGCGTGAAGCGGCCAAACCCGTCTATGAAGCTGATCGGCATGCCAAAAAGGAACTGAAAAAGTATGTACGTGGCGTTCGTCCGATTGAACGCGCGCTTGAGTGGCGCACGGATGCAGAGGCCGAAGCCATTTGCAGCTATTGTCTGGCTGTCCGAAGCGCCTTAACCGACGATGGCAGACCGCCGTTAGAAGCCCCTGGTCTGAAACTCTACGGACGTCTCTCCGCCATTGTTGCCTCACTCACCCGGGTCTCTGAAAAAGGGGCTTACCGCGTGAGTTAGAACGCATGCAGCTTTTTCTGACAAAAGGACTCGCAGAAACCGCCGCACTGTGGTCGGATGTGCAACAAGGATATGCCTGGGTGTATCGTGCCGCCTTCTGCTCTCCAATGACGAACAGGGTATTGTCAACTTAATTTTTTCTCTTGATGAGTTTTCCCCACAGGACCTTCTTTCAACACTTCGACAGCCTCTTTTCTTGGAGAAGACGTGGGTTCATTCCCCACTTTCGTCTTCAATTTGCGAATCATAGCTCTGCAATTCTATTAAGTTGACAATACCGTTCAAAATGCTCATGGTGGCATCTTGGAGATGAAAAAAAACCAAGGAGGAGGCAGATCATGTACATCTGCCCTTTCCTTCTCGATTCAGCTTGATGATGCGATGATCTGACTTCTGGTTATGAGAGGTCATCATCGCTCACGCGTTCAGGTATGGCTTATTAGCAAATGGGGCAACACTCCTGCGTTTTTTTGGGTGAAATCAAGGCGCATCAGCGTGAAACCGAGAAATGGATAGTTCTGGATCTGGAGGAACCGCTTCCCATCAAAAGGATCAGCATGGAATGTTGTAAATAAATTGCTGAGGAAAGATTTTGACTCCGGAAATGTGAGCAGAATCAAAGGAGAACACTCATTGGAAAGCAGCAATGACTAAGGCAATCCCAAACAGAATTGGATATGCAAAAAAAAGAAAGTAGGCAACAGGCTGGGCGATAGGAGCACTGGCCAGTGGTGAGTCGGCCATAATCAAAGCTGCAAGGATACTTGCCGTTTCCAACAGAGAGAGGATTCCTCCGACGATTAATGCCCAAGCATGAGAGGCAATGATTTCACCAATGCCTGTCGTCAGGAACCAGAGAATCATAGTCGCTACCCATACCCATGCAAGAGGAGAGTAATTTGATGGGAGGGAATATGCTAAGATCTGAGAGGTCGAAGTGATGAGCAGGATACCAGCTAGACTCCCCAAAATCCCTTCAGGAAGGAGCCAGCGCCGCCTTCGAGAAGCCTTCCACTCTTGCGCTACTAGGGCCAGTGTTGCCATTGCTGACAAAAGTACGGTCACCGCGATGAGCAGAGCAAGGTGGCCCACATCTGGGCCATTGAAGAAGATGAGCATTCCCATAATGATGTTGCAGAAACCTCGTGTCCCCAGAAGATACCGTGAACCACGAGAAAGTGACAGGGATGGAGACGGTTGAGGAGTATTTTTGGGAGCGAAGGCAACCTGTGGAGAGGCATTGTTGCTGAAAAGAGGAAAAGCAAAGAAAAGTTGCATGAAGTTAATGATCACTCCAAAAACAACAAAAAAGACGTTAATGAAATTTGATACTGGATTGAACGTTTGAGCATTCCGAAAGAGAATGATAGCACAAATACCTATGAAAAGAAGGCCTCCAATGAAGAAAGCAATACGCGCTGTTTTCATCTTTTATCCCTAACACATCTCAAGCGCTTCTTTTCGAGCCGACTACAAAATGGTTGCCTGATACTCCTGGTGGCGCCCGTCTTGTAGCTTTTGATCCACCACGAAATGGAGCGGCCTGCAATTTTGAAGAGATCAATGCCATCGCCAGGCGGTGCAACCATCAGTATTCCTTCCTGCCTCTTATGAGCGGGAAATGTGTGTTTCCACGGTTAGCCTATCAGAGATACATGGACACCATTTACACCTCTGGAAGGAAGTATACCAGATGGGGTGCGGTTCCTCCAGATCCAGAACCGTCCATTTCTCGGTTTCACGCTGATGCGCCTTGATTTCACCCAAAAAAACGCAGGAGTGTTGCCCCATTTACGGCTTATTTGGCCTCATCTGTTGAACTTTTACCCATAAGGTGGCGTATCCGTAAACAACTTTAAGCATTTTCCCTTCTCGCGTAAGGTAGGAAGACTCAACATCTATGCACTACCAGCGTGTAGATATGCAGGCATCCTTTCAGTACTGTTTTCTTGGCAGAAGTGGTTATCTCAGATATACTGAAGAAGTTCTCTCAGATATCCTACTGAGGCTCATTTCTGACAAGAAGAGGTTGATGATGGCAAGGGGAACCTATCGATTCGTACCTAGACCAGCAGACACAGAGCACCAGCATCCCTACCTTGTGTTTGATGGGGAAGATCGTCTGCATTTCTATCTGACCGTGTTTGCGAAAGAGGCTACCGCTCAGCTGAGTGTAGGGACTGTCCGAACCTACTTGTACGCAATTCTCCCGTTCTTCACTTTTCTGGACACTGATCGCTGGCAGCAGCGGGCAGCATGTGGGTGGGATGCAGCCCCCGATGCTGTGCGTCAGGCCGTTGATGATTACCTCGTGCAACATCTTCGGTGTAAAGTACGACAGCATCGCCAAGGCTTCCAACTTGTTTCCATTACCCAAGGAACTCGCAGCACCATTCATGTGTTCTTGTCCGGCCTGAAGTTTTTCTACCGGGTGATGAAGCAGCGTGGCTGCTACTCATTTGCTAATCCTCTTGTTGACCCTGTGTCAGCGCTTCATGCCATGATCGAAGAAGAGCCTGAAGATCGCGGCGAATATCCCCACATGCCAGATTGCAGCGGGGTGGAACCGCCTCGCTACAAGATGCGTCTCTCAGATAGCTACTTCAAGCTGGAGGGAGAGGAGTGGATTCCTCAAGTGGTCGATGATCCTGCACTCCCAGGCCGAGTCCTTGCAGGTGGGCAACTGCTTAACTGGAGACTCCGTGAGGAGTGTGTGACACGGATCTTGTTTGAATCTGGCGGTCGGGTTTCTGAAGTCACTGGACTCACGGTCGGTGATTGGGTTGCACGCGGCATACTCCAGGAGGCCAACGCTTTCAGTAAAGGAAGTCACGGCACTCGCATTAAGTTTTTACGGTTTTCAAACGATACTGGCAAACTCCTTCGTCGATACTTCGATGAGGAGAGACGAGGATCAGATCCCAATGGGTACACCCTTGCTGACTACGTTGAATTGAGCAAACGCCATCAGATTGATCTGAGTACCGTGCCATTGTTTCTCAGTGGACGAGGAACGACACTTTCCGCAAATACATTCCGTGAAAATTTTTGGAATCCAGCCTGCCAAATGGCTCAGATTGACGTCGATATTCACCAGTGCCGCCATTGGTACGTCACAGCCGCAGTTCGGCATATCTACGAAACTGCCAGGGCTGAGGGAGAGGTCAAACGACGGCTCCGCGAACTGATCGAGTACATGAAATGGCGGCAAGGATGGCAAACAATCGAGTGCTACGAACATTACTTTGACGTGATCCGTCACGCAGAAATTCAGAATGCCGTCCATCAAAAACTGGATGAATCGCTCAAACAGGGTTTGGCAGAGCGCCGCCGATCGCCCACGCGAGGCAGTAAAGCTGCTCCTGATCCTGCCGTGCAATCGCTGACCCACCTCCTTGAGAGCGACCCTGATTTTGACTTTCTTTGCAGCATGGGAGGACACACCCATGCCTCGTAAGAACCCATCACGCACCTGGGCAGACTTAGAGGGAAAAATCGCCCCACAAGTGTTGCATGCACCAAAGACCGGTGGCGATCCCGAAGGCAGTGGAGAGAGACCGGTCGTTCATGAACGTGTCGTGGGCTACCTGTACTACCATGTATCAGGAAAACCCTGGATGAATCACCTGGCTCTTGTAGCTGCTGTTTTGACCGCACGCAATCGGGACGTGAATACCGTGAGATCCACCTTGGTCATTCTGCATGCACGCTTTACCGAGTTGTTTGCCGCACTCCAGATGGAAACCATGAGCGAATGGGATGCAGATACCCATATGCGTGCCTATCTGCTTGGGGAAATCCTGCCCGAAGCAACTGATTGGGCGCGTGCACGTTTCTGGAAAGAGTACAGCGGGGCCTCAATGCAATTACACTCCTGGCTCCAGTCTCTTCCTGCAGAAAAAAGGTCCCGCTATCAACCTTTCGTTTTGCTACCAGTGGCTCCCTGGGTTGTGGAAGGGTTAACGAAAAGGGATGAGGTCGAACAGGAGCAGCGTCAACATCGCAAAACTGAGACCGATGCTGTTGTCCCTCGCTTCAGCGCGCTCCGGGTCGAGTCCCATTTCCGGTTCAACAAAATGGCTCGTCTGTACCAAGCCTACCAGCAGGCGCTACGGCAGGTCGCATCAGATCATTCTAATCTTCCGCTCAATTTTTCGTACGACGAGGGAAGCCCTGCTCAAGAACGCTTTCACCTTCGTATCTGGGATCGCCGGACATTTGTCCTGGGACATGCTGACCTGTACATGTGGACTACAGTGACTTCTGCGCAAAAAGGGATACAGGCCTTTTCTGAGGAAAGGAACAGCCTGTTTCTTGAGTTTGTGAACGACGGATCTTACACACTTTAGGTGATGTCTCTTTACAGTTAGTAGATAATTTCTCATGTATAACATCGTTCTACAAAGCATGGAGTACTCTCTGGCGTAGCATAGGAAATCCAGCCCTTCCAAACATCATACGTTTAATAAGTTTCAATTTGTTCACTTTTCCTTCAACCAAACCGTTATTTTGGGGCAAGGTGAGTTGGAATTCACCCAGAAAAATGTAGATGATAAACTGGGAGGTTATCTCATCTTATTTTCGGAAGTGTGCTCGAAAGCAAGCGGACTGACATACTGCAATGTCGAATGCAAACGAATGGGATTATAAAAACATTCGAGATACTCGAAAATGGCTGTACGAGCTTGCTGCCTTGTCTGGAAGCGTATTCGATTGGTACACTCTTTCGTGAGAGTAGCGAAGAACGATTCCATTGCAGCGTTATCCCAGCAATTTGCAGTGCGACTCATGCTGACTTCAATGCCTTCCTCACGCAAAGCTGCCTGATACCGCTCGGAAGTAAATTCAGTTCCTCGGTCAGAATGATGAAGCAAATCAGATCCAGGATGCCTGTGCGCTACCGCCATACGCAGAGCCAGCTCAGTCAGTTCCGAATCCTCCGATGTCCCCATCGCCCAGCCGACCACCATGCGCGAGAAGAGGTCCAGGATCACGACCAGATACAGCCACCCCTCAGCAGTCTCGACGGCTTTGGTATCCGAGACCCACTTCGTATTGGGTGCATCCGCGTGAAATTCTCGTTGGAGGAGATTAGGAGCAAAACGAGCATGAGGGTCGCTTTTCGTTGTCGGTTTGCGCGACCGTTTGGGCAGCGCTGACAAGCCCAGCTCACGCATCAAACGTGCAACTCGCTTGCGAGCTGTGCTGATCCCTCGTTCTTTGAGCAGCATATGAATGCGTGGACTCCCATAAAGCTTTCTGTGCTCCAGGAACAGTTGTTGAATTTCGGCGGCAAGACGGGCATCTTCTCGACAATGCTGGGAAGGCTCTCGATTTTTCCAGGCATAGTAGCCACTCTCCGACACCTCAAGGGTCTTACAGAGCATCGTGATGGCATAGTGTTGGCTCTGCTCTGCAATGAAAGGAAAGGTCAGAGCTGGCCGCGCGAGAAGATGCCCAGCGCTTTTTTTAAGATATCACGTTCTTGGCGCAATAATTCGTTTTCTCTCTTTAATTGTCTCATTTCTTCTTCTTGAGGTGTTTGATGCCCACTTCCAGGAAATGCTTGCACCCCATGCTCGTCAAACTCCTTACACCAATGATGCAGCGTGCTGTCAGCAATGCCCAAATCCCTTGCAATTTGGATCATCGGCTTTCCACTGGTTTTTGCGAGTTGGACTGCTTCTCTCTTGAACTCTCGTGTAAATGTCCTTTGTTTCTTTTGCATGGTCTGTTCCCTTTCTGTGGAAGTCCATTCTCTCTAGTTTACCTTCCACACTTTTCTGGGTCAAGACCATGGAGAGATCATCATCGCATGCCTATGACGTTTTTCAACCTCTCCATGCACAGGCTCTAATTTACAAGTGATCGATGGGAAAAGCCGCATCGGGAGCGGCATCACCTGAAGACGAGCCGCCGATTCCCATCCTTCAGATCAAATTCGCATTCTTCCATGCAAAATCGGTCCACCCTTGAGTGAATTTACCAGCAGACTAGCTAGAGTACAGCGTTGGACACAGGCAGAAGAGGTCGCACGTTCCATCACGGATAGCAAAAAGCAAGCAGCAGCATTGAGCGAACTAGTAAGCAAACTAGCTAGAGTACAGCGCTGGAAGCAAGCAGAAGAGGTCGCACGTTCCATCATGGATAACAAAAAGCAGGCAGCAGTGTTGAGCGAGCTAGCGAGCGCATTAACCGAAGCCGAAGGCTGGGAGCGAGCAGAGTCTCTCTGGATACAGGCAGAAGAGGTCGCGCGTTCTATCACAGATAGCGAAGTGCAAGCGGCAGCGTTGAGCGAACTAGCAAGCGCATTGACCGAAGCTGAGGGCTGGAAGCAGGCAGAAGAGGTCGCACGTTCCATCATGCATAACGAAAAGCAAGGGAGAGCGTTGAGTGTGCTGGTGGAGAGGCTTCTCACGGCTGGAGAGTATGAAAAGATGTTTGCTTTAGTGCAGCTTTCGTGGTTACATGCAGAGACACAAGCATTCGCACTGCAACTTTTTGCTTCGGCTATCAGAGGTCTTGTTTCGCTCAAACCGGACATTGGTATCGCGCTGTATCATGCATTTCAATTGGCCGATACGTTTCTGAGTGGAAAGACTCGCTGAATCTGTCACAAATAGAAAAGGATGTAATCTATGAAAAGGAGGATTTAGTATGTTTCATCCTTCTGAATTTTCCTTCTACTGTTATGTTGGATGCAGATAGCTCGTACAATAGGAACATCGGTTCCATAATGATGGTGAGGACGAGGTGACAGCTGCGGGTGAGACCGCGAACGTAAGATAGTCCCCCATCATCTCGGGCTGGCCCAAGTTTGAACCGTATCGAGTGGCCTAGACCACGTATCACGAGCTTAGACAGGCCTTGCCCCTCGGTCCGAGACAATATGATGTGCTTCTTCTAGCTCACAGGAAAGAAGGAAGAGCTATGAAAACGGTATTGTCAACTTAAATTTTTCTCTTGATGAGTTTTCCCCACTGAACCCTCTTTCAGCGATTCGACAGCCTCTTTTCTTGGAGAAGATGTGGATTCATTCCCCACTTTCGTCTTCAATTTGCGAATCATAGCTCTGCAATTCCATTAAGTTGACAATACCCACAAAAACTGCCGAAACTCTCCGCACAGTTCCTCATATCTGAATCATCAACATCGCGGAAGACCCCGGATGGGTGACACATCCTGGCAGTGAGAATGACCACTATCTGATGCATAAGGATCTGATGGGCCGATCAGAGGTAGGCGCATGAGAAAAACATTTCTCCCCTCTCTCCCTGTTCTGCTTAGCCGGAAGAACGGGTTGAAGTTGCGGCAAAGGCCGTACTGACCGTGGTCGCTTCCCAGGAATCCACCTCCTCTTTCACTTGCTGGAGCTTGTGACGAACACGCGAGAGAGCATCAGCACCAAGAACCAGACGCAAAGGCGGATGAGCCGTCTCCACGACGTGAATCATGGCCTGGGCTGCACGTTTTGGGTCACCCGGCTGCTTGCCATTGATGTGTCTGACCTGTTCACGCGCAACTCCGCTGGTTTGAGCGTAATCTTCAATCTGGCGGGCAGCCTCCTTTAAAGACCGTCCAGTAAAGTCGGTGCGAAAGTATCCCGGTTCGATGAGGGTCACGTGGATGCCCAGTGGAGCCACATCCTGAGCAAGCGCCTCGGACAGGCCTTCTATCGCGAATTTACTGGCATTGTAGATGCCGGCACCCGTCTCACCGATGAAGCCATCAACCGATGCCATCATGAGAATATGCCCGGAGCGCTGTCGGCGCAGAAAGGGAAGGACGGCACGCGTCACATGCAGTACCCCAAAGAAGTTGGTCTCCAACTCTTGACGTGTTTCTGCATCCGTGGCCTCTTCCACGGCACCCAGTAGGCCGTAGCCAGCGTTATTGACGAGGACATCTATCCGCCCAAAATGCGCAACGGCTTGGGCCGCGGCATCCTGGCTCTGGGGCGGGTTTGTGACATCCAAGGGCAGGAGTTGAACACGATCTGGAGAAGAGCGGACAAGATCCTGTAAACGCTCAGGGTGACGTGCCGTTGCCACGAGCCGATCACCATGCGTGAGCACGGCTTCAGCCAGCGCACGACCAAAGCCTGTCGAACTGCCAGTAATGAACCACACACGTGGATGGGGAAGAACGTTGCTTGCCATCGTGTTTCCTTCTTTCTCATTTGCTGCAATGACAGTGCGTAGGGAGGCACTGTTCTCGGATGTTCCACATAGACGGTAACACGATCTTCATCAGAGAAAAGTTCCACATGGGTAATGCGAGCTTTTTGAGTTCATCGGTCACCCTTGCTGCCAGGATATGTCAACCAATCCAGGATCTCCCGCACTTTCGATGAAAAACACCCGTTGGTCGCTTCATTTTAACGAAAATTTCATAGCCATCGAAGCAAGTTGATTCTATACTGGTTCTGCCCAAATGAGGCGGAACTGATGGAAGGAGGAACTGCGATTATAGGAAAAGGGGCTTTTGTTCCTCTACGGAACGCCTCAATAGCCCATCTTCACGAGATAGTCATGAATGGCCTCATCAACGATCTTAGACGCCTTTGATACGGCGTCTGTCGCCGCCGGTCTGTCGCCAGCCAGTGACGAAGGCGTGCCAAGCCTCGCCAGTAAGCCTCTCGCGAGCGGCATCTGCTTCAGCGTAGATCCAATGATACCGGCGGGGATGGCGCTTGGTGGTCCATCCTGCCAGACGACCAACTGCTTCGATCAGAGCCAGATCACCTGGTGCAAAGGCGGGTTGTGTTGCGAGAAATTGCAAAGAAGAAACTAGGCGTGATGGTTCCTCATTATCGTTCTTACACTGCTGCTGCAAACAGCTTGGCCACGAAGGCCACTTGGCCTCTCACATCTCCTTTGTCCACCCCTTGTACCTGTCCTTTCCGCAGCATGTTCATCACCTCAAATCCCTGTAATGATCGCCATGCCGTCTTAAACGAAAAGAAGCCCATCCCTGGCTTAGTTAATCGTTTGATGAAGCGATGGTCTTGTTCGATCAGATTGTTGAGATATTTCACTTGCCGGAGTTCTACGCTCTCGGGAAGTGTTCCCGCTGCTTTGAGCTCGCCAATCGCTTTGGGATAGGCTGCGTTCTTATCGACGTTGACCACACGAGGGGCTGACCGGGGAACAGGGAGAGTGGCTGGTACAGAAGATGTGAGCTCGTTTTCACGAACCGAACCAATCTGAGAGACAGATCCAGCGCAGGATTGTAAAGCTTTGCAGAAAAAATGCTTGGCTGCCTCAGCATCGCGCATTGGACTCAAGAGAAACTCCAACGTGTTCCCCTGGGAATCGACGGCTCGATAGAGATACACCCACTTTTTTTTGACCTTGATGTAGGTTTCATCGACACGCCAGGAATCGTTGCAGGCTTTGAGATGAGGTCGACAGCGTTTTTCTATTTCGGGAGCATACGCTTGAACCCAACGATAAATGGTGCTATGGTCGACGAGAAGGCCGCGCTCAGCCATGATCTCTTCGAGGTCGCGGTAACTGAGAGGATAGCGTAGATACCACTGCACACAGAGCAGGATGATCTCGGTCTGAAAATGTCGCCATTTGAAGGGGTTCTGCTCTGTCATTACTTGTTCCCACTTCCTTTTTCTCCTCACTTTACCAGATTAGCTTCTTTCTTGCAACACAACCGCGGAAACCAGTCATATCCCAGAGTTCGAGGCGTTTGAGGCTTTCGTGCGGCAGGACCATGCCGCTATCTATGCGGGCTTGACCCTGCCTGGGAGTAACGGTCAGACGGAAGGACAAATCACGCGGCGCGTGTCTGCTTAAGCGAAGCATGTATGGTCGTGCGAAATTTGACCTGCTCCGACAGCGCGTGCTTCATCGCGCCCAAGATAGCCCAAAAGCGAAAGTCGAAAAAAGAGAACCTTCCAGCATACCACTCTTTTGATCAGCGAGGTTGCGTAAGAGTCAATAATTGGTATTTCCTACAAATCGGGTCAAAGTCATCTATTCAAGCGATACGTTGGCATCACACCAGAAGACCGCAAGATTTTCCTAGTTTGCGCCTCGATAAGCTTCTATGCTAAGAGCAGTAATGATTTGACGTGTACCGAGAACGTATCCAAAAGGAGAGGTACTAATGAACAAGAGAGACATCGACCGGCTTCTCATTGTTGGACCAGACGACGGCGAGTCGTTCTGGGTTGGCGGTCATCGGATCACGATCAAAGTCGGCAGCGCAGACACCGACGGCCACTATGGGCTAATCGAGTCGCGCCCCTCGGTTGGCAGCGGTCCACCGCTGCACGTTCATCACGGCGTAGACGAGGCAGTATGGGTCATCCAAGGGCAGGTACGCTTCCGCTGTGGTGAGCGGGACTTTACTGTCGGGCCGGGTTCTTTCGTGCTGTTGCCGCGCGACGTGCCGCACACTTTCCTGGTCGTCGGCGAACAGGACGCTGTCCTGCTTGGCCTGCTGACACCGGGCGGCAGCGAGCGCTACTTCGCAGATGTCGGCGAGCCAGCTACCTCGCTCATTCCTCCCCCACCAGGTCCTCCGGTCCTCGATGCCGTTCGGCGTGCCGACGAGAGGTGGAACACCGAGTCAGTGGTCGGACCGCCACTGAGGCCCAACGTGTAAAATTCCTCCCACGAAGTGAGCAAATTTACACGAGGCTCCTCCTGGCCCACGATTAGATTGGCCTGGAGGAGTCTTCTGGTCGATATAGTCAGCCGCGAAGAGTTCTTCTGCCAGACAGTGGCGTGAAACGTGTGGGTGTCCCCATCGGCTGCCATCCAGACACACAAAGTATGAGGAATGTGCCTGATATGAGCATATTCTCTTCCAGAAAAAGGTAAATTTATTGATGAGTAGTCATATAACATCCCCTCATAGAAAACATGCGATAGTGATTGGTGGAGGTATTGCAGGCTTAGCAACTGCACGTGTCCTCTTTTATCACTTTGAGCGCGTGACGATTGTCGAACCAGACCATTACCCCGAAAAACCTGCATTTCGTTCGGGTGTTCCTCAAGGTCGTCAGACGCATCTCATGCTTTTGTCAGGACGAAGCGTCCTCGAAGAGCTGTTCCCTGGGATTACCACGAAATTACAGGCACAAGGAGCGATCCCTTTAGACCTCCTTAGAGAGGCGATCATGAACTTTGGAGAAGGACGTATTCACCGAATCCCATCTTCGATGATGCTTTATACTTGTTCCCGTGCCTTGATTGAGTGGCAGATTCATCAACTTCTGCGTCTATCCCCACAGATACGAATACTTGAAGGATATGAAGTCGTAGGTCTCTTGACAGATGCGAAAAAGCAAGCGGTAGCCGGAGTCAAAATACGAGAGCGGAATACCCAGGCACCATCTGAGCACACTACTCAAGAGCTTGAAGCAAATCTGGTAGTTGAAGCCAGTGGTCGTTCCACTCAGATGCCTCAGTGGTTGCAAGAGCTTGGGTTTCTGCCTCCATCTGAGGTGGTTGTCGATCCTTTTCTGGGCTATGCTACAGGGATCTATGAACCAGGTCTCGATCCCGAACGTGATTGGAAATCGATTATCATCCAATCGAGCGTTCACCAGAGAACGCGTGCAGGCGTACTCCATACCATAGAGGATCATCGATGGATGGTCTCTTTAGCCGGGGCGGGGCGAGACTATCCACCTACGGATGAGGCTGGTTTTCTGGAATTTGCACGGAGCTTGCCAGATCCTTGCTTGTATATGGTACTCAAGGAGGCTCGACTGCTCTCAAAGATCTATGGATATCGGCAGACGAAGAATCGTTGGTTACAGTATGAACAGCTTCGTCATCTGCCAGAAAACCTGGTGATGATTGGTGACGCCGTCTGTGCGTTCAATCCGGTCTATGCACAGGGAATGTCTGTCGCTCTCCTAGAGGCGAAAGTCCTTGATGCCTGCTTATTGAAGTATCAAGGAAAAACATTGCGCGGTCTGGTTCCCACCTTTCAGAAGGCACTGGCGCGCACAGTTGCTGTACCCTGGCAATTGGCTACTGCCGCTGATTCACGTTTGCCTACTACTGAGGGAGCCCAACGCAATGCGCTCAGTACCCTATTTAATTGGTACATGGATCACCTTATGGCCAGACTTCCTTATGATGATACTATCGCACAGGCCTTTGCTGAAGTGATTCAACTAGCACATTCACCAGGTTTGTTATTTCGGCCAGATATCGTTCTGAAAATACTTGTACGAAATACTGAACAAGAGAAAAGATAAGTGGCTCCTACTATTGATCTCACTACAAAGTCCTAAAGTGTGAAGCCGAAAACCCGATGAAAGGGGGTATGAGTAAAGACACACCTCTTCCAAAAGACTGGCGCGAAGGGCGACGCCTGCGCACTTGGGAACTGTACCAGCAGGGATGGAAACAAAAAGACATCGCCGCGGCTCTGGGGGTCACTGAGGGAGCGGTGAGCCAATGGATCACGAAAGGCAAAAGCCTAGGAGCAGAAGCGCTGCGTCATCGGCCCTCCCCTGGCGCTCCACCGAAACTGCGGCCTGAGCAACTGGCCCACTTGCCTCTCCTACTGGCAAAAGGAGCGGAGGCATTTGGCTTTCGCGGAGCCGTCTGGACGGTAGTGTTGCAAAGAAAAAGCTGATCTGCTACAGTGAGGAGAAAAGAGCGAAAGAGGTCTCCTTCATGAGCAACCGATGCCAAAATCCCTTCAAATGGCGCCACTTTCAGTCCGACATTATTCTCCTGTGTGTAAGGTGGTATTTACGCTATTCGCTCAGCTATAGAGATCTCGAAGAAATGATGCGGAAACGTGGTTTACATGTTGATCATACCACGATCTACGTGCGCCGTTTCGGCGTCTGTGAGATTTCTCCCGAAGGGAGATGGGGTTAAGAGCAAACGACCCCAAGGACACCCAACCCACCTGGAACTGAAAGGCGAAGGGGAAAGAAGCATGTTGGGAAAGCGGTTAAACGTGAAGGTATGAAGCGTGACGCACGCGCCCCGTCCTGTCCGCATGGTAAAGCCTGGATTGGTTGAACTCCAGTTTCCAACGGTCGCGCGTGGTGGCCCATCGCAGCATACCTGAAGCGATGACACTGTCATACACATTCCCGGTAGATGAATGTGGAACGCTCTTGGCAGTGAGTGATGAGGAATGACCTCATTGAAGGAAACGAACTGAGTACCTACACGGACTCAACGTCTTACAAACGCAAATACGGGACCACCTCCAAGCCGCGAGGCTCATGGTGGCGGAGTTCTCGTAGTACTCAAATGATCGGGGTAATGCCCGATACACGGGGAAGGGGAACAGGTGAAAGGTATTTTAAAAGGGAAGTGCGCGAAAGCGTTTCTGCTGAACTGAGTGGATACTAGACACTGGAGAGCCGTATGCATTGAAAGGTGGAAGTCACGGTGTGCGCCGTGAGGCGCGTTGTGGTATCCCTGCTGGAAGCAGGAGGAACTAAGGAGAAGTTCCTGGGTTACTGGCATAGCTGGAGGCGAAAGCCGAAAGTGACCAAGCATGCCAGGTAAGCGACGCATGCTTGAAAGCGTTGTAGAGCAGGGCGTTCGTACGACCCGTCTCCTATGCGTAAAGCTGGATTGCCTGAACCCGAATCCTGACGGGGTGAATGTGCACACCCATCGGAAGAACGCTTGAAACCGATGTCACGTTCTGTATCGGCATGAACCGTGGGCTGATACACTCCTTGAATGTGAACGGGGCCAACGAGGTCTTTCAAAGGATGAGTCGGGGCGCTACGGGATGACTAGCACGTACCACAATGACGTACCACCGGATCACCTTCCTGTCGCGAGACAGATGGTGACAGAGCGGCCATAGGAGTCGTGAGGGTAACGTCTCACCAAGGAGATCGGCAGATCCGGTCGCAGGGCAAAGGGCAGCAGGGGGATACTGGTTAGAATTGCCTGGGTTGCAAGGCCGCGAAATGCGTCAGTCCTTGCTTATTCCCAGGGCTATGACCGGTGTTCTCTGGAAAGCTGGATGCTCGGAAACGGGCCTGTCCAGTTTGGGAAGGGGGCAACGGAGAAGGGCCGTTAGGTACCTCGCCGGTGTCCTACTTCATTCGGCGAGGGGCGGTAGGAAAAGGGCTAGAAATAGAACCTCGCTTGCCGTCTACTCCACCGCTGGGTCCAGTGTTATGCTCCACAACTCGACCAGCGATGCCGCCCTCATCTGAAGGGAACAACGGATTCGTGGCGTGTTGACGAGACGTCTATCAAGGTCAAAAAAGTGTGGGTCTATCTCTATCGAGCAGTTGATTCACAGGGTCAGACGCTCGATTTCTGGTTCAGCCCAACGAGAGATGGACAAGCAGCATTGCGCTTCTTTCTGAAAACGCTCGTCGCCTCTCATACAAGCTTGCCACGTGTGTCGGGCGCTCGACAAAAACGCCGCCTCTCCTAAAGCGTTCAACGACCTCAAAGCGCAAGGGCATATCCCTGCACATTGTGAATTGCGGCAGGGAAAGTATCGGGGTAATGTGATTGAACAAGATCATCGCTTTATCAAACGTTTGACGAAACCAGGAATGGGCTTTTTCTCCTTTAAGGCAGCATGGAGAACATTACAGGGATACGAGATCATGAACATGATGAGAAAAGGGCAACTGCGAGGAGTGGAAAAAGGGGATGTGAGAGGGCAGGTTGCCCTGGTCGCCAAACTCTTTGAAGGAGTCGCCTAAGAAAGCTTGAGAGGGTTACTCACGCTCAATTCTTTTCCTCGTACTTTTTGCAACACAACCACATGGAGAGCTTCCTCCTTCGTTTTCCTTGAGCTAATCACTCTTTCTTCTCTCTGTCAACTCCTTATACTTGACCAAAGAGACATGACGATGAGAGACCATCTCACAACCAGAACCAGCTGGCTATATTTCTAAATACTGTACTATCTAGCATCAAACGATGATATGGGGTGTGCAACTATCATGGGTTTTATGGGTTTGCTGGCGCTGTGGAGTGGAACAGGCGGCAGGTGGGAGATACAGTGCTGCCGCGCTTGACTCTCTGCCGTAAAATAGGGGTTCCATCGGCTCGATAGATTTTAGAGTGTATAAATTAGTTGTAGGCAATCAAGTGAAGAGCTTGGATTGCCGAGGCCTGAAGGCATAATGAGAGCCATTGAACACAGCGATGCACAAGGAGGGAAGAATCGCAAGTCCTTTAGGAGGCTGTCGCCGCTCCAAGCGTTTGGCCTGGGTGCTGTCACGGTTTTGCCCTCTGCTTCAGCAATGCTCATGCCCCCTGTGCATGCCTTCGCTAGTTCGACAGCAACTGATTAAGGCAAAATGAAATAGCTCTTCCATAAGGAAGAGCTAAAAACGGCAGAGCTAAAAACGGCAGACCAGGTTGAAGCGTTCTACCCATCTGAAGCGAAGATTGTAGTGCTACTTGAGAAGGGCAACACAGTCACAGTCCTCTCATCCAGTGAAAGGAGTTCTGTACGGTATGGAAAATGAACATGCAATGCATCATGAAGATCATTCCTGCTCTGGACCAGGCTACGCTTCACCCGCAGAGGCAATGAAGGCTCCCCCCGAAAAGGTGCTTTACAGCATCGCACTTTACGTAGGAACAGGGATCGAGGAGCCTGATTACCTGGCCACAGTCGATGTTGATCCCATATCCCCAACCTACTCCCAGGTCATTCATCGTACACCGATGCCCAACATTGGTGACGAATTGCATCATTTTGGCTGGAATGCTTGTAGCTCATGTTATGCAGATGAAAGCAAATCACGCCGCTTTCTGATCGTTCCGGGGATGTTTTCCAGCCGCATTCACATCCTGGATGTCTCTGATGAACGGGCACCAAAACTGCATAAGGTGATCGAACCTGAAGAGGTCAAGCAGAAGACGAACCTTACTGCTCCCCACACTGTTCACTGTCTTGCCGATAATACCATTATGATCTCGATGCTCGGTGACAGTGAGGGCAATGGTCCTGGCGGCTTCCTTCTGCTCGACGAACAGTTCGATATTGCAGGCCGTTGGGAACACAACGCTGACGGCATGCGCTTCAACTATGACTACTGGTATCAGCCACGCTACAATGTGATGGTGAGTAGCGGATGGGCTGCGCCTAATACATTTACGAAAGGCTTCAACCTGGAAGATGTGGCTGGGGACAAATATGGTCACCACCTGTACTTCTGGAATTGGGAGAAGCATGACATTGTCCAGCGTTTCGATCTGGGCGAAGAAGGCATGATTCCGCTTGAGGTACGCTTCCACCATAACCCTGATAGCACGCATGGGTTCGTAGGAGCGACGCTCAGTAGCAACATGTGGCACTGGCATAAGCCCGATGGGAAGTGGCAGCTTGAAAAGGTCATTGATATCCCTTCAGTTGAACTAGAAGGTTGGCCCATTCCAGTACCATCGCTGATTACCGATTTCCTCGTCTCGATGGACGACAGGTATCTCTACCTCTCGAACTGGCTCCATGGCGATATTCGTCAGTATGATATTAGCAATCCTTCCCATCCGAAACTTACTGGGCAAGTTTGGTGCGGTGGCCTGCTTGGAAAAGCTGCCGGTGTTCAAGATCTTAAGCTCAATGGTGGTCCGCAGATGCTTCAGCTCAGTCTTGATGGCAAGCGGCTGTACGTCACCAACTCGCTCTACAGTTCGTGGGATAACCAGTTCTACCCCGATATCGCCAAAGTAGGATCGTATCTCCTGCAAATTGATTGCGATACGGAGAACGGTGGTTTGAAGATCAACGAGAACTTCTATGTTGATTTCGGCAAAGAACCCGCTGGTCCGGCACGAGCCCACGAGATGCGTTATCCTGGTGGCGACTGCACCTCCGATATCTGGATGTAGCACGAAAGCCAACTTCGAACGAGGAGCGATGCTTGATACGAAACCCCGCCACGGATGGTGGTCTTCCGAACTTTTGATGATTCAAGAGGATGGCGTCATGAAGTAGATTTTTGGGGACTTTTTGAGGTCATCGGCCTCCTTCGGCCAATGCCTGAATCCGCTTCCCATGCTACCGCATCTTTTTTCGCTTGTCAATGAACACATGTTCTTCATCGAAAGGACCATGACGCAAAGCGTCGGAGAAGGGCATGAAAATGGAGTATACTCGTTGGGTGGTCGGCGTGCAGTGATCGGTCCCGCAATTGGCGTGGCGAACCCGAATCAAAAGGTGATCCAGGTGCGGACTGCAAGAGATGATTGTTGCCATCCCCCTGGGGAAGAGCACGGCCTCGGAAACTTGTTGTCCGTTACGCACCCCGCGCCCTCCCACCCTAAGAGTGTAAGCGATTTCCATGAAGAGGAGAGGTTCCATGCAAGTGCTTCACCAACGCTGTGCTGGTCTGGATGTGCATAAGAAGACCGTTGTTGTCTGCATTCTCATTACTCTGTTGGATGGAACCATTCAACAGAAAAGCCGAACGTTTTCAACCATGACCACAGATCTTCTTGCTTTGGCGGATTGGTTGAAGGCGTGGCGGATGCGTCAGAACTGAGAAGGATGCTCTGCCTTTTGTGATAGACTGATGGTCACACGCACATTTTGAGGAGGAGTACCGCATGAACTGTCCAGGCTGTCTGTCCACGGCAACCAAGGAGCAGAAGAAGAAAACGGCGCTGGGCTACCGGACGTTCCGCTGTTCCATCTGCCAGCACGCCTTCAATGAACGTAGCGGCACTCCTTTCAATTATTTGGAATATCCTACCGATCTCGTCGTGCTCGTCGTGCTGTGGAGGCTTCGCTATAAGTTGAGTCTGCGGGACCTGGCCGAGATGTTCTTGCAACGGGGTTTCGTGTTTACACATGAAGCGGTACGAGATTGGGAAGCTCGCTTTGCTCCGTTGCTAGCAGATCAGTTGCGATCCAGGCGGCGTGGATGTGCTGGAACCGTTTGGCATGTTGATGAAACCTACGTCAAAGTGCAAGGGAAGTGGTGTTACCTGTATCGGGCCATTGATCGAGATGGCAATCTCGTTGACTCGATGCTGAGCCAGAAACGGGATATGGATGCAGCGCAGCGATTTTTCCAGCAAGCGCTCGAGACGGTGGGCCATGCACCAGAGCGAGTCACCACCGATGGGCATGTTACCTATCCACGAGCAATACGTGAGACCCTTGGCGGAGAAGTTCTCCACCAATGTAGTCACTACCTCAATAATCTCATAGAACAGAATCATCGTGGCATCAAACAACGCTACTACCCCATGCGAGGCTTTGGAAACTTCGCATCCGCAGCACAATTTTGCCGAGCCTTTGATGAGGTGCGCCAATTCTTTCGCTTCCGCTTGAGCAGGTGGCCCAACGGCAATCTCCGTTTCCACTGTGACTTCCTCCTGGCCGATGGCCTGTTTCTGATGGGCCAGATACTGCCTTGCTTCGGCAATATGGGATTCAACAGTATAGGTCATAGACCAGCGCTCAGGCGGCACCGGCCACAATTCGGTAATAGGATTGACGGCATGAAACAAAATGACGGTGCCATGTGTTGCCTGAGCAAGACGAAGGGCAACCGGAAGAGCACGTTCTGCACGAGCGGATTCGTCTAAAGGAACAAGGATGCGTTTGAACATCATCTTTCTCCTTTCTGATGTGCCTCCTTGCACGAGATCGACCCATCACATCACGCTATCTAGCATAGCAGCGCCTCCTCTCAACTCCATCACAGGGCAGCATCAATCCTTCACGATTCGCTCACGGTGATACGCTCAATTGCGCACTCCTTCAGAGAGAACAACTCTTCCATTACGTGACGGAGTTGTAATCCCCGACGCCGTTTTTGTGATGGTGATGTGAACAATATGCGCTATCCTTTTCGCCAGAAGAGAAACAAAGGAAGGAGCAGAAGCCGATGTCTACTACATCACTTCCAGAGTCACAGCCAGCCAGATGCGTCGAGTACACCGTGCGGCCAGATATTAGCTTGTATCAAGCATTGCGCAGTCGTTTTCTTCTCGACCAGATCACCTATACCGTCGGTGATTGCCCTGATGACATCTTCAAGCGCTTTATTACTCTCTGTAGCCAGACAGTGGGATATAGCAAGTACTGGAAACCGCTTCACCTGCATAAACTGTTGCATATGCTGGATCAAGACTGTAGTGATGTAGCGCGCTGGTATGCTATCGAGATCTTATTGACGCATCGGGTGATCGTTCCTCTAAAGAGGAATGAAGGAAAGCAGGTAGGCAGAGCCAGTGTCGCCTGATACCTCCTTGCCTTCAAATGAAATGCCTCATATGTCCCGCGCTCAGACAAACTATACTATTGTGATCGATCCGAGAAACAAATCCGACATTTTGTGACTGTAGCGAGATTTCCATTGTATATACTGTCAGTGTTCCCGAAAAGGAATGGTACACCAGAGATTCACACAACGACGTGTGCTTTTCCTCCCTCCACCGGGCGGGTGAGCAGAATGTGGTCTCGACCACTCTACGGGTTCCTGGGCCGGAGCCGAGATATCCTTCCCCATATCCGGTCCAGGAACCCGTCTCGCTCGGCTTTCATCACGTTGGACGTGCCGTTTTCTATCTACTGCTTCTCATCCTTGCCCGGGAAAGCGAAAGGACCACCAGGGGTTATTCCTGGCGGTCCTTCTGTGCTAAGCTAGCCTGTTGGAGCAACTGCTGAAGCAAGATCTCCCGCGTGAGATGACATGCGTGCAGTATACGTGGATCGGCAAGCTGGTAATGAACCTGAGTTCCGACGCGTTGAGTCCGCACGATGCCACGCTGGCGCATGATGGTCATCCCACTCACAAAGGCTACCTGTTTTCTCATATGACGATCATGCTTGAGACGAGCAAGGTCACAAAGTGCTCACAAAGCCTGGCAGGCTAAGCGAAAGGCCTTTTAAAGCTTGAGTTTTTATATTAGGCGATGCTAATATCTTACTAAAGAGGTAGGATTTCTATCGCTTGCAAACAAATAAAAAATAGGAAGAGTGTATTGATACAATGGATATACCTTCTCGTAAGGATGGAAGAGGTTTCATAGAACGGTCTACTCTACCCCACGAAGTCGTCAGTGCCCTATCCATACCGAAATCGCAGCATCGGTATACCTCGCTCTGGCGACATGTCATTTACTGGCTGGCCGTGATTGGTCCTGGACTGATGGTCATGCTGGCCGATACCGATGCTGGCAGCATTATCACGGCAGCCCAATCGGGAGCGCAGTGGAAATATGCTCTGTTGCTACCACAGCTTCTTTTGATCCCCATTCTCGCTATTGTGCAAGAAATGACGGTGCGCCTGGGCGTAGTGACCCACAAAGGGCACGGAGAACTAATTCGACAGCATTTCGGCATGCGATGGGCAGTGGTTTCTGTCGTCACTCTTTTTCTAGCGGCGGTAGGCGCGCTGGTGACAGAATTCGCCGGTATTGCCGGAGTCGGAGAGATGCTCCATATCTCACCCTGGATCAGTGTTCCTCTGGTCACGGTCCTGCTGATCTGGATCGGAGTGAGCGGGAGTTATCGCCGGGTCGAGCGCGTCGGCATTGCTGTCGGTCTGCTGGAACTGCTTTTTCTCCCCGCCGCTTTTCTGGTTCACCCTAATGCGGGCCAGATAGCGCGTGCTTTGACTAATGTACCCCTCCAGAACGGCAATTATCTTTTTCTGCTGGCGGCCAATGTTGGCGCGGTGATTATGCCCTGGATGGTCTTTTATCAGCAAGGGGCGATAGTAGATAAGCATCTGCATGGTAGTCAACAGCTAAAGATTGCACGCTGGGATACCTGCCTGGGAGCCATCGTTACGCAGGTTGTGATGATAGCAGTGATGGTCATGGTTGCGGCAACCATCGGACAACAGAACTCAGGAGCGTCGTTACAAACTATTCAGGACATCGCCACCGGACTGCAACCAACGCTGGGAGTTGTGGGGGCCATCGTGTTCTGTGGTCTGGGCATGGCCGGTGCTGGATTTCTGGCCTCGCTGGTCGTTTCTCTGGCGGGAGCATGGGGCATCGGTGAAGCCTTTGGTCTCAATCATAGTTTGAACCTGCCCTTTTATAAGGCGAAGGGCTTCTACATCATCTATACCCTGGCACATCTTGGAGGAGCGGTTCTGGTGCTTTCTGGCCTCTCCCTGGTGAATCTCACTGTGGATATTGAAGTCATGAATGCTATTCTGCTGCCTATCGTTCTGGGCTTTTTACTGGCCCTGGAGCGTGTTGCGCTCCCGCCAGAGCGTCGTATGCATGGATGGCATAAATTGGTGGCCTGGGGTGTCAGCCTGCTGGTGATCGGGTTCGGCCTCTACATGGCTGGCTACGTGGTGCTCCAACCATTCCTGCACTTCTAGATGAGCGACAAGAGGTGCGTGGAGGCCTTGTGATGCTATCGGCCAGAAATGAGAGGAATTTGTCACGGCAAAGAGGTATCTCCTCCAGGAGGAGAGATGGAGAGAGGAAGTTCTGGAAGGAGACGAACCATGCAAAGGAGTGTCAGCACATTTCAAACGATGTTGGATGACCTGACGCAGATACAGGCATTTCCAGTTCCGGTTTCGACAAAGATGCCAATCACGCTCATACAGACGCACGCCTCTGCAGTCGTGCTCACCCATGAGTATGTCTATAAAATCAAGAAGCCGATGAACTTCGAGTTCTTTGATTATTCCACGTCTGCCCAGCGCCGCTTTTTCTGTCAGCAGGAGGTTCGCCTCAATGCTCCATTTGCGCCGGGTGTCTACCTGCGTATAGCTCCTATTGTATCGCCTCCGAGAGGTAGAGCATGCTTCGGGCCAACGCTGCCTCTCGATAGAGTTCCTTTTCCCGGCGATAACTATGCTGGGGGAGAGATCATCGACTTCGCGGTGGTTATGAAGCGCCTGCCCGATACAGCCACTCTGGAGGCGCGAGTACAGGCAGACACTCTTGACGTATCATCTCTGTCCGCCCTTGCTCGTTTTGTTGCAGCTTTTCATACCAAAACGCCCACAAATGAGCAGATCGCTCACTTTGGGAGCCTGGACGTGATCTCGGCCAACTGGGAAGAGAACTTCAGTCAGATACACCCCTTTATTAACCGCATCCTGGACAACGATACCTATGAGCAGATGGTGACATATGTGCATGCTTTTTTAAAGCATCGCACAGCTCTCTTTGCCCAACGCATCGGGCAGGGACGCATTCGAGATTGTCACGGGGATTTACGTCTGCAACACGTCTATCTGCTGAATAAGGCCGTCGATGGCAACAGCCAGTCCCCGGCATTTGTGCTGCTCGACCGCATCGAGTTCAATGAACGCTTTCGCTATAGCGATGTTGCCAGTGAAATTGCGTTTCTGACGATGGAAATAGAGGCGGCTGGACGCGCAGACCTGGCCCGCAGCTTTACGCAAGCCTATGTCGATGCCACCAGCGATCATACATTACAGGAATTGTTGCCCTTTTATCAATGCTATCGCGCCTGCGTACGCGGCAAAGTAATGGCATTCCTGCTGGACGAAAGCGAGATTTCAACCGAACAACGCCTTACAGCCGAGCAACAGGCCAGAACGCTCTTTGCGCTGGCTGCTCATTATGCCCGAACCCCTGTGCAGCCAGCAGTCGTCATGGTTGGTGGATTGATGGGAACGGGCAAAAGCACAGTGACTCATGCGCTTCAACAAACGCTCGGTTGGAGCCTGTTCTCTTCTGATGAAATACGCAAACATCTTGCTCTCCTCGCACCAGCCCATCCCCAGGCAGAGGCCTTCGGACAGGGCATTTATGGACCGATCTGGACCGAACAAACCTATCAGGCCCTCCATCAAAAGGCCGGTGAAGTCCTGGCGCAGGGCCGCTCCGTCCTGCTGGATGCCTCCTTCCTCCAAAAGGCCAATCGCCAGGCAGTAGCCGAGGTGGCGCGGACCCGCAATGCAGCCGTTGTGTTTGTTGAATGTCGCTGTGACCAGCCAATCGCGCTTGAGCGGCTAGCAACGCGCTGGCAAAGGCGGATGACAGGAGCGCAGATGGTAGATGAAGTCTCATCCGCATCCGATGGGCGTCCAGCGCTCTACGAGGCACAAAAAGCCGTGTGGGAGAGCGTCCAACCTGACGAATCTCCTGGCATGAAGCATATCCTCGTCAACACGGCCTCGCCCCTGCCTCGCTGTCTTGAGCTCATTCTGGAGACGTGTGGAATCGCTCGATTGGCCTGCCCGTTGTCAGGGGACATTAGCCGGTCGTAATGGTTCCATCTCCATTAACCCTGACCGGAACGGCTGTCGCGGTCGGTTGGGCGGCCCTTGCAGCACAGAAGCGTTGTTGGCCGGGTCAAAGAGCGCGTTATGGCGAGGACAGACAATCTTTTGCTGGCCGCTATCATAATAACACGTCACTCCCTCATGGGTACAGGCAGACTCGAACGCCACAAAATTCCCGTTGGACAGGTGGATGAGCAAGCTCTTATTGCTATCTGTCGGATTCGTGAACGTCTTCGACGTATTGCTCCCTGGCCTGTCGAACCAATCACTGTTCCCGTATGCCCTGGCGTCGGCGTTGGACTGGTTTGAGTTGTTAGTGTCGGACTCGGTTTCGCTGTCGCGGTAGGACTTGGTTTTGGCGTCGCAGTAGGACTGGATGCGTCAGAACTGAGACCGAAACCTCAACCAGAGATAAATTCTTGACACCTCTATGATAGACTGATGATGAGGCAAATTGTTTTCAGGAGGGATCCCTATGAACTGTCCACATTGTACATCTCAGAACACAAAGGAACAGCGCAAGAAAACAGCACTTGGTTACCGCACCTTTCACTGCTCAGCTTGCAAGCGATGCTTCAATGAACGAAGCGAGACGCCCTTCAATTTTCTTGAATATCCCACCGATACCGTTCTGCTCGTCGTGCTGTGGAGGCTTCGCTATAAGTTGAGTCTGCGGGACCTGGCTGAGATGTTCTTGCAACGGGGTTTTGCGTTCACACATGAAGCGGTGCGAGATTGGGAAGCACGCTTTGCACCACTCATTGGGGATCAACTGCGCAGAAAGCGACGTGGACAAGCTGGAATATCGTGGTACGTCGACGAGACGTACGTGAAGGTGCAGGGAAAATGGTGTTACCTCTATCGGGCGATCGATCGAGATGGCAATCTGGTTGACTCACGCCTGAGCGAGAAGCGAGATATGGAGGCGGCAAAGCAGTTTTTCAGCCAGGCTATAGCAACGGTGGGACATGCTCCAGAGCGGGTGACGACCGATGGACATGATTCCTATCCGCGTGCGATCCGTGAGACCCTTGGCGGTGAAGTCATTCATCGGTGTAACCCCTATCTCAACAATCGAATGGAGCAAGACCACCGTTGCATCAAACAACGCTACTACCCCATGCGCGGGTTTGGAAACTTCACGTCGGCATCACGTTTCTGTCGAGCATTTGAGGAAGTACGCCAGTTCTTTCGCTTTCGCACCACCATGCAGCAATACATTTCTCTGGCAGATCGACGCCGTTTGTTTCGTCAACGATTGGATGCTTTGAAAGCCATGGCGCTGGCGGCCATGTGGGCGAGAAGTTCCCTCAACACGTTTTATTGCTTCCCCTGTTCTGAGTTCTGACACATCCCTCTCAGGAGGTGAGCAGCAGCGTACGGCGATTGCGCGGGCTCTGGCCAATGATCCTCCGCTCATCGTTGCTGATGAACCGACTGGCAACCTCGATACCCGGACTGCTGACGCGGTGCTCAATCTGTTTACTGACCTGGTTGGGCAGGGGAAGACGGTCGTGCTTGTCACCCATGAACGCGACATCAGACGCCACGTCAGTCGGCAGATAACACTGGTGGATGGTTGCATTGCCGACGATGCACGAAGCGAAGCGCATCATCGAGCGTCAGGGGAGGTACAGCAGTGACAAGGCTTCTCTTCATCAAGCTGCTCAAGGATCTACGAACAACCTGGACACGCATACTGCTGATGGTTGTCGCTATCAGTATCAGCCTGGTCGCTTTCGGCACCGTGCTGTATACGCGTTCAATCATCGATCCCCAGATCAGCAACGGCTACACGAGCACTCAACCTGCTTCAGCCAGAATCGTGCTCTCTGAGGAAGTCGAGCAGGAGCAGGTTGACACCATCCGCAGCGCGGCCCTGGCTGAACCTGGCATCATCGACGCGACGCTGCGGGCCGTGAGCACGTTCCAAATGCAGACACAGGACGGTCGCTTGTCGGCGATTCCGCTCCAGATCTTCATCGCTGCCCCCAACGATCCGATGAGGATCGCCAGGTTCCCGGTTGAGCAAGGGAGTTGGCCGCCTCCTCCTAACGGAGTCCTGATCGAGCGGGAGGCACTCAGGTTCCTGAACCTGAAAGTCGGTGACAGTCTGGTGATTGCCGGTCTCGACGGCAGACCGGTTTCCCTCAGAATCACCGGAGTTGTCCATGACCCCAGCCTGGCGCCTGCCTACGAGGAGCAAAAGGGCTACGGCTATATCTCGACGGCGACGCTCCCGCTCCTGGGCAAACCGCCCGTTCTCGACGAACTGGCGATCACTGTCGCGGACCAGCCTGGAGGAACGGTGCCGAGCCACAACCGAGAGGTCATCGTACAGACCGTGCTTCGTCTCGCCAACCGGTTGAAGCAAACACACCACCTCTCCATCGAGCAGATACAAGTTCCTCCCCCCTATCAACATCCGCACCAGGGGCAGATGAACATGCTGCTGCTGGCGCTTCTCGCCTTCGGCGTCCTGTCGTTGTTGCTTAGCGCCATCCTGGTCGCCACCATGTTGAACGGACTGCTCACCCGGCAGATCCCTCAGATCGGAATACTGAAGGCCATCGGTGCTCGTTCGCGTCAGACCTTGCAGTTGTACCTGTTCATGACGCTGCTGGTGACGGCGGTGGCTACCGCCCTGGCCTTCCTCCCCGGCATCATATTGGGTCGTGGATGGGCCCAGGTGATGCTGGTCAACATGCTGAACATGGACCCGACCAGCCTTGCGGCTCCGTGGTGGACGTACGCGCTCGTCATCACCGCCGGTGTTGGCCTGCCGCTGGTGATGGCACTGGTCCCTCTCATGCGGGCAAGTCGCAGAACAGTTCGGGAGACGCTCGACGACCGTGGCATGGGCCAGAAGGTGCTCAGAGCAAAGGGCCTTGATACCTGGCTGAGCAGGCTGCGCGGCCTCGACCGCAAGTGGCTCCCTCCTGGCGCTGCGCAACACCTTTCGGCGTCGAGCGCGCTTCGGGCTCGCAGTTGGATTGCTGGCGCTGGCCGGGGCCATTTTCATCAGCGGACTGAACACATCAGCGGGCATCGAGGCGATACCAGACACCCTCGCGGCAGAACAACGATGGGACGTTGAAGTAGCACTGGATGCACCAGTTTCCGCAACCAGGCTCGAAAGCGTCGTTGCACGCATCCCGCATGTGACCCATGTCGAAACCTGGACCTCGGAGCCAGCAGCACTCCAATCCTCTGGACAGGTCGACGTCACTACGACATATCCAGATCAAGGGCACGGCTCTCTGAATGTGACCACGGTGCCGGAGACTTCATCAGTATTCGTCCCACCTCCCGTTCTGGAGGGGCGATGGCTGCGTTCAGATGACACGAACGCGATGGTTCTTCCTCAGATGATGAAGAACCTGCTGCAAGGTCGGCGCGTTGGCGAGGCGACCATCCAGCTCGCAGTTGGGGGGAAACGCACCACCTGGCGCGTCGTGGGCATCGTAGAGGAATTGTTCGCGCCAACGTGCCCCTGTGTGTCGCGCGCTGGCTTCGATCAGGTCACCGGTCGCACCGGTCAGGCCAACATCATCCGCATCGTCACCGATAGTCACGATGCGCAGACACGGATGGCTCTTGGTCAGATGGTCAGGCAAACGCTGACGAATGCCGCGATCAAGGTGCGGTACGTGCGGCCACTCGACTGGCTTACCGCGGTCTCAACAGGCCACCTTTCTGTGCTGGTTGTCGTCTTCCTGTTGATGGCCTCGGTCATGGGCGTAGTTGGACTGATAGGGCTGGGCTCGACGATGAGCACAAACGTGCTCGAGCGCACCCGCGAGTTCGGCGTGATGAGGGCGATTGGGGCACCTGCCTCCATCGTGCGCCGCGTCGTGGTTGCCGAAGGCGTCTTTACGGCTGCCTTATCCTGCGTGGTTGCGGTCGTTGTTGCCCTCCTTCTCACCAGGGTTATGGATGTGGGGCTAGGCAACCTGTTTCTCGGCGCGCCACTGCCGTTTCGGTTCTCGACAAGCGCGTTGCTTGTCTGGGCAGTGGCAATCGTCCTCGGTGCCATACTGACTACCCTGGCTCCAGGGCTTTCCAATTCTCAAAGAGGAGGTGAAAAAGAAGAGTTTTTCTTGTAGAATACAAAAAACATCACATCGACAAGGAAAACTCTCTATGGACTATACAACATGGAACGTGCCACCTCAAGCGGAGATGGAAGCAGCGGAAAGCGCAGTTCTCTCGCTCTATGAAGCATTGCAAGGACTGACTGATCCCAGGCGTGCGCAAGGCAAACGCTACTCTTTGGCAGTGATCTTGTGCCTGCTTGTGCTTGCCAAACTTGCGGGACAAAAAACATTGAGTGCAGCCACCGAATGGATTCGCCATCGAGCAGGATACTTGGCCCAACACTTTGAGTTACGACGAGAGAAGATGCCATGTCAGACGACCTATTGGAACGTCTTGGCGAAAGTGGATGGGAAACACCTTGATGAGATCTTATCAGCTTTTTTTGTGCGATGGGAGGCTCAGATCCGGTGTGGAGACGAGCCAAGTCGGTTACACACTCCACAGAGTCAAGCCGATCATGCTCATCTGGCGATTGACGGGAAAACATTGCGTGCCACGACCTCACAAGAACATCCAATCCATCAACTCAGTTGTTATGAGGTCGCCACTGGCATTGTCTTGTGGCACTGTAATGTCGGGGCCAAAGAGAACGAGATCAGTGCGCTCAAACCCTTATTGACTCCCTCATGTGTGAAAGGACGTATCTTGACTCTTGATGCCATGCATACCCAACGTGATCTCTGTAGCCGCGTGCATCAACTAGCCGGAGATTATATTTTGATCGCCAAAGAGAACCAACCGACCCTCCAGGAAGATATTGCGGACTTGCTCGAAGATCGCGGCCCTGATCGTCGTCGGTGGAAACAAGCAGAGACGTGGGACAAAGCTCATGGACGGAAAGAACATCGAGCTATCACGTGCAGTCCTGATCTCAATGAGTGGTTTGGCAAGCAATGGGAAGGCATCGAGCAAGTCTTTCGGCTCGAACGGACGACCTTCTTGCTCAAAGCTGGCACGCTTCGTCATGAAGTCGTCTATGGACTGAGTAGTCTCTCCATGCGCCAAGCGCCACCTAGCCGCCTGCTCGCTTTGATTCGGGAGCATTGGGCCATCGAAAATCGGCTGCATTATCGCCGCGACGGAAGTTTAGGGGAAGATGCCTGTCAAACGCGCACTGGACGAGTACCGAGCCTTCTGGCTCAACTCAACAGCACCATCTTGAGCTTGATGGATCGCGTTGGCGTTCGCAACGTTGCTCGACAGATGCGCTATTTTGACGCTCACCCTCAACAAGCTCTTGCTCTCCTTTTCACTGGTTCTTGTACTGTTTATTAGAATTGGAAAGCCCTGACCCTGGCTCCGGTTGTGTTGCAAGAAAGGAGCTGATCTGTTAAGGTGGAGGGAAAGATTTCCTGAGGAGCCACCATGAGCGAACAGCATCCCTTCAAATGGCGTCATTTCCAACCTGAAATCATTCTCCTGTGTGTGCGCTGGTATCTTCGGTATTCGCTCAGCTATAGGGATCTCGAAGAAATCATGCTCGAACGAGGGTTGCGGGTCGATCATACCACGATTTCTCGTTGGGTCCAACACTATGCACCTGAGCTGGAACGACGTTGCCGTCCCCATTTGAAGACCACAACAGACTCCTGGCGGGTCGATGAGACGTACATCAAAGTGAAAAAAGAGTGGATGTATCTCTATCGAGCGGTTGATTCAAATGGCCAAACGCTGGAGTTTCTCTTGAGTCCGACACGCGATGCCCAGGCGGCCAAATGTTTCTTCCTCAAAGCACTATGTTCCACCCCAGGTTCAGCCCCTCAAACGGAAGTGTCAGAACTGAGAACAGGGCTAAGGAGCGTGATCCCACATGTGGTAGACTGAGGGCCATTAACCTATCATTATATGATGAGGAGGAAGCCATGAACTGCCCATATTGCACTTCTCCTACCACCAAGGAACAGACCAAGAAGACGTCGCTGGGTTATCGGACATTCCGTTGCTCTGACTGCAGACGGATCGGTCCCCGAGCGCACAGGAACTGTGTTTAACTTCCTGGAATATCCCACTGACATCGTCCTGCAGGTCGTTCTATGGCGATTGCGGTACAAGTTGAGTCTGCGGGATGTAGCCGAAATATTTGTGGCGCGTGGGATTGTTTTCACCCATGAGGCAGTTCGCGACTGGGAAACTCGTTTTGCGCCACTGATTGCAAATCAACTACGGAGAAAGCGACGCGGACAAGCAGGCACCTGCTGGCATGCCGATGAAACCTACATCAAAGTGCGAGGGAAATGGTGCTATTTGTATCGCGCCATTGATCAAGACGGGAATCTGGTTGATTCAATGCTGAGTGAGAAACGGGATATGGAGGCAGCACAGCGATTTTTCCAGCAAGCCGTTGAGGGAGTTGGTCACGCACCGCAGCACGTTACAACAGATGGACATCGTTCCTATCCACGTGCCATCCGCGAAACGCTTGGTAATCCTGTTATTCACCAGTGTCACCACTATCTTAATAAT
The DNA here is from genome assembly GCF_016587455.1 of Reticulibacter mediterranei. Taxonomy (NCBI): domain Bacteria; kingdom Bacillati; phylum Chloroflexota; class Ktedonobacteria; order Ktedonobacterales; family Reticulibacteraceae; genus Reticulibacter; species Reticulibacter mediterranei. The sequence goes on along the minus strand of NZ_BNJK01000002.1, from coordinate 2,904,166 downwards.
ATAATAGAACAAGATCATTGTGGCATCAAACAGCGCTATTATCCTATGCGCGGTTTTGGAAACTTCCTGTCAGCATCCCGCTTTTGTCGAGCGTTTGATGAGCTTCGTCAGTTCTTTCGCTTTCGTACCACTATCAGGCAACGTATTTCCTTGGCTCAACAACGTGATCTGTTCAGTGAGCGGCTAAATGCCTTCCATGCTCTGATTTTGAGCGCCTAATACCGAGACAAGTCGTGGCAGGATGGTTGAATCTGGGCCTTGGTTGAGATCCGCGTTCCCAGTTCTGACGCTTCCCCGCGCCGAAGTCGATCTGCTCAAGCTTCGTGTGCTCCATCACAGCAAAAAGAGTCAGGACAGAAAGAACAAGAAGAAGCAACTGAAGAAACCGAAGATCGTGAAAAACAGCGCAAGCTCTCTGCATGCCACCAATGAAATCAGCCTGGTTGCATAAGCTTCGGGCTCCTCGGCTCACTCCTTCCCAGTGGTGATCGTTCATTTCCCATCGAGGCTAGTGATCGTTTCTACTGCGGCGGCAGTCAAGCTATACGAGTTGACCGCGCCAGTCGAGATGTGGTGCGCAGTGCGCGGGTTCAACAGCAGTTGCCCGGTCACCATGCCGAGGGGGATGAGGCTAGGTGGGTCCATGCGGACCGGTGTCAGGTCTTCTCTGCTCTGGGCGAAGATCCCGCGGCCCTGCAGGTTTTCTCTGATAGTGCGCAGCAGTTCTCTGCGTGATCCGCCATGATCAGCGATTCCAAGGAGGATCGCTAAGAGGCTATGGCTACGTATCCCGAAGTGTCCTCGTATTGTCTCGCTGGCCCTTCCCTGCTCTCTAAGAGCGACCCGCACGGTGAGATCGGCGAGGTTCACGCCGGAAAGTGTGGCATTCATCGGCTCGACCAGCCGCGGGTTGCATTCAATGTAGGTCGGGCTCGAAGTTCCTTCGTTGAAGAGGTAGTCCAGTGCCAGCGGACCGTGCCACCTCAAGACCTGGCCGAGAGTCGCAAGATGATCTGCTACCTGCGAGTGATCCACGCTCATGCGGGCAGCGTGTCCACCACCCACACTCACCCCTCGCGTTTGTGTGCAGTGTGCAGCAAGCAGGGTGCCGTGTGCGAAAACGGCTTGAGCCTGGCACAGCCGACCCGCCGCTTCTTCCTGTACGACCAGTTCACGTGTTCCATCGAGCAAGCCCTGCTGTTCCAGCTCGAACACTGCGCGGGCTCGCTCACTTCCATCCGTGACACGCCAGACGCCCCGCCCTGCCGTACTGTAATCCGTTTTGAGATAACAGGGGAAGCGGTCCATCGCCTCCAGTTCCGCACGCGAACGGACGATGCGGGTCGGTGGCTGCGGCAGGCAGAGTCGTTCCATCATGCGAGCGAACGCGACCTTTCCCTGCACCTGCACAAAAGCGTCAAAAGGAGCGAGCGCGACACCAACGTCGCTGGGGAGTTGATCCTGCACCCTCGCAAAGAGAAACGCTTGCTCATGCACCGGCAGCAGCACATCATAGCGCTGCTGTGAGAGGTGGTCAAGCACGAACGCGAGATATCCCAGAGGGTCCGTTCCGACTGCCGGGCAGCGATAGTGGTGCCGAATGAAGCGGGAGAAGCGACTGATGCACAGGGGATTGGGGTCGCAGACATCGAGGTGATAGCCCGACTCCCCGAGGGCCGTGATCGTCTGTCGAGCTGAGAGACTGGACCCCTCTGAGAGCAGGATGCGAATGGATGCACGATGGCGACTATTCGGTCGGCCTTTGAATGAGGTATTTGTCGGGGGATCAGGTGTTGTCTTGCGAGGGTTCGTGGTCATGAACTTCCTTCGTCTTCTGTCGAATTCTACTCGTTACAGCATTTTTCCTGATTTCCAAGAAAATACCATGTCCCTTTTCGTATCAACGTCCACAGTGGACATGAACCCCCATTAGACTCAGCTACAAGCATACGTGATTCCTAAAGAAAACACAATCCTTATCTCTTCAGCATATCACTTTTTAGATCAGCAAGGTTGCGTAAGTTCCAAACATTGTGACAAATGGCAATTGCAAAAGTGTCCTTTTTGTCTTATTGCTGCAATGCATGTTTTTGTTATTCTTAGCAACGGCCACTTGCTAACGCCCCACATTGCCAGGGAGAAAGTTTTGCTAACGAGACGTTAACGCCAACAAAGCCAGATGGGATCAGCGGTGAGGAACGTTTAACGTAACGCCAACGTTGACCGCCGAACATTAACGTTTGGCGAGGGACATGGCCCGCTACGTCGTCTCATCCTCATATTGATGCTGTTGGCGAATTGCCAAAGGTCTGCTCTTGCTTTCGCACAAAGGTCATTTCCCTTTGAGCTTGGAAAATCAAATCGCCAACAGTAATTCACGCCCTGCCGCGCACCAGAGCCTCTGAAAATAGCGGTATTGAGAGCATTGGCCCGATATATAGTGCCATTTTCAGGGAAGCATCCATCCTCGTCCTACCTCCGTATAGGATGGGTTTCGTCAGGGAGCTGGTTGATCCTCCATAGAACGGCACGTGTCCATTTTACAAGATTTGAGGGTTGCCAGACGCTCTGAAAGGCTTTTCAGCAACAGTGGACCTGCTGTTGCTGCAAGGCTACTGAGTTCAGCAGGATCGGTTTTTAGATTGTACAGTTCTTTTTCTCCTGTACTATATTCTACATAGAGGTAATCCTTTGTACGGATGGCATGGTACTCGGGAATAACGATTTTGGCAGCCTTGCTCCCGCTGATATCGGTTTCTTGATCTGGATCGTCTGATTCCTGCAGCCCCAGATTCGTCTGAGGATGTGCGGAATTTTGCTGAAGCCAGTGCTCCACCAGATAGGATTGTCGCCATGTCGTTGGCATGTTACCATGCACAAGGGGGAGAAAGGACCGACCATCTACAAAAGATGCTGGTTTTACGCCCGCCATATCGGCAAAACTTGGGGCCAGATCAATGTTCCCTGTTATCTGATCAACGGTTTTACCAGCTGGAACTCCGGGTCCACGCACGACCAACGGCAAGTGAATATCCTCCTCATAGGCGGTTTGTTTTCCAGCGGGCAGACGATGCTGACCAAGATGGAAGCCGTTGTCCGAGGTAAAAACTATATAGGTGGTGTTCAACTGATTTGTTTTCTGAAGGGTTGTGTAGAGAGTAGCAATTGCTCTATCTACAGCCTGAAGTGATTGTAGTCGTTTTCGGTAGAGCTGATCAATTCGTGTTTGCGCCTGTGCGCTCAAGAGTGGCCGCTCATGAATATACGCTGGTTTGTCACTGGTATCGGCTTCATTGTAAGAAGGGGTGTGTGGTGCCTTCACATCAGGGAATAAATGCTGGTCGCGTGGAGCAGGTGTCGCTGGCTGGTGAGGCGCATACACGGCGAGGTAGGTGAAGAAGGGTTTGTGCTCCTTCGCGGACTGTGTAATAAAGCTAGTCGCTTTGCTCGTGTACACGTCCGTCCCGTAATCTTGTGATTGCTTCCCATAAGCGACCAGTTTGCCGTTCTCGTTGAGCGTATAGTTGAACTCAGAGTACGGGTTGCCCTTGGAAGCACTATCCCATTCATCCCAGCCAGGTGGAATGTACGTGTCTGATACACCGCCGGGATAGCCGTTGAGATACTTGCCGATCATGGCTGTGCGGTAGCCTGCTGAATGGAGCCACGTCCCGATAGTTGATTGCTCGAGGCCCAGCGTATAAGCAGTTTGAAATCCACCATTTGTGCCACCATTAGTCTCTACGTGGGTATTGTGGGAATACTGCCCACGCAATGTCGTTGAACGTGAGGGGCAACACAGCGAGACACTGACAAAGTAGTTTGAAAAGCTCACACCTTGATCGATCAATAACGATTTCAAATGTGGCATCACAGAGATTTCATCCATATTAAGATCATCCGTCAGAAGAAATAGGATGTTAGGACGATTTGTGGTAGTTGTCGTCGTAGCAGTGGCAGGAATGGTACTAGGCTGCTGCGGTTGTCCACTCCTGCAGGCGGAGGGAGATACAAGTATGCTAAAGAGTACTATTCCCATGCCGACACATACCATCATCGAGGCTCTTCGTTTCACAAAACACTCTCCCTTCAATGAACGCTATTCATCAGTCAAGAATAAAAATAGCAGAATAGATTAAGAAGTACTCAAGAAAGGCCCCAAATTTGATCAGAGAGGAGGATCTTGAAAGCTGAATCTAGCGCATCTTCGTCAACAGAGCCATTGGCGGCCAGTGTCCTAGCCCACGGAATGCGTAATGAGATTTCCTCATCGATCATCTGGCTTGCATGGATCCTTCCTGGTGCTCCTGCTTTCAGAGGGCCTGGTGCTTCTCCCTGGGGCTGTCAGTGTTAGAGAGCGCTAAAGCCGCGTTTCACTGCTTTCCTCTCGTGGTTCGGAGAGGATTTCTGGTACCTGCTTGACGCGCTCATTGCGCAGGAGCGCGCGGATGAAAGGACCACCTCCCTCTCGCTTGATCCACTCCTTGAGGTGGGGGTCCACCCGAAATTCATAGCGCTCGGTCAACTCCTGCCCGTCTTCCTCCAGATCCTCTTCGGCGAAAGGAAGGGAAGCACCAGTGCGCTCGTGGGTATAGCCCAGGGCAAAGGCCCCCTGTTCGCGCCGGTTGAGCGGTCCATCAAAGGCGCTCAGCGGGAGGTACTTCATCAAAGGAAAGAGAGTTTCTTCCTTGCCTGCGGCAATCATCGTTGCCAGCGCCTGGGGGATCACCTGCGGGGGATGCGTACAAGCCTGTTGATAGCAGTGCTCCACTGGCTGTTCCAGCACATTCTGTTGCGCAAGAAAAGCAAAGAGACGACCTAAGAAATATCCGCGATGCTGTGACATGTCTGTTTCCTCCTGACTCGATTGAGATACGGATCTCTCTGTACGGAAAGTATACCCGGACATTGTTAAGAAAACTTCAAGCTTCTCTCAAGATGTTCGGAAGTGCGATGTGGATGAGGCCCTCCATGCCCTATTGACGAGTGGGAAGGACGGTGTTCTGGTTGTTGCAGAAAAGCAAGCAAGGAAATGATGAAGCATGCTCCCAAGCTAATTCACGGCTTCGCTTCATCTCATTGCCAGCGCTCGTTTCAGCAATGGCTCCGCCTCTGCATACTTGCCCTGCTCCTGGTACAGCATAGCGAGATTGTCCAAACACGCCGCAGTGGATGGATTCTTCACTCCCACGCTTGTGCTCCCAGATCACCAGTGCCCGTTTGAACAATGGCTCCGCCTCTGCATACTGACCTTGATCCAGGTAAAGGTGTGCCAGGCTCGTGAGATCAGCAGCAACCAGCAAATGGTCTGATCCATACACCATCTCATCAACGAGAAGCGCCCGCTCCAACAATGGCTCCGCCTCTACATACTGACCTTGTGTGGTATAAAGACGACCCAAACGACCGAGGAAATGGGCCGTATCGGGATGCTCGGCTCCTCGCTCCTGTTCATGAAGGGCTGTGTTGCAAAAAAGAAAGCTGATCTGGTACAGGAAAAGAATAAACGAGGGTCAGCCATGAGAGAGCAATACCCATTCAAATGGCGTCATTTTCAGGCCGACATCATTCTCCTCTGTGTTCGCTGGTATCTGCGGTATGCGCTCAGTTATCGCGAGTCTTCAAGAAATCATGGGAGAACGAGGGCTAAAGGCGCGATCATACGACCAGCTATCGTTGGGTCCAGCACTCTGCTCCAGAGCTTGATCGCCGCTGTCGTCCTCATGTGAATCCTACAACGGACTCTTGGCGTGTCGATGAAACGTACATCAAAGTAAAAAAAGAGTGGGTGTATGTGTATCGAGCTGTCGATTCTCAAGGAAACACGTTGGAGTTTCTCTTGAGCCCGACACGTGATACGGAAGCGACCTTACGCTTCTTTCTCAAAACCCTTGTTGCCTCTCATACGGACTCTCCACGGGTGTCGGGCGCTCGACAAAAACGCGGCCTACCCCAAAGCATTCTCTCAATTGAAAGCTGTGAACTCCAACAAGTGAAATACCTCAATAATTTGGGGAGCAAGACCATCGTTTTCTCAAGCGGCGTGTGAAACCTGGATTGGGTTTCTTCTCCTTCAAAACAGCTCAGCGAACGTTACAGGGATACGAGATCATGAACATGATGAGGAAAGGGCAGATCAGGGAAGTGGAAAAAGGAGATAGTGTTGGGTACGTTGCATTCGTCGCCAAGATATTTGAAGTGGTGGCCTAAACGACGAGCGTAAGAGGGTCCATCGCGTTCACTTTGCTCGTTCTGGTTTTTGCAACACAGCCACCCCACCTGCTCACCAACAAACAGGAGAACAAGGAGTGTTGAGCTATGACGGAACCGCTGGAGCAGCCCCTCGGTTTGCAACGATTTTCCTCTGGTATTGCCGGGCTTGATCGCATTCTGAACGGTGGTCTGTTCATCAGGGGCAACTATCTGGTACTAGGCCCGCCTGGAGCGGGCAAGACCATCCTGGGCAATCAACTTTGCTTTCACCACATCGCGACCGGAGGACGTGCAATCTACCTCTCGCTCCTGGCTGAGACAAGTAGTCGGCTGCTGGCCACCCTCGAACGGTTCACGTTTTATACCCCTGAGGCCGTGGTTCCACCCAAAACCCTGGGTCAACAACAGGTCGATTTTCTTATCTTCTGTGAGTATAAGCAAGATGACAACTACTGAAACTATGTAGCAGTAATTGAGGCCATCTTGCAGTTGCGCTTAAGACGTAGCTGCCTGCGCTCACTTTAAAGGTCGATGGCAGCCAATCCATGCATACCAAGGGCAAACGAAATTTCGCCACCATGGTGCATATCGTGCTCTAAGACGTGCCAGATAATCCACTGACGTGACAGGGCTGGCCGATTGGGTCGATGGCGTGGATCGTCGAAGGTCTGCACTAGGTCCGCTGTCTTCCAGCGTTCCAGGGCAGATTGAATCATTTGCCAGCTACTTTCCAGGCCAGCTACCAGTTCAGAGGCCAGGCGTAGCGGCTCCATACTGTCATCCCAGGCATCTAAAACAGCCATTTCTGGACTGCCCTCACCCATCCAGTTGTGAAACCAGCCAGCGCGCGTAGCCACGATATGCGTGGCCACCATGCCCACTGACCATAGATGTGGCGCGGCCCGCAGTGCCAGCTGCTCCACCGACAACGGCTCTATCATCTTTACGAGGTGCTGCTGATACACATTCCAACCGCGGTAATAGCTACTCAACGATAAATTTTGTTCAGTCATTAGGAAGTCCTTTCTTACCTGTTTTTTCTATCATTATAGAGCCTAAAGGGTTCCACCCAAAACTGGAGGGGGGGGGTGAAAAGGGAAAGAAAGATTCCCCTTCTGGTAAGATAGAAAAAAATCAACATCAATGTCCCTATCATCCAGAGGAGGAATCTGATATGCAAGTCCAAGTATCCCTGATTCTCGACATTTCTGCAAGGGCAAGTGTCACGGAAATGGAACAACAGATCATGCACGCAGGTCGGGAAGGCATGCGTCAAGCGATGAAAGAAAGCGTGCGTGCCTGGGAAAAGCAGCAGCGATGCTGCCCCCACTGTGGAAGCCAGGAGCTTCGGGTGGAAGGCACGGTCAGTCGCCGCCTGCAACTGCTCTTTGGCCCGGTGCGCTTGGCGCTGCGTCGTTATCGTTGTCAACAGTGTCTCTACCGCTGGTGTCCAGCCCGTTCGCTCTTCAGCGGCTTGCACCAGCAGCGTATTAGCCCCGGCTTACGCCAAGCAGCCATCTTGGCAGGAGCATCGTGGCTATATCGGCAGGCCACGCATCTGCTTGCTGAGTTGAGCGGGGGGGCTGTGTTGCAAAAATCTGGGGAACCGAAAAAAGTGTGAAGATCCCTTCCTCTTCAGTTTAAATTGCTATCCCAAAGAGACGGGAGATGAAGAAAATCTGACCATTGACGTCATCTTTCCTCACGCCTTGCATTTGCCCTTTGCGCAGCATATTCATGATCTCGTATTCTTGCAGTGTTCGCCATGCCGTTTCAAACGAGAAGAAGCCCAGCCCTGGCTTGACCAGCCGTTTGATGCGCACGATGGTCCTGTTCTATAAGATTATTCAAGTATTTGATCTGTCTCAGTTCGACAGCCTCAGGAAGCGTTCCTGTTGCTTTGAGATCGGCAATGGCTTTAGGATACGCGGCGTTTTTATCGACGTTCATCACACGAGGAACTGAGGTGGTGGTATGGGGATGAGCCAGAGACATGAGTTGAGCCACGCACTCCTCGTGCGGAAGCGTTTGAGAGGCTGAACGAGCAGTCATGTTCAATGCTTTGTAGAAAAAGCGCTTGGCGGCCTCAGCATCACGCGTCGGACTCAAGAGAAACTCCAGCGTATTTCCCGCAGAATCGACCGCTCGATAGAGGTAGAACCAGATTTTTTTGATTTTGATGTACGTTTCATCGACTCTCCAGGAATCATTGCACGCTTTGAGGTGTGGTCGACAGCGCTTTTCCAATTCTGGTGCATAGGCTTGAACCCAGCGAAAGATCGTGCTGTGATCGACAGAAAGTCCTCGCTCCACCATCATCTCCTCCAGATCCCGATAACTCAATGCATACCGAAGATACCACCGCACACATAAGAGAATGATCTCGGCCTGGAAGTGTCGCCACTTGAAGGGGTGCTGCTCTCTCATCACGGGTGCTCGCTTCTTTTTCTCCTGACTGTACCAGATCAGTTTCTTTCTTGCAACACAACCCCTCGGCATGCCCACGGAACCTCGCTTCTCCACCCGCCCGATGAGTTGCTTTCACCTCTTTCCTCCTTAGCTCATCCTTTGAATGTTTCTACACGGGCCTTTCTGTCTTCCCTTTCGGAGAAGAATTCATCCACAGATTTATCAGGGTTTCGCATGTGCGAAATTCTCGCACTTACCCTCTGCTGACCAGAGTACCTACGCCAACCATGACAGAAACCATCAACACGACGGGCAATTCTTCCTTCCCTATGCTCAGGAAGTGGTCGACTACATCCGGCAGCCTGATTGCGGGGCTGCTCAACCACGAAGATGACGGACCAGGTACCACGTTAGCGGCACCTGGCTGGCGGGTTGGATGATGGGGTTATTGCCGGGTCCACTGCTGATTGCTGCCGCCGTGGCAGGTCCAGATCTGTACTGCGGTGCCGTTGGCGGTGCCGCCGCCACTCACGTCGAGGCAGAGGCCGGACTCGCGACCGACGAGGATACCGTCAGAGTTGAGGGTCCACTGCTGGTTCGCCCCGCCGTTGCAGTCCCAGATCTGCACTCTGGTGCCCGCCTTCGTAGCGTGTTGCGGTACATCGAGGCACTTGTTGCCGTATACCTGCAGTTCGCCGTTGGACAGCAAGGTCCACTGCTGGTTCACACCACCCCAGCAGTCCCAGATTTGCACCTGGGTGGCGTTGGTCGTGGATAGCCCTGTCACATCCAGGCACTTGTTCGAGGCCACACCGCGCAACATACTGCCCGTACTCGTACTCGTGCCGGGTGAGAGAACCAGGGTGGTCAAGGAGTACGGAGCGATGGTGACACTGGAGGCCGAACCTGACGCCGAGGTGATTTTCGTACTGTTCTTCCCATAGGTGTACACCGTCGCGGTCGAACTTGCACTATACCCATTGATCCCCAGAGAAACCGTGTAGCTATTATTGGGATCTTTGTTATCCAGCAGCACCGTCAGATTCCCATTGGCCTGTTTCACCGCATGGACGGCAATCAGACTTTGACTGGACGAAGACGACACCATGCTATCTCCGGCCGTCCCCAGAAAAGAGAGCATCTGCAGACCATAATAGGGCGGGAAAGGCGTTCCTGCTGGCGGATCGCAGGGTGAGCCACCTGTGGCGCAGGCACCAGAGGAGATCAGGTCGTCATGGACCTCCCACCAATCAACATTGGCCACGCCATTTTCCAGGAAGGTCATGTAGGTGTCAGACAGGAACAGAGCGCTGGCCCAACCTGTCGCCCGTGAGCCCGCGTTGTAAGAGCCTCCGTTCGTTTCCGTAATCATAATCTGAATGCTGCCGGCCCGCGAGCCACAATACTGATTGATCTTGGCTCGCGCACTCGCAATCATCCCTGGGATCTGACCGGGGGTCTGCAAACCCTGCGCCGGGTCTCCTCCTCCTGCGGCGTTGCTGGCAACGGGATACCAGTGAATGATGACAAAATCAATGGATGGACAGGCAATCGGCAACACCGTATCGTTCCAGGGCTGCAGCGACGAACTGTTGGTTACGCCATCGGGCCAGGATCCCGGCGTTGTGAGAACGAGACCCACCTTGATAGTGGGATCGACTGCTTTCATCGCCTGACTATAAGTTACGGCACGATTGGCATAGGTGGTTGGCCCCAACGGATTATGGTCCACTTCCCAGTCGGCACCATAGGTGCCATTACCAGGAATCTCGTTGCCAATCTCCCAGTATTTGATGCCGTACGTATGGCCAGTGCTGCTTCCGCCCGCGTAGGTCGGGACTGGCCCGTTATAGCCTGCGCCGCCTTTGTTGGCGTAATGGACCCAGCCAGCGGCTTCTTGCGGGGTACCGGACCCATAGTCCACCGTAATCAGCGGCTGGGTGCCCGCCTGCTGAGCCCTGTTCATAAAGGCATCGAATGTGTTGCTGGGATTGGCATAACTGGCCTCGGTAGTATTTGATTGCCAGTGATACGCGTCCGACAACGAGCCGCCGGGATAACGCTGGATCTTTGCTCCGCTTGCGGCGATGAGTCCAGGTAATAATGAGTCGGACGGGGAAATTGCTCCCGTGCTGCTGGCTGGAACGCGAGGCATTGTGCTGGGAGATCGCAACTATTGGTTGCCGGATCTGCAAAGCTCTCTGCGAAGCAAGGGGCTGCTCTTGCAAGCGCCTTTTCGCCTCGCGCATTCGCCTAAAGCCAAAGCTTACCAAAGCAAGGTCTTGGGGCGCGTTCGTTATCTCATCGACACCGTCTTCGGGCAATTGACGGATCGTTGGAACCTCAAACGGGTGTGGGCTAGTGACCTGTGGCATTTGCGCAATCGCTTGTTGCGAGCCGTTTTGATGCACACGTTGTGTTTCTGGATGAATCAGCAAGATGAAGCTCCTCGCCTTCAATTTGATCGCCTGGTTGCTTAATCAACTTGCACATCGCGTTAATTAAATCTTCCATATCCTTATGTGGCGAAAGGACCCATCAGCGGTGCTATGGTAACCATTGGCAAACACGCCAAGAAAGCCCGTGAGCGGGGAAGAAGCTGGAACCTGGCCTTGGTCGATAAAGTGGCCATTGACATAGAGGTACACATGTGGGCCTAAAGCAATCACCATCATAGTATTAGTGACCTCCAGGCCATAGTTGATGGTTCCATTGGGCGGATGACAATAGTATGGATTGCTTGAATTATTGGAGAGATGACAGGCAACATTGGTACTTCCCAAATAAAAGTTATACTGCCCCCAAATATCGATGGGCACCCGAGAGGAGTTCACATTCTCCCAGTTAGGAGAAAAAGTCACCGCACGGAACACCAGGCCACCGGAGTACCCTTTGAGGACAGTGATGTCTACCTGGAGCGCAAAATTCGGCCCGAAAGGGCTCACGTGGGCAAAACATTGGGCCACATACGTGGTGGCTGGTAACAGCACGTGATAGGAACCCTGCTGAAAGCTACACTGCTTGTTCTCGTCCCATTGCAGCCCATCCTGCTGGTCCAGCGCAGAAGTGAACAGAGCAGGGTGGCACATCACCTGGGCATAGATTGCAGTGGCACTTTCAGAGGAGGAAGGGGTCTGGCAGGAGGAGTGGGGAGCCGTCGATGAAAGCGTACTCAGTCGCGAAAAGAAGACACCGCTCAGGAGAAGGAGGAGATTTAGTGAGACCATCACCAGGAGAAAGCGTCTGCGTTGCCCGCAACACGATGTTTCTTGGAATGAACGTATGCTGGAGAAGGGGAGGGGGAGGAACAGATGCCAGCAAGGAAACACTGCTTGTTGCGGGCTCTTGCTTCGTCACACTTACTCGCTGACCTGGTTCCATCTCCTGATGCTGGTCGTTGCTTTGAGAGCCTTCCCCGTGCTCTGGTTCTGATTGCGGTAAAAAGCCTAATTCCTCGGGTGACTTGCCAAAGATTTCGCATAATTTTTGCTGAAAATGGAGGCTTGGCCGCGTGAGGTTCTTTTCCCACCGGCTCACACTTATGGTGGTGGTTTTTATGCGACTAGCCAGCTCCTCCTGGGTCCAGAGGTTCTCCTTGCGAAGCTGCTTGATGGTTTCGCCTATCGTTTTCTTCGTGTCATCCAACACCTTGCGTGCCACAGTTGAGCTCCTTTTTTCTCTCATCCCCGAGAAAGGGAAATGCTGTTCACGTTGTATTTTACTGACATGTCCCTACCAGAACCCGCTTCAGATTTACAAGCAGACGACGGTATTGAAGCTGTTGTTTCTTCATCACCTTTCGCCTAAAATACATGGCCTTGTACCTCCCTGAGAATGGAGAGAGCTTTTCTGGCTGGTCTAAGCACCCTCCCAATCGGAGTGGACTTTCGCTCACTGATCTAAACATAGCGGTTCAGTAGCAAACAAGCAAGCGTACATAAGCAAGGGGGTACTTTTCTGCTAAATATCATAGAAAAGTTAACCAGATCGCTTGTGTTATAGTGGGCCTGGAGCAAAGTATGCCATCATGGCACAAGTGATTGCCGCGGTGGTGGTCAGCTCCGTGTTCTGGCTGGGGATGCTGGAGGAGGCCCAGAAAGGCCTGTAGGTATAGATCATTTTGCAAAATCCTAAGAAAAACTCCCTGTAGTGGTCAATAAATATAGTGGACCAGAAAGGTCTGGGTAGGACTCCCTTAACGGGTGGACGAGCGTCCAGTTGAGCTTGAAAAAAGGGTTCTGTCAGAATTCAGAGAAGGGCTTGTCGTAGCGATGGTTTACAAGGTATGTTGAGAACAATGACTCAACCGAGAAGGAGTGCTTCATGACTTGTCCACATTGCACCTCAGCTACGACCAAAGAACAAACACAGAAAACAACGCTGGGTTATCGCGTGTTCCGGTGCTCAGCTTGCAAACATCTCTTCAACGAGCGCACCGGAACCCCATTCAACTTCCTGGAATATCCCACCGATGTGATCCTTCTGGTTGTTCTGTGGCGACTTCGGTACAAATTGAGCCTGCGAGATCTCGCCGAGATGTTTCTGGTACGAGGATTGGTCTTCACCCACGAAGCTGTTCGAGAGTGGGAAGCGCGGTTTGCGCCACTGCTCACCGATCAGTTACGAACAAAGCGGCATGGACGAGCTGGGAAATCATGGTATGTTGATGAGACGTACATCAAGGTTCATGGGAAGTGGTGTTATTTCTATCGAGCCATCGATGCAGATGGGAATCTAGTGGATTCCCGCCTGAGTGAGAAACGCGATATGGAAGCAGCTCAACAATTTTTTAAGCAAGCGCTTGCCGTGGTTGGCCATACTCCGGAATGGGTAACCACGGATGGGCATGGCACCTCACCACGAGCAATACGGGAAATAGTGGGTGAAACTGTGCAGCATCGGACGAATACGTACCTCAATAATCGCGTGGAGCAAGATCATCGCGGAGTCAAGCAACGGTATTACCCCATGCATGGTTTCGGAAGTTTCAACTCGGCTGCCCGTTTCTGTTCTGCCTTCGATGAATTACGAGACTATCTCCGGCTCCGCTCCATCAGAGGCGAATCAACCTCGCTTTCAGAACAGCGGCGAACTTTCCTTGATCGGCTTACTTCTTTAAAAGAAGTGATGCGAGCAATATCCTAGCGAAAGCTAGCAACCTCTCATCATGGGCTGTTTGATGAGCTTCTGTACTCCCAGTTCTGACACTACCCTTGCTCCGCACTACTGGCATGAGCACGCTGGTTGCAGCGCCAGCAAGCCTCAAGTCCCCCGAGGATGCTTGATGAGCCTGGCGGCTCCCTTCCCCATATCATTACTACTGATGTGCTGCTAAGATTCTGCCTGTCATTTACCACCATTGCATGCCCATCACCCGCACCGGCGCAATGCGGGCCAGTTGAACACAAGACCGCGTTTGGTGCGCCCACGTCGTTTCGCTTTGCTAGAGAGGACTGGGCATAACCCTTCCAATTTTTCGCTTTCTACTTTTTCCACTACATTTCCATCCCAAAGGCAGAGAATCCGTTTTCTCTGTCCTTTGAGCTTTGTTACCTCTTTATCCGCTTTCTCCAGGAGAGAGCGATCAATCAAGCCCACCGTCCATTTGACCGAACGCAAGAGTTTTCCTACCCGCTTGGTGCCTGCGGCAGCACTGGAAGCGTATCCATCATACCCCTCCAGGTAGGAACCCAGCTCACTCGGCCAGAGGGCTTGCGGATTATTGCGCAAGCGAATGATCGCCACTAGGCATTGCAGGAATGTGCGCACTAGCCGCTTGTCTAGGATCGCATCTAATTCAGTGAGGAGGGGTAAAAAGAATGTTTCGAGTTGATGGAGCAAATATTGCGAGCCTCCCTGGGGGTCTTGTTCCAGGCGTTTGAAGGTTTCAGACAGTTCTGCCATAATGACTACGGATCTCCTCGTTCAGGTGTTGATTGCTTTCATACTCAACAGTCTAAACAACGAGATCCGTTTTGCCTAGCCTCTTTTTTCTCTCTCCTGGCTACATATCAGCATCCAGAAAAATCAGGGATGACTCATAACGTGACCTATGCTACCGAGATGTCTCAAGGTCTCACTGGCATCGGATCATCCTGGAGGATTTCTACGTACCCTTTCGTGCCATTGAGCTGAATTCTTTGCCCATCTTTGATTAGCCTGGTCGCGTTTTCCACGCCTACAACGGCAGGCAGGTTGTATTCTCTGGCGACGACAGCGCCGTGGGTCATCGTCCCACCCACTTCCGTCACCAGGCCCTTGACGGATAGGAAGACCAGGGTCCAACTCGGGTCGGTGAATGCGGTGACTAAGATATCACCCTCCTCTATGTCGGCGTCCTCCATTCTCAGGATGACCCGCGCCCGCCCCTCGATGATGCCAGATGAAGCGGGTATGCCCACCAGGGCATCTTTCGGGACGCCAGTTGTGTCGTATTCGACGAATAAAATCTCCCCCTCGGATGTCATCATGCGCGGCGGCGTCAGCTTCTCATAGACCTTGTATTCCTCTTTTCGCTTCGTGATGAGGCTGTCATCGAGCCGATTTGTCCGAACGGCCTCTCGGAGTTCCTCAAAGGTGAGATAGGAGATGTCTTCCTTCTGTCGGATCACCCCCTTTTGCACGAGCTTGACGGCCTCCTTCAGCATTGCCTGCTTGATGACCCAGTAATACTGCATCATGAAGTACTTCGGGTATTCCCGGTAGCCGACGAAATTGCGCAACCGGCTGATCCTCTTTTTTGCCTTTTGGGCTTTGTGTTTTCCACCGGGCAATTGTTCCAAACGGGTGAGGAAATCCTGTTCCTTTTGCTGCGCTGAGAGCCTGCCCTGCTCAAAGAGGGCTTTATGAGCACCCGGCGCGAAGTTTTTGATGTTGTTGAGAATGGTGGGAATGAGCGTGGTCGGCTGCTCGCTCCACCGGGGCCTGGTGATGTCGATCTCACCGGCACAACGCATGCCGTATTTTGCAAGATACGCCTGTAGGGAGTGACTGACGGCGTCGCCACCTTCCAGCCTGGCAAGATCCACAAAAAACGTCTCGTCGTTGGCGTGTTGAAAATACTCCATCACCGCCGGATAGTGCCGGACAACGTCCGCTACATCCAGCAGCTCCAGCCCCATTTCAGCGGTCACATTGTTGGCTACCGATTGGGAAAGCGAGTCGACGGCACCCTTTTCGCCCAGCCACTTTTCCATGTTTTTCTTCACCCGATTGGCTGCATATGTCCCGGCATACACCACACCCATGCTTCGTGGGTCCTCTACAGCTTCTTTTAATTGCTTTTGCGCTTCTTCTAGAATAAAGGCAAACAGTTCGTCTCCAGATAGGTTTGCCATTCTTTGCTGGAGATCTCTCAGAGCCGCCTCTTTGCGAGACATGAGCGTTGGAACGATGGTGGCGTCGTTGTTGCGGTACGCCTTGATCGCCTGGACGGGCAGTTCCCATGTGAAATAGCCTGCCCCCATACGGAAGAAGCCTTTCCCGCGCGCCAACGCTTGCACAAAGGCTTTTCGCTGCATTAAGCGTTTGAGTGGATTTTTCATGAGCGGGTCCATCTGGGCCACAGCCATGAGTCCTATCCGTCGTCTCATGGGAGAAGCCAGATCGTGCGTCAGATCCATGAACAGCCTCCCGCCAATTGGAATGAGGGGCATCTTCTCAAGCCCTAACAGAAAAAAAGAGACCCCCAATGGTTTCATTGCATCGGTCATCATCTGCTGATGGCTGAAAGACATATACACATGGTTTTTCTCATCCGGCACGTCTGGTAGGGGGTAAAGGGTGGTGATGGGACGGCTCTGCACGATAGCAAAGGTGTTGGAAACCTGGCACCATTCAATATCTTGGGGGCAGCCGAAATGAGCCTCGATCCTTCTCCCCAGACGTTCAAGCTGGACAATCTGTTCGTCTGTCAGCGTCTGCCTATTCTGCTGGTCGGCCTCGATCCTCTTCTGCTCCGTTCCTCCTTCTGGTAAGGCAGAGATAGCCAGCGTCTTCGTCGATATCTTCTTGTCAACGATTCTGCCGTCACGTACCTTATAGATATCTGCATTGACCAGGCCGGAGACCAGAGCTTCACCCAGTCCAAAGCTTGCGTCGATGGATGTCACCTTCCTGTTGGACGTGAGAGGATCGGCAGTGAATAAGATCCCCGCCGCCTCTGGGAAGACCATCCGCTGGATGACGACAGAGAGACGCACCTTGCGGTGTTCGAAGCCGTTTTGGATGCGGTAGGTCACGGCCCGGTCGGTAAACAGCGATGCCCAGCACTTGCTGATATGCTGCAAGATGGCATCTTTGCCGAAGATATTCAAATACGTATCCTGCTGTCCTGCGAAAGAGGCTGTTGGAAGATCCTCCGCTGTCGCGCTGGAACGGACGGCATACGCATGGTTTTCACCAAGGCGTTCAAGGTGACGCGTCACCTCATGATCGATGCCTTGCGGAATGGCTATCCCTTCGATGAGCTCGCGGATGGTTGCACTGATTTCACCAATCCCTTCCCTGTCGTCTGCTTTGAGAAGGGACAGGCGATCCAGCAGTGACTGAATCTCTTCGTTCTTCCCGACAATTTCCTGGTACGCTTCGGTCGTAACGCAGAAGCCCTGTGGTATCTGTATCCCCTCAATCCTGGAAAGCTCCCCCAGGTTCGCGCCTTTGCCCCCGACCAGCGCCAGCTTTGTTGTATCGATTTCCTGAAAACAGAGTATATATGGATTCATGTACGTTGTCCTTTCATGTGGAGAACCTGGCCACTCGTCCAGGGCCAGTGGAACCGCTCACCTTTTTCACTTCGCACGTGAGCCGTTGTGAAACCAACCATGTATCTCTCGCTATGTATCCCCTGCTACAGCCACTCCTTCCTTGATAATGTTGAGCACAATGTCGAGTTTCCTTAAATATTCTTCCACACCTGATTTGTTCCTGTAACGCTCATTTAGGCTGAACGATGCAATCATATCGACAAGAATTTCAGCATCAGCATCCGGTTTGATAATACCGCGCGCTTTATCACGCTCGATCAGTTTTATATACTTTTCAGTGGATTTTTTACGGATATTTCTAATAAATTCATTATTATCTAACTCCATCCGCATCCTGGCTTCGATATATTCTGGCTTTATATTCTTTAATTTAAGAACTTCTCTATTTACATGCTGAATCACTTCAAAAAAGGTTGCATCTGGATACATTTCTTTTTCATGCAGGAGTGGGTCTGTAAATTCTTTGGAAACTTCGTCCAGGAAATAGAGATAGAGATCTTCTTTATTTTTAAAATACTGATAAAAACTGCCTTTCGGTATATCTGCATGCTTAATAATCCGGTTAATGGATGCCTCGTTAAAACTGTGGGCTGCGAACTCTTGAAGAGCAGCGTCGACGATACGGCGTCTTTTCTCATCGGTCAAGTGAAAAAACGTTTTATTCGGCATAACGAAAGAAATTCACCTCCTCTAATTGTGACCAGGTGGTCGCATCAAGATTATACGACCACCTGGTCACAATGTCAAGGGACCTGTTCCCCAAGACCATTCCAGATAGGGGCAAATAGCCTACTTGTCTGCGATCTGGAATGGTCTCCAATTCTCCCTTCCATTAACCAGTTTGATTGACAAAAAGGCGTCGTCTGTAGTGTGGCGAGGTATAAGTCATCCCGGAATTTTTTGATGGTGCTCCTGTCTCCACTGCTCGCCGCATAGCGGCTCGCATTCAGGAGTGTGGAGGCGCTGAGGCGTGCGTCAACTGTGCTAAAAAAATGAGGGATGACTCATAAAGGATACTAAGCAGGTTATCTACGAGATGATGAGATCTGCAATTCTTTGGGACCTGAGCAAACGCACTATGAGTACAAATGATGATAGTCGTTGTAGCGTTCCAAGAGCCATATTTGCTCATTTGCTCGTTTGACCCAGTGCGTAATGGAGGTGTGTTCTGCATCAATTGGGGCACGTTGAAGGATTGTGTTGCAAGAATGATGAAGAAACCAAGATGAGCGTGGAGCCCCTCTTGGTTTCGTTTAGGCGACCACTCCAAACAGCCTGACAACCAGGGCCATCTGGCCTCTCACATCTCCTTTTTTCACTCCTTGTGCCTGCCCTTTGCGTATCATATTCATTGCCTCGAAGCCTTGTAAGGTTCGCCACGCGGTCTCGAAGGAAAAGAAGCCCATCCCCGGCTTCGTCAATCGTTTGATAAAGCGATGATCCTGCTCTATGATATTGTTGAGATATTTGACCTGTCGCAATTCGCAGCTTTCGGGGAGACGTCCTCCTGCCTTGAGTTCGTTGAAGGCTTTGGGGTAGGCCGCATTCTTGTCGACGTTGAGCACACGAGGCTCAGCAGTATGAGAGGCGACAAGGGTTTTGAGCAAGAAGCGCGAAGCCGCTTCCCCATCTCTAGTCGGACTGAGCAGGAAGTCGAGCGTGTTGCCCAGCGGATCGACTGCTCGATAGAGATACACCCATTGCTTTTTGACTTTGACGTACGTTTCATCGACCCGCCAAGAATCCGTTGTCGTCTTCAAATGCGGTCGGCAACGTCGTTCCAATTCAGGGGCATACTGCTGGACCCAGCGGTAGATCGTGGTATGATCAACATGCAGTGCGCGTTCGAGCATCATTTCCTCCAGATCTCTGTAACTGAGCGAGTAGCGCAAGTACCAGCGTACGCATAAGAGAATGATGTCGGCCTGAAAACGACGCCATTTGAACGGATTGTGGCATTGGTTGCTCATGGAGGAGACCTCTTTCGCTCTTTTCTCCCCACTGTAGCAGATCAGCTTTTTCTTTGCAACACTACCCTCTCAGATCCTCTCAACAGAGTGTAATTCCAAAATTTACACAACTAAGTAGGACAGCGCAGACATTCTCGGATACAAACTGAGATAGAATGAATACAGCATTCAATTTTGATGCTCTCTTCTTAGGTGAGAAAACAGGAAGGCACAGAAAACAGAGATCAAGGAGACAAAAGAAACCATGCTTCAACTTCAGCGCTCGTGGGAACAGTTACTTCAGACGTTTGGTATTGAACAAGTGAAGGCTCAAGCCACCTTCACTACCCTCGCTGACGCATATAGCAATCCAGGTCGAATCTATCATACTCTTGATCATATTCAAGAGGTGCTTGAATGGATCGACAGGTTGCGTACCTACGCGACCGATCTTCCAGCGATCCAATTGGCTGGCTGGTTTCACGATAGCATCTATGACCCTCACGCTACTGACAATGAAGAGCGAAGTGCTCTGTATGCACAAAGCTTCTTGTCCAGTTTAGCTGTCCCTTCCGAAACGATTCAAGCGGCTTCTCAGATGATCTTAAGCACCAAAGCCCACTGGACAGAAGAGAGCCAGAGAGATTGCCAGATCCTTCTTGATGCAGACCTGGCGATTCTTGGTGCTCCAGCTGAGCGCTATGACACATACACCCAGGCTATTAGGCAGGAATATGGCTGGGTTCCAGAAACTTCCTACAGAGTTGGAAGAGTCCAGGTCCTGCAAAATTTTTTGCAGCGAGCCAGGATTTACTGGACTGCGCCTCTCTACGCAGCCCTGGAAGAGCAAGCGAGAGAAAATATCCGAAGAGAAATTGCTTCTCTTTCTTAGCTAACGCGATGTGCAAGTTTGCCTTGCCAAAGAAAAAGCTCATGGGGTATTCTCAGAAAAAACCTAAACCACTTTCTGAGGAGAAACCACATGAACTTGGACGATTTTATTATCACATGTTTTTGTGTGATTGACGAGATGATGCCAATGATACTCACAGACGATCGGCTGCGAACACGAGGGCCAGCCCCAAAGTTGTCGGATAGCGAAGTGATCACGATGGAAATCGTGGGAAGTTATCTGGGCCTGAGTCAGGATAAGGCCCTGTTGACCTACTTTCAACGTCATTATTGCCACTTCTTTCCGGCACTTGTGAGCACGACCTTCGTGCGGCAAGTAGCCAATCTGTGGAGCATTAAAGAACGTGTGTGGTGTTGGCTGCGTGATGAAGCGATCAGCGACGATCCGAGCTTGTCCATCGTGGATAGTGTCCCGGTTCCGGTCTGTCGTTTTGCTCGTGCGCCTTGGTGTGTCCGCTTTCGAGGCGAAGCCAGGTATGGGAAAGACCACGCAGATCGGCAGACGTTTTATGGCTTTCGGCTGCATGCCCAACTCAGTTGGCCTGGACTGCTCACGCGTCTGTTTTTGGCTCCTGCCAATGAAGCGGATGGGGAAATCGTCCCGCTCGTGTTGGAAGGAGTAACCGGCGTGGTGTTGGGAGATCGCAACTATTGGCTTCCTGACCTGCAGGCGTTTTTGCGCACGAAGGGCATTCTGTTGCAAGCGCCGTTCCGAAAAGCCCATTCGCCTAAAGCTGCTGCCTCCCACAGTCCTGTTTTGGGACGCGTCCGCTATCTCATCGATACGGTCTTCGGTCAGTTGACCGACCGTTGCCAGATGAAGCGGGTCTGGGCCAGGGATCTGTGGCATCTGCGTAATCGTTTGTTGCGCTTCATTTTGATGCATACGATCTGCTTTTTCTTCAATCAGCAAGAGCAGGCTCCTTTGCTTCAATTTGATCGGCTGGTTGTTTGAGAAAACTTGCACATCGCGTTAGCTAGTGTGTAGCAGCGGATGCTGATCTTGCATCTCTGCTTGTTGATTTCCTGCTGATCTTTACACACAAAGCGGGATGGTGTCCATGCACCAGCGTACACCGTTCCCTGGCGCATGAACGGTGCTGCTTGATCCGCCTCTAGAGCCGTCTGCAAGCAGTACTCCTCAGATTTTCTGCACTTAGGGGAAGATTTTCTGCACTTAGGGGAAGATTTTCTGCACAGACCCCGATCAGTTCACTGGAGCATGACCTGAAGGGTACATCTCCACCGTGCTTGTCCCTGCCCGTTTTTTCTCACAGCAGGAGCAATCACATACTCACGACAGCAGAGAGGAGCCACTCCTCATCTGCCGTCTCATGACTATACGACAAATAAACAGAGGCAAGATCTACCCCTTTTGTCCTCAACGCTCCAGTTGCTCTCCTTTCTTCTTCCTCAAACGAGGTCTCCATCCACAGCGTTCCTTTCCCAGACTGGCTTGCCGCTCTTGCATGTGCTACACTGCACCAGCAGCAGTTTGCAACATCAGGAGAAGACGTATGCAGCCAGACTCCACCTTCCTCACACAAGCCACCACCGCTGGAGAGCAGCGCGGCCTTGATGACCAGCGCCGGGGCATCATCCTCTCGCCTCCTCAATTACTGCAATTGGCCCAGGACTTTGCCGGTCTCGCGCTTGTGCAAGAACGGCTCACCCACCCACATCAAGCAGCGAAGCCGTGCGGCTCTGCGTGCCGAGGCCTTCGCTGCTGGCTATGCGACGGCTCTGCCTCACAAGCCAACGCCTCCCGCTTCCAGGAGCGCCTCCTCACCCCGTCATCGCTCCCACGCCACACGCCGTCGCACTCGACCCACTCGCCGCTCCTGACGCACGCGCCTCCTGCCCCTACCTACCAGTACATCATCCAAGAGAGACACATAAGAGTTGGACAACAGCATGTCCTTTCGTATACCCTCTTTCGCCCAGGAGATTCTGGCTGACCACTGCGTGACCCCACTCTTCACTTCTCCACGTCGCCGAATGCGAGACGAGGAACAGACACTTGCTGATTGGCAAAAGAACAGGGACAACAAGAAAGCGCGCCGCCTGACAGGAAGAAGGGATAGTTTGGGAGCTGATCTCCTCCAACCTGTTCCCTTTCTGCAAAAAAACATCATAAAGAGGAGAGAGGCCTCTTCACTGCCTACAACGTCACATGTTTGTCTGGGGAGCCACTCCCGGGACACTCCTTCGTGCGGGCAGCCAACACTAGGCCAGCATACCTCTCGGCGAGACCACTCCCAGCAGATCTTTTTACAAACGCTCTTCCTATGCGTCTTTATAACAGAGAGACGAGCACATCAGAACAACGCTCATCACCATCAGAAACAGGAACAGAAGCGCAACGACGTAGCCGAGCAATCCACCCATGAGCAAACCCAACACACTCAGCGGGCCACTGAGCAAAGACATGCCTGCGACGAGAGCAGGAGGGTGTACCAGGGAGCAGTCTCTCCGTGTTTGGTGCGCTCCAATCAGTGGAGCGACACGGTACTGCACCTGCTCCCTGGTTTCTGCCACGATCAGCTCATACGTGCTAGCAACCAGCGTGAAGTGCTTCAGCCAGCACGTTGCGTCCGTGAGTGGATGCCCGCTCCCCTCGATCAGCACTGTCGCCACCCCCCTTGCGCCATCCCAGCCCACGCGGGTCGCCAATGCCCGACGCACCTGCCGTGAGCAGTGAGCGAGCAGTACTGCCCGGTTCCAGGGTGTGCTTGGAGGACAGACCAGGAGCATCAACGCCCCTTCCCATGCTGCTTCTCCTCTCTGCTCACTCACCCATGCAAGCGTCTCAAGAGCCTCCTTGCTCATCTGTTGTCCGGCAAGCGCCGTCACGTAAACAAGGCGCATCCCAAGCGAGTGCCTGGAGAGCACCTGTGCAACACCTTCTTGCTTGCTGCCTGCTCCATCAGCCATCATCGATGTATCCTGTTGCCATGACGGTTGTTCCATCAACGAACGAGAAGACGACCTGTTACTCCTCTCTTCCACTCTCTCCAGCACCCATCTGCTGTGGAGCGCACCCTCTAGTATACAGACGGCACCGATAGAGGGAGAAGAGCAAACCTATCATGTGCTTGTCACCTTCTTACCACAAAGACAGCCCCTCTTGTTCCCGTTTTTGCCTCTCGCACGACGCAACACACTTGCGCTTTTCACGGCAAACAGGTATGCTAGCAGCAGCACCACACAACAGGAAGGACACCTTGATGACCGAGCAGAATAGGTATTTCATTGACACCGAGAGCGCTGCCGAAATGGCACGACTCTTACAGCAAGAGCGTTTGCTCACGCGCGCGATGGGCAGCCTGTTCCCCTCTGATCTCGATCCTACACACCTGCACCGCGTCCTCGACATCGCCTGCGGTCCTGGCGGCTGGAGAAAAGCGAGTGGCTTACGCCCATCCACACATCGAGGTCATCGGCATCGATATCAGTGAGACGATGCTGCGCTATGCTCAGGCCCAGGCACACGTACAAGGGCTGAAGAATCTCTCCTTCCGGCTCATGGATGCAACGGGACCGCTCGACTTCCCCGAGCACACGTTCGATTTTGTCAACGCCCGCTCCCTCATTGGCTTCATGCCCAAAGACCGCTGGCCGGATCTCGTCAGTGAACTCGTGCGGATCACACGACCTAGCGGCACCATTCGTCTCACGGAATTCGATGGGGGCGGACTCTCCAACAGCCCCGCCTTAGAGCGCTCTAATAAGTTACTCACACTCGCCTTCTACCAAGGAGGACGTGCTTTCACGCCGATCCCCGATGGACAAATTTGGGGCATTACCCCCATGCTTGGGCTGTTCTTACAAGAGGCAGGCTGCCTCCAGGTCCACCAGCACCCCTACGTCCTCGACTTCTCCGCCGGAACCCAGGCCAACATCAGTAATTATGAAAACTTCAAAGTGGCCTACAAACTGGTCCAGCCCTTTCTGGTCAAGATGCAGGTTGTCACCCAGCAGGAACTGGATACCCTCTATGACCAGATGCTCGCCCAGATGATGCTGCCCACCTTTCGTGCCCTCTGGTATTATTTAGGCGCTTGGGGCCGCAAGCCCGCCTGAAGCATGGCTCCCTGCTGCAAATAGAAGCTAGGGTTTGCCGCCTGGCAAGGGTCTCCTTCTTCTTCTTTGTAAAGCAACAACGTTTTCTCAATGCGGAAGGAACGCGCCATGGATGAAGTAGCTGTTGGATCGAGCATGCATCGCGTGTTGATGCTGCCAGCAGATGCGCGATGGCGATGAGTACGTAGGGTGCGAGGCAGCCCTGGTGGAAAAGATTCGGAACCCGCAAGAGGGGATCGTCAGCCTGCGCGTGTTTCCAGAGGGTCCGAGATCTTCGAGGCAAGCAACGTCCCTCATCGCCTAGCTCTGGAAGATGGCACCTGGCATTGCATCAGTGAGTGCCCAACACATTCCTGCCTGTTCCTTCTTTCCCGACCAGATGCATCCTGAGAATTTCCTGAGAGTTTGCGGAACACATGGCAGATGGAAGGGTTTCCCCCATCTCAACCTCACCAACCAGGGTGATATGCCCATTCCTCTTGATGAGACAACGCCAAACTCAACCGTGGAGAGGCTCTTCTCAGGCCCACCCAAAATGCGCCTCACCGAGACGATAACACGATCTTGTCATCGCTTCTTCCTCGTGGCATACTATTCTTGTCTCCGATAAGTAGTGGCGCGACGAACATGGGAGGCCACCAGGGGGTGTAGGCGCACGATAAATAGCACGCGAAACGAAGGGCCGCGCACCGAAGGACT
The DNA here is from genome assembly GCF_016587455.1 of Reticulibacter mediterranei. Taxonomy (NCBI): domain Bacteria; kingdom Bacillati; phylum Chloroflexota; class Ktedonobacteria; order Ktedonobacterales; family Reticulibacteraceae; genus Reticulibacter; species Reticulibacter mediterranei. The sequence continues at coordinate 2,879,136 of NZ_BNJK01000002.1, read as the reverse complement.
TGGGGCTGACCTACACAGGGGGAAGTAGTCCTTCACGAACCCAGAGTAGGCAACTGAGAGGACGCCTGGAGCGAGAAACGTACACTTTCGTTCCAGGCGTCCTCATGTGATCAGGCATACACTCAAACACTCCATTGGACTTCCCCTCTCATCGTTCCGACGCAGACAGCCTCAGTTTTTTGCCCCAGAGGCGACTCACCTCGTCGCGATCCAGCCAGATCACATCTGCCCCAGCATCATAGATCCAATGAGCCTTGCCACGCGCGCATCCACTCATGGAGCTTTTGCCGCCCAATCCCGATCCGCTTGGCAGCCTCTGCCACACCCGACTCTCTGCTCTGGCGGCAAATACATGAGGTAAAACTGCAACAGCGCCGCATGCAGCAATTTCCCTCCTTCCGTCTGATGATCGGGAGACCTCGACTGGTAGAGAACTGCACACACCTGCTCCACCACCTCACACATGCCCCCCATGATCTCTTCTTCAGGCCCTCGACTCCCCCAGACCCGCTGCCCGCTCTGGCTCCACCACTGGCGGATACCCTTCCGCATAGGCGGCAATCTGTGTTCATCGCTCTTCCAACAGATAAAAATCACGATTTGACGAATGTACGCAATACTGTTATACTGCTATCATGATTTTTGAAGGAGGCATGCTTATGGTGAAACTTCGCGTGAAAGAGCTTGCTTCTCAGCAAGGATTGAATCAGCGTCAATTAGCTGAGAAGAGCGGAGTGACGGCCCAATTGATCAATCGCTATTGGAATTACCACATGCAACGGGTCGATCTTGATGCGTTAGCCAAACTGGCAAAAGCATTAGAGTGCAAACTGGGAGATTTATTTGAAGAACAAGAGGTGACTTCATCTTGAGGGAATCCATCACCTTCCAGCCAAAGAACTCCTCGCTTCCCTCAATGAGATCCATGAAACATCAAGACATCCGAAAAAAAGTGGCTCAAGAGAGGCATCCAGGACACAAACTACTTCAAACAAGCCTCCTCTTGAATATCGTCCTCAAATAGACTCCCATCAACCCGTAACAACTTGTTACAGGTTGCGATGAAAGATGAAGATCTTCTATGACTGATGAACATCTCCCACAATCGCTTTCCCCCTTTCATCCAGACGTTCGTCGTCTGTGGCACCGTAATGAATGGTATTATGCAATTGTTGACATCATCGGCTTTCTCACTGAGTCGAAAGACCCAGGAGCTTATTGGCGCAATACCAAGAAGCGCTTGGCACAGGATGAAGGCGCACAGCAGACCCTTGATCACCTTGTACAACTCAAACTCAAGGCTCAAGATGGACGGTTTCGCCTCACAGATACAGGAAATCGTCAAACGATTCTCCGTTTGATGCAAAGTATCCCGAGTCCACGTGCCGAACCGTTACGTCTGTGGTTAGCTCAGGTGGGCGAAGAACGTTTTGAGGAAATTGAGCATCCTGAGATTGCCCTCGAACGTGTCAAGCAAACCTATCGAGCCAAAGGCTACGATGAGGCGTGGATCGAAGAAAGAATCAAAAACGACCTGCTTCGCAATGAACTCACCGATGAGTGGAAAGAACGTGGAGCGCAAGAGGGAGTTGAGTTTGCCGTGCTCACCAATGAAATCCATCAGGGAACCTTCGCCATTTCTGTTCAAGCCCATAAAAAATATAAGCTGTTACCCTCCAAAACAAATCTGCGCGATCACATGACCCCACTGGAACTGGCTCTTACCTCGTTAAGCGAAGCCACCGCCATCACGCTGCATCGAGACCGAGAGAGCCTCGGGTTTTCCCAACTCAGGTGTGATGCTGTTGATGCGGGGGAAGCCGGTGGGGAAGCTCGTCTTGTCATAGAAAAACGAATTGGGAAACCCGTCCTGAGTCCACAGAATTTTCTTGGACAGTCACCGAAGAAACAACACCAGGTGCAACAAGCCCAGCAACCCTCTCTTTTTGATGAGACGTTTCATGAACATCCCTAGCTCTTGTCGCCCAGCCACCCAATGCGGAAGAACAGTGGCGAAGGGACGGCTCGACGCCTTCAAACCACACGCAAGATGAGTTGACTGCGACCCTGGTAAATATGCTTTTGTGGCGCATGGAAGCCCCACCAGAGGCATACAGGCTTCGAGGTTACAAGGCAGGCAAGCAGATGTCCGCTTGCAATGCGCCCACATGGGGCCAACAACTGCTCAACACAGGTCTCTCCCCTGGGAACATTCCATGACGGGATCTTGGACTGAACGCTCCCAGGAGGAGAGACTGGTGAGGAAAAACACATAGATCTCTATGCGGTATTGTCAACTTCATCAAAATGGTAGAGATAATAGGAAAAGAAATGCGTGAAAATGGAACATCATCCCTATTTTCCTCCTCAGAAAGAGCCCTTTGATCCAATGAAAGAGACAGCAGTAGGGAAAACTCATCAAGAGAAAAATTTAAGTTGACAATACCCACGCTAGCTGTCACCAAATGCAGTGTCGTGGGTATCGGCAGGGGCTGAGGTCTGGTATCTGGCCTCGCTCAACCAGATCTCTGTACCCGGTGGCACATCTTCGGGTCTCAGGTCTCCAGCAATAGTGAGGGTCAATACAGGGTTCGAGGGGTCGCTGGTGGTGTAGAAATCGTTCCCTTCGACTTTCCAGACTTCCTTGCCGGAACCTCCTTCAGCGGCGTAAAGCTGATCCAAGCTTGCCCAGCCCTCGACGCCGAAGCTGGCTATGGTAGCATGCAGGATACGCCCATCGGGCAGAGAGAGTTCAAGTCCTTCACCTGGCATTGGCATCAGCATGTTTGGTTTCCGCTCAATCAGGCCACTGATTGGCACGCGTGGCAGAACATGCAATTGATCGCCGAAGTGCTGCGAACTCTCTACTGTGAGCAAATGGAAACGCATTGGGAAACCTCGACTTCTCTCTTTCTTCTAGAAAGTATATCAGTGCGCGTCTTTGCTGTCTAGATGGATGTGTCAGAACTGAGAATGGAGAAAGCACCAATGTGAGGGCGCTCACTTCTCTTTATAGGAAGGATCAAGCTCTCAGAACGAGAGCCTTCAAGGTGTCCAGGCGTTGGCAAAACGTCATACGTTGTTGGGCAAGAGGGACGGATTGTTTCATCGTCGTACGAAACCGGAAGAATTGGCGCTGCTCATCAAAAGCTCGACAAAAACGGGCTGCCGATGGGAAGTTTCCAAATCCCCGCATCGGGTAATAGCGTTGTTTGATGCCACGATGATCTTGTTCCAGGCGATTGTTGAGATAGGTATTGGTTCGATGTAAAACATCAGTACCAAGCGTCTCATGGATGGCTCGTGGATAGGAGTCATGCCCATCAGTCGTCACCCGTTCTGGGGCATAACCGACTACTGCGAGAGCCTGTTTAAAAAACTGCTTGGCTGCCTCCATATCGCGTTTTTCACTCAGACGAGAATCCACCAGGTTCCCCTCCGAATCAATGGCACGATAGAGATAGCACCATTTCCCATGAACCTTGATGTAGGTTTCATCCACATACCAAGATCTTCCTGCTTGCCCTCGCCTTTTGGCCCGCATCTGTTCGGCGATGAGTGGAGCAAACCGTGTTTCCCAGTCGCGAACAGCCTCATGCGTGAATACCCAACCTCGATCGAGAAACATCTCGGCCAGATCTCGCAAACTTAGCTTATATCGGAGCCGCCAGAGCACCACGAGCAGGACGATATCAGTAGGATATTCCAGAAAGTTAAACGGGGTGCAGGTGCGTTCATTGAAGATGTGATAGCACTCTCGGCAACGGAACGTTCGATAGCCCAGCGTGGTCTTCTTCGTCTGTTCTTTGGTGGTCGCAGACTGGCAGTATGGACGGCTGTGTTGCAAAAAAGAAAGCTGATCTGGTAGAGTTAGGAAAAAGAACAAAAGAGGATCCATCATGGTAAAGCAGCAGCCGTTTAAGTGGCGTCATTTCGAGGCCGAAATCATTCTTGTCTGCGTAAGATGGTATCTGCGCTATGCACTCAGCTACCGTGACCTCGAAGAACTTATGCTGGAACGAGGGTTGCATGTGGATCACACCACGATCTATCGTTGGGTGCAACGGTATGCACCAGAACTGGAGAAACGTTGCCGACCACATCTCAAAGAAACGACTGACTCGTGGCGTGTGGATGAAACCTATGTGAAGGTGAAAAAGGTGTGGATGTATCTCTATCGAGCCGTCGATTCCCAAGGGAACACGTTGGAGTTTCTCCTGAGCCCGAGGCGCGATGCTGAGACCGCCAAAAGCTTTTTCTACAAAGCACTGTATGTTTCTGCCTCTCCAACTCCTCCTGTCTGTCTGATTGAGGGAAAACCTACTCAGTCCACTGCCCCAGTAGGTCTTGACCCAACAATACAGACTCCTCGTGTGATCAATGCGGATAAGCATGCGGCCTATCCCAAAGCTATTGCGGATCTCAAAACCGTTGGCATCTTGCCTCAACAGGTAGAATTGAGGCAGGCAAAGTATCTGAACAATTTGATTGAACGGGATCATCGTTTCATCAAGCGCTTGACGAAGCCAGGAATGGGTTTCTTTTCTTTCGAGACAGCCAGCAGAACGCTCCAAGGGTATGAAATCATGAATATGGTGAGAAAAGGGCAGATGCACAATGTGAAGAAAGGAGACATTAGGAGCCAGGTCATATTCATTGCCAAATTGTTCGGGGTGGCTTCCTAAACAAAACGAGCGGACAAGCTTTATGCTCCCCAAGTCCTCCTCAATTTTTTGCAACAGAACCCTGACACATCCGATCGTCACAGCAAAAATGATAAGATAAAGCCGGAGGATGTTGGTAAATACCATACGTCGTCTCGCAGGTTTGGCCCTCCGACGGAAGCACTTGCCCTCCGATATGAGCACTGTGGTACACGCGTTTCCTGGAAAAAACTGCTCCTCATTAGGTATACTGTTTCCAAAATCTGTAAATTGGCCTGTCAGTATTTTCCTGAAGGAAAAGTATCAGGTACTCTACGATGTAGTATAATGCGATATGGTATGAGCGAAATAGAGAACACTACACTATGATGTTTATGCAAGGAACAGATACTCATGGATGAAATTTTGAAGCGGTTCAAACAGGATTCTCCTGAAGTCAACACCCCCTCTCCCAGCATCTCCGACCCTTTAGATAAAGAGGAAGTCACCCGATTAGCTGCTTCACCATATGAAGAACTAGCCATACCGTATATACCATCAAGCGAAAATGCACAACAGATGAATCCCCCCTTATGGGCTGATGATGCACAGGGAGCTACTTCCCCGTCACCAGACGTAGTCGGTTCTGTGCGCAAAAGTGGCGGAGGTGGTGAATTGTTTGGAGCAGGTGTGGGTGCTCTGTTAGGTGCTGGATTTGGTTTTATGACCGGAGCGAATCCGCTGCTATGGGCAGGTATTGGCGCTGTGATAGTAGGCGGGATCGTTGCCATTCTGCGAGCAATTTTTTCTGGGGACGATGATAATTTCTGGTTGTCCCAGATTCTTTCAGAGTTGACCGGTTTCTGGCCCTTCTAGCTTCTTTTGCCAGAGATGCGGGCATCCTCTTCAGATATCAAGTACAGTTTGTGTTCTCTGTTGAGGAGAAGCGGCCAGAAATTAGAAACCGTCTGAATGAACACATGGAGAACTCTATGACGCTCGAACATTCCAGCTACAAGCTGGCCTTCCCTGCACCTGTCTCTCGCTTCATTGGGCGTGAGCGGGAAGTGGAGACGGTCAAGTGCCTCCTCACGATGCAGGAGGTACGTCTGCTCACGCTCACCGGTCCTGGTGGCATTGGCAAAACTCGTCTGGGCTTGCACGTTGCAACCGCACTGCGTGATCATTTCACGAATGGCGTCTTTTTCGTGAATCTTGCCCATCTCAGAGATATCGCCTTTGTCGTGCCCACCATCGCCCAGACGCTTGACCTCAAGGAGACTGGAGATCAGCCGCTGCTTGACCAACTGATCGCCTCTCTGCGCGAGAAGAGGCTCTTGCTGCTCTTAGACAATTTCGAGCCGGTGCTCCCTGCTGCCTCGCTGGTGGCAGATCTGCTCGTCGCCTGTCCGAACCTCAAGGTGATGGTGACCAGTCGGTTCGTCTTGCATCTGCAAGGGGAGCAGGAGTTTGCGGTCCCACCGCTCTCTGTGCCCGATTCCACACACCTGCCTGATCTCGTCACCTTGTCACAGTATGAGGCAGTGGCACTCTTTCTTTCGCGAGTCCAGGCGGTCAGACCCGCTTTCCAACTGACGCAAGCCAATGCCAGAGCCATCGCCGACATCTGTGTCTGCCTGGATGGGTTCCCCCTGGCTCTTGAACTGGCGGCAGCACATCTCAAGCTTCTTTCTCCACGCGCCTTACTGGCACGACTGGAGCAGCGCGTGCCGCTGTTAACGAACGAGGGACGAGATACCCCCATGAGACAGCGAACACTGCAAGACACCGTTGCGTGGAGCTATCAGTTCTTAGCTCCCCAGGAGCAACGGCTCTTCCAGTGGCTTGCCATCTTCGTCAATGGCTGTACGCTGGAAGCAGTCGAAGCGTTGTGCGTAGCTCTTCGTCCCGACACCGATGCTGGAACAGTGTTGGAAGGGGTCGCTTCACTCGTGGATAAGAGCTTGCTCCATCAAACGGAGTTGGCAGATGGGGAACTGCGCTTCAGTATGTTCGGGATGATCCGTGAGTATGGGCTGGAAGCCCTCAAAGCCAGTGGCGATATGGAAGCGACTCGCTGCGCTCACGCCTCCTATTATCTCAGGTTTGCCGAGGAGATTGATCCCGAGCTTGCCGGTCCACAGCAAGCCATCTGTTTAGAACGACTTGAGCAGGAGCATGACAATCTACGAGCCGCCCTGTCCTGGTCGCTTGAGCGAGGGGAGTGCAGGCAAGAGATGGGGGACGAGAAGGAAATGGCCTTGCGTTTTGGAGTTGCGCTCTCTCGTTTTTGGAACATCCGTGGATACTGGAATGAGGGGCAGATCTTCCTGGGCCGAGCACTGGCCATCAGTTCAGAAGCCCAGACCGAGGTGCGCATGAAAGCGCTGGCGGAGGCAGCCAGCTTCGCGGTGTACCAGGATGAGAGCGTGCGAGGAGAGGCGCTGTGCCAGCAGAGCCTGGCACAGTCCCGCGCACAGGGAGATACAGCAGGGATCGGATGGGCGCTATATCTGCTCAGCGAGCTGTCCTGGCAGAGAGGTGAGCTTTCTGTGGTGCAGCGGCTTCTTCCAGAAGCGCTGGCATGCTTCAAGGAAGTAGGAGACCAGGAGAACATGGCCTGGTCCCTTTCCTTCTTGGCCGATTTGGCGAGTATTCAGGGTGAGTATGTCAGGGCACAGGCGCTTTTTGAGGAAAGCCTGACGATAGAGAGACAACGAGGAAATACCAGAGGAATTGCTGGGTCGCTGTTGGGAATGGCCCGAACGCTTTTTCTCTCTGTGGGCGAGGCTCCCACACTCTGCTCATGCCTGGAGCAGAGCCTCGCCCTCAGTAGGGAGCTGGGTGACAAGGTTGGCATCACCCTTTGCCTCTCCCTCTCGGCAATAGTTGCCCTCCACCAGGGAGATGCGGTCAAAGCACGTTCCCTGGTGGAGCAGAGTCTTGCGCTGAGCAGGGAGATAGGAAAGAAGCCGATCACGGCCTGGTCCTACTTTGTCTTAGGACAGGTGGCCCAACGCTTAGGGGAGTATCAGGGAGCACGTACCTGCTACGAGGAGAGTCTCGCGTCAGGAAATGGAGTGGCTTACAATCTGGAACTCCCCTTCTTTCTGGAGGGATTGGCCTCTATCGCACTCCTGCAAGGAGAACCAGCAAAGGCGGCACAGCTCTGGGGTGCGGCAGAGATGCTCCGCGAGGCAAAAAGAACTCCCTTGCCGCCCGTGTATCAGACAGAGTATCAACGTCTGGTAGTGGTGGCGCGTACGCAGCTTGGCGAGCAGACCTTTACGACCATATGGGCTCAGGGGCGGCAGTCCCCAGAGCAAGCCCTTGCGACACAAGCGCCTCTTCCCTCTCCTCTCCTCAAAAAAGGGAACTCGTCTGAAGTTCGACCCACTTCCTCGACCTCTCCTCACGGACTGACGACCCGTGAGGAGGAGGTCCTATGCTTAGTGACACAGGGATTGACCAATGGACAGGTGGCCCAACGCCTTTGCATCAGCCCCCGTACTGTTGATACTCACCTGACCTCGATTTATCACAAGATTGGAGTGTCCTCCCGCAGCGCTGCTACCCGCTATGTTTTGGAGCACCATCTGTTCTGACCTGCTCTACGAGGTTTTCCGTAGCAACCCCTCCCTGACGCACGCTTGAGCATTTCGCAGATACGGAAGAGAGACACGGAATTCTCCCGATGTGTTTTCCCTGACATTTCCTGTACACTGTGAGCAGATCTTCACCAGGACGAAGGAAGAAGATCTGGACGCCCGCTGGTCATGCTTACCGCATCTGATCTGACGGATATTCAACAAACGGTCACGACCGTATCGTGGTAGACAAATTCGAGAAAAAGAAAGGGAGGATGTCTTGATGTATCATCCTCTTCCTCAAAGCAGCGAAGCCTTTGAAGCCTTACACTGGGCAGAGATTGAGCCGTGGTATCGCGAACTGACTGAGACCACGCTTGCCCCCGATACCCTGGAGCCCTGGCTGCGGCAATGGTCGCGATTGAGCGCGCTCGTCGATGAAACCACGACCCGTCTGGAAATCGCCATCACGCGCAATACCGCCGATGAGACGCTCTCACAACGCCAGCAGCGTTTTCAGGATGAGATTTTTACGCAAGTGCAACAGAGTGATCAGCAGATCAAGCAGCAGTTGTTGACCAGCGGTCTCTCTGCGGAAGGCTTTGCACTTCCTCTGAGCAAACTGCAGACGGATGCTTTGCTTTTCCGGGCAGAAAATGTCTCTCTCCTGAACGAAGAAAAGCAACTCGTCCAGGCATATGTGAGCATCAAGGGGGCACAAACGGTGCAATGGGAAGGCAAAGAGATTCCCATTGTTTTGCTCTACCCACACATGCAAGACCCGGATCGAGAGTTCCGCCAACGAGCCTGGCGTACCTTCAACGAACGGAAGCTTGAGGATCGTGAGGCCCTCTTTGAGCTCTGGGTCAAAGGCTTGCAGGTGCGCCAGCAGATGGCGCGGAACGCAGGCTACAACAACTACCGTGAGTATCGCTGGCAACAGCTCTATCGCTTTGACTACACCCCCGATGACTGTAAAGCGTTCTATAAGGCGGTCCAGCAGGTGGTCGTGCCAGTCGCCAGCCAATTGGCCCAGAAACGGCGCAAACTGTTGGGAGTGGAGAGGCTACGCCCCTGGGATATTGCTCCTGACCCTTTGAGTAGCGCTGTAGATCCGCGAGCAAGTTCAGCACCGAGAGCTATTGAAGATATCGCTGTACTGCTGTCAACGTTGGCCGACCTGTTCCGTCAGATTGATCCAGCCCTGGGCGACTACGTTGAGACCATGATCAAAGAGCAGGGCTTCGATCTGGAGGCGCGGGCCAATAAAGCGCCGGGAGGATATAATGCGCCACTGGAAGTCAAGCAATTGCCCTTTATCTTCGGTTCTGTGATGACGATCCAGCAGGTCGTGTGGCTGCTTTTCCACGAAGTAGGCCATGCCTTCCACACCTTCGAGGCGCGTGGGCTGCCCTATGTTCATCAGCGCAGTATGTTGCCCATGGAGTTCGCGGAGGTCGCCTCCACGAGCATGGAATTCATCGCAAGTCTGTATCTGTCCTCTTGCGGGCTCTGCTCAAAGGAGGAGGCGCGGCGCTTACGCCTTCAGCAGATGGAAGAGGCGCTTCTGTCCCTGCCGGCGATTATCCGTGGCGATGCCTTCCAACACTGGGTGTATGAGAATCCGGAACAAGCGCAGGATCTGGAAGCAGTGGGACGCAAGTGGGCGGAATTGGGCAGACGCTTCGAGCCTGATCTTGATTGGAGCGAATGGGAGGGAGCAAACAGTAATGGCTGGCTGTATGGCCATTTCTTTGAAGCGCCGTTTTACTATATCGAATACGCCTTCGCTCTCATTGGAGCGCTCCAGATCTGGCGCAACTATCTGCGCGATCCGCAAGGCACAATCCAGCAGTATCGTCAGGCCCTCGCGTTAGGTGCAACGCGCTCTCTGCCCGAACTCTACAGAGCCGCTGGTGCACAGTTCGCCTTCGACGTGACGATCTTACAAGAGACGGTGCAGTTCGTGACAGGCAAGATCGAAGAACTGGAGCAAGAGATGGAGGAAAGTCAAGCTATTCTTGATCAATCACGCACCTCCTGTCGAGGCGAACGTCACTCTTCGCAGAAGTGCATGCAAAAGAGGTAAGAATGATAAAACATGAATATAACCTCGTTTCGTGATCTTCTTGACGAGAGATGCTGGGCAAGGCTGGTCTGAATCGGTCTCCCACGAGAGATAGGAGAGCGTGTTTTGGAAACGGCCTCTCTTGCTGATCAAGACGGTTGCTTTTCCTGCAAAGATTACATTTGCTTTTCAAAGCACACAGCGAAGAAGGAGGGAGAAACCTGCTATGCTTGACGTGTCTCTGTTTGCCTATAACGTAGAGGCATCGTTTGAACTCACTGTCCTTTCGGAACACATGAAAGATGGCGCGAGGATTCAAGATATCTCCTTTAAAAGTCCTCTGAGCGGGAAAGTCTCGGCCTGTCTGATCGTTCCTTCCGAGCCAGAAGTCCTGGCAGGTCTGATCTTTGGACATTGGGGTGAGGGAGATCGAGGGGAGTTTGTGGATGAGGCTGTCGTGCTTGCCCACCTGGGCTTTGTCTCGCTCTGCCTCGATGCTTCTTTTCGACGGCCTGTCTCCTACGAACCGGAAGAAGAACTGCCACAGGCTGATCTGCAGTGGATTGTGGATGTGCGGCGAGCTGTCGATATCTTACAGGATCGTTTCACCCTTTCATCTGAGCACATCGGCTATATCGGTCACAGTTTTGGGGCATCCTTCGGCGGCGTTCTTGCCGGGATTGAGGATCGCATCAAAGCCTATGTGCTCATGGCAGGGGTAGCAAGAGCGACAGAGATCATGCGAACCTCGAATCATCCGTTGATCGTGCAAGCACGTGCAAACACGCCACCAGAAGCATGGGAGTCCATGTTAGCAACAGAGGCTCCCTTCGATGCTTGCCATTACATCGGTCAAGCGGCTCCAGCATCCCTCTTCTTCCAATTTGCCCGTCACGATGACTTTGTGCCGGTGCAAGAAGCAGAAAACTACTTCGATCTCGCGAGCGAACCTAAATGGATCGCTTGGTACGAGAACTGCAATCACGAACTCAGTGCGCAGGCCCGGATTGATCGTGCAATCTTTCTGTGTGAACAACTTGGTCTAATGATGCCTTCGCACCCTCTTGTTGATCTCTTGGAGCAAATACCGCCTCCGTTGCCAATTGGAGCCTGACGAAAAGAGGAAAGCATGCTGGTTGAGCATCATTTTCCTGCCTTGCCCTTCATACTTCCACTGAGAGGAAGAATCTTGAAAAACCCGTTTGGCATGTAAGAACGTTTCTTTCGTTGATTCCAGAATTGTCGCTTCCCAATTCAGATTCTCTTATCAAAAAGAGGAGAACATATAAACGAAATTTGATGCATATCCCGGAACTCCATCAACTTTGATACATACCGCTTGTCTGCTTGAAGAGAACAATGCTGATATACTCATCCTGAAAGAAATCATCGTATTTCCTCCTTTCACCACATGGATGAGGTATCAGATGGAAGGGTCCCTCTTGCTCCCTTTGAGTGATGGATTGGTGATTGAGCAGATCAGCCAACAAGCCGGTCAGATCATTGTCTCGGTTCGGGCCACAGTGGAACGTCTATGTTGTCCTGTGTGTGACACAGCAAGTGCGTCCATGCACAGCCGTTATGTACGAACCATTGCTGATCTTCCCCATGCTGGACAAAAAATTATCCTCAAATTGAGGGTGCGTCGCTTCTCTTGTCGCAATCCCCTCTGCATACGCCACATTTTTACCGAAAGGCTTTCTGATCTGGTTCAACCCTGGGCACAGATGACGAATCGACTGCGAGAGGCGCTGTGTGCTCTCTCGTTGGAAGCGTCAGAACTCAGAAGAAGACTTGGCATGAAGATGACCTGTGGGGTATCCTGATGGGAACAACGATCTGATGAGGAGTGGTTCATGAACTGTCCGCACTGTACTGCTGTAAATCGACAAAATAGATGAGGGTGAAATTGACGGGATAAGTGAGTGGTAAAATAGGAGAAAAGCAGCATAGAGGGAAGAAGAGGGGGGGGAGAAAATGGAAGGAAGCAGGGGAAAGCCCTCAAAGAAGCTGTCAAAAGATGCATCAGGGAAAGTGTGAAATAGAGGCAAAAAGCAGCGGGGAGGAATGGTGAAAAGGGAGGAGGAGAGGGGGAGAGAAACATACAGGGTATGGGGGAAAGCGCGTGTGGAGGGCATCGGCAGGTGTGCCTCAGAGAGGGTACAAAAAAGAGCCTCAAAGAAAGGAAGGCAGAGGATCCGGCAAATTTTTTGTGAAATAGATGAGGGGAAATCTCAAAGAGAACCTGCGGTAGTTGGTAAAAGGGACAAATGAAAAGAAAAAAGGCAGGAGAGTATGTGTTTCGTGGGAAAAGAAGGCAAGAGCAGGAAGAAAAGGAGAGGTCTTGGCAGCTGTGATCTTACACACTGCCATATAGATATCAACATCTCCTATCCTACGTAAAAGCACGATGATTTTGCTTATACGCTATAAATAAAAAAGAGCCAAGCGGGACCTGGCTCTCATCATCAGGAGCTTTTTCTCGATGCTCCTGAGACTCAGCCCTAGAATTTGTAGAAATGCTGCTTGACGATTTCCTGAGGTGTTTTATCCTTAAAGTATTCGATCTCGCTGCGTTTGACCACCAGATATGCCGTAGAAAGCGTTGGACCAAGCGCCTCCATGAGCACAGAGTCGCGCTCCAGATCCTCAAGCGACTCATCCAAGGAGGTGGGGAAGCGAGGCAACTCCAGTTTCTCTCAGTATGAGCGGATGCGTCAGGACTGAGAACAAGGCACACAGCAGGGATCTCGGTTGTATTGCAAAGAAAAAGCTGATTTACTATAGTAGGGGAAAAGAGATCCCCTATGAGCAACCAGAGTCAGCATCCATTCAAATGGCGTCATTTCCAGGCAGACCTCATTCTCTTGTGTGTCCGCTGGTATCTGCGCTATGCGCTCAGCTACAGAGATCTAGAAGAGATCATGCGGGAACGAGGGTTGCATGTAGATCACACCACCATTTACCGCTGGGTCCAGCACTATGCCCCAGAACTGGAGAAACGCTGCCGACTCTATCTCAAAGCCACCAATAACCGCCTTTCGGGTTGACGAGACGTCCATCAAGGTGAAAAAAGAGTGGATGTATCTCTATCGAGCTGTCGATTCCGAGGGAAACACGCTCGATTGCTTTTTGAGCCCGACGAGAGATGCACAAGCCGCGAAACACTTCTTGCTCAGAATGCTTGTAGCCTCTCATTGCAGTGGCCCACGTGTCTGGGGCGCTCGACAAAAACGCCGCTTACCCCAAAGCGTTCAACGAGTTGAAAGCAGAAGAACATGTCCTCGAAAGCTGGGAATTGCGACAAGTGAAGTACCTCAATAACTTGGTGGAACAAGATCACCGCTTCATCAAACGCTTGACGAAGCCGGCAATGGGCTTCTTCTCCTTCGAGGCCGCCAGACGAACATTACAGGGATACGAGATGATGAACATGATGCGAAAAGGACAACTACAAGGGGTGGACAAAGGGGATGTGAGAGGGCAGGTCGCGCTGGTCGCCAAGCTGTTCGGCGTAGTGGTCTAAGCTTGAGAGGACACCACGCCCTCATTTCTTTTTCTCCAATTTTTGCAACACAACCCCAAAACGATTTATTGCTTCCTCTGTTCTCAGTTCTGACGCATCCTTCAAAATTGCTCTGGAGCACAACAGCCTCTTATGAACTATAGGCAAATTTGCCTACATCTCTGATCCGTGTCCGAAATCTGTCTGAAGTAGATGCTGGTGCGTAGCACGATATATTGCCGCGCTTCGTGATGTAACGCCCAATTTATTGTAGATTGAGCAGAGGTGTGCATTTACTGTGCGCGTGCTGATAATCAGTCTCTCAGCAACCTGAGCATCGGTAAGCCCTAATGTGACCAGACCCAGGACTTCTTGTTCACGAGCCGTTAATTCGTCAATCTGCTCCAGTACGGATGATGCTGGTTTGTCTGAGCAAGAATGAGTATCGGAGCAGAGCATGCTTTCATCTTGCTGTGCTGTATAAGGGATAGAGGAAACAAGAGCGGTCCATATCTCACCACGTGACATTCTGCGTCCCTCCTCCCAAGCTGTCATGAATGCTTTCTCACCAAGTGCTGTGCGCACACAAGAGATCAAAGGCTTATAGTCGATGCGCTCAACAGGCCGTGAATATGTCGTAATGGTTTCACGAAGAGCGTCTGATCTTCCCCAAAGAAGTGCGGCCCACCTCGTTTGTTTCTGTACAGCAAGTACTTTTCCTAATCCATCCAGACAGATAGTCATTATCCATTTGTCGTCCAGCTTCATGGATCTGCTCAAGCCTTCCTCCAGAAATGTACGAGCAGCGGCAGGATCACGACGATGGAGAGTCAAGTGACCGAGAAAACCAAGTGCGTGGGCAATGCCTCGCTGGATATCTAGTTCTCGAAATATCTGCAAACTTTGTTGTAAGAGAGCCAGCCCCTTTATACAATCGCCATTGTAGAAGGTGATTCTCCCAATGATGCTGAGACCGTACGCATAATTGAAGCCGTGTTTATCTCCCAGTTCATAAGAGATAGCAATACTCTCCTCAAGCAGTATGCGTGCTTGTTCGTATTCACCTTGGAATGTAAGAATGGTTGCGAGGGATAAGAGTACGGTGGGCATATTCGCTTTGTCTCCTAGCTCTTGGTATATCGACAGGCTTTCCCGTCCCAGAGCCAGTGCGGTACGACAATCTCCCTGAAAATAAGCTCTATCTGACATGAGCCATAACGTCTCAGCGATTCCCCAGCGATCCTGGATATCCTGGTAGAGGGCAAGGCTCTGTTCAAACTTTGCTTGTGCCGCAGTATATTCGCCTTTATGACGCTGTACGTATCCCATAGCGTTGAATGAGAGCGCTGCAATACGTTTATCACCTAACGTTGGAAACAGTGCTGCAAGCTCTGTGAATATGCAGGTTGCGCGATCCAGATTGCTCTGATAGATGGCTATTCGCCCAGCCCCTTCAAGCGCTTTTGCACGGATCTGCGTTACTTTGTCCCGACTGCCAGCTAATATACGCTCAAGCCATTGGCTTCCTTCGCTCAAATGTCCTCTCATTACCCAGAACCGCCATAGAGCAGCACAGATGCGCAATGCTTTCTCATCATCTTCCTGTGATGTCAACCAGTGGAGCGCAGACCGCAGGTTATCATGCTCCTGCTCCAGGCGCTCTAACCAGAGAACCTGTTGAGCTTTGCGCAGTTCTGGTTCCGCCTCTTCTGCCAATGTGAGGTAGAATTCGGCATGCGCAGACCGGGCTATATCCTCTTCTCCGCCTGCTTCAAGACATTCCTGGGCATATTCACGAATCGTTTCTAGCATCAACAAACGTGTTTCACCATCTCCCCCGGCTCGTGATTGTATTAAATGCTTGTCAAGCAAAGAGGTCGTGTTATCGACGATAGTGACGGGAGCATCATCAATGGTAGCGCATAGGGCTTCTATAGCTTCGGGAAGACAACCGCTAGCAAAAACGGAGAGACGCCTGAATACTCGTTGCTCCTGGAGATTCAATAAGTCATAGCTCCACTTGATAGTATTACGCAACGAGCTTTGCCGTTCAGAGATATCGCGCATCCCACCCGTCAAGACTGGTAGCCTTCGTCCCATTCGCGTCAAGAGTTTTTGTGGTGAGAAGAGTTTTAGATGTCTTGCCGCCAGTTCTATAGCGAGCGGAAGACCATCGAGATGTACACATAGTTTGACGATCGCGTGAACGTTCTCTTCGGTTAGCTGGAAATCACGCTTTACAGCTAGTGCATGTTGTAAAAATAACTGAATTGCAGTATAGCTTGTAAGAGTCATACGATCAGGGACATGCTTGGGGTCAGGTAGGGGCAAAGGTAATACAACATGTTCATACTCTCCGTGGATACGAAGGGCCTCTCGACTTGTAACGAGCATTTTTACGGATGGACATGCAACCAGCACTTCTACAAGCAATGGAGCTGCTGGTATCACCTGTTCAAAGTTATCTAATAGTAGCAAAATGCACTTTTTCTGTATATGTGCTTTCAAACGCTCTAGCAGCTTCCGTTCTCCAAACTCACCAAGTTCAAACACCTGAGCAATGGTAGTAAGTACAAGCATAGGATTACTGACGGACGCCAGGGGGACAAAGTAGACGCCATCCGTGAATGTCTCCAGCAACTCTTCTGCTACTTTCAATGCCAGGCGTGTCTTGCCGACACCTCCGATACCCGTCAGGGTTAACAAATGGATATCTGAGGACCTCAAAAGCTCACATACCTTCTTTACTTCTTGTTCATGTCCAAGAAATGGAGGAAACCAAGCCGATATGTGAAAAGAAGGCACTTTCAGCGTGTTGGGCATGATGGCCTGTGGGAAAGGCGGATCTGCACATGGTGCTATCTGCACAGGTGATTCTACCATATCTATATGCCATTCGATGAAATGAATAAAATGCTAATAATAAGGGCTTATTGCCTTATATATCCATTATATGGTAAACGAGAGCTACTGTATTTTTTTGCAGAGCAAGAAATTGGCATTTTTGCCGATGCTTCAGATGAAGAAACCTTCTATACTTCACACAGTAATTTGTGATTTGACATGGATATCGTCCTCTTCGGAATCTTTATGGTCCGAAGAGAGCCAGGACACTTTAAGGTCCAAAATCGCTCATTGGTCCATCCAGACGGAAAGCCAGTTTGTAAAGCAGAGCTAAAACACTCATGACCAGTTGTGCAGTTTGCTCCGTTGTGGATCACTGGATGCTTCTGCCGCTGAAATGGCTATCGGACCATAACATGTCCCGTTTGAACCATATAGACGTGCATGAGTCCATCCATCGGGAGTATTGTGCGTGCTTCCTATCCATGCTGGACCAAAGAACGTTTTATGGTTCCGAAATAGGACTGCAAACACAGTTATGCGTCAAAAGCTCAACACTTGCTACGCTGCCTGCTTGCAAAGAATCTGCTTTTCAGGCAGGTCGTAGGACAGGATATGGTTTAAGGGCACAGACGATATCCATGTCAAATCACAGAATTCAAGTGTTGTTACCGGCGAGTCGAAAAAGCGGGTATATGTAAGGCGGCCTCATTGATCAGAAGTATATCTTAAGCATCGGATGATGAATGCCGCTTGCGTTACAAGAAGCACTCTGGTCAGGCCTTTCTAAAAAATGGTTCCCTGTCCCTTTCTTGTTTGTGTACATCAGGGAAGATAAGAAATGCATTTCCCTTCGGTTACAAAAGGATGTTTAAGAATAAGGAGCACCAACAATGGCAATTTCATTTGATCCCATTACCGTGGATAGTGTCACTACCAATTTCCGCGAGACGCTGGCTGGAAAGCAGTACGATCATCAGGCGATACTCAAATTTATGCAGGCTGATTTGGACGCACAACAGCAGGTCATGAAGAAACTTGCGGCAGGTTCAACTCCTGAGGGATTAGCGCAGGTTGAGGCTACCCTCACGGCTTCAACGCGGGAAGCAGCAGCACGAGCCGAGCCGCATATCACCGGCGAAGCTCATTGGTGGGGATATGAGGTCTTCGTTCCCGAAAAAATCATGCAGGAGTTCTTGACGGCTAAGAATCTGGCAACAACTATTGTTGCCCTCCTGGCCCCCTTTGTGTCAATACCAGCTCTAGCTCCCGTAGGCGGAATTGTTGCAGGTTATATTCTCGCAGAGCTTGCCGCAATGAAGCATGTTGACAAGGGGAAGGGCGTGGAACTCTCGGCCTTGTGGGTGGCACCAGTTGTTCTCGTTCCATCTGCTCTCTAGTCTTTCCTATATAGCTCTGCCTTGACTCTTCATGCAATCGGGAGATTGAGGAGCTTCATCGCGAGGGTAAACTCAAGAGATCAGACATTTCGACTGTTTGATCCCGTTGGCAAACCCTCAAACTAGCTTGACCGTCAATGTGAGCTAAGGCCGCGAAAACACATGTATCGTGCTTCGCGGCCTTACGCAACGTTGCGGAGTCTTTCAAATGGATATTAACAGACACCGGACCAACTACCTCGATTCTGAATAGCTCCTGGCGTAGACACGGGTTGTATCAATGAGCAAGAGATGAGTGTTGCTGTTGGCGGATAAGCGCCATCATTTCAGCAACCGTTGTAACCTTGATGCGTGAGCATTGCCTCCTTACACTGCAAGCTACTTCGTATTGATCTGGGATAACGCCTCTTGGCACAAGAGTCAAGCTGTTCATAGCTGGATACGCAGCTATAATCAGACAGCCAAACAGAATGGGGAAGGTGTGCGATCCTGCCTCCTCCCACGAGATGTGCAACGAGTTAAGCTCAGGCAAAGAAAAGGACATACGACCATGTATGAATCCTGCAACACCACAACGGTCGAGAAGCACGTCTCTCATCGAATAGTGTTCAGGTAAGAAAAATGGTTGTGTTGCAAGAAATAGAAAGAAAATAAACTGAGCATGGAGTGCCTCTCCTCGCTCAGTTTAGGCAACCACCCCAAACAACGTGGCAACGAATGCGACTTGACCTTCCACATCTCCCTTTGCCACGCCATGGAATTGCCCTTTCCTCATCATATTCATGATTTCATATCCTTGTAAGGTTCGCCTGGCGGTCAGATCAGAGAAGAAACCCATTCCAGGTTTGGTCAAATTGTTGAGATATTTCACCTGCCTCAGTTCCATCTGTTCAGGGAGGACTCCAGCAGCTTTCAGTTCAGCAATTGCTTTGGGATAAGCGGCATTCTTATCGACACTGATGACATGTGGTACTGTCGTCTGTCGAGATTAATGGCACGTATCTGCCAGTAAGCGATGGCGTCTGTAGGACTTAGAATCACTCCTAGCCTTATCTGACCCAAAAAGAGGCACTGAACCATAAAATGACGTGACATCTTATCTCATCTATTTGGCACTCCTCACAAAGAATATACTGGCCAGATTTGTCACCGTAAAATGGCGCGTATTAGTAAATGACCCAGTCTTAGGATCATCTACCACTAGAGAAACCGCTTCACACCTGGCTTCTTCCCTCGCCATTTTGTAAATAGTGGCTCCATTCGGGCAGAAAAGAGTGGGAGATGATCCCAAGCCTGAACCCATTTTGATCGGTATCGGGCGAAATGGAGGAAACATGCGACCTTGACAGGGGGAACAGGGCGCTGTATCATTTACTTAACCTGTTTAACTAATAAATACATTAGATATTAAGCACATGAATAAAAGAGAGAAAGGATCGGTATGAGTGAGCCTTCTTCTGAGAGTACCCTGGATATTGCCGACGCGTTGTTTGATATTATTCCCCGCTTGTTGGAGCGCGTTCGTGCGGAGCTTCCCCGCGACTCAGATGAGGTTGCCCCGGAATGGCGCGACATTCTAGTGCTCCGGGCTACCAAAGGACAATTCACGTTCTTGCGTGTGCTGATGACGTGTCAACAATGCACCATGCAAGAATTAGCTGAGCAACTAGACGTTGCGCCGCCAGCTATCACTGCTATGGTGAAACGCCTGTTGGCCCAGGGCTTCGTCGCACGGACTCGCGATGAACAAGACTGGAGGGTGGTGCAGGTATCACTGACTGAACGCGGTCAGCGTGTGGTATCACTCTATGAGGAGTTCTGGCGAACGCACTTAAACCGTCTTCTCAAGCGTCTGAGTGAGGAAGAGGTGACGCATTTACGAGGAGCACTGCCCGCCCTACGCCATCTCAGTGAGGAAGAACTTTGATTGGCTTTCCCGCAAGAAGCGATCCCTGCTGAGAGAAACCTCTTCACTTGCGTCTCTCTGCTCACATTGGTCTTCCCTGGAGAAAACACCCATGCAACCCATTGATTCCAGCACTCAGAAACACACCCTTCTCGAAGAGGAGCAGCGAAGTGCGTCAGCCAGTACACAAACCAGGGGCTTAGGAAGAACATTTCTTGCCCTGCGCCATCGTAACTATCGACTGTACTTTTTTGGGCAAATGATTTCGCTGGTTGGGACCTGGATGCAGACAACCGCACAGGCATGGTTGGTCCTGCAACTGACACATAGCGCGTTGCTGCTTGGAGTAGTGAGCTTGCTCCAATACTTGCCAGCGATGATGTTCTCACTCTACGGTGGGGTACTCGCTGATCGCGTTCCCAAACGCACGCTGCTGCTCGTGACACAATCTATTTCACTTGTCCAGTCAGCCGTCATGTGGCTTCTGGTGATAACGGGAGTGGTCCAGGTCTGGCATATCCTGCTTCTGGTAACACTCCTCAGCATCACAAATGCACTTGATAGCCCTACCCGCAACGCTTTTATTCATGAAATGGTGGGTCGCAAAGACTTACCAAACGCCGTCGCCCTGAACTCTTCGCTCGCCAATATGGCTCGTGTGCTAGGACCAGGACTTGGTGGTGTGCTGATTGCATGGCTCGGTGTTGCACCACTTTTTCTCCTCAACACGCTGAGTTTTCTTGCCGTGATTATCGGCCTGTTCATGATCAACACACGCAGGTTATACACCGTGTCCGGCAAAGGAACGAACGAGAAGAAACTCGGCATGTTCCAGAGCTTGCGTGAGGGTTTATCCTATTCCTGGCACATGCCAGCCGTTCTTCTCATTGTCGGACTCATTGGTGGCATCGGGTTGTTTGGTATCACTTTCAATGTGATGCTGCCGCTGTTTGCAACTTCGGTCTTCCACATTGGGGCGACGGGGTATGGCTTCATTGCAGCAGCCTATGGACTTGGTGCTCTCATCTCAGCACTATGGGTTGCCTGGGGAAATCGCCAACCGAATATTCGCTTTCTGCTGATCGCAGCATTTGCGTTCGGCACACTTGAGATCGCGTTTGCGCTTTCTCCCTTATACATCCTCGCGTTTCCTTTACTTGTCGGCATAGGATTTGCACAGGTTGTCGTGACAGCCGCTGCGGCTACCGCAGTTCAAACCATCACACCCGATCATCTTCGTGGCAGGATCATAAGTGTGTATCTCCTGGTCTACGCAGGGGCCTTGCCATTAGGGAACTTCTTAGCAGGTGCCGCAACGACACGCATTGGCGTCTCAATAACCTTCTTGCTTGGAGGAGCTCTCTGCCTCATCGTCACTATTACTGCCTGGCTTCTGCGTCAACCAGCAGAGAAAAGCCTTGAAGCGTCAATTACAGCGACGGAAGGCGAGTAGTTGACAGAAAAACAAGCACATATCGTTTTGCAAGAGAAAAGGAAAATGATGCCTGATACACATGCGCATACAGCTCTTTTAGTCATGGATATGCAAGAAGGAATTGTCGCTAGGCTTGCACGACAGAGTGATGTTCTCACCCCTGTACACACAGCTATCGACGCTGCTCGTGCCGCGTCAATTTCCATCATCTATGTAGCTGTGACCTTTCGCCCAGGATATCCCGAAATTAGTCCAAACAATAAATCTTTCTCTGCACAGAAAGAACAACCATCTTCCTTCTTGACAGGGAGAGCAATGGAGATCGCTTCTGCTCTTGCTCCACAACCAACGGATATTGTGGTCACGAAACGTCGCGTGAGTGCGTTTAGCGGCAGTGATCTAGAAGTGGTGTTAAGAGCACAGAACATTTCGCATCTGGTGCTCTGTGGTATATCAACCAGTGGAGTGGTCTTATCAACCTTACGGGAAGCGGCTGACAAGGATTATCAGTTAACGGTCTTAGCCGATTGCTGCTTCGATAACGATGAAGAAGTCCAGCGCGTCCTGTTCACGAAAGTCTTTCCACGGCAGGCGGAAGTGTTGCAGGTTGAAACCTGGAAAATGAGGCTCATAGGAGGATTTTAGCATCATGCAATGGTTATATGACGTTGCCTATTTCTTTGGAGGTGTATTTCTCACCAATGCACTCCCGCATTTCATCAGTGGCTTGATGGGTCGGCCTTTTCAGAGTCCATTTGCGAAACCGCCAGGGGAAGGACTGTCGTCCTCGACTGTCAATGTGCTTTGGGGCTTTCTCAATCTGGTTATTGCGTATGTTCTGCTCTGTCGCGTTGGGAATTTTAATCTGCGCTCTACAGATCAGCTCATTGCTGCAGGATTAGGCGTACTTCTCTTTGGTACGATAACAGCGCGCCAATTTGGACGGTTTCATGGTGGCAATGAGCCTGTCAGCACGGTGGTGATGAAAGAATGCGGTACGCCGGACGAAACGTTGTAAGAAGATTTTTTCGGCCTCTTTTCTCTTTTCACTCAATGGATTGAGAGAGGTAGTCTCTTCAATTGATGGATTTTGAGAAGGACCTCTTGCAACCCATCCTTCGCCGTAGCTTCATCTGGTACACGGCGGAGGATGAACTGGAGCAGGAGCGTGTGAAATTCTTTCCATGCTTACCCAGTGATCGTGGGCATGGCTTGTTCCTCCAGCATTTTTCTGGTTGTGCAAGGAAAGCCGATTCTTTGGCCAAAAGGCGCCCCTACTCCTTCCCAATCACAGCCCAGATTGTTTCTCTCTCAGCCCATCGTGGCTCAGTCGTAAGGTTGCGTGTTTTGCGCCTGTTATGAGATTTGAACAGGAGGATTCCATTATGTAGAGAGAATGAGTGTTGTTTGTCGAATAAAACGGCTCATTGCCATTCTTGTAATAATGGCTGACCCTTCTTCGATTGCTTCTGTAGATTTGCCAGCATTGATTGATCTTCCAGAGCACAACAGCAGTAAATTTCGATGGTTCTGTCAGAACTGAGACAACGGAAGCTCATCAAGGCCCCTCTATGGAGTGCTTATTGCTGCCCTTCTCTTGCTATGAGGCTACTTGCAACAGCACTTGCAGGGCTCTAAGCAGATCGAGGAAAGCTCGTCGTCGTTTGGAGAGTGAGATCGATGTTCCCATAATGCTGCGTGGGCGAAAATAATTTCGTAATTCGTCAAACGCTTGACAGAAACGAGCTGCTGACTCAACGTTTCCGAAACCATGCATAGGGTAATAGCGCTGCTTGATGGCGCGATGATCTTGCTCCAATCGGTTATTGAGATAATGATTGCATTGATGGAGAACTTCATTGCCCAGCGTCTCGCGAATGGCACGCGGATAGGACGTATGGCCATCGGTCGTCACCTGTTTTGGTGCGTGACCTACAACTTCAACTGCTTGTTGGAAAAAACGCTTCGCTGCCTCCATATTTCTCTTCTCGCTGAGCAGAGAGTCAACCAGATTGCCATCGTGATCAATGGCTCGATAGAGATAGCACCATTTTCCATGACCCCTTACATAGGTCTCATCAACGTGCCAAGAACTCCCGGCTTGACCTCGTCGCTTTCTCCGCAATTGATTTGCAATCAGAGGAGCAAAACGGCTTTCCCAATCTCGGACCGTTTCATGGGTAAATACAAAGCCGCGTTCCAAAAACATCTCAGCTACATCACGAAGACTCAACTTATAGCGTAGGCGCCAGAAAACAACCAGAAAAACGACATCGGTAGGAACCTCAAGAGAATTGAAAAGAGTACCAGTTCGTTCATTAAAGGTGCGATGGCAAGCTGAGCAGAAGAAGGTTGCATAACCAAGTTCTGTCTTCTTTCCTCGTTTTCTGATGGTGGATGCTGCGCAATAGGGACAATTCATGGGGCAACTTCTCTTTCCTATTTCTTACTTGAAGAAGAATAACAGAAGCCTATTTCCATACCAAGGTGTTGTTTGAGTTCTGACAGAACCCAACGGCTGATGTCCACCGGCAAAATTCGTTTTCTGGTCCTCGATGAAGTGCTTTCAGCCCTGGATAAAGAACGCTGTGATGCGGTCAAACACATCTTTGCTGATGTGCAACGTCGAGGCATCTTTGACCAGATTGTGATGATCACGCATCTGGAAAGTGTCAAACACGGATGGCCAGGAACGATTCTGGAGTTCTCAAAAAATGGAGAAAAAACGAGTATGGTCACAGCCCTCTCTCCACACCCCGAGAGGGATCCAGGGTGCGAGCAAGACCAATGGAACGCATCTTCCTCCTGAGCGAGAGCAGGTGATACGGGGCATAAGCAGTGAAACGGGGACAATCCACGCATGCGCACTCATCATGTCTTCACAGCCTCCTCCGGTTGAAAAAAACAGGAACATCCGGCGACGAATAGGAAGCAAGAGATGCTTTTTAGCACATAATTCTTCACGTTCCACATTGTCACGAGGCTTTCTACCAATCCTGGCATGTTGGACGAGGGCGAGCGCAGGAGTCTCAGTCGTGAAACTACCAGAGGTGTCATATGAGGCATCAACAAGGGGCCGCGCTGTTGACTGACAGTAGTTCCATTCTACTCAACTGTCCTTCCAACAGGAAAAAACAGAAAGGAGGGGCACATTCCCCTGGTGCCTGAAGTACGGCAGCCCCCTGCACGTAGTGTTATGGAACAAGCAAGAACCATTCTTCGGTGGCAAGCAGGCATTCCTATCATACATGTTTTCTCCATGGTGAGGATCACATGGTCACACATGCATTTCCATAGCCCTTCCTCCCAATTCCTCCAGTGGTCAGGCGTCCAGTTATTTTCCGCATGCTTGAGCGCTCACGATGTTTAACCATCTGATTGACGAGAACAAGGCTTCACAGCACGAGACAGACAGGCGGAGTCATAGTATTCCTCCATGAACAAACAAAGCGCATTGATCGTTATTTTCGCTCTATTGCTCTTATTTTCGTTACAAAAAATGTTTGTTCCAATCGTTTAATCTATAGTGAATATTCAAAAATTATTTACGGCATTCAAGCGTAGAGGTGATAAAGATGTATTTTTTACGAGTGAGAGCTATCACCTGGTGTGCCCTCCTATTGCTCAGTGTCGTCGTGTTCATCAGTGCCTCCTGCGGGAGTGCTGGAGCGACGAATAGTGCCCCCTCTCCACAATCGACTTCCTCGACAGGGACAATCAGCGTCCCTCCCACCACAACCACCAGTGCCAGTACAACCACGACAGATGATACTGGGCATGGCAGTACCATCAACGCGACAGTGACGACTCAGACTCCTGTGCAGATAGTCCAAACTCCAACTCCTACGGCAACTCACGTTCATCTCACCCCTACATCCCCAAACATCTCTGCCACTCAAACAACCTCCGCTGCACAGACGATGACCGCTGTTGCTTCTGCTTCTCATCCTACATACTCCACTCCAACTGTTACTCCAAATCCCCCAAACATCTCTGCCACTCAAACAGCCTCCGCTGCACAGACGATGACCGCTGTTGCTTCTACTACTAACACGACATACCCTACTTCTACAGCAGTTTCTACATCCACACCCACACCATAAACAAAATCACCCTGCAGCAGCGCTCTTGCTTGTATCAAGATTGCTGCTGCCTTTCCTCCTCATGCTACTTTTTCCACTCAAGATTATCAGTATTACGCATCTTCTCCTTGCTGGGGGCGAGATCCACAGGAAGTAAAATAGTCAAGAAGCAAACGATGAATAAAGGTGTACCCCCCACCCACCTTGCGTAACAGGATATGCCGATCAGCATAATCAAGGAAGCGAGCGGAGCGCCAGGGAAGAGATTTCGACCTCCAAAGCAGCCAACGGAAGACAATATGTTGGAGGCACGCAAGCCCGCCGTTACAGATGGCTCCAAGGACTCCTACTCCGAGTGCAATCAACACAGCATAGTTCATCGCAATCTGCCACCAGACGACAGACCAGATCGTTGACCACACCATCCAATTGAGCATTGAGAGGAATTTGCTCACATCGAAGATGAGCGTACTCAGGACATACAGTCCCCAACTCATCACTCCACTAAAGACCCCAATGAAAAGACTATTTCTGGCTGAATACCAGATCCCCTGATTGGGCCTCAGGCGTTGATTGGCCTCCAGGGTAGTACTTGATAATCCCTCCGAAAGTCCATGAAATAACCAGGAACAGAGGCCAATAATAACGCCCGCGCTGACCCCATAATCGAGCCCAGGACCCTGCGTCCCTCGTAACCAGGCACTGACGCCAGTCACTCCCCCACTCAGGATGCCAATCAGCACTGCCTGCCTCAGACGCTGTACCTTGTGGAAGCTATACCAGAGATTTTTCCAGGACCAGGTAACAATTTCAGCAGGTCGGATGTCAGGTACTCTTCTTTCCAGCAGGATAGCAAGGAGCAGGCCAACCTGAGTATAGTTCAACAGATCGGCGAGAGCATAGGCGACGACATCACTTTGCGTGTTTTGAAAATGATGAGCCAATTCAGTGCTGACTATATAGCCCAATGCCAGACAGCAGCCCACGGTCAGTCCTATGCGGATGTTTTTGGCACTGATGACCTGGTGCCAAAAGGTTTCCCATGAGCGTACCAGCATGCCCATTCGTGCTGGTGGCCATTGCTTTCGCCACAGGAGAAAACTGAGGCAATAGCTAGCACATCCATAACCGAGACCATAGCAGAACCCAATCGCGCTATTGTGCTCATAGAAACCGACTAGCAAGCCATAGCTCAGGCCCACCAGCAACCCATTGACCACACAGCTACGTTGTAGTCTGGTGTTGCGTATCTGTTTCCAGAAAGGTGGGGAACGCTCCTCTTCCACCACCAGTTCTTGCTGCCTACCACTGAGGAGCCCACCAACCAACGCCCCCAATAGGCCATAACGAAGATCGAAAGAAATGCCGAGAGCAACCCGAAAAAAGAGATGAACAACCACCAGACTGATGATACATCCGACCGCCATATCAGGAAGCCTGACGGCAAGGAGCGTATAGAGGCGAACAAGCGACTGCTCAGCAAGCCAACTCGGTTGCATCTGCTCAAGATACAAAATCGTCTGGTCATGCTGTTGCATCTGCCGCGCTAACCACGTCAGCCACTGGATCGTCTGCTCTTTTGTATACTGCTGCTCCACTTTTCTCCGCGCAAGCATGCGATCAACATAGGCTTGAAACAGCCGTTGTTGTCTTTTTTCAGGGGGAACCGCGAACAGATCGTCAAGCGATGTTCCTCGATAGGTCTCGACCAGTATGTTCAGCAGCAGCGGAGTCGTAACGACTGCCCGCAGATCCTGGTCACTGGAGAGGGCATGGCGGATGGCTTCCACCTGCTCTCCGACACGCTCAAGATACGCATCGACTTGCTGGAAGGAAAGTGGCTCCACACTGATGGCTTTGGCAAGGGTCAGCCGAGACGGCTGAAGCAAATACGCCTCTGTGCGACTACACACGACCACGGGGACAAAAGCATGTTCCCGGCGATAGGCATTCACCGCATTGACACACTCCCGACGATGCACCCCTTCCACTTCATCCAAGCCATCCAACAGAAGAATGACCTGTTCACCTTCAATCCACTGGGCTGCAAGGGGATGCGGGAGCTGATACCTGATCGCTACCTCTTCGATGAGCCAGTGTGAAAGCGGCGCTCGTTTCTCTGCCCAGGATGAGAGGTTGAAGACAATCGGGAGCGGAGCGTGTTCATCTCGGTGGGCGCGCGCTAAGAGCGTCCTGGCCAGTTCCAGGAGCAGGGTTGTTTTTCCCGCCCCAGGAGCGCCCAGGATCAGGAGCGCATGCTGAGCATTATCGTAGAGGTGTTCAATAGAGGTGTCAGGAGGAACTGGCTGAACTCTTTCTTCTATTTCCTGGACGAGTGGTTTCCAGGGGTTCACGATAGTATGAGGTTGCTCATACAGAGGACCTCGAATCATTCCAGCAGGAGCGATCGATCGCTTGAGCATCCCATCGATCCAAAGAGCATGGACTCTTTTGAGAAAGTGGTATCGATTCTTCTCCTCACCACGTGCTGTCACACGTGAGCTCATTGTCGCAGGTCTGGTGGCTCTTTGGCGAATGGAAGTGGTGCCACCTCGCAGGTCGGCGATAACAGCGCAAATAGCTTGCACGATTTCTACAAACGCTTGATCTTGATTCTCCCACAGCGTCACGGGTTTTTCATTCCGAGGTAGACACTCAAGATGGGCAAAAGGAGCTACTTGCCAGTAAACAGGGCGGAGCAGAATTGGAATTACCCGTGCGCTCTTCGTTGCATGCCGCTCCAGGGCGTAGTGCATCTCGATACTGGAGCAGTAGTCTGATGCGAAGTAGGCTGGACTCACGAGCAAAAGGATAACGGATGCGGTACTCAAATGAGCATGAACGTCCTGTTCCCATTCGGTTCCTGCGAGTACTTGACGATGATGCCATGCTGCAATCACGCCTTGCTGTCGAAGTAGGCTCAGGTGTTGCTCCAGACGACGACGAAGCTTCTCATCTTCCCGTGCATAGGAATAAAAAATGCTTATAGGAGATGAATTAGTAAAAGCATCTTGCATTTATAGCTCACGGTCTGTATAGAGCATTCAAATGAGTAAATGCTAACACTCCATCAAGAAAATATCACTGTGGGGATTTTAGAGATACAGCTGTATTATAACACGACACCATTGTTTCCGTAAACCATATTCCTCACTCATCTCCTGTGTCCACTTTCTCAATAGCGCCTCTCCCAGAACACCTTCCCTCAATCTTGCCTCTAGTAGGAAAGAAATACATTGAGGGATATTTTACCAGATCATCCGCTTCTCCCAGATCAGCGTAAGTTTCTTCTGAGAGAGGTTCTCCCTTCTCTTACCGACTCCTACAAACAGGCGTGTCTGAAACAACCAATAGGAGGGAAAGACGACTCTGCATCCACACTAGCGCAGGTTCTTCGAGCGTAGAGCGATGCATCTTCCAAGCAAGATACGCTCGATCTTCTCCGCTTCTCAGCATGCGATCCCTTCTAGGCGGATTGCGCTTGATCATCGTCTCCCCCCCACACCACCAGAAAGGGATGCAGGCAAATCAATGCCGCGAGAGCATCACGCAAAAACGATCTGCATCGGCATGAAAGGCATCAATATCTCCCTCCCCAGAAAGAGGATGCACGACCAACATCACCAGTTGATTCAGTGCCGAAAACGATCGGCAGTTCCGCGAGGATCGAGGTGTGACCGACAAGCGTCCTCGCATGGCTTCAACCTGTGTCACATGGGAACACACTTCTCTCAGTGTGCTTGCCTCCAGCAGCAAGAGACGTTGTTTTCACTGAGCAGACGGATCTGCCACGAGAGTAGTCTCTCAATACAAAGGAGCAGGAACATCACAAGCTCTGGATCATGTTCCACAGCCATATGCTCTTTGCAACGCCTATCTTGTAGGAGGTGAAGAGGCCTCTTCACCTGGCAGTGAGGCAAAATAATCGCAAAGCAGCGGGTGAGGAAACATGTATCCTCCTCCAACTCGTAGAAGAAGAATGCGCTGAGTCGCATATTCAAGGAAACGAACGTACTGCCAAGGGATACATCCAACGCGCCAGAGAATATATCGGAGCATCCAATGCAAGACACAAGCCAACCCTCCTTGCAACAAGGCCACGACTGTACAGGCCGCCACCGCGAGCCAGAGGCCCAAGAGGATTCCCGCCCATACCCCCTCTCTCCCTGACACATTTTAAAAGCGCATGGAAAAGTGCCATCCAGTAGCGAGCTTGCGAAAAGGTAAGCAGTGAACCAGGTCAGCTTGGTTGCAGGTTCGACGCAGAATATCCAGAAGCCAGAGGCGTCCGAGACGAAAAATCCCTTTGTCGCGGCGATCTCTGCGATCAAAACGATCACGTTTGCCATGATGCATACAGGAGGCTGCTAGATGGCTGACTCACCACATCGCCAAAAAGAGGGCTAAGAGCAAACGGTCTAAACGGGCTTCTTCCTTAACCAGACTGGCTTCCAGGTTCCATCCTCGACGTTTGCTGTCCTGAAACGTTGACTCGACACGCATGCGCCAGGCATACTCGTTTATACACCGTTTGCCTGCTTTTTGATCGGAAATCAAGATCCAACCTTCCTCGCAACCCTGCATCCAACATGCGCTCACATAGGTTTCAATCATGTCCTCTTGCCAGACTTTGGCCCAGCCATACCACTGCTGTCCCGTTTTCTATAGAAACGCATCAAAACGGCACCAGGAAGCCCAGCCTTTGCTCATCTTGCGTTGACACGTATGTTCCTTACACACCCGCAACAGATAGTGAAACTTTCGATCACGACAGATCTTCACCAATGGGAAACCGGTCAATCCTCGATCGGCAATCAAGGTGCAATCTGCCTCTCCCAGATACGGGATGATCTGATCGAGCAGACGTGCTACGATGCTCCATTGTTTTTCTTCCCATTTCTCCAGAGCTGGCATTACTGCCCATGCCACTGGCAAAACCCGCGAATGAACCAGCAAACCGAGATAGACGATGGTCGCATCAGAGCGAAATGTCGTACAATCAAGGATGAAGCGTATCGGCTTGCCCTGCCAAAATGGGAGCACCTGCGACAAAAAATGCTCCCAGATTTTTGTGACCACCACACGATATCACCAAAAGCGAGACAGAGCCCAAGAGTGAGCAATCAGCGTGTAGAGCGAGCAGCACAACCATTCACGACTTGAGAAACCACTTCTCACCTCTTGCATATAAATGCAAGAGTGGAAATAAACTACCAACGCTTGCCCACACCTTCGCGCTACAACGTTGCTCGCCTTCCCGTTCCTCGGCTTCTCCAAACACTCTCGTTGACCCCACGCGAAAAGCCGTGGTGGATCGTCACTTTCCAGCTTGAGTGCTTCGACGGAGGCAGGGTGATGCAGATAATGAGTGAAGCAAGGCCCAATTGATCTCCCCTGATCTTCACATCTCTTGCTCGCACGCTCGCTATTAGGACATCTTCTCACCGCTTTCTGTGCTACATTGTGAGAAGACACGACGGTGTGAAAAGACAAAGGAGGATGGGTATGGAACACATCGCTCATGCAACGGAATCCATTGAGGAGTTCTTTGCTCGTTACACGAAGTATCTCACAGAGGGTGACTTTGATGGTCTGGCGGACATCTACAACTATCCAGCGTTAGCTGTAACGGCTCTGGGCTGTCAGACCATAAGCTCGCCGCAGCAAACCCGCGACTTTTTCAAGCAAGGCCGGCAATTTTACCTTTCTCGCCATATCTCTGGGGTGCGCGCTCGCGATATTGTCACCGAGGTCGAGGTGCCTGGTATCTGGGTAGGGCATCTCGTGCTCGAAAATCGCGATCCCTCGGGTTCGCCCGTTGGTCAGGAGCACAATGCCTATCAAGTGGTGACGGTATCGGACGGGACGCGCCGTATAGCTGTCACCACTCCGCTGGATGCCTATACCCCTGATCAGAAGAGTGGCGTGAAGTAAGCATCAGGAATCTTTCAAACGAAACACCTTTTGGACCCAGGGCCGAGATACGCGGAAAATAAGACAGAGAAAAACAGCTTTTATTAGGTATGGCGCACAGGAGGTGCTTTTTCGCCAAAGGCTTGCTGTACATATGATAATTAAATGGGCGGATTGTTAAAAAATTGGATAATTAAATGGATAAGCAAACGTGCGTCAGGAAAGAGCCTGTGGAGCCATGAGAGATAATTGAGCTCATGATTACTATCATTTTCAACCCATTCTTACCCGTTTTACTGCCCACTTAATTATCCGATTTTCGCCCATAGAATAAAATGATTTACAGCCGGGCTTCCTGCTCTGAGGAGAGTCGGATTTTCTTTTTTGAACGATGAAAGACGAACGTAGAACCTCTTTGACGTTTCTCAATGCTCGTTTCACAACCGTTGACAATTGAGCAAGATCAGAGAAGTTTTCTCTGTTCGACTGCTCTATCCTTGTATTACTTGCAATATGCAAGCAGTATTGTGGATACGAAAAAGAGGAGAACATCATGACCAATGGAAGCCTACGCGATCTCGTCGTTACCCGTCTCTTCAACGCACCACTTTCGCTCGTGTGGAAAGCTTGGTCCGACCCTGAGTATGTCGTGCAATGGTGGGGGCCAGAGGGCTTTACATCGCCGTTTGCCCGCATGGATTTTCGGGAAGGCGGAACATCGCTCGTCTGCATGCGTTCGCCAGACCTCGGAGAGTACTACAGCACCTGGCGGTATGAGAAAATCGTGCCGATGCGGCGGATTGAATACATCCACAACCTAGCCGACAAAGATGGAAAGAAGGTCGATCCGGTCTCAGTGGGGATGCCGCCAGATTTCCCGCAGGATCAGCGTCATGAGGCCACCTTCAAAGACCTGGGGAACGGCAGGACGGAAATGACCGTGATGGAATACGACTGGACGGTAGGTCACATGATGGAGATGTCCAGATTGGGCCTGGAGCAGTGCCTCAAGAAGATGGCCACGAGCATAGCCCCGGCTTAGGTGCGTCTCGC
Organism: Reticulibacter mediterranei; assembly: GCF_016587455.1. NCBI lineage: Bacteria > Bacillati > Chloroflexota > Ktedonobacteria > Ktedonobacterales > Reticulibacteraceae > Reticulibacter > Reticulibacter mediterranei. The sequence continues at coordinate 2,846,700 of NZ_BNJK01000002.1, read as the reverse complement.
TGTGCGGGCAGAAACGTTACAGGGCATTTCGCTCTATTTTTGACCGTAGAATATTAAGAAGGAAAAGGCGAGCAATATGGAAATGAAGCTTGAGCTGGTGCCGATCCCGGTTTCTGATCTTGATCGCGCCAGAACATTTTATGCTGAGAAAGTTGGATTTCACGTAGACTTTGATATGCAGCCTGGGAACGGTGTGAGAATAATCCAACTCACCCCACCCTGGTCGGCCTGTTCAATTGCCATTGGAACCGGTTTGGGCGAAATTTCAGAAATGCAGCCTGGATCGCACAAGGCACTGCACCTGGTCGTAGTGGGCATCCACGAGGCCCGCGAAGCGCTCGCGAGCCGGGGTGTTGATGTGAGCGAGGTGATCGGATGTGTCAGAACTGAGAACAGAGAAAGCGACAAAATGGCTGGATGGCTTCTCGCCCTCTTTTTCCTTGAGGTCAGGCTCTCATAGTGAGAGCCTTCAAGCTGTCCAGTCGTCGGCAAAAGAGCGCACGTTGTTGGGCAAGAGGCACTGATTGGTTCGTCATGGTGCGAAAGCGGAAGAACTGACGCACCTCATCGAAGGCGCAACAGAAGCGCGATGCGGATGTGAAACTTCCAAATCCGCGCATCGGGTAGTACCGCTGTTTGATGCCACGATGATCTTGTTCCAGACGGTTATTCAGATAGGGGTTACAGCGATGGACAATCATGCTACCAAGAGTCTCGCGAATCGCACGAGGATAGGAGCCATGTCCATCGGTCGTCACTTGTTCTGGAGCGTGGCCTACCATCTTGAGCGCTTGCTGGAAAAAGCGCTGAGCTGCATCCATATCTCGCTTTTGGCTGAGCATGCAATCAACGAAGTTCCCATCAGCATCAATGGCGCGATAGAGATAACACCACTTTCCATGCACTTTGACGTAGGTTTCGTCCACGTACCAGGACAGACCTGCTTGCCCATGTCGCCCAGCACGCAATTGCTCTGCCATCAGTGGAACAAACCGAGCCTCCCAGTCGCGAACCGCTTCATGAGTGAACACAAAGCCTCGCTCCAAGAACATCTCGGCAATATCACGCAAACTCAGCTTATACCGTAGCCTCCAGAGTACAACGAGCAGAACGATCTCAGTGGGATATTCCAAAAAGTTAAAAGGAGTGCCAGTGCGTTCGTTAAAGGCGCGTCGGCAGACCGAACAGCGAAATGTTCGGTATCCAAGGGTGGTTTTCTTCTGCTGCTCCTTTGTTGCGGAAGAGAGACAGTATGGGCAGTTCATGGTTCACTCCTTCTGAAGATGGGTTGGGTGATCGGTAGTATACCACAAGATAGATCTCTCCATTGCGACTTGTTCTCAGTTCTGACGCATGCATTTGACGCCGATCTGACACGCATCAAGGAGCTCCTCAAATTGGGACTCTCGGTACGCAAAATCGCCACCCTTTTGGGATATACGAACCATCACGCGTTTAACACCTACATTACCAAACGCCAACTTCGCGAACAAAGCTCATAGATGGCGAAGCCGGGAAGAATTCGGGTGATTTTAATCCTGGGGAAGTCTTAGCGGGAAAAATGGCACGAAAAAATGTTATCACCCCGAGATTGGAACATGGCAAAAAGTCACCGTGAAAAACGGCGACCGGAGAGCGGAGGGTGATGGTCAGTCCGAGTCGAGGGACTCCTGGATTGATCGATGTCTTAGCTGTCCCCAAACGCATCAGGGGTCATCCGCTCCATCCCCCCCGTGATCACGATCAGCGCCTGATTCGCCATCTGTTCTGCTGAGATCGTGTTCGTCCCCCGACACCATTGCACCACGGCCCCAAGGATCGCCCAACTCACCATCACCGCCATCGTTTCCACCGGCACCTGTTCTCGGACCCGCTCCTGCTTGAGCCAGGTCACCAGGAGTCTGGTCAATTCCTCTTGAATTGCCTGCTCAAGGAACGGAGTCATCGTTTCAGATGGGGGACAGCGGTGATAGATCTCGCGGAAATACTCGAACACCGTTTGGATGAGCAGGCGCAGGGTGGTTCTTCCCAACCTGGAGAGAGATGGAAGCTTGAGCGCGACGGCCTGGTGAAACTGTTCGCGGATGACAGCCTCCAGCAGGGCAAACTTGTCAGGAAAGTGCGCGTAAAAGGTGCCTCGATTGACCGTCGCCCGCGCCGTGATATCCTGGATGCTCAAGGCCGAAAAGCCCTTTTCTTGCATGAGTTCCAGGAACGCGTTCTGTAAGAGCTGACGGGTGCGTTTGACACGGGGATCAACATAGCTGGTCGATGTCGTCATAGCAGTCTCTTCTCTCTTTGTCTCATGTGCCAATGCCAGGCTCGGTTCTCATTCCCACTTTCCCAACATTTTCCTTTTTCGTGTTGGCTACCCAACAAAAGCGCCTGATTGATTATTGATTCGTGGGTCATCACATAGTAGCATTATAGACGACGGATACTGGTTAAGCAACAAGAATCCAGTATCCAACAGATGATGAAAAGAAGCGCAGTGCTTGTCCATGGTGCTCCAAGCTTGCCCGGAGAACATGGGGAGCCTCGTTGAGTGACGTATGACCGAAAGGATACTTTTTCTATGAAGACGTTAGCCATTGTCGGAGCAGGACCAGGACTTGGCCTTTCCCTTGCAAAAACATTTGGACAACACGATTTTCGCGTCGCGCTGATTGCGCGCAATCAAGAAAAACTGGATACCTACATGCAACAGTTGCGAGAAATGCACGTTGAGGCCGCCGGGTTCTCGGCTGATGTCTTACACACAGCACAACTGGAAGCGGCACTTGCCCGCGTCAAAGAGACCTTTGGCCCGGTAGATGTGTTGGAATACAGCCCGACACCCAGTATCACCGATGTGGCCTCAGTCCTGGATGTGGCTCCGGAGAATGCCCAGTTTCAGTTTGACTATATTGTGCGTGGTGCCCTTGCAGGTGTCAGAGCAGTCCTGCCTGATATGCTGGCCAAAGGTGATGGGGGGCTCATCTTCACCATGGGCGGGGCTTCCATCACCCCAACTCCGATGATGGGCAATGTTGGCATTGCAATGGCCGGCTTACGCAACTATGTCTCCAACTTACATGAGGTACTCAAACCAAAAGGGATCTATGCCGGAACCATGTCTGTCATGGGGTGGTTTAAAAACACTGATGAAACGCCTGCCCGTATTGCGGCCAGCATCTACGAGATGTATGAACAGCGAGAACAGGGAGAACACGTTTTCGAGGTATAGCGACGCACGCCTGTCAAAGATCATCATTGCTATCTGGAAATAGATGAAGAAGGAGATTGTTTATGCGTGTAGGATTACAGGTACAGAACTTTACCTGGTCAGATGATCAGGGACAACTTGGTGACACCTTTGCCACTATAGCGCGGCGTGCTGAGCGGGCCGGTTTCTCTAGTTTTTGGGTGATGGACCACTTTTTCCAGATCCCTATGGTCGGCCCTGCGGAGCATGAGATGCTGGATGGCTGGAGCGCACTCGCTTTCGTGGCAGGGATAACGAATCACATCAAGCTGGGTACGATGGTGACCGGCGTGACTTATCGCCATCCCGGGTTACTGGTGAAGACCGCGACCACGCTCGATGTGCTCTCGCATGGTCGCGCCTACCTGGGCATAGGCGCGGCCTGGTATGAAGAGGAACATCGTGCTCTGGGTGTACCATACCCAACCCTGGCGGAACGTTTTGAACGTTTGGAAGAGACGCTGCAGATTGCACACCAGATGTGGGAAGGTGACAAGAAACCCTACCAGGGGAAATACTATCAGCTTGAGCGACCGCTGAACTCGCCGCAGTCCGTGCAAAGACCCCATCCCTCCATCCTGATCGGCGGTTCAGGTGAGCGCAAGACGCTGCGTCTGGTGGCTCAATACGGCGACGCTTGCAATCTCTTTGCGCACCTGGGCAAAGAGGAATTGCAACGCAAGCTCAATGTGCTCCGCAGCCATTGCCAATCGATAGGCCGCCCCTACGAAGAAATTGAAAAAACCACGCTCGCTCTTCTCTCCATTACCAGAGACGGTCGCAATAATAGTGTGACACCAGAGGCCGCCATCGAGCATTTCAGAGGATTGGCGGAACTTGGCATTGACCAGGCAATTATTGCGCTGCCGAATGTGACCGATCTGGAGCCATTTGATCTGCTGGCCACTTGGATCATTCCAGAAGTAGAAAAAATGGAGGTTGCAGGTCGCTGAAAACAGCTGATCTTACCACCTCCGCCAGCACGACACGTTTGGAAAGGAAGCTCCTCATTAGTGATTGATAGATGATTCTATCTGAAGGGAAACAGACATGAATGTTGAGATTTGGGCAGATATAGCCTGTCCCTGGTGCTATATTGGCAAGCGTCGCTTTGAAGCCGCTTTGGCCGAGTTCGAGCATAGAGGCCAGGTGAACGTCACCTGGCGCAGCTACCAGCTTGATCCCGATGCACCTCGCACTTCAAAGAAAACACTCAATGAGGTGCTTGCAGAGAAACACGGCATGAGCATAACACGAGCTGTCGCGCTTCCATAACCAGATGACCGAGGTTGCTGCCCAGGAGGGGCTGGAGTATCATTTCGAACGGACGCGGTATGGCAACTCATTTGATGCCCACCGACTGATTCACCTCGCCGCCACCCATCACCTTCAGGGTGAAATGGAGGAACGGCTCTGGAAGCGCGTACTTTACCGAGGGGGCAGCGCTTGGGGAGACTGAGACACTGGTGAAGCTTGCGGTCGAAGCCGGCCTCGATACCGAGGAAGCTCGTGCCGTTCTCACGGGTGAGACCTATGCCAAAGAGGTGCGGGCAGATACCCAGAGGGCGAGACAATTGGGGATTGGAGGGGTGCCGTTTTTTGCGATTGACGAAACGTATGGCATTTCAGGTGCGCAGCCATCTGAAGTGTTGTTAGTATTAAAATGATAGCTAGACTTACCCTGACTCTGGCTCCGCTCATAGTGCCTGTTTTCTCTTTGTCTCTCGTGTGCTTCAAGTAGAGCATAAAATTATCGTTCATCATCTGGAGGTTCACACTGTATGGCTACGAATACCGCTCCATCTGCAAACAAACCACCTTCAACATTTGTCTTTAAGCTGGCAAATGGTATCGTGTCGGGATTATTACGTTCTCCTCTGCACGGCATCCTCAGCAATACCCTTATCCTCCTCTCTTTTAAGGGCAAGAAAAGCGGAAAGACCTACACGATTCCTGTCGGATATACCCTCAATGGCAATCTGGTAAAGATCGTCTCTAGTGCTGGCTGGTGGAAAAATCTGCGCAAAGACGTTCCCGTGACCCTCTGGCTGAAGGGCCAGCAGCACAGTGGCATCGCCGAAGCATTTTATGGCGACGAAAACGTTGTCGAAGCCATTATGGCCCTTGCGCCAAAATCGCAGCAGTTGCGAAAAATGTATCGCATAAGTTTGGACGCCAATGGCCAACCAAACCCGGAAGACATACGTCGGGCCGCGGCACATACTGCACAGATCCGTATTCGCCTCACGTGATTGAGGGCAGGTCCCTTTCTTCTACAAACTTGCTCTTCCGATCTGATTTCCTGCTCCTATGATGGATCATTTTCACATCGATGTGAAAATGATCCGAAGTCGCGTGAGAGTCGGCGTTACACGCCTTTTGACCTTGCTCTATAGCATGTTGAAATCGTTGAATCAGTAACATCCATACCTTGTGTCGTACTGATAGCTGGTCATTGACCCGAAATCTCTACTGGTTTGGCCCTCAAACTGGCACTGTTGCCTCGAATCGTACACAGGTAGCCCTATCCACACAAACGTTTGGATGAGGAGTATCCCATGAACTGTCCGTCTTGCCTCTCAGCAACCACTAAAGAACAGAACAAGAAGACCTCACTTGGCTATCGAACGTTCCGCTGCTCAATTTGCCAACACACCTTCAACGAACGGAGTGGTACTCCCTTCAACTTCCTCGAATATCCCACCGACATCGTCTTGCTTGTCGTGCTGTGGTGACTCCGCTATAAGTTAAGCTTGCGTGATCTTGCTGAAATGTTTTTGGAGCGAGGCTTTGTCTTCACCCATGAAGCGGTTCGAGGGTGGGAAGCACGGTTCGCTCCACTGATAGCAGAGCACTTCCAGGCCAAACGACGTGGACAAGTGGGAACTTCCTGGTATGTCGATGAAACCTACGTGAAGGTTCATGGGAAGTGGTGTTATCTCTATCGTGCCATCGATAGAGATGGCAACCTGGTCGACTCAATGCTCAGCCAAAAGCGAGACATGGAGGCGGTCAAGCGCTTTTTCAGGCAGGCAGTTGGAACCGTTGGTCATGTCCCAGAACGGGTGACGACCGATGGACATGATTCCTACCCACGAGCAATTCGCGAAATGCTGGGCAATGAGGTTCTCCATCGTTGTAACCCCTATCTTAACAACCAGGTGGAGCAAGACCACCGTGGCATCAAACAGCGATACTATCCAATGCGTGGGTTTGGATGCTTCTCCTCGGCAGCGCGTTTTTGTCGCGCCTTCGATGAACTCCGCCAGTTTTTCCGCTTTCGCACCACAATGAACCAATCGGTGCCTCTTGCCGGGCAACGAGCACTGTTTCGCCAACGATTGGCTACTCTCCAGGCTCTGGTGCGGGTATCCTAACAGACAGAGGGTTTAGGCGAGAAGAGCCAACCTCGCGTGTTGGTTTCCTGGGTTCTCAGTTCTGACAGAACCATCATGTCCGCACTATCGTGCCCATACATGTTTTCCCGCTCTTTAACAGAGCACGTGAGGGCACTGTGAGGCGATCGTGCTGTGTTGTGATGGCTTTGGGAGATTGATGAGCTACATTTGATTGTAGGTTTTGATCATTTGATGGTGAGGTGTATCAAAGGAGAGTGTTTTTATGGATGCAGTTACGCTTGCTCGCCTCCAATTTGCGATTACCACTGTGTATCATTTCTTTTTCGTTCCGCTAACCCTGGGATTAGTCATTCTGGTAGCTGTCATGGAGACGATCTATGTGCGCAGCGGCGACGAGGCGTATAAACGCATGGCTCGTTTCTGGGGACGCCTGTTTCTCATTAACTTCGCAATGGGCGTTGCGACCGGCATCGTGCAGGAATTTCAATTTGGCATGAACTGGTCTACCTATTCCCGCTTCGTGGGCGATATCTTTGGCGCACCGTTGGCTATTGAAGCACTGCTCGCCTTCTTCATGGAATCGACGTTTCTGGGAATCTGGATCTTTGGCTGGGAACGGCTCTCGAAGGGGCTGCACCTGGCAACAATCTGGCTGGTAGTGCTTGGATCGCATGTGTCGGCCTTCTGGATTCTGGTGGCGAACTCGTTTATGCAGGAACCGATGGGCTATGTCGTGCGCAACGGTCGCGCTGAGATGACCAACTTCTTTGCGCTGCTGACCAACCCCAACCTGTGGGTGCAGTTTCCACATGTGGTTCTGGCTAGCTGGGCTACCGGAGCCTTTTTTATTCTGGGGATCAGCGCCTATCATCTGGTGAAAAAGGTTGGCGATCAACAGGTGTTTCGTCGCTCGCTCTACATCGGCCTGGGCGTGGCGCTGGTCACGAGCATCTTGATCGCGACGACGGGCCATGTGCAGGCTCAGCATATGGTGCAGGTGCAACCGATGAAGATGGCCGCCGCAGAAGCCCTCTGGAATAGTGAAGAACCCGCCTCATTCTCCTTGTTTACGATTGGCAATCTCAACGGCACCAGCGAGGTATTCTCCATACGCGTTCCGTACCTGTTGAGCGTCCTGTCTTATAACAACTTCACTGGGAAAGTTGAGGGCATCAATCAGCTCCAAGCGCAGTATGTCCAGCAATACGGGAGCGGCAACTATGTGCCGCCGATCCCAATCATTTACTGGACGTTTCGCATCATGGTTGGTGCGGGAGCCTTGATGATTTTGTTTGCCCTCCTGGGACTCTTTTTCCTCTGGAGGCGCTCGTTGGAGCGGCAGAGGTGGTTTCTCTGGGGACTGGTCTTTGCGCTCTTCCTGCCCTACCTTGCCAACTCGACTGGTTGGATTATGACCGAGGTTGGACGCCAGCCCTGGATCGTCTTTGGCCTCCTGCAGACAGGTAATGCCGCATCTCCAACCGTGGGTGTAGCCTCAGTACTCACCTCGCTGATCGTCTTCACGCTCATCTATGGCGCTCTAGCTGTCGCCGATGTATATCTGCTGCTCAAATATGCCCGCAAAGATGCACAGGACGAGCCGGAGATTGCGGGAACATCAGATGACGCGCTGGCACACGCATATTAGCAGGCAAGGAGGAGTGAAAAATGAATCTCAATATACTCTGGTTCATCCTGATTGTGGTGCTGTTTATTGGCTTCTTCTTTCTGGAAGGGTTCGACTACGGCGTCGGGATGCTCCTCCCGTTCCTGGGCAAAGACGAAGAGGAACGCAGCGCGATTGTCAACACCATCGGCCCGTTCTGGGATGGGAACGAGGTGTGGTTGCTCACAGCTGGTGGCGCGATGTTTGCTGCCTTCCCGAACTGGTATGCTACGATGTTTAGCGGCTTCTACCTGGCGCTCTTGCTCATGCTGGTCGCGTTGATCGTGCGTGGTGTGGCCTTTGAGTTTCGCCATCGCGATGTCCGCCCGGAGTGGCGCTCCTTCTGGGATTGGATGATCTTTGTTGGCAGTGCAATTCCCGGATTGCTCTGGGGCGTGGCACTGGCGAATCTGATTGAAGGCGTGCCGATTGATGCCCATATGAATTATGTAGGTGGCTTTTTCAATCTGCTCAATCCGTTTGCCCTGCTTGGCGGCCTGGCCTTTGTTGCTATGTTCCTGCTGCACGGTGCCATTTTCCTGGCACTCAAAACGGAGGATAAGCTATTGCAGCGAGCGGAGAACATCGCGCGGCAGATCTGGTTCCCCACCGTCATTTTGATCGGTCTCTTTATCGGGAGTGGCTACTTTGTAACCAGCGTCTTTGAGCGCCTGGGCGTTGATCCTGGCATTGCGCCGCTAGGGGCGGGTATGGCGCTGTTGCTGGGTGGCTGGCTGATCCAGAACAGGCATTTTGGTTGGGCCTTCGTGATGACGGGCTTCACCATCGTGCTTTCGGCGGCCACTATCGCCATTGGTCTGTTCCCCAATGTCATGATCTCCAGCCTCAACCCTGCCTGGAATTTGACCATCTATAACGCCTCATCCAGCCCGTACACGCTGACCGTGATGAGCATCATCGCGATTACGCTGGTTCCGTTCGTACTGGCATATCAGGCATGGAACTATTGGGTCTTTAGGAAGCGCCTCTCATCTCACCAGACGGTTGCGGTGGCACATGAATAAGCGGTTGCTGCATGAGATCCGGCATATACACATCTATCTGGCTGCGACGGCGCTCTTCGCTGCCACGATGGGTCTGCTCATCATTGTGCAGGCCCGTCTGTTAACCCGAGCCATCGACGGCGTGTTTCTCAAGGGGCAGGCTCTGGCACAGGTTGTCTCTCTGCTCAGTATGTTGGTGGGTGTCGTGATTGGACGAGCCATACTCATCTGGAGCAATAGTGTCGTGGCCGCTCATGCCGCCACCACTGTCAAATCGTCCCTGCGCCAGCGCTTGTTCGCCCATATCCAGGCGTTGGGACCGGTTGCTCTCAGCAAGGAACGCAGCGGTGAACTGACGACGACACTGGTGGAGGGCGTTGAGGCGCTCGATGCATTCTTTAGTCAGATGTTGCCCCAGGTCTGCGCGACGTTGCTCATTCCCTGCATTATTGGTCTGGTGGTCTTCTTGACTGATGCCCTCTCCGGCCTGATCCTGTTGATTACGACGCCGATCCTGCTCCTGTTCATGTTTTTGATTGGCACCCTGGCCGAGACTCATACGAAAAAGCAGTGGGGCCTGCTCAGCAGTATGAGTGCTCATTTTCTGGATGTGCTCCAGGGATTGACCACCCTCAAAATGTTCGGTCGTAGCCATCGGCAGCAGGAGACGATCGCTCGTATCAGCGATCATTTTCGCAAAACGACTATGAGCGTGTTGCGCGTTGCCTTTCTCTCCTCGCTGGTGCTTGAACTGGGGGCGACGCTGAGCACGGCTTTGGTGGCGGTTGAGATCGGACTACGCCTGCTCTATAATCAGATACCATTTTCCGTTGCTTTTTTCGTCTTATTGCTTGCCCCGGACTTCTATCTGCCGTTGCGCACGCTGGGCACGAAATTTCATGCCAGTATGAATAGCGCGGCTTCTGCAAAGCGCATCTACGAGTTATTGGATACACCTGTGGCCTCGCTATCCGCCTCTGAAGTTGCATATCCAGAGGGGCAACCGATGCCAACCGTTCGGTTCCAGAACGTCAGCTATACCTATCAAGATCAAGCAGGAGACGAGCGCCAGGCCTTGCGCGATGTCTCTCTTATACTGGAGCAAGGACAGACCATCGCGCTGGTTGGAGCGAGTGGCGCTGGCAAAAGCACACTGGCCCATCTCTTGCTGCGTTTTATCGAGCCGCAACAGGGGACAATAGTGGTTGGTACGAGACCGCTGGAGACGATTCCTGTGCAGGTGTGGCGGCGACAAATTGCCTGGATACCACAGCGCCCTTACCTGTCTCATGGGAGCATTGCTGAAAATATTCGTATAGGATGTACTACTGCAACGATGGAGCAGATCATTCGAGCCGCGCAACAGGCGCATCTGCATGAATTTATCCAGTCGCTTCCCTGCAGCTACGATACGCAGATAGGCGAACGTGGCGTGCGACTGAGTGGTGGGCAGATCCAGCGCCTTGCCCTGGCGCGGGTCTTTTTGAAGGATGCGCCCTTGCTCATTCTTGATGAAGCGACAGCTCATCTGGATGAGGAGAGCGAGCAAGTGGTGCTGAAATCCCTTCAGACATTCCTCAAGAATCGCACGACGCTGATTATTGCGCATCGGTTGCATACGTTGCGGGAGGTGGATCGTGTGGTGATGCTTGAGGAAGGGCGCGTTGTTGCTGATGGGCCTCATGAGAGGTTGATGGCACAATCTCCCGCTTACCAGCGTATGGCGAGCGCCTATCAACGAAAGGAGGCCATATGGAAGCTCCCTTCTGGCGTTTGCTGACACTGGCGCGGCCCATTGTTGGCTGGCTCTTGCTGGCTGTGTTGCTTGGTGTGGCGACAGTCGCCAGCGGTATTGGGTTAATGGCGACCTCGGCCTATCTGATCTCTGAGGCGGCTCTGCATCCATCTATTGCCGCGTTGGAGGTCGCTATTGTTGGTGTCCGTTTCTTTGGCATTGCTCGTGGTTTGTTGCGCTACGTTGAGCGGCTCATCACGCATGAGGCGACCTTTCGCCTCCTTGCCCGCTTGCGTGTCTGGCTCTATGCTGCGCTCGAACCCCTTGCACCAGCGCGTCTCCTTGAGTATGTGCATCAAGGCGAGGCGAGCCATAGCAGTGGCGATCTTCTGAGTCGCATTGTCTCGGATATCGAGATGTTACAAAATTTCTATGTCCGTGTGTTAGCTCCTCCCTGCGTTGCAGCCCTCATTGCTGTGGGCATGTGGCTATTTTTTGGAGCCTTCGATCCCCGCATGGCACTGGCGTTTGTTGGCTGTTTCCTGCTCTCGGCAATTGGTATCCCGCTGGTGACGTATCTGTTGAGTCGGAGGGCCGGACAACAACTGGTGGAGGCACGTGCGGCGCTGCATGTGCGGCTCGTTGATCATGTACAGGGGCTGGCTGATGTGCTGGCCTTTGGACAAGAAGAGCGGGCCAGAAAAGAGTTGGATGTACTTGATAAAAAGTATAACAAAGCCCAATCGTCTCTGGATCAGATTGGTGGCATGCAGGAAGCGTTGAGCATGATATGTATGCAGATGACGGCTCTTCTGATGTTGCTTCTGGGCATTCAATGCGTACGAACTGGCCAGTTCAACGGAGTGTTTCTGGCGCTGCTCGTGCTGGCGGCGCTGTCAAGCTTTGAGGCAATTTTACCTCTCCCGGCGGCCTTCCAGCAGGTGAGCAGCAGTATGGCGGCGGCTCATCGTCTCTTTGCCCTCATCGATGCCAAGCCAGCGCTTCAGCAGTCGCAGCAGCCCGCTCCTTTACCACAAAACTATGAGTTGCGCATCGAGCATCTCCGCTTTCGCTATACGAGCGACGAAGCCGATGTTCTCCACGATGTGAGCTTTAGTGTGCCGGAAGGATGCTGTGTTGCTTTGATCGGCGCGAGCGGGATAGGTAAATCAACGATTGTTCATCTGTTACAACGCTTCTGGGATTATCACGAAGGGCATATCCTGCTTGGGGAGCGTGAATTGCGCGATTACGACCAGGATGAGGTACGCAGACTCATCAGTGTCGTCTCGCAGGATACTCATTTGTTCCACACAACCATTCGCGCGAATCTCCTGCTTGCCCGCGAGGATGTTAGCGAGGAGGAGATGATACGGGCCACACAGCGGGCGCATATTCATGAGTTCATTCTCTCGCTGCCACGCGGATATGATACGGAGGTGGGTGAACAGGGAGTACGCTTGAGTGGTGGTGAGCGCCAACGCCTGGCTATTGCCCGTGCTCTGCTGAAAAACGCTCCCATTCTTTTGCTGGACGAGCCTACGGCCAATCTTGATGCTGTGACCGCACAGGACATCCGCCAGATGTTGCGGGAGCTTATTTGTCGGCGTACAACGCTGTTGATTACGCACCAGTTCGCTGACATAGAGATAGCTGATGAGGTGGTTGTTTTGCAACAGAGTGAATACGGTTGTATGAGTGCTTTAAAATCGCTCTCTGAAATGGGCGGAGAGATCGCAAACGAGGCGATTTCAGTCACGGGTTCTTGGTAAATCGTATGAATGTTCGACGATTTTTGAGCCGAAACCTGGGAAATCGGCGCGAATGTTAGGAATCGAGCATTGGTTGCCTGAGCACATGGCTCCAGAAGCGGCTCGCAGCACTCATTATCTGTAAATTCGAGCACGAAGCTGAGAGAGCATTTCAGGCTTCACTTGCACTTGTCTACACAAAAAGGGGCATCGCTACGCTGGCTGTCACCAGGGGCAGAGCAGCGGGCATTGACGATATGAGAAGGTATGAAGCGTTTTTCAATTGCTTCCGTCAACTCATAGAGTTCTGATTCGCCCGCAGGAAATGGAACCCGCGCCTTTAAAGGGTGAAATGCGCGAGGGTGCTACCAGGTGCAAAGTGTGTCGTCACTTTGAGCTTTTCACTTTTCTGCTGCGATTTTTCGCCTGTCATTACGGCTTTTGCCCGTAGTCGTCTTCGCAGAAAAGTCTAAACAGTCGAGTTTTGACCTACAGGCATCAGCAGATCAAACATGCTGCAACCATTCACCCACGCTCTCCGCGTATGCCCGTGGCTGATCGAAGCGGATGCAGTGTCCGGTCTCGGGGATATGCAACTCACGGGCGTGGGGCTGGACAGCCAGAACCTGCGTCACCTGCTCCGGCGTGATCATAGCTCCGCGAGCAGGATCGCCTGTCACCAGCAACAAAGGAGAGCGGATGGCAGCCAGGATCTCCAGGGGCGGGCGTTCGCTGACGACGGGCGCGGGGCCGACAGACAGGAGAGCCGCATTGAGTTGCTCCTTTGAAATGGCCCACTGCTCGACTGTCATCTCCGACCAGCCGGTATTCTTCTGACAAGCGGCCTTGCGCTCTTCCAGACTCTGTCCACGTACCTTGAACAACCAACTGAAGCGCTGCTGGGTCTCCTCTGGCGAACTCGTCCGTTGCTCGCGTGGCTGAAACAGCCCTCCGTCCTCCAGCATGACCGCGCTCACCAGCTCGGGCCACATGCTGGCCACTGCCGCCGCCACTCCAGCTCCCATCGAATGACCACCCAACCTGACCGGACCGAGATTCAACGCCCGGAGAAGCGCCGCCACATCCTCCGCCATAGCTCGCTGCCGATAGTTTCCGCTCGCCGAGCCGCTAGAGAGCCCATGCCCCCGCGCATCGGGCAGAATGATATCAAAGTCGCCGTCCCATTCTTGAGCCGCCTCGCTCCAGCACAGCCCATTGTCTGTGAAGCCATGGAGCAAGACCAGCGGCGGCTTCTCTCCCGCTCCTGTGCGGTAATAATGAATACGAACATCGTCGAATTGCAGATCGCCTTGGGACCAGATTGACATAGATCTTCCCTCCTCAAAATGGAATACCTTCATCATATCTTTTGCCGCCCCTCTGTGTCCACCTGATCGCTTCATATCGCCAGGTGCGCCGCGCCCTCTGGGCTCTCGCAACATGAGTTACCCCTCTGTTTCGCCACCAGGACCGGCGCGTTTTGCCTCCCCCAGAAGAAAAGAAGAGGTTTTCTTCTGGGAGGAAATGCGTGAGGCTACCATGAAGTGCAACCCTGCCTTGCTGAACTTCTACTACTGATGGCTTTCACTGAGCCTTTCAAGCCCCATCACTCGCTATCAACTCGCAGCAGAAAACTCGTGGCAGATACTACTTTCTACTGTAGGTCAAAACTCGACTGTTTAGACTTTTCTGCGAAGACGACTCGCGTTTGCTCTCACTCTCTCCTTGAAGCTCAAAGAAGCGAATAACGTTGCTGTGAATGTACAGAAACGGCAAGTACATGCCCGCTTGTAGAGCAGCTTTCTCGGGTGATGGATGATTGATTCCCATGTTTCACGCCGATTTCCTACCATTGACCTTAAAAGCCGTCGAACATTCGCCCAATTTACCAGTTCTGTCAGAACTGAAACAACATCTTGGCACAGAGTCAGACTTCTGTTATCCTTCTCCAGAGAAAAATAGTGAAAGAGAAGCCTCAACCCATGAATTGTCCCTATTGTGCCGTATCCACGACCAAAAAGCGAACGAAGCAAACGGAACTGGGCTATGCGACTTTCTTTTGCTTAGCCTGCCGACGAGCCTTCAACGAACGCGACTTCCACCCCTTTTCACTCCCTTGAGGTTCCCACAGACGTCGTCTTCCTTGTCGTGTTGTGGCGACTCCGTTAGAAGCTGAGCCTTCGTGACATTGCCGAGATGTTTTTAACGCGAGGCTTTGTGTTCACGCATGAGACCGTGCGAGACTGGAAAGCGCGATTTGCTCCGTTGGTAACGGATCAATTACGAGCGAAACGACGTGGGCAGGCGGGAAGTTACTGGCATGTTGATGAGACGTATATGAAAGTGCAAGGGAAGTGGTGTTATCCCTACCGAGCCATAGATAGTGATGGGAACCTTGTTGATTCTCTGTTAAGCCTGAAACGAAACATGGATGCGGCAAAACAATTTTTTGGGCAGGCGCATGAAACAGTTGGGCACAGTCCAAAACAAGTCACGACTGATGGTCACAGATCCTACCCACATGCTATCCGTGAAACGCTTGGCGGTGATATTCACCACCGAACCAACCATTCCCTCAATAATGTATGAGAACAGGATCACCGCGGAATCAAACAGCGCTATTACCCCATGCGCGGTTTCGGAACCTTTGCGTCTGCGTCACGGTTTTGCCGAGCTTTTGAGGAAGTGCGCCAATTCTTTCGATGCCGTACGACCCTGTCCCAGGGTCTTTCTCTCGCGCAACAACGTGATTTGTTTCGACAGCGCTTGAAAAACTTCAACGTTATACTTTTGGGTGCTTAATACAAAGAAACGATAGGCAAGCTGCCAAATTATTTTCTGATTGGCACCTGTGTTCTCAGTTCTGACAGAACCCATCCCCTTTTTCCTGCTTTCTAGTCTACCTGAGTAGTTACTTATCTATAAGACAAACGTAAAGAATTAATAATTTTTGTGGATTGGTTGTGTTATCCCATTTGCTCTTGCTGTTTCACACTTTTTGTGAAATTTCACGTCTATTTGAACGAGCAGGCGGCTTCTGCCTTTCCCTCTTCGCGTGGATCTGCCCTGATCAGATCTATGCTGACACCAGGAGAGAGTTGTCCCAAACCAGACTATTCACTCGTCTTTATTGCGAATGGACGATACTCACCTATCCGATCTTTATGCTGGAAAGGAAAGCGCATGGAATCCTTTGAAACCTATCGGCGCCCTCTCTTTGCTCTTGCTTACCGTATGCTCGGCAGCGCGATGGATGCTGAAGATATGGTGCAGGAGACCTATTTGCGCTATCAATCTGCCAGACCAGAGACCATTCACTCGCTGCAAGCCTATCTCACCTCCATCATCGTCCACTTATGTCTGGATCACCTCAAGCTTGCATACCGAAAGCGAGAAGTGTATGTCGGCCCCTGGCTCCCAGAACCAATTCTCACCGAAGAGACGCCAGACGAAGCTGATCCCGAAACGCGGGTTGAGACAGAAGAGTCGATCTCTCTGGCGTTCCTGATCCTGCTGGAGCAACTCCAACCATTCGAGCGAGCCGTCTTCCTGTTGCGCGAAGTCTTCGCATACGAGTTTGCTGAGATTGCCAGTATGCTGGGCAAGAGTGAAGCGGCCTGTCGTCGTTCCTTCAGCCGAGCAAGGCTGCATCTGCGGTAGTGTTGCAAAAAATTATAAGCTCATCAAAATGATGACTACAATGAAAGCAGGAATAGATATTATCGAAGAAAAAGAGCGCTCTTTTTACATGTTTTATCGACAGAAATTTCTCAAGTATCCATCATTTTGATGAGCTTATAATTTTTTGCAACACTACCTTTCAGATCGTCGGCTCTGCGCCAGAGCGAGTGACCACGGATGGGCACCGTTCTTACCCTCGTGCGATCCGCGAGGTACTTGGCACAGACGTTCTCCATCGATGGAATCAGTATCTCAACAATCACCTGGAACAAAATCATCGTGGCATCAAGCAACGCTATTACCCCATGCGTGGATTTGGGAACTTCCTGGCGGCATCGCGCTTCTGCCGTGCTTTCGATGAAGTGCGTCAGTTTTTCCGGATTCGTACGACCATGAAGCAACCTGCCTCCTTCCAACAACAACGCGAGATGTTTCGCCAGCGATTGGTTGCGTTGCAAACTTTGGTACAGACAGCTTCATAGACAGAAGAGCTTAGAACCAACCAACACATTTTATTTGTTCCTTGCATTCTCAGTTCTGACAGAACCTCAATCACTGGTTTGATGGGGTGTTCCTGCTCGGCAATATTCCCGGCGATGCTGCTCTGCTTGCGATGGTGCAACAAAGCCGAACACCCTGTGTCGCCGTCGTCTCTGGTTCGCAGCTACCTGTACCCCTGGCTGCTGTCGATGAGGTGCAGGGAACATTACTCAGTTTGGAGGGTAGTGTTGCAAAAAATTATAAGCTCATCAAAATGATGGATACTTGAGAAATTTCTGTCGATAAAACATGTAAAAAGAGCGCTCTTTTTCTTCGATAATATCTATTCCTGCTTTCATTGTAGTCATCATTTTGATGAGCTTATAATTTTTTGCAACACTACCGATGAAGCTGGCGATGAGCAGAATTGCTACAAGAGGATTAGTAAACATCTGCAAAAATTGCAGGAGAGCAGGACGCCGTTTCACGTTTGACGGCTCGTTGGGGCCAACTTCATTGAGGCGTTGCTGCGCTTGAACACTGCTTAACCCCTGAGCCGATGTACGAAGGCGCTCGAGTACCTCTGTCGGGGGAAGGGCTTGCTCACTTATCCATTAATATATTCACAGACCCTCTCGACAAAGGGTCAGAGCAAGCGATACACTTGCTCATGTGATCTATCGAACCTACCAGAGAAAGTATCTTTCTCACACGAGGCTCGACCTATTAAGAAAGTCCTCGCTTCTCTGGTGGTGTTCCTGGGTAAACCGATTATTAGGAGATTGTGCCTTGATTGAGCACCACAGGATAAGTACACGTTGCCCCCAGGAACGTTCTTGTTGAGAAGGAGTCGCTCATGTTCTTTGCAGGCATTGATTGGAGTGATACTCACCACGACGCCCTGGTCGTTGATGATGCTGGTCGCCAAGTCCATTCCCCAATCAGGGTTGACCACACGGCTCAAGGGTTGGAGAAGTTGCATGCGTTTCTGGAAGCGATAACAGGTCCAGACGGCAAAGAGAATATGGCTTGTATCGTCGAAACCTCCTATGGACTCCTCATCACATTTTTGCTGGAGCGTGGTTGGCCTGTTTACCCGGTCCATCCAACCACGGTGGATCGTCGGCGAGCTGCCTCCGGTGCCAAGACAGACGCGATAGATGCCTATTTGTTGGCAAAAACTGGACGAGCCGACTTCGTAGAATTGCGCCGCTTGACTCCTGATAGCGACCAAATCGCTGAACTGAAAGCGCTCACCCGTGACCAGGACACGCTGATTCAGATGCAAACACGCTTGGTCAATCAGCTCACCGCATGCTTGAAGGCGTACTACCCTGTCGCAATGACGCTGTTCGCTAAGCTCCAGCAGCGCTCGACGTTGCTCTTTTTGCAAGCCTATCCGACCCCTGAGATCGCGATGGGAGCCTCGCGTGAACAGATTGCCGAAACCCTGAGACAAGCTGGGCATAGGAGTGCTGAGAAAGCGGCCACCAAGATCTTTGAGGCGTTGCACCAGCCCCATTTGAAAGCCTCCGACATCACCACTCGTACCAAGTCGCGCCTGATGTTGGCGTTGGTGGCTCAGCTCTTGCCACTGGTCGAGCAAATTGCTCTGTACGACGAGGAAATTGGCCAGCTTTTTTTGAGTCACGCCGACAGCGAGATCTTCTCTAGTTTGCCTCGTGCAGGCAAACGTCTCGCTCCTCGTCTGTTGGCAGAAATTGGGGATGATCGCAAACGCTACGCCAATGCGACGAGATTGCAAGCGTTGGCAGGCACCTCTCCGGTGATTTTTCAGAGCGGGACCTATACCAGGATTCATCGACGCCATGCCTGTATCAAGCCGCTGCGCAATGCTCTGCATCAATTTGCCTGGCAATCTACCCTCTCCGAACCCTGGGCGCTGGAGTACTATCAGCGCAAGCGCAAGGAAGGGAAAAGTCACAGTGTTGCCGTGCGCGCCCTCTCCAACGTTTGGGTCCGGCTGATCCATGCGATGTGGTTCAAGCAGGAGTGCTACCAGGCGGCTACTTTTGAAACAGCCCGTCTTGAACATGCTCGACGAGCTGCCTGAAGCTCTCATCCTCCTGCACAATTCCGGCGCATCCATTTGAGACGCGAAAAAAACCTTCATTTTTTCGCTTTCCATCTGGCGTGCTTTCTTCAGACCACGCCGCTGAGTGGTGTGGTACGCTTGCTCATGCCTGATTGAAGCGGCTTGCTCTTTCCGATCTTTCACTCAGTTTCTCCTGATGAGCTTTCCCCTCTTGACATAGGAGATCTTATCCAGGTCGTTCAAGCGTTATGACACTGCGGCATCATGCGTTGACCATTCTGGGCACGCTCTCTCATGTTCTCGCAGGCTGCTGCCGAAACATCCCAAGGAATAGCTATGGTTGGAGGTCGAGCACCGCTTTGCCCGTCGCCATGTCGACTGGCACCGAAGCCTGCATATGCACGATCAGCCATTTGCCATCGATCTTTTGGAAGCAGGCAGTCCAACGCACCCAGTTCCCGAACTTCTGCCCATTGGCCATAGTTGCGCTCAGCCGGTTGAAACTGTGGGCGAATGCCACGTCATCGCCCACCATGATGGACAGATCAACAACTTCATAGTTGATCGGACCCGGAAACGACGAGAGCGCCTCTCCCCAATGTTTCCTGTATGTCTCTGCTCCCACATATTGCAGCGGGGGCACGATATCGAACGACACCAGTTCGGGTGCATACATGGACATAACCTCATCGAGGTCCTTCACGCGCAGCGCCTCGACACCCCGCTCGATAACCTTTTTGATTTCGGCTTCATCGTTTTTCTTGTTGTCTTCAACTGTCATAGTTTCCTCCAAAAACGTCACCTGTAAAAAGTGCATCTTGTGATCAATAGAATACCTATCAGGAAACTGCTTGTTTGCGATCTAAATGCGCACAATCCCTTATGTTAGGAACTGGTTCAATGCGCAGAACATGTGCTCCTGGTTTCTGGCGGAAGGCGCATATCCTTCAAGAGGGTCGTACGTCCTCCTCGTCACCCTCCGCCTGGTTTGTTTCGAGTGAGAGCAGCACCAAACTCATCCGGATGAGCTGTAAGAGTACTCCATTCATTGAGATCATAAGAACCTGTTATGCTTGACCACCGAATATACTGGCTGCGATACGTGCAATCTCTTCGGAGGGAACATCTCGTAGATGTTGCGCGAGGTTCCAACGATAGCCAAACGGATCAAGGATTTGCCCATGCAGGTCGCCCCAGAATTGTTCTTGCAATGGCTGTAAGATCACAGCCCCCGCATCTATTGCGCGTTGCCAAAGTGCTTCGACCTTCTTTGTTGTGAGGTGGAGGACAACTGGCGTTCCCCCGATTGATAAGGGCGAGAGAATACCCATATCGGAAAACTCATCAGCCAGCATCACCGCTGAGTTTCCAAACCACAACTCAATTTGCATAAACTTCCCACCCGGAACAGGCACTCGCCCCCGTTCTTCGGCCCCCAGGACCTCTTTATACCATTCAGCGGCTTTCCCTGCGTCTCGTACAACGATATGAGGTGTGAGGATGTCTATCCCTTCGGTAGTGGCTTGTATCTCCGCTTGTGTCACAATCGTGCTCCTTTTTTGCTTCAATATGCTCAATATCTTGTATTACATGTTAAATTGTCATATACTCATCAACAGACCTCCTTATAAGCGCCCATCCACGAGTTGCCCCTTATCTCCATAGATCCAGGGTGCGGTGGCATTGATAAAATTGGTAGGAAAACCAGGGCCAAATTCCGTGGCAGTATCCAGGTGAGTCATCAGTTCGGGGGGAATTTCAACGGTGAGCGCCCCAAGATTCTCCACCAACTGCTCATGTCTGCGTGCTCCAAGAATAGGATGAATGGCGCGTGAACGGCTGCGTATCCAGGCAATAGCTACTTGAGCGGGGGTAACGCCAAGCTGATTTGCCACATCTTGAACCACGCGAACAACGGTATGGCTACGTTCGCTGATCGCAGTGGGTGCTACTCGTGTTCGTCCTTCAACGCGTTCAGCGCGCGTAAATTTCCCTGAAAGCACGCCATCTGCGAGCGGTCCCCAGGTGGCGACACTCATTCCAGATGCCTCAGCCATAGGCAATAACTCGCGCTCGATGTCGCGTTTGAGGAGGTGGTAGGGAACCTGTAAAGCAACAAACGGGCTCCAATCGCGCCATTCGGCAAGTGTGTTGGCACGTGAAACAATCCAGGCTGGCGCGTCCGAGATACCCACGTAGAGGATCTTTCCTGCTCGTACAGCATCATCAAGGGCTCGCAAAGTTTCCTCAATGGGAGTATGATGATCCCAAATATGCACCCAGTAGAGATCAATATAGTTGGTACGTAAGCGCTTCAAGCTGGTCTCAAGGGAGAGCATAAGATTCTTGCGGTGATTGCCAGCGGCATTAGGATCTTCTCGATCGCGTGTCACGGTGTATTTGCTTGCCAGCACGAAGCGATCTCTTCGCCCTTCGAGGAGTTCTCCAACAAAGCGCTCGCTGTCACCGTTTCTATAATTGATGGCGGTATCGATGACGTTGCCGCCAGCCTCAGCGTACGTGTTGAGCATCCGGCGGGATTCCTCCAGTGAGGCACCCGGACCTGATTCCTCGCCAAAGGTCATCGCGCCAAGAAAGACTTCTGAGACGCGCAACCCACTTGTTCCTAACAGTCGGTATCTCATTACAATGGTTTCCTTCTTCTCTCTGCTTCTGGTCATGCACCAGGAATATGCTCTGCTAAGCAGTGAACCATAAGATGTTTACTTTTGTGCTTGCATATGCAGAGTATAGGGAAAAGTTGCGCGCTCGTTGGTAGCCGAAAGCATACCTCTTGGGGTGTAAATGTCCCAAAGGTTGGGGGTGGAAGAATAACACTCCTGAAGAAGTGGAGCAGGAGAAAGGATGCCGATGTTGATTGTGCTAGAGGAGCCTGGAATCGCGAGCACGAGCAATGGCCTGTATGCGATTCTCAGCTCCTAGCTTATTCAGTATATTCGTGACATGCTTCTTCACCGTTGCCAGTGCAATGACAAGCTCGCTGGCAATATCCTGGTTGGTAGCCCCCTGTGCCAGGAGATGTAACACCTCTTGTTCACGTGCGGTGAGAGCGGCAAGGGATGATCTGGAAAATGAGTTAGGAGGTTGGCCCACAGGGATGTGCTGACCGTTCATCTGTTGCTCAAAGGCTGCCAGGAGCGTCTTGAGAGTATCGAGAGGAATCTGGGGGTGTTGCTGCTTCAGTGGCAGCTTAACATCATGCAAAATTTTCTGAAGCACCTGTTGCATAGGGACACCTATATCCAGATAAATGCGGAGGTAGTCTGCTGGCTCGGCCAATTGGAGCAGATGAAGCGCGCACGCTTGGGCTCGCGTAAACTCGCCGGATGTCTGCCACACGAGGACTTGTAGCGCCAAGATATGCATCAGATTCCATATATCCTGGTTTCGCTCCGCATGAAGAAGCAATGAAGTCAGCAGTTCGTGAGCGTCGTTCTCTCTCCCTGCCGCGAGATAGACCTGTATGAGAGGCAGAGTGATAAAATCGATGGACGCCGGATCAGTGTAGAAGGCACGTTTCTGTGGATCAAGGTCGCAGTGAGCCACCCAGTGTTTTGCCGCCTCTGGCTTGCCCTGAGCCAGCCAGAGGCGCATCTGAGCGAACTCTAAGTGCATATGATGCCGTCTCTCCACCCCCTGCTGGCTGAGACGTTGCGCCTCTGTAAGCGCCTTTGCGGCCTCTGCCAGTTTCCCCTCGGCAATGAGAAGCGGAATAAGCTGGCAATAGCTCTCAATTTGTAATTCTCTCTGTTGCCAGGTCTGGGCAAACTGTAATGCAGTCTCCAGATGGCTTTGAGCCTCCACAAGTCGATTCCGTGTCCAATGATATCGAGCCAGATGGAGGTGAACATACCCAAACAGTGACCTTGCTTTTCCCACCTGCTGCAGGTGTTGTAACGCCTGCAGGTCGATGCGATACGCCAGATCTAATTGCCCATTGTGATGATAGGCTCGACTGAGCAGGTACAGACACCAGGCCGCTTCATAGCCCTGCTTCTCTTGCTCTGCTTGCCGCTGCAATTTGGAATAGAGAGGAATGAACGTCATTTGATTGGTCTGTAAGAGAGAGAAGGCAGAGACCGGGAACATTTGCCACACAACGACATCTTCTCTGACAAGCTCCAACATTCTGACAATAAACTCTTGCATGTGGGCGAGCTTCCCCTGGACATAGAGCTCTCTGCTTGCGAGCAAACGATGCAGGAATGCAAGGCGGTTATGGAGCAAGCGATCTTCCTCTGGAGAAAGCATCACATCTTGACGCTCTACAAGTGCTTCAATGCGCTCAGTCATCCGCTCTGCTCTGCTAACCGCCTGCTGCCATTGTTCATCGGAAGCAGAGGAGGCCAGCAAAAAGAGATGGAGAACTGATGTGAGTGCGAGACTGGCATGAGCAAGCAGTACGTCATCGGGCAGTTGCGTCATCCAGGTATATAATGTGATTCCTTTCCCATTGAGCCACATCTGCTCCGAAGACTGCTCCATCAGCGTCGCAGCAAAGATGTAGTCGCTTCCCTTGAGCGCATGGACAACCGCTGTATAGAGATCGCCCTGTTGGGCGTACCATCGAGCCGCACGCTGATGCAAGGTTGATACCATATCGGGGGAGAGCGTGTGCAAGCGCGCCAGAAGCACATCTCGAAAGAGACTATGGAAACGATACCAGCGCTGTTCCTCATCAAGAGAGGTGAGGAAGAGATTGGTTTTCTCCAACGTTGTGAGCATATGCTGGCAAGCGAGTTCGGTCGTGTCTCCAAGGACATGGTGACAGAGCGACGCATGCAGGCGAGTGAGAAGAGCCGTCTTCATGAGAAAATCC
The DNA here is from genome assembly GCF_016587455.1 of Reticulibacter mediterranei. Lineage (NCBI taxonomy): Bacteria > Bacillati > Chloroflexota > Ktedonobacteria > Ktedonobacterales > Reticulibacteraceae > Reticulibacter > Reticulibacter mediterranei. The sequence goes on along the minus strand of NZ_BNJK01000002.1, from coordinate 2,822,884 downwards.
TGTACTTCCAGAGGCTGGTGCTGCAAAATCTCTTCTTGTATATACTCCAAAATAAAGCGTTGGTTGCCGTTGAACTGGTGGAGAAACGTCGCGCGATCAGGCCGTGTACGCATAGCGAGTGCCGCCAGTTGTAAACCAGTAACCCAGCCTTCAGAACGGTGTTCGAGGACATCGATCTCCGCATCCGTCAGGGGAAAGAGCGCTGTGTGAGCAAGAAATTGTTCGGTTTCGGTTCGGGTAAAGCGTAAGTCCTGATCTCGTATCTCGATCATCTGTCCTCGCGCGCGCAAACGCGTCAGAGACAGCGGCGGGTCACCGCGCCCAGCCAGAATCACATGAAGATTTGGTGGAAGATGCTCGAGCAAGAACTGAAGTGAATGACTGATAGCGGGATCATCGATGATATGGTAATCATCGAGCACAAGCATCATCTTTTCCCGGCTTATCATCAGATCATTAATTAGTGAGGTCAGAATAACGAGCACGTCTGGTGGCTGAGGAGAGTAGAGCATGGTCAATGCTGTTTCCCCTGGTTCTCTCTGATGCTGTGAGGCGATGCCAGAATGCACACGTAGGGCCGCGATGATATAGGCCCAAAAATGGACCGGATCATTATCCCGTTCATCGAGCGACAGCCATGCGAAGCGGGAAAATAGCGACGGATTCTGAGCCACCCATGCTGCAAGTAATGTCGTTTTGCCAGATCCAGCAGAGGCAGCAACGAGTGTGAGCGGATGTGTGTTAGCTTGTTCCAAGGCGTGAAAGAGGCGCTCACGCGTGACGAGTGTCGCAGGCAAATGAGGTGGTATAAGCTTCGGCAAGAGCAAAACGTCAGGAAACGGTGTAGGGACCGAGAAAAAAGGGGGTGAAACTGCAGGGGGTGCTGGTTGTGCTTTGCTCCCAGTTTCCATGAGAGTGTAGGTCTCCTGGTGGCAAAGCCTGGTGCATGTTTCTTCTACATGGGCGAGTGTCAGCGCTCTGGTGGTCCCAAGGTAGTGTTTCTGTTTACGGCGGTTTCGATAGGCATAGGCATACCAGTATCCATCACCACGTGAGCGGGCTTCTTTCAAGAGAGAGAGATGACCGTGCTGCCCTCGAAAAGCAAAGCTGGTCTGGAGTTTCAACCAGGTCTGCCATGCTTGCTCATCCTCGACACGAAATCGCTGTTGCAGTGTGTCATTCAGAAAAAGCTCATAGACGCGATCCTGGGGAGACCAGGCCAGCACATACGAAGCATGCTTTGGCTGCATACAGGTGTCCTTTGTGTTTGTATTCCCCCAACACCCCCAACAGGAGGAAGTATAACAAAGTCGCCAGAAGCATACAAGCCGCGTGTCGTTCTGCGCGAAGATACACCCTGATTGGCAAGAGAAGGAAGGGGAGCGCATGCATCTTCATTATTTCAATAATTCTGCCGTGAGCATTGGAGAGAGAAGCCTAACATGAGACAATGGTAAAAGCAATTTTCCACACGCGCTTTGTGAACAGTAAAAGACCCTTCGATACCGACATACGAGTACTTCTCAAACTGACTTAGAGCGATTAGGTGTAGTATTCAGGAAGGCACTTCAATTGTTGCCACTGATCACGATCATGTCCATGAACGATCAAGGTCACACGCTCTCTTTCGGCAAGAGCGATCAGCTTGCGCGTACTGGCTCGCACCTCTTCTTCATCCATGTCAAACGGGGTCAGAGGACGGGTGTCTGGGTCCAGACACCCGGCGGACGGAATAGCGTCAATGGCAAGCAGAACTGGGCCAGTTTGTGGTAAGCGTACAAGGACCGACTGATGCCCTGGGGAATGGCCACTGGTTTCAATCAGCTCGATTCCCGGCAGCAACGTTGTATCTCCATCGACCAATTGATACCGCAGTTCTGGAGCATCCCACTGAGAACGAAGCGCTTCCTGACGTGCAATGGTTCCTCCTTTCGCCACAAGATACTGACGGCGCTGGACGACGATGTGGGTTCTGTCAGAATTGAAAGCACAAAAGCTCAGGGCTCATCTGAGATAGTGCGTCCTTGCGCTAGAGAGCTACTTGTATTGATGCCTTTAAAGCTGCAAGCTGGTCAAGGAAAGCTTGTCGTTGCTCTAAACGTGAGGACGGATCTCCCTTGCTGGAGTGAGGACGGAGAGAGTTCCGTAATTCATCGAAGGCAGAGCAGAAGCGGGCTGCTGAGTCGCGCGTTTCCAAAGCCATGCATGGGATAATACCGTTGCTTGATCCCTCGATGGTTTTGCTCCAGGCGATTGTTTAGGTATTTGCTGGTTCGATGTTGCACATGCTCGCCCAGCGTTTCACGCACTGCTCGTGGTGAGGTGCTATGACCATCAGTTGTCACGAGTTCGGGTGCGTGACCAACTACGGCACGCGCTTGTTTGAAAAACTGTTTGGCTGCTTCCATATCGCGTTTTTCACTCAGTCGTGAATCTATCAGGTTGCCATCGGAATCTATGGCCCGATAGAGATAGCACCACTTTCCTTTGACCTTGACATACGTGCGCATCCACGTACCACGGCTGCCCAGCTTGTCCGCGTCGTTTGGCCCGCAATTGCTCGGTCATGAGCGGAGCAAAGCGCCTTTCCCACTCGCCGTCCTGCCTCATAAGTGAACGTTACACCCCTCTCCAGAAACATTTCAGCGAGATCTCGCAGGCTCAACTTGTACCGGAGACGCCACAGAACAACCAGGAGGATGATATCGGTGGGATATTCCAGAAAGTTGAATGGCGTTCCTGTGCGTTCATTGAACGTTTGCCTACAATCGAAGCAACGGAACGTCCGAGAGCCGAGCGCTGTTTTCCTGGTCTGTTCCTTGGTGATGTCGGAAGCGCAGTGTGGGCAATTCATAGGTCACTCCTCATCAGACGGTTACATCTCACCAGCATACTCCATAAGTGGCCTTTCTGCCAAATTACCTTCTGAGTTCTGACAGAACCCTTACGGGCGTCACATCCCGACGTGGGTACATGCTTGCTGCACTACCCATTCTCGCAGGGCGAGCAGATCTGCTGTCTCATGGCGGAACGTGCGGATCTCTTTGCTGCGCCGCCCTGCCTCTACAATACTGAGACAAACCACCAGGAAGCGTTGATGCACATCAATGCCTGCACACCGTTCGTAACATCACCTGCATGTGCTCTCCTCCTTCTCGTGCTTCTTTCACCTTGATACGGCAACTCCCAGGCGGTGTCTGTTGTGTTCAATATCTTCTTCGTGCTCTCACATGCAGCCTTGAACTGGTAAGGCAACAGGGAGTGGTTCGTCCAGGCACCTGAGTACAATTTCTTTCTGCACGCTCCAGGGCAGTATACTGTTGGTCGTCTTCTCTCTGGGAGGGTGCCACCTTTCAGTATATGCTTTTTCATTGGGAGCGGTGCGCTCGAAGAGCGCATGGCATTTCTTCTGACCAAGTGAGTACTGACCGAATCTTCTGCTCTGGCGTGCTCTGGTCATGCGGCGTGGTGCGAGAGCCTCGCATGATGTTTCGAATTGACGTTAAATTAAAGGCAAATTGTGTCCTGTATTAACAATCTGTGAAAATACTTGTCAGAACCATCATAAGTTGGCATGGTAGAATACAGGAGCATCCATCTCTTCTCTGAAAGGAACGCTCCATGAACCAGGAACCCTCTGAGGCGACGCTGCGCTTGCTCTTAGATCGGGCATGCATCGCAGATGTCGTCACACGTTTTATCACTTCAGTCGATCTGGGGAAGTGGCAAGATCTCCGTGCTTGCTTTACCGAGGAAATTGACCTGGATTATACCTCATTGCATGGAGGTGAGCCTGAGCATCTCCCAATAGATCAGGTGATTGCACGGTGGCGTAAAGTGAGTACATCTCATGCATTCCGACATCTTTTGACCAATCAGGAAATCGTGCTCCAGAGAGATGAGGCCACCTATACAGCATATATGCAGGCGCACCATTTTCTCCCCGAGAGTGGAGAAGTCACCTGGACACTGGGAGGCAGATATACCATCACATTGGCCCGCAACGAACAAGGATGGAAGATTCGCAGTGTGACCTTTTTTGCTGAGTGGGTCACTGGAAATCAAGAGGTGATTGCACGCTCCCAGAAGCGCTTTGCCCAGCCACAGCAACAAGAAAGCGACGAATAACACTAGTCGAACAAAGTAAGGCTCTGGAAAGTCATGTATTCTCCAGGGTCTTCTTTATAGACTCAATGCAGCAGCAAGGAGAACATTATTTCCCAAAGAGCCGTTGCACCATTGTAGCGACAAAGACCACCTCGATAACCAATCCAAATACAGCCTCCACGACGGTCAAGAGGATAAAGCTCACTGGATGAGCCAGCGCTGTAATCATGGGAGACGCACCACGTCCATGAAAGACATTGACACTCTCGCCCAGCGCAGCCCACCAGGGTAACTGCGTTGGATCGCTCCACCAATAGAACAGAGTAACATGACTCATCTCGAATTTGAAACGTCATGCGCTACAAGCGCACCACTCCTGATGAAAACGGATAGAATCGAAGAAGCAACTACCTGGAGAGAAGACGATCAGCGGCATACGCAGAGAAGCGTGTGTTTGAAACTGTGCTCAGGTGTTTGGACGAACCACTCCTTGTGGCCTCCGCTGCTCCAACAGTGTGAGAGCCCGAAGAAGATACTGAACATGCAGACACCCACCAGATGGTTGCTGAAGACAGAAAGGAGTCATCATCATGGAAGTAGTCTATCAACGGTGCGTCGGCGTGGATGTGCATCAGCGCTTTCTCGTGGTGTGCCTGAGTATCGTGGAAGCAGGCCAACGACGCAAGGAGATTCGCCGTTTCCGCAACGAGACGGCAGATCTCTTGGCGTTACGTGCCTGGTTGCTGCAAGAGCAGTGCTGCGCAGTCGGCATGGAAAGCACCGGAGTCTATTGGATGCCGGTCTACCGGCGCTTGGAAGGTTTTTTCGAATTGATTGTCGCTAACGCGCAACACATCAAGGCGGTCCCTGGTCGGAAAACTGATGTGCAGGATGCCGACTGGATCGCTGATTTGTTGCAGCATGGCCTGCTTACTGCCAGCTTTGTTCCCAGTCAAGAACAACAAGATCTGCGAGATCTGACTCGATTGCGTGTCAGCCTAGTTCAGGAGCGAACCCGGCTCATCAATCGCGTCCACAAAGTGCTTGACGCAGCTGGATGTCAACTCTCGGCAGTGGTGAGCAGGGCTTTCCAATTCTCCCATCTAGCGGGAGTGCAGAGGGCGGCAGCCCTTTGCCGGGGTGCGGGGTGTCCCCGCAAAAAACCTTTTTTCTTCTCTTTTGCGCGCCGCCTGCGGCGGCGCGCGAAGGAGGGAAGGAAACTGGGGACACCCCAGACCCCGGCAGGGAGACCCTGCACCCCTTTGAGCGGAGAACTGGAAAGCCCTGAGTGGTGAGTGACATCCTTGGCCTCTCAGAGAAACGGATCTTACAAGCCCTCTGTGCGGGAGAAAACGACCCAGTTTGCTTGGCTCGACTTATGCACCCAGGAGTGAAGGCCACACAGGAGCAAGCCATTGCGGCCCTGACAGCAGGGATGCGAGAGCACCATCGTTTTTTGCCTATCAAGTATACATGACTGAAAGTTCTACCAAACACGAGGGAGTTCGCGCCACGACGGAAGATGCTCACCAGCAGGCATAGATCTACTTGCTGACGCGCAGGGCGATGACCGCCGTGGCATTCTTGTGCTTCCAACTCCTTCAATCAGACTAAAACCCCCTTTAGCTGGTCAAAACCTGTCGCAGCTGACCAGCGACCTGCGGGAAGTCCTCGAAAACGAACCTTAAAAGGCAATGGGGGCCAAGTGTTCATCCATCTGGCTCCTTGCCCGTTGGCTATGTGTGATGAGCAGATGAACGAGAATCCCATACATCTGGACCCGGCCAATGGGAGGAGAAGCCAAATGAAGTGCCGTGCGACATGCGACAAACGCGTATGATCGTTCATCTTCTCCCCGTCAGTCTACAAGCAGGTGAGGGAACACGGCCCAAGAACATCATCGCTTGCTTCCTTCACTTCTGGCACGAGCACTTCGACCAGGATTGATGGAGGTCTCGTCAACTCTCCAAGAGTCGTTGCCCCCTTCCAGATGAGACCGACAGCGTTTTTTCCAGTTCCGGGGCATAGTGCTGCACCCAACGGTAGATAGTGCTATGATCAACACTCAAGCCCAGCTCGATCATGATTTCTTCCAGGTCTCGATAGCTCAAGGAATAGCGTCAATACCAACGCACGCAGAGTACAATGATCTCGGCTTGGAAGTGACGCCATTTAAAAAGACTCTGGTTCATCATGAAGGAAACTCCTCTGCTCATCTTGTAGAGAAGCAGAACTTACCAGATGGTTAGCTTTTTTGCAACACAGCCTCTTCGAGGAACCGACCTCCAAGATGCAGCTTTCAGTGGAGCCATTCTCAGCCTCGTCAATCTCAGCCATGCCAATCTCAGAAGATCGGAAAAGGAGTCATCCTGCATGAGTGGTTGTGGACAAATGAATGATAAAGGTTGTTCCCTCTCCTACAGTGCTAGTTACGTCGATGCGGCCACCCAACAGCGTCACGATATTATGGCAGACGGCGAGGCCAAGCCCAACACCAGCGGACCCCTTTATTTTTTCGCGCGGCTGGTTGCCCTCATGGATGCGGTAGAAGCGTTCCCAGATGTGGGAAAGAGCGTCAGCGGGAATCCCTTTGCCTGTATCGACGACCATCAGGCAGACCTCTCTGTGTCCGGTCGTCGCCTTGATGGTGATGGTGCCTCCAGGGGGCGTATAGCGCAGGGCGTTTGTAATCAGATTGACTAGCACTTGTTCCAGTCGTGAACCATCGGTTGTTATGGTGGGCAGGTTTGGAACAAGGTCGAGATGTATCTGCATATTGTTCTGTTGAGCATAGGGGAGGAAGCGGTCGTGGAGAGCAGTGAGCAACTCTGCGATGGGAACCGACTCCAAGTAGATTGTACTTTGTCCCGTTTCCAGCATGGCAAGATCGAGCAGGTCGCCACTCAGTCGTCCCAGTCGCGTGGCTTCAGCGCTGATCGTGCGCAGGACGCGGAGACGCTGAGCGTTGTCGTTGATGATGCCATCGAGTAATGCTTCGGCATAGCCTCGAATGAGGCTGAGGGGGGCGGCGAGTTCGTGTGAGACGTTTGCAATCAGGTCGCGTTCGGCCTGCTGCTGCTCAAGGGCGGTATCCACCATATGATTAAACGAGAGGCTTAATGTATGCAGTTCGTAGGGGCCAGCGGGGGTTACGCGCCGTTGATATTCTCCTTTTGCAATTGCCTGGGCAGTGAGCGTCATAGTGTGCAGAGGATGCGCGAGCCTTTGAGCGGCGATTACTGCCCCAAAGAAAACCAGGACAACGGCGATGCCAGCGGCAAACATGACGAGGCCAAGCGAGCGTCGCCAATTCGTCGTAGCGAGCGATTGATTTTCACCGAGCAGCAGTTCGCCAACAATCGTATGTGGCTGGTTCGCATCTCTGGCAGTGGTCAGAGGCGTATCGGTAATCAGCTGATCGTTCAGCCAGGTCCACGACTGGTTGGAAGAGCCGGGATGGGCGAGATCAGAGCGGGCATGCTCTAGCAGCGTTGGGAGCTGGTTCTGAGCCAGTTGAGGAGAGGCGTAGACGAGGTTGCCGTGTTCATCGAGCAACAGGGCGTAACGGTGGGGAGAATCAGCCAGCGCTGCCTCTAACAGGCTGGTGCGCGTTTGAGGCGTAGTATGGAGCAAAAAGGCTGCGTCTTCTCCGCAGCACTGACTGAGCGCCTGGGTCTGCATTATCATCTGGTTGCCCTGTCGCTCGACGAAATACTCTTTCAGGAGAGCGCCCACCAGCACAGCATTGAGCGCGATGGCGATGAAGCCAATAACGGCGAAGGTAATAGCGATCTGAGTGTACAGACGCTGGGGTTGCCGCTTCCGTGGACTACTGTTCTGACGTTTCATACTTCATCACCTATCAATTTATAGCCGATGCCCCAGACTGTTTTGAGCAAAGAACCTGCCGGGCCAAGTGCTTCGCGTACACGACGCACGTGGGTATCAACCGTGCGTTCGTCGCCCGCAAAATCGTAGCCCCACACATGATCGAGCAGATCTGCACGCGAACAGACGACGTTTGGATGCAACGCTAGATAGAGCAGCAGATCAAACTCACGTTCTCGCAAGGCAACGTTTTTGTTCCTAACAAAGACGATGCGTTGAGCAGGATCTATCTTGAGGAAGCCTGTTTCGATGATGCGTGTGACTGTAGGATGATTGCGTCGAAGGACAGCGCCGATCCGCGCCACTAACTCACGTGGAGAGAATGGCTTGGTGACATAATCATCGGCTCCCTCCGCAAAACCGCGCAAACGGTCATCTTCCGTACCCCGCCCTGTCACCATGATGATAGGGGCGCTGATAGAGGCTCGTAGGACGCGGCAGATCTCCCACCCCGACCGTAGGGGAAGCATCAGATCGAGTAGGATGAGATGAGGATGAATGCGTTGCGTGCAGGCGATTCCCTCCTCGCCGGTCTCGGCATGCTCAACAGTGTAACCTGCATGTTCCAGATACGTTCGTACGAGGCGTGCCATCTCACGGTCATCTTCAATGATGAGAATGGTTCTGCCGCGCCCCACCTGTTCTGTCATTGATCTTCCAGTGCCTCGATTCACAGCGATAAACATGGCCCCAACGGGCGAGAGCATCCAAATCTATGATCCTGCTTTCCATTATAGCCGATCAGATCGACAAGATGTGGCAGATGTGTGAACTCGCTCTATTTTTGCTCGCGTCATACTTCTGTCACATCTTCCATCCCTTTTCGTTTTACACTCTCTTTCACAAGAACAGGCATTGTGTCTGAGATCAATTACTCTTGAAACGGAAAGGGATATTCATTATGGCAAGTTTCTCTGGAGTTGCCGATACGCTTCCTGTGCAAAGCCTGCCTGGTTGTGTTGCAAGATGAGAGGCAGTGAGTTTCTTGAAGGGAATGAGTGGATCACCTACGTTGTGCTCGTACGTACTCAAGCGACGGAATGCAGGATAACCTAAAAGGGGAGACCCTCATGGTTACGGAGCTTGGATAGTACTCGTCGGAGTCACGCCCGACCAGGGAGGCTAGGAGAGCTGGTCACAGGGGGAAGCCAAGCAGGTGCTGAGAATCTTCCTCTCAGAGAGGTGCGCGAGATGCGCTGTTGCCAGAACTGAAGGAAGACTCGCTGGAAACAGAGAAGCACTGGAGAGCGCCGTGCCTGGAAACTCGCATGCGGCGTTCGGAGGAGGGCCGGGGGAAAAGGGCTGCTTATGCAGTACCTCGCCTGCGGCCTATCCTACGGTCCGGGCAACCGACAAAGCGGAGGCAAGCGGCTGAGCGGAGCGATCCGAAAAGGGAATCCGTATGTACGAGCCGTCCTCTCAGAAGTGGCCTGGGCGATTTCTCACACGAAAAACAACTATCTGTGTGAGCAGTATCACCGATTTGCTCGTCGCCTCGGCAAAAAACGAGCGATTGTCGCTCTCTCTCACAGCGTGCTGGTGATTATCTACCACGTTTTACGCACGAAAAAACCGTACACAGACTTGGGAGTTGATTACTTTGACAAGTTGGATACCAGTCGGGTCCAACAGCATCATATCCGTCGTCTGGAGCGGCTGGGCTATAGCGTGACCCTGACTCCCAAGGAGGTCGCCTAGCCCCACCCCAGAAGATGGATTCTCATTTTCGTAGGAAGGTATAAAGAACAATGGAACTGTCAATAGCTTCTTTTACGCTTTTGCTCAAGCAAAGATATCGAGTGGTTTTGGTAGCACTGCTTCTTGCAACGGGACTGGTTTTTGCAGGGTTTTCTCCTGTGCCCGCGGCGCATGCCGCTCCCACTCAACCGATGGATTGCACAGCGGGCCAGACCTGTCATGGATGCCCGCCAGGCTACGTCTGCATCTACCCGGAGGGCTCAACCAATGGCGTGAACGACACGACCCCGACGCAGAAGTACTACTATTATGGGGTCTACCAGCTCTCGAACCAGTACGGCCAACACGAAATCATCAACAACCAGGTCGATAAAGCATGGGCGTCTCTCTGCACTGACTGGCAGGGAGCTACCTGTCACCAGATGCTTGCCCCCCTCACTCTTGGGACGTATAACTTAACTCCGATCAACTCCATCAAAGTCAAACCCACCGCCGCAGGAGTATGGTAGTATCTCAATGTGTGCGGAATTCGGCTTTGGCCGAGCTCAATTTTTGGGAATTTCCACACCATTCGCCATACCGCCTTATCGAGCGCCCGGATCTTACGGGCGCTCTCATTGAGAGACGGAAAGAGTGTTGACACGAGGTCTCCACCGGGAAAGGATTGCAGGATGATCTTCTCTTCCTCACCACTTCTCCAATCGACAGAGGTCCGACACACCAGTCGACGCTCACCCCTTCTGCTACTCCATGCATTTTTGCTGCTCTCGCTCATGCTGATCTCCTGGGTTCTGTCAGAACTCAAACCACAGCTTGGCTTAGAGATCACGCTTCTGTTATGCTAACGCCAGCAAGAATATTGAAAACGAGGAGCGTTGGCCAATGAATTGCCCCCGTTGCGCTGCCACTACCACCAAGCAACGAGTAAAGAAAACCAAACTCGGATATGCGATCTTCTTCTGCCCCCAATGCCAATCTACGTTTAACGAGCGAACAGGCAGCCCTTTCAACTATCTTGAAGTTCCTACCGATATTGTCCTGCTCGCCGTCGTGTGGCGGCTGCGCTATAAATTGAGCTTGCGTGACATAGCCGAAATGTTTTTAGAGAGAGGCTTTGCCTTCACATATGAGACAGTTCGAGACTGGGAAGTTCGTTTTGCTCCGTTACTAGCAGAACACCTGCGTGTCAATCGATGCGGACAAGCCGGGAAATCGTGGTATGTTGACGAAACATACATCAAAGTACATGGAAAATGGTGTTATCTCTATCGGGCTATTGATGCTGATGGTAACCTGGTGAATTCACGGAAGTGTCAGAACTGAGAACATGAAAACTCAGTTGGTATTCCTTTCATCAATGTCTCAAGGTTTAAGCAGTGAGGAACGTTTCCTGTAAGGCTTCCAGGCGTTGGCGGAATATCCGACGTTGCTCCACCAGGGACACCGATTGTTTCATCGTGGTGCGTACCCGGAAGAACTGGCGAACGCGCATCAAATGCGCGACAGAAGTGTGACGCTGATGCGAAACTTCCAAACCCGCGCAGGGGATAATACCGTTGTTTGATTCCACGGTGGTCTTGTTCGATGCGATTATTGAGGTAGGCATTGGTCCGATGCACCACATTATTGCCGATCATCTCGCGAATGGCACGTGGATAGGAGTCATGTCCATCGGTAGTCACACGATCCGGGGCATGTCCAACCACGGCAACTGCTTGGCTGAAGAACCGCTTTGCTGCCTCCATATCCCGTTTCTCGCGGAGCGCGTGAATCGACCAGGTTCCCATCTCGGTCAATCGCTCGATACAGGTAGCACCATTTTCCACGAACCTTCACATAGGTTTCATCGACGTACCACGATGTTCCGGCTTGTCCGCATCGATTGACACGCAGGTGTTCTGCTAGTAACGGAGCAAAACGCGCTTCCCAGTCTCGAACAGCTTCGTGTGTAAACACAATGCCGCGTTCTAAAAACATTTCCGCGAGATCACGCAAGCTCAACTTATAGCGCAGCCGCCAGAGGACAACGAGAAAGGCAATATCAGTAGGGTATTCGAGATAATTGAAGGGTGTGCCAGTCCGCTCGTTGAAGGTGCATCGGCACGCTGCACATCGGAACGTTCGATAGCCGAGCACGGTAGCCTTGTGCTGTTCTTTCGTGGCAGAAGATGCGCAGTGTGGGCAGTTCATGGTTCCCTCCTCATAATGGTGTGTTCATGTTCTCGATGCTCATCAGTGTACCACAAGAGCGATTTCTCCTTTCATTGTTCTCAGTTCTGACGCTTCCACAGAAACTCCGTCCAGCAGATCCAGTGGTGACTCATGCTCTCCTCCCCCTCGCTTTCCGTTCCACTCTTTCGACTTTTGTACAAAAAAGCAACGCCTCCACTCTTGAGAGGCTTGATCCTTTTTATTCGTCCTGGCTCTCACCACCCTCCATTCAATCCAGCCGACGCTCCAACCCTCTCCACACGCCGCTCTATCCGTTCCAGCGCGGGAGCAACGCATCGTCTCCGTCATCTTGCGTTGCTTGAAGATCAGATGCAGCGCTTCCACCTCGATCTCCAGATCGCGCGATCCGTTGCCTGAGCGCCTGCTCAGTCAGGCTGTACTTGAGCAGAGTGTTCCTGTTCCTCTTCTCATGCCTCCTTCAACTCCCCATTCGTACCCCTCATCCAATCGGCCGCCATTCTCTCGCCGCCTCATGCTCCACAATGAATCGCACCGCCTCTCTTATCTATGGCACCATCCCCTGCGCCTGTTGCTCCACCGTCAGGTCGCGCCCTTTCCCTCGTAGGGAACGTACCATCTGCATCGCTGTCACATCTACCACCAGCGGCATCATCTCCTCTTGCCGCGCCATCTCCAGCAACGTAGAGAGATTCTCAGGCACCTGCCCATGCTCCCGATAATAGCCCCACAGCCAGTCCCGTAGTTGCGACATCTCCCTCTCTCCTCTCTTTATCGAAAAGAAAGACACACACCATCACCTTACTGCATGAGTGCAACACTACTCCCTCATATTCGCTTGACACCTTGGAGCGATGAATCTAGCTTTCACCAGAATCGTTATCCAATTTCATCTTGAAATCGGCTTAAACAGTCAAAATACTCGTTCTCTCATTCTTTGCTATCGCTGCTATTGAGGCTTTGCATGAGATATGGTATGCTCTCATAAAAGAAATCATTTTATATCTTCGTAAACGGCAAACGAGAAGGATGTCACATGATTATTGGGAAAAATGCAACTATTGCTGTTCTTGCTAAACATGTTCAGCTAAGAAAGCTGTATCAATCTCCTTCTGTGCTTCTTCTCGGGAGCAGAGCCGGCCAACTCTTCCGAAGTCCTTTTCTCTACAATACTCTCCTCGGACAGAGCCCAAAACACGTTACTGATTCTAGAAGAATAGAGCAATTTCAGCAATGCTATCAGGTTCTCACAAGCAATTCGCGAAACGAAACGGAACTACACACTCTTCTGCAATGCTCCCTCAAAGAGGCTACCATATCGCCTGCTGATACATCTCTGGCAGCATTAATAAAACAGGGGTATTTTACAACGATTGTTTCAACAAATATTGACAATCTCGTAGAATCTGCTCTAAAACGGTCTGGAACACATAGGTATACGGTCAATACTCTCGATGGAGAGTTCTCCTCAGAAATCCATATTTACAAACAGCCGAATCAATTTCTCTCGCAAACTTTTCATATTGACACAGAAAACCCCACCGTAGCACACCTCAGAAATTATATTCACTCTGTACTTACACGCCATGCTATAGTCATCGTTGGCTATGATCCTCTTTGGGATCAAGAGCTTGATCCATTACTCTCAACTCATAAAGGACCACTCTGGTTCGTCAACGAAGAAGAGGTGCATGCATATCTTTTCTCCGATTCCCCTATTCAGGAAATACAAACTATCACAGGAGAAATGGGCAGTTATGTTCATATCATGCGTCTGCTCGATCTACATCTTCTGAGCGGCCTTCCGCTATATTGGCACACAAGCGCTCTATCCAATGCATTCCAGAGCTTGCGCCATTCCATCGAAACGATATGGGATCAGAATATTACTGCTCAACAGACGATCTCGTCGCTCCCACAACAGGTGCCTCTTTCAGCGTTTGCTCAATCAGAAATCACAACTCAACCTGAAGCAACCTCTGTTGAGACGGATAGTGGGGAGAAAAACAAGGTATTTATTTGCTACAGCCATGAAGATAGGAAATATCTTCACCGACTGAAAACACATCTCGATAGCCTTCAGGGAAACAATCATATCATCTACTGGGATCATACCAAGATTCAGGCTGGAGCATTCTGGCAACAAGAAGTCGCCTCCGCTTTGCAAGATACAAGAGTTGCAGTGCTGCTCGTCAGTCCAGATCTCTTAACCTCTCCGTTCATTCTTAAAAATGAACTCCCTCCTCTCTTGCGTGCAGCAGTGTCCTGGGGGACTATTATTTTACCTGTTATCATTAGCCCTTGTCTCTTCGAGGAATCGCTTCTGGGGCAATTTCAACCAGTGAACTCTCCAGACAAACCGTTAGACCGATTAACCAAAAGTGCGAGAGATGTCGTATGGGTTCATCTTGTCCGCTTCATTCTTAAAAGTATTTCTCCCCTGGGCTGCCCCCCGTTGGTATCCTATACAAAGGATGCATAAAGCCAGCCTTCTATTCTCTCAACAGCGATACCCACAGCACCGCTCCAGGAACCATCAACAGACTCGCGGCCAGGACACCATCAATGAACGCTCTTCCTATTGGCTCGACCAAGAGCGCCGCTCCAGCAATAGCTTCTTCTCTACAGAGCGATCCTCCACGCCGAGACTCGCACGCTTCGGCGAGGCCAAGCCCACCAACGCTGGTTGATTCACCATCTGGATGACGCGGCATTGGCTGAGCGTGTGGGCAGCCCAGTTGCGCGTCTGGCGCGCTTGAAGCTCTGTTCCCATCCACGTCTCACGCATTGGCAACAGGATGTGGAGACCATCGCTTCCTACGTCCCTTGTGATGCTGCCGCACTCTCTGAAATACTCCATGAACAGTAGACATGAGGGTGCACGCCCAATGAAACCCGGGAGCATCCAGGCACCACATCGATACCATCTCAACCTGGATGCTCCCTGTCCTTCCCTGTGAATAGAGCTTCGTTCCCATTGACATTGCCCAGAAAACGCCAAACGAGGCCACCATTGCATTCTGCATGCCAGCATGTGAGGAAGAGACCGACCCCGCACCTTCGGCGACATATGAGCAGTACACCTTCCCTCCTCCTGCCGATAGCAATGATGAGAGGAGCATGTTGCTCCTCGCCGTTTGCTTGAAATGCCCATCCCGCTTGTCTCGACAAAAAGGAGGGCATCTCAGGCTTCGCTTCGTGAAAGGAAACGAATCGTGACGTTACTTTCCGCTTTTCCCATTGGGCCACGCAGCATTGGTAAGGCGGTCGGCCCGCGCCACCTTTTGCTCTCTGAACTGACCATCATCGTCCCGGTCAACAACAATCCGCAGGGCATCCAACGACTGCTCTCCGTCTGCATGCTCCTATTTTCCCCAGATGAGCATCCAGCAGCGATTCTCATCGTCGATAACCTGTCGTCGCCTCCACTCACCCTCTCGCCCGCCTATCGCACCTGGGGCTTGCCGGTCCACCTGCTCACCTGCACAAAGCCTGGAGCGGCAGCGGCACGTAATCTGGGCGCGCGACATGCCACGACCCCCTGGTTGCTGTTTCTCGATAGCGATTGCATCCCGACGGTAGGCCTCATTGACGGCTATCGTCACGCCCTCGATGGCTCAGTCGCTTATGCCGGATGCGTCCGTTCCGCCGAAGATGATCCTCTATCTCGCTATTATGAAACACAGGAAATCTTACGTCCCCTTCCCGTGTGGTACAAGGAACATGAGCGACCTGCCTATCTGATTACCGCCAATGCGCTGGTCTGGCGACCTGCCTTTTGGGCAACTGGAGGTTTTGATACCCATTTTCTCCACGCTGCTGGCGAGGATATCGATCTCGGGCTGCGCCTCTGGGAGCAAAGCACGCTCGCGTTTGCTCCCTCTGCATGCGTGCAGCATACCTTCGAGCCAACGCTTCGTTCGTTTGTTTGCCGCTTTTTCCGCTATGGCAAAGGCAATCGCACGCTTGCCACACGCTACGCCACCGATCTCACGCCTCATCCCTTCGTTCCCAATCACCCCTCCTTGCGCAACCGGGTGTTGGCACTGGCGCAATTTCTGGCCTTATGGTTCGGCTATCAGGTTGGTCGCCTGGACACCCGGTGGAGCAGGCCTCTCCCCCTTACGCCTTGGAACACGACCGAGGCTCCCCGGCAAGCACACCTGGACCAGCAGGCTGCTGGCCCGCCCCGCTAGGCGTAACGGTCCTTATCGACGGAGATTGCATTTCTCCTCAATGGATTACCCAGATCGAACCTCTGCTCTCTGAACTTGGCCCTATCAGCACCGGGATGGTCTGTAGCCGTGCGCCTGCTGCCCCTGGCTGGAAGCAGGCACAAAGCACCGTCTCCTGGCTCTCCAAGACAACCATAGGCGACGCTGATTCTGTCCTGGCTCGCCACGTCGAGCGGCTCTTGCAGACCGGAAGCACACAGACGATCTGTTTGGTGACCAACGACAAACATTTCGCTCCCATCGCCAGACGGATCACACACAATGGGGGTATCGTTTGGGGGCTGGGATCGCCCAACGCCGCTGCCTCCTTCCAAAAAGCCTGTCAGCATTTCTGTGCGTTCGCTCCAGTCGCCACGACGCAGCTGGAACTGGCTCTTACTGCCGTTCGCGCCAGTTCCATCAGCTAGCCATTGAGTACGTCAGGGTCATTGGTGATGTGACCCCCTGTCACTCCACACAGAAGACGAGAGAGCAGGGCGATCTAGCTCCCTCGTCTTCTGTGCCACTCCCGCTCTATCAAGAGTATGTGCTCGTTGCTTCCCCGCCACTGATCCAGCATCGTGCCTTAGGAGAGAAACCACCTCGCTAAACAGGCATCTCGATTCTCCGCTTGTCTCTGTCCATTCGTTGGCTCCGCGTTGGAAACGCTCTTGCACTTGCTCCCATTGGGCAAGGTGGTTCCCGAAAGGAAAAAACGCTGTCCAGTTGCTGCCGTGTCAAACCGGTTCTGCTGAGGTCGGCCCACTCACATTCGCACCCACCAGACTCATACCACCCAACCATGGGCCTCAAATGGAGGCCGTCGCGAATCTGGGGGCACCCTTTGAATGGCTTGTTATGGAGC
Organism: Reticulibacter mediterranei; assembly: GCF_016587455.1. Taxonomy (NCBI): domain Bacteria; kingdom Bacillati; phylum Chloroflexota; class Ktedonobacteria; order Ktedonobacterales; family Reticulibacteraceae; genus Reticulibacter; species Reticulibacter mediterranei. Next base: position 2,805,922 of record NZ_BNJK01000002.1, on the reverse strand, counting down.
AGTTCCAAACGAACCAACTGACTCAGATCACGTCGTGCCTTCCCGCCTCGTGCCAACGCACTCCTTTCGGGCGCACTGCGGAGGCGGGCCGCCTGATCTATCACATCCAAGACAACATCTCCATCGCCAATACCAGCGAGAGTATTGCTACGACCCTCCACACCGTCCTCCAGAGAGGAACTGCCTCCAAGCATCTCTCACCCATTCTCAAGGAAAAGAGCATCTCACAATTCTCTGATGGAGATCTGGCAAAACGGTGCCAGATTCCCACCAACTGAGAGCCTTGAGGGAGAGGCTCACTCCCTGCCTTTTTCGGACTATTTACGACAGAACAGAACCACAGAAGATATGAGAAGCGGCTTCCCATACCAAATACATCACCTTGCTTTCATGTAATTCCTCTGCTATACTTTTCTGAAGTATTCAAACAGCACTGGAGCAGGACCATGCAACAACCAACCAGGCCCCCTCTCTCAAACGCCAAAGGCATCTGGAACCAGATCCACCAACGAGGACTGGCACAGGTCGCTTATACGTGCCTTGTCGCTGCTCCTGTCCATGCCCCTCTCTTTGCCTGCCTCTGCTCTGTCACCATTGCTGGTCTCCACGTCCTGGAGGGAATTGGAGAAGCCACCACCAAACGCGAGGCCCAACAACACGCAGCGGCCGAGGCACAGCAGCATCTCTCCTGCCTGCTCCCCCTCAAAGGAACCTGACCATCTTACTGACCATGATGTTGCCCTCATCCTCATCCGTTCCTTTTTCCGCTCTCCCCTCCCTGAAAGCCGATCTGAATAGTCCAGGCAACTCTCCCGAGAGGGGGCCAGCAGGGACGAAGGGACACAACTCCCTTCGGGCCGATGTGAGCTGACCATAGCCAATGACTAGATGACGTATATAAAGAGTATGAAGGTTATGGAGAGTAAGTAATGTTATGTTAGCGTTATTTTCGTCTTTGTGAGCGTTCACAACGTTCGTGGCGTTACACGCTGATAGCCCTTCTCAAGGCGTTTGAAACGTTACGTACACTCGCCTTCTGGTCTGCTAAAGAGTGGAGTGCCACGCTCACCATCGAAACGTTGCGTACGTTCCTTACGGCTTCATTTTCTCTCCCCATAATGAAGGCCCATTTTATTTGAGCAGCTCCACACCGCGCCGCACGGCCCAATCCGCGTCGCCTCCACTCTCCTCCACGCACCAGGCTCCTATCAGGAAACTCTCAGGTCCACCCATCCATCACCCAGTTCACTCCTCGGCGCGATGACGCTCCTGTTCCAGGCTTCCCATTTGAAAGCTTTCCGCATCCAGATCGACAATGAGATCCAGATACTCTCGCAACAGCGCCGCCTCCGCCCGCTCTAACACCTCTTGCCCCATTGAGGTCGTGATGAGTAAGCGCCCATCACTCCACCGCACATGGAGCGGCCCCGCCTGTAGACACCTCGCCGTATGATGCTTGAAAGGGGTGCGCACTCAAATTGGGCAAAAAACGCCTGGACCCGGGATGTGCTGCGCGGCGTGCTGGCGCGGACTCTTCCAGCGCCAACTTTGGCCCGCATCTTCTTTGCGACAGAGTTTACCCGCCATTTAGATCGATCAGGGTATATTCGTTTTCGCCGATGGCGCTTCTATGCTGAAGCGGGCCGTCCCCGTCGCTTTGGGTCCAAACCCGAGACCAGACTTCAGCGGCGATTTCCATCCGGCGAGTTGCGAGATGAAGCAGGGACGTAGGTCAACCTGATCACATCCTCGCCAATCCGATCATGAGTCATAAGGCGGAGCGGCGGTCGGGGTCCGGCGAAATATGGCTTGCCATGACCAAGCACGACGGGGTGCAGGTAGATTCGATACTCATCGATCAGGCCAAGTTCGGTGAGGCTGTGCGCCAAGTTCGGGCCAGCAACTTCGATCTCCCCGTCGCGCTCGGCCTTCAGCTCGCGGATCGCGCGCTCAAGATCACCCTCAACAAGCCTGGCGTTGGGACCGACCGACTTCAACGAGCGCGAGACGACCCATTTCGGCTGGTTCCGCCACGCCGCCGCGAAGGCGTGTTCCTCTGCACCCCATTCAGGATGATCGTCATCCCAGGAACGCATGACCTCATACATGTGGCGACCGTAGATGCTGCCTGCCTGCCCCTGAGCCTCCTCGATGAAGTGGCGGAAGAGCATAGGGCTTGGCGCCCCAAGCCCCATATGATCGACGTAGCCGTCCAGGGACTGGTTCATCCCAAACACGAGCTTAGCCATATTACTTCCTTTCTTCACACGGCACATCTGCGCGGTCCTGATTACGTTATGCAATCGGTTGTAAGCTAGATCGACTGATTTTATCCAGAGCACAAGTGGATGTTTCCTTCTCCCAATCTTACCTGTTCCCCTTCGAAAAAAACTTCTCCGATCTTGCTCTTCTCTTCCTACAGTCAGCACCAATTCCCAGAAAAGGTGAGAGGCCCTCTCTCAACCGAGGCTCTGACACCAACTTTTTTGCCCAATTTGAGTGTGCACCCCTTTCAAGCATCATACGGCGAGGTGTCCGCCTGTACGCCTTCCATATCTTGCTCCTCTCCTAGACGTTCTTCGTAATACTCTCCTCAATTGGCCCCGGGATGCTCCGCTTCACCAGCAAGGCTCTGGCTCGCTGGTCATGCTCCCATTCCTCACCGCTCTCGCTACCCATGACACGCTCTGTACGTGCCCAATGAGGACATGACGCCTGCTTGCTCTCTTCCATGCCGCTGGTTGCACCAAGAACGTACACACTGCCAGCACATCCACCTCTCGATCTGTCCGAGCCACGTGTGTTCATCGATCTTCACCTATGCTCTACTGCCGTTGTACGAAATCGTCTTGACAAAAAAACAACATACGTGCATACGCGCCTGATGCTTATCAGGCATGTCTTTGCTGCCCTGCCATCAGAACGATACACCAATCCCTTGCTTCTCCTCTCACCTCCTGGTATACTCCAAAGCAGATAGATGTGCTATCCTTCCAAAGCACCTTGCTTCAGATTCTCCGCAGTTTTCACATCCCCTCTGGCAACTCCTACCGGCCTGGTTCTTCCGTTGCCAGAGGGGAAAACGCTCTTTGAATACCCTTGCCTTCCCACCAACGTCAGTAACACCTCCTTCACCCTCTCTCTCCCGCATCCAACCTGAACGGCCTCCCCCTTCGCCCAGGTCAACGCCCCTCTCCAACTCCTGCCATCCTATTATGATAGACTGCCGTTGCACGAAGTCGTCTTGACAAAAAAACAACACGTGCATACGCGCCTGATGCTTCCCCCATCTGGCACTTCTTTCACTTGTTCGGACCCCCACCACAGTCCGGTCCTTTTTCACCTGCACCCATCTCACATAAAATTTGGACAACCATACGTCATGTCGTCATTATTTCATATCTGTCTCATCTCTTGTGTGAGTATATCTCGTCTCACACTCGCTTGACTTTTTGGCTTGCCTCTGGCATCCTTGCTCGTGTTGCTGGCGTTCCTGCAACGACGCTGACCCCCCCTATGGGAACTAACTCCTTGGCCGGAAGGATTCCCGCAGACTCGCAATCGCTCGATACACCACACCAGCGGCCCTGAGCATCACACCTCTCAGGGCTGCCCCCTGCTCTCTTCCATCCACCAACACTGATAGATCGCTCCAAACCGTCTCCGCCCTGCCACAGGCTCCACATCATATCAAAGATGACGAACGACCGCACGTCCTTTCTTCTTATCTTCTATCTTGCATCTCATATCTTCTTCTTGAAGATCACCTTCCCAATTTGTTCTTCCGGCTATTTCCAAACAAATTGCTTGTTTCTTCTCACCGCTTTTCCCTCCCACTTCGTCCTTCCCGGCCCTCCTGGATGGCGTGGACATGACGTTCTGCTCTCACCCACCTTCTGAAATAGCTGGCTGGTTTTTCCCTGTTTTTTCTGATGACCTCTGCCGTTCCCCCTTCCCTCTCATTGCTCCTCTCTCCAGATCACATCATTCCCTCCAGCCATTCTTTTTGAACAATGCATTCAGAAATATTCCAAGAAAAATAAAGAAAATAACGGGTATAAAATGTATAAAATGCATATTCGCCTATTGCATGATAATTGAGGCAGAAGTATCATGGCGGCATGATCGTTTTGCGGAGCGAAAGGAGGCGCAATTTTGAAACAACAACGCCAGGGCCTGGACCCAGAAGATCAGCAGCCCTCTCGTTTTCTCTGTTCCCGCTGTGGCAAGCGCGTGAAGGAGAGGCGCCCGGCACCAGGAAAGAAAGGTCAATGGCTGTGCAGCCAGTGCCGCCGCCTGTGGCACGAACAAGAAGATCTGGAAAGCACACCAGGGAGAGGGTTGCCCCCTCTCCCCATTACCACGTGAACAGCGACGCGCTTGCCGTTCTGCCCGCAAAAAGAGAGAACCAGACGCCAGCGCGGCTCCTCACTTCCCAGCAAAGCGCGAGAGAGGCGGTGAGCCACCCGCTGCAATTGTACCGCACGTGAACAGCCACAATAACCATCTCATTTCGATTTCTTATAAATAAAGCTGGTGCTCTTTTGTCACAAAGCATGCACCACCAAGAAGCAGCAAGAGCGTTTCTCCCCTCATAGGTCACGCTTTTGTCATGAATGCACTGGAGAGGTTTCCGTCATTATATGAGCCTTTTTCTTCTCGCTGTATTTTACTGCCTTTGTGTCGAGATGTATAGTATAGTTAGCAGACGAGCAGCATGCCAGTGTTCCTGATGCGATTGATCGTGAAGGCACTGATCGCTTACAAAGTGAGAAAAAGTTCCCCAGAGAAAAATCAATGTATGCAAAAGCTTCGCCAAAATGGCAAGAAAGGAGGTTCTTCTCTAAAGTGAGAGGGGGAAGAGCGGCGAGAAAACTCATGAACGTCTCTACCTGCAAAGTAATACGCTCATACGTCCCCGCCGCTCTTTCCATGCAAAGCAAGGTTGCTTCACATTCTTGGATCGCCTTGACCCTTTGAGAGGGTCAAGCACAGTCCCTAGTCCTATCATACCTCATTTGAGAAAGTGGCAAGATGGAAGCGGCCTCCAACGGATACTGTTTATGTTCTGTTCTCTAGATAGAGGAGTTCTATGAGTTCTTTCTCATCCCCATCTCAGTGGTGGTCTTTCCTCAGGCCACAAGTAGCAGCCTGTGCAATCATCGCTGTCTGGGATTATATCCACTTTCGTGATCTCCAACGCCTGCTCTTGCTCTTAGCACTTGGGCAAGCCGACCTTGCTCTTCTCAAGTCTATCCTACGACCGTTTCTCCGTGCTAGCCATCTAGGAGAATAAGTCACGCGCAGACTGGAGAAGAAATCACGGGGGGCGAGTACCAAGTGGTGCCTGCTCCCCTCAAGCAAGATGCGTAGGGGTGCAGCTATTATAATGGGGGCGGAAAACTGGACAGGCCAATGAGATAAAAGAGCAGGAAGGAGACAAGTATCCGCAAGGAGGAACGCCGTGGCAAGTTCACCAAAGAAATACAGCAGCGACTTTAAGGCAAAAGTCGCGTTAGAAGCTATCAAAGGCTTGAAAACGCTTAATGAAATTTCTTCGGAATATGGAGTGCATACAACCCAAATAACGCAATGGAAGAAACAGGTGCTGGATGAACTGCCACAGATCTTTGCTCAACCAGGCTCGGAGCGAGCCAAGAACGAGGAAGCGCTCATCGCCACTTTATATCAACAAATCGGCCAACTCAAAGTGGAGTTGGACTTTTTGAAAAAAAAATCAGGCCCCTACCAGCACTGAGCAAAAGCGGCTTCAGGTGGAACCCGATCATCCCCAGCTCTCGATTGTCCGTCAATGTGAATTGTTGGGTTTAGCCCGTTCAAGTTACTCTTATGAGCCTGCACCTGAAAGCGAGGAAGATGTGCTGTTGATGAGGCTGCTTGATGAACAATACACGCGTCCCCCTTTTTATGGGAAACGCAAGATGGTCAAGTTCCTTCAGGATGAAGGCTATGTCGTGGATCACAAACGGGTCAGGCGACTGATGCAAAGGATGGGTTTAGAAACGATCTACCCGAAGCCTCAGTTGAGCCAAGCAGGTTCGCCATCTGTGCGCTATCCCTACTTGTTACGAGATGTGAGCATTGATCGTATCGATCAAGTTTGGAGCAGCGATATCACCTACATCCGCCTGGCACGAGGCTTTATCTACTTGGTCGCGATTATCGATTGGTTCAGTCGTTTTGTGCTCGCCTGGGAACTATCTACCACCTTGGATACCAGCTTCTGTTTGGAAGCATTGGAGCGAGCACTGCGAGCTGCATGCCCAGAGATTTTCAATACGGATCAAGGGGTCCAGTTCACGAGCCAGGAGTTTACAGAGCGTTTGCGGTCTGCACACATTCGCATCAGTTGGGATGGACGTGGACGCGCATGAGACAACATCTTTGTCGAGCGCCTCTGGAGAAGCGTGAAATATGAGGAGGTCTATCTTAAAGACTATCAAACCGTTTCAGAAGCAAGATCCAGTTTGAAACAGTACTTTCAATTTTATAATCATGAGCGATATCATCAATCACTAGACTATCAAACGCCCGTTGCTGTGTATCGCTCCCATCGTTCACAATGACTTTTCCTTCCTGCTGAGTTCACTCTCAAAATTGGCCGATTAGTGTCTAGACAAACGGTACCACCATACACGAGAGATGTTTCCCTTGTTCTCCACAAAGAAGAAGAGATATACTAAAGCAGACACTGAGAAAAAGGACGTGAAGGTTTCCAGCCTCCTAGAAAGGGAACGTCGTGGCAACACACCCAACCAACAGACGCTTCATCAATCCATCGACGTTGGCAACGCCCCCAGGCTATACTCATGTCGTAGAGATCAGACAGGGGCGAACGATCTTTCTTGCTGGTCAGGTCGCTCTTGATCCCGCAGGGCAGATCGTCGGCCCACAAGATTTCCGTGCTCAAGCACAGCAGGTCTTTGAAAATCTCAAAGCCGCGCTTGCTGCGGTTGGAGCGGATTTCACTGATGTGATCAAGCTGAATATCTATGTCGTAGATATCTCCCAACTTCCCATCCTTCGTGAGGTTCGTGAACGCTATGTGAACCCCATCAACCCGCCTGTCAGCACGCTGGTGGAAGTACGAAGATTAGCTCATGAAGCATTCTTGCTCGAAATCGAAGCCGTCGCTCACGTGCCAGAGTAGAGCAAGCCTGTTCTCGCCTCACCCTGCCTCCATCCGTTGTCTCGATGCCGCACCATCGCGGAAGATCTCTGCGCCGTCTCGCAAAGGGTCAAGCGGTTGCGAAGCCGAACGAGGGCGCAACGTCTTCTAGGACACCGAACAGCTAGCTGAGTGCTTCCTCGACCAGTCGCTAGGGAACGAGGTGGGACACACCCGCTCCCTCCTCTCGCCTGACGGCACCGCTTTCATCACCTGGCTGCTCCAACCCGATGGCGAAGCACACATCCAGTTTGCCCAACGATAAGATAGTTCTGTTCCGGTTCCTCACCAGCCATGCCAGGGGGACAAACAAAAGGGTACCTGTAGTGGTACACAAAACGGGCCTCTTGTGAAAAGGCGAAGCACCATGGAAGAAGAGAAAGGGGTCAAAGTGACCAGGCACCCGAGCCATCTGAGCACTAATGAGCGAGAATAGTTCATGCTCACTTGGCCAAGTGGTGAGGCTTGCCTGCTCAGTAGCATTCTGATTGGATAGATCGTTGACTATTCTATTATCGTTTTACACTTTCATACTACTAGTTTGCCCTACATTGAGATTTCGCCTCCACTGACGTAGTGCAAGCGAAAATTATCATCCTGATCCTGCAATAACAATAAAAATGTTGTTGCAGCTTATCTCTTGCTTAATCCACCGCCGACATGTCCGTAGTTCTGCAAATAGGCTCTATCATTACCACTTCTCTGATGGTAAACTATCCTTAGAGCTCTATCCTGCTAGAAATGTAGAAGAGAAGAGGATATATTCTTCCTCTATATAAGGTTAACCGCATAATCGGTTGTGTTCAAGAAATCTGGGAGAATGCTCTGGGCGTGATGCCTCCACTCTTGTTCAGTTTAGGCCACCATTCCAAACAGACCAGAGATGAATACTCTTTGACTCATGCTATCTCCTTTTGCCGCTCCATCTATTTGTCCTTTTCTCATCATGTGCATGACCTCGTATCCTTGTAAGGTTCGCCATGCCGTCTGAAACGAAAAAAAGCCCATCCCAGGCTTGACGAGCCGTTTGATGAAGCGGTGATCTTGCTCGATGAGATTGCCCCGGTACTTCACTTGTCTCAGTTCACAGCTTGTAGGAATGATACCTGCTGTTTTGAGGTCTTTGAATGCTTTGGGGTAGGCGGCGTTTTTGTCGAGCGCCCGACACGCGTGGTTCTGCCGTATGAGAGGCAGCGAGTATTTTCCCAAAGAAGCGTTTGGCGGCTTCTCTATCTCTCGTCGGACTCAGCCAAAAGTCGAGCGTTTTTCCTTCCGAATCAACAGCCCGATACAGGTACATCCATTCTTTTTTCACCTTGATGGAGGTCTCATCGACCCTCCAGGAGTCATTGGTGATTTTGAGAAGAAGCCGACAGCGCTTCTCCAACTCAGGTGCATAGTGCTGTACCCAGCGGTAGATCGTGGTATGATCGACGTGCAGCCCCGTTCCAACATCATTTCTTCGAGGTCCCGATAGCTAAGTGCATAGCGCAGATACCAACGGACACACAGGAGAATGATCTCCGATTCAAAGTGACGCCATTTAAACAGATTCTGCTCGTTCATGATGAGTCCTTTTTTGCACTTTTCTCCCAACTGTAGCAGATCAGTTTACTTCTTGCAACACTACCTACCAGATCAGCTTTCTTTTTTGCAACACAGCCGCCACCATTGCTTCCGTGCGCAGTTCCGTCCCGAACGTGCCTACGCGATTTTCGATCTCACCATTCGCCCTTGTCACGATCCTGAATGCCGCGATACCATCACCCATGAGCTGGCAAATAGAGGAGCCGCACTTTTTAACGACGTGTGTTTCTCCAGCTTATTGCTTATCAGGAGTCCACAATTCTTCAGGAGATCTGCCAAGGGATGCGTCAGAACTGAGAACAGAGGAGGCAAAACATTGTTGGGGGGAGCTGCTCGTCTCTCCTTGTGGCTAGGCTCTCATTCTGAGAGCTTGAAAGCTCTCCAATCGTTGGCGAAACAGCATGCGTTGTTGGGCAAGAGGCACGGATTGGTTCATCGTCGTGCGAAAGCGGAAGAACTGACGCACCTCATCGAAGGCACGACAGAAGTGTGATGCGGATGTGAAGCTCCCGAAGCCACGCATCGGGTAGTACCGCTGTTTGATGCCACGGTGGTCTTGCTCCAACCGATTATTGAGATAGGGATTACAGCGATGGACGACGTGACTCCCGAGCGTCTCACGGATCGCTCGTGGATAGGCATCATGCCCATCGGTCGTCACACGTTCTGGTGCATAACCAACCGTCTCAACTGCCTGCTGGAAAAACCGTTTAGCGGCATCCATATCTCGTTTCTTGCTCAACATGGAGTCAACGAGATTGCCGTCCCGGTCGATGGCGCGATAGAGGTAACACCACTTCCCGTGGACTTTGATGTAGGTTTCGTCGATGTACCAGGAGGTTCGCGCTTGTCCGTGTCTCCTGATACGGAGTTGATCCGCCAACAATGGCGCAAAACGAGCTTCCCAGTCCCGAACTGCTTCATGGGTAAACACAAAGCCACGTTCGAGAAAGATCTCAGCGAGATCACGCAGACTCAGCTTATAACGCAGCCGCCACAGAACAACAAGAAGCACAATTTCTGTCGGATATTCTAGGTAATTAAAAGGAGTACCACCTCGTTCATTGAAGGTACGTCGGCAGGCAGAACAGCAGAACGTTCGATAGCCAAGCACGGTTTTCTTCTGCTGTTCTTTCGTGGTTAGAGACATACAGTGCGGGCAGTTCATGGTTCCCTCCTGATGACGATGATCTCAATGTCCGTCAGTATACCACAAGAGCGATTTTACCTTGATCTTGTTCTCAGTGCTGACACTTCCCTCACAACAGCTCTCAAAAGAACTGGAGCGCTTGAACATGCACCACGCATTTGTCAGTTTCAACATGAGCGCGAACTGAGCAAGGATTTCAACGCAAGCGCGAAAAAAGTACATTGGGAGGGTAAAAACCTTTCAGCGTAAGCGCGAAATAGCCATTGTATGTGTAAATTGTTGTCGTTTTGACAATGCAGGGTCTTAGAACGGCATTTCAGTGAAGAGCAGAGGAGAAATAACGACGGTTTGTTGGACTGAGCGAGAGAGGTCTATACCTCTACTTCCTGTCTTCGATTTACCTCATACCCTCCGCATGTTCTTGAGAAAGATCCATTGGAGATTCTTCGGGCAGTTCCTGACACTTTTTGTCAGGGATTTTTGCTATACTGAGCGCAGTTTCGCGTGTCTTCCAACAAAGGAGAATCATTCTGAAATTTGATCGTTTACTTGCTCTTGTTTTTCTGCTACAACGGCACCCACATCTCACAGCCAGGGAATTGGCAGAGCGGCTCCAGGTCTCAGAACGCACGCTGTACCGGGATATCAATGATCTCAGTTTGGCAGGCGTTCCCATCTATGGAGAAGGAGGGCCGGGAGGAGGGTATTCCCTCTTGTCAGATTACCATCTCCACGTCGTCGGACTCAACGAAGATGAGTTGCACACGCTTTTTTTCTCTGAAGGCCAGAGGCCACTGGGCGATCTGGATCTGCATACGACACGAGAGGTAGCTCTCGCCAAAGTCTTAAGCACGCTCTCTGAGCGAGACAAAAGACGTGCCCTAGAGATACAGGAACGCTTCCATGTCGATCCAACCGGATGGAATTTTCCGGTTGATCAGGTGCCTCACTTGCCAACTGTTCAGCAGGCTGTCTGGCAGAATCGCCGCCTCTCTCTGGTCTATCGGCAGGAAAGTGGGAATATCATGACGCCCCTGGTCCATCCCTTGGGACTCGTGGTGAAAGCCGGCATCTGGTACCTTATTGGAGCCACGCACGAAACCATCCGCCCCTTCAGAATTGCTCGTATCCAGCAGATAGAAGTGCTCCAGGAGACGTTTAACCGACCAGAGGAATTCCATCTCGCTGAGTACTGGACCGCGTGGTGTGCTCGTTTTCTTCCATCTTACCCAGTTAAGCTCCTCATTTCGGAAGATGCGATTCCCCGCCTGCTCCAGCTTTTTGGAGAAGCACTTCGTGACCACCTTTTGCGTTCAGAACCAGACGTTTCTGGATGGAGAACGGTTTCTGTGGTCTTTGAAACAATGGAGACCGCTCGCGCAGCTTTACTGGGCTTCGGGCCAACAGCTGAGGTGGTAGAGCCGAGAGAACTACGGGTGAGCGTCATGGAATGGGCTGAGGGTCTCCTGACTCGCTACACCAGCAAGACGCGTGACCAGAACGATCTTTTTCCCCCAATGAGACCGAGTCGCGCAAGAAAGGAATAGTTATCACATGAGAGAAACCTGGCAGAGACAACGTCCTCTCCTCCAATTAGATCGAGCGACGTTGAGGCAACTTCTACAACCAGTGCTCGCGGGAAGCTCGATTGCGTCAGCCGAACTCTTGCACGCGGGGCGCAATAATACCTTATATAAAATCACGGCAGAAGGCCGCTATGAGGCGCTGGTTCTCCGCCTTTTTCAGGATGATCCTGCCGCTTGTAAAAAAGAGGTTGAGCTTTTCAATCTTCTGCATGCACGTGTTCCACTGGCAGAAATGCTGTATGCCGATCAAGATGGCAAAAGCTATGCCTATCCCTCGACGATTTCCCGGTGGGTCGAAGGCATCCTGGTCGAGGATTTGCTGGCAGGCAACGCAGAGGCGGATCTCGTGGAAGTAGGATATAGCGTTGGGACAATGCTCGCCACCATTGGCTCCTATACTTTTGCCCATCCTGGCTTTTTCCACGATGGCCTTCACCTTGATGATCTGATCGATGAAGTGGCTGAGGAGAACGCTGCAAAGGGGTATTTGGAGTACCTTTCGTCCTGCTTATTTGCAGGAAAGGCTGAGCGTTGGCTGGGTGCGGACCTCACGGCGCGTCTATGGGCGTTGGTCACTGAGCATGCTCACCTTCTCCAGACAACCGCAGCCAGCCGTTCCTTAGTGCATGCCGATTTCGGTGGCTCTAATCTCCTGGCTCGACAAGAGAGGGGACGCTTCTCTGTGGTGGCCGTTTTGGATTGGGAATTTGCCTTTGTGGGCTCTTCCCTCTTTGATCTGGCCAATCTCTTCCGGTACGAGTGGCTCCTGCCTAACACCTTTAAAACAGCCTGCTTGCAAGGGTTTACCGATCACGGAGGGGTCTTGCCCCTCACTGGAAAAAGATCATCAAGCTCTTCGATTTGATCAATATCTGCACCTTATTGCAGACCCCAGAACCACGTGGTTCGTTGGTTGAGGATATGATCACGCTCATTCGGTGGACACTAGAGCATTGGGAAACCTGACCTGTAGGACGTAGAGCATCCGATGAAAGCTGTTTGAAAGATGGCAGGAAGAGCTTCCTGCCAGAAACTGTGAAAGGATGGGTATGATGGTCCGAGAATCTGTCTCCTATTGGCAATCGACGTGCCCACCGTTCTCCCTCTCCACTCACCTGCCATCGGGGGCAGATGTTGCTATTGTTGGGGGAGGACTGTTAGGCGCTGCAACCTGTTATTGGCTCGCACGAGCGGGCGTCCGTGTGGTTTTGCTTGAACGCACTGCACTTGCCGATGGTGCAACAGGGCGTAATGGCGGGTTTGTGCGAGCAGGGACCTCCGAGTCCTATCCAGAGGCTATTGCTCGCCTTGGACCGCAAACGGCCCGCGCCGTAATGGACATCACGTATGAGAACCGGGCCTTGCTTCGTAGACTCATCCAGGAGGAATTGATCGAGTGTGACTACCGGGAGCCGGGTGCGCTCCAATTGGCACTGACAGATGTCCACAGAGAGCAACAACACCAGGAGGTGGAGGCATTACGCGAGGATGGATTTAGCGCACAATGGCTTGAACGAACACAGGTTCAGGCGATGATCAACACGCCACTTGCCCCTGAGATTCTTGGCGGGCGTTTCCTTCCAGAACAGGGTCTCCTACACTCTGCTCGGCTCGTTCAGGGTCTCCTGCATGCAGCATTGCGCCTTGGGGCGCGTGCCTATCAAGCACACGTCTTTGAAATAGGGCGGGATGGAGAGAAGGTACGCCTGCGCACGTCGCAGGGAAACCTCGTTGCACACAGGGTCATCGTGGCGATCAATGCCTGGACAAGTACCTTATTGCCAGAACTGAGGAATATCATTGTCCCGGTTCTTGAGCAAATGCAAGCCTATCAGACGATGGATCGCATTTTTTCGATGGCACTCAGCGTCCGCATGAACACAGGAGAATATCTGCAGCAAACCCCTTCTGGCACGCTTCTGATTGGAGGGTGCGGATCGGTTGCCCCAAACGCAGGGATTGGGGTCTGGGAAAGTGTGCCAACCATTCCAGTCCAAAGGGCCATTGAGCAGATCGTGCCACAGCTCTTCCCCTTGCTTGCCCTCAACTGCGTGTAGTACAGCGCTGGGCAGGTCTCCTGGGATGCACGCAAGATAGGAATCCTATTGTTGATTGTGCACCAGCGTTGCCACAGGTATTCTTCGTTGGTGGTTTTACTGGTCATGGGATGCCGTTTGGGATGCGCTTCGGGCAATTATTAGCAACAGCAGCACAAGACGGATTCCTTCCATCTGTCCTCACACCATTCCGACTGGATCGCCCCCAACTTCGCAGGTGAGAGCGTTCCTCAAAATACGTCTCAACGGTGGAAGAACAGAGTATGGGTCCAACTTCCACCACTCCTCCTTTCTTTTTCCTGGGAGGTTCATGGAACCTCCGCTTCTTCCACTCATCTCTTCAAGCCCACTCCGCATCCCTTCTGAAAGGTGAAATCAATACCCATAGAGCCATCTACAGAAGAGTTGAAGAACAATTCAAACCCAATGTACTTTTTTCGCGCTTACGCTGAAAATCTGTTTTTTTCTACGGCGGTAATCTTTTAATGCTGAGTTTCTCTTCCAAAGCCGCAAGTCTCCTGAAAGGTACCTTGCGGAAGCGATGTTGGAGACTCCGCGCCTCGTGACGATGGTTCAATTCGCGCTGCAAAGCCCGCCATTGGGAGAGATCAGCTGGACACAGCTCTGGCCCAGAAAAAGGATGGAGTCGAGAAGCAACAGACGCTACCACTCGAACGGCTCCGCGTACGACAAGAGTCGGAGATGCTTGTTTTCGGCCCGTCGTGCGTCGTTCATGATAACGAACTGAGCCAAAATACTGCTCTAACTCATTGTTGGTGCGTGGAAGATCGGTCATATCGTAGCAGTGAAAGAGGCCCGGCCAATAGCTGCTGGTGACTTTGCGAAACGTCGAGAGCATAGCGGTCAGGGTCTCGGAGGAGAGGGGTGCTTGCCCCATCTCTATGAGGAGATCTTCATAGGTCTGACGCACCTAAGCAGATGTCTGATTTTCGTCATTGGTGAGGATATGTGCGGCACGACGGACCCACGCATACCCCAGTTTGACATCTGACCAGCATGCGGCGGTCTGCGTCAGTCCGTTGGCCAGAAAAGTGCGCATGCGTTCTAACTCACGCGGCAAGCCCCTTTTTCAGAGACCTTTGTGAGTGAGGCCACAATGGCAGAAAGACGTTCATAGAGCTTGAGTCCGGGCGCTTCTAATGGCGGTCGGCTATCGTCGGTCAACGCGCTGCGGACAGCAAGGCAATAGCCGCGGATTGCTTCAGCTTCTGCATCGTCCCGCTTTTCAACGGCTCGTTCAAGTGGACGGGCTCCACGAATGTGTTTCTTCAGTTCCTTTTTAGCATGTCGATCTGCTTCATACACCAGTTTGGCTGCTTCCCGGAAGTAATGAAAATGACACAATTGGTGGGGAACGTCTAGCAACGCGGCTCGCACGGCCTTACGGATGGAACGATGTCCATCCGAGATCACCCCCTGGATGGGAACCTCAAGTCCCTGTTGGATCTCGCACAAGAGCTTAGCGAGGCCCGCTGCACAAGCACTCAACAGACTCCGAGCGAGCAGGATTTCTCCAGAGAGGCAGTCGCGCAACACCCAAAGTACCTCATGGCCAGCATCAGGCTGTAACCCATCAATAGCAAGGATCACCTGACCCTGCTCCTTGAACCGCTCGCGCAACTGAGGCATTGCACAAAGACGTAGGGCGACTAATTCCTCATAGCGCTGGAGCAAATGGGTCACGGTCCGTTCGGCGATTAGCACTCCTCGATCACGGAGCGATTGATGGATTTCTGGAATGCTTCGGTGAGAGGCGTAACGGAGCCTGCCGACCAAAGCAATGACGTCCAGACCAAATTCGCCGTGGGGTAAGGCCCATCTTCCCTCTTCTTCAGGTCGATAGGGGCGCTGATACCATGCACAGTCCGGGTTGCGACACCGGCGGGCACGCAGGATGAGCCGACAACTCCCCTGCAACGTAGTAATCGTTCGCTGCGTACGGTATGCCACCTTGATCGGATAACCACAAGAGCCACAATGGGTCTGTAGACACGTCAGCGTTTGCTCTGGGGCGGCTTTCGCACGGCAGCTTTTCCTTGCCATATTCGTGTTCTCCTGCTCGTCTGTTTTCTTCTCCACATCGGAGATGATCTGACTCCTGGATGGGAATCATCGCCCAGATCAGCCGATCCATTGAGAGGCGAGATGGCGGTTCGGACGTCATGTTTTCTCGCCTTCCATCGGCCCTATTCATTTGATATGCTCCCAAAAGTGATCTGTTTCAGGCTTCTCTTCAACTCCATGCGAGAACTCATCGAGAGGTTGGGCTTCCATGCCTCCAAACCAGCCGAGCAGCTCGGTGACGAGCTTCGGCTTTGCCATTCCCTTCCAGCCAGGTGGTAATAAGCATGAGGAGGAAGCAGGTTTTAGGGCCGCGAGTGAACTGGTCACGCGTCAAGGGTGAGCAGCTCAGCCATCGACCATTGGAGAAGCCGCTCCACATCCGGGGATGAGTATGAACTGTTGGAAATACATGCGGGCTGCTTTTCGTATGAACCGGAAAGCAGCCTGAGCGCCGAATGGGTGGGAGCGCTCTCCCATTACCGGGCTTGAAATCGATGAAGCTGATGGGCGCTTGTCTGCTCTCCGCTTATTTGAGCACCAGCGCCAGGATCAGGAGAGCCAGATAGACACTTTGTCCAGAATGAGCAACGATTCCGAACCAGGCACTGCGAAAGCGTCGGCTTGGAAAGGCAAACACTATACCCGCAATGACATCACTGATAATGCCCCATGGTTGGTGAAGATGATAGAGACCAAACAAGAGTGCATTCATCACCCAATCTCCTTTGCCAAAGACGCCCGCCATGCGAGGCAATAAGAAGCCACGAAACAACAACTCTTCCCCAAGAAACGTATTGAACAGAGCATTCAGGACAAAGAGCCCCAGACATTCCACGCTCCTGCCAACTGTGCCTGGGCTTGTGGGGTCGCCAGGATCGTACTCAGATCAGAACCGGAGGGGGCAGCCAAGAACGGGAACACAGACACCCACAGGTGATCAACGCTTCCACCGAGTCCCAGGTCGTAGATCGCTATCAGAAGGATGAGTGGGACAAGCCACCACCAGAGGCGAGCCCTGGGTGTTCCCGTGCGTGGAGAGCGAGGTGCCGTGAGCCAGAGGCGCTGCCGTATGGTTGACCAGCGCAGGTTACCTGCTTCTCGATAGAGTAAAATCATGACGAGGAGGAACTGCCATACTAATCCAATGGTCAGCACCGCCAGCCGGACGAGCACTGGCGTCTGGGAGAGGTGTGCCAACGCCGGAGCCACACCCCATCCCAAAATCCCCATAGGAATGGCCGCTGCTGCCCAGATCAGCAGGATGTGGCGCAAGCTATATTGTGGAAGAAGAGCAATATCATTTTTGGGTTCTGTCTTTTGTTCTTTCTTATCGATCATGGTATGCATCTCTTTCTTGAAAAAAGCAGTGAGTGAAGACCAATTTCGCATCATCATTTCAGTTTCCGAGAGAAGTATAGTCAGCAGATGTGCTGAAAGTATGGCGAGAGTATGGCAGCAAACAAAGAGAACGGGAAAGCTCTGGACTGAAAACGAGCATCATGAACTACACCCCATTGACAATACTTCTTACTGATACTTGAGGTGTGGAGCGGCTTCTCCAACGATCAATGGCTGCGCCGCTCACTCTTGACGCGTGACCAGCTCACTCGTCGCCTTAAAACCGGGTCATCCCACGGGATGCGCAACGAGCTGTCAGCAAGCTAGCAGCAAGAAGAGAAAAGAGACCTTTAATGAGAGCAACACAATACTCTCTCATAAGGAGGTCTCTTTGGGTATGATACCGAACCGTTGCATCGAGGTTCAAACCACTGCTGTGGATCGCCCCTCTGTTCCGGCGTGGTTCGCTGAAGTGGTCATCGCGTCTCAGCACCTCACAGCAAAAGGACTGCTTGAAGCCTTCGCTCATCAAGTCCGATTAGTGAGAGGCCGTTTCGGCAGTTATGAAGCGCTTGATTTTCTCGCTGTGTTACTAGGCTATGCGATCAGCGGAGAACGGACGCTTGCCGATTTCTTTGACCGTTTAACTCCCTTTGGAACGGTGTTCATGGCTCTGTTTGGACGTGCTCACCTTCCCCATCGAGCCACAGTAAGCCGTTTCCTAGCGAGCGTAGACCGTCTCTGCTTGGAAGCGTTTCGCACGCTCTTCGAACAGAACAGTTTTGCTGAGGGATGGACAAGCGACTCCATTGGCGGGATTTGGGATCGGCAGGAACGCCGCTACATCGTCTTTGATGTGGATGCCACTCGCCAGGCTGCCCGGCAACGTGCCTTGCCCACTGATCCGGCGCTCCCTCTCCCCCGACGCCGACTCGATGCTGTTTGCGCCCCAGGTTACAAGGGACGCAAACGAGGGGAGGTGGTTCGCACACGCACTACCGTACTTCAGATGCACACCCGTCAGTGGATCGGGACATATGCAGGCAGAGGCAATGGAGATTACCGCAGCGAATTGGTCTCGGCACTCCAGGCCATTACGACCTACTTGAAGCACTTTGCCCTCACCCCACAGGTCGCTCTAGTTCGTCTGGATGGGCAATATGGTGACACGGTAGCTATTGCTCAATTGCTTGAGGCAGGCGTGTATTTGGTCACGCGGGCAAGAGGGTATCGAGTTCTGGAACACCCTCAGATCCAGAGCGTGTTGGCTCACCCACCGCAAGCCACGATGACCAGGACGAACAGCGATGAAGTGGTCGAGTTATTTGACGGGGGCTGGCTGCCATTGGATGAAGGTGTATCTCAAACCCGCATCATTGTGGCTCGACATCGCGCTCCTGCACCAAACAAGAAAGTTCCGGTGGGTAAGCGTGTGGGTGAGTATGTCTATGAGCTCTTCATTACGACCCTGCCTATCGAGGGGTTCCTGGTCGAGGATGTGCTCGATCTGTATCATGGACGAGGAGCCTTCGAGGCGGTGCTTGCTGATGAAGACCTCGAAGAAGACCCAGATCGTTGGTGTTCCTACACCGAGTGCGGCCAAGAGCTGTGGCAAATTGCCTGTCAGTGGGTGTGGAACTTGCGATTGATACTGGGAAAGACGATGCAAGGAGCCGGAGTACGTGAGATGGAATGGGCACCTCCCAAAGAAGCTCCTCCCTCACTCAAAAGCCGGGAAGACTCACCCCAAGAGTATGGCCCGTGGCGCTGGGCTGCGGCATTCGGCGGGGCAACTGGGCGATTCGGAGCTGAGGCTTTTGTGTTGCAAGAGAATGGAACCCTGCGCTGTCCAGCGGGTTCAAGTCTCTGGCTCAGCGAAATCCATCAAGAAAATGCATTCACGCAACGTGCCATTTACCTGGGCTTCCGAAGCGACTGTGAACCTTGTGCTCTCAAAGAGCAATGTCTTGGACGAGGAGCCAAAGGCAATCGTGCTCGTCGCGTCAGTGCGGTGCGCCGCCTCTTGCCTGCACCGACTGAGGTTTCGCACAAGCCGGTCGTGCTTGGAGCAATGCGGTGGGTGGATGTGGCAGGCCGAGCCTTTCGCCGCACCTGGATGGCTCACTGGCGTAGTCAATACGTCGAAGTGATCCCACTCACAACACTCTCAGAGAAAACCTTTCCGCCACCTCGTCCACCACGTGCGGTACGTTCCCATCATCGCTTCCGTTGGCATGACCGGCTCGCTCGTAATGCTTGGTGGGGACCACCACAACAGCGCGTGACTGTAGCAGGCGTCCCCGCCTTTCTCGCTAGCAACTAAGACAGGAGGAACTGGCAAACCAAGAGACCATTTCAACGAGATCCATCTTCCCTCTGAGCGAGTCACAGGGCTAAGAATCTCTCTCTGCTTTTAACTAGCCCTTCCTTTCCTTTATTGTTCGCTTGCTACAAGCTCGTTGCGCATCCCGTGGGGTCATGCACACTTTCGGTAGAGGTTGCTTGCTTTGGAAAGGAATCCTTCCCTTCTTGAGCACCAGGCGGAACCGTCGTACTCATGTATTGATGAGCTTTCCCACCGAAAGTGTGCATGACCCTTAAAACCTGCCCACTCTTCGCCTCATTTACCAATTCGATCAGGAAAGTATGCAAAAAATTCTTGTAAGAGACTGCGCTTCAATCATTTTTTGCCTCGCTTTCGCACACTGGATCGTCCTGAAAGATTGCTTCTATAGGCAGTTGGAAAAGGCGCGCAATCTTAAATGCCAGCGGCAAGCTGGGATCATACTTCCCGGTTTCGAGCGCATTGACGGTCTGGCGCGAAACTCCCAGGAACGCAGAGAGTTGAGCCTGTGACCAGTTGTGCTCAGCCCGCAACACTTTTAATCGGTTTTTCATCATATTCCCCATTGGCTCATTTATAGCGTAGTGATGCGATGGCTGTACCGATACCCCAGAATGTCATCATGAAAGTAGGAACCCAGGTCCAGTTCAAGGCTGGAAAACCTGCATATTCAAGTAGACCGTAGCCGAACGTCACCACACAGGTGACACAGAAGCTCAAGGCCAATGCTTCCAATTGGATACGCTTCTGCAATTCATCAATCTGATGAAAATAGCGCAGAAACGCCCGCAACGCAAAGAAGAGAGGGACCATCGGAGTCAATGCCAGTGGAATGCGCCACCAGGCTTCGGACGGGCTATGTTCCAACAGAGAGACGGAGACAAGAACAACCACAGCATAGGTGAACATCGCAGTAAGAAATTCGCGCAGATAGGTTTTTAAAACCGACTGGTCTTTTGAAGCTGACTGGTTCATCACAAGAACGGTCCTTTCGAGATGCTAACTATTTCTTGAATTGTAAAGCAAACATGTCTTTTTGTAAAGCGTACTTGTCTTTATTATAGCGAGTGATGGGTGAAGTTGTCAAGTGTGCTTGTCTTTTGCCCCATTGTAGTATGTCGTTTACCTGGGGTATCTCCTACCGGACCCTCTGACCAGCCAAAACGAAATGGTATTCGACCAGCAACATCGATTTTGTCAGTGGGCCAAAAGTGGGCCAGCAACCTATTTGGCCCAGATTTCTCTTCCAACTTTCTGTTCCAACTGTGGGCAAACCCCACTACTGCGGGTGGCAAGCTCATCTTTCATCTGATGGGGGCGCTGGCCGAATTTGAGCGCGATCTCATTCGTGAGCGGACCAATGCAGGATTAGCAGCGGCCAGAGCGAGAGGTCGCGCTGGTGGACGGCCACGAAAGCTCAAGACCAGTGGGAAAGTGGCCCTGGCTCGGCGGATGTTCGACGACCAGAGCCATTCCATTCCTGAAATTTGTGCTGCGTTGGGGATCTCGCGTGCTACCCTTTACCGATATGTCAAAGAGGCAACCACTCCATCATCAGACTCGCGAGCGGAACAGAGGAAGTGATCTGTTCGCTGTCATTACCTCAGATAATTATACAGAAATTACCTCACTGAATGGCTCTTCCGCAATTCTGATGAAACGCTGCTTGTTTGCTAGAAAGAGAAGGGAAGAGATTGGTATACTAAGGGAAGGTAAAGCGGCATGGACGAATGCAAGGAGTTCGCCCATGACGAGTGCTGCCCTGCTCCCTGATCCGAACATGCTGCATCTCCTCCACCTGGAGGCAGAACCACAACGTATTACAGCAGTAGTCATCACAACTGCCCCAACTGCTCCCTGTCCCGTGTGTCAGTTTCCTTCCAATCGGGTGCATTCCCGTTATCAACGGATTGCCGCCGATCTGCCCTGGATGTTCCTTAGAAAATAAATCCTCCCGAAAAAACGGCAAGAACGTTTCTTTCTAGGAGGATTTGGGTCTGTCGGTATACTGTTCTTAGGAATGGATTCTCCAGAAAGAAACGGAAAGTGGTGGTGGTAGTGGATGGGTTTCCTGTGAGGATGGTGGCCGCAGATGTTCCAGGTCAAGGCCGCATGTATTACCTCGTCAATAGCCAATGTGATTTTCTCCCAGAGGTCAAAGAGTTCTTAGATTGGAAAGCCGCGACCAGACGCGCTCCAGCTACAGTGAGAGCATATTGCTTTCGTTTGTCCTGGTACTATCGTTTCTTGGCGCATCGTCACCTGAGTGTGCTGGAAGCCGAACCCGCCGATCTCACAGAATTTGTCATCTGGCTCTGTAATCCCTATCGAGAGGAACATAGGGTTACTCCCATTTACCAGCCAGATGCTCTGACAGCAACCAGCGTCAATCTCATTCTTCAGGCCGTTGGTGCGCTGTATCATTTTCTGGTGCGCCGTGCCATGCTAGCAGAGTCCCCTGTCGTGTATGTGGATGTTCCCCGAGGAAAATGGCTCAAAGAAGGTGACTTTCTGGCTCACACTCGTCGAGGGCAAGCAACCATCCGTTGGATGGAACTCAAACTCAAGGAACCAGATCGGCTCCCTCCGACAGTCTCAGAGCAGGATTTCCAGAGTTTTGTCAACAGTATCCATATGGGAGAGAAGCCGAATGGAGATCCTACTGGCTGTCGTGACCGCTTGCTCTGTTTGATGCTCAAAGAAGGGGTAGTGTTGCAAAAAATTATAAGCTCATCAAAATAATGAGTACTTGAAAAGATCGTGTTGTAAAAAGAAAGCTGATCTGTTAGGATTGTGGGAAAAGAAGAAAATAGGACCAACCATGACAGAGCAGCATCCCTTCAAATGGCGTCATTTTGAGGCAGCTATCATTTTGCTGTGTGTACGTTGGTATTTGAGGTACTCGCTCAGCTACCGAGACCTTGAGGAAATCATGTTGGAACGAGGAATGCAGGGAGATCACACCACGATTTTTCGCTGGATTCAGCGCTATGCCCCGGAGTTAGAAAAACGCTGTCGACCTCATCTCAAAGCCTGCACCACCTCCTGGAAAGTCGATGAGACGTATATCAAGGTGAAGAAAGTCTGGGTGTATCTCTATCGAGCTGTCGATTCGGAAGGAAACACACTCGAGTTTCTCTTGAGTCCGACCCGAGATGCCGAGGCAGCCAAACGTTTCTTCGTGAAAGCACTTGGAGTTTCCGTCAGTTCGGTTCCTCACTCTGGTATTTTCGAGGAAAAGGCAACTCCCCAAACCGCTAGGTCGCTTCCTCGCGTCATCAATGTCGATAAGAACGCTGCGTATCCCAAGGCCATTGCAGAACTTAAATTCAGTGGTATGCTTCCTGCGTCAGTTGAACTGCGGCAAGTCAAATACTTGAACAATCGAATTGAACAAGACCATCGCTTTATGGGCCGATGGTCTTGTTCGATCAGATTGTTGAGGTATTTCACGCACCTCAGTTCGACAGTTTCTGGAAGGAATCCAACCGCTTTGAGGTCAGCAATAGCTTTCGGGTAGGCGGCATTTTTATCGACGTTGATCACTCGCGGAGTTGGTGTAGTGGTGGGGTGAGCCAAAACAGTGGGCTGGCTCACTGGCTTCTCAAGCAGACGAGCATGAGGAACTGAACACACACCGTGCAGCGCTTTGAGGAGGAAGCGTTTGGCTGCCTCAGCGTCGCGTGTTGAGCTTAAGAGGAACTCCAAGGTCTGGCCATCTGAATCCACTGCACGGTAGAGGTAGCGCCACACCTTTTTGATCTTGATGTACGTCTCATCAACACACCACGAGTCATTGCACGCTTTGAGATGGGGCCGACAGCGCTTTTCTAATTCCGGAGCGTAGCGCTGCACCCAGCGATAGATCGTGGTATGATCGACAGAGAGTCCCCGTTCCCGCATCATTTCTTCGAGGTCGCGGTAGCTCAAAGAGTAGCGTAAGTACCAGCGCACACACAACAGAATAATGTCGGATTGGAAATGGCGCCATTTGAACGGAGTTTGCCCAGTCATAGTGGGTTCTTGCTTCCTTTTTCTCCTCACTTTACCAGGTCAGTTTATTCCTTGCAACACAACCCCCGTGCATGCTGTTTTTTGCGTTCCCGATCAGGCCTCAGGTGGCGAAGAAGTACAGAGGCTGGAGCAGCAGACGTTGTTCTTTTTGAGAGTCTTACGGTGCCGCTGAAGCACACGTTCCACTGTTTCTGTCAGATTGCGCAGCACGTGAAAGCGATCAGCCGTTTGCAGCGCTTCTGGAGCACCTTGCTTGGCTCCACGCGCAAATTCCCCTGCTCGATCTCGGCTGATGAGTTGTACTCCAGGGTGATTCTTGAGCCACGTTTCCAAGGTTACAGCTTGGCGGTCTGGAAGGAGATCTATCGGCTGACCATCCTCTAAATGGATGAGGATGGTGCCGTATTTTTCCCGCGACGCAAGGCAAACTCATCGACACCAAGCATCGTCGGCGTCAGCACGGCTGGAACGGGTGTTTGGCGCAGGATTCTCAGAATCGTCATACGAGAGCCTTGCAGACCAAGATGGGTACAGAGAGCAGCTGCGGCTTTTCCTCCCAGTGCAAAGCCAAGTTCTGCAAGAGTTG
This sequence comes from Reticulibacter mediterranei, assembly GCF_016587455.1. Taxonomy (NCBI): domain Bacteria; kingdom Bacillati; phylum Chloroflexota; class Ktedonobacteria; order Ktedonobacterales; family Reticulibacteraceae; genus Reticulibacter; species Reticulibacter mediterranei. The sequence continues at coordinate 2,781,986 of NZ_BNJK01000002.1, read as the reverse complement.
CTTTGCAGCGTGTGGTTCGCCGTGCATACACACTGGTCAAATCAGGGAATCGCTCCGCGAAAATTTTTCGAGCACATCCCTCGTTCGCACAAAAGAAGCGACGAACCAGCACCAGGAGTCGCAGGACTTTTTCTTCACAAGGCAGGTCGGTAAGTGTGCGAGCGTAGTGGCTGTGAACACGATGAGAAGCCTGCTGACAGAGTGGGCAAGTGGCTTCTGCTCTTTCCGTTGCAAGAGACAATATCACCAGTTGTGGCGTGATCTCGATCCGATCCAGATGCAGGTGAGCGGGCAGACCAAGAAAAAGGGTTGGTTGGATCATGGGTTAGGCTTAAATCAGAAGAGGAGTAGAAAACGACATTTGTTCTTCAGTATACCACAAACTGATCATCGAAAGTGGGCGTGAACCGGTCACTTGGGTTCACTCCACTTTGCAAGTTCCCTTTCCCTTTTCCCTCCACAGCTTTTTGCCCCTCTTTCGCACTCTCCCTGCTCCTCTTTTTTCCAGACTTCCTGAGGCTTTCCTCTCCTTTCTCCACCCATTTTCCACCTTTTCTCCCTTTTTCCCTCTTCACCACGCTTTCCACCCTCACTCTTTCCCTCCATTCCCGCCTCATTTATTTTGTTGATTTACAAGGTTTCTGAGTACTCTTAGATGTTTGCACATCTGCACTTTCAGGTGCGTGCGTGCATGCGTTCAGGCGTGCCTGGCTGAGAAACGGATGCTGAAAGCTCTCCCATTCTTCGGTTGATGTGTATTGCGCGCGATGACCATCGGCACCTGACAGGGGATGGGATCGCCGAAGAGAATTTGTTGGAATCAATGGTGAGCAGGGCAATGTCTATCAAACATTTGCTTGACAAATTTATTGGGCCCGCGTATAATTCCTTTTGTCAAACAAGTGTTTGATGGATAGCGAAAGGTTAGAGGATATGGTATTGCCAACAAATTCATCGGCCAGGTCATTTCAAAATACCAGGGCTCCAATGGGAGGCGAGCAGAGGCGCAAGGAGCTCATTGCTCTTGCCTATTCAATCATTGCTGAAAAAGGTTTTGAAGGTTTGCGTGTGCGCGACGTTGCTAGCCGCGCAGGCATAAATGGAGCCACCCTTCATTATTACTTTCCCACCAAGGAAGCGATGGTCCAGGCCGTCGTTGAGCACTTGACCGAGCAGTTCTCGACTCTAAGAGAACAAAATTCAGAGCTCACCGATCCTTTGGCTATGCTGCGGCAAGAATTTGCTGACGTAACATATCGCATGGAGAAGTTCCCAGAGCTCTTCATCGTTGCCGCAGAACTTGAGCTGCGTTCCCTCAGAGACTCATCTATTGCAGTCATCCTCAAGGAAATGTATCAAGCCTGGCAGGACTACCTGGCCGCTCTTCTCCAAAACGGAGTTACTCAGAAGGTCTTTCGCTCAGACCTTGATGTGCAGACCACAGCCATCGCGATTACGACCCTGATTAGAGGGCTGGGCTCTCAGCTGGGGAGTGAAAAAGGCGATCAGATCTCGCGCATCGCCACTCAGGTGGAGCAATGGATTATGGCCTGAGCTGACCTGGACCGAGATGAGACGACTGCAATAGCCGCTTCTTTTAAGCGCCTTTCGTATGTGAGAAGGAGTACATATGTTTCCCAAAATTGGGCGGAGTTTCTTTCCTATTCCCCCGAAGTCGACCGATACCTCTTTTTTGGCTGGAGTGAAAAACGCCAAACTACAAAAAGGAGTTTTTATTGCCACCCTTTTCAGCACCTTTGTGATGGAACAGCTTGTGTGGGATACACAGTTCATCTCCTATCCCGTATTAAAGAAGATCCGTACACTGGATGAAAAGACGTTTGTCTCCGTGCATCAAGAGTATGTCAAACGTCTTGGCGTTCCCATCTATCTTCCCAGCAGCGTCTATCTATTGACGACGTTGTTATTCCTTTTTATCCGGCCCTCAAATATTCCGTTGCGCTACCCGCTCATCATGAATGCTCTGAATGTGCTGGCAGTGACGAATACCTTTGGACAGCTCGTGCCGATCCATATTCGGATTCACCGTGAGCAAAAAGCCAGCGCTCAAGATGTTCAAGACCTTATTAACCTGAACCGCACCCGCTTTGGGTTAGTCGTTATCAACAGCCTGATAATGCTTTACTTACTGGCTCGTTCTTCAGAGCACAAAGAAGCTTAAGCGAAAAGAGAGAAAAGAAAGGATGAAAGATGCGTATTGTTCTATTCGGAGCTGCTGGTCCAACTGGCAGACTAGTGTTGGATGAAGCTCTTAAAAGAGGATTTATGGTGACGGCGGCGGTACGAAACCCTGACTCCCTACAGATCGAAGATCCTCACTTACGGATAGTCAAGTGTGATGTTTATGATGCCGGTCGTGTCGAGCAAGCTATTGCCAACCAGGATGCCGTCATCTCAACCTATGGTGTTCCTTATAGTTTTAAGCCGATTACAGCCTTCTCAACTGGAATGGCCAATATCATCCAGGGCATGAAAAAAAATGGAGTGAAACGCTTGATCTGTGTGACTTCTGGAGGAACCAAGCCTGGGAATGATGAGAATGGTGGATTTGTCTTTAACGTTATCATCAAAGGAATTATTGGGCGAACATTATATGCGGACATGCGGTTTATGGAACAAGAGGTAATGGATAGTGAGCTGGATTGGACAATAGTGCGACCATCCCGCTTAATAGATGCTCCCGCCCTTTCCAGCTATCGAGTAACAGAAGGGTATCCAAGGGAGCCAATTACCAGGAGAATTGATCTAGCTCATGTCTTGATAGAGGGAGTAAGTGATAACCAATTAATCGGGAAAGGGATTGGAGTTGTAAGCGATAAGGTCGCCAATGATCTACAAAAGGAGCCAGAGAGTGTCAGAAAGTAATCGACAGAATGCAATAGGACAGAGGATGAGCAGTAAGGTGGCTCTTATCACAGGCGCCAGTCGAGGCATCGGGGCTGCGGCTGCAAAGCTGTTTGCTGCCCATGGTGCCGCTGTAGGGGTGAATTACTATAGCAGCCGCAAGGAGGCGGAGCAAGTGGTAGCGGAGATCGAGGCTGCGGGGGGCAAGGCGCTGGCCGTGCAGGCCTCGGTCAACGATCCGGTTGCCGTAGAAACAATGGTCAAGGAAGTAGAGAGAACGTTGGGGCCAATTGATACGCTGGTCATGAACGCCGCTGCCGTTCCAAAATTTAGCATAGGCTCGTTCCTGGATTATGAGTGGCAGACTTTTCAGGATACGGTACTGGGGGAATTGGCGGGGATCTATTTCCCGGCCAAGGCCGTGGCTCCATTGATGATGGAGCGGAAGCATGGGAACATGATTGCCGTTGGAAGTAGTACTTCACGTAGCCCCTGGGAAGGTTCAATTGCGCATGCAACGGGAAAGTCTGGCGTTGATGGGATGGTAAAAGTGCTGGCGCAAGAGCTGGGACCACATGGTATACGCGTCAATATCATTGCTCCTGGTATGATAGAGACGGATGCAAACGCGCATTGGCCACCTGAGCGCAAGCGTATGGTGGCGAATCTGACGCCCCTACGCCGCATTGGCAGTCCAGAAGATGTGGCGGGTGCAATCTTTCTGCTGGCTCTGGATGAAGCGAGGTATATAACAGGGAGCTATCTGACGGTCAATGGTGGCCTGTATATGCCTTGAGATGTACCGCATAGCTTTGTTGTCATTTAATCTGGATCTGGCACAAACTTGGTGAAGGATGAGTTTCTCTGACGATTGCTCCCCTTTTGTCTCCACATGGGAAAGAAAAGCAAAAGAGCTGCTCTTCTTACACTTTCACCAAGAGTGGACCGGTTCCGCAGAATCCTGGGAGTGACGCGCATGCGTGGTTATGTGCCAGCGACGATGTCCTTGAGCTGGTCGCGGGATACTTGGATCAGTCGTAACAGATCTTGCGCGTCGGGTTCGTTGACCCAGTGGTCAAACGCTGTTTTGAACGCGATGACTCCGACTTCTGCGGCAAGGCTCGCGGCAGGGTTCGTCACGCCACGTCTTTGCAACGCTTCGGCCATGGCCGAGGTGAGCCATGCCTCTTTCAGCAGTTCGCGTTCTTGGAGCCCTGGGTTTGCAGCGATCACCGCCTGACGCTGCCGGACGAGTTCATGACGCTCCTGGAACACAGGCACGAGGGCCTCCAGGGCTGTGGCAACTGCATCGAGCGGCAGAGTGGAAGCAGGCGCAGCTTCGATGGTACGCACACAAATAGTGCGCAGCAAGTCCTGCTGCCCGAACAGCACCTCGCGCTTATCGACGAAGTGGCGGAAGAATGTCCGCTCAGTGAGACCAGCCCGTTCAGCGATCTCCGTCACCGTCGTCTGCTCAAACCCGCGTTCCTGGTACAGGTCCAGAGCGGCCTGCTCCAGTCGGCCCCTGGCATCGGGTTCCCATCGGCCCATATATTCACCCTCCTTCATGGCAGTCATTGACATCACTTCTAGTATAGGGTATTATGGTGATGTCAGCAACTGACATCACCGTTGTGTCTTCCCAGGACGAACGGTAGCGTAGCAAAACAAAAAAAGAAAGAGGAATCGTACACATGGAATTTATGGTGAGCGGCAGCTTTTACCCACACGATCAAGAAGAGATTCTCGCCCGTTTGCCCCAGGAGCAGGCGCATATTCATGTCTTACAAGAGCAAGGAACGATACAGACACTCTATCTCAGTGCTGACCGTTCACACGTCTGGCTTGTGATACGGGGAGAGTCACAGGATGAGGTACAAAAGACTCTGGAGTCCTTCCCGCTTTATCCTTACGTGAGAGAGCTAGCAATCGTACCACTATTCAAAATGTAGCCGACAAAGCAGATTGAGATCGATTGATTCAGGGTGTGCCTCAACTTTTTGCAGAGAGCCTATGCAGAGAAAAGGAAAGCTGATAAGAGAGAGCCATCCTGAAGGAGAAAGAACAAGCAAGACAACGAAAGGAGATCGTTATGGCAACCGTCACCCTTGTGCGCATCGCGCATTCCAGTGTCCTGATCGACTTCGACGGCTTCCAGGTTCTCACCGATCCCTGGTTTTCAGAACGATTTGGCTACTATCATGGCGAGCCGTATGGCATCACGCTGGAGAAGCTGCCCCGCCTCGCTGGAGTCGTGGTCAGCCACGGACACTACGATCATTATGATATGCAAGCCTTTCAGGCCTATCCCGACAAGCAGGTACCGATGGCAGTCAAGCGAGGGATTGCCAAGACCGCGCGCCAGGTCGGTTTTACCAATGTGGTTGAGATGGACGCCTGGGAAACCACCAGCTTCGGCCCGATCACCGTAACCGCCGTGCCTGGGAAACATGGCGTGCCGGAGATCACGTATCTGCTGCAAGCTGGTGGCGCAACGGTCTACTTTGGTGGTGACACACTGCTCATTCCTGAACTCTCAGAGATTCCGGCGCATTGTCCGCAGATCGATGTGGCGCTGCTTGCCATCAACGGTCTGCGCATTCGCCCATCTGGCAATCGCAAGGTGGTCATGGACGCGGCTGATGCTGCCGAACTCTGCCGGATTCTTCAGCCTCGTTACGCTGTGCCGATCCATTATACCTTCAATGGAGGGCCTATCGTGGATACGCTGGTTTTGAAGTACGCAGGCAAGCCTTCTGCGCTGACGCAGCAATTCCAGCAAACCACCGCCACGCTTTCCCCCGCAACATCTGTGCGGGTTCTGGCACCTGGCGAGCCATTGGCGATCACGGTTTGATTCTTCTGAGAGGAAGGCCCGGGATACGTGGAACCCTCTATCACTATGAACGAGGTTTCCGCGTATCCCGGGCCTTCCTCGTTCAGGGATGCGCTCGACGTCCGTCGTCAGCTGGCCAGATTCGACAAAGGCCGTCAGGTAGGGAAGGAGCGTTTCAACATGCACTTGAGAAAGGTGCATTGTGTAATCGAGACGCTCGTCCTCTTTGCCCGTGAGCACACTTCGCGCTTCCGAGAGCTGAGTGTAGTACTGGAGGCGTGCAACATCCAACTGCGCCTGCCGAGCATCGAGACGCGGCGTCAGGTCGAGGCCGAAGCGGATGGAAAGGCCCTTCTCGTGCCTGCTCTCGTACACTATTGCAGACTGCTTATATCGATCCGAAAAGAAAAGATAAAGCAGCTCGCGCGGAATGTGGGGGTCCAGACACCCACTTTGCGCAAACTGCTGCAGGTAAGGAAGCACAGACTGGACCATCTCCTGGGTCAGGTGCATATGGTTGCACAATGGTATAGAGGGTGTCTAAGAAGGCTCCTCAAGCGGCGTGAGTTTGCCATGCCTGCTCTCTGGCGGTTTGAGCAGCCCTGGCAAGTCGTTTCAGCATCAGCCGGATCATCGTCAGACACACCATACTTTCACTACTCTTGGGCAAATACTCATAATCTTTGCTCATTCTCCTGTTTCTCCCAATCCATGCAAATGTTCGCTCCACGATCCACCTGCGCGGAAGGACATGGAAGCCAGGCGGGATGATCTCCTCCCAATTGACCTTGGTCCCCTTGGGCACCCAGACGCCTCGCAGGCCCGTCCAGGCATGCTTGACGATCTCAGCTTCCCACCCCATCTCGCGGCTTCCATCCACTCTTGGCCTTTGCCTGCATAGGCCGCATCCAACCACACTTTTTTCATGCGGGGAAAGGCGCCCCCCAGTGGCTCCAACAACAACTTGACCCCTTGCCGGTCCGAAATACTGGCGATGTGGACGACGACTTTGAGCAAGAGACCCATTGTATCAACCAGGATGTGTCTCTTGCGGCCTGAGAGCTTCTTGCCCCCATCATAGCCATGCGGTCCTCCTCGCTCAGTTGTTCTGACCGATTGACTGTCGATGATCCCAGTTGAAGGGGTCGGCTCCCGTCCAGCCTGTACCCGACAGCGTTCTCGCTGTGTCGTCATGATCTGCTCCCAGCTGCCTTCATCGCGAAATCGGGCAAAATAGTAATAGACTGTTGATCGCGGGGGATACTCATGTGGTAACATTCTCCAAGCACATCCCCCGCGAAGGATGTAAAAGATGCCATCCAGGACCGCACGCATATTCACCGTTCGTGGGCGTCCCCCTGGCTTTCCAGGGGGAATGAGGGGTTCAAGGATGGCCCACTCTTCATCAGAAAGATCAGAAGGATACACTTCCATCGGCTTCGCAGCCTTTCCGAGCACATATGCGCCCTCGTGTTCATCATCACCCTCCTCTCTCCTACCACCTGATCCCCCTTCTCTGTATGAATCAGCCTTTGGAGCCTTCTTAGACACCATCTAGGCCATCGACTTCCGCATCTGTGAACGACAGAAGGGTACGTGCTTTCTTTCTCGGTCTTGAAAGAGCACACCAAGAGGCGCGCATTGCATCAATAATGATGCAATGCGCGCCTCCCGCGCTGGCAACAATGCTGCCTCCTCCTGCTCTTGGGTGAGACACCTTTGCCAAACACCAATTGCTCTCGCGCCGCTTCTACCACTTCTCGGCTCACTTGTTCGACCTCTGGATTAATCTCAAGAATGCGTTCCATTTGCGAGAACACGCGTTCCATTTGCCGAAAATTCCCCCGTCATACGGATAATCTGCACCAGGGCTTCCTTCTCGATCTTTCGCTCGTTCCCTCTCCTTCCACCAAAAGAGCGTACCTGCTGCTCAATCAGCTCCTGCTGTTCTTCTCGATCTAACGTTCGGTACTGATGCACAAATCCTACCCGTGAATACAGCTGTGGATACCACGCCAACCGCTTCTCCTACCCTGGCATCCCTACCAGGATGGAGCCCATCGGACTGCGATCATACACATCTCGTAGCACCTCCAACGCAGCGGTTTAGTCGGTCACCCAAAGCACGCTTTCGGACCTCCACCCCTTTGTAAAGGGCATCAGATCGGACATTGAGGCCGTTGAGGCAGGCCTGATTTTGCCCTGGAGCAACGGCCCCGTCGAAGGAAAAATGAACAAATTGAAGTCCATTAAACGCTCGATGTATGGCCGAAGTGCATTTCCACCCTTGCGCCAAAAAAGTGTTAAAGGCGGCATGAGGCAGCACCTTTTCTGCGGGAGAGCCATCTATTTGGTTCTCCATCATCTTTCGTGCTAAACACAGCAGTAGTTAAGAAATTATTCACTCCCTCTGGCCTACAGAGACGCTTTACTGAACAACAGTATTTCAGGTATCATCTCGTTCCACGAAAGATGATGGAGAATCAGTATTCTAGCGAACATACAACAACTATCCTGGTGGACAATATCCCTCAAAGAACTTGTCCACCAGTTTCGTTCTAAGGTTGACACACAGAGGGAGAGAAAACGTTTTCTTCTGCTTCTTCCACCCTGAGAAAGCTCTTCGGGATCAACTTCGCGGTTGATCCCGAAGTCGCACCACGAGAAGGCTCTGGAGAATCGGTCAAGCGGACTAAGCAAGCTCTTTGTAAGCAAGCACTTCGACGGTAAACCCGCCAGGAGCATGCACATAAAAAGTCCAGGTATGAACCCATCGGGGGGGCTTGACCTGAAACCCATCCGCTTGCAAGCGCTGATAGATCTCGTTCACCTGCTGCTCACTTGATTGAACAAAACCGATATGGAACGAGCCAGGAAAGCTCGCCCGATCGGCTTGCATCAAGGTGCAGACCAGCTCATTGTCGTCCAAAAGGATAATGAGTTCCGAATCATCCTCGCTTTGTTCAGGGTTGAACCGACGGCGTAATCCAAAGTAGGTTTCGAGAAAGAGGGCTGCGGCTTCCAGGTCAGCAACGGGCAGATTAATATGGTTGAGTTTCATGAGTGATATCTCCTCACATCAAGGCTGCGAGAGAAGAGCGTTCTCCCAGCCAACAATATCCTGCGAGCGTGTGCTCTTGACTGCGGAGCATTTCCTGCTATACTGAGGGGCAGGTGAGCTACTTAAGCACACTAAATATTTTACTTTAGTAAACTAAAAAATGTCAAGGGGTGAATGATGGCACGCGAACCATTGTCTTCGGCGATCCTGCTGGGTCGCGAGTTGGGCACAGGGATGGTGTTATTTTATCAAGTGGTTGCTGAGCGCTTCGGCTTAACCATCATGGACCTCAGGTGTCTGGATATGCTTGATCGGATGGGGCCGCTGACTGCCGGGCAACTCGCCGAACAGTTGGGACTGACAGGCGGGGCCATCACCGGGATGATCGACCGCATGGAGACTGCCGGGGTGGTTCAACGCGAACGGGACGCGACCGATCGGCGTCGGGTCTACATCAAGCCCACTCCCAATGAGGAGCAGACCAACCAGATCAAGCCGATCTACGCGTCGTTGCGGCAAGCGTTGGAGGAGGAACTCGCTGAGAGATATAGTCCCGAAGCCCTCGCTGCCATCGAAGATTTCCTTCGGCGCACGATCCAGGTCCTCCAGCAGCAAACACAACAACTGTCTCAGGAAACGGCGAAGTAGTCGTCATGGCGGTGCTGGTGAGGCTTGTCGCATCGAGAGGCTACTGAGTCCAAGGCGACCTTATGACGGTTCTTCCTTATTTTCAGCAGATGATTCGCGTGCTCTAAACGAAATATCTGCTGTTTTTGCTGCCTCGCGGGCGGCGCTGGATAGCTGGATGATACTGTTCTACATCCTCAGCCAGGAAGTACAGTGCTCGGCCCTGCTTCTTGGTCTCCTTTTCATGCTCGATGAGTTCCTCTTCTTCCCCGTAGATGTACGCTTTGGGTATTGTCAACTTATTAGCATAAATGAAGAGTTTTCAGAAAAAGATGAGAGGAAAGAAAAATGGTGGTGAGAGTGGGGAGTAGTGGGGTGCTATGCTGCTGGTTTCATCGCTGTCACCTCGCTCCACACCTGAAATCTTTCCTGCATGAGGACACGATACTCCCAGGCTTTGAAACGATGTCTACGTGGTTGGAAATGCCCAGAGATGGGGCCAAAGGCAGAAAGAAAGCGCTGTGCCGTGCTTGGTGGATTTGAAGCGGCGCATTTTCTTCTCTCGCAGGCGCGTGGGTTGATGCGAATTTTCTGCTTGATTGTTCAGTCCTTTATGCCGGCGATGCTCCACGCCAGGCAGAAGCTCACGTTTGGCTGCACTATAGCTCTTCAGCTTATCAGTGATAATCACACGTGGAGTATATTGCAGCCCTTTGAGCAGCTTCCGGAAAAACCGTTTGGCTGCTTGTCTGCTGCGTCGGCTCTGGACCAAGATATCCAGTACGTTCCCCTCTTGATCCACCGCTCGCCACAAGTAATGTCTCTCACCACGAATCGTGAGAAAGACCTCGTCCAGATGCCATTTATCGCCACAACGAGGACGGCGACACCGCAATTCGTTGGCATAGGTTTGCCCAAACTTGAGACACCACTGGCGGACCGTTTCATACGTTACCACGATCCCGCGCTGTGAGAGAAGTTCTTCCACATCGCGAAAGCTGAGCGAGAAGCGAAAATACAGCCATACCGCATGGCTGATGATTTCAGGGGAAAGCGGTAACCTGTGTAATTTGGAACAAAAGGATTCGTTTTCATGAAGCTATTCTAGCACATTGTTCAGCTCTATTTCCAAGTTGACAATACCATCTCAACGAAGCCATTGCTACCTTGCGCAAACGGGGCGAGGATATTCCTGAAGCGACCGTGGCTCACATCGCGCCACTCGGATGGGAGCATATTCGTTTGATCGGTGACTATCATTCATTTTGCACCGCAGTCTGGGCGTTCTCTGGAAAATCTGCGCCCATTGCGCCTCCAACAAGAAGAGGAAAGTGCCCAAAAGAAGAAATCAGTACAGTAAACCATCGTCATTGAACTGAGCTCTCTCTCCGAAACAGCCTACTCCGTCGTAGCAGGGGCTTTCCAATCACGTTGGTCTGATGTTCATAGTCTCGTCTCCACCAGAGGAAACGAAAGCCTTTACCCGCCAACATTCGTTTCCTCGTAGGCTCCAAGAGTGCGTAGTGATGCCTTTTGCGCTTCGGTAAGACCCTGGATGCCTGTGATATTGACGCGCTCATAGGGGCGATCCCGCCGCAGCGTTTTCAGAGGCTCGCCACTCTCGATATCCCAGAGTCGGATGGCTCCATCATCTCCGCAACTGGCAAGCATGCTCCCATCGGGACTTACTTTGAGTCTGTGCACCGTCCCCTGATGCGCCTTTTGCACTCGCACGCACATTCCGCTCTGCACCTCCCACCACCGGAGTATGCCATCGCCATCGCCACTGATCAGCATCTCTCCACTTGGGCTCCAGGCCACCGCAAAGATCACCCCAGGATGTCCGAAGAGCGCTTGCACACACTTCCAACTGTGCGTCTCCCACACGAAGAGTTCCCCACCCTCTCTGCCACCAGCACCAGAGGCCAGCCGCATCCCATCAGGGCTCCAAGCTATGCTCATGACGGCTCCCCCGTGTCCCGCCAATTGGTGCTGTTGTGTCCCATCGGCGGCGTCCCATACATAGATGTACCCATCATCGCCCCCGCCAATCAAGCGCTTCCCATCCCAACTCCAGGCAATCCGACGGATCAAGGTTGGCTGTTGCGTCTGCCCCACCCAGAGGCGGGTGCAGGTCGTCATCTCCCACACATGCACTCCACGTAGATAGCTCCCACATGCTAGAAGATGTCCATCCGGACTCCAGGCCACCCCGAGAAACATCGTGTCAACCGCATCAGGGTCCTCAAGCGTATGCAGACACACACCTGTGGCTGCGTCCCATAGCGCTACGCGATTGTCATATCCTGCACTCGCCAGGAACCGACCATCAGGACTCCAAGTCACCCCCTGCACGGTCCAACGATGTCCACGCAATATCCTGGGCGCTCTTGTCCCAGATCCATCCCACAGCGTCACCAGGGTGTCCGCGCCACTGCTTGCAAGCCTGGTGCTCTCCGGACTCCAGTCAAGGTCAAAGAGGGAGGGCGCGTGGCCTTCAATCACGCGAAGACACCGTCCGCTTTCCACATCCCAGATACGTATTGTGCCGTCGTCGCTTCCACTAAACAGGTGATGGCTGTCGGGTGTGAAAGCAAGCGTGTAGACGATAGAGGTATGCCCACGCAGGATCGTCCGAGGTCTCCTTGCTTCAAGATCCCAGAGCCAGATCGCCTGATCAAAACTCCCACTGGCAAGCGTCCGTCCATCTGGGCTCCAGGCTAAGCGTAGCACCCTGTCCGTATGCTCAGAGAACGTCTGGAGACACTCTCCACTCGATAGGTCCCAGAGCTTGACGGTGCCATCTTCGCTCGCGCTGGCAAGGTGTGTACTCTCAGGTGCAAAGGCCAGCCCTGTCACCCAGTGGGTATGTCCCAAAAGGTGCTGCGTACAGGTCGCCGGTTGAGCCTCATGGATCTGCCAGACCCAAATGCTCCTATCATAGCAACCGCTGGCGAGCATCTTTCCATCCGGGCTCCAGGCGAGAGAGCACACCATGCCGTCCTGGCCGGAGAGCGTTTGTACGTTCGTGCCGCTCTGAGGGTCCCAGAACTTGATGAGGATATCATTGCCGCAACTGGCGAGGAGCCGACCATCAGGAGAAAAGGCCACCCAATTAATGCCGCCAGTGTGCCAGCCCGTCCACAGGAGCCTGCCACTAGTAACCTCCCACAACTTGACCGTGTTATCCCAACTCACGCTGGCAAGCTGGCATCCATCTGGGCTGAAAGCCAGCGTGGGCACCGTAGCACTATGTGCCTGCCAGGCCAGGCGCAGACTCTGGCCTACTTCCTGCTTCCGTTCCCATATCCGCACTTCTCCCCGCCAGGTGGCGGCGGCCCAGTACTGTCCGTTCTGGCTCATGGAGATCGCTGTAATGGCATCGAAGGGTTCAGTAAAGATGCAGTCCTGGAAAACCGCTCTGGAAAGGTTTGTTCCTTGCATCTGGACGCCTTGGAGATAGACACCTCGCAGGACCAGACGTGAGAGATCCAGGCCACGCAAATCCCCGCGTAGCAGACGCAGCAACGACAGCAGGTTGGCCGGTCCGTATCCCTGAGACGTCTGGGGAAGGTCACGTAAGGAGTCGAGCAACCAGAGAAACCGCGCCTCCAGATTGGCGTGCCCCGGGGATGTGCTCTGCAACTGCATAAGAAGAGGAACTACCAACAGGTGCTCCTGAATCGCTCGCACGTATTCCTTCGCCTGAGCCTGGCACAGCCCATAAGAGATGAGACAGGAGAGCCTGTCCTGCTCGATCTCGCTGGCTGCCTCTGCAATGAGATGCGCCGTTGCGTACTCCAGTACCACTGACTGCAACGTGAAGCTTCCTGCCCGTTGTCCTCGCTCGATCAAGCTGCGGCGGCCCAACCCATCAAGAGCTTCCAGCACCTGCGAGGCCTGCCTGGGCAAGCGGAGGGCTGAGAGCAGGTCTTGCAGGCTCATCGGCTCGCGTACAATCGCCAGCCAATAGAACACGCTCTGCTCGAGTGCCGAGAGACGCTCAAATTGTGTGTTCAGCAGTTCGCGCACTCCACCAAAGACCACCTCGCCTTGCTCCAGGAAAGAGACAATCTCGCCCCCGAAGAGGTCCACAATCGTCTGTGCGACAATTTTTAAGGCCAGCGGGTTGCCCCGGTACACCTCGACCAGGTGTACCTGGTCCTGCAGGGACCCTACCACCTCTTTCTCTGCCAGGAGATGAGCACCTGCCTGGCCATCCAACCCTGCCAGGCGCAAAGTACGCACCAGCAAGCGGCTCCCTTCCATCGGCACCTGGTCCGCCGGTTTCTCTCGACTGGTCAGCAGCAAACAGCTCTGGTGCGCTGTCTCCCCCATCTGTTGCAACAGTCGAGCATAGCTCTCAAAACCTGCACGAATGTGGCCTGTGCCCTCCCCTTCCTCCAGGAGCGTCTCCAGATTGTCTAGCACGAGCAATATCCGCCGAGCGCGCAACTGCTCCAACAGGAGGCGCAGGCGTCCTTCCAGGGATTCCGAGCGGTCTGGGATCAGCTTTGGGGCGAGCACCTGCAGGCACTCCTCCACCAGTGTGGAACAGGAGGGAGCATCACGTAGGGAACGCCAGATTACCACCTCGAACTGCGTCGCCACCTGGTGCATCACCGTGACGGAGAGCGCTGACTTGCCGATCCCACCCATGCCCAGCACACTCACCACCCGACAGTGCTCCTCGACTACCCAGCGGGAGAGGAGCGCCAGTTCTTCCTCTCGCCCATAGAAGCTGGGGACATCAAGTGCCTCGCCCCAATCCACCTGCGGCTCACCAGCACTGAGCGGGTTTGCGTCAGTGGTCTGCTCAACCGTGACTGCTCTCCGAGGGGGCGTCTGCTGGCTGAGCAACGCGTGCAGCCACGACTCATCGAGCAGCACCTTCTGATGCGCATCATGCCAGAGCGCGCGGATCTCCTCGGCCTCGCGCGGAGCAGCAAAGGCTTGTCGTTGCCGACAGAGGGCAATGAAAGCTTTGAGATGCTCGGCTTTGGGATAACTCTCGCCCACCTCCCACTTTCCTATGGCATGCCGGGAGACCCCGAGTAGGTCTGCCAGCCCTGCTTGAGTGAGTCTGATCGTGAGGCGCAGCCTCAACATCAGTTGGCCGAAAGCATAGTCTCGCTCTCCATACGAAGATCTCTTCACCGGAAGCTCCTTTCTGTGCGACCCACCCGAACACGGACACGCAGGGTGATGGGAAGTTGAGATGGAAGGTCATGGACAGTACTGTTCCCCAATTTCTTTGCTCTGCTGATCTCTGTCGGGCATGTGCGCCGTTTGGGTCAATGCCTGTCAGGAGATGGAAAAGTGGCTAGCCGACTCCATCTCCCCTCTTTGCTTCTTTCCCCTATCATAGCAGATTTACGGGTGAATCACGAGCCTCTCGCCCGTGTGAAATCAATGCTCTGCCTGACTCGCAGCAGGGAAGGATGCAACGTGAGGTGGGAGGTGACATGCGAGTTGATGCATAGTGTATTCAGCCAGGCGTCCCTCTATACTTCTTGTAGTGGATGTGAAGCAACAGCACTCTATGGTTCATATCCACCATGAGAAATGGTAGACAAATGTCCCCTTGTCGTTCCATGAAAGGAGAGCAGCAGCAGAACTTTCAAGATCATGTGGTTTTTGACTGTGTTTGGGAGTATCGAGAAGCGCTTCCGCCACGCAACACCCTGGCCGAAGCCACCTTCTTCTGGAAAAGCGATTCTCGGCTAGAAAGTCCAGACTTGCAGACAAACCAGGCTGAAGTTCCTTTGTCGAGCTCTGAGAATAGCGCAAGGTTTGGCCTACCGGAAGTCGGGTAGACTGCACGTGGTGGCGTCGTCCACCCAAAGAGTTGAGGCCATTTGCGTTTGACGGGGCCGGGTCCACTTGACCCCATTGAGATTGAGGCCAATTTTCTGTCGCACCCAGACGATATGAAGGCTGCAATAGCTAGTGTGGAACTATGCCGTGAGATCGGCAACTCCGCCGCGCTTCGCCCCTTCAACAAGCGTGAGGTGATGCCAGGCAACTTGAAAGGCACGGCTCTCGAACAGTTTATCCGAGATGCCACTATGACCGTCTGGCATGAGACCTGCACGGCTAAGATGGGCCGAGACGCCATGTCGGTAGTAGACGGCCAGTTGAAAGTGTATGGCGTCAGCCACCTTCGTGTGGCGGATGGCTCGATCCTGCCACGAGTGACCACTGGCAATACGCAGGCTCCCTGCGTCATTATCGGTGAGCGTGCGGCTGAACTCCTACAGAGAGAGCACAGGCTATAACTGTCTGCGGATCGGCTCACACAAGGAATATTGGACAGTGAGAGATGATGATAGGTCGAAAGCATTTTTGTAAAAAAACGGATGTAAGGAGAAAGAGATGACACAGACACAACGAGGGTATGTGCTGGCTGATCAGGAAGGGCAAGCCGTCTGGTTTTTAGGAACCCTCTCGATCATCAAGGCCAAGAGTGAGCAGACACAACAAGCATACGGTCTCCACGTGGAGATTGTCCCGCCGGGGGCTGAGCCTCCTGCTCACCGGCACCGGCACCAGGATGAAGCCTTGTATGTACTCGAAGGAGAGGTCAGCATCCGCTGTGGAGAGCAGGAGTGGCGAGGCGGGGCAGGGACCTTTGTCTTCCTACCACAAGGAGTTCCACATGCCTTTCAAGTGGAGGGAAGCACCCCGCTCAAAATCTTAATCATCACCTCCCCTGGAGGGACGTTGGGCTTTGAACATTTTGTAGAAGAGATGGGAACGCCGGCAGAGACCAACATTCTTCCTGCGCCATCGCCTCCTGATATGGAAAAGCTGCAACGGCTGGTGACCAAGTACGAGATCGAGTTTGTCGAACTGCCATAGAGCTATGTCGCTGGCATGCCTGATTGAAGCTGAAGATCGAGAAAGCAGAAGAAACATGAGCACGTATCAAGGGCGGTCGTGGCAAGCTGAGACATTCGGCTCGCCACAAGAGGTACTTCGTCTCAAGAACGTGACGTGGCAACCACCAACGAAGGGACAACTCCTGGTCAAGGCGCATGCATGTGAAGTTGGACTTCCTGATCTACTGACGACTGAGGGCAAGTTTCCATTACTCACCGCTCCTCCGGCGATACCGGGACAGGAGGTCGCAGGCTCAGTGGTCAGCGTTCCCCAGGGCTCGGTATTCTCTGTCGGAGACCGAGTCATGGGCATCACCCCTTTTCAGGAAGCGTGGGGAGGGTACTCGGATTACGCCTACGTGCGCGAAGCGTCTACACGACCCATCCCAAGCACATTGAGCGACGAAGAGGCGGCCGGGTTCCTGATCGGGTTCAAAACCGCCTACAATGCCCTCACCGACCGCATTTCCGTTACCGCAGACTCGGTAGTCCTTGTGCTTGGTGCAGCTGGGAGCTCTGGGGGAGCCACGATCCAGTTGGCCAAGGCACTGGGTACCACAGTCATTGCAGTAACCAGCAGCGAAGAGAAGGTTGCGTTCTGCACACGCATTGGAGCTGATCATGTTGTGAATCGGATGACCTCCAACTTCGTCGATGAGGTCCACAAGCTGACCGACGGACGGGGCGTGGATATCATCTTCGATCCAGAAGGTATGAAACAGTTTCGGGTACAAGAGAGAGAAACAGGCAGACTTCATCTCCTCCTGGGGACAGTGATGGTAGGCATTGTGCTCTCCGTTCTTCTTGAAGGGATCGTTCAACTGTTGCCTCCGCACTATATCCTGGGTTGGGGCATTTCAGGCGAAGTAGTCGCTCTTGGAGAAGGGGTCACTCAATTCATGCCAGGAGATGAAGTGTATGGGATGCTCCGCTTCCCCCAGGAGGGGAAAGCGTATATAGTGAGTATGTCAGCGCCCCAGTCACAGATATTGCGCTTAAGCCAACTCGTTTGACGCATCAGGAAGCGGCAGCCGCTCTACTGGCCGCACTAACAGTTTGGCAGGCATTCTTCGAGACCGCGCATCTGCAAGCAGGACAGACCATCTTTATCCCTGGCGGTGCCGGTGGTGTTGGTCATTTAGCCATCCAACTTGCCAAATGGAAGGGAGCGAAAGTGATGAGCACCACCTCAACCCGCAACATGGATTTTGTGCATCATCTGGGTGCGGATGTCGTGATCGATTACACGAAGCAGTCTTTTGTTGAGAGGGTGAAGGGTGTTGATATCGTGCTGGATCCAATTGGCGGGGAGGTACTCAGACAAGCGTTTCAGGTGATGAAAAGCGGTGGCATCATTGTTTCTCTGCCAGGTCATGCAGGAGTACAAGCGATTGGCGATCCACTCGCGCCCCAATATGACGTGACATTTGTGTTCACCCCAGTACATCGATCGGGGGAGCAACTGGCCGCGATGGCTCCATTGTTTGACACCGGCCAACTTCATGTCCATATCGATGCGGTTTTCCCGCCGCAAGAGGTGGCTCAGGCCCATAAGCTGAGCGAGGGTGGACATGTACGCGGCAAGCTTGTTCTTGCCGTTGAATAAGCCTGTGCTGAAGAGGCTTCTTCTTGCACAGACTTGTAGGAAAACAAAGGAGGTCCCATGAACATCGCGAAGCGTCTTCTGATCATGACAGGCCGAGATGGGGTTCGACCGATCAAAGGAAGTTCCATGAACATCGCCGAGAGTATTGTCATCGTGACGGGAGCATCAAGCGGCATTGGCGCAGCCATCGCACGCGAACTGGCGCGACGGGGGGCAACCGTGGTTCTGGCTGCTCGTCGTGTCGAAGAACTGAACCAGATGGCGGGCGATCTCACTCAACTGGGACACAAGGTACTCGCAGTTCCCACCGATGTACGCAGCCGCGAGAGCATTGATCACCTCGTGACCCAAACTGTCACGGCATATGGTCGCGTCGACGGGGTGGTCAATGTCGCCGGAATCGGGGAGGCAGGCATCATTGAACACGCCAGTGATGAGGTGCTCGAAGCGATGGTGATGGTCAACCTGCTCGCTCCCGCTCGCCTCATCCAGGCCGCCCTACCGTATATGAAGCACGATGGGAGTGCGGCCATTGTCAACATTGGCTCCATTGCCGGAGAGATGGGGACCAATGGCATGTATTCTGCCACAAAGTTTGGAATTCGAGGACTCAGCGACTCCTTGCGGCGAGAGCTGTGGAGCAGACGCATTGCCGTCTCGCTGATCGAACCCGGCTACATCCGCACCGCCCTCACCGCCCAGATGAAAGGCAGACTGCCTGGACCAGAGATCGTGGCTCAGGCCGTTGCCAGCGTTTTAGAACATCCCCTGCGTGTGCTGGTCGTCCCCTCTTCCTGGCGCTTCCTGCTGCTCGGTGTCCGTCTCTTTCCCGCCGTCGCGGATAGGCTGTTCGGAAGCCCACAGGGACAGGCACGACTCCATTTCAACTCGGAGTACAGAAAGGATGAGGGCCATGTCAAAGCCCGGTGATCACCATCAGATGCAACTCGACTCGCATACTCTGACCTTTCTCAAAGCGTGCCAATCTCAGGATGGATCGCCTCTCTGGACCTGCTTGCCAACTTCCGCACGCGAGTTTCTGCGAAACTGCCAGCAGTGATCCATCCCACCTGACGGTTGCAGGTGAGGGGACCGGAGGAACCCTGGCGACCGTCACTACCTTGCTCGCCAAAGAACGGGGTGGACCACCAATCGATTTCCAGGTCCTCTTGTATCCAGTGACGGATGCGGACTTCGAGACGCCATCGTACCGAGAGTTTGGGTTCTCCGTCATCTTGTGTGCAGGATGAGCTTATGAGAACTTTCTCTCTTTCGCCGTCCGCTTCCAGAGCAGATCCTTTTTTTCAGCATACTGTTGATGAGATTTTTGCACAGAAGATGACGGAGAACCAAAAATGGGAGGAAAAAAGATCGCATACCGATTGTTGTGTAAAGCAAAGCCTTTTCAAAGAGGTTCCTCTGCCTTGGTTCTCCAACCATATGATCTCTCTTCGGAAAACAGAACGCTTTCCTCACTGATCCGCTCCGAAGGGCTTGACAAATTCCCCACGGGAGGATATAGTCTATTTAGCTGGCTAACTTGGAGGTCATCTTGAACGACAAACCCGAATATGAGAGTCTTACCTTCTTGCTCCGTATAATTGGTCAGGCTCAGCGTAACCAGATGAGCGATGCGCTGGCCGAAATCGGCTTGTATGCAGGACAGGAAGCGTTTTTATGGCATCTTTGGCAAGAGGAGGGACTCACCCAATCACAGTTGGGAGAGCGCATGTGCGTGCAGCCACCTACCGTTTCGAAAATGGTGGATCGTCTGGAAAAGGCAGGCTTGGTCGAGCGTCACCCCGATGCAGAAAACAGTCATCTCTCCCGCGTGTACCTCACAGAGCAGGGCAATGCTTGCCAACGCGACGTGCGCGCTATCTGGACGAGCATGGAGCAGCGACTGACTCAAGGGTTGAGCGTTGAGGAACGGATTGTGCTGCGCCGTTTGCTCCTGCAAGTCCACGAGAATTTGACCAGCAGTTCCTGATCGACCCATATCAGACAGAGCCTATACAAAAAGGTTGTGACCTTCTTTTTTTGCGCAGGAGTTAGCCGGCTAATTTGAAAATGTTCTGCTCTGCCCACTCATTGAGTGGGCTCACCACAGAGAAGGAGGAGGTATGCTGGATGATCTGATGCGAATCATCCGTTTCTATACGTACGGCGGTCCAGAGCAACTCGTTCTGGAACATGTCCCGCACCCCGAACCGGCTGCTGGTGAGGTTCTTGTGCGCGTCTACGCCGCTGGCGTCAATCCTATCGATTGGAAGATCCGCAAAGGATTCTTCAAGGATGTACGACCTGTCCCCCTGCCTTTCACGCCGGGAAGCGAGCTGGCGGGAACGGTCGAGCAACTCGGTCCGGGCGTCACCGGCTTCACAGTCGGGCAGGCAGTCTACGGGCGAGGTGCAATGGGAGCCTATGCCGACTATGCCGTGGTCGCTGCAGAAGGGCTTGCCAGCATCCCTCACCATCTCAGCTTCGATCAGGCGGCCTCCGTCCCTGTCGGTGCCTCAACTGCCTGGCTGGCCCTCTTCGGTCTGGCCGATCTGCACGCTGGGCAACGGGTGCTGATCCATGGCGCGGCAGGTGGCGTGGGCAACTATGCGGTCCAGCTTGCGAGAAGGATCGGTGCGCATGTGATCGGCACCGCGTCCTCCAAGAACCTGGAGTTTGTACGTACGCTTGGAGCTGAGACCGTGATTGATTACGCGACCACGCCTTTGGAGCAAGTGGTCCATAAGATAGATGTGGTCGTGGACCCTCTTGGTGGGGAGATCCAGGATCGCTCGTGGCCGCTGCTCAAACCGGGCGGGATACTCGTCGCCGTTGGCCATCCGAGCGCGAAGGAGATGGCGGCGAAGTACGGAGTTCGCACGGCCAGCACCGTCTTAGCTCAACGTGTCTCGTCGGGCCACTTGACGGAACCACTCCGAGAGATCTCCACACTTATCGAGTCTGGGTTCTTGCTTCCCCAGGTAGGCAAAGTCTTTCCCCTGGAAGAGGCGGCCCAGGCCCAGGCCCTCAGTGAAACGGGTCATGGGCGAGGTCGTATTGTTCTGCATATTGCCAATGAGAAAAGGAGAAACGAAGCATGAGCGTCTTTACTGACAAGGAGATTGAGTATCTGAGGAGCCAGCGCCTGGCGCGTCTTGCCACAGTGCAGCTTGAAGGCACCCCCCAGATCGCACCGGTTGGGTTCCACTATGATGCGGAGCAAGACGTGATTTACATTGGTGGACAGTATCTCAGTCGGAGCAAGAAGTTTCGCAACATCCTGAACAACCCCCATGTCGCTCTCGTGATCGATGACGTCTTGCCTCCAGGGCCTCCGCGTGGAGTCGAGATCCGGGGGATCGCCGACACGGTCGGGACCGGAGGAAACGCTCTTTTTGGTGCGAATTATCCAGTCGATGAGGCGATGATTCGCATTACCCCAGTACGCATTATTGGGTGGGGCCTTGATCCCGAAGCGGGATGGCTGCATGCTCGGCGGGTCGAGCGCACGTGAATCGTTTGCAGAAAAGCAGGTCGAGGAGGGCCCCCAAATCCCTCTTCCGCCTGCCTCATACTGGGCGAAGAAGAGTACAAAAGGAGAACACGATGGGTGAAACAGTTGATACAAACACAACCATTCCTGGCGCATCTTTATTGCGGGGGCGAGTTGCGCTGATAACCGGAGCTAGCCGTGGTATTGGCGCAGCTACAGCTTTATTGTTTGCCCGACACGGGGCAGCCGTAGGCGTTAATTATTACAATAGCAGCGGGCAGGCGCAAGAAGTCGTCGAGGCTATTGGCGCGTTTGGCGGGCGTGCCATCGCGATCCGGGCCAGTGTGGATAATGCGGAAGAGGTTGGAGCAATGGTGCAGCGGGTGGAGCAGGAACTGGGGCCAATCGATACCCTGGTCTTGAACGCCATTGCTGGAAGCAAACTGGTTGAGCATTCCGGCAAGTCAACGGCTGCGCGTGGTCCGTCGATCTTCACTCCCTTCCTCGACTCCACATGGGAGCAATACCAGAACATCGTTGTGCGCTCTCTGGTCGGGGTCTATGTTCCGGCGCGTGCGGTAGTCCCCTTGATGGTTGAGCGCAAACGCGGCAACCTCATCGCAGTGAGTAGCACCGCCGCGCGAGCGCCGTACATAAGTATGGGAGCCCTTGCCGCCGGCAAAGCGAGCGTCGAGGCATTCATGAAAGCGCTCGTGCCTGAACTGGGTCCACATAGCATCCGAGTCAATGTCGTAGCTCCAGGTACGGTCGAGACGGAGGCTTCGGCTCCGTACATCCAGGTGCGCAAAGAAGCCATGAGCCAGAATCTGCCCCTGCGGCGCCTTGGGCAGCCTGAGGATATCGCTGGGGCGATCTTGCTCCTCGCCGCACCGCAGGCTGGATACCTGACCGGGAACTACCTGGCCGCTGGCGGTGGCAATTATCTGCCCTGATGGCTCTGTCGTCAGCGAAAATGACGCAACGATGGAACCTACACACGCGACTTGGCGACTTCCTCAGGTCCCATCGAAGATCTTCGTGTTCCTCGTGATCGAGAAGGTCAGTTCCACACCCAAGTCTTTGAACGCTACAGTCGTTATGAACCACAGGTGGCAGAAGGCTTAACCCAGATGTTTGTCGCCGGGGTGAGTACGCAAAAAGTGGGAGAAGTCGCTCATACCCTCATGGGAGTGGCCCCCAGTGCAAGCGCCGTGAGTCGTCTGAACCAAACGTTGACCGGACAGTTTGAAGCTTGGCGAAAGCGTGATCTCCAAAGCCACTACCGAGTCGTGTATTTCGATGGAGTGCATTTCACCGTGCGACACGGGGAGAAATCCGACGCGACCATTGTTTTGACCGCATTGGGAGTTGATCTTGAAGGGAAGCGAGAAGTACTCGCCTTGTGGGCGTGTGCAGAAGAGAACAAAGATGGATGGGGTTGTCTGCTGCAAGATCTGCGTACACGAGGGGCAGCTCAAATTGATTTGATCGTGAGCGACGGACATGACGGCTTGCTCACAGCTCTTGGGACTCTTTTTCCTGCAACACCACGCCAGCGCTGTGTGATCCACAAGCAGCGTAATGTGCTGAATGCCATCTCCCGCCGCGAGCAGAAGGAAGTGGCAGCTGAATTGGCAGGGATTTGGAAATCCTCGACCGTAGATGAAGCACGCACCCAATTAGCAGCCTTTAAAGGCAAATACGGCAAGCGCTATCCTGAGGTAGTACGCAGCTTGTGTGAGGATGAAGAGCATCTTCTCACATTTTACGAGTTTCCGCAGGTCATGCATCGTTATATTCGCACGACCAATGCGATTGAAAGTTTCTTTCAACGCACCGATACCATTGACACCTTCACGACAGAAACGTCGTGTTTGACTATCGTGTGGGCAGTCATGCAGGATATTCGCTTGCCCAAGATTCCAGTTGGCTAAAGGCTGATCGTTGGGCAACCAATTAACGCTTCAAGGCTGATTAGACAGAACTTCCTTCTTTTCTTGCTTTCTTTCTTGTGTATCACACTCTCACCCGCTCTTATTTGTCCTGTTTCTTGTGTTTCTCTCTTTCCTCGTTCAACCACAACAACTATCTCCCCAATCAAATGTCTCTTCTTTTACACAGTTTTCGGCATGGTGGCCGAAGATGACCTCAAGCAGCTCGCTGCACGCTCCCCATTTCGCTACCAGTCGCAGGGAGATGGAAGTTGGCGCTGTCCGCCAGCAGAAGAGGCGGTTTCCGCACTCGGACTCACCTTTCGCGTGCGCTCCTCCGCAGAACTCCATTCGACGTCTATCAATACCCTCCTCTTCCTCGAAGATATTAAAATGCTCATGGGCTGTGCAGCAAGGTTGCTGTAGACAAAAAGAGGGGATATACTTCTTGTATACCGCTTGCAAAATGCAAGTAGCATATGACAAATGAGGGATCAAAACAAAGCTTTGTATGAGGTTCTTGCCTTTCCCTATCTTTCTACGGCCGAAGGGAGCGATCACCATGACCGAGCACCTAGCTCTTTCTCAACAAACCAGTGTGCTGAAACAAACAGATGACACTCCGCTTCTCTATCTTTCCAGCAAGGGTGCGGGTTGGGAAGGATTGAGAGCAGAGGCCTACCGCGAGCCTACTCAGCTCAAAAGGTGGATGACACCAGAGCGATCTGATATTATCCTGCTTTTGTCGAATGGCGGAGCTATGCGCGTGGAACAGCGATACACGCAAGGTCCCTGGAAAGCGTTCTCTCTCCACCAGGGAGGTCTGGTCCTACGTCCTGTTGGGATTCCCCATGAACTGTGCAAACAACGCCTCTCCCCTCAACCAACGCAGACACTCCATTTGACTTTGAATCAGAACCTGTTTACTCGCACTGTTGAGGAAGTGGCAGGGTACGATCCCACACGCATCCCTCTGGTGGAACGCTTTGGGTTTGAGGACCCCCTGCTGGCGCAGATCGGCTTCGCGCTGTGGCGAGAGCTGGAACAGCGCGCTCCTGCGGGAAACCTCTATGCGCAAACTGCTGCCCAGATGCTCGCTATTCATCTTTTGCGTCATTATACGACAAAAAATGTTTCGATTGAGGAACCGAAAGGTCAACTGACGTCTCAGCAGATGAGACAAGTGGTCGATTTCGTTCAGGCTCATCTTGACCAGCATCTCTCCCTTGAGGAACTGGCTCGGCAGACCGGCTTTAGCCCATATTATTTTGCCCGTCTCTTCCGCCTAACAACGGGAGTCAGTCCGCACGAGTTTGTCCTGCGCCAACGTGTGGAACGAGCACAGCTTCTGCTCAAAGAGAGGGAGGTATCGCTTGCTCAAGTCGCCACTGCGTGTGGCTTCGCCGATCAGAGCCACTTGACTCAGATTTTCAAACGCCATGTTGGTCTGACTCCACGAGCGTATCAGCGAGATCTCTTCATCTGAGCAGATTTTTCACAAAATCGCACATATCTCCAAGATTGTCTTGCTACCTTGACAGTATGATGCCCTTGCACGTTGGTCTTCGACGTGCAAGGGCATCCTCGTTCCTGATAAGGAAGAGGTCTCATGACAAGGATAAAGGCAAACATGATCACAACGGCACCACAACAACATATGACGCTCGGTTCCATTCGGGTCACGTATCTGCCGGATGGCTCTGCGCTCTTCAACCCTACGTTTCTGTACCCGGCAACAACACTTGCAGACTGGCAGCCCTATCGGCACCTGCTCAATCAGGATGGGCAAATCCTCGCTAGTGTCGGCGCGTATAGTATCCAGACATCTGACCACACTATCCTCGTTGATGCAGGCTATGGTCCCAGTCAAATTGCCATTGAAGGGAACGCCTTGCTTCAAGGTGGCGAGCTTCTTGTGAGCCTGCAAAACGCGGGACTGACCCCTGCGGATATCGGCCTCGTTTTCTTTACGCATCTGCATCCTGACCATGTGAGAGGGATTAGCCGGCAAGTCGATGGTGAACAAGGCTTACTCTTCCCCAATGCTCGCTTTCTGGTACGACGGCCCGAATGGCTGCGCTTTGCGAACCCTGATGAGTCACGGTTCGGCGTTGAAGATGCACTCAAATTGCTGGAGCCGCGTATTGAACTGATTGATGAAGGGAATGAGTTGCTTGTTCCCGAAATCACCGTTCTGGCGACACCAGGGCACGAGACTGGACACGCCTCGCTCCTGATCTCTGTAGGCGAGCAGCGAGCCATTCTGTTGGGAGACATCTTTCATAATAATGTGCAGGTTGAGCATCCCGATTGGGCGAGCTGCTACGATCATGACCCAGACCTTGCGAAGAGAACACGCCAATACATACTTGAAGAACTGGCAAAACCTGCAACGATTGGGATTGCTTCGCATTTCGCCAATGCCGTCTTTGGTCGAGTGACCTTTGTTCAGGGCAAGTATCAGTGGCAGGTGCTCCAGTAAAACCACGATAGATGACAACACCTGTTTTCCTGATAGATCAGTGTTGCCCAGAGAGTCAGCGCATTCAAATCTTCGTGTACCATTTCCTGGTTTGGATACGCTGACCCCTCAATGAGTAGAGGATCAGCAGTTCAATGAGGCTCTCGACAATCTTTGATTGTCTGGGCTTACAAAAAGCCTGACGAATAAACAGTGGGAGAGATGGCATTCTCTGCGCCACGAGAAAAAGATGAATACCATGAGCGAGATCATCTGGCCTGAGCGGTATACGCCGGGCACAACCGATAATTTTGTTTCCAATGAGATCATTGTGGCCGGTCTGACCGTGGCCACGGTGTGGCTGTGTCTCTCGAATACTGCGGCCTGGCCGACATACTACAGCAACGTCTCGGACATCCGCTTCCACGACGCCGGGCCCGAATTGCACCTGGGTGCCCGCTTCCAGTTTACCACCTTCGGCTTTCTTGTTGAGGCTGAGGTCATGGAGTATGAGCCGCCCGCTGACAACAAGCCAGCACGGCTCGCCTGGCATGGTTGGATAGACGGATCAGCAGAGACGGCGTTGAACGCTTACCACGCCTGGCTGCTGGAGGATCTGTTCGGTGGGCGGGTGCGGATTCTCACGCAGGAGTCGCAGATCGGGAAGCCAGCCCAGGAGATGGCTCGGACAAAGCCCAACCCCATGCTCAACGCTCACCAGGAGTGGATAGAGGGGCTGGCCAACGCCTTGGCGAAGCTGGCACATTCCTAAGAGCAGTAAAGATTGAGCTGTTCTGTTTCAAAACAACAAGAAAGAAGGATGTATGGACGAAAGTATCAAGGAACGAGGCCTCCACGGCAAG
This sequence comes from Reticulibacter mediterranei, assembly GCF_016587455.1. Lineage (NCBI taxonomy): Bacteria > Bacillati > Chloroflexota > Ktedonobacteria > Ktedonobacterales > Reticulibacteraceae > Reticulibacter > Reticulibacter mediterranei. Next base: position 2,755,362 of record NZ_BNJK01000002.1, on the reverse strand, counting down.
AACGTGGTCGTCATTGGAGGGAGTCGAGGGCTGGGACGTGCCCTTGTGGCTGCGGCTCACGCAGAAAGCGCGCAGGTGCTTGCTGTTGCCCGACAGGAAGCGGAACTCAGGAAGGTCGCTGAGGAACGCTCAGGGGTCCAGGTGCTCGCGCTTGACGCCACGCATGAAAGCGCTCCTGCCAGGGTGTTTGCCGCCCTTTCGCCTGATGTGTTACTCGTCTGCGCAGGGGCGGTCCCTCATATGGCTCCGCTTGGAGAGCAAAGCTTCGAACAATTCTCGCGCAACTGGAATACTGATGTAAAGATAGCGCTGTTCTTCTTGCAAGCGGCGCTGAACACGCCACTGCCCGAAGGCTCAACGGTCGTCCTGATGTCCAGCGGGGCAGCCATTGGCGGTTCGCCGCTTTCGGGGGGATATGCTGGCTCCAAACGGACGCTGATGTTTCTTGCCAGGTATGCCCAAGAAGAAGCTGATCGCTTGCATCTCGGTTTACGCTTCCTGGCGCTGGCACCGGGCAATATGATGCCAGAAACGGATATGGGGAAGACTGGGGCCTCTGCTTACGCTGCTTCTCGAGGTCTTTCCATCGAGGACTTTCTCTCTCTCCAGAGGGGTGGGCAGCCTCTGGTCACGCCAGACCTGGTTGCCAGCGCCCTGATGGAGCTTGCCAGCGATCCGCAAAAGAGCGCAGGAAAGTCGTTCCTGCTTTCTGGAAAAGGGATGGAGATCGTACCCTAGTCCTCCAGGTGGAGAGAACACTGCTAGTTCGCGCACAGAGGATGAGGAGATGATCCCAACCAATCGTTCCACCGCGAGAGCCGAGTACGCGGCAACTCGCTCCATTTTTTCTTCCTCTATAGGGGTCAGCGTATCCAAAACAGAAAAGTGTACGCTAAGATTTGGATACGCTAACCACTCAAGGGGTATAGGCATTTTGTGGTAACTGCTACAGTCTTGTTAGAGGAAAAAGAATGATACAAAAAAGAAACGAGAGAGCGGCACAGGCATGGATTCTGGCGCTTACGTCGCTGGCCTCCTTTATGATCTCGCTTGACTCGTTGGTCGTTTCGACTACGCTTCCGGTGATCCGCTTGCACCTGGGTGCCTCCATCGAACAACTGGAGTGGACGGTGAACGCCTATACGTTGAGCTTTGCCGTACTGCTGATGACAGGGGCAGCGCTGGGCGACCGGTTCGGACGTAGGCGCATGTTCGTCGTAGGCCTGGGAGTGTTCGTAGCGGCGTCAGCCGCCTGTGCGTTGGCGCGCAATGTGAGCTGGTTGATTGCCGCGCGTGCTATCCAGGGGAGTGGGGCAGCCCTGGTTATGCCGCTGGCCATGACCCTGCTCTCGGCGGCGTTTGAACCCGCGCAACGAGGGAGGGCGCTGGGAATCTTCGGGAGCGTCACCGGGCTGGCTGTCCTCTCTGGCCCGCTGGTGGGCGGCGCGATTGCTCAGGGTCTTACCTGGGAGTGGATCTTCTGGCTCAACGTCCCCATTGGCCTGCTCGTCATTGCGCTCGTGCTCCTGCGCGTCCCAGAGAGCTTCGGACCGCGCACGGCTCTCGACGTCGTTGGCCTGCTCCTGGTAACGGGTGCTTCTCTGGGGGGTGTGTGGGGACTGGTGCGCGGGAACAATGCTGGCTGGAGCAGCTTTGAGGTAGAGGTCTCCCTGGTGATCGGAGCCCTGCTCCTTGTGGCTTTCATCGTTTGGGAGGTGCGCTCCCGCGTACCCATGGTGCCGATGCGCTTCTTCCGCTCCCGTACCTTCTCAGCCAGTAATGCAATTGGTTTTCTACTCTTCGCATCGCTCTATGGCACCAATTTCTTCCTAGCGCAGTTTCTCCAGACCGCGCAGGGCTACGGGCCGCTCGCCTCCGGGCTACGACTGCTTCCCTCGACCGCGACGCTGTTCGTCGTCGCACCAATTGCCGGTTCCCTCATCAATCGGCTTGGAGAGCACTCACTCATCGTTGGCGGACTGCTGCTACAAGCCAGTGGGCTGGCCTGGATCGCGTTGATCGCCAGGCCCGACCTCATCTACACTGGACTTGTCGTACCGCTGATCGTCTCTGGCATAGGCGTCTCAATGGCGATGCCTGCTGCTCAGACCGCCGTTGTGAGCGCGGTCGCTCCTCACGAGATCGGAAAAGCCTCCGGCACCTTCAATATGTTGCGCTTTCTCGGTGGAGTGTTCGGAGTCGCGATCCCTGCGGCGGTGTTCGCTGGAGTCGGAAGCTATAGCACCCCCCAGGCATTCAGTCATGGGTTTGTTCCGGCAATAAGCGTCTGCGCTGCCCTGGCACTTGTGGGAGCCATCGTTGGCATGCTGCTGCCCGGCAGGCGCGCCATAACCAGCGCGCGTTCAAGCATGCCCTCGAAGCCGAGCGAGCAGCAGGAAACAGACGGCCTGCCAGAGCGGTCGGCAAGCCTGTAACAGGCCACGTTTTGAGCAATCAGGTGAGTTCGCCGTCTGCTTGCAAGCAGACGGCGAACTCACCTGATTGCATTACCACTCGACGAATCCGCTCACTGGTTCCCAAACGGATAGATGCCCTTTGCCAATGATTTCTCCAATTTTGCATTGGTTGTATCATACAGCCTGCTTGGAGTCAATACAACCGCCTGAGGTGGGCTTTCTCCCCCATCTTTTCCAGGCTTAGCGGGGAGAAAACCAGGCAGAAGCACCTCGATGAATCCTTAGCGGGGAAAACGGGGGGAAAATGTCGGGAGCCCAAGTTTGCGACAGTATCCTGTAAATTTTGAGATTAAGCTGCTGATTTCTTGGCAATTATTCTGCTGGTTTCGCCTCTTTGACATAGCGATAGAGCGTAGCACGGGAGATTCCCAACGCTGCGCAGATTTCTGGAATCGAATGCTCTTTAGAAGCAAAGAGCTGGCGAGCCAGCGCTACTTTGGCATTTGACTGGAGCTTACGAGGACGCCCCCCTACATTTCCCCTAGCTCTGGCCGCCGCTAATCCTGCGTTCGTGCGCTCCCGAATGAGATCCCGTTCAAACTCGGCCAGGGCTGCCATCAGATGAAAAATCAGCTTGCCAGAAGGAGTCGTGCTATCAATCTGCTCGGTGAGACTGACGAATGAGATCTCGCGATGTTGTAGTTCCTTGAGCAGTTCCATGAGGTGGGCAAGGGAACGTTCAGCTCGATCTAACTTCCAGACGACAAAACGTATCTCCGGGTCGCAGATACGCGAGCGCTTCTTCTAAGCCTTTGCGCTGTGCAGCGGCCCCAGAGAGCTTGTCTGTAAACACTTTCTCGCATTTGGCCGCAGCCAGCGCATCCCGTTGCAGATCTTCATGTTGCTCATGCTTGGAGACCCGAATATATCCGATTTTCATGAGATGCTCCTCTTTGTGTCTCATCTTTCCCGTCAAAGGGGGAGGTTTTGAGATTCTTAATTATGAGACAACTTTTGAGATTCGCCAAGGAACATCTCACGCTAGCGGAGCTGGCGCGCTACGGCCCTGAAAAAGCAGCGCCATATGTCGCAGAAAACGGACGGTTTTGAAACTCATTGAACGGTCGATTTTGCATCTCGTCAAGTAGTCTCATAGAGTAGCCGATGCATGCGAGGGGGGAGGACGATCAGCTTTCGCTGTCATCCTTTTTCTCTAGAAAGAGCCTTCGTAAGGTGGTATTGATGCTGACCCGTGCACACTCGATCACCCCTTTGCCTGTCACGGCAACCGCTTCATAGCCAGGAACCTGATACGGATTGAGGGCTTCCTCCAGGGCAGAAACCGGAAGCACATCGGGCAGATCGCGCTTATTCCATTGCATGACATCCACAACATCTGCGGGTTCCTTCTCCGCTGCGCGGAGAAGTTCCTGCAAGTCGTTCCAACATACGATATTCTCTTGCAGTTTACTTGCTTGTGAATCGGCGACGAAGATCACACCATCCGTGCGTTTCAGAAGCGGGATCTGGTTTTTCAGATCAAAGATCAGAGGTCCAACCATCTGATAGAATTGAAAGCGAAGAGTGAAGTCATGAACTTTGCCGAGATCAAACTCCACCCAGTCAATGTATGCAGGTTCGGTCTCTTTATCGAGTGGGGTCCTCTCTCCTACGGCTCGTGGATTGATCGCATGATGGAGGTAGCGGAGATTCGACATTCTTCCGCAGCCGAAAATTCCATAATATAAGATCCTACAGGTGATTTCACGTTTCGCTATATGTATCATCGATGATCACTCTCCTGTACTGGCATCTCTACCTGATGGGAGTGCGTCATGTCCTCCCTGGTCAGGTTCCTGGTGCTCCGTCTCCTCGGTTTTGCGATACTCGCTTCTCATCCAGCACTCAAGGCGTAGAGCACATGGAGAGTCGCAACAAAGAGCGTCCCATCGTCGATGGTGTTGAAAGCCGCGATCATCTCGCCTTCCACATGTTGCTTCCAGCGCAAGGCTCCTGTCTGCACGTCGAGCGCGATCATCTGACCTTCTCTGCCAAACACAAAGAGCAGTCCGTCAGCGATCAAGGGGTGACTGACAGCACCCAACTCTCCCCGTTTCCAGCATCGCTGCTGGGTCAGCGTATCGATAGCCTCAACCTCCCCCGAAAGGGGATTCACCACGAAGAGCAGATGGGAGGCCGCGGCAAGCGCGCAACTGGCATCATAGGGAGCATGCCAGAGGATCTCGCTAGTGTGAGGATCAAGGGCGAATAAAAACGCATCGCTGCCATCATCCCTCTCATCATCCACTAGCGCATCCTCCCCCCAGCCATGGTTCCATCCAAGAGCGTAGAAGGCGTTGTTGGCGAGGAGCATGCGATGGTTCCCAATACCGTTGCCGAAGTCCCCCGAAACATCCCAAAGGTAGCTCCTGGGAAATGGTCTCTCTGCCATTTTCACGAGGGGATACAAACGTCCAAAGAGCGAGCAATCTGCGGCGGCAAGAAAACGTCCGTCAACGCCTGTGTCCACTTTTGAGTCGATGAAGCCAAAGATCACATCGTTGCTTCCATCATCCCCATGATAGAGTAAGGGAGACCAGCATTTCCTCATGCCAACCGGGATCGTTTCAGGTGCAAACTGTTCAGTGGTCAGGTCAAAACGCCAGACCTGGCACTCAGTCCCAATGAAGAGGAGGTTCTCATACAAGAACACGCACTCGATTGGATCATAGTCATCAAAGGAGTGCTCGGCACTGAAGAAAGCATACGATTCATAAGGATACTTCTCCAGCCCTTTGTCTGCCAGCACTTCGCGATCCCAAGAGCGCAACAGGACTCCTGTGTCCAAATCCAATTCATAGAGCGTCTCACGGGCGGAGAGGACATATCCTCGTACACCATCTAGACAGAAGGATTTCACCCCCTCGTAGGAATTTTTAGACGTGTTCTCGTGATGCTCCACCCAATCGGTGGCAAAGCTCCACAACAGCTTGCCAGAGCGTGCGTCGAGGGCAGAGAAGGAGCCTGCCGAGTCGGCGAGGTAGACCCGCTCATGCTGGACCAGGATGGGGCAGGTGAGGTATGCCTCGTTCAAGAGAGCAAATGACCAGCGGGTGTATGGCGTGGTCGGCACGCCTACGGTGCAATACTCATACGTGTATGCCAGGCTGCCAGCGTAGATGGCTGCGGTTGGTCTCTCTTCGTCCATATGATAGGTGTCTCCTCTTCTCATGCTCTCGCATCTCAGTAAGAGAGTAGTGATGGCAGCCCATCCCCACTCGATCACCCCTTGGCCTGTCACTGCTACGGCCTCATAGCTAAGAACCCAGTTCTGCGCTCATCGAGGCTTTCTCCAGAGAAGGTGCTTCTGTTGGAGATTGCCACCCACGGGAAGGTGCGTGGGAGAGATCACCTGCCGCTGAGTGAGCAGGCCTCAGCATTGCGAGCGTATTGATGATACTTACTCTAGCATCGTTGCATCATCGAGCCTATGATGTATTTCACAGAACGCTTCTTGGCACCCCATCCATTCGCAACAAACGAACGCTTTTGAGACACGAGTTTAAGCATGATCACTTAATCATCCCCAACGATGAGGTTCTTACGAGCCGTCTCTACCACTTTCTTGGTGACAATCGTGAGCTGGTTGGCGACTAAGACATGCTCCACCTGCATCATCAGACGTTCAATCAGGCGAATATTCCCTTTCGTGATACGCAGGATCGCACCAATGGCCTCCTTGTCCGTGAAATCATCGGAATACGGCTTCACGCGATGCCTCCAGCGCTTGTCCAGAAAATTGCGCGTCTCTTCCTGGGAGAGAGGCTCCATCTCATGATTAAACCCGATGCGTGAGTAGAGCTGAGGGATGTGTCAGAACTAGGAACAGAAACATGAACCAAGGATCTTCGACAATGTTTGCCACAACCTGTCTCGGTATTACGCGCTCACACTCAGGGCATTGAAGGCATTCAATCTTTGACAAAACAAAGCACGTTGCCATGCCAAGGAAACAGATTGCCCTATTGTGGTACGAAACCGAAAGAGCTGACGTAGCTCATCAAACGCTCGACAAAATCGTGAAGCGGACAGGAAGTTTCCAAAACCGCGCATGGGATAATAGCGCTGTTTGATGCCGCGATGATCTTGTTCTACGATATTATTAAGGTAGTGATGACACTGGTGAATGACATCATTACCAAGCATTTCGCGGATGGCACGCGGATAGGAACGATGCCCATCCGTTGTGACGCTCTCTGGCGCATGACCCACTACCGCAACCGCCTGTTTGAAAAACCGCTGAGCAGCCTCCATATCTCGCTTCTCACTTAGTCGAGAATCAACCAAGTTCCCATCCTGATCGATGGCGCGATAGAGGTAGCACCATTTTCCATGGACACGCACGTAGGTGCGCATCCACGTGCCAAGACCGCCCAGTTTGTCCACGTCGTGTGGCACGCAATTGATCAGCGATGAGTGGGGCAAATCGTGCTTCCCAGTCGCGAACTGCCTCATGCGTGAACACCACACCGCGTTCCAGAAACATTTCTGCCACATCGCGTAGGCTCAACTTGTAGCGCAAGCGCCACAGCACAACGAGCAGAACGAGGTCAGTCGGGTATTCGAGGAAGTTGAACGGAGTTCCTGTGCGCTCGTTGAAGGTACACCGGCACGCTGAACAACGAAATGTCCGGTATCCTAGTGACGTTTTCTTGAGCTGTTCCTTGGTGGTAGATGAAGCGCAATGTGGGCAATTCATGGTTCCCTCCTCATGAAGATGGGATCAACGACCCCAGTATAGCACAAGAAGGATCTGGTTACTGGTCCTTGTCCTCAGTTCTGACGCTTCCGCTTGAGGTAGTATGGTGGCAGAAACAGAATCAAGGAGTTCCACTTAAACCAACGCGTCTGGAGGGTGAGCACGTCTGTATCCTCTGCTGCAGAAGCACCGTGAGCAGGGGCTGATTCCCCATAGCTTCATTGATCAAGAAGCACATTGGACCAAATCTAGTTGGCATGGCTGGATCTACGGATGGAAACTGCATCTCATCTCTACTGTGGCAAACGTCTGGATCCCTTTGGCGGCAGAACTGACTGCAGCCAATGTCCCGGATAGTGAGCAGGCACCTTTCCTGCTGCACGAACTTCCGCTTGAGGTCCGCTTTGTGCTGGGGGACCGCCACTACAACCGTGACGAATTGCAGGCTCTCTGCACGCAGGATGGGCGCCTTCTGGTGACTACGAAGTACGGGCGCTATCCTCATACCGATGATGGGGTCGAAGTGCGCCGCACCTTTCACAAACTACGTTTGGCCGCCATTGAAAATTTTTCTGCGCGGTTTCATAATGGACCCCGTTGTCAAGGCACAAATCCAGGCCAGTCGAAGGTGTCTTATCTCTTCAACTCATCACATCTTTTGTGCAAACATCTCTTTTGAGGCTCTTTTGAGACGGATCAAATCCACCATCAGAAAAATACGTCGAGGCTGGAATAGATGGCGGCTCAGTTGCTGTTCTTATTTGTGCGAAGAGCAAGATCGAAGAAGATCTTTCTGACCAGTGGTGGTATGGTCTACCTGCTTGCAACTGGCAAGCATGGTTTTTCACCTCAGAAAGAGATTCTATGTCAAAAGGAATGCTGAATCAGAGCCAGAATCGTCCTATGATCCTGCTGTTGCTTTCTCTGGCGATGTTTATGGTCATTTTGGATAGCGCCATTATTAATGTGGCACTGCCCGCTATGAAAGCTGCTTTGCACTTTGATACGTCCTCGCTGCAATGGGTTCTGACCGCCTATATCCTGACTTTCGGTGGTTTTTTGATGCTGGGTGGCCGTACTGCCGATCTTTTTGGGCGGCGGCGCCTGCTGGTGCTCGGCATTGGGGGCTTTTCTCTGTTTTCGTTACTGCTGGGCCTGACCAGTTCAAGCGTTCTGCTCATCGTGTTGCGTGCTCTGCAGGGGTTGTCCGCCGCCTTCATGGCTCCTACCGCTCTCTCCATCCTGCTCACGACGTTTGAGGAGGGGGAGGAGCGCAATCGGGCTCTGAGCATCTGGAGCATGGTAGCGGCGGGTGGCGGAGCGGCAGGTGTCTTTCTTGGCGGAGTCCTGACACAATACCTGGGCTGGCAGTGGTGCTTCTTCGTGAATGTCCCGGCTGGCATCATCACGATCGTCGGTATTCTCAAGTATGTTCCGTCACAGAGAGCGGATGCGAGCGAAAGACACCTCGATCTTCCCGGGGCGGTCCTGGTGACAGGCGGTCTCATTGCGCTGGTCTACGCCTTGACGCTGGTCTCGCAGGTCGGCTGGACCGAGAAGAGCACACTCGTGACGTTAGGTGTGAGCATCGTTCTGTTGGCAGCGTTCCTGTTCAACGAGGCCAGGGTGAAGCATCCACTGATCCCACTCAGCATTTTTCGGAACCGGAACGTGAGTGGGGGCAATCTCGTCATGCTGCCGGTGACAGCAGGCGCGTTGGGCATGTTCTTCTTCATCTCGCTCTATGTCCAGAATGTGCTGCACTACTCCCCCTCACTCTCTGGCCTGAGCTTTCTCCCGTTGCCGACCATCATAGGGATCATCTCTCTTCAGGCACCACGTCTACTCGACCGCTTTGGCTTTAAGCCCTTGCTCATTACAGGCGCATCTTTGATGATCATCGGCACGTTCTTGTTGAGTTTCCTGACATCTGCCTCATCCTATGTGACCAATCTGCTGCCAGCTTTTCTGATCCTGGCGCTGGGTATGGGACTCTCGTTTGTGGCGGTGACGGTGGCTGCGACATCAGGAGTGCCAGATCATGACGCGGGACTAGCATCGGGATTGATCAACACATCGCAACAGCTTGGCGGAGCCTTGGGTTTAGCTGTTCTCACTGCGGTGGCGAGCACCACCACGGCAGCAGATGAAACGCTCGGGAAGGGGCTTGCACAAGCTAGTATGCATGGCTACCAGATGGCCTTCTTGTGCTCGGCGCTCCTCATGATCGTGGCGCTGTTGGTGTCCATTTTCGTGATCCGCACCCCGAAAGCCACCATCCCAGCAGCCGATACGTCACATAGCAAGCAAACCAGTGGAGCTATCGACTTGCAGGAGCACAACGATCTACAGAACAAGGCCAATGCTGTGCGCAGCACATGATGACATTGGCGCATTTCAGCGCCTCTTGAAACTCGGCACAGAGCTGAGCAGATGGGTAACCATTGCTCTTGCCATTGCTGAGAAATCCAGGCTTTTCCCACGATTTTGTAGTTCTCCCGTACTTCCCGTACAGATACAAGAAACCGAAAGGGTCATCATGCCGCTTGGAAGCGCTTTTGCTCCTCTCGCTGATGCCCACGAGATACGCAACGAGACGAGAGAGGCCGAGGATAAAGCCATAAGGCTTCACTCGGCTCTTCGCCAGATGGCTTCTAACATCACACCGTTATTGTCGAGAAAGACCATGCTACGCAGAGAACCAAGGTCATTGATCTCGCCCATTTGCACGTTGTACGATAGTGTTGCAAAAACTCTGGGGGAAATGATGAACGTGGAGGCTCGCTTCTGTTCAGTTTAGACAGCTACTCCAAACAAGCTGGCGATGAAGGTAATCTGCCCTGAAATGTTCCCTTTCGCCACGCCTTGTACTTGTCCTTTCCGCATCATATTCATGGTCTCAAATCCTTGCAATGTTCGCCATGCCGTCAGATCAGAGAAAAAGCCCATCCCAGGTTTGGTCAAGCATTTGATGAAGCGATGATCCTGCTCGATCACATTGTTGAGATACTTCACTTGTCGCAGTTCACAGTTTTCGGGAAGGTGTCCTTCCGCTTTTAATTCAGCAAATGCTTTTGGGTACGCAGCATGTTTGTCCACGTTGATGACGCGGGATACGTTGGCATGAGAGGCGGCAAGCATTTTCAGAAAGAAGTGTTTCGCGGCTTGCGCATCTCTTGTCGGGCTGAAGAAAAAATCAAGCGTGTTTCCCTGTGAATCAACCGCCCGATAGAGATACATCCATTGCTTTTTGACTTTGATGTAAGTCTCATCGACTCTCCAGGAGTCGTTGGTGGTTTTTTGGACAAGTATCCTGGTCATCTTTTACCACATGATGATTACAGAGGAGCCCTATCATGAGAAAGGAGTTGCGTACTTTCGCAGTCGAGCTCCTGACCAACTAGAAAGGCAGCTCATCAAGCGGCTGAGGCGTCTGGGCTACCAGGTGACACCTCCTGCTGCCTAGAGAGCCACAAGCCACACTCCATACCTCTTCTTTTAGCGAGCGCAAGCTGGCTCTAGGAGGATATTTCATCTTTCTCTCCAATGGTTTTCAGATGAAATTTACACCGAAAGCTATTGTCGAGCTCAAAGCTGCTGGAATCTTGCCTGAACACGTGGAATTGAGGCAGGTCAAATATCGGGGTAACTTGACTGAACAGGACCATCGGTTCATGAAACGCTTGACCAAACCTGGGATGGGCTTTTTCTCTGATCTGACGGCATGGCGAATGCTGCAAGGATTTGAGACCATGAATATGATGAGAAAAGGACAAGTACAAGGCGTGGCGAAAGGAGAGGTGAGAGGCCAGATGGCGTTCGTTGCTAAGCTGTTTGGGATAGTCGCCTAAACTGATCAAAGAAGAGCAACACCCTCAGTTTATCTCCTCCACAATTTTTGCAACACAACCACAAAGTATGCTCTCTCCTGCTGAGTGAGAAGAGAGCATACTTTTTGCATCTACATCTTTTGAGCATCGCTTCTGCCTGATTGAACAGGTCTTTTCTATTCAGGAAATGAGCAACTATTTTTGTTTCCTGGGGAAGCTCAATATGCTATAAGCGATGGTTGTTTTTACCGCACGGTTCCGTAGTCCCACAGACACGCTAGCAGTTTCGACAATACCTTTGATGCGTTGAGCCACGATTTCTGCACCTTGCTGCTCAGCACGGACGACGACCGTGATAATGCCAGGGCCGTTGATGGAGAGCCTATCCTCTTTACGGATATGTGCGCGCAGGCGTGGGAGCAGTTTGCGTGCAACCTCGGTAGCTTCACGATCTTCGCGTTCACGGTTGCTATCGTCCCCGGAAGCTCCATCGAGGAGCAGGCGCAAGACAATCACACTTTGCACATTGCAGAGACGACGGACTTTGCGCAGTCCGGCTTCCAGATTTTTCGTTGAATCGACCATCTGCCAGATATGATGCTCGCGCTTGCGTCTGTAATCATCGCGGCCCAGGAGACGCGCGAAGCCTTCCAATATGATAGATCCAGCCGTCCAGAGTGCCTTCCTCGGCGTCCCGATTGAAAAATCACGCATAGCAAGAAGTGGCTGCATGATCGGGCCAATCTTCATGGTGGACGCTTCGTAGTGCTGTTGCTCCAGTACCTTGAGATGTCCGGCATAGATACGGCGGCGTTGTTTCAAGAAGTCGCGAACGGTGATCGGACCTTTATTATATACAACGCATTCAGATATATATTGCAGCTTGTACCCGAGTTGAGAAATAAGTGCCTGGATAGAAATCTCATCAACTGCGCTATCCGCCGGTATCCCTGAGATCACGTTGCGGAAAGCGATCACTTCACCCAGTTTCGCGTGGGTGCGAGCAATACAATCGTGCAAGCGCCAGAGCAGATGCACGGTATGTCCCATAAAAGTGTGCTCGTCATTTACCGGGATGGGATGGCCCCCGGTCATTCCGATAGCCGGGTTCAAGAATGGAGAGCAAAGATACTCGATAGCCGATGTCTCTGGAATGACATCCGCTCCGATGAGAACGGCCACCTGACCGGATGCTTCCTTGAGAAACAGGTTGATCGCAGAGGCTTTCCCTTCACGCTTTTCCTGCACACAGAGTCGGACTCGCGTTTCCTGTGCTGCGATTTCCGCAACAATAGGAACGGTGCGATCTGTACAACCGCTGGCGACAACGATCACCTCTTCGATACGAATAGAGGGTCCATCTTGCGCGAGCACAGCAGAGAGGGTACGCGCAATGTTCGCCTCTTCGTTATACGCCATAATGCCGATGCTACAGCCAACGTATCCGCCATCCTCAAGAGATAACTTCTCTCTCGATTGCAGTTCCGTGCCACCACTGGCGAGCATTGACACCGTATCAAGCACATCCATGATAACAACCTCCTTGCTTAGTTGTTCAGAGCACGTTTGCCCGACATGCTGTCCGCGAGCGTGCCCTTGCCCACTTCAAGGGCGACGCTGCTCATTGTTGGGACATGACAGAGCATGTTGGTATAGGCCGCATTTGCCAGGGGACAGAAGCACTCGCCAGCTTTGATGCTGCGGCGCAACTCATCGGCTTTCGCCGTCGTCCAGGCTGATTTGAAGTCGTAGTTGTGATCGCGCAAATTCGCAACAGACTCAGCGCGGATACAACAGGTCCAGACATCACCGTTAGGTGCGATCTGGGCAGATGCGATACCAGCCATACAGGGGATGATCTGTCGCTTCTCCACCAGGGTACGCTTCACAATATCGTAGTAGCGGTCGCGAAACGACTGCGTAATCCGCGCGACTCCCTGGGCATTCTCCGCTCGAATATCCGCCTGCAAGCGCTCGATGACCGGCTTGTACAGTTCGTAAGGAGGCGTAATGCCCATGCCAACCGTATCCAGTTCGACGCGTTCCTCAGCGATTTCGCTAATGAATTGATCTGGCTTTAACTCGTTACGTACAAACGTATGGATCGCATCAAATTCGTGGACATTGAAGTTAGAGATAACCGTGTGGACGCCAAGCGTAAAGTTTTTGTAGCGTCCCTTCAACGCTTTCAAGCCTGCATACGTCCGCATGGCACGCTCAAAGTTGCCCTTGACGCCACGCACCTGATCGTGTTTCTCGCCAACCCCATCCAGGGAAAGGTTGATGATGACCTCGGAGTCTGGAGCAGCCTGCAATACTTTCTCGATACGATCGGGGATGATCTTATCTTGAATGCCGTTGGTGGGAATATTGATGATACCAGGGCGGCAATGACGATAGGCGGCCCCGACCATCTCTGGCAGATCCTTGCGCAAGGTTGGCTCGCCGCCGCTGAAGGTGAACCAGTAAGGGGCGCGGCCTATGGACTCGAACGTCTTCTCATATTCTTCAATGGTAAAATCATCGTTCGGACGCTGCCAGACGTTGCACGTTTTACAACGCGAGTTACAACGATAGCTCACGCTAATCGTCAAATTCATGGGCAGCACCAATACTTTGTTGATGGCATAGGATGCCTGGGTCTTTGCAATGTTTGGTAACACTTCAAGCATGATTGTTCTCCTTCTCATTGTCACTCTGCATCTTCATCGCGCTGGCAATCGTCAGACCCAGGGTACTCAAGCAGCCCACGCCCACTATCGTCTGAAGCAGAGCGGCCCAGGGATGTGAGAAGAGGAACATTGCGGTCACGCCATGTGGATCAAGACGAAGAAGACCTGAGAAAACGAGGAGTCCGAAGACCTCGTTGCTGCCCACCTGTCCTGGCGGGGTTGGGAGGATGTAGAACATATTAAACAGGGTATAGCCAAAGATTGCCAGTTCCAGAGAAACCGGCACCCCCACCGTCCAGAAAGCCAGCAGCGCGAAAAGGCCGTCAAAGAAAACTGCTACGATGGTCAGCAACACGGCTGGTATAAACACTTTGGGACGACTTGCACCGGCCAGCAGCGCATCGACAAAATTGATCGCAAAGCCTTCTATCTTGCTGCCAACTCGCTTCGGCAGCACACCCGTTATTTTTTGCAGCAGGCCAATAGCCGCAAGACGTTTCCAGGCTGCCACGCCAACAAAGCCAATCAAGCAGAGCAGCAACAGGCCAACCATGCCCAGCACCACCCAGATTTTGATATCCATATTGATCCCAAACAACGGCACAATCGCCATAATAAATAGCGCTGGCACGAGATCGAGCGCTTTATCGATTGCGACGGTAGGCAAGGATTGGCTGACCGGAATGTTGGAGATGCGCTTGAGCATCAGGCTTTTTGCCACTTCGCCACCGCGAATGGGCAGCAGAAAGTTGAGAAAGACGCCAACGAGGAAGAGCTGGATTGCTTTGAGTGTACTGACCTTGCCCACCTGATTTAAGAAGAGTTTCCAGCGTACGCCACGAATGCTAAAAGCTGCCAGGAAAGCAAGGCTGCTCAAAAGCGCGTAGATAATCCCCTGGGGCGTCGTCAGGTGGGAGCGTACAATTCCAACCGCTATAGAAACGTTCACGTAGCGAGCAACGAGCAAAAGGAGGCCAAGACCTATCACCAGCCCGGCGACGATTCTGAAGGATGGAAGGTTCAAGAGCGTCTTCCATCCTGCTGGCCGCTTGGGAAGTGAAGCTGCCACTAGCATGCCACTTTCCATATCATCCAGAACACGTTGTTCAGGCTGAAGCGCCATCTGTCCCGCGTGGAAACGATCGGATAATCCCTGTAACTGATCTTGCTTCCGTTGCATGTAAACCTCACAAATATAATGATCTATTGGGATAACCTATGTACAATCTGTTACAACAAACATGGATGCAAAACAGCTCATCTAGCGCTTCCGCCATATCCAGAAATAACCGGCTCCATAATAGTTCTGATAAGGAACTTTATCGATGAGGTCATATTTTTTACTCTGTTCGATAGCTTTGGCAATCATGAGGGATGTTTGCAGGTTATAGCCGTAATTCAACTGGATTAAATCGAAGTAGCCGTCGTCCACTGCTTTCACATACGCGTCGTTGCCGATGTAGTAGCGCCCCTGCTTATCCGTGTACTCAAAAAAGTCGAGGCCGCTCCACTGCCAGGTGTAGGTATCGTTGCGCAAGTTGTAACGCGAGACCTCGAATTGTTCTGCCAGATAGTGACCACTCCCGGGACGCACCTGTGTATTGAGCACATAGGTAAGCGTGCTAGTGGGCGGCCATTTTGTGTACATATCGTGCGCTTCCTGCGTCCCGATGAGAAACAGCACCAGGCAGATTGCCACCCCGGAGAGCCAGTAGCGTCCGGGTGAGAAGACGCGTCGGAACCCGGATACAGACGCCAGCGCATACCCCGCCACAGGCATGAGAAAGAACATGCTAAATCCCAGGTGTTTCTCCAGAGAGATGATTTCAGCTTTGTAGATGTGATAGCCAGGTACAAGCAGAGAGGAGCCAATCAGTAACAACACGATGAGCAGTTGCCTTTTCCGTGTAAAGACAATGGCAAGCAACCCTAAAAGGTAAGACAGGCCGACCATCTCAACGACATGTTGCGCTAATCCAAGACGCGAGTAGGCCTGGATGACAACTCGGTTGGTTGTTGTGTCTCTGAGTGCGTGCAACATATTGGGATCAAAACGCATGATGGCAAGATCTGCCAGCGCTGCAACCGCTACAAACGAGAGGACCGCCAATCCACTACGTACCAGCGCACTGAGCAATCCCCGTTTCAGATAGCAGGTCAGTGCGAGGGTGGCAAAAATGGAAGGTATAAACAACAGTGCGGCATATTTTGCGCCGAATGCCAGTACCAGGAATGGGCCAATACTCAGCGCCAGCCAGGGTCTCGCCGTCAGACAGCTTCTCACTGCCAGCGCCATTGCCAGCGCCAGCAAGCAGAGGCAGAGAGGATCATAGGTTGCCAATCGGCTTAAAAACAGCACCGGTCCCTGACAGACAAGGAAGAGTGCGGCAAAAACAGCACTTTTCTGGTTAAAAAGCTGCTTCGTCACATAATAGCTGCATGCCGTCACAAGCAGCATACAGAGCAGGCTAAACGCTCGGACCAGCTCAAGCCCACCTAGCATGTCCAATCCTCCTCCAATGACCGGATAGACATAGGGATACCCCGAAAAGTAGTAGCTGTAGCGGTCATAGAGGGGCTGATGCCAGAACCAGTTTTGCAAGATCTGTCGCCCAGCATAGATATATAACCCTTCGTCCTGAAAGGCGGTATTCTGTAACAGCATCCAGGCAAGCACGGCCTGAAAGACTAAAATCAAGGGTAACGACCAGCGTGTCAGGGTTGTACCGGTCAGTGAACGCTTCAAGGTAATTTTTTTTGTCGCAGGTATTTGTGGTATTACAGAAACTTCCGTCACAGTATCTTCTCGCTTCTTCTTCTTTTGTAGCCTACAATCCTTCTTACGAGCTTGTATTTTTTCGACGCAAATCGAGTACAATCTTCTGCATCGCCGCTAATGAAGCCGAATCAGATGTAAGGGACCAGCGTTTCATTTGTGTCTTGCTCGCGTTGAGTTCAGGTCCGCCCTCGTGATAGAGCAGGGCATAGACTTGAGGAAATTCATTGATCGCCTGCCCTAATCCTGTCAGCCACGCAGCTTTTTGGGAGGCAGGACCACTCGCGCTGGCCTCCACAATAATTGCCTTCTTTGGATACCGCAGCGTGAGATTGCGCAATACCGTTGCAGGCTCACCCCACTTTGTACCAGGGTAATTGATAAAGCTTTGCAGGACGGCATCGATGGCTGCTACTGGCGGCGCATATACCTGGTCGTGGAGAGGATCGGCCGGTGCCCAGACCCAGGCGACGTTATGCGCGCCAGCCTGCCGAAAAACAGACTGCACATGCAACCAGGCCGCCGAGACATCCTGTGGGATACCACCATTGGCAACGCCTGACGACAGAGACCAGTTACGATCAGCATGCAGGAAAATCGTGATATAGACGGGTTTGCCATAATCGCGAATAGCATCGGCCCACGCTCTGATGCGCTGATCATGGAGTCCATTAATTACCGCCGGTAAATTGGCATCCAGCGGCGGCTTCTGTTTCGGTCCGAACACGCCGAATTGCAGCGTGATCCAGGGGCGAGCATGTTGTGTCGCAAGTTCATTGGCCCAGGCGGTATCAAATTGGTCATGGATATCCTGCGTGCGTCCGACAATGGCAAACTGAGTACCCAGATCGCGCTCCAGTATCGGCGACCAACCTTTCAACAATTGCACTGGCAGCGAGACGCCAATATAGGGTGCGGCTCTCTTCTCCTGTGCGAGCACAAACGGGGATGATGCCTCGCCTGTGAACATCGGTAAAGAGCTGCTTATGAGTATTGGGTAAGCCACCAGCGCTGCCAATCCCAGGTTCCACACCGGCGTCAGTCCACGTGGGCGATGCAGTAATTTGGTTGGATACTGCTGATTTGCTACCGTCTCGCTGGTCGTTCCAGATCGTAGTGTTGCCGCGTGAAAGCGAATATCCAGATAATTGAGCCAGAGGAAGCTTGCGAGCATCAGCATTGAGTAGATCACCCACAGAACGCTGATGAAGAGCGAGGTCTGCTCATGGCTTTTGACCTGCGTTGCCCAGAACAGACAGACGATACACAGCAAGAAGAGACAACAATAGACGAGCAAGTAATTGAGCGACCGCTTCCCATCACGCCTCTTCGCGGTCACTGCAAAGCCGATTTTGCGCTTCAATATGACGGAGACCAGACTGCCGATCAGGACTGGAAAACTGCCAAAACCGATGATGATGCCGCGCAATCCTGTAATACCACGCGACGAGTACCATAGCGCGGTAAAGCTCAACACGCAATAAGGGATGAAGTGCAAGAGAAACTCGATTAGCGTTGAGCCACGCACGGCTGGAATACCAGTAAAGATGAAGAGAATCGGGCTGATCAGATAAATCAGGTCGCGCAGACCGCACAGATAGTGCGTGCATGCCAGGAAGTACTGAAAGCGTTGCGCCGTCTTCAGGCCATGTTTCTGAGGGAGTAAGATGTCGCGCCAGTGGGAGCGAAAGACGCTAAGCGTACCCAGCGCCCATCGGCTCTGTTGCTTCAGATAGGATGGTACATCCAGTGGTCCCAGACCAGTCGCGAGAATATCTGTCAGGTAGAGACTGCGCCAGGTAGGATGCAGGGCAATCGAGGCGGCAAAATCCTCTGTCACCGAATCTTGTGGCAAGCCGCCGATCTCGTCCAGCGCGGCGGCCCGAATCACAACATTTGTCCCACAAATAAATGCGGAATTGAGCGCAGCTTTCCCTGGACATAGTAGGTTATAAAACAAGGATTGCTGGTCGTCTGCCCAACGAGACGCAGGGTTGTCTAGGTTAGCGTAATATTGTCCGGTCTGTACCCAGCCCATGCGCGGATCGCGGAAAGGGGGAATAGTTTTGAGCAAGAAATCCGGTCGGGCAATCTGATCAGCATCAAAAATGACCAGAAACGCGTCGTTTGTTGCTTGTAGTTCCTGGCGGGCATTTTCGATGTTGCCAGCTTTCGCACCACCGCCGACTGTTCGAGTTACACAGCACACACCTAGCCCTTTTGCCAGCATGTCTATCTCTTCCCAATGCTCCGCATGCGCCACCCGACCATCATTACAGACAACGATAGTCACCTTGCTATGAGGATACTGCGTTAGGTATTTGTCGCGAGCAGCAATAGCCCCTTCCAATGTTGGTCTCAGGATAGAGACGCCCTCATTGACGGTAGGGATAAAGATGAAGATGGGATGTCTGGTCGGATCATCGC
Organism: Reticulibacter mediterranei; assembly: GCF_016587455.1. Classification (NCBI taxonomy): domain Bacteria; kingdom Bacillati; phylum Chloroflexota; class Ktedonobacteria; order Ktedonobacterales; family Reticulibacteraceae; genus Reticulibacter; species Reticulibacter mediterranei. The sequence continues at coordinate 2,736,481 of NZ_BNJK01000002.1, read as the reverse complement.
CGCGCTCGATCTTCGGTGGCGACCAGGGCCAGATTGTAATCTGAAAACCAAAGGCATGGATGGCACCCAGCGTTTCGGCGAAGAGGAGCGGTACAGAGATCCACCAGCCGGGCCAGTTCGTGACGACAAAGCGCCAGCTTAAATAGTCAACGCTGGTCACTCCCACCGCAATGGCCAGCAGCATAACCACCATATGGTCGCGTTGCACATCTTTGGTGAAGATAATCGCGGCCCCTATGCACAGGACGGCTAAAACCAGCAGCACACCGGGTATCGTATAAGAAATCCAGGCAACCGCAAGGAGCATTGCGAGTAGCGCTACGATAGCCTCAAGCTTTTTGAAAAATTGCTTCCTTGGCTTGAGCCGAATCATGCCAAAGAAGCTTTTCTTACGCAGCACTGACACATGTTCTTTCGGCCCGCTCACAGCACTCTGTTCTGTCTGTGCAAGCGGCACCTCTGTTTCTGGTATTTCAGCGACCTGTACCAGATTATCCCTCTCCTCAGTTGCCGTTGACGTATATATATTTTCAGATGTTTTACTTGAGGACGGCGAAACGTCTGTGTTCTCTGCAACTTCAATAGCTTGCGTTGGGGCTTCGGCGTCTACAGGCTGGATAAGGTCCTTTGCTGGCGCGTGTGCATCTTCTATCTGTTGCACAATAAATGCGGAAGGGCCGATGAATGAAGGGAAGATAAAGCGATTGAAGAGGAAAAAATCCAGGCCAGCCATCAGAGCGAAAATAATGATCAAAAGATTGCTTCCGCTGGCTGGAAAAAACGTTGGAAGAAGAAACGACATGAAGGTAACGACGATGTTGAGCAGAATGAGAAGGCTAATTTTCCAGATCCGCCCGGCAGAGGGGACTTCGACGAGCAAACGTACCATATGCTGTAGGGCCAGAAGACCCTGCTTCATATTTGCCTTGCTCTGGCCGTGAACGCGTGCGCGAAAATGATAGGGGATTTCGAGCACTTCCCTCCACTGACAGCGCAACAGGATCTCTAACAGAATTTTATAGCCAATTGGACGCAGCGAGACTCCGGTGAGCAACGAACGGCGCAGCAGAAAGAAACCACCAAGCGGATCGGAAATACTCCACAATTGCTCAGGGAAGAGGAGTCGGGCCGTCCATTTCATCCCGATAGAAATGAAGCGTCGCCCTATTCCATCCAGCCCTTGATAGCTACCACCCGGAATATAGCGACTGGCTAAAGCCAGGTCAACATCATGAGCGTTTGCCTGCTCGTAAAACATACGTAACTGTTCTGGGGGATGTTGCAGATCGGCGTCTATCACCCCGACATAGTGAGCCTGCGCCTTATTCATGCCCCAGACAACGGCGGTCGCCAACCCACCGGAGCGCGCGGCTCCTGTCAGACGATGCTCCAGATGAATATGAAAGCGCGAGGAGCTCATGGCTTCTGCCACATCGACGATAATCTCTGGCGTATCGTCATCGCTATCATCTACGAAAATGATCTCCACGCACAGGGGATCTAAAGCGTGTTGCAAAGCGGCCAGGAGAGGCCGGATGTTCTCCTGTTCGTTTCGCGTTGGAATAACCACGCTCAGATCGTAGGTAGAGGGAACATCAATGCGAGGAGCGCTCGTTTGCCGGTCGTTGCTTATCCATTTTTGGGTCTTCTTGCCCTGTGAGACAGCGACGATTTTCTCTGTTGGCTCTAGCAAATCTGTCTCTATGAACTCGTATGAGCTACGTTCAATAGTCATAGCATAGCTTCCTTTTGAGCCTGGTATACTTGATAATCGCCATAAAAAAATTACCTGTGAATCATCTCTTCAGGCCTTCCCGTCTTTCACTCAGGAAATAGAACATATATTCTAATAACGGAATAAAAATCGCTCTTTCCAGATTTGCCCCTTTGCTGAAGAGATGAAAATATGTACGATCGAAGATGAAGGGATGTTATGAGTCATGCGCATTCATGAAAGGCAGCGCATCATGTGATAAATACACTATATATTTATCGCATAGAGCCGCCATAGTTCATCGCCTGAAAACAAACATCCTGATCTATTTGAGGAGTGCAATATCACCTGAAGAGAGCGTTCAACCAGGCTCTGCAATTCGTGGTGTCTTGCCTATAGTAGGTAATCTCTCCTACAACTCACCTGCTTTGGCAAATTCCCCAACTTACCTGTGCTGTAATATCACCTGCTTTGGCAAATTCCCCAACTTACCCGTTCCGCAATATCATCTGAGATATTGTGCCGCTGCATGCTTCTGCTTCCAGTGCAGTTGCCATGCAGTAGCTCATGCGTATACATGAGCTACTAGTGATAGATGAGTTTATGTAATAATCTTCTAGTCTGACTTTATGGTGTTTCGAAAAAAGCGAAGAGGTAAATGCATAAAGTCAGCATCAAATATACGATTATCACATCAATTATTAGCAAGTATATAGGAGATCACAAAAAAGATCAAGTAAATTTTCAGCACAGGAAATTTTATGGACAAAATACCCATGTGCGGTCCCAACTTATCCAGGGGCCAACACCGGCCAGTCGCTAAAAAGCCGGAAAAATTAGGGATGAAACGAACATTCATCTCTATGGTTGAAACAGACACCTGAATATATAAAGGAACACCAATTTCTTGTTGGGGTTAACACACTATACACCAGCGAGGGCGCTTGGAGACGAGAGATGGGATCATTTTTCACGCGAAAGCTGAGCTTCGATAGCTGCCTTATCAATCACTGACCAGACTTGCCAGATCTTCTCGCTCCGAAATGCATAGAAGACATTCTCGGTAAAGGAAATTCTCTTCCCGTTGACCTGGAGTCCAAGGAACGTTCCCTTTGGCGTGCAGTCGAATCCCAGTCGGCTCACTAAATAAGGTGGATCAGAAATGAGCAACTGAATGTCGAAAGAAAGGTCTGGAATGGCATCAAAGTGTCTAGTTCCACCCCTCAGTGCAAATTGCCCCCTTCGATGCAAAATTGGATTAAAATGGGGTAGAAGTCTGATTCATTGCTCCGTCAAAAAGTGCGGCTCATCTCAATATCAAAGATGGGCCGCATCTGTATGAGAAAATTCTTTAGACATTGAGCAAAACCAGCGTTGTTTCTGCTGCGACTTCAGGGCGATAGAGCAGGCGCAGGTGATGCGCAGCCGCGCCGGGGATCTGAAAGACTATGGTGCCGCTGCGAGAGCTGTTCGCCGTCACATTGCCATAGAAGTTGTCTGAACTATTCGTTTGATATGAGAAGGTATCACCCTCCGCCCCCATCAATTGAAAAAAGGTTGGCTGGTTCATAATCGTCTTACTACTGGTATTCTTCACCGTCAACGCCAGCGTAATCAGGCTCGAAGCTGCATTTACACCGTTTTGTTTGCTGACGCTACCAATCACCAGTGTACGATCCTTCAATACTACTTGCTGACTATTTGTATGGTCGCCAGGTATCGGCGTTGGTGATACTACAACGACAGGGCCGCTCCCCGACGATCCTTGCGATGATCCGCCCACCGATTTTGCCGTCACCACAATTGGTGGGGTAGAGGATGATCCCTGACGCGTGGTGACGGTAATGAGTTTATTGGGAGCGTTGCTGTCTGTAGTGGTTGTAGTATCTGTAGAGCCGCAGGCAGACAGCAGGAGCAGCAGCAAAAATATGCATGCTGATAGCTTGATTCCACTATATGTTTGAAGCATTCTGCTCTTTCCTCTCAAGAGTACAACTGGTGCATTCACGAAATCTTAGGGGATGACCGAATATAGCAGTGGCGATGGCTTGTCCTCGCCCTGGTTTATCTACATACAATAGGGGCAACACGGGCGAGGACAAGCCATCGCCACTGCTATATTCGGGTGGCCCTCTCCGTCTCATGTGTCGGATGCACCAACAACATGTTTCAGCAAATCTATCGTTGCGTAGATGAGGATAAGTTCAACTCATCTCCATATTCACACTCGTTTTAAACCGACGAGGCCCGGAAGGATGTGACGGTTGCAGAACCGGTCTGAGTGAGAACACGCAAGCCACAATAGCCCGAACTCAGGCTGCTATCGCTCGCCGTCACCATCCAGCTGCTCGGCTCTGTGCCCAACGAGGCCCAGATATTGGCTTGTAGTGTGGTCCCCACAACGCGGAAGTGGATCGTGTAAGAGGTGCCTGCGGTCGCTGGAAAGGCTACGCTCGTTAAAATGGTGGTCGTTCCGCCGACCCTTTTCTGAATATACAACCGGGAACCATCAATAAAGGCCTTGTACCAGTTATTGCCATCCGTCCAACGCAGGACAGGTCCAAAGTTGGTGCTGGCAAAGGAACTCAAGGAGCCGCTGACATAGACCTCTGCGTTCGTGGCTGTCGGACCCAATACGGCGCTGTACGAGGTACTTCCGGTATTCGTAATACGTCCTGTATTTGCTGAAATCGAGAAGGTCGCGCTAGTGTTCGCGTCTCCACCCCAGGTTTGCCCATCTGAAGCGGTTCCCCAATGCGACTGATTGGCGCGTTGGAAGGTATCCTGTCCCAGCGCCGTTCCAGGCGTGGCTGTAACCGTTGGCGTTGTGGTGACGGTCGATGTAACTGTAGCGGTGGGTGTGGTGGTGACGGTCGCTGTCGCCGTAGCTGTAGCAGTGGGCGTGGCGGTAGCGGTCGCTGTGGCGGTAGGCGTCGCTGTGGCAGACCCGCCAGGAACATCGGCTCGGAAGGATGTAAGGGTTGCCACGCCGCTCTGGGTGAGGAGACGCAGGCCACAATAGCCCGAACTCAGACTACTATCGCTGGTCGTTGCCATCCAACCGCTCGGCTCTGTGCCCAACGAGGCCCAGGCATTGGCTTGTAGCGTGGTCCCCACAACGCGGAAATGGATCGTGTAAGAGGTGCCTGCGGTCGCTGGAAAGGCCACGCTTGTTAGAATGGTTGTGACGCCGCCGACCTTTTTCTGGATGTACAGGCTGGAGCCATCAATAAAGGCCTTGTACCAGTTGTTGCCATCCGTCCAGCGTACAACAGGTCCAAAGTTACTGTTGGTAAAGGAACTCAAGGAGCCGCTGACATAGGCCTCTGAGTCAGTTGCGCTGGCTCCCAGGACCGCGCTATACGAGGCACTTCCTGTATTGGAGACCAGCCCTGCATTGCTAGAAATTGAGAACGCTGCATTGGTATTGGCATCTCCACCCCAGGTGTGTCCATCCGAAGCGGTTCCCCATAGCGATTGGTTGGCGCGTTGGAAGGTATCCTGCCCCAGCACCGTCCCAGGTGTTGGCGTCGATGTTGGTGTGGTCGTCGGCGTTGGGGTCAATGTTGTTGTACTCGTCGGGGTGGGTGTACCGCTGGAACTGGATTGAACCGCCACGGCTAACTTGTTCCCGAACTCCTCGTCGTACCATATTCTGTTCTGTGAATCCACGTTGAGACCATCATGGGGGTGTCCGTTGGTGCTATAGAATGTGAATGCGCCGCCCGCCAGCGGGAAAGATGCAATTGCATTCTGTAGTGAGTCATCCAACCAGATCTGACCGAGCTTATCAGCGCTGATGCCAGAGGTATGTGAACCACACCCACTACAAGCCGGGTTATAAGAATATTCGGTGACGCCATTATTCGTGCCCGGTTGCGCAGCGGAGAACTTGAGGGTTCCGATAGAGCTAACCCAGCCCTCAGACCACCAGGGGTTCCCATCTGGACCAATAATGATGAGATGAGGAGTCAGGCCAGTCCCACCGGTTGAAGTATTACGTATTTTATACTCCTGCATCCCCCCTTGATCGGTATATTTCCCGATTCTGGCAACGGTATCTGGATTCTCGGTAAACCAGACATTGTTTGACGAATCGATTGCGATACCGTAGGGTTGGCTGTTGGCGGAAGGAGTGGCAACCTCATGAAACGTTTGCGTACCTGGATCAAACGAACCAATCTGGTTGACATAATGCTCGGTAAACCAGACTTTCCCGTTTGAGTCAATTGCCAGATCCCAGGGACCGGCACTGGCGGTTGGCACTGCCCATTGTGTCACAGTCGTATTCACGGGATCATATTTGCCAACGCTATTTGTTACTGGCATCGTAAACCAGACATTGCCGCTGGCATCGACGGCAACAAAGACCGGCTGACCATAGCCGGATGGGAGAGCAACCGTCTTTACCCAGTTTTGTCCGATCGGATCAAATAACGCAAGCTTGCCGGGAGGTGTTGAAGCAGGACAACTTGGGGCCAGGTCACAGCCCGGCAAAGCTACCCAGACACGCCCACTACTATCAAACGCAGTTCCCCAGGGATTTCCCCTGGTACTGGATATTCAGTAATATTGCTGACATTGGATGCACGTGCTGACTGCGCACTTGTGGGGATGGCGTTCCACGCGATGAAGAGAGCATTGATAACTATGGAGGCTACTACCATACGAAAAATTATGGCTCTACTGCTCTGCATGCAAATAAGTCCTTTTCCGCTCACGCACTTCCCTATGAGAATGTTCTCATCTCTAGCTGTAACGCTCATCGATGTTATAACTAGCTAAAAAATTGAACAGTTCATAATGGAGAAATAGAAGTATAGATATCAAAGCGCAAGAATATTATGCTATTATATAAACGAATAAATAGAGAAAGTATATCTCCGCTTCTGGGCAATAATCGGCAGCTTGAAAAATTGTGTGAAATATATCCATTGTCAACGAGTGAACTTGCTGCTTGTCTTGACAAAGCAAAATCCAGTAGTTATACTTTAAAGGGCCTGGGGCGCGAACATACCGCAATACTTGTAGAGACGCTGGAGTCCTCTACCCTGTCTTCACCGTTGTTGCGAAATAATCCAATGATGCTAGACAAAGAGAAGAATTTATGGTTGTGTTGCAAAAAATAAGAAGGGCAAAAATATGTATGGAATCTTTCTGCCTGTTTAGTTTAGGAAGCCATTCCAAAGAGCTTATTGACCAATGCAATCTGGCTTCGAATGTCTCCTTTGTACACCTCTTGCAGTTGCCCGTTTCTTATCATGTTCATCATCTCATACCCCTGTAATGTTCGCCTGGCTGTCTCAGCAGAGAAAAAGCCCATTCCTGGCCTCGTTAAGCGTTTGATGAAGCGATGATCTTGTTCCACCAAGTTATTAAGGTACTTCACTTCCCATGCCACTGCTTGCTCCTGTCACCAGAACGACCTGTCCACTGAGATCGTGTTGACATGCCATACTTAAAATACCCCTTGTCCTCCATTTACTTCTATGGTCTCACCAGCAATAAATGTTGACCACGGCGAGGCCAAGAACAGAGCTGTGCCTGCTACATCTTCCGGCAAACCTTCTCGACCCAGAGGAGTTCGATTCACTGCGGCCTGCCGTCCTTCCGGCGTATTAAAGCGATCATGGAAACGCGTTGCAATCAGACCTGGAGCAATACCGTTGACGCGGATGCCCAGTGGACCCACCTCTTTCGCGAGTGATCTGGTAAAGGTCAGGATACCACCTTTCGTCGCGGCATAGTGCGCAGCTCCAGCTCCGCCGCCATCGTGAGCAGCAAGCGAACTCATGGTGATAATGATACCCTGCCCTGCTTGCTCCATATGTGGCAGCACAGCTCGGCAACACAGAAACGTGCTCGTGAGATTGACGGTAATCACTTGATTCCATAACTCGAGTGAACAGTCCTTGACCTTTGAACGTTGCAGGATGCCCCCGCTATTGGTGACCAGCACATCTATCTTGCCAAAATGCTCTCTCGTTGCCGCTACGACACGTTCTACCTCAGCTTCCTGTGTCAGGTCACCATAGAGCGCGAGTGCTTTACTGCCCGCCTGTTCAATGGTCGCTACGACCTCTCTGGCATCTGTGTCACTGGTAAAATAGGTCAGCGCCACAGACGCTCCATAACGCCCGAACGCTTCTGCAATGCTACGGCCAATGCCTGAAGCGCCACCGGTTACTAAAACAACCTGATCTTTAAATGTAAAATCCATATGTGCTTTTCTCTCTTTTTATTCCAACAATGAAGAATAGGAGAACTGCTTGTTGCGTGCTCTTCTAGTATCGCTTACTATCGCCCTCCAAAGCCAGAGATGACAATACCACGCACAAACCAGCGTTGTGCAAAGATGTACAGCGCGGCAATTGGTAGGATCGCTAAAGTCGCGGCCGCCATGAGCAAGTTCCAGGAGACTGCGTATTCTCCCCGAAAACTGAGCAGCCCAACTGAGATCAGCGCTGTCGCGTCGCCATTTGACATAATCAATGGCCATAAGAGATTGTTCCACTGCATAAGAAAGACGAAGATCGCGAGTGTTGCAAGTGCAGTTTTCGACAGTGGTAGGATGATCTGTATAAAGCAACGCAGGCGCGAGGCTCCGTCCATACGTGCGGCATCTTCCAGTTCATACGGAATGGTCAGGAAGAACTGGCGCAGGAGAAAGGTGCCAAACGCTGTGAATGCCTGCGGAATGATCAAGCCCTGGAAGGTGTTGACCCAGCTCAAATCTTTCATCAAAATGAAGAGCGGAATAACTGTGACCTGCGATGGCACAATTAAGGTGCTCAGGTACAGCAAAAAGAAGCCATTACGTCCCGGGAAGCGCAGACGTGCGAAGGCATAAGCTGCAAGTGCCGACGTGATCGTTTTCAAGACGGTGATGCTGCCGGCTACAAACAGTGTATTCAGCAGATAGCCTCCAAATGGCGCAAAGTTCCAGGCTTGCACAAAGTTCTCTGGCTGCCAGACGCGCGGCCACCAGGTAGGAGGCACCAGCGAGAGCTCGTTTTCAGCTTTAAAAGCGGTGAGTATCATCCAGATGATCGGCACCAGTGTAATCAGTGCCAGTATAGTCAGAAGGAGATAGGTGAGCAGGATACGATAGCACGCGTTTCTCTGCTTCCGTCGCAGAGACTGGTTGATAGAAAGCCGTTCCGGCTTTATTACAATGCTGCTCATGCTCTTCCTCAATCATAGGATACCAGACGCCGCTGGAACCAGAACTGGATCAATGTACATACGAAGACGATGGCAAAAAGCACCCAGGCGATCGCAGATGCATAGCCCATGTGAAACGATTGAAAACCTACCTGGTAGATGTTCATTACGAGCGTTGTCGTTGCCAGGCCTGGTCCTCCCTGCGTCATTACTAGAGCCTGGTCAAAGACCTGAAATGACCCAATGGTAGTGATCACAACGACGAAAAATGTGACCGGCGAGAGCAAGGGAAATGTGACATGACGAAAGCGTTGCCAGGGCGTTGCTCCATCCATGATGGCTGCTTCGTACAGATGCTGCGGAATGTTCTGCAGCCCGGCGAGAAAAAGCACCATGTTGTAACCGAACGATTTCCAGACGCTCAAGATGACCAACGCAGGCATGGCCCAGATGGGACTGGTGAGCCAGTTCGGACCATGTATGCCTACCAGCGCTAGCAGCTGGTTCACCAGTCCCGTCCCCGGTAAGTAGAGCCATTTCCAGGCCAGTGCGATTGCTACTGTCAGTGTGACATACGGCAATAGAAAGATGGCTCTGTAGATGTTCATACCCGGTAGCGACTGATTTGTCAGCAGAGCAACGCCCAGACCAATGACTATGGCCAGCGGCACGCTGACGACGACGAAATAGAGCGTATTCAACAATGCGGCTCGAAAGACATTGTCGGTCAGTAGCTGCTTGTAGTTGTCCAGGCCAATAAAATTAGCACCCAGAAGCAGATCCCAGTCATAGAAGGAAATTATGAAAGCAGCTATGATCGGTATAGCGCTGAATATAAGAAAGCCGATCAGGTTGGGCAAGAGAAAAAGGAAGGCCACTGAGGCTTCCTGTCTCCTCTTCACGCGCAAAGAGCGCTGTAACGGCTTGCGCTGCCGCGCCTCCGGTTCTATTGCAAGTGTTTTTGCCATGACTGTCTCCCCAATGACTAAATGACTTCATGTGCTCACATGGCACAGAAGCGCATATAGCACCTTCCTACCTATTTACTCTAGTATTCTGTCTACCATGATTGGAAAAGCGGAGATGCAAGGGTGCAATCCCTTGACCGGGTTCCAGACCTGTGCCCTGGTCACTCCCCTTCTCCGCCCACTTCGTGGGCGCTATTTCCAATGAAATTTGACAGAGCACTAGCTGTTTACTCTATTTGTTTACCAGCGCTTGGTGCCGTTGAAGCAACTTGTCAAATTTCGGCTTCACGGCGGCGACAATCTGCTCAACGCTATGCAATCCCAGATAAATCGGGTTAAACTCTTGCGCGAACATAACTTCCGTTTCCTGCCATGTCGTCGTTGTGCGGAAAAAATGCCCTTTAGAATGGGGAATAGATCCGTCCAATATTTTCTGAAAGAGTTGGATGTTTTTTATGGGTGTGCTTTCCTGGAGAAAGGCGCTTGTGGCCGATGAACGGGCAGGATAGGCACGCCCAAGGCTGGCAAGTTGTTTGAGTGCCGGTGTGCCTGTAATCAGCTTGAGCGCCTGCCATGCTTGCTCGGGATACTGCGTATGTGGCGATATACCAAAGCCAGAACCCGATAAGCGGGTGACGCTGCCAGCGCTGCCAGCAGCAATGGGGGCGATATCCCACTTGAACTTTGCGTTTGCTCGCATGTTGATTGCATCATACGGTCCGCCCATTATCATGCCGACGTTGCCTGAGTAGAATTGTTCGACGGCAAAAAGCGAGTTTGATAGGTCGGTAATCGGGACGACGCATTTATCTTTGAGAATAAGGTCCATGAGAAAGTGGAGGGCGGCCAGTGCCTCTGGCGTATCTAATGTGCTGGCCGTTTCGGCCTCATTCATGTAATCCGCACCACCAGACCACAGCCAGGGAACCACTGCATCAAAAGATGGTACGATGGCGTAGCCATATTGATGCTTGCTCGCATCACTCAGCGCGATTGCTTTCGCGCGAAACTCGCCCCATGTCATCGGCGTGGTTGCCGATGGGGCTTCGACCCCTTTTGCTTTAAAGAGATCGCTGTTGTAATACAGAGCGACGGGACCGATGTCGTAAGGTAGCCCATAGAGCTGCGTCTTGAAAGACATCATCTCGCGCATGGGCTGATAGAAGTCTGCAATATTGACATCGTTATCTTTGCTAATAAAAGTTTGCAATGGCTGTAAGGCCTGGCGTGCTGCAAAAGCAGGCATACGCAAGCCTTGCATGCCGATGATGTCTGCCTGCGTATTACTTGCAAGTTCGGTTTGCAATTTGTCCCAGTAAGGATCAAAGGCAGAGGTCTCCAGCTTGATGGTGATATTTGGATAGGCTTTGTGCACATTATCTGCCAACGCAGCCCATGCGGCTCGTTCCTGCGGCGTCGAGACCCACATGGACCAGCGCAACGTGACGGGACCGCTGCTGGCGGCTGTTCCTCCACAGGCGGTAAGGGCAAACCCTCCCAGGGCTGCCACTGAGCTGGCAAGAAACGAACGACGGGATATTTGCTGCATATACAATCTCCTTTGCTTCGTTTTCTCTCTCTACATCGAGGTACGCTGTTTACGAGGACGATTTCTATACAATTTCTCTATTTATGCAAAGCGCGCCAGGATATATGTTCCGTTGCTATTCTCCTGACTGCAAAGCACGCGCCAGGATTTTTTCGGCTACCTCCATTGTTTTGAGGCAATCGCGAAATGGCGAAGTGGTAACCTCTTTCCCATATTTCAATGAATCAATAAATTCACGACTTTTGGCGCAGAAGCCGCCGTAGATGAAAAATTGATCCCCGCCCGCTTCTTCCCGGGCACTATATACTTTGCCCTGGCTCTCTCCATGCCGGTAGAGCTGCGCCTCTCCTTCCAGGTCTGCATCGACAAAGATGCCGGGGGCGTGCATCTGCACTCGAAACACACGTTTGCCACTGCTCCAGCTATTGATTACAAAGCCTGTTGATCCATTATCAAAGTGCAGTTGAGCAGCGATCCAGTTAATGTCGGGCACTCCTATGCGCTTGCAATGGCTTTCAATGTCCACGATTTCTCCCCCACACATATAGCGCACAGTGTCGATGGCATGCGTACAATCATCAAGCATGTGGTCCCGCGCATTGAAAAAGGGCTCCTGCGCATACTTATAAAACTCGCATACTGCATGCACAATTGCTCCCTGCTTGAGGCATTCCTCGCGCATTTTGACCAGCAGTGGACTACTCCGACGCTGGTGGCTGACCTGCGTGACGACGCCTTTTTGCTCGGCCAGGTAGCTCAATATCTGTGCCTGGTGCCAGGTAATACCCATCGGTTTTTCGATGTAGAGGTTCTGCCCCTGCTGTAAACACCATAGCCAGATGTCGAACATTATGTGCGGTTGACCGATCGCGTAGACGCCATCCGGTGCACAGGCTTCGATCATGCTCTGGTAGCTGGTATAGCGCTGCTGGATGTGATAGGTATCAGCTGTCATATTGAGCCGCTGCTCATCCACATCACAGATACCTACAATCTCAACGTCGTCAAATGATGCTAGCGCGGGATAGTGGACCTGGTTGGCTAGCCTTCCTGCTCCAATGACGGCGATACGCACTTTTTCTTTCCTGGCAAACTGCTCGGACATATATGCTTCCTTCCCGCTTGAGCTCTCTTCTGCTACTTCTGCAAAGATGTGGATCTATCTTCTGCCTATAAGAATTACCTATGCAAAAAGAGATTTTGCGTAGGCGATATCTTCTGCAATCAAATGATCCACTGCGGCTTCGTCGCTATATTCGGCGGTTAGACAGATAGGGCCACTATAATTACGGCGTTTGAGCTCTGCTGCAACCTGTTCCCAGGACGCAAGACCTTGCCGTCCAGTTGTCCAGTATTGCGTATAAACCGCAGCCAGCGCTTCGGGTCCGTTCGTACGCTGCCAGAGCGCGTTCTTCAGATTCACCATACAGAGATGCGACCACACAATGTCCAGCGCCAGCTCGGGGATCTCTCCATTCAGTGCACAGTGCGCGGGATCGAGCACGGCGGCAATATGTTTCCTGTCATACTTCTCGATCAGATGACGGATGCCCATGGCATTTGCCACATAGCGTCCGTTGTGATTCTGTATGCCCAGCGTCACACCGTATCTATCCAGCAACGGGACCAGTGCATCAAATTCACGCTGCAAGCGCTGCTCGTATACAAGATACTCTGTCTCTTTGGGGATATCTATACAAATGCGAATGATGGGGATGCTCAACTCTGCACACAGCGCGATCATGGCTTCATCTGTTGGTCCGGCAATACTGTTGATGCGCAGATCATAATCAGCTAAAATATGCACAGCCTCTGGAAGGCTCGTACGCCTGCTTTCCGGTGTTACCTGATAGCCTGATCTTACTGGTAACTCCAGCCCATTGAAACCCAGTTTCTGTAGGAACGCTCCCAACTGTGGAAGCGGAGTTTTCCAGGGTTTGGTGAAAGCAGTAAAATTTATCTGCGGAGTGCTCATTAACTGCCTATCCTTTTTCTATTTTTAGATATCAACATCGATATCAGCGTCGATATCCGTGACAGAAAATGTCTTTGTCTCTCGCTACATGAGTAGTTGCTCCTTACGTGTTGCAATGGTTGACAATCAATCTGATTTATACTAACCTTGGTGTAAGGATACACTAAATCGATACATTTTTCAAGGCCAGAAGTAGCAAAATCAGCACGTTATTCTGAATCATTGAATTTAGTTTATCGATACACTAAAAGGATACATACATGGTAAAAGATAAAAAGAAATCCTTCCATGAGGTGACGATCCAAGATGTCGCACGTCTGGCGGGGGTATCGCCTACCAGCGTCTCCAATGTCCTCAATGGGCGCCTTGAGCGCATGGGCAAGGAGACGGTTGAACGTATTCAACGTGCCATTAAGCAACTGGGATATACGCCCAGTCTGGTAGCCCGGCAGTTGAAGACTGGTTATGTGCCAATTATCGGTCTCATTGTCCCGTCGGTGGCAAATCCTTTCTGGGGTGCTTTTGCCAGCGCTGCCGAAGAGACAGCGCTGCGCCATGGGTTCCGCGTTTTGTTATGTAACAGTGAGCGCAATCTGACGCGTGAACAATCATATGCAGAGGATATGTGGGCTCAGGGTATTCGAGCGATTATTTTTGGCTCTTCGTCGCTTTCATTGACGCATCTGTTCAGTCTGGTAGAGCGTGGCTTACATACTATTACTTTCGATCGCCATACTCAGCCAGACGATTCTTTCGATATCGATAGTGTCAGCATCGACAATATGCTGGCTGGGCGTCTGGCAACGGAGCATCTTCTTGCTCTGGGCCATCGACGTATCGGGCTACTCTCCGGTCCTATCCGTACAGTTAGCCGCATTGACCGTCTGCGAGGGTATCGCGCGGCTCTGGCCGAGGCCGGCATTGCTGTCGATCCCCGTCTGATCTGGGAAGCGGCCCCAGACTCCTCATTCGGTGATATTGAGGGTGCTGTGCTGAGTCGCATAGGGGCACGCGAGCTGCTCAGTCTGGAGCATCCTCCCTCGGCGATCATTGGTATTAACGATCTTTATGCACTGGGGGCGTATGCAGGGGTGCATGACATGAGGCTCTCTATCCCTTCCGCATGTTCCATTGTTGGCTTCGACGATATTATGTTTGCCGAGATCGCTCAACCACCACTGACCACTATTCGCCAACCTCTGCAGGAGATGCTGCGTGTCGCGGTCGAACGCTTAATTGAACGCTTGGAACATGCGAATGATGCCGGGGATATGGTCCATCATTCGTTTACGCCCGAGCTGATCGTCCGTGGTTCTACAGCTCCCATACTCACATAGGATACATCAGAACTGAGAATATAGAAAGCAAGAAAAGGTTGTGTTGCAAAGAAAAAACAGATCTGTTAGCATGAGCAAAAAAGAGTGCAAGTCGTGACAGAACAACAGCCCTTCAAATGGCGTCATTTCGAAGCAGAGATCATTTTGCTCTGTGTTCGTTGGTATCTCAGATATGCTTTAAGCTATCGTGACCTGGAAGAAATAATGGCAGAACGAGGGTTGCACGTCGATCATACGACGATCTATCGTTGGGTCCAACGCTATGCGCCAGAGTTAGAGAAGCGCTGCCGGTCACACCTGAAAACAACAACAGACTCGTGGCGCGTTGATGAAACCTATGTGAAGATCAAGGGAGAGTGGGCTTACTTGTATCGAGCTGTCGATTCAAAGGGGAATAAAGAAGCCTAATGAGCTTTCGGTTCTAAGCACGCGAGGTGCGAACCTGAGAGCTAAAAGCACGGCCTCTCCCTTGCAAGGGAAGAGATCATGCTTTTTTGATTACATTTCAATAGCTCACCTGGCGGGTCGGTTCTTTTGTTGCCTATGTCACATCGTAACTGTGAAGAGCGTCCTGTTATTCTGCTCTGAAAGAAACTATACTTCGATCAACAAAATACAAAAATTTCTACTATTAGTAAATCTCTTGTTGCTTGTAATGAAATAGAACTGTGACTTTCAGGAGACGATTATGAACCAGAACACTTTCACTGTTATCCCCTCTACTGCTTCTCAAGCAGGTCATCGCAGATGGCTGATCCAGATTTACCGGCGTGCTGGCATCTTCTTAGCAGTTGTTGCACTGCTGGTCATGGTCGGGGCATTCGCTGCTACCCCTTCTGCACATGCGAGCGGAGGATGTTGGAATTACAATACAAGAGCGACTAACGCGACTTATCAGGAAGACCAGAATCCCATACTCTATAGGAACAACAATGGAAGCCCTAGATTCGGATTTGGGTACAACAGTTGTGGCAAAACCATGCTGCTGAAGTGGTCGAGAATCATCTGTTTTGAGGGATGCTCTGGTCTTTACTATCAGGTTGACTGGAAACGGCCTGGATACGATACGTGGCAGCAGTTTACTGTTACTGACCGTGCAGGTTCTACCTACATGACTTCCCCCTTTAAAAATGTTCACCCGGGGACGCAGTACGACTTCGCAGTCAGGGCGTGCTTTACACATGGCTGCGAGAAGTGGTCGCCGACGGTCTCGATGAATACATAACCTTGCCTATAGCGTGTGGATGTCGAGTTCGGCTCTTTTTCAGGGGCAGGCGGGAATCTTGCAAGAAGGTGATAGGTGGAAGAAGGTCTCCAGACTCAGAGTGCTGGCCTGTCAATCCCAACAATAATGATCCTGGTAAGCAAGCGGTTCCAGAACCGCTTGCTTACCAGGATCATTATTGTTGGGATTGACATCTTCTAAACAAAGCGACGGGCGAAGAAGAGCGTCCGTGTCATAGGGCGTGTTGGTGATCGGTGAGGACCTCATTGATTGCGCGTCGAGCAATGCCCGCGAGTGCAGGGTTGGTGTGCTGATAGTAGGGGAGAGCGATCAGACCATAAGTCGCCCTGCTGTGCAGAACGACTCATGCCTTCTGTAAATAAGATAATGAAATGCCGAAATAATAGGCGGCGCTGCAGGAGCGAAATCGAAGCACGCCCATATTCGCGTACGACAACTTCTGCCTCCCCTAAAAGAGCGTCACCCAGATCACCATCGTCGGTAATCGCCTCATTTCTCTCCCAACCAGATTGGGGAGAGGGCTGCGTTACCGCATTGGGATCAGTGGAGCGAGACACTCCTGCGTGCTGCTGCCGCCAGTAATCGGCCAGAGCAGTGGCTTCCTCATCGGAATCGTAGCAGACTTTCGCCTGGTTTTCACCTTCAGCAATTTAGCAACAGTATCCGGGACGGATCATACACCCTGACATCAGTGTAAGGGTCAAGAGGTTTCTGGTCGTATCTTACCATTTCTGACAGACCTGCCAGGAAGAGAAGGTTCATCTCCCAAAAATGTACAAAGTCGAGCTCATATAACACCCAACTATCCTCTAAACCACTCGTGAGCCTTACTCACTCCCTCTCGCTTCAAACTCAGAGCTCCAGACTGAACTCAGAGAACGGCGATTGTAGCCTGCTGCCGGGTGGTAGCTCAATGCTGAAGTAGTGCTGAAGCATTTCCCGATAGGCGTCATCAGCGAGATGCATTGTAATCGTCTCATCGGGGCGGCGAATTTTGAATTCAGCGTTATTGAGGATAATGCGGGCATCATCAGCCACAATTGTAGCAATTGTATGGTGCGTAAAGTGAGAGTTGGGATTCGTTGAAGCATAATAATTCATCGCTTCATAATCGGGGGGATATTGTTCTTCCAGCGAGAAAGCATAGAGATTACGCCACTGGTCGCCCAATTTATGCTGGAATAGAAAGCCGAGTTTGGGATCGGCCAGCAAGCGATAGGTGTCGAGGCGCTGAGGGAACTCGCGCTCCAGTTGGAGGGAAATGGGTTCGACCAGGCCATTGCCGCCGAAACCTACGTCCGCAATCCAGCGCTCTTCATCGATCTCGACCAGCGTTAAGCGATGGGATTTGTGCAGAAACTGTTCGCCGTTAAAAACGCGTGCTGCCAGAGGGGTTACGGTAAAGCCCAGGTGCTGTAAAACCAGAAAGAACAGACCATTGAGTTCATAGCAGTAGCCGCCGCGCCGCTGCTCGATGAGCTTGCTGACAAGGCTGGCCGAATCGAGCAGGATCGGTCGCCCCAGGAACAGATTGAGGTTCTCGAAGGGGATGCTCGACACCTGAGCGCGATGCAGGCGGCGCAGTACCTCTAGCGAGGGCGTGAGCGGCCCATCGTAACGGATACGTTCCAGATAGGCCGCAAGACGAAGCGGATGAGTATCAGACATTGTCAGGTATTTCTCCTCTCAGAGCACTTGAGCATGCGCGCTCTAGAAGAGCGTTGACACGTTGCTTGCAAGCGCTCTGCGTAAGATGATCTCTTTTACACAGGAAGTAGGTTTCCACAGAGCGACTCCATGCTCAAGCATACCATGATGTTGCCAGATGCGCACTGGTATTATGGCCAGCTTTGCTCTGTGAGGAGTCGCCAGCGTCGTCACTCGTCGCTTCGGTTCCGCGTGAGTTCCATACCCCCGGAATCGCCACCGTCACCGAAATCGCCATGAGTCGCTCCTGTTCCCCCTCTGGGGAACTGCCAGAAGCGCTCTCCGTCGCCCTTGCTCCCGTGATCCCGCCCAGGGTCAGCATTGCGAGAAGCGCCATCAGTCGCTTGCGTTCCTGTGGCCTCGTTCCGCAAAGCCTTCTTTGCGGAGATCACTGATACAGGCAGCTCTCAGATAACACATATTTTAGCAGCTCTTCAGTAGAGTGATTTGTCAGACGCATGGTCTTGACCCCCTCAAGAGAGGATCTTTCGTGCGTCGAAACGGCGCACGATGGTCGCGGTGGAGTCCCTTCGTTCTGGCTCCAAAGCACTCCCAGCCCGCCAGGCTTCATTCTGGCTGGTTGATCGTGCCATGACCTACCTCAAAGGGGCTGGAAACTCCTTCATACCCCAGGTGAAGGATCATCCCAGCCGCTGCATGATCGAGATTATGGCAGTGATCCATCCATATCCCCGGGTTATCGGCACGAAAAGCAACTTCATAGCTTTCTCCCGGAGCGACGTTGAGCGTATCAACCCACCAGGGACTTCCCGTGACAGGTCGCCCATTGTAGCTCAGCACCAGCATGGGGTGATCCATCCAACTCGGGTTGACAAAGCTCACTTTGACCAGATCTCCTTCACGCACCATCAGCATCGGGGTATTCGGAAACACTTCCCCGTTGATTGGCCACACCGATTCCATCTTGCCATCATAAAAGCCTATCATATCATCAAGGATCAACGTGAATTCCTTGTCAAAGTGGCTTGACAGCCCAAATGGCGTCTTAGCCGGGCTCCCATACGTGGCTGGATTGAAGACGGGACCATCTGCCAGGACAGGCGCGCTCGCCGTGGCATCCTGGCTCAGCAGGAGACGCACATTTGAACGCTTTTGCAGCCAATCGAGCGACACTGCCGTCCCTGGCATGGTGAATTGAATGTCATACCTTCCCCCGGCAGCAACCAGAAGCCGTTGCCTGGTCACGTCTGTCGGAGCATTCAGATCCGTTCCATCGATAGCAACCACTTGAAACGGCTGGGGAAGAAAAACAGGTATGAGGACTCTGCCCATCACAGCAAGGATGGGTTCAAAGATGGCTTTACCGGGCGAACGCCATCACGCAGCGCGTTGGGCATGCAGGCGCTGGGCGCTCTCAAGGTGGAGCGCTGATAGACCTCGCGCTTGTTCCAGAGGGCGAACCGCCATGCTGTGACTCTTGCCCTCGGCCCGTTTGCGCTGATAATAGGTCGAGGATCTCACGAATGACCCGTGGGTAAGCGTCATGCCCATCGGTCGTCACCCGCTCTGGGGCGTGACCAACTGTAGCGAGAGCTTGCTTGAAAAAGCTCTTGGCAGCCTGCATATCCCGTTTCTCGCGGAGAGCGCGAATCAACCAGGTTCCCATCCGAATCAATGGCGCGGTAGAGGTAGCACCACTTCCCGTGCACTTTGACGTAGGTTTCATCGACATACCATGAGGTTTCTGCGTGTCCACAGCGTTTGGCCCGTAGGTGGTCAGCCAATAACGGAGCAAACCGTGCTTCCCAGTCACGAACCGCCTCGTGCGTGAACACAATGCCACGTTCCAAAAACATCTCGGCCAGATCCCGTAAGCTCAAACTTGTAGCGAAGTCGAAAGAGCACGACGATCAACCAATCGGTATCTCTTGCCCAACAACGCGAGCTGTTTCGCCAACGATTGGCTCTCTTAAAGACTCTCGTTCTGAAAACCTAACCTCAAGAAGAGAGACGAGATCTCTCCCTAATCAATTTTTTGCTTCCTCTGTTCTCAGTTCTGACGCTTCCATTCTGATCCAGTTTCCTTGACATCGAAGGGTACGAGTGTTATCATTTAACCATCTGATTAATTCAATCAATCATACGATTAATTCAATCAACCAGTTGATTAGGCAGGGAGGATAAGAACAAAAGTGGGCAAAGTTATTCGCGAACGCGACGCCGAGGTTGCACGCGAGGCCATCTTAGAGGCCGCTGAAGAGGTTTTTGCGCGTGTGGGATTTGCTGGCGCACGCATCGATGCCATCGGAGCAGAGGCAGGGTACAACAAAAGCCTCATCTTTCACTACTTTGGAGGAAAAGAGGGATTATACAGGGCGATTATAGTGCGACTCAAAAAGCGTATGATGGATGGATACTTGGAGCCACTCACGGCTTTCGTGCAGAGCAGCGACGAGATGAGTGTCAGCCGCTTGCGCATTTTCCTGGAATTGAACATTGATCGCTACTGCACGTTTCTATCAAAGAATCCACGTAATTTGCACATTATGGCCTGGGAGGCGGCAGAGGGCTGGCACACTTTTTTAGGAGATATAAAAGAACTTGAGGAACATAGAGCCTGTATGATCTGCCTGGGGAGCTTCTTACACAGCGCCCAGGAAGCAGGCATTATCAATCCAAAGCTCAACACACGCTTCGTGTTCTTGAGCATTCTACATCTGTGTGTTATGTACTTGCTCAACCTCCCTCGTTATGAGTGGTTCCTGAGCGAGACTCTGACCAGCCAACCAGAAACTTTGGCGTTTGCGCGCCAGCAGATCGTTGAACTCATTTTGCATGGCATAGTCAATCCATCTCTGGAAAGGTCTGAAAAATGACAAGAGGGTATCGATGGCGGGTGGCGGCAGTTGTGTCGTTAGGGCTGTTTATGGCTATTCTGGACAATACGATTGTGAGCGTCACGCTCCCACAAATGCAAAAAGCTTTTCATACAGACTTTGAAACAATTACCTGGGTGGCTTCAGCCTATTTTCTGGCTCAAGCAGCCGTCATTCCCGTTGTCGGCTATCTGAGTGACCGTATTGGTTCAAAACTGGTCTTTCTGACAGCATTGATGCTGTTTACCGCTGGCTCAGCGCTTTGTGCGCTTGCGCCAACCAAAGAGACGCTGATCATCTTTCGCGTCTTCCAGGGCATCGGCGGCGGAGCGCTGCTACCAATTGCGTTTTCGATCATTTTTCGCATCTTCCCGCCAACTGAGCGCGGGATGGCAAATGCGGTGCTAGGCATTCCTGTTATGATGGCACCGGCCTTTGGTCCAACTATCGGTGGCTATCTGAGCACCAGCTTCTCCTGGAATGCAATCTTTAGCATCAATATCCCTATTGGCATCGTCGCACTGATCCTGGCAATTCTAATGTTACCAGGTCGTGCAGCGGATTTTGAGAATCAGGGAGAGGCCGTCGGCAAGTCGCGCTTCGACATCCTGGGTCTGGTCCTTTCGATGATTGGCTTTACTGCCTTAGTCTACGGTATTACTGAGGCTGGCTCTAAAGGCTGGGGCGATCCTACCGTGCTCACGTTTATCGTTGTTGGCGCGGTGGTGCTGGCGACCTTTATCGTGATCGAACTGCGCGTCAGCGACCCGGTGATGGATCTCCGCCTCTTCGCAAATTATACATTCACGATCTCAAATATTGTCGTCTGGATTGTCGCGGCGGTGCTCTTTGGCAGTTTATTCTTGCTCCCACTCTTCTTCGAGAACATTCAGGGCGCAACGGCTCTGGTAGCGGGTGAGTTGCTTATTAGCCAGGGGCTTGCGATGGGTGTCGGTATGGCGCTCTCTGGTGCTCTCTACAACCGGGTTGGTCCGCGCATCTTAGCTGCAAGCGGGTTAGCGCTACTTGTGATTGGCACCTATAGCCTCACACAACTGGATGTCAACACGTCGGGTGTTTCGCTACAGGTCTGGTTGGTCCTACGCGGTCTGGGGCTGGGCTTTACCATGCCTCCTCTACAGACAGTGGCGCTATCCGCCGTCAGCAATCGAGCTATGGCGAAGGCGTCCTCGCTGGTGACAGTCACTCGCATGGTTGCCAGTGCCATTGGTGTTGCAGGTCTCACCACTTACCTGACGCAACAGGGAGCGAACTACGCTCTGAATATCCAGGCAGCGATGCAAACAGGCTCGCTATCACATCAGTTTAGCAATATCGGCGCTGCCTGTGCTTCCGCATCTAACCAGGCTATCCTGCACGCCTGCGTTGCTCAACATGCGTCAACGCTTGGCCTCAACGATACGTTCCTGGTCGTGGTAATCTTCTGTGCTGCCTCAATTGTGCTGGCCCTGATTGTGGGTCGCGACCCCTCTCTGCTGGCGCTCAAGGAGGCGAAAGCGCGTGGAGAAGATTTTGTACTGGAACGCGAACCGATACTGACCGATTAGGGCAAAGAAACCGCAAAAAAGAGCCACGTCAAATGGTTTACTGGCTCTTGCAAGATTCGTACTATAGGAAATTCATGGATGTTGAGCACGTAAGAGAAGGCTGCTCCTCTTACATGCTCAACATCTTCACAAAATCAGGTAGTGTTGCAAAAAAGGAAGCTGATCTGGTACAGTGGAGAGAAAAGAACGAAAGCGATCTCCATCATGGGCCATCCAAGCCAAAATCCTTTTAAGTGGCGCCACTTCCAATCTGACATAATCCTTCTGTGTATCAGATGGTATCTTCGATATTCGCTCAGCTATCGTGACCTCGAAGAAATGATGATGGAACGTGGGCTACATGTGGATCACACAACCATTTATCGATGGGTTCAGGAGAATGCTCCTGGATCGCCACACTCTTTGGAGCGGTAGCCTAAGAACGATGGTTCCTTACCATCGTGCCTCAGTTTCTTCTTTGCAATTTCTTGCAACACAACCCCTTTGATTGCTTGGATACCTATCCTGATGGGACACCTCGTTTACATATTCCTGTCGGGAAAACAAAACGGGAACGCAAGGACCATGGGAGTGTGACCTGTACCTGACCTGCTCAAAGTTTGTCACCACCCCAGCGTATACCCCTCGACTCCGCCGCCGCCGTTGGATAGAGCGCGCATTGATGGAAGAAGCCCAGGAGAAAGGGTGGGTACGTGAGGTGGAACGTCATCAGTGTACGATACAACGGCTTGAGAAACTCCTCACGGATTTAACAGAACCTCTTGAGGGTCCAGAAGCCATAGATTAGGAGCAATTTCATCTTTCATACCGATGGGAGAGGCTGTGGCGCTTACGCAATCCTCTCCGAAGGTTGACGAGACTCTTCCCCAGAACCGAAGAGTCTCAAAAAACCTTGGTTTCCTGGGACACGAGCGCCCAAGTAACCAACGATAGGCAAGCAGAAACAATTATAACTTGGCGCTAATACGGTAGACCTGGATCGTCACACCGCTCGGGGTGGCCTGCGATTCGACCAGTTCGAGCACCCTGTCTCGACCGGTGTCAGGGAACAGCCGCGTGCCCTGACCGACGACCACGGGGAAGGTGAACAGGGTCATCTCGTCAACAAGGTCGTTGTCGAGCAACCACCGGAATAGGGCACCGCAGCCGTGCACCTGTAGTTCGCGCCCCGGTTTGGCTTTCAGCTCGCGGATGGCGGCCACGACCCCACTGGAGAGAACGATCGTGTTCGTCCACCGCGGGTCGGTGAGTGTGGTCGATGCCACGTACTTGGGCTTCGTGTTCAACGCCGTCCAGATCGGGCTATTGCCCGGATCGTCCCACGCTCCCCAGGTGTCGGCGAAGAGCTCGTAGGTCCGCCTGCCGAACAGGAACGCGTCGGCGCGCTGGTAGATCTCGTCCATGACCGTCCCGGCTTCGTTGTCGAAGTGCGCCCATCCGGCGCGCTCGAATACGCCGCGCTCGTGCTCGGCGAGGTTCACGCCGGGTCCCTGCATCACGCCGTCAATGGAGACCTGCGTAGTGGTTGTCAGTTTCATGGTTCGTCCTTTCTCGCTCTCCTGCCAAGAGCAGGAGATAAACTACGACGATAAACGATGGACACTCTTCCTCGTTATCGCAGACCGATGTGCTCCTTATCGGACATTACGCCTGAAGGCAGGCCAGGGGAGCGTCTTGCCGGATCTATCCCAGGAGATGATACGCTTTGGCCTCAGCCGAATCAGTTCCGGGCTAAAAGCTGGATGAAGAGCCTGTCCTCCTCAACTTTCTAGTTGCTCTTATAACTTCTCACGAAAGCCCGTTGGGACCACGTATCGCCCCCTGCTCATTGGTCATTGCCAGTCTTTCGCGACGTTGGCTCTGCACGTACTCAATTTTTGCTCTCGTGAATCGACTCATCGGTCTCCTTTCCTTTTCCCAGTACCAGATTCCAGGTAACGAGCACCTCCTCAAGAACGCCAGGGAGCTGATCGACAGCCACATGTTCGAGAATAAGCGGCAAATCAGGACGCTCTTTCCGCACAAAATCGAGATAGAGTTGTTGTGGAAAGACTCCTTGTCCAAACGCCGGGGTGTCGCTCTCAGCCCCTTGTTGACAGACATCTTTGAGATGTGCCAGTACGAAACGGTCCTTGAACTGCTGAAGGAACGCTGCGACCACCTGCTCTATGTGTAAAAGCTGATCCTTTCCCACATAGTTGTAGGGATCAAGCACAACCTGAAGATGCGGCGTCGGGAATTGCGCTAAAAGCCTCGCCAGACGCTCCGGGGTATTAATCACATGGTTCACATGCCCCTCTATAGCCAGAATGGTGCCGTGCCGCTCCGCAACAGGCAGCAGTTCTCGCAGCGTGGTGCAGAGGCTCTCCCATGCTTCTGTTCCCTGGTTTTCAGGCGAGGGGCCCCAATCGTTCTCACGATTGCACGTTCCCGTCTCAGTTGCAACTATCTCCGTTCCATAGTTTGGCGCGAGTTCCAGGCAGCGTTGCAAGAACGCAGTGTTCGCTCGCCGTTGTGTCTCGTTGGGCGCAACGAGGTTTCGGTAGCCGCCCAGAGCGATGATAGCTCTGCCGGCTGCTTGCAGTGGCGTACTCCATTCCACGGTCCGTTCTCTTTCGGCGAAGACCTTCTCAAGCAACGGCGTTCCCAGTTGGAGAGTGGTGAGCCCGAAACGACTGAGATGGGAGAGAAGCTGTTCTCTCTCGTCTGGCCTGGCGATGAGTTCATGGGCCATCGCTCCCAGACGCAATCCTGTGTGAGCAAGAGCTTTTTGCATATCCTTTTCTCCCCTGTTTATGCAATCTGGTCACGTGTCCGCTCTGGCTTTCCTCCGTCTTGCTTCCTCATCGGCGAGGGAAAGGTTGAAGCAATCTGGACGCGCTGCCCTGTCCGCGCCGAGCGGAGTGCCGCCTGCATCACGTCAAGAACGTGTACAGCATGCTCCCCACTCAATACCGGTTTCTCTCCTTTGGCAAGACATTCAGCAATATAAGTTGCCCCACTCTGCCAGACATAGGGCTCCTGCTCAAAGGTTTCCCACTGACCAGGAGCTTTCACCTGATCCCCACGATAGATGCTGACCTCTCCAGGCTCCCAGGCAGGGCCACTCATGGTCATCGCACCCTCTGTGCCAGTGATCTGGACCGTCCATTCCTGACGCAAG
This sequence comes from Reticulibacter mediterranei, assembly GCF_016587455.1. NCBI lineage: Bacteria > Bacillati > Chloroflexota > Ktedonobacteria > Ktedonobacterales > Reticulibacteraceae > Reticulibacter > Reticulibacter mediterranei. Next base: position 2,711,253 of record NZ_BNJK01000002.1, on the reverse strand, counting down.
GCGGCATAGACAAAGCCGGACTGAATCACGGAATAGACGGCATTCCCGTGATCCAGAATCAGCGCGGTCGTGTCATCAGCTTCAACCACAATGGCTTCCCCGTTGATGAGACGCTGCTCCATGGCCGTTCCTGCCATCGCCATGACGTTTTGCGCGGGGCCAAGCAGACCGGTGAACAATGAGACAAGGTAGACACCTATATCAAAAAGACTCCCCCCCCTTTCTGGTAAAACCAGGCGCTTCCCGGCCATGCAGGGCCACTTGAGCCAATGATTCCATGAGCGGCAGAGGGGCGTCCAATGGTGCCTGCCGTGAGCATGCTCGTCATAAACTGAAAGCTGGGGGAAATGAGATTCGCGGGAGCGCTCCACAGGCCAACGCCTCGAAGCTTGGCCAGGGAGAGCAGTGCCTGTGCATCTTGCAGATCTGCGGCAATTGGCTTCTCACACCAGACATTTCTCCCCGCTTCCAGAGCTTTCCGATTGACAGAAGCATGCAACGGCATGGGAGTGAGGTTGACCAGGAGCTCAAAATCGAGAACGTTGAGCATCTCGTCAACGTCTGGAAAAGCGTGCTCAATGGCGTAAGTGCGTACAAAGTGCTCTGCACGGCCTGCTACCGGGTCACTCACTGCTACCAGATCAACAGCATTGCTCTGTTGTAAGTGGGAGACATAGTGCTCCGCTGCTTTTCCACAGCCGACAATGGCTACATGTACTTTTCGCATCATTGTTCTCTTTCCTAAAAAGTCCTTCTCAATGATGGAAGATCCTTTTCTGCATGAAAAGAGGTGCAGAATATGAGGACGTTCTCCATCACTATTGTTGTTAATGATAGCTGGAAACAGCCGAGAAGTGAATACAAAACGCAAAGGAATATGCTATACTTTCCCAAAAAGAGAAAGGAATAATGGAATATGGCTTTGCAAACAGAAAGACCACTCGATGGTACGGACTGGAAGCTCCTGCGCGAGCTGCAACGAGACGCTCGCCTCTCGTACAATGAGCTGGGACGACGGGTGGGGTTATCCGCTCCGGCAGCCGCAGAGCGCGTGCGGAAATTGGAAGATGCGGGTGTCATCATGGGCTATGGGGCGCGAATCGACCCGGCGAAAGTGGGGATGCCGCTGTTGGCGCTGATTCAATTACGCTGTGCTCCTGGCAAATGCCTCTTAAAAATGAGTACAGTAGCGGAGTTTCCAGAAGTCCTTGAGATGCATAAGCTGAGCGGCAGCCACTGTTCTCTGCTCAAAGTGGCACTGGCTTCGATGCGACATCTGGAAGCCTTCAATGAACGCTTGGGAACTCATGGAGCACTAGTGGTTCATATCGTGACATCCAGCGCGCTGACTCATCGCATGATCGATTGGGAACAACTCGACGTCAACGTCGATCCTCCCACTGATCCAGGGTGGGCCGAGCACTAGAGGCGTTTAAATCCTGCTGATCTCTCCTCTAGAAATCTTCCTTTCAGATCAGATGTGGGTAACCAATGAGAAAGATGTCTCATTATCGACCGTTTTCTGACACTCACGGTTCTACTTTTCTGGCATGAGAACGCATCACATCAACGAGCATGATGATGAGCATTGACCAGTCGCAAAAAAACGTATCATAATCAAAGTCTCATTTTCTTCAAGGTGAGATGAGAGGATAATCACCAATTATTTTCACCAACTGCGTTCAATAAGAGAGTTCTTGCGATGATTGTTCTATTCGAGCGAGCGGGGCAAGCCGCCCCTACGCGTCAGATCATATGCTTCGTAGGGGTTGCGGACTGCCCGACCTGCATTAACAGTTCAATCAGTCTGAAATACGATGTAAGTCACCTTACGCAGATGAATATCTGTGGAGAGGACAGGACAATTTCCCGATGATGTGCATCAGTCGCGCGACATAGCCATACAGGTCGGCTCGCCAACCTGAGCCATGCTGCTCTGGGCTTTGTCCATAATCGGGCAGACTTTCAGCACCTCTATCACGGTGCGTACTCCGGGCGTCCGTTGGGCCGATAGACTTGGAGCGTTTTGCCCTTCGGTAGCCTACAGCGTGTTAATGTTCCCTGACTTCAGGGAGCGTTGTTCACGCCCGGCGGACCGGCAAGCACTCTGGGGACGCCCTCCAGCAGCTGAATCCTGCCGTCGAACGTTCGGGTGCTAACCATATCGAGGGCAACATCGGGATAACCGTCGTAGATGCGTTCCGCGCCGGTGGCACCGGTGATCACGGGAAAGACGACCACCCGGAAACGGTCTACAAGACCCGCCTTGAGCAGCGACCGACACAGGCTGACGCTGCCGAGCGTGCTGAGGATGCCGAAGCCCTCCTCCTTCATCGCCCGGACCGCCTGCACGGCGTCGCCGCGCACGAGGGTCGTGTTGGCCCACGTGAGGGGCTCCTCGAGCGAGGCCGAGAACACCACCTTCGGCGCTCGCGTGAGCTCGTCGACGCTGGCCTCCTCCTCGGCTTCAATCGCGGCGGTTCCCGCCGGCGTCTCTCCGCCGGCGAAGCCGGACATCAGCCGGTACGTGTTCGCGCCCATCAGGTACGTCACCGGTGGTTGCTCGCCGAGCCAAGCGAGGTACTCCGGCCCTTCGAGACCCCACCAGCCGGGCCAGCCATCCCCCGACGCGTAGCCGTCCAGGGTAGTGCCGAGGTCGATCATGAGCTCTCTCATCGTGCTCCTCCTCGAGCGATGGATTGGTCGTCGGACGATGTTGGCGTCAGAACGTGATTGGTTACCAGTTTCATGGTTCTTCCTTTCTCTCATATCCAGGTTTCGGAGATCACTCCATTGACTTCGATTGCTTTATTCCCTCACCCTGCGTAAGATAAGTTAAAATACTGCTTCATGAAATCGCACCAATCCTCATTTTGCCGAAGTTCAAAATAGGCGGGTGCAGAAGCAGCGAAATCGCGTGGTGTACAGTCTGCAAAAGACTTAAATTCGCGGATCAGGTGCGCCTGGTCACTGTAGCCATAGACATCCGCCAGATCTGCTAATCGGATGGATGGATTCACCAGTAATGCGGCCTGGAGGCTACCAAAGCGAACAATCCGGGCATATGCTTTAGGCGAAATAGCCGTGTAATGTTTGAACTGTCGCTCGAATTGGCTGGATGACAGGTAGCTCTGTGCAGCAAGGTCTGCCATGCGGATTTGACCATGAGAGCGATGCAGTAAATGTCCGGCAGTGAGGATTAGCATGAGATCGTGCTTCTGCCGATAAGCAGTTTTGCAGACAAATTCCTGATAGCAGTCGATGGCTTCTCCATATCCTCGATGCGCGACAATCTGCGTCAGATCATCCGCAAAACGCTGCCAATCTGCATCAAGGCCGATCACATGCACAGTTGATGGATCAGCATCAATATTCAAGATCGGCTTGACCGCCCAGGGATACAACTGCATCGAAATCATCTGGCAGAAACCAGCAGCGCGAATCCGAAGCGGCTTATTTTGAAGCGGGTTAACAAATGCCCGTGGTAGTTCGAGCATTCCGTATTCGCTCTCCAACATGAGTGGCGCACCCACATTGATCACCACTTCGATGTATGCATCAGGGAGGTACACCTCACGGTTATAGCTTTCCTGGTCTTGCTCAAGCGCCCAAAAGCAGTTCACATCTGCTGCCAACATTGGCACCGGAGCATATATCGGTTGATGCAACATTCAACAATCTCCCTATAGCGACTCAGCTGTCTACATTATAAGCGCACTTATGACCTATTGTATTGAAAAAATTCCGCATATTTTTGTTGGAGCTTATTTGATGGGATGTAACTCCCAAGATTGAGCGGGAATTTTCTGTCTCTTTCAGAGAGGCAAAAAAGGCGGTTGTGTTGCAAAAAATAAGAAGGGCAAAAATATGTATGGAATCTTTCTGCCTGTTTAGTTTAGGAAGCCATTCCAAAGAGCTTATTGACCAATGCAATCTGGCTTCGAATGTCTCCTTTGCACACCCCTTGCAGTTGCCCGTTTCTTATCATGTTCATCATCTCATACCCCTGTAATGTTCGCCTGGCTGTCTCAGCAGAGAAAAAGCCCATTCCTGGCCTCGTTAAGCGTTTGATGAAGCGATGATCTTGTTCCACCAAGTTATTAAGGTACTTCACTTGTCGCAATTCACAGCTTGCGAAGAGATGTTCTTCCGCCTTCAATGCAGCAAAGGCTTTCGGATAGGCCGCGTTTTTATCGACGTTGATCACGCGTGGCGAGCTCGTATGAGAGGCAGCAAGCGTTTTCAAAAGGAAGTGCTTGGCGGCTTCTCCATCTTTGGTTGAACTCAACCAAAAGTCGAGGGTCTTTCCTCTGAATCAACCGCCCGATACAGGTACATCCACTCTTTTTTGATCTTGACATAGGTTTCGTCCACCCGCCAGGAATCGGTTGTAGGCTTCAAATAGGGGCGGCATCGTTTTTCCAATTCAGGAGCATACTGCTGGACCCAACGATAAATGGTACTATGATCGACATGGAGTCCCCGTTCTAGCATGATTTCTTCGAGATCTCTGTAACTGAGCGTATAACGCAGATACCAACGGACGCACAGAAGGATGATGTCAACTTGAAAATGACGCCATTTGAACAGATTCTGCTCGATCATGTCTGATCCTCTTTGGCTCGTTTCTCTTCACTCTAGCAGATCGGTTGACTTCTTGCAACACAACCAGAATGAGCGGGTTATAATAAGGAACACAGCATGCGCACTCGCATGCTTCCCACAGAAGAAAACTATCTGAGGAGTTCATGGTTTAATGCTAGCACCTGAATCTTCTTTTACTGCTTGTGTTGCAAATATGAAAAATCCGGATCTGAGTGTCAGCCAGCGCAAAAAGGCGGTATATCTGTTGCGGCGGTTCTATGGTGCAAAGGCGCTGAATGAGTTGATTTCTATGGTGCAGGATAAACAATCTGCGGTGAGGTTGGAGGTGATTAAGGCGCTGAGAGTGATCAATGATGCACGGATTTTGCCAGCTCTGCTTCCTTGCCTGACGGATAAATCAGCGAAAATTCGCCTGGAAGTGGTTGAAATGTTGACCCTCTGGCGTGATCCTGACCTGGTTTCCCACCTGGCTCCCCTGCTACAAGATCGTGAGCGAGACATTCGTGAAACAGCCGTAAAGGCTCTGGGCAAGTCAGGTGATGTGCAAAGTGTTGCTTTGCTGGCCCCTCTCATTCGTGATCCTGACTCGATAGTGCGCTGGAAAGCTCTAGAAGCGTTGGGGGAACTGGGCGATGCACGATGTATTGCTTTGCTGGAACCACTGCTCCATGAGCAGAGCTATATGATGCGTGAAGAGGCTGTAAAAGCCCTGGGCAAACTGAGAGATCCGCAATGCTTGCCTCTATTTCTTCCTTTACTCGATGATTCTAAAACGAGTGTACGTGTGGCAGCCATAACTGCACTGAGTAAACTACAAAATCTACAATGCCAGGCTTTGCTGGAACCATTGCTCAGTGACCCTGAACAGCGCGTGCGGGCAGCAGTGGTCGAAGCGCTGGGAGAGCTGGGCGATGCACGGTGTATTGCCTGGTTGGAACCGCTACTCAACGATCCGGAATTGTCTGTACGCCAGGCCTTGCTCAAGACATTAAGCAGACTAAAAGACTCTCAGACCTTGCCCTTGCTCACGACCTTGCTTGGCGATGCTGATGCAGGCGTGCGTTGTGGGGTTGTGAACCGGTTGTTTCATCTGCAACCAGAGCAACTGGCTTCGATAATCACCCCCTTGCTCAGCGATTCCGCGGCTGAAGTAAGAGAAGCAGTCGTATCCAGGCTAGCCAGCCTGCAAGATCCGGGCCGCGTAGCTTTGCTGCTTCCCCGCCTCAAGGATCGCAATGCAAAAGTTCGCAGCGCGGCGTTGCAGGGAGATACATTCAAAGATGCACAATACATTCCGCATCTGGTGCCTCTGCTGGCTGATCCAGCAGAGGATGTGCGCCTGCGTGCCCGGACTCTCTTGAGAGACATAAAAGAGAAGCAGTGTATTCCCTTACTGGTTCCCTACCTCAGCAATCCCCGTAAAGAGGTACGTGAGGAAGTGGTATGGTTGCTGGATCAGTTGGAGAGTGAACAGTGTATTCCTTTGCTGCTCCCATTACTGAATGATCCTGAGCGGTATATATGTGAACAGGCGGCGGCAATCCTGAGCAAATGGCCTGATGAGCGCTGTATTAGTGTATTGGCATCCTTGCTGAGTAGCCCCGATGGAGCCAGGCGGCTTGCAGCAGTGAGCGCTCTGGACAAGATAGGAGGAGACCAGTGTGTTTCTCTGCTGCTGCCTCTGCTTGAGGATGAGCAGCAATCTGTGCGTCGGGTCGTTGTGATGGCTCTGGGCAAGCATAAACAAGCAGGGGATACATCATTGACTCCTCTGCTTATGCCTTTGTTGCAGGACAGGAGTACAATGGTGCGTTGGGATACAGTACGAGCGCTGAGCGCGCTGAAAGATCCGCAATCCATCCCTTTCATCCTTCCATTGCTCCACGATTCCGATCCGCTGACGCGCGAAATGGCTGTAGAGATGATAGGTGCGCTGAAAGACGAGCAATGTTTTGCTTTGCTGCTCCCGCTGTTGAGCGATCCGGTGCCCTCGGTGCGCGGAAGAGTCATCGCCGCGCTGGGCCGCTCACAGGATCAACAGTATATTGCTGTTCTGGCACCGCTGATCAATGATCCCGACGCGAAAGTACGCTGGGACATCGTCCAGGCTCTGGGCAATCTTCCAGGAGAGCAAAGCCTGGCTCTCTTGAAAACCTTCCTCGATGATCCTTACTGGGTGGTGCGCAGAGATGCAGGAGAAAAGCTCAGGAAATGCTATGGAGTACAGAGCCTTCCTCTGTTAAAAAAGTTGCTCAATGATCCAGATAGGGAAGTTAGCAGCAGAATAGAGGAGATCATCGCCGAACTGGAAGAGCAGATGGCGGCATACGTCGATGGCTGAGCAGACGGTTGTGTTGCAAGAATGAAGGTGCGATGATAAACTCTTCTTTATTTGGAGGGTCACATCTGAAGGTTGTGTTGCAAAAAATACGAAGAAAACAAATTGAGCGCGAGGTTCCTTTCAATCGTTCTCAGGCTACCACTCCAAAGAGTGTGGCAACCAATGCCGCTTGGCCTCTTACATCTCCTTTGTCCACTCCTTGCAGTTGCCCTTTGCGTATCATGTTCATGATCTCGTACCCTTGTAATGTTCGCCATGCTGTGTTGAAGGAGAAGAAGCTCATTCCAGGTTTCGTCAAGCGCTTGATGAACCGATGATCTTGCTCGATCAAATTGTTGATGTATTTCACTTGTCGTAATTCACAGCCTGTGGGCACGCCTCCTTCTGTTTTGAGTGCGTTGAAGGCTTTTTGTCCACGTTGATGACCCGGGGCATGGTGGTATGAGAGGCGGCGCGTGTCCTGAGAAAGAAGTGTTTCGCGGCATGTGCATCTCGTGTCGAACTCAAGGAGAAATCGAGCGTATTTCCTTCCGAATCAATCGCGCGATAGAGGTACACCCATTGCTTTTTCACCTTGATGGACGTCTCGTCAACCCGCCAGGAGTCATTGCAGGCTTTGAGATGGGACCGGCAGCGCTTCTCCAATTCGGGGGCGTAGTGCTGGACCCAGCGGTAAATCGTCGTGTGATCCACATATAACCCTCGTTCGAGCATGATCTCTCCAGATCTCTGTAGCTGAGCGAATAGCGCAGATACCAGCGTACGCGACATCCGAATGATGTCGGCCTGGAAATGACGCCATTTAAACGGATGTTGGTTCTGGTTGCTCATAGGTGACCTCTTTTCCCCACTGTAGCAGGTCAGCTTTTTCTTTGCAACACAGCGGAAACCCTACGACTGGACATTCTATCGGCCTGCAAAAATACAAAAGGTACAAAAAGGAGAGCGGCGCGTCTTGGTCGCGAGAAGAGGTGACGGACACATGATTTTTGATGTGGACCTTCCATAAAACGTGCTGGAGGTAGCTCTCAGAGAGCTGTTATTTCAGAACTCAGCTTATTGCACTCAGAACACAACCTGCGGGATGGATCTCTCTAAAACGAAGCAAAAGGGTGCAGGTAGAATATGAGGCAGATAATGAAAGAGCAGGCACATGGTTGCGATGTTGTCGCTGGATTTCTCAAGAGCTATGCAACGTGTGTAGCTCAAGCTGCCCAGGAGAACGTCCTACAGAGCAGCGAAGATGGTGATCTGTGGCTGTATCTCCCTAATTGGGCAGCAGATGGCGAAGGGGCCGCATTATTTCTATCTGGGTTACAGGAAGTACATGGCATTTTTCCATTGCCATGCGTTTTTTCATCCTACGGTCCCTTACGTGTTTTTTTAGAACCCTCTCTTCTATTGCTCCAGACTCAACTCAAATGACCCGATAGTCAATCCCTCTCGGTTCGCGATCTCTGTTCCCAACATACATAGTGGCTTGCAAGCCTCGGCGAGGGCCATTCCACTTTCGGTGAGCGAGTAGACCACCTTCGGAGGGACTTCTTGGAAGTCCTGCCGAATCGTGAGGTTGTCGGCCACCATTTCTTTGAGCTCCTGGATGAGCATCTTCTCGCTGACTCCCCCCACGAGCCTTCGCAACTCGCCGAACCGTTTGGGTCCACTGGCGAGGTTCCACAGGACGAGAAACTTCCATTTACCCTCGATCAGTTCGAGAACAACATCCAGACCACAGGTATAATACGTCTTCTTCATATCAGGTGACTCCTTCCCAAATGGTGAGGACCTCCACAGAGAACAGCACAGGGCACCATTCTCCCTTCCTCGGAAGCAACGGCAATGAGCGGTCCTCACGTACACCTCTATTTACCCTTTTTCAAGCAACTCAAGCCTAAATGATACTTACCAAAAAGTCAGTACTTGTCATAAGGAAACCTCTCTTCTATACTCTATCACAGTGGTTGAGGAAACACAAAACACATCCTTCTCCACCAAGAAAACGATGAACGACGGTGGCATCGGCCAGGTCTGAGGCCCAAAAGTTACTGTCGACTACTTGTCAGAACAAGTACTTGTCGGGACAGGACGGAACTGGCATTCGCCCAAGCGATATCCCTGTTTCCGACGACTAGCAAAGGAGCATTCAATGAGTTATGCAATCATCGGGCTTGGCAAGATTGGAACGGCCATCGCCCAGGCGTTCGCCCACCAGGGGATCGAAGTCGCCGTTGCAGGCAGGCGGCCCGTGGACGCGCTGGCAGCGCAGATTGGCCCGTCACTCATCCCCCTGCGGGTAGAGGACGCCGTCAAGGCCGACGTCGTCATCCTGGCCATGCCCTTCGCCGCCCACCGGGAGATCGCGCGGGCTGCCGAAAGCTGGCAAGGAAAGATTGTCATCGACGCCACCAATGCGTTTGGCGTCCCATCCGAGGAGCTAGGCGGACTGCCCTCAACCGCTGCCATCGCCAAGGTGCTGCTCGGCGCGAAGGTGGTGAAGGCCTTCAACCATCTGCTTGCAGACGTCCTGGCTCAAGGACCGACAACACCCCAGGGGGGGGCGGCGGGTCGTGTTTCTCTCTAGCGACGACGAGGCGGCGAGCGCCTCGGTGGCTACCCTCGTCAACAGGCTCGGCTTCGCACCGATCGAGTTGGGAAAGCTCGGCGAGGGCGGGCTGCTCGTCCAGGCACGGGGCAACACGTGGGGCCAACTCATTTTCCAAGACTTGGCCAAGTTCGACTAATCGAAGTGTAAATTCAATCGTTCTGTCGTAATTTTGTGATAATTAGCTGTCGTAATGTAAAAAGGAGAAGCCATGGGAAAACTTGAAGGTAAGGTTGCAGTCATCACGGGTGGATCGAGCGGCATGGCACTGGCGAGTGCCAAGCGGTTCGTTGAAGAAGGCGCCTATGTTTTCATCACGGGCCGGAGGCAGGAGGCGCTCAACGAGGCCGTCAAGCTGATTGGCCGGAACGTGACCGGCGTGCGCGCCGACTCCGCCAGCCTGGCTGACCTCGACCGGCTCTACGAGAAGGTGAGATCCGAAAAGGGCCACATCGATATCGTCTTCGCCAGTGCCGGCGGCGGAGAAGTTGACAAGCCGATCGGGTTGATCTCGGAGCAGTTGGTCGACGATACGCTCAATCTCAACGTCCGAGGTACGCTATTCACCGTCCAAAAAGCGCTGCCCCTCATGCGCGACGGCGGCTCGATCATCCTCAACGCCTCGAATGCGCACCTCAAGGGATATGCTGGAGCAAGCGTGTACGCGGCTGCCAAGGCGGCGGTCAGGTCGTTCGCGCGAAGCTGGGCGAACGACTTGAAGGACCGCAAAATCCGGGTGAACAGCATTAGTCCGGGAGCGATCGGCGACACGGCCGCCTACGCTGGAATTTCTAAAGAGTTGACGGATTTTTACGTCTCGGTGGTTCCGTTGGGACGCTTCGGGCATTCTGAGGAGATTGCGGCTGCGGCACTCTATCTTGCCTCGGACGACAGTCGTTTCACGACGGCCATCGATCTCGTTGTCGACGGGGGCATGTCTCAGGTCTGACCCGGTGCGGTCCCGCGGCTGGCACTGGTGAAGCAAGCTCCCGATGTGTTCCAGCGCACTCAGCAGAAGCTTCTGGAAGATCTCGCGAAGGTCGCCACGCAGCGAAGCGGATAACCCAGCGCCGTTGAAGGCTGGGGAATCAATATCAACATGGATCGGAGAAGCATCATGAGTTATGCAATTGTAGGATTCGGCTCGGTAGGCCAGGCCCTCGCCCACGCCTTCGCCCGTAAAAGCATCGACGTGACCGTCGCGAGCCGCAGGCCGTCCGAGGCGTTGGCGCCGCAGGCTTGGGCGATTGGACCCACGGTCGTCGCCAAGTCGCTGCGGGATGCACTCGAGGCCGACACAATCATCTTAGCGGTCCCGTTCTGGGAGCACCGCGAGGTTGCGAAGGCTCTGCCGAGCTGGGAAGGTAAGACGATCATCGACGCGACAAATACAAATGCTCCCGTTGAAGACCTGGATGGTCAGCCGTCGTCCGCAGTTGTCGCCAAAGCATTTACCGGCGCCGGGTTCGTAAAAGTCTTTAACCGTCTGCCCGCTGCCGTTCTGGCCGCTGATCCGAGCGTGAATGGAGGCAGCCGCGTCGTGTTTTTGTCAAGCGACAACGAAAATGCGGTGGTGCCGGTCGCGGTTCTGGCCGAACAACTCGGTTTCGCGCCGATAGCGCTAGGACCGCTCAAGGATGGCGGCTCGCTCGTCCAGGCCAGAGGGAATACCTGGGCTGAACTGATCTTCCAGGATCTCGTCAAGTTCAAATAGCGGCGCGTCACGACAAAGTCACGGCGGCCACGCGCATCGCTAAAGGCTCTGAGTTAAGATAGCGGCGACGTCTCCGCAAAGTGGATAAGTGCGGCGCAGTTTTGCAAATGAGCCTGAAAAGTGGCTCCTTTATCGGTCCAGTCGGATTATCGGCACAGTTTTTGGCGGGATAACAGTGCTCACTCTGCCGATAATTCGACACTGAAATGGAAAACTACGCCGATAACCCAGTGAAATTTGCAGACTATTGTGGCAAAATCCGGCGCATTATGCTTCACAAACCGGAAATTGCAGGCCAGCCCGCCTGCTTTGCACGAACAACCTGTGATGCAATTTCGACAAAAGCGATTGATCCAGGCGCTAGGGCTAGTCATTCAGATTTTTTGAGCAATCGCTTCTAAGCTCATAACAAAGGAGATTTTTATGCGTGTAGGATTGCAGGTGCCTAACTTCACCTGGTCAGATGATCAAGGGCAACTCGGCGATACGTTCGCAACTATCGCGCGGCGTGCTGAGCGGGCTGGTTTCTATAGTCTCTGGGTGATGGATCACTTCTTCCAGATCTCACTCAACGGTCCCGCAGAGCATGAGATGCTGGAAGGTTGGAGCGCACTGGCTTTTGTAGCAGGGGTTACCAATCACATGAAGCTGGGTACGATGGTTACCGGCGTGACCTATCGTCAACCAGCTCTGCTTGTTAAGACGGCGACCACGCTCGATGTGCTCTCGCATGGGCGGGCCTACTTTGGCATCGGTGTAGGCTGGACGGAGGAGGAGCATCGCGGCCTGGGCCTTCCATTCCCACCCACGGCTGAACGTTTCGAGCGTCTGGAAGAAACGCTGCAAATTGCGCACCAGATGTGGGCAGGTGACGAGAAACCCTATCAGGGGAAATACTATCAACTTGAGCGACCGCTGAACTCGCCACAGTCCGTGCAAAAGCCACATCCACCTATCGTGATCGGTGGTACAGGTGAGCGCAAGACGCTGCGTTTGGTGGCCCAGTACGGCGATGCCTGCAATTTCGTTCGCCTGGGCAAAGACGAATTGCAGCGCAAGCTCAATGTGCTGCGCGACCATTGCCAGTCAATCGGTCGCCCTTACACAGAGATTGAGAAAACCACGATGGATCCTCTCTATGTCACCAGAGACGGTCGCAACAACAGCTATACACCGGAGGCTGCCATCGAGTATTTCAGAGGGCAGGCCGCGCTGGGCATTGACCAGGCTATCGTTTATATGCCTAATGTTGCCGATCTGGAGCCACTGGATCTCCTGGCAACCAAGATCATTCCAGAGGTGGAAAAGATGGAGGTTGCTGGCCGCTGAGGTAGTGTTGCAAAGAATAAGCTGATCTGCTACAGTGAAAGAAAAGAGGTCACCTCCATGAGCAACCAAAGCCAGCATCCCTTCCGCATGGCGTCATTTCCAGCCCGACATCATTCGGATGTCGCGTGCGTTGGTATCTGCGCTATTCGCTCGGCTACAGAGATCTGGAAGAGATCATGCTCGAACGAGGTCTGCAGGTCGATCATACGACGATCTATCGCTGGGTCCAACGCTACGCGCCGGAACTGGAAAAGCGCACTCGGCCTCATCTCAAAGCCTATAATGACTCGTGGCGCGTTGACGAGACGTACATCAAGATCAAGAAAACGTGGATGTACCTCTATCGAGCAGTAGATTCAGGTGGCCAGACGCTGGAGTTTCTCTTGAGTCCAGCGCGCGACGCTGAAGCCGCCACACACTTTTTCCGTAAAGCGTTGCACATCTCAACCTCTTCAACGCTTTACACTCGCTCCCACCAGGAGCAGATAGTCCCACCCACGGCTCTGGCTGATCCTCGCACTCTCACCACACTGCTTCCTCGTGTGATCAATGTGGATAAGAACGCGGCTTATCCCAAAGCTATCGCTGAACTCAAAGCCTCTGGAATCCTTCCAGCATCGGTCAAGCTGAGACAAGTGAAATACCTCAACAACCTCATCGAACAAGACCATCGTTTCATCAAACGCTTGACGAAGCCGGGGATGGGCTTTTTCTCGTTGGAGACCACCTGGCGAACCTTACAAGGCTTCGAGATCATGAACATGCTACGGAAAGGGCAAGTGCAAGGCATGAAAAAAGGCGACGTGAGAGGTCAGGTTGCGCTGGTCGCCACGCTATACGGTATTCTCGCGCAAGAAGCTGTTGAGTGGCTCAAGGCAAATTTCTTCAAAACTGAGCTAGAATTGGGTCGTTGCTTACGCTTGCCAGAAGAAGGACCATGGGAGTGTGACCTGTACCTGACCTGCTCAAAGTTTGTCACCACCCCAGCGTATGCCCCTCGACTCCGCCGCCGCCGTCGGATAGAGCGCGCATTGATGGAAGAAGCCCAGGAGAAAGGGTGGGTACGTGAGGTGGAACGTCATCAGTGTACGATACAACGGCTTGAGAAACTCCTCACGGATTTAACAGAACCTCTTGAGGGTCCAGAAGCCATAGATTAGGAGCAATTTCATCTTTCATACCGATGGGAGAGGCTGTGGCGCTTACGCAATCCTCTCCGAAGGTTGACGAGACTCTTCCCCAGAACCGAAGAGTCTCAAAAAACCTTGGTTATTTCTGACACACAGATGAGTTTGAAGGCTCTTCGAGGGAAAGTCACGCAAAGGCGAGGCGGTCACCTTTGCATGCAAAACAGATGTGTACAACCAGGGCTGCCAGAAAAATTATGACAAGGGGTGACGAGCCAGAAAAGAGTTGACTACGCGAGAGGCCTCCTTACGAAACTCAACGAAGTAGGCGTGCCGTCCCCCCTTGACGATATGCAGTTGCGCGCCTGCAATGCGCTCAGCCAGCAGGGATGCGTTGGCCGTAGGGACCTGCTGATCCTCGCTGCCATGAATGACCAGCGTGGGCGCATGAATGTCGGGCACACGGTCCCAGGCATCGTGTCCTATAACCGCCTGGTACTGGAGCCTGACCACATACTCAGGAATGGAACTCGTCGCGCCCTGCATCAGTTCTGGATGGGCCATAATCCAGGCAGGCGAATAGACCAGGGATAGGATCGCCTTGAGGTGCTCCTGCGAACGAGGTGGAAGATTGCTCAAGAGCGACTTGACTTCCTCGGTACGAGAAACGCCATGTCCTGGCGCGTTCCCAGTAATGTTACCCGGCCCGGTGGCACCAAGCACGAGAGCGCCGATGTGCTCCGCATGCTCGATGCCCAGCCATTGGCTGATCATTCCCCCCATCGAGTGCCCATAGACATGCGCACGCGCAACGCCCAGGTGATCGAGCAACGCAACCGCATCTTGAGCAAGACCGCGTGTCGTGTAGGGTGGTGTGTCTGGCTTGTCGCTTTGCCCTATCCCGCGATGATCGTAGACAATGACACGATAGCGGCCCGCGAAATCGTCGCGCACCCCGTTCCAATCCGTATGGTCGCGACCGTTCCCACTGATCAGCAAAAGCGGTTCGCCTGTTCCCACCTCTTCATAATACAGACGTGTCCCATCTGGGACGGTGACAAATGGCATAGAAGCTTTCTCCTTTGACTTGACGAACAAGACTGTCCTGTGATGTTGGTTTATTGAGACACTAAGCCCAATAAACCAACGGAAAGGCAAGCAGAAACAGATCGTTGATGCTGCGAAAAAAGCGTTCGATCTTGCCGTGCCCACTCCCGATCGGTCAACTCCCCCAGCCAACCACGCGCCACGTGGCCGCCCTTCTCCCGGTGCTAGCTCCGAACGTGGTAAAGGATAGCACAGCGACGAGGGCAGGTACATCACCCAAAGGGGGTGATTGTGCTACAGCGATATTCAGAAGCGCTTCCGCCATTTGCTGGGTCACTGGTACTCTTCTAGAGGATATTGTCAACTTGGCAACGTAGTCGAATACTATGCTAGAATTGCTTCATGAAAATAAACACCGCTTCCCCTAACTACAAAGGTTTCCGCTTCCCACCTGAAATTATCAGCCATGCTGTTTGGCTGTATTTTCGCTTCTCGCTCAGTTTTCGCGATGTCGGAGAGCTCTTAGCACAACGAGGAGTGGTCGTGAGCAATGAAACCGTGCGACAATGGTGTTTGAGGTTCGGGCAGACATATGCCAATGAATTACGTCATCGTCGCCCACGTTGTGGAGACAAATGGCATATGGACGAGGTCTTCCTCACCATCCGTGGGAAGAGACATTACCTTTGGCGGGCAGTGGACCAAGACGGCAATGTACTGGACATCCTTGTGCAGAGCCGACGAAACAAGAAAGCCGCCAAACGGTTTTTCCGCAAGCTTCTCAAAGGGTTACAATATGCTCCACGTGTGATTATCACCGATAAGCTGAAAAGTTATGGAGCGGCCAAACGCGAGATCCTGCCTGGCGTGGAGCATCGCCAGCACAAGCACCTCAACAATCGAGCGGAAAACTCGCATCAACCCACACGACTACGTGAAAAGAAGATGAGGCGGTTCAAATCAGCGAAACACGCGCAACGTTTTCTTTCTGCCTTTGAACCCATATCAAGGTATTTCCAACCACGGCGTCATCTTTTGAGCGCAGAGGAATACCGTGCTATTCTCCAGAACAGATTCCTGGTATGGAACGAGATAACCGCCACACAGCTGGTCGCATAACTGATCGTTTTCCTCAGAAACCTGCTGCCTGTCGTTTCTTTCCTCTTCACCACTCAGCAATGCACTGATGTTCCCACTAACAAGTTGACAATACCGCCCAGACTGGAGAGGAGAAATGGAATAGACACTTCCGTATTGCGTTGAATGAGATCAATCGTAGAGCCCTTTTGATCTAACTGTCCGTGCTGATGCTGCCCCAGTCCATAGAAGCGTTCGCCCTCGCGCGCCCGAAAACGAAACCTCTAGGTGAAACAGATCCCCACCCGCCGCCTTAAAAAAACGTGGGGGAATGCGTGTAGCCGGTATCGGTTGGGATTCAGCCAACAATTGAGTCCCACTGGTCGTGTTGGAAAAACGGAGTATCCCCTGCAGAGAGATGGTTGCAGTAAGCGCTCCATTGCTGATGGTTGCTCCCTCTTCCCCAATGGTGATCTGAACATCCGTATCAGAGGAAGGGGGAAGGAGGATGCTGAACAAATCGTCACGAATTTCCGCGCTTATCGTTGAACGTACCCGCAGGCTATCCCGTCCCCAGGGTTCTACTTGTAGCTTATTGCTATGATTCTCCCATAATGGCTTATTATTTTGTTGTCTGAATAGTTGCATAAGAAAAACCTTTCTTCATTAGAAGGAGGATTTAATCCTTCACAGCTCCAGCGACTAAACCGGACGTGATGTATCTTTGGGCAAATATGAAGACGAGAACGATCGGGAGAGCCGCGACCGTGGAGACGGCCATGAGATCGTTCCAGCGCGTCCCATATTCACTGATGAATTTGTAGAGGCCGAGCGTTAAGGGACGTTTGGTATCGTCAGAGATAAGCGCCAGCGGGAAGAGAAAGTCGCTCCACCCCATCAGAAAGGTGAGTGTAGCTACCGTCAGCAGACCAGATCGCGATAGTGGCAAAATGATTCGGTAGAAAGCCGTCCACAGGCCGCAGCCATCAATAAAGGCCGCATCCTCCAAATCACGTGGTAAGCTTAAGAAAAACGGGCGCAAGACCAGGACGGCAAAAGGCAGTGTGCGTGTCGTGATCGCGAGAACGACTGCCAGGAGCGAGTTTATTAAACCCATACGTGTAAACATCACAAAAAGAGGCAAAGCCAGCATTATGCTGGGAAACATCTGTGCCACCAGAAATACGATCAGAAATACGTTCTTGCCACGAACAGGCAATCGCGCCAGTCCATAAGCGATGGGGGTCCCCAGCAGCAGGCTCAGGAGCATAGTGCCGAGAGCGATTTGTACGCTATTGCCCATATAGTGCCACATGTCCTGATTCTGCACAAAGTTGTCGATGTAAGGGCTCCAGTCAAGTTGCAGGGGAAAGAGCGTGGGCGGTGAGCGAAACAGTTCAACCGTATTTTTGAGTGAGCTTACAATCACCCAATAGAGAGGAAAGAGTATGATCGCTGTACAGAATAGCCCCAGCGCTGTCAGGAGTAGTGTCTGCGAAGATTTCTGTTGCGTACTCATTGCAGTGTCTCCTCACGTCGAATGAGAAATAAATAGATCACACTCACAACGAGCAGGAGCAGGAAGATGAGTGCAGCTACTGCCGAGCCAGACCCCAGATCAAACTGCACAAAGGCGAGATTATAGGCATACAGCGGCATCACCTCAGTAGCATTCACTGGCCCCCCCCCGGCGGTGATTACATAGATTAAATCAAACACGTTGAGGGTATAAATGAACCCCAGCATCAACACAGCCAGGCTTGTCGAACGCATGAGGGGCAGGGTGATATGGAAAAGCCGTTTGAAGGAATTAGCCCCATCAACGGTCGCAGCCTCATAGAGCGTGGGAGAAATGCTTTGTAAACCAGCCAGGAGCAATGACATGTTAAACGGAATGCCGATCCAGATATTGGCGATAATCACCCCCCAGATGGCAATGTTAGGATCAGAGAGCCAATGAATAGGGGCATGAATGATCCCAATGCTTTGCAAGGCATAGTTGATGATGCCGGAATCGCTCTGGAGCATCCATTTGAAGATCGTCCCACTGACCACGATTGGCAACATCCAGGCGATCATCACTGAGCCACGCATCATACCCACCAACGGAAGGCGTCGCTGAAAGAGCAAGGCTAACAGGAAACCAATGCCAAATTGAAACACGATACATGCTACGGTAAACAGAAGTGAGCTGCTAACAGAAGAGTGGAAGGTCGAGTCGGACAAGACCGTCCGATAGTTTTCAAAACCGACGAAGGGCGTATCACCAGTGAGCAAACCACCGACATTCACCTGTTCAAAGCTAAACAACAGCAAGGTACAGACTGGGTAGAGCAGAAAGATAGCGAGAAACAAGGTCGCCGGCAACAAGAAGAGATAGTATCCAACAATCTTCCTGGCTCGTCGCTGCCTTTTGTTCTGGGCAACAGATGTTTTAGGAACCTGTGAAGGAGGAATCATGGTTATAGACACAGGCCACATGCTCCTTTCTAGAACCCCTCTCGCAAGAACGAAATGCCGGAGCAACTGTGTATTTACAAACACCAACCGTCGGCTGGAAAAACCAGAAACATGGTGCCATTGGTCGGCGTTTGCAAATAGAACCCGCCTTGCAACGTGAAGAACTGTTACTTCTTTTCAGATCGCCTGAGCGAAGCTAGCCATGCAGTGGCGCCTGCCACCTTCAGGTGGTTGGCGATCTGCATAAAGAACTTACGATGGCAGCAAGGGTTTAATAGTCTGTTCCGCTTGCCCAAGAGCAGCGGCAGGAGTTGCCTGCCCACTAATTGCCGATTGGAAGGCTTGCTGGACAGCATTGGAGATCTTGGGATAGTTTGGACCATACGCACGGGGTTTCGCAGTCAGCAAGGAGTCCGCAAAAACGGCGAGGTTCGGATCTTTTTGGAAAGCCTGGTCCTTGGCGAAGGACTTGACGCTGGGGAGCCGGACATCCGTGATAATATAGCTACTGAGCTGAGCCTGGTCCTGGGTCCATTGAATGAAATCCCAGGCTTCCTTCACATGGGAACTGGTTTTGGAAATCGCCCAGTTCTCACCACCGAGAATAGAGGCTGACTGCTGATTTTTCGGTAGCGGGACCACGCCCCAGGTGAATTTTGCCCCTTGCTGTACAGGTGGCAGATTCCAGGGTCCATTGATGCACATCGCCGCCTTTTGCGCGATAAACTGCGTGATCGCATCTTGCTGTGTCCAGTTCAGACTTTCGGTGGAAAGCAACCCCTCTTTAGTGAACGTGACCAGGTACTGGAGCGCACTGATTGCCTGTGAGCTGCCAATGGTATCCAGATCCGCTCCTGCCTCCCAGAGGAACGGCAAAAATTGGAAGGTTCCTTCTTCGCTCTTCACCAGAGACATCGAGAGCGCATAGACACCATTCTTCGTCAGCTTGCGAGCGGCACTATGCATCTCATCCCAGTTGGTAGGGGGCGTCACCCCAGCTTTCTGGAACATATCCTTGTTGTAGTACAGAGCTAGGCAGTTACTATTATTGGGAACGCCGTAATTCTTGCCTTTCCACATGGTGGATTTCCAGGGCCCGTCAAAATATTGGTCGGCTTTGCCCCAGGCGCTGATCTGCTCGGTCAGATCTGCCAACACCCCCATCGCGGCAAAGGCTGAGTGGTCAGGATTGTCGATCACCACGATATCTGGTAGTTGTCCAGAGGCAGTTCCCTGGAGCAGTTTTTGCTTCAAGTCTGCAAAGGGAATGCTCGTGTTCTGAAGTTTCACTGAGGGATTGACCTTTGAGTACCCATTCAAAAGGCCCATAAAGCCCTGACCAGGAGGGTTAAAATAATCCCACACCTTCAGGGTAATTGGTCCTGAACTGCTACTTGCAGTACTCGAACCGCCGCAAGCCGCGAGAGCTGCCGCCGCCACGCTACTGCTAAGGCCAAACGCGGCTGCGCGTTCAAAAAATACACGACGTGTCATACGTCTAGTTTGTACTGCTGAGGTCAGCGCGTCGAGAGTCATACCTTTCTTGGAAAACATGGACAATCCTCCTTTGGATTACAAATAACATTAGTACAGCGGGATGTACTGACGTAAAGATAACATGTCTTCAGGCTGGCCAGTAAAAGCATGCAATGTGCCACGAGCAGTTCAGAAGAAAAGAATCAAGGTGGGTGTGCCAAAGCTCCTTTCATAAACTTCACCTAATAAACTGTGAGCATAATACATCCCTACCTCCTAGTAAATTAGGTTAAGAATCAGGAAGATCAGGGGCCAAATTATTGCGCAAAGCGCTTTGCTAAGTATAAGCGATCTCAATGGAGATTGTCAAGAGTGATCCATAGAAGAATAATCACTCTACTTTTGCTCTTGACATCGCATAGATACATAGATTACACTAGTGCAAAGCGCTTTGCTAATCATAGGCCACGAAAGAAAGATAATATGCAGCCAAAAATGTCAGATGTAGCTAAAAGAGCTGGCGTAGCTTTAACAACCGTATCTCATACATTAAGTGGTAAACGCCCTGTATCAAATGAAATAAAACAGCGTGTTTATAAAGCAATAGAAGAACTGGGATATCATCCTCATATTGTCGCTCGCGCCCTCGCCACAAAGCGTTCCAGAACTATTTCACTGCACTTTCCTGCACCAATCCCTGATATATTTAAATCGCAAACCGGGTTCGTGATCAGTGCTGCTGAAACCGCTACCAGCGAGGGATATCCCCTAAGCCTCTGGACTGCCCCTAAGGACGTTCAAGAGCTTCTACGTATGATCGAGCAAAGCTTCATTGATGGGACTATCTTGATGGAAATCGCATTGCACGATCTACGCGTTGGAACCTTTTTAGAGCGTAATTATCCCTTTGTAATGATCGGCCATTGTGCTGATAATAACGGCATCAGTTTTGTCGATTTGGATTTTGATTATGCCCTTCATACTGCTGTGAAGTATCTTGTAGAATTGGGGCATCGTCACATCGCGCTCATCAACAACGCCTCCTCACTCTACGAAATGGGGATGGGCTATGTTGTGCGTGCGAAACAAGCCTTCTATCAGGCGATGCAAGGCTATGGATTGGTTGGTATTGACCGTTTTTGTGACCCGAATGAACAGGCTGGCTACGAAGTGACAACTGCTCTGATGGCGGCTGAACCCTCCGTGAGTGCCCTGCTCATCGCAAATGAGTGGATCGCCGGAGGCGTGATACGAGCACTCACTGATCGCGCTTTGAAAGTGCCTGAGGACGTTTCTCTGTTTGCAGTGGCTGCACCTCCTCTGGCGGAAATGACAACACCGACCTTGACGGCTATCGATTTTCCGGCTGCCGAGATGGGCCGCCTGGCAGCAACCATGCTCATCAGCAAACTGGAAGGGAAGGAACAAGAGCCCTCCCAACTCCTCTTGAAACCTGATTTTACCGTACGACGCAGCACGGGGCCATGTCGTAGACCATAAACGGCATTTTCTTTCTATCAGTGGGGGTGAAGCTGGTGCATAGGCTGAAGGTTCGATCAAAAATGCAGTGTGCCCGCGCCGAGGAACGTTCGACTCACTGCGCGCCTCTCTCTCGCGTCAGGGTCAATGGGGAGAAGGGAAAGTGAATCGTCATGGTGCGAAAGGCTTTGGCCTTCCTGATCAGTGAAGTACACCTCGATCTCATGATCATGTGCAAAGCACCACCTCGTCTTCTGAATTGGCAAAAGTTCCACATTGGACGGGAGCAGTATAATCCTGGTCTCTCTTTGCTCCACGACATACTTAAACAGTTTTCCCAGTACATACGTGCCAGTCATCCTCCTCAGAGTACTTGGCGAAAGCGCGCACATTTCCTGGTTCAAAGGAGGAATTTCGAGTACCTGTCGGACGATGCGCCGGAATAAGGTCTCGATATCTCTTCCGTTTGCATTAGAAAGGAGAATTACGGTGACCGCATCATCGAGGAACCGAGCCAAAAACGTGATGAAGCCGTTGATCGCACCCTGATGGTACGCCATGCGATGACCGCAATAGTCACCAATTCCCCATCCAAAACCATACTCTGTTGTGCTGCCATCTTCAAGCTGAACAGGGGTATACATACGCTTCAGTGCGCTTGGCGCTCCAGGGTGCGGTAATCGTGCAACCGTTGCGCCCGACCCAGATCCAAGATGCTCTTCAGAAGGCTGGTCCCTCGTTTCTGGGCGTGCGGAAGGCGTTTGAGCAACGAGAGGATCTGCGCGAACTGGCGAGCACGCCTCTCACGCTCAGCGTGCTCCTGCTCACCTATCAAGGAGCCAGTGCCTCGGACATTGTCGGGCAGAGTACGGATCTGGAGCAGCAGGCGTGGACAGAGTATGTGGCTCGCATGGTGGCTGAGAAAGGCAGCGTCACCCACTATCCCCTGGAACGTACCTGCGCCTGGCTTAGCTTTCTTGCTCGGCAGATGCAGATCCATCACACTCCCGTCTTTTCTGCCGAGTATCTGCAAACCGACTGGCTCGAAGCCGACCAGCAACGAAGCGTGGCCTGGCTCTTCACGCGCATCCCCGCCATCGTGCTTGGTGCGTGTGCTAGTCTGCTGGTCTGGGGTCTGCTGGGACTTTCCTTCTTTAGTACCGTTGATCTCCTTCAAGTAGGGGTCATTGGCGGATTCGCGGGAGGCTGCTTGAGTCGAGAGAGGAGCGCTGGATCTGCGGCCCACCCAAGCACTTCACCCACCTCGAAATGGACCCTTGTCAGCAACAGCATGCTTGCCGCAATGATTATTGCGGCAAGCTGTGGTCTCTCATTGGGAGGAGACTACCTTGTCACGCAATCATACACGATGAGCGACTGGTTGCGAGACGGAAGCATCCTTGGCTTGGGGAGTGGATTGAGCCTCTGGATCTTTCAGGTGCTCCTGCATCGCCGATCTTCGCCGCAGCCCAGGACGAGAAGCATGTCTGCGTTCCGGCGAGGGCGTCTTGTCAGGTGGTTCAACCGTGTAGCTCCTTCACACGTCTGGCAAGCGGCTCTCTCGCTGGGAGTCGGCATGGGGCTGGGCGTCGGGCTGATCGACGGGCCAGTCTTGCTGCTTACGGGAGCACTCTTGATGTGGACAGTGAGTGGAGGGGTGACGGTCCTGCGCCATTATGTGATCTGCTGGCTGCTGGCCCACCAGCGGAGCTTTCCCTGGCGGGCGCGAGCCTTTCTTGATGATGTCGCCACCCGTATCCTGCTTCGACGCGTCGGAGGAGGCTATAGCTTCATCCATCGCCGCTTGCAAGATTATTTCGCAGGTGTGATGGTGCCTCCTCCACAGAAATGAGGAACGGGAGAAAAGAGTAAAAACAGTATAAACGGCTCATATGGCTGCTCCAGGAACTTTTCCTTGCCATAGGCCGACAAGGGGTATGACAGCAGAGCATTCCGCCGCAACCTACTCAAGCATGGTACGACCAGCAACATTCCCGAAGGGCAACGTAAAAGTCACCGCAGACAGCACGGGCCGCACGCCCATATGGACAAAGATCAATTTAAATTCCGGACGTTTGTGGAGCGAGCTATTGCGTGGCTTAAAAACTACCACCAGTTACGTTATCGGTATGAGCGGAAGAAATGTATGTTCCAGGCCATGGTGGATTTCGCCTGTCTGCTTATTTGCCTACGACGGACGAAAGAGATATGAGTAGTTTTTGAGCGTGCTCCAGCAAGATTGGCAGCCGGAGTCTCTCCCGCATGATTTGAAGCGATTCGAGGCTGAACCAACCATAGGCCATGAGTTCGTGGTCCTCTAGGACTACGGGGCCACGTAATACACCGGTGAATGTGTTGAGTTCAAGCGTTCCACCTGGCAGCTCAATACGGGTCACCTTGAACGGTTTGACTTGCATGAGCACGGTACCAAGCTCTTCGTGAATTTCCCGCACGACTGCCTCCTGAGCGGTCTCACCCGGCTCAAGATGACCACCAGGAAAACCCCATAAGCCGTAGCAACTCTGTTGTTTCTGCTGTACTAATAGTACTTTTTTGTTTTCTATCACTAACACATCCGCAACTGACTCTATCATGTTATTCCTCACTTGGTTTTATGAGAGTGTGTCGTAACGAAGAAAAGTGCCGAGAGAAAAAGCAAAGGAGTCAGTCAAGCAAAGAGCAAGGATCAACTTCGATGACGAATCAGCGTGCTCGAAAGCCCTATCCCTCAGATGTGACCGATACCCAATGGGAGACCCTGGCCCCATTGATCCCAGAGCCAGGAGCCTGCTTTGTGATAGGATTTTACAGGCATCCTAGTCCTACCTCCATACGCTTTTTCTTCCTTGACTCCTGTGAAAGTGGCGTTCCCGCAGTTCTGCACCGTTTTCGTTTCAGGTCCTGCCAGATTGCCTTCTCAAGTATACCCGATACACAAGAGATTCGTCGATCTTGCAAGAGGGCAAGAGACATGCGGCAAAGATGTCCCCATATCTTCTCGCAGGTTCTGTCAGAATTCAAGCACCGCTCTGGCAAAGAAGCTAGGCTTCTGTTATGCTGATTGTAGCAAAACAGGATGAAACAAGGAGTACCCGCAGATGAACTGCCCCCATTGTGTTGCAACGACGATCAGGAAGCGTGCGAAGAAAACAGAACTGGGCTATGCAACTTTCTTCTGTCAACATGCCGGTGTACTTTCAATGAGCGAACTGGTATCCCTTTCAACTATCTGGAGGTTCCTACTGATATGGTTTTCCTTGTCGTGTTATGGCGACTCCGTTATAAGTTGAGTCTCCGCGATATAGCCGAGATGTTCTTAGAACGGGGTTTTGTTTTTACCCATGAGACAGTTCGGGACTGGGAAGCCCGGTTTGCTCCTTTGATGGCAGATCAATTGCGGACGAAGCGACGCGGACAAGCGGGAAGATCCTGGTATGTGGATGAGACCTACATCAGGGTCCATGGAAAGTGGTGCTACTTGTATCGAGCAATTGATCACAACGGCAATCTCGTGGATTCGCGGCTCAGTGAGAAGCGAGATATGGAGGCAGCAAAACAATTCTTCACGCAAGCAGTCGCGGTTGTTGGCCATGCACCAGAACAAGTCACGACTGACGGACATCGTTCCTACCCACGTGCCGTACATGAAGCCATAGGCAAGGAGGTGATGCATCGAACGAATGTGTATCTGAACAATCGGATAGAACAGGATCATCGAGGCATCAAGCAACGGTATTATCCCATGCATGGTTTCGGCTACGTCGCTTCAGCAGCACGCTTTTGTCGCGCATTTGATGAATTACGTCAATATTTTCGCTTCTGCTTTAGAGAAAGGGAAACACGGTCACTGGCGCAACGACGGCTGTTATTCTGTGAACGGCTGGTGGCCCTGCAAGAATTGATGACTGCCATTTCATAATTCAGCAAATGGTATCTGCGAGATTTTGAAGAGCTTTCTGTACTTTTGTATTCTCAGTTCTGACAGAGCCCCTGGACGCTTATTCTTACTCATAAATCATCCTTTCATTTCAATCGCAAAAGTGCGTGGAATCGTGTGAAATTTTCACAAGAAAGAGCAAGGATGAGGTAATGGGGAATCGGAAATATATTGCTTGCCCCTCGCCAGTGTGAAGGGTAACGATGCCCACATTCGCGACCAGGGCTTTCCAATTCTCCCATCTAGCAGGAGTGCAGAGGGCGGCAGCCCTTTGCCGGGGTGCGGGGTGTCCCCGCAAAAACCTTTTTTCTTCTCTTTTGCGCGCCGCCTGCGGCGGCGCGCGAAGGAGGGAAGGAAACTGGGGACGCCCCAGGCCCCGGCAGGGAGACCCCTGCCCCCCTTTGAGCGGAGAACTGGAAAGCCCTGCATTCGCGACCCTGCCAGGTTGACAGGCTCATCAACTCTATGTTACTCTCCCCCTACACACTACTATTGCAAGAAAGAACACGTTCACATGAACACTCCCATTTTCCGGCTCATGGAAACCTTCCCCACATAGGCGAGCACGCCGGGCCTGTGTGGGGTATCAAGGCACATCATAACGCCGCCTGACAAATCTGTTTCAGGCGTAGTTTCTCGTTGCCAACAATCTCTCTTCTTCTCTCATCGTTCCTCGACGTGCATCGCCAGACACCTCCTGTCGGTGATGCCTTTCTTTTTATGTAGCCATACTTTCATCATCACTGCGAGCAGGTGTCATTTCTCCCTTTCTGTTTGTTTTATGATTATTCATAAGGAGTCTTTCCGTGCCTGCATCGCAGAACCTACTACAGACGCGCCAGCGTACGTCTCTCTGGCACAATCGCGACTACATGATCCTCTGGAGTGGTCAATTGGTTTCAGCCTTTGGCTCACGCGTCTCAGTTATCGCCACGCCGCTCTTAATCGTCTCTCTGACCGGCTCACCGGCCCTGGCAGGTCTGATCTTTGCGCTTGGTACACTGCCCGGCGTGGTGCTCAGCCTTCCCGCCGGGGCGCTGATTGACCGCTGGAACCGCAAATCAGTGATGATCGTCTGTGATTGTGGACGCGCCATCGCTCTGGGCAGTATTCCCGTTGCTGCCGCGCTCAGTCATCTCACCATCTTTCACCTGGCCCTGGCGATCCTGCTGGAGGGGATATTAACCCCTTTCTTCGCCCTCGCGCAATCGGCTTCCCTTCCGCGCATCGTCGAGAAGGAGCAGTTGTCACAGGCGGTCGCGCAGAATCAGGTGCTTGTGGCCTCGTCACAATTGCTTGGCCCGGCGCTTGGCGGCCTCTTCTATGGCATCCGTCAGACCTTTCCTTTCCTGGTTGATGGAATCTCCTATGTGTTCTCGGTCGTCTCGCTCTGTTTCATCAAGAAGCCGCTCCAGAACCAGCCTCTTGCAGTTCGCCAGAAGCTGAGCACCGAGATCATTGAGGGGATGAGATGGCTCTGGCGTCATCCTGTTCTGCGCTTCCTGACAATCCTCCATTGGGGCCTGGTTACACCTACCGCTGGTTGGGTGCTGCTCTTTGAGCAACTGGCGCAGCATCTCCACGCAACGGCCTTGACGACGGGGTTGATTCTCGCCTGTTGCGGACTGGGGAATATTGTCGGCTCGCTGTTGGCTGGCCCGCTTCTCTCGCGCTTTCGGGCGGGGCAGATCTTTTTCGTCACGATTTGGCTCTGGGTCCTCTCATGGCTGCCGCTGACGGTTGTGCCCAATCTCTGGTCGTTTGCGCTGGTCAATGTCTCGACCTTCATTATTGCCTCCATCTACCTGGTTGCGCAGGCCAGCTACCAGCTCTCCCTGATTCCCGATCACATGCAGGGACGCGTCAACAGCATTATTCACTTGCTGGTGAATGGCAGTACGCCCCTGGGTATCGTGCTGACGGGCCTGCTGATCCAGCTCATCGGGCCTGTGGGGACCGTTCTGGCCCTCTTTGCCCCTCAATTGCTGCTGGCCGTGATCATGACCCTCTTTTATCGTCGCCTGGTTGCACTATCCTGAGCAATAGATAAAAAGGAGGCTGGAAAACCCTACAGGTCTCTCCGGCCTCCTGACGATAGGGGGATGAAGATGGATGCCTCGTTCTATCGTATCGCTCGTTTATTTCAGACTCTCCGCCAGAAAAAGTGAGCTTACTTGCTTAAATAGAGCGTCTCTCTTACCTCTCCAAGTGGTGTCAGGAGCCGATAAGCAACAGGTCTCTGTTTGTCATAGACTGTAGCCCACTCTTGCCAGAAAACTAACAAGGCCATTTTTCAGGAGAGCAGGTCTGGGAGATGCTTCAACGACACAGAGAGCGGCAAGGAACGTCCAGATGTCCAGGCCATGCTTCGGCGTGGCATGAAGCCGCACGAAATCACCGTTCCGACAGTTGCAAAAGAGGCGAGAGTGTCTGTTGCAACGATCTACCGGAGAACTGATCTCTTCACACTTGTCCAACAGGCCAATCCTCGCATTCAACGACGCCAGACCGAGCAAGTCTATCAAAACACCATTGAGCAGTTGCAAGCGGAACTGGAGCAGACTCAAGCAGATGCCGCATATTATCAGAAAGAAGCACAGATGGCAAAATTTGGAGAACGTCATCCTGGGCAAGAAGTGATCCAATTCAAAAAGACGATCCTCGCTTTACAAGGTCAGATTTCCTGTTTGGAAGAGCTGCTTGCTCACTGTACTTGTGGTGCTCATGCCCGTCACTCATCCTCTTGAACGCGTCCGGGTTCAGGTCGATCTCGCGTCGAGTGCTGCCTGGGGCTTCGCCTGCCCAAGAAAGACCCTTGACAACACGACAAATATCCCCTACAGTATCTCTCAAGCGCTACCATATCTTTTCGCCTCGTGATCTCATTGGCATTCCTGCTTACAAACAAGAAGGAGGCAACAGGTGGCACCGACTTTTATGAGTGGTAACACATATTGCAACTTTTGATTGCGATAAAAAGTCGCAACCCTGACGCTTTCTCAGCTCCTCAAGTGGATTTTCCAGTGGGAAAAGGCCAGTTTTGTCGCAATGAATACTTTAAATATGAGTAACCACTCATAAGAGTCGGTGCCCAACAGGTGGTCCTCTCTCAGGATTGGAGCGGTCAGCAGATCGGCGACTATCGCTTGCTGCGCCGACTCGGGGGTGGCAGCTTCGGGGAAGTCTATCAGGCTGAGGATCTCCGAGAACACGGCCTGGTGGCTGTCAAACTGATCAAGGCTCCTCTCACTGGACGAGAGGACCTCAAAGCCTTCCTCAATGAAGCCCGCTCCATACGTCTGAAACATCCGCATATTGTGCCGTTGCTCGACTTTGGCCTGAGTTCGCACGACCTGCCCTTCCTAGTGATGGAATATGTCGCTGGGGGGACGCTGCGCGACCGCTATCCCAAAGGCAGGAGTGTTCCTCTGGACATGGTGGTGGACTTGACCGCCCAGCTTGCCTCTGCCTTACAGTATGCCCATGACCGCCATCTGGTGCATCGCGACGTGAAGCCGGAGAACATGCTCTGCCGCACGGATGGGACCGTGTTGCTCAGCGATTTTGGCATTGCTTCGGTGGCCCACGCCTCTAGTTCGGCCAGTGCCTATCAGGACTTTGGTGGAACGCTGCCTTACATGGCTCCCGAACAGCATACGGGCAAGCCGCGACCAGCAAGCGATCAATATGCCCTGGCAGTGGTGGTCTATGAATGGCTAGCAGGGGTACGTCCCTTTCAAGGGACCGTGCCAGAATTGGTGTCTCAGCACCTCCACGCGCCACCGCCAAGGCTTTTGGATCAGGTATCCACGCTGCCACCCGAGGTAGAGCAGGTGGTGTTCAAAGCCCTTTCCAAACAGCTCCAGGAGCGCTTTGCCCGCGTGGAGGACTTCGCTGTTGCCCTCCAGGTTGCCAGCCAGTGGCATATTGCCCCTCCCAAACCCACATCCTCTTCACCAGAACTTCCCGTGCCCTCAGAACGGAAGCAACCTATGCCGAATCAAGCAACTGAGCGAGACCTCGCAAGAGGTGGCCTCTTCCCATCTGTTGCGTCCTCTCCCCCACCTTTTGCTAAGACAAGTGCTGACCAGCCAATGCCAGAAGAGGTCCCGCCAACCATCCCGTCTGAAGCTGCCACAGTCACTTCAGAAGGAGTTCCTGACAGTACTACGCCACTCTCGCCAGATCCTGTACCTCGCCCGATTCAGCACAGGAGAGCGCGAAGCCGACGTGTGCTTTTCGCCTTTGGCCTGGTGCTCCTCGTCGCACTCAGCGGCAGTGGCCTGTGGTACTTCGGGTCTCTTGCTCAAAGGACACCACCTGGAGCATCTTCTGCTATGTTGCCACCCTCCACACCAGATGTAGCTTCTGATTTGTCCCTGGTTGTGAACGCTAACGGCAGTCTGGTCCGGGGCTTTGGCAATGTCAGCGAGGCTGGTCATCGCGACCCTGGTGGCTATGAGATCACCTTCAACCGAGATCTGAGCCACTGCGCCTATATTGCTACTATTGGAGATCCGGCTAATGCGCTGGTCTACAATCCAGGACTCGTCTTTACGGCGGGGGGACATTCGAGCAACAGGGGAGTCTACGTCGAAACAAAGAATCTGGGTGGGGGCCTCACGAACTTTCCTTTCCATCTCAGCGTAAGTTGTCAGGGTCCCTACGCAGTCGTAGACGCTAATGGCAGTCTGGTCCGAGGGGCAAATGTGAGCACGGTAAACCATCTGAGTACTGGTCGCTATGAAGTGACCTTCAATCGAGATGTGAGCCACTGCGCCTATATTGCTACTATCGGTGATCCAGCCAACGCACTCGTCTCCAACCCTGGACTCGTCTACACTGCCGGTGGACATGGAGGCAATGAGGGAGTCTACGTCGAAACAAAGAATCTGGGTGGGGGCCTCACGAACTTTCCTTTCCATCTCAGCGTAAGTTGTCAGGGTCCCTATGCAGTCGTAGACGCTAATGGCAGTCTGGTCCGGGGCAGCACTGGCAGTGCTGTTACTCATCGCGGCCCTGGTGCCTATGAGATCACTTTCAACCAAGATGTGAGCCACTGCGCCTATGTTGCCACTATCGGAGACCCAAGCAATGCGCTGGTCTACAATCCAGGACTCGTCTTTACGGCGGGGGGACATTCGAGTAACAGAGAAGTCTACGTCGAAACAAAGAATCTGGGTGGGGGCCTCACTGACTTTCCTTTCCACCTCCATGTGAGTTGCTGAATGTGAACTGGCATTGCAGTGTGAAGATGTATACGTCTGCCTTAAGGCCGCGAGAGAGAACAGGTGAGATCTTCTCGTAACCCTTTTCTCAGATGGTTGCAGTCAGTCATCCAAAATTCCCGAATCATCAAATCTGACAGACCCACTTTTCACGTCATTTATCCAAAAAGTAGTGCCAGTGCTTCTGATATTCTCACAAGCAGTGGATGTAGATAGTGCGCAGGAGGAGATATCATTGAGAGAAACGAACCCGAGAAAAGAGGTCAAGAGTGCACGCCGTCTGGAGACACACTTTCGCAGTCCCCAAATGGATCTGTGGCAGCTCTCCGACACTGAATGGTTACTTGCTTTGAGGAGGCCAGAGCCCGCGTCCGCGCAAGAAAGTGAGCAAGATCACGGCTTTCGCGCAACAACTCCCATTGCCTTTGTTTGGCGCGACTGGATAACAAGAAAAGGTGCAAGGCCCTTTTGAAGAGATCTTGCTCCACCAAATGGTAAATAGCATCCGCGCGTGAGCAGGTTTGGCCCTTCGACCTCGCGCACTTGCCCTCCCCTATGAGGCGACTTTCACACCAGGGCTTTCCAGTTCTCCGCTCAAAGGGGGCAGGGGTCTCCCTGCCGGGGCCTGGGGCGTCCCCAGTTTCCTTCCCTCCTTCGCGCGCCGCCTGCGGCGGCGCGCAAAAGAGAAGAAAAAAGGTTTTTGCGGGGACACCCCGCACCCCGGCAAAGGGCTGCCGCCCTCTGCACTCCCGCTAGATGGGAGAATTGGAAAGCCCTGACTTTCACACGCGTTTCCTGGAAAAACCACTCCCTATCAGGTATACTGTTCCTCACACGTATCAAGAAAAGGACAATGAATGGGGAAGAGAAATTATCTGATCGGGGGAGTCTCCGGCGCGGGCAAAACCTCGGTCTGCACAGAATTACAGCGTCGTGGCTACCAGGCCATTCATGGTGATAGAGAACTGGCCTACCAAGGAGACCCAACGACTGGTGAGAAAACGGAAGGCTTCCGCCCCGAGCATCATATTTGGGATGTAGAGAAAGTACAAGCCTTCATCGCTAACAAGGATGAGGCGGTCACCTTTTTCTGCGGTGGGTCGAGGAATTTTTCCCAATTCCTCGAGTTATTAGATGGCGTGTTTATTCTTGAGGTCGACCTTGACACCAGTCTCCGGCGGATTGATGAGCGAGTGGCACTGGACCCAACTGACTGGGGCGGAAGACCAGAGGAACGGGAAATCTCTGCGCGCTTGTATCAAACGAAAGAAGGCATCCCTAGCAGTGGCATCGTAATAGATGCCACACCGCCGCTTGTCAGCGTCGTGGACGAAATCCTTCGCCATGTCCAAGCTTCGGCTTGATAAGGCTTTGACCTCAACGCTTTGTGCCCATAGGGGAGGGCAAGTGCGCGAGGTCGAAGGGCCAAACCTGCTCACGCGCGGATGCTATTTACCAGTACGTCTTCGAGGTCGCAGCCACCAGTTGGGCACAGCCGAGGTCGAGAAATGGTCACTGCTTCCACAGGATGCCAGCGCGAAAACCCGCGCGAGCTGTACCAGCAGTTGTCCCTTACTGCGTCTTGCTGCCATCACTTGTGCTGTGCCCCAGTTCACCCGCATACAGGGATGAGAGGCTTGTTCCCAGAGCGCTGCCTTGATCTCGTTCCGCGATCCGTTGATTCCATCTGTCCCTCCTCGTTCGTTGTTGCACTCGCCTGCTTGTGTTGTGAGCACAAAGAACTGGTGGTAGGGTGCTGGTGGGTGAAAAAAGGTAGACAAATCGACAATGAGATCGGTGGCAAGCGCAGCGGCGTAGGCGGCATGAAAGACATGGAAGCCCGCATCATCATTCATGGGAAGGCGGATACGCTGAAAGGGGGTTCGGCAGAACGAGCAGCGTTTCGAGAGGCTCTTAACCTCAGCCGCGATTCGGTGTTCATCATTCACAATGAGCATCTGGCAGTCTCCTACACTAATCCTTTCGCACGGCTCCTAAACAAGAGCACGCTTCTCCAGAACAGTGTAAGAACTGGCTTTGTGTTTGACAAGCTGGTTCGCCAACTTGCTCTCCCCAACTACGTGTAGTGATTTGGCTCTGACTCAATTTTAATGTGTTCTTAACGGGCGATCAGCTATACTTCGGTCATAAGTTGAAAGGAAATGGAAGGAACCAACTCATGACCAGTGCATTGCGCTCACCCGACCCTGAATATCTACAGATCCTTGAGATGGAAGTCAGAAATGAGGCTATTGTTGTGCATGCGACAACCCACAACAAAGGGGCTCTCTGCCCACTTTGCCAGCATTCTTCTGAGAAAATCCACTCTCACTATATCCGCACCCTTGCAGATCTCCCTTGTTCTGGGCTTCCTGTTCGTTGGTCCATTCAGGTTCGACGATACAAATGTCTGAATACATCATGTTCTCGCAAGATCTTTGTCGAGCGGCTTCACCCTGGCGCTCCAGCTTATGCACGACGATGGCTACGGCAGAAGAGCTTGCTCCTTCAGGTCGCTTTTGCTCTGGGGGCAGGCCAGAGGAGCGACTTCTTCATCACTTGAGCCTGTCTCTGAGCAATGATTCACTTCTCCGTTTACTGAGGGCAGCTCCTTTGCCCAATATTCCATCTGTGCGAGTTCTCGGCGTGGATGATTGGGCGATACTCTTCTGGGACAGCGAGATCCGCAGAGATTCGATCAGTGTAGGTTGCATGTGCGTCAGACGAGCCAGTGCCTTGAGTACTGCTGCCTTGTCCTGCTCCTGATTTCTCTCAAGAGCATCGAATTGCTTGAGTAAGGCTATTCCAACCAATTGCGCCGTCTCTTTATCTTGCCAGACAGAGAGAACATTGAGGAGAGAACGATACATGTTTTCGTCGGTCTCCTGGTCAAGCCAACCAGATACCTGTTCTACAAAAGAAGAAAAACGGTGCATTGGGATCTGATGATCGCAAACCTGCCATTGCAGCGATTGCAACAGAAGTCGTCTGACATGGGAAGGAGTAACTGACAGCATTTGTATCTGTGTCTCGAATGTGTCAGGTGTTACCTTATGTATTGGAACTGCTTATCGTGTAGCAGAGGGAGATATGAGGCGATCTTCTGCTCCGTTCATGCCAGGAGTGTTTTTGCCGAATCCGAGGATGTGCTTCACTGCCTCGATCCGTTGGGTGAAGCACATGGTCTGTCTATGGTCACGCTTTCTACTGAGAAGTTCTTGCGAGCGCAAACCCTTGTTCTTCAAATAACAGCCATCTCTGCTCGATCTCTCTTCCTCTGGTGATGTCATTGGAGACATGAGTCATCCCTGATTTTTCTGGACACTGATATGTAGCCAGGAGAGAAAAAAAGAGGCTAGGCAAAACGGATCTCCTCGTTTAGACTGTTGAGTATGAAAGCAATCAACACCTGAACGAGGAGATCCGTTGTCATTATGGCAGAACTGTCTGAAACCTTCAAACACCTGGAACGAGATCCGCAGGGAGGATCACAACATCTGCTTCATTTGCTCGAAACGTTTTTGTTCCCCTTGCTTACAGCGTTGGATGAGATCCTGGATAAACGGCTTGTGCGTACCTTGTTGCAGTGCCTGGTGGCGATCATTAGCTTGCGCAATCACCCGCAAGCCCTCTGGTTGAGCGAACTGGGTTCCTCTCTGGACGGCTATGCTGGATATGCCTCCAGTGCGACAGCAGGCACGAAACGGGTTGGGAAACTGCTGCGGTCAGTGAAATGGACAGTGGATGTCATTGACCACTATCTCCTGGAAAAAGCTGATGAAGAAGTACAGAACCTCAAAGTACAAAGAAAACGGATTCTCTGCATTTGGGATGGAAGTGTCTTGGAAAAAGCCGAGAGTGAAAAACTCGAAGGATTGTGTCCCGTTCTTTCGAGTAAAGCAAAACGACGAAGCCGCACGAAACGGGGCTTGGTCTTCAACTGGCCTGCTGTGCGCCCGGTGCGGGTCATGGGCATGCAATGGACCGCAGCGCTGATTGTGGGAATGCAAGGACTTCCCCATCTAGCGCTGAGTCGTTGGTGGACGACCAAAGGCGTCTTTGCGACCAAGTTACGGGACGCCGAGGAAGAGGCATTACGTGTCTGTGTCAGGAAATGGGGGCCGTTGCTCGTCCATGTGTTTGATCGTGGGTATGCTTCAGGATATTGGCTTCACGTCCTTTCGCAATATCGTGTTCGTTTTGTGATCCGCTGGATCAAAAAGCATGTGTTCCTCACTCTGGCTGGAGAAGAAAAGAAGCTCTGGCAAATTGGGCAAGGCAAGAGATATCGAGCGCATAAAGAGATCTGGGATACGACCACCGGAGAAAAGATGTCTTGCGACCTCTGGTGGAGTGCAGTTCGCCATCCTCAGTCAGGGCAACCGCTGTTTCTGGTCAAAGCTCGCGTGAAGAAAGGCGTGATGTATCTTATTACGAATGAAACCGTTCACACAGAAACACAAGCCTGGGAGGTCTTTTTCACCTATCGACGACGCTGGCAAATTGAACAGAGTTTTCGCTATGCCAAATGCGAATTGGCGTTGGAATGTCCGCGTTTGTGGTCGTTGGAAGCTCGTCTCAAACTGCTGGGAATGGTTATGCTCGTCTATGCTTTCTTGCTTTCTTTGCTCGATTCCTCCTATCAAGATCTAGTAGCCGCGCTTTTGCGCTTCAGATGCCACCGCACTGGAAAGCGGTGCTTGAACAGTCAAGCACCGCTCTATCGGCTCCGATGGGCGCTCAGTCGTCTCTGGAACGATTATCGCCCTCATCTGAGTTGTTTCATTCCCCTTCTGATGATCCTCTCGTTGTCGCTTCCCTCATTCGAGATCTCGAAAGGTTTCAGAAAAATTGGGGATGACTCATATCATGAGGAGTATCCACCTCCTCGTCCAAAGCGTTATAACGAAGGTTTTGGTCGTCCAGTCGCGAAGCCCTTGATGACCACCTCGTGGCCTTCGGTTGGCTCAAGCGTCTGACCAAATACTAGGGGTCCAATCCTCAGTTGCGAACCTTTCCATTGCTATTAATTTGATATGCCCGGCATAAGTTGGAGAATGAGCCGTGTCCCAATAGCTTACACGCGAAAACTGGTTCTGCCACCAACGGCTGACGTATCAAGGAGCAATTGGCATCATACTAGCACCTTCTGAAGATACAATAGCAGAGGCAAAGGACAGGTAATCCGTTTTCTATTCAATTATTTGCCCTACTCAGCTATGATGCACATGGACATGATCGTAGCGTATCTCGCCCTCGCGCTAGCGAGAGAGGACCGAAAGACTCGGCACTGTTGAACTGGGAAGCGAGTGTGAGGGCAACGTTCCTCACAACGTCGGTTGAATCAGAGAGAAACGTTCCCAGGAATAACAGTGCAAAGCTGGAGGGCAAATCCTAAACGTGTATGAGGAGCATGCCTCCGGGGTTCTAACAAAGTGCGATCACGGTCGTCGAGATGAAAGTAGAGTACCAATTTCTCAGGTGATGGTTCGCCCACATAGCGGCCATAGCGGTTACGTTGCTCTAGCGTCAAACATTCAACAGGTATACATAAGATCTCTTTCCACGTGACTCGCCAAATATTCTGTACATTCGCATGCACTTCTGCAAATATATATTTTGCGGAAAAATCTGGACAATATTCTAGGACTTTTTTTCTACCACTGTTCTTCGTATCCCTCGAAGTCCCTTTCTGCTAAGGTTGTTCGCAACAAAAGAGAACAATACAGGAAGCGGATAGCACATCCACCGCTCAGAGACTACGGGAAAAAGCACTTGCTTCCCATGAGTGCTGGTTGCGCGAGCGAGAAGACCTTGCAACTGCATCGATGCGCCATGATCTGAGCGGTTTCCCCCACTTCATTGCATGGTATGAAGCCAAGCAGGAAACGCGCATGTGCCATGATTGCTTTACACCGAAGGCGATCACCACTCCAGCACTGCATGGGAGCGCAATGAGATATACTGTGTTAGGGAACTGTTGGGATCACACGTGCAACGCGCAGAGGGGAGGACGCATGGAGTCATCAGCGGCCACTCCATCTCAACATGGAGCCTATGGGAGACTCCCATTTTCTGAGCATGATCGCCATGCATGATCTGGCCGAGGTGTACCAAGCACAGGGACATCTGCGTAAAATGGTTCAGCACTACAACCATCTGCTGTCTCTCTTCCCTATCACCACTGAACTCCCACCAGTGATGCTCTTCGCTCTCTACGCTGATTCTATCGCTCTGATGTATGAATGGAACCGTCTGGATGAGGCTGCGACCTTGCTGGACCGCAT
The DNA here is from genome assembly GCF_016587455.1 of Reticulibacter mediterranei. Taxonomy (NCBI): domain Bacteria; kingdom Bacillati; phylum Chloroflexota; class Ktedonobacteria; order Ktedonobacterales; family Reticulibacteraceae; genus Reticulibacter; species Reticulibacter mediterranei. Next base: position 2,674,544 of record NZ_BNJK01000002.1, on the reverse strand, counting down.
CCGTGCAGGCGCATCAGCAAGGGTGCGGGCGAGAGGGGATATGTAGCCTGATGCCACTCCCGCGAGCCACTCTCGCTCTTACGCAGGGGCGCATCGATGAGGCATTGCACATGCTGCATGCATTAGATGACATCATCGCCACAGGGAAGATTCCCCTCTCAATACGGGCATATGCTGATACGCAGCGGGCGCATCTGTTGCTGCGTGGCGGGAAGCTGGAAGAAGCGCTGCGCTGGGTCCACGAGTGCCGTATGCGTGGCGACGACCAGTTCAATGAGCAATTGGATAGAGAACAGTTCTTTCAACAGATGACCCTGGCGCAAGTGGTGATCACTCAAGCTCATAGTACGCAGGACCCATACGGGCTGACAGCGGTTCTGAAGCTGCTCGAGAGATGGTGCCATTTCAGCAAGCAGCGTGGCTTCAACGGCTTGCTGATCGAGACACTCGCACTCAAGGCAATGGCCTTTGAGGAAGGTGGCAATATTCAGCAGGCATTGGCTACCTTGAAACAAGCCTGATACTGGCCGAGCCGGAAGGCTACATCCGCACCTTTGCTGATAAAGGAGAGCCGATGGCGCGTCTGCTCACCCGTCTTGCGGCCCACCCCAAGCAACGGGAGGCTGTCCCACTTCCCTCGCTCCCCTATCTTCACACCTTGTTGGCAGCGACAGCACATGACAAAGCGTTCAAGCCAGGTGATTCGTTGTCTGTTTCCCGCCATTCATTGCCCCTGCTTCTCATGCCTTACTCATTGACCCCTTGACGCCTCGTGAGCAAGAAGTCCTCACCCTGCTGGCCGATGGTGCCTCAAATCAGGCGATTGCCGATGCCTTGTTCATCACCCCCAACACGGCCAAGCGTCATGTCAAACATATCCTCGGCAAGCTGGATGCCACCAACCGCATTCAGGCAGTGCTCCGGGCACGCGAACTGCACGTCCTCTCACTGCATCCGTAATATGCTCCCTGAAATACTCCCAGAGGAGTACGACGAGTAGGCCATGCAGCACTATACTCGTGAGGGACAAGCGAAGCAAGAAGGTGTGGACCCCATATCCTTCTCTTCTTCGGCTTGAAAACGGCGAGAATGATGCCATCCCAGTTTCAGCAGAGACACTCTGCTGACTGAATGAGCTACTGACATGTTTAGGGAGAAACCGATCACAATGACAACGAATACGCTTCCACGGATTGCCATTATCGGCGCGGGGCCTGGCGGCCTCACGCTCGCACGCCTGCTGCAAATGCACACGATCCCCACAACGGTCTTTGAAAAGGAAAACCACCCCAACGAGAGACCACAGGGAGGAACGCTGGATTTGCATACGGGGTCTGGCCTCCTGGCCGTCCATCTGGCCGGGTTAGATGCGCAATTTGCTCCCATTGCCCGCTATGAGGACCAGGGGATGCACGTCCTCTCCAAAGAGGGGCAGGTGCTTTATACAAGTGAACAGGAGAATGAGGTCGAGGTGCTGGGAGACCATCCCGAAGTGGATCAAGCCGAGCTACGAGCGATGGTGAGGGGAGAGCGTCCCGAAGTGGATCGAGCCGAGCTACGAGCGATGTTGCTGGACTCGCTGGCTCCAGGCGTGGTGCGTTGGGGCCACCCTCTGCGCTCCGTTCGTCAGGCTCATGATGGCAGCCATGAACTGGTCTTTGAGCATGGCCAGACCGAACACTTCGATCTGGTCGTCGGCGCGGATGGAGCCTGGTCGCGTGTCCGTCCTCTGCTCTCCAACGCCACGCCCACCTACGCAGGAGTCACGTTCATCGAATTCGGCCTGGATGATGTGGATCAGCTCCATCCTACGCTAGCGCGGCTGGTCGGGCATGGAAGCATGGGTGTTCTGCCAGAGAACAACAAAAGACTGGTCGCTCAGCGCAATGCCCATGCTCATATCAGGGTCTATGCAGCCATGCGCATTCCCGAAAAGTGGGAAACCACGAACGGCTTTGATGCCAGTAATCCCCAGAAGGCGCGTGCCTGGCTACTCAATTACTTCTCTGATTGGGACCAGAGCTTGCTGGCATTGATCCAGGAATCGAATGACCTCTTCGCGGTCAGGCCGCTCTATTCGCTTCCCATCGGTCATCGCTGGCAGTTCCATGCAGGAGCAACGCTGCTGGGTGATGCCGCCCATCTGACGCCACCGTCGGGGGAAGGAGTCAATCTCGCTATGCTCGATGCAGTCGATCTTGCCACCGCCATCGGCGAATGCAGCACGCTTGAGGAGGCCGTGCGCCGCTATGAAGCAACGATGTTCGCCCGCGCAGCGATTGCTGGCAGAGTGGCCGAGGAGGGCATGGAGCGTTTTCTCCCGCTCGTACACTAGCCTTCTTTCGTGAAGTGATGTCCGGCGAACATGCATAATGGGGATTTGCCTACAGGAGGAACAGAAAGTTGGACTGTTTTTCTCTTCCAACTTTCTGTTCCTCCTGTAGGCAAATCCCGGATCTAACTTACTTGCTCGCAGAGGTCGGAGAGGAGGCAGAGGCGGCTCTGGCGGCTGTCGAAAATACTTGCGTACGGTATTGCGAGCTACCCTCAGTTCTTCGCCAATCTTGCGCAGGCGGGATGAGCCTACGTGTAGCTCCTGGATGGGCTGATAGAGCTTCCATTTGCGGAGGAGACGAGCTTGGGTTTTCCCCTGTTGTGCGGGAGGAGCAGAGTACGTGGTAAAAGAACGTTCCTGGGTGGGTGTGACGCTCGGTGTTTCACACTGTGCTTGTGGTACTCTGCTGCTTGCCTTGTCAGGCGGACGGACATGGGTGCGGATGAGGAAGGTTTCGACAGCCTCTCTCCAATTTTTCAGCAGGTGCCACCGGTCACACACTTGAGTCGCGAGAGGAGCGCTTTGGGTCGCTCCGTCCACGTAGGTACTGTCCCGATCCCGGCTAACGATCTCTATTTCTGGATGCACTTCGAGCCAGGCTACCACTGATTCGACGCTGCGTTCTGGTCGGCATGTTCTGCTCTCTCCTGCAAACAGAGAATGCAGGAGCGTAGCAGATTGATCCATCTTTTTCAATGGTTCACCAAAAACCAGGAAGAGCCGCGAGTACACCGGCCTTGACAGGGAAGCGCTGAGTAAGTATACTCCATACTGACAAGTATCTAAATTAGATACTTGTCAGTATGTTTTGAAGGAGAGAGAGATGACCGTCCGCGAGCAGATTCTCAGCGCAGCTCAGCGCTTAGCGACTGAATACCCCCTTGATCAGTTGAGCTTGGCCCAGGTCGCCCGCGCCGCTGGGGTCAGTTGGCCTACTGTACGACGCTACATCGGAAACACAGCTCGTCTGAAGGAGCTGCTGGCGGAGGAACGCGGCGAGTCGGCCACGTCCGAGCAGAACACCCACAGTCGCATTCTGGCCGCTGCCCACCAGATCTTTGCTGAGCAGGGCTATGTCGGGGCCACGCTCGATGAGGTGGCAGCCGCAGCGGGACTGACCAAGGGAGCCATTTACTGGCATTTTGCCAGCAAGAGCGATCTGTTCCTTGCCTTGCTGCAAGCCTACTGCCAGGAACAGGCGGCGCTCTTGCCACAGGCCTTCGAGCGGGCCAGCAGCGCGCCAGATCCGGTGACTTGGCTCAGCGCGCTGCTGCTTGAACTACTCCCAGCACAAAAGGATGTGGTGTGGCCCAGACTCCTGACCGAGTTTCTGGCTTCGAGCCGCGACCAGCAGGTGCGCAATCACTTACGCGCCATGCTGCGCGACTGCCGCCAGATGGTGTGTGCCTTCGTGCGCCAACTTCAGCAGGAGCAGCGCCTGACTCGCGAGATCGATCCGATGGCGGTGGCAGTCCTGTTCAACGCTTTGTTGCAGGGGCTGCTGCAATTGTCGCTACTAGAGGACGAGGAGTTCCATCTGGCTACCCTCACCCCCGCCATCGCGGCTCTGCTCTGGCAGGGGCTGGCGCCTTCCAGGGACACCGGAGGTCTTGTGGAGCAGGGAGCGCCAGAACGTTCCGTCTCGCCAACAGATCTCCCAGGAGGACCCGTCTGAGAACAAGGAGCGTCGAACAACACAAGTACTGTGGACGCTGTGGGCGTTCACTACATAGCGGAGAGGAGAGTACTTCTTATCAGTACACGCCAACACCCATCTACCGATCTGGCTGCACCCCGCCAGATCGTCGAGACTCGCTTGCAGGAGCGCATCGTCCATTGTGTGCTTAATGACTGGATGAGCGCTCCAGAGGGATGTGGGCCATTTCGGTCTTCCTCCACACGCTTGGGGGTCCACATCCTGCTGGAAGTGAGGTTGTACACAGAGGTGGGACCGCAGGATCGGGTGTGTGCATCGAGGATCAATGAGGGCACAGTCACGGCGACGGCTCTGGTGATATACCTCACACGTGATGACCAACTCGAACTGCTGCAAGTGTATGGTGACTGGCCCCACATGACCAGCAAAGGGAGCAAGGCGCGAACTGAAACTTCGCGCTCGCCCAGGCCATCACATCATGTGCATAGTTAGACGACCTGTTAGGTGAAATCTGAAGAAGGAGCAACAGAATGAACAAGGATGTGAACCATCGTGAGGTCTTGCAGGACATCTCCTATCCACGTTTTGCCGCGTTTTATACCTGGATGACCACTCGCCCTCGGCTCACACGGTGGGTAGATCCCTTGCGACGAGAAATCGTCGGCCAAGCACAGGGAAGCGTGCTCGAAGTCGGAGCCGGCGGAGGTCAGAACTTCCCCTTTTACGATGCCGACCGTGTGGAACGCGTGGAGGCCACCGAGCCAGACGAAGCAATGCTGGTGGTTGCCCGTCGGAGACTTCCAGAGGCTCCCGTTCCCATCACACTCACCAAGGCAACGGTCGAGGCGCTCCCCTTCCCCGATGCGCACTTCGACAGCGTGGTAGCAACCCTGGTGTTCTGCTCGGTCGGTGATCCCGAGCAGGGCCTGCACGAGATCTGGCGCGTGCTCAAGCCTGGAGGAACACTCTTGCTGATCGAACATGTCCGCGCGCAAGGAAAAAGAGCGGCATGGGTTCAGGATGTGCTGGTGCCACTGACGACACGGGTGGCTGGCAATTGCCATTGGAACCGCGATACCCGGCAGGCCGTGCTTTCCGCTGGCTTCCTCCTCACAAAGGCGCGAGAGGTACAAGGGGGACTCCAGCCCGTGCTGATAATGAGCACGATCCGTCCTCTTCAGTCTGAGTGAACAAAGCGGTCCGGTCGTGTATATGACCGAGGAGGAACGCACGTGAGGCCAGGTGGTGAAAACCCCTGTTGGTAATTGACCCGAATGTTCGACGCAAATTGAGCGGAGACCAACCTAGTGTCGAACATTCGGGTCAAAAAAATTTGCGCTCAATGTTCGACACTATTTCCACATTTTCGAGTATCCCACGATAATAGTACATTTTTTGTTAGAAAAGATGTGTGAAGAATTTTCATCCGTTCCCTGGCATCGGCATTGTCAACTTGGGAGCAGAGCTGAACCATATGCTAGAGTAGCTGCATGAAAACAAACACTCTTGCTCCTGCTTCTAAAGGCTTTCGCTTTCCACCTGCAATCATCAGCCACGGGTGCCCCTCACGGTTTTGCAAATGAAATGTTCAGGTAAAAGGTAAGTGGTAAAATACATTCATCTTGAAGAGGAGAGAGCCGGCAACAAACCGATGGATGAACAAGCCTTGTAGCAAATGAGTCTAGAGATCCTGACGGAGATCAAAGAGTGGCGGCGAGCCAATCCCAGAGCCGCCTATATGCAGATAGAAGATGAGATTCACAAGCGACTGATGCAATTGGAAGCTAGACTGATAGAAGGTGCAGTCGAGCAGAGTCCGAGCCGAGAATGGGGAAGAGGGTCAGAGCAGGAAGCCGTGTTATGTCCTAAATGCGCAGCGCCCTTGCAGGCACGAGGCAAACACAAGCACACCTTACAAGGCAATGGCGGAGAAAATGTGACCCTCAGCAGGACTTACGGGACATGCCCCAAATGTGGAGAAGGTCTTTTTCCCCCTGGATGAGGAGTTGGGGTTACTGCCAAGCAATCTTGCTCCACGTCAACACGAACATCTGGTGCACCTGGCCTGCTTCATGCCCTTTGACAAAGTCGCTCAGATGATGCAAGAGATGGTCTCGGTGCAGACCCACGAGGAAACGGTACGCCGACTCACCGAGCAGGCTGGAATCTGGGTGGAAGCCGCGCAAATAGCAGAAGGTGAAGTTGATGCTGCACCTGAACCAGAAAACGCGCAACTGCTGGAGCGTTGCGTCTTTAGCGCCGATGGCGCAATGATTTCTCTGGTCCACAAACAATGGGTAGGAACCCGCACCGTCGCCATAGGCTCGCCACAAGAGAAGCTCAATGCCCAAGGAGCAAGGGAGATCCATGTTGGCAAACTCTCGTATTTTTCACGGCTGGCGGATGCCTCAACCTTTACCAATCTAGCAGCAGTGGAGATGCAACGACGCAAAGTGAAAGAGGCAAAGCAGGTGTGCGCCGTGATGGATGGGGCAGACTGGCGGCAATTGTTTACGAACAGGCATCGACCTGATGCGCTGCGTATTTTGGATTTTCCCCATGCAGCAGAACACGCGACCAAATTGCTGGAAGCTCTAGAACAAGCGGGTATGCATTTTCCTCCTCACATGCTCTCTCGCTGTTTGCATCTTCTCAAACATAGAGGACCTCGACCTCTCCTGCACATGGCTGATCGTTTAGGGAGCGATCAGGCTCAATAAAAAGGGCTTCATGAACGCTTGGACTACCTACAGAAACGAGAGGCATTGATGCAGTACCCTCGGTTCCGACGAGACGGCTGGCCGATTGGTTCCGGTATGGTGGAGAGTGCCAACAAAAACATCGTCGAAGCTCGCCTCAAAGGACCAGGGATGCATTGGCAAGGCAACTATGTCAATCCCATGCTCGCCTTACGCAATGCTGTCTGCAATGACCGTTGGCAGGAGATGCGGCAAAAGGCGCTGGGTCACTATCGAAAGCTTCAAGCACTTCGTCGGAAGACCCGGTCAGAGCAACAGGCACAAGCTTTCCTCGCTGTTAGTGATGCCCCCACTCCCCAACCGCCTGCTCCTTCCCAATCGCCATCAGAGGCCGCCGCTCCTGCTGCTGTGTCTGTAGTGAAATCCGGTTCTTGTCGTCTTTCCAGTCGGCGCAAGCAGCATACTGCACGGAATCGGGGAAAATATTCGCGTCACAAATCAGGCGAGATGAGCAGCGAAACTTGCGTTTGCGGAACGCCCTTGACACAGTTAATTGGAGGCCGAGCCAGACGGTATTATTCTAATGCCTGTCGCCAACGCGCCTATCGTGAGCGACAGTATGAGTAAGAGATTGCCTATCGTACAGCTTTATGAGCTAATCTATCATAGTCAGCTACATACATCTCACTTTTGTAGCAATCGGCATATCATTTCCACAATATTTGAGATGGCCTCGGCTTTGGGCGCTAAGCCACTCCCTATCTATTCACGCTACATGTCTCAGTAAAAGCTAGTAGGAACTGGTTATTGCTACAATGAATATCTCTCAGTTTGCAGACCTCCTGGGCATACAAGTGAAAGGCCTCCTCCTCGCTATATTTTCCCCCATACATAAAACCAAGAGCAAAGGGCTCCGCTATGTCACACAATGTACGGAATGTTGGGCCCTTTTCAGTTTCTCTGGATGCAATAACAAAACCAGCTACGAATCGGTCATTGCTACAATAACTATATCCCTGCTTGCAGGCCTCCTGGACATATAATCGAAAGGCCTCCTCATAGTTACCCCTATAGTCAGCGCTACGACTTTCTAATAGGACATTGCTACAAGGACTATATTCCTGTTTGCTATACTTATCATGCAGAAGATCAATAGCAAAGGGCTCCGCTATCTCGCATAGTCTACGGGTTATTGGGTCCTTTCCAGCTTCTCTAAAACGAGTCATCTTGCTCCTCTTTGATGGGAAATTCTAAGCGTGTGATGTGTACAAAAGCATTATACACTTTCTGCTTTGCTTGTTTCTTTACGAACTTTCCCTACACAACTACCGGGATGATATCCATCTGCCAGACACCCTCTCTTGCTAGCGAATTCCCTCTTTTTTCCTGCTGAATGGCAATCTTCATATGAGGCTCTCTTTGCAAAAAGCTGTGGGGCACCCCTTTATGATGCGATGAATTCGCTGGCAAAGCGGCGGATTGAGTTCAACTGGGGAACATCCAGGAAGATGATCCTCAATTCTTGCACACCAGCAGCTTCGTAGTCAGCCAAGCGTTGACGAATGGTGTCCGGGCTGCCGATCAGTCCATAGGCCAGGTCATCACCAAAGTGGGCTTTGACAAATTCGGGTGTTTTGGCTACAGCTTCCTCATCGCTATCAGCGAGAAGACCAACGGTTCTGGCCATCCGATGGATGGCATGATAATCGCGCCCCACCGTCTCACAGTGCTCTTTGAGAATAGCAAACTTGCGCTTTAATGTGGCAGGATCGCCAGCGAGGTCACAGACATCGCCGTACTGCGCGACCAGCTTGAGCGTAACTTTCTCGCCGCTGCCACCGATCAGCAGTGGGATGTGGGGTTTCTGTACGCCCTTTGGCTGATTGATCGCTCCGCGAATCTGGTAGTATTGGCCGAGAAATTCGGCCTCTTCTTGCGTCCACATCGCCAGAATCACTTGGACAGCTTCACGCAACCTGCGGAGACGCTCGGGGACATCGGGATACGCATACCCATAGGCACGATACTCCTGCTCATTCCACCCAGCCGCGATCCCCAAGGTCAAACGTCCATGCGAGAGCACATCGACGGTGCTGGCCATTTTCGCCAGCAGGGCAGGATTGCGATAGCCGTTACAGGTCATTGTCTGGCCGATGCGCACGCGTTTGGTATCGCGGGCCAGGGCAGCCGTGGCGGTCCAGCACTCAAAGGTGGCTTCCTGTGATGGCTGAGGGGTGGTATGAAAGTGATCAGAGAGCCAGACGGAATGATAACCTGATTCATCGGCGGTCTGAGCGATGCGGGTCATTGCTTCATAGGCTTCAACGGGATCTTTGATGCTGGTCAGATCCATGGCCAGACCCTGGGGCAGCAAAATGCCATACTTCATGTTTGGGTTCCTACCTTTTCAAAAAAATTCGATCCTACGCCTTCCCAGATGGAGGAGTAGCATGAATCTTTTCAAACAAGTTGGAGCTTTTTCGCGCGGTAGAGACGCTGCACACTTTTTACGAGCTGTATTCACAGAGGATGGCGAATGGTAGAGCTTCTATTGCTACTCTCTTTCCTCGCCGTGCGCCTCATGCATGCAGCACGAATACCCTCGCACGATAAGCAAGAACGCTGACCATGAACATTGGTTGGAGGAGGTGTCAACGCTTCCCCCTTGCTCCATCGATAAAGTTGCTGTGTTATGCGGCTGTTTGCTTCTTGAAAAGATATGCTCACTTTATCACAGGGCGCATCGGGATGTCAAGCGTCGTTTCTGGTAAATCAGGGCTTTCCAATTCTCCCATCTAGCGGGAGTGCAGAGGGCGGCAGCCCTTTGCCGGGGTGCGGGGTGTCCCCGCAAAAACCTTTTTTCTTCTCTTTTGCGCGCCGCCTGCGGCGGCGCGCGAAGGAGGGAAGGAAACTGGGGACACCCCAGACCCCGGCAGGGAGACCCCTGCACCCCTTTGAGCGGAGAACTGGAAAGCCCTGCTGGTAAATAGCGAGTATGAGCATCGTGATGGGGAGAGTATGAAAAACATACCATCTTCCCCGGATCGTGCGGGGCAAAAGTTCGGGGTTCGTTGCAAACGATGAGCGATTTCGAGAGAATCGATCCTTGCCGTTCCTCGTTTATCCTTCAACCACCTCCCAGTCGGTTTTTCCTGTGGTTGACCAGCGCTTCGCTGTCAACCGGGTCTGCTGCTTGCGTGGGGTGTGCGCTTTGAACCGGAGGATGCCCTTGACCGGGGTAAGCGAACGCATTCTTCCACAGCCAGGACATTCCACCAGATTGATGCCACTGTTGGTAAATCGTTGGGGATCGATACGAACCACTCCAGAGAACGTGCAGTTGGCTGTTTTGCTCGTTTCTTCCTGTTCTTTCGCTGTTTCCACCGTTTCCACTGTGTTCGGCGCGGCGTTTTCCGAGGCAGCTTGCTGTTCAGGTTCTTTTCCATTCACGCCCGACACATCTCGCTGGTTCTGATCCTGGGAGAGAGCCTCGGGGCCTGCTCCATCAATGAGCTTGAGTGTATCATGGCGCAGGACCAGCAGTTCTGCGGCGGACTTGAACCGCTCGGCCTTTACCTCCATTTCTCCGGCCAGATACGACCATTCCAGAACCGTCACGACCAACTTCATGAGATTGTCCATCGTGACACGGCCTGAGTGGGTCGGGTCCAGGACTGGATTGGTGAGCCAGCCATAGATGCTGCTCGTCCATTGGCGCATGTTGAGCTGTGGAAAGATGGGCTGGTATACCTGCTCCAGGGTTGCCAGAATGGCACGCACTTCATTGGAGGTGTGAGAAGCGATGCGACAAAAGGGTTGCAATTTGTCAAAGCGTCGTCGGAATTGCAGCCATGTTGAGTCAGGCAAATCGAACGTTTCCTTCAAGGGAATCGTGTCCCCACGCCCTGTGGCCACCAGGCACAACCCAAGCGGATGATCGTACTGTAACTTCCCCTGGTCCGTCACTTCCTTGAGCAACATCAGGTGTTCGAGCGAGAGATCGTGTGCATCATCGACGAGGAGTCCAGGACATACGTACCAGCGCCCTGAAACGATAATCTGTTGCCGTTTTGCACACGATAGCCATAATGCGGGGTCTTGCGATTTTGGGCCTTCATGAGCAACAACTTCAAATCATCGGGTGAACCGAGATACAGGGGGACCCCGGATGCCGCCACAGCCTGTTCCCACAAGAGGTGATGAGTTGGGAAGTCTCTTTTCAAAACGTTCCGTCATCCACCGAAAAAGTGATTCGACCGTTCCTTTTGCAGATGGCGCGTACGGGGGGCTTGCTCGGTGATAATTCCCAAGCGATCCACCAGCACTTGTCGCGCACGTTCAGAGGTGAAGATCTTCCCTCGATCATGAAAGATAATCGCAGGTTTGCCGTAACACGGTCAGGAATGCTCACAGCCATTGATGCCAACCAGGTGATCTTTCCTCTCCGTACAGACCTTCACCAGGCGCAGATAGTCTTCTTCCTTGAGTGGCCCCAGGGCCAGAATCGCGCCAAGGATCGCTGGCGTTTTGACACAGATGAGCACCGCCGCATGCACACGGCTCGTCACCGTCATCCCATCAGGAGTGACAAGGTACGCTCCGTGCCAATCCAGTGTGAGTTAGCTCATGCAGAAAGCAGCATTGCTTCACACCCTTAACACGTCTTTTCTTTGAATTCTCCTGTCCAACACTCAGCAGTTTCTTTCTCTCAAGAAACTGCTGAGTGTCAAAACCGTTGGAAAAGTGAGACCCAGGAGGGGGTAACGAGCTAGGAGGGAACTTCGGCGATGCACCAGCTCGTTGCTTTCCTGCATGTGTCACGGCGTTTGTCGGTGGCCTAGGTCAGCCTGTAGCGCCACTTCAAGGCCATTTGTCACGGTTGTCGTTGATTTTCAAAGATTCTTCTTTTCTTTTTCTTCTGTCTGCCGGGCTATCCTCTCCTCGCATTCGTCCAGGCACGCTCTCAAAAATAGTCTCAAAACCAACGACAACCGTGACAAATGCCCATCGGCTCGCTCCACAGGCCGGTTTAGACCACCGACAAACGCCGTGACAACCAACGACACGTTATCGCGACATGGTTCTACCTGTTACTCCTTCTCGACATCGTACGTGACATGAAGAACGTTTTGAGAAGACGGGACAGTTTCCCTGATCTTCACCTTGATATCGGGGTTCATGTTCGCAAAGAGCGGGGTGCCCTGGCCAAAAAGGACCGGCACATAGTGGATCGTGAACTCGTCAATCAACCCTGTATTGAAGTATTGCTGGACTGTGTTGGCTCCTCCCGCTATTCTGATATCTCCGTTGCCAGCAACCTCTCGCGCTTGACGAAGCGCACTCTCTGTACCGTCATTGACAAAGTAGAAGGTCGTGCCACCGGGGCGCACCCATGGTTGGCGCACCTGGTTGGTCAAGACAAAGACGGGGGTATGGAAAGGGGCCTCTTCGGGCCAGAGTGGCTCGCCAGCACTGAACATATTCTTTCCCATGATGCTCACGCTGGTACGTTGAAAGGTTTTTTCCTGCATGCTGCTATCTTGACCTGTCTCGCCACCTTCACCAATTTTGAGATTCTCACGAAAGAATTTCTGCTGAAACACCCAATGCATGAGTCCCATCCATTTTTTCGACCACTGCTTGTATTCCGGATCATGGATATGGGCCAGTTCCATCCCTTCTGGAGCGATGAAGCCGTCCAGAGACATCACCATGTCGAAAAACACTTTGCCTGTTTGCATAGCTCAATTCTCCTCTGTTTTTGATTGATCATTTTTGCGCAAGTCTTCCCTCGAAAGAGGCTTGAAATGCGCGAACAATGGTCACTGGTAGGAGTATACAGCTCATCAAAAGGCTCTGTCTTGAACAAAATGGACAGCTAACCCAACTCCCCTTTGCTGCCGAGACGAGCAATATGAGCAGGTGTGTATCCGATGAAGTGCTTGAGCGCTCTGGTCATATGTGGCTGATCGGCATAGCCCGCCTGATATGCTGCATCAAAAAGTGAAACACCCTGCTCTAGAAGCGTTGCTGCCTGCTTCGCCCGCTCGATCTGCGAAATCATCTTGAACGTTAACCCGCTTGCAAACAGGAAACGGCGCCTTACTGTGCGCAACGATATCTCCTGGGGATGACCAGCTAAGACCGCCTTCACGACCGGATCTGACACCAGCAAACGCTTGCGTACCAGCCAGTCGACAAACGTCTCGGCATTGTCGTAGTCAGGAAATTGAAAACGGGAGCCTACAAGGCTGAAGGATGCATTCGCGGCAAAAGACAAAATGGCCTGCTCATCCAGGAGATCTCTTACGGGCGCAGCAGGCAAAAAGGTACCAAGCGGAAACGTGATGCCGAACCAGGAGGTCCCCTCGGCCTGGGCGACAGGAATCGCCCTGGTCAATGGTCCCACCACCGTGACGTTGACGCTTCCATGCTGTTTAAGAAAGAGCAAATGCCAATGGCTAGAAGCCGGGCAAACAGGAGCATAATCGCTGCCGGCCTGGCCATGCCAGACCGCTTCTATATACGGGGAGTCCGACCCTCTTCCCTCAAAGAAAGAACTCATATTTTTGCCTCCAATGGACCAGGCGTGAGCACAAACAGGTTACCACAGGCTGACAAAAAAACTTCTTCTATCTTGCTCAAGGGTACAACATGCTCTGTGGACAAAGTGGTGAAGAAGATTCTCAAAATCGACGGATTACGTGGCGCCCCAATACATCGGGAACATTGGGAAGCTGGCCAATGGGATTGTTTCGGTGAATGCCTATGGAGTGCTGGATCAGATCACCTTCCCGTTGCTCTTCAAAGTCTACAAGCCGCACACACGGCTCTTGCCTGAGGACACCTACAAGACCAAACCGGAGTTGGCCGTGGAGATCCTTGAGGAGCTCGAACAACGGGACTTCCAGTTTGACGTGGTCCTGGCGGACTCGCGTCTATGGGGAAAGCTACACGTTCATCAGCGCGTTGGAGAAACGGCACCTCAAATACGTGCTGGCCATCCGCTCCAACCATGGAGCCTGGCTACCTGCAGGCAGTCGCATCCGCCAGTTGTCCTGGCGGCCCTTTGACCGCGTGTTTTCCAATGGCGAGAAGGAAACCCGCTCCATTCGTGAGATTGTCTTCGGCTGGCGCGGCTCCGTGCGCTTTTAGTCTTCCCACCGTTGACCCGTGCACCTTGCCCAAGGATGGCACCTGGTTCATCATGACCAATCTGGAGGGCAAGATCCATCACACGGTCGGCAACACCTACGGGTTTCGCACGTGGATCGAATACGGGTTCAAACAGAGTAAGAACGAACTCGGCTGGGCGGACTACCGCGTGACAGACTACGCCTCGATCGAGCGCTGGTGGGAACTGGTCTTCTGTGCCTACACGCTCGTCAGTTGGAAGTCGCTCTGCTTTGCAGACCAGCGAGCAGGACACTGTTCCTGCTGCTCCTCAGGCTCCTGAGGTCGATCGGCCCCCCGAACATCCTAGTGGAACACGGGGCACGGCTGGAAGAACGGCCTCAACAATTTGCAGCTCATCCTCCAGCCCTTCATCTTTGGCTGTTTGCTCTGGCCCTGGATGTTGCTGTTCGACCTCTCTAGCCTGCGTATTGGATTTACTCAGCTTACTGGTATTATGAACCTCTTCCATGCTCTGCTCCCAACTTGACAGAAGAGGGACTAGGAGGGCCTCTGATGGGAAAGTTGCCCTGGCCCAGCAACTCTACCAGGACTCCAAAGCATTCCGTCGCTGATATCTGTTCCCTGCTCGAAATTTCACGCTCAACATTTTTCCGCTATGTAAAGGGAAGCAGGAAAGCACCAGAAACCCAGGCTTAGCGGAAAAATTCAGAACCAACTCACTGCTTGCCTGTCCTTAGCGGAATCTATCGGGAATTTATGTCGGGACCCCATGACTCTCATTCTCCTCTCAGTTTGCTGCTCACTTTTCTTTGAGCATTGCCCACACTCCGGGTAGCGCCAGTTGCTGGAAGATGGTTTCCATCTGTTCTGGTGGGTAGGGCTGAGATGCCTCGACCCACCATTTGAGCAAGGTGAGAAAGGCCCCGGCCAGGTACTGGGAGACTACTGGTAGAGGGATCGGCGGAGAACGTCTCTCTGTACAGAAGGCGCAGAGGGCCGGTTCAATCGCTCGGCAGAGGGCCGCCTGCAAGGCTTCCCACAAGAACTCGCTTGCACGGCTTCGCATCAGCGCCCGAAACTGCTGATTCTCAGAGTGGTACGCATGCTCAAACAGTTCCAGACTGGGCACGACCCGTTGTCTTGCTGCTGCATGGGCGATCTGGCGAGTAAGCAGCTCTAGCTCCTGCTCTACGATAGTGTTGAGAACATCCTCTTTATCGAAATAATGGGCATAGAAGGTGGTACGACCAATTCCTGCCCGATCCAAAATATCCTGCACCAGAATCTCATCGTAGGGTTTTTCTACCACAAGTTCCGCAAAGGCAGCGTTCACCAGTCGATAGGTGCGTTGGGAACGACGATCTGCTTTCTGCTGTTTCACTTCTGTCCCTCCTTCTTTGGCGAACAATCAGGGTCAATTGTTCGATAGAGAACGGTTTCCCTGCTTTGTACTTGGCGGGGAGAACATTCCTTTGTACACTCTCCTCAGAATACCATATTCGGTAGCGAACATAGTATTCCTAAGAATTTGAATAGAGTAGGTATGACTATTTTCAGAGAATGGTCATATGATCTTACGACAAAGGGAAAAACACATGGAAACCTCAGCACAAAGCGCTGGAGAGCAGAAGGTGGCGAGCAAACTGCTCCTGGCTGGCGGTGCCATTGGTCCGCTGCTCAACATTATTGTTCTTCTCATCCTTGGGGCCACACGTCCTGGCTACAATGCCTGGCAAATCCCCGATAGCTCGCTCGAACTAGGGCCTGGCGGGTGGATACAAATCACCAACTACATCGTCACTGGAGTGCTCCTGCTCGCTTTTGCCATCGGGCTCAGGCGTGTCCTGCACACCGGACGTGGTTCTACCTGGGGACACATCCTGCTCGGCCTCTTTGGCCTCACCTTCATCGGGATTGGGATCTTCGTGACCGACCCGGTGCTGGGATACCCGCCCGGAGCGTCGAGCACGGCAACCATTCCCGGAATCCTTCATAATCTCCTTGGCCAGCTTCAGTTCATCTCGCTGGCTGCTGCTTGCTTCGTGCTGGCACGGCGCGATGCCGCCGATCAGGCATCGCGCGGCTGGGCCTGGTATTCGGTTGCCACAGGTCTGTTGGTCGTCGCCTCTGATATCGTCTTCGTCCTCACCTTCAAATTGTTGGACGGGGGTCCAGTAGAACTCATTGCACGCATTGGCATCATTGTTAGCGGGTGTTGGGTCGCCCTGCTAGCGATCCGCCTTATGAGCAAAAAGGTCTCGATAGCTTGAGCGGTGGAACAGCCCAAGGAGCAGGCATACGTAGCTTGGCAGATGATAGATCATGTTTTATTCGCTTTTTCTGGCACATTGAGTACCGAAAACTTTAACTATAGAAGAAAGAGAAAGATAGTATGAGTACACCTCATCCCTTTCGTTTTGGGGTTACCTTGTTTGGAGCCGCCTCCAGGAACGAATGGATCGCCAAAGTCCACAAAGTCGAGGATCTTGGTTACTCCGTCCTGCAGGTGCCAGACCACCTGGGAAACCAGTTCTCTCCCATCCTAGCACTCATGGCAGCAGCAGAGGCCAGCCGAACGCTGCGTCTGGGAACGCTGGTCCTCGACATCAATTACCGGCATCTTGCTTTGCTTGCCAAAGAGGTGGCTACGCTTGATCTGCTCTCCGAAGGACGCTTCGAGCTTGGACTGGGCGCAGGATGGATCGCCAGAGAGTCCCAGATGACAGGCATTCCTTTCGATCCCGCAAGTCAACGTGTGGGCAGACTGGAGGAAGCCGTTCAAGTGCTCACAGGTCTCTTCTCTGATGGGCCGATGACCTTTGCCGGTTGCTACTACTCGCTGAACGGATTTGAGATCTTTCCCAAACCCTTCCACCATCCCCATCCCCCTCTGCTGCTCTCTGGTGGAGGGAAACGGATGTTGTCGATTGCTGGCCGCTACGCTGACATCATTACCCTCAATCCTCCTGTAGCACCAGACGGCAATAGCCTTGACATGGCCGAGGCGACGGCGGATGCGACAACACAGCAAATTGCCTGGATTCGCGAGGCGGCAGGAGACCGCTTCGCCCAGATTGAGATTGGCAACTTTGTGATCGGAGGGGTCAAGACGGAGAGAGAACAGCAACTCGATCCACGGATCGCGGCGACCTTTCGGTCTCGGACCACCGGAGAGCAGCAGTCCCCCCAGGGCATTTATACCCTGGTTGGCTCGGTGGATCAGATCTGCGAACAGGTGCTGTCCAACCGTGAGCGCTTTGGCATTTCTTACATCGGTGTCTTAGAACAGGACCTGGAAACCTTTGCTCCCGTTGTCGCACGGCTCTCGGGCAAGTAAACGCAGGCGACGAGTGAAAAAGGAATGATCAAGAGAGCATTTCACTCGCGCCATGACCAAGAGCGGAGAACAAACAAAGTGAGCAAGAGAAAAACGATATCACACAAGGAGAGAAGAAATAAACCATGTCATCAACAACACTGTATCGCTTGAGTGGGATCAGCTTACTCATAGGGGGCCTGTTCGCTGCCCTTGCTGCCGTTCCCGTCCTCTTCACTGGTGAAGATCCTAGCAGCCCTATCGCCGCCACAGCGGCTCTGCTTCGCATCATTGGCGACATGTTGATCGTCGTAGGGTTGCCTGGGGTGTATAGCAGACGAGCCCAACAAGCAGGTCTCTTAGGGCTGATCGGTTTCCTGTTCACACTTGTCTACATCCTTATCCAGGGAGTAGTCGGTGATACCGTCGAAGCCTTCATTCTGCCGTTCCTCGCATCGGCGGCCCCTTCCCTCCTGAAAGGGTCGCCCCCACAAGGATTAGTGATCTTTTTTCTTATCGGAGGTCTACTGGGATTAGTGGGTAGCGTGTTGCTCGGCGTCACGATGCTGCGTGCTAAGACGGTGGCGCGCTGGGCAGGTCTCCCACTCATCGTTGGGGTAGTACTCAGCTTAGCTGCTCCCTTCCTGCCACCAGTGGTTGGCACGACTGGCTCAGTGCTGTTCCTCATCGGGTTGGCCTGGCTCGGTTTTGGGGTGTGGTCGTCTCGACAGCCCACGAGCCAGCCTGAGCTTCCACCAATGCCGTTCGGGCCTGAGGTGTGAAAAACAGGCACGGCTTGTACAGCCTGTATAGACAAAAAGGAGAAAGATGATGAGTATCTCTACCATCGTCCTGTTTGTGCATATCATCGGAGCCATCGGCTACTTTCTGAGCATTGGTAGCTGGCTGTTCATTCTGGTGGGTCTGCGGCGAGCATAGCGCGTTGCAGAAGTGCGTGCCCTCATGCATGTGAATGACCTGTCAGGCCCGTTCGGCGATGGTAGCGGACTTGTACTGCTCATTGCAGGACTCTACCTGGCCCTGTCGGCCTGGAGCTTGCTGACGAGCTGGATTCTCGTCGCGCTGATCAGCTTGATCCTGATCCTCACAACCAATGCTACGCTCATCGGGCCACGGAGAAGAGACCTCATCAAGCAACTGGAGCGTTCAGCGCCAGAGGGGAAGATTTCTCTGGCGCTCTCTCAGCACATCCACAACCCCGTCCTCTGGGCGACATCGCAAACCACGGCGGTTCTGCTGCTTGGGATTGTCTTCCTGATGACGACCAAGTCAGACCTGGGAGGCTCTCTCATTGTGATGGCTGTTGCTCTGGTGCTCGGGTTACTCTCAAGCCTGCTCATCTCTCGGAGAAGACATACTTCACGACAGGAGGCGGCGGACCAACGGGCGCCGAACAACGTGTCGGCTAGCACTCTGTCGGAGAAAAGTAGCCCTGCCACGTTTCTATGAGTAAGCGAGCGCGCATACCCGGAAGTTCCAGCTTCCGGGACATGTTTTGAAAAGAAAACAGGCCATGTATGCAGTCTATGGAGGTTTCTCACCTCGGACCAGATGAGGTGCATGTGCGGATGCACGTGGCGGGAGTCAATCCATCGGATGTGAAACATCGCAGCGGGGCTAGCAATCTTCCGCCGTGCCGGGCTCGATGAGAAGATCAAAGAACTTGCCACCATTGCCATGTGTACCGCTTGGACACGGCCCAGCCCCAACGAGCGGTCCATATCAACGCGGCTCTCAATATCGGTGCGACGGCGGAGGAAGTCGTGGAAACGATTCAACAGATGGCGGTATATGCAGGATTCCCTGCTGCGCTCAATGGAATCGGCCTTGCGAGAAAGGTTTTCACAGATCGTACTGAGCATCTCTAGGAGTTGATTGCTCTGCTTGGGGTCAGCGCATCCCAGCCTTAGCGTACAGAATTCAGGTTTTGATGCGCTGACCCCTTTTTTAGAGGAAAAAGTCTGAGACGAATTTCTATTTCTTCCTTCTTAGAGTAATTTGGAGAGGGAAAAACGTAGCGACCCCGTATGGACCCAATTACGACCGCCATCGTTGCCGCGTTGACCGTTGGCGCGGCTGGTGGCCTCACCGATACCGCCAAAACAGTTGTGGGCGATGCCTATCAGGGCGTCAAGGCGCTTCTTACCAAGAAATTTGGGACCAAGAGCGCCGTGGTGGAAGCCGTCACGCATACGGCTACCAGCCTCAACAATCTGGCGTACCTCTACGCGAACCAGGGACGCGACCCAGAGGCCGAACCTCTCTTCCAACGCGCCGTTCTGCTTTCTCAAGCCTCTTTGGGCGTGGAACATCCTCAAACACAGCAGATCATCATGAACTACCTGACACTCTTATCGCACCTCCATACGAACGGGGATATGGATGCTCTCCTTTCGTTGCTTGTGCAAGAGGAGCAAGAAGGTCACGGTGGGAACGAAGGATCGTCGGAATAAAGGTTGTTTCAACCAGCTTTCCGCTCTCCGCCTGGAAACCAGACCAATTTCCAGGCGGTCTGATCTCTCTTCAATGCGAGATGGAGAGGGAAAAGGGCCATTATGACCCAGAGAAAGTGGAGGGCGTTCTCCTGCGAATCACGATCACAAGCTGTAACACTGATGAGAACGACTTCTGGATACTTGTTCCCATTCAAGAGGATGAGCAGGAAGAAGATGAAAATGATGAGAAAGGCTGAGTGAGCCAGAGGTTCTTCATGCCAGCAGACACAGGAGGAAGTGATACCTCCCCTCCTATCAAACACCCCTTTTGCAATTCCGTAACCGACTTGCTCCCAAGCCGAAAGATTGGTCTGGAGGAAATCGGTCTGGGAGAAAGTCCGGCTCATAGGGTGGGTATGAGCTTCATCCTTGCGCTGACGGAGCCATTTGTGCGAGGGGTGGCTGTCCAAGCACCCGATCCAGGGTGGCCCGTTTGATGCGATAGGCTTGGCGAGCGTTCACATGGGGAAGCACCACCGCCTCAAGTGCCCCTTGCTTCACCCAGCGGCGCACCGTCGTATCGTCAACACGCAGGAGACGAGCTACCTCTGAAACAGTTAAGAGATCAGTATTCATGCATTATTTCCTCTCTTGACAGATATAGTGAGAAATATCGATATTTTCCTCTTGATAGTAGCTACTATAGCAATGAAGGATCTATCCGTCAAAAGGTGCGCCGAAAGGTTGCCAGCGTATCGTGGTCAGGATGCCGGTTGCCTGCAATGAAGCGAAAGGGCACCGCCTCATAGGTAGCACGCTCAATCTTGCGCGAACTGAACACTCCGGTGGCATACCCATACAGCAGCAAGCCCAACAACACTTCGGGAGCATACGGCTCTCCACCACGTGACCCATACTGGACGTACAGCGCCGAGAGATCCAGTTGAGCTACGCTGTCCACCACGAAGCGGGCGAGATGGTCGGGCGGCAGACAGCCACCCAAGCGCACGGTCAAATCGAGCACCTGATCGTAGTCCACCGTTTTGAAAGTTCTACTCATACTTCCTAGTATACCATCACAGACAGAGATATCTGCTTGACATCGGCTCTTGTGAGGTTTGACAGAGATGTGCAATATCCTCCTTCACTCCTTACCCAGCTCACAAAAAGAGCATAAAACCATACTTGCGCGAGATGGTGAAACTCACCTCTGTTCCATCCTCCAGAGATCTATATGTCCGTTTAACACCAAAAGATACTTCCCATTCGGCGACCAAGCTATCAGGCCCATTCCCGAAACGGCTATATCAACCCGCCCTTGATCGTACTGAGCCAACTGCTTACCGCTGGAGGCATCAAACACCGAAAGGTAACCATACGTAGGCACCCAATAACGCTCTCCTCGATAGGAAGCCACCGCCACCCGTTTCCCATCTGGCGACCAGGCGAGCGAGAACGGTGTCCATTCCACAGAGTACGTTGTCACCTTGTGACCCGTCTCCACATCATAGGCCACTGTTCCCGCCGCCAAAAATTTCCCATCCGGCGACCAGGCCGTCATGGTTGTAGTATCCCCCTTCTTGAAAGCAGATATGCTCTTGCCGGATGTCACATCCCAGATTTCGAAGTCCTCCCCTTTCTCTGTAGAGCAGCCCAGAACCACGTTTTTTTCATCAGGTGCCCATGTTATCCGGTGGCATTGGCGAGAGGACGCCCCAGGATCTGGGGAAGTTGGATCTAATGTAGAAATTTTGCTGCCAGCAGCTATATCCCAGACCTCTACAAAAGGTTTCCCCGATAGAACGAACTGTTTTGCCACTGCTAGATAGCGTGCATTGAGCGCCCAGGCAGTCACTCTGAGTTGGTCGCCTCCATCCCCATTTGCTGGCAAAGTGAGCAATTGCGTCACTGGGAAGCTGCGCACACGTTGCCCGTTTGCCGCATTCCATACCTGCACTATCGGCTTCTCCAACGGTCCGACAAAAGCCAGAATGTACTTCCCATCCGCAGACCACACCACACGCTTGCCATCTGCTGGCCCCATCACGCTCAGTGTTGGAAGTCCTCCTGGTACAGGTTGCTCCAGTTTACAGGTCGAGAGCTTCTCTCCTGTTGTGGCATTCCAGATCTGAACAGCCCCATCATCAACCCCAGCAACCGAGGCGACGCGCCTCCCATCGGGCGACCAGGCCACGTCTAGGACACCACCGACGATACCTCCCTGATTCTCTGCATAGGTCAAGAGATGGGAGGTCAGGAGAGAGGGATCGGTCAGCCTTCGATATACCAGATATCCGCCTGTTGAGAGCGCTGCCGTTCCAGCGGCAACTCCCCAAAGAATGGTCCTGCGTGAGAGTCTCGAACGCGGTATTGAGAGCTGCGGAACGCTGTTGTTGGAGATCTTCCCAAAGAGTGGTTGCGAACATCGATGGCAGTGCTCCATGCCCGGATCATTGGCAAAGCCGCAATAGGAACAAAAGATATGGGGAGACGACATAACCCTGTGTCCCCTTTCTTCAGATATTCTCAGGTATCACATGAAACATACGTCGCCGCATTTCTCAACCCGCACGACGTCTGATGAAGGCAAGTATACAGCGCAACGATTGCAGAGTACATGGGGCATATGACCTATGTGTTACCGTGATCCATTTTTGTTAGCTAGGCAAAGGCTGTGCATTCCAGGCGATACTGCGCATCTCTGTCAAGCCTCATACAAACCAATGTCTACTTGCGAGAACAAAGTTAACCAGAGGTTTTTCGCCACAAACGCTGCTCACCTCTTTCATACATGCTGCAGCTTCATATCACGGGCGGGCGCCTGTTTCTCTCCGACAAGCTGCTAGGGTCACTTTATCAATAGATACTACTGTATAAAACTATCAATTCTTTCCTTACCTCTGGTAGTATCTGTGTATTCACTTTTACCAGAAGAGCCTATCTCTCAGGCAAATAGAAGGTGAGTTCAATAGCGATTTGATTGGACTCTGTGAGGGTTGCTATGAGACCGCCTTTCATAGAAATGATCTCACACGCCCCGAAATCGCTCATGACGTGATTGAGACGACAAAAGCGTTGGCTAATCTACTTGGGATCTCCATTGATGAGCAGGAAGGCAAGAGCGAAGACTGAGCCGAGAGCGAGGGTGAGCTTGACCCCGTTTCGTAGAGTCGAGGAGTGTGGAGAACGTCTGAGCGTTCCACGTCTCATGAGTTTGCTTTCGATGAAGAAAACGTAGAGAACGTTACGTTAAACGTTTAAGATACTTTTACTCTATCAGAAAAAATACGTTACGTCAACGTTTTAAACAGTTGTTTCAAGCTCCTTTCTATTTAGCTGCTCATAGGCTACAGGGCTGAGATAGCCGAGTGCCGAATGCCGACGTTTGCGGTTGTAGAACGTTTCGATGTCGTCAAAAATGGACTGCCTGGCTTGGGTCTGAGTTTGGTAGTGGTGTCGATGAGTCCATTCTCGTTTGAGTGTGCCAAAGAAACTCTCCGTAGGGGCGTTATCCCAACAGTTGCCTTTTCGACTCATACTACAGGTGATTCCTGCACTAGCTAAAAGACCTTGATATGCTTGGCTAGTATATTGACTCCCTCGATCTGTATGATGCATCAATCCTGATTTGGGGCATCTTTGGATCAGTGCCATCTTCAAGGCTTTTTCGACCAGCTCCTCATCACGATGCAAGGACATGGACCATCCAACCACTTTCCGCGAATACAGATCCAGGATGATCGCCAGATAGAGCCAGCCTTGCCCCGTCTCAATGCCGGTAATGTCGCCTGTCCATCTGGTGTTTGGGGCAAAAGCATTGAACTCTCGATTCAAGCGATTGTCCGCTACTGGATTCTTATGTGAGCTATCGGTGGTCCGAACCCGGCGACGTTTCTGTCCTGCACTTATGCCTGCCGCTCTCATGAGACGAGCCACATGCTTACGCGAACATTTCACCCCCAGATCGTTCAGTTCCACATGAATGCGCGGACTCCCATAGATCTGCCGATTGTGCTCAAAAATTTGCTGAATGTGTTGCGTGAGTTCTTCGTTCTTCTGCTCACGCTCGCTCTTTGGTCGTTTGCGCCAAGCATAATAGCCACATTCTGAGACGGAAAGTGTTCGGCACATCGTCTTTACCGCATATTCTTGCCGGTGATCTTCGATAAACTGAAACTTCACCGCTATTGTCGTGAAAATATATGAAGCGCTTTTTTTAAAATGTCTCGTTCTTGTTTCACGACTTCCAGTTCGCGTTTGAGGTGGCGCAGTTCTTCGGCCTCGGGTGTTTGATGCCCGCTGCCTGGAAATGCCTGCTCGCCGTGCTCGGAAAACTGCTTACGCCAGTTATGAATGGTGCTGTCGCTTATCCCTAAATCACGAGCGATCTCGGTGATAGGTTTGCCACTGGTCTCGGCCAAGCGTACAGCTTCGATTTTGAACTCTTTCGTGTAGGCTTTTTGTTCTTTGGTCATCTTTCTTCCCTCGTTTGATTGAGTCTAGTATATTCCACATTTCCCGACTCTTTCAAACGGGGGGAAGCTCAAACACCATATCGCAATGCTCAAGTCAATTCCCCATAGGTCAATTGCTGGGTCACGCTGATCGTGACCCGATGTGCGTGGAGGCCCTGAAGAGAAGCCAAATGCCCCAGATAGGTGAAGTGGAGCGATGCTCTTGCTTCTCTGACTTCACAAAAACGGGTGAACTTCACTTCTGATTCATGGGGAACAAGGGAGGCATCATGCTCTTCTCCCTTCTGCTTTCCAAAAACAAACGTGCTCATACACCACACATTTGAGCAAAGAGGAAGGCGGCAAAACCCACTAGTGCTGAATCCGCATCTCATTGCGTTGTGCAAGTCGTGGGTCAAATGGGAATGAGCGAGGATAGAGTATGATATCGGTCGCAAGCGCAGCGGCGCAGGCGGCATGGAAGACGTGGAAGCCAGCATCGTCGTTCATGATCAAAGGGTACTCCGAGAGCGGTTTGCGGCAGAACGAGCAGCGTTTTGAGAGACTCTTAATGCCAGCTCTCTTGAGATGTTCGTCGTTCACGATAAGCATGTGGCCTGCCTCCTACACCAGAAATGTTGTCATCACACGCGGCCCTCACAGGACTCGCGCACGTATCACAGATCAGTGTAGGAGGTAACAGCGCGATTAGCAAGATGGTGTGTCAGTTTGAAGGCTCCATCTACGTGAAGCATTAGATGAGGAGGTCTCAGGTGAGGAACCCACGCCGCCTAGAGACGCACTTTCGGAGCCCTCAGCTTGACCTTTGGCAGATCTCCGAGACGGAATGGTTACTTGCGCTGCGCAGACCAGAGCCAAGCCCACGCAAGAAAGCGGGCAAGATCGTTCCTCTCGCTCAACAACTCCCGTTGCCTTTGTTTACGACCGGATGAGACCACCTCATCACACAACCCTCTCTCACTCAGTTGATGATGGTAATTGCGCTGAATGATCGAATTATACAAACAGCATAGTTATCAAAATTCCGCCATCATAATGACTCATACGCAAGTTCGATGATTCTCGCTCATCCTAAGCCGACACGAAAAACGAGTCTTCGCTTCTAGAGTTGGTTGGTGTATTCTCAATTGAAGAGATTGTCTGAGCTATCATCGAACTTGCGTATGAGTCTCATAATTATCATATTTACACGTTATTGCCAACCGTTATGTCATGGAACACCTGTATAACTTTTGATGTGGCAGCCGACACGCGGAAACCTCAAGGCGAGACGAGCAAAAAAGAGACCATTTCGATCTTACTGACCACTATATATATGGAGCGCTCCGTTCGCTGTAGGTAGATGCAGTGGGCGGGCCTGCTCGTAGTTGAAGAGAGGATGACTATCAGAATATGGAAGAGCTTTCGGATGTTTTCCTGGTAGAACAGAGCCTGCTTGGCCACAAAGAAGCTTTCTCTTTGCTGATCGAGCGCTATCAGGTGATGTCGCTCTATATCATCAAACGCTACGTGGCAGACGAAGAGGTAGCACGCGAACTGGTACAGGAGGCCTTATTACAAGCATATCTCTCATTACAGCAATTGCGCGATGGCAGCCGTTTCAAAAACTGGTTTTACGGTATCACCTTACATGTGTGTCAGAGCTAGCTACGTCAGCGCAAACGTCTAGATGCACGCCAGCTTGCGCTCACCGAAGGGAGCGAAGCAGAGGAGATCTGTCTTGATCCCGAGGAGGTCGTACTGGAACGAGAATTACAGCAGATCGTCTCTGAGGCGCTCTTGCTCCTCTCGCCCAAAAATCGTGAGGTGGCTAGACTTTTCTATTATGAGGACCTGAGCATACAAGAGATTGCCCGCCAAAAACATCTTTCATTACCCGCCGTCAAAAATCGCTTATATAAGAGCCGCGAACAACTGCGCAACTACCTGCAGACACGCTATCCCGAATTGGCGACGCGCAGCGTAAAAAGACATCATGACGCGCAGCGTAAAAAGACATCATAAGGAGCAAATAACCATGACCCCACTAAAAATTGCCCTGGTCAAGAAGCTTACTAAGCTCTGGACAACAACAGTTGTCTTGAGCGATGAGCGAGAAGAGAGGGCGTTACCATTCTGGTATCACAATCTCCAGATAGAGCTTTCTACCATTATTCATGACCCGCTTATCGAGGCTGGCCGCAAGGTGATAGGTGAACCATTTGCCA
The DNA here is from genome assembly GCF_016587455.1 of Reticulibacter mediterranei. Taxonomy (NCBI): domain Bacteria; kingdom Bacillati; phylum Chloroflexota; class Ktedonobacteria; order Ktedonobacterales; family Reticulibacteraceae; genus Reticulibacter; species Reticulibacter mediterranei. The sequence continues at coordinate 2,648,262 of NZ_BNJK01000002.1, read as the reverse complement.
TTGATTTTCTGCTCAAACTGATACAGGAGCTTGGTGGCAGCATCGAGCGAATAGAAATCGACGCTTTACAAGGAGATATCACCTACGCCCGATTACATATGCGCGGGCGTGATGGCAAACCTGCTCTTGTCAATACGCGGCTCGATGATGCACTCTCACTGGCGCTGCGGCTAGAGACACCACTGGCGATCAACGATGAGTTATGGCAGCATCTCAGCGTGTCACTAACAGAAAAGGAAGCAAACCGTGAGCTGCAGTTTGAGGCCGTAGCCGCAATGGCACAACATACTTCCATCAGACCCCTGGCGTCACCCATAACGTCTCAGCAGCCACGCAACCTCGATTTTCGTGATGGCCTGAAAGGCTGGCAAGCACGAGGGCTCCCTCTATGGGAAAAGCGTTTTGACTTGCAGCTCGACCCTGAGGTCACGTATCAGGGGCGTCCAGTTCTGCGGGCAGTGTTGCAAGGAGAAGATGGTACGAACCAGGAAAGTATATTGCGCAATGTCATTAGCTTGAGCCATGAAGGCTTTCTCGCCGATACCTATCGTGGCAAGCGCATGCGTCTGGTCACTTATTGCCAGGTAAGAGAGGCAAAAGAGGCCTATTTTGAGATAGTTGTCACCAGTCCCCCGTTACAGCCAGATAGCGAGCACTACCAGCTACTGATCACGCGCACGCCTCTTCTAGAGGAGACCGCCGATTGGCAGCGACAAGAACTGGTCGTCGATGTTCCACAAAACGCCAGTGTCATCATGCTCAAGCTCCACATGGCGGACCAGGGAACATTCTGGATCAGCGCTATCCAGTGGGAGCCTGTCGATCAGAGTGTCCCGCTCACACAGTTCTATCACACTCTACCGCTGGCAGATCTGCAAAACCTCGATTTTCAGCACGGCCTGGATGGCTGGTTCTCTAGGAGCGGTAATCCGCGAGACTATACCTATGGTACTGAGTCGGTAGATGGAAAAGGCACACACTGCATGTATATCAAGGCTATCAGGGAGGAGCCACGTAGTCTGATGCGGCTCCAACAAAGCATCAAGGCAGATAACTATCTTGGTAAGCGGGTACGTCTGCGTGGAAGTCTCAAGGGAAATGGATTGCTTAAGCCAGCCCGCCTCTATATGAGGAAAGGTGCAATACAGGGGTATGTTGAACACTGCATAGTGGGCACGCAAGACTGGACTGCATGCGAGATAGCGACCTTTTTACATGAAGAAGCGTCCCAGCTAGAAATAGGGCTGCTGTTGAATGGGAAAGGGCAGGTCTGGCTGAAAGATCTGGCTTTTGAGGTTGTGGGGTAAAAGAAGAGATGCCTCTCTTCTGCACGATCCGTTTAGAGAGGCATCTCTTCTTTTCAATTTGCAGTGTTATTGTTCGTAGACAGCGGTCTCTTTTTATACTCACTGGCATTCGCGTGGGCAATCGCTGTGGTGAACAGCGGGAAGAAGCTGAAGCGGTCCCCTACAGATGAACACCTGTGGGGCGTGAGAGAGGTGAACGCCATTTGGTATTAATAGTATAGCTTTGTAAGGAGGCATATTTTTCGCTTCCTCTGCTAGGGGCTACACCTCGTTGCGCAATCCGTGAGTGATGGCATACCTCCTGGAAAAGCATCGTTACCGACAACTCCTTAAAGATGCGGAGCGAATGGCAGATCCTATAGGTAAGTTGACAGAGGCATTCATCCTTGGGATCTCCCTTGTTGAGGGAAGAGGCGAGAGCGAAGATTGAGCCGAGAGCGAGGAGCGCATCTCATACGTTCCTCGCCACGTCTGGTTTGAGTGCTTCAACTGAAGCACAGGGTCATCTTGAAATGCTCAAATTCACGGAATGCGCAACGAGATGTAGCTCAAGAGTCAGATGCTGGGATCTACACGTCCGATTTGACGCTGAACTCGCGCTCATTGTAGAATAGAAGTCCATCTTTTTTTGTTTCAAAGGGAGATCCTGCATGAGCATCCACAAAGCCATGACCGATGCGGCCAGCTTCATTGACCGCTGGTTAGCCTACAAAACAGAAATGGGCCGCATTCCTGGCTTATCCGTAGGAATTGTCCATAAAAACCAGATTATTTTGCACCAGACGTATGGATATGCTAATCTTGAAGAGCGTCTTCCTACCCGCAAAGAGACAGGTTACCGGATTGCTTCGTTTTCTAAGACGTTTAGTGCCATCGCCGCTATGCAGTTGGCAGAGCAGGGCAAGCTGAACCTGGATGTGTCAGTGAGCACCTATTTACCCTGGTTCACCACCCCCCACGATCCCCGCGTGACCTCTATCACCCTGCGCCAGTTGCTTTCGCATACCTCCGGCCTGGACCGTGATGGTGTGGCTGGGCAGTGGGTCACGTTAGAATTCCCTGCACTGTCTGTCATCCAGCAACATATTTTTGACGGAGCTATAGTCTTTGATCCTGCTACGCAGTGGAAATATTCCAACGTTGGCTATACCATCGTCGGACAAGTGATCGAAGCGGTGAGTGGCGAGGCGTACAACGAATATGTGACCAAACACATTATTGAACCGCTGGGCCTGCGCCATACCGCCCCCGATCTTAACGCCAAAGCCGAGCAAGAGCTGGCTGTGGGTTACAGTCGCGATATTCCCGGCCAGCCTCGTGAGCGCTTTCCTCAGATCAGCACTGGCGTCATGGCCTCGGCGACCGGCTTTCTCTCCAACGTGCCCGATCTTCTGCGCTATATCCAGGCTCAGTTCCCCGGCGATATGACCTTGCTCAGCGAAGAGAGCAAGCGCGAGATGCGGCGGGTTCAGTGGTTGGGCGAAAACGTAGTAGACGACCAGTGTCTTGGCTTTGCCACCTGGAAAGTCAAAGACTGGCGTGTCTATGGTCACTCAGGCGGCTTCCAGGGCTTTAGCACCCGCTTTGCCTTTGATCCTCACCGTCAGATCGGCATTGCCGTGCTGACTAATGCCATCGACGGCCCCGCGCTCACCCTGGTCAACGGTGTCCTGTCGGTCATCAACACATGTATCGTAGACTACGACGAACTCGCCAACGTCGAGCTGGCCGTCGAGCATCCCGAACGCTTCGTCGGCACCTATCGTAACATCTGGGGAGACAATCAGATCGCCCACATCGGCCAGAGCCTCCTGCGCTACGATCCCGCCGCCGACCTTCCCCTGGAATTTGTGGAACGACTGCGTTTCAATGCAGATGGTAGCTTTACCGTCATGAGTGGCCGTCCCGGCGGTGCCTACGGCGAAAAGATCCACTTCACCTTCGATGAAGCAGGCAACGCTCAAACCCTCATCTCTAGCGGAAATACGGCGGAAAGGATCAGCTAAACCCTACGCCAGCAACTCGGCCAGCGAGCCAATCTCCACTGGTCCTGGCCCCTGTTCATGCAGTGGTCTGCCTTTGACGCAGAAAGCACGCGAGGCAGGAGGGCTTATGGTAGACACCGACCCAGACCGTCATCCAGAAAAAACAGCAGGAAGAGTAGAGAGAGCGGAAAACGATCATTCTCAATCTCTTGGTTCTTCTGCTACACAAAATCGGGTGACTTCCAGTATCTCTTTTCCCGCTTGACCGTGGGCGAGGAGTTGGTCAGGCGAGCTTTAGAGATGACCCTTTGAGATGCTGCACTCCGATCAGGACGGCCCTTACCCTCACACTGCCATAGAGCAGATGAGCAGATTTCTCCTAGTCCGTGAATCCCAGTCCGAGTCAACAGACACCCGGAACAGAAGCACCGGGAAAAGGGAGGGCAAGCAATGTCTTCACATACGACTGATACTCCACGCGAGAAGGGATCAACTGACGCAATCTCTTCTGGCCGCCATCAACTGAGGAAACTAGTCATCGCACTAACGGTGCTGGTGTGTATCGCTATCGGATCGATGATCTTGTATGCGATTTCGTTGATCAGAGATGCCGTCACGCTCATAATCCTTGCCGCCTTGCTTTCCTATCTCATCTATCCACTTGTGCGGTTCTTACAACGCCGCCTCCGCCGTTCTCTGGCCATAGCCATAGCCTACCTGCTGGTTGTAAGTGTCCTGATGGTGGGTATATTTCTCGTGACTTCCTCCCTCATTCGGCAATCGTCCTCGCTCGCGCACTTCATCCAATTCCTATCAAGTCCGGCTGGAGAGCGCCAGACGCAATCGCTTACTGGTGTTCTAGGAACGCTTGGCCTCACCAAAGACCAGACTGTCCAGTTCACGAACCACCTGCTCTCTCAAGCCCAGGGAGCGCTCTCAGGGGTGATTCCGTTCCTGAGCGGGCTGTTGAATAATATCGTGAACCTCATCGTCGTGGTCACACTCAGTGTCTACTTTGTCTTTGATGGCCCTGGCATCATTAGCTGGCTCAACCTGAAAACTCCGATCACTCATCGGGGCACCATGACCTTCCTGCTGCACGCGCTCGATCAGAGCATCGGCGGGTACTTTCGAGGATCGTTCTTCCTTGCCCTCATTGGAGCCTTGAGTACCGGGGTTGGGCTTACCCTGCTACACATCCCCTATGCAGCCTTGCTGGGAGCGCTCTTCTTTCTCCTCTACTTCGTTCCAGTGATCGGTGGCTATATAATCGGAGCCCTGTGCATGCTCGCTGCTCTCCCAGAGGGGTGGGTAGCAACGCTCATTGTGGCTGTCTCTATGATGCTTCTTCAGGGGATTGTCATGGGACAGATCCTGGCACCGCGCATTTTCAGCAGAGCCGTTGGCGTTCATCCCATCATGGCTATTTTCGCGCTCATCGCTGGTGCAGAACTCTTCGGGTTGCTTGGAGGCTTCCTCGCTGTCCCTGTTGTTGGTGTGCTTCAACAGATCATCGTCGCTCTCTGGCACTGGTGGAAACATCAGCATCCCGAACTATTCCCGTCAGAAGAGGTGCCTCTTCCACAAGCAACGCTCTCGCCAGAACAACAGAGTGCTCCGACGGATGGCACTGCCACTGATCCGAACCCCTGACTGTATTTGTATCTGCAACCTTCCCATATCGCTTCAGAGATGACCGGGAACACAGCGTGTGAGATAGCTGTGTTCCCGGTCATCTCTAAGGCATACTGTCTGCCACCACTTAACACTCCAAACTATAGCTCTGCCTATCACGACGCGACAGCTGACAGTTTGACTCAGCAGCTAACCGAGCGAATGGGTCTAGCTAACGGCAGGAGCGGCCTCTCTTTGTGAACAGTGAGAGCGGTGTAGCAAAGGAGAGAGCAATGGGAAGGAACCAGTCGGGTGCATGCAGCTAAATCAGGCGGCAGTCTGCTTGCCCTCATCCGCTATGCTCCTAGGGAGAAGTCGTTGCATGTACATGCTCAACCAGGTTGTCATTGGGGGTGTGAAACCCTCCATTTGAATGAAGGCCAGTTCAACTCGTGCATGTGGAAATTCGCGGCAGAACATTGGAAAATTCCGGAGATACGAAAGGAGCGTTCACGTGAGAATTGTGGTTGATTTGACACGCTGTCAGAGCTATGGACAGTGTGTGTTTCTGGCACCAAACGTCTTCCGCTTTCATGGCGAGGAAGCCCTCGAATATGACTATACTCCTGATGACAAGATGCGTGAGCAGGTCAGATGGGCCGCTGCCGCCTGCCCAGTCCAGGCCATTCTGCTAGATTACCTCGATGGGCCACCTGAGACGGTAGCTCAACCAGAGCGGATGGGAGGAAAGTTATGACGAGTACAGCTGGCTCCACCACTGGCCGCGTGGTAATCGTTGGAGCCTCTCTCGCCGGTTTGCGCGCGGCAGAGACACTGCGGTCAGAAGGCTTTACGGGCCATCTGACCCTCATTGGCGACGAACCCTACGAACCCTATGATCGCCCACCCTTGTCCAAAACGGTCCTGGGCGGGTGGATCTCCGAGGCGCATACTACCTTGCCTCGGCAACGAGATATCGCGGCAGAATGGCTGTTGGGGACCAAAGCTGCGGCGCTTGATCTGCCCAACCGGCAGGTACAGCTCGCCGACGGGCGCCGGGTCCCCTTCGATCGCCTGTTGATCGCCACCGGCACGCGGGCGCGTCCCTGGCCCGACAAGGAGCAAGCCGCCCTCGACGGCGTGTGTACGGTCCGCACTCGTGATGATGCTGCGCGGCTTCATGCCAGACTCGCGGCAGGCCCCAAGCGGGTGCTGGTCATTGGTGCTGGTTTCATCGGCTCGGAGGTGGCTTCCGTCTGCCGCGAGCTGGGTCTAGAAGTGACCGTCACAGAGCGTAGCGCGACCCCGCTGGCGGGTGCTCTTGGCGAGGCAGCCGGGACCTTTGCCGCCTCTTTACAGCGCCGCAATGGGGTGGATCTGCGCTGCAACACCACGGTTCTGCATCTGGAAGGAGATGCCTACCAAAAGCTGCACCGTGCTCAGCTCTCCGATGGAGACGAGCTTGACGTAGACGTGGCTGTGGTGGCCCTGGGCTCCCTACGCAATACGGAGTGGTTACAGGGCGCGGGGTTGGCTGCCGACGGGCGTGGAGTGGTGTGCGACGCCGCCTGTCGTGTCTTCGATGCCGATGGAGTGGTCACCGACGATATGTTCGTCGCTGGGGATGTCGCTCGCTGGCCTCATCCCCTCTATGACGGCGAACTGCTGGTGGTCGAGCACTGGAGCAACGCCGTCTCCCAGGCCGAGACCGCCGCACATAACATGCTAGCCCCTACGACGACACGCCGCGCGCATAAGTATATGCCCACCTTCTGGTCCAACCAGTTCAGGGTCAACATCAGGTCTGTTGGTGTGCCCACCTTTGCGGATACAATCGTGCTCACTCAGGCATCAGCCGAGGAGCGCCGCCTGGTCGCTGCGTACGGGCGAGGAGGCCGTCTGGTCGCGGTGGTAGCAGCCAACGCGCCCAGGATCTTAACATCCTATCAAGCGCTGATCGAAGCTCGGGCGCCGTTCCCACCAGAGCTACATGCTTCCGACGGGCCAGCCGAGCTGCATCCCATACCAGCAGGCTTTCCCAAACGGGGACAGCCCACCCATGATCCAGGTGTCGCACCGACAGGGGCTGGCCCCAGCACGCCGGAACAATGGGGTGAGGAAGAGGTGCGCAAGCTATTAGACCCACGTGTCCCGCTTAGTGCGCCACCCCTCATCACGCGATACACAAACGGGACTAGCATGGAGCATACATCCCTTCAGCAAGAAGTCCACACCGGAGAAATACGCTCATGACTCAGACACCTGTTATTCCTTCAGAGAAACTGTTTGCCCAGGTGCTCGACCCGACCAGTCGGGCCGATCCCTATCCACTCTATGCTCGCTTGCGCCAGACGCCGGTCTCGCTCCAAGAGGATGGGACCTATGTCGTAAGCACGTACCGGGAGATCAACTTACTGTTGCACGATCCTCGGATAAGTTCCGACGAGCGCAAGAGTGCCCATCCGGCGAGAACCCTGGATACTCCGGGAGGACCAAACCCGCCGGCATTCATTTTTACCGATCCGCCTTTGCATACCCTGTTGCGCCGCCAGATCATGCAGCAGTTTACCCCGCAACGGATTGGGGGCATGCAAGAGCACATCGAACAGGCGGTCAATGCCTTGCTCGATGCCAGGAAGCAACAGCACCAGTTCGATCTTGTTCAGGATTTTGCCTATCCACTGCCAGTCACCATCATCTGCCGGTTACTCGGAGTGCCGACCGAGGACGAACCGCGCTTTCGTGGCTGGTCCTCGGCCCTGGTGCGCACACTTGACCCGACGGAAAGTTTGAGTGAGGCGGAGAAGCAGCACGCCGTGCAAAGCCACACACAGCTGATTGCATACATGAAACAGCTCAGCGAGACACGTCGCGCACACCCTCAGGATGATTTGTTCTCTGCCCTGGTTGTTGGAGATAGCCCGGACGGTCGCTTGTCTGAGCCGGATCTGCTGGCGACGATGGTCTTGCTGCTCATCGCCGGCCATGAGACGACTGTCAACCTGATCACCAACAGCATGCTAGCGCTGCTGCGTCATCCCGAGGTGTTTGAGCGCCTGCGTCGCAACCCGGATCTGGCAATCGCGACGGTGGAAGAGATGCTGCGCTACGATCCACCAGTGCAATTTCGCACACGCACAACCCTTGCCGATATATCGATCGCTGGTGTGAGCATCCCCAAAGGAGCCAGAGTTGCCCTCTTGTTGGCGTCGGGCAGCCATGATCCCGCTCGCTTTGTCGATCCCGATCGGTTTTGGCCCGAGCGGGAGGAGAACGAGCATCTTGGCTTTGGCGGCAGCGACCACTACTGTGTTGGCGCCCCGCTGGCTCGGCGCGAAGGAGTGGTGGCGGTAAAGGCGCTCGCGCGGCGTCTACAGGCTCCGCGATTGGTTACTGACCCGCCCCCGTATCGAAAGAATGCAGCCTTGCGTGGCCCAGAACATTTGCAGATCGCCTTCGAGCATCTGAACGAGTGAGGACGGAGGGCCGACCCTTTTCGGTCTCCTGACGATGAAGGGCTGAGCTTCTTCTGGAACTGGAGGCTCCACGAAAATGAACGACCGACATCATCCCATCACAGAGTCAAAGGAAGAAACCACCCTCAAGTTGCTTGAGGAGCGAACCACAAAGACACTTTTTCAGAGGAGGGTGGTCAGATGTTGAACAGAAGGGTAGGAATGTGACGTGATGAGTGAGCAGCGACAATATCTGGATGTACTCCACAGACTCTGCCAGACGAGTCGATGAGCTAGCCTACGGCATGCTGGAGCGCCATGAGTTCTATGGGTTTACCCAGTTTGCAGTGACTGATCGGGTGCATGTTGCCAGATCAGGCGGCAGATCTCTTGCCTTCAACCACTATGGTAAGAGGCGTCGTTGCATGTGTGCCATGCTCAACACAAGTGGCATTCAGTCGTTCACCTTGAAACTGGGAGCCTGCGCTGATCAGTGTTGGCGCAGTGCTCAATCGGGATCGAGGATCGGGAGACGCCTCTCGAAGAGCTTACTTGACCTCGTCGGGGGGATACAACCAGGGGAAACAAAGGAAGGAGAAAGAGATGTCTCAATCAACCATCTCACCAGAACTCGCTCAGAAATTCAAGGAATATCGGCAGACGGTGACAAGAGAACCTGATGGCCCAGGCAAACGCGTTGGGTATGATGGCGACTTAAAGCCCTATCTCGTTGACATCTTTAGCAAGGCCGGCCCCTGGTTTGATGAGATGTTCTCTGATGTCCTTGATGGCTATCCTGGTTCAAATGCTCCCAATATCGCAGAGTGGGTTCTCCAATATCAGGTCGAGGCTGATCTCTGGTTTGCTTCCAATCCAGACATGACCGTCAAGGATATTGCCAAAGCAGGGAAGATGATGGAAGCGTTTGAAACCCTGTTAGATGCTGCATCAAGTTGAGTGGCTCACCTGTGAAAGATCAATAAATGCGCATGCTTGTACATCCATTGATCCTTGCCTACGAAACTGCCACACGATCAAAGGAGAACATCGATGACGCAACCATCAACGACCACGCTCGAACTGGACGACATCCAGGGCATCATCTTGCGGGATCGTCCTTTTCCCTATTTCGGGGCCTATCTCCTGCTGCGCATTGACAACCCGGCTCATGGTTGCTTGCTGCTGCGTCGCCTTGTCCCCAAGGTGGTCTCGGGGATTAACTGGCAACATTACACCGACATAGCCTGGTTCAATATAGCCTTCACCTTTGAGGGACTCAAGGCCCTGGGCGTGCCAGAGGCAAGCCTGAAGAGCTTTGCCTCCGAGTTTCAACAAGGCATGGCGGCGCGTGCCTCACACCTGGGTGACGTGGGGGAGAGCGCTCCCAGCACCTGGGAAAAGCCCTTCGGGACGCCGGAGGTGCATGTGGCCCTTTCGTTCTTCTCGGGCGACCGTGCCGCGCTTTCGCCCTTGCGCAGAGCAGCCAAGACGATCTGGCTGGGGTCTCGATCATCTACCGGGTCGATATCGCGGTTTCACCAAAGAGCGCTTTTTTTCGTCACAGCAACCTGCACCATGTTTTGACGACCAGGATCGCGCAAATATGAAAGAAGAGACAAGCATGAACAAGCATGAACAAGTAGCGACAGCACCGGAGCAGTCCTCGGATATCCAGCAGAAGGTGCAAGAGATGCGGGAGTTTTACGCCGACGCGCCGGAGGTGGGGAAAACCGCGCTGGAGAACGCGCTCCGCGAAATGGAGTTGGGGGAGCCAGCATCACAGATGGAAAGCGCCGGCCGGGTCGGCAGCCGTCAGGGCACGGTCTCAGAGTTGACCATGCTCATTCCTTTTGCGGAAGGCGGAGCGAAGCGACTCCGCGGCCTGCTGCAACTGCGGGAAGGCAACTTCCAGGAAACGGACAGGGTTGGCACCGTCCACGATATGCGCTTTGTGTTTCTGGATAACGATACGAAGCTGCTCTTCGCCACCGCCTACGATGGCGAGTGGGATGCCTACATCGACGACTTCGCGACGAAGATCCCCAACGAACTGGATTTGCTGTTCTGCAATTGCGAGGGGTGGCCGGGGATTCGTAACCCATCAGTGAAAGACTGGATCGCCAATTACCAGATCCCAGCGCAGGGTTGGTATGTCGCGAATCCGAATCTGTCGGTAGCGGAGGCCAAACGACTTCAGCGCGTCGGGAAGGCGTTGGACGAATTCTTGGACAAGGTCAGCGAATAAGCAAGTCCATTCGCAATGGGGGAGGGATTTTACTCTCCTCTGGCAGACAGTGTAGCCGGAGCCAATTTTTGAGTTCTCTCTGTACGGAGATCACCATGTCATTCATAAATCACCACGGCGAGGTAGTAGTACATATCGATGAATTGCTGCCAGAAGGAGAATATACGGTAACGTTTCAGGCCACACTCAGTCTTGCGCACAGTAGAAGAAATCTTTGGTACTATCCCTCTCTTAGGTGATGCTGCGAAGGCAACTGATCTGGCTGATCTCTTTCTGCGTTTCCCTCATGCAGTTAACTAGGGGTTCTTATATTACAGAGTGTGATAGGCAATCATCATCACTCTTGAGCTTGCCGCTTTCCACTTCCTGTGTGATATGCCAGGGATAGGAAATGAGCGTCTGTTGAAAGCCACTTCTTTCTGAAAGCACCATCAGCTGACAAGAACGAGCAGCTCACAAAGAGGCTGTATCCAGTGCATAGAAACGGAACAAAAGGGAGAGCTATGGAGACCGTGAGAGCCCGAGCGCGTGAATGGGTACGTGCTCATTACCCTTCTGGGGCGAGGCATCTCCTCCGGGCAGAAGAGTGGGCGCAGCAGCTTCAGCCGGATGCCTCGGAAGCCGTGCTGCTTGCCGCGCTTCTGCACGATATGGAGCGTGCCTTCCCCGCGTCAGATAGCCCACGACCAGACTTCTCTCGTGGCATCGATGATCCGCTCTACAATCGAGCGCATAGTGAACGCTCCGCCCGCATTGTCAGTTCCTATTTACAGGAACAAGAGACTTCTCAGGAGTGCATTAAACACGTTGCACGGCTTATTCGGGCACATGAGTATGGTGGCGAGGATGATGAGAATCTGGTGCAAGCGGCTGACAGCCTCAGCTTCCTTGAAGTCAACATTGACAACTTCGTGGACAAACTGGGGGAAGATAAGGCTCGCGAGAACGCTGAGGTGGTGCGTGCGAAAGTGCGGTGGATGTATGAGCGTATCCAACTCCCCCAGGCTCGTGACCTGGCAAGACCGCTCTACGAGGAGGCGATGAGCAAAGCCGAAAGTCGCCTCTTGTAGAAACGTCGCCTTCTGGTAGCACGATACCTGAGTCGCACTGCCAAAAACCAGGGGTAAACCCTCCCTTTCATCGAAAAGGCCGCGAGCCATCAGGGCCAAAGGCTAGGCTCATGATGGTATTGTGATTCCTCACCAGCTGCTCGAACAGCCATAGGATCTGGGGGCAGTCCCTGGAATGGAAGCCCGGAGCGGGATAATGTGATCCCACCAATCTTGCCGAAACGAATCTCGAAGAGGCCAATCTTTCTGGGCAGGTTTAACGGGCGCAGAATTGTTTGGGGCGGATCTGAGAAATGCGAAAGTGACTCCCGAGCAGTTAGCCAAAGCCTTTTCATTTAATAGAACAACACTCCCTGATGGTTCTAAATTCCCCTCCAAAACGTGGCCTATTCCAGGAAGAAATGAAAAATGTGCTTGGTTGTGGTATGGGAGATGTTATGGCCAGTATCCTAGATGAGCAAAATGACAAAGTAAGTTCCAATGCTTATGCATCTTCTCGACTCCGCTCCCACGATCCCGCAAAGCAAGCACAGCAGAGCCAGAAGATCGGCTTGATTGTACAAGAATTGAAGGAGGAGTGAGTGGAGAACACCCATCTGAGCAGCCAGAGCAGGGAGGCAAAGGGGCTCTTTGTAGCCTCCCCGTGTCACCTCTCTCTCTTTCACTGCCTCTTCTTCAGAGACTCCTCCTGTATTGCCATATTCTCACTCGGATCGACTCCAGATATCACCTCTCTGCGAATGTGGTGAAAGCCCAGAAAGACGGAAAAGAGTGGTGCCCGATTCCGGGATTGAATGAAAGCGCTGTTTGGTCCAGTGAAATAAGAGGCAGAGGAAGTGTCGAGAGGGATGCTTGTTTCCAGGTGAGTGCCCACCTGATCTGGGGGATGAGCAAGCGCCTGCTGGACCATCTCCAGATCCAGTAGGCTGTAGTCACGGGATCTCCCAATCACTCCAAGGTTGGCAGTGAGGACATCGATGAGAGGAGCGGCGTCGCCATACAATCCATCTAAACGAAGTAACATCAAAGCAGTGGGAAGTCCAAGTTTTGTCGCATAGCTCTTGATCACCTCGATTGCCCGCACCAAATCGCCTCGGCAATCCCCATTACCAGGCCCTCCAAACGTGCCGAGAAACTGATGCGTGTGTGTCTGAAGCACCACCGTGCGCGTTCGGCACCACTTCTCCCCGCTTACGTCCCCAGGTCGGCCCGGCACGCAGACATTCTACCATCTGCTACATCACTGTGTAGTCCAGTCAGCCTTCCACCTTTTCTGACTGGACTTAAATGGGTCAACCTCAACCAGTTCACATGAAGCCACGCTGAGTACTCCCAGAAGCGCACCCACTTGGAGACAGGTGCGCAGTGTACCACCCACGCGCGTGCCCGTAGAGCACACTTATCTCCAGCTCCATTGATATCCACAACAGCGTATGAGGAAGAGGCAGAAATGGGTGGGTGTCAGGTGTTGTGGGACAAATAATCCGATGGCCTGCTGAGCCAGCCCCCGCTAAAGAAGCAAGCGCATAACGATTTCATCGTCGTCCACTTCCCCTGTTTCCTCAAAGCCAAGTTTTTGGTAGAACTTTCGTGGATTCCCTTTCCCTGGTGCATAACTGAGCAAGAGTTCCCTGGCACCTGGCAGGGTTCTGACATGAGCAATCACCAGTTCAAGAGCACGTTTCCCATACCCTTTTCCCTGATACTCAGCTCCAATCATGAACCGCCAGAGATAGTAGCATGGCACTTCGGGTTTGACAGAGAGCATCGCAAAGCCGACGGGTGTTTCATCAGCGTAAATGGCACGATACCATGCTTCAGGAGAAAAAAGAGCTTCAGCAAGTGATTGAGCGTTCGTTGCAACAAATGCTTCTTGCCTGGGCGTCACCTCCAACTCGAGGATGCTCTCAACAGTTTCTCGTGTGATTTCGCGCAAGGATACGACCGCATTAGAGCTCACCTTTGTTTTTTTTTTGGACATACACATCTCCTCAATGTACTTCCTTGCCTGTTCAGTCGTTGTGGTCATCAAGGGCTAGAGGAGACCGAGGTCAAACAAGCAACCCATCACTCCTCTCACCCAATTTCTCTCTCCTCTCCAGCTTTTTCCTCGTCCTCTCTCAATACTCTATTCGGCGGCGATAAACAAGTTGGCAATACCTGAGCCATCTCTTCCCATATACACACTGATTCGGCGTGGAGCACAATCTCGTCTGAGAGCACCTGCAACCATCCTTCCAGATCGCCGTTCATCCACAACTGGAAAAAGCTTCAAGGAAATGCGCAAGGTAGTGTTGCAAGAAGTAAACCGATCTGCTACAGTGGAGAGAAAAGAGGGCCTGTCATGACTGAGCAACATCCGTTCAAATGGTGCCACTTCCAGGCCGATATCATTCTCCTGTGCGTCAGGTGGTATCTGCGCTATGCTTTAAGCTATCGCGATCTCGAAGAAATAATGCTGGAGCGAGGTATGCAGGTCGACCACACTACCATTTATCGCTGGGTCCAGTGCTACGCCTCAGAGCTTGACCGACGATGCCGCGCTCATCTAAAGATGACCACAGACTCCTGGCGTGTCGACGAGACGTATATCAAAATCAGAAGACAATGGATGTATTTGTATCGAGCGGTCGATTCTCAGGGAATGACGCTCGATTTTTGGTTGAGTCCAACCAGAGATGGAGAAGCAGCCAAGTGTTTCTTTCTCAAAACCCTCGCCGCCTCTCATACTGCTGAGCCACGCGTGATCAATGTCGACAAGAACGCGGCATATCCCAAAGCTATTGCGGACCTCAAAGCCGCTGGAATCCTACCTACACAGATAGAACTGAGGCAGGTCAAGTATCGGGGTAATCTGATTGAACAGGATCATCGATTCATGAAACGATTGACAAAGCCTGGGATGGGGTTTTTCTCTTTTGCGACGGCCAGGAGAACTTTACAGGGGTTTGAGGTGATGAGCATGATCCGCAAAGGACAAGTGCAAGGAGTGAACAAAGGAGATGTGGGAGGGCAGGTCGCGTTGGTCGCCGTACTCTTTGGAGTCGTCGCCTAAACTGAACCAGGAGGAAAACTTCCTCCTCATTTTAGTTTTTCCATCATTCTTGCAACACAAACAGCTTTTCTGTGTTCTCAGTTCTGACAGAACCCTTTCGCAGGATGATCATGGCGAGCAACGCGGCGGCGAACGCGAAACGCGAACCAGGTCAGGAAGCCGGCCATTGCCAGCGCCAGCACGATGAGAGCTACGCGGTCGGTCAGAGTGTGAGTGAGATCGGGGCTGAGCAAGCCAGTGAGTGTGTGGCAGGCAAGCGCTCCGCAGACCAGGGCTAGCAGGTGAAGGTCGCTCCAGTCGTGAGCTTGTGACCAGTGATTCACCTGCCAGGCTATTCCTGCGAGAAGAGCGGCTGCACTCAGCATCGGGACCAGCACAAACGGCCAACGCGAGAACATCGGTTGGATATGCCAGAGAAACGGCATGGCGTGCCAGATGAATCCGCCGATGCCGATGATGAGCAGGACCATCCAGGGATGCGGAGCGCTATTCTCTCGCACTGGCTGGCGCGCCTTCCTAGGAAGCAAAGCCAGTGCCACCACCACGAGCGCAAGTGTAACCAGCGCGGTCAGGCTGAGCAGGAGGGGTGACGCCTCATACCCTGGTGCGAAGAAGGCACGGGCGACGAGGCAGAGCAGCGCAACCCCGAGGACGTAGCAGATACCGGTGACAACAAGGCCGAATCGCCCCATATAAGGCATGGTGCGCCGGGCTGGGAACAATAGATCTGTGAGCAGGATCGGGATGGCGACGCTCCAGACCGCGTGGATAACGATCACCGTTTCGGCAAAGACCCCGTTGATTCCCAGGAAGCGCGCTCCCCAATCGGCTGCATGATAGAGGGTAGGATGAAACAGGCTCTGTGTGCCGAAACCTTCCTCGACAAAGCCATAGGCCGCGCCCAGTAGCAGAATGCTTGCCCATCCGCGCCCGCTGCGGCACACCAGTTCTCGAATGAGGAGTGCGCCTGCGCCGTAGAGCGGCAGGTAAATCGGCAGCAAGACGGCAAGGACGATGGGCTGGCCAAGGGGAGTTGAACCCGAAAGCAGTTCCGTCACCAGCGGCGCCATCAAGACGAGTATAAGTGCGGGCAAGAGCCGACGCATAAGACAATCTCCTTCAATTTTGTGAGCGTAGAGCAGGAATGGCTCGATTGCCATCCCGATTACGCAGTGTTTCAGCCATCTGCTGAAAGTCTAACGCAACTATGAGGAGACAACACCACCCCGGCGGGTGGTTTTGCGGGTGGTTGTAATGAGGGATGTATCAGCAGGAGCAGAGCAGGAAGCTAGAAGTCGATAAGATGTAGACGGCGGCCTACCTCGCTGGCTTGCAAGCGATTGGTCACGCCCAGTTTGCGGTAGAGATTCTTTACATGATCCTTGACTGTATTGATCGAGACGACGAGGTCTTGTGCGATCTCCAGGTTGCTTCTCCCGGCGGCGAGCAACCGCAATACGCGTTGCTCCTGTGTGGAAAGCGACTGCACTAGTAGGCTACTGGAAGAGGTAGTATCGGAAGGAGGGTGGTCGGCAGGCGTGGCAAACGCGCGCAGGATGCTCTGTACATAGGAACGCAGCGCCGGTTCGTGAAGTGTTGGGATGAGTTGACGCAGTAGGCGTGCCAGCGGATTCCCTTCTGAGAGGAAGATGCGGACCAGGCCTTCACTGCGTGCCAGCGAGAGTGCCTGCCGTAGGCACTCTCTGGCCTCGCGCTCGTGCTGGCAGGCAGCATGAGTCAGCGCAAGCAGGATACGTGTCTCCACTGCAAGACGCCACGCCCGAGCATCGGGGAGCAGACTTTCGAGTTGCTGCAATGCCTCTTGTGGCCTGCTCTGAACCAGCAGGATGCGTGTCTGAACAACCCGTGCAGCCGTAAGATCTTGAAGAGCAGGCCTTTCAAGGATATGCTGCGCGGCCTGAATATCGCCGGTTTCCAGAGCGAGGTGAGCCGAAAAAACCAGTGCATCGAGGTGTCTGCTGGATGCCTCAGGGGCTGTCGCAGTCTGAAGGCGGGCCAGCAGGACCGCGATCTGCTGTTGGGCTGAGGTGATCTGCCCCCGAGCGTGGGCGATTTGCGCGAGTTGCAAGGCGGCGTCGTTGCGCAGATCGGACAGATCCTCCGGCGCGAGCGCCAGTGCCTCACCGACCTGCTGCTCGGAGTGCGCCAGATCGTTCCATTCAAAAGCGATATTTGCCAGGCCCAGCAGCGCCCGCGCGAGGACCTCGCGATCCGACTGCCTGCGAGCTGCGGAAAGCACCTGCTGATAGTATTCATGCGCCTGCTGCAGTTCGCCCAGGACGTAGTTGCACGCGCCAATCAACAAGAGTAGGCCGCGCGTGAGACGTTGATAGCGAGAGATCAGACTGCGTGCATGCGCCTGCAGGAAGGATGAACGCGCCTCCTCAAAGCGGTCATCGTACATGAAACCAACTCCGACGATGAACTGGCAGATGCTGCACCATACCTGGATATGGCGTTCCTGTTCGTTATCTGGTAGCATGGCAAGTGCCTGCTGCGCGTACTCCGTCGCGCGGGGAAACTGTACCGATCTCCAGGCGCTCATTGCATGAAAGACTGCAATCAGGCCGAGGGAGGCCAGATCCTCCTGGCGGTGCCAACCCTCCTCGGCCATGTGCAATAGTCTCTCTACGCGCTCACTGACAGTTGTGGAGACGGAATCCTCTTGAAGCATCTGAAACGAAAGCGCGGCTAGCCAGCAGAGCATCGGATGGACGCGCAGGACTGCCTCTGGCATTGATTCCAGCCAGCGGCGCACCGTATACTGTTCGCTGATCTCTCCATCCATGTCCACACGCTCGATCAGCAGGGCGGCATGCTCAAAATCATATGCCCGCAGCGCTGCCTCTATTGCCTCCTCTATCAGTCCGTGCTGCTCGTACCAGCGGCTCGCTCGCAGCGACAACGCCCGCAACTCCGTTTCTCCCAGGTGCTGGACCGCCTCGCGGCGCAGCACCTCCGCAAAGAGGGCGTGAAAGCGATACCAGCCTCCCGCTCCATCTAGCGCTTCCAGAAACAGTCCAGCCTGCGCTATAGCTTCTAATCGCGTCGCGCTGCCCTCTGCGAGAGTAACGGCGTCGCAGAGCGGGCCGCTCAGGCGACCGAGCGCGCTCGTTTGCAGCAAAAAATGTTGCAGTTCCGGCGGCTGCGCATTTAGTATCTCGGTTACGAGGTAGTCCCGCAAAGGCCGATAGGGAGAGAAAGATTCAGCCCGCTTGTCCAGAGAGATGAGTGCGCATTCGACCTCGCGCTGTGACCTCTGTCCAGCTAGCGAGAGCGACAACAGGCGCAGGCCGGCTGCCCACCCTTGCACAGACGCGTCAAGTTGCTTGAGCGCTGCGTCCGAGAGCGGGGCGGAGAACGCCTGTTGTGTAAAGGCTGCTGTCTCCTCTGGTGTGAACCGGAGATCGGCTGCATGCAGTTCAGCAATGTCCCCCCTAGCGCGCCAGCGCAGCAGCGGAAGCGGCGGCTCATTACGTGAGAGCAGCAGGACATGGAGCGTGTTGGGCAAGTGGTCGAGAAAGAAGGTCAGCGTTTCGTGAATAGCTGGCTCCTCGATAGCATGATAATCGTCGAGGACGAGAAGCGTATCCTGCTGCTGTTGTGTAAGTTCATTGAGCAGAAGAGTCAGGGGCGTTTGTGGCGGCTGTGCGACGAAGGGCGGCTGTGTGGCTTCGTAGAGGAGCGCCAGCGTTCCCCGGCCCAGATCCGGCTGGAACGTCTGGTAGGCCGCGATGATCGAATGCCAGAAGCGGAACAGGTCGTTATCGCTGCTATCAAGCGAAACCCAGATCAGAAGTTTCGCCTGACGATCATGCAGCCACTGGCCGATAACAGTTGTCTTGCCAAAGCCGGCAGGAGCCACGAGCAGCGTAACTTTGCTTTCCAGGGCTGCATCTAGTCGAGCCAGCAGGCGTGGGCGCGCGACGAGCGAGGAAAGCAGGCGCGGGGGCCGCAACTTTGGCAGCAGCAGTGAGGAGGAAGTGAACGCTTCCGGCATGTCCATCCTTTCAGGCTACGTGTTTCATATCTGTACACCCAACACACCCATTATAGATGAATTACCTGGTCGCTGCCAGATTCTAGAAGTTGCTCTAGTTTCGCGCGCGTCGTGGCAAAGACGGGGTCAACGCATCCAAACCTGAAAACTGTCAGCTTCGGTTTGGATGCGTTGACCCCGAGATCTCGTCGTTATTTCCACTCCTCTCTGCCGATACCCTAGATATGAAGCGGTTTGCTCAAGTCAATGTGTTGAAGTCGCTCACATTGGGGCTCTGTCTCGCTTTTGGTGATGCTGAGATGTTCTCAGCCCAGTCCTTGCCTAACATCGGAGCTATTTTTCTCATTCATCCCTTCCTGTTGTGGTCTCCGCGCTTCTCATCGGGTTTTCAAGCCATTCGTCATCACCAAAAGCAAGACAGGACCACATTGGCGGGCAAGTGCACATACGGGTAGTGTTGCAAAAAAATTTAAGCCCATCAGAACAATGATGGTAATTGTGGTAAAAATGTGTTTTATCAGAGAAAAAGAGTACTCTTTCTACCGGTTTTGTCCGTATAAGATTTTGAAGTATCACTCATTCTGATGAGCTTAATTTTTTTTGCAACACTACCATATAGACTTCATCCACCTGCTGAGCATCACTACATCTATGAATAAAGAGGATCGACGAACGGCTATTCGTCGATCCTCTCACGAAAATGCTGGTCTGCAAGTGTTTAGGGCCGGGGATGCAGACCCAACATAGTTTTATGGATCGTTGGTACAGTTACAGAACGGGAAGGGTCTGTCCGTCGGTCATTGCCTGCGGTCCTGCATGCAAAAGACCACGTCCACCATCAAAGGGAGTGCCAGCAATTTTCGGATCACCCAGGACACGGCGGGCTGTTGTCACTTCATCGAACCACATCCCTAGATGTTCCAATTGAATGCCAGAAGCATCCCCACTTTGATCCTTTGACACTTCAGGATTTCGCGCATCAGCGGCGAATGCAACAAAAGCAATCAGATGCAGGGTTGCCTCGTAACTTCCATCATCGCGCGTAATCAAATCTCCGATGTATTCCCCATGCCCAAAGGGCTTCGACGAGCTTTCAGTCAGAAAGATGGTAAATTTGACATGGGGCGGCATATTTTCCACATTGACTGTTACCACATCAAAATCATTGGCTTTCGGATTCTGGAACACAGTCACCAATCCCTTTGCATTGGGAAATTTTGACTTGATGCTGGCCGCAGGAACCAGGGGAAACTGAATAATCAATGTGGGATCGACTGAAGCAAGTACTTTGACAGTTGGAGCAACCTGGCCCCCGTTGCCAAACTGCGGAGTACGCAAAGACGAGGGCGTTGTGGGAAAAGAGGCTGCAGGCGTTGTGAGCGGGGTTGCGTTTGTTTGTGGCTGCAATGGCTCCTGGCAGGCACTGATGAGCAGGCCAAGCAGCACCAACAAAAAAAGCCGCAAAGATTGCTCGATGTATCTGGAACTAGTTATATCGTGAAGCATTATGTATTTCTCCTAATATATCTTTGCGCTTAAAACACCGGGGCCGTTTGCCCATCAGTCATCGCCTGTGGTCCGGCATGCAGCGGCGGATTACCACCATCAAAAATGGTACCGGTGAGGGTATCATCCTGCAAGACTTTTACGGCGTCATCTAGCGAAGAGAACCACATCCCCAGATGCTCCAGATTGATACCTGATGTAGTTCCTTCTGTATCATCTTGTGAAGAACCAGGGTTGCGAGCATCAAGGGCAAAGGCCACCAGAGAAATGATGCGAAAGACACTCTCACCGCTGCCATCACCCCGCGTCGTCAAATCTGCCACGTATTGGACATGTCCGAAGGGCTTGTTCGCAAGCTCGATAAAAAAGATGGTAAACGTCACATGGGGCGGCATATTCTCCACATCAATCGTCACTGTATCAGAGGTGCTATCGTTGCGGCTCCCACGAATAATCGTCACTAGCCCTTTCGCGTTGGGAAATTTCTGTTTGATCCCACTGGGAACCAACGGAAATTGGACGATCGTGGTGGGTGGAAGCGAATCCAGGACGCTCACAGAGGCCGCCATTTGCCCACTCTGTACTAATTGCCGTATATGCTCTGCTTCCGGATTACGGATTCTGGGTCTCGCGTGATATGCGGTATTACTATGATGCGTCTCTAACGACGCTGCACGCGCTCCCACCTGATTCGCGGACGCACTCAAGCTGCTGGTCACTATGAGCATGAGCAGGAGTATGAGAGCGAACGGCGTCACGCGGAAGAAAGAGCGCAGAGTCCTCATGAGGAACCTCCTTTTTATTCTGTCCTCTAGAGTCAGGCGTTTAAAAGACGGGAGCAGTCTGCCCATCAGTCATCGCCTGTGGTCCGGCATGCAGCGGCGGATTACCACCATCAAAAGGTGTTCCTTTGAGCGTCTGGTCATTCAAAACCTTCTGGGCGTCCTGCAAGGAAGAGAACCACATGCCCAGATGCTCCAATTGAACGCCAGAAGCATCCCCGCTTTGATCTTTTGATACTTCAGGGTTGCGTGCATCAGTAGCAAAGGCCACCAGGGTAATACACTGAAATGTCACATCACCGGACCCATCTTCACGCGTCTGCAAATCAGCAACATATTGCACATGTCCGAAAGGTTTATTCGCCAGTTCGATAAAGAAAATGGTAAAGGTCGTATCGGGCGGCATATTTTCTACATCGACCGTTACCGTATCAAACAGGCTCACTTCCGGGTTGCCCTGGATGATCGTGACAACGCCCTTCGCATTGGGAAATTTCGCCTTCACGCCACTGGGAAAGAGGGGAAATTGAAGAATGACGCTGGGCGATTGTGATTGTAGAACCTGAACGGTTGAAGCCAGCTCTTGCGCTTTGATCTTATCACGCAAGAGACGAGGTTGAAATGTCGCCGCTCGACTTTGATGACTGCTCCCCGCGTGGAGGTTTGCAGCGGCCGGATATACTATAAGCACAAACATCAGGACAACAGGAATAACGACTAACACGGCTCCCAGAGGACGACGGAGAAAGGAAAATGGCTTCATGCATACCTCCTTGAATGCTCTATGGCATTTCAGGTACTCCATTGTGCGACACGGATAAGTTCATCAGCTACAGATGATCGTCACCTACACTCCTTGCTCGTTCTCAATTGAGGTATGGATCACCATCTCAAGATATACTTTTCCTAGTGAAAGTACATGCGTAATATTACCTATTTGTTTAATGGCTCTTGCTTACGTATTTTTACCCACAGATATATCAATAATCAAAGATATATTGCACTATCGCCATTACTTGTAGTAATCAAACAAGTCAAACAAGCTGGTATTGTCAACTTGGCACACCCCACAGGGCTTTTCAGTTCTCCGCTCAAAGGGGGGGCAGGGGTCTCCCTGCCGGGGTCTGGGGTGTCCCCAGTTTCCTTCCCTCCTTCGCGCGCCGCCGCAGGCGGCGCGCAAAAGAGAAGAAAAAAGGTTTTTGCGGGGACACCCCGCACCCTGGCAAAGGGCTGCCGCCCTCTGCACTCCTGCTAGATGGGAGAATTGGAAAGCCCTGGCACACCCCAGGGTTGTGTTGCAAGAACAAAGCTGATCTGCTACAGTGAGGAAAAAAAAGGATAAGAGGGCTCGTTATGACGAAGCAACACCCGTTCAAATGGCGTCATTTTCAAGCTGACATCATTCGGATGTCGCGTACGCTGGTACTTGCGCTACGCTTTAAGCTACCGCAAGCCTTCAAGAAATGATGCTGGAGCGAGGCCTACGGGTGGATCATACCACGATCTATCGGTGGGTTCAGCACTATGCGCCAGAGCTTGAACGCCGTTGCCGTCCTCATTTGAAGTCCACAACGGATTCCTGGCGCGTCGACGAGACCTATATCAAGGTCAAAAAGCAGTGGATGTATCTCTATCGTGCAATTGATTCGCGAGGCAACACGCTCGATTTCTTTTTCAGCCCGACGAGAGACGCACAAGCCATCAAGCGTTTTTTGCTCAAAACCCTCGCTGCTTCTCATACGAGCGAACCACGAGTGATTAACGTCGACAAAAACGCTGCTTACCCCAAAGCATTCAATGCACTCAAAGCAGCCGGAGTCTTACCTCAACACAGCGAACTGCGACAAGTGAAGTATCTCAACAATCTGGTGGAACAAGACCATCGCTTCATCAAACGACTGACAAAACCCGGGATGGGCTTCTTCTCGTTCGAGACAGCCTGGCGCACATTACAGGGGTTTGAGGTGATGAACATGATGAGGAAAGGCCAGTTGCAAGGTGTGGGAAAAGGAGATGTGGGAGGTCAGATCACACTGGTCGCTACGCTGTTCGGAGTAGCAGTGTAAAAACGATGGCGAGGAACCATCATGCCCAGTTTTTTCCTGTGCTATTTCTTGCAACACTACCATTTTTAGATACCGCGTATTGTTGTATTTTTCTACATGGTATACCGAATAGCCATTCAGTCTTGCAAGAGTTTGTGTCGCCATCTTGAGATCTTTTCCTGAGGGGACAAGCACTCATCCCTTCGGGTCTATTGCCCCACACAACAATATTAGGTATGCTACTACAGATAGATACGATTATTTATCTTGTATGCATTTGGCAGGAGACTATGAGCGTAAGTGATTCATCCAACCATCTCCCTGATTTTTGCATCACTCCACGTGATACTCTCATGAACAACTTACCTACTCCGCTCACACATATTGTTGGGCGCGAACACGAGATCAGCTCTATCAAACAGCACCTCTCTACAACTCGCTTGCTCACCCTGACTGGCGCAGGAGGGATCGGGAAAACAAGCCTGGCGATTCATGTCGCAAATGAAATCGCGCAAACTGATGAATCGCTCTTTGATGGGGGAATATGGTTCGTAGAGCTTGCTCATCTCTCTGATGCGGCCCTACTCCCGCAGTCTATCGCCCAGGCTCTCAATCTCTGTAAGGAACAAGGGGAATCGCTTATCACAACATTATATACCTTTCTGCGCTCCCAAAAAACACTGCTCATACTCGACACCTGCGAACATCTTGTGGAAGCCAGTGCCAAGCTGATTGAAGTGCTTTTACAAATGTGCCCTATCCTTCATATCCTTGTCACAAGTCGGGAGGCACTTGGTCTGCGAGGAGAAGTGGTTTATTGCCTTCCTTCACTGTCCGTTCCTCCTCTCTCCACTGCTCTCTCTCTTGATGATCTCTCTTCGTATGAAGCCACAGCTTTCTTCCTCGAACGAGTACGAGCGATCCATCCTCATTTTCGTGTTAGTACCAGAAATGCACCTGTACTGGCCAAGATTTGCCGTCAACTTGAAGGTCTTCCACTCGCCATTGAGTTTGCCGCTGCATGGATAAGAGCGATGCCCGTAGAACAGATTGCAGAACAGATGAAAGGCGACCTCGACGAGCGTTTTAGTCTATTGAGCAATAGAAACCGAACAGCACCTCCTCGTCAGCGGACGCTACGGACGACATTTGACTGGAGCTATAATTTACTGTCTGGACATGAGCAAACGCTGTTACAACGTCTGGCAGGGGAAGGTGAACACACCAAGTGAGACGAACCTGGAAAACATGAGAGCCATCTATGACACCAATGTGTTTGGCGTCATGTCAGTGACCAAAGCGATGCTGCCATTGCTGCGTCACGGTGCCCTTAGTCCTATTTTTGCACGTATCTCGGTCTTAGGTCTCTTTCGTCAGCCCAGCGTCTCTGGCACGAATAATCGCCTCCGCTCGTCCGGCCACCTGTAGCTTACTGAAAATCGTGGAGACATGGTTGCGCACCGTCTTGGGAGAGAGGACCAGGCGTTCGGCGATAGCCGGATTGGTATAGCCTTGCGCAATCAGAGTCAGGATCTCCCGCTCACGTTCGGTTAATTCAGGAAAAGGATGTGTGATCTGTGGATTCTTCGGTGGCTTGCCAAAATAGCCGATCAAGCGACGCGCAATCGTCGGGCTAAAGATCGCCTCGCCTTTGCTCACCCCAGTGATAGCTCGGATCGTCTCATCCCCCTCTGCTCCCTTGAGCAGGTAGCCACGAGCCCCTGCTCGCATGGCTGCAAATACCGATTCATCGTCGTCGAACATGGTTAACATCAGGATACCTACTTGCGGCGTTGCCGCCAGGATACGGCGCGTGGCTTCAATCCCATTGAGTCCGGGCATGTTGACATCCATGAGAATCACATCTGGCAGAGCCTGTGCAGCTAGAGTTGTGACCTCCTCTCCAGAGGTCGCCTCTCCCACCACTTCCATCGTTGTCGCCTCTGCCATTAAGAGCGCACGCAGGCCATAGCGGAACACTGGATGATCATCGGCAATCAGCACACGAATACGACTCATCGCAGCCCTTCTCCTTTCTGTGCCGTCTCGTTCTCCTCTGGTCGTCCGACCGGGAGCTGGGCACACACTCGCGTTCCCCCTTGTGTTCTGGCTTCCACCTGACAGGTGCCGCCCAATTCCTCAGCCCGCTCACGCATCGAGGTGAGTCCCACGCCACTGCGCACTCCAGGTGGCAATCCCTGCCCATCATCGCTCACCTCCACCTCCAGCGCCTCTTGTTGCAAACGGAGACCAATCGTGGCATGGGTAGCATGGGCATGGCGCACCACATTGGTCAGGGCCTCCTGCACAATCCGATAGCAGGCCATCTCAATAGCGGCAGGCAAAGGGGGCAACGCCTCTGGAGCAGAGAGCGTCAGCTCAATGCCGCTGGCATGGTACTGTGCTATCTGTTCCTGCAAGGCGGCTAGCAACCCCAGATCGTCGAGGGCTGGCGGACGGAGCGCATAGACGAGGCGACGAATATCGGCGATGGCTTCCTGGGCGTGGGTGGTGGCATCGGTCAGCAAGTGTTCTGCTGTGTCAGGGTCCTGACGCAGCAGTTTCTTGATCGCTGAGAGCGTCAACGTCTGGCTGGAGAGTTGTGGACCCAGCCCATCATGCAGATCCCGCCGCAAGCGCCGCCGCTCTTCTTCACGTGCGGTCACCAGGCGCTCACGTGAGCGTTGCAGATCGACTGTCAGTTGTTGCAGGTTCGTCAGCAGCAGGGCTGAATGCAACGCCATGCCAA
Organism: Reticulibacter mediterranei; assembly: GCF_016587455.1. NCBI lineage: Bacteria > Bacillati > Chloroflexota > Ktedonobacteria > Ktedonobacterales > Reticulibacteraceae > Reticulibacter > Reticulibacter mediterranei. The sequence goes on along the minus strand of NZ_BNJK01000002.1, from coordinate 2,622,428 downwards.
TCTGGGGAGCCAGATCGCGCACTAGCCGCAGATCAGCAGGGGTCAGTTCCTCCTCGCGCCCGCGTGGGGAGAGGATCAATTCGCCCAGGTGCTTGCCCTGATGAACCAGGGGCATCCGTGTCTCTACGGCAGTTCCTCTGCTACTGCCAAAGGCCGCCGCCAGCAGAGGAGGCTCGGTGCCAGGCAGAACCTGCTCCCGCTTCCAGACAATAGCAACGTAGGGAAGCTTGAGGGTCTGGGCCACCGTCTCCACAATCGTGGGCAGGATGCTCTCAGCGGGCAACGTCTCCCCCAAGCGTTGACCTAAGCGCGAGAGCACGCGATAGGGTTCGTGGCGATCCCCAAACATGAAGCGGTTCACCCCCTGCTGCAACCATTGGCGCAACGGTTGAAACAGCACGGCAATCAGTGCAGTTGCCAGCAGCGAAAAGAACAGGTCGTTCTCTGCCCGCAAGAGCGCACTAGCCCCAAAGACGATGAGCACATACAAACCCAGCGTACTTGCTGTAAGCAGAGCATAGACCAGTGCGCGATTGATGAGGATATCGATGTCCCAGAGTCGATAGCGCAGCATGGCGATGCCGATGCCGAGAGGAATGGGCACGTATGAAAGCGCCAGGGTAGCCGGTCCCAAGAGTTGATAGAAGGAATCTAGACGGTTGAGAGAAGAGATGACCAGGGGCAACAGACTCCAGACGGCAAAGAATGCCAGGGTTGTTGCAAAGCCAAAGGCAAACCACTTAATTTGCAAGCGTTGGAGAGGGGAAGCGACCCGTCGATAGCGATAGATCTGGGTGCCGACCGCGCTGCCATAGACCACGAGCGTTTCAAACTGGTTCAGCAGCGGGGGCCAGTTGTCAAAATTGTAGGGATAGGGCAAGATATAGAAGCCAAACTGGATCACGAAAAGAGCGGTCAACATCCAGGACCAGCGGGGCACAAAGCGCCCATTTGGGAAGGTGTAGAAGAGGATGCCTAGAGCGGGCCATTGTAGGATGATCAGCAGCCAGAAGATGGGCAACCAGACGCCTGATGGTTCAAGAACCAGATGCACTTCTGAAATGCCAAAGCAACCAAAGGTGATCAAGAGCAGCGAGACAAAAAGCCCCATAATCTCATCCGATTTGTGCCAGAAGATCAGTACACCCACAGCCAGGAACAGCAGGGTCACGGCCAGGTCGCAGATCAACGCGTAGACAGCATAGGCATTGAGTGAAAAGCCGTAATGAGCAAGGGCAGGAAGCTGCGTGGAACGGATTTGGAGATAATTGCAAGCCGCTCCTGTTGGATCGCTGCAGGCTGTGTGAAGCAGGGCGACGAAGGCCGGGAGATTGACCAGAAGAACACCGAACTCGAACAGTGCGATGAGCAGCCATAGGAGCCTTGCGCTTACGAGCACACATCCATGTAAGCGCATCTCCGTTTCCCTCGCCTGTTTCCAATTGGCTACGGAAGATTGTTGGGCTGCTTGCCCTGGTATCTTATCAAGGTGCATCCTGGTCCCTTCCTGTTTCTCTTGCGTCAGCTCTTCCTTGTCTCTATCGTACCATGCTTAACTAAATCACCGCGAACGTTAGATGTCTACATGTACTAAAGAACAGATAAAGCATGATAAGTGGCAAATGCCCTCCCAAGTGAGCAGGGGTTGCCCCCAATCATGAGCAGCACAGCCATTGGTCGGTTAAGAAATCGCCTCTGAAGCCATTTCCGTTTCCCGCTCGTTGGTAATTAACGCCTCCAACCAAAAGGCGCACCTCCGCAGCTAGTGTCGTCCTCCTCCCCGTCTCTCCCTATGGCTCTATCGGCAATGGCGGCCCGACCCACTCCAGGTCATAGGCGCGCCACAGTGCTGGATCTGGTGGTGCCATCGAGGCGGTCTTGGCCAGTTCGCGGAAAAACGCTTCTATCTTGCCTGCAGGAGTGAGCACGGCGAGGAGCCTGCCCTTGCCCTCACCGACGTTCGCCCAGGCGTGGGGCACCCGGCGCGGCGCCAGCACAGCATCACCCGACGTGAGCCTGAACCGTTCCGCTGCGACCTCAATGAGGAATTGCCCCTCAAGCACATAGAACCACTCATCCTGCCCAACGTGCAGGTGGCGCTCGGGCCCGCCCTTGGCGTGGCTCGTCACTTCTATAATCAGCAGGCCAGTGCTCTCCTGTGAGGTCACCTTGTAATCAATCGTGTTGATGCCGAGTCTGCGTTGTTCGCCAAAGCGATCCTGGCCCGCCGCGACCAGGAGCGCGGATGGAATGTTAGGCACTGTGTTCGTGTCTGTCGGTTCGATCATGTGAAACTCCCTTCTCCAAGTCTGAATTTACAACCCTTCTCTGCTTTCCGTCCACTCTAGAGTGGCTTGCCAGCCGATCAATGACCATGCTGCTCATGATTGGGAGCAACGGCTCGCATTTGAAGGCAAACCCTGCTCAATTGGAAGGACATTTACCAATGAGAGAAGACGCAAAACATGCTCTCTGGCCGTCCAAGCAGGGACACCCTGGTCAGGAGAGTGAGTGCCCCCAGGGTGTTCCATGCTATGGGACATTGGTTCAGTGGAGCGCCGCTGGAGCAGGAGAGGAAGCTTCTACTCCTCTCGCCTTTGGCTGTTGCGTCAAGATCAGGCCAACCCAGCCATAGGCAATCGCGGCAGAGACGATCCCTACCAGGCCGATGAGTGCGACCAGCGCACCACTCGCGAAGGTGGTCACCGGGCTGAGGACTGCCGAAACCATGAGCAGGATACCGACCCACGAGGGAAAGACCTTCGCCCGGACGACCGCGCTTCCCAGCAGAAGGGGTCCGATGATTCCCAACACGGTTGCACCGAGACCGAAGGCGGCTAGACTCGTCTCGTATCCAGCGTTAATGAGGTTGGGTGCTTTTTCAGCAAGCAACGGCAGGATCGAGACAAAGTAGGCAACCGTTGCCATGCCCAGAAAGTTGCCCAGTCCCACAAGGAACACCCCGATAAGTCCTAACATCCCTCCACGTCCTGCTGCCTGGCGCAGGTAAAGCGCTGGCAAACCAAGCACAACGAGCACGGTCCCCACGAAAGTTAGACTCCAGAAGGGTGACCACAGCGAGCTGAGTATAGTGCCGGGTGAAGCACTGAGACTGATATCGAGGAAAAGCGTCATGAGGCCTGCGATGACACTCACCAGGGCACCGAGCAGCAAGATCATGCCACTCAAACGAAACAGTGTGGTAGAAGACATCATTTTTTCTCCTTGTCTAGTTGTGTATGGAAGCTTCTCGCGTCACAGCGGAACCGAAGTAACAACGGGAGATGATCCACCGCTTCGCGCCAATACCTGGATGCGTCCCTTTGTGAGTTGCTTGAAGATGATGCGCCGCAGACGAGCCGTCTTGCGGACATCGCCCCATTCTTGTGGTCTCTTCCAGGCCCAGTTGGAACGCGGTCCAGGCCGGCAGGTCGCCCTGTGTGCTCGGACGCTGCAACAGCTCAAGAAGAGAGGCCATGCTCATCTCGCTAACATCCTGCTTCATGAATGCAACTCTTTCTGTCCTCTCTCACAAGCATAGCTGTTGAAGAAGTGTTTGTGATGGGACCGGTGTCCTGATTCTCCTAAGAAGAAATGTCCCAGGCTGGCATCCTTCTCTGGGACACCATGTCCTGGCACAAGCCCTTCTCAGCCAACAATGTAGTTGGAGGAAAGAGCAAAACACCAGCCGCCTTTTCCTGAAAGAGCATGGTGTGGATTGTGCCAGCTTGCGCCGCGTAGCCTAGATTGACACAACCATCTCTAGCGGAAAGCGTATTTTCCATGTGATAGGGGCATTGGCCGAGTTTGAACGTGACTCATTGGTGAGAGAATCAAGGAACTGATGGAGGCTATTTCACTGGCTCCTGCTGGCCTCGTCTCGCCTTCAAGACCGCATTGACAAGCCTTATGTCCTATTTTTGCACGTATCTCGGTCCTGGGTCCTCAATCTCCCCAAAAAGCTTGCTGACGAGTCGCTCCAGTTTTTCTGGTCCAGGCAGACAGTGACGACGCAACCGATGGATTTCAATAACTGTGCGATAATGGAGATATATTACAGTTCCTAACCCTTTTACCTTCTTAGAAAATATGGTGGTAGAATGTTTAGGTTATACTAGAGAATATGTTATTAGGATCTGCTAATCAGATTCTTCTCAGCAATTTGGGTATTGCGGTGGTGCCCTAACTCGCTCGTTTTCCGAGCAGGATACACTTGGTGCCACGATGTATATGGCTCCCCAGAAAGGAATTGGATCATGCCCGCCCGGAAGTCGATCAATATGTGTTGGCTGTGTTCGCCTTACAAATCGATCACCGGAAAGCTATCCTTTCACGGGTCGATCCACGGCAGGACATATGGAAGCATTCTTTTGAGATAGAACATCTATCCAGAAGGAACCATGCTGGAACTGTTCTTCGAGATTTCACTCAACAAGGAACTCATCCTGCCTTTTTCTTTCTTGCTGGCCCCTGGCCTGCCTGAGCATCACACTTTTTGTCGCGCGCTCATCAATACGACCATGATTGAAATCGGAGTCTATACGCCGGATCTGTGGTGTATTGGCTGGCGGCGGATGGTGTGGCCGGAGCGATACCGGCAGAAACTGACGGCGATCTTGCGCGAGCGCCATGCAAAAGGATCGTGGAACACGTTATCGGTGGTCGTTTCCTGCCAGAACAAGGACTTGTGCATTCCGTTCGGCTCGTTCATGGACTGGTCCAAGCCTCGGTACGCTACGGCGCACGTGCGTATCCAGCAAATGTCTCTGAAGTCAGGCGTTCTCTTTGTTGGCGGGTTTTCTGGCCATGGTATGCCCTTTGGAATGCATCTAGGGCAATTACTGGCAACAGCGGTCATCAATGGTGCACTTCCATCGGCTCTTCCCTCTTTCCGATTAAATCGCCCCTCACTTCTGAGATGAGAACTTCCCTAACGGGTTCGCTCGTTTCTATAAGGGGCAATAAAAAACATGGCATAAGAAAGGAAGCATGAAAAGATGGATGGGAATGAAATTGAGACCTATCTTCGGACGTTAGATGATGAGTTAGGGAAGAAGCGCGGCATCAGAAAGCCAGTGCGCCTGGTGGTTGTGGGCGGTGTCTATATGGTGTTTTTTTTAAGGAACCGATCCTCGACAAAAGACATAGACATCATGCCACTGGACTTTCCTGACACGACGCATCCAAACCAGGAGACACGAGCCTTCCGAGCGGCGGTGCACGCGGTAGCAAAAGCACATAGGATTAAACGTGATTGGATGAACGACGTGGTGGCCGCCTTCTCCCCGGATCTTGATCCCAACTCTCTCATTTTATGGCAGAACTATCCGAATCTCCAAGTGTATGTTCCCCAGGCCGATTTTATTTTGGCGCTCAAGTTGCTTGCTGGCCGTGATCGAGATGAGGACGACATCCTGGCACTCTGCCAGAAACTCAGCATCCAGACTCGTGAACAGGCTCAGGCACTTGTTGATCGCTATGCAGATCGGAGCTGGCAACTGGAGTGTAATCTGACTGCCACGCTCGACGCATTGTTTTAGAAGAACGAGATCGTCCTTCTTCTCACGCTATGATATAATAAAGGGAGCAGAAAGGCGGGTGATAGAGACCATGTGGGCTGACCTACAGACGATGCAAATGACCTACCAGCTGATAGTGCAAGGCGAGAGACCCTGGACAGCTCTAGGGGACTTTCTCAACTATTGGCATGCATATGCAGCGGATCGGCGCGCGGAGTTGGTGCATGATCCCATTCAGGAACCAGTCGAGGTGACACTAGAACTCCGCCGCTGGGCAGCATTTTGTGCGGCCAGTGTCGAGTTCCTGTGCCAAACAGATGCTCTTCCTTGCCCACAGTGGATTTACGATCCGACCTATATCTTGTCAGAAGGCTGGTTTACGGGGTTAGGAGCGACAAAATCTCACATCCAAGAGCGGCTCAAACAAGAAGCGCCAGAGCCATTTATCAGACGCAATATCTATTGTAGTCCTCGCGCATTTGCCAATAAATATGCAACAGCGGCTAGCGTCCAACGGCAAACAGCCTGATCCGATCGGTTCTGTCAGAACTCAAACAATGTCGTGGCAAAGTGGTTACATTTCTGGTATGCTTCTCCTCAAAAAAGAAAGTTGAGCGAGGAGCATTGGTTTATGAACTGCCCCTAGTGCCTAACTCATGAGCTATCTGCGCAATCGGCTTGCCGCTGGTGACATTTCTCAAATAACATTTCGCCTTTCTCAGAAATAATGATTGTTGGACACATTCGGTGTGCCTACCTGACTTCGGAAAGCTACTGATCAGGCATCGGGGATGGAGGGAATCAACCCTTTGTGGAATGCTGCCTCCTGGATCTCCCTGGGTGCTTGGCGCACATCAATGATGAGCCCATTCACCTCAAGCATCCAGATCAAAGGGTTCTTGTCAACCATGGAGGGGATCGACCAGTCCGGGTCCATGGGATACATGCCCAAGAGGTCGCGGATCTGTTTGGATTTCGCCTGCATCGTGCTCGAACTGAGATCGAAATACTCCCAGATCTGGCTTGCTGCAATATGAGGGGTTTGTGAAGAATCAAAGAGAAAGTTGACCATGCCCAACGCATGAATCATCCCGCATGCCCAGGTGGGAGCCTTCCCCCGTGCCAGTGGTGAAGGACGTTTCCGGCACAAGGTCGCCGCCAGCTCACGGCAGAGTTGGAGATACTCGTCATTTAAGTAGGTCTGACTGAAGGTATCTGTGAGCAGGGTGATCTCCTCGAAGCGCTTCTGCATCTCTTTTGGAACCTGTTGTGATGTACTCCGTTTGGCCATATCTTCCTCCTTCGCGTCTTCATTGTAGCGCATCACCGCGAGAGATGATCATCCGTCAAGCACCGACTATGCAACTGCGGCGGCTGCCGATGTTGACCCAGTGCCACGTGTTTCACGAGTAGCAGAAACCGCCACCTGAGAGGAGCGTTTACGCTGTTCTTTACGCAATGATTCCCCTGCTGTTGGGTGAAGCAGAACACGGCGTTGCAGTAGCGCAAATCCGGCTTGCCCGTAGGAACTGCGCTTGATCCATTTTACTAGATTTCCAAAACCTTCGACCACTCCGTTGCTCCATGCCAGGCTACATCCGTTGGTAACTGCCCCCGCATCGTCGGCTAGTCCATCAACAAAAGTGATCAGTTCCGCGATCCCACTGGCTTGGACAGCAGTTTTCCATTGCTCCAGATGCATCGGCCCCTCATGTTTTCGTGAGGTGCCTGCCAAAGTCCTGCGCGAGCTTGAACACGACTGCGATGGTCTCGTTGCTCTGGATGAGCTGATCTAGATAGGCTACTTGCTCTCTTGTACGGCTTTGTGCTGGCCTCACCATCATAAGCGCAACGCCTCTGGAGGAAGGAGGTTTGTCCCAGATGACTGTCTGCTTGGAGACAGGGCGCGCGACTTGCCGACGAAAGGGGTGAAGCCGCATCTGAAGCGTGCGCTGCGTCCCCGTATATCCTTGTGCAACAATTTCCTCGTACAACCGGGCAACGTTGTGGCACCCCTGATTCCATCGCAAAGCCAAGTAGGAAAGGTAGGGATCAACGATGGAAGAAGAACGAGATCGTCGTCGCGGAGGTGGAGGCGTTTCTCGTTCGAGAGTACGACAGACTGTGCTCGAACTGACGCCGACAAGCTGGGCAATCTGCTCTTTATGGTAGCCTTGCCGATACAGCTTCCAGATCTGCTTATGAAGTTTTACTTGTTGGCGATGACGTGCCTGCCGCTCTTGTGCGACTTTTTCAGGGACTGCCATTTTCGCAGTTGGTGTGGATCGTCAGCGGCGGTCTGTCGGTCCTACGCCACTACATCATTCGTCTGCTGCTCGCCCGTTCCCGCACGTTTCCTTGGCACGCTCCACGTTTGCTGGAAGAGGCCACCACGCGCATTTTGCTGCGGCGTGTAGGCGGTGGCTACAGTTTTCCCCAGCAGACGCCTTGACGGTTCAGAGGGTTGTGTTACAAAAATTGGAGAAAAAGAAATGGGGCGTGAGTGGTTCTCTCAAGCTTAGACTGCTACGCCGAACAGCCTGGCGACCTGCGCGACCTGCCATCTCACATCCCCTTTTTCCGCCCCTTGCAGTTGTCCTTTTCGCATCATGTTCATCATCTCCTATCCCTATAATGTTCGTCTGGCGGCCTCGAAGGAGAAAAAGCCCATTGCAGGCTCGTCAATCGTTTGATGAAACGATGATCTTGTTCCATCAAGTTATTCAGGTATTTGACTTGCCTCAACTCACAGCTTTCGGGGAGACATCCTTCCGCTTTCAGCTCGTTGAACGCTTTGGGGTAAGCGGCGTTTTTGTCGACGTTGATGACACGCGGCCCACTGCAATGAGAGGCTACAAGCGTTTTGAACAAGAAGTGTTTCGCGGCTTGCGCATCTCTTGTCGGGCTGAGGAAGAAATGAGGCAGTGCTCAGAAATGCAGACCTCACCAAAGCCAATCTCGGCAATGCGGTGCTTACTGAAGCCGATTTCACCGGAGCAGATCTCGCTCTCGATCAACTGCCAACATTGCCTCTCTTTCAGGGACATGGCTCCAAAATGGATCTCTTTATCAAGAGGTATCCGATCCATTGAACCAGAAGGAACAAGCCAAAAACCGCGATGCCTGTGTAGCGCAGTATGGTGGTACCGTTTGTCTAGACAGAAAAAGGCCAATTTTGAGAGTAAACTCAGCAGTATGGAAAAGTCAAAACAAATGCTCAGAACGATACACTGCAAAAGGTGTTTTGTAGTCCAATGACTGGTGATATCGCTCATAGTTGTAAAGCTGGAAGTGCTGAGCAAGTCCATTTCTTGCATCTGAAACTGTTTGATAATCTTTGAGATAGACTTCCTCATACTTCACGCTACGCCATAAACGCTCTACAAACACATTGTCTAAGGCTCGCCCTCGCCCATCTCAACTGATGCGAATGTGTGAGCGCAGAAGACGAGTGGTAAACTCTTGACTCGTAAACTGAACCCCCTGATCTGTATTGAAAATCTGAAGCTGGCCAGCCCGTAGTGCTCGCTCAAGTGCGTCCAAGCAGAAGCATGTATCTAGCGTGGTTGACAGTTCCCAAGCCAGGACAAATCGGCTGAACCAATCAATAATCGCTACGAGATACACAAACCCTTGCCTCAGGCGGATGTAGGTAATATCACTGCTCTACACGTGATCGCGGCTGGTGATGCTCGTTCCTCGTAACAGGTACGGATACCGCACGCTCGGTTCGCTTGGTTGGCTCACCCGTGGTTTTGGATAGATCGTCTCCAGCCCCATGCGTTGCATCAGCCGCCTCACGCGTTTGCGATTCACCGCATATCCTTGCTCTGCAGGGAATACGCGTGTATTGTTGAAACACATTAGCAAGAGGTCTTCCTCGCTCTCAGGTACGGGTTCATAATAGTAACTGGACCGAGCTAATCCCAACAGCTCACATTGACGGACAATCGATAACTGCGGATACTTCGGCTCGATCAGAAGACGCTTCTGTTCAACGGTACGGCCCTGATTTTTTTGAGAAAATCCAACTCCACTTTGAGCTGACCGATCTCTTGATATAAATTGGCGATGAGGGCTTCCTCATTCTTTCCCCGTTCCGATCCTGGCTGGGCGAAGATCTGTGGCAGTTCATCAAGGACTTGCTTCTTCCATTGCGTTATCTGTGTGGTATGCACTCCATACTCTGAAGGTATCTCATTGAGTGTTTTTGCCCTTTGATCGCTTCTAATGCCACTTTGGCTTTAAAAGCACTGCTATACTTTTTTGGTGAACTTGCCACGGATTTCTTCCTTGTGAATGCGCTCTCCCTTCTGCTATTTTATCTCATTGACCTGTCCAGTTTTCCACCCCCATTATAAACAAGCAGTCTCTTACGCTTCCAAAATGCTTCTCTCCTTCGTTTAAAAGATAGAAGAATGCGTTTCATGTAGAACATGGAGCAGAGATGGAGAAACGTGTAGAGAAGGGATATCTATGCTTGAACAGCCTACAGAGGGCGCTCGGGAATCTGTAAGCGTATTCTGTTCGTATGCCCACGAGGACGAAATATGGCTCCGGAAGCTGGAAAAACATTTGAGTTTGCTCCAGCGGCATGGACTCATTTCTTTCTGGTATAATCGACTTCTTCCTCTTGGAACAGATTGGGCAAAGGATGTTGATGCGCATCTAGAAACAGCCTCCCTTATTTTGCTGCTCGTGAGTGCCGATTTCTTCGCTTCCGACTACTGTTATGGGATCGAAATGAAACGCGCTTTGGAACGTGAGGCGGCAGGAGAAGCACGCGTTCTTCCTATTCTCGTGCGTTCAGCGGACTACACAGATGCCCCATTTGCACATCTACAAGCTCTCCCCACTGACGCGAAACCCATCGCATCCTGGCAGTATAAAGATGCCGCACTCACCGATGTTGCCGCTGGCATTCGCCGGGTTATTGTTGAAGAACTGCCAAACCTTACAGCCAGCACTCCTCGTGCGTCAAAGCTTCCGATCCGGAATATTCCTTTTGCGCGAAACCATCTCTTCAGAGGACGTGATACCGAACTGGCTCAATTGCAAACCCAGTTGCAACAGAATAAAACTGCCAAGACGAGTACCATGCTTGCCATCACCGGGCTGGGTGGCATGGGCAAGACACAGCTTGCCATCGAATATGCGTATGAGCACAGCCACCAGTATCAGGCCGTCCTCTGGGTCCGTGCAGATACCATTGAAACGCTCAATGCCTCCTACAACGAACTCGCCATGCTCTTGAATCTTCCTGAAAAGAATCTGGTAGAACAACCACAAATCATCACGGCCGTCAAAACCTGGCTGAAAACTCATTCCCATTGGTTGCTGATCCTGGATAATGTCAACGATGTCAGTATCCTCCAAGATTTCCTCCCTCCTGACTTTGCTGGCAGCGTTCTGCTTACTACCCAGGTTGGTGCTCTCGGCAAGTTCGCCAAACGCTTTGAAGTCAAAAAATTCTCAGAGGAGATAGGGATAGACTTTCTCTTCCGGAGGAGCGGAACCCTCGAAGACCCTCATGCACCCGAAACACTCGATCCCCAGGAACGCGAAGCCGCTCGCGACATTGTCCGCGAACTCGACGGTTTACCGCTGGCTCTCGATCAAGCTGGAGCCTATATTGAGAGAACCTCTTGCGGTTTTCAGGGCTACCTGAACCTGTACCGCAAAGAACGCAAGCAACTACTCAAAGAACGCGGTGAACAGGAAGACGACCATCCCGCTCCGGTTGCCACGACCTGGCAACTGGCCTTTCAACGCATTGCCAAAGCCAACCCGGCGGCTGCTGACCTTCTACGCCTCTGCGCCTTTCTTGCTTCTGACGACATTCCTGAAGCGTTCATTACGGAGGGTGCATCTGAACTTCCCAGTTCACTTCAAAAGCTTGCTCGCTCCCCGCTCAAGTTGAATGCCGCGATTGCGGAACTGCAAAAATACTCGCTAATCTCCCGCAATCCTGTTACTCAGACGCTCGATGTCCATCGCCTCGTCCAGGCTGTCATACGAGATGCCATGACGAAACATGTGGAGCGCATGTGGGAAGGTCGCGCAGTCCGCGTGGTTGCTGCTGTTTTTCCCAATGGAAGGTATGAAACATGGGATCAGTGCATGCGCTACTTGCCTCATGCGCAGTTGTGTATCTCGTCTATTCGAGGGCATACCATCTGGACATATGAAGCCGCTCAATTGCTTCACACGATTGGTTTCTATCTGTATAAACGCGCCCGCTACCTGGAAGCAGAAAGCCTGTACTCTCTGGCACGAACGATTGCAGAAACCATGCGGGAGACAAAACCGCTCTTAACTGCAACGATCCTCAATAAACTTGGGAATTTGTATCATGCCTTGCGCGGACCGGAAGACCCAGAAGCATTGTTGCTTGAAGCTTTTTCTCTCCGAAAAGACGTTGCAGGACCAGATCATCTTGATACCGCCGAGAGCTTCAATGATCTTGCCAGACTCTATTATGTGCGAGCAGACTATGAAACAGCAGAGTCGTTCTACCTGCGCGCCTTAGCGATCCGTGAAAAGCAGCTGGGAGAAACACTCCTGACAGCGGAAAGTTTACAGCAATTAGGAAACCTGTACCATGTCCAAGGTGATTATAAACGAGCAGAACCTCTCTATCAACAGGCATTAGTGATCCAGCAACGTCATTTGGGGCCAGACCATCTTGATACGCTCGATACGCTAGAATGCTTGCTCTACCTTCACCATACACATGGAACCGACTCAGAATCCGGCTATCAATCTATATTGGATGCACGTCTCAGAATGCTCGGCACAGAACATCAACACACAGCGATCAGTCTGTATGGCTTAGCCCGTTTTTATAAAGATCGCCAGGACTATGCACGCGCAGAGCCTCTTTATCAGCAAGCACTTGCTATACAAATCAAGGTCTTAGGAGCAGACCATACTGATGTGGCAGTGCTCCTGGATGACTTGGGAATCGTCTCTCTTGTGCAGGAACGCTATCAACAGGCAGAAGAGTTCTTCCAAAGATCTCTGACTATTCGCATACACAGTAAAGCAAAGGGCGAGAAGCATCCGAGCACAGCAACGAGTATGCACAATCTGGCAATGGTCTATAAAAGCCAGGGACGCTACAAAGAAGCATTGCCTCTTTTTGAGCAAGCTCTGGCTATTCGCCAGGAAAAACTAATGCCTGGGCATACTGACACAAAAACGACGGAGGAACACTATAAAGAAACATTACGCTTGCTCGGCTCAGAGCCACAATCATGAGGCAAATTCTGAAGTGTCTATGAGATAAATTTGTTGCATAAAGGTCTTTCAAAGAATTTCTGATTTTCTCGTACGCACTTGGTCCGGTAGTGTTGCAAAAAAATTAAGTTCTTCAGAAAGATGCTGGTAATTGTGGTAAAAATGCGTTTTATCAGAGAAAAAGAGTACTCTTTCTGCTAGTTTTGTCCGTATAAGATTTTCGAGTATCACTTATTCTGATGAGCTTATTTTTTTGCAACACTACTGGCAGCGCAGTGTGCGGACAGGTTTCACGTGCTCAAGAATCTTGGAGAGGCTCTGGAGGGGCTGCTGGCCCGCCACCTGGCTGCTCATCGCAGAGGTCAGGCCGAGAAGTCCCTGGTCCCTCCTCTCGCTGAAGCGCAAGCGAAACAGCTACCCAGACTTCATCGGAAGGCCGCTGAGCTGAGTCAGGCGAAGCGGGAGGAGCGGCTTGCGAAATACGAGCAGGGATCTCTCTGCTCCGCCAGCGCCTTCTTCATGCTTTCTAGAAGGGAAGAAGATTTTGCCATGCAACATCAGACCGTATTGGAGGGTAAGCGAGCTTCACCGGGAGTGTGTAAGATCCGACTAGTGGTTCTTACACACTCTCGGTGAAGCTTATTTGCGCCTGTCACACGAATAGATCGTTCTACATAAATAAAGAGACTGTAGAAGGATCGTATGAAGAAGAGAGAAGTGCTCACACCGCTTGCCTTGCCAGAGGAACTGGAGATTACAGAGATCGAGATGAATGATGAGATCTTCACCCTTACCGCTCATTGCACGCGGAAATACCCCTGCTGTCCCCTCTGCGGTACACCAGCACAACGGTTCCATAGCCATTACTTCCGCCGAATCACGGATCTGCCCTCTGGTGGAATGCGCGTGTGTTTGCAGGTTCTGGTGCGCAAATGCTTTTGTGATGTCAACACCTGTGTGCGCAAAATCTTCGCCGAGCGTTTGGCTCCTTTTGCGGAACCGCTGGCACGAGTCACGACTCGTCTGTTTCAGGTGGTTCAAGCTCTCGGCCTTGCTACTGGTGGCATGCTTGGAGCGCGTCTAGCTGAGCGGATAGGGATCAAGACCTCCTGGATGACGGTTCTTCGCCGCATCATGGCATTGCCATTTGAGCCAGTTGAGCCAGTGCAAGAGCTTGGGATAGACGACTTCGCTTGGAAACGTGGACGGAAATGGGGTACGATTCTTGTCGATATGCAAAGTCACAAGGTCATCGATATTTTGCCTGATCGGTCAGCAGAAACTGCTGCTGCCTGGATAGCAGCCCACTCAGAAATTGAGCTGATAAGTCGAGATCGAGGAGGGGACTATGCATCAGCAGCCAAGACTGCTGCTCCTCAAGCTATCCAGTGTGCAGACAGGTTTCACGTTCTCAAAAACCTTGGCGAGGCTCTGGAGGGCCTTCTGGCCCGCCACCTCGCTGCTCATCGCAGAGGCCAAGCAGAAACATCCTCGGCTACCCCTCTCTCTGATGTGCAAGGGAAACAGCCGCCGAGATATCATCGATCTCATCCAAAGGCAGCCGAGCTGAGCCAGGCAAAGCGAGAAGAGCGCTTGGCTCAATACGAGCAAGTCGTGGCTTTACGCAAACAAGGCTTCTCGCAGACGGCTATTGCCAATCGGATAGGGATCGCTCACTCCACCGTCTCACGCTGGTTGAGGTGTGATACGTTTCCTGAACGACAACCGCCTTTGCGCAAGACTGGTGTTGATGCTTACCTTTCCTTTCTACGCGAACGCTGGGAAGCGGGTTGCCATAACATCATGCAGGTGTATCGGGAATTGCTGGAGCGTGGCTACAAGGGGTCATATCAGTCAGTCTATGATCAGGTGTTTCGCCTGCTTCCCGGAGGAACGAAGAACGCGACAATACCATGCAACCTTTCTGCGGCTCCTCTCTCCTCCAGATCTGCAGCTTTCCTCTTCCTTCGTCAGCCTGAAGCCCTTTCGACCGATGAGCAACAAACACTCATCACCCTCAAACAGCTTGATCTAGAGATCGAACTGGCCTACAACTTTGTTCGGCAGTTTGCCCTGATGCTACACATGCGGACTGGAGGAGAACAGCTTGATGCTTGGCTTGAGAGCGCGAGAGGGAGCCAGGTCCGTGAACTGCAAGGGTTTGTCAAGAGTGTTGAGCGGGACAAAGCAGCCGTACTCGCAGGATTGACCCTTCCCCAAAACAATGGATTAGTTGAGGGTCATGTGAACAAGCTGAAGCTTCTCAAAAGGATGGGATACGGCCGCGCCAGTTTCAAGTTGCTGCGCCAGAGAGTTCTTCATGCTCTCTGACCGAACTGGCTTCACCGAGAGTGTGTAAGAACCGACTAGTGAGCAGGTTTTAGGGCGACGAGTGAGCAATCAGCGCGAAGCATGAGCACTGATACAGATATACAAGGAAAAAGCGCCCTCCATTTGGTATACTCCATACTATTGGTATTAAAGCAAACCATGCTCACGAGCATAGATAACCGCCTGGGTGCGGTCGCGTAATCCAAGACGATTGAACAGGCGCGCCAGATAGTTCTTGACCGTCCCTTCGCTGATAATCAGATGCTCGGCCACTTCACGATTTGTTGCTCCTGTCGCAATGAGATGCAAGATCTCTTGTTCACGCCTGGTCAACTTAGCCTCTGCAACCGTTTCGGATGGTCCTTCGACTGTTTCAATTTTCTGCACTGGTTCGATCTTCTGTGGTCTCGCGTCGGGAGCAATGAATCGCTCGATCACAGATGCATCCAGTTGATAAACGCCCTTTGATGCTGCAAGGATAGCAGTCGTCAGATCTGAGGCTGGCATGTCTTTGAGTAAATATCCACGAGCCCCTGAACGCAAAGCATCTCTCACGTAAGCATCATCGTCAAAGGTAGTTAACATCAGGATGCAGCACGTTGGTTGCTGACGAAGGATTTCTGCAGTAGCGTCTACTCCATTCATAATAGGCATACGTACATCCATCAGGACCACATCTGGCTTTAGTGCAAAGGCCTGTTCCACCGCTTCCTGTCCATCGGCTGCCGTGCCTACGACCTCCAGTTCCTTCTGAACATGCAATAAAGATACAATCCCGTCGCGCACCAGGCGTTGGTCGTCCACCACAAGCACACGGATTGGCGTTTGGCCGTTACCATCATTTCCCTGTTCCATCGGTTCCACCCTCCCTTCTTTCAGTGATGAGGGGTCTCTTCACCTCCAGGTCATCTTTTCCTTGTTTGCTTATCGTTGCAGTCAACTGAGTTCCCTGACCAGGAATGCTCTCAATCTGCAAGACACCATTAACCAGCCGCAGACGTTCTTGCATTCCCAGTATGCCATAACTTTGCTTGTTTCCGCCTTCCCACTCTAGCCGGGAAGTATCAAAACCGATGCCATCGTCGCTTACCTGTAAGAGTGCGCTCTGGCTGCCAAAGTCGAGCGAGATCTGCACATTGTTGGCCCGAGCATGGCGCTGAATGTTAGTGCAGGCTTCCTGCGCGATCCTATAAAGGGTCGTGAGTACTCGTCTGGAAAAAACCTCTTCTCTCCCTGTAGCAACAAAGTCAACGGTCAGGCCGTGCTGACGTAATTGTGCTCCTAACTGTTCTATCTCATGCGTGCAGGAAAAGGGCTGCTCTTCTGTGCGCAAGGCTCTAACGGAACGTCGCACTTCCTGTAGCGCTTCCCGTGCAACATCACGGGCATCCCGGACAGATTGTAATGCTACCTGAGAATCGGCAGAGTAATAGGTAAGTGCCTTTTCTAATTGGAGATGGATAGCTGTAAGTGAGTGTCCCAGGCCATCATGAATTTCACGTGCCACACGATTGCGCTCCTCTATCGTGGCGAGCGTCGCTATCTGTTCTGTGTAGATAGATAATTGATGATGCGAATGTCTTACTTCCTCTAATAATTCTTCGGCACGGATGCGGCTTTGATATTCACGTTGCTGAGCCTCTCGCTCACGTCTAAAACTCTGAGCCTTTAAGACGACCCAGATACAGAGGCCAATGAAGTAGGTATCTCCATCAGTTATTATTATCCTATGACTGACATGCAGATCAAATAAGAGGAAGCCTATAGAGACGAGGATGATCAGTGTAGCGACAGCATAACCAGCTTTCGGCCCAAAATAAAGCGTTGAACGATAGGGGAATGAGAGATACAATACGATCATATAACCAGGTGGAAGTAGGGCAGCAACGGTAGTGCAAAGAAAACGCAGACACAGAATCAGTACAGCTGCAGAGGCTGGTGGTTTGTCCCCATAACGCCGATATTCTAGATAATCAAGCAGGAATAAGAGCAGAATCATTGCCATAAAAAAAGGTATACGCCACCAATCTGCATAGCGGATAAGTACATAGAGCCCGAAGATGAGCCCGATAAGATAGACAAAAGTGGCACTTCCATTGAGATAAGCAACTGCAAAAAATTCACGCAATACAGAAGCACCATCTTCTCTTCTGATCTGCAGGTCTCTCTTTATATACATCATGTTTTCTTTTCTCGTCTCTGCCGACGGTTACCTATGTTCCTTGCCTGTTCTCTCGCGAAGATGGGGAAAGAAGAGGTTTTCCTTAGCATTCTCAAAAATATCATAGATGAAAAAGATTAGGTAAGCAAGAGGTGGTTCGGCATGTTTTGCCTATCGATCGATAGGTATCGATCGATAGGCTGATCCTGGTTTGTTTCCTCAAAAAATAGTCCGTTACGCACTCTCAACTCTTCTCCATTTGAAGTTATACTTTTTTTGTTCCCTGAGATGGGTTGGAATTGAAAAATCGCGCAAGATAATAAAGGAGCCTTTTATGGCAGAGAGCATACACATACACTCACAATCGTTGATGGGCCAGAGGGCAAAAACACCGGTTCATCTTGTAGCGCTTCGTATGATTACTGGTTATGCCTTACTCATCGTTTCGTTGGTTGGCCTGCTGGGGGGCGATTGGGATATCCAGTGGCATGCGGTCGTTGGTCGCGATCGCACCTTTACGCCTCCCCATGACATGATCTTGATTTCTATCGCCTTAAATGGCCTCGTGGCCCTGGCGAGCATCCTGGTTGAGACGTGGTGGGCCCAACACAATCGTGAACTTCAGGAAAACAGTACAGATTTTCTTGGCATCTTTCATAGTTCTCTTGGCACTTACCTGGTTGGCTTTGCAGCCGTCTGTTCCGCCGTCGCGTTTCCACTTGATACCTATTGGCACGCGCTTTATGGGATAGACGTTTCAATATGGGCACCCTTCCATACAATGCTCTATGTGGGCGGTTTCATCGCCCTCATCGGCCTTATATACGTACTGATTTCAGCGGTGCATCTCGCACAGAAATTGAACCGAAATTGGTTGGTGTACCTGGGGTATGCGGGTGCGATTCTGGCATCGGCCTTTCTGCTCTCCAGGCTTGCCACCTACATCATTCCATCGATCAGCGTGAATATTGCCGGGATCAGTCTTTTTCCCATCCTGCTGTGTGTCTGTGTCGCCTTCACCTGCACAATCGCTGTACGGCTTGTACCCTGGCCTGGCACCGCAACCCTGGTCATTATAGCTCTTCTTCTAGCATATACTCTCGTCAGTGTCTTTGTGCCGCCGATGATCATAGCGTTAATGCAAGCAGAACATCAAGTCTACCTGCCAGGCTCTACATTCCTGCGTTCCACAGTTGTTCCGCTGTTGGCGCAAACTCCCTGGCTGTTGCTCAGCGGTTTGAGCATCGATGGTATCGTCTTCTTGAGCAAAAGAGGGCGCTGGTGGGCAGCAGCGCGCAATTGGGGGGTCGCTATTGCAGCGGCAGTAAGTACGGCGATTGTGGCAGGCTTGAAACTACTTGAGCTGGCGAGTGCAGCTGCAGCGTCTGCTGGCAGCAGTAGTGGTAGTGGTGGCCATCAGAGCATACTCCCTTTCCTGCTGGCTCTTATCATCGCCATCCCGGGTGGTTTGCTGGGAAGCTGGTTGGGTAGCATCGTCAGTGGATCAGTCGAGACCTTGAGGAGATAGGACTATGCGCAAAGCAACACAGGTTTTCCTTCTTTTGTTCGCGATTGGCGCTCTCTTTGCTACAGGCGTGGCCTTCTATCGCATCGTATTAGCGGCAACTATTCATGGCGCGCCCGTTCGCTTTGTCGATACAAAGGCAGGGGTATATCCGCTTAAAGTGGCTTTTTATGCTGATCCAATTAATGCAGGTGATGTGATACCTTTCGCGATCGCATCTACGAGTGCTCAGGGGAAGCTTCATTATACCGTCACAGCCACTCCTGGCTCTGGTGTTTTAGGCTCTTTAACCCAGAGCGACATCAATGATCAGCAGAGCACTCCCTACGGTACGCCTGGCAGTATCACGTTTGTCACACGTGGAGATTGGACGATGCATATTGCCGTGACTGGTCCTTCCGGTCAGGGACAGGCGGATATTCCTATCGTGGCGGCGTCCCCATCAGTCATCCCCGCATGGTTGGCCTGGAATATTGGCCTGTTGCCTCTGTATGGCTTACTCATTTTCTGGGGTGCCCAGATAGTGCGAAAACGTAATGCACAGATGACAACACCTGGGGCTGTGACGTTTCTCAGATAAAATGGCTGTTATCCACTTTTGATGGTAGTGTTGCAAAAAGGAGATATCGTTGGCCAAATTGCCTTGATTGTCACACTGTTTGGTGTAGCCACCTGAGAAGGATTGAGACAACCTTACTCATCTCAATTTGTTTTCGTCATATTTTTTGCAACACAACCAATGAATCTCCCGTCATATGCCTCAGCTATCCTGACCGCTCAAGAGATGGTCAGCAAGCTTGCGAAGGGCTGAACGCAATATCTATGGGAAATCGGCGCGAATGTTGGGAATCGAGCATGGGTTGCCTGAACGCATGGCTCCAGAAGCGATTCGCAGCACTCGTCATGTGTCCATTCGAGCACCAGGCTGAGAGAGCACTTCAAGCTTTCCCTGCACTCGCCTCCACAAAAACGGTGCGCAATTGGTTCAAACAAAGACTCTTTTTGGCATCGAATTGACCGGTAGCCCTGTCGCGGCCTCGCCTCTTATCCAGGGAGAGATACCGATAGAATCGCTCCCAATGACTAATAGAGCAGGTGGTAGAATATCTGGAGGAGCAACGTGAGAAGTACGGCTTCTCTTACTTCTACCTTCAAGAGAGACAGATAGAGAATTTCATTCTTGTACTGACTCGCCTGAACGGAATGTAATGACCAGGGACAGCAGAAAATCAGAGCATCGTTCTCGCGTTGGCACACGTACATCCATGTGTCAACGCTTTTTTCATAATCTTGTTTGATCCACGTTTCCCCTCAAATCTGGCTCAGGTTTCAGCCAATTTACCAACTTCTGAGGAATCACCAGGATAGTCGATTTGACTTACGAGGGTGCAAACTTGGGCCGTATACGACTCATAAAAGCGCTCGCGACCCACCTGTATCATGCGAACATGTTCAGGGAAGTTTTGCCATTGTTCAACCGCTTCCGGGGTGGTAAAGTACTCAATATGGACCCTGTCCCCATTCTCTGCGGTATACCCGCTCACAGAAAGAAAGCCAGGAATGTGTTTCGCGGGAAGATACAGTTCTTTCATAAACTGTTCGTCTTCTTGCAAGCTAACACCCGCTTTGGGCCGGTGCTTGAAAACGACTACAATCATTGTCAGGCTCCTTTCGGAATACTAACGATATCACAATACACCACTCAGTAGAAGTGTAAATTTTAGAATTATCTGTCCCATGTTTTTGGACAATTGCGCGTCGTAAAACAGATGTTCATTTATATCACTTCAAGGTTTGCAACAAGCCAATGGAGCAACATTTCATTACGATATAGAACCATCATGAAACTACGACACGCAATGATGTAATTTATACTCAAACTTATCACGGAAATGGTTGAGAGCATGCTGGAGGTCACATGACCTCACCATGCAGGAACTAGTATCTTCCCCTTCATGCTTGCCATCGGATTAGACGGCTCCGCCTGGTCTGATCGGCGTGTTCTGGCCTGCGGCGAGCCACCATGCCCCGTCACGGCGAACCAAGACGTAGAGCGCCATTTCTGAGAATGCGTCCGTGGTCTCGGAGCTGGACTCGATTGGCTGGCCTTCGGGATTGAGGGCGTAGCGGGCGACGTGAGCCATGATGACGTCATCGGACACAGCGAAGGCGCGAACGATCTCGTAGCGGGAGGCGGCTCCGCCGGTGTCCTGCTGCTTGAGCCGGGTATGAATCGCGTGCAGTTGGTCATAGCCGTGGACAGTGGCGCCGTAGGGGCTGCCCCAGGCCACGTCAGCCGCGAAGTGGCGATTGCTGATGGCGGCGTCTCGTTGGTCCCATCCCTGTTGAAGTTCGCTGACGAACACAGCTATCGCCGTGTCGGCATCGGACTGTGCTTCGACTCTGACTAGGGTCGGCCGGTTGTTGTCATCGGACGCTGAGTTCGACATGGTACTCCTTTCACTCTCATCGTGCTTGCATTCGACTTTTGCCTCTTTCATTCTACACGAGCCGAGAGTGTTCAAGGGATACTCACCCTGAACAAGCGAGCTGATTCACTAAAAGTGAGCCAGATCCATTTTTGCCACTGATTCCCACAAATTGCAAGGAATCACGCCAAACCCCGCCCGATGATGCTGGCTCTCCCGCAAAGTTGATGAAGAACATCCGTTCTTCCTTAAAAATTGGCCATATCGCGGCGTTTTTGTCCTTTCAATCAGGTGCTAGTATCCTTTCGTACCTGAAGAAGAGAAGGAAGGATACCAACGCGCGATGGCAAAGCCCACCTTGCTTCCCGACCCCACCTGCTTGCATTTAAAGCTCCTTGATGCCTCCGAGACGACGATTACTGCTGTAGTCACGACCACCTCAGAACCGGTCTGGGTCTGGCGATTGTTGAGCAACTGGTTCACGCTCATGGTGGGCGCGTCGCAGTGGAAAGTCAGGTGGGAAAGGGAGCCAGCTTCACCTTTACGCTCCCTGTGGCTCTCGTGTAATGTTTTGAAGAGGCGCAATTGCTCAGCAAGACAGGAAGCTACTTGTATGAACACGGCCAATATCAGGAGAAGGCAAGCAAGAGGTGTGTTCGATGGACACGGGGATTGCAATATCCCTGAAACGTTTACTGGTGATTTGCTCAATGCGATGGGGCTGAGTACCCTTACTGGTCGCTGCTGGTAAGCTCTCACAGCCACGCTTTCAGGTTTTCGCTCTATTCCCGATGACCATGTGGTGCTCATTGGTAGACACGGAGTCGATGAGGGCGCACGCACTATTCTGCCCGCCTCTTGCATCAAACAGGTGCAACCCTCAACCATTAGGACGGATGGGGCCGCGACCACCTTGTGCCCCCCTTGACGCACTGACGGGGCACGGGGTCACACACGTCTAAAGGTTTCGTCGGTGCCAGAGGAGCGGAGCAGAGGCTATCGGCAGGGGGTGAAGCAGGATGCTCACTTAGCACGGTTTGGCTGTGGTCCTCCCGTTCCATTGACACTGCTCACGCAACGGACATAGACGGCAGTCGCGTCTGCTGGTGAAATAGACGATCCGCAGGCTGCCATCACGCTCTCGACGGAGCTCATGCGGGACCAAAACGTTGCCTGCCGGACAATGCCTGATGAGCAAGAATGGTGGCAGCAGCACTCCAGGCGGTATGCCGTGTTCCCATTGGCTCATGAGTCTGGCCGTGATGATATTCGGCGAACTCCCAGGTGCTGCCATCACGCCCTTGAGCATTCGCCATAGCCAGCGCTTCCAGAAGATGCCAGGCACGTTGCAGATGTCCATACCGTGTCAGCCCCACAGCATACAGTCCGGTGAGTACCGGCCACAGTCCGCCATTGTGGTAGGTATAGGGTTGATTTTTGAGCGGGCCATAGAGATGATTTGCCTGCAATGCTTTCCAGGCAGGGTCAGTCGGTTGAATGACTGGCCAGAATGCAGACAACAATGCACTCCCTGTTTCGCGTTCCAGTTGCTCAACGTACTCCTCAGCCCGCTCGCGCTGTTCATGAGAACCGATCTCGGCTAGCAAGGTGAGCGCATGCGCCAGGCCGTCAAATGTTGTCGTGTAACCACTCGGAGAGAATGTGGGAAGCCAGTAGACAGGTCCGTCCTGGCTGGCCTGAGCACGATAAGCATGTGGATGATAGATGCGTGGATCGTTCTTATGAGCAGTGCGTGGCCAGTAGTTGAGCGCAAGCAGTTCCCGCAGGAGCGTGGCTTTTTCACTCCATGCCGATTGCGCGAACACGTCACCAGCGTTTTGTAAGGCCAGCACATAAAGCGCCTGGTCAGCGAGAACATACCCGTGCTGCACGTATTCATCGGCCCAGTTGCCAGAGAGCGGCGTGTAGATCAAACCCCGTGTATTGTACTCCCAGCAGCCTGCCAGGAATAACGCCTGCTCGACACTGCTCCGCATGGTCTCTTGAAAATGGGTATCGTGAGTCGCGCGTATATAGGAGCACACACCAATTACATACCAGAGTACAGCATCGACACGACCAACCAGATGTCCATAGCTCACTTTCCGGCCATCAATACTGACATTGCTGGGGATTTCACCATGCGAACCTTGATAGCATGCTAGCATCTCAAGTGTCTGTCGGAACGTCCTTATCAAATCCTGTTCTCCACTGGACAGGGCAGCAAGGCCAGTAATAACCCCATCACGTGCCCAGATGCGGGCATAATTGTCAACGTTGCTCGGCGAAGCGAGAAAGCCTGCCGGAGAACTGCAAGTTCGCAACAAGTCGAGAGCATGGGCATATGCCTCACGTATTTCATTCGTTGTCTGCTCAATGAACATAGCGATCCTTCCTGAAGATAGGCAGCATTCCTACTTTCTGAGGTCAAGCTGCCTATAGAGCGCCAGACGGTCGATTGCATGAGAAAGGGGACCGGTCTGCTGCAACTTCAGTGCCGCCACGGCCTGTGCGGTCCTGATGGCATCTCCAATGTTATATCCATCCAGAAGCGCCATCAACAAGCCAGCCCAGAAAGAATCGCCCGCCCCCGTCACATCCACGACCTCAATCCTCTGGGCAGGGAAATAGCTCGTACTTTCAGGCGTGACCAGCAAAACCCCGTCCGCACCCATCGTCAGCACTACCTTCTCGGCTCCCCAATCCAGGAAGCGTGTAGCATACACTTCAGGTGCCTGGCCTGCTCCAAAGAGGCGAATGCAGTCATCCAGGGAAGGCTTGACCACCGTAACAAACGGACAAAGTCGGGCAACAATCTTTTCAGGCTCAACGGGCACCCCCCAGATCCGTGGATGATAGTTGGGATCAAAGGTGATCATGCAACCAGCTGCGTGAGCCTGCGCCACAAATTCCAGGACGGTCGAACACAGCGGCTCACGCGAAAGGGCAAAGGCAGACGTATGCACCAGAGAAATTGCCGATATGAGCGAGAGAGGCAGGTGAGAGGGAGTCAGGCCAATATCCGCGCCGCGATAGATAGCAAAATCTGGGGTGGCATCGTTGCGTGCGACTACCGCCAGCGTGGTCGAAGCATCAAGTGTCGTGTGCAGATGTTCTGTCATGACACCAGCCTGTTGCAACTGCTGACGAAGGAATGCGCCAGAAGCATCCTCGCCAACACACGCAGCCAGGGCTGCGGACCCACCCAGACGAGCCACATTGATCGCCACATTGGTCACCGCACCACCAGGATACATGGTAAAATGCTGCGCCCCTACGAGAGAAGCCTGCTGACCGTCGGAGATAAAGTCGATCAACGCTTCTCCGATAGCAAGCACATCGATATGTTTCACATTCTTCCTCTTTCCCTTTTCTCGCACGCTGTTCTGGAGAGAGCCCCCTCTCACACATTGGGTGCTGTATGAATGACTGTGTGGCGCATCATCAGAGACGGTTGCAAGCGAATCAGTTCGGGCAAGAACTCACCATCGGCAGTACCTCCAATGCAAGCCAGCAATTTTTGCACGCCCAGTTCACCCATGCGCTTCATCGGCTGCTGGACGGTACTCAGTTCCAGCACTTCCGCCATTTCAATATCGTCGTAGCCAATCAAGGAAAGATCAGCAGGCACCGAGAGATGGAGTGATCTGGCCGCTTCCAGCACTCCAATCGCCTGAACATCACTGGCCGCAAAGATGGCGGTCGGGCGATCTGCACGCGCCAACAATTGCAAAGCCGCCTGTTTCCCTCCCTGGCGATCCCACGGGGCAGTGAGAACGAGTTCTGGCTCAAAGAGCAGGCCCGCCTCGCCGATAGCACGATGCAGTCCAATGAGCCGATCATTCGCCTGATTAAAACGGAAGTTCCCTTCCGTAACCCCGTTAATAAAACCGATGCGGCGATGACCATGCGCAATCAAACATTTGACGGCCTGGTACGCCCCTTCGATGTTGTCAACCACCAGCGAGGTGAGCAGCGGATGATACGCATCAACCAGCACCACAGGCATACCTGCCTGCCTGAAAGCAGAGGCGGCCACATCGTCAGGAGATAAGGAGATCACCAGCAGCCCATCCACTTTGCGCTGTCCGGGCAAGTCGCGAAAGTACCTGTCGCGCTGATCGTTGGTTTCAACGTTATAGAGAACGAGTTCCCTCCCCATATGGGTAATTGCCGCAACTGCACCCTGAAGCACTTCGATGAAAAAAGGACGCGTGAAGAATGGCACAATGATGCCAATCGCCCCTGTATTCCTGGAAATCATACTGCGTGCAATAAGATTCGGACTGTAGCGCAGTTCTTCAATGGCAGCCTGGACACGTTGACGAGTCGCTGGCTTCACGCCTGTACTATGATTAATGACACGCGAAACGGTTCCAATGCCGACGCCAGCGATACGTGCTACATCATGGATAGTAGGGATCTTCCCTCGATTCTGATCACTCATAAAAATTGAAACGTTTCCTTTTTCAGATTGCCTCATCTATCTGGAGCATATCATACGAGAACGATTCTGTAAAGTCCATATCAAGCCTGATTATCCCTGTGCTCACGCATGAAACGAGCGTGAATAGGGCGATTGACATCATGAGCGATATATGAGGATACTCCTATTTACAAATGCTGTTTTTTATGGTACTGTTAAAACTAATTGCGGAAACGTTTCCAAATTCAATGTTGAACAACTTCGCGTTGCAACGAAGTTGACAATTACTCCCAAAGGAGATGGAGGTCTTTTATTTATGTTCAGGCGCTATTTCGCCATGATCGCGGCGGTAGTGATGATCGGACTACTGACGGCTTGCTCCGGTCCTAGCGGACCGGGAGCAACTCAAGCTGCACAGACAGCCTCGACAGGGTCAGTCAATACCACCCTTCCCACAGGGTCGGTGACCCTCAACATGTATATCGAGACTGGCTTTCCTCTCCCAAAAAGGCTCGCTGACGAGTTTACACGCCAGCACCCAAATGTGACCTTCAACATTCGTGAGGATCAGTTCCAGGTGATTACCGAGAACGGGCCACGCCAGATGGCTGGTCCTACCCCTCCTGATCTCGTACGTTTGCCGCAAATTGTGGGTCCAGCAAAGCAAGGGTTGCTATTGAACCTGGACCCCTACTACAAGGCTTATGGTTGGGACAAGTGGTCTCAGTCGCTGCTGGATCAGATGCGTGTCGGTACTGACGGCATTCGCGGGCACGGCTCGCTGTATGGGCTGGGGATCGGGTACAACATTACCGGTGTATTTTACAATAAGAAGCTCGCAGCCCAAATCGGGATGACCTCTCCTCCTAAGACAATCGACGAATTTGAGGCGCTCCTGGTGAAAGCGAAGGCAGCGGGCTTGCTCCCTATCATGCAGTTCAACGACATCGGCGGTATCAACTTCCCATATCAGGCGCTCGCCAATCAGTTCGAGGACCCGACCAGGCTTGCAAACTGGATTTACAACAAGCCCAGTGCTACGATCAACACCCCTGGCGCCGTGAAGGCAGCCGGGTATATCGCGCGGTGGGGCAAGAATGGATATTTTCCGAAGGACGCGAATAGCCTCGACTACACGACCATGATGGGACGGTTTGAAAAGGGCGAAGGTCTGTTCATGTTCAATGGGGATTGGGAGTCGGCCAATCTTGACAAGGCGATGCCGGGCAATGTTGGGTTCTTCCTCTTCCCTCCACAAAAGGCTGGTGGCCGTGTTGTCGCGATGAGCGCACCTGGTACATATGTAATCCCAGCGAAGGCCAAACATGCTGCCGAGATGGTCTACTTTCTGAACTGGGTTCACACTGACAAGACCGCTCGCAAGCTCATCATCGAGACGACTGGCGCGTCGCCTGGTGGTCCCCCCAACCTGCCTCTTCCTCCCATCCAGGCTGGAACGGTCCTCTCCCAAACGCTCGCAGCAACCAGCCAGCTCGCCGCGTCTGGTGTTGCCATTGACTTTCTCGCCAATGCGACTCCTGGCATCTATGCCAACGCCTTCAGGCCAGAATTGCAGCTCCTGGTGGCGGGGAAAGAAACGCCAGAAGGATTCGTGCAAAGCATCCAGCAATCCTATCAGAAGGAGCTTCAACAATGATTGGCTCGGAACCATCGCTTAACCTGACGGTGGAACCCTCTGTCCAATCCCCGCGCCGCCGCTACACGGCGGCGCGGGGTCGATGGGCCGGGTGGCTCTATGTGCTGCCCGCTCTGGTCATGTACGCGCTCTTCGTCCTCTGGCCGCTCTTCACGAGTGTCGAGTATTCGCTGTACGACTGGAACGGTATTGGCACCGGGAGGTGGGTCGGCTTCGGTAACTACTGGAGTGTCCTCACCGACAGCGAATTGCTCCTCCCCATCGTCCACTCGTTTGAGCTTGTCTTCTTCTTCACTGTCATCCCGGTCGGCCTGGGCCTCGTTGCAGCAGCTCTCATCCATACCTTCTCAGAGGGCAAGTTCGGCACTGCTGCACGCACGATCTTGTTCCTTCCGCAAGTAGTCCCTCTGGTCGCTGCTGGTATCGCCTGGAAATGGGCGTACTCGGAGACGGGCATCGTGAACCAACTGTTGTCAGCCGTTGGTCTTGGTGGCCTCACGCGCCCCTGGCTTGCCGACTTCGGGACGGCGTTGCCAGCGGTCGGCATCATCGGTGCATGGGTGCTGCTCGGCTTCTGCACCGTGTTACTGCTGACAGGCATGAGCAAGATCGACCCATCCTTGTATGAGGCAGCGCGAATTGACGGCGCAGGCCCCATTCAAGAGTTTTGGGCCATCACAGTGCCAGGCGTGATCGGTGAGATTGGTGTCTGCGTCACCGTCTCAATGATCGCAGCGCTCTCAAGCTTCGACATCATCTACATCAGTACCTATGGTGGGCCGGGGAGGGTGACAATGGTGCCAGGGGTGCTGATCTATCGGCTTGCCTTCAATGAGAGGAAGGTCGGGCTTGCCTCGGCGATGGCTATAGTACTCATGATCCTGGTCGTGGTGTGTGTGTTCATCATCCAGCGCGTCATGAAAGGAAATGACTCATGAGTAAGACCGGCCGCAACACCATCATTGGTCAGATGGTCTTGATCACCCTCATGCTCTTCACTCTCATGCCGCTCGTTAGCATGCTCTCGACGGCCCTACAACCCGCAGGGACGATCCCGACAGGCATCTCCTGGCCGACGGCCCCCCAATGGCACAACTTCATCGATGCCTTCAACGTCGCGAACCTGGCGACCCTCCTCTGGTCAAGCATACTCATCATTCTCGGAGTGGTGCCAGTATCGCTGCTGATCGCCACCATGGCAGGCTACGGCCTCGGCGTGCTGCGTGTGCGAGGCGGCCAGGTCGTGTTCTTGCTGTTGCTGCTTGGTCTGACGATTCCCTTCGAGTCCCTCATCATCCCGCTGTACTATCAAATGAGTGACCTGGGCCTGCTCAACACGCGTTGGGCACTTATTCTGCCTCTCATTGGTCTCTTCATGCCTTTCAGCGTCTTCTGGATGCGAACTCATTTCCTGTCAGTCCCGGCAGATATCACCGAAGCTGCCAGCATTGATGGTGCCAATTCCTGGACGGCCTTTCTGAGAATCCAGATACCGCTAGCGATCCCGGCTCTCTCGGCACTGGCAGTACTCCTGTTCCTGTGGACGTGGAACCAGTTCCTCCTGGCTATTGTGCTGGTTGACGACCCGAGCAAGCGCACGATGGCTGGGGCGTTGGGCGCTTTCCAGGGTCAATACGGCACGGACATCGTGTTACTTTGCGCGGGATCACTACTCATCATGGCCCCAACGATCCTGGTGTTCATCATCTTCCAGCGCCAATTCGTGAAGGCGCTCCTACAAGGCAGTGTCAAGGGCTGACACGTCGACTTCGAGCATCGGACGCTGGTCGCCGCATCTATCTGAGACTTCCAGGGTCCGATCATCAGCCCACCACAGGAAACAGGGATCTCTGCCTTGTGCATTGTTCTCAATCCTGACGCGTCTCTCTTGTTCTCCTTTTCTCACCACTGTAGCAGATCAGCTTTGTATTTGCAACACTGCCCTTGTCCACGCCAGGGCTTTCCAGTTCTCCGCTCAAAGGGGTGCAGGGTCTCCCTGCCGGGGTCTGGGGTGTCCCCAGTTTCCTTCCCTCCTTCGCGCGCCGCCTGCGACGGCGCGCAAAAGAGAAGAAAAAAGGTTTTTGCGGGGACACCCCGCACCCCGGCAGAGGGCTGCCGCCCTCTGCACTCCCGCTAGATGGGAGAATTGGAAAGCCCTGTTGTCCACGCACTTTTTGAATCATAACTTGTCCAATGAGGACAGGGACAAGGCAAATCACAACATTGTTTGAGTGCCGGGGAATACCGTGCCACTTTCTGGAACAAGATCATCGAGGCATCATATAGCGATAGTATCCCATGCGTGGCTTTGGTAGTTTCGTTTCAGCCGCTCGCTTTTGCTGTGCACTTCCAGTTTCGCCCGGCATTATCCTGGGATTTCCACCAAAGTCCCTGCAAAACGGGCGCATCTTGACCGCTTTTTCTCATATACTGAGGAGAGTTGAACGAACGTTTGCGGCAGGAACGAAAAGAACAGGAGCACGGTTGATGGCGAACCAACTTCGGGTGACGCTCGAAATCGGACCGAAAGGCAAGAAGGTGGCGGCAGTGGCACCGGATTGGCCCGGTCTGGAGCGCGGTGCGAAGACCGAGGAGGCCGCACTTGAACGGTTACAATCCTATCTTCCACGCTATGCCCAGGTGGCGAAGCTGGCTGGGATGGATGCAGAGTTCGCAGATCTCAGCACGGTTGACGTCGTCGAGCACTATCCAGGCACGGGCTCAACCGACTTCTGGGGCATCTCGTTCGCGTTCTCAAGCATTGATAAGCAAGACCTCTCGAGCGGAGCATTGGAACGGGAACTGACCCTGATGCAGGCATGCTGGGCGTTCTTCGACGCTGTGCGTGGGCGTGTGTCGGCCCAGATGCAGAAGGGTCCACGAGGGGGCGGGCGTGATCGGGATCACATCGTCGATCATACGATTCACGTGGAACAAATTTGGGCACAGAAGCTCGGGTTGCACACGCCTTCCGATGCGGATCGGACCGACGAGGGCCTGAGAGCGCACCGCGACGCCTATTGCAATGCCATTCGGGCGTTCCATGCCGAGGGCAAAATGGCCCGCACCTGGTCGCTGCGGTATCTGATTCGGCATACCGCGTATCACACGCTGGATCACGCCTGGGAAATGGAAGACAAAGACCTGACCGTCGGAGTCAGGTAGGGTGTCAGGGGTCTCATGCCACGTTCCCTTTCTGCCGAGTGAAGCCATCACCAACGTCTTTTCACCAAAGGAAGGAGCATCAACAGATGCCGACACATTCACCCAAATGGCAAGCCCCGCAGCCAACGAGTTCGGTCATACGGTGGCTGCTTGATTCTGACCCTGCGATCCGTTGGCAGGTGATGCGAGACCTGACCAATGCACCCGACAAGGAGGTTGCAGCCGAGCGCGCAAGGGTCGCAACCAAGGGCGCAGGCGCTCGACTGCTCGCCCTCCAGGCACCCGACGGGCGGTGGGGTGGCGCGGCGTGGAACCACGGGTGGGACTCCACGATGCATGCCCTGTTGCTCCTGCGGGAAATGGGTCTCGATCCCGAAAGCTCCGAGGCACGGCGCGCAGTGGGCCTCGTTCGCGACCGCGTGACGTGGCAAGGATGCGGCCCGCAGGAAGCGGACGACAACCCCTTCTTCGTTGGCGAGGTCGAGCCCTGCATCAACGGACAGGTGGCTGCAAGCGGCGCCTACTTCGGTCAGGACGTCCAGGGTATCATTGACCAGCTGCTCAGCGAACAACTGACCGATGGCGGCTGGAACTGCGAGGCACCCAACGGCTCGATGCGGTCGTCGTTCAACACCACGATCTGTGTGCTAGAGGCCCTGCTCGAATACGAACGAGCGGGCGGAGGTAGCCCAAAGCTTTCCGCAGCCCATCTCCAAGGGCAGGAGTACCTCCTTGAGCGCCGCCTCTTCCACCGACGGTCAACCGGCGAGGTGATCGAGCGGGATCGCAAGAGTGACGCCATATGGACACGGTTCGCCTTCCCGACCTGGTGGCACTACGATGTGCTGCGAGGGCTTGAATACCTGCGCAGCGCCGACGTCACGCCCGATAAGCGCGTAGCTGAGGCAATCGACCTGGTCGTGTCGAAGCGCGGTAGCGACGGTCGGTGGCCGCTCGATACTCTGTACCCTGGCAAGATGCCGGTCGAGACGGACGAGGGCGAGGGCCAGCCGAGCCGATGGAACACCCTGCGCGCCTTACGAGTGTTGGACTGGTATTCAGCACGAGACTAACGCAGTCGCAGGCGAGGTATGTCACAAGCTCATGAATCCACCGGTTTCAAATGGCTCTTGCGACCTGCTTGAGAAGTGGGAGGAGTGATATCGGCATATCCTCCTGTCTGCTCTAACCTTCGTGTGAGGACTCGAGTATGCCCGCGCAGCTCGAGATTTTCCTGCTCCCACTGCTCTAGCATGATCATTGCCGACTTCAGCGCAGCCGAGGATGCAAGACGTGCTTGTTCTTGCGCTGTTTTCAGTTGTGCTCGCAACTCGGCGTTTTCCCGCCGTAATGCTGCCACTTCTTCATCTCGTGTTTTGCGCGATCCTGGAAGCTCAGCACGCAAAGCACGGAACTCTTCTCCGGCGATGTGATAGAGCCATACACGACAACGAACTGGTGAGGGTGCGATTTTACCATGAAGTGGAACGCTATCACCACAAGTAATGCTGCTGACTACGTACACAAAATCATTGAAAAGAGTCGAAAGTCTCACCAGAATCTTCGCTCTCAAAATCCCGTGATGTATGGCGTTCATAGCAGTAGATCCTTCTCGAGAGGATCGAGAGCGATGTTACCACAAGCTGGTCGCGGAGCCAGCCACTCAAGGACGCGAGAGGCCAGCAGATCTTCTAAGGAGAAAGTCCATGGAGGAAACCTCACAGCTCATCTTTCGGATCAGCCTCTGGCGGCCATGGTTGCTGGCCATAACACTGTTAGCACCTCTTCCAGCTTTGGGCGTGATCGTCTCCGTTGTTGCAGGCTCGCTCACAGCAGCGGCTTCTGTCCTGCTCGGCTTCGCTGCCATTGCAGTGGTCTTGCTCCTGCCAATCGGCTTGAGCGTTCGAGCAAGTCGCTGGTACGTCTCCGCAGCAGGGATTGGCGGCAGAAACAACGCGCTGGTTTACCATCATCTTTCTTGGTCGGAAATCGAGTCCGTCGAGCCGTGGTTGATTCCTGGGTATCGGTACTTGCAGGTCAACGGGAGAGACAAACGGCACGCGTTCTGGTTGCCCTTGTTCTTGATCGATATGCCCAGCTTTCGCTCCGCTGTAGCGAGGTCAGCCCCGCCGACCAACCCATTACAACGATACCTGGAAACCCATTAGGGACAGCCCGGAACTGGTAAATAAGGTGACAAGTGGTTCTTACACACTCTCGGTGAAGCCAGTTCGGTCAGAGAGCATGAAGAACTCTCTGGCGCAGCAACTTGAAACTGGCGCGGCCGTATCCCATCCTTTTGAGAAGCTTCAGCTTGTTCACATGACCCTCAACTAATCCATTGTTTTGGGGAAGGGTCAATCCTGCGAGTACGGCTGCTTTGTCCCGCTCAACACTCTTGACAAACCCTTGCAGTTCACGGACCTGGCTCCCTCTCGCGCTCTCAAGCCAAGCATCAAGCTGTTCTCCTCCAGTCCGCATGTGTAGCATCAGGGCAAACTGCCGAACAAAGTTGTAGGCCAGTTCGATCTCTAGATCAAGCTGTTTGAGGGTGATGAGTGTTTGTTGCTCATCGGTCGAAAGGGCTTCAGGCTGACGAAGGAAGAGGAAAGCTGCAGATCTGGAGGAGAGAGGAGCCGCAGAAAGGTTGCATGGTATTGTCGCGTTCTTCGTTCCTCCGGGAAGCAGGCGAAACACCTGATCATAGACTGACTGATATGACCCCTTGTAGCCACGCTCCAGCAATTCCCGATACACCTGCATGATGTTATGGCAACCCGCTTCCCAGCGTTCGCGTAGAAAGGAAAGGTAAGCATCAACACCAGTCTTGCGCAAAGGCGGTTGTCGTTCAGGAAACGTATCACACCTCAACCAGCGTGAGACGGTGGAGTGAGCGATCCCTATCCGATTGGCAATAGCCGTCTGCGAGAAGCCTTGTTTGCGTAAAGCCACGACTTGCTCGTATTGAGCCAAGCGCTCTTCTCGCTTTGCCTGGCTCAGCTCGGCTGCCTTTGGATGAGATCGATGATATCTCGGCGGCTGTTTCCCTTGCACATCAGAGAGAGGGGTAGCCGAGGATGTTTCTGCTTGGCCTCTGCGATGAGCAGCGAGGTGGCGGGCCAGAAGGCCCTCCAGAGCCTCGCCAAGGTTTTTGAGAACGTGAAACCTGTCTGCACACTGGATAGCTTGAGGAGCAGCAGTCTTGGCTGCTGATGCATAGTCCCCTCCTCGATCTCGACTTATCAGCTCAATTTCTGAGTGGGCTGCTATCCAGGCAGCAGCAGTTTCTGCTGACCGATCAGGCAAAATATCGATGACCTTGTGACTTTGCATATCGACAAGAATCGTACCCCATTTCCGTCCACGTTTCCAAGCGAAGTCGTCTATCCCAAGCTCTTGCACTGGCTCAACTGGCTCAAATGGCAATGCCATGATGCGGCGAAGAACCGTCATCCAGGAGGTCTTGATCCCTATCCGCTCAGCTAGACGCGCTCCAAGCATGCCACCAGTAGCAAGGCCGAGAGCTTGAACCACCTGAAACAGACGAGTCGTGACTCGTGCCAGCGGTTCCGCAAAAGGAGCCAAACGCTCGGCGAAGATTTTGCGCACACAGGTGTTGACATCACAAAAGCATTTGCGCACCAGAACCTGCAAACACACGCGCATTCCACCAGAGGGCAGATCCGTGATTCGGCGGAAGTAATGGCTATGGAACCGTTGTGCTGGTGTACCGCAGAGGGGACAGCAGGGGTATTTCCGCGTGCAATGAGCGGTAAGGGTGAAGATCTCATCATTCATCTCGATCTCTGTAATCTCCAGTTCCTCTGGCAAGGCAAGCGGTGTGAGCACTTCTCTCTTCTTCATACGATCCTTCTACAG
Organism: Reticulibacter mediterranei; assembly: GCF_016587455.1. Lineage (NCBI taxonomy): Bacteria > Bacillati > Chloroflexota > Ktedonobacteria > Ktedonobacterales > Reticulibacteraceae > Reticulibacter > Reticulibacter mediterranei. The sequence goes on along the minus strand of NZ_BNJK01000002.1, from coordinate 2,588,097 downwards.
TCTCTTTATTTATGTAGAACGATCTATTCGTGTGACAGGCGCAAATAAGCTTCACCGAGAGTGTGTAAGAACCGACAAGTGAGCAGGTTTTGAGGTGTAGAGTGAGCAATCGGCGCGAAGCGTGAGCAAAGGCCTGAACGTGCTTGGGGAAAAGCGCTCCACATCTGGCTTCTTCCATCGATATGTTGTAAATTGGCATACTTTTTTCAGGGGCATTTGTACCAGTACTCACGCATCGCGCTGATTACTCACTCTTGGCGCTACTTACCGTTGTTTAAGACAATACTTCTTTCCTTCTATCTAGCCTTTTTCCTATCGCTTAGAGTATTTTCGCTTTCCCTCTAGAAGCCTCAAGCTCGCTTTTGTCTTTTTCCCCGGCCAGGGCTTTCCAGTTCTCCGCTCAAAGGGGTGCAGGGTCTCCCTGCCGGGGTCTGGGGTGTCCCCAGTTTCCTTCCCTCCTTCGCGCGCCGCCTGCGACGGCGCGCAAAAGAGAAGAAAAAAGGTTTTTGCGGGGACACCCCGCACCCCGGCAGAGGGCGGCAGCCCTCTGCACTCCCGCTAGATGGGAGAATTGGAAAGCCCTGTTCCCCGGCCTGGGTACTTGCAAAATTACACACTGTCGTTTAGTATGTACACATACTAAATAACCAATTACGCAAGGAGGCTTTGTATGAAATCCTTTTCGTCAGACACGGTAACCAGAGCAACTCCAGAGCAAGCCTGGAGGGCCTGGACCGACCTGCCAAACTGGAAAAAGCACGACCCCACTATTGAGTCGATTACCCTTGACTGCTTTGAGAATGGTGCCCGCGCGCAACTCAAAAATAAAAAAGGCCCGGGCGCAACGCTTCTCATCGAAGACGTAAAGCCGGGCGAAAGCTTCACCATCCGTACTCATTTGCCACTTTGTACTATGCTTAGCTTCCACAAAGTCGTGCCCACGGAAGACGGTGGTGCCCGCTTTGTTTTTCGTACCGAGTTTCGCGGGTTGCTCGGCGACTTCTTCTATGCTATGTTTGGGCAAGATATTGCAAAAGAGTCAGAACCCAACATGCAGCGGTTGTGTGAGCTTGCAGAAACGGAGTACTAGCGACCCATTATGGATGCAAAAGCTTACACCCATCCGCATCAGAGTCTGGGCTTCTTGCTCCATCAATCGGCGATCAACTGGCGCCGGGCACTTACTAAGGAGCTGCGAGCCATCGGATTAACACCTGTGCAGTTTTTTCTGCTTGGCTCTACATCGCGTCTCACTCGGAAAGAGAAGCGTGGCCCCACGCAACGCGATGTCGTCGAGAATACTGGTGTAGATGTAAATGTGGTGTCACAGGTAGTACGTCAACTCGAAAAACGTGAATTACTTGAACGGCTTCGCGACGAATACGATGCCCGGGCGTTTCGCTTGCGCTTGACGACGAATGGTCGAGCACAACTGGCACAAGCCATTCAAGTTGTCCACCGTGTCGACGAACAATTTTTCGCAGAAGCAGCGCATGAAGTGCTCGCAGATGAACTGAAGAAGTTTGTATAGGTTGAGCAAACAAAGCTAGAGACGTATCCCTGTCAATTCTTGAGGCGGATTCAGGATATCAACCGGCTTGAGTATACGTCATCCTTGTTCTCTGCTTCCTCAACGCTCGACAGATGAAGCGCTCTCGACGTCCAGCCAGCCTGCGATGAAGTGTGCAATTTACAAGTCTCACACGCAGTATTCCAGACGAAGAGCGCTTTTCCCTAGGGGCTTCCGTCCTAGTGCTCACGCTTCGCGTCGATTGCTCACTCTTCCCCTCAAAACCTGCTCACTTGTCGGATCTTCCTCTGGTTTGATCCTGGTGTTCATCATCTTCCAGCGCCAATCCGTGAAGGCACTCCTGCAAGGCAGTGTCAAGGGCTGACACGTCGGCTTCGGGGCATCGGACGCTGGTCGCTGCATCTATCTGAGGCCTCCAGGGTCCGACCATCGGTCCCGGATGCTGTATTTCGTAGCTCAATGAATAACAGAGGTATCAGCGCACGCGGAGGAGAAGAAGCTCCGCTTCAAAATGAAGCCATGTGAAGGGGGGCCGCTCAGCCATGACTGGCTCTCTTGTTCTTCTTTTCTCACTATTTTGACAGATCAGCTTCTTTTTACAACACAGTATTCCCAGCAGATATGCGTACCATACTCAGCGGAAAACGAGAAACATCAAGTTAGTCAGGCTGCTCAAGAACTTCCACAAGAAGCTCAATCGCTCCTTGCTCTCCTACCAGTTGTTTGAGTACTTGATGATAAGCAGACATGTTTTCCAGGCGTTTTGTAATAAAAGCATGGCGTGTCGTTCCCTGTGCGGTGCCAGTTAATCCTCGTTGTGCCGCCTCATATTCCAGAAGAATGCGTTGTCGCAGTTGAGCCACTTCGCTGCTACGTTCAAGCTCACTCACAAAATACCTCCTTCCCTTGTTTTGCTGACCCTATATGCGCGTTTTTTCCCTGTCAGAAGCAACAAGAGGGATGCTGATTGGAACTCAGTCCTCACATCCCTCATCAACGGGTGATAGATTCCTGTAACTCTTCTCAAGAAAAGTTGATTAGACAGGAGGATTTTGACAGCTCGGATTGAGCACTGCCTGCGTTTTGGGATCGTTCATATTCGACTTCTCAACAAATGTGACGCCAGTATCCTCATTGCTGACCTGAGCGCCAGTACGGATCATCTTGACGATGCTATTCAGGCTGTCATAGCCCATCTTGAAGGGATTTTGCACGACCAGAGCCGTGATTTCTCCACTCTGGACCCCCTTAATCTCGTCAGGTGCAGCATCCCAACCGATAATGACCACTTTCCCGGCGAGACCTGCTTTCTGAACTGCCTTCGCGGCTCCAATTACCCCAGGCTCATTGGCTGCAAAAATGCCTGAGATATCCGGATGTGCGCTCAAGATATCGGAAGTCACCCGAAAGGCCACGTTCGCATCACTCTGGCTGTACTGAGTTGCCACCAGTTGCAGATTGGGATATTTCGTAAGTCCTTGCAAGAAGCCTTTTGCACGCTGATCATTGGTCGATGAACCTGCCAGGAAGGGCAGGAAGGCGATCTTCCCCTTCCCATGTAAGGCCGTCGCCAGCAAATCAGCAGCTTTCACCGCAGAGGCGACATTATCTGTCGCAAAGAGTGGCACATTCCCTGGTTGCGGATCAGTTCCAGAATCGATATTGACAACCGGAATTTTGGCTGCTGTCGCCTGCGTAGAGACCTGTGCTAACACTTTGGCATCGGTGGCTGCATAATCAATGCCGTCAACACCCTGAGTGATAAAGTTCTTGAGCAGGTTGACCTGACCAGTGACATCTGTTTCTGCGGTGACTCCATCCCATTGAATGGAGACATTTTGCAGCTTCGAGGCTGCACATTCAGCTCCTTTATGCACGACTTCCCAATAATCGGACCCTACCGCTTTTGGCACAACAGCTATCTTCAGGGCTTTTGTTGCCGCATTGCCACTGCTTTTTGTGTTACCACTTGTGTTGCCGGTACTGTTTACTTGCTGGACAGCTCCACAACCGGTAATCAAGATGACAAGTAGTATCAACATAATACTCGCCAATCCCTGTGCCAATAATCGCTGCATTCCTTTCTCCTTATGCATGCAAAATAAAAAATGTTTTCCACTCGTTGAGCAAGACAGAATGCGCTGTTTCGCTCGTGTATTGAAAATCATGCTCGTCTTTTTCTCTCTGTCCACCTGGCAGAATCACAGGCGCTACTAGTTGGCGTTTTTTCCTCCTTTCCCCAAGAGTGTTCTTCCCATGCTCCCCTGGGCATCCATTTATTGGGAAAGCGTAGCAAGCTTGCGTCGTCTGAATTGGTCCCAGATGACCGCTAACCAGATCACAACGCCAATGATGACGCTTTGATAGAAAAGATTCACATTGAGGAGAACTGCTCCGTTGCGAATGAGAGCAATTAAAAAGGCACCAATCAGAGTTCCAGCAATCGTGCCCTGACCACCAAAGAGGCTCGCACCACCAATCACGGCAGCCGCGATCACATCCAGTTCTAGCCCTTGTCCAAAGTTCGGTTGCCCCGATGTCACCTGCGAAGAACCTATCATGCCTGCAAAGCCCGCTAGCAACCCTGACAGCCCATAAATGATCAACTGATACCGTTCAATGGGAATGCCAGAGAGACGCGCGGCTTCTTTATTGGAACCAATCGCATAGGTATAGCGTCCCAGCCGCGTTCTAGTCAAAATCAGGTGGGCCAGCACCGCAATCACGACCAGAATAATGAGTGGGATGGGTATACCATAAATAATGCCCTGTGCCAGCAAACCAAAATCGTTTGGTGCTCCATAAATGGCGACAGCATTGGTAGAAATATAGACCAATCCACGAGCAACACTCATCATCCCCAACGTCGCAATAAATGGACTCAATTTCGCCCCGGTAATCAATGCGCCATTGACCAGTCCCACTATACCCCCAATGAGTGCGCCGCCAATAACTGCAAGAGGCCAACTGACCCCATGCACCATCATCATGACTCCAAGCATGCCAGCCAGAGCTGCCGCTGAACCGACTGACAGATCAATGCCCGCTGTGATAATCACAAAGGTCATGCCTATGGCGACTACAGCGGTTACGGTCGTTTGTACGATCACGTTGAACAAATTGTTAAAAGTCAAAAAAACTGGTGAGGCAAATGAGAGATATACAAACACAAGAATCAGTGCACCTGCCGCTGCTAGTTGTGCAGCAAGGTCAACTAATTGCGTACGAAACCTTCCCATGAAAGCAAGACTCAAACTTCTTTTGTTTGGTGGATTATCCGTTTCTATTAGTGGTGGCACTGTTTCTTTCATAACGCTTCAGTCTCCCTGGCTCCTGTTGCCAGCGCAAGGACCCGCTCTTCCGAAAATTGCTCACGGTCGAGCGTACCAACGATCTTTCCTTCACGCATCACCAGGATACGATCACACATATTAAGCAGTTCGGGTAAATAAGAGGAAATCATCACAATGGCACGCCCTTCTTGAGCAAGATGACCAATGAGATCAAACATCTCAGCTTTGGCTCCCACATCAATACCACGCGAAGGCTCATCAAAGAAGAGAACACGAGATTTCGTCTGAAGCCAACGGGCGACCACAACTTTTTGTTGATTCCCTCCTGAGAGCATCTGAACTTGTTGCTTGATCGATGGAGTACGAATGCGTAAGTCATCGCGCGAGCGCAAGGCAATGTACCGTTCCTGCTTCAAATCAATCATTCCCGCCATCATCGGCAGATGAGCGAGAGTAATGTTCTGATCGATACCCAGATTCATAGCTAAGCCGTTGCCTTTGCGGTCTTCCGTCAGATAGCCGATCCCTGCATCAATAGCCATAGTTGGCGTCTTCACCTGGAGTTGTTTCCCGTCGAGCCAGATCGTGCCCCCACTGATGGGATCAGCCCCAAACACGGCTCGTGCCAATTCAGTGCGCCCAGCGCCTATGAGACCTGCACATCCCAGGATCTCTCCTGCCCGAACCTCGAAGGTGCAGTCATGTAAGATGCCCGGTCGTGAAAGGTGCTGGACTCGCAAAACGACCTCACCAATGGCAACCGATGGCTTGGGGTAGAGGTTGCGAAGATCGCGCCCGACCATCAGGCGAATAAGTTTCTGTTCGTCTATTTCGGATCGCGGTAAAGTTGCAACCACTTTTCCATCACGCATGACAGTAATCCGGTCCGCAATGCGGAAGATTTCGTCAAGACGATGGGAGATATAGAGGATGGCAATCCCTCTGGCGGTGAGCTGGTCAATGACAGCAAAGAGATCCTCGATCTCCTCACCGGTCAGAACCGCCGTCGGCTCATCCATGATAACAAGCCTGGCATCGATAGCAAGGGCTTTAGCAATCTCGACCAACTGTTGTTCGGCGACCGAGAGGGTCGAGACCAGTCGTTGTGGATCAATGGTCAACCCTACCCGCCGAAGCAGCTCTTGTGCTTGCTGTATCTCACTCCCACGGTTAATCAGCCCCAGTTTCCCAGGCTCTCTTCCTAGAAACATGTTCTGGGCCACTGTCAAATGGGGTGCCAGAGCAAATTCCTGATAGACCATGGCGATGCCAAGAGCCTGAGCAGAACGTGGTCCCTGATATCGCACAGGTTGACCATTGATGCTCATCGTTCCACTACTAGGTCGCTCAACCTGAGAGAGCAGTTTCATCAGGGTCGATTTCCCCGCCCCGTTCTCGCCCGCCACGACATGCACCTCGCCTGGATAGATGTCCAGATCCACCTCATCGACGGCGACAACGCCGGGAAATCGTTTGGAGATACCTTGTAAACGCACAAGAGGCGTGCGTAAGAATGACTGCACGTCAGTTTCTCCGGGAATAGATTAATTTATTAGCAACACATCGAATTGGGCAGATCCAAATTGTTCTTGTTGACACTCGCTTGAATTGAGAAGGGACGAGGAGCGAAGAGCCAGGTCCTTGATGCTACTGAGCAAACCGCATCCACAGAAAAGAGAGTACGCAGAAAGAAATGGACACATGACAACGAAAAAAGAGTTCATTTGCTTGTCCTCCACGACAGCATATACAATTTCCTTCTGGAAACAGTCCTTTGTTAAAAATCGGATCGTTGTATAGTGGCTACGATTCAGCGACACCTGCATTGGCTTCGCCTGTTCTACGAGAAACCGGTTTCACGCAATCTGGTTAAAGACTACATTGAAAGATGCAATTTGTCAAGAGGGAGTGGAGACAAGGCGTAAAAAAAAAGGGAAGGTGCCCTCTTGACCTCTCAGTCGGAGAACGTTTCTTGTGGGATCACACGCCGTGGCGCTTTCTTTTTGTTCTTCTCAACCCTTCCAGAGATGGCACGAGGAAATGTCTCTCTGGCCGCATGCGGGGTCGACGATGTACCCGCTGCTAACTGATGTTGCAAGACAATTTCCTGCCTCGGCGCATCTGGCTTTTGTAGTCGTTGGATCAGGCGATTGGCGGCTGCGCTTCCTAACTCATAAGCTGATTGGATGACCGTTGTGACCGAGACTTGTTCAGGAACAGCCCATTGGATATCATCAAAACCCACCAGAGCGATATCTTCGGGAATACGCATCTGGTGCGCATGAATAGCACGCATTGCCCCGATCGTGAGGCGGTTGTTAGCGGCAAAGATAGCCTCAACGGGCGGATCGAGATCCAGTAACCGATTGGCAAGAGCAATGCCGACATTGTCACCAATGAGCACCCCTCGCTGTTCCAGTGCTGCCTCACGTACAATACCGGCCTGCTGGAGCGCCTGACGATACCCTAAGATACGCTCATTGGCGTTCGTGACTGTTTTGGGTCCCCCAATGACACCAATCCTGCGATAGCCATTGGTAATGAGGTGAGTCACAGCTTCTCGCGCTGCCGCTATATTGTCGATAATCACACAATCAATTGAACGATCTTCCACTCTCCTATCAACTGCAACCAGGGGAATGTTGCGTTCTCTTAAGTACTCAATCCCTGCTATCTGTCCTCGTGTTGGTACGACAATCACTCCCGCAATGGGTTCGGCAGATAACACTTTCAGATAGTTCTCCTCTTTTTGTGTATTTTCCATCGTATTACAAACGATGACCAGGTAGTTATGCTGTTGCGCAACCTCTTCTACACCACGAATCAAATCCAAATAAAATGGGTTTTGCATATCTGTGACCAGCAATCCAAGCAGAGTAGAACCCCGCCCGGCCAGCATGCGTGCCACCTTGCTTGGTTGATAGTTCAATTGAGCTGCAACTGTATGGACCCGTTCAGCTATGCCTGGATCAACTTTGGGAGATCCATTTAAAACACGCGAAACGGTCGCTACCGATACACCTGCCTGTTTTGCTACATCACGAATAGTAACGGATTTTTGCCCCTGTACACCATCTGGACTACGGGATTCTGCCATACATTCCTCTCGTTTCTTTGTTCTCTAATACATAGGCGATCGCAACTGAGAGAAATGAGACCGGTTTCTTGCTCATAACAATCTTCCCCTCTACCGAAACAGAGACCTTTGTTTCATTCTTTCCTGTACAGGCATTATAAGCGGAAATCGCCCTGAAGACAAGATCTCTTCCTCAATTTTTGTGTTCCCCTTGACAAAGTATGCTCTTCTGTCTATGCTTTTGGTGTAAACGGTTTCTCGAAATCATTACAGGTACATGCTCTCATGAGATCAGCATTTCTCTCATCAAAGAGTTTTCCCGAGTAGGAGGCTACGACATGGCACAGGAGGTTTTGCTCCCTCGCCGTCCCTTGGGCCAAACAGGATTGAAGGTTACCTCCCTGTGTATTGGCTGTTCGTCTTTAGGGAATATGCCTGAAACGTTCGGCTATACAGTTGCAGAAGAACAAGCGCTCACCACCATTCACGCACTATTTGAGAGTCCTATTAACTTTCTTGATACCGCAGCATCCTACGGCGATGGCGAGAGTGAGCGTCGTCTCGGGATCGTCATCCGTGAATACGGTGGTCTTCCCGCAGGAATGGTCCTCTCCACAAAAGCAGACCGCAACCTTCAGACCGGTGAATTTAGTGGAGCGCAAATGCGGCGGAGTGTCGAGCGCAGTCTCCATTTACTGGGACTCAACCAATTCCAGCTCCTCTATTTACACGATCCAGAACACATCTCCTTTAAGGATGCTATGGCTCCTGGAGGACCAGTTGAAGTTTTACGGCAATGTCAGGAAGAAGGCTTAATTGCTCATCTGGGAGTTGCCGGTGGTCCTATCGAACTGATGACTTGCTTTGTGGAAACAGGGCTATTCGAGGTCGCCATTTCACACAATCGTTATACACTGCTCAACACAGAGGCTGATCCATTCTGGGATGTATGCATGAAACATGGGGTTGCAGCGATCAATGCAGCTCCCTACGGCAGTGGCATGCTTGCCAAAGGGCCATCTGCCTATCCTCGTTATATGTACTCAGAGGCCGATCCAATGTTGCTAGCACTGGCCCGAAAAAAGGAAGCGCTTTGTCAGCGGTACACTCTTCCTCTCGCTGCAGCAGCCTTGCAATTTTCCCTACGCGATCCCCGCATTAGTTCAACTATTGTAGGCATCAGTCATCCCCAGCGAATTGCTGAGACCATTACCCTGGCTCAGTATCCTATCCCTGAAGCATTTTGGGAGGAATTGGTCACCGTTGAAGAGAAAAAATAGACCAGGGCTATGTTTGCACCAGAGGCCGATGCAAGTGCTTATATCATCTGGCAGCTCGTAGACGAGGCTCTTTCCACAATATGATGGGTTTTGACAACCAATGGTGTGTCAATAAACAAACCGACTCACATTGTAATTGGATTCATAATGAGAAGGATCAATCAAGAGATGAGCGCATTCACACAAGCTCGTGATGGGGGCATGCGGTATCACCGCTGCGGTCAGTCAGGACTGAAACTGCCTGCCATCTCCCTGGGTGTCCGGGAAATTGTGACAAGCAACTGGAGAGAACTTGGTGCGCAAAAGTATTTCTATAGCGTGTTTGATCTGGGAATTACCTACTTTGATCTGGCATATACATATGGACAACAACTTATCGATGTCGAAATCATCCTGGGGGAAATCCTGCACACGATGCCACGTGATGAACTAATTATCGCTACCGGAGCGGGCTATCAGATGAACTCAGAACCCTATGGTGAGAGGCTCTCCAAAAAATCCCTGATGGTGTGTCTCGATCGGTCACTCAAACACCTGCGATTGGATTATGTTGACATTTTCTACATCCATCGTCCTGATCCTGAGACACCACTGGAGGAAACGATGGGCACGCTTGACCTGATCCTGCGCCAGGGTAAAGCACTCTATATCGGCCTCAGCAGCTTTGCGGGCACCTCTTTTCTCAACGCTTTCACTACTCTGGCGGAAATAGGTCAGGAGACGGTCACATTAAGCCAGACGCACTACGATCTCTTGAACCGCAGCGCTGAAACCAATTTGTTTGCTCATACCCTCCGTACCGGAACTGGCGTGCTGACTACCTGCCCACTGGCACAGTGGCTATTAGCTGAACCATGCCTCAACAGTCATCGCTCCTCAGCTTCCCTTTCCACTCTCTATCAACATGGGCAACAGCAGACCCAGAAATCCAGGATTGAGCTGTTGGACAAGCTCAAGCGGCTCGATCGGCTAGCACGAGATCGTGGGCAAACACTGGCTCAGATGGCTCTGGCATGGAATCTTCAACACGAGGCAGTGACCAGCGTGTTGATTGGGATATCCAAGGTCGAGCAGATGCTCAAGGCCGTCATATCTCTGCAAAACCTGTCCTTCAGTGAGCAGGAACTGCAAATGATTGATGAGATCACCTCACCCTCATTCTCTTTCTGTTAAACAGAACTAGTAATGTTATGCTCCCTGCTGTCAGGAAGACACTTTCAATGGGCCTGCGTGATGAACGAGACAAACGGATAAGAAAGCGTGGCCAGGAAAACAGCGAAAATCTATCAGAACTCCATTCCTCAAGCTGCGTGAAGAAAACCGCGTGCATCTCGACAAGATCCTGTCGAAATGCACCGGCAAACCAAGCTCATACCCCTTAACGCTGATCAATCAGCGAAATTGTAGCGATTAAGACACGCTACAACTGGCCCCATTCAGGGTAAATGCTGTTGGGCTAGGATTGTTACCGCTCCAACTTCCATTGAAGCCGGTATTTGCCGAACCGTTCACAGCAATTGTCCCGTTGTAACTGGCATTGCTGATCGTCACATTTGTGCCCGATTGTGAGAACACCCCATTTCATCCTTGCGTGATCTGCTGATTACCAGGGAAGGCGAATTTCAGTGTCCAGCCGTTGCTCGTTGTGGTACTGGTGTTCGTAATAGTAATATTCGCCGTGAAACCGCCAGACCACTGATTCACCATGTAGCTCACCTGACAACTCGCGCCACCCGTCACAGGAGTTTGGGTCGGTGTTATAGTTGGTTTGGGTGTAGGAGTCAATGTGGAGGTTGGTGTGCCGCCGCTGGTCATGCCCCAACCGTACTGCAACAGGTTGAGGCACGACTGGTTCGTGATACTCAGCGAGAGGTTGATGCCACTGCCGTTCAGCGACGTGATCGCGCATGATGCGTTCTCGCAGGGGCCAGGACCTTGCGTCTGATTTGCTTGCTTGACCCCGGTCCACAAGATTGAGCCTATACCGAGGTTGCACACGGTGTCGGTGATTCCGTACAGGTACGACAGGTCATTGTTGCCATCTCTGGGACCGTTGCAGAAAAACAGAGCTTCACAGTCTTTCCCCTCCCTCTTTAGAGCAAGGACCGTGACAACCGATGTTCCGGGGCGGATCGTTGCAAATTACGCTTACTCTGCACAAGCAAAAAGATCACGATCCCATAGACGGGAAGCAGGCCAATCAGCATGGCAAGCCAGGAGGGGATAGCAGGCGGAGCCACCGCGCGAAACGGGATGTTGGCCTGTCCTTCTCCGGCGGAACCTGCGACAACAATATGCAATATCCAGTTTCCACGCACAGTGATATTGACGCTCCCTGGCATCCCTTCAGTATTTGTTGTCTTTGTATTAATATCCCCATGCACAATGGAGCCGACAGTCCCTTTTGCGGGTCTCGCCGATATATCATAGGTGAGCGGTCCACGCGTTTCAGATTGAATGGCAAAGGGTAGCGCGTAACCGGCGCTGGCGGGGTCGGCGTAGAATGTTACCTTGAGTGGATACGGACCAGCATTGGTGGCAACAATTCTGGCTGGCCCCCCATGCACATATGGCGAGAGGACGACCTGGAGCAGCACAACCATTACGATGATCAATGATGCAATCGCCCCAATGAGTAAGGCAAACTGCCAGATGTTCCTGTTTACCATTGCCCTTCCCTCTGTAAAGATCTTCCCATCGTTTGACCAATCCACATCCCTATCAGCTCTCCGACTGGCATCAAGATGAGTGAGAGGAGTACTGTTGATAGACCAAGCGCGGCAAGCCCTCCCGATGTCGCGGATTGTCCCTGAAGTCCGCGTTGTTCATGAAATGTCGTGAGGCCAACCAGCGCAATCACAAGCAGTATGGGCAATGCTATCACGAAGAGGGTGCGCAACACCGAGCGCAACGTCCAGTTCTTGTGCCGTGCATACCAGATCACCCCATCAACGATAAGCGCCAATCCCAACAGGAGTACCGGTGTGATCATAGCGTGGCGAATCCCTTCTCGCGCCGTTGATTGCGCGGCCCGTGCCAGCACCGTCTCCTGCTCAAACCTGATCTGCCATGCCATTACCGGCGGAATCACTATCGCCAGCACGATGGTGATGGCACTATGGATCAGGGCAACAATTGTCGCCGTCCAGCGAGAGGCAAAAGCGGCAGCCAGCAGGCCAATCATGGCGCTAGTCGCTATCATGATCGGGTACAGATCGAAACTACCAACGGGCAATTGTACCACCCCCTGCGTTGAAAGTGCAGGCTCAACAATGTTCATCAGCTTCCCAGCAATATCGGTCAGTGTTATCACCGTCGCCACCATGCAGAGTCGCCTCACCATCTCGGCATGCTGCGAGGCCGCCAGATGCGCCGTCGAGATGAGCAGATAGCTCGCGCCAATGGATGCGAGCAGCGCCCCCATCAGGATCATCACATGGAACGGTCCCCAGAGCGAGACATCGATCCCGTAGAGCGAGTGCCAGTAGTTATCCAGGGGAAAAGCAATCGCAGACGCGACAACGCCAAAGCCCGCCAGGTATGCTCCCTGGGGGCCAGAGAAGCCACCAGCAAACGTAATCCCATAATCGCGTATGCCAGGATCGCGCCGCGCCCACCTTGTCTCAACCAACACCAGCATCATTGCCGCCAACCCCATCAGCGTCAGCGCGGTAAGCATGGTGACGTGTGCAGGCGAAAAGGTCGCATCCCGGCCAACGGTCCGATGCGAGACCACGTCCCAGGCTCCCCCAAAGGTAAAGAGCAGCCCTCCACAGCAGAGTATATACCCAATCAGCATACGCAATCGCAACAGCGAACGGAGCTTTGCGTCAGGCAGGCTTTGCATAGGAAACGTACCGGCAACGCCAGAGAAACTTGCCATAATGAATATCCCTTTCCGTTTCAAGAGTAATTGATCTCAGACACAATGCCTGTTCTTGTAAAAAAGAGTGTAAAACGAAAAGGGATGGAAGATGTGACAGAAGTATGACGCGAGCAAAAATAGAGCGAGTTCACACATCTGTCACATCTTGTCGATCCGATCGGCTATAATGGGGGCAGGAGCTTGGATTTGGACGCTCTCGCCCGTTGGGGCTATCTTTATCGCTGTGAATCGAGGCACTGGAAGATCCATGACAGAACAGGTGGTGCGCGGCAGAACTATTCTCATCATTGAAGATGACCGTGAGATGGCACGCCTCGTACGAACGTATCTGGAACATGCGGGCTACACTGTTGAGCATACAGAGACCGGTGAGGAGGGAGTCGCCTGCACGCAGCGCATCCATCCTCATCTCATTCTGCTCGACCTGATGCTCCCCCTGCGCTCCGGGTGGGAGATCTGCCGCGTCCTGCGGGCCTCTACCAGCGCCCCTATCATCATGGTGACAGGGCGGGGTACGGAAGATGACCGTTTGCGCGGTTTTGCGGAGGGAGCCGATGATTATGTCACCAAGCCATTCTCTCCACGCGAGTTAGTGGCGCGGATCGGGGCCGTCCTTCGACGCAACCATCCGGTAGTTACACATATCATCGAAACAGGTTCGCTCAAGATAGATCCCGCTCAACGCACTGTCTTTGTTGAGAACAAAAACGTTGCCTTGCGAGAACGCGAGTTTGATCTGCTGCTCTATCTGGCCCTGCATCCAAACGTCGTCTGTTCGCGTGCGGATCTGCTCGATCATGTGTGGGGCTACGATTTTGCGGGCGACGAACGCACGATTGATACCCACGTGCGCCGTGTACGCGAAGCGCTCGGCCCAGCAGGTTCTTTGCTCAAAACAGTCTGGGGCATCGGCTATAAATTGATAGGTGATGAAGTATGAAACGTCAGAACAGTAGTCCACAGAAACGGCAACCCTATCGTCTGCACACTCAAATCGCCTTTACCTTCGCCGGCATTGGCTTCATCGCCATCGTGCTCAATGCCGTGCTGGTCGGTGCTCTCCTGAAAGGGTACTTCGCCGAGCATCAGGGCAACCAGATGATGATGCAGGCTCAGGCGCTCAGTCAGTGCTGCGGAGAAGATGCTGCCTTTTTGCTCCATACTACGCCTCAAACGCGCACCAGCCTGTTAGAGGCAGCGCTGGCTGATTCTCCCCACCGTTACGCCCTGTTGCTCGATGAACACGGCAATCTCGTCTACGCCTCTCCTCAACTGGCTCAGAACCAGCTCCCAACGCTGCTAGAGCATGCCCGCTCTGATCTCGCCCATCCCGGCTCTTCCAACCAGTCGTGGACCTGGCTGAACGATCAGCTGATTACCGATACGCCTCTGACCACTGCCAGAGATGCGAACCAGCCACATACGATTGTTGGCGAACTGCTGCTCGGTGAAAATCAATCGCTCGCTACGACGAATTGGCGACGCTCGCTTGGCCTCGTCATGTTTGCCGCTGGCATCGCCGTTGTCCTGGTTTTCTTTGGGGCAGTAATCGCCGCTCAAAGGCTCGCGCATCCTCTGCACACTATGACGCTCACTGCCCAGGCAATTGCAAAAGGAGAATATCAGCGGCGCGTAACCCCCGCTGGCCCCTACGAACTGCATACATTAAGCCTCTCGTTTAATCATATGGTGGATACCGTCCTTGAGCAGCAGCGGGCCGAACGCGACCTGATTGCAAACGTCTCACACGAACTCGCTGCCCCCCTCAGCCTCATTCGAGGCTATGCCGAAGCATTACTCGATGGCGTCATCAACGATAACGCTCAGCGTCTCCGCGTCCTACGCACGATCAGCGCTGAAGCCACGCGACTGGGACGACTGAGTGGCGACCTGCTCGACCTTGCCATGCTGGAAACGGGACAAAGTACAATCTACTTGGAGTCGGTTCCCATCGCAGAGTTGCTCACAGCTCTCCACGACCGCTTCCTTCCCTATGCTCAACAGAACAATATGCAGATACATCTCGACCTTGTTCCAAACCTGCCCACCATAACAACCGATGGTTCACGGCTGGAACAAGTGCTAGTCAATCTGATTACAAATGCCCTGCGCTACACGCCTCCTGGAGGCACCGTTACCATCAAGGCGACGACTGGACACAGAGAGGTCTGCCTGATGGTCGTCGATACAGGCAAAGGGATTCCCGCTGACGCTCTTTCCCACATCTGGGAACGCTTCTACCGCGTCCGTGAGGGCAACCAGCCGCGCGAAAAAATAAAAGGGTCGGTTGGTGTCGGACTTGGCCTTGCCGTCTGCCGTAACATCGTGACGCTGCTAGATGGCCGTATCGACGTAACCAGCACTGTAGGAGAGGGAACAACCTTTATCATTCATTTGTCCACGACCACTCATGCAGGATGACTCCTTTTCCGATCTTCTGAGATCGGCATGGTTGAGATTAAAGAAAACCAAACTCGGGTATGCTACATTCTTTTGTCCTCAGTGTCGCAGTACTTTCAACGAACGAACTGGCACTCCTTTCAACTCTCTAGAATTCCCGACAGATATTGTTTTGCTCGCAGTCATTTGGCGGCTCCGTTACAAATTGAGTTTGCGTGATGTGGCTGAGATGTTTTTAGCGCGAGGCTTTCAGTTCACCCATGATGATGGGGAACCATCTTACGTGCGCGGTCGAGCCGCAGCTGTCACCTCGTCCTCACCATCATCCTGGAACCGATGGATGTATTATACGAGCTGTCACCAACCACAAAGTATCGGGCATGAAGGGTATAAGCTGACTGATTCAGAAGTTCCGCAAAGTATTCTGGAAAGGGGCTTGATCCTATCTGATCTTCAGAACGAGGTAATAACGCACCTCACAATGTCACCATTTTTCATTGCTTTATAAGCGTCGTTAATTTCAGAAATATTGATCTCCTTGGAGACCAGATCATCAAGGTTGAAGCGACCCTGCAGATAAAGATTGGCGTACATTGGAATGTCAATCTTGGCGTTGGTCGACCCCATCAAGACCCCTTTGACGACCACCTGGCGCAAGATGAGATCGACTGGATCGATTTCCATCGACAAACCGGGTGTGTGCATTCCAAGGAAATAGACGCCACCACCGGGTTTCACCATCTTGATCGCTTGCTCCGACGTAAGCTTGAGGCCAGCCGCCTCGAAAGCGTGATCAACACCGCTCCCCGTCAGATGTTTGACCGCCTCGATCGGGTCACACGCGCTGGCATTGATGAAATCAGTCGCTCCAAACTTCCGTGCCAGCACTTCCTTTTTGGGCTGCACATCTAGAGCAATGATTCGCAATGCACCAGTCAACTTGGCACCCGAGATGACGTTTAAGCCGACTCCGCCGATGCCAATGACGGCGATCGTCTCTCCGGGTCTCACGTCGGCACTATTGAGGACCGCGCCGGCACCAGTTACGCAACCGCAAGCCAAGATAGCTGCCTGTGGAAAAGGCAATTCTTTCGGCACTTTCACAAGATGGCTCTCATGCAATAAGGAGTATTCAGCGAAGGCTGATGTGCCAAAGACATCAGTCACTGGTTGCCCATTGCTGGTGACGCGTTGGCTCTGGCTGTCGTTGCGCTTTGTCTCTTCAGTATGCTCACAGAGGTACGTGCGACCCTTCAGGCAGGCATCGCAATGACCACAGAATCCAAGGGTGCTCCCAACGACATGATCGCCGACTGCGAATTCGCGAACGTCGGGTCCAATTTCTGAAACGACCCCTGCAAGCTCATGGCCTAAGAGTGCAGGTAATGGGAATCCGAAAGGATTCACGGCCATGTAATGATCGGTATGACACAGACCGGATGCCTTCACTTGGACGAGAACCTCGCGTCCCTTTGGAGCGTCGATCTGGACGTTCTCAATATCAAATGAGCCTTTCATGTCGTTGAGCACAGCAGCTTTCATGATGGTGTCCTTTCCATCTGCATCAATCGTCGAAACCAGCGGTCTTCTTCTGCTCAAGGGCGGCTATCGACTTTACTCTATTTGATGATATATTCATCTAACAGCGGTGTACGGAATACACATGCGGACATGATTTCTCTCCTTTTTTAGGATATCGGAGATTTCATCCTAGGTCATGCCAACACCTGACGGATCGAAGCCAGTGTTTGGCGCAAAATATGGGTAATGGTTTCCTGGTCCAGATGATCCATGTGAGCGAGAAGCCAGGTATCAGTTGCCCCATCAATGGCCCTGAACCAGGCAATGAGGAGCTCGTCGGGGAGATCTGTCCGGATCAACCCGAGTTCCTGCCCACGTTTCATCATGGCACCTATGTTGCCCATCATGTAGCGTTCAAGGGAGCGGATAAGCTCTGCTAGTGGTGCGCGCTGCAACGACTCCGTCGTTAAATGTTCGGCAGCACGCACTGCTCCAAAGAGCCAGGGTCGCGCCTGTGCCTGGAGCAGTGTCTGGTGGTACGTTTGAGCAATCGTGGGCCAGAAGGTCTCGACAGTGAGCGAAGAGAAGGCTTCGTTCGGAGGAGCGAATTGGAGTTGATCGAGACAATATTCGACCGCTGTCCGGAAGAGATCAGCCTTATCTTCAAAATAGTAGTATGCCGAACTCTTCCCGATATGTGCCTCTTCAAGAATCCGATTGAGTGATGCTGCCTCGAAGCCATGAGCGGCGAACTCCTGAGCGGCAACCGTTAACAAGCGTTCTCGTTTTTCGTGCGGCATTTTCGTAAAGCGCGAAAAAGGCATTCAGCCTCCCTTTATCTGCCACTCCGTACCTACTAAAAGTATGTACCATATCTATGTACCAATTGGTACAAATTGTACCATGAAAGAAGCGTGGTGTCAAGACAAGAGGTAGTGTTGCAAAAATTGCGAGGAACTGAAGAAGTGGGTGCAGAGGGTTCATCTGATTCAGTTTAAGCAACCACTCCAAACACTGTGGCAACTAAGGTCACCTGGTCTCTCACATCCCCTTTGTCCACTCCTTACAGTGGTCCTTTCCTGATTCATTACTTCAAATCCTTGTCATGTTCGCCTGGCTGTCTGAAATGAAATGATCAGAACTGAGAACAAGATCAGTGTGAAATTGCTCTGGTGGTATACTGGTGAGCATTAAGATGATTGTCATCTGAAGAAAACCACTCTGGGCGATCGAACGTTCCGCTGCTCGTCCTGCCGACGCATGTTTAACGAACGTACTGGTACACCTTTCAATTATTTGGAATATCCTACCGATATCATCCTGCTCGTCGTGCTGTGGCGGCTACGCTATAAGTTGAGTCTGCGAGATCTGGCTGAGATGTTCTTGCAGCGAGGTTTTGCGTTCACACATGAAGCGGTACGAGATTGGGAAGCTCGATTTGCTCCGCTCTTAGCAGATCAATTGCGATCCAGACGGCGTGGATGTACTGGGACCCTTTGGCATGTCGATGCAACCTACGTCAAAGTTCAGGGAAAGTGGTGCTACCTCTATCGAGCTATTGATCGAGATGGTAACTTGGTTGACTCATGCTGAGCGAAAAGCGAAACATGGATACCGCCAAGCGATTTTTCAAGCAAGCCCTTGAAACGATTGGTCATACTCCTGAACAAGTAACAACGGATGGGCATGCCTCCTATCCGCGTGCGATCCGAGAAACCTTTGGCAATGAAGTCATCCATCAATGTAACCACTATCTCAACAATATAGTGGAACAGGATCATCGTGGTATTAAACAGCGCTACTATCCCATGCGAGGCTTTGGAAGCTTCGCTTCTGCGTCGCGATTTTGCAGAGCCTTTGATGAACTTCGCCACTTCTTTCGATTTCGCACCACCATCGGGTAATCTGTATCATTGGCACGCCAACGTGACCTGTTCCACCAACGATTGAATACTCTGATGACGATGATGTTGGTAGCCTGATACAGAGGGGGGGCGAGTAGGTCGTGTTAAACGCTGCCTGATTAATTCCTGTGTCCTCAGTTCTGACACAACCCTTCTCGCAGATCAAGAGCGATGGACGGGCATCGCGCACCTGTGTGCGTTCTGTCTGGCCTTCAAAACCTGGAAGCGACGAAGTGTCTGGGGTATACTCGCGTCTGAGAACGAGAACAAACCAACTGAACGCGGGAGAAGACGCTATTGCATGAAGCACAACGCACACGCCAATCGGCACCCGATCTCATGATCTGGTTTCTCTGGGTTGGACTGACGGTCGTCGGAGGAGTCGTCGGCAAGAGCCTCATTCTCTTCATCTTGGAGATGCCTTCCGGCACTGGCATTGGCCTGCTTTTTTATCTGGCCTCCCCTCTTTTCTTTGTTTCGCTCGGCCAGTGGCTTCTGCTGCGCCGCTTCGTTGCCAGGGCAGGCTTCTGGCTATTGACAGAAATGTTGGGAATCTTCTTCATGTTCCCCTATTTTTTCTTCTACACCTTCACTGCTGAGTTTAGCAATTGGCGGTCCCTGATGTTCGGGACGCCAGAGTTCTGGTATGCAACCGGCGTGCTGATGATCCTGATGCTCATCTTTGGCAGTCTCGTCGGATGGTTTCAGGGGATGGTGGTCATCAAGAGATACGGAGTCAAGCGCAAGCAGGTCCTCTGGTGGGTCAGCGCGAACGCCATCGCCTGGGCAGCAGGGCACGTGCTGGGTTCCCAGGTGGTTGAAAGCCTGCTCTGGCTCCTTCATCCCTGGAACAGGTCTGCAAGCCTTTCATGGTTCGAGACAGGGGTAGTAGAAGGAACCATCTGGCTCGTCATCGGCATGGTGACAGGAACCGTCCTCATCTGGCTCGCAGATGCTCATGATTCCCTCTCGAATCAGCGGCTGTAGCGAGGCTCGCTCAAGTGGCTTATGAGGCCAATGAACTCCTTTGCTATTTTGACCCATAAGTTGTCCGACCAGTCATTGACTCATAAACGTTCCAATCAGGACAAAGAGATTGGCAAACCACAAAGAGGTAGCGAGGAGCACCGTGTACACTCCTCGCTCGTTTAGGGAGCAAGAACGAACCAGTTCCCATCCCCCATTAGGGCGTAAACTGTTTCCAATGGCCTTCGGAGACCACTTCGACTGCCCCGCCGCGAACGACGATAGCGGTCTGATCGTCAATTGCATACGCTGGCACACCCACTCCAGCAGCCCATTTTTCTGCATTGGCCAGGGAATTGTCTGGTAGAGAGGGGTGATCCAGGTGCGGAAATATCGCAAAATCAACCAGTCCTAGCGTTCTATCGAAACCTTCGGGCGGCTTCCACCCGACGAAGTCCTCCCCGATGCAGGGGGCCATCACCATGCTCCCGGCGGAGAGGCCCACCCAGACCGTATCGGGAAGCTCCGGCAAGAGGTCCGCCAGCCCGGACTGCCGCATCCAGTGGCACAGATACAGCGCATCGCCGCCGTTCACTAGCAGGACGTCTGCCTCTCGGACCCAGGGGACCCAGCGCTCTTCATTTATGCTGGGCAGCGCGGTGAGTTCCAGCACACCCAAGGACTTCCAACCCAGCTCGCACATGGGTGTGGAGGACTGGCCGGTGATGAAACGCCATGCCCCACCAGGGCTGCCCATGGGGTGCCCGTACCCCGCAGTGGGGATGCAAAGGGCACTGGACTCGGCAATGGGTTTGCCCAGCAGATCAACCAGCGCGTGACGAATGCTGTCGTTTTTGATGCCAGCAGAAGTGAGCAGAAATTTCATGTTTCCTCTCCTTGATGGTTTCATTGTATGCAAGACATTCTACCGTCTGGACCTCGCACAAAACTTCTCCTAACTTGCTCTTCTTGCCACGCTATTTACTCTTACCGCCGCGCATTCCAAAACAGGTTCTTAGTTGGACCACTTATGAAATTGACCCATATCATGTCCAACTTTTTTTGAACCATATTGTGTCCGAGGCGGCTAAAACGTTTGGCAAATCACATTATGTCTATGGTGTCGGCCCATGCTGCCATCTGTGGCGTCTCCTATGAGATTCCACCACAGGCCTGTACATCACTCTTGTGCAATGGACTGCTTTGAGGTATGGTACTGATGAGACAGCAAAAAGTCATTCGTCGAAGGAAGGTTGAACATCATCATGAAGAAGAATCTCCGGTGGTCGCCAGAGGAACTCGAGAAGCTTTCGCTCCACGAGTTAGCTGATCTGATGGCAAATATCATTCTCATTCTGAGACGTATGCCCGATGTACCAGTGAGCGACCTTGTTTCACGCCCCGCTGACGATGTGGCCGGGATGGTCGCCCGGCTGCGGCGCGAGAATACAAATAACGAGGCAGGGGAGTTGCCAGATTGGGCCGGCGAACAAAATCAGGCGGAATGACGCTCGAAGAGCTGGAACCATGAGCATCAAGAAGAGACCATTCCAACACGGGGCTAAATGCAAAACTTCTTTCATAAGAATGATCAGTATGAAGCGCTTTGTGCAAGAGTTCCACCTCAATCGTTCTGGAACTCTTGCTGACGAAAATTTCCTGTAACGCAGGCACTACTGGCCTGATGCCAGCCCGCGCAATGGTGGAGGCGTATGAACTCACGCAAGAAGAGGTGGCATTAAGAGGTATTACAAAACAACGAAGGCAACAACGACTTCAGGAATGCTCTGCTTCAAGCAAAAAAATCTGCGGAGAAGAGACCATGATTGGGATCCCGACATTTTCTCCCCCCGTTTTCCCCGCTAAGGGTTTGGGGGGCAAAAGTATCGAGACCCCATCAGGGTAGCGCTCAGGGTGGATAGATTCAGGAAACGAGGAGGGTGTGACTGTCCCGTTTCCCTCTACCGGAATGTTGTCTATCGTCCAAACGATACCGGGGCCAGTTCGAATGCATACTTCACTTGCGTCAGTTCCTCGGAAACCGTCCACAACCGCATTGCGCCGGATTTTGCCATACTATTCTACAAATTTCAGCCTATTTCTTCCTTTCTTTTCCTACTCTTCAGGAACTACATGAGTAATAGTATCAACCTCGTCCTGCGTCAACGAAATGGCGGCTGCGGCAAGATTTTCTTTCAGATGGTCAAGACTTGTGGTGCCTGGAATCGGCAGCATGTTTTCATAGCGGTGCAACTGCCACGCTAAGGCGAGCTGTGGCAAGGATACTCCATGCTTTTCGGCAATCGGGTCAAGCACGGCGTGAAAACACGGTGCGCTGTCGCCTTTTGGGAGTGCAGCCGGGTGCCACGGTGAAAAGACGATGCCACTTTCTTTGGCAGCTTTCAGCAGTGGTGCGGACACGCGGACCCCTATGTTGTAGTGCGCGGTGACGGCCACCACATCGACTATCGTTTGTGCCACGTGTAACTGCTCTGCTGTGATATTCGACAAGCCGATATGCTTGATGACGCCCTCGTCTTGTAGTTCTTTGAGGGTACGGATCTGATCTTCAAACGGAACGTCTTTGGCTTGTGGAGTGTGCAGATAGTACAGGTCTATCTGTTTGATGCCCAGCCGTCGGGCACTGGTAAAGGCCGCCTGTCGCAGATACATCCGGTTGCCAACAGCGTCAAGGTCTTCATAGCGGGGGCCGCCACGGACAAAGCCGCCTTTGGTGGCGACCACGAAGCCTTGCGGGTACGGATACAGCGCGTCGTGGATCAACTGCTCATTCGTAAATGGCCCATAGGTATCCGCCGTATCGATAAAATTCACCCCTGCTGCGACCACCTCCTTCAGAAATGCCAGACCACCCGTGCGATCTGGATACTCACCCCAAACGTTCGGGCCGGTGAGTTGCATGGCCCCATAGCCAATGCGGTTGACGGTCAGGTCGCCACCAATGGTAATGGTTGATGAAAGGCGATTCGTGGAAAGGCTCTCTTGACTCATATCATACTCCTTATGGATAAACAATACCTGTCTCATACAAGGAGTATGGCAAACTTCAAGCGCTTGAAGTCAAGAGCTGAGGATGACTCTTGCTACGCTTCTGATTTGCGCTGAGTGCATTTACTTTTTCTTTGCCTGTTAGATGGCAACGTGTTCCAGGGCTTCTCTGAGCCTCCCTGCTTCTTTCATATCACCAGCAAGAATGGCGTTCCAATACGCTATCTTCTGCTCAAGATACTGCAAGTGAGCTTGCTGACGTTTCATTTCAGCTTCGAGCGCAGCCTTGTGCATTTCCAGCAGACGCAAACGTTCCGGGGCGGCCTCGTAGCCCCCTGGCACAAGACCGAAGTACTCGCGCATCTGTTCGATTGGCATGCCAGTCGCACGCAAATGGGCCAGGCCCTCAAGGAGGGGCAAATCATCTTGCCTGTAGCGACGGTGCCCACTGCTTTTGTCGCGAGGCACTGATTGTATCAGTCCGATTTGTTCATAGTAGCGCAAGGTGCTTTCAGGAAGGCCCAGGGCTTTCCAATTCTCCCATCTAGCGGGAGTGCAGAGGGCGGCAGCCCTTTGCCGGGGTGCGGGGTGTCCCCGCAAAAACCTTTTTTCTTCTCTTTTGCGCGCCGCCTGCGGCGGCGCGCGAAGGAGGGAAGGAAACTGGGGACGCCCCAGGCCCCGGCAGGGAGACCCCTGCACCCCTTTGAGCGGAGAACTGGAAAGCCCTGCAGGAAGGCCGCTTACCCTTGCCATCTCTTGAATGGTGTATGTCTTAGCCACGTCAGTCATGAATTTATTCCCCTTCGCCATAAAAGCCTGTCGTCGTTGGATTATTACCAGATCTAAGGTTAGGAGGCCGAGGATGATTAAATGATATCATCTTTCATCTCAACAAATCCTTAGCGAGGATTTTGGAGGGTAAAAATGTTGGAACCGATCTTCCCCCAATTTGAAAGAGTCCCAAAAGCTGAGATAGACTGGATCAAATAGCGATTGCCGAGTTGAAAACTGCTGGGGGTCTCCCTAAAAGTGTGGAATTGAGACAAGTGAAATACCGGGGCAATCTGGTGGAACAAGATCATCGTGCACATCAAACGCCTCGTCAAACCAAACAATGGGTTCTTGGTCCTTTGAGACCGCATGGAGAACGTTACAGGGATACGAGAGTATAAATATGCTTCGCAAAGAACAGGTGCATGGGGTGGAAAAAGGGAACATCACTGGGCAGATTTCGTTCATTGCTTGCCTGCCTGTTTGGACTGGTCGCCTAAGCATAACCGCAAGAGAAGCTCCACGTTTCTCCTGTCCCCTCCTGAGTTTTTGCAACACAGCCTTTGAACTTTCAAATGTCTCCTAAAGAGGTGGGGAGACTCGTTTCTCCTTGATGGTTTCATGAACATCCCTCAAGCCTCATTCTACCGAGCACTTCTTCAATATCGACACTTCTCTATTTCTATTTTTCAGCCGCTTTTGTTCTTGCTCACTTACTTTTAGCTCGTTGCGATCCCGTGGGGTCATGCACACTTTCAATAGAGGTTGCTTGCACCAAGCAAACTTGCAAGAGGACAGGACCGGCACGTCCATAACCTTCTAACTACACTGGAGCCAAGAGGCTGTGGGCCAACCGGGACAACGACGACAGAGAAACACGTAGAGATTGCCAGCGTCTCCTAGCATGAGTCCCGCTTCCGCAGACACATCCAAACCGTCTTGGAGAGGCACACCATGTTCGAGGGGTTGTTCCTCCAGGGGCCTCCATCTGCGGAAGGATTCTCCATCCCACTCCCAACTGGCTATCGTCAGCAGATGTTCCATCTCTTGCTGACAGGAGGCACAACGGACCACATCAGGGAATTGAACCCACTCTACATAGCCGCCTACCTTTGTTCCTGGAGCGGGACCCAGATAGTATTGGGAGGAGGTGTGAGCCTCTGTCTCCTCCCACGCTCGGATACGTTCCTGCAAGGCTGTAGGAAGCTCGCAAAGGGCAGGATACTCTTGAACACGTTCCGGGATGAGCAGGCAGGTGTTGGGCAGATAGTCAGGCTCGAAGACTGCGGGGGTGGGCTGCTCGTGCAAGGGCTTGGAAATGGCACTACTTTGTCTCCAATAGATCTGGATTTCGGGTCCGTAGCCGGGTAAAGCCATCCTGTGGTCCCGTGGACACCACAGCAATTGAAAAAGGTCAGCGCCTTCGGGAAAGCCAAGCTCAGGGACATCGGCCGCCCGCAACTGGATGACTCCAACATAGGCCCCATGCGGCTCTCCCGCTGGTTTGATAATAGCTGGCCCAAAATTCTCTCTCCAAGCTTGGCCATATTCAGCCTCCTGACGCAGCAACTCATCCTCCTGGCTGCGCCCAGATTCATTGTGGACATGTCCCACGAGGCAGAACGGCCACAGCTCGTTGCTGGGCCAGAGAAACGTGCCGCCCACCTTGCTTTCATCTGGCCCAGGATCTGGGGCTGGATAGGGATGCAGACGGGCAGCTCGACGGGGATGCAGGCGGACAGCTCGACGGGCAAGGGGAGCTAATTCGGGAAAGAGCGTGGTGATAGCAAGGGAGGGTGATGGCGTTGTTCTTTTGAGCAGCATATTTTCAACTCCTTATCTGCGTGATCTGCGTGTTTCTGCGCTAGGGTTATCCCACGCGATATGCAACGAGCTGCTAGCTTGCTAGCAGAAAAAACCTCTCATGAGGACATAATCACATCATTTCTCGAGATCTGAGGTCTTTCTGCATATGATACCGAACCAGTGTATTGAAGTCCAAGCCTCCCCGATGAGCGCCCCTCGGTGCCTGTGTGGTTTGCCGAAGTGGTGATTGTGGCCCAGCATCTGACAACAACGGGGCGCGCTTTCTGCCCTTGCACATCAGGCGCGTTTGGTATGCGGACTTCGGCATTATCTACACGCTGATAGTACTTCCCTTGCATGCTGTCTGGAGCTTGACGATTCCGATCTTGCTCGTCGAGGTGTTGTTTCCCATTCAAAGAGAGGCTCCCTACTGGGTTGGTTTGGACTGATCGTACCGCCATTTTCTCTGTTCTGGGTGCTACGGTCTACTGGTTCTGGGCACGTGCCTTTTTACCAGGGTATCTGGTTTCTCCCGCCTTGCTCGCCTTTGTGTTGTGAGTGTGCTTGTGCTCAGTGTGGTAGCTCTTCGTATCACACCCAGATAGGATAGCTCAGCCTCAGAGACAGGACAGTCCCCCTCGCCCTTGGCTGGAATGATCTTCATCGTCCGGCCTTAGCAAGCGGTGCACCCATCGCCCATATCTCTTATGGTGTTCTGGACATTGCCCGGACTATGGTGGATCGCCAGGGCCTCGCGAGGCCCTGGCTGGGAATGATCGCGTTGTTGATTCTGAGCGCGCTCCTGGTTCGTAACGGGGTTTATCCAAAATGCACTTCAACAAAGCGCAGATCTCCGGTCAGAAAGCCCGTTGTGTTGAAGTAGCTCACATACACCGTGCGCCCACCATTCTTCGCCAGCTCTGGATGCTCAATGCCAGCGTAGTCCATGCCA
This sequence comes from Reticulibacter mediterranei, assembly GCF_016587455.1. NCBI lineage: Bacteria > Bacillati > Chloroflexota > Ktedonobacteria > Ktedonobacterales > Reticulibacteraceae > Reticulibacter > Reticulibacter mediterranei. The sequence continues at coordinate 2,561,702 of NZ_BNJK01000002.1, read as the reverse complement.
TCTGAGGATGGCGGCAACCCGCGAAAAGCGGTTGTAGGCTGGCTCCAGGGGCCGGCAAAACTGGGGCCAGTGTACATGAGAATCTCAGAAGAGAGGGGCCGACAGGTGGTGACCAGGAATTGTCCTAAATAGGGGTTGTACGAGGCTGTTACTGCTCCAGGAATCTGGGTGAGGATGGGTTGCGCCTGCCTCACATCGGCAACCCAGTCTTTCCCATTCCAGAATGTGTAGGCTTTGCGATCCGTAGCCTGATTGAGTGGGACACGTGCCACGACATTGGCATTGTCTGCTGAATGATTGCCCCCATAGATATACACCTCTTCTCCATAGACTTGTGCACAGACAAAATCGGGTTCTGGAGAGGTAAACAACAGACCTGGCAAGCGTCTTGCCTGCGTTTGTCCCGGTTGTACCACCGCCAGCGCCACCCCAGAAACTCGTAGTTAAGAAATCCCGGCTTGACATGGAGTTTATAGGAGAAGATGAGACCTTGTCCGCGATACGAAATCGCACTGGTAGGCCAGATGGCAATGCGGTCATCCGGTTTGCCTGTTTTATCATTATATGCCTGTTTTATCATTATATGCCTGTTCTTCAGTTGTAAAGGGTATGAATTGATAAGGGCGACCATGAGTATCTAATGGCTCATGAGTGATGAGGGGCTTCCTGGGATCGGCCAGAGCCGCTGTATTTGACCGGATTCGTGTGTCGTTGCGCACCAGAGTATCGTTAAATATCCAAAGCAATTGATTGCCGAGCAGGAGGGTCGCACCACCATCACGCCCCAGCACCGAAGCTGGTTTGCCAACCACTCCCAGATCTTTCGTCGAGGCTATCTTTAACGTTCGTTGCAGCGTCTGAGCCTTAGCCCGCAACGGATGCAACCCTTGATTCAGCAGCAGACTTCCAGGGAGCAGGCTTGTCGTCACCAGTGTTTTTCTGAGAAACTCACGTCGGTTCAACTTCCATTCCTCTCCTTAGCATATATGTATTTTCTTTGTTGTAGTCATACCTCTTTTATCAGTCTTTTCCTTGTGTTTGTCTCACTTTACCTGTTTATTCGGATGGAGACAAGAGGAGATTGCTTGGAAAATAATAGGAATCTCGTTTGAGGAGACAAATGAGTGGAAGAGATGGGCAAAATGAAACAACAGCGGATACCAAAACAGAACTAGAGGACCATTGTTACCTCTCTCGGATGTGTCAGAACTGAAAACAGAGAAAGCAAGAAAATGGATGGGGACTTCTTGTCCGCTGACCCCTTGATGCTAGGCCATCAGAATATGAGCTTTCAGGCTGTCGAGTCGTTGGCGCAACAGTTCACGTTGACACGGAAGGGACACCGATTGTTTCATGGTGGTGCGGAAGCGGAAGAACTGGCGTACCTCGTCAAAAGCACAACAAAAACGAGCAGCAGACGCGAATCTTGAGAGAGCTGTTTGAGGATTGATTGCTCCTGGCCATCGAGACGATCTCCTTCTTGCAAGGTGGGCTAAGCACAGAAGATGACGGAGCCCCTTTTTTCTGGGTCAACTCCACTTTTTTGCAACACAAGCACAATGTCTGTTGATCGGCATGATTAACGTCGTTTTTCCGCAGATGGCCCTTGGCCACTTCCGGGGCTTAGTCCTCGCTTGCCTTGCATAACATACGGGTTGACATGGAATGATATAGTTTCCAGAAAACTCACTCAGAGGTTATTTTGCCGCCAACTCCCGAACCAAGCTCTGTGGAGAAGGTTCGGTTGGCGCGGCGTGCCGGGAGATACGCTCGTTATCAGCAGGTGGTGACACTTGGACAGCAGGGGATGACCCCAAAAGAATTTGCAGGTCGTTTGGGCCTCTCTGATCGCACGGTCCAAAGATGGCTTGCAGCTGGAACGTTTCCTGAAGTGAGATCACAACGAAAAAACAGAGTTCCTTTGATGCTTTTGCACCCTATGTCCTCAAACGCTGGAACGAGGGGGAGCACAAGAGGGTAACTCTCTATCGAGAGATCAAAGCGCTCGGCTACACGGGATCAGATCGCAGTATGTATCGCTATCTTGCCGCACTGAAACGGGCAGAAATTCATGTCCCAATCAACATCGAGCGCATCAAGAAATATACGCCGAATACGGCAGTCTGGTTGTTTGTACGCGACCCTAAAAAGCTGGGCGAGGTTGAGCAAGAGGATTTGTCGGCCATCTTGCTCGCCAGTCCTCCGCTGAGATATGCCTATGGACTCATTCAAAGCTTCCTAACAATGGTTCGCAAGCGAGACGGACAGCAGTTAGATTCCTGGTTGGTTCAAGTGACGGAGAGTGGAATTGCAGAACTTCAGTCCTTTGCTTCTGGGATCGAGAAGGACAAAAAAGCGGTAAGAGCGGGTCTCACCTGGTCGATCAATAATGGGCAGGTAGAGGGCCAGGTGACGCGATTGAAGCTAATCAAGCGACAAATGTATGGCAAGGTCGGATTTGCTCTCCTGCGCAAGCGGGTGCTTCATGCTTTGTAGGTGGTGCAATTCTCTGATGAGGGAGAGCGAGATACTTACTAACCGGTAATCGTGTACACTATGGTATGACCTTGCTTGTGACAAGGGTGAAAGAAAACGGAAAGCCAAAGGGAGATTTGAACATGCTCTCCATTGAGCAAGTGACCGATGAGGAACGTCCCCTGCTCTACGAAATGGTGCAAAAGTATTGGGATGAAATCATGCCTCATGCACTCACGGTCCAGGGGCCAGCAAAGCGCGTTGCCTATTTTGAGGAAGAGTTCCTGAGAGGAACACCTGAGAGCTTGCAGTGGTGGGCACAGCCCACTCTCTCTCATAAAATGGCTATAAGACGCAGAAACGAGGGCAAGGTCCACCCCCTTTGCCCTCACCACTCTCCCCTGAGCCTCTGTCCATCCCTGCTTTCCTTCCTGAAATGAGTCCTCCATCTACAGCGTCTCTTTCTCAGACTTGCTTGCTGCTCTTGCATGTGCTACACTGCACCAGCAGCAGTTTGAACCATCAGGAGAAGACGTATGCAGCCAGACTCGACCTTCCTCACACAAGCCACGACCGCTGGCCAGCGGCGCAGCCTTGATGACCAGCGCCGGGGCATCATCCTGTCACCCCCTCAAGTGCTGCAATTGGCCCAGGACTTTGCCGGTCTCGCGCTCGTGCAAGAACGGCTCACCCACCCCAACCAGGCCGCCCAGCGGGCGGCTCTGCGTGCCGAGGCGTTCGCTGAAGGCTATGCCACGGCACTGCCAGCAGCAGAACCTACCACTACGCTCCCGAACGCGCCAGCGCTTCCTGCCCCCAGGAGCGCATCCTCACCCCGTCATCGCGCCCACGCTCCACGCCGTCGCACCCGGCCCGCTCGCCACCCCTGACTCATTCGCAATCTCTTCTCCTTGCGTGGTCGGAAGGCGATCCTGCGCCCCCCCGGGCCAAAAATAGTCACCATACTTTCAGATCTTTTAGCAGAACATCCTCATATCGTAATTGAAGCGGCTGGGCATGGAGGGTTGCGTGAACATGGAGAGGCCCTCCGTGCAGGCGTTGATCTCTTCCCCATCAGTATTGGAGCACTTGCCGACCGCACCCTCCTGGAAGCCTTGCTTGATGCCGCACGAGTAGGAGATGCACGCATCAAGATCGTTTCAGGGGCTATTGGTGCATTAGATGCTCTGGTTCATGCGGTCCTCGGCATTTGCTATTGGTGTTGGAGGTGATTACACGAAAAACTGCAGTCATTACAGGAAGCACAAAAGGCAAGAGAAGGATATAATACTATCTTAGATTATGCTGCTAATGACAACGCTACTCAGGAGGAACTGTCAGATTGTCGGCAAGAAACTCCACATGCTCCTCAAGGCGGAGGTTTTCAACGGCTTGCTTATTGAAAACCTCCGATACAGTATCGTCATCCCAAACATATTAATATAAATGTTAAAATAGCATTTCGCACTTCAACCAGGAAAAGATTGCAAGCTGGTAATAAATTGGAAGAATTTAGAAAATACTCGCAACCAGCAGAATTAGTTATATGATATTAATCACTGCTACCATTTACTGACTCTGATAAATTTAATCCACTTCAAGTCTATCATCAAGATGCGTACCTTTTCGGTTCTGCAAATGGCCCACAAAATGCGATGTATAATATTCTTATCCTTATAAGAAATGAAGTATGAATTAAGCAATCTTGCTAAATCTCGAATCTCTGGAAGGCCTCGTACGACCTCCTCTAAGAGCTTCTGTATATCATAATTTATTACTATCAAGGATATTAAAGGTAGCAAGCTGATAAGCTGAGATGTTATTATCTCCCGCTCTCCCAGTATTGCTAATGCAACTACAATATGCCATCGAAAATAAGCAATCTGGTATTTATTTTCCCAGGTAATAATCATTTTTAAGGCATCTATCAATAATTGAGGTATTTGCAACGCAGCTTTAGTATTTTTTAGAAAAAATACTGCTCTTTGCTTATCCTTTAGGAGCGTTAGCAGATCTGGAATAACTGTATGCTCTTCCAACATTGCCAAAGCAAGCGCAACATCTCCTCGAAATCGAGCATCTTCTTGCTTATCCTTTAAGAGCATTAACAGATCTGGAATAACTGTATGCTCTTCCAACGTTGCCAAAGCAAACGCAACATCTCCTCGAAATTGAGCATCTTCTTGCTTATCCTTTAAGAGCATTAACAGATCTGGAATAATTGCATGTTCTTCCAATTTTGCCAATGTGACTGCAGCAGAACCTCGAATATAATTTTCTTCTTGCTTATCCTTTAAGAGCGTTAACAGATCTGGAATAATTGCATGTTCTTCCAATTTTGCCAATGTGACTGCAGCAGAACCTCGAATATAATTTTCTTCTTGCTTATCCTTTAAGAGCGTTAACAGATCTGGAATAACTGTACGATCTTTCAATAATGGCAATATCGTTATAATTCTTAATCGAATATCAATATCATTTTCTTGCTTGTCCTTTAGAAGCGTTAACAAATCTGGAATAATTGCATGTTCTTCTAACCTTGCCAGCGCTTGTATTGCCTCTCCTCGAACCTCAGCATCCTCTTGCTTGTCCTTTAGAAGCGTTAACAAATCTGGAATAATTGCACGTTCTTCTAACCTTGCCAGCGCTTGTATTGCCTCTCCTCGAACCTCAGCATCCTCTTGCTTGTCCTTTAGAAGCGTTAACAAATCTGGAATAATTGCACGTTCTTCTAACTGTGCCAAGGCAAACACAGCATCCCCTCGAACCTGGGTATTTGCTCGCTTATTCTTCAGAATAGCTAGAAATATTTCCCTCGCCTCATCTACATCAATGTTTATTAGTATTGATATTACCTGATTTCTTGTCAGCGAATAAGGAGTTTTTTTGAGCAAATTAAGCAAACGCGCTATCACCTTTTCTTGTACTGCGATTTGTTTGACTCTTGGACGTGCAGCAAAGCACCGTCCAGCCCAAAGCAGAGAGGTATGAAATACATCTTGATAGGGCCAGTATCGCCTTTCTTGCCGCAATAACTTCTGTAGCAAAAGACTAGCATCGAAGACCGAGCCAGCATAGAGTGAGAGTACTTCATTCCACCATGGATCGCCACAATAGGGAAGGAGCACATCCAATTTGTCGTTTTCACTGATGTACAGTGCAACGAAATATTCTTGTAACGTCAGGTGGAGGAAACCATGCCATCCGTGTGCCTGCTCTTTGAGCAAGCCATTTTCCTCTTCAATTTCACTCAAAATGAGCTTACATTGTTGCGCAGAATGACGGATAGTTGGTAAAAAGTGAGCAATAACTTTGAGGAGTTCATCTTCAGAAAAATAACGTCTTCCCTGCTGGTGAAAATGCCAGGCAATCTCCATCAGCAATTGACGCTTATATTCAGGTTTGAACTCGCGGCGGCGGCGAATGTCCCGACTAGTATCCCATTTATATAAAAGAACATCAATACATTGTTTATATAATTCCGCTCGTTTTTCCGGCAGATCTTGTTGCACTTCATAAACCATCACAATTAAAGATAACAGGAGAGGATTCGCTGCTAAAGCTCGCATACGAGGCGCTCGTGCTAACTCTGCATTCAATTTGTCAGCAGTCGCGTGCCTCCGCGTGACTGTATGATGTGCAAACCAGTTCACAATAAATTGCTTCATTTCATCTAGCCGAAAATCGAGAACTTCCAGTTCAGTGAAGCCATGTAAACGAGGGCGGCGATAATAGCCAGCTTTGCGCGCTGTTACCACAATAGATACTTTTGGATAGCGTGCTGCCATCTGGTTGATAGCTCCTAGCGTTCGACGATACGACTCAATCGCTATATCTTCATTTGCACCAATAACCGTTTCATCCAGAGCATCTAGTAGGAATATTGCACTGCCTTCAACAAGATGTTTCTCAATGTAGATACGAGCCTCTTGCTGAGGAAAGCCATAGCGTTCATACCACTGAGATGATGCAAATTCTACCAAATCTTGAGTGTCAGAATAAGCAAATTCACCAAGTTCAATATGAATAGGAAGATCGGGAATATTGAGAAGCTGCTTATTGATAGACTTGAGTGTAAGGTACTTAAGCAATGTACTTTTCCCTGCTCCTGGATCTCCTAGCACGATGCAACGAGGATATTTCTGCAATGCACCTTCCGGCGTCATTGATGCGCTTGATCTTGTCTCTAATGAAGCCCAGCTGGCTTTTAGCAACGCATTCGGATCGCGTCGTTTTTCTGCTGAACGTAAGGTAGCCTCTATCTCGTAACTTAATTGTGGTTCTTCATGCAAGCGCACACGTACATAGACCTTCGCAACTTCGAGCGGTTGGCTCATATCCAGAATTTGTAGATGAGTAATGTCGATATCGTGACGAATGGCTTCTCGATAGGCCTGTTCGCGTTCCTCTGGAGTTTGCGCCGAGATCATCGCTGCTCTGGCTGCTTCTGCCGCCGAGTTTCTTTGCTGTCGTTCACGCTCTTTTTCCTCTCGTTGAATGCTAAGTTTTTCGCTGTAAAATATCTTCCCTAGTTCGGCCTGATTCTGCTGCCGCTGAAGGGTTTCATCTAATTGGAACTGAATTTGCTGCTTCTCAAGTTCTAAGCGACGATTTTTCCGCACTTGGTATACTATGAATACGCCAGCTATCACGGCTGCAATAATTGTCGTGAATGCGGCTAACAGTGATCCATAGAAAGATAAACGTGCGTCGGGAGAAGGACCAGATGGAGGTGTAGCTGTTGGTTGTATGCTCTGTGCGAATGAGAACACATATGTAGGCGAGGGATTGAGAAAATATAGCAGAGAAAAACAAACGTTAGTTGCTAACCAGAACATATCCATCTTAGAACATCTCTGTACCTGTTTTCTTTTCATATTCCCTCCGCCTTTATGAAAAAGCATGACAATTTAGCTCCTATTACAAGCCGATTTGCCCAAAGAGTTCCTGTGATTTTCCGCAACTACTCAACTAGATGAAAAATTTATGGTGCAATCATTAGAAAATACGATGTCTATAGCTACTTTTTGAGCATAAATTATTAGAATAGCGTTCAATTGCATCTTTTTCTAAAGTAGGAGAAATACCCATACAAGGCTTAAAGCGCATCGAGGATATAGTATGGTCATAAAGGGAAAAATTGTATGATTACAGCTTTAACATCTGGTGTTGAGACCCGTTTGTTCATAATTTCCTTTAGTATTTCGCGTTTGCATGAGCTTCTGGTTGTTATTGCAAGAGGTTATTTCGTTCTACCATGTGTCTCCTGACTCTTTTCAGAGAAAAAGTTATTGTATTTATTAGTTGATGAACTCTTGAAAAACCTCCACCACATGCCCATGTTCTGGATAGTTGTGTTGCAAAAAATAGGAGGAGAAGAAATGGAGTTTGAGCATTCTGCTCACAGGTGCATAGCGCTGCACCCAGCGATAGATCGTGGTATGATCGACCCGGAGCCACGCTCCAGCATGATTTCTTCGAGGTCTCGATAACTGAGCGCATACCGAAGATACCAGCGCACACATAGGAGAATGATATCAGACTGAAAGTGACGCCATTTAAATGGATTCTGGTTGTGATGGCTCATGGAGAGGATCTCTTTCGCTCTTTTCCCTCTACTGTTGCAGATCTGTTTCCTTTTTTGCAACACAACCCACACTACTGTAATGAGCGTTTTTCCGCCAAGCGGATCAATAATCCACCCAGCAGGACACAAAGGCCATAGGTAATGCCCATTGTAAAAAGAGGGAGACGAAAGTTTATAGAGTATAAGGGGGTAAAGCCGCTGCTACCGACAAAAGCGCCAATCAGGCCAAACGTCGTATACAATCCCTGCACCTGTGCACGGATAGCGCTATCCGAAGAGGACGCAACGTGTGAATCGATAGCGGGCTGCATAAAAGCATAAATGATACCATGAACCGCAAATAGTACGGCCACGAGCAGCGCCATATTGACGAGGCCATAAGCGAGATAAATTGGCACCTGTGCCAGCCCGCAGAGCAGGATCAAGAAAGAGCGACGTTTCTTATCGGCAACGCGTCCCCCGACAGGCGAAAGCAGGACGTTGGGAACGGCCCACATCATATATGCGAACCCGATGAAGGTGACCGTAGCCCCCAGATTGTTATGTAACCAGATCGGGGTCAACGTGAGATCGAAACCCAGGTACAGATAATCGCCGAAAGCAATCAGGTACGCACCGATCAGAGGCAGCCTAAAGAGCGAACGATAGGGAATCGCAGCGGTCGTCGTACGCTTCTCACTGACCGTGCGGTTCTGGTTCGCGCCCTGGATCAAGAAAATGACGAGAACAACGCCGATCAGGCGGAAAAGCACTGCCCCAATGAAGGCGCTGGCATACCCCAGGGTAGCGAGCAGGCCTCCGAGGCCTGGTCCTAACAAAAAGCCTGCATTGAAGAAGGCACCAAAGATACCAAACGCCTCGCCCTGTTGATCCGACGACACGGCATCGACAATCAAAGCGCGAGCAGCAGGCAAGAGGGCGGCGGAGGCCATCCCTTCCAGAAAGCGCAAAGCGATGAATAAGAGTGGATCAGTAATAGGGAGATAGAGAGCGGAGAGCGCCGCCTGTATCAGCAGACCCGCAATCATGACTGGTTTGCGTCCCCAGCGGTCGGCAAGCCAACCAACGGGATATTGAAAGATAAAGTTCGAGATGAGAAACGCCGAGGCCATCGCATCGATGATGGCAAGCGAGGCACCTCGTGATTCAGCATAGAGGATGCGCACAGGAGCCACCATGCCAATTCCAACATAGGCGGCAAACACAGCCAGCGAGACGGCCAGCAATGTGCGATTACGTAAAACCGGACTACCGCTAAATGAGGAAATTGTAGAGAGAATGCTTCTCGTTTTGTTTCTGGTCTGTTGAGAATCAGCCATGCATCTCTGCTTTCTGCTAGATTAGATAAATTGACACATAGATGGATATTATATACTCTGCCATGAGCGGACAACAAGCCTGCCAAGGCTTAAAACAGGATTTTTCTTCCCACACGACGATGTCAATTGGCCTTCTTTGGAAAGAACAGAAAACCCAAAAAAACACCAGGATCATGGCCTCTCTTCGCCAGCTTCATGTGAAGCTGGAGAGCTAGTACTACTTTGTTAGTTTCTGTGGTAAAATGGAAGCATGAACAAGACCCGAGTGCTGAAAGCTTCACCCGAACCCATACCTGAACTGGCTGCCTTCCTGGAACCCTTTGCCCCACTGTTCCGACGGACATACCAGCTGAGGCAGCATGGAATGCTACGTGACAGGGCTCCTCACTGATCTGCCCCACAAGACCTGTGACACCATCGCCGATGTGCTCGCAGGAACCTCTCTTGAGCGATTGCCGCATCCGCTCAAACTAGATGAAGCACGCGTGAAGCAGTTGCTAGAGTTACATCCAGTGAGCGATGGCCTCCTGGTGTTGGATGATACTGGTCTGCCCCAAGAAAGGAACCGCCTCGGTCGGAGTCGCTGCACAATACTCAGGAACACTCAGCAAAATCGGCAACTGGAAGGCTGGTAGTGAGTGCGGAATACCTCGCCGATGATCCCGCAAGCAGTACGCCGTTCTACTGGCCAGTCAGTGTCCAGCCGTTTTTGCCCGAGTCCTGGACTCAAGATACAGAGCGACGCAAGCTCGCGCAGGTGCCCGAGGCGATCACCCAGCAAACAAAGCCCGAAATCGCTCTCTCGTTGCTGGATCGCGCGGCAATGGGGCGTGCCGATCTGGGTGGTGGTAGCGGATGTGGGGTATGGAGACAATCCGAACTTTCTCCTGGGCCTCGATGAGTGCCAGATTCGGTATGTGTGTGCGGTGGAGAGTCCATGTGGCTGTCGTTTGCCTGAGGAGGTTGAGGCCGTCGCGCTCCAGCTACCCGCCTACCAAGGACGTGGACAAACACGCAAACCTCATCCTGCGCCGCCCTGCACGGTCAAGGAATTGATCGAGGCGCGGCCGACCTGCCTCTGCTTGGCGGATGGTCCCATGGCGCGAAGGAACAAAGGGGACAATGCAGGTACAGGCCATCGTCAAGCGCGTTCATTGGGCCACTGGCTCGCCTCGACACAGCACCAGTCACAACCGAGTGCAAACGGGACCTGAGGGCTGGTTGTTGGCCGAGCGTTCACTGTCGGAGGGACAGGCCAGCGAGCAGGAGATACAAGTTGCTAACAAGCCAGAGAAGACGAAATACTGGTTCAGTACCTTGCCCCCCGAGACTTCTGATGAACATCTCCCTCCGGATGTTCCCAGTCCCCGACTACGTGATCTTGGCTCACTGGCTCACTGCGAGATCCTTCCGGTGTTTTCGCCGGAGGAAGCTCTCCTTTTCCTCTTGCAGAGGAGTAAACGCGTTGGGATGGATGCCCAACTCAGTGATGCTGCCCCTGCCGGCGTACACATGGCAGAGCAACTTTGCACATTGCTGGATGCACGACCAAGATACTATCGTGCCACTCGGCTCGTGAGTACTTCGAGTGGGGATATGAGTTGTTCGCCCTCAAACGAGAGGAGAAAGCCTTTCATGCCTTCACTCGTAGCCTGGAATGTGATCCGTTGGATCTGGATGTCTACGAGCAGGTCAGCCGTCTCTACGCTGGCAAGGGCAACTATCAGCAGTCTTTAGCCTTCTATGAGCAAGCGCTTCGCCTCTTCCCTGCTTGTGCGCGACTGCATGAAAAGAGGGCAGAAGTGGAGTGAACCCAAGGTTTTAGGGGATCACTCCAGGCACTTCTCAGTTTCAGAAGTGCCCTCTCTTATACACCAGCTTCTATTCAGCACGCCAAAACCCTCGTGTCAGAGGGTCTTGGTGACGGCCCCATACTTCATCAAAGGGGGCCTCAATTAGGCTCCCAAAGGTATACGATGCTACGTTTATCGTCATAGATAGTTTCTTCTCATCGAGAGCGCATCTGGCTGGATGCTGTGGATCGAGGTTGCCCCTCCACATAGGAGGCCATCAGGCGCTCACGCATGTGCTCAAAGGTGGTCTCATCAATTTCTCCGCATGCATACCGCTCCTGGAGGATATCCAGAGCAGAACGAGGCGCTGAACCGAGATCATGACCTGCCGAGTGAAACGTTCGCCCACCTAGCCAGCGAATGATCCCCCAGATGAGTACCCCTAAAAGTACCAGCCAGAAGAGGTTCCAGAACACCATCCAGAGCATCGTCCAGCCGTAACCGTATCCCCACATCATCATGGTCTTCTCCTCGCTTTCGTATATTGCTCGTTCCTCCCTTGATAGGAAGAACACAAAAAGATGATCTTCAACCTTTCATAGAAAAAGTATCACCCATGCAGGTCACAAGCCTGTCACAGCAACGACAGATCTGCTCTCAGTCTCCTCACAATAGATAAATACCCCGAGAAACATGGCCTGTTAGGTTTGAACAGAACTCCCAGCGCTTTCTGGTACGGGAAGCTCTGTTCAAACCTTCGTCAAAATCTATGGGTGAAGAAAGACGTACAGGGGAGCAAGGACCAGTGTGATTGTACTGAGCAACTTAATAAGCACGTGGAGCGATGGACCCGCAGTGTCTTTGAAGGGGTCGCCAACGGTATCACCAATCACGCTGGCCTTATGCGGTTCGCTCTTCTTGCCAAGCACAGTGCCAGATGTATCCAAACGATCAAGCATCTTGCCGTCATGATCCACGCGGAGATAGCCAGCCTCGATATACTTCTTCGCGTTGTCCCATGCTCCCCCACCGTTGTTGAGGAACACGGCAAGCACGATCCCGCCCATAGTGGCAACCATCAATAGTCCGGCCTCAGCCTGTGGACCTAGGAGAACACCAACAGCGACAGGCGTCAGAACAGCAACGATACCCGGCAGGATCATCGCGCGCAACGCCCCTCGTGTGCTGATATCGACACAGCGAGCATAGTCAGGATCAACCCGATCCTCCACGCGCTCCGCCATAATCTTGGGAGTATCACGAAACTGCCGGCGCACCTCTTCGATCATCCGCTTCGCAGCAGCGCCCACAGCACGAATAGCCAATGAACTGAAGAAGAAAATCAACGTGAGGCCAATCAGGGAGGCGATGAAGACCGAGATATCCGCCAGATCAACGCGATAGACATCCGAAGTCTTCTTGTAAGCAAAGAGGACATCCAGGTACGCGCTGAAGAGTAGGAAAGCAGCCAGGGCAGCAGAACCGATGCCATACCCTTTGGTCAACGCCTTCGTGGTATTGCCCAATCCATCAAGCGCATCCGTGATGTCACGCACCGACTCGGCCTGCCCACTCATCTCCGTAATCCCACCAGCGTTGTCTGTAATGGGTCCAAAGGTATCCATAGCCAGGATGTAGGCACAACTCATCAACATCCCCATAGTGGCAACTGCCGTTCCGAAGATGCCGCCAAAGCTAACCACCTGCACCATCCCTGCGATTGTTGGAAAGTGAACCTGACTGCCCAGGAAGAACGATAGTCCCAGCGCACCACAGATCGCCAGAACGGGGAGCGCGGTACACTCAAAGGCGAGAGCAATGCCTGTGATGATAGTAGTGGCAGGCCCAGTAAGGGTGGCAGCGGCGATCTCACGCACAGGACGCCAGGTGCCCGCAGTGTAGTACTGAGTAATATAGACAAAGGTAACGCTCAACAGAATGCCAACAGTTCCGGCCAGACCAAACCAGATCCAGGCTGGGATACCATAATTGCCCGTGACCGTAGGACTGTTCAACAGCAGATAGCTGCCCGCGAAAACCCCTATCACGGAGAGAGCGCAGGTGATCCAGTAGCCAATATTGAGTTGTTGCATGGCAATTTCGCCTGGATCGCGCCCTGCCGCTTTATCTGGCTCCACAACGACCGATGGACGCACCCAGAGCAGTCCAAGCGCTGAGGCAATCAGGCCGAAGGCACGCACGACCAGAGGAAAGAGAATCCACCCGAGGTCCCTGGTGGCAAGGTAGAGACCAACGCCAAGGATCATGGCTCCAATATTCTCTGCCGCCGTGGACTCGAAGAGATCAGCCCCACGACCAGCGCAATCTCCCACGTTGTCGCCCACCAGATCTGCGATCACTGCCGGATTGCGAGGATCATCTTCAGGAATATTAGCCTCAATCTTGCCCACCAGATCCGCACCAACGTCGGCAGCTTTGGTATAAATGCCTCCTCCCAACTGGGCAAAGAGAGCAACGAAACTTGCACCAAAGCCAAAGCCGACAATGAGATTCGGTGCGAGATCTGGTCTAGTTAATCCCCCAAATGCCGTGAAGAGCAGCGATACGCCCAGCAACGAGAGAGCCACCACCAGAAAACCACTGACCGCACCCCCTCGCAGTGAAACCATCAATGCTTCACCTAGACTACGCGTTGCAGCACTGGCCGTACGACTGTTGGATTTCACAGCAACATACATGCCGATATAGCCAGCAATGCCAGAACATGCGGCTCCTATCAGGAAGGCAAGAGCAGTATGCCAGGCCAGGCTTACCCTCTGGTCCTGACCTCCCTGACTCAAAAAGTAGAGGACAGTTGCCACAAGAAGTGCGGCAAAAATTGAAAGCAATGCAATAGTCTGATATTGTCGGGAAAGAAAGGCCATCGCACCTTTGAAGATAGCGTCGGCGACCTTCTGCATGGCGTGTGTACCAGTATCTCTCCCTAACACATAGCTCGCCAGATAGGCGGCGAACAAGACAGCAAGAAACCCTACGCTGATCGGAATCCAAATCAAGTAGCTCATAATTGGAAATGCCCTCCTCAAAAACAGAGAGAGTTCCGAAAGGAAGCTCTTTTCCTTTCTCAAGGAAGAGGATATCTGCATATGTTCTCAAAGCCATCAGAAAACAGCAAAAAAGGATCACATTCTCATCACAGAAAATTTCAGAGGAAACTAGATGACTTTGCGAAGCAGAGAAGAAGATGGACATAATCCAGGAGCATACCAGCACAGGAAGCGGGTGCAGCAGACGGGTATGAACGAAAAGAGAAGGCGACTAACAGATAGAGGTTCCCTAAACCTGGAAAAAAATGCGTACTACACGCACAACGTGTGTGTGTAGAGCGCATCGACAACTGCCTGGTGTACTTTATCAATAGGCTGATCCCCATCCACTTCAAGCACCGTTCCTTGCTTCTCATAATAGGCCAACAAGGGAAGCGTCTGACTGAAGAAGAGATCCAAACGATGCTCTACGACGTCACTGCTATCGTCAGAACGTTGAAAGAGTTCGCTCCCATCTATATCACATATTCCCGGCACCTTTGGAGAAGAAGAAGAGATATTATACACATGCTGATGCGCCTGACAAATGAAGCGCCCAGAAATGCGTTCAAGCAGTTTTTCGCGTAGAACACGTAAGTAGACAACAGCATGGATCTTTTCATTGCATATGTGTAACCCATCATCGAGTGCTTTTGCCTGTACAATCGTACGTGGAAAGCCATCCAGCACCACTCCCGATTTGCAATCGGGCCGTTGCAAACGACGTAAGATCATAGTCACAGTGAGATGGTCAGGGACCAGTTCGCCGCGATTGAGGTATGTTTGAAGGTAGCGTCCTCTCTCTGTCTGTTCTGCGATCTCTTTACGGAAAAGGTCGCCACTAGAAACGTGGGAAATACCCAACATGTGTGTGAGCAATTCGGCCTGCGTTCCTTTTCCTGATGCCTGTGCGCCAATGAGAAGAATGTTCATAGGTTTCTCCAATAGCTGTTGTTTATCTTCCTTCTTTCTGCATTGAGAATATCCTCACGACCTCACACACACTTCACATAGCACGACGCGAATATCACGAACGCATCCCAAAGATACACTTTTAATAGTCGAAGCAGTCAATAACGACTCAAGTATCAAGAAATCAGGAAGCATATCCCGTAAAATACATATTTTTTATTTATATAATGTTCATTTATATTTTAATCAATATAGCTATGCAATAATCGCTGTATATGCAAATGTGCATCCAGCTCATATATTCATAATCTTGCTCAATACGTAGAATGACGAGGAGGAGCTTTGGCTAACCACTACATTGCGTGCTTCGATATATTCTGAAGGAACATGACAGCAACTAGCCTTTGGCTAGCGCTGTCCTACTCCCCTATGAGAGTATGGTATGACGAGGAGGCAACTGGAAGCGTTGGGTGAACAAGAGGAACCGCTGCCCACTATGTCGGAGAGGTCCCAGACATGATTCGGCATGGTGTCCATAGTAGCGCTTGATCGACTTTAATGAGCAGCAACAAATCCGCTAAAGGCTTGCATAACCTCATTTTGCTTCTCAATATGTGGCGAATGTCCACAATCCTGGAGAAGCAGTTCGAGCACCTCGCCACCATTGGCTTGATAACGATCCAACACGGTCCGCGTCTGAGTCTTCATCGGTTGGGGCGGATAGACTTCAGCCCCAGGCCAGCCCGGGACGGCTCCTATTTGACCCAAATGACCCATCTCGAAAAATGAAGTGTCAGAGACAATCTGGTCGTCGGTTCCGTGTATCCAGAGGATGGGAGGTTTCGGCTGAAGAGTCGCCAGCACCCCCTGATCGAGATATTTCGGTGAGAGCGCGTTATTTACCCCTAGAGTACCGGGCGCAACCATAGGCCAGTGAGAAGATGTCGTCGTATCGGTGGAATAGTTGCCGGGGGTGACTTTTGTGGTCAGAAGCGCGGAAAGGTACATCTCTTCGCGTGCTGGCGTCACACGGAACGGCGGCTTAAAGTAGAAATTGTTCATGACTGTACGCGGTGCGGATGGATCGTCGCCCCGATCACCACTACCGATGCGCTGCACGAAATCGGAATTAACAGTGCCGCCACCACTGCCAGCGAAATCGGGCCAGGTGGGAGTACCATCGGCATCCTTTGTGCCACCGAAACCAAAGGGAGAACCGGGCGCTTGCAGCGTCAACGAACGCAACTTCCCGGGGTAATCAATGGCATATTGCATCGCAATGTTGCCACCCAGGGACCAACCAAGTAGGTGGAATTGAGCAAGCCCGAGTTGTTGGGTGAATGATGCCAGATCGTCGGAGTAGTCTCGCACGCCACGTGTGGCGTCCACTGGCAGCACTTCACTGTCACCATATCCGCGCATATCCGGGGCATAAATGGTATAGCTCTTGTACGCGGCCAGGGCAAGCATAAAATCTTGAAAAAAATGCGATGAAGAGCAATTGCCATGGACCAGGACAATTGGTATTCCTCCTTCCCCAGCAACCAGGTATGCCATCTCCAGACGTTTCGTGCGCGTCTTCTTCTGAAGCATTCCGGGGAGCAACTCAACTGAACTCATACTAGCAGCACCTCCTGTCAGAAATAGGGTGGGTAGACGGCTTGGCCATCTGCCTTTTGCCAACGAATGTGAAAGATGACTCACCTGTCATATTACACACTTTGCGGAGAATTTGCAATGGGTCCAATTGGATCATTGGTCTTTAGAAAAGGTTTATTCAAAAGTCGGGGGGGGAAGCAGTTAGCCCGCCGGCAATGAAGTCCATGACAGCAGCGAAAACACTCTCAGGCAATTGCACCGAGGCACCATGGTCCTGGGGCCAGATCAGCCAGCGCAGCGCGACAAAGTGCCCGATGCCCATCAAGGTGTATGCGATGGCTTCGGGGTCCAGCATCCTGATATCCCCCTCGTCCATAGCCTCTTTCAGGCCACGAATATAGCCCTGGCTGATCTTATGATAATATGCGTAGAATGCCTCTGGTGCGACCCGCTCGGCTTCTTGAACAATGTGATAGATGCGCCGATGACGAGCAACGAACTGGAAAAAGGCGTGAAAGCCACGTTTCTCGATTTCTACGCGATTGGTAGCATCGGCAATGGCCGTACGCAGGTCAGCACGCAGACGCTCGCCAATATCTTCGACAAGCCCGGCAAAAATCTCGCGTTTACTATGGAAATAGATATAATAGGTTCCTTGAGCCACTCCTGCACGCCTCGTAATCTCTGAAATGCTAGCTTCATAATAACCAAATTCTCCGAAGACCTCTTCTGCTGCATCTAAAATCTTGCGCCGCGTAGCTTCTCCACGTGCTGTGGCAGGCACCAGTACATCTCCGCCTTCATTCCTTCTGCCTGAAATCTGCTTTTCTTTCTCTTTGCTCCGGTTCCTGTTTGTCATTTCTCAGCCTTCTATTCTCTTTTAAAGACACTCTTGTTCTTGTCGTGCCATCTTCGACAGAGATTACCAGGGCTTTTGGATAAGCCGAGCCGATTGCTACGATACACATCTTTGATGTGCCATTCTACTTGACCTTTTATGTTTTTCCCCCTACTATTATAACATGACTGGTGGCTCACCTCTCATGTTATAATAGTAGGAGGAAGGGGAAACTCGAGCATGTTTTCTTCTGTGGCTGTATAGTAGGTATAGAGAACATTGTTGTTCGACAGTGAGGTGAGCTATGACGTTCATCAATCTAGGAGAATGGCCGGGGCAAAGGGAGCTTTTAACTCCTGAGAAGATCGGTCTGATCGACGGTAGGACCAGTGCTCGTTTTTCTTACCGCGCGCTTAATCTGCGTGCTCGTGCGCTCGCGGCATATCTGAAGCAGTCTTATCATATTCGCCAGAGGGAACGCGTGGCTGTGCTGGCTTTCAATGCTCCTGAGTACCTGGACGTGCTTTTCGCCTGCGCGCTCCTTGGAGCAATCCTGGTTCCGCTCAATTGGCGGCTGTCGATCCGCGAACTCAATCTTATTCTCAACGATTGTTCCCCCTCGTTGCTTTTGCACGATCTCTCCCTCAGCGAACGCGCTGGTGAGATCGCCAGTTCCCTGAGCGCCACATTGCCTCAACTACAGCTCTGTGCATTCGATGCTTTCCCCGGCGAGGATACCACGCTGGCAGCACAAGTTAGACCTTCCACAAGCAATGATGGTGAAGAGCCTGTCATCATCCTGTATACCTCGGGTACTACCGGAGTACCTAAAGGGGTAATGCTCTCGCACCGTATGATCACCTGGAATGCTATTAATACCCAGGTGAGTTGGGGATTGCGCGAGACCGATATCACCCCGACCTTCTCTCCCTTCTTCCATGCTGGCGGCCTCAATGTCCTGACCACACCGCTCTACCACCTGGGTGGCACCATTGTGCTCTTAGCTGATTCTCATCCCCAGACAATCCTACGTGCGATCGAGCGGGAACGTTGCACAGTCGTGTTCGCTGTGCCTACTGTCTTTCAGAATGTGCTGGAGCATCCCGACTTCACAACGACTGATTGTACCTCGGTGCGTTTCTGTGTGACTGGCGGCTCGCCCTGCCCCTTGACTGTGATTCAGGGCTACGCTAAACATGGGCTGGAGTTTCGTCAGGGCTATGGGCTTACCGAGGTAGGGGTGAACTGTTTTAGCCTCGCACCAGAAGATGCGGTGCGCAAGGCTGGCTCGGTTGGGCGTCCGGTTTTCCATTCACGCGCGCGTATTGTCGATGACGCAGACAATGATGTCGCGCCGGGAGAGGTAGGCGAACTGGTACTGGATGGTCCTCATGTCTGTACTGGTTACTGGCAACAGCCGAAGGCTACGGCTGAGGCCAGGCGCGGCGGCTGGTGGCACACAGGCGATCTTGTGCGCTATGATACTGAAGGCTATTATTTCATTGTTGGACGCAAAAAGGATATGTTCATCTCTGGTGGCGAGAACATCTATCCCGCCGAAGTTGAGCATATCATCGCCACCCATCCTGGTGTGCTCGAAGTCTCGGTCATTTCTCGACCCGATCCTCTCTGGGGCGAGGTCGGACTAGCTGTTGTCGTACCGCGCGTGCCAAGGAGACTCAGCGCTGAGGAGATCCTCAACTACTGCGCTGATAAACTGGCTGGCTACAAGCTTCCACGTGCTGTGTACTTCAGCGAAGCTCTCCCACGCAATGCCATGGGCAAGGTCATGAAGGTTGAACTGGCACGCCAGTTTACTTAGAGATGTTGTGTCGAGTGGTAATCTTGCCCTAGCGTGCCATCCACCCGCAATCAATAGCCTGTGCGCTGCCAGTGTCGATAGTACCATCCATCATTCATGCTCATCAGCATCCTGAATACGAGCACAAACGGGCAATCACTGTTCATAGGCGAGATGATGCTGCTCCTCGTCATGATCGTGGTGGCACATGGCTCTAGCTTCCTACTTTTTCTGGTCCGCTGGTCTTGGTTCGTCAGTATCTCTGTCGCCTACCACACCCAACATAGGAGAAATTTGTCGGGATCTTTTTGAACGCTTCATCCAGATACTCGCTTTCGTCGCCTGATGTAGATAACGTCTAACTTAGTGATCCTTGGGCTGATGGCTTTGTCTGTAAGGGATTTGCCCATGCTCGTTAGATGTCAGTTCGTCCTCTCTCCATGCATAAGGTTTGAATTTCTGCCCATCAGAACTCAGTCGCTGAATGCGTGCAATTAAGTTATTAAGCGCTTTGGCGACCTGCCAAAGGACATGATCCTGGCTCAGTGGCGCTCGTACCGTAAAATCTCCATTCGCCACGGCGACATGCGTTTGCAAAATCTGTTGAATGCCAACGTCTAGCTGGCGTTTTTGCTCCAGTTCTTTCTCGCGCAATTCTTTCTCGTGCCGTTCAAAGGTGGCAATCTCCTCGGCGCGGTCGGCCCGTTTGATTGCCAGTTCGGTACTGCGTGCCCACAAATAGAGAACGGTTACCGTAATCAGTTGGAGAGCATAGATATGAGAAAAAACTTGGAAGGGGTTTGTCTGTAAGATGTAGGTCATGACCTGATCGTGCTGCGTATAAGTAATCAATATCCATGCCTGAAGAGCAGTAATGCTAAAGATTAGAAAAAGAATATTGGCAGAAAAAAAGGAAAGGGCCAGGATATCTGGGACAATAGTGAAGTCGAGGCGATACAGATTATTGAGCGTGAGCCCGCCAGGGGTTGTGAAGAGGGAAAACGTTAACCCTACGATATCCTGAGTAAGGAGAAGGATACCCGCCAGTTGAATCCACCCTCTCCGGTTCAACAAAAGGGCGACAACACAGATAATTTCTCCTTCCAAAGGCAGCAAGATCTGTACCAGACCATGGCTACTTATCGCTTGGGGTAAAAGGGTAAGCAGATAGAGCATAAACAAGGGGACCGTCAGGGCCGCAAGGCGCGCATGCCGTATTTTTTCTCGCTGAGCGAGGCTTGCCGTCTTTGGTGGATCTAGTGGAGTGACAAGCCTGTACCACCATGACAAAAGAGGAATTTGTGAGCTTCCCCACTTGGCGTTTGTTGCTGTTTTTGCCCGGATTTTCTCATCGGAATCTGAAGTGTTGTTCTGTTCCATCAAGATACTACTCTCCCGAAAAAACTAGCTAAGACACTGATAAAGAGACCTGGTAGCTGAGCTGCTCTAAACGTCGAACCAGGCGCTTTTCTGTAGCATGTCGATTGCGTTTGGTCAAAGGAATTGGGGGCAATTCCTTGACGTTGGGAAGTCCCGTTCAACTTCTTTTCATCGCTGGTAGTGCGCTTCCAGCGCATGATGACTCCTCTCAAAATTACTTCCTCCACCAAGAAGTATAGCGACTCGCATTCCTTTCACCAAGATCATTACCGATCATCTAACCGTCATTTTTAAGAAGCAAAAGTAACATTTCATTTCTCGTTCATCCTATCAGCCTATTCTCACACCAAAGGATTGCGGTTTTCCTAGACGAGCATAGCCATGCTTCATTTCTCTTTCCTTGGAGCTGGCTGCTTTACTTTCGGTTGGCCCAACATTATCTGCACGTTCTGTAGGTTCTCGCGGGCCTCGATGGTAAGAGGGTGATTTAGTCCAAGTACAGGTTCACGAATCGTCAGCGCTTGTTGGTACAAGAAAGCTGCTTCCTGGATCTGGCCTTGCGCCTGCTGAAAGCCTGCGAAATCATGCTGGATCTCAGCCATTACAATATGCACAGGTCCGAACTTTTGCTCACAGAGTCGCGCTGCTCGCTGAAAGAAGCGTTCCGCTTCGCCTGGGTTTCCTTGAACAGCGTAGACACGAGCTAACCCGTGGAGTGGAGAGGCCATGTCGGGATGGTCCTGTTCCGGGTTCACCTGCTTCTGAAGAACATTCAACGCTCTCATATAGAACTTTTCTGCCTCTACGTACCGCTCTTGGTGAAGGAAGAGCCACGCCAAATCATTGAGAGGGTCAAATAGCGTGGGATGCTCTGAACCCAGGTGCTGCTCACCAATACGGAGCGCTCGGTGATAGAGCAATTCTGCCTCTGTATACCGTCCTTGCTTCTGGTAGGTATAGGCCAATCCGTGGAGAGAATTGATTAGCCGAGGATTCTCAGATCCCGCCTGCTGTTCATAGATGCGCTGCGCTCGTTGGTGAAGCGCCTCAGCTTGCGCATATAGCTCCTGTCTACAGTAGAGATTGGCCAGATTAGAGAGGATCATGGCCACGTGAAGGTGCTCTGGCCCCAACTGTTGTTCCCAGATATACAACACCCGCTGATATAATGGCTCCGCCTTCCCATACTTCCCCTGTTCAAAGTAAAGACTAGCCAGACCGTTGAGCGGATAGCATACTTTGGCATGCTCAGATCCCACTTGCTGTTCCCAGATATGCAACACCCGCCGATAGAGAAGTTCTGCCTCTGTATATTTCCCCCGCTGATAAGAGAGAATTGCCAGCCCTTGCAGCAAATAGGCGAGCTGACCACCTTCTTGTCCCACAAAGCGTTCATAAATAGCGTGTGCTCGTCGGTAAAGGAGTTCCGCTGCTCTATACTTGCCCTGTTCTCGATAGAGATCTCCCAGATCAGCAAGCGACGAGGAGATATGGGCATGATTCGGTTTTCTCTGCTGTTTCCATAAACGTAGCGCCGTGTAGAAGAGAGGTTTAGCCAGATGATATAAGGCCCGTTCTCTGAGATAAATACCGACTCGATCAAGCAGCTCAGCTGCCTCAGAAAACTGTAGGTGATACTGCTGGATCAGCAGCGTACACGCCTGGGCCTGTTCCAAATAGCGCTGACAGAGCGACCAGGCAGCACTATTCTCTCGTGGATCACCAGGAAACACATGGTTGACCGCCCGCACTACTCGTTCTGCCCACTGCTGCTGTAGCTTGCCTTGTAGAGCCTCTCTCTGTACTACCTGCACCAACCGATGAATACTCAACTGGCGATCCTCCGATAAACGCTTCACCAGTGAAAAGCGCAGTAACGCTTCCAGCATCTGGTTGAAGCTGACGCGATCAGAGACAGCCAGTTGCAACGCAGGGGGCCAGTAGGGAGCTCCCATGGAAAGTAATTCTTCCGGGATATGATCTGGGGAGAGGAATGCGAGTAAATGTAGCATCTCAGCCGACGCAGGACTTTGCTGTTCGATACGTTGGAACGAGAGAGACCAAGTTGCCACCACCGACTCTGGATACTGTGTTGCTTGTGTGCCACGGCGAGCAAGGAAAGCAGAACGATGCAGCTGATAGAGTTGTAGGTAATCATGTAAACTACATCCACTTTCTTCAATATAAGCGCCCGCCTGATCGAGGGCCAAGGGAAACTGCGCTAGTGCCACAACGATGTTGCCCGCCTCGTTGACCTCTTCATCTGAGGCAAGTTCCAGGCGTTGTGCCCGACGCAGCAACAGCTGGGCCCCTTCCATCAAGCTCATCGTGTCCACCTCAAGAGCAGAAGCGAACGCGCCAACCGCATTGGCTCGAGTGGTGAATAGTATGTGGCCCTTGCCCCATCGAGGAAGGTAGGGCAGAAGGAGAGACAACTCCTCAGCATTATCAAAAATGAGGAGCCAGGGTAGAGCACATTGCTCCAGCCAATTGATGACTTCAGCGGCAAGTTTGCGTTGATCGGTTTCGCCTTTTGCTAGAGAAGCAGAAAATTGGTCAGCCAGCGCCGCAAAACTGGTCAGAATAGTTTCTTCACTGGCAGCAGTAATCCAGCACGTATGAGCATAGCGTTTCTGTTCGCGGGCACGATAGGCATATTCCACCGCAATCTGCGTCTTGCCGATCCCTCCCAATCCCTTGATCGCTTGTGCCTGGCTCAAAGCAACCCGGCGGATGTTCTCTGCTTGGCTCACATCTCTGGGAGCAAATCGCTGTTCAAGCTGGCTAAGGAGGTTATCGCGCCCGGTAAAATGAGGGTTACGTCTGTAGGGAATGTTCCAGAGTACCACCTCTTTGCAAAGAACCCCTCCCGCTACTGCGACACCTGTGGACTCACTATGTGGCGGAGAGAGGATCTCTTCCACCAGCCCTAACTCCTGGACAGAGAGGCGAAAGAGCTCACAGAGCTTGGCACGATAATAGGCGCTAGGCTGATGGGTTCCTCGTTCCCAGCGTTGGACAGTGACCAGGGAGGTTTGTAGCTGATCGGCCAGATCTTGCTGTCGCCAGTTGCGCAGGATACGCTGCTGACGTAAACGCTCATTTCTTGGCATACGATCTCTCAGTAATCGTCCTATCTAGCAGATAAGATAGGCAAAAAAACAGTTTCCTCCCTCAGAAGAGGCCACTTACATCGCCTCTTCTTTATCCGCAAGACGGTGGCGAGAGAAAATCAGTACATTCTTCTAAAGAATCAACGTCAGCAGCGGCGCATTTTTTCCAAAGAAGGAGAAGATGGCCATCACAGAGGAAGACAGGTGCTAATTTAGCAAGTATGAGCTTACTGGATTCTTGTTCTCAGCTCTAACTGGCAGATGAGTTAACCAACATTCATGCCTCCATCTTTCCGGGTCACGTCCACTCTCTTGACTCAGTTTGAAAAGAGAAACCAAGCTTGTTGCACTGTTTTACCGAAGTTGTGTATGACCCGACTGGCACGCTTCAAAACGTGCTCATATTTAGGCGCTTGTGTTGGGTATGCATTCAGTTGGAAACATGCCCAACCAGGAGAGGTGTTTCATTGCTCCTGGTGTTCGACCCACTGATCTCGCCAAGCAGGTGGCTCGAACGGATCGGCAAAGTACTGCGTCTCGCGGGCAACCTTGCCATCGCGAAACTCCATAATGCTGACTGTTTGAGTTGGCTGCTCGTTATAGCTGAGTATGTACTCGGTGATCCAGAGATCGCCGCTCCCAAGGACGCGCCGGATGGTGAAACCCAGTTTCGCCGGGTGGTGTCCGCGCAGGGCTTGAATGTTGTGGCGACCGCGGATGCGCTCACCCGACTGAGGATACTCGACCAGGACGTCGTCGTGATAGATCTCGTGTTCCGCTTCAATATCACCAGCAGCAGAGGCAGCCCAGTGCCGATCCAAGGCTGTCCGAATTTCCTGGTTTTCCATTGTTTCTCCCCCTTTGACTCGTACAGAGCAACATTCATCTCATGTGGAGATACCAAAGTGTCAGGTTCGTATGAAGACCAGAGATACGTATCGACCTACTTTTCGTTCAACGACCGTTCCACAGAGGCACAGGTGAGTAACTTTGAGTCGTCATATGTATTAGCTATGGACTGAGCCTGATTCCTCTTTGCAGACGAGGCATTAACTTCTTGTCCATTCTGTGAATACCTCAATGATCGACGCCGTTTCCGCTTTTCGGATCTCCGTCATCCGCAATTCGCTGGGAAGAGAGAGACGTGCTAGCCCTTTCATCGTCAGCGCCTCGAGAACACTCGTTTCTTTCACGAGAAGTATATCATTCCATCTCTCTCTGTCAAAGGTGAGCAAGCCCTGGTTCACCAAAGCTGCGTATGAGCCAACATAGTTCGTTCTCCCGCTTCTTCGCTGATATGAAAAGCGGTAAGCTGAGAACTGAAACAGGATTTTATAGTAAATCCTTGTGCTTGTACCTAAGATGGCAACTGCTAGTACTGTTTAAATAATGTCTTTCCTATCTTCTGCAACACTGACATATTTTTATGGAAAGATACGAAATACTTCTCACTCAAATTTATCTTTTCAGTTCGTTAAGCTCTTGCGTGTCTAGCGGCGACTGACTATAATACCTGTGGCTTGTTAGAACTGAAAGGAGCTATAGGTTAACCACTGCCGCACGCCGCGCCCTCGACCACCTGATGCTATCCAGCACGCAATGACAGCGGGGGCAAGCTCGCGCTCTCCACGGGCACACAGATAGTTCTGGCTCCCATTAGGGCGCTGAGCATGGCCGTCTCCACATAAGCGCTTGCAACGCCCGCATGAGGAGGGGAAGGAGCATGCAGTTCCACTGTCCGTGCTTCGCGCTTCCAGTGAACTCCACAGTCCATCACCCCGAGCGGCAACGCCTCAGGCCGCGCTCATTTCAGGGATATGCTCTCCCTGCGAGCGCACATACCCACGAGAGGCAGGATTTCCCGACCTTTCCAAACTCACTAAAATGTTCTATCATAGTGAGAGACAAGCACAGCTGATTTTGCTTGTCTCGTAGGAAAAGAGACGAGGGCACACGTGAATTTACTTCTTGGGTACTTGCTTGTACTCAACATCCTGACGTTTGTCGTCTATGGCCTTGATAAGCGTTCAGCCATACATGGAGGACAACGCGTTCCAGAGAACGTCTTATTATTCCTCGCCTTTGTTGGTGGCACCCCTGCCGCCTATGCGGCACGTCACTCCTTTCGGCATAAGACGATCAAACGCCCCTTCATCACCAGGTTGCGGCTGATCCTCCTCCTTCAACTAGGCATTGTGCTGCTCTCTCTGCTGTTCGCTTTCCGTGGACAGACCTAGCGTTCATCTGCTTGCCAAAAAGATCTACATGGTTCCTTTTCGAGATAGTCTTATTTTTTCGCTGAACGTAAAACTTCACTGAAGCAAACGAGCCTGTGGCTCCTCTTTCTGCATGCGCTGCTTGCGCAGACGCGCGCCTAAACGGAAGGTCAGCACGCTGGCAAGAATGGTGAGTATATAGAAGATGATGGATGAAATCACCAACACCTGAGAGATGGAAAACGTGTACACCATCACCAGGCGAATGAGGAATTCGATCGTGTAGAAAACGCCCCACAGGATCGTGACCGTGCGGATATAGCCCCGGAAGGAGGCAAATTTCCAGGCGGTATCATATGCCACCATTTGCTCGTGATCGTTGCCCACCGTAAAGTAGCGGATGATATAGAACCAGATCGGCTTTGGAAACAGCAGCGAGATCAGACAGATGATCCCGAAGAGCACCGTCAGAAACGACTCGCGAATCAGGAAGAGCTTGGCATCACCCGTCATGAAGCTCAGTCCGATCGAAAGCACAATGGTAATCAGTGTGAAGGCTCCCAGCACATCGACGCTGCGCTGCCGGATCAGGGTGATGATTGTCCCAATCAGAGCTGGCACTGCCGAGAGCACCAGTGCGGTCTCGTCGGAGGCCGAAGTATAATGCTTCACCAGTTGGTAGACAACGATAACGCACACGCCATTGAGCAAAATGCTGGGCCACAGGCCAATGATCAAGCTCATCAGCGACGGAGACTTCAACGACTGAGCCAGCTTGGCATCGTTTACAGAAGGGTTGTATGTTTCTGGCATGATGTTTTTTCCTTTTTTGTGTTTCTCGCATGAGCCAGCTTACCTGTATTTTATTTTGGCAAAAGCAGGGTAGGATTGCGCGGCGTCAGGATATCCTCCATCCGGGAGGCAATGCCTCCTTTGAATTCGGGCGGATAGATATAAAAGCGTTCCTCGCCAATGGCAGCAAAGGTCATGTCGGCGAGTTGTTGGGGCGACATCCCCTCGCGGATGGCCTGCTGAAGCCGTTGTCCACCCTCCTGCTCTTCCCGCGACACCTGCTGTTCGCTTGCGGCGTGCGCATCTGGCGCGTTCTGCAGACGTGCTGGGCGGTTGCGTTCCGCGTCCTGAATGCGGGTCTTCACGAAGCCGGGGCAGAGGATCGAGACTCCAATGCTGGCATCGCGAAGAGCCAGTTCATGATAGAGTGTTTCTGTCAGACTCACGACCGCGTGTTTGCTCGCCATGTACACGCTCAAGCCCGGGCTAGAGGTGAGACCCGCCATTGACGCGGTATTGACAATGTAGCCCTCGGCTCCGCTCTTCAGCATACGCGGCACAAAGGAACGAATGCCATGAATGACCCCGTAGAGATTGACCCCCAGGACCCATTCCCAATCGGCCAGAGAGCTTTCCCAGGCGGTCTTGCCTGCTCCGACCCCCGCGTTGTTGAACAAGAGGTGTACCGCCGAATAGGTCTCGAAAGCGATCTCGGCGAGTCGTTCCACTGCGGCGGCCTGCGACACGTCAGTCTGCACAGCGAGGGTTTCGGCACCCAAAACGGCGAGGTCCCGGCTAGTTTGCCGAAGCGCTTGCTCTTCGACATCAGCCAGGACGACCTTCATGCCCTCCTGGACGCAACGCTCGGCCAGAGCACGCCCGATGCCGCTGGCCGCACCGGTGACAACAGCAACTTTTCCCTGAAAGGTCTTCATATGATATTCCTCTTTATTCCTTCTGCTTCTGTTTCTCTGCCTTCGGTTCAGTCATTTGGCGAACTCGATGGGTGAAGTATAGCCGACAAAAACCGGTGAACGCCTGTCCTATCAGTCACGAATCACAGACCTATTTCTGGCGACTCTCTGTTATGACCCGCGTCATAGATTGAGCAGGCCTATGACTGCAAACACTACCAGAAATTTACACAAGGATTGACAAGCCGCCGCAAAACCTGGTAGATCATACCCGGCCCGATGATGGGAGCCAGGATAAGCATGATTAGAGCACGACCTCTCATACATGTGTTCTCCTCAAAAATAGTGCAGTGCATAGAAGAAGTATCTCTTCTATAATAAGATAAGGCCATCACAATTGAGCTGTGACAAACGGTGATATTTGCTGGCCTTTCCTGTTTTTGGGGAGACTGAGCATTTTTTGAAGAGGAGAAACGTCCATGCTATGGCTGTTTCATCGTTCAGTGATCTTCCTAAGACGCTGCGCCTGCGTGCACACATGAGCCAGCGGGGTCTGGCGGAAAAGATAGGCGTCCACCGCAATACGATCTGGTCCTGGGAACAGGGCAACTATCTTCCCGATAGCAAAGCGTTTATCATCGCACCTTCATTCTTGCAACCCAACCGCGAAGCGCAGATTGCTGCTTGGGAAGGCGAGGGCTGCGGTCTGCACTTCGCGGTTGGGTTAGATCATAGCCTGTATGCCAGGAGCAGGCGGCAAGCGGTTTTTCTGGTAAAGCAAGCCAGAGCATACTGATCTTGACAAAAGAAGAGGGAAGCAGCTATACTTTGCCATATGGAAACAATGTTACCAGAACAAAACAATATTGCCACACATCAAGAGGTTCGGGCCTATGGACGCGAACTGCTGCGGCGCAACGTCATCGAGGCCGCCAGTCGGCTTTTGCGTGAAGAAGGGCCAGAGGCGCTCACCGTTCGGCACGTGGCACAAACGCTGGATTGCTCGACGAAGATCATCTATACCATGTTCAAAGGGAAAGATGGTTTGGCGGACGCACTCTATCTGGAAGGATGCGCGGGTCTGGCTCACACCATCGCACAGGTGCCGAAAGCCGCAACT
Organism: Reticulibacter mediterranei; assembly: GCF_016587455.1. Classification (NCBI taxonomy): domain Bacteria; kingdom Bacillati; phylum Chloroflexota; class Ktedonobacteria; order Ktedonobacterales; family Reticulibacteraceae; genus Reticulibacter; species Reticulibacter mediterranei. Next base: position 2,532,796 of record NZ_BNJK01000002.1, on the reverse strand, counting down.
CCAACTGCCTATCTGCGCGCGGTTGCCTGGGCGTACTGGACTTTTGCTCTGGCTCGCCCCAGCTTCTATCTTGTGATGTTTTGTGGGGCCATTCCCCATTATCAGCCCAGCGCTACCAGCCTCCATACCACTGCAACCGCCTTTGAGGTTGTCATCGAGACGCTCCAGCGCTATCAGCAAGAACAGGCCCTATCAGCAAACGATAATCTAGCTCTATTGACGCGAACGTTCTGGGCTACACTGCATGGCGTGGTGAGCCTCCACCTGTTGGGACATTTCAGCAGCGAAGAGGAGGCTAAAACGGTCTTTGAACGCGCGCTTGAAGCCATGATTCCGTCTCTGTTCCCACGGCCATAGGTCGTTTGCCTTCGCAAAAATGAGGAACAGCAGGTTTGTTTTTTGTCGCGGTAACAATGTTTCCCAATGGTATTCTTGTTTCTTCTAGTATCAGAAGGAGAATCGAACATGTATGCAGCATGGTATGAGCAGCAAGGGCCAGCCGAGGAGGTCTTGCACGTAGGAGAAATGGAGATGCCAGTTCCCGGACCGGGAGAAGTCCTGGTTCGGGTGCGCATCTCCGGGATCACGCCTTCCGATGCAAAACGTCGGCGCGCGTACAGGGGACAACCTATGGGGTTCGCTCGGATTATCCCACATAGCGATGGCTCTGGAGTCATCGCAGCGGTAGGCAGCGAGGTCGCTTCGTCACGCGTGGGAGAGCGCGTCTGGCTCTGGAATGCTCAGTTCGGGCGTCCCTTTGGAACCGCAGCCGAGTATGTTGTCCTCCCAGCAGCTCAGGCCGTCCCTCTCCCCGATCATGTCGACTTCGAGATCGGAGCTTGTTTGGGGATTCCCGCACTGACGGCTCACCGCGCTCTCTTCGCAGACGGCCCGATTCGTGGGCAAACGATACTCATCGCGGGAGGTGCTGGTACGGTTGGTCATGCGGCGATCCAGCTGGCAAAATGGGCTGGGGCGACGGTCATCTCGACGGTAAGCTCCGCCGAGAAAGGCGAGGTCGCACTTGCGGCAGGGGCGGACGTGGTACTGAACTATCAGCGAGAAGACGTAGCGGCGCGTATTGGCGAGATCACACGTGGACAAGGCGTTGATCGCATCGTGGAGGTCGCTCTCGGACCCAACATGCAACTTGATACCCGCACCATCAAGCCCAATGGCGTCATTGCCGCCTACGATTCTGAAAGCGAGGCATTTCCTCCATTGCCGTTTTTTGAACTGATGGTCCGTAACATCACGCTCCATCTCATCCTGGTCTATACCATGTCAGCTACGGCGCACGAACAGGCCATTGCGGGCGTCTCCGCTGCCCTGGAAGCTGGAGCCCTGCGCCCGCTCATCGGTGCCCGCTTCCCATTAGAGGAAATCGTTCAGGCCCATCAGACAATCGAGCATCATCAACATATTGGTAACGTCATACTTGATATTGCAGGATAGAAAGCTTAAATAGCATTTAGAGGAAAAATTTGAAAAACTGTTATCTACCTTTTCACAGAGATGAGGTACAGGAGGGAGCAATCTATGGAGATCACTAAAGATATTCACTTATTGGACGGAACGAAAGGGAGCTATGTTTATCTGATTCTGGGAGACGAGCCTGTTTTGATTGATACCTGTCTGCCAGGGCGCACACAAACTATTTTGGACGCAATGAAGCGTCTCGGCCTTCAACCAACCGATCTGGCTCATATTCTCCTGACCCACTATGATGTCGATCATATCGGCAATGCACACGCCTTGCGCGAAGCATCGGGAGCAAAGCTCTGGGCATCGCAGGAGGACCAGCCATATATTATGGGGAAACAAAATCCTCCGGGCATCAGGCGAATCCTGCAAACTATCTACCGCGTCGATGCTCCTCAGATCGACGAGACCTACCAGCCAAGCCAAACAATCGCAGGGATAGAGGTCATTCCTACCCCGGGACATACACTCGGTCATGTCTCATTTCGCTTTCATGACATTCTGTTTAGTGGAGATCTTGTCAAGAGCCGGAGAGGGAAATTGCAGCCTCAGCCAGCCATCGCTACCTGGGATAAAGCAGCATTGACGCGCTCCCTCAGCGCAGTTGGGCGATTTTCGTTTACCTGGGTCTGTCCAGCTCATGGCGAGCCAGTGAAGCGCGGGAATCTCTGGGAAGCGCTGGCTTGACATCGAAAACCACCAATAATAAAAGCCGCTGAGGCTGATAAGCTTCAGCGGCCGAAAGCTTTTTGGAGTGCAGAACCGCTTCAACACATGAGTAATACAGCTATATGCATGAAATCTTCTCTTTATGCCTGCCTGATGATAGTTTCTCCTATGTGGGTAATATATGCTTCCAATTGGGATACATCCAGATGAGTTGGGGGCATGAGAATGAGCCTATGGACACCTAGATCGGCAAACTGCTGAACGATAGCTTTTGTGAGAGGGATGCTTGGCGTTACGCTAATCTCCAACTCGCCGAGGCTCAACGGGCGCTCATACTGCTTGAGAGCTTTTTGCAGCGCGGCCATGCAACGAGCGGTATAGGAGAGGTCCAGCGCAAAACCATACCAGCCCGTCCCTTGCAGTACGGCGCGGCGATAGGCAGCAGGCGTGTGTCCTCCAATGACGATAGGAATATTGCGCTGCGGATGTGTCTGCACCCCTTCAAAGGAGACAAACTGACCGTGATACGCAGGCTTCTGTTGCGTCCAGATGGCACGCATAGCGTCCAGGTATTCATCGGTACGCGCACCTCGCTCTGCAAACGGAACCCCGATAGCACGCATCTCAGATTCCACATATCCGACGCCAACGCCACAGAGCAAACGTCCCCCTGAGAGTTCATCAAGGCTGGCAAGCTCTTTCGCCAGGACGAGCGGGTTGCGCTGTGGCAGAATGATGATGCCTGTCCCCAGGAGCACCCGTTGGGTGTGGGCTGCCAGATAGGTCAGCATCACTACCGGATCAAGGATACGTTCTTCGGGAGCCATACGCGACTCAGGGGTTCGTGGATCAGGCAGCACCACATGCTCACCTGCCCATAACGACTCAAACCCGGTTGCTTCAGCCAGTTGGGCAATACGCACAGCGCGTTCTGGAAAACTGCACGCATAGGCATTCATGGAAAATAGTCCAAATTTCATACGAAACGCTCCTCTTCTTGCCAGTGCCTGGTCGTCAGCACGACTTTTTCACGTATCTGGTGAGCGGCTACCTGTTGCAGAATGCTCCCGCCTTCTTCCAGGGGATAGACCTGAGGCTGTCGTGGCGCGAGTTTTCCTTCTTCATACCAGCCAAGAAGTTCAATGAGTGCCTGTTGTACAGTCTTGATGTCGCGTGTAATATAGGCCGCTAGATCTTCTCCGATGATGGCTCCATTTTTGAGGAGAATTTGCGCGAGACTAATCTGGGGGATCTGTCCACTCGCAAAACCCACGGTAAGGAAGCGACCTTCCCAGGCGAGAGCAGACCAGGAAGCCTCGAAGAGATCTCCCCCCACCAGATCCAGGATCATATCAACCCCTCGCCCGTCTGTGAATTCGAGAAGACGTTGTGCTAGTGCTCCATGTTGATAGTTAATACTAACATCGGGCCGTCCTTGCACTAACTCCAAACGCCCGGTAATAGCAATAACCCTGGCACCAAGCAGCTTGCCAATCTCAAGTGCCGCTCCACCAACACTACCAGTGGCCCCATGAACAGCCAGTGTTTCTCCTTTCTGGAGACATCCGCGTCGTCGCAGAGAAAGATAGGCGGTCAGATAGGCAACCGGAAAGGCTGCTCCGGTCAGCATAGTCATTGTGTCCGGCAAGTGAGCGACGTTCGTGGCAGGGACGACAATTTCCTCTGCATAGGCTCCATAGCAGGTGATAGCAAGCACACGGTCTCCCAACTGGAACATCTGGACCTCAGTTCCACATTCGACGATGATTCCGCTCAGCTCAAAACCTGGACTGAACGGAAACGGGGTAGCGATTTGAAATTGTCCAAGAACTTGCAGGCCATCGGCCCCATTCACGCCGATGGCCTGGACGGCGATGCGCACGTCCCCTGGTTCTAAAACAGGAGACGGCATCTCCTCGTAGACGAGTTGTCGTGGGTTGCCATACTCTTTACAGAGAAGTGCTTTCATTGTATTTCATCTGTCCTTTCTCATATATCGTGAGTGTCTCATTCATTGCTCATGAAGAAGCAAAGGCATCTTCTCCTTCGGCTCCTTGATGCTGGTATACTTCAACTCATTGGCCAATAAGAGTATAGAGAAAGAATATACAGATGCACAAGTACGCACAAAGATGTGCTATAGTATCAAAAACGATACTAACGATACTACAGGAGACAAAAGTGCCGCTTCAAAAACTCACATGGAAGACGGCTTTTCCCTGGATTTGTCGATCTTGCAGAGCTGTAAGTGCAGGGATGAATTCGTGCCAACTGGTTTCTAATCCAATCGGTGCCCTCAGTTTTCCAGCTTCAACAAGCGTCACCAGGGTGGCGAGATCAGCACTCAAGGTGGTGGTTGTGTCTGGATGGTATGAGAAGAACGTTTGCAGGCGTATGCCTTCGTGCCCGAATAAATGATAGAGGCTGAAAGGCGTCTCCTCCCCTGACGAGTTGCCGAAAACAACAATCGTCCCATGAGGGGTTATTAGTTGAAGCGCACTGGTTAACGAAGCTCCTCCTACTGATTCTAAGATCACGTCAAAGAGACCCTGTGCTCGTTCTATCTGCGTGATCACCTCACTTGCTCCAAGCTCACGCAGCCCCTCTGCCCGCTCAGGGCGACCAACCACCCCCGTGACTTCTGCACCAGCTAAGGCCGCTAGTTGAACGGCGAAACGGCCAACGCCGCCTGCGGCTCCTGTAATCAAGATGCGCTTGCCCAGCAGCATGTCACCGAAGCGCAGGATGCGTAAAGCTGCGTGACCGGCCATTGGGAGAGCTGCGGCCTGGGCGAAGTTGACATGTTCCGGCAAGACGGCGAGGCGGTCTGTCGCAAGAGCAACACGTTGTGCCCACCCTCCTTGTTCAGCAAGCCCCACAACGTGTGTCCCAGTTTCCGGGCCACTGCCATCGGCGGCACGCTTCACCACGATACCCGCAATGTCCTGACCAGGTTGCCATCCTTCCGGGCGCCTGGCAAGCAAAGCCAGTTCTCCCCGGTTCAACGAAAAAGCCCGGACCTCCACAATAGCCTCATCGTCGGCAACCTGCGGTTCAGCTACCTCACGTAGCTCGATGGGGGTCTCATTTCTGGGCGTATTGACAATAGCAAGCATAACTCTCTCCTTCATGGAAGACTAGAATGTGTCACGGTGCTCACCTGTTGCGCCGTGTCTGCACATACTATAGCCAAGAAACTTCTCTCTTGTAAGAAGGCACGAAAAAGTGCTATAGTAACGAAATGGAAACTATAAAGAAGCAAGCATCACCAAAGATCTCTTTTTCAACCTGTACCACGCGAGAAGTCCTCAAACTAATCGGCGATCAGTGGACAGCATTAGTCATCTATGCCCTGGAGAGTGGCACCAAACGCTTTAGCCAGTTGTGCTCCCAGATTGATGGCATCTCAAGAAAAATGTTGACGCAAACGCTACGTGATCTGGAGTATAATGGGCTGGTCCAGCGCGTTGTTTATCCCGTGATTCCACCTCATGTAGAATATTCCCTCACTCCATTAGGCAGGACGTTGATCGAACCGATTGGAGTTTTACGTCAGTGGGCACAAGAGCATTTGAATGAAGTGGAGCAGGCTCGTACTGAGCAGGAGCAGACGCAGCGTATTTCTGTTCAGGAGCAGGTCGCCTCAATTGTGCAACAGAGATAGAAAGGGCCACTTCGACACCCGACGCTAACGAACTGTTCACGTGCCGTTAACCAGGCATCTGCTCGCTTGCTGGCTTGTGCAGGACCAGCGGATCTACGACACAGGCTTGACCCCAGTTCCAGAAATCAGGAACGCCTTTCCTTCTGCGCCTTGTGGCCGACTTGCGAGTTCGACCACAGCGTTGGCAACCGTGCCTGGCGTTACCCGCGATTGCTCCCCCTCTGGAGGGAGATGAAGTCCTCAACGGAAATCCCTCGAGAAGAGGCGTAGGCAGAGGCCGCAGCGTTCCCCAGATCCGTTTCTGGTAGAATATTGCCGCCTGGTGCCAGTGCAAGGAAGCGCAAACCGAGACGCAAGCGGTCAGATTCTTGTTGGGCATAACTGGCAAGAAACATCTGCGTACGCTTTGCACCAGCATACCCACCCGAAAGCGGTGAACCGACGATAGCTGCGCCGCTTGACATCAGGATGATTGTTGTTCCCGGTCGAAGTGGGGTGGTCAGCGCCGCTTGCGAGAAGAGCAGCGAGAGTTTGACATCGGTATTCCAGTTGCGGGAAAACTGCTCCCACGTTTGCTCCACCAGCGGTGCCATATGAGGGATTGCCCCCGCGCACACGACGAGGACATCTGGGGTAAGCGCCTCAAACACCCTGGCTGGAGCGCCCTCCTCCGTCGCGTCCAGCGCGAGGGTCTGCACCTCTGGAAATGCAGTGGCGAGCTGCTTGAGCGGCTCCGCCTTTCGCGCCACGGCCAGCACCCGCGCGCCCTCAGCCGAAATTGCGGCAATAATGGCACGCCCCAGGCCCCTGCTGCCTCCGACGACGACCACGTTCTTGTCATGCAAGCCTGGTGCCTTGATTCCTTCGTTCATACCTTTTGCTTTCTTGTGAATAAGGAACAGAACTCTTCTGTTCGCGTGACTCTTGCGAGGTTAAGTGATTTTCTCAATGAGCAGAGTATACCCTTGCACGCTAAGATAATCTATGCTATTTTGTCTCAAATGATTGTCTGATCGTCTTAAAAAGGGAGAATGGCATGGATGTGCTCACTGATGTGCTGAGTGTACTCGAACTGAAAGGATGGATCTCTGCCCGAAGGGAACTGACGCCTCCCTGGCGCTATATCTAGCTATTTACGAGAACTACTTTGCCAAGAGCACGACCCGATTCCAGAAATTGGTGTGCAGCAGCCACTTCTCTCAAGGCAAAGGTATGCTCATCAATCAGTGGGCACACCTTTCCTTCGTCAACCAGTTTCGCCAACTCGGTTAAGATCCGCCCATGAGCAGCACGGCCCATTCCATACAGCAACGGTACGTACGTAAATACGGTATGGAGTGAGAGTCCTTTGAACAACAACAAGCTCAAGTCAAGAGTAGCATTCGGAACAATGGAAATGATCGTCCCACGGGGGGCCGTTGCTTCAACCGATTGGGCGAAATTCGCTCCTCCAACACTATCAAAGACGATGTCAAACCCTTTCCCTCCGGTATACTCAGCCACATATTCCGCGACAGATTGTGTATGATACTCAATGGCGACATCCGCACCGAGTGCCTGGGCAATCCGCGCTTTTTCCGTCGTCGAGGCTGTCGCAAACACACGAGCTCCTCTCGCTTTCGCCAATTGGATCGCCAGATGCCCTACTCCACCGGTTGCGCCGTGCACAAGCACTGTTTGTCCTGCATACATCTGCGCCCGATCAATCAGCCCCTCCCATGCCGTAAGCGCTACCAGTGGCAGTGCCGCCGCCTGCGTCATACTCAGCGATTTCGGTTTGGGCGCGACGAGGTCGGCATCAGCCAGCATATAGTCAGCCAGGGCTCCACTCGTGCCCTTCACCCCACCAGCGCAGGCATAGACTTCATCTCCGCGATGAAAAGCGGTCACGCCTTCGCCAACTTCCTCAATGGTTCCTGCCACATCTCCATGGAGAATAGCCGGAAACGCTGGCGCAATAGCAGGAGGGGCAGCGCCTTTACGAACATTGTAATCGTGAGGATTTACGCTGGAGGCCGCGACACGTATGAGGACATGCCCGGCACGCACCTCTGGTCGCGGCACCTGCACGGCCTGGAAAATGTTCGGACCACCAAATTCGTTGATGACCATGGCTTGCATTTGTTTCTTCATCCTTCTTCTCTTCTCTTTCTCTGCTCATCTTCTGGCTCTTGAGAGAATGGTCTTGACCCAGAAAAGTGTGGAAGGTAAACTAGAGAGAATGGACTTCCACAGAAAGGGAACAGACCATGCAAAAGAAACAAAGGACATTTACACGAGAGTTCAAGAGAGAAGCAGTCCAACTCGCAAAAACCAGTGGAAAGCCGATGATCCAAATTGCAAGGGATTTGGGCATTGCTGACAGCACGCTGCATCATTGGTGCAAGGAGTTTGACGAGCATGGGGTGCAAGCATTTCCTGGAAGTGGACATCAAACACCTCAAGAAGAAGAAATGAGACAATTAAAGAGAGAAAACGAATTATTGCGCCAAGAACGTGATATCTTAAAAAAAGCGCTGGGCATCTTCTCGCGCGGCCAGCTCTGACCTTTCCTTTCATTGCAGAGCAGAGCCAACACTATGCCATCACGATGCTCTGTAAGACCCTTGAGGTGTCGGAGAGTGGCTACTATGCCTGGAAAAATCGAGAGCCTTCCCAGCATTGTCGAGAAGATGCCCGTCTCGCCGCCGAAATTCAACAACTGTTCCTGGAGCACAGAAAGCTTTATGGGAGTCCACGCATTCATATGCTGCTCAAAGAACGAGGGATCAGCACAGCTCGCAAGCGAGTTGCACGTTTGATGCGTGAGCTGGGCTTGTCAGCGCTGCCCAAACGGTCGCGCAAACCGACAACGAAAAGCGATCCTCATGCTCGTTTTGCTCCTAATCTCCTCCAACGAGAATTTCACGCGGATGCACCCAATACGAAGTGGGTCTCGGATACCAAAGCCGTCGAGACTGCTGAGGGGTGGCTGTATCTGGTCGTGATCCTGGACCTCTTCTCGCGCATGGTGGTCGGCTGGGCGATGGGGACATCGGAGGATTCGGAACTGACTGAGCTGGCGAGGCTTTTGGCGGTAGCGCACAGGCATCCTGGATCTGATTTGCTTCATCATTCTGACCGAGGAACTGAATTTACTTCCGAGCGGTATCAGACAGCTTTGCGTGAGGAAGGCATTGAAGTCAGCATGAGTCGCACTGCAAATTGCTGGGATAACGCTGCAATGGAATCGTTCTTCGCTACTCTCACGAAAGAGTGTACCAATCGAATACGCTTCCAGACAAGGCAGCAAGCTCGTACAGCCATTTTCGAGTATCTCGAATGTTTTTATAATCCCATTCGTTTGCATTCGACATTGCAGTATGTCAGTCCGCTTGCTTTCGAGCACACTTCCGAAAATAAGATGAGATAACCTCCCAGTTTATCATCTACATTTTTCTGGGTGAATTCCAGAACCTGCCTACAGCTTAGTGAGGACGCTCTTCTGGCGTCTGCGAGAGCCACGCAAACATAGCTGCAGTATGCATGGTGAGATCGATTTCTACAAGTACGCACAAAAATGTGGTATAGTACCCAAAAGTATACTACTGGCCTTCTATCGACCAACCACGCTCAATCTCGAAACGGCGAAGCGCTTCGAAGGAAACCTCTTCCCTGTCCTACGCCCATTTCACTTTAACAGCAAGACGCGAGATAGCATCGACCTGGGCATCTTCCTCAATGGCCTGCTCATCTTTACTGTCGAACTGAAAAACGACTTCAAGTGGTTTGAGACCAGGGGACTTGAGCGAGTCCAGAATATCTCCAGTCTCATCCCATTGGGCAGACATGAACTCTTCGAGAAAGCATGCAAGGAAAAAGGGATGTGGACAGGGCTTTCCAATTCTCTCATCTAGCGGGAGTGCAGAGGGCGGCAGCCCTTTGCCGGGGTGCGGGGTGTCCCCGCAAAAAACCTTTTTTCTTCTCTTTTGCGCGCCGCCTGCGGCGGCGCGCGAAGGAGGGAAGGAAACTGGGGACACCCCAGACCCCGGCAGGGAGACCCTGCACCCCTTTGAGCGGAGAACTGGAAAGCCCTGGGATGTGGATAGTACCCTTGACATGATGTAGTACACCAATGTAGAATGCCGTTATGTTACAGAACAGTTCTGTAACATAACGGCATTCTACATTGGTGGAAAAAATGACAGCTATTACCCATCGTTCTCTTGAGACAAATGGTATTCGTATGCATATCGCAGAAATAGGAGAAGGACCTCTCGTCCTGCTTTTGCATGGCTTTCCTGAATCATGGTATTCCTGGCGTCATCAATTGGTGGCTCTTGCCCAGGAGAGCTACCATGTTGTGGCTCCTGACCAGCGCGGATATGGGCAAACCGAGCGACCCAGCCATATCGAGCAATACACCCAACTACATTTGGGCTGGCGACATCATTGGCTTGCTTGATGCGCTCGGCGAGCAACAAGCGATAGTAGTGGGACATGATTGGGGGGCTATCATCGCCTGGGATCTTGCCCTGTTGCGCCCTGAGCCAACTTTCCTGGCGGTCGAGAGCTGATTGCGAACCTGCGCACCTTTGTTCCTCATCTCAAGAAGACACTTCTTCTTTCCGGCTGCGGTCATTGGACCCAGCAGGAGCGTCCAGTCGAGGTCAATACAGCGCTCATCGAGTTTTTGAAGAGCCTACCAGCCTGATGCTAGCATTGAGAATCTTACTCAATGCTGAATTTTTCATGGTAACATTGTTTCTAAATTGCGCCGATGTTTCTATACCTACATATGAAAGCGAAAGAACATGAAGTACCAACATATTCTTGCTATACGCGCCGGAGGAACCCAGGTCCTTCAACTGCGGGAAGATGAACTGCTTGAACCCAAAGCGAACGAGGTTCGCGTGAAGATTCTGGCAGCTGGTGTTGCCTTTCCAGACATTCTGATACGGATGGGAAAATATCCTGGCATCCCTGCATACCCTTTCACTCCAGGCTATGACCTTGTGGGAGTCATTGAAAAATGTGGCACGTTGGTCACAGAGAGAACTGTAGGTCAGATGGTGGCCGCGCTTCCTCAATGGGGCAGCTACGGCCAATATCTCTGTCTTCCTGAACGAGAAGTCGTTCCGGTGCCTGAGCAGGTCGATCCAGCTGAAGCAGTGAGCCTGGTTTTAAACTATATCACCGCTTACCAGATGTTACACCGTGCCGCCCATATCAAAGCGGGAGAGCGTATTTTGGTACACGGAGCAGCAGGAGGCGTTGGGACAGCTTTGCTGCAATTAGGCCAACTGTTCCATCTAGAGATGTATGGAACGGCATCCACGGCCAAACAGCAGTTGATAGAGAGCTTAGGCGCCACTCCGATCGACTACACCAGAGAAGATTTTGTGACACGCATTCATGCCTCCACCAGAGATGGGGTTGATGCGGTCTTCGACGCAGTAGGTGGTGAGCACTTCTACCAGTCGTTTCAAGCACTGCGGAAAGGAGGTCGGTTGATTTGCTATGGCTTCACCCCTGAGAATATGCGGGGGGGCGCTCTCCTGCCCTGGGTGCTCCGCACATTGCCCAAACTCGCCTACTGGTCTCTCCTCCCTAATGGGAAATATGCGCAATGGTATGCCATTGCGGGAGCGCTTATTGGGATGAAAAATCGGCATCCAGAATGGTTTCGCGAGGATCTCACCAGGCTGTTCGCCCTCCTGACAGAAGGAAAGATCAAGCCTGTAATCGCGAAGCGCCTTCCCTTAGAAGAGATTGCTTACGCTCATGAGTTGATGGAGAACAATCAAATCCAGGGCAAGTTGGTCATCCTTCCTCATGCATCATAAGAATGTTTCTCAGGCTCTTGGAGCATGCAAGCGTAGACGTTGATCAGAAAAACTAGTATGCATACCACACATGGTGAAGATATGCACACCATATGTGGCATGATAAACTCAACATTCACAAAAAGGCATGGTGGCTCCCATTTTAAACGGGATGCCGCCTTGTCCTTGTAGTGAGAAATAGGAGTGGGCGTGGATGATATTTTTCCCCCCTTTGGTGATTTGCTGAGAAATTTGCGGAAACGAAATGGAATCACACAGCAGGCATTAGCAGAGCGTCTGGGGGTTCACCGTAACACCATTGGCTTTTGGGAGCAGGGAGATATCCTTCCAGATGCCCAAAGCGAAGGTACTGGAATTGGCGGATGCGCTCAGTCTCAACGAGCCGGAAATACGCCAGCTATTAGAGGCGAGTATGACCAGCGTGGCCCCATACTGGTATCTTCCCTTCCCCAAAAATCCCTTCTTTATCGGACGAAGTGAGGAGTTGCATGCTCTGCATAATCATCTGCTGGCTTGCGCAGATACGGCAATGCCCATCTTTGCTCTTCAAGGGATGGGAGGAATTGGAAAAACGCAGGTCGCTATTGAGTATGCCTATCGCTATGCTTTCGAGTACACAGCGCTCCTTTGGATCGACGCTCAAACGCCTGAGTCACTGCTCGTCAGCCTGCAACACATTGCACAAGTGCTTCAACTTCCAGCGCGGCTAGAAACGAACCCGCAACAACTCATTGAAGCGGTCCAATACTGGCTCGCGAGGCATACACAATGGCTGCTGATCTGGGATCATCTTGAAGATCTCGACATGATTTAGCATTTCCTTGCTCCGATACAGCAAGGAAGTATTCTGCTCACCACTTGCAATCAGGTCCTTGGTTCAGTAGCACAAGGGATACAATTGCGGCCCCTAACGCAAGAGGAGGGACTGCTTTTCCTGTTACAACGTACGAGAACACTTGGAGCATCAGTATCAAGCGCACAGATGCTCCAATGTGCCGAGCGCATGCCGACTCAATATACAGCCGCCAAAGAAATTGTTGCTTTGGTAGGACGACTCTCTCTTGCTCTTGATCAAGCTGGAGCCTATATTGAAGAAACCGGGTGTAGCTTCTCCGACTACGTACACTATTATAAGCAACACCCGATGCACTTACTGGACCGACGTGGGACTTCGCAAGGAGCGCATCCCCTTCCCGTCGCCGCGACCTTCTTGCTTGCAAAAGAGCAGGTTGAGCAAGAAATGGCTATGGCAGCGGACATGTTGCGTGTGCTTGCTGTTTTGCCATCGGTTACTATCTCTGAGGACTTTTTTTTTGACAGCGGCGAACTCTCTCGGAACAGCGTTTGAAGTGCTCGCTACCGATCCCTTTCAGCTTGATCTTGCCATAGCGGTGCTACGTCGTCTCTCATTGGTAGAGCGTCGCACAGAGGAATGTTTACTGTCATTTCACCCTCTCTTACAGGTCGTGCTCTCTGCACAGATGAGCGAACAGGAGCGAGCAGTGTGGGGAGAGCGGGTTGCAGCCGCTACAAATATTCCCATGTGTCTGCTCTCCTGAAAGGTCATAGTGTAAAGTGCTCCCTTGAGAAGCAGTACATCAATGTCTTTGACAGAGCCAGGGGAAGAGCGTAGAAAGCCTCACAACACCTCCCCTGGTCTGCTCCTGACAGCATACCGATGCCATCAAGATCACGGATGATTGCAATCATCTATGCCTGGCATATTCCTTAGAAAGGGAACCAGGTAAGAGGGAACCACGTTGCTGGAATACTCATGATTGTCTCCTTTCTCTTGATGTGAGGTAGTATCGTGAAACACCACTCGATACGCTTTTAGTATAGAGTAGAAACAACACAAAGTAGTTATACATTTGTGTGCAAAAACGTGTCTTACCTTTCCCTGACTGTCAGCTTGAATCACTTGTAAGGAGCAAATTCTTATGGACATCTCAACCCAACTGACTATTCGCGCTATTCGTGCTCGTGGACTCAATGTGGCACTTGATCGTCCCGTCGAGACTGCCAGCGGGGTCATGAAGGCCACGCCATTGGTGCTGGTGGACATGGAGACCCAGGAGGGTATCACCGGGCACAGTTACGTGCGTTGTTATACCCCAGTAGCCCTTCAACCGCTGGTTCGGCTCATTACTAACCTTGAGGAGCTACTCATAGGTGAGGTCGCCGCACCTGTCCCTCTCGAACAGAAACTCCAACGGCACTTTCGCCTCCTGGGTCCACAGGGTTTGACAGGCATAGCGATGGCTGGTATCGATATGGCGCTCTGGGATGCGCGTGCCAGGGCGTGTGGAGTGCCCCTGGTGACGTTGCTGGGTGGTGTACCCAGACCGATCCCGGCCTATGCCAGTCTGCGAACAATGAGTCCAGAGGGAGCGGCGGCAGAAGCCGAGGAACTGCTTGCCCTCGGCTTCCGTGCGATCAAGGTCAAGATTGGACGTGGTGACCTGGCACAAGATCTGGCAACGATTCGGGCCATGCGAGGGGCCGTTGGCAATGAAGTCAAGCTGATGGTCGATTACAATCAGAGTCTCTCAGTCGCTGAGGCAATGGAAAGGGTACGCGTCCTCGACGAGGAGCAACTGTACTGGATTGAGGAGCCTACCCAAGCCGATGACTTCCAGGGGCACGCGACTATCAAGGCAACGGCTCAAACAGCCATCCAACTTGGTGAAAACTGGTGGGGACCGCATGATATGGCGAAAAGTATTGCAGCCCAGGCCTCCGATTACGTGATGCTTGACGTCATGAAACTGGGAGGCGTCACTGGTTGGCTGCGTGCCGCCGCCCTGGCTGAGAGTGCAGGTCTGCTTGCCTCCAGCCATACCTTCCCCGAGTTCAGTGTTCACCTGCTCGCTGTGACGCCAACCTGTCACTGGCTTGAATACCTGGACCATGCTGGCCCTATTCTGAGGGAATCCATACGCATCAAGGATGGGTATGCTCTGATTCCTGACTGTCCTGGCAACGGTCTGGAATGGAACGAGGATATTCTTCAACGCTGGTTAGTTTGATAAATAATCTTCCATCTTTTAAGCGAGTGAGCGTCGATTTCTGATATGGCCCATCAAGGTTTTTCTTGGGTATTCTCACATTGAAGATCGATCAAATAGGTTGTTATCGTTCTGAGTTGCGCTGCTGGACCCGAAGGACCAAAGAGAGGAGCGGAAGCAAGCGCTCCGTTGATCGCCAGCAGGAGTTGATCGGCCAATGCATCAGGATCGTGTGCACCAGCCTGTTGACTGAGTTGGTACAAACGTAGTCGCAACGCATGTTTGAACTCTATGGCTTGACGGTGAGCAGGATGATCTTCTTCAGAGAACTCTGCCAGAGCATTCAAGAAAGCACAGCCACGATATCCTGGTTGCGCCAGGAGCTGGGCAGTGGCATCGATTACTGCCACCAACTGTGCTTTCGCTGATGCTTGGTATGGCGCGATAGCTTCCTCAAACCATTGCCAATGAAGGCGATTTTCCTCTTCAAGATAGGCGGAAATTAATTTGTCTTTGGTCGAAAAGTGTCGGTAAAGCGTTGGCTTCCCTACACCTGATTGCTCAGCAATTGTGTCAACTCCAATGGAACGGATGCCTTTCCGATAAAACAAGTCACGCGCTGACTCCAGAAGACGTTGACGTGCGGATGAACGCGACGAGGCCATGTTTTCTCTTCCCCGTGATCATACAGAACAGTTCTGTTCTTAGTGTATCACACATGGCCTTCTTTCGGCAAACGGGAGGAGAAGGAACGTTCGGCCCAAAGCCATAATCCGTTGTAGAAATACGCGTAGCAGCGAGCCACTTCATGACCAGTTTTATTCCAGGGAACCTATCAGTTGGATCAATTGCCTTTGTTCTTTTGCCTCGCTGGCAATGGGGAGGAGTTGTAGTTGCAGTTCATCTAGACCACTTGCTATCAGCTCCCGCACCTGACTGCGCACGCTTGTTTCATCGCCGCTGATCACGATTGTCCGCGCCAGGGCATCTAGTTGCTTCT
Source organism: Reticulibacter mediterranei (assembly GCF_016587455.1). NCBI lineage: Bacteria > Bacillati > Chloroflexota > Ktedonobacteria > Ktedonobacterales > Reticulibacteraceae > Reticulibacter > Reticulibacter mediterranei. The sequence continues at coordinate 2,517,148 of NZ_BNJK01000002.1, read as the reverse complement.
CATCGCCATGCATGGCCGATTCCCAACCAATTTGGGCAAAAAAATGGGCATATTGCTCGAATGACTGGGCGGCGAATTGAATCCATTGGCGTGCTCTCGCCAGTACGGCAGCTTCATTTGTACTCAGGGCGACCAACACGTGAGCAACAATGGGAGGTGCGGGGCGAGCCTTCCCTTCAGCTCCGGCGCGTAGTGCTGGCAATGCTGTTTGCTGAAGATAGGGAATCGGGCATAGATAGGAAAGCGCACCATCAGCGATCTCGCCTGCTAACTGGAAACCTTTTGCCCCCAAAGCGGAAATCAGGAGCGGAACCTGGATAGTCCGTGTCGAGGGAAATACTCCCTTAAAAAAGTTTCCCTGATAGGCCGTTGCTCCATCCCATAAGAGGCTTCGCAAGACCTCCACGTATTCTTTAAGGTAGGAATGGGGAGTGGTCTGCGACAAGCCGTGCCAGTCCTCAATGACGGCGCGTCCGCCAGGTCCAACTCCGAGGCGTAGGCGCCTGGGTGCCAAATCATGCAGCGCTAGAGCCTGCCGCGCCATGACCAGTGGATGACGTGGGTAGGTGGCGACAATCGAGGTTCCCAACCTGATATGTTCGGTTTGCGTGGCTGCTACTGCGAAGATCGTGAGTGTGTCAGCGTAATTAGCCCATCCCATGTCTCCCATCCAGATTTGCTGAACCCCTGCCTGTTCCGCCTCACGTATGGAGGCGAGGATGTTTTCTGTCTCTTGATTCGCCAGAAGGTACACTCCAACGCGATCACGGAGCGAATGTTGCAAAACTGTCTTCGATGACTGACGAATTTCGTCTTTCTGTTCCATAACATTTCCTGTTCTTTTTTCTCGACAAGTGATACGAGCGATGAGCAAAAGCAGCACCTATAGCAAATCTCAGGGCTTTCCAGTTCTCCGCTCAAAGGGGTGCAGGGTCTCCCTGCCGGGGTCTGGGGTGTCCCCAGTTTCCTTCCCTCCTTCGCGCGCCGCCTGCGACGGCGCGCAAAAGAGAAGAAAAAAGGTTTTTGCGGGGACACCCCGCACCCCGGCAGAGGGCTGCCGCCCTCTGCACTCCCGCTAGATGGGAGAATTGGAAATCCCTGTAGCAAATCTGGGCTAAGTAGACGCTTCATGCTCTCTGGTGTTATTATGGAACGACCTCTCTGAGATAACCAGGAGTGTGCTGAACATAGGTGTAAAAGTAACAACTTTATCGCAAACAGATGTATTCACGGACTCAAGAGTACAGAGGAAGAGATGACAAAAATAGAGAAGCGCCGCATCGAACTAGGCGATTTTTTGAAAACACGCCGTGCTCGTCTGCGACCAGAACAGTTTGATCTGCCAGTGTTTTCCAGGCGTCGCACTCAAGGTCTCAGACGGGAGGAATTGGCGCAACTGGTTGGTGTGGGCGTTTCCTGGTATACCTGGCTCGAACAAGGCCGTGCTATTCAGGTTTCCGATCATCTCCTTTCTCGCCTCGCGGATATCTTACAATTGGATTGGGAGGAGCGTAGCCATTTGTTCACCCTGGCACAAGATCCAATGAGCCAGCCCTGGAAAGAAGGCACTGAGCCACAAAACAACACAGCCTATCAAGCTATCCTCGATGGATTGGGCAGCTATCCAACACTCTTGATAGATCGACGCTTGAATGTGGTGGCATCGAATGAAAGTGCTAGTTGCGTCCTCGGCAATTTTGCCAGCGATGGTGAGCGAGAACGGAACATGGTTTGGAGTATTTTCATGAACACGACGTTACAAGAGCGCCTGGTTCACTGGGAACGAGCGGCCCGACTGAGTCTCGCATTTTTACGTGCCAAGAGCGACCAATATGCAGGAGAAGCCTGGTTTACCGATCTGGTCAATGATTTGCGGCAAGCCAGCCCTGAGTTTCGCTCCTGGTGGCCTGAGCATGATATTCGCCTGGCATGTCACGACCGCTACGAAATCGATCATCCATTGGTTGGTCGTCTCACCTTCCAGGCAACAAACCTTGTTGAACCTTCACGGCCTGACCTGCGGCTCGTGGTCCTGACGCCACTGCCGCAAGAGGACACAGCAGCTAAACTTGGTGTGTTAATGACCAGAGGTAATCCTTGTAAACTTTCAAAATGAGACCGTTGGAAAAGGTTGCATCATCTAGATCGTCTCTTTGTGGTATGAAGCACTAAGGACTGCATCAAGCAAACCAGGAAATTGAGCATCCAGTTCTTCCCTACATAAAATATTGATGAGAGTTGTTCCCTCACGTCTCGTTGTGATCACTCCAGCTTCGCGTAACACGCGAAAATGATGAGATAGCGAGGATTTTGGTTTCTCGATGTGAAACTCTCCACATGCTCGCTCACCTCCATATGCTAACTCAGAGACAATCGCTAATCTTACCTCATCACTAAGTGCATACAATACAGTGGTCAGCATCAATTGATCGTGACGAAACTTTCCAGGATATAATGTCCGCATGTGATCGACCCTTCCAGGGCTTTCCAATTCTCCCATCTAGCGGGAGTGCAGAGGGCGGCAGCCCTTTGCCGGGGTGCGGGGTGTCCCCGCAAAAACCTTTTTTCTTCTCTTTTGCGCGCCGCCTGCGGCGGCGCGCGAAGGAGGGAAGGAAACTGGGGACGCCCCAGGCCCCGGCAGGGAGACCCCTGCACCCCTTTGAGCGGAGAACTGGAAAGCCCTGTCGACCCTTCTTTTTCCCTTGACAGATATGTGTACCATCATTATACTACATATTAGCATTGTTCTAGTAGTATCGAAATAAAGGCATGAGAACTTTCTCTGCCATTCGTAAAGTGGCCGCTTTGTATGAAGCGGATTGTTTTTTGGTCTTAATTCGATTGTATTCGAATAACCGAAATAGGAGAAGAATAAATGAAAGCCTGGCAAAAACAGGACTTTGGGCTGGACAATCTTAGGATGTCGGCGCAGTAGCATTGCAAGTCGTTTCGGTTGGTGCCACGAGTCTCCATCCAGAGGCGAAGGCATTTGTTGCGCACAAATTGCGTGGTTCTGATCGCCTCCTCGATGGCGCTATACTGGGCGGTGGTCCCGTCTAGCTTATACTCGTAGATGAACGGCATCTTCTCTTCTACTTTCCTTCTTCGTTTTTGATGGATATATCCTAACATATCTATCATCTACTGTCAATCTACCTGGATCAATCTATGATAGATAGACCTCTTTTCTTTGATCATCCTCAGACGTACCTCTGCTGGCAAGAGCGCCTCCCCTCCCTCTCCAAATAAGGAAGGCCAGTTCCTCCCTGCCTTCAAAAGAGCAGGCTTTCCTGGTCCTTGTCATGTAATCACTAGCTCCTCACTCATGTGTTGTGGACTGCGCTTGCCGCTCAAGTTGCAGGAAAAGACCATGACGATCAATCTGTATCCAATATTCGACAATGCGATCATTCTTAATGCGATAGACAGCGCTGGCTACCTCTTCAATAGGAAGACCTGTAGGCGAAAATCCCTCGATCTCTGCCAAATGAATGCCAGTCTGACGCCAGCGAACATAGACGCGATCTTCCTGGGCAAGACATTCCTCAATCTTGAGGCTGAAATCTCCATAGGCCACGTGCATTTCTCGCACATGATCAACATAGTTCTCAGGAGTTCTGATAACAACGCTATTCGCATCCTCTCCTATGACCTGGTGGGCAATCACGCAAGGGGCAAGGTAGTCGTTGACGCGGTCGAGATGATGTCCCGAACGAATATCTACAAAGAAGCCTTGAACCAATTGATAAGGGGTTCGATTCATATGCTGAAACACATTCTTATCCGATCTGCTGGTTTCTTAAACGCTCAACTTCCGCAATGACCTGACTTCCTACAGCAACTGGACATCCCCAGTAATCGAAGATACCTCCACGCTGACTATTAAAGCCGCAGACCACAAATACCCCTGTTCCCAACTGGACTTTCAAGTGGGAAGCCAACCATCCTACAAAACCGCTGTTATCAAGTCCCGCTTCAAAATGGAAGCGAAAGACCGTGCAAAGTTCTTGCGTTCTATCGGTCGATGGCACAAGTTGGCTCCAGACTTCATCATCACGCACGAGGGCGAGAGCACTGGGAGTAACTCGACGCAAAAAGTCAGACAGAGGAAATTCTTCGAATGCATAGGCACCATCTAAAACATGCAACTGGGCATGCGCGATGACCTGTAAGAGCCGTTGTTGCGTTTGTTCTGGCGTTTCATAACTAATGTCCATAGCTACACTCCTTAATAAAAGAGGAAAGCTTGTTTGTCATCCTCAATTGCCGAAATACAGGCACTCGTTGAGTAACAACAAATCAGTGAAGAGGTTTCATTTCAGGCTGATCTCAAGCCTTCTCAGTTGAAGTTTTTTCTCTGATTTGTTCTGCGCACGCTAGTAGACCAGGATAAAAACCTGCGAGGGAAGTCATTTTTGCGTTGGGTTATTGGGCTAGAGTCGGATCCAGGCAGAAAATAGCATCAGTTTGCACCTGGATACACATTCTGATTGTGTATCTCTTTTTCTACAATGAAAGGAGTCGCAAGCGTTTGCGTTAGATAGTCCCAAATAGCTACTCTCTCAGAAACTTTCAGGAGGTTTCTCATGAACACTACGTCTACATCCAGTCGTCGTGTACACACAGTCCTTGGTAGTACCGGTGGCATCGGAGGTGCACTCGTACACGAGCTTGTTCAGCGTGGACATTCGGTGCGAGCCGTTAGTCGCTCTGGCAGGTCGAATAATGTGTCTGACCACATTGAAGTCGTTGCAGCCGACATTTCCAACCCAGATGTCATTCGTGCTGTCACTGCTGGCTCTGCCGTCATCTATTATGCTACTCAACCGGATTATACACGCTGGCCTGAAGAGCTTCCAGGCATGATTGATGCGCTTCTCGCCGGATTAATTGACACACCTACGAAGTTGGTTGTGGCTGATAACGTCTATATGTATGGACCATATGAGGGATCCTACACTGAGACGTTGCCATATGCAGCTACAGATCGCAAGGGCCGTGTTCGCGCCCAGGCCGCCACTCGCCTCCTAAATGCCTCGGCACAAGGGCAACTTCGGATTACTCTGGGTCGTCTCTCTGACTATTATGGCCCTGGAGGGTTAAGCAAGATCAGCCCTGCTGTTTTTACAGCCGCATTATCGGGTCAACCTGCACCGTGGTTTGGTCGTCTCGATCAGCCACATACGCTTGCTTACCTTCCGGATGTGGCACGTGCGCTTATTACTCTTGGTGAGAGGGACGAGGCCGATGGGCAAGCATGGCACCTTCCAGCGGCAGAAGCACTTACGGGGCAACAATTTCTTGAACTTGTGTACACCGAGGCTAAGACACCATATAACGTTCAACTCTTTGACCGAGAGACTGTTGAGACCCTGGCCTCTCAAGTGCCAGTGATGCGCGAGTTCGCTGAAATCTTCTATCAGAACGAAGCTCCCTTCGTGATCGATGCATCTCATTATCAAAACACCTTTGGTCCGTTCCAGCCGACTCCCCACAGAAAGGCTATTCGAGACACGCTTGCCTACTATCGTGAAAATTCACTTCCTGAAAGGACACTATAACGACACAAGCCGATCTATAGCTGCCCTGGTTTGGATGAATCGGTAAATCATAATGGAATGATATGGGTTTGATTGCGCTTCCGGCGTTATAGGGCCACGCTATCTCCTGAGTGCTTTTCGTCAGCAGTATTTCTGTCCGAAAACCCATATCTTGTCCAAAGAGACTCATCCGATTTTGCTCACTTTTCCTCTTGACTTAGACTTAACTCTAAGGTGTATGCTCTTTGTAGGTTTTGCAGAGACGAGGAGATGGCATATGACTATTCAAGAGGTGGCCGAACAAACAGGCATTTCTCCCTACACGATCCGCTTTTATGAGAAGACTGGAGTGCTGCCACACATCAAGCGTCTATCAAATGGTGTTCGACAGTTCACTGAAGCTGATGTAGCCTTTCTGCGCTTTCTGATGCAACTCAAGCAAACAGGAATGTCGCTGGAAGACATCATGGAATTTACCGAGGATGGCTGTATGCTTGAGCGCCTTCAGCGAGGTGATCCTATCCCTCAATTCGTAGTAGAGAAACGATTGACGATCCTGCGGCGACACCAGAAAAGTCTCTACGACCAGCGACATAACCTTGATTCCTTGCTGATGGCTGTGGAGCAGAAGCTCAATTTCTATGAGCAGCGCCAGCAACAGCCTGCCAATGCAGAAACAGGCGTGTGAATAAATCAGGAAGGAGGCTGGATCAGGTCAGGAAAGTATGATCCAGCCCGTATCTGACGCCACGTTCTAGCAGTTAGTGTCTACATCATGTCCATACGTATTGTCGTAATCCAGAGCTACTGGGCGTAACAGAAGAGAAAGCTCACTCTGGTTTTATACTTTCAATGAGAGATACGAAAGGAACTGTGATCTATGCGTGCAATTGTTATTCCGTCGTTTGGAGGGCCAGAAGTACTTACTTTGCGGGAGATGCCCGATCCTCATCCTGGGCCACAACAGGTCAACATTCGTGTAGCCTACGCAGGTGTGAACTTTGGAGATATTATGGATCGACAGCGTGGCTATCGTATTAAGGACCAATTACCCTACGTGCCAGGGCTAGAGGTCTCCGGTTCTATTCACGAGATTGGCGCGGGAGTTGAAGGTTTGCGAGAAGGTCAACCTGTTGCCGCCTTCGTCAAGAGCGGAGGCTATGCAGAACTCGCTCTTGCGCAAGCAGATCTCACCTTCCCCCTTGAGAGCCAGCATGGACAACTCGATCTGGCTGTGGCCGCCGCCTTCCCAACGGTGGTTCCCACAGCCTATGATATACTCGTCCACGTGGCTCGCTTGCAGCCAGGAGAGACGGTGTTGATTGACTCGGCCTCTGGTGGTGTGGGCATCATTGCAGGACAATTGGCTCGCACTCTAGGAGCAGGACTCGTGCTGGGGATGGTAGGAAGCGCACAGAAAGTTGCTTATGCACGATCCTTTGGTTACGATCACGTCTTCCTGCGCGACAATTTTGTCGAGGCAGTCCATTCAGTAACAGGCGGTCGAGGCGTTGATGTGGTATTCAATGCTGCTGGAGAACCCACACGTAGCCAGAGTTTAAGCTTGCTTGCTCCCTTCGGACGACTGATTCATTTTGGCAATGCCAGTGGCAACCCTGACGTACCGATAGAGCCGAGCACGCTCCTAACTGGCAACAAAGGTATTCTTGGCTATAGCATCAGCAACCTTAGCAGGGTAGCTCCAAAGCTGCTTGCCGCCACCGCACATCGCGCCGTTGAGCTTCTCGCGACGGGCCAGATACGCATTGATATCACTGGCACAATACCACTAGAGCAAGCAGCTCTTGCGCATCATCGCATGGAAAGTAATACACATACGGGTAAACTGCTACTTCAGGTACAATTGTAGCATGATGGATTCCTCAAACCAGAAAGGACAAATATACTCCAAACAGGCTGCCGAGGAGCACAATAAGCGGCACGGCAGCCAGCTTTGAGAGAAAGGGCGAAAGACCTTGGCAGTTCGCAACCCATCGATATCCTAAAATGCGTGACGGGTACATGCTTGTACCTGTCACGCAGGAAGCGTCAGAACTCAGAAAAGAAGAGAGCTTGGCATTGAGATCGCCTGGAGTATGCTTATAGAAAGCAACCATCTGATCCAGATGGAACGCGCCACAGAGGACCGTCATCGTTGACGCATCGGACGCACCTGCAAAGCTCGGATACTCGCCTTGCGCGGAATAGCCCACATGGAGGGCTTGCGTCAGGGGGGAAGTCAGTTCGTCGCAGATCGGGTGAGCGTGCCCGAACGGGAAGAGCAGAACTGCTCCCTCTTCGACGCGCAGAGGCGTTGGCTTCTTTTTTAAAGAGAGATAGCCACTCCCAGAGCCGAGCAGGTGAAAGATCATATCCTGACTGGCCGCAAAGTCATAGCACCAGGGAGGTGTTAATTCTCTGCGTGCAGAGAGCCACCCTTTCAGTTCGCGTGCAACCAGCAGCACATTGGTAACACATCCATGCCATGCTCCTCGTTTGAGACGATCAGGCAATTATTTGAGACAATGCGGCATAGATTGTCTCAACGTTCGAGAGTATACTCTGCCTATCGAGAAGATCGCTTGACCCGCAAGAGTTGCACTGAGGGATCCAATCATGAGACTGCGGTGAAGCTCTGAGGAAACAGTGATCTGGTTATTTATTCAAGCAGAGAGCGCAGCAGGGAATATTGTTCACAGGAGAGGCATTTCTCTCAACGTCACCCATGCGAACCCTGCTGACAAGGAGGTTATCATGATTCTTGTGACAGGTGTAAATGGCTTGATCGGATCGACCGTGATTCGCGAGTTTGCGCGCCAGGAATACCCTGTGAGGGGACTCGTCAGAAACCGTGCAAAGGCACAGGCACTGGAGACGCTGCCGGGTGTAGAGATGGTGGAGGGTGATATGCTCCACCCAGAGACGCTTGGGCGCGCATTGGATGGGGTGGATCGCGTTTTGCTGATCTCTTCTCCCGACCTGCAAATGGTGGAGACCCAATGTACCTTCATCGATGCCGCCAAACAGGCGGGCGTTCGTCATATTACCAAGCTTTCTGGCGTAACAACGTCATTGGATTCGCCCTTTCTCTTTTCACGGATGCACGCAGAAATCTCGCGCCATCTCGAGCGCTCCGGGTTAGCCTGGACCTTCTTGCGTCCCAGCCAATTCATGACGGAGTATTTGCGGGAAGTGCCCACCATCGTTGCCGAACGCGCGTTTTTCCTTCCTTTCGAGGATGCCAAGCTCACCCCCGTGGATCTGGAGGATGTCGCGAAAGCCGCCTTTGCCCTGCTCACCACAGCAGGACATGAGAGCAAGACCTATATGATTTCGGGTCCAGAAGCACTGAGCATGACAGAAGTTGCCGAACAGATCTCCCTTGCCACAGGATCGACCGTGCGCTATGTCAACATCTCTGTGGAAGAAAGGAATCGAATACAGCTCGCGGCAGGCATTCCCGCCTATGTGGCAGACGCGCTCGATGTACAGTCAAGATTGCGTCAGAAGGGCAATGGTGAAGAAGTGGTGCATCTCGAAACGCATACCGCGTTGGGCATTCGTCCCACCCCCTTCGCCTCGTTCGCGCGTCGCCATGCCGCCGATTTTCTCGGAACGTCGGAGTGGGGCAGGGCTCAAAAAGAGCGCAAGCATCCTCTGGGTCTGCGGGATCTGCCATCTGCTTGATGTCGCGTATGTTTGCCGTAGGCTTGCCCGCGTGACGTTCCCAATACAGAACGGAAAGAGGGTATTGCCTGGATATATGTATGAACGTTGAGATGAAGCTGTTGATAGACTGTTTTCGCGGGCCTTGAGAAGACTGATGAGATGAGGAGAGAGGAAGCAGCTCATCCGCAGAACAATGACCAACGTTCCACCAATTTCATTCCCAAATTGACAGCTTTGAACGAGCCAAGAATCAAAGGCTACACCGAAGGAGACAAAAGATGAGAAAAGTGATCGTTTTGACCTATATGACGCTGGACGGGAGAAGGACGAGATCCGGGAGTGGGCAGTTGAGCACAACGACGACAGAGCGGTCAAGTATCACGCCGACCTGATGAGGAACAGCGATGGTCTACTCCTGGGCCGCAACATGTACGCGATTTTCGCCTTGCACTGGCCACGGCGTGTGGCACGGCGCAGGTGTAAGGACCTACTATAGCCAATAAAGGAGGCTGTTTTATGAAATTTTATCCGCTCCGATTTTCGTTTCATGAACCATCTCTTTCTGATGAGCCGATTGCTTGCTGCTTCAGCCCAATACCTCTTCTATGAGTTCGGGGCCTCTCCTGTTCCTGAAAATATAGTCAGTGTAGTCGTTGCTCCAGATGTTCCCATATCCATTCCAGAGTGCCTGGGAGGTGGGGACGCTGCTCCATTTCCACCTGCCTCCCCGCCACAGGCAGTCAACGCCATCAGGAGCAACAAGCTTCCTATGAGTAATCCGAGGAATCGTTAAGGAACCCGTCCATGACGACAAAAACATCATCCTATACCTTTGGAACCACGATTGAGGCTCCCTTTGATGAAGCGGTGAGGCGCATCACTGAGGCTCTCAAGCAAGAAGGCTTCGACGTGCTGACCACTATTGATGTGAAGGCCACTATGAAATCCAAGCTCAATTAGGACTTCGAGCGCTACACGATCCTGGGAGCCTGCAATCCTCAGGTTGCCCATCGAGCATTGGAACTCGATCATACCGTCGGGGCACTCCTGCCCTGTAACGTAGTCGTCCATGAAGCACACAGCCCCAGAGGAGCAGCATGGACCCAGGTAGACATTGCGGACCCAGTAGCCATGCTCAGCGTGATCCAGAATCCTGCGATGCAGGAACTCGCCAGGGAAGCCTGTGCCCGCCTGGAACATGCGATTGTCGAACTGCAAACCGGAAAAGAGTGAGTGAGGTGCTATCTGATGCCTTTGCTCGCTCAACACGAGCAGCGTAGCACCCAGGAGGAAGAACCCTCGTCATAACACTTAAGACGAAGAGATCTTCTCCTGGGTGCTACGCTGTTCTCCACACTCACTCAAAAGAGGGAGAACTACCGCACGAGCAGTGCGACCTGCTCCTCTGACTTCTCTTCTGACTCTGCCAGAGAAAATGGGAAAGGGCTAGCATATCGAATGCATTTAGCGACAGTATTCATTCGTAGTTGAGGACCCACCAGGATATGAAGCCCAAACGCACAGAACATTTTTGTCGGACTCGCTCATGTCACACTTTCGCTGCTGTGGTGATATTACTAGTAACTACAAATCTGCCGCAGGAGAAGGAACTTAGATGCAGCTATACCCGATAGAAGAAGGAAAGCATCTTTCTCGCGATATCAGACAGGTCGCGTTATATGATCACTACGGACCAATCATTTTTGGCTATCTGCTTCAGCATGCACCATCATTACAGGACGCAGAAGATGTGCTGCTGGAGGTCTTTCTAGCGGCACTGGAACAGGACAACCTGGCTGCCATACCTCCCTCAGCACAACTGGCATGGTTGAGACGTGTTGCTCAGAATAAATTAGCCAACGTCCACCGTACATCGTACAGGCATCCGCAGGTTTCGCTGGATTCAGTGACAGAGACTCTTTTCGATGAAGATGAACCAGAGCAGCAAGCACTCCAGCAAGAAGAGCGCAGGCATTTGCGAGAGCAGGTTCAGCAACTTCCAGTGCTACAACAGTACATCTTACAACTGCGTTATGGAGAGGGATTACGCTGCACGGAGATTGCCGCTCTGCTCAACAAACGTGAAGGAACCGTGCGCCAACTCCTTTCACGCACTATTCGCTTTCTGCGTCGTGTGTATCTTCAAAAGGAAGGTGAACAACATGCTAGAAAATAATGACTTGCTTCCAGAAGAACAGGCTCACCCCGAATTACAGCAGGATCTACAAGCCATCTACCAATGGAAGCCAGAAGAGAAACAGGCATATCAGCGTGTTCGCGAGCGTCTTATGCAGAATACGCAGCCTATTCCTGCGCCTGAACCTGTTCAGCTTCCCTCTCAGCAAAATCGGCCAGCATCAGATTCGCTCACATCCCCCATTCGAAACAAGCACCAGCGCTGGATACAGCGCATTAATACCTATGCGGCGGTATTCTTTGTTGCAGCGTTGGTGGGTGCACTGGCACTCACATTCTGGTCCATTCCTCATTCCAGAACACACGTAGGGACCTCGCCTTCATCGGACAAAGTCAGAACTCCTATCCTTCTCTACGAGGGAGTACGCCTTGCTATGATCACCGACCAAATTGGTTGGGCGATGGGCGATCAGGTAAAGAATCCCTTTTCAACCGTGCTCCATACCACAGATGGCGGCAAACACTGGCAGGACGTGACCCCCTCTGGAGCGAAACAGCTTGGCGAAATCTACGTTCTTGATGAGGAAATGGCCTGGGTGCCTCTCTATGAGCATTCTGACCTCCCCAATGCGGTAGCACTTACCATTGATGGCGGCAAAACATGGCAGCATTACCAGTGCCCAAACAAGTATCCATGTGCGGTAGATTATGTCGATCACGATCACGCATGGCTGACCTATCAGCCATCAGACACAACATCTGAATCTGGTGGTGTTCTGACAGGAAGTAGCACCCCTTTGGTATCTACGCAGCCAACACAGGCTACGAAGCAGGCGAAAAAGCCCGTACTCTACCATACGAGCAATGGAGGGAAGACCTGGCAACCAGTTGGTGATCTTCCCCCATCAGTCTTGAGCTTGCAATTCATCAATGATCAAACAGGCTGGCTAGAAACAATGGAGTTTAGTCAACAAGATCATGCACCCGTCTGGAGACTCTATATCACCCATGATGGTGGGCATAGCTGGAAAGAACAGATGCTCCCCAAAGCGAAAGGGATAAAGAGTCTTGGATATATGTCCCTACCGGTGTTTACCACAAAGGATGACGGGTATCTCTTTGCTGGCAAGGCCCTGAACCAGCAGGAGTATGTCTACACGACTCAGGATGGAGGAAACTCATGGCAGATCAACAGCAATGCACTCCCGGCTTACGTGTTTACACGGCAAGTTATCGATCAAAAACATATCATCGGAAATGCTCTCGATAATAGGAATTCATCAACAGTAGGGGTTGGTGACATCATTATGCTAACATTGGTCAATGGTCAATGGACGCAAACAAGATACCCGCTACCAAGCAAGGTCCATCTTATAGATGAATGCTTCATCTCTACGGAGGAGGGTATTATCATCGTAGATACAGCAGGGCATACTTTCGATGTCTTCAAGACCACTAATGGTGGTAAGACCTGGCAAAAGATCGGTTCACTGATCAAGGGTACTTGACGGATAGTGTCATGCAAAGGCAAAGGGGAATATATGAACAGCAGGGCTTTTTTAGCCCTGCTGTTTTGCCGCTCGGCAAAAGTTGATGCTGGGGATGAAATCAATCACCTGATGTACTCTCACTTACCCTATGCCGACAATCCTGAGTTGCTCGCAATCTGAAGCCTTCTATTGTCTCACCATTGGGAACGACATTTGCCCACTGTACACGCTGGTCTGCTGGAATCAAATTAGCGAGGAGCTTATACACACTCTCGGAACTGCCGGTCTGTTTCTTCCATTGTAGAACGCGAGCCACTGCTGCGCTCACAATCGGTGTTGCAAAGGACGTGCCAATCCAATAGGCCCAACCACTCTGATTGGGAGGCGTATAATATTGCTCAGGAGGGCTGGCTGGAGCCGCCGAGAGCGGTGGATAGACGACGTTACTGTAGATGCCAATCAGGGCATCGTTGAAGGTGACTTTGGGATGATCACTGCCAACATCCGTCGATTTCGGAGGAACCACTTCTCCTTTAGAGGGGTCTGGAAGCTCACCCCCCCACGCTCCAATGCCATGTGAGCCAGGATAACAGCTATAGGAGGCTGCATCACCAGTTTTCGTCACAGCCCCAACAGCAATGATATTCTCGATAGAATCACTCAGGGCGGCTGGATAGAGCGCCCGCGGACGCAGCATAGGGGAGGACATCGCCATCTCCCGACCATCTCCCTCGTTTCCAGCAGAAGCCACAATAACGACATCGGCATCCTTAGCTTCAGCCAGGGATCTCAGGATCTGCCACACTCCCTCTCGCAGGATGTTGTCAAAACCAGCATTTGGTGATCCGGGATCAGTTGTTGCCACCTCAATACCACTGCTCATTGCCTCATCCTCGGTTGGGATGACCAGGCTCAGATTAATGACTACAGACTTGCCAAACAGATCTCCTCTCTCGTTGGTATCCGGGTTCTTCTCTAACAGGCGCTGATAGATCTTGCAGAGGGCTGCTGTCAGCGTTTGCATATCACCCACACAGAGATCATTGAGCACACGAATACACTCGATATCGGCATTACAGGCGATATCACGCACCGTTCCGGCAATGAAAAGGCCATGATCTGGCAGAAGAATGGGGTAACGTTCGCCGTAGACATCCTTGCCAACCCCCGCTGCATTGCTGTGCTGCATGAGGAATACCCCCTGTACGCCGGACATCAAGCTGTAATCAAATGTGACCGTTTCCTGGACAGCATGCAGGAGCCCATTGGTGTTCCCGGCGTTTTGCACGGCATTAGCTATGAAGACGGGTTCGGGTAATGCATCGAGAATAAAGACTTTTACGTCATCGCCCTTGCTCTCTTTTAACTCAGGGTGTTGATCTAGCTCAGGCACTTCGATGTGCCAGTCCGAGCAATTGCTGTCCACCGGGGCAGGAGGGCTAACCGGGCACCCTTGAGTGATCTGAGTTCCTCCACACAGCCAGGTCGGGGCCGCAAACGCTATGTGCACCCCTTCCTTATTCAGACCGACTACACCCTTGTTGAGCGTATTCACCACGGTAGGGACCAGTGCTCTATTATTCTGATCCTTGCTGTGTCCCTGCACAGGTTCTTTGATGAGGTGAAAAAAGCCATGAACGCTGGTCTGGATCGTGGCAAAGTCTTTTTTAATGGCATCCTTTAAGCCGAAGAGATAGACGCCCTGGTACAACTGCGAGCTCTCATCGCTGTCGATTTCATTGACAGAAGGACGTTCTTTTGAGGGATCTGGGGCTGGAAGATCCCTATCGTCCAAAAAGGCGAGCCTGACAGGATTCTGGGCAGTCGGGTCAAGCTGGTCGCTGAGGAACTGATTGATCTGCTGCAACTGCCAGGGCAAATTTAACCCTTTTAATAGTCGATCCCGGTTGAGCATTCCATCTGGCGTGATGAGCGGGATGTCCGAATGAAACACGATCATGACCTGATCATCCCGCCAGGTCGTGTCGTGCATATTCATCTTCATATTCTCCATTGGTGGCATATCCTGATGCATATTCGTCTCCATGTCCTGCTTCGCGTGGAAGCGCTATCAAGGGTACATAGAAGTTCAATACTACTTCTACCCACCAAACGATGAAGCGCTCCTTTTTTGGGGTCGATTTGCCTGAACAGGAATGTTTTTTATGACGGGTGATCAATGTGATACTTCAATGGACTGACATCACCGACGAGACGGAATCCCGCCCAGAAATAGGGGTGAGCATACCGTGAATCTGTCTGGCGCAAGAGCTTACATTGAGCCGACCGCAGTGCCTGCACCTTGCTCTCTCCTTGCAAAAGATGTTGGTAGAAATGTCGCATGAGTTCGTTGGTCGAGGTATCTTCTACAGCCCACAAGCTGATGACGAGAGAGGCTGCCCCGGCAGCGAGGAAAGCCGTCGCCAGCCCCAGTTGTTCGTCGCCCCCGCCGCTCAAGGCTAATCCGGTTTCACAGCCGCTTAATGTGACCAGTTCGCAGTGGTGTAAATCGAGGCTGAAGGCATCGAGGGCGTTGAGCTGTCCGTCGGCTAAACGCACATAGGAAAAATTTGGGGCATCCAATCTGTTTCGACCGTGCGTCGCGATGTGAAGGAGAGGACTGGACGGCGCTTGCTGAAGCAGGCGAGCAATAGTGGCTTCTTCTTCAAGATAGTAGTCGCCACCTAAGAGGGATGCTATCGCTCTTGCCTCATCGTGGACTCGTTGCAAATGTCCCTTATATGAATAACCAAACACTAACGGAGGTCTTCTTACTGTTCTTTTTCCCGTATCTTGGCACTGATCGATACGCAGAGCAAGATGCGTCAACAGGCTACTTGCTGGAAGATAGTTTATCTGGTAATGCTCAATCAAGAAGCGAGAGCCGTCATAGAGGGCATGAAATGGGAGTTTATGGAGTGAATTATAAGGGACGATAGTTACGCATCCTGATGCGCGAGGCAACAAAGATGTGATCGGCGCTATCAAGAGCATATAGAGCTTCTTGAGCAAGCGACGAAGGACGCC
Organism: Reticulibacter mediterranei; assembly: GCF_016587455.1. Taxonomy (NCBI): domain Bacteria; kingdom Bacillati; phylum Chloroflexota; class Ktedonobacteria; order Ktedonobacterales; family Reticulibacteraceae; genus Reticulibacter; species Reticulibacter mediterranei. The sequence goes on along the minus strand of NZ_BNJK01000002.1, from coordinate 2,501,286 downwards.
CTGTGATGCCGATGTACCGAACTTGCCCTGTGCTTGAAAATTGGCATGAAGGAGAAGCAACAGGTGCTCTAATTCGGCCTGTCCATCTGGCTGTTCATAAACCATCAATTTTTCTGCTGTGATCGCAAAAATGACAAGCTTCCCCTGATGAAAATAGTAGGAGAGAAGCAGGTGATCTGGAGTAAGATACTGGCGTATCTGCGCAATATCTGTGTGTTGTATTCTGGGTATTGCCTGTTCTCGCCGCTTCACTTTCCTGGAACGAGGGGTGGCTGATTGTGCAGGGAAACTCGCTTCGTAGAGATAGAGGCGCTCAAACAGTTCATTCAGCTTTTCCTCACAATGCTTGAGCTCAGTTGCGATGAGATCTCTCCTCAGTTCTGGCGAGAGCGAGGTATCAATTTCTGTGAGAAGCGTGCTGTATTTGCGATGTTGCTCCTGCCAATCTCTGAGTTCGTATTGGGTGCGCAGAATCATGGGAGAAATCGCATTTCCCGCCTGTATGCTCTTTGGGAGGGCCGCGCCAGATCTGCCCAGGCGCTGGCGAAGGGCCATAGATCGTGCCTGTTCGAGATAGTAAAAAGCCTTCTCTGGTTGAGACTGCTGAAGGCACAGCGCAATCATATCATCATAGACTGCCCAAGTGGTGCGTAGGAATGATGGTGAGAGATCATAGACGAGATCATCAAGCATGCGCTCGATCTGCGCAATAGCGGCTGCATAGTGCTTTGCTGCCCTGGAGAGTTTGTGCTGAAGAGCAAAGACTTTTCCTAGAAGATAGTGGCCTTTATAGATTTCTCCTTGCAAATGATGCTGACGTGCCTGGAAGATAACCTGCCTGCACAGCCCTACTGCCTCCTGGAACAGTGCCGCTTGCAGTTCCTTCTCCTCAAGGAGAGCTGATTGCCGTGCATTGGCAATCAATGCACTGGCAATCAGAAGGCTGGCCTCAAGGGAGCGAATGACAAGCCCTTGAGCATCATAATACCGTTTGACCTCTCGTGCTTGAGCATAAGCTGGAGTGAACAATCCCATCTGAAGCAAGATCTCTGCTTGCTGGAGCCTGGTCGCAAAAGCGTATGGTTCAAAGCCACCATGAGTAAAAAGTGTCCACGCTTCATCAAGAATACCAATAGCTGCTTCGAGCCTATTTGCCGCTAACAGTGCTTTCGCATGTTCATAGAGTGCGTTACCTGTATTCCATGCCATGCCAGATTGCCGATAGATCTTCACCGCTTCTTCCGACACCAGACAAGCCTCCCTCGCCCTATCCAGTTTCACAAGACAGTTCGCCATATACAGCTTGAGTTCAGCCAGAACGAAGGGATTCTCTACGTTCTCCTGAGTCATGCCATCAAGAGCCTGATAGTAGCGCCGCAATGCTGAACCATAATACCCTTGTGTGTAATCAAGATGAGCCAGTTCATACTCAACAACATGCACTAATGCCGTTTCTTTCAGAGTAGTAAAGCTCGCCTGTGCTTGTTGGAGGAGTTCGTAAGCGCTGATCAGATCGCCAAGTAAGGAAAGGCTTCTTGCCTGGTTGACCTGAGTGATCGCTATGGACCGCTGAAGAGATAGCTCATTTTGATCGGTGGCTGTAGCAAAAATGGCGAGTATTTGTTCATAGAGCTTGAGGGCCTCCTGGTATTGACCTCGAAATTCATAGATGACAGCCACATTATTATTGATAACGCCAACCCAATAGAGCTCATTTAGTTGCGAAAAAACGAGACGAGCTTGCTCTGCTACTTGCAGTGTATCATCGATACGACCGAGCCAACCTGCTGATGTGACCCAACTGATGCGAGAGCGTGCCCAGTTTGCCTTGTCTCCCACAGCTAAAAATTCCTGCGCAGCAGCATCTAAATGCTCCAGCGCCGCTTCATGATGTCTAATCTCAGACAAGACATCGCCTTTTGCCTTGAGGCCAAGCGCATGCGATGAAAGATGTCCTGTAAGTTCGCCGAAGAAGATGAGCAGTTCGGCTATCTTGAGCGAGAGAAAAGGAGTGTAGAGGAGTCGCAGAGCTTCATCCGCCAGCCATTCGCCAACAATGGTATGATCGGCTAGTGCCGTGATATGCTCTCGAATGTAGGCACGACCTTCTTCCAATGTATAGTCGCGTAAATACCGTAAAAATAGTTCTTTCTCCATATACGATGGTTCACTCTCCCCACGAACGAGTGCATGGCAGCCCCTGTCTACAGATGTAGAGCTAAAGGTCTACCGCCAGAAATAAAGTAAACATCAACTGTGATCGATAACCAATCCTTCAACAATTATTTCGCAGCCTGGAAGATGGATCACCATGACGTATTCTCCAATGGGTACAGGTTTGAAGACAACATTGCCCATATCATCTATTTGCGTCCATAATGAGGGGAGAGATTCCCTTTGCTCACTCGTAGTACCAGCAGGCCAGGGTGCAGTATAGAGTTCAGCAAGCATACCAGTCAGGGCTTCCACATCCTCGTCAGGATCAGTACAAGTCAAGACACCGAGGAGGATATGCTCACCGCTGTTGGTGTGGGAAAGATGTAAGGAAATGTCAACTGATCCAGATGTATATTGACGAGGCCAGGATGACTCCCACTCATCGTTGCGCAATGCAAGTTGCATCTCTGGTTGTTTGACGAGCATAGCAAAAATGCGGCGTGCAGGGACAAGCGGAGGAAAAGAAAACATGGAAAATTTGACGGGTGGAGTTCGCAGAAAGCGGTACGTGTCCTCGACTTCGGTGCTACAGAGCGGACAATGTATGACATGGTTAGCGATATGAAGGCGTTCGCTCTCAGAAAGAGCACCTGCTGCATAGAGGCTGAGTTCTATTCCTGCTGGGCATTGACTGCGATAGCAGCACGAAATCAGAGATGCATAGCTTTGTTGATAGTGGACGATGCGCTGTTGGCAAACTTCGCATTGAGCAAGGTGGCTTTGTGCCTCCTTTGAGAATGTTTCTCCGTCGAGAGCAAAACCAATCAGCTTCTCGTCGCTGGGAGCGGCATGATGGAAACAATTCATCGTTCGTCCTACCTCTATCTCTATCTCTATCTTTTACTCTGTAGGGTTATTCGCGCTACTATGATACATTCTCTTCTTCTATTGTAGGAACGATACGCAGGTCATTTTCTTGAGTATTGTTACCCTGTATTGCACCACAGCGGCACGTTTATTTCCCCTCAGAAGTGAGTCGCCAGCGCAGTCGATCCGCATTGCGCCTCAAGCGTTCTTCAACATTACGGTAGATGCGATAGATTTCATATACATCCTTGAACTCACCAGGACATTGCTCGATCACCTGTCTGGGTTTGAGGCCGCAATAAATGATTAAAAATGCGACGCGCTTTTCTTGCCTGGACGGCAGGATGCTGGTAATAGCATCCCAGAGATCAATGCTTTCGTCATGTTCTTCAGCGACTGGCTCCTCGAACGAGAAATCTGCACCAGGTTCAGGCAGTCGCAATACCGGTCGCGAGTGAGCCCGTATGGTATCTCTTACCGCTCCATCGACACATGCCTTCAAATAAAAGAGTACAGAACGCATTGACTGAAAGTCAAGGTTCTGGTTGCGACTGGTAGCTTGCCAGAAACGGGAGAAAGCAGAATCAATGTAATTCTCTTCGCTGTCGTAACGCAAAGCAGTGTCTTGGCACGGATGACGGTGTAGCCATGCCTTCATCAGACGCCTGAAACTTCGCACCACTACATTCCATGCTTGTTCATCCTGATTGATGAGAGCACGATAAAAAATCTCTAGACAATAGCGATCAGTAGATGGTTCCTCTCCGCCGAATTTCTTCATTTCGTGCTGGCAACGCTCTTCGAGCATTACTAGGCTCATCTGACCAGGAAGATCTTCAGTATCTCTACCCATTGCTCACGCCCTGTCTTCTGTAGCTGCGCTTGTTCACATTCTCCTCTATGCTCATCTCGCTGCATATGTCCACAGCAATTCCGCTCGTGTGGAGAGTCGCAGAAAAACGCAGATATGCCCTTATGCAATATTACGACACAATGATAGACGTATTCATCCTTGTAGATTTCAAACGACCAGACAGCGCGAGACGATAAATTGCGCGAGAAATGTGATGCATTTCACACCATAAACCCATAAGTGCAGGATATTATAGAAGTATCGTTTTCTCGTTCTTCCCAGAGAAAGGATACTTCTATGAAACTGCTAAAAAATTTTTCTATGAAATCTCTTGCTTCATTTTATGCCCTTCGAAAACTTGCTAACTTTCATTTGAAACCAGTATTTCATACACTAGGAACTACGTTCCTACTGTTTCTCCTATTGAGCGCCTGCAATATACCAGGATCGTCCACAGTCAAAAAGCTGGTGCCAGCTCCTCTACCAAAAATTCCAGGCTCTGGAGTGCTTGTTAATAACACAACCCTCTCCATTCAAAGCGTCCAGGGCTGGACAGGCTTTGGCATGCACATGATTACAGCGCAGGTGGGATGGGGAATGAGACCTCAAGATGATAGTGGTGTAGGAGGAATATTGTATCGCACTACTGACGGTGGCAAGCATTGGCAGCTTCTCTCCCGGCCATCCGAGCTGACCGCGCAGCCCTTTCAATTTTGGGTCTTTGACGAGACTATGGCTCTGCTGGTCCCGGTTGACATTTCCGGCTATCCTCATTCACGTCTGTTCTTCTATCGAACAGATGATGGCGGAAAAACCTGGCAGCGCCATGACTTTCCCAGAACCCCTGTGATGAAAGACACCTCAGCGACCTACAAATGGACATTTCTGGATCATCATCAGGGCTGGGTGACTGCCGCACCGAATATGATTGGTGGCTGTGGCGGCGGACGGCCAGTCCCAATGGAGCCCGTAGCATATGAAGTACTGTTTCATACCACAGATGGTGGAAAGACATGGCAGCAGGTGAGCCAGTTGCCCTTTAAATATGATATTAACGGCCTCACCTTTATCAATGCTCACACTGGCTGGTTGGCTGCCGAGGTCGATGACCCACAGCACCCTTTTCCTGACCTGCATGACTATCCCTCAACGCTCTTTGTTACACACGATGGTGGCATCACCTGGCAGCAACACAACCTGACCTTGCCCGCGCAGGAGGTCAATCGACCATACTCAATCCAGCCTCTTTTTGAAACAGCTCAAGATGGCAACCTTCTAGTAACTTTTCGTGGTGGGAAGAATCTGGAGATAACCCATCATTATCAGTATACATTGCAAGATGCTGGGAAAGCCTGGAAAGTAAATGGAACATTGCTCCCTAACACAACCAGCAATAGTGACGATTCCTCTTACACAGTAATAGACGGCAATCATATTCTGGAAAGTGGGTGGAATGAAGATACAAAATATGCTACTCTTTACACTTTAAATAAGAGGCAGTGGGTCAAATCGCCGATGAAAAATCCATTTGAACGATATATGGCGCAGTTCTTTTCCTCCCAACAAGGGGTGGCTCTGGCTGTAGAGTCAAATACAGCGATGGGGATATACAGGAGCAGTGATGGCGGGAAGACATGGGTGAAGGTTGGGAACGTGCCTCTATGATTCTTAGCCCTATTCTTGAGCTAGTAAGCTCATCATTCAGCAGGAAAAGAGCTACAAGGAGAGCCATCATCAGAAAAGCACATCCTTTACCGCCCGGGAGCAAGGCCTCTGGAATGCCCACCTGCCCCTTGAAGATGTCAAGTGTCACACCATTTTGGGCGTTTTGACTGCACACAGCGGGCAGATCACGCTTCTCAACTCATGGCTGCTGAGATGTGATCTGCTCGTTTTCCCCCTTCGTGTGATCCAGATGCGCTCTCTCCAGATCTGCTGCTTTCTGGGGCTTGCTCAATGCGCTCAGCACCGCCCGCAGGCGCTCGCGCGTCTCGTACGTCTTGGGATGGTGGACCCCGAGAGATTGTTCCCAAATCGATAACGCTTGCTGTCGCCCAGGCTGTGAAGGCAAGAAGCAAGCCAGGGATGGTACGGACCCAATGCCTGTTCCCGCAGGTGTAAGGCTCGTTGCAGCAGGGGTTCGGCCTCCGAGTATTTCCCTTGCTTAAACGAACAATCAGGGCCAGTTGTTCGGTAGAGAACGGTTTCCCTCCTTTGTGCTTGCCGGGAAGAACCTCCCCTTGTAATCTCTCCTCAGAATAGCATATTTGGTAGCAAACATGCTGTTCCTAAATTTGAACAGAGAAGGAGAAAGATGGAAAATAGAAAATGAAAAGCAAACACCACACACTTGATGTTGAACTCTTCGAGCGCTGGGGATCGACGTACGAACGTTCCTGGATGCAGCAACACCTGTTTGATCCGGTTCACTCTGCCGTATTACATCAAGCCGCCAGCCGCTTCAAACCGGCGAGTGTGCTGGATATCGGCTGTGGGAGCGGGAGACTCTTGCGGAAAGTGCATGACTATTGGCCGGAGGCACGCCTTTCTGGGGTCGATCCGGCGCACAAAATGCTGGAAGTCGCACGCCAGCTCACACCAGAGGCTCGCTTCTCCATGGGTTCCGGTGAGGCATTGCCACTGGAGGATGCCTCGGTCGATCTAGCGTTCTCGACCATCTCTTTTCATCACTGGCGAGATCAGGCTGCCGGTGTGCGTGAGGTCGCCCGAGTGTTGCGACCTGGTGGCTCCTTTCTTCTCGCTGATTTCACCTTACCCACCTGGCTTGCATGGCTGCTTCCACGTGTTCACAGTGCAGCGCAGATGCGCATGCTTTTTGAACAGGCGGGTCTGGATGTACAGGCGCAGCCGGGCCCTGTTGCGCGCTTTGTGCGTATCACCATCGGTACGAAGATAGCAGATGATTGACGCCGATTTCTTCCATGACTCTTCGGCACTGCAAGTGGCTGGTGGAGGAGTGCTGGTCGCGGGCTACTGCCTGGATTTTCGGAAATGCTTGACGCATGTTGAACTTTCTCACACGCAGCGTGGATGCGTATGGAACCCACATGTGGTTATGTCTTGTGCCCACCTCTCTCGGAAGTCGGCCTGGCTTTCTCCTGATCACGACTTTCACAGGAGGAGCCTGTTCACCAAAGCAATCATGAAAGGAACACACGATCATGACTCCCTCATCTTACGTCAAAGGAGAAAAACACATGGAAACCTCAGCACAAAGTACTGGAGAGCAGTCAGCGGCGATGAGACTGCTGCTGGCTTGCGGTGTCATTGCTCCGCTGCTCAACAGTGTTGTCATTCTCATCCTTGGGGCCATACGCCCTGGCTACAACGCCTGGATAGTCCCCGACAGCAATCTCGAACTAGGGGATGGTGGATGGATACAAATCAGCAACTACATCGTCACCGGAGCGCTCCTGCTCGCTTTTGCCATGGGGATGAGGCTGCGCCTTTGCACCGGACGTGGTTCTACATGGGGACCCATCCTGCTCGGCATCTATGGCCTCACCTTCATCGCCACCGGGCCTATCCTTCCCGACCCGGCGCTAGGATACCCACCAGGAGCGTCGAGCGCGCTCACCATTCACGGAGCCATTCATATCATCTTTGGTCAACTTCAGTTCACTTCGCTGATTGCGGCTTGCTTTGTGCTGGCACGGCGCGATGCGGCGCTCGAAAGGCGTAGCTGGTCCTGGTATTCGGTTGCCACTGGTCTGCTGGTCGCCGCCTCTGATGTCGCCTTCGTCCTCACCGCCAAATTGTTAGACGGGGGACCAACAGGACTCATTGAACGGATTGGCATTATTGGCGGCGGCATTTGGATCGCTCTGCTGGCGATTCGCCTGATGAACAGATCAGTCCCACGCGTGTCTGGCGAATAAATGGGTCTGTCAGAAGTATCAAAAAACCACATCCTCTCACACGAAGGATACATGTGCTCTGATACCTGCAGATGACTGGAGGTGGAACTCAACGAAGCGAATTCTTTGGCATACCAGCAACGAATAAGTATGCCCGATGGATGTCTGCCGGAATCTATAAAGTGGAGCATGGAAAAATCAAGGAGCGTTGGATCGATGTTACTAGATTGCCGCTTTTGAGGCAGCTTGGCATCCTTCCAGCGGTCCCATTGGAAGTGCTGCCAATCATACGCCCGGAATCGCTCAAAGGATAGAGAATTCTCATTTGGCGTGAACCCATTTCATTCCGATGTGACGCTGTACATGGCATTGTTATCCAGGTCCAGGGCAGTGGGCTGAGTTGGTTTGTCATACTCGTCTCCTACTTCAAGATCTTTGTCACCATATTGATCACAGCCGGAACAAAAGACGTGAGCAGAGGCAAGAAGAGGGTGAGTCCTAACCGTTTTGAGAAGGAAATCGCTACCGGCCATGTGGGGAAACTCGCCTTCACTTGATCATAGTGCTTCTGGAGGGCCGCTAATCGCTCAGTTTTTTGGGTAATAGCATCCGTTGGTATTGCCGCTGCCTCTGCTGTCTCCGTCTCCTCGATAGTTTTGTCAAACGCATCGGCAAGTCCCTGTAAATGCGCGTTGCGCGCTCGCACCATTTCCCGATGAGGTAATGCTAACCATGCCGCCAGCATAGCGGGAAATAAGATGAGGTAGCCGAGAAGAAGCGTGAGGACATAGACGTGGTCCGTCGTTCGTGAACTCAGAGAAATGACAAAACAGAGTCCTCCAGCCAACAGGACGGTGCTGATCCACAATAGCTGTTGTAGTGCCCCCAGTCCTCCTGAGCCGTCAGGATGCAAAGGGAACACGTTGATCGTGAAGAAATGGAAGACGCGATTGATAGTGGCCGCTACAAGTAAGAGCCGCACAATACAGAGAAGAGCAACATAGCCGATAAGCGTGTTGAGGCAGGCGAGAAGCAGTTGTGTCCAGTGAGCGTTGCTAAGCAGTGTTTCTCCGTGATGCAGAGAAGGAGATAATTGGTAGGACCAGAACAGGACAACGATCAAGAGCGCCACAATGTCCAACCAGGGGGAATGAGTCTGGCGAGAGAGGGTTGTGACAAGATCCTGATACGTCATTTCCCCTGATCTATCCTCCCTATAGTTTCCAATCGTCCCAGTCCTCCACAGTTGGTTGAAGACGTTCGCCATTGCGATGGGAAAAAAGATATATACTCCCATCACGAGCGGGACCGCAAGCGACCCCAAAAGCAGTTGAAACAGGCTGATTTTCTCAAATGTCATCGTCGCCAAAAAGCAGCACACTGCCAGGAGACTAATTGCGGCAATCAACCCCCAACGAATGAGCCACCAATCGTGCTCCCCTGTTGGAATTTTGAACGTCACTAATACATCATAGAAATCCCTGGGCTGAATGATCTCAGTTGATAGTGGTGTCTCCATCTCATCGCGACCCTTCATAGAAGAAAACTGCTCAGATGCAGGCGATGAACTGATCGATTCCGCTCTTCGTCCCTGAAAAGACTGAAAAATGAACTGTGTCCCTCCAGTCAAGACACTTCTGGCACGGCTTCGTTTTTCACCAGCCATGCCTGGTTCAGCGCCGTGATCACCAGGACGATCCCAGAGCCGATTAAGATGGCAAGCACACGCCATGCGATGAAGGCGTGGTCGGCATGCCCAATACTGGCAACGAGCAGGATCAGGTTCGTGAGAAAGAAAAGGTGAAGCACGTAGTTGAGTTCTTTGACGGTGAAAGCAAGGAAGGTGACTGGTATAGCAAGCAGTCCTCTTACCAGATCACTTTGTACAAGAGCAATCGTAAGGTCTGCCAACACCGCACCAAGCAACGTCGCCACAATATTCTGGAGTATCAACACCATTGAGGCCCTCTTCTGTGGCCTGGCACAGATAATGACGGTGAGAGCTGCCCAATAGGGATAGGGTCCACTGAGAACCCAACCGATCCCCGAGGCAACAGCGGCCCCCAGCGCACGCAGCACACTAAAGCGGAACAATGGCGAGGTCCACGTAAGGCGCGTGGTGAGTGTGTTGAGCGCTGGTCGTATCCTACTATGTGCTTCATTTTCTGGGATACGATGGCCTGCCTGAAGCCTTGCAAACACAAGCGCGAACACCAACAAACTCGCCCCACCCAACAGGAAACCCACTGCCGATGACCACGCCGTGGCAGGACCAGCGCGAGTACTCAGTGAAAGCACAAATATGATCGTCAAGAGGGACCCTACCCCTGCGATAGCTTGACCAAAGGCGGCGAGCAGCCCACTGAGTAGGACAACAAGAAAGATTTCTATCCCTTCTACCCACCACAATCCACCAATGAGGCGGCCAAGCGCCGTCATGAACGCGCCACCCACAGCAATCATCAGCAAGCTCTTTGCCTGCATGCGCGAGAATGGGCCAACGTTTCCAAATGCAGTGAGCAACGCACCAAACATAACCTGGCCACCAAATGCAACATGCCCAAGCAGGCCCAGGACGACCAAAGGCAGAAAGAGCGCCAGCGCGGTGTAGCACCCTTTCACTGGATTGAGCCTGGCACCAGGTGTACTCTGGAAAAGTACCGCACTTCTCTTCATCATCCACTCCTTACGCCTGTTCGGTTCTACGTTGGGGTTTGCTGGATCGAAGCTCTCAGAGCACTGTTGTGTAAGCGAAAAGCCCCAAAAATCGCGGCCACACCACCAATGAGAGCAAAGATCCCAACGACCAGTGGCAAAACAAATGCGGCCATAAGAGGAGCGGAGAGCAGCACTACTCCGAGAAGAATATTCAAGATGCCAAGAATAACGGCACCAAATCCACCACCACGGAACGCCTCAAAGATCTTGATCCCCCCTTGTATCAAGGATTGGACAGCTAACACCAGCACCACAAGCGCCGGGATGAACAAGGTACTCCAGAGAGGATGGCGAATGATGACCAGCCCTGCCAGAATCCCAAGAATACCAGAGCACAACTTCCATCCCCACAGGGAGTGATCAACAAAGAGGTTCACGAGGGCGAGCACTCCCACAATGAGCCAGTAAAAACCCAATACCTGGGTGAGCACTAGCGTGGTCATGCCTGGCGAAGTCAAGAGCAGAACACCAATAATGAGAGCAGCAATCCCTTCTAATAACACCATCCACCAGGGAAGATGCATAAGTTCTTCCGACGTAGACATCCTCTGTCTTTCCATTGCGATCTCTCCTTTCTGTGCATTGACAAAAATAAAGAGTTTGGACGAGCCATGTTTTGTCGCCTCGCGAGGGCAAAGCTGTAGCTCTTGATACAAGGTACTGGAGCCACAGGATCGCTGCCCTCTCTACTGCATGCGAGATCCGTCTGAATAGTCAGGCACCTCACGGCTTTGCCGGAGGCGATCCGACGACACCAAAGACTTCTGCAAGGTTCTTCGGCTCCTTACGCACCTGATGATTAAGTTGATGGCGCTGAAGAGACGATTGGCGGTACACCTCCTTACGCGCACGCATGATGTTGCCAAGCGGGCGATGCTCCTCAGTGCAACGCCAGGGTGTGATCGAGACAGCATCCATCTGCTCCTGATTCTCTTGCCCCGATATATCCTGCTGCGGCAGGAGCACCCTTGCTACCGTGACGAACGGCGAGAGCTGTTCCGGCCACTCCACAGTTACATCCTCAATTGGCATCTTCTCCAGATCCACACACAACTGTACCTGCAGATCAAAGGTGCAGGGGTGCTCTTGTAACTCGGCGACCAATGCAGGATGAAAGACCTCCTGGGCGGACGTTCGATCCAGAAGGCGGCGAGTCACCTTCTCCGCAGACTCCTTTGTCGGTGCCGCACGCACTTTGGCCACATATTCACCGTGACGCACGGCCCCCATAGTCCAGTAAGTGGAGAGGAGGAGATTGACTGGTTGAAGATGCTGAAACGATAAGAAGGCGGCCAGCTCATCCCAGGCCCAATCCTCCGGGGCTAATGTCCCCATACCTGTCACCCAGTCGTGAAGGAATTGGTGGAAGCCTGGCTTACCACGGCTGAAATACTCATCTGCGTGCAAAAACAAATACTGGATAAACAGATAATGTTCTACCGTGTTGCAGAAAAAAATGGGAGCGTTGATGAGCGCGTAATCGAAGGTATGGGAGTCTGGCTCGTCTTCCAGCAGCGTCTGGCCGTCGATGCCAAAGAGTTTGAGGCCCATGCCCACTCCATTGCCCAGACGGGCGTCTGCTCCGGCATGGGGAGAACCATTGGAGAAACGGATCAGAGCCTCGTGTTGACCAGGTCGTGCATAGATCCCCTGGGCGTACTCTGGGGCAAGCCCGCCGAGAATGTCCACCTCCGCTCTGACCAACCCATAGCCTTTGGCATGCGCATCTCGCACCGCTCGCCCAACGCCCTCAGCCTTGACCGATCCGGTGATATACTGCCTGGTGCGCTCTATGACCGTCTGCAGGGCCTCATCGAAGTGAGGATCAGCATGCTCAAGCTCAGGACTGTAGCGCACAAAGTTTTGTGTCATGGTGTTTCCTCCGCTAGCCAGTGTAAAGCTCGCAGCCCGGGCAGAAAGAGGTATTCACCGCCGCGAGTGGTCACGAACTGTGGCAATCCGATGAGACGTTGGCGGATGGGCTGCTTGGGGATGGTAAGTACGCCTGTCCCGTCATTGGGCCCATTGAGTGGATCTTTTTCGTTGGTGGCCCCAATGAAGATCCCTTGATTGACCCACTCACTCTCGACAAATTCGAACTGCCGCTCAAGTGAGGCTCCAACGAAGATGAAGATGATACCCCTATCGACTCCATCGTCCTCTAGAGCCCCTTCAGGAAGCAGTGGACCATAGCTCATCCCACGGCGTATCAGGCGATGACGATTGACCTGGACTGCCTCGTGCTTGAAGTGGTCGCGCGGATTCATACGCCGGATATGTGAGCCTGGTGGGCATTTGAAGCCCTTGGGATCGTCGTCATAGTACAGAAAATCGTTGTTGCGTTTCAGGTCGGCACCAAGCTCCGGGTCATCGTGTTCTGGAGAGAGCGCCAGTGGCGCACCGCTGCGCCAGCGACCAACCATCTTTGCTGCCACCCATTCTTCCTGCTCCGCGCTCGTGGAATGAGCTGCCAGGTATCGACGGAACGCAGGCACATCCTGGTGCAGTTTTCTGAAGGCCACATACGACCCGTTGCGACCCAGCACCTCTGGCTGAGGCATCGGAGACAACCTTCCTGACTCATCAGGATACCCCAGAACAAACTCACCGGCCTTGAGCGGAGCTTCCTGGGGATTGCTGCCAGTGAGACCGCTCCCCTCAATCGCCGGTTGGCCGATACCATCGCGAAAGCCGAAGTGCTCACGTCCGGTGGGAAGTTGAGCGCAATCCTGCCGGTAGATTACCGTCACCCCAGATAACTCTTGGTAGGACTGCTTTGCACGAGAGAGAACCTGCTCCAGACGAGTGCGATCAGGCGCGGTCACAGCAATTGCGAGATGGACCTCCGAGGAGCCAAGCGGCTTCTCCCAGTGATCGGGGTGGTTCTCGCCCGTATCGCCAATTTCTTCCGCACGTGCAACCATTCCTTGTTGGAACTCCGGTGAGAAGCTTTCAAGCGATGCTTGTGGAACGCCCAACGCCTTAAGACCGCGATAGGAAAGCGCCACCATCACCCAGGCATCTCCCGCCGGGCTGGTCACATCGGCAGCCGATGCGACCAGAGGAGTAAGTCGCTTCAGCATCGCACGCCCGTCCGCTGGATTGTCAATACGCAACAGCAGGTACGTCGCTACGTAGGGCGTTTGACGAGGACGGAGCACACCGCTCTGAATGTCGTTCAGTTCAAGTATGGCTGTCGTTCCTTGCATCACTGTCTTCTCCTGGTTGATGAGCGATGGCCGATGACAGCCATCGCTGCGCTTGTTCTTCTGATTACGTGGAGGCTTGCTCCAGCAGCGGTTTCAAGGCAGGGGCTTGCAGGGCCTGCCCAGCATCAGGGTTGTCGAGCACTTTCTGGTACGCTTTTTCCACATCGAGCGCTTTCCAGATCTCTTTGACTGTGGCATCTGGATAGGCACAAATATAATTGACCGCTTCTTGTGCGTTCGTCATGAACCAGTCCTTGATGCCCGGGTCCTTGATGCCCGGATAGCCCTCGCAATGCGAGAAGGTAGCATCAAACAGATCCGCGATGTACGTGTTGGCAAAGTCATCGATATACTTATCCCAGGTGCCGTCGAAGCTGCTACAGAACATGAGTTGAGTGTCGTTGTCGAAGAGGACAAACCTGGCTTCGTGCAAGGTGCCAATCTCTTGAACGGCCTCTCGTCGGCGGGGACTTTGGGAAGCTTGCACAATCGTTTCACGCACGGCTTTTTCGTGTCCTGGCTTGACTTTCGTAAAGACGGTGAACTCTGTCATCACCCCGTCGTGCAGGCCCTTTCGCTTCACCTGTGCCATATTGTTTCTCCTTGCTTTCTTTCATCTGTGGGTGATACGAAGTACATCAATAATATAAACACGACTAGAATATTGCCGGGTATTCTGATCAAGTCTCAGATGATAATAAATAACATACATAGAGGTAAAAATCAATGATTAATTGCTTAATATTTAAATGTATTCACTTTATAAAGCGAGATTGCCTTTTGAGTAGGAATAAAATCAATTGTAGGATCTGACAACCATTAGGTAGTGCAACGCGGAGCGCTGGCTGCTGAAGGGGCTGTTTTTGAGAACGGCTATGACATCTCCTTCACATACTCACAAAACCTGTGATGCATTTGTGAGAAAACTGTTGCTTATTGTGATCTGAATATGCCGTACATGAGGTATTCTCCTCTCTAGAAGATATCCAGAAAAGGATGAACGAGAGGAAAAAGTGCAGGAATGACCAATCTACATGAGACACTTTTGCACCGACAACGTCTCATCGTACAGGGTATGGTGCAAGGAGTAGGTTTTCGTCCTTTCGTCTATAGTCAGGCGATCCGTCACGGCCTCGTCGGGTTTGTCTTCAACAGCACCATCGGCGTGACGATTGAAATTGAAGGAACGAGTCAAGCTACTGCTGCTTTTCAACGGGCGCTGAGAGAAGAACTTCCGCCCCTGGCTCACGTTGTTTCACTTACCTGTGAGCCTATTCCCTTACACCACGAGACAAGCTTTTTGATCGTACACAGCGAAGTCGGAGCCGAACGTCGCGCGTTCATCTCTTCCGATGCTGCCACCTGTGATGAATGCTTGCGAGAACTCTTCGATCCTACCGACCGACGCTACCAGTATCCTTTCATTAACTGCACGAATTGTGGGCCACGCTTTACCATTATTCAGGACGTGCCTTACGACCGAGACAAGACGACTATGCGCGTTTTTCCTATGTGCCCTTCTTGCCAACGGGAGTACGCAGATCCACTCAACCGCCGCTTCCACGCCCAACCCAATGCATGTCCGGTCTGCGGTCCGCACGTTTCGCTTCTGGGCCGGCGCGAGGACGGCACCATGCACCATATCGAATGCCAGACCCCCATCACCCAGGCCGCACAATTGCTTGCAACGGGGACAATCCTCGCAGTAAAGGGGCTGGGTGGCTATCACTTGACCTGTGACGCATTCGAGCAGGAAGCAGTTCGACGCTTACGCCAGGGGAAACAGCGCGAAGCCAAACCATTTGCTCTCATGGTTCCCGATATAACCGCAGCCCGACAACTCTGCTGGGTCAGTGAAGCGGAGGCCCAGCTACTGCATTCACGCCATCGCCCTATTGTGCTTTTAAAGCGGCGCGATGACAATCTGGTGGCTCCCGACGTTGCTCCAGCCTATGATTCCCTGGGTATCATGCTCCCCTATACGCCCCTGCATCACCTGCTGCTCAGCGCCTTTGCCGCCGCTCACCAACCAGGAAGACCAACTGCTCTGGTGATGACGAGCGGCAATCTGAGCGAAGAACCGATCGCTTATCACGATGAGGATGCACAACAACGCCTGCATACCATCGCCGAGGCTATGCTCATCCACAACCGGGATATTCATATGCGCTGTGATGACTCAGTCGTGCAGGTTACGGCTGGCGGTGAGCAGTTTTGCCGTCGTGCTCGTGGGTATGCGCCCGAACCAATAACGCTCTCTTTCGATCTGCCAGTACCGCTGCTTGCCTGTGGAGCACATCTCAAGAATACCTTTTGTCTTGGGAAAGGAACACAAGCATTTGTCAGCCATCACATTGGAGATCTCGAAAATCTGGAAACCCTCCTGTCTTTTCGTGAAGGCATTGAACACTTCCAACGCCTGTTTGATATCTTCCCTGAAGCAATCGCTTACGACTCACACCCAGAATACCTGGCCACGAAATATGCGCTTGACACACCCATTCCTCGCAAAATAGCAGTTCAGCACCACCATGCGCATATTGCCAGTGTGATGGCAGAGCACGGGATAACTGAACCGGTTATCGGCATTGCTGCTGATGGCAGCGGATACGGAACAGACGGTGCCATCTGGGGCTGCGAGATTATGATGGCAGACCTGCTGCAATTTCAACGTCTGGCGCACCTGGCCTACATCCCGCTACCCGGCGGCGAACAGGCTGTACGCCAGCCCTGGCGCATGGGAGCCGTGTATCTCTCCAGGGCCTACGGAGATGCTTTCCTGGATCTGGACATCCCCTTTGTGCGAGCCATAAACCGTGCAAGATGGCACATCCTCTCACAGATGATCGAGAAAGGGGTGAATTGCCCACCGACTTCCAGCCTGGGACGCCTCTTTGACGCGGTTGCGGCCCTGTTAGGACTCCATGCCGCAGAAGTTGCGTATGAGGGTCAGGCTGCCATCGCCTTAGAGGTACTGGCAGCGACATGCCGCGATCAGGTAACAAGCTATCCATTCCACTGGCAACAGGGGGAGCCTGCCATATTGGATGTCATTCCCATCATTACAGCTATTACGGATGATATCTTACGTGGTGAGCCTCCGGCCCGCATCGCCCGACGCTTTCACCTGTCCATTACTCACATGCTCACAATAGCCTGCGTCGAGGCGCGCAAACAGGCAGGGTGCAACAGAGTTGCATTAAGTGGTGGGGTATTCCAGAACCGGCTTTTGCTCGAACAACTGATGACTAATCTTGAAGAAAGAGCCTTTCAGGTCTCTATTAATCGCCGCGTTCCTCCCAACGATGGAGGTATCAGCCTGGGACAACTCGCAGTAGCCGCTGCACACTTACGCACCTGATTACTGATTGTGCTCGGCATTCACCTGTTGTACAAGAGAAAAGAAGGAGAACAGTTATGTGCCTTGGTATTCCTGGTCAGATTGTCGAGATGGTAGATGACACATTCCAGATCGCGAAAATTGATGTGTCTGGGGTAAAGCGGATGGTAAGCGTCGCTTTACTGGCTGGAGAAGGCATCAAACCAGGCGATTGGGTTCTGATCCATGTTGGGTTTGCCATGAGTAAGATTGATGAGAGTGAGGCACAGGAGACGATGAAACTCTTACAAGGCATGGGCCAGACATATGCCGACGAGTTGAAAATGCTGCACGCCAGCCAGATCGAATAGGGATGATGAAAATGAAAGATGTCCATAGGCACGTTCAACTCCCGGTTTGCCAACCGGAGGCCGGTGATCATTGTCTGACATGCTCCGATGAGATATTACTTGTTCGCGTTCTGCGCATCGATCCAGCAAGCGGAGTTGCTCTCGTAGAGGGAAGCAACCAGGCGGAGGAAATCGATATGACGCTAGTTGAGGATGTTGTTCCTGGAGACCTCTTACTGGTTCACGGAGGAGTAGCCATAGCCCGCCAGGAGAAAGGAGCATAATATATGAAATTCGTCGATGAGTATCGGAACTCGACATTGATCCACCGCCAGGCAGAGGAGATCGCAAGACGCAGTCAAGGCCAATCCCTCAAGTTCATGGAAGTCTGTGGAGGCCACACTCACACCATCTACAAGCACGGCATTGAGGATCTCTTACCTAGCACTATCGATCTCGTACACGGCCCCGGTTGTCCAGTCTGCGTACTGCCGATGGGACGCATCGATGACGCAATCGCTATTGCGCGCACCGATGGGGTCATTTTCACCACCTTTGGTGATATGATGCGTGTCCCAGGATCGCAAGGCAGCTTACTCGATGCCAGAGCCAGTGGAGCGGATGTCCGCTTTGTGTATTCGCCGCTCGATGCCCTCAAGTTGGCACGCCAGCATCCTGACCGCCAGGTGGTCTTCTTCGCAATTGGCTTCGAGACAACTGCTCCTTCTACCGCCGTGACCTTGCTGCGTGCGCAAGCCGAAAATATTCAAAACTTCTCGATATTCTGCAACCACGTGAACGTTATACCAGCAATCAAAGCGATTCTCGATTCACCAGATTTACGTCTCGATGGGTTTGTGGGTCCAGGCCACGTGAGTATGATTATCGGCATGCGCCCTTATACCTTTATCGCACGCGATCACCACAAGCCAGTTGTCATCTCCGGTTTTGAACCACTCGACATCATGCAGTCTATTGCAATGTTGACGAAACAGATTAGTGAAGGGCGAGCCGAAGTTGAGAACCAATATGCGCGAGTGGTTCGCCATGATGGTAACGAAAAAGCTCTGCAAGTGATGGCACGCACGATGGAGTTACGCCCCTTCTTTGAGTGGCGCGGTATGGGTTTCATCACGCAGAGTGCACTCAAGCTCCGACCGGAATTTGCCGCATGGGATGCCGAGCTGCGCTTCAAGGTTCCAGGCATTCGTGTGGCTGATCCGAAAGCATGCCAGTGCGGTGAAGTCCTCAAAGGAGTCATCAAACCCTGGAATTGCAAAGTCTTTGGCACAGCCTGTACCCCTGAAACTCCTATAGGCACCTGTATGGTCTCATCAGAGGGAGCCTGTGCTGCCTATTACAATTATGGTCGCTTCGGGGTAGCAACCGAACGTACACGGACACTGGCTTGAGTATGCACTGGCACCATCTTTCACAACGTGTTGGAAAGGACAATGCTATGGATATGCCAATCAATTCCCAGGATAAAGAAACGTTGACAACGCTTGATAAGATCGAGCGCGCACGACAAGCCAGGCGCAATAAATTCTACCTGCGCGATGAGCATATCACGCTCAGTCACGGCAGTGGAGGCAAAGCCACACATAATTTGATCGAGGGGATCTTCGCACCAGCCTTCTCAAATCCTCTCCTGGATCGATTGGACGATGCAGCCGTCTTCACGCCAGCGCCAGATCACGAGAGCGTACGCATGGCATTCACGACCGATACCTATGTCGTGAATCCGTTGTTTTTCCCCGGAGGAGATATCGGCAGGCTGGCAGTTCACGGGACGATTAACGATCTGGCAGTAGCAGGCGCGCAACCACTCTATCTCTCGGCGGGCTTCGTTCTAGAGGAAGGCTTTCCCATTGCTCACCTCCGTCGTATCGTCGAGTCTATGGCGGCAGCAGCACGCGAGGCTAGCGTTGCTATCGTCACAGGAGATACGAAAGTTGTGCAACGAGGCAAAGCTGACGGCGTTTTCATCAATACTGCTGGTGTCGGTGTCGTGCGCAGCAAGAGAACCATCGGGCAAGATCAACTACGACCAGGAGATAAGATCCTGTTGAGCGGTCCCATTGGGGATCACGGAATCGCGATTATGCTGGCGCGAGACATGCTCGATCTGGAATGCGAGATATGCAGTGACTCGGCCCCACTCCATACTCTGGTCGCCGACCTGCTCAAAGTAGCAGGAGATGGTGTCCACAGCATGAAAGATCCAACGCGAGGAGGAGTTGCGACAGCGCTCAACGAAATGGCTATGACCTCAGAAGTTGCGATCCTCCTCGATGAGAGTGCGATTCCGGTGCGTCCTGAAGTTCGTGGAGCATGCGAAATCCTCGGCCTCGATCCACTGACCATTGCCAATGAGGGGAAGCTGCTGGCAATCGTGGCCCCAGAAGTGGCGGATCGCGCACTGGCAGCGATGCATGCCCATCCACAGGGAAAAGATGCGGCCATTATTGGCACCGTGCAAGCTACACCCGCATCGATGGTCTTCTTGCGGACAGAGATTGGAGGTACCCGCGTGCTGGACATGCTGGTGGGTGATCCATTACCACGCATTTGCTAGAACACACAAGGAGACAATTTGTGACAAGACTGTGATGTGTTCTACGCATTTGTGACGCTCGTGTGTGCCAATGGGTTTACACTTCTCTCCGAGAAGAACAATCTTCGCACACGAAATAAAAGGCAGGTATACACCTTATGCACGAAGGAGCAGTGATGCAAAGGGTCGTCGAAACTATCCTGGCATCGATGGAACAAGAAAGAGCTGCCCGTGTGACCAGGGCAGAACTTGTGCTGGGAACCTCTGGGCATTTCACAGAAGAGGCAGTGCGCCAGTATTTCCAAGTGCTGACGCAAAATACTCCCATCGAAGGTGCCGCCTTGACCCTTTCATGGCTTCCAGCAACCTATCAATGCCTCTCATGTCAACACCGCTTTGAGAGTACTTCATCTCCAGCGACATGCCCTCTGTGTGGAGATGTTGCACTGGAGATCTCTCATCAGGACGAGTGCTTCATTCGTTCGATTGAGATGATCTCCCAGGATGAGTGAAACTCTACAGCACAGCGGCCTAACGGCGTTCCTGCTTGACTATTGAAGAGACAAGGAGATGTAAGATGGTGAAATCTGCGCCGGTCCTCTCAGCAGAGGAAAAGAGACGGCGAATGATCATCGCGACAATGCGTAAAAATGGTTACGCTCCAGATGCTCTCATTGAAACGCTACACACAGTGCAGAGCGCGTACGGCTATCTCGACGCGACCGAGCTACGCTTTGTCGCCAACGAACTGCATATCCCTCCAAGCCTGGTCTATGGAGTGGCGACGTTCTATCATGCCTTCACACTGAAGCCAGAAGGACACCATCGGTGTATTCTCTGCCAGGGTACAGCTTGCTATATTAAAGGCAGCCCCGCCATTCTCCGCGCCGTGACGAAGGCATATCATATCACGCCCGGAGAAACGACAGAGGACGGCGAGATCTCACTGCTGACAGCACGATGCCTGGGATCATGCAGCCTGGCTCCTGCCGCCATCATGGATGAGGATGTCGTTGGCAACCTGACTCCTGAGCGGACACTCGCTGCCTTAGAAGGGTGGACAAAATCATGATACAAGCACTCACACCAGACGATCTGCCCAGAGTCGCTGAAGAAGAAAACGAGGCTGCCAGAGCTTTTGAGCATACCATACGTGTCTGTGTTGCAGCAGGCTGTTTATCGCAGCATAGCGATCAGGTGAAACAGGGTCTGGAACATCAGATTCAAGAACGCGGCTGGAAGCATTGCCGTGTGAAGGGTGTTGGCTGCATGGGACTCTGTAGCGCTGGACCATTGGTCTCCGTTCGCTCTTCAGAGAAGAACGAGAAGGAAACGCTCTATCAAGCGGTCACACCAGATGACGCCCCTACGATCATCGAGAGCCTGAGCAGTGGAACGCCACCGGCTACACTTATCTGTCCAACCAATCGACCATTCTTCACTCAGCAAACAAAAATTGTGCTAGCCAACTCAGGTGAAATTGACCCGGAGCGACTGGAAGACTCTCTTGCAGTCGGCGGCTACCAACAATTAGCCCATGTGTTGAGCGATTTAACCCCGGCTCAGGTCATCGATCAAATCACTCTCAGTGGATTGCGTGGTCGCGGTGGCGCAGGCTATCCTACCGGACTGAAGTGGGGTACCGTCGCCAAGGCCAGCGGTTCACGAAAATTCGTCATCTGTAACGCTGATGAGGGTGATCCGGGCGCATTCATGGATCGCAGCGTGCTGGAAAGCGATCCCCATCGCGTACTGGAAGGCATGGCAATCGCGGCCTATGCTGTAGGGGCAAATGAGGGATACATCTATGTTCGCGCAGAATACCCTCTGGCGATCAAACGATTGCAAACGGCCATTCGGCAGGCGACGCGCGTGCAGTTGTTAGGCAATAGTATCCTGGGTACGTCCTTCAACTTCAACATCCACATCCGCTTAGGAGCTGGAGCCTTCGTATGCGGAGAGGAAACTGCTCTGATTGCCAGTATCGAGGGCAAACGAGGTCAACCTCGCCCACGTCCTCCATTTCCTGCAATGAGTGGGCTATGGAACGCTCCGACCCTGATTAATAATGTGGAGACGTATGCGAATATTGCGCCCATTCTTGAGCACGGGCCTGAATGGTTCGCTGGCATTGGCACGGAACGCAGCAAGGGCACCAAAGTCTTCGCGCTCGCTGGCAAAATCGTCAATACGGGCTTGATCGAAGTGCCGATGGGAACCAACTTGCGCACCATTATTCAAGAGATCGGCGGAGGCATCCCTGATGGGCATGGCTTCAAGGCAGCGCAAACAGGTGGGCCAAGCGGTGGTTGTATCCCTGCCGAGCATCTGGACACGCCGGTCGATTATGAATCACTGACCGCTCTAGGATCGATCATGGGTTCGGGTGGGATGATCGTGATGGATGAGTCTGCATGTATGGTGGATGTGGCCCGCTACTTCATGGAATTCTGTATGTCTGAGTCGTGCGGCAAATGTGCGCCTTGCAGAGTGGGAACGGCAGAAATGTACGAGTTGTTATCGCGGATTGTGCAGGGGAGAGCCAACCTCGAAGATATGGAGCTGCTACAGGATCTGTGTGAGACAGTCAAGTATACCAGTCTGTGCGGCTTAGGACAGGCTGCCCCCAACCCCGTTCTCAGCACGATGAAATACTTCAAGGATGAATACCTGGCACACATTACTGATCATCGATGCCCAGCCGGACAGTGTCAATTTGAGGCTGTGGCACAGGAGGTGTAGTCATGACAGTAAAAACGCTGGTCATTGACGGTCGTGATATCAGCGCACGCGAGACCGAAACGATCCTGGAGGCTGCTCAGGAAGCAGGCATCTTCATTCCCACCCTATGTCATCTGGAAGGCTTATCAGAAATTGGCGCGTGCCGCCTCTGCCTGGTTGAGGTGAAGGGCACGAGCAAGCTATTGCCAGCTTGTGTGACCAGAGTCGAAGAAGGCATGGAAGTGCAGACGTGCTCTGAACGCCTTGACCGCTACCGAAGAACCGTGCTTGAACTCTTGTTTGCCGAAGGCAACCATATCTGCTCTGTCTGTGTCGCGAACGGCCATTGCGAATTGCAATCGATGGCACAGCGATTAGGCATGGATCATGTACGCGTTCCCTATGTTTCACCACGCCGCCAGATCGATGCCTCACACCAACGGTTTCTCTTCGATCCTAATCGCTGCATCCTATGCACACGCTGCGTGCGTGTTTGCGATGAGATTGAAGGGGCACACACCTGGGATGTCATGGGGCGTGGTATTGCCAGCGGCGTCATCACAGATCTGAACGAGCCGTGGGGTACTTCGACCTCATGCACCAGTTGCGGCAAATGCGTGCAAGTCTGCCCAACAGGAGCATTGGTCGAGAAAGGCAAGGCAGTGGCAGAATCAGTGAAACATCCAGGCTTTTTACCCTACTTGAAGAGAACGCGAGGGCAACAGTCATGAGCGAACAAATCACAAGAAAAGTCTCGGTCGCGACCGTCTGGCTCGATGGGTGTTCGGGATGCCATATGTCCCTGCTCGATATGGATGAGCGACTCGCCGATCTTGCGGCATCCATCGATATAGTCTATAGTCCTCTCGTGGATACGAAGACGTTTCCAGAACAGGTGGATTTGACGCTGGTTGAAGGATCGGTCAGCAGCGAGGAGGATCTGGCGAAGATCAGGAAGATTCGTGAGCACACGCGCCTGTTAATCGCAATGGGCGATTGCGCCGTCACTGGCAACGTGCCCTCGATGCGTAATCCCTTTGGTACTCAGAAAGTATTGCAGCACATCTACCTGCGCAACGCTCCCAGCGAGATTGTTCCCCGCCTCTTGCCACGCGTGTTACCAGTTCACCAGGTCGTCACGGTGGACGCCTTCCTGCCCGGCTGTCCTCCCCCGGCCGACGCGCTCTACTTCGCTCTGACAGAACTGCTGGCCGGTCGTCTTCCCGATATGAGCGGCTATACACGGTTTGGAAAGTGAGGAAGCCATGTCACAACGCATTACGATAGATCCCGTTACACGTATCGAGGGCCATGCGAAAATCACCTTGCAACTAGATGAAAAAGGGAGCGTAGAGGATGCCCATTTTCATGTGACGCAGGTTCGCGGCTTCGAGAAATTCTGTGAGGGACGCCCATTTACTGAGATGCCTTCTCTCATGGCGCGCATATGCGGTATCTGCCCAGTGAGCCATCTCATCGCCTCCAGTAAAGCGTGTGATGCTCTGCTAGCGGTACACATCCCCCCAACAGCCGTCACCTTGCGCCGTATTATGAATCTCGCGCAGATCATGCAATCCCACGCCCTCAGCTTTTTCTACCTGTCTGCTCCTGATTTGCTGTTAGGGATGGATGCAGATCCGGCACAGCGCAACCTCTTCGGCATCCTGGCTCAACACCCCCAGATGGCACGAGACGGCATTCGGCTACGATCTATCGGGCAACAGATCATTGAATTGCTGGGTGGCAAGCGCATCCATCCTGCCTGGGTCGTACCAGGTGGTGTGAGCGAGCCGTTGTCGGCAGAAAAGCGCGATCAGATGGTGGCAATGCTTCCCGAAGCGAGGGAGATCACCTTGCGCACGCTAGAGTGGTTCAAGGGGGCACTATCACAATATAGGGAGGAGATCGCTAGCTTTGCGAATTTCCCATCGTTATTCATGGGACTGGTTAACGACGCAAAGACAATGGAGCATTACGATGGCACCTGGCGAATCGTCACATCGGATGGACGCGTCGTCGCAGACCAGCTCGATCCGCTCCAGTATCAGACATTCATTGAAGAGAAGGTTGAAAACTGGACGTATCTCAAATCGCCCTATTACAGACCCCTCGGAGAGCAAGCGGGGATGTACCGTGTCGGGCCATTAGCTCGGCTTCTGGTGAGCGAGCGCTGCGGCACGCCACAAGCGGATCGAGAGAGAGCAGAATTCCTGGAAACGTATGGCGAGGCCCGCACCAGTTCGTTCTTTTATCATTATGCCCGACTCATCGAAATCCTGTACGCTAGTGAGCGCATGGAGGAGCTACTGAACGAGCCAGACATCCTGAACCCAAGAGTGCGAGCACATGCTGAACCGAACCAGCTTGAGGGAATCGGCGTCGCCGAAGCGCCGCGCGGCACCCTTATCCATCACTACACGATTGATGAACATGGCTTGATTCGTTCGGCCAATTTGATCATCGCAACTGGCCACAACAATTTAGCGATGAATCGTGGCGTCCTGCAAGTTGCCCAGCACTTCATCAAGGATGCGCACATCACAGACGGCATGCTCAATCGAATGGAAGCCGTGATCCGCGCTTTTGATCCGTGTTTGAGTTGCTCTACGCATGCGCTCGGTGAGATGCCACTGCATGTGCAAGTGTTCAACGCTGACGGAGCCATTGTCGATGAACGTATCCGCTAGAACACACGCGCTGATCATTGGTATTGGCAATCCGCTACGCAGCGACGATGGCCTGGGATGGAAGGTGGCAGAACAACTTTCCCAGGACGACGACATGTGTTGCGATATTCACATGGTTCATCAGTTGACTCCAGAGTTGGCGCAGTGGATGGCAGCAGCCGACCTAACTATCATGGTTGATGCCAGCCGCGAAGGAGAGTTGGGCGAATTGCGCGTTCGTCCGCTCTCTCCCTCTGCGCAACCTGGTCCCATAGGCACACATTACACAACGCCGGAAGAACTAGCAGCGCTGACAACAACAGTATATGGTCACTGTCCACCAGTGGTGGTAGTGACCATGACGGGCGCAAATTTCTGCCTTGGCGAACGGCTCTCACCGATCATTAGCCAGAGCATTCCCCTTGTTTGTGCTGCTGTGCGCCAGGTGTGTACTTGTGATCTCGCGTTGATAATGAACGCCAACGTTTATTATC
Organism: Reticulibacter mediterranei; assembly: GCF_016587455.1. Taxonomy (NCBI): domain Bacteria; kingdom Bacillati; phylum Chloroflexota; class Ktedonobacteria; order Ktedonobacterales; family Reticulibacteraceae; genus Reticulibacter; species Reticulibacter mediterranei. Next base: position 2,475,497 of record NZ_BNJK01000002.1, on the reverse strand, counting down.
CTCACACAGAGAGTTTTAATACGTAGGGACAGCATCATCAGTTCCCATCGTCAATGACAAATGGGACGGCTAGACTCGCCTGTTGTGTCAGATGCTGGAGCAAAATCTCTCGTGTGATATGGCATGCTTGCAGGATACGTGGATCAGCCAACGAGTAATGAACTTCCGCTCCAACACGTTGAGCGCGCACGATGCCGCGTTGACGCATGACGGTCAAATGTTGGCTGATCTTCGCCTGCCGTTCTCCTGTCGCTTCAACCAGATCCTTGACCGCTTGCGATCCCTCACCCAGCAAGTTGAGGATTTTCAAGCGTGTGGGTTCAGCCAGAACTCGGCAGAGGTCTGCTTGCAGCCGATACAGTTGCTCTTCTCGCTCTCTTTCCATTTTCCGCTTCTTCCAGGTGGGACGCATATCATACCAGCCCCTGTGGAACAAGATGCCAGTACGCCCGGTTAAAGAGTTGCTTCTCCATATGGTAATACAGACTGGCCTGTGGTGGGCGTGGCGGGTGCTCATAGTTGAAGACAAGCTGCGTCGCTTTGTTCTGCCCCGTCTCTAAGAAGCACATCACCTCACCATCATAAGTGGCTTCCCTCTTCTTTGGCTCCTCGCCGCGTATCTCGGCAATCAGACGATGAGCAACCACCTTTGCCTCAAAGTGAGCAGCCGAGCCGCTTTTAGAAACTGGCAGATCTGTCGCATCGCCCAGCGCATATATGTGCGATTGCCCTTTTACCTCCAACGTAGCCCGATCCGTAGGCAACCACCCTTGCTCATCTCCTAACCCCGATTCTTCAATCACTTTCGCCCCACGATGCGGTGGCACAAGCACCAGCAGGTCGTAGGGAATCTCCTCCCCCTCTAGCGATGAGATCACCTTCCGCTCAGTATCCACCGCTTCTGTGTTGAAGAAAACGGTCGTGTGTACGTTGCGTTCTTCTAGCAGTGGTGCTGCCACCTCTGCCACGGTCTCAATAGGAAAGACGCGTGGAAGTGGATAGAGATAGTGGATCTCGGTTCGATCCCGCAGGCCACGTTTCCGCAGCCATTCGTCAAGCAGGAAAGTAAATTCCAGCGGTGCAGGCGGGCAGCGATACGGGATGCCGCCAACCGTGATCACGATCCGTCCTCCCTCAAAAGCATTCAGGGCTTTTCGCAATTGTAAAGATCCCTCGGCGCTATAAAAGTGGTGCCATTGCCCCTCGGCTTCAGCAAGGCCCGGCAGATCTGATGGAACCAGGCGGGCACCAGTTGCCAGCACCAGATAATCATAGGGATAGATCACTTCACTCGCTTCACCAGTATCAACCATTTCGTCTAAACTTAGACCACGACGTACGTGAAGTTCATGATTTGCTTGATCGATCTTATGTACCTCGCCTGTAACCAGGCGCACGTGGTTATTGAGCAGGTCACGCTCCGGGCGGACCAGTTGATGGCTCTCAGCACCAAGTTGATTAAATGGCAAGTAGAGCCAGCCCGGCATATACACGTGTTTCCCGGTACTATCAATCAGGGTGATTTCCGCTTCCTGATGATGTAGCGAGCGAGCCAACAGGTTAGCTACAATTGTTCCACCTACGCCTCCACCAACAATCAGAATATGTTGAGGCATAGAACCATCTCCTTCATTCGTTACTAATGAGCCTTGCGTACCACAAAACGCGTGTAACCTTGCTCTGGAAAAGCGCCCAGATATTCGTGCCTGGCTTTTTGAATCCACGCTGGAATATCCTTCGCCGAGCCAGGATCGCTGGATAATACGGCCAACACACCACCCACTGGGAGAGCTTTCATCCCACGAATCAGCTCCATAAGAGGGCCTGGGCAAAAGCTGCCGCGTGCATCAATCTCTTTATCAATCGTGATGTCTGTCAGTTCTGGCATCGTCATCAACTCCTTTGCATAATGGGAGAACGAGGTGGCTGCAAGAAACCTGGCAACCGCCTACGTAGCTACTGTTATATGAACAGAGTAATTTCTCCTTCTCTGGCACGCTCAACAAAGGTCGCAACGCCGGTCACGTCATCGACGATAGGCTCCAAATCTTCAAGCTTCATGTCAAACAGTTCCATTGTCATGCTGCAAGCAAAGACTTTCACGTCTCCGATCTCTCTGGCATTCTTGAAGTTGTCCATCCAGGAGGGAACCTTCTTTGCTATCATCTGCTGCATCATGACCGGAGCATAATCCTCATAGTCCTTGCTCACGCGCATATTGGTCTTGTAGCTGTCCTTCCGAAAAGCTTCTAAACCCCATGTTGTGAGAAAGACCTCAACTTCCATACCCATCGCAGCACCGCCTGTGGTCAGGATGGATGCCGCCATGAGCTTATCTACGGTTCCTGAAAACAGGATGATCGACATACGGTCTGCCATGATTCTCGCTCCTTTCATTCATATATTTGAATATTCATTTCTATCAGGAACTCTATAGCAGCAGGATCACCATACAATCACGTTAAGGGCAAGCAGCGTCACGAGGAGGTCACATTTCTTGTATGGTAAGAAGTAACTGATTTGAGAGAAATTCAGCCTTAATTGTGATAGTTTTGTGCTATCACTATGGTGTACTAAATATAAGCGATATGAGTGATGCACAGCTTATACGAGGAGAAAGACGATGATGAAAGCAAATAAATCTCATCAACATCTTGAATCTGCTACCAACCACGATACAACAGCTATCCCCCCTCCTGTACGCCATCAGTGGCCGCAGCTTGGTCAGGAATTGCTTGAGCTGGAACATAATCTCACAGAGATGCCCGAAGCTGGGCAACCGCCGAACGAACAGGAACAAAGGGAGCGGCAAGAACATGTTCGTGATACTATCATTGCCCAACTCTATCAGGAAGAAGAGAATCATTCGCGCGACATGCGGCACCTCGCCTTTCTGTTGCTCAAACAGGGAAGAGGAGGAGTCATCGTCGGGAACCCCCGCGCCATAGGAACAAACGGCAAAAGACAGGAATTGCCCTATACAGGTTTAGAAGGCTACTACGCAGGTACGGAGAAAACGCCCGACCGCCCGGGTCTCACGTGCGAGGAAATTATCCAGGAAGAGGCAACGATCGGAGCACAAATCCTGAGAACGCTCAAAAAACAGGCCATCGAACAAAACTCCTGGATCGATTTCATCCATCTAAAAAATGCCCTTGCATGGAAAGAACAGGATGTAGAAGTCATCAAGACCATTCAGGAACTCTGGGGAACAGCCATCCGGCGCTTGCACGTCAGAATCTACCATTGCCCGGAATTTGAGCCAACCCTGACAGAACAGATCGAACATCTAGAGCAACTGCCAGGTGCTTCTCAGGGAAAGACAGAAGGAGACAAGCAGTTACAGCATGCTATCATAGCGACCCGCGCTCGTTTACGGCGCGAGCTAGAAGCGATGAGCGATGCTGAGAAAACACAAGAAAGGCAGGAGAGAAACAGAAGAGAATGGATTCGAGCCAACCGGTTAGCAGAATTTCGTCGCTTCCATGACGAAACCTATCAAATCTTAACCACATCCCACCAGGGACAATATACGATCGATGTACACGATACCTCTCCTCGGGATGCCACAATCACAGAAACAATTACCCTACCCAAAATTCCCGAGAGGCAGACATATCCACCCACGCTCATCCATTTGACGCCAGAACAACTGGAAGGCTATCTCTTCCTCTCCAAACTGGGAGAGGTAGGAGGCGATCCTCTGGCGAGAAGCGCTCTGGTCGCTCACTAATGCCCTGAAGCGGAGAACAATGATTGTGATGGGTCTGTGCTTTCAGATCCAATAGCTGTGATGGAAGTGTAAACAAGCGGCGCTACACTCTAAATAAGAGAATATGACTTCAGGAGGTTTTTCGTTTTCTCCTGTGAGTAGTGATAGAGAGAGGATCAATGGTATCTTCTCTCTCATCAGGAGGTTTTTCCTTATGTCTATACGTGTTGGCATCAACGGCTTTGGCCGTATTGGACGCCAGAGCTTCAAAGCATTACTTGAACGCTACCCGAACGATCTAGAAGTGGTCGCAATCAACGATATTACCGATGTGCAGACCAATGCCCATCTGTTCCGCTATGATTCGACCTACGGGCGTTTTGAGGGAATCGTCGAAACAAAAGAGAACGACCTGGTGATCAACGGCAGACACATCAACGTATTCGCACAGCGCGACCCCGCTCGGATTCCCTGGAGTGATGTGGGAGTACAGGTCGTCATCGAGAGTACTGGACGCTTCACCGATGCGGAGCAGGCGAGCGCTCACCTCCATGACACAGTAAAGAAAGTTATCGTCTCAGCGCCTCTCAAAGGAAAGGCCACAGAGAAAGCCATCACGATTGTACTGGGCGTGAACGAGCAGGACTATAATCCGGCCGAGCATCAGATCATTTCTAATGCCTCCTGCACCACAAACTGCCTGGCTCCAACCGTAAAAGTGCTTCATGATGCCTTTGGCATTGAACGCGGACTGATGACCACAGTACATGCCTATACCAACGATCAGCCTATCCTGGATGTCGTGCATAAAGACTTGCGCCGAGCACGTGCCGCCGCAGCCAATATTATTCCAACCACCACAGGCGCGGCACGTGCTTTGGCATTGGTAATCCCAGATCTCAAAGGCAAATTTGACGGTTTTGCCCTGCGTGTTCCTACGCTCACCGTCTCTGTCGTGGACTTTGTGGCGAATCTCCGAGAACCCGCGAGCAAAGAGGCTATTAATGAGGCCTTCAAGCGCGCAACAACGGGCCGGCTCAATGGCGTTCTGGCCTATACCGAAGAACCATTGGTCTCGTCTGACTTCCGTGGCGACTCGCATTCTTCCACAGTAGATGGCCTCTCGACGATGATGCTTGGAGACACCTTCGTGAAAGTCGTCGCCTGGTATGACAATGAATGGGGCTATGCCTGCCGTGTGGCTGACCTGACTTGCTTAATCAGCCAAGAACTCTAAACGGTGATGTCGCTGACTGCCAGAACAAAAGAGGTACACATATGTTTCAGCGCATTTTAGTTCCACTGGATGGATCGGAGCATGCCGAACGAGCTATTCCAGTAGCCGCGCATATTGCACGTGCTACTGGAGGAACACTCATCTTTACCACTGTTGTTTTCTCTCCTGCCAAAGCTGGCAATTATTCATTTGAAAGCTTGGCCGACCTCCAAACGGGGAGAGATGAAACGCGGCACGTACAAGCCGGAGATTACTTGACCTATACAGTTACTACAGCCTATGCTCAGGAGTTGACTGGTATCCCAATAAAACTGGACGTAGAAATGGGAGCGCCCGCGCCCACCATCTTCGCCACAGCCTTGCTTGAGCAGGTAGATTCCATCATCATGTGGAGTCATGAGGACACAGGATGGAAACGCCTGTTTTTCGGTAGCATTGCATTTGAAGCGGTTCGCCATGCCCCAGTACCGATATTGATTCTGCATGAAAACTGCATGGATCTGCACAAATTGACAGAAGATCAGCCGCTGCGTGTGCTTATTCCCCTGGATGGAACGCCTCTTGCAGAGACGGCGCTGGAGCCAGCTATACAGCTCATCTCCGCTCTAGCGGCACCAGAACCAGCCGCTATCCATCTTTTGAGGGTAATAGACATCCCTTCCTCTTCTGGAAAGTACAAAGGAGTGCTCGATGCTGATGCCTTCATACGAAAGGAGTTGCAGCAAGAGGCCACCCGATACTTACAACAACTCAAAGAGAGGCTACACATAGACCATCCATTGCCTGTTATATCATCCGTTGTCATCAATCCCTCAACTGCAACAGCGATCATCGAAGCGACAGAGCAGGAAGAGGAGTTGAAAGGGCGCGATGCGATAATTGCAATGGCGACACATGGACGAACTGGATTGCAACATCTGCTGATGGGAAGCGTGACTGAGCAGGTGCTGAAGCATACAAAGTTGCCTTTGCTCGTTATCCACTCTCATGGGCAAGAAGCTCATACCAGGACAGAAGACACTAAATAAGAGGTTTCTCACATCGGAGATGTAGAAAAAGCCTGCAAGATACACAGCACTTTACCGGGCAGACTCAGACACTCATACGAGATATCAAGAAATTGTGATGCATCGTCTAGCTCCTTATGAAAGAAGGACGATCTGTTTTCACAGAGATCGCCCTTCTTTCAAGTTGCGCTTCTCAAGAGAGTTTTCCACTACGGCAAAACACAGGTTGAAGGTATCACCCCAAACACTTCCAGATAACATATCCCTTCACTTATACTGGAAACGCATCAAGTGTTGTTTTCATCCAATCCGCAGGCTTCCCATCCGTGTGTGGCGTTGGACGAACAATGAGCAGTGGCAGGTTGCTAGCATTGAGTACGTGTTCAGTGATACTTCCTATCGTTAAGAGCGAGAGGCCGCTATATCCGTGAGTTGACATAGCAATCACGTCACAACCACCAAATGGGCTGACACCTTCTGTATCCTCTCCCGTTTCCGCTACTCGCAGAATAGCAGCGGCTACATCAGCATCAGGAACCACAGACCAGGTAATGATTGGTGCGACATGGGCAAACTCGGGGACACTCCAGCCTTCGCGCAGATGCTCTGCTGTGCGCTGTAGGTACTCCTTCGTTCGCTGGAACATCCTGGTCCGCTCCAGGTATACCTCGTCTTGTTCGTGATTTGTAGGGAGAGGTTTGACAACCCGTGTCAGATGTAATGCTGGAGGCGCAGGTGCAGCCAGAGCCATAGCTAGCGAGGCAGCAGAAACAAGTGCGGCTTTCGCATGCGAGGAGCCATCCAGAGGCACCAGGACACGCATAGGGCGTCCTACATCCGGGTGAGGGCCTGCCGGGAGAGGCGCGCCTTCACGAAGGACAAGCACTGGCACAGTGGAATGACGCGCTACCTCCCGGGTCACGCTACCCATCAGCAGGCGAACCAGGCTGGTAGAGCCGCGACTACACATGACAATCAGATCAGCCTGTAGAGATGTAGCTTCCGCAAGAATAGTGGAAGCAGCAGGGCCTACCTGCACAACTGTTTCTACGGCCAGGTCCGGCTCATGGAGTGTCACAAGCACATGCGCCAGGTATTGCCGGGCCTCAGTTTCCTCCGAACCCACTGCGGTCTGCACCAGCGATGCTTTGTCTGGCACAAATGGCCAAAAGTCTGTTGCCGTATTGACTGCACGAAGCAGGAGGAGGGAGCCACCAGATGCACGAACCAGGCGGAGTGCAACAGGAAGTGCTCGTTCTGCATGTGTAGAGCCGTCCAGGGGAACAAGAATACGTTGAAACATGGTCGCTCTCCTTTCCTCAGAGCCCCTGTAGGAAGAGGCTCAATGATCTCAGTACAAGGCAATGAACTCACCTCTGTTCCATCTCCTTGTATAAATGAATTGATCAATGGCAATATCTGTTCACAACACTTTTCATCACATTCTCCTTCACCTCAGAATAATGATAGAAGTTGATCTTCTCAACGGAGTCACGGGAGGAAACCATAGGCTCACAAAGAGGTCACGAAAAGAGCTTTGAACAAGCAAAAGAAACGAAGTTCGCTTTATAATGTATTTGAGATCTCATGAAAGCCGACTTAGATGCCAGTGAAATGGCAGAGGTGTACATATTCCTGCATAATTAGGAACACGACTCAAGCACCTCCTAATTGAGCCAGATTAGAGTAAACCAACCCAGGAAGACAGCGCTGGCTGTACCTGCTCATCGTTGAAGAAGTGAAGCGGCGGCTGATGCGCACGGCACTCGCGCAATGAGGTGTTGCCAGGAAGGATGTCCTTTCTTTCACAAAGGACATCCTTCCTGGCAACACCTTACTCCATCACAACATAGCAGGAACACCATTGCGCTAGTCCTGCCCAACCCCCTGCACAGTCTCCTCATAGAGCGCCTTTGGCTCCTTTGCTGCTTGCTCCCCTGGACGTACAATGAGGACTGGAAGCGACGAATGTTCAAGCGCACGCTCGGTCACGCTGCCCATGAGCCAGCGTTGCAGTCCACCGCGTCCATGCGTCGCCATGACCAGCAGATCGCTCGGCTGATGGAGGGCAATGCCTTCTCCGCGCTCTGCTAACGCGATGAGCGCCTCCGCCACATCGCTACACTCCTCCACAGACCAGGTAATGTCCGTATCGGCGTCTCCCATCTCACGGCAGAGGCGCTCTCGTACGGCCTGTAGATACTCACCGCACTCGCGAAGTGCCGCCTGCCTGAAATCCACATCAAGACCAACGCGCTCACACATCATCTCTTCTTCCACGGTGGGCAGTTTCACCAGTTGCATCAGATGGACCTCACCCCGAGCAGGGGTACTTAACGCTGCCACCAGTTCAGCGGCAGGCCGTGCTGTGGCCTCGGCGAAGGGTGACCCATCCAGCGCGACCAGCGCACGTACAGGGTGAGGTAGCTTCTGCGACAGGCCGCTCAGCTTGTGTCCCTGCTTGCGCAGGAGCAACACCGGAACCGGGCTATGTCGTATCACTTTCTGGGCAATACTCCCCAATGCCCAATGCTTGAAGTCACTATAACCGTGACTACTCATGACGAGCAGATCTATCTGCTCATCACGCGCTATATCGAGAATATGAGCAGCAACCGATCCTGAGAAAACAGCAATACGGGTGTTGATGCCATTCAGTGGCTTTGAAGTGGCTACCTGCGTAAGATAGACAGTAGCTTGCATCAATGCTTCATCCACCATCTCCTGGAGATAGGGAGATGCTTCTCTTGCGTACATGCCGAACTGCTGGAGAGCGTTGACGACGCGCACGAGTAAAACCGACCCACCTGTCGCACGAGCAATCCTGGCAGCCAGTGGAAGAGCTTGTTCGGCCAGGGTCGAACCGTCTAATGGAACAAGTATACGTTTCAACATCGTCATTTCCTTCCTTGTTTCACGCTATTGCCCTTGCTTTTACCTACCTACAGCATAAAAACGCAAGGTCACAATGCGTACACAGCGCAGTCCTTGCTCATCACAGATCAATCACGTTCTCTTCCTGCTTATCTCTCCATTGGCATGCAAAGATACTGTCCTTCCCACGCGCAAAGCATTCAGGATGACCAGAACATCAATTCCTTCTTGCAAGATGGCTCCAACGGCTGGCTCAATGGCTCCATAGGCAGCAAAGCACATGGCAATCACGCTGAGTCCCATTCCTAACCAGATACCCTGTAACGCAATGCGTAGCGCACGTCGCCCTATATGGACCGCCGAGACCACCCGTAAAATTTCTGTCGAGAGCAAGACGGCATCAGCGGCGCTCGCTGCTGCTGTCAGCCCCTGCGCCCCCAATGCCATACCGACGGTAGCAGATGCAAGTGCAGGAGCATCGTTGACACCATCACCTACCATTAGCACTTTCCGTTTCTTCTTCACGTATTCCCGAATAACATGTACTTTCTCCTCCGGAAGGCACCGTGCGACGACCCGGTCAATATGGGCCAAATCTCCGATCTGCTCGGCAACAATCTCACTATCTCCCGTGAGTAGTACTGTCTCTGTGATACCTTCTCTCTTCAGTGCCGGAGCCAGACCAGCCAGTTCAGGACGCGGAACATCTTCTAGCACGATCAAACCCACACAGTGTCCATCCAGTGCCACAAAGCTGGCAATTTGACCCTGTTCTGTCCGCCGCTCACGCTCTTCTAACAAAGCTGGCGGTAATGTGATTAACAACTGACGCATGAAGGAGCGATTCCCAACAGCGACTACGGTTACACCACCCATGCTCGCTTGTTCTACTCCAGATACATTCTCGATAACAGTCCCCTGCACACCCTTCCCAAAGACCTCCTGAAAATCGCTAGCAGGAATTAGTGTCAATTGCCGTTCCTGCGCGGCATCAACGATGGCATTGGCCAGAATGTGCGTAGAAAGTTGTTCGACCGAAGCTGCCAGGCGCAGCAATCGTTCTTCCCAAAGAGTACGCTCTTCCGTTGAGAGCCGCTGCTCTTCTAGCAAAAGCATTTCCGTGACTTGGGGAATTCCTAAAGTAAGGGTTCCCGTCTTATCGAACACCGCCACATCAACTTCTCCAAGTTGCTCAATAGCCGCTCCGCTTTTGACAATAATGCCATGGCGTGCAGCAAGATCAATGCCTGACATAATAGCAATCGGTGTCGCTAGAATCAGCGGGCAAGGTGTCGCTACCACCAGGACGGCCAGAGCATAAATAGGATCTTTCGAAAAGAGCCAGGCCACAAGAGCAAAGAGGATAGTTACTACTGTAAATACAACACTGTAGCGATCTGCCAGTCTGTGAATAGGTGCTTTTTGTTCCTGCGCTTCCTCAACCAGCTTCACGATTTGCGCATATTTACTTTCAACATTACTTTTGCTTGCGCGTACGCTCAAGATGCTATCTAAATTGACACTCCCAGAGAGCACAAGCATTCCTGGTACTTTGTAGACTGGGAGAGGCTCACCAGTCAGATCAGCCTCACTGACATTCGACTCTCCTTCTTCAATTGCTCCATCAACCGGAATAATTTCGCCCGGCTTCACCACAACACGCATCCCAACATTGATAGCTTCTGCTGGTATATCAATCAGTTGCTCTTCCTCCCAGATATGAGCCTGGCGCGGCGCTCGTTCAGCCAGTGCCGAGAGAGAACGACGCGCCCGCCTGAGCGCGTATACCTCTAAAGACTTTCCTCCCGACAACATCAAAACAATAAATGCTCCGGCGAGATATTCACCCATCCATAGCGAGCCAGTGATAGCAAGGATGGCGATCAGGTCGATACTAAACTCTCCCCTGGCCATCTGTTTGATTGTTTCCCACACTAATGGAATGCCGCCAAAGAGCACAATGAGCAGCAGAATCCAGGACGCTATATCGGTACGTCCTCCTAACCAGCAAAAGAAGCTGATGAGTAGAAGCAGCAATGATCCAATCGGCAAAGGATGTTGAAGCATAACATCCTTAAATTGTCGCTGCCATCGCTTTGGGCTGATGGCCTCCTCTGATTGAGGCAGAGGAGCCTGTTCTTTGATAACAGTCTGAGGACTATCTTGTTGCGTATCTCGCATGATAAATTGCTCACATTTCTCCCCAATCTATTCTTACCTCAGAGACAAAATAAGCAACTCCTAGTATCTCCCTAGATCATAGCAAGCAGGCATCACAAACACAAACAGAACCAGGAAAACAAATCTCAATCACTTCTCGTTTTCAGCAAACAAAGAGCCAGGTGCTCAGGAGCGTAGAAGTCATCGAGGGCCGCTAGATTCCTCTCGTGAACCACGTACATTCCTATATTGTAGGAAGAACGGAGGGGGCTGTTTCCATACCAGAAGCATGCGCCTTCGGTGTTGAGAGTCCAGGATGGACAATGAGTGCTGGCAGTTTTGTCCCGTTAAGCACTTGCTCAGCTACACTTCCCATCGGGAACAAGGAAGCGCCAACAGACCTATGTGTTGCCATCGCGATGATCTCGCAACCACCAGGTGAGCTGATCCCTTCAGTATCTTCCCCTGTTGTCGCTACATGGAGAATCGCATTGGCAATATGCGTATCGGTGATTACCGACCAGGTCATCGTGAAATTGAGAGGAGCCATGTGCAGCGTCTTCCAGCCTTCGGAAAATCGTTGAACGGTCCTTTGAAGATAGCCTTTCACCTCTCGCACCCGGCATATATCCTCCATACCAACTCCTCCTTGTTCATGGTGAGCTGAAGCAGGTTTTACCACTCGTGTGAGATGCAACACCCCCATCTTTGGGGACACCAATCCTGTCACCAATGCTGCTGCTGGAGCCAGGGCCGCCTCCGCCTGGGGAGATCCATCGAGAGGGACGAGAATACACAGCGTGCGTGAGGTATCTGGATGGGGACCTGTGGGTATCGGACCCCCTTCGCGCAGGACCAGGGCAGGTACAGGGGAGCAGCATGCAACCTTTTCCGCGACACTTCCCATCAACTGCCGAGAGAGACCCGTACAGCTGTGACTGCAAAGTACGACCAGATCGGCACGCTCATCAACTGCGACCTGCAAGATAGTGGAGGCTGCCAGGCCAACCAGCGAGATCGTTTTTATCTCCACTTTCCCCTCGTGAAATGCCGCACGCACGTCAGCAAGATATTGCTGAGCCTCGAACAACGCTGGACCGATAACGGTTGATGCGAACGATTGTTGACCGAACAGAAACGGGCAGAACCTGGGTGGATTGTCAATAACGCGTAAAAGGACAAGAGAACCACCTGAAGCCCGCGCAAGACGGAGCGCGACAAGGATCGCCCGTTCAGCCCGGGAGGAGCCATCCAGCGGAACAAGAATACGTTGAAACATGGAGATGCTCCTTTCAAGAAATTTTTTCACGTTGCCTATCAGCAACAAGATAGCATCCTGTCCTCTCCATATTATCACCGAATAGCGCTCTGAAGTCACGAAGACCTCTCAAAAAGCTGGCGGTCAGTGTAACCTCCCTGTGACGATAGCAACCGAAAATAAGAGACACCTGTAATCGTGGAGAAATACACTCTCAACGGCGCGGAAAGTCCCATCCCCTTTCTAGAGGTTGAGAGTGTCACCAACGAAATTCCCTAAGGAGGTATCTTCTTGAGGGACGTAGTACACGGCGAATCTGGGCATCGACGGATTTCTCCTTTCGTCGAATAAATGAGCAGGAGGCTAGTGCCACCCTCCTGCTCATTCAAGCCACACAAGCAGTCTCTTGTCTCTGATTATCTACCTCACCTCTCAGGGTTCTCCTGATCATGGCAGATAATGGTCGAACGAATTCAGCGCTTTAAGGTAATTGGCCCGCTCAAAGGCTGCCGGTTCTGCCACAGCACGCTGACTCATGCTCCCCCTCATCTGGGCAATAGAGGAGTACTCGTGCTCCTCCATCCACAATTGCATGTTTGCCAGGATAGAAGCCAGGTGGTTGATGCCGTTTGACAGCAAGACAGAAGTCATCATCGCGACACTGGCACCTGCCATAACAGCTTTGAGTACATCCCGTGCGGTGTGGACGCCGCTGGTTAGCGCAAAGTCGGCAGGAATACGTCCAGAGAGCAAGGCAATCCAGCGCAGTGGGAGGCGCACCTCGGCAGACGTACTCAACTCCAGATTGGGCACGACTTCTAAGGTATCCAGATCCAAGTCCGGCTGATAAAAACGATTGAACAGCACCAGTCCATTGGCTCCCGCCTCGACAAAGCGCCTGGCAATATAAGGAAGCGCGGTGAAAAAGGGACTGAGCTTGAGGGCAAGAGGAAGCGTGACTGCGGCCCGCACCTCTTTTACCAGGTCCACATAGGTCTCTTCAAGTTCGGTGCTGCTCAGATTCAGATCCGTTGGCAGGTAGTAGATGTTCAACTCCAGCGCATCGGCCCCCGCCTGCTCAATCTTGCGGGCATACTCGACCCACCCGCCGGGCGAGATCCCGTTCAAACTGCCAATGACGGGGATCTTCACGGCAGATTTCACATTATGCAGGTGCTCCAGGTAGCGTTCTGGTCCTATGTTGTACCGCTCCATCTCGGGAAAGTAGCTGAGCGCTTCGGCAAAGCTGTGCGTGCCACGACTCAGATAATGGTTCAGTTCGGCGCTTTCATGCGTGATCTGCTCCTCAAACAGCGAGTACATCACGACGGCTGAAGCACCAGCATCCTCTAGCCGACGAACATAGTCGAGCCTCTTCGTCAGCGGAGAAGCTGAAGCCACTAAAGGATTCTTCAGATGCAGTCCCAGATAGGTCGTGGTAAGGTCAAGTGATGTCATTTGCTGCTCCCTTCCTTCCTGTGCTCATCCCTCTGATCGGTTCCTTCGCTCATTTGCTGATATTGCTGCCAGCGCTCACGAACGTCCTGCTTCGCAAGCTGCATTAAGGTATCTGCACGCGCCTCATTACTCTGCAAGAGCATACGATAACGCGTCTCGTTGTAGGCATACTCTTCCAGCGGGATCGTTGGCTCTTTCGAGTCCAACGTCAGCGGATTTTTCCCCTCAACTAACAACGCCGGATTGTAGCGGTACAGCGGCCAGTGACCTGCCTGAACCGCCAGCTTCTGCTGCATCAGCCCCCGACTCATCTCGATGCCATGTGCGATACAATGACTATACGCAATAATCAGTGAAGGCCCATCATAGGCTTCAGCTTCCAGGAAGGCCCGCAAGGTTTGCTGATCGTTGGCCCCCATAGCCACACGTGCCACATAGACATTGCCATAGGCCATTGCGAGCATCCCCAGATCCTTTTTTGCCGTCGCTTTCCCGCGTGCCGCAAATTTGGCAACGGCTGCACGTGGTGTAGACTTCGATGCCTGCCCACCTGTATTGGAATAAACCTCTGTATCCAGCACCAGCACATTGACATTGCGCCCGGAAGCCAACACATGATCCAGGCCGCCAAAACCGATGTCGTAAGCCCATCCGTCCCCGCCAATCATCCAGACACTTCTTCGTACCAACGTATCGGCCAGGCTGAGCAAATGGTGCAGGGATGTGACGATCGGAGACTGCGCATCTCCCTGCTGCTCACCCAGCGCCTGCACACGCCGCTTGAGTTCGGCCACGCGTTCGCGCTGAGCCTGTATTCCTTCCTCAGTTGCTTGCTCAGCATCCAGCAGCGCATCCACCAGCTCTGGACCGATGCAGGCGCGGTACTGCGAGAGGAGTTCACAGGCATATTCTTGTTGCTTATCCAGCGTGATACGCATCCCCAGCCCGAACTCGGCATTGTCCTCAAACAACGAGTTGGACCAGGCCGGGCCACGACCTTCGCCGTTGAACGTCCAGGGGGTCGTCGGTAAATTTCCTCCATAGATGGAGGAGCAACCGGTAGCATTCGCTACCAGCATGCGATCTCCAAACAACTGGGTCGCCAGCTTAATATAGGGCGTCTCACCACATCCAGAGCAGGCACCAGAGAACTCAAACAGCGGTGTCAGCAGCTGCGAGTTTTTGATGGCCGCGACATTCAAATGGGTACGATCAACATCAGGCAAGGTCAGGAAGAACTCCCAGTTCGTCTTTTCGCGCTCGCGCAGTGGGGGTTGGGGAGCCATATTGATAGCCTTGCGTCCGACCTGCCGCTTATCTTTCACTGGACAGGCTTCCACACAGAGACGACAGCCGGTGCAATCTTCGGGTGAGACCTGAAGTGTATAGTTCATGCCGGGAAACTCCTTGAAGCGTGCCTGCGTTGACTGGAACGTGTCAGGTGCGCCAGTCAACGGGGCAGGGTCATAGACCTTCTCACGGATCACGGCATGCGGACAGACCATCACACATTTGCCACACTGAATACAGATATCAGGGTCCCACACTGGCATTTCCAGAGCGATATTGCGTTTCTCCCAGCGAGCGGTTCCAGAGGGATAGGTACCATCAATGGGCAAGGCACTGACTGGCAGTGTATCGCCTTCTCCTGCAATCATGGGTCCCAGGACATTACGGACAAACTCCGGTGCTTCTTCAGAAACAGGGGGGCGTCGGGTCACAACAGGCAATGGGATCGCACGATGTTGCCGTGTAGGCAGAGAGGAAGATGCCCCATTCCCCTGTCCCACGAGTTGTAATGCTTCTTGGTCAGGAAGGGGAACTCCATAGAGGTGAGCCAGAGTCTCATCGACCGCCTGGAAGTTACGCTCTACGACGGCTTCACCGCGTTTGCTGTACGTCTTACGAATACTCTGTTTAATCTGGGCAATAGCCTCTTCCTTTGGCAGGACACCGCTGAGCGCAAAGAAACAGGTCTGCATTACGGTGTTGATGCGTCCGCCCATACCTGTTGCAAGAGCAACCTTGTGGGCATTGATGACATACAGGCTCAAGTGCTTTTTGATGATCTCCTGCTGTACCTCCCGTGGGAGATGTTCCCAGACGTTCTCTGGCTCATACAGGCTATCAAGAAGGAAGATGCCACCCGGTCGGGCATATTTGAGGACATCAAAACGCTCCAGAAGCGAGAACTGGTGACAGGCGACAAACTGTGCCTGGTTCTCTCCGATCAGGTAGGGAGCGTGAATAGGTTGCGGCCCGAAGCGCAGGTGAGAAATGGTGACAGATCCTGATTTCTTGGAGTCGTAGACAAAGTAGCCCTGTGCATAGTTATCGGTCTCTTCACCGATAATCTTGATCGAGTTCTTGTTCGCTCCCACCGTACCATCGGAGCCGACGCCCCAAAAGACACATTGAATCGTATCCTGATGCTCAATAGCAAACGCCGGATTATAGGGAAGGCTGGTGTGGGTAACGTCATCGGTGATCCCGATGGTAAAGTGATTTTTCGGTTCAGCTCGACCCATCTCATCAAAGATGCCCTTGACCATTGCTGGCGTCAATTCTTTAGAGGAAAGGCCATAGCGTCCCCCCACGATCTGGGGACGCGGATCTGAGAGAAACTGCGCGGCCCCTTCCTCTACTGCGGTCACGACATCGAGATACAGTGGTTCCCCAATACTCCCCGGCTCTTTTGTGCGATCCATAACAGCTATAGTGCGCACGGTGGGAGGTAATGCGCGTAAGAAATGCGTGACTGAGAAGGGTCGGAATAAGTGAACCTTGACCACTCCCACTTTCTCCCCCTGGGTCGTCAGGTATTCGGCTGTCGCTTGCGCCGTCTCGGCTCCTGATCCCATGAGTACAATGACCCGCTCAGCGTCGGGTGCACCAACGTAGTCAAACAGGTGATACTGCCGTCCGACCACGTTCGCGAATCGCTCCATCATCTGCTGGACAATATCTGGGCATGCCTGATAATATGCATTAACGCTCTCCCGTGCCTGAAAATAGACATCGGGATTTTGCGCCGTACCACGAATGAAAGGATGCTCAGGTGAAAGCGCTCGCTCCCGATGAGCCTGCACACTTGTATCATCGATCATCACCCTCATCTCTTCGCGACTTAGTGGTGTAATCTTATTAATCTCATGGGAAGTACGAAAGCCATCAAAGAAATGCAAAAAGGGCACGCGTGCTTGCAATGTCGAGGCATGCGCAATCAATGCCAGATCTTGCGCCTCTTGTGGCGAATTGGAAGCAAGTAGGGCAAAACCAGTGGCCCGCGTCGCCATCACGTCAGAATGATCACCGAAGATAGAAAGTCCCTGAGTCGCAAGAGAGCGAGCAGCGACATGAAACACAACAGGAGTTAATTCACCTGCAATTTTGTACATATTCGGGATCATGAGCAGCAACCCCTGAGACGCGGTAAAAGTGGTGGCCAGTGCTCCTGTTTGCAGGGCACCATGAATAGCTCCGGCTGCACCTCCTTCCGATTGCATTTCTATAACTAGTGGAATAGTCCCCCAGAGATTCTTCCGTTCTGCCGCAGACCAGGCATCGGCCAGTTCGCCCATTGGCGTCGAAGGTGTAATAGGATAGATAGCGATAACCTCGCTTAATGCATAGGCAATAGCAGCAACAGCCTCATTGCCCTCTACAGTGGTCCATGTGCGGTCCATGTTGCCCTCCAAGCCGGGAATAACCCTTCAAATCGACTCATTTACACAATGTATATCTTTCCTTCTCACATAACACTGTCGATTTTCTGAAAAACGAGCCGAAAAGAGACATTTACAAGTGCCTTCTCTCTGCTCCCCACCGTAACTCGCAGGCATACAGAGAATACTGTATTCAGAGTGTAATCCGAGCATGTCACGATTTGCTCACTCTCATGAAGCTTCCCATCACATCATCATCACATTTCCCTGAACAACTATTTGGTACATGTACCGAAGCACTTGGTCCGCTTCACATCGTGATTGAACAGTGAGACTCCCCCCTGCATGCGTGTCGATGTTGTGATCTCTCTCTGCTATGCTCGCGTGGTGAGGAAATGTGGGAGGACTGGCAGGCTTCTATGTATATCGTTTGAAGGAGAACACAGCATGCAAACCAGAAAAACAACGATTTTGACAGCTGATGACAATCCTCAACTCCTGCGTCTGATGGCACGCAACCTGGAGTTCGAAGGCTATGAAGTCTTGACAGCAAGTGATGGCGATCTCGCCCTGAAGCAAATAAGCCTGTACTCCCCTCATCTGGTCCTCCTTGACATAATGATGCCCAGGATGAACGGGTTTACCGTCTGTCAAAAGGTACGAGAGTTTTCCACCGTCCCCATTATCATCGTCACTGCACGAGGACAAAGCGACGATATAGTGAAAGGGCTGGATCTGGGAGCCGATGACTACCTCATCAAGCCATTTAGTATCGACGAACTGCGCGCCCGCGTACGGGCAGTGCTGCGACGAGCGCAGTTTCCATCCAATGAGTCGGTCCAGGACTCGCAAACAACAATCACAATTGGCGACTTGACGATTGATGCTACACAACATCTGGTAACAAGAGCAGGCAAGGAGATGAATCTCACACCAACCGAATACCATCTCCTGGCTTACCTGGCCCAGAATGAGGGGCACATTGTGAATCAGGATCGCTTATTAGAGCAGGTCTGGGGAGCAGAATATAGCGGTGAGAGTCATATCCTCCAGGTCAACATCAATCGACTTCGACGCAAGATAGAAGAGGATTACACCCATCCGCGCTACATCACAACAAAAATAGGGATTGGGTATGCGCTTAGGAACCCAACAGTCCATCTCGCAACGAAGAAATGAGATCAATCTCAAAATGTGTACTTCTGAATGTGGGAACAGGGATCAGTTTCAATTCGTGGGGGAAAAGGCGGCAACAGTGACAATGAACAACAGCTTTTGTAGAACCATTACAAATGTGAAAGCCGAAGTCCATGTCCGATATCTTGACAGGTCTTCGGCCCTCACTCAGTACATTATGATAGACATTCTGAAGTTGCATGGACATCGCTCACCACTCGGAAGACGGGAAATGCCGTGGCTATCTTTTCAAATTCCGCAATTGGCGCATTTTTGTTCACTGGTACATGAGGTCGCGCTCCTGGAGCACGCTGTAAATATGCCTTTAAAATGGGAGCGCGCTGGCTGTCGGGAACTTCTTCGAGATGGATCACCTCACGACAGCCGCTGCGTAGTACTGCCCTTCCCCCAGCAGCACGAACATTGTGGACCCACTGTACATTCTCTCCGAGCATTGATATCACATACCGCTGCCCGCCGACAATGGCTATCACCATAGGCAGCGAGATTGCCCTTCCTGACTTCCGTCCAGTCACTTCCAGGGTCATCATATAGTTGGAAATGGCACCTGAAGAGGCAACAACAGCCCACCATCTTCCCAACAGTTTTGCGATCCAGTTGGGTCGCTGTCCACGGTATAGCCATCTGTAAAAGTCGTCTTGTCTCATCGAGAGCCTGGTCCTTTCTCTTGCATGCTCGTATATGTATTGCGACGTAATCAGACCTGTACGACAATGACCCCTACATTATCTTCTCCACCGCCTGTCAACGCCGCCTGAACGAGCCTATCCGCCGTCTCTGATGGATCTCTTACAGGACGGGCCAATATATCCGCAATTTGAGGATCGCGAACCATTTCCCACAGACCATCGGAGCAAAGTAACAGCCTATCACCAGCGGCAAGCGGTACACTCTCTATGTCTACCTCCACGGTAGCGGTCCGGCCCACATAGCGGTAAATCTGATTGCGCCCAGGATGCGTATAGACCTCTTCAGGCTGAATAGCTCCTACCTCTACAAGAGCAGCTACCAATGAGTGATCATGAGTGAGTTGGATCAATCCCGTTGGCTGGCGATAGAGGTACGCTCTACTATCACCTGTATGCGCGATATATGCAGTCGAATCACTTATGAGAATCGCGGTCATCGTTGTACCCATATTGGAACCGGACTTCTGATTGTGCAGATAGATCGCCTGGTTCGCCGATTGAAAGCCTTTTTGGAGCAAAGAGACGAACGCATCTGGCGTGGGATCTTTTGAGCAAAGAGAAGTATAGACATATTCAGCCAGAGACTCTAGAGCGAGCTGGCTGGCTTCCTGCCCTTGCTCCTGTCCTCCCATTCCATCTGCTACCACAAACAGAGCAAACCGTCTCGCAGGTGCAGACAAGGTATGAAGAATACTCTGAGCGATGAAGAGGCTATCTTCGTTTGGCTCGTCCTTGCGGACGATGCCTCGATCCAATCGAGACCCCACCTGTAGCATGAATGGGAACAAGTCTTCTTTCGTTTTCATCTCCTTTGAACATCCATGCGTGTTCAACAACGCCTGCACCTGCTCAAGCAGAGTTGCTATGTGCCCTGCATCGGTATCGCTGAGCAATGCTATCTGTGTATTCGCGAATCCAACCTGCGCAGATGTCCCGTTTTCATTGCGCGGGAAGAGGAGTGAACTTTGTTGCCTTGATGCCATAACGTCACTTCTTTCCGGATGATATTGTTCCCATAAGATACTCTTATAACAAAGCAAATATACCTCCTACGTGTCACGATCTGATCTCCATATTCGCCAGAGAGATCTCACTATCCTCACACTTATGGTCTGCACGCTTTGTTCTGCCGTTGGCCCTCCGTCAACACCATGACTCATGTACACATGGAGGTCCCTGTATGCTAACTGAGGTGGGAAACTGCGCATCTTTCTGTTCTGTAGCGCCCTCTCTTATACACCAGCTTCCAAACACTACCTTCATCAAAATCTATGGGTAAAGAAAGACGTACAGGAGAGCAAGGACCAGCGTAATTGTACTGGGCAGCTTACTTACAAGAGCATTCCTCGGGGACGGTGATAGGCTCACTAGTGCAAAGCTTTTTCGCCGATCTGCTTGGCAAAATAAAGCCTTCTATTCCTCTTGCCACCGAAATGCTAACTCGGCTTCTTGACTGGCTTTTCTGGCAAGTGCAAATGAAGGCGGCATATGCCTTAGGAGAAATTCGCCGCAATATTCCTGACGTGGCTATTCGACGCCTGCTGGAGCTTCGTAAAAAAGACCACAATCGAATGAGGCAATGTACAGCAATGTGGTCATATATCTTTGTTCTGTGTAATCAGGTAATTTTACTGATGCGCTCGTTTCTTGCCTCAGCTATACTCTTTGCAAGAGGCTTCTTTAAAGAACACATCCGAGAAGTTATGGGCAGGTTGCCAACTGAGGCATGTAATACGCGAAAATTCCTGTGCTGCATCCTTATAGAGGCAAGAGAATATTAAGAAAAGGAAAGAATACTTTTATGGCTCTCAGGCAGACATTAGCTCCTATGTTGCTGGGGCAACATGCGGTGGTGATTGGTGCCAGCATGGCAGGATTGCTGGCGGCGCAAGTCCTCTCCGAGTCCTTCGAGCGCGTCACGCTGATCGAGCGAGACCGACTGGAAGGGATGGGGCCGCGCAAAGGCGTCCCCCAGGGCTGGCAAACGCATGCCCTCTTGAGCAAGGGAGCTGAGGTGATCGAGGCGCTCTTCCCTGACCTGTTTCCTGCCTTGGTTGAGGAGGGTGCCATCGCAGCGGATATGGGTGCTGATCTCCTCTGGTATCAGTTTGGCGTGGGAAAAGTGCGGTTCAAGAGCAATATCCGCATCTATAGCCAGAGCCGACCCTGGCTAGAGGCACAGATTCGCCAACGGGTAGCGCGTAAAGCCAATGTCCGTATTCTGGATGGCTTTGAGGTGCTCCAACTGTCCCCCAGTGCAGACGCCAGGAGAATTACAGGCGTGCAGATCCGTTCTGTTGAAGGAGTACGCCACACAGAGGAGATGGAGGCAGATCTGGTGGTGGATGCCAGTGGGCGCGGCTCACAAGCTCCTCGCTGGCTGAAAGCGCTGGGTTATCCCGAGGTGGAGGAAGCTGTAGTGAAGGTAGACGTGGGATATACCACGCGGACCTATCGTCGCCCCAAAGAACTGCCCGCAGACTGGAAAATCCTGGTGATCTATTGCACGCCTCCACAGGAACAGCGAACCGGCCTGGTACAGCCTATCGAAGGAGATCGTTGGAGTGTCTCCTTGAGTGGATGGTTGAAAGACTACCCACCGAGTGAGGAGGCGGGCTTCCTGGAATATGCACGCAGTTTGCCCAATCCCGCGCTCTACGAGTTGATCAAGGAAGCCGAGCCGCTCACGACGGCTGTCAGCTATCGCTTTGCCGCGAATCGTCGGCGCTATTACGAACGCATGTCCAGACTACCGGATGGCTTCATCGTGCTGGGAGATGCGCTGTGCAGCTTTAACCCTGTCTATGCTCAAGGGATGACTGTTGCCGCTATCGAAGTAGAGATGCTCCAGACCTGCTTGCAGCAGCGGCAGCAGCGCCAGAGAGATCTGGCTGGATTGCCTCGCCAGTTCCAGAAGGCTGTTGCACGTACCGTTTCTGCTGCCTGGATGTTTACGACCAGTGAAGATTTCCGTTATCCCGCTACAGAGGGGAAACGCCCGGTGGGAATAGGTCTCTTCCAGTGGTATACACGACGCTTGTTGGAAGCAGCAGCGGAGACTCCCCAGTTGGCCCTGCGCTTCTATCATGTGATGCATATGCTCAAGCCGCCAACCACGCTGTTTGCACCGCGTGTGCTGGCGGCGGTGCTGTTCAGGAGAAAGGCCGCACTCTCCACGCGGGACGGGCAGCCAGTGCAGCCTGAGCAGCACAACGATATGGAGGAATGGGCCACAGTGCCGACGCCGGTAGAGGAAGCACATCGGTAGGAATCAATCGCATCGAGTTGTCAAGAGCGCGATGAGCTGAAAGTCATAGTTTCTAGACAATGGTTGTCTCTTCCTGAGATACTGTCACGAGTCTGCCCTGGTTTCAGGTCCGTTGGGCATCACCACATATGGGCCAGATCCATCCATTTCAACATGCACAGAAAGGACGCTACTATGCAGACTCACTTCACACTCAACCCATCCGCTCTCCCAGTTGGGCATCCTGCTACTGTCGATCTTCTCATTACGCTACGCCCCCAACCATCCGCGGGGCCACGCGCTCCGCGCCGACCGCTCAACCTCAGTCTGGTGATCGATCGCTCTGGCTCAATGGCGGGGCGCTCGCTCAAGCAGGCGCTCAACGCAGCGGAGACACTGGTTGAGCAACTCGGACCAGATGATGTGTTATCGCTGGTTGTCTACGACGATAAGGTCGAAACCATCCTGGCACCGAGCAACGTTACTGACAAACAGGCGATTCGCGAGATGATTCGCAAGGTTCGAGCGGGAGGGACGACCAACCTGAGCGGCGGGTGGCTCAAAGGTTGCGAGCACGTCCTCGCCCGGCGCGGTGCCGAGATGATCCATCGGGTCTTGCTGCTGACCGATGGGCAGGCCAACGTGGGAGTCGTCGATCCAAAGGTGCTGATCGCCACTGCACGCCAAAAGGCGGACGATGGCGTGGTCACAACCACACTTGGCTTCGGAGCGCACTTCAACGAAGATCTTTTGATTGGTATGGCCCAGGCCGCAGGCGGAAACTTCTACTTCATCCAGGCGCCTGATGATGCTGAAGAGGTCTTTCGGATCGAGATCGAGAGCCTGGCATCAGTTGTGGCGCAAAATCTTGCGGTGACGATCGCGCCCGTGCCAAACAGTGGTGTCCAGATCCACAACCTGTACAGCAACTACCGCGTAGAGACACAGCCGGGTGCCACGATGCTGAGCATGGGCGATGTCTACGAGAACGAAGATAAACTCCTGGCCCTCCAACTCACGATCCCCGCCCAGACGGATATCAGCCCCGGCATTCCTCTGCTGGCGGTCTCCTACCGGTACGAGGCGGTCGCCAACAGCATCATCAAGTCCTTTGCGAGCACCGAGCCGCTCATGGTATCCATGCCTGTTGTCACCATCGAGGAAGCGATGGCGGCCGCACCTGCTATCGATCTCGTTTTACAAATCAGCCGAATCCGCATTGCGAAGGCGAAAGATACGGCAATTGAGCTGGCTGACAGCGGGGACGTTACAAAAGCGGTCCAGACGCTACGCCAGATCAGCGCAGAGCTGCGTCAACAAGGACTGGATGAGCACTTTGAGATAGCCGAAGAGATCGCACAACTGGAGCACTTCGTCGAGCGGCTTGAACGCCGCCAGTTTGACAGCGCCAGCCGTAAGGAGATGCGCGATCAGTCATATCAGGCACGGATGCGCAGCCGCACCGACTTGTCGCTGCGCGGTACGGCTGGTGGGTCGGCTGCTGATCTGGATACGACAGCCGCAGTCAATGAAGGGGTAGAACTGGTGTGTTCCCGCGAGGGCGGCAAGCTGCGGATGCGTGTCACTTCCGAAGGCTACGACCAGAGCTTGAACATCCAGTTTCCACGCACTATTCGTGAGGAAGGCGTTCATTATGTCGTAGATACTCTGCAACTGTCGGCCAACGGAACCTTCTACCGTGCCGTCGGCAACATCCGCCGTCTCGCCTTGCCTGGACAGGAACATCTCTACAAAGGCACCAGCAGGTTCGGGTCTACAGCAGTCAGACGCAGTAGCCCACCGCAAGCCTCGAAGGTGTCAGCCCGCACTGCGGCGGACCTTGAGACGACCACCAACGCAGATGACGGGGTGCTTGTCCAGTGTATCCGCGAGGGCAGTAAGCTGCGCGCACGGGTCGTCTCCGATGGCTACGACCCAAACTATAATATGCGGTTCCCACGCGACATTCGTGAAGCGGGGGTTCTGTACGTGGTAGATCAAGTGATCGAGACCGCAAGTGGGGGTTCGTATATTGCATGTGGCAAGATCCGCCGACTGATTCAGTAGCGCTCTTGCCCTCAGACGGTCACTACAGCGTCAATCTCCTGTTCTTCCAGCGCGCCGTCCCTATCGTATCTTGAATACGAGGCAGGTCAGCAGGAGTCCAAGCACACCTCCTCTACCTGCTCCCCTGGTAATGGGGATTTGGGGAACGATGATCACAGTGAAGACGACCAGGAGCAAAGTTGCTCAGGGCGCAGCGTCTCAAAGGAACGGTTGAGCACGAGGACGGGAATGATGGAAGGTGCTACCAATTCCATGTGAGTCTGGCCATTTCACTGGCGCAAGTGTTGCTCAGTATGTTCATGCTGTTGCACAGTAATGACGACATCTCCCTTTTTGTGCCCCTGGTCAACATACCTGTGAGCCTCGACGATCTGCTCCAAGGGATAACGTCGATCAATGACCGGTTTGATCTTGCCTGCTTCAACCAGTTCTTTCAGGAAGATGAGATCCTCCGTCTTTGGAGTTGCTTCTCCACCTATGAGCGTCTTGCTGCTTGTCACTCCCGCAAGGACGCATGCGCAGACTGAGCGATGGTTTGAGTGCGATCGCGCTGTTTTCCGGCAAACAGGTATATTCGGCATATGTTAAGAGGCTGTTCCACGAGCCATACCCCGCTTCAGCACAATCGTCATCTCTTGACCGATTTCCCGATGAGAGAGGCCCATTGGCCTAGCTTCTACACCCCTGCGCTCGTGCTCGGCGACTTCCCAGAGAGAAGTGCTCGGCTTTGGTCGTGCCCTGTGTCCACCTGCTTCTGGCGACCCTTTGCATGCTTCCTGTGGATAAGCCATTCGGCCACGGCGAGATTGATGACCCAGCTGACGCCATGCAGCCAGTCTTTGGCAGGCTCACCCAGAGTGCCGAAGATGATCATCCAGAGCAGAGCAGTCAGCGCCTGAGTGCCCGCGCCCTGACCGATGGCATAGCCGCGTATCATCCAGGCGCGATGCCGGGCAAGGTTGCGCCGCAGGATGGCGACCAGGCCCAGAGCCAGCGCCAGGACCATAGCTGAGCCGAACAGCATCCGGAAGCTATAGAGGAGCATGCTCTGAGACTGGAGAGAGAAGAGATAGAACTGGGTCATCCACAGCCCTGAAAGCCCGGTAGTCAGGCCACACAGGACCACCAGCCACCCAGCGAGGCGGTGAAAGCCGCGCCAGCGGCGGCGCAAGCCAGGGGCGAATTGGAAGGCGCCCAGCAGGCAGAACGGGAGGGCGCTCACAATGTGAAGCACGATCGGCAGGGGCAGATCGTGGAACTTGGTATCATCGGGCGTGAGCGCGGTGCTGGTGGCGAACCCGACCAGGCTGACAACTCCTCCCAGAGCTGGGATCGAGGTGAGCAGGATCAGCCCGGCTGGTATCAGCCAATCGGCCCGAGTTATGGTGCTCTTCCGCGACCTTCGAGAAACGGAAACCTGGGACTGTGTCGTCGTGCTCTGCTCGTGCTTCGTGTTCATGGGTGTGTTCATCGTTTACTTCTTTCTCTTTTCAGAAGGAGTCCCCTGACCCCGAAGGTGCAACGCCCTCGCCGGTCTCCAATGCGAGCAAGGTCAGACCCAGGGCACGTATCTTTGTCAGGACGCCATACAGCGCCGCCTGGTCTCTGAGCGAACCAGTGAGTCTGGAGGTGCCCTCATCCTCATGGACAATCGTTAATCCCTCGAACCAGTCCTGCCAGCAGGGGTCCAGGTGGCCTTTGATGCGAATGGAATATCTCATACAAATCCTCGCTTCTACTCCACTGGGAGTTCGCTTGTGAGTCTGCTTGGAAAGTGCCCTGGTGTCTCTATCGGATAGAAGCGTCAAATCTGGGCTGGCTCAGCCACTTCGCGAATAGAAGGCTGCGAGAGGCGTCTTCTGAAGAGCGCAGCATCCTGAGTGCGAAAAATTGGGGAGGTGACAGAGACCAGTACAGCTGCTACGACCCAGAGCAGGGACAGGGCTATCAACATGGTCAGGCCACCGTAGGCATGCGTATTCTGATACTGAAAGTACCAGACGCAGACATTGAGCACTCCATGGGTGATAATAGCCGGAACGAGGCTGTTTTTCGAGCGCAAGGATAACCAGGAGAAGATGACCGATGCCGCCACCACCAGGGTGGAATAGATGACAAACGTCACCACAAACCCGGAAGCCTGGGCTATATCATGTTGAATGAAGCCGGGAAGGAAGTAGAGCGGCAGCTGCCAACATGCCCACACTCCTCCGATGATGAGGGTCGCGGTGAGCGGACGAGTGTTCTTCACCAGATGGGGAAGAGCAAAGCCGCGCCATCCTATTTCTTCGCCCTGGGTCAGGAAAAGGAAGAACATGGGAATGATCAGTTTCCAATTTTCGACGACGGAAGCAGGGAAGGGATGACCAAAGAGCATATTCACCAGAATAGCCCCAGCGACGAGGGTGGGAGGAAGGAGCAGCGCAACAAGGTACGACCATCCAACGCCGCGGAATTGAGCCTGAACTACAAACAAACGCTTGAGTTCTTTTTTGCCATACAGAGCGGCAGTCAGGATTCCTGCAAGAGAAGAGCTAGACGCAGCGATTGATCCGAACACAGAGATCCTGGTAAAAAACAAGGATAGCTCGGCGATATAGCCGATGAGAAAGGTGATCACAAAAAAAGTCATCACCGGATGGTTTCGCACGAATGCAAATCGTGCCGTGTGAGAGTCCATACTGTTTTCTCCTTTTGTCTTTTCTTCTACAGCAGTGATGAAGAAGATAGAGGCGAGGTCCCACCTCTCTACAGGGAGCCGGCAGAGGCACGCCCTGCTCGTCTTGTGCAAAGGATACCCTGGCACCATGCCTGCGGACAGTAGCCCAAAAGCTACTTATTGTAAAGGAGAGAGGACGGCCTGGTGGGTAGCCAAAAGGCCACCATGAGGGAAAAGGCCGAGATCTTTCGCTCTTCTCGCTCACCTGAGCGAGGCTCGCTAGAAGGATCGGCGAGACCAGGACTATAGCAACCCATACTCCCGCGCGCGTGCAATGGCCTGCGTTCGATTCGCTGCCCCTACCTTGCCCAGGATATTGGCGACATGTTTCCGCGCGGTCGAAAGCTGAATCACGAGCTGAGTGGCGATCTCCTGATTCGAGGCGCCTGCTGCCAGGAGTTGCAAGACTCGTTGCTCCTGTGCCGTGAGCGGTTCCAGCAGCGGCGATGGACCTGGTGATGAGACCACAGAAGCGTTCATCTGCTCCTGCGCGAACGCGTCAAGCAGGCCGCGCACATAGGCGGCTGTGTCTTTCTCCTGGATCTCTTTGAGCGAGCTTTTCAAAAGGGTAGCCATGACCTGCCCTTCATCGAGAAACAGGCGCTGATACTGTCCTGGCTGCGCCAGTCTCAGGGCCTGGAGCAGGGAAGCCCTGGCTCGTGGAAACGCGCGATCCGCCTGGTGGGCCAGGGCCTCCAGGAGCAGTATTTCCAGCAGGCCATGGGTGCGTCCCTGGCTTTCTGCCTGCGCTTTCCAACGGGCTAATTCCTGGAGCGCTGCCCCGGCCTGCTCGTGCGCGAGGAAGAGGCGAACCAGCAGGAGCGCCTCTTCCTCCTGCTGCACATAAGGCAGCTCTCGCTCGCGTTCACGGACTCTTAACCCGAAGAAGTCTGCTCTGGCGCGGGACCATTCTTCGACCGCAGGCAGATTGCCCATGGCGAGGTGAAGCCGGGCCTGGGAGGCTCGCAGCGCACGCAGCGCCCAGGGAAAGCGGGTCTGCTGTTCCCAGGCTTCCAACAGGTGCAGTGCCGCTGTGGTCTCGCCCCGACAGTGCAGTAGACGGGCCCGAATCAGTCCCCCGGAGGTCCACACATGGACTCCCTTGGCCGGGTCATCTCCCAGCGCTTGAGCTTGCGCCAGGGCGTGCTGGGCCGTTGCGAGATCATTCCACTCGCAGGCCAGCTGCGCCAGGCTATGATAGGCCCAGGAGAGGAAAAAAGGATCACGGTCCCCGCTCGCCGTCATCAATTGCTGCTGGAAGGCCCACAGGTCTTCCTCCGCTGAGGCGAGCGTCTGACGACAGTAGCGTGCCGCCTGGTACAACTCGCCGCGAGCCAGACACACCTCCGCCAGCAGCAGAGATGCCGCCAACGTTGCGGTGAGCGACCCAAGACGTTCAGCGCGTCTGAGACCCTCCAGGAAATCCTGCCAGGCGGCCGAAAGCTGACCTGCGTGCAACTGTTCCAGTCCTCTAGTCAACAGATTGGTGGCAAACATGAAGTTCTGCTCAGAGAGTAGTGGCGTGGCGGCTCGGGCCAAGGCCAGCGTGCTGGCAAGGTCGTCCTGGAAGAAGGCCAATTCGGCATGCAATTCCAGGGCTTCGCCCAGATGTTCCGGCTCTCCCTGCGCCTCAAAGCCCTGTTCTGCCCACTGCAGGGACGCTTCAATCCGTGGCCAGAAGGCGGGCGTGCGGCGCAGCGAGGTGAACGTTGTGGAGAGGGCATACCAGAAACTGAGAATTGGCTGAGTCTGCAACAGCTCCTCGGGCAATTGTTCCACCCAGCGGCACAACGTGTGATAAGCGTTGCGGAAGCTCTGCTGATCAATGCAGCGCTCCATCAGGTGTGCTGCATAGGAAAAGGTGCCAGCACCCAGCGCCGCCTCCACGGCGTCAGGCAGCAGCCCCTGGTGTTCGTACCAGTGGGCAGCGCGTTCATAGAGCGTGGGCACAAGATCAGGCTGAGTTGCCTGGAGACGGGCCAGCAGCGCCTCACGAAAGAGATCGTGCAACCGATACCACTGCCGCTGCTCTTCCAGGTGCATCACAAACAGGTTGGAGCGCTCCAGAGCTTCCAATATCTCCTGGCTGGCTGCGTTCCCGGTCACAGCCTGGCACAGCGAAGCATGCATGCGTGGCAAAATGCTGGCGCGCAGCAAGAAGCGCCGGACAGAGGGCTTCTGGTGGGCGAGAATTTCCTCCTGGAAATAGTCCAGGAGGAGGCGCTGGCTGCCATGAAACGTTGTCACCCAGGCGCTTGGGTCGGCACGGGTAGAGAGTGAGAGCGCGGCCAGTTGTAAGCCAGCCAGCCAGCCCTCCGTGCGCTGCGCCAGGCGTTGCTCATCCTGAGCGCTCAGGTGGATATCCATCACCTGCTGAAGAAAATGTGCCCCCTCTTGCTCACTGACCCGTAAGTCTGTATCGCGGAGTTCAGCCATCTGGCCCCTGGCGCGGAGCCGGGACAACGCGAGCGGTGGGTCGACGCGGCTGGAGAGCACCAGATGCAAACGGGAGGGCGCATGATCGAGCAGAAACTGGAGGGTGGTGTGGATACCTGGCTCGTCGATGACATGATAGTCATCCAGAATGAGCATGATCTCCTCGCCAGCTCCGGCCAAGTCATTGATGAGGGTCGTCAGCAGCGTGGTCATCTGGAGTTGCTGCTGTGCCTGCACCTGCGCCAAAGCCGCTTCCCCGATGGCGGGAAAGCGGGTGCGCAAGGTCGTCAGGACCGCAGTCCAGAAGCCGAGCGGATCATTGTCAAGACGATCCAGAGAGAGCCAGGCCACTGGGTGGGGGTACTGGCTGACCCAGGCGGAGAGCAGCGTTGTTTTGCCAAAACCTGCCCCCGCTGAGAGCAGCACCAGGGGGAGCGTGCCGCCCTGGTTCAGCCGCTCAATCAGGGCAGCACGAAGCAGCAGGCGCCCCCGAACCGGGGGGATCGTAAATTTGGTGACCAGCAAGTCCGGTGCTCCCATGTGATCGTTCCTTTCTCCTGCGGTAGATGAATAGACGTTTCATCGCGCGATGCCATCAGTGTACAACCGGTATGCAACGTCATCCTGTCAGCATGTTTTCCCTATGTCTGCTATTTCTTGCTGCATAAGCGCGCAACGATTCCGGGCTCTTGACCTGCACATGTGTAAATTGTTTCATTCAATGGCGGAAAACCTTTACAATTATCTGACGTAATGGCGGTATTGCTATTCTCTTTCAGTAACTCCGCAAAGAGCTTTGCAGACCGCCGCTTCAAAGATTTTCACTTGGGAAAGATGTACCGGAATGTACGTCAGATAATGATCAAAAACTGCGTCATCAAATTATCACATTTACAGCAATACCATCAGACCCTCAAAACAATGTTCGCACTCGCCTCTCGTCCTTCAACGAATTGGCCCATTTTTCTGCATAGTCGCCGATGATAGGCAGCTTGTAGTATCTGCCGCGAGCGGCTTTGACGATCAAGACAATCCAGCAGATGAAGGAGACGAACCCCAGCCCAGAACCAATGGAAGCAAGGAAGGGGATGTGGTTTAACACGGTCGTCGCTATGCTCATCATACCGAAGAAGATGAGGGACTGCATCGCGTGGAAGCGTACAAAACCATTCTCCTTCTTCAGCAGCAGGAAGGTCAGGCCAGTGACCCAGCCGCCAAGGTAGCTTAGCCAACCAACTCTGGAAGGGCGCATGTCTGCTGAGATCTTTTCATAAGGGCTGCTATAGCCTGCGAGGTACGGTTGCTGATATCCATAGTACCGCTGAGAACCAGACAGCGGCTCTTGCTGCTGGTATTTTGGCGAAGCCGAGGGGGAATAGCTCTCTGGAGAGCTTGGCTGGAAGCCGTTGGGAGTCTCAAGTGGCTGCGCTGTGACCGCTCCTCTATATTCACCATAGGGATGGGATGCTTCGTTTGAATAGTTTTCCATGATGATGTTATCTCCTTTTTTGAACGAAGTGATAGGCGTTAAGGTTTGACATCTGGTCCATCTGTCTGCTCGGGCTCCATGCGAATGACCGCGACCAATGGCAAGCCAACATCACGTACTTTTCTCAGCAGGCCATGCAACATGGCTTGATCGAGCACCGGGCCGGTTAACAGGGTCTCGCCGTTCGCAAGCGATGTGATACTCAGGCCAGAAAACCAGTCGGCCCACTTGCGATCCAGGTGACCCTTGATTCTGATCTGATAGATCAGGGGCTCCGCCTTTTCAATGTTTGAGTTGCTCTCGTTTAACATGTCTCTGTCCCTCGTGTGGCGGTCATCTCTGCCTGTGCCACGTGCTTCAGATATCTTCATGCAAGGAGTATAGCTTCTCGGGAGCAGGAACAGAGAGAGACGAAAGTTATGTTTGGGGTAATGTTCTCTCTTCTCTGCAGGAGGAATAGAGCAATACTAAAGTTCTGTCCTTTTCTACCGTCTGCAAAAATACCTCTGGAGCCATCGGAATACTCGTATACGTTAAGAGTTCCTTGATTACTGACGCGGCCTCTGAAGGCATCATCTCTACTATCTCCTTCTCCATCATATGATAGGCAAGTTTCTGAAGGACCTTTTGCTTCTGCCCAGAGGGAATTTCCCACCGAGACCTTATCCGAAAACTTGTGATACAATGAAAGCCAAAACAAGAACAAGAGCCAACGATGCCATGCCCCCGGAAAATCAGCAATGAGCTGTGGAAATAAGTGCAGCCCTTCATTTCAGGGACCAAATGAAGCGCCTGCTGATTGATGGAGCGGAGATTCCCCTGGCGGTCGTTGTCGATGGACCAGTCTCAATTTTGGTGAAAACGCTTTTGTCAGAGGGGAAAAGGAGTGCAGTTGGTGCTCACAGAACCATTCACTTTTCTCAGATAAGCTCATACTTCACCAAAATCGAGACAGAACTGGCCTTGGAGTCACTCCAGGTCTTAACCAAGTCGCATATCCATTCCACTTTTGCATGTTCTCTTTAGACTATGTACTATTTAGGGATAGTAATCAGAAATGAGAGCCTTTTCAGGGAAGATACCGTTAGAAAAGGAGCTCCTTTATGGGGCATAAAGTCTATAAGTCGTTCTCGCGGCTAGCGAGGCGGCTCCCTAATGAGGGGCCGTTGGATACCTCGCCGCAAGAGCAGCAGCCTTCCCCAAACGGAATGTCTGGTGACTCTAACCAACAAAATAGCCAGGGAAGAGCGCAGGAGCAGACGAAAATAGCCAACCCCCACATTCTTCGTGAGGTGGCGCAGATGACCGTGCAGAGCTTTCCTTCTTCTCATGAAGCCATGAGCGCAGCACTTGAGGTTATCGGACGGTTCCTGGATTGCCAGACTCTTTTCATCGGGCGCGTTGGTGAAAACAAGTCGGAAAAAACGAGCGTGGATTATGGCGAGAGGGTTGAGCAACACACGCTCAAAATTATGGAGGCGCGCAATAGAGACACCTCTCTCCCAGCCGTTGGGTCAGAGGGAGCGCTTGAGAGAACCTATTGCCAGACCGTCTGGCGAACCCAGCAACCTCTCATTATCGAAGATTCTAGCCAACATCCTTTTTACCAGCGGCTCCCCACGACTGAGGAATACCATATTGGCTTCTACATTGGGGTGCCACTTCTCTACAGCGATGGTCGGGTCTATGGAACTCTCTGCGCCCAGGACCCCCATCCGCACGCGCTTGCTGATCAACCTGAAGCCCTGGAATTGATGCAAATTGTGGCCCGTTTCCTTATTTCCTACATCGAGCGAGAAGAACTCACCACACAATTGCGCGCGGCAGAGCAGGCCCAGGCCGAACTAGCGTGGAAGGAGCGGCAGGCCCGCGCTGAAGCAGATAGCCGCGTGCGCGAACTGGAGGCAGTCTTCGAGGCCATGGGTGATGGTCTGGTGGTCTGCGATTTGCAGGGGCAATTTCAGATGAATGCTGCCGCGTGGGACCTGTCACTCATGCCATTTGCTCAGGACAATGTAGACTGGATCGTTGAGCAGCAGGACAAAGAACCTCTGGTGTGGGATGAGAATGGTCAACCATTGGCCGTGGAGTGCTGGCCAATTTACCGCGTTCTGCGCGGAGAACACCTGACTGGGGCCAGCGCTGTTAACGTCCAAAGTTTGAGCAACGGGGGAGAGAAGAGAGATTTGAACGTCTCTGGCACACCAATCTACGATCAGCAGCAGCAGATCAACGGCGCTGTGCTCGTCTTTCGGGATGTGACCGAGCGTTCTCTACTGGAACGGCAAACGCAGGAACTCAATCGTCGCTTCAATGAGTTTCTGAGCATCGCAAGCCACGAACTCAAGGGACCACTGACTACCACTCTAGGGAACATCCAGCTCGCACAACGCACCCTGCACAGGGCATTGACCCAGCATTCAGGAGAACAAAAAGCAGTCCTCGGTTCGCTGGAGAAGATCCAACACTATCTGGACCGCGCGGAGAGCCAGGTGCATATGCAGAACCGGCTGGCAAGCGACCTGATCGATGTATCGCGTATCCGGACTGGCAAGCTTGAACTGCATATGCAGTGCTGTGACATGGGTCAGATCGTGCGTGAGATCGTCGAAGACCAGCGCCAGGCGACACAGGGGCGTGTTATCAACCTGGACCCGCCCACGGAGCAGATACTGATCCATGGCGATGCTGGCCGTCTGGGACAAGTCGTGTCCAACTACCTGACAAACGCGCTCAAGTACTCAGCATCCACTAAATCTGTTGAAGTCGCTGTGACAACCGAGAGTAATACTGTGCGCGTGACGGTCAGCGACCAGGGACCAGGTTTAACCCCAGAGGAGCAAAAGTGTGTTTGGGAACGCTTCTATCGCGCCAAGGGAGTGCAGGTGTTGAGTGGAAGCGGCATTGGTTTAGGGCTGGGCTTACACATCTGCCAAACCATTGTCCAATGGCACGGCGGCAGTGTTGGCCTGCACAGTATCCCAGGCCAGGGCTCGCGCTTCTGGTTTACGCTCCCTCTGTGCATGGAGAGCATGCCCTGCTGAAAGCAGCTCATCGAGAAGAGGGCATGCCAGATCTGTGATCTTGTGGCCCGCTTAAAAAAAGAAATAGCGCTCAATGAGGCCATCGCCCGGGCCGATCCGCTTGGCATTGATGCAGTATTCCACCAACTTCTACAGTTCAACACAGCAGGCGATATAGAAGGGATCGCTCAAGCGCTGGCCAAAGAGTGCGCGATGGCAAAGGCACTCTCGGCCAACACGCAGTGAAACAAGGGACAGCTCATTCTGCCTAAACTGTTCCGACGCTGCGTTGATTACCTCAAAGCCCTTTTCGACGGCTTTGAAGGCAATCTGCAGGATTGGATCATCGAGATGAGCCAGTTGCCTTCTCGCAATGAAAACGATCAGGTGATTTTGCACGATCAAACCGAGGTTCACCTCAGCGATCTCCTCATCCAGCAAAATCGCACGATCCAGTTCCAAGCGGACCTGCTCGACATCGTTTTCGTCGAGAAATAGTCTTCCCAAGAAGCAGCCATGCCCATCGGGCTGCCCAATTCTTTCTCAGAGTTGGGCAGCCGTGTTGCCCATGATCCACACACCCTCACCCACGCTTGTGTGCAGCATATTGCTCTTGAAACGCGTCATAGGCAGTTCTCACCTGTTCCACACAGGGCTGAGCAGCAGCAAGAAGGGAGGCTTGCCATACAGAGGCTTGCTGAGCAAAACGCTTCAACTCTCCACTCAAAGCGGCCCCTTTCTGACCTCCACTACGCAGATGCGCGAAGGCAAGCGCCTGCCCCATCGCCTGGACCAGCCCTTCTATCGCCTGTCTATTCCCCAAGACATCCTTCCTATTCACCTTTTCCTCTTGTGGCTGCAACTCTCGAAGCACATAGCTTTTTTTCTTCCCCTGAAGCTCTGCAAGCAGAGCTGGTGGAGCATCTTGTGACCAGGTACGCACTTGAACCATCCTCTCTGCCTGGGTTGCCCAGTTGGGCGAGCCGCACCGAAGCCGTGAGGGGACCGAGGAACGACGAGCTTCTTTGACATCAAGCAAATAATAGCCATCGGGTGCCCCCTTCCCCTCAATCAGCAGCACGTAGCGGGGGATTCCTAAGCTCCCCGTACCCACGACGCGGTGCGCCAGATCCAGGACGCGAAAAAATGGCGGATGCGGCTGATGCTTGCTCCACTGCTTCACGCATCCCTCCACCGCTTCTTTCTCCTGAGCCGAGACGTGTTCGACCGCTTCTTTGCCCTTATGAGGCTTCAACCGAACATGCCCTGGGGTGAGGAGGACATGTTTCTCAAGCATGTGTTTGCGTGTGCGCTGTTCCACACGCTCTAACAGAGTCTGGACGACTCCGCTGGTTGTTGCTCGATCCAGCGTCTGCACACGACCTGCTAGCAGGCACTCGGTATAGCTCTCAAGAAAGGTGCAGCAGAGCGCCTGTGCGTCTTCCTGGCTAATGGAGAGTGAGGACGCACTGACCAACAAACCGGTCAGAAAGCGCCCAAGATCCAGCGTACAGGGAGCAAGGGCAGCCTCATCAAAATCATTGACGCCAAAATAGACCAGGCGACTCGCACTTTTGTACGCCCCAAAGTTCTCTAGATGCGCATCCCCGCAGATCCACACAGCAGGAGCTTCCTGCGGAGGTGGCAGATACCACTCCCGATAAAAGCGTGGGCATGTCCCACGAAAAAATGTGAAGATATCCTGACTCATCTCTTCATATTTCAAGCATAACAGTGACTTCTTTTTGCCTCGATCATCTTTGCGAATGCGCTCAAAAAGCTCTTCCATATATAGAACCTCTTCTTTCTTCTTCATGAGAACACCTGCTCTCTTCCTTCTCATCGCCACTTCTCTCACCCGCTGTAGATCAGCAGAGCTGTTTGCATCACTGCCAATTGCTCCTTTCGCCTTCGCATCCTCACCCTCGCCGGTCTGGACCAGCATCCACCACCACCCTTGTACAAATCGGTTACGGGTCCGTTCCCAGAGCTTGCGACCGACTCTCACGCTCTTCCCATCGCGGCACCTGAGCCAATAGGCGCACCCTCTCGCTGCTGGGAAACATCTCTCTGCGCTGATCTCTTCTATTTGACTCCAGTAACAGCGAGGAGCTTGCTTTGTGGTAAAACGTGCTTGCCTCCGCGACCGATGCCACCAAGATTTGCTCCCCGCCAGTTTGTGGCCCCTACCAAGAACTCCGCTTGGTTTCTCCCGATCAACCAGGTCTGGTATGCGCCGAGAAAATAGCGCATATCAGACCTGAGAGAAAGGTTTTTCGAGTTTAACGGGAGCCGATATAGGTCGAGATTCCCCAGATGTTCCCGAAGCTATCCTTGAAGCCCGCGTTTCTCTCTTGATAGGGCTTATCCATTGGATCCTGAAGAGAAGTGGCGCCTGCTTCCAGAGCTCGCCGGTACACTGCATCCACATCCTCGACATAAATATAAGTCGAGGCGTAAGTAAACCAAGTGGAGTCCGTCGGCGGGTGGTCGCTGAGATCAAGCGCGATCAGTGAATCCCCAATCTTCATCTCGATGTGCACGCTGTGCTCGTCTGCATTGCGTTCGACTTCTTTCGCTTCAAAAACCTGTTTGACGAAAGCAGCGAGGTCGAGGGGGCCGTGAATGTAGGATCGAACGGAGCCAAACCCATTACGAATGTACTTGTTTGCTGTGCTCATATAGAACAACCTCTTTCCTTGCAGTGAGAGTAAGTGGCTGGAACGAACCAGCCGGAAGAGTTTCGATCTCACATCTGATTCTACAGAGAAATAGAACACGTGTCTTGTAAAAATGTCCACTCTATTCATGGTATGGAACGTGGTTACGATGTTGATCATATTGGGCGAGGTAGGCGCTTGGAGTCAGGCCAGAAAAGGCCTGGAAGTCGTGAATAAAATGGGCCTGGTCGTAATAACCGTACGTAAGCGCCAGTTCGATCCAGCTCTGTGACCTATTTTGTTCGATTGAGCACAGTACGCGTTGAAAGCGCTGAAGACGGGCAAATTGTTTGGGAGTCACGCCTACCGTTTCGCGAAAAAGCTGAATAAAGCGAGTCCGGCTGAGTCCAATCTGCTCAACGATAGCTGTGATGGTTGGAGGCGTTGGTGCCTTTTCGAGCGCCCCAAGAGCGAAGACCACCACAGGATGAATCTCGTGAGAGCGTTTCAGGCGGGCCAGGAGAAAGTGTTCCATGAGTTGGAAACGCCTTTGGGGCTGATCGAAGGCGCATAAGCACTCCCGCAAGGCGAAGGCATCCGGTCCCCACACATTGTCGAGAGAGAGAAAATCATTGTGCAGATCGCTGGCAGGGAAAGGCAGAAAAGGGACCGTTCCACCAGGCTTGAACTGGACTCCCAGCACCTCGGCCAGACAGGTGGTGTCGAGAAGGACAAACTCCGCATGTGCTCCACTGAGAAGGACATTACTGTAACTGAGAAGCTGATCAGAGTGGTGCTGGTCGTAGAGACGAATCCGCTCATCGTGGAGGTTGATAATAAGCGAGATCGATCCATCTGGCAAACGGCGCTCTTTCGAATGAGCAGGAACGGGTCCTTGAGAGAGCCAAAAATGTTCGACAAAGAAGGAGAGTGGCGGCTGCGGAGTATATTGATGAAAAGCGGTCAAGGTCATCTCCCTTCATCCTGAATGGGCATAGTACGCTTGCGGAGCAGGTCGATTATGACTCGCAGTTCTCCGTTGCTCAGCATATCATAAATCAAGGTGGAAGAAAAGCTGATGCCTTGTGTTCCCTCG
The DNA here is from genome assembly GCF_016587455.1 of Reticulibacter mediterranei. Taxonomy (NCBI): domain Bacteria; kingdom Bacillati; phylum Chloroflexota; class Ktedonobacteria; order Ktedonobacterales; family Reticulibacteraceae; genus Reticulibacter; species Reticulibacter mediterranei. The sequence goes on along the minus strand of NZ_BNJK01000002.1, from coordinate 2,437,503 downwards.
TGTTTGTCCAGAGGCAACAGGGACATCGTTTTCTTTTTCTTTCTTCAGCCTTCTGGCTGCAGAACAGGTTTGCCGTCGTAGAAAAAAATTTGTATTTGACAGCAATGATGGTCTGTATGTATACTCTATCTTTGTGACTCGAGTCTTCCTAGTTAGTTACACATCAAAACATACCTGTTATTTCGATCTTTTCTTGGAAATCATAGTGCAAATGCTCTTGAAATGTTGTAACGAGCGCTTCACTGTAGAGATCAGAACATCGGCTGAGCGATCAATGCTCTGATCTCTACAAAACTGAACAATGGATGTCGCTTTAGTCCTATCAGGAGGACGTCATCACGAAAAACAATATGAGCCATAGGCATATACATCCCCCGGCAAAAAGTCACAGGGTGCAGGAGAACGTGTTCGGGCATGTTTCAAGGCGAGGATTGCTTAGGAGTGCCGGGGCGGCAGGAGCAGGTCTCTCGCTTTCATCTCTCTTAGGGGCTTTCGGCCTGAGCTTTCAGGAGCAAGAACACCCTATTTGCATCTCTCCGTCCTCCCGTCGGCTCAAAGCTGCTTTTACTAACAATAGCCTGACGCATTCCTGGTGTGCTCAGGGCAAACAGGCAGCGGAAACCTGGGGGAGATGGTTTGGTGTGGATATTTCCTGGTACGATGGACAAGACAGCATCAATCAGCAGCGCAAAGCGCTCGATGATATCGCCAGCACATCCTGGGATTTTGTCGCAATTCAGGCAAACGGCACTGATACGCTGATAGAGCCGGTACAGCGTCTATTGGATCATGGCATTCCTGTGATTCAGATGGATACAGCGATCGATTCCTCAGGAAGTACGGACGTCACGACGTTTATCGAACCGGACAACGTTTATATGGGGCAGACTTCCGCAACTGCACTCTTCGAAAAAATGGGAGGGCGGGGAAATGTCATTATGACGCAGGGGCAACTTGATCACACCGGAGCACAGGGACGCACCAAAGGTTTTTATCAGGCCATGGAAAAGTATCCAGGCATTGAACTGATCGCGAAGAACCCGGCAAATTGGGATGCCAACAAAACGATGCAGCTTTGGGAAGACTATCTTGCACGCTACAAACATATTGCTGGCGGCTTCTTCCACGACGATGATATGGCTCTGGCCGCGCTCAAAGTTATCCGTAAAGCCGGACGCCAAATCTTCATCTCCGGTATTGACGCGGTGCCAGCCTCCATCGAGGCCGTTATGAACGGCTCTATGGTTGCCACCATTCGTAACCCGGCAGGACGTATTCACGGAGGGGCTGTGATGGTCGGCATCCTGGCCGCAAATGGCATGAAGGCCATCCCCAAGCACATTCTCGCGGATGGTCCTCTGGTGACGCAAGAAAATGGGGCCGGACTCATCTTTCTGGAAAACCTATCCTTGTTATAGCTCCTTCTCCATCCGTAGGAACCTATTTCATGCTCCTTTGGTAGTTTCGATTGGGTCGGCTCTACAAGTCGGGTGACAGAAGCCGAAGATTCTTCCCCCACAGGAATAGACGACATCATGTACTCACCAGGAACATGTCCTTTTGCTTGTAGGGAGTGGATCGCCCTTCTTGCTGCGCACCCGATGAGAGCCATCGAAAAGAGCCTTACACACCAGTCCTTCCAAAACGGGTCAACACATAGTTCAGGCAAACGTTTCGACGAAGGACAAGAGGGCGAAGAGATCCTCGACCGTGACACAGCAGTAGAGAATCTGCTGCTCATCATCCTGACGCTGAAAGGCACACAGATAGGCCGTTTCGTGTTGTCTGTTTGCCATTGCGGTGCATTCCTCAAAGCCGTGTTGCTGGAGTCGGTGGATGGCCTCCTCCACAGTATCGTGGACGCTTGTACTCATAGATATCTCCCTTTCTTCACCATATGGCGCAATACTCTTTTGTGAGAGAATCTAGAGGGACTGACGCGGATTGTCAATGAAATCTTCATAAAAATATGATTCAGCGAGAGAACATGCGATGTTCACTAGTATCCATAGATCGAACACAAAGACACCCGTGAAACAAACCCAGGTGTTCTCTTTGGGTAATGGCAAGTACGATGTCACCACCTTGAGAAGATCACACGTGAGCGGATGTGTTTCTTTTCCTCACTGCCCTGGCTGCTCAGGTAGGGCGCTCTCTCCCAACTCCCTCAACGCTTGCGACGCTCCACCAGATCTCCTGCCGACGCTCCGATGCGCTTGCTTTCCGTCATCTCTCTCTTTACTGATGCAAGATGTTTCCTGCGGCATGCCAATGGAGACCACATGCCGCAAACGAATCATCGTCTCACGTTGTGCTTCCCTGCTCGCGAGGAACACAGGGAAGCGTAAAACAAAAGGTACTCCCCTGCCCTGCGATTCCCGCACTTTCCACCCATATCCGTCCCCCCATAGCTTCTACTAACTGTTGACTGACATACAAGCCTAAGCCAGTACCGTACACCTTGCTCATCATATCACGCCTGAGACGGAAAAATTGATCAAACAGGTGTGGAATCTCCTCTGGCGGAATACCAGGGCCAGCATCCTTCACGCAAATACAGACCTCTTGGGCCAGATGCTCCTGGTGTTGGACCGTCGTCGGGTCGTACAAGGCAGCGCTAATGATGAGAGGAGTATGCTCTGGGGCATATTTTGTGGCATTAGAGAGCAGGTTCCGAAGCACCTGGCGCACAGAGTGAGCATGCGCTCGCACCACGAGATGCTGGGGAACCTGGATGTGAAGATCGTACAGATGCAGGCGGCGTGGATCAAAGTGGTCAATCACGTCATGAACCACTTCGCTCACAGACAATGCTTCCAGAGCAAGAGGTTCTCTCTCCTGATGAAGGTGCAGGGCATCGAACATCGTATCAACGAGTCTCTGTAATTCTTCACAACTAGAGAGCGCATTGCTCAGAAATGTGGCTCTGCTTACCACATCAAGCCGCTCATGATATTCCACCAATAATTCCAGATAGCCATAGGTAGCAGTTAAAGGAGTCCGCAACTCGTGGTTCACATTCAGGAGAAATTGCTCTCTGAGCTGATTCAATTGCTGCTCTTGCTCGTAGATCCCTTCTATCCTCTGCTGCGTCTCAGATGAGACGTCGAACAACTCACGGAAAGAGGCCGTGATGAATCCTTCCAGCAAGAGAGCAAACCCTCCAAGCGCAAAGAACAGATAGATTTGGTGCGAGAGAAACAGACCCGTATGAGAGATGCTATGAAAGAGCAGGATGACCAGCAACATCCCAATGAGGCAAACGGCCATCCCGCGCAGCTTAAATAACCAGGAGGCCAGAACAATGGGAAGACTCAGAAAGAGACTGTTTCCGGGGTAAATCTCCTCGTACATCAGAACATAACTTGTCAGGCACACGAGAGTAGCCGCTACAGCAATGCTCAAGCGTCCTACAGAGGAAAGACGAAGCATGGAACAGAAGCACCAGGTCAAGTAGCGCAAAGAACTCTCTCCTCTTCAATGAGCTGACGGCTAGAGGAATGATGGATGGGAACTCCTCCAATGATCGAAAATCCGCAAACGATCTCTCTGTTCAGTAGAGCATTACGAAGTGTCTAATAATAGAATTTTGTGTGATTATCATCATGATAGTATTCTATCATGAGTAGAGCATGGTTTCAACCTCTTTTCCGTCTTTGTCACCTCGCCTCTTCGTGCGTGACATGAATTGAGCCGAGAATCGAGGTGCAGTACTCACCGATTTTCACAGGTGTACAATCATCCCTAGAAAACTGTACACCTGTGAAAATGACGTTCACCCTCGCACGGGAAAAAGGAGACTCAGAGGAGGGAGGAACGCTGTTGGTGCGAGAGTTCTCTCTTTTCTGATCAGGGGTAGGCACCCAGGCTGAGAGAACCATCAGCAAGGAGTGTATCAGGCAGCGGTCTCCTGTCTGGTCCTCGGTGGGTGGAGCGAGTCAGATCCCACCGAGAAGATGAGAGGAACCCTCGCTTTTGCGGAGAGGGTGCCAGTCTCATGAGAGGATCGGCTTCGATCCATTGTGAAAAGCGGCTTTCTCGGGAATGACGGCCTCGCTCAAGAGAGCCCGAGAACGGAGCAAGCGCCTGAGTTTGTCACAAAGGGACGCGAATAGTTCAATGAGATCTTCTGGTGAGACTGCTCCCCTCATATATATGGAGATGATGTATCTGGATCAAGAGGATAAACATGTTCCTCCTCAAAACACCATCTCAATCGTTCTCATCAACAAGACAGGCCGCTTCTCGCCACATGCTTGCGGCAGTCGCGCAAGAGGGCTGTGATGGGTCGAGAGCACGTGCTCAGCGACGGTGCATACTTGATCAAGACATCCTCCCAACGATGGCAGATGCTACCTCTTGTCAGAAGGATGTCGTGGCGAAAAATAGCTGAGGAGAGGTTAAGTTTGCAGGTGAAGCGTTCATCCTGGAAGGCGAGGCCTATGCCACTGTGTTTGAACTCTCCATTGAACAGATTCTCGCCCCCAGTTTGCAAGCTGGACACATCGTGATTCTGGACAATTTGAGCACGCATACCGGCGAAAAAGTTCGGCAGGCTAGTGAAGCTCAAGGATGCCAACTTCTGTTTCTGCCTTCCTACTCCCCCGACTTGTCTCCGATTGAGGAAGCCTTCTCCCTGCCTCAAAGCCTTTTTGCGCCGGGTAGGAGCACGCACTCCAGAGGCATTACAAGAAGCCATCGGACAAGCACTCCTCACCATTAGCGCGCAAGACGTTGACGGATGGTTTGGCCACTGTGGCTACTTGCTCAGACCCCAACGCACCCTCCCCCTGGGAAGGATCTTAGCGGCGAGAAATGGACGCTAAAAACGTCCCATCAGATTGGTCATTGCGAGAGAGGAGATCAAGCTGACGCTGAGTTGTCATATTGCTATCACTTCTCTGATGGTCAGCTCGATTGCTCGAGACTGAGAAACCGAGCTGAGGGAGTTCGCCAAGAACAATCGTTCTCCGCAAGCGATAGTGGTCAGCGATGGTGATTCCTTCGGCTTCTCCTGATCTTTCCTATCTTGTGAGAGTATGCTCTTCACGCTTTTATGCAATTTTACAGGAATTTTCGCTTTGTTTTGAAAAGTTGAAAATGTACATTTGAAATTGAAAAATATCTTCCTACTTGACATACTTGGAAAATTCGATGTATGCTTCTCAAAGAAAACAATCCCTACTTTGTTTCAGGGAAACCGTCACAAGGTGCTGGCATCTTCTGTCAGCATCCTATTGGAAAGTGATACGCATGCGCGTCGAGGCAAACGTCCGAAAGGAGAACGTTCCATGCTCCCATACGTCGGAAACAGCAATTATTGTTATGTTTCTTCTCTGCACATGAGCTTGCTTGGAGGCGGTGCAAATCCTGGCACCTTGCCCTCTCCAGGTTTTCTGGAGTGTCTCACCACGATGCCATTTGGCAATACCTATCTCAGAGAGGCTGATCTCTTTTTCTTCGATGGAGATGTCCCTGACCAGGGATTGACTCGTGCCCTAGAGGCGCTGGGTTGGACGTGCCAACTGGAACGTGGAGGAGATGAACGGATAGCTCTTAAACGTCTACAGACGGCCATCCAACAGGGTCCGGTGCTGCTCGGCCCTCTGGATATGGGCTATCTGACGTACAATCCCGATGCTCCCTTTGCCGGTGGAAGCGATCATTTTCTGGTGGTTTTGGCAGTTGAGCATGACCATGTCCTGGTTCATGATCCAAAGGGGTTCCCCTATGCCACGTTACCTCTTGATGCTCTGCTTCAAGCCTGGCGTGCCGAGAACCTCGATTATATCGCTGAAGCGGCCTACACGCTCCGCTCAGCTTTCCGACAAGTCGAAATCGTCAGTCGCCAGGAAATGATTGCGCGCACCTTGCCGTTTGTTCCTTCTAACCTGCAACGTGATCCAGGAGGGCCAGAAGTGTATGGAAGCGTGCGCGCCTTGCGCCTGCTGGTGCAAACGCTGCAGGCGCAAGTGTCAGAGTATCTTGCTGCTCATCTGCTCTATTTTGCGATACCGCTTGCAGTACGGCGAAAAATAGACGCTCAGGCCTTTCTGAGCGAGGGAAAGAAATCTGGGGCTGCACAGCTGATCGACCAGCAGGCTCGTCTTCTTGGTCAGGCACAATATCCTGCTGCGCAACGTGCGTGGACATCTGTTGCCACCTTGATCGAGCAGGTCGCCGCGTTAGAGGAACGCTTGATGGACCTCTGTGCTTCCTGGTAAAGCTTTGCGCAGAGAACTTCGCAAAAGCCAGTGTCGTTTTCCAAGACGAGTCACGCTCGAATGGGGTGGTTTTCGAGGACGTTTCTTCTCCTGAATTGACTCTTCTTTTTCCCTCACTGACTTCTGCGAAGCTTACTCTCTGCTTTTACCGGTTATGAGCGTTTCTTGCAAACAATCCTCCCCGACCAAAAATTCCTGAGAAGCTGGGGTGGTCCTTGGCTCAATTTTTCCGTACACCTAGGGCCTGCTGGCAAAGGAGGAGGACATCGGTGATGAGCCAGACCCCTCGTTCTACAGAACTGCGCTTTCTCTCACTGCCTGAGTGGATGGCGCAGTACGCAGCAGGAACCAGAAGATGATGACGTGGCTCACCGATAAGAGCGGCACGTACAAAGTTGGAATGAACCAGGCAACCCCAAGGTGAAAATCCGGTAGGCCAATCATCACTCCCTCATACAGAGAGTACAGCAGGTCGACACTCCCTACAAGATTGAACAACCAGACAAACGGGAGCGCCAATACCGGCCGGAGCCGGAGCATGAGGGCAGAAAGCAAGGCTAAGCCAGCTGTGAGGAGGTCCCCATAAGCAGCAGGGGCGGCAAAACCCAGAGGGAGAACTCCTCCCATCACCTGTGGAAGCAGAACCACTAATCCCGCTGTCCGAAACGTATGGAGCAGAACAAGCGGAAGCAGTGCTTGCGTACGTGGTTGCTTTGACAAGCGGGGAATAATATACCAGGCCATGATGAGCGTGCAGGAGAGCAGATTGACCCCCACACTGAGGAGAAATGCAAGTAGGGCATTCATAGATGTCCTCCTAAGTAGGTGCGTGTGCACGTAATAAAGAAAAGAGGCACCAAACACTCAGCGTAGCTGTCGTCGAGAGGTGCTGGATATATGATGGGAACTGACATGCCGCTTCTGTTTAATTCATAGCACTTCTTACAAGTGACAGCGGAAGTATACTGTTTGACGTAACGGCAAAGTCAAGCCCTGTACATGTGAAAATTCCGTGAGGTCATTTTTGACTCTCGTATATAGTTTGAGCTTGCCCCAGTTGAGAAGAGTCAAGAAAGGTGAGGAACGGGAGAAGGGCGATCAAAAAAGGTGATCCTTTGCGCGAGGCAGAGTCCCTGAGTCGATACCCTTTTGGTGTGAGCATAATGGAAGGTGGAGTGCATACGCAGTCCGATGGGACAACGTGGGGTGCCATCAGGGTCAAAGGGCGTGGTGCTACGAACACCCCGAGGAACAGCGGCGATGCCACCACGACGAGCCACCGCATCATAGACGTACCATGCATCATAGGCGGCATCAGCGGTGATGTGGGTGGGGAAGTGATCGAGAGCCAGGGCGCTTTGGTGATACAGCGGACGGAAGTAGGTGATATCGCCTTCGTTGGAGGGGAGGGTATGTTCAGCTAACACGACATCGCCATACTCAGCGCGGTAGCAGCGGCCACACCCGTTCCATAACCCCAGATCAGTTCCTTTTTCTCTTCGGTGGTTCCATCAGAGAGTTCTTTGGTGGTGCTGCGCCCCGCGCCGAGCTTACAGTCAGGATCACCAACGGGAAGACGCGTTTTGTCATAGCGATCCGTGACAGAGGCACGCCAGTTGTTTTCTTTCACCCAGGCATAAATGTGCGCGGACATCGAAGGCGACAACCTCGCCAAGTCCTGGGATCTCTTCTTGTAAAGCAGTGACCGTAGCAGCCAAGAGATCACTGAGTAAGCCGCGATCCAATTGGCGCAGTTTCTCGCCAAACCAATAGCGCGTGGGAAGCGTTGCCTCGGCATCAAAGCCGTAGTTGGCACTCGGATCAAGCCGCAAGTCAAAGCCCAGTTCGATGATGAGCAGAGGGTGCTTGCACAAAAAGTCACGTAATTGCGAGGCTGCGATCAAGCCTTAGATTTCCATTGGAAAGTTACTTGCTCTTGTTTTTAGGGAAATGCTCCTCGATCAGAAATCGGGGAAATTCCCGATTTCTATTCATGAGTTACTTGCACCCCTCTCTCTATAGCAACCGCAACATATATTGTATATTTCTCATAGGTACTATTCTATCGCACGATTTACACCATAGGGATATTGCTTCAGATGTATAGACGATCGGCAATTACGTCTTTAAAGGTTCACTTTTCTCTCTCTGAGAAAAGTGATTTTTTTGTGAGATGGCCTACTAACACCCTTGACAAGCTGGGATAAATGCGTTACAACAAGATGGCAACAGACTAATATCAACATATTAAATAGAAAAAATGCGCCCTTATTATATAAAGATATATTTATACAAAGAATATCAGAAAAGGATTCGCCAATGGTACAAGATTTGACAGGTCAGATGGTCGGACATTATCGTATCATCAAGCCAATTGAGCAGGGAGGCATGGCGACCGTCTATCAGGCGAGAGACGTGCATCTACAACGCGAAGTCGCAGTCAAAATTTTCCAATTACAGAAAGACCAGAAACACACCCAGGAATTTTTCTACCGTTTCACCCGCGAGGCTCAGGTCGTTGCTCGCCTGGACCATCCCAACATCCTACTTGTTCACGATTACGGAGAGCAAGATAGCCTGGCCTACTTAGTGATGCCCTATCTTGCCAAAGGATCGTTAAAGAATCTGCTAAAGAAGCGCGGTCGTTTGCCCATTCCAGAGGCGCTCCGTCTCATCTTCCAGTTACTTGACGCGCTCCACTATGCTCATGGTCAGGGCCTTATTCATCGCGATATCAAGCCCGGCAACATCCTTTTCAAAAATGACCAGACACCTGTATTGGCCGATTTTGGACTGGTCAAAGAGATTGTCACTGGCAACACTGAGGAAATGACTGCCATCGGCCAGTTTGCCATCGACCGCCAGTTTCCGCTCTCAAACGGACATATCATGGGTACACCCTATTATATGGCCCCTGAACAGATCCAGGGGAAAGTGCAGCCTCAGAGCGATATCTATAGCATCGGACTGGTGCTCTATGAGATGCTCACGGGCCAGCTCCCCTTTAGCGCTGAGACGCAAGCTGGTCCATTTAACATCTTGCTTAAACAGATCTATGAGCCACCACGTCCTATGGCTGAACTCAATCCTGGCATTCCCCCTCAGCTCGCAGAGGCCGTCATGCGTGTCCTGGAGAAAGATGTGCGGCAACGCTATCAATCTGCGGCTGATTTCTCGCAAGCTTTACGCGCAGCAGCACAACTAAACATTAGCTCCAGGCCAGCTTCTGAAGGCTCTCTCCAGATCAATGAGACTGCATACATCTCAGACCTGAATGTCACCCGACCTATGAGACCGTCAGAGTTGCAGTCCCTCGCTGCTCTACCCACTGTGGAGCACCAGCATATTCCCATGCAAGCCAGCAATCACTTCGAGCGCTCCCAGAACAGCACAGTATCCACTGACCCAACCATACAACGTGCCTCCGAACGTTCCCACCACACACCACGCAGGCAGCGTCGTTCGTACCCGCTCTATAGTGTATTGGCTACCATCGTGCTGATGCCCCTCCTCTTCGCAGGTATAACGCATTTCACTGGGCTGGGTTTCGCAAGTACATTGCTACCAACCGTACACTCGAATAATAACAACAGCAACAATCATGTGGCGACCACTGTGAAGACTCAGCCAACGCGATCGGCTGCCACATTACAGATGCCACCAACACAAACCAGTTGCCCCTCCACAGGCACAGCACGGGCGGCAGTCATGGCTCCATATCTGTCCCAGGGACACAATGCCCTCGTTTATGCCGTCTCTTTCCAGGATATACAAGGCACAGGCAAAAGGAGTGGCACACTTATGCGTTATGATAGCGTGACGGGCAAGGCCAGCCCCATCATCACTGTTCCCAATATGCTCACCAATGTACAGGTCTCTGGAGATGGGCAGTGGGTGATCTTTTCCGCGTATGGGGGTGATCCAGAGCAAATTCAGATGGTGCGCATTGATGGGAAGGGCTTACAGACGCTCTACTGTACGTCTTCCTCCGCAGGTCTAGGGCGAATCCTCGCTTCTCCTGGTCTGGACTCTGAGAGAGATTGGCGTCTATTTTTCACCGATGGTTCGACGATGAATGTGCTGAACATTCCCACTGGAAAAATCGAGCAGAAGTTTAGCTCCCATCATTCCTACCGGCCGCTTATGTGGCCGAATGATCGAAACCTCTACCTGCTTGAAAGGGGTACATCTAATCAGTCGGGCCTTGATGGGCAATCCAGCCTGGTTAGCCTGGACACTTACGACCCGATACCGGCATCTGATCCTCGTTTTCTGGGTGAAATGAGTGTGTCTACTTTCTGTTCTGATCTGGACATCGGCCCGGACCTTCAAACCATTTTCACCAGTCAGTGCAAGGGCTACGCGGAGGGTGATCACAATGCTGATGGCGGTCCTCCTAATCAGGGTCCCAGTACTGTCAACCGCATACAACAGGATACTACGAACACTTCCGGTTGGAGCAAACCCACCGCCATCTTCACGAGCAGTACACTGGCTGTACTCCAGGTACGGGCCGTCACATCGTCTACTTTACTGTTACTGGTGGGGAATGGCGATCAGTATAGCCATCAGAATGGACTCTGGAAAATCAATACTGATGGTAGTGGTTTGCAGCGTCTCTCTATTGAAATGTCTGACCGAACCATGTTCAACCATTGCTCGCAATATCCCTGGTCCAACGTTGCCAGGGATGGTAGCATGTACGCCTTCAAAACGGGTTCGACCCAGGCGCTGGGATACGACAAACTTTTCGTTGGATCTCTCAACGGCGGCCAACCCACAGCCATAGCGGAAGACGGTGTGGGTACGATAAAGAGCGATTCGCAACTAGAGGTCGCTGGCTGGACCACAATCTGACCCCACAGTAGTAGTTGTAGTAAGACGGGCGCAAGTAACTCATTTGTTGAATTCGATAAGAGAGCGAATAGAGATGGAGTCTGTTTCGACATGCAAGATCAGGAAGGAAAACAGAATATGAAGTCAAGTGAGAAGCTCCAACTTCTCTCGTACTTTGATATAGAGAGTGGTGGCGGGAAGGGAAAACATCACATGAAGCTCAGTGAGAAGCTCCAACTCTGGTTGATTTTAGGAGTAGGGATCATGCTTGTTCTTCTCTTAGCTGGGTTACTCATTTTTTGGCAGTTCATGACATTTCACATGAATCTTCAATGAATTACTTGCTCCAGATTTACTGGAAAGCGGCAGAATGGGCTCCTCCAATCGCAGCATCATTTCGACTGTGGAATTACTTGCTCTGGTCATGGTGGAATGAATTCTATTAATGAGTTAGTTGCACCCCTCGCTTGAGCGATTGAAACCCATCGACGATCTTCTCTTCACCGCTCACCGTCAGTGGCAAGTACGGTTTTCGCGCTTGAGCGATTGAAATTAGGCCGCGTCGCCGACACCACCGATGAAACGTACCTCAAAGTCTGTGGAAAATGGTGTTATCTCTATCGAGCCATTGATTCTGACGGCAATCTGGTAGATTCGCGGTTGAGCGAAAAGCGGGATTTGGAGGATGTTGAAAACTTCTTTGACCCTATGTGGTCTCAATTCTGACAGAACCAATGGGAGTGAATGCGAATTTCGCGCCTGGTTTTGCACAAACATGGGTTCCCTATTTTCCCCCAAATGAACACCGGGAACCCAAATTGTGAACTCCTTCACAAGAAAACGGTTCTCTCTGATTTATGTTCATAGCAGGGAAGTTTTTCTTCCTCCACACTGAGAGGTCGATCTCATAGGAACATCCGCCCGCCTTGACATCTGCATGAGCAAGCTACCATTGGCGACGAGAGACAGTCATGCTTCGTCAAATTAGTGGGCAGAAAACGACTTTCAAAAGATTGGAGCATTTCTATGAACAACTGCGACATGTTTTTTTTCCTCACCAGCGTACGCAAGAAAGCGTCTCACGCTTTTCTGCTTCCGAAGCTGGCTCTCTCTATCCTCCTGGGTGTACTTGCGGTATGCTTCTGGCTCCCCGCCTCGAGCACTCAAGCTGCAAGTTTATCTCCCACACACGTGGCAGACAGTGCTCCCGTTACTGTCTATCTGGACCACAGAAAACTGCACGATTTCAATGCCTGTTCGAGCAGACCCATTGAAAATTGCCCTGTGATTGAGTATATCAACAAAGGAGTGTATACATCGGAGTGCCAGGCGCAGGGAGAACAGGTCCAGGATCGGGGCTACACCAATGATTGGTGGACGAAACTACAAGCCCCTGATGGTCGATGGGGATGGGTGACGAACATCTATATTAAGGGAGCCGCTCAGATTGCCGGGGTTCCCACTTGTGGTGCTACCCCTGCTCCTCCTGTAACGCCTACTCCACCCCAACCAAAGTCTGTCTCTGTCCTCGTCTTTAAAGAAGCGGAGACCTTCCCATGCATCCACCCTCATATCAACTCGCGAGTAGCAGGTTGTAACAGCAATGGCAAGGTTCAGCCCAACAACTTTCAAGCGTACTGTCAACAACAAGGTTCCTTCTACTTTGAAGGGGGATGGACCACGCGGAAGAATGACTGGTGGACGCTGATTCAAAATGGGGGCAGTCAAGTCTGGGTCTCAAATCTGGACATCAAAGGGGCTGCTATTATTGAAGGAGTGCCACAAGGTCCAGATGCCTGTCGAGCCAATGCGCCTGCCGGGTATCCTGATGGTGCTTACCATCCGTAGCGCTATGCCCTCAACGGATTCCGTTGTCGGATGGGCCTCTTTGCCTCTCAGACGCGCAAAGAGGCCCATTGGAAAAGGCTGTACACGCCGACGTTACGGCCAAACATGTTCTCATTAAGAGAAGGGACAGAACATGGCGAACGAAATATATGACTATTACCTCGGGACCGGAAGCGGACACATAAGCATAACACTGCAATTTCAGGACAGCGAAGATGTCCTCCTGGAGTTGGAGGAGGATTGGATGGGACAGGGGAAGCACCGCTACCGCCTCTCAGGCAAGCACGAACGTTTTTCCGATTCCTATGGCTGGCTACGTATACATCAGGTAAAAGATCTTTCTTCATCGACTCCTGAAAGAGAGAGGTCGGCGAGATTGACCTCTCAAGGCTGGAGCTAGAGCTGATTTATGAGTATATCAAGCTTGCTCCTGCACCGGTTCTCTATCATCCCGATGATGCCCTGCCTACGATGGCTCCCCTTGGATACGCAACCTGGAACGATTCTTTCGACCTTCTGCTTCTGCCTCTCTCTCTCGATTGAAGATTACTACTATATGAAGGAGAGTTCTGAACAGGAAAATTCCCCTCCCTCCGCCTTTATGGAGCACTATAGATTTCTGGTTCTTAGCTTAGATAAGGTGAAATTTAAACGTTTGGTGTGTCTTAGCCAGGGCTTGAAAAAGAAAGCGCCCAACATCTAGAGTGAGTTCAAACCCTCGCTTGACTGCTCGAAGAGATGCAAATATACTTGCTTCTAGTGCTAATAAGGAGGAAATAATGAGCATCGATCTTGAAGTTGGGATATTTGTAGATCGTGCAGATGACGAAGATGACTCCTATGGCTTTTATGCTCGCTATGAACAGGAATTTAATGCAATCAATGCCTTCCTGCGCTCAATCGGGCTTCCCGAACTCCACGAGCCGCTATCCCTGGCTGATGGAGAGCCAGGATTTCATCGCAGTGCAAAAACAGAGATGCGTGCATTCAAGAACATTGTCTGGGATATCGAAAGCAAAACCAGTTTGCGTCTTCCTCATCTCGCCGAAGTAAGCATAGAAGATGCCATCTACCTCCCTATCCTCTTTGAGGAAGTTCTTGAATTTCCTGACCGACCTCTTGGCTCTTCTTATAAACTGTTTGCGGATGGCCCTGTGACTTCGCATGTCTATCAGGATGGTGCCATATTTGCGTCCTCGCCGGAGCGCGAAATCATCTATTCCTAATGGCTACCAGTGAGACGAAGCATGTGGGAGCAGGTAAGGTGTGGGCGTAGCAGGAGGAAGCTAGGTGAGATGGTGTTCAAAGGCAAAGAGGGTCGCGGCATATCGCGAGGAGATCCCCAGTTTGCTATAGATGGAGCGCAGGTGGGCATTGACGGTGCGCGGACTGACAACCAGGATTTGGGCGACCTGGGCATCGGTCAGTCCCTGTACCACCAGCCGCAGCACCTCCACTTCACGTTTGGTCAGCACGCCCAGTGAGGCCGGGGCAGGACCCTGTTGACGATCCGTCCAGGCAGGAGCATTCGGGTGACTGGCGGGCATGGAGGGCTGCCCTACGGCTAACGCTTGTTCTGGTGTCATCGCTCGTCCCTGGGCCTGGACCTGAGCAAAGGCCTGCTCCCCAAGCTCGGTCCGGACACGGGCGCGCATCCGCTCAGTATCTTCACGCTCATCTGGCGTAGTAATGAGCGTGAAGAGATAGAACGGGCTGCTCGCCTCGCGCAGCACCTCCGCAGCTCCCAACAGTTGTGCTGCCCAGCGGGCGTCTCCCTGCCGTGCGACTACGCCTGCCCAGCTCTCCAGACAGGCAGCTCCGCTCCGCTGATCGCCCAATTCCTGGAACAGGGCCAGGGCCTGCTGGTAGAAGGAAAGTGCCGTCGGCAGGTCACCTTGCACAGCCGTCACCTTCCCCAGAAAATAGAGTGGATGCGCGAGGTTCTGACGCTGCCGCAACGCTCGGAAGAGTGCCAGGCTCTCCTCGAAGAGTGCGCGGGCCATGTCAGCCGCTCCCGACTGGAAGTGCCACACGCCCAGGCAATAGAGCGACCAAGCACTTCCCCCATCGTAGCCCTCCTGTCGGAAGAGCCTCAGGCTCTCCTCAATAAGCAGGCGCACCCGCGGATACTCGCTCTGGTTGGCCAAGCTCAGGGTCGTGAGCGCAAGGAAGGCGAGCGCGAACGCGAGGCGGACTATTTCCCCAGCTTTTCTGTACAGCACCAGGCTTTCCTCAAGCAGGGAAGTGGACACGAGATAGTCACCGCGTGCCGAGGCAATCAGCCCCAGTCGATAGAGGGCTATTGCCATTCCGCGCGGATCGTGGATCTCGCGATACAGCTCAAGGCTCTCCTGACACAGTGATTCTGCTCTTCCATACTCCCCCTGCCACAGGGCTAAGCTTCCTGCCCCATTGAGTGCTTTCGCCCGCACGGGTGCTGGGACCCCCTCGCGTCTTCCCAGCGCTTGCTCAACAAAGTGCTGTCCCTCCCGCACATAGCCATACACCACCCAGAACTCATGGAGTGCTCCAGCCAGGCGCCAAGCGATTTCCCTACGCTGTCCGTCCTCCTGCTCTACGCACCAGCGCAGGACCGCGCGCAGATTGCCATGCTCCCGCTCCAACTGCTGGAACCCCCGCTCTTGAACAAACAGATGGGCATCTGCCTCCTCTGCTAGTGCTAGATAGTATGTAGCATGTGCCAGGCACGTTGCCTCCAGTTCCTGACTTGCGACCAGCGCCTCCAGTCCATACTCGCGGATTATCTCCAGCAGGTGAAAGCGCGAACTCTTGCTGCCCTGTGCTGCCTGCTGGAGCAAGTGCTTGTCCAGTAGGGAGGCGACTCCATCCAGCACCGGTGTGCTCTCCCCCCCAAGTGTACCAGATACGGCCTCCACCGCTTCCAGTGTCGCACCCCCCATGAAGACGGAGAGCAGGCGAAAGAGCCGCTGTTCCTCCTGTGAGAGCTGATCGTAGCTCCACGAGATCGTCTTGCGCATAGTCTGCTGGCGCTCAGGCAGATCGCGTGGCCCACCCGTTAAGACGGCTAGGCGGTGAGAGAGCCGCTCCAGCAGGGCTGGCAAGGACAGTACTTTGAGACGGGCGGCGGCCAATTCAAGCGCCAGGGGCAAACCGTCCAGGCACCTGCAAATCTCTACGATCAGCGGGGCAGTGCTGGAGTCAAGCTGAAGCGTGGGCTGGACCTCATGTGCCCGCTCCAGGAAGAGCGCTATGGCTCCATAGTGAGCCAGCGTCTCCTCGCCAGTCAGGTGTGTAGGATCAGGCAGAGCCAGCGGCTGGACGACGAACTCGCGTTCGCCTCGCACCCGCAGCGTCTCCCGGCTCGTCACCAGGACTTTGAGCTGCGGACAGGCAGACAGCAGATCGAGCAGGAGTGGCGCGGCTACGACCACGGCCTCGAAGTTGTCCAGTATGAGCAGCCGGTGCTGCTCACGAAGCACTGCTTGCAGGTGCTCGAGTGGTGGGCGTGTGCTGCTGCACAGGCCAAGGGCCTGCACGATGGTGGGCAGCACCAGATCGGCATCAGCAATGGGAGCGAGCGAGACGAAGCAGACGCCATCCGCGAAGTTCCCCTGGACCTCGCTCACAATGGTCAGTGCCAGGCGCGTCTTTCCCACGCCAGCGGTCCCGGTCAAGGTGAGCAAACGGATCTCTGGGAGCAGCAGCAGCGTGCAAGCAGCAACAACCTCCCGCCCCCGACCGATGAGCGAGGTAAGTGGCAAGAGCGGGGTGGAAGCCACTTGCCTGGCAAACTCCAAGGCTCTTGCCCCTTCGGCCCGCTGCTTCACCGCACCTGTTGCAGGAGGGCGGGATTGCTCCTGGGGAGCAGGATGTTCTACAAGGGCCAGCGGGTTCGGTTCCGGCTCCTCCCCACTAAGCGGGTCCAGTGTGGAAAGTTGAGCAGCGGCAGTTTTGAGCCGCTCGAGCGTCACCTCCTCCGCCGTACCCAGATAGACACGGTAAAGTTTCCCATGATGCCTGCGATAGGCACGCCAGTACCAGTTCCCCCGCTGGTTGCCCGCCTGTTCTCGGCGGAGGGTAAAGGTGCCGAACGGACTGTGCACGCGGAAGCTCATGGCCGTCTGCAGCCAGGCATACCAGGCGGGGGTTCCCACCCGCAGCTCGTAGCGCTCTCCATCTCTCTGGTAGCTCAGCATCTCGCCTTCGACGAGAGCCGTCGTCTGGTTTTTATTGCTCAAACTCATCTCCAAACAGTTCCGAACACCGGTTCCAGAACAGTATAGCATATGTTCGGAACTGCTCGTTGGGAGAACTCACGCCATCCGAAACCAAATCTGGAAGGATGCTGTGCCTATTCCCTTATTTTCGGTTGGCAAGCCTCTTCGCCTCGCCATCTTCACGCTTCCTGCCACCCGCAAGATAGGCACCACACAATACGTTGCTTTGCCGATGTGCCAACCTGCCCACGAAGGTACACTCTTTTGCGTGAAAGCTCGGAGGAAAGTTTCTTTTTCAATGAAAGAGGAAAACAGAGATGAAGTTCTTTATTAAACGAAAAATGTTTTATGCGCTAGTCATTGCTTTTTTCATGGTATGTATGGCATTCAGTGCTTGCGCTTCGGGAAATGAAACAGCGGCAGCATCTACCACACTGAGCAAGAGCACTTCCCCTGCGCAGACGGCCACGCCGCAGGGAGGCAGTCAACTCTCTGCCTCCCTGCGCTACGCACAGCCAGGCCCACTCCTCAAGAAACTCCAGACAATGATTGGAACCTGGAAAACACAGATCACCCTGAAATCAACGCCTCAGGCAACACCAGTAGTTTCCAATAACCTGACAACACGTTGGAAGTGGGTCGTTGACGGCTGTTACCTGCAAGAAGAGGTCACCGGACAGTTGGGAGGCGCTCCCTATTACCGGCTGGGATATCTGACCTACAACAACCTTGATGAACGCTACGAATTTGTCACTATGGACCACTTTGATACTGGATTTATGAGCTATGAGAGTATGGAGGACGGGTCGGATACCACGACGACGCTCTTTGGGCACTTTACGCAAGGGGGACTGGTCCTACCCTGGCAGGACAGGAGATCAAGATTCGCTATGTCTTTCATTGGCCTGATCCGAATCATATGAGCGAAGAGATGTATTTTACCCCGCCATCAGGCGCAGAGTACCTCGTCGTGCAATCCGTTCTGACCAGGCAGCAATAAGACCGCAGGACGTTTTTAGAGTGCCTTTTGCCCTCCATGAGGTGCAGGAAATGTTGACATAGTATCCAAATCCAAACCACAAGAAGGAGAATAGACGATGATTCTGGTCACAGGAGCCACGGGCAACGTGGGCAGTGAAGTCGTCCACGCATTGATCGAGGCTGGTCAGCAGGTGCGTGCCCTGGTTCATCATCTGAACCAGAGTGTGCTGCCACCGGGCGTAGAGGGGGTTGTTGGAGATCTGAACCAGCCCGAGACGCTGGCTGCTGCTCTAGTCGGAGTGCACGGGGTCTTTCTGCTCAGCGGGTATCAGAATATGCCAGGCGTTCTCGCCGAGATGCGCCGTGCCGGGGTGGAGCGGGTCGTGCTGTTGTCTTCCGGTTGTGTCGTGGGCGGGAGCATGAGCAACGCCATTGCGCGCTACAACATCCTCTCCGAAGCAGCGGTGCGCGAGTCCGGCGTTCCCTGGACGATTCTGCACCCAAGTGGCTTCATGTCCAACGCCTTGCGGTGGCTGTCGCAGCTACGAGCCGGTGACGTTGTACGCGCTCCGTGGGGCGACGTTCGCATCGCAGCCATCGATCCTTTCGATATTGCGGCAGTAGCGGCGGTCACACTTACCACCTCGGGACATGAGGGACAGAGCTATCGCCTGACCGGTCCTGAGTCGTTGCTGCCTGCTGATGAGGTCCGCGTGCTGGCAAAGGTCCTTGGCAGAGATCTACGCTTCGAGGGACAATCGGATGCCGAGGCCAGGGCCGAGATGAGTCGTACCTGGCCTGCCGAATACATCGAGGCGTTCTTTCGCTTCTTTTCGGAGGGAGAGTACGACGACTCGCAGGTCCTGCCAACCGTCGAGGACCTGACCGGGAGGCGACCGCGCACCTTCGAGCAGTGGGCGCTTGCACACGCCAAAGCTTTCAAGTAAAAGAAAGGAGCAACAACGAGATGAGCAAGCAGCAACGTATGCAGGTCGTAGCTATTACGGCCTTCGGAGGACCGGAGCGGCTGACGCTGATGGAGATGCCCAAACCTGTTCCCGGTCCCGGTGAAGTCCTGATACGAATCCAGGCCTCTGGAGTCGGCCTCTGGGATGTCAAAGTCCGGCGCGGCCAGATGGGAGAGAGTTCGTTTCCCCTGGTGCTCGGCTGGGAATCGGCTGGCACTATTGAGCAGGTAGGAACCAACGTCACTGGCTTCGCTGTGGGCGAAGCCGTCTACGGGTATGTGCGCCAGGTCGGTCACTATGCCGAGTATGTCGCCGCTCCAGCATCACTGGTAGCGCGGAGGCCCCACTCCATAGATGCCGCCCATGCAGCGGCCATTCCGATTAGCGGACTGACAGCGCATCAAGCCATCACCGAAGACTTGGGGCTGCGAGCGGGCGAAACGGTGCTCATTACCGCCGCAGCAGGAGGAACCGGCACCCTGGCCGTGCAGATGGCGACCCGCCTGGGCGCCTACGTCATCGCCACAGCCAGCGCACGCAACCATCATTTCCTGCGTATGTTGGGTGCTCAGGAGGTGATTGACTACACCACGACCGATTTCGTCCAGGCGGTGCGTGCTGCCCACCCTGCTGGTGTAGATGTGGTCCTTGACTGTATAGGGGGCGAGACTACTCGACGCAGCCTTGATGCGCTGCACGATGGGGGACGCCTGGCCCACCTGACCGAAGCCGCAGATCTGCCGCTCGAACGTGCGATCACCGCACGCCCCGTCTACGGTCGCCCCGATGCACACCGACTTGCCGTGCTGACCCGGATGGTTGATGCCGGACAGCTTTCGGTCCATCTCGACCGCACACTGCCATTGGCAGCCGCCAGTGAAGCACACCGGTTGCTGGAGGAAGGCCATGTCCGTGGCAAGATGGTTCTCACCATCGGTGAGGCACCAACTCCATCCAAGAAAGGCTTCTTTTCATGATTGACGTAACGCATCCCAAAGTGCAGAAAGTGCTTTCCTCCAGGGCCTTTGCCCATCTGGCGACGATTGGCTCTACTGGTGCGCCGCAGTCCTCTCCCATGTGGTTTTTGTGGGATGGGGAGTATCTCAAGCTCACTCATACGACGGCTCGCCAGAAATATCGGAATATCGTGCGTGATCCACGGGTAGCTCTCTCGATCCTGGATCTTGACGAGCCATATACCTATGTCGAGGTTCGTGGGACGGTGGAGCGGATCGAACCTGATCCTACCGGGGCTTTTTACCTGACCCTGGCAGCAAAATATGGCGTTGTGAGACGCCCGCCGGGTGATGCGCGGGTGATTCTTTTCATCAAGATCCAGCGCATTGTTGGCTAGAAGCTGAAGAGCAAGAGAAATGGAGCAGACAACAATGGAGCAATCTCCATCCGAGCGCACTCCTCTGGAACTGGACCCACGGCTCGTCTCCATCATGACGACGGAACACTACAACCTGCAAACGGGCAGATCCATGACGATTGCTGAAGCCAGTGGTCGTGCCAGCCTCTTTGTGGGAGCGGTGTCTTCTGCCCTGGTGGCCCTTGCCCTGGTGGGGCAACTCTCTCGCCTGGGAACGGCCTTTCTGGTGTTCAGCCTGGTGGTGCTTCCGACCCTCTTTTTAATGGGACTGCTCACCTTTGAGCGCGTTTTGCAAGTGGGCAAAGCGGATCTGACCTATGCGCGCGGCATCAATCGCATCCGGCACCTCTACCTGGAGTACGCGCCTCAGATGCAGCCGTACTTTATCCTTTCGACGCATGATGATGGGGAAGAAACCCTGCAGCAAGAGGCCATGCGCTCTTCCTGGCTGCAGGGCTTCCTCACGATGGCAGGAATGATCGCCATCATCAATAGCGTGCTTGCTGGCAGCTTTGGCGGAGTCCTGCTGGTCTCGTTCGCGCTGCCCTTGTGGGTCTGTACAACTGGGGGGGGGTGGTCTTTTTCGCGAGTGTGGTGCTCCACCAGCGCTATCAACATGCGCAATGGATACATCTGGAACAAAGCCTCCCGGTTCACTTTCCTGCTCAAGCGAGCGAGAAGATCAAGGGACACACATAGCTATGGAAGAGATGAATCATCTCTCAAATAAAAGGAATTCATTTTTCTCAAACCACCATCGCGTAAAAACTGTGCCGCACTTATCTACTTTGCGGCTACGAGGCTTCTTCCTTAACGCAGGGCCTAGTTGCTCCTGTACCCTTACTGCATAGTGCATGCTCGTTGTGACGTTCGCGACCCCTCGAAGCTACCAATCCTGGTAGCACTATCAGAGATGCGATTCGCGCAGACACCTGTTCATACTTTGCTTCTTCATAGGGATGGCACCGTCTGCCCAATCGTTGCGGGGAAACGCTTGTAACTCTTCCTGCTCCCGTATACTCTGGCCATCTGCGTCGTCTATGCTCGTCAGGCAGTTGTTGGCCTGATGAGGAAAGCGCAGGTACTGGGGTCACAGAGACATGGGAAGAGAGGCGCTTTGCTGTCGAGGTCAATCTTTTTGCTGAGCGTGACTGCTGTTTTCCCGTTTTTTGATGGAGCAATGAATATGACTCAAATACACGATCAACCAGGCGGCGCGGAAAGCTCGCGCTCTTCTGAACTCATTGTAACGCCAGCAGCAGTGGCGGATACGCTGCGCTCTCCGTCGCTCTGGCGCAACCGCGATTTTATGCTGCTCTGGAGCGGCCAACTCCTCTCAAGCGTCGGCAGCCAGGTTTCGCTGCTGGCCTTTCCGCTGTTGGTCCTGGGCATTACACACTCAGCGACTCTGGCCGGCCTGGTTGGCGCGCTGGATAGTTTGCCTTTTGCTCTTCTCTGTCTGCCCGCAGGCGCGTTCATCGACCGTTGGGATCGCAAGCGGGTGATGCTGATCTGCGATAGCGGACGCGCAAGATGTCGAAGCGCTGCTTCTCCTGCTCGCTCAACACGAGCAGGAGACCCCCAGAAGGATGAACCTTCGCCATGACGCATTGGACGAGGTGGTGTCTGCTGCAAGCACGTCACACCTCCGATGCCATCCCCAGAGGAAGAGAGATCGGACAGACATGGACATTATTTGAGGAAACGGGGTTTACGCTCCCTCGCTCGTTGTCATGTGGGAAACACGACCCTCCTTCGTTTGTGACTCTGGGTCTACTGATCTGTGCGAATCTTTTCTGTATGGGATATACTTTGCAATAATAGCACACGCTGTTTTTTCCCTCTGCTGAATTGTGGGAATGAATTATTTTCAATACTATGCTACCCACCACACTTTCACCGTCTTATCGTCGGAGGCGGATGCAATACGTCTGCTATCAGGTGACCATGCTATAGCGCGAACCCCTTCAGAATGCTTTCTATACGTGTACTTATGCTTATTATCCTCAGCATCCCAAATTTGCACCGTCTTATCACCAGAGGCGGAAGCAAGTTGCCTACCATCGGGTGACCATCTCACTGCATAGATAATCCCTCTATGTGTGTTATAGGTTTCATTCCCGGTTTCATTCACCTCTCTAACAATAACAGTATGTTTCTTGGAAACGCTATCCCCACGGGATGCGCAACCAGATCAGAAAAGACCGCCTCATGGAGAAGTATTCTCTGCTCCGACAGTGGCCCATACCCCAGGCAAAGCCAGTTGCTGAAAGATTTTCTCCATCTGTTCTGGGGAATAGGGCATCTCGGCCTTGAGCCACCATTTCAACAGGGTAAGAAGAGACCCGGTGAGATATTGGGCGATCACCGCCCAGGAAATCGCGGGGGAAGCGTTTTCCGCATAGACTGTGCTCAAAGCCTGTTCAATGGTTTTGCTTAAAGCGATCTGTGCTGCCTCCCAGAACACCTCTCCGGTGTGGCCTCGCGACATGGCTCGAAAGTACTGCTCATGCTGTTGGACGTGCTCAAACATCTCCAGAACTGGAACAATAGTTCCTCCCTCCTTCCTTTGAGAGAGTTGCTGGCGAAACATCTCAAGCATCTGCTCCGCGATACTGCTCAGCACATCCTCCTTATCGAAAAAGTGGGTATAAAACGTGGAGCGCCCGATCCCCGCCCGATCCAGGATATCTTGAACCGTAATGGTCTCGTAGTGTTGCTCAAACACCAGTTCCAACATGGCGGTCGTGATCAGGTGCCGGGTGCGCTGGGAGCGGCGATCTCGTTTGTCTTGTTTCACTGGACAGATACTCCTTATCATACAAAATTGGTCGTTTGTGCGCTACTGAACAAATCCTTGCATTTGCTTCTTGATGGGAAAGGACTCCACCCGGTATATATAGAACGAACGGTATATCCATTACAAAACAAACTGTTCATCTGAAAGGAGTATACGCTATGTTTTTGCCACCGATGACCCCTCTCATGACGGGGGGAATGATCCTTCTTATGGCAGTGTTTATGATCCTTTTGATGTTCGCCATCCATCAGATGCGGACAAATCACCTCAGACGGCATGGGAGGTCTTCCCATGGGCCATCAGGCGTGGTTTCCGTCGTTAACTGGGGGATCAAAGTGCTGCTCCATCTGGGTATTCGCGTGACGATTCTGGGACCGATGATATTACTCACCGTGCGTGGGCGCAGAACGGGCACGCCTCGAACCATTCCCATCGATCTGCACGAACACAATGGTCGTCGCTTTTTGATGGCTACCCACGGCGAGGGGAACTGGGTGCGCAATCTCCGTGTGGCAGGAGAAGGCATCCTGAGCCTGGGCAGCAAGAGCCAGGCATTTACTGCGGTGGAATTGGCCCCAGAGGTAGCCGGGCCGGTGATCAAGGAGATCCTGGGACCACTTCTCGCCTCTCAAGGGATACGTGGAAATGCTCTGCGCCAACATCTTGGCCTGAGCGCCGCTTCTTCCTTGAATGAGTTCATCACGGTGGCGAAAACCCACCCGGTTTTCGAGCTTGACTCCCTGCAAGGCTCATCCTCTACGAGAGGAGAGCAGCAAAAAAGTGCTGGCAACGTCATTCCTGAAAGGATATAGCCCGGCTCTTTCTGCCTTTTTCGTCCACCCGGAGAGACAAGAGCGGCCTGCTTGCGTTTCTCCCTATCCGTTCCCGCCTCACAGAACCTCTCTGTGAGGCGGCGATACTCATCGTCTTCGTCCTCCTCGTCGGATGGCAGGTGCCTTCACGCAAAAAGGAAGAGCTCTACTTGGCTGCGCGGAGCCCGCAGCAGAGAAAGAGGCACGTGATCCATTTGCCGAAGGAAAACGGACGTTGTCGAACACAGAGAGAGAAAGGAGCGATTTATCTATGCCTACGCAGGATTACGATGCTTCTCATCAGCATCCCCAGAAACAACCATTGGCCCCAGCAGAAGAACACTCCCATGAGAGCGAGACGCATCCGCATGGGCTGTGTTGCAAAAACTCTGGGAAAATATGAGGGGGGGCATGAACCCCCTCGTCCTGTTCAGCTTAGGCAGCTACTCCAAACCGATGAGCGATGAAGGTAATTTGCTTGCTGATGTCTCCTTTGCTCACTCCTCCGACTTGCCCTTTCCGCAGCATGTTCATCATCTCGAAGCCTTGTAAGGTTCGCCAAGCAGTCTCAAATGAGAGGAAGCCCATACCAGGTTCGGTCAAGCGTTTGATGAAGCGATGATCTTGCTCAATCAAATTGTGAAGGTATTTCACCTGTCTGAGTTCGACCGATTCGGCAAGCACTCCACAAGCTTTGAGGTCCGCAATAACCTTGGGATAGGCCGCGTTCTTATCGACGTTGATCACTCGAGGAGCTGACATGGTGAGGTTCCTCAAGAAGGTGCTACGCATCAAATCTAGTGCGGTGGACTACTGAGCGCATAGCGCAAATACCAGCGGATACACAGGAGAATGATGTCAGACTGGAAGTAACGCCATTTGAAGGGATGCTGGCTGTGATTGCTCATGATAAGGACCTCTTTTCTCTCCACTGTAGCAGATCAGCTTTTTCTTTACAACACCACCGGAGAGAGGACGAGCCGCCGCCCAATGTTGTTGCTTCCTCTGTTCTCAGTTCTGACGCATCCCTTCGACTCAGCTTGGTGATGCAGATGATGAGTGAAGCAAGCCCAATTGATCTGCACTGATCTTCACATCTCTTGCTCGCACGCTCGATATTAGGACATCTTCTCACCGCTTTCTGTACTACATTATGAGAATAGACGACATTGTGAAAATACAAAGGAGGAGAGGTATGGAACCCATCGCTCATGCAACGGAATCCATCGAGGAGTTCTTTACTCGTTACACGAAGTATCTCACAGAGGGTGACTTTGATGGTCTTGCGAACATCTACAACTATCCCGCATTGGCAGTAACGGCTCTGGGCTGTCAGGCCATTAGCGAGCCGCAGCAAACCCGCGACTTTTTCAAACTCGGTCGGCAATTTTACCTGTCCCGTAATGTCTCTGGCGTGCGCGCTCGTGATATTGTCACCGAGGTCGAGGTGCCTGGTATCTGGGTAGGGCATCTCGTGCTCGAAAATCTCGATCCCTCGGGTTCGCCCGTTGGTCAGGAGCACAACGCCTATCAAGTGGTGACGTTATCGGACGGGACGCGGCGTATAGCCGTCACTACTCCGCTGGATGCCTATACCCCTGATCAGAAGAGTGGCGTGAAGTAATCATCAGGGATCTTTCAAACGAAACCCCTTTTGGAGCCACCTTCACCCAAAGAACACAAAGGGAGTATTCGGAATTTGGCGTGGATGCAACCAGCTATCATCCAGGCCGCCTGGTTTCTTGCCACTTAGGAGACGGGGTGCTGTTCGGGCAAAGCGACAATCAGGCTCTGAGAACCACGTCATCTTCCGAAAAGCCCAAAAATGGTTCAAAAAGGCATGTGGAGAGATCTCATTTACAAGATGTCGATGGAAGAAGCTTCATGAGGAGCCGTATCGTCTGAATGACGAGTATCTGGAATTCACCCGTTTTTGTGAAGTCAGAGAAGCAAGAGAATGGGCAGAGCAAAAACTGGTTCATGGAAAGTTTTGAGTCTGCTCAAAAGAAAGACCAGAAGAGGCAAGAGCATCGCCTCACTTCATACGTCTGTGGTATCCGGCTTTTCTTCAGAGCCTCTACGCGCATCGGGTCACGATTAGCGCGTAACTGAGCGGTTGACATATGGAGCTTCGGGTTGAGCACTGCGAGATGACATTGCCTTTCAGCCGAAAGCCATCAAACCAGACATGGCGAGGAACGCATAAGGCACGCTCCTCACTCTCGGATCAGTCTTCGCTCTCGCTTCTCCCTTCAACGAGGGAAATGCCAAGCAGGTCGGCCAGCTCTTTCGTCACAGAAACCACGTCACGAGCGATTTCGGGACGAGTGAGATGATAGGCATGTTCCTCCTCAAAACGCCATCTCAATCTATTTGCAATGTTCTCTCTCTCTTCTCGGCTCTTCCTGCTGTTTTTTCGTGATCGTGACGGCCCTGGTTGGCGCTCGCCAAGAGCCACCCTGCCTCGCGCGCTCACCTCTCTCTCGTCACAGGCAGGCCACTGCATGAACATGGGCCACGACCAGAGACGCCCACAGAGAGGGAGATCACTCATCGTTGTGGGATCTCCGCCAGTTTCCGAAATGCTGAACTCTTGATCAACAAGGCATTGTCGTACAGACGACGGAAAGAACCTGGCTGATCCGAAGGGCGATGAAGCAGATTCCAGGCTGGAAAAGCAGGCAAAAACGATTCTGAAAAAAAACACCAGGGCTGTTCCTGCACACCCCGTCTGTGTCGTCAGCGCTTCGATCTTTTCGATGGTCGCATCCCGGTTGAGCCAGACCGGTGCGGCTTGGACGACAGCGGCTTTAAATGTTGGATAGATATCCACTTGCATCGTTCTCTCCTCACACAGGTTTCAATGCGCTAATGAGCGAATAGGACGTGGAAGTAGCTGTAATATCAGGCAGAGTGAAGCCTGCCTCCCTTAAGAGATCTGTGAGTTCCCTGGCGCTATACTGTTGACCTTGTAGAGACATCGAGAACGCGAGCAGAGAGAAGTCTGTTGCGGTGAGAGGGCCATCCTTCGCCTCATTGAGGAGCATTTCATGCAAGTAAATGCGACCACCAGGCGGCAGCATTTCAAAACTCCGACGAACAAGTTGCAGACAATGCTGCCGATCCCACATATGGAGGATATTACTGAAGAAGACTGCATCGTAGCCGGTTGGCCATGCATCAAGAAACATGTTCGCGGCCCTGGTATCGATGCGGTGCTCCAACCCATAAGCAGCGATGTAGCGTTGGGTGATGGGACAGATGGAAGGGAGTTCCAGAATACAAAAGCTCATCTCTGCATAGTGTTGAGCGAGAGCGATGCAAAAACACCCCGAGCCACCGCCAACATCGAGCAGTCGTCGTACACCGACAAAATTCCCTGATTGTGCTACTGCAAGAGCTGCCGGAAGAGAATAGCAGTACACGACCTGTGTAAGAGCTTCAGCCCTTGCAGAAGGAATATCCCCCGCCTGCATGGCGTCCGCAATATTGCCGACTTCCTCATCAAAAGTGGTCAAGGTCTGTCTGTTTTGCAATACAGCACGTAAGGTCTCATGAGCCATTGGCTGCTTACAAAACAGATGCAACGCAGGACCGTAGTAGTAGGGGCTGTCAGGGAGCAGGTAGGTGCGCGATACCTCCGTAAGATGAAAATGCTTCTGGTGCTGCGCCAGAAAACCGAGAGAGGTGAGAATACCGAGTAAAGCTTGTGTACTGCTCAATGCTAATGTGAGCGAATGGGCAACCTCTTCAGCTGTAGCGGGTGAACGTGCCAGCAAAGGAAACAGGCCGAGTTCCTCGGTAACCGTGAGCACTGAGAAGTGCTGACTAGAAAGCCAGACCTCCCAGATGAGGTGATCATCACTGGGAGGTGGAACGAGTATCGGCGGGAATACAACCGATTCTGTGGTCATCCGAAAATCTCCTTTCGAGTTTTTGCACAGATACGTCAACGCTCAATCACAGGGCCATCAGTGAGCCAGACCTGATCAGTTCCAGCCTCAAGAGGACCGACCACCCTGGCTTTTTTCCGACCCTCCGCCAGAATTTGCGAATGCCAGTATTCCCTGGCGCGCCTGAGATCAGTCACCTCCATGAGCACGATGATGGTATCAGGTTCTTCGGCGGCACGAAACGTGCCGATATCGATCAGGCCATACCGCTGTCGCATTGGCAACAGTTGGTCAAACGCTGCTTGAAATTGAGCAAAGTCGGCCACCTGCTGTTTGACCATCATGTAATTAGTCATCACCTCTATCCTTTCCAGAACGTCTCTCATATCAATACTCCCAACAAGTAAACAAATGTTTACATGTAAAAGATACCATGTTCCTCTCTGTTTGTCAACACTTGTTTACTTGTTGGACAAATCTCCGGCTCCCACATCAGGGAGAAGAACTGAGAGCACGTGCTGGAAGGAGGGAAGCAGAGCCTCTGTCGTCGCTTCGGAGAGGGACGTTTTGCCCACCAGACGCCGCAGGACCACGATTCCTGTGATCAGTGCCACGACGAGATCAGCACGTAGTTCGGCATCGGAGGCAGTGGTTTGCGTGGCAAGATCAGCCGAGAGAAGATCTAGCAGTGTCCGCATATACGAGGCTGCGGGAGGATAGTCAGAGGAACGCAAGAGAGTCACAAAGAGGTCGTGATCTCTCCCTGCAGGATCACCCAGGGCATTCTTGAGCAGGCGTTCGGCCAGATGCTCTGGAGGCCCCTGCATCGCCTGAGCGAGCCTGCTGCGATCAAAAGCCACGACGGCTTGAAAGAGTCCTTCTTTCGAGCCAAAGTACCAACCATGGAGCAAGACCAAGGGTGCGCCATTGCCCATGCGAACGTAATGAATAGTGACATCGCCGACCTGAGCAGTGTGATGTTCAAATGCGGTGCTGAGAGACATTCAAGTCAATCCTTTCACATGTGTAAAGGTCTTTTGTTAGTAGGTTACGACCTGCCACATGCCTGGCAGGCCGAAGCGTTATGGTTGCTGGTGAAGAGTTTAGTTTCTCAGTGGGCGGAAGAAGGCCCGTATGTCCTCAACCAATGCCTGTGGCTGCTCCAGTGCGGCAAAGTGTCCTCCAGCTTTCATCTGTGTCCAACGTTGGATATTGTAGTGTTGTTGAGCAAGCGAACGTGGTGGCATAGCGATTTCTTCCGGGAAAACTGCAACGGCGGTTGGAACCTCAACTCGCCCAGTAAGGAGTTCGCCCTGCTGAGAGGTCTCGTAGTAGAGACGAGTCGAGGAGTTGATGGTCTGAGTGACCCAATAGATCATGACATTGGTGAGGAGTTCATCTTTCGTGAAGACGCTCTCGATGTCACCATGACAATCGCTCCAGGCGCGAAACTTCTCAATGATCCAGCCTGCCAGGCCGACTGGGGAATCATTCAAGCCATACGCCAGCGTTTGGGGACGTGTTCCTTGAATACGAGAATAACCAGACCCTTCAGTACTAAATCGTGCTAGCCGTTCGCGCCAGCGCCTTTCTTCTTCATTTGTGGCATCCTCCTCCTTATAGTTTAAGCGTGATGGCAGAAAATTCAGGTGAATGCCAACGACTTTGTCGGGATAGGATCTCCCTAACACTGAGCTGATAGCGCTGCCCCAGTCACCTCCCTGCGCGGCAAAGCGTTCGTAGCCCAGGTCTTGCATGAACGAGGCAGAGACCTCTGCAATACGTGCGACAGAGACACCGCGCACCTTCGTCGGGCCCGAGAAGCCATAGCCAGGAAGCGAAGGCACAACGACGTCGAAGGCATCAGCGGGATCTCCACCAAATCTTTCAGGATCGGTCAGAGGGCCAATAATCTTGTACATCTCGAAGAAGGACCCAGGCCAGCCGTGTGAGATGAGCAGTGGGAGGGAGTGTGTTCCTTTCCCCTTCGCGTGAAGAAAGTGCAACTGGATCCCGTCAATTTCCGTTTTAAATTGAGGGAAGGTATTGAGCAAGCGTTCCTGGGCTCGCCAATCATAGCTGTCGTGCCAGTATCTGACGAGTTGCTGCAAATACGACAGGTGGGTTCCATAGTCCCAATCCGCATCAGGAAGTTCATCAGGCCAGCGCGTGCTGGCTAACCTCTGCCTGAGATCAATCAGGACATCTTCAGCCACATGAATGGTAAAGGGTTCGCTCATCATACTATGCTCCTCCGTTCTTCTAGCTTTCATCGACTTTGTATGAGCCTTGTTGAGGTAGGCCCAGGATGTGCCTGGTGAGAGACAACCTACGACGTTCTCTTCACCGGTTTCGCCATGATCGTGCTCACGAGGCAAGGCCGTTCAGTTCTGCCAAATCATTCTCGGAAAGAGTCTGTGCGGCTGCGGTGATGTTGGAGCGCAGATGTGCAACGGACGAAGTGCCCGGAATGAGCAGAATGTTTGGTGAGCGGTGGAGTAGCCATGCCAGCGCAATAACCATCGGTGTGGTGCCCCGACGAGTGGCGACCGAGTTCAATGTGTCGGACTGAAGAGGGGAGAAGCCACCAAGCGGGAAGTAGGGCACGTAGGCGATGTTCTGTGCGGCCAGAGCGTCGATCAGATCGTCGTCGTCCCGGTGGGCAAGGTTGTAGAAGTTCTGCACACACACAACTGGCGCGATGGACTGTGCCTCGGCGATCTGCTCGGCGGTCACGGTACTCAGACCGAGATGCTTGATTAACCCTTCTTGCTGCAACTGAACGAGGACCGAGAACGGTTCGGCAATCGAGCCAGGAGTGGGACCGTCAAGCCCTCCGACGCGCAGGTTGACGACATCGAGTGCATCGAGTCCGAGATGACTCAGGTTGTCATGGACGGCCTGGCGCAACTGCTCAGGCGCAAGCGCCGGCAGCCAGTTTCCTTCGGCGTCTCGCAAGTATCCGACCTTGGTCACGATGTGCAGCCCATCCGGGTAGGGGTGCAGAGCTTCCTTGATGATCTGATTGGTGACGTACGGACCGTAGAAGTCGCTGGTGTCGATGTGCGTGATACCCAGCGCCACCGCCTCACGCAGGACGGCCACGACAGCATTGTGGTCGGCGGGTGGCCCGAAGACGCCGGGGCCGGCCAACTGCATGGCACCATACCCCATGCGCGTGACCGTCAGATCCTCGGCCAGGGTGAACGTTCCTGCTGCTGTGGCTGGCAGATTATTATATTCCTTCGTTGAATGCGATACCATAGAGAAATCCCTCTTTACTTTCATTGAAACTACAGTAATCACGATCTGTGATACACTGAAACTGCTTTTTTGCTATCTCTCTTCTCAGCGTTGCAGAGCAATCGCTGGAATCCGGCGCGTTGTTTTCGCTTGATAGTCGGCGAATCCAGGGTAGAGCGCCGCTTGCCTAGCATAGAGCTGATCTCTCTGCTCACCTGTGACTTCGCTTGAGCCGAGGAAATATCGCTTCTCGTCAGCGACAATAGACAGTATACTGTGGGTTCCACAAAAAAGCGTGATCATTTGGAGTCATTTTTGTTCAGGGAGGAGTATGACCCTTTGGGACTATTTCTGCTGGACTCTTTGTCATTTATCGTAAAAAAATTGACGCTCCCCAGATAAATTGCTACGATGGAAGGCTCTGTCAGCATAACAGATTTCTCAGATAATATGGCGTGACAAAAGCTACTCTTTAGTCTAGCTGACCATGCAAAAAAATTACTGTTGTCGCCTGGTCGCCCAATGGACACCAACTTGCTACTGGCTCTGTTGACGGAACGGTACGCCTGTGGGATTCAGCTAATAGGGGTGCCAAGATTACCGGGGGTAAAACCTACGCCAAGCGCTACCCCGGTAATCTTGGCACCCTTACTCAGGCGGTGACTGCGGAACGCAGGACCACATCCACGGGAGAAGGTTTGGTCCCGCTTGCTTGTTCTACGGTGTCTGTGGGCGTTGTAGGCGCAGCCTGAGCAATCCAGCTCGTAAATCCGACGATAAAGCCAGCTGATTCCGCAGGTACGCCTTTCGCAACGATCTGAGCAATGATCTCGTCGTTTGGTAGCACTTGCGCAGTTATTGTCTGGCCGGAAACGCTAGATAAGCGCGGTGCAACGTCCGCAAAGCTGAGCGCTTCTGGTCCTGTGACATCAACTGGACCAGAGATTGCGAGTTTGCCAAGAAGCGCCCCAGCGGCTGCGCGTGCACAATCCTCGCGTGTAACCCAGCTATGTTTGGCGGAGCCCTCCGGAATGAGCAATTGTCCATTGACGAGCAAGGCACCGGCGAAATCCTTGAGGTTCTCGGCGTAAATGCTATTGCGGAGCGCTGTCCATTTCACACCGGAAGTTGCCAGAGCGACCTCGCTCTGCCCATGCTCAGCGAGGAGGGGGTGTGACGCGTTCGGGTCGGCTCCTGGGGCCGAAGTGTAGACAATGTGACTTACCCCAGCAGCTATTGCAGCGGCTATTGCTGCTTGATGTCCCGCGACGCGCTGGCCGATGACGTCCGTACTGATGATGAGCAGGCTGGTCGCTCCTGCAAAGGCCGCTGATAAGCTTGCCGGATCGGAGAAGTCAGCGCGACGCACTCTCACTCCCTGGGCAGCGATATCCGCGAGCTTTTGCGGATCGCGGGTGGTGGCGATAATCTGGTTTGCTGGAACCTGTGTGAGCAGGTGTTTGAGCACAAGGCGACCAAGCTGGCCGCTGGCACCAGTAAGAGCATACATGGGGAAGATCCTTTCAGGTTCTCTCGTCGTTTTTTTTGTTGTCATTCACGAGGGAAGGTCCTCGTGTTTTCGTTGTGAAGAGGTTGACAGTGCAATCTCTAGAAGTTACTATAAGATAGCAGCATTCTTTTTGCAAGAAGGCACTTAAAAGTGGGGTACTTACCAAAAAGTGAGATAGTTACCAGATGGAAATAGTTACTCTTTCCCGAGGTGTGTATGAGGCAAACTGTCCTACACGGCATGTCCTCGATGTGATTGCTGATAAATGGACGACCCTGATTATTGGTTTGCTCGCGGATGGGCCACGGCGCTTTGCTGAGCTTCATCGGCAAATTGGGGGAATTTCGCAAAAAATGCTTACCCAAACACTGCGCAGTCTGGAACGAGATGGATTGGTGCAGCGTACTGTCTATGCACAGGTTCCTCCGCGTGTTGAGTATGCCTTAACCCCTATGGGGCAAACCATCTGCGAACCGCTGACTGCTCTTATCAGTTGGGCGGAAGAAAATATCAAAGCAATCACGGACGCTCAGCAGCGCTACGCTGAAGCCTCTTCTTGACTTGCTTGCAATAAGTCAAAAGGAGGCTTCTCATATGAAATCCGCTTAAGTCGTGTCCAGATACCATAGCAGGTTTGGTGGAATGAGTTTGAGTAAACCCATTCCACCAAACCTGCTATGGTATCTACCCTCTTCCTTCAGCGCCGCTCAAAAGATCGAGCAAAAGACCGGCGATGGGCGTGGGCGACTCCACCTGTTGCGCTGTCTTCTGGAAGAGGTCCGCATCCTTCAGCGAGACCGAGTTCCCGTGAGAGGACACAAATCGCTCGGCGAACCTCTTGCCATAGTTCCGATAGATGGGAGAAGGCAATAACGGGGATGATGGGTCTGCCAGCATATCCATCACCGCTTTTGGATCGACTCCATTTTTCTCAGCCATCACAAGCGCTTCGCCCATCGTGTGTCGAGCCGATATGATCATGAAATTTCCAACGAGCTTGACAATATTTGCCGCACCAACCTCTTCGCCAAAATCGAAGATGCCCATTCCCCCCATCGCCTCAAGCAGCGGTCGGACGCGTTCTTTGGCTTGTTGCGGACCGGCAATGGGAATCCAGAGTTGGCGAGCGTCAGCCGCCTCTGATCCACCAAAGATAGGCGCCGCGACATAGCTAGAGCCACGTTGTGCGTGCAGTGCCGCCAGCTTCCTCGCCGTCTCAGGCAGCACCGTGCTCATCGAAAGATGTATCCCAC
This sequence comes from Reticulibacter mediterranei, assembly GCF_016587455.1. Taxonomy (NCBI): domain Bacteria; kingdom Bacillati; phylum Chloroflexota; class Ktedonobacteria; order Ktedonobacterales; family Reticulibacteraceae; genus Reticulibacter; species Reticulibacter mediterranei. The sequence goes on along the minus strand of NZ_BNJK01000002.1, from coordinate 2,403,561 downwards.
CTGGTCCCAGTTGCTCTAAAAAAACCGTCGCTCATGACGATGCTTTCCAATGCCGCGTCATCCCACACAATGGTCGCGACCATCCCCCCTCTCGTCACTGCGTCAACGGGTCGCGCCGCCAGGTGCGCGCCCTTCTCAACCAGCGGCCCGGCTTTGCTCTTAGTGCGGTTGTACACCCAGAGCCCATACCCGGCATTGAGCAGATTGCTAGCCATTGGGAAACCTAGGTTGCCAAGTCCGATAAATCCAATTGCTTCACTCATTTTTCTCTCTCCTTCTCAATATGATGCGTTCGAGGGCCGCTGGCTCAGCGCCAGTCCCACTCCTGCACCCACAAGCACCATGATCGCACCAATGACCAGCGAGGGCTTGAGGGTCATATCAAAGACAAGGCCGACCGCGAGCCCCAGACGCGTCAAGACGAGCACCCACATCCACGGCACACGCACCTGGCTCGCAAAGGGGGCGGCAGCGTCAGCCTCCTCCGTGTTGACCAGCGCAACCATTTGCCGCAGGGTCCGCCCGGTGAAGGCCCCCCCACCGAGCAAGACCAGCGCGAGCCAGGATGCCAGCGCCACAATGATCCAGCCCTGCCAGGACCAGGCGTCGAACGCCAGGAAGAGCCCGAAGCCCAGGACTGCGATCCGTGCCCAGGGGCCAAAGGCCGCAGAGACCTGCAGCGCCCAGACCCAGGGCCGCACGTCCTGGAGGCGCTCGGCGCGGCGCAGACCGGCGGTAGCAAGCCAGTCCAGGGCGAGGCTGGCAAAGACAGCAATCGCCGAGAGAATGTGCAGAACAAGTGCTGTCGTGTGAAGCATTGTCATAGCCTCCTATTGTAGGATAAAAACATGCAATTCTGTGTCGATATTCAAATTCCAGTAGTCCCTACAAGTGGACGTGCACATGTATGAAGCAGAGTCATCATATATCCGATCCTCTTAAAGGATGGTTGCCGTGTATGCAAGTAGCAGATCCCGTATGTAAGGGATTACCGGGTTATGAACGATTTCGCTCTTGATACCAGCGAATAGTGTTCCGAAGCGCTTCCTCCCATGGTGTGGCCTGCAAACCGAAGGCTTGCTCAATGGTGCTGCTATCTACGATCTGGGGTTCTGTATATTGATAGAACAGTTCTTCGTACTCGCCGGCAAAGGTCTCATCAAAGACGTTGGCTGCCCTGGCCTGTTCTATTGTTGAAACAGTGAAGACCTGGGGAAGTTGTCCAAGCCCAAGCTCCTTGCCAATGTGTTGAAGGACCTCGCGTGTTGTGATGATTGGTGGTACGGGTAGGTGCCACTCTCGTCCCAGTGCTTCCTCTCGTTCTCCGAGCACAGCCAGGCCTTTCGCGATATCAGGCATATAGCTGTAACTATGAGGAAGATCAATGTTGCCAAGCGTCAAGGCTGGCCGACCAGAGAGTGCTGCCGGAAAGACATACTGGCCCAGCGACGAATTGAGGACACGCGGCCCGAAGAAATCAGCCGCCCGCCCGATGGTCACGCGGACCTTGCCTGTGCGATGCGCTTGCAGGTAGCCCCAGGCGAGCTCGGCACGGAGACGGCCTTTGCGTGAGGTGGCCGCATAAGGTGTGGCTTCTGTCATCGGCTGTCCATGAGTTTCTCCATACAGGTAGAGCGTATCGATCATGACCAGCTTCGCTCCAGCAGCAGCAGCGCTCTCAATCATATTTTCCTGTAAGCGGGGAAGAATCTCCGGCCATTGCTCGTAAGGGGCATGGGTGGCATTGTAGATGACAGCAACTCCTCGGCTGAGTTCCTGCGCAATGTCGAGTCTGGAGGCATCTCCAGCAACCAGCTCTGCCCCAGTGGGGATCTCTCCCTTTCCGCTTCGATTGACGAGACGGGCCCGTTTGCCTCGGGTAAGCAGTTCTTCAGCGAGCGAGATCCCGACCGGACCAGTTCCGAAAATGACGTGCAGTTCGTGTGATTGGTTCATAGTAGCTCTCCTGTTTGACGAATCAACTCGACCACTGGGATCAAGCGCGGATACGCTTTCTGTTGGTAATCAAGGAAAACAGGGAAGAGGGCGGACATTCTCTGAAAAAAGGTCTCTCGTTCCTCGCCCTCAAGAACCTTTGCCCGTACCGCAAAGGTCTCTGTTCCCAGTTCAACGCTCACTTCCTCGGGATGCACCAGCACATTGCGAAACCAGGCAGGATGCTTTGGTCCTCCAGCATCAGAGGCAATGATGAGCAAACGGTTTTCGTCGGCAAGGTAGGCCACGGGGTTCACCCGTTCCAATCCACTGTGTGCGCCCCTGGTATGAAGCAGCAAAAGCTGCACGCCCTTAAAGGGTTCACTCAATGGGGATGTGCCTCTGATGTGCCCATTGTTCTCACGAAAATCTCTGATAATGTCCTGGTTCAAAGGTTGATCTGTCTGTGGCATAGGTTCCTTCTTTCCTTCCCTTTCCCTTGACTGAGTGAAACTATGACTCTCACGAGGTGTGATTCCCTGAAGAGCCAGTTACCCCTGCGCAGTGGGACGGATAACAATCTCGTTCACATCAATATCGGCTGGCTGCTCAATCGCAAACACAATAGCGCGGGCAATCGCGTCCGGTGGTATCGCGAACTTGTCGCGCGAGGCGACGATCTGGGCTTTCATCTCCGCACTTGTTATAGATTCCGCGAAGTCCGTCTGAACGAAGCCGGGCGAAATGATCGTCACACGCAGTTTGTCGCCAGCTTCCTGGCGCAAACCCTCGGAGATGGCACGCACGGCGAACTTCGTGCCGGAATAGACTGCCATGTTTGGTACAGTCGTGTGGCCCGCTGTAGAAGCGGTGTTGACGAAATGCCCGAATCCCTGCTGGCTGAAGACAGGTAGCGCTGCCGCGATGCCATACAGAACGCCTTTGATGTTGACATCGATCATCTCCTCCCAATCCTCTACGCGCAGGTCGTCGAGGGGGGAAATCGGCCCAATGCCAGCATTGTTGATGAGAACATCAAGCTTCCCAAAGTGCTCACATGCTAACCCAACAAGATTGGTAAGATCTTCGCGCCGTTTCACGTCTGTGCGCGCATAGGCGACTTCACCTCCTGCATCTACGATGCGGGTCGCCAGAGCCTCAAGGAGATCCGACCGACGCGCCCCAAGGACGACTTTCGCACCGTGCGAAGCTAGCAACAACGCCGTTGCCTCGCCAATGCCACTGCTTGCACCCGTAATACCGACAACTTTTCCAGCAATGTTTGACATATCCTCTCTCCTGTTCCTCCTGTTGATTTTTTTGCATCAGTGCTGAACCCTCTCAGTGGCGAGGAAAATCGGTAGAACACGATAAGGACTCCCAGCGGTCAAGATCGTTCAGTTGTTGCTGCAGATGCTGCCGGATGATCGTGACGGCGTCGGTCCCCAGAGGAAGCCGCAAGGGAGGATGCTCTGACTCGACCACCGCGATGAGAGCCTGGGCTGCACGAGCAGGATCGCCAGGCTGTCTCCCATTCGCAAGCTCCATGCCAGCACGTCGTTCTGTCATCACGACGTCATATGCTGCTAGCGGTGCCGCCTTGATCATAGAACGACCAGCCCACTCGGTACGAAAACCACCAGGCTCAACAATTGTCACTTTGATGCCAAATGGCGCAAGTTCCCTGGAAAGTACCTCCGACCACCCTTCCAGAGCGAACTTGCTCGCACTATAGGCAGAGTTTCCAGCGAAGCCAGCCAGCCCTCCCAGTGAACTGATTTGCACCAGATGTCCCCAGCCCTGAGCGCGCATAGACGGCAGGACTGCCCGCGTCACGTTCATGGCTCCCAACAAATTCACCTCCAGTTGCTGGCGAATTTGTGCCTCCGAGAGTTCCTCAAAAGCCCCAAAGAGTCCATAGCCAGCATTGTTCACAAGCACATCAATATGCCCAAAAGTGTCCAGTGCGGCTTTCACGGTCTCCTGGGCCTGTCGCGCGTTCGTGACATCGAGTTCGAGTGCTCGCACTTGATCTGGCTGCGCACCTGCCAGAGCCTCGATCTGCTCGACATGACGGGCGGTAGCGATCAGGTGATCTCCGTGTGCAATCACCGCCTGGGCAAAAGCCTGTCCAAATCCGCTTGAACACCCTGTAATCAACCAGACACGATTCGATGATGAGGAAGTCATTGATTTCTCCTTGTCCATATGCATTATTGTCTCTGTATTTCCATTCGCTTGAGCCGAGGAAACATCGCTCCTCGTCGGCGACAATGGACAGTATACTGTGGGTTCCACAAAAAAGCGTGATCATTTGGAGTCATTTTTGTTCAGGGAGGAGTATGACCCTTTGGGACTATTCGTGCCGGACTCTTCCACGATGAAGTCGGCATCGGTGCTTCAGTCGGCTTTTTGGGGAAGGAGATCAAGCTGCTGAGCGCGTGCGACGGCCTGCGTGCGGTTGCGTACACCCAACTTTGCTAAGATGGCCTGTACGTGCCGCTTGACGGTGTTTGGGGCAATCACCAGGGCTTGCGCGATCTCCTGATTGGAGGCTCCTTGCGAAAGCCACTCCAGCACCTCTTGCTCACGAGAAGTGAGCGGATCAATGAGCGCTTGCTGGTGAGCGGAAGAGGGAGGGCCGCTCTTCTCATGCCTGCTCTTCTCTTCTTGCAGAAACGCTTCGACCAAGCGATCCACATAGGGCCTCCGATGCTGCTCCAGGCTGCGTTTCAGCAGAGGCACCAGGTGGGGACCTTCATCGAGAAAGTGACGCAGATAACCTTCCGGTTCCCCGATCAAGAGGGCCTCTTCGAGCGCCTGCAACGCTTGCTGTTCTTGCCGCATCTGCTGACAAGCCAGCGCTTCCAGCAGGCACATTTCTAACACCTGCTCACGACGCTCTGTCAAACGCGCCCGGGGCAGCCAGGTAGCAAGCAGATGGCGTGCCTCTTCACTTCGCCGTTCGGCCAGCAGGACCCGCACACCTGCTACTGCCTCTCGCTCCTGCGCAAAAACTGAAGGGAGGGGCACGTGTTGTTGAGAGCGCATCCTCCACTGCACGGCGACGTCCTGTTTGCCCATGGACAGCCAGAGCCGAACCTGCAGACCGGAGAGGCACCAGGTCTGTGCATAGCGATTGTCACGGTAGGTAGGAAGGGTGAGCAAGCGCTGCAGGATCTCTGAAGCATCATCGAACTGCTGGCGCGCCAGGAAGATCTGCATCAGGACCACATAGGCTCGATCCACAAGCAGCATGGAACCAGCTTGCTCCAGCAGGTGTACTGCTTGTTGTGCCTGGTCAAACGCTTGTTCCAGCTGATTCTGTTCGTACAACAGCGCCGCCTGAGAGGCAGCCAGCAATCCCCGTGCGAGCGGTTGCTCCCAGGGTTCCAAGGCAAGGAGGGCGAGCTCCTGCTCAGCTTGCTTCAACTGTCCCAGCATGAGCAGATAGGACGAAGCTATACAGGACAAACAGGATGCGATGACCATCACCCCCGCTTGCTCATAGGCAGCCATGGCCTCCTGGAGGGCTTGCCATAACGCGCTGGCCTCGCCACGAGCCAGAAATGCGAGCGCCTGGGCATTGTGCAGAAGAGCACGAACATAGCTATTGTCATCGTCAAGCAATTGCTTTGCCTGTTCGGACAGCGCGATGATCTCCTGCACATTCCCATAGAATCCTTTGATCACGGCTCGGAAGGCGAGGGTTTCTGCGAAGAGCTGCCCACGTGTGTTCCCCTCTGGCATCTGAGCGAGCGCGCTTTCTGTCCGGTCCAACCATCCCTCAGCGGTCCGAAAATCCCCCCAACTGTACCACAACCAGGCAGCAAACAGTCCGAGGCGAGGGTCCTGAGAAAACAGGTCAGCGGGTAATTGCTCGATCCACTGCTCCATCATGTGGATCGAGCCTGGTCGCCCTTGCAGGTCGCGGATAAAGCGCCCAAGCAGTGCGATGACGTGGTGCCAATCACGACTGCGCACCGCATAGTGCATGGCCTCATGCGGCAACCCTTGCTCAGCATACCAGGCGCTGGCCTTCCCATACAGGGCCTCGATCTGCTCCTGCGAAGTGGACTGATGGAGGCGACGGCGTAAGGCTTCTGCAAATAAGTGATGATATCTGTACCAGGTTCCTTGCGCGTCCAATGCCACCACAAACAGGTGCAGACGTTCCAGGTGCTCCAGCATCTGTTGGCTTTGGCCCTCTTCCCACAGTGCATCACAGAGAGGAACACAGAACTGGTCCAGCAGGCTGCTGATCAGCAAAAACGTCTGGAGCCGTTCTGGTTGTTGCCTGAGCACTTCTTCGGTGAAATAGTCCAGAATGGAGCGCTGAGTACCAGAGGCACGTGTTAACACATCAGAGAGGCGGGCCTGACCCTGTAACGAGAGTGCGATCAGTTGCACTCCGACCAACCAGCCCTCGGTCCGCTGCGTGATCGCTTCGACCTCTTCGTTGGTCAGCGCAAGTCCCATCACCTCCTGGAGAAAGGCGCTGGCTTCAGAAGGCGTGCATTGCAGGTGGTGCACCCGCACTTCCAGGAGCTGCCCACGAGCCCGCAGCCGATGCAGAGGCAATGGGGGATCTATACGGGTCGAAAGATACAGGCAGAGCTGTGGGGGAAGCCGCTCGATCAGAGAGGTCAGACTTTGATGGATGGCAGGTGCAGTCATCAGGTGATAGTCATCAATGACCAGCACATAGCGAGCCTCCGGTTCTTCCAGCAGCCGATTGATCAGCAGGGAGAGCAGATCCTGCACAGGAGGCATGCGTTGCGTCTGCAGCAGGGAGAGGAGAGGCGTCATCAGATCAGGAGCACAGCGTTGGAGTGCCAGGAACACGCACAGCCAGAACCGATTGACCTCATCATCAGAGGCATCCAGCGAGACCCAGGCGCAGGACCTGTGCGCCCGAGTGGTCAAGAACCACTCAGACAAGAGACTGGTTTTTCCATAGCCAGCAGGAGCCGAGGCCAGCGTCAAAGGATACTGAAGCCCCGTAGTGAGCACCTCATGTAACCGCTGCCGATGAACGAGGGCATGCAAAGACGTTGGCGCGGCAAATTTGGTACCCGCGATGACAAAATCGAGAGACATAACGGTAGTGATGATTTCCTTCTCTTCAGTCGTTTCTTCTCTATGAGAATGTGCTATCCCTTCAACAGTTTCAGTTTTTCTTTCACGTGTGCCCGGCTGACTTGGGTGTAGCGGATGGTTGTCTGAATGGCAGGCATCCCCTTCACGGTCACATGGCCCAGGTAGTAGGCCAGCTCTTCTAGCGACCATCCCGCCTCACGGGCTCTATGGGCAAAGTCGTGGCGCAGATCATGAAACGTCACATCCGCAATCAATTCCCATTGCTCTTTGGTGGCGTTTCGCTTGAGGGCACGAAACCAATGGTGAATACCTGCCTCGGTCAATTGGGGAGAGCGTTGGGAGGTGAAGACGTAAGGACTCTCCCGATCTCTCCCTCCATGCAAGAGATAGGCGTTCAGTGGCCTGCGTACCTCGTTGAGAAGATCGATCTCGCGAAACTTCTCCCCTTTGTGTCCCACTCGCAGCCACCCGATCTTGGGTCCAACATGCGTATGCTCCATCAACAGGTGAGCTACATCGCTCACCCGGCATCCAGCCCAGTAGCCAAGCGCAAAGATGGCTTTTCCTCGCAGGTCTTCATCCTGGTCTACCAGAGTGCGCAGGACAAACCTCTGATCAGGTTCGAGAATCCGGGGAGCCAGAATCTGCTGAGTTGGCATCTTGATACCACGAGTGGGATTGCGGCGGATGGCCTCTTTCTCCTCCATGAGCCACTGGCAGAAGCCACTCAAGACCGATTTCACGCGACTGCGATGACTCACACTGTAGCCCTGATCGCGGAGAGTGGAAAGATAGAGTTCAATAGATGTTGGTGTAAGCTGTGTCGGGAGAAAGCGCTTTTCATGGCCTGGCAACTCAACCACCCAGGTGGTAAAGTGGCGCAAAATCCGTTGATAGGCTTCCACTGTGGACTCGTCATGTTTGGAAAGCACTTCTTTCACATAACTCTCGACCCATTCAGCAGCCCCTGTTTGTGGAAAGGAAATGATCTTCGACGATGCGGTCATTTTTCCTTATTTTCTCTCTCAACTCTTTCTGGTACGAGTTTTCGCGGCTCATTTGAGCCATGCACTGGCAGTCCAAAAGCGTGTATGAGCTCGAAGGAAGGTCGCAAGCGATGAAAGAATGCCACTCACTCGTAAGAGAAGAAATGTTCTGCTCCGACTTTTCTCCTACGAGTCAGTCTAGCATGTATCATCTGCAAAAGCAAGAGGGAGGCGGGATACAGCAGGGCTTTCCAATTCTCAAAGAGGAGGTGAAAAAGAAGAGTTTTTCTTGTAGAATACAAAAACAGGGTTTCACGCCACTTCTTTTTCTGGCGCATCTAGATGTAGAATCCTTGCCCCTTGCAGGCGAAAGATGAGACGACGTCCATCCGGTAAACGTGGCTGTTCTTGGGCAGCCTTAGCACACAGCTCCCCCAAATCGCGATTGAGAGCACGGTCGTTGAATGGCTTGAGTTCGACCTCGACTCGATCTTGTCCCCAGAAGATCCGTCCCGGCAACTGAAAGAAAGGCTGCAAGCGGTGCCAAGTGGCATGAGCGTACGAAGCCGGGAAATAGTGATCGCGCACCCACATGCCCAGATTCGCCAGAGCTACCTTGAAGATCGTCATAATCTGATCCTTGCGATTGTTCAATTCATACATCTTGCGTTCTTGTTGGTCCAAATCTTCAAGAGCTCTGAGCAGTTCACGCTGTTCACGACAGTACTTCTCACATTTGTTGAACTCTTTGTTGCTGGTGTGATAGGCTCTCCACTGTCGTTGCTGGTATTCCTCAATTTCAGCATCTGCGACAGCTTTCTCCTCCTTGATTGTCTTCTTCAGAAGCCAGTACTCAACCCCTTGCCGCTCCATCTCCATTTGATGATGGTTGAGATCGCGATAGAGCGCATCTGCCCGTTCTTTGGTCTGCTCACAGCGTTTCCGGTACAACTTGCTCACATTGTGCATGCGTTTGCGGGCTCCTTCTGTCCAGCGCCGCACATTGTCGAGCCGCTTCTGGAGCGCATCCCGCTTTTTCGTCACTTCAGAGTTGGCGACGACGGTTTTGGCATAACCATGATTAATATCGATGCCAAGCGGGATGAGCCAATCACGGATGGCATTTTCTTGTGCAGGCCAACGTCTGGTGTACGTTTGCACCAGTTCCACTGCATCTGCCTCTGTTGCTGTTGTCACAATAGGGATCAGCTTCGGCTCCATCGGTGGTGCAGGCAAAGGGGTTGCCTGCCAACTCTCGTCTAACCAGTATTCATGGGTCTCATTGGGTTTCTCATCCCACCGTAAGGGACGGTCTTCCGCCTCTGATGATGATTCTTTGGGAACCAAGCGACGCCAGTCGCGAATCAGCGCAACCCGCACCTCCAGTTCTTGCCCTGGGTGTTCAGATAATGGCAGACCAAAGCGAGCTAGCGCGACCTCCCGGATGACCTTGCCTTGTCGATCAGCTTGCAACGGGAGAAACTCCCCGACCTCTCGGAACGACTCTAACCCTGCATATTGATCGGTTCGCAGCACCGTTACCATCGTCCGCCCTTAGCCTGCCAACTCTGCCAGGAATTCTGCTGCCATGCCCTCGCGGTCCACCACGATACGCTTGAGATTCTCCAGGCCAGCCGCCTGCTCGTAGTGTGTGAGGATGGCTGGGAGGCCAAGTGTCAGATGCTGGTCCCCGCGATGAGTCGTCACAAGCAAAGGATGACCTTGCTGATCATGCAAGACCACCAGAGCGCGACAACCCAAGACTTTTCCCGTGCGCCCGATCAGCCCACGTGGGATCAGTGCATCAGCATGAACGGGCTTGCGGTGTCCATCAACATAGAAAACGGCAACTGGGTTCTCTCTCTGCTTTCGCCCTGGTTCCCACAGCGAAGCGGTCCAGCGTGCAAGCGCTTCAGTCAAGAACGCATCAGCTCCAATGCAAGCCAGCTCAGCCAGAAATCGCTCAGTGTGACGGTAGCCATAGGCCCGATCCCGGTCTGTCAGCAGCGCTAGAGTCTGGCCGCTGTAACCACGCAAATCCCAGGTTCGTCGCAGTCCAACAGCTTGCAAGAACAGGAGCGTCAACAAGAGACAATACAGGGTTGCAGGTCGGCTTCCGACGACCCGCAGCGATGAAGCAGCCGTGGAAAGGTTCGGGGTGAGAGCCGTCTGCAGACAGGAAAGCAGTTCCGTTTCCTGAACAGACGCCAACAACAACAGGCTGCCTACTCCTTCTTGCCACTCTGCCTGTGACGAAGAAGCCCCTGATTCTCCCGTTTTTTTCTCGCGAGGATCGCTTGGAAGGATTGCTCAGACCAAGGGCGGCCCGGACACGGTTAATCTGGCTCACACTCATCTGGAGGTTGAAGCGATCTCGCAAGGCCGCTTGAAGAGCCGATGAAGGCGTACAGGGAGTCTCTCGGCAGTAGGCTTCGAGAAAATCACGTGCTTCCCCACGGAGTTTGATGGGATGACCATGTCGCCCATCCTGCAACACAGCGTTTCCCCGTTCGCGCACTGCTTGCAGTAAACGGTAGGCCATAGCTCGCTTCAACGGTGCACCTGGTCGTCTTTCTCACAACTTGCCAGGATTGACCTGCTAGCAAGGCTGCAATCATCTGCTCCCTTGCTGCTTGGCGTTCGTGCCTCTGAGGTTTACTCACTCCCCTCTCCTTTGCACGCCTCAGCGAGGCGGAGTAATACGCATCACGTGGCCGAGCACCGTGAACCAGAGAGCCCGATCCGGCCCGACCACAATCCTGGTTCCGAACATGGGAGCATCAGGCGATGGAATAGCAAATTCGCTGATCTTCCCCTCTGTGCTGATGCGCCCGATTTTGGGGTTGCCATCTCTGGCAAAAATTTCACTAAACCAGAGGGTCCCATCTGGCCCTGCCGCAATCGCGAAAGGGCGACTTTCAGGCGTCGGCAAGGTGAATTCGCTGATTTTTCCCTGCGTCGTGATGCGTCCGATACTGTTCGCGAAGTCTTCAGTAAACCAGAGAGCGCCATCTGGCCCTGCCGCAATTCCTTCAATGGCGTCACTGGTGGTCGGCACGGCAAACGTGGTGATCTTCCCCTGCATCGTGATGCGTCCGATTTCCATGGGGGTCGGATCTTGCTCAGATCGCTTCGTATCTATGGGAAACCAGAGGGCACCATCTGGCCCAGTGACAAGATCCTCAAGACGGAGACAGGGTCGCACCTTAAAGAAGGTGACCTTTCCCTGCGTCGTGATGCGTCCGATCTTACAGCCAGGCCCGCTGGTATCTCTTCCTGTAAACCAGAGAGCACCATCTGGCCCGGCGGTAATCTTTTCAAGATTCAGAAAGGAAGCTTGCGAACTGCCAAAGGGAAACTCAGTGATCTGTCCTTGCGTGGTGATACGCCCAATCTTGTTCTCAAGGTCTTCAATAAACCAGAGGGCACCATCTGGCCCGGATGTCATTCCCCCCATGCCCTTCATCTTCATTGGTATAGGAAAGCGAGCGATGATCTTCCCCTGCATCGTGATGCGCCCGATCTCCATGGGGACCGAATCCTGCGGGGGGCTGAATCAGAAGCAAACCAGAAAGTGCCATCTGGCCCGCTCACAATCCCACCAGGCAAGCTATGAGTATCCGGCCAAGTCAATTCGGTCAAGAGGCTCTTTGGGATAGGTGAAGGGGAGCTACTCTTTAAGGGGGGTGAGGAATTCCCCTGGCAACCAATCAACAACAAGAGGCAGAAGACCAGCCCCGAAAATGCTCTAAAACGCATACGCAAGCTCCTTCCAAAAACAGATAATAGCCTTCCCTATCCCTGCATCTTTACAAAAGCAGTATAGCGAATAGAAGACAATGTATCTGTGAACAAACTCACATTCGCGCAGTGCCACCACAATCTCCGAAACAGCAGACTGGCCTCGGATCTGATAGATAACCGACACTGATCGTTTTCGAGGTTTTTCTAGGCCGGAGTAGTGAGGCTCCGCCCCGAGACGTTTGATTTTCTAAATAGCTCTTTTTTCAGAAGTCTCCTCTCAGATGAGGTCTATATCTAGATGCGTTCACCATTTTAGGCGTGAAACCCTGATGGCCTCCCTTATCATCAGGGAGTCACGGTATTTGGCATCTTCTGCGCGAGCCGCGAACGCAACAGGTCGAACGTATAGTGAACAAGAGCCAGCGTCTCTCAGGGAGGCGAGGCGAGGCCCAGGGAAGATTCGAAAAAGCTGTGGTGTCCTACCCGACCTTCATTTGCTCAAGCTCCAGCGAGGTTTGCTCTCACTCCTCGCAACATGCGATGAATCTCGTAGTGGGGGGAGCCTGCTCGGCCTCGCGCTGGCAACGAGGCAGCAGCGCCTTCGCATCTTCGAACTGGTCGAGGGCCAGATGAATCTGGAGCAGCCACTCACAGGCCAGAAGCCGATCTTCTAACTGGCTCTCCTCCAGATCGAGCACGGCCAGCAGGAGTGGAAGCATCGGCTTCGCGACCGACTCGTTGATCCACACCCGATCCCGCAGAGCAGTGGCACGACCTGTCTCATATGCCTGCTTGAGCAACTGCCTAGCGGGAGAGAGGATGAGCGGTGGGCGAGGCACAAATGGAGAAAGGGCTTGCTCTGTCTCCCGCTCGCTGAGCTGCAGTCCATCACCGAGGTACTGCCCCGCTTCCAACTCGTCATTAGTTCATGTATAACTTTTTATACAAAGAACGATAGATAAAAAGGAGAAACAATGTCTCGTTCATCTTCCCATCGCTTTGCGAGCCTGCTTACAGTTCTTAGCTGTGCGCTCCTGGTAATTGGCTCCTTCTTCCCATTTTCCACTTCGACATTTCAGGGTCGAGATCCTTCTGTGCTTTCGTGGGCGGCAATAATCTCGAAATATATAAATAATCCCTTCATAAACAATACGGCGATCATCCCAACTCCAGATCAACGGCCTGATCTTCGCCGGGCTTGGCTTGCTCCCCTTCGGTATATTGTCGCTCGGTATCCTTAGTGGCCTTTGCCCACCAAACTCAACCGATCCTGCGGATTGTATAACAAATACTCCTGGTCCCGGCTTCTGGCTCGTAGGAGGTGGATTGACACTCACCTTCACCTGTTTTATCGTTCTCATCGTGTTTTTCAGCAAGAAACAAACAAGGGACGAGCGCTTGAAACAAAATGTTGAGCCTCAAGAAGAAATTTTGAAATAACACTACAGGCATAGACTGCCCCTTTCAGAAACTGCATACATGAGGAGAGCCAATCCGCGAGAGGGAGTTGTTCCCACGGGATGCGCAACGAGATATTGGCAGAAGAGGAAAGGGAAAACCCTGGCGAAAAGCTGAAGAAGTGTGACTCTTTGTAAGAAAGTGTTCTGTATCGTCATTTTCACGCAAGGAAGACGACGATAGCGAAGACGAACGGAAGGCGCTCTGGGGATACGTGGGCAAAAATGAAGACGGCTCTTGAAAATGTGCGTAAGGTCAGTATCCAAAAACGCGATAGGTGAGCAGAAAGGAGACCATGGAATGCAGCAAAGTGAAACATCCAAGCACGTGTGCCAGCATGGCACGCGGCTTCAAAGCTGCTCAATCTGTCAACCATCACTGCCCCATCCCGATCTCGCATTCGCTCTCGATCAGCGTTCGCGAGCAGAGGCGGCTCGACCGCGTTTGCTCCGGTTGGCGCGGATGAACGGGATCGGACCAGATGAAGCTGAAGATGTGGTACAGGAGACGTACCTTGAGGCGTGGCGGCATCGGGAGAAGCTGCGCGAGCCGGAACACTTTGCAGCCTGGCTCGATGGCATCTGCCGCAACATTTGCAAGCGCTCCATCCGCGCACGGGCCGCCAGGCCCCAGATGAGCGAGGTGGACGTGCTTGAGGGTGAGGCATCGGCGCAACCTGTCGATCTCCCCGACCCGTTTGCCGTCGATCCGGCCTCGGAGCTAGAGCGCCAGGATGTGCAGATCCTGCTCGACCGTGCTTTAGGGCATCTGGAGGCTCGTACACGCGAGATGGTCGAACTTTGTTATCTGGCTGAACTGCCCCAGCGCGAGGTGGCTGAACGGCTCTCTATGAGCCTGGGGGCACTGGAATTGAAGCTGCACCGAGCACGTCAAAAGCTTCAGCAGGTCTTGCATGGAGAACTGCGCGAAGAGGCCCAGTGCCTGGGCCTCTTGCGAGACAGTGACGAGTCGATGGGCTGGCAGGAGACACAGCAATGGTGCTGGGGATGCGGCAAACGGCGTCTCCGAGCCACGTTTGAACGTGGGCCTGAAGGTCTCATCACGTTCCGTTTGCGTTGTCCTGATTGCTCTCCCCTGTATGGTGACGACGTGGCGAATACAGATGAATTGCGTCGTGTTGGCGTGCTGCACTCGTTTCCTCGTCTTGGCGCGCTCCGCTCGTTTCGTCCCACCTTCAAACACTTCTTGCTGGCTGGTTGCGCCTTCTCTCGCACGGTTTTTGATCAACGACGTTGTACCATCTGTCACTCGAATGTTCAGATAGACATCCTTGATCGCAACACGCTTGAGAGCATGTATGTCGGCTCTCATGCATGGCCGCAAAGCATCTACGTGCGAGTCACCTGCCCTAACTGCGAACCCTACGTGTGTGAATTTTTCTCTGTTTTGTTGATGAATCAGGACGTACGTACCTTCCTCTTGGCACGCTCGCATGTGCATGTCACTCCACCCACGATGGACACCTCTGCTGGGCAAGATGCTTTCCGTTCGCGCTTGCTCGATCTCAGGAGTGGCGAACGGCTCACGATCATGACGCATCCACACACATTGCAGACCATAACGGCCGTTTTGGAAGCATAGGACATTCACACCCCCTGCCAAAAATGGCGTAAGGTTCTCCTCAAAAATCGCGACAAGGCAACAGTAAACCGCCCTTTTTCTGTGAGGGGGGTTTGCTGATCATGATACGTTCAGGAGGAAATATGAAAGAGTTCAATGGGAGAAAGGGGCAAGAGAGAAGATCACTCCGTCGTGCATGCAAATCAGGATCGGTCGGAGATCACACACCACCAGTCGGGCGTCTCTACACGGTCGAGGGGCGCAATCTGGCTCTTCACCGTGAGGGCAGCGGAAACCCACCGGTGGTCTTTCTGCCTGGAGCTGGTCTGGTCGGCCTTGACTTCCTCAACATCCACGAGCAGGTCTCGCAATTTACGACGTCGGTGCTCTACGACCGCGCGGGAACTGGCTGGAGTGATCAGGTCACGTTACCTAGAACCGCCACCGAGGTCACTGATGAGCTGCGCAGCCTGCTGCGCGAGGCCGCCATACCAGCACCGTATCTGCTGGTTGGTCACTCACTGGGTGGAGCCTACGCACGTTGCTATGCACAGCGCTTTCCCGCTGAGGTGGCTGGTCTCTTGCTGCTGGAGCCTTTTCATGAGGACTACGATGCTTCTATGCCCAAGCAAACACCGTTCGAGCTGTTTCGGGTGATGCTGGCTCTCCTTCGATGGTCGCTTCATTCCAAGGCGTTTTATCGCAGCATGTATGGAAAGATACTCGCCACCTGGCCGGACGAGGTGCGAGAGCTGCTCATCGACTGGCATTTGAGATCCTCGATGAAGCACTTGCAGGAATTGCCAGCCTCACAAAGAACAGGGAAGGGCTTCCTCTCAACCGAACTGCGTAACGGTGGGAAGATACCAGACGTACCCCTGATCGTGCTGTCTGCATTGGGAGTCGATCCGCCTACGGCGGCGATCATGCCACCTTCCTACCTACCCAAGATGAATGACGGGAAACGGGCACTCTTCACAGCACTGGCTTCCTCCGTTGCGCATGGAGAGTACCGTGAGGTCGAACATGCCGGACACGCCACTATGCACACCGACCGTCCAGATGCTGTCGTGCAAGCGATCCGTGATCTGGTCGAGAGCATTCAACAGGAACCCCCCGCTGCTAGTGGTTGAGGGTCAGAGGTGCTCACACGTCGGGTCATGTCCCAAATCTTTTCCGACGTTGAGCACTCATCTCACGTATGGGGCACGTGAAAAAAGCATCGCCAATTTATCTGGCACAGCCCGGCTCTTGACCGCTTTCGGGGCTTATGGCTCGCTTGCTAAACAGTCTGATGGTAAGATAGGAGAAAGACCGTCCAAGAAGGAAGAATTATGGAAGAGATCGAGCTGTTGCCGCAGGCTCTCCGCGAACAATCCTTGTCTGAGCAAGAGGTGGTTTTGCCTTATCATGAAGCTTTGGACGCTCTTGAACTGCTGGTGAGAGCCAGGTGGGCTCTGCTGGGGTGGGAAGGATGGGTGAAGTACCCCGACGGGCGTCATGGTCATCCTCCCGGAGGGGTCATGGGCACGGAGTCTATCGAGCGAGAGACAGCAGAAACATGGGAGAGCTATGTCCAGCGCTCAGCTCGGTTCTGTGTTGAGACGATCAACCAGGAGCAGCAGGCATGGGATGTCAACCCCGGCAATGCTCATCTCATCCTGTATTTTTGCCTAACAGCCGCTCCTCCAGAGGAATAGGTTTCTCTACATGGCGTGAAGGACTCGCTTGTGCAACAGTGGAAATCCGGCCCGACCATAGCCTTGCCTTTTGATGAGTTTGAGCTTGTTGACACGCCCTTCTACCATGCCGTTATTGATCGACCAAGTGAGGCCCGCCCTCACAGCTTCTTTGTCTTTCTCTATGCAAGCGGCAAAGGACTGCAGTTCTGCGATGCCACTTTCCGCCATTTGAGCTAACCACCTCTCTCATCGCGCTCCTTCCCGTCGATGGACCATCAGGAGAAAATATTGGATCAGATCATAGGCACATGAAAGCGTCGGGCTGACTTGGCGAAAGGCTGCCAGAGCCTCTTGCTCGATCTCATCCAACTTGCAGGGATCTTGCACAAACAGCCAGACAGCCGTGCTCGAGGTAAATTTCTGGAGACGATGCAGACTGGCAATGTTCACTTCTATCTGCTTGAGCACTTCCAAATAACGGTACAACGTACGCTCAGAGAACGGCGCGCCCTGTGCCAATAGTTCACGCCAGAGCACGATCCCATTGCGCTCTCCCTGCCTCCAGCGCTTGAACACGTAGGACGCAAATTGGTCAAAGCCACTGCGTTTCCTGCGGCGCTTTTTGGCCTCTGGGAAGGTTCCAGCAGCCATCTCTGAATGGTTCGACCCGAAAGATCGAGTTGGCAGGCAATCTCCTTCGCTGTCATTCCTTGCTCATGGCACTCAATCACTTGCTGATAGCAGGAGTGACGCTCAGCTCGTCGAGCCAGCCGTACTTTCTCTACCTGGGCGAGTTCCTTGGGGCGCCATGTTTCCAGAGAGATAACCTGCAAGGCGTGCTCTCCTTGATCAGAGACTTCTATTTGGTATGCTGCTATGATGTCTGCGAGACACCGTGTCAGCAGGAGTTGTGCGGCTTCCATCAAATTTTTGACCACATGAAATCGATCCGCGCACTGCATCGCCTGGGGAGCCCCATCAGAGGCAGCTTTGGCGTAGTTGCTGCCACGATCTCGGCTGACGACAGTAAGATCTGGGGGGTGTTTCATCCAGGCTGCCCAAGTGTCTGCCTCTCGATCAGGGAAGAGATCGGCGACGGTATGACTCTCCAGATTCACTACAGCGGCCTTCACAAAGGTTGGGCCTTGTGACAAAATAAACCCATGCGAGCATATTCTTACGATTTACGACAGCGTCTCTTACGTGCGGTAGATCAGGGGATGCCACGAGCAGAAATAAGCCAGACCTTTGCGGTATCCTACTCCACGATTAAGCGCTATCTCAAGTTGAGGCGCGAGACTGACGATGTGAAGCCCAAGGCCATTCCAGGCCGTCCCTCAAAGAAAGGGGCGGCCCTACACGCTGGACTGCTCCCTCAATTGGAGGCCCATCCTAATGCAACCCTTGACGAGCATTGCCAATTCTGGGAAGCCACGCATGGCATCCCGGTCAGTTCCGCAACCATGAGTCGTGCGATCACGCGTCTGAACTGGACGCGGAAGAAAAAGACGATACAGGCGAGTGAACAGAATGAAGCTGACCGCGCCGCTTGGCGGGAGCAAGCCAAAACACTCGATGCCAGTAAACTAGTGTTCATTGATGAATGTGGCTCCAACATCGCCCTCACCCGCGTATATGCTCGATCGCTCAAGGGAAAACGCGTCTATGGTTCTGTTCCGCGCAACAGGAGGGCGAATACTACGCTGCTTGCGTCGCTGTCACTGCAGGGGATGAGTGAAGCGTTCCTTCTGGAAGGCTCAGCGGATTCAGCAGTGTTTGAGCTGTATATTGAGCAGATCCTGGCCCCAAGTTTACCAGCCGGACACATTGTCATCCTGGACAATTTGAATACCCACACGGGAGAAAAGGGACGGCAGGCTATCGAAGCACGGAGATGCCAGCTCCTCTTTCTCCCTCGTACTCTCCCGACTTGTCACCGATCGAAGAGGCGTTTTTGCGCCGGGTGGGAGCGCGCACTCCAGAGAGGTTGCAAGAAGCTATTGGGGAGGCACTCCTCACGATTACTGCCCAGGATGCCTTTGGGTGGTTTATCCATTGTGGCTATCGCTCGCCTTCCTCATCCGCTTCGAATGAGGAAGGCGAGCGATAGCCACGACAACAGATGTTTGCTTGAAAAGGAGACCAGATGAACGGATTCGATGTGATAATCAAGCCAGATGAGGACGATCCCGATGCTGCTGAAATGCTCGTGGACGGAACCGTTGGCGGCTTCCCGTACCGATTTCTGCTGGATACGGGCGCGGCGACCAGCAGCATTACGTTCGACGAGTATACTGCTACCTTTGCATGCGTCGAGAGAAGGGGCACTTCGGGAGTGTTTGCGGCAAGTGAGTTGGAGCTGATTCAAGTTCCCCTGTTTGAACTGGGTCCAATCAGCAGGCACCATATGCTGCTCAGTCGTGCCCAAGCCAATCCCGAAGTTCGAACCAACCTGATTGGCATGGATCTGCTCAAAGACTTCTGCTGCCACTTTCTCTTCGATGAGCAGCGGGTGATCCTCCAAGAGGAACCCCCATGCGGCTTGCCTGTGCACGAATTACTTTTGGGCAAGAAGTTTCATCCGCACGTGAGGCTGCAGTTCGGAACGATCCAGGCGACTGCGGTCTGGGATACAGGTGCTGGCATCACTCTGGCGGATCTGAACTTTATCAACACCTATCCAGCGTTGTTTCAGGAAGTCGGACACTCTCAAGGAACCGATGCAACCGGTATCAGCATGCAAACGCCTCTGTTCCTCATGACGTCCCCCCTCATCGGAAATGCGGTGTTTTTGCCTCATAAAGTCGTTGGCGTTGATTTGTCGCGCATGAATGCCCGAACGGACATCCCAACGGATTTGATCCTGGGCTATACCACGCTGCGCCAGGCAAACTGGTGGTTTGATTTCCCTGGCAAGCGATGGGCGATTTCAAAGCGCGTCAATGGTCACTAATACTTGCGCCTCGTTGTTTATGGACAACTTCGGGCTGATGATGAGCTAACATGGTCCCATCTTTGTGAAGAGTGCTGTAGGATCGTTCCAAATCGGTAGCCACGCCGAAACGCAAAATCGTCTATCCCAAGAAAGAGGATTGATCCAGTTGAGACATCAGGCAGATCCATAATCCGGCGCAGGATCGTCTGGCGCGAGGTCTGCACCCCTAAATGGGCAGCGAGCCTGGCTCCCCCATTACCGCAGGTGAACAGGCCAATGGAGGTGATTTGTTTACAGAAGCGGATGGTGGTTCTCGCCCACGGCTCCACAAAGGCTGGCAGCCGTTCTGCAAAGACTTTCCGTTCACAGTAGGAGTTGCGACAGGTGAACTTACGAACAGTGAGAAGAAGCTGGACGAGACGACCAACACAAGGTGCGTCTCGCAGGGTGCGGCGATAATGACAATGAATGGATGATGACAGCTCACCGCACAATGGGCACTTCGATGCGGGAGCCGTGGCGACGACTGAGATGAGCGGTTCCGTCAGAACTCAAACCACATCTTGCTGAGAGGTCACGTTTCTGTTATGCTGACCTTGTCAAGAATATTGAATGAGGAGCGTCGACGAATGGATTGCCCACATTGTGCTGTCACGACCATCAGAAAACGCGCCAAGAAAACCAAACTCGGATATGCAACCTTCTTCTGCTCTCAGTGCCAATCCACCTTTAATGAACGAGACTTCCACCCCTTTCAACTATCTTGAAGTTCCCACTGATATCGTCCTGCTTGCAGTCTTGTGGCGGCTTCGGTATAAATTAAGCCTGCGTGACGTTGCCGAAATATTTTTAGAGAGAGGCTTTGCTTTCACGCACGAGACGGTTCGGGACTGGGAAACGCGTTTTGCTCCGATGATTGCAGACCAATTACGGACGAAACGGTGTGGTCAAGCAGGAACATCATGGTATGTTGATGAAACGTACCTCAAAGTCTGTGGAAAATGGTGTTATCTCTATCGAGCCATTGATTCTGACGGCAATCTGGTAGATTCGCGGTTGAGCGAAAAGCGGGATTTGGATGCTGCCAAACAGTTTTTCAAGCAAGCCCTTGCTGTGGTTGGTCATGCTCCAGAACGCATCACAACGGATGGGCATCGTTCCTATCCACGTGCAATACACGAAACAATGGGAATAATGTAGCGCATCGGACGAATAAGTATCTCAATAATCGTATAGAACAAGATCATCGAGGGATCAAACAACGATACTATCCTATGCGCAGCTTTGGGAGCTTCGTGTCTGCAGATCGCTTCTGTCGTACATTTGACGAATTACGCCAGTATTTTCGCCCCCATAGCCCAATGGGCGAAACCATTTCACTGGCGCAACAACGATGGATATTTCGTGAACGCTTCATGGCGTTGCAAGTGCTCGTGGAAGCAGCCTCATGAACAGGCTAGCTGCTGAAAATCATCGGGTATTCGGCTTTCGTTGTGGTTTACCACACTCGATTATTCGTCAAACGAGCGGATCTTTGTCAGGTAGTTTTCCAGGTGCAATCTCCTTCACCGTGTTCTTCAGGACCTCGAAGAGCTGGTCATCAATATGAAACTTCTTTTTGTTGATGGCAAGCGATTGCAGAACATCAGTCTGGCCACGTTCTGAGGCTGCTAGCCAGTCACAGAGCATTTCGACGAGCTGAATAAGGTTCATCCCTCTCACGCCATCCTTAAAGTATTCAGGATGATGATCATTGACTTGACAATGGTGACTCCATGCAGGGCCTAATTTCTTGACAGTCTCTTTATACTTCTGTGAGCCATACGTGTACGCCTGAAGCTCAGAGAATGTTGCTTCATACATGTCAAACTCTTCTGGGGAGAACTTTGAGTTGTCATGGACGGTCGCTCGCTTGAATAATTCATTGGCAACGATCTGCATATACCCTGCTACACGCTGCTTATGATCTACCAGATCTTTTACGTAGTCGCTCGGCATTTCTTTCCTCTCTCTTTGTTGAATAAGCACGTTCTGAAAATGTCTTTACAATCGGCACCTGTTGTGTCTGAACACAACGAAAGCCGAATACCCAAATCATCGTAGGAGAGCTGTGTTGACTAGAGTTCTCTGCCATCCTGCTTGCTCATAGCTCCAGAGCAACTCGCCGGTGCTCTGGAGCTATGAGCAAGCAGATGTGGTGTGACGACGAGGTAGAGCACATTTCCTCTGACTGCTGCGGGATAGCATTTGCCACTGACGAGCTGCATCGTCCATATCGTGCTGCCGGACCTCTCGTCCAGTACGTGCAGCATGTCAGCAAAAGAAGCGCCAGCAGGATAGGCGGCATAGACCGTCTCGTTGGTAGCCGCCCAGACAGACACCAACGCAGAGGGAAAATGCTTCTGCCAGAGGACGCTTCCCGTTTGAGGATCAAGAGCGTAGACGCGACCAGGAGAGGGGGGTGATGGCTTTCTTTGGTGTGCGGCCATAGAGATGGCTTTGCCTGCCACCGGACACAAAAAATCGTATGCGTTGTCTTGCCCTTGCTTTATCCAGAGCACCTGGCCGGTGGGAGCGTGCAACGCCAGAAGTGTATTTGTGTACGTATGGGGCAAAACGATGTCGCCTAAGACATCTAATCTTAGGAGGTGCCCCCATTGTCCCTGGTAGTGCCAGCGGATGCGCCTGGTTGTTGCATCAATCGCCACAACAGACCCATTCCAGTCTGTGAGATAGAGCACCCCATCAGACACAACAAGCGCTCCTACTTGACCGCTGAGCTGTATGGGGGTCTCTTCGTGCCAGAACTGCTTGCCAGTCGTGGAGTGAAACGCCCTCAAACGCAGGCATGGAGGTCGGTAGCTGGTAAGGCAGAGAAATTGCTGACTTTCCCCGCTGTACATATCTTTGTCCTCCAGAAAAAGGGAAAGACTGTACTGCCCGAAATTGGGCATTAGAAGAGAATACACTATTTTCTCCCGAAATGGAAGTCCTGACGAAGAGATATTCTTACATACAGCGATAAAAAGGTGGCTACGAAGCCTCTGCCTGGATGTATGAGTGGCAAGAGGCATTCCCTTTAGAGAGGGGTCGTTTCTTCCTGCCGTGTAAATATCCAATACCCGATTTGGATGAGTTGCTGGACGGAGCCATCCTCTTCAACGACAAATTCAAACACTCCCCACTCACACGCAAAGTGAGTGTTGTTCAGAGGAATACCACCTCTTCGTTCTCCATCAGAAGAGAAGAAGAGGTTCATCCCCTCCACCGAAACGTGATAGCTTTCCCAAGCAGATCGTCTGTACCTCCCAGCGTAGGAGATCCACTTCGTCGGATCGAGAGATGCTGTCTCCACCTCGATGCGAGTGAAGGCGCGCCCACCAAGAACGAGATAGGGCACCCTTCCCGATTCTGGAGACAGGAAGCCAACCGAGAGTAGGTTCTTTGAGAGGGACCGTGCCACATAGAGGTCATCCCTGAGAGCCACAAGGGGGATCAGCGGGCCATCATTGAGC
Organism: Reticulibacter mediterranei; assembly: GCF_016587455.1. NCBI lineage: Bacteria > Bacillati > Chloroflexota > Ktedonobacteria > Ktedonobacterales > Reticulibacteraceae > Reticulibacter > Reticulibacter mediterranei. The sequence continues at coordinate 2,380,625 of NZ_BNJK01000002.1, read as the reverse complement.
TTGAGACAGAGATACTCTTCCTGCACACTGATCACTACTACCCCTCCCTCCAGATAGAGGGAGGTGCCAATATAGCTGGGCCAGAGCTGTGCATTTCCTCGTACAGGGGTTGGCGCAGGCAGTGATGGGAGATCAAGCAATTGATCGTAAAAGCGGTGGAAGTAGGTAGCAAGAGGAAAGATCTCAAACTGTTGAGCATTCATCAAGAGAATCACGCCAACTCCTCTCTGTGGAGCAACACGCAATTTGCACCAACAATCTCCAACAGTGCCATGATTGCCAAACCACTGAATGCCCTTGTATTCTTCTACCATGAACCCCATCCCCATGCTACTTCCATAAGGGATGTAGTGACTACTGGCTGGAATGGTCTGCATCAAGCGAAGAGTCTCAGGTGTGAGCAGGCGCCGTCCCTGAAACATTCCCTGGTTCACATGCATGAGTGCAAAGTGAGCGAGATCGGAACCGGTAGATATGCCAAGGGCAGAGGGGTGAAAAGTAGCGTTCTGAGGGAAACGATGCAGCACCTGGAGCTGTCCCTGCTGATCTAAATGATGGCCTAAAGCCAGCGGATGGGTCATGACGATGGTTGGATCAAATGTCGTGTGCTTCATCTCAAGCGGCTCGAAGAGAAGTTCCTGCATGAGAGAGGTCCAGGCTGTTTCTGTGACGGTTTCCATCAAAAAGGCCAGCAGGTTCAGATGCAGCCCGCTGTAATGGGGAAAAACGCCAGGCGGAAATGCGAAAGGATAGCGAGGAAGGTCTTCGCGGATAGAGGTGGCGAGCGTGGCAGGATCGGGGTTGCCATAGGCCCGAAAAATGTCGGCCAACCCGGCAGTGTGAGAGAGCAACATGCGGATGGTGATTCGTGACTCCATCCCCGGTTGGCTGAAGGCTAACCAATCGACATAGTCTTTGATGGGACGATCCAGTTCGAGTTGCCCCCTCTCAACCAGTCGCAAGGCCGCAGTGGCCGTCAGTCCTTTGGTAAGAGAGCCAAGCAGGAAGAGGGTGTGGGGAGAAACCCTTACCCCATGCGCTTCTACACAGGTCGTCCCGAAGCTCCACGTGGTCAAAATTTGGCCGTCTTTGGAAGAGACTACGCAGCCACGCTCATCTCAGCCTCTCCTGCGATCCAGACCTGGGTTGTGGGAGGTCACTCGATGGGAGGTGGAATGGCCTGTGAGTTCGTGGCAACGCATGCAAACGTGAGAGGATTATTGTTGTACGGCACTTTTCCCGGATGTGATCTTTCCAGACGGAAAGACCTTGCGGTGACGTTGATCTATGGGACACAGGATGCCGTGATTACTCCGGCGATGGTGACTTCAGCCAGGTCAAAATTACCAATGCAGACGCGCTATGTCGAAATTTCAGGAGGGACTCACTCCTTCTTTGGCGATTATGGACCACAAGATGGCGATGGACAAGCGACCATCTCGCGTGAAGAGGCCCGTCTTCAGATCCTAAAAGCAAGCCATGTACTCTTCCAACAACTAGAACCATGAGGACTTGGTGATACTATCTTCAAGTATTCGGGCTTCTTTTGTCCTGCTTTTCCCGACAATACGCTCTTCATCTTCACCTCACCCGATGATGGTGACCACCCTTTCGGTAGGAAACTGCCAACCTTTTGGGTAATCTGCAGCTTATCTGAGGTGAAAAGCAGTGCAGTTGGTACTCACAGAATCATTCACTTTCCCCAGATAAGCTCATGCTTCACCAAAAAGGAGACAGAACCACTTGGAAGGACTTTTACCAGTTGTCTTTATAGCATTGTGTCTTTTTACATGATGTATACACATCATGCCGTGAGTATGACAAAAGAAAAAGAAACAGTAACCAGAATAGGCTTATTATAAGGGGGTAGTTTTAGCTTGCGCGGAGAGAGATACCCTATCGAGCAATTAGGGTATCTCTCTCCTCTCTTCGCCCTGGAACAGAACGGGGCGCGCAGACCGCCTCGATCAGGCTGCTGCGGTCTGACCCGTTATGAGCGACTCGGAGATCTTGCGCAGCTTGTCGAAGACCTGCTGGAGATCCTTCGCCCGGTTGATGGGGTGGTGTTGCCAGGTGACAGGCTTCTCCTGGCGCCGCTCCTCGATCGCGCTCAGGTGAGCCATGAGCGAAGAGAGCGCCTCCATGATCCCGGCGAGCGAGGCGGAGGAGTGCTGCTGGCCGGGCTGGCTGCTCAGCCAGGACTGCGTGTCGTGCAGAAGCTGCCTGGTCTTGCTGAGCACCTTGTCGCTGATCCAGTTCGGCCCCAGGATCTTCTTGATGCAAGAAATCTCGCGGTCGACCCGCCCGGCCAGACCCTCGCCCATGTCGCTGATGAGCAAGGTGAGTTCCTGCTCGATCTCCTGGGCCTCGTCGTCCGACGGTCGCTGTCCGAAGCGTCCCTGCTTCCAGGCGTTGACCCAGGCGCTGAACCTCTCGGCCTCAGCGATGTCGTTCGCGCGGGCACCACACGGGAACCCGTCCCTGTACTGCCTGAAGAAGGAGATTTCGGAGGAGAGGACCGCGAACTCGCACCCACGCACCTGCTCGATGAGCGAGTTGAGCCGCTGCCGGATGCCCTGGGCCGCGATGGCCGACGGCTGCTGGCCGGGCTTGCCACGCAGCCAGGTCGCGGCCTGTGTATAGAGCTTTTCGGTGTCGTTGACGAGCTGCTCGCTGAAGCCATGCACCTTCACCCCGCTCAGGAGGCGCGAGATCTCGTCGTGGAGCTGCTGACGCGGGGTGGGGCCGGCCTTCTTGGCGGTCTTTGCGCTCATGTTGATCAGGCTCCTTTGATCGGAATGGATAATCGGGGAAGGAGAGTTAGTGGCGACCAATCCTCCGGCCAACGTCTGTGCTGTCATCGACGGCACAGACGCTGGCCGCAAGCCTGGGTTCCGGTCTTGCTGGCGGCGAAGGAGCCGGCTCAGGCAATCGCTAGTGATTGCCTCCGCAGTCCTTCCTTGCCATACATGTGCATGGCGTCCCCTCTGAGTTCGTCTGGCACTTCCAGTGAACCCCCATATCACAGAAAGAACAGAGGCCGTAGGAATACTGGTCGTGCCCGAACTTGTCGCAGGCGCATCGTACTGCTCTTGTGGAGAGTTTCGGGACGAACCATATGAGGCAGTCCTTGCACTCTCTCTTCTTACATTTGGGGCAGCGATACTCTTGCATGGTGCTGGCCCTTTCTGAGATGGGCGGGAGTGAAAAGTCCCCCTTCTCCTGTCCTCGCTGTCAATTGGCTAGCGGGAGAAGAGGAAACCGATGGGAGGCAGGTGGTTAGTGGTTGCCTCCGCAGTTCCACCCCTCCATGCAGGTACACATTCCCACCCGTTTGTTACAGCTCTCGTGCTCTCCCTTGCTACAGAAGGAGCAGAGGCCGTACGAGTACTGGTCGTGCCCGAACTTGTCACAGACGCATTGTACCTTACGTCCGAGTCCTTTCGGCGCGAACTTCTTGAGGCAGTTCTTGCACTTGAATCGCTTGCATTGGGGGCAACGATACTCTTTCATATTGCTGATCCTTTCAAGAGCCCACTCGCACCAGCGGGCTTGCCAGCGCGTTATGGAGGTTCGAGAAGGCGCTGCCCTCGGTCAGCAAGCACACCGGGAGATTGATCAGGTGTGTATTTGCTGGTCGAGATACAGTGGCATTGCTCGGCAGGCAGAGGCACCCCTGGATCGGCCTGGTAGAGCAGATCAGAGAGCCGCAGAGTTGTGGCTCCAGATCTGTACGCCATCGGGTAGGCCCTCTGTAACCTGGAGGTAGGCTTCCGGCTTCTCGGACATTCTGACCTCTCCGTCGCTGCTCAAGGTAGCCAGCATGATCTCGCTGGCTACCTTGAGCAGGGCACTGCCTCCGAGCGCCAGCGAAGCGCCTTGGAGCAGGCAGGTGTGGTGGGTGTCGTTCGGAGGCAGTTGCAGTTCCTCGCCGATGGCAAGGATGCGCTCGTCGTCGACCGACGCTATGAAGCCACCTTCGGGCGAGATGGAGACTGGGAGTAGGACGGTGGGCGCGAGCGGGGTGATTTCGATGGTGATGAGGCCGTAGCCGACGACCTGGAAACGCCTGGCGGGGGTGAACAAGCTGCCCACTGCCGTACCCGCAGTAGTGGAGCTGGGAGTGCTGGAAGCGAGGTAGGAGGTCATGGTGAGATCCTTTCTGAGGCTTAGGATTTCTCGCTCTGCTTCTGCTGGTGTTTCATGGGCTCAGGAGTGAGTTCGTCTTCAGCCTCCTCAGCATTTTCGGTGAGCCACCCATACTAACGGGCTTGCCAGCATGTAGTGGGGGTTCGGGAATCAGTAACATCTCTCATCCAAAGGGGATATGAGTCATCCCCAATTTTTCTGAAACCTTTCGAGATCTCGAATGAGGGAAGCGACAACGAGAGGATCATCAGAAGGGGGAATGAAACAACTCAGATGAGGGCGATAATCGTTCCAGAGACGACTGAGCGCCCATCGGAGCCGATAGAGCGGTGCTTGACTGTTCAAGCACCGCTTTCCAGTGCGGTGGCATCTGAAGCGCAAAAGCGCGGCTACTAGATCTTGATAGGAGGAATCGAGCAAAGAAAGCAAGAAAGCATAGACGAGCATAACCATTCCCAGCAGTTTGAGACGAGCTTCCAACGACCACAAACGCGGACATTCCAACGCCAATTCGCATTTGGCATAGCGAAAACTCTGTTCAATTTGCCAGCGTCGTCGATAGGTGAAAAAGACCTCCCAGGCTTGTGTTTCTGTGTGAACGGTTTCATTCGTAATAAGATACATCACGCCTTTCTTCACGCGAGCTTTGACCAGAAACAGCGGTTGCCCTGACTGAGGATGGCGAACTGCACTCCACCAGAGGTCGCAAGACATCTTTTCTCCGGTGGTCGTATCCCAGATCTCTTTATGCGCTCGATATCTCTTGCCTTGCCCAATTTGCCAGAGCTTCTTTTCTTCTCCAGCCAGAGTGAGGAACACATGCTTTTTGATCCAGCGGATCACAAAACGAACACGATATTGCGAAAGGACGTGAAGCCAATATCCTGAAGCATACCCACGATCAAACACATGGACGAGCAACGGCCCCCATTTCCTGACACAGACACGTAATGCCTCTTCCTCGGCGTCCCGTAACTTGGTCGCAAAGACGCCTTTGGTCGTCCACCAACGACTCAGCGCTAGATGGGGAAGTCCTTGCATTCCCACAATCAGCGCTGCGGTCCATTGCATGCCCATGACCCGCACCGGGCGCACAGCAGGCCAGTTGAAGACCAAGCCCCGTTTCGTGCGGCTTCGTCGTTTTGCTTTACTCGAAAGAACGGGACACAATCCTTCGAGTTTTTCACTCTCGGCTTTTTCCAAGACACTTCCATCCCAAATGCAGAGAATCCGTTTTCTTTGTACTTTGAGGTTCTGTACTTCTTCATCAGCTTTTTCCAGGAGATAGTGGTCAATGACATCCACTGTCCATTTCACTGACCGCAGCAGTTTCCCAACCCGTTTCGTGCCTGCTGTCGCACTGGAGGCATATCCAGCATAGCCGTCCAGAGAGGAACCCGGTTCGCTCAACCAGAGGGCTTGCGGGTGATTGCGCAAGCTAATGATCGCCACCAGGCACTGCAACAAGGTACGCACAAGCCGTTTATCCAGGATCTCATCCAACGCTGTAAGCAAGGGGAACAAAAACGTTTCGAGCAAATGAAGCAGATGTTGTGATCCTCCCTGCGGATCTCGTTCCAGGTGTTTGAAGGTTTCAGACAGTTCTGCCATAATGACAACGGATCTCCTCGTTCAGGTGTTGATTGCTTTCATACTCAACAGTCTAAACGAGGAGATCCGTTTTGCCTAGCCTCTTTTTTTCTCTCCTGGCTACATATCAGTGTCCAGAAAAATCAGGGATGACTCATGAGGCACAAGCGAAAGGCGCTAGTGATTGCCGCCGCAGTTCCACTCCTTCATGCAGGAGCAGGAACGCTTCTCGCACTTCTTGTGCTTTCCCTTTGCACAGGGTCCACAGGCCTTCTGCTGGCCGGAGCGGCTCCACTCCCGCTTCGGGCCACCGCTCTTGCAGGTCTTGCTCTTGCAGAAGCACCCGTCTCCTTCGCACTTCCCGTGCTGGTTTATCGAACAGAACTGGCAGGGCGCCTGCTCGTCGAACTTGTGCCCGCGCTTCTTGCACGTACACTCCATCTTCCGCTGGAGCATGCCCTCCTTGGCAACGTAGCCATTGCACGCTTCATGGTTTCCGTGGAGGCACTCACGGCAGCGCATGATCGGCTCGAACTTAGCCATAAGCGCGATCCTTTCAAGAGCCCACTCGCACCGGCGGGCTTGCCAGCGCGTCGTGGAGATCCGAGAAGGCGCTGCTTCTCGGCCAGCAAGCACATGTCATGAGAGCGATCAGACGTCTGCTTGCTGGTCGAGACACAGTTCCATCTTTTGGCGAGCAGGGACGCCCCGAAGGACGCCCCTGCTCACCGCCTAGCTGTGGTGGTTAGCTCTGCTCGCGAACCTTGATCGTGATCCTGATCTTGCCAGCGGCAGACTTCCCGTATGCGGCCTCGAAAGCCTCTCGGGCCATTCTTTCGGCTATCTGCTTGGCCTTCTTCTCACTGCGTGCGGTCTTCTCCTTGGTTACCGAGACAGACTTGCCTGGGCACCTGGGGTCCGGGCCTGTAGCCGTTGCTGTAGCCGTGTAGGAGTGGTAGTGCTCCTTTGAGTGCGGGTTGTGCTTCTGACCAGAGTGATAAAGATTTGGCTTGACCATGTTGTTTCCTTTCCGTGCTCCAAAGTGGAGCAAGAGAGTTGCTTCCTTGTCCTATTCCTGGCGCATTCTCAGCACAGCGCTGGCCGCCTTACCGTAGTCGCCAGACTGCTGTGCGGCCTCCTTTAGCTTCTCCAGAGGGAGCGCTTCGAGGCTGGCGAGCAGTCGTGCGGCCTCGGCCTTCCACTCCCGGCGGAACTCCTCTGCCTGTTCTGAAGTGAGCCTCTTGCCCCTGGCCATATCGTGCTCCTTTCGCACTGCTGCTGGTGGGCAGCGCCTATTGGTTGGATGAAATGGGGCCAGCTCCCCGGTCAGCACCCGTTATAGTGAGATCAGGCGCTGGCCGCAGAGCTGGTTTTATGGAGGAGCGCAGACATTACTTGCTTGCCTGCGCTCCTCCACATTTGGCAGGGATGAAGGCTTACTTCTCGCGCGGCCTGATCTTCATCTCCACGCCGGAAACCTTTCGAGGAGTTGCCTTAGCTACCTTCTCGAATGTGGACCAGACAGTGTCCCACCGCTCAGGGCTGGCAGTCTTGCGAAGCTTCAGAAGCGCTTCGGCGATGGTGTCCTCGTCATTGTCCGTGAAGAAGAACGTGAGCGAGACCTCATCCATGTCCTGTAGCGGTATTCGTGCGTTACCCATGATCGCTCCTTCTATAAGTGGAGGTGGTTTGATAGGGGAGATGGGCTTAGCTTTCCTGGCTCTGCTGCTGCGAGAGGCGGCAGCGGATAAACGCCCCCTTAGCGGCATCCCCGGCGGCGTCAGACCACTTCATGGCCTGCTTCAGCTCTTCTGGCGAGAGCTTCATGGCCTCCCCGCTCAGGCAATCCCCAATTGACCTGAGCGGGGAGGGGCGCCCGGCAGGACGCCCCTCTGTTGTACTAGTTGGCCTCGCCCCGCTTACTCCCAGTGCTTATCGACGAAGTCGACGAACCACTTCGCGCCATTGACGATGCCCTTGACGACGGGCTTGCCAACCTTGACGACGGGCTTGCCACCATCCTCGAGGTTCCCGATGACCTCGGCCCTGTACTCGAGAGACTGGGTCAGTTCGTTGTCGATTTTCCGCCCGATCTCGCCCACTCGGCGCTTCTCGTCGCTCCGGAGCTTCCCATTGATGAAGCGGCAGTAGAGGTCCTTGTCGCAGCCGCAGTTGGGAGGGCAGTTGCAGGACGAGCCCGCAGCCTGCTTCACCTCGTACAGCAACACTGGCACCAGCTCTCTGTAGCCGACGTAGCGATCTGAGACGTTGTTCTTCTGACCGCGGTTGAGAGCCCTCTGGAGGTCTCGCCCGTTCTTCCTGGCCATGAGTTGACCCTGCCTTTCTTGTGAGAGGTTTTTGATGGTTGCTCCGAGCAGTATTACCATGCTGCTGGAAGCGGAGGTGAGAGGGGCGTAGCTGGAGATCCTGTGTGAAGGAACATCCGCGTCCCTCTCACCCTGGTTAGGTGGTTAGTTCTTGACCTGCTTGCAGGTCACCTTGGCCTTGTGCCCGTACTTACCCCAGGAGTTCCTGCCGAGCTTGGACTCGACCTCGGCCATGAGGCGCGTCGTGGCCAGGCGCGTGGCGCTGGGCTTGTCCTGCGCCAGGCCGGAGGTCTCGAACTCCTCATAGATCGGGACCGTGAGGTCCTGGACGGTCAGCGTGGCGATGGCGAGGTAGGAACGGTGGTGCTCGGTTTTGGGAGCATCGCCGCGGGCCACCTCCTCCGGCGTGCGGCCGTCCGTGTTCTTGCTCTTGCCGCTCATGATTCCTCCTGCGAATGGTGCGCTGGATCGGATGATCGGGATTGATCACCCTGGTGAGAGCTCTGGCATCCGCGTCTGCATGGCACGAGCGTTGATGTCAGAAACCCTCACCGGAGTGGTCAAGCTCTGAGAGAGAAGCACCGTAGACAAAGGGCGGGCTTGCAGAGCAGGTCGTAGATACGACCTGCTCTGCAAGCTTTCTTCAGCGGATCTCTCCCCAGGGCTCTGTCCTCTGGGCACAGTCTATGGAGTGCGGGCCACGAAGACCTTGCCCGCACTTCCGGCAGCGCTTGCATCTTGGGCAGTAGAGGTCCTTGCAGAGCGTCTTCTTTTGGCAGTAGACGCAATACTCCTTGCCCCTCATAATATTTCTCCTTTCAGCGCTCCACCCTGGAGCTGAGACAACCGAGGCGGATTCGATTGCCCTGGTGAGACTTCACACCTTCTGACGCCTCAGAGGCATCGGTGACGTGAAGCCTCACCGGAACAATCAAGTTGTGTTGCAGAGCTTGCAAAGAGAAACCCAGCAGCAGAGCGGGCCGGTCTGTACGCGGCTCGCTCTGCTGGGTCTCTAGCTCAGCCTGCGGGTCTTGAATGTGACTTCTTTTTCGACCTGGTTCCAGGCTGCAGCGCCAACTGCCTGTGTGACCCTGTACCGGAGCGCCCTCTTCGCTTTCTCTTCGGCCTCCTTCTTAGAACCCGCCGTCTGCTCTTCATAGAGGGGGGCACGGCCACGCCTGTCAGGATGGCCAGGTATTGGAGTGTACACGCTAGCACGTGAGAGCCAGGCAGGGCCTTGCATGCGATTCTTCCTTACCTGATTTTTCTGTTTGGCCATTGCAGCCTCTTTCTCTGTTCCTCCACTGCAAGAGCGGAGGCCCTTTCCTCATCAGCGGCTGCTGAGAGGGCGGGCAAGCGGTACACCGGGCGAAAGGATGTATTGAGTTTCGCGAGGATACCACTCACCTGCGCAAACAGCAGAACGCGAGATGCGGTGAGAGGAGATGAGAAAGAGAAGGAGCGGAACTGGGAGGTCGCCACTCTCGAAAGAGCGGCGCCTCCCTGGATCATCGGTAGAGAGCGACGAGCGATCAGAGGTGCCGTTGGATGTCCGTCTCATAGCGGACCCGGCTGGCCTTACCCCAGATCTTGCGCCAGTCGCTTCCGAACTGCCTCTCGAATTCCTGCTGAAGCATTCTCAGAGCATCTTGCTTGGCCTCCTTCTCACTGTCGCCGACCCCCTGCCCCCAGAGCGGCATGAGCTTGGCCGGATTTTTGGGGTCTGCCACCTGGACAGTCGCACGGGCAAGCCAGGTAGGAGAGTGTTTGGACATGCTGTGTCCCTTCTGCTAATTGAGTGATTGGTCGTGCTGATGAATGAGGGAATAGGTGGAGGAGCACTTCATCTGCTGGAGCCATCCAGCAGATCCAACCCAGGAAGGGTGGCCCAGGAAAGCGTAGCGCCAATGCATTCTCACAGAGGAGGCGCCTTTGTGACCCTCATGTTGATCCACAGGGCCACAGATATGCTAGCTGTTGCGCGAGTTCAGCACGGCCTGGGCGACGAGCGCAGCATAATCGTCTCTCCGCCTCGCCATCTTCTTCAACTGCTCATCTGGGTAGCCCATGAGCTCATCGAAAAGATCGGTAGCCTCCTGCCGAGGGGGCATGCTGATGGTATCGCCGGACTTCTCCGTGAGCTCCTTGAGCCGTCCGAGGAGTTTATCGATGGGGTAAGGCTCGTCGTTGTGAGACATGCTGTGTTCCTTTCGGCGTTGCTGCGCTGGTAGGCAACGCGGTTTGATGGATAGGCGGGGCCAACTCCCCTCGTGACGAGGGGACGGACCCCACTGGCAATGAGGTCCGTCCAACGGGACGCTACGGGATGGAGTCGCAGGATCAGCCTTCAGCCCAAGTGAGCATTTCTTCGGGCATCAGACTGATGACACCACCCCACCTTGCTGCTGTAGCATTAGAAGAACTGCACGTATGAATCTTCCCCGCAGCAACACCTCTCCGCGCGCTTCCCTCCTCTAGGCAAGCCAAACCCCCTGTGTCCATCCTTCACCTTACGCTTGCATACCTTCAGATGATCCCCCTGTCCCTCTCTGGCACAGCAGGGCTTGCACTTCCCACAGTCGTAGCCACCTACGACTCGATGCATGCAGAAGCGCTTCTTGTCCTTCGGGTTGAGAGAGATCTTAGCCATGATTGGGTTTCCCTTCTCATCTAACCACTCGTGCTGACGGACCTGCCAACACATAGTGGTTCCAGGAATGTACCAATTCCCGGCCTCTTGACACAGGTCATGAGAATATCAAGACATATGCCAACAGGTTGAAAATCGGTCCCATTCCACTATGAGCACGCACGGCGCCCTGAAGGACGTCCCTGTATGGAGGGTGGCTTTTCAGTTTGCTGTACGGCAGCAGACTCTTGCAAGCAGCGGCCTGATTTGTGCGGGGCCTTCGGAGCGAAGGCGGAGAGCACACGATCTACAGCGGATCGCTACAGATTCGTTTTTCCAGGTGGCTCTCGGCATCTGCATGCGGATCTCGCCAGCATTGCTGGCGGCTCTCGGCACACGTATGCGGATCACCAGGGGTTTGAAGAGGAACCTGTATAAGAACTTCCCTGCTCATGTGGTAGCAGCAGGTGCTATCTCTTTCACTTTTTTCTGTACCATAACTTACCCGCAAATACAAGCTTACAGTGGCATGAAGCGGCTACTGAGGCCGTATAAATCATCATGAAAATAGAATGAAATCGCTTGCGAACTACTTGCAATTTCCCGAAAATGCTGCTACTCTAGCAGGGAAGTGTTTGAGCAGAGTGCTCGTGCCAATGCCTTGTACACCTTTGTTGTACTGCCTCATTGACGCGGCTCTTGTGCTCCGGTCGTCATCATCGTTGAGGATGAGCACGAAGGCTCACCAGGTGACCGATAACGACGGCCCCGATATCCTGTAGAAAAAAGTAAGATGGTCTCGATTTTATAGGCCATCTTATCACCATTGCCTCTTTTAACGCCCAGGAATAGCCAGCCAAGCCCGCCCGCCTGATTTCATTGTTTCATAAAATACGCCTTAACATAGGCGTAAACGCTAGGAAGCCTTTTAACCCAGGGCTAACCCTATTTGTAGACCGTAGTATAGAGAGACACAGAGGAAAACAATGATGCAAACAAAAGCCAGAAAACCACGCAGCGATAAAGGGCCACGCCTCACAGCTCGAGACTTAAATGCACTTAAATGGATAGCGCAGCAGTACGCTATTTCATTAGATCACCTCTGTATTTTACTTGCTCGACTAATTGACTACCAGGAGTACGCACAACAGCCGAAAGAGAGTGGAGAAGTTACAGTCAGCCGAGCCAACAAAGTTATTAAGCGTTGGGAACAATTAGGATTAATAGAGCGGGGCCATATATTGTATGGAGATCCAGTATGGGTATGGTTGACGCCGGAAGGATTGCGTACCGTTAACCAGGAGTTAGGCCCATTGTGCCCATATGCTCCGACACCTGGTAAAATCAATCATCTCTATTGGATTAATCACGCCAGGCTCTATATAGAGCAACAACGCGATGATATCGAATGGTTGAGCGAGCGACAGATACACGCCAACCAGAAAAGCGAGCCAGGCGTAAAACAAAAGCATACACCTGATGCAATTGTCAGCACACAAGGCCAGGCAATAGCATTAGAGGTTGAGCTAGCGACAAAGACATATGCACGCTTAGATAAGGTACTGCATGAGCTAGCATTAAGCGATTATCATACTATATGGTACTTTACATTAGGACGAGCAAAGCAAGTTATAGAGTCAGCTATTGAGAACATGAACAGCATGTACAAGCATCGGTTTGTGATCTATGACATGGATGATTTAGAGCTACAATAAAACCGCCCTAGTGAATGGTTTCATAACACTCCTTTGCTGGATTGCGCTAAAATGACATGATGATAAAACCGCAATCAGAGAGGGCTGTGTTGCAAAAACTCTGGGAAAATATGAGGGGGGCATGAACCCCCTCGTCCTGTTCAGCTTAGGCAGCTACTCCAAACCGATGAGCGATGAAGGTAATTTGCTTGCTGATGCCTCCTTTGCTCACTCCTCCGACTTGCCCTTTCCGCAGCATGTTCATCATCTCGAAGCCTTGTAAGGTTCGCCACGCGGTCTCGAAGGAAAAGAGCCATTTGAAGGGATCCTGCTCTGCCATGACTGGACTGGTCCTCTTTTTCTTCTTTTCTCCCTATTCGGACAGATCAGCTTTCTTTTTGCAACACTGCCCCGGTCGGAATGCTGCCGTAGCCCCTCAACCGATTGGCGCCATCCACAGAGCCTTTTCCGCCAGGCTTTCCTCTCGATGCGAAGTCATGGCCCATCCCACAAAGAGCAGTCGCCTTTCCGATAATCAGCTGGAGGCGAGAATATTTTTGCTCATACCCCCTTCTATCGGAGCCTCGACTGCTCTCTTTAATCAGCTATGCTAACCTCGATAGCGCATGTTTCGCCCGCCGTAATCAAGTAACCCCAAAAGGCGAGAAGGAATAAAGCGTCCCACATCACGCTTCCCACCAGTCTGCTGTCTTCACCACTATCGAGGATGAGTCGAGACATCTTCGCGGTCTCGACGAACTTGATCGTTTGAGCGATACAGACAGACAGAAAATGTTGCGAACCGCCCAGCAATGAAAAAAGCGTCAGAACTGAATTTGCTTTTCCGTTCTTCTTTTCCCGAGCAGCCAGAAGGTATATCCGTGCAGTAAAGTAGATCGAGGAACACCAAAGGCAGGAATCAAAACAAACGGCATGGCCGCAAGAAGTGCTGTTGTCGGCTCAGTCTGGAGGAGAGGAGTTTGAGCAAGAGCCCCAAGAGTAAGTGCATTGACAAAATCAAGTACGCCAAAAATGTTCCAGATCCAAGCTATGAGTTGTGCGCCTTTTCCATGTTTGTAGGACCAATAGGCTACCAATGGGGCAGTGAGACCCGTCAGGACATCACCAATTCCTGCAGGAAGAGCAAACACCCCTGGCAGTTGGCCTTGAACATATCCGATGAGAAACACGCCCCCTATCACCCGAAACACTTGAAAGCCAATAATCCAGTGCATGGGTGTGACCGCCAGTAATTTTCTGAACGTTTGTGAGAAAAACAGGGAAAACCCCAAAATGGATGTAAGAAGAAGCACAAGAAGATTGGCTCCATTTGTATTGAAAAAGCTGGACCGCGCGAGAAGATCGATAACTGCCAGCCAGGCGATAAAGAATATGGCACTCATCATTTGGACAAACCGTTTTTGAAAGGTGGAAATGGTTGCCCGCTCGGCTACGAGAAAGATACCGATCCACCACAGTAGAATTGACAAAAATTGTGTCCCAAGCATTATTGTTTCCATCGTATTTCTCCTTCACGGATACATTTCATGAATAGCGATTACCTCGTACAATTAGCTAACGTGATGTGCAAGTTTCCCTTGCCAAAGAAAAAGATCATGGGGTATCCTCAGAAAAACTTACCCCCCTTTTCAGAGAAGGTGGCACCAACTTCGTTTGAATTGAGTGAGCAGGTAAAAGATGCTGGATAACATTTAGAGTTCAAAGCGCGTCCCAACACTACTTTGAATGAAGGCAGCGGGAAGACGGGCAGCGAGTTGATGGATAGCTCGAAAGCCCGTGCAGTGTGTTGGAACAAGAACTTTTGGCTCAAAAGCTGCAAGGGCATCACAGGTCTGATCGATCAGAGGCTCAAAGACCGCTCCGCTGAGGTGGAAACCTCCAAGAATTGCATACACTTGCTCAATTCCTGTCAGCTTTTGTGCGTAACGGACAACATTGACGACCCCTGAGTGCCCGCATCCTGTTAGCACAACTAGCCCCTTATCTTGCACATTGAGCACCAATGCCTGATCATCAAGGATCAAGGAATCTGCAACCCATTCACCACCGCGAAATGCTTGCTGGCCCGGCATTCCATGCTCGAAGGATGTTGTTCGGTCGACTTCTCCCGTGATGAGCAGAGAACCGTTGAGCAAGAACGAGGGTCGACGTTCTTCAATGATTTCAAAGCCGACCCCTTGCAAGGCAGATTTGCTGGTCGTAGGAAACTCCATTGGGTTTCGACCTGGAATCATGAGGCGACGGCGATTCCAGAATTCAGGATGGATCAGCAGGGGGAGATTCGCTCGCCCCAAAGTACGGGCCAAGCCATCTAGTCCAGTTGTGTGATCAAAATGGCCATGGCTTAATACGACTGTTTCAATATCTTTAGGCGAGAGATCGAGTACGCGCATATTCTCAACAAGACCATTGGGTGTTGATCCTGTGTCGAAGAGGATCTGGTGTAGTCGCCCCTCGATAGGAAGTGTGATCAGAGCACTAAAGCCATGCTGGGCCTGAGGAGTATCAAACGTCACTCTCTCTTCCATCGTTGTCGCCGGAAGGCGAAGTTTTTGTGAGCTAAAACCAGGTCGTTTGGCAACTCCCTGATTGGGCAGCAAACCATCAAAGAGATTATCCAGGACAATGGTAATCGTTACGGATTGGATGGGGTGAAGTGCAATTGACTGCATTTGGAACCACTCCTTTTAGAAGAGATAAAAGATAACCGACACCATCCCAAATTGAGCGACGAACGGTAAGACTTGTATCTCGTTGTCCACGAATCCCCCGACGTTGATGGTGGTCACGGCAGTTCCCGGCAACAACGCCAACAACCGGTCCGCCAGTCAGATCTCGCTCATGTGGATGGACGGGTGATTGGGCTGGGATAGTTACTGACTCATGGCGATGACGGTTTCTACACGGTGCTCAGCCGCGACCGCCATCTTTATGGCGGTCGCATTTGAGATGTGGAGAGAGACTACGATACCAGGGTGATGCCCCAGGGCTTTCCAGTTCTCCGCTCAAAGGGGTGCAGGGGTCTCCCTGCCGGGGCCTGGGGCGTCCCCAGTTTCCTTCCCTCCTTCGCGCGCCGCCTGCGGCGGCGCGCAAAAGAGAAGAAAAAAGTTTTTTGTGGGGACACCCCGCACCCCGGCAAAGGGCTGCCGCCCTCTGCACTCCTGCTAGATGGGAGAATTGGAAAGCCCTGGGTGATGCCCTCACCAACGAGGTGAATGATGCACCTACGCGGCTTACTCATGGCTCTCAGGATGACGCAGGGGAGCCGGTGGCACGACGACCTCAATCTGCCCCGTCGTCACATCATAGACGAGTCCGGAAACAAACCAGCTCTCCGGCAGGGCGGGGGTCGCTTTGAGGGCAGCGACATCGACCGCCACCGCCGCATGCGGATCGGTGACGGCTTGGGCTGCCAGTTCTTCTTGGCCAATGCCAAAGTAGCTCGCCAGCATGTCGGGTTGCCCTTCGAGATGAGCAATCCCACAGTGGGTATGTTGAAGCACGATCAGATGAAAGCCCGTCGGAGGACCTCCGGCCCTCTGGGCTATTCCCCCTAGCATCCCCATGGTCTGCAACGTCGCGGGAGTGACACGCCCCCCAACATTGCGTATCACGATGGCCTCTCCCAGACCCAGGCCG
The DNA here is from genome assembly GCF_016587455.1 of Reticulibacter mediterranei. NCBI lineage: Bacteria > Bacillati > Chloroflexota > Ktedonobacteria > Ktedonobacterales > Reticulibacteraceae > Reticulibacter > Reticulibacter mediterranei. Next base: position 2,364,576 of record NZ_BNJK01000002.1, on the reverse strand, counting down.
AGGATGTGAGCCGGATCGACGCGCGGATCAACACAGCCAATGATCATGGCCCTCAAGGTTGGCATCATGGATAAATCCTTGAGGAAATGATGGGCAACAAAATCCTGGTTGCGTTCTAATAATATGTCAAAAGTAGTCAAGTTGCTTCTCCTTTCCCGCTCTATTTCAGGAACGGGGTATCTTACACGGTCATCGAGACGTACGCCCCAGGCGAGGCTCAATGCACACGGTGGAAACGGCTTGCAGCTTCCTTGTGCTTCCAGCCGCTCTCATATCAGTGATAGCAGAAATATACTGTTTGACGTAACGGCAAAGTCAAGCCTTGCAGATTGGAATGTGGGGCTTTCCAATTCTAAAGAGATGAAAGTGGCATTGCGAGGTCAAAGCATCAGCTGCTTGTTTCTGGTCGTTGATGCGCGTTGCCGTTCCGAAGACCACAACGCTGGCATATTCAAGACTAAAATCAAAAGTGGCTTTTGCTGGCAGCAAGCGGCCCATTTCATATACGCTGAAGCAAACACGTTCCTCGTTTTCCAGGTCGGCCCGCGTCCGGCCTACCCGTGCTGTATGCATGTAGATGACACGCTTAGTAGTACAACCGTAGTTACTTAGGGAAAACGATTCCTGGGACAAGTCGTTCTCCCTAAGTAACTACGGTTGTACTACTAGTGCTACATTCCTTAAAGGCGATAACAAAAGAGGCGATGGAGGTGGCGGCGCGTCTTGGGAGGCCGTCCCCAGGCCCACGGATTGGCTCGATGGTTGAGTTGCACCGTGGCGACCTGCATCGCTCGCTCGATCTCACCGGCATTGGCAAAACTCTGGCCAGCGAAGGCATCGCGGCGGAAGAGGCGCCACCAGCCTTCCTGGAGATTGAGCCGAGCCTGCGCCCTTGGGAATGAACACATACTGGAGGCGTGGATGATCCGCGAGCCAAGTACGCGTCTCCAGGCTGTTATGACTGCTCAGGTTGTCGGTGACAATGAAGATATCGCCCATGGGATTGTCCGCTTCGATCTCTTTGAGCAGTTCAATGTAGTTCTTGGAATTGCGCGCTGTGGCACATCTGGTGAGCTCTTTGCCATCACGGACCCGCATTGCTCGCATCTATCCAGACCTTGTCATCCCCGCGACTGTACTCCAGCGGAGCCTTGATCCGATGGCCGTCCACTGACCAGCCGGGAGCGGGGGCAAAGGCGCGCGGGATCACTGGTTAAAGTCTCGTCGGTGCAGATGGTCGTCGATCCCTCTGCTGGAGCCGTGTAGTGGGTAACGACCGCAGTCCTTTTGGGACAAAGTCCTTGTCATCGCTGGTTCCTCAACTGTGGGTACGACGCCAGCGCTTCCCCTCGCTCAGGTAAATGCGGCGGATCTGGCTGCGCTCCACCTGAATGCCCGCGTCATGGGCTGCTTCGGTGAGAGCGTCCAGACTCCATTGTGCTGAGCCAGTTTCATCGCGGGCCTCCAGGGTTTTTCCGCATACCGCTCCAACTTCGAAGGCGGCGGGTTGCTTCGCCAAGGCCAGAATCTGGCTGCGCTCCACCTCGGTCAGGCGCGGCTTGCTTCCTGCTCCTTCTCGCATCCCCAGACCGTTGACTCCCTGCGCATTGAAGCGGGTCAGGTGGATGCGCACCGTTCTGGGATGACAGGAGAGCATTGTGGCAATCTCTTGCGGTGCCTTGCCAGCCCAGCTCTCGACGATCAGATGGCGCATGAACCTTCCAATCGGCAGGCGCGTGGTGACTTCCAGCCAGATTGCGCACCTGACGTCCTTCTCGCTCATCTTGCGCTGCTCGTGCTTTCAGTTGCTTGGGCATCGCTCTGCTCCTCTCTCGGTGATTGGCTTTCTCTTTTTAGCGTATCACCAATGAGGAATGGAGCATTAGCTTCATTAGTCGAGGAACAGGACGCGCGCGGTGATCTAGGTGCAACTGGAAGTTGACAGGGTTCGAGCATCCTGCCCTTCTCATCTCTCGTTGCCACCGACCAGAGTATTGGAATGTAGGGCTTGACTTTGCCGTTACGTCAAACGGTATGCTCACTCTGTCAACTGCATGGAGCAGCTTGAAACCACAAGAAGCTTCATACCGCTCCCAGAGCAGACACGGAGGAATACCTCGTCAGGGGTATGTCGAGATACCTGTGTAAGATAGCCACCGTTCATGAAACGTATCAGTAAAGGAGAAGTACTATGACAATTATTGACACACATTAGTAGAACGGAACCAGGACTTCGCTGCCCATCAGTTCTCCAAGGATTTACCCTCGATGCCGCCGACCTTGAGAGCCGTGATCATTGGCTGTGTTGATCGCGCGTCGATCCTGCTCGGCCTGGGTTCCGGGGAGGTGGTTGTGATCCGCAATGTGGGTGGACGTATCACTCCAGCGACGTTGAGACCATGGGAATGCTCGGGAGGCTAGCCCAGGCTAAAGGAGCCAATCTTGGAGGTGAGTTTCATCTTATTGTTCTTCAGCACCCCCAATGTGGGATCAGAAGCCTCCAAGGGAGCCCTGAGATGCTGGCGAGCTACTTTGGCATTGGCACAGAAGGCCTCTCGCCCAAAGCGATTACTGACCCTCGCGCAGCGGTGGCGGTCGATGTGGCTGCACGGAAGCGCGATCCCTGCCCTGCCTGGGAACTGGCTGATTTCTGGACTTATCTCTGATGTGGCGACCGGGCTGGTCGAGGTTGTCGTGCCACCTGCTCTCCTCCGTCATCCTCCAGAGCAAGGAGGAAGAAGCACAGGTGCGTCACGGAAGATCATCTTTGGGCTGTCAATTGGATCGCTGGACGGCTGAGTTTTGTGAGAAGGAGATGTCGTATGCAATAGCGTTCTCTCGGCTTGTAGCGAGCTTTGAGGCCCAAAAGAACCTTGTCTTACGACACACAATGATCACAAAACGACGCCATCCAGCGGTCCAATTGCCAAAGGTGTTGTCACCTTTGGCGTCAAAGGCACAGGGAAGACGAATGTATGCGCGCTCCCCGACCGAACAGGTCAGCGCGTTTTATGTGCCAATGATCATCTTTGATACAGAGAACGAATACTGGTCTCTTGCTAAGCTTCCTTGCCTTTAGCTGTATTCTACTGGCTGCCCGATGTAAGCAGCCAGCAGAAAGGCGAGGTGCTACGATGCTGCAACATCCTCAATCAGGTATGTCTTTCCGCACAACTGAGCCGCTGCCAGTGGAGTAAGAGGACGAAATACGCGAGCTGCAACTGGGGAATAACGAAATATGCGAGCTAGTGCGTGATTTGCTGGCCCTGGCTGCGCCGTCTCATCATATTGTTGTCCGTGTGCAACGCCTGATAGGTGAGTGGTAGCCTTGTGCCTGGTGCCTACGCGAATGGGGGTTTACACCGGGTCAGGGTAGTCATGGGATAGGTCGCCGGCAGAGTCAGATGCTGCTAGCTGATGCTCGTCGGCGGCATGCTGAGAAGCACTTGTCATAGGAAAAGGGCTATGAAGCAGAAAGACGTTGAGATAGTGCTGGCCGAACTGAAGCAGTTCAGTAACGCGCAATTTGAAATCGATACGACCTACGTTCGACCCGATGGCAACGGCTATCAAGTCCAGGTCCGATGGGCTGGCCGCGTTGCAAAGGTTCGGACCCTCGCTCAATGGATCACGCTCAAACAGGCATGGCATACGCTTAACGAGAGGTGAGGAGACGAGTAAGAAGTATCCTACTCCCTTAGTTGCATAATTTTTTTGCAGGCTCTGAGTCGCTGCCGCCGATCGATGGAGTGGAACGTGGGGCTTGACTTTGCCGTTACGGCAAACGGTATATTCATTCTATCACTGGTATGAAGCAGCTTGAAACCACAGGAAGCTTCATACCGCGCACTGAAATTCCGCTCCTGCTTCACTTTGCGTCGTGATTGTACGATGGCATGGGCGTTTGGCAAAAAGCTCTTGTTCCCGCATCAGACGAGCCACAATGAACTGATATCTCATTGCTTTTCGCGCGAAAAGATGTTGGTGGTTTTTCCTCTGAACACTGGATGCACCAAGCACAAAAAGTGAGATTCCCCCACTTTTGCGGAGGAGAGAAAACTTAGCGTATACTTCTCGCAAAGGAGAGCAGGGATCATGGCACAAGTTCAGAAAACTTATACAGCCGAGTTTAAGCTCGAAGCGGTGCACTTGGCTCAGACTTCAGGCAAGCCGATAGCGCAAGTTGCCCGTGAGTTAGGCATTAGCGATACGTCCATTCACCAGCGGCGTACGGAGCTGGCCGAACACGGCCAAGAAGCCTTTCCAGGCAGCGGACATCAAACGGCGCAAGAAGAGGAGATTCGCCGCCTCAAACGCGAGTTAGATCGAGTGCAGAAGGAACGGGATATTCTAAAAAAACTCTGGGTATCTTCACGCGCGACCAAGGATGAGATATCAGTTCATTGAGGAACATCGGAAGGAGTATCCTGTGACTCAGCTCTGCGAGACGCTTGAAGTCTCTGTGAGTGGCTATTACAACTGGCGCAAGCGGCCGATGAGTCAAATACGAAACGGACTGGAATGTGGGTAGCAGGCAACACACTCTTTCCGCGAGAGTGTTACCAACCATGTACAGAATAGTGATGGGAGAAACCATCGCGAAAATGTGCGTAAGGCAACCGCGCGAAAATGTGATAGGTGAGCAATGAGATGTTTTCAGAAATCAAATTGAGGATGATCCCAAATGTGAGTGCTGAAGACAAGAGGAGAAGAATGCAATGCAAAAACACAGAACAATCGCGTTGGTTTGTCAGCATGGGGTGCCCTACCAAAACTGCTCAATCTGTCAGCCCCGACGTTCCCAGGAAGAACTCAGGAGAGCGCTTGGTGAGAGCGTAGATACCGCTCGCCCGCGTTTGCTGCGGTTGGCGCGACTGAACGGGATTGGGCCAGACGAAGCCGAAGACGTGGTCCAGGAAACCTATCTTGAGGCATGGAGGCACCTGGAAAAGCTCCAGCCGGAACGTTTGTCGGCTTGGCTCGATGGGATCTGCCGCAACGTCTGCAAGCGACACCTTCACGCGCAAGGATCTATGCCTCACATGAGCGAGTTACCCGAAGACCTGGATGAAGAGCTTCTCGATCCGCGAACCCTCGACCCACTCGAAGACCTGGGGCGACAGGATATGCAGGTGCTGCTTGATCGCGCACTCTCGCACCTCTCGGCGAGTGCACGCGAGGTGATCGAGCTCTGCTACCTGGCAGAGCTGCCGCAGCGTGAGGTCGCCCAGCGACTCTTTCTGAACCTGGGGGCGCTGGAACTCAAGCTGCATCGCGCACGCCGCCAGTTACATCAGATCTTGTATGGAGAACTATGTCAAGAGGCGCGGGAAGCAGGTCTGAGGCTTGACGAGGACGAGGCGATGGGCTGGCAGGAAACACGCCAATGGTGCTTTGTGTGTGGCAGACGGCGTCTTCGCGGGATTGTCGAGCCCAAGAAGGGAGGCGGGGCCTCCCTGCGCTTGCGCTGCCCCGAGTGTTCCCCACGCTACCACATCGATTTGACCCATACAGAAAACTTCCCGGACAACTTCGGTCCGATTCGCTCGTTCCGCTCCGCGCTGAAACGCATACTGCAAGCGGACTCGACGTTCACTCAGAACTGTTTGAGCCAACGCCAATGCCCGGTTTGTCACTCTCCTCTGCACATTCAGACCATTGACCGCAGGACGCTTGTTTCCCCTTCCGGCCCCTACGATGTCCTACCGCTGGGAATCTACGTACACATGGACTGTCTCTCCTGTGGCCTGAACCATTGCTGTGAAGTCTACGTTCCGGCGCTCCGAAATCCCGTTCTTCGTGATTTTCTGCTTCGCCCGCGTGTCCAGTACAAACCTGCTAGCTTCACCACCTACGAAGGATCGAATGCGATCTGCTTTGGGTTGCTCGATCTCTCCAGCACCGAAACACTAACCGCCATGGTTCACCCACAGACGCTGGACGTGCTGGCTCTGCTAAAGCAATGATGGGAATGCCTCTTGCAGACAGAGTGATGCCATCCAGAGCAAAAAAGTGCGTAAGGCCGTCCCCAAAAACGGTGATACGATTGCAGACAACCAAACTTCCGAGATGGAAGCCAGGCTGACTTCCATCTCGGAAGTTTTTGTCGCCCTTTCGTTCATTTACTCATTAGAAAGATATAGAGGAATATGAAGAAACATTTTTCCAACCAACAGGCCCTGCTTACTGATCGTGCCAGGTACCTGTGGTTGGTCCTGGGCACCACCCTCTCATTTCTGGCCGTCAGTGGACGCTGGGAGCTTTCTCTGGCCGCCTGGCTCTCTCCACTCTTGCTCCTACGCTTTACGCGCACAATCCGTCCGCTCATCGGTTGCTTTTTGGCCTGGTTGGTCCAGGTGAGCACCATGCTGATCTTTCTCGCTGAGTCAGGTTTGCTGCATCCTGGTTGGATCGTGGTCTTCCCGCTTTTCGGCACAGTTCTGACGCTGCCTTACCTACTGGATCGACTGCTCGCCCCTCGGCTCAGTCAGGTGAGTCTGGTGCTGGCTAGCCTGCTTTTTCCCTGTTGCCAGGCGGCTTGTGAATACCTCATTTCTTTCACGCCCTATGGAGGGCTCATCTCGCTTGCCTACACCCAGTATGGCAATTTACCCCTCTTACAATTGATCTCCGTCACCGGCATTTACGGCGTGAGCTTCATCGTGGCCTGGTTTGCCTCTGTTGGCAACGGGATCTGGGAGCGGCACTTTGCCTGGCCCAGGATTCGCCCTCTCACGCTGCTGTATAGTGGAGCACTCGTGCTGGTTTTGCTCTTTGGATGCCTGAGACTCACGTTCTTTGCTCCCTCCTCACAGACCGTTCGGATAGCTGGCATCAGTGCAGCCGCAAGCACCTCTCAAAACACTCCCTCCCCTCGGGAAATGATGCAGATGGTCCAGAGCAACCCCGCACACTTGCGTGCGCTTCTTGCTGCCCTTGATAACGAGATGCTGAATCGCACCCAGGCCGAAGCACGCGCCGGAGCCAAAATCGTGGTCTGGCCGGAAGTGGGTGCCCAGGTCCTGGCCTCAGATAAGGCGAGTTTGCTTACACAGGCTGCGGCCCTTGCCCGGACTGAGCACATCTACCTGGATATGGGCCTCGGCGTCTTCCAGCCCCCGGCGACCATCTATGACCAAGCCATCCTCATTGATCCACAGGGGCGTATACTCTCGACCTATAACAAGGTGCACCCGGTTCCCGGCCTGGATCCCTTTGGGCCATCTGAGAACCAGCCTCCGGTCGTGGAGACACCCTATGGACGTTTGTCCACGGCAATTTGTTTTGATGCGGATTTCCCTCCCTTGATGCAGGAGGCTGGCAGCCAAGGGGTGGACATCATGTTGCTCCCCTCAAACGATTGGCAAGCCTCTGACCCCTGGCATAGCCAGAATGCCACTTTCCGCGCCATTGAGAATGGCTACTCGCTGGTGCGACAAGCCAGCAACGGACTCGCGATCACCATTGACGACGAGGGATATGTTCTTGCAGCGACCGACTACTTCACGACAGATCAGCAAACCATGATCGCCTACGTCCCGGTCAAGGGAACCTGGACCCTCTACTCTCGCGTTGGAGATCTGTTCGCCTGGCTCTGCCTTGCAGAGGTGCTCGCGCTCGCAGGAATGGGTGTCTGGCAGAGGAAGCAGGCTTGGACAGCGGTGGATGCAGACCTCCCCTTAGAGGGATCTGCTTTTCAAGAGGGAAAAAACAAGGCAACAGGCCCCACTTTCTGATGTCTAGGGAAAGTTACTCTTGTCGAAGCCAGGCGGGTCCATCATGGCCCGCCTGGCGGCCTTGTGTGAGATGTCCGTAAAAACGGCTATTTTCTGAGTCTCAAAACCGTCCGGTTTTCTGCGACATTTTGCTCTGCTTTTTTAGTAGCGCAACACATCACCACCGCGAGCACAACGTCTCCCCTTGACGAATCTCATAACTCATCTCATAATCAGAATCTCAAAAGGTTGGGCCTTCGACGGGAAACCTGAGACAAAAGGAAGAGATGATGAAGATTGGGTACGTTCGCGTTTCTAAACAAGAGCAAAACGAAGCACTCCAGATTGACCCCCACACTGAGGAGAAACGCAAGTAGGGCATTCATAAATGTCCTCCTAAATAGGTGCGTGTGCACGTAATAAAGAAAAGAGGCACCAAACACTCAGCGCAGCTGTCGTCGAGAGGTGCTGGATATATGATGGGAACTGACATGCCGCTTCTGTTTAATTCATCTCGACCACCGCTTCGTCCTGCTCCTGCGACTGGGGCAACTGGATCAGAAGCTCACGCCCTGCTCCACTCATCTGCCACCCATGGCGTTCCATCCAGGTCGCCAGGACGCCCGAACCCCGATGGCTATCGATGACCCGGCCAACATGGACCAGAGTGGCCATGGTCTCCACGGCTGGCAAGGTCCGTAGCGTGAGCACCTTTTCCTCGGCGAGTTCGAGCGACTGCGGTCCTTTGCCCACGAGCTGGTAGCCGACTTCGACATCAATGGCATCGGGATCATACAGGGGAGAATGGATAAGGATGGCGAGATGCCCAAGGCTGTGGCATCCCACTTTGGCCGGAACAGTCATCACGAGGCGGCGTACGAGACGCTGGATCGCGTCCATACCAGGTAGCACGTCGCGGAGCCCCAGAAACGGCGTAGCAAGCACGGCTTTCAGGATCACATCGGGCTCCTGCATCTGCCCCTGAGTATCGATCTGCTGCAAGCGTGCCTCCACGACACGCAAGCGCTCCACCTCCTCCTGAAGCGATTGCTCAATCTGGGCTTTGCGTAAGATCAGCAGACCGCGAATCTCCTCAGCTGAGGTCTCCTGATCCAGAAGGCGGGCAATGTTTTCCAGGGATAGGCCCAGTTCTTTGAGCACCAGAATGCGATTGAGCCGGAGCAGTTGCCGGGCGCTGTAGGAGCGATAGCCCGTTTCCGGGTCGATCGACTGGGGACGTAGCAGACCGATCTCATCGTAATAGCGCAGCAAGCGACCAGAGACCCGGGCGATTTGGGAGAACTCACCGATTCGAAACATGTCTCTTCCTCCTTAAGGGTGTATCAACGCACGGCGAGGAGATCCTACCACATATCGGGCATTCGTTGCAGTATATCCCCTTCACCCCTTTTTCCACAGGTGACTCAACGCGTTTTCACCCATTATTTGGTGAGCGAAAAAGGCATGTCTCAAATGGTTCATATCATAAATCATACTTCCGAAACTATGCTTCAAGACGCTCTCAGAGTTGTTGCATACAGATTTATTCTCTCCCAGGATGTCTTTCAGGTCAGGTTCTTGACATGTTTCTTACACCTATGTTACTATCACCTAGATAGGTGTAAGAAACATAGGAGATGATCACCCATGTATAGTGAAATCGTGATCCTAGCTATGCTGCACAAACAGCCTCGGCACGGCTACGACATCAAAAAAGTTGTTGAACGAGCGCTCGGCGGGGCTGTTTCGATCGGTAATAAAACCTTGTATCCAACGCTAAAGCACTTTGAAGACATTGGGGCAGTCGAACGTGAGATTGTCGCACAGGAAGGCAAACCTAATCGCCATCTCTACCATCTGACCGAGCGCGGGGTTGAACTTCTGCAAGTGTACCTGCGTGATTTCCCAGCTGATCTCGCCGCCAACAAAGCTGAGTTCTTTACGCGTGTGGCCTTTTTCGATTTGCTTGAACCGGAGGCGCGCCAGGAGATTCTCAAAACGCGCCTGGCCCACCTTCAAGGGGTTCTGGACTATCTTCTTCTGCTCCAACAGAAGCCAGGGGGGGATCGTCTGACACTGTATCCCCAGCGAGTGCTCGCTTTCCAGATCCAACAAACACGCCACGAGTACCAATGGCTCGCAGACTGGCTGGAAGAAATGCGAGCCAGCATGCTAACCGAAGAGGAGAAAGATGAAAGGAACATCTCATGATACAACCGCAACCAATCTTCTGGGAGCGCGGCATTGCCACTGACACGCCCGCACCCCCGCTAGTTGATCCCACGCTTGTGGAACAGGAAGAGCAGCCGCTCGTGGCACTCTATCGTCGCTATGGCCCGATTTTCCGTCTGCCCCAGTCCGGAAACGAGCTGGCACGCATCATTTTAGCAGGTCCAGAAGTCAACGTCTTTGTGGCCCGCCATGAGGACGACTTTTTCACCACTCGTGAGCAATGGGAAGCATTTGATGCCCATATGAGCCGGGAGGTGAGCAGCGTAACAAAGGCGCGCGATGGCGCAGCCAATCGCCAGCGCCGCGCCACAAGTTCCCGCAACTGGTCGCGCGCACGTATTCTGGATCAGATCCCTCAGATGATCGAGATCACGCAGGCGGCAACTGCCGAGTGGCAGCCTGGAGCCAGCATCGACGTGCATGCCAGTATGCGTCGCCTGGTCGCTGAGCAGTTGGGACGCCTGCTGCTTGGGGCGAGTCCAGGGGGCTATCTCGACGACTTTTTGACCTTTCTCAATATCACCCTGGTCAATACCTTTCCAACCAGCAAGGAGACCGGTGAGCGCTTCGATTCCGTCGCCTACACGCGAGCGCGCTCGCGTGTGCGTGAGTTTGGGCGTCTGGCCTACGAAGCGCATCTGCGCCATCCTCAGCCGAATGGCAAGCCAGATATGCTTGACGAGGCGATCACCCAGGCCGCTGAGCATCCCGAAGCGTTGGACACTACCAGGTTAAGCATGGTCGTCCTTGGTCCGATGCTAGCTGGACTGGATACCGTGGCCAACTCGCTCTGTTTCGCGCTCTATGCCTTGCTGTCCAATCCTGAGGTATGCCAGCGGGTGCAAGCAGAAGTGGACGCCGCTTTCCGCACCGGTCCGCTGACCTGGGAAAAGCTCAAGAGCATGCCAGATCTGCATGGCGCGATGATGGAGACCCTGCGTCGCTATCCCGTCGCCTCAGGCCATCATGTCCTCGTCGCCCATCCTCTGACCGTGGCCGGCTTCCGTCTTTCTCCCGGCGACCGAGTGAACATCGCCATGACCGTGCCGCATTTCCTGGAAGAGCTCTATCCTGATCCCATGCGGTTCGACATCAACCGCTTCCGCGAGCCACGCAACGAGCATCGCAAACCGGGTGCTTACGCTCCCTTTGGCCTGGGTGATCATACCTGCCTGGGCGCTGGCATCGCCGAAGTGCAACTGATGGTCACTATCGCCACACTGCTCCATTCCTTTGCCCTGGAACTTGACCCCCCAACCTATCGCCTGGTAGTTGCTCATCACCCAACTCCTGTGCCAGGAAACAACTTTCGCATCAAAGTGGGGGAACTGTCCGATGAAAAACTCCCTGTTTGCCATGCCAGACCAGAAAGCACAGGAGGCAAGGAAGCGGAACCTCTCTGCTCGCGGCGTGATCGTCACGCTGGTTCTGAATGCGGTGCTGCCGTTTCTCATCTACCAGGGAATGACAAATGTACTGCATCAATCCAGCTTCGTGTCGCTGGTTGTCACCGCCATTCCCTCTGCTCTGATGAGCCTGACCAGTCTTGTGCGCCAGCGGCGTATCAACCTGCTTGCCGGGATTGTGCTGCTTGGGATCGTGATCGGCCTCCTGATTTCATTTGTCAGCAAAGATCCCAGACTTTTGCTGGTTCGCGATGCCTTCTTCGCAGGGGCTCTCGGCCTGGCCTTGTTGATCTCCTTGTGCTTTCCCAAACCACTGACCTATTATGCCTCGCTCCTCTTCAGGACGAGTTTTGATCCAGCGCAACGGCAACGCTTTCCGGCCAGATGGCAAGAGCCATCCTTCCGCATGCGGATGCGTGTACAAGCGGCAGTCTGGGGAGTCGGTCTGCTGGTGGAGGCAGTGGGACACGGTTCGTTGGTGTTCCTCCTTCCGCCTGCGCAGTTCCTGGCCATCTCGCCATTTGTCCAGTGGGGCTTGATCGGCGTGACGTTTGTAGTGTCGAGAGTCTCTGTTTGGGCGGTGCAATCACCCCGGACCTTCCGCAATCAAGCTGGCCCACGGACCTAGCACTTTGACGGATCTACACCCTGTACCTGGAAACGCTGCACGCCTTGAGCAATCAGGTAGTCCAACTGGCAGCGCAAGCCAAAGTCACCGAAAGGCATAAGCTACAGTTGGATGCGACCTGTGTCCAAACGGAGATTCACCACGGGCTGCTCGTCGATAGTGTGCGTGTGCTCTCTCGTGCACAGAATCTGATCTGTTGACTCAGTTTGTTGAAGGCCGAGATCCATATCTCACTGGGGAACGAAGAGAAACTGGCGTCAGAATACGGAAGAGGCATGAATGGTTCTCCTTCTTCACCAAATGATCGTTAACTGTTTTCAAGTTCTCTGGATGAACGTCCGTGTTCATGTTCTTTCTCCAAGAGTTTTGCCTTGTTTTCCAGATCAAAAAGGCGTCGCACGAGCATCTCGAAGCCTCCTTGTGGCATGCTTCTGCGCAGAAGCACCAGCATGGTCGCTTGGGCACCTATGGTGTAGCGCAAGTGCGGCGCATCCTGCTCAATGATCCGTCTGATCACTCTGGCCACACGAAGTGGGGGCATTCCCTGACGCATTGAGGCGTTGAATCTGTCTGTGAATCGGCTCCGGCTCGCTGCATAGGCCGCAATTTCGTGACTCACATGTGGGACTACCTCTGCTGCCGGTGTACTGACGGGACCGGGTTCGACAAGCGAAACGCTGATCCCAAATGGTTTCACCTCATAGCGCAGTGACTCCGTATACCCCTCAAGAGCGAATTTGCTGGCGACATACAACGCGCGGAAAGGCATGCCTGCGAAACCACCTGCTGAGCTCATCGTAATGATTTTGCCCGAACGAAGCTTTCGCATAATTGGGAGTACTGCATTCGTCACACGCATCACCCCAAAAAAGTTGGTTTCAAAGACCGTCCGGGCTTCAGAAAGTCGAGTCTCTTCACTCGCGCCAGCCAGGCCCGTCCCGGCGTTGTTCAGCAACACGTCGATGCGCCCCGCTTGGGCCAGGACGTACTGGACGGCATGCGCGACCGACTCGTCCGAGTGAACGTCCATCTCCAACAAAGGGAAGGCTCTTTCTCCATACCGATCTGGCGTGCGACTTGTCCCAAAGACGCGGTAGCCCTGTGCGCTGAGTAAATCCGCAGTAGCCTGACCAATCCCTGTCGCGGCTCCCGTAATCAACACGACTCGTGTTATCGTCATAGGTCTGTTCCTCCTTCTCTCGCCTGATGTTCGTTCATGATTCACCGCAACAGCTTGTGCCCTTCGAGATTCAGCGGATCATGCTCAAAAGACACAAACCTAGAAAAACGTTTAGAACACGACTGGCAGATGGCGCAATCCTAGAATCATCGAACCTGGACGCCAGATCAGGGACTCTCGATCGCTCTCCAATCGGAGATGTGGGAGACGACGCAACAGCGTGCCAAGCGCAATCTGTCCTTCCAGGCGAGCCAGTGGTGCCCCCAGGCAATAGTGAATCCCTTTGCCAAAGGCGAGATGCCGATTTTCTTGCCGGGTGATATCCAGGGTATCTGGTTCGGTAAATGTCTCACCGTCACGGTTCGCTGCGGCCAAGGCAACCAGCACCTGGTCGCCACGACGGATCAGTTTGCCGCCCAAGAGGACATCGGCGCTGGCCCAACGCGGCGTCGCAAGCATCAGCGAGCCACGATAGCGGAGGAATTCCTCTATCGCTGTTTTGATCAGCGCGGGATTCTGCTTGAGCAATGTCATCTGATCAGGGTGCTCTAAGAGTGCAAGTATGCCATTGCCGATTAAATTGACCGTCGTCTCATGCCCGGCAATGAGTAACAAGAAGACCATCGACACCAGTTCTCCGAGCGAGAGCCGGTCGCCCTCGGTTTCGGCCTGAATTAGCCTGCTTAACAGGGAATCTTCGGGCTTCTGGCGCTTTTCCTCGATCAGTGCCAGGAGGTACGTATGAAACGCCTGGAATTGGTCGCCAGCTTGCTGCAAAGCGAGAGGGTCGCCGATCGCTTCGGCGATCACATTCGACCACGTGCGAAACTGTGCGCTGTCCTTGGCAGGCACACCGAGCATTTCCGAAATGACCCTGATCGGGAGAGGAAAAGCAAACTGACCGATCATGTCCATAGCACCTTGTCCTTCTACGGCGTCAATCAGTTCGTCCGTGATCTCTTGAACGCGCCCTCGCCACCGCTCCACCAGGCGAGGCGTGAACGAAAGGGCGAGAAGCTGGCGCAAACGGGTGTGATCGGGCGGATCAGCATTGAGCATCATCTGGTTCATGAGCTTGCCTACTGGACCCGGTAGATGCGGCTGCTCCCCTGACGCCAGCCCATGTTTCAGTCTATCTTTGACAAAACGCTCATCGCGCAGCACAACATCAGCATCTTGGTAGCGCGTAATCAACCAGACCTGTTGACTACCAGACAGCTTGATCTGATGCACCGGGTCTTCGGCACGTACCAGCGCAAAAGCCGGAAAAGGATTGGCCTTGAATGCCGGCGATGTCAGATGCAGTTCCGTTGTTTCGCTCATTCTCTGACTCCTTCTTGTCCTGGTACTTCTTCCCAATGCGATATACCTTGCTTTCCCGACTTTCTCAAAACAGCTTGTACTGCCGACCATCTGAGTAGCACAACAATCAAGCTGAGGCCGAGGAAGATGAGGGTCCAGGGCACTTCAGCAAACAGATTTCCCGCCCGCACATGAGCCAGTGTTGCCCCTATCATGGATGCGGCTATCAGCAGCGCCCCAATGACTGCCAGCAGCTCCATGCGGAGACCAACCAGCAGCAGCACCGCGCCACTCAGTTCGATTACATTCGCGATCCAGATGAGCCACAGAGGCACAGCAAGCGCGAGCACTTGCCGGAGTGTTGGTGCTCCGGCTATCCGGCTGAGTGGAATGGCAAGAAATGTCAGGGCAAGTAATAGTTGCAAGACTCTCGTACTCGATCGAAGCATCAACCCTCTCTCCTGAATAAAGAGCGACATAAGCAGACATAAGCATTCTATTTTGACGGATGGCCATCCTGTACCGTCAGGCAGGATGTTCCAACTGGATCTCAATCAGCACATGAACCTGCACGGCTTGCTGCAAGCTTGCCATATCTGGCTGGCCATGCCGATCAAGGTGGACCTGGTAGAAACGAGCATCGGAGGGTGTCTGACGAAGCATGGAGTAGATTGCTTGTTCGACATCGTCCGGGTCAGTATTGACCTCGGCGCGTCCTCGCACGTTCTGCCCCGCGATAGACAGGTCAACTGGCACCCCTCCGCGCAGGTTGCGCCACCAGGGGCTATCAGTGAGGGTAAGCAACGTCTCATTTGTACGCAGATAGCGCACTGGGATCGTGTAACGACGCCCACTTTTTTGCCCGGTAAATGTCAACAACATGGTTGTGCCGCTCAGCAGCGCGTGGAAGGGTGAGCGTAGCAATCCGACGACGAGACGATTGACCCAGTGCGGAACAGTTGGCCCGGACTGGAAGGGTGATGAAAGACGTTGAGACCTCATGCTCTCTTCTCTTTCTTTTGTGTGAACTTTGTCTCTAAAGAGAACTATGTTCACTTAATGGTAAAAAAATTTAGTGATCGTTCCTCGTGAGCCGGGAATCCAGGCGTGTTTTCCAGCCGAGTAACAGATCGCTGATCGCTTGCGTCAGCGTTTCCTTTGCTCGCGTTGGGCCGCCGGAAATATACTGAGCCAGGGTGAGCGCGACAAAACCATGCATCGTCGCCCATATCATCTCAACAGCCTGGTCCGAGTCACCCATCTTCACGCCACTCTCTTGGCTCCACTCCTCAATAGCCGCTCGCACAACCAGAAAGGCAGCTTTGGCCTCCTCAACCTCGTGAATTTTTCCCTTCAGATCAAACATCAGTTGATACACAGTGGGCTGGTGCCAAGCAAAGTCCCAATAGGCGGCGGCCATCTGCTGCAAGCGCTCCGATGGGCGATGCTCCTGGGCCGCAATGTGCTCTAAAGCAGCTACCATGTGTTGAAATCCCTGGAGCAGGAGCGTACGCAGAATGTCCTCTTTATCCTCAAAGTACTTGTAGAGAGCGGACGGACTATATTCAATGCGCTCGGCAACCCGACGAATGGTGACAGCCTGCCATCCCTCCTCAGTTGCAATCTCCAGCGCAGCCTGCAAAATGGCCTGTTGGGTTGCTTCACGTTCACGCTCACGCCGCTGCTTGATACCCACCGTGATCGTCTCCTTTCCAGTAAGAGTATAGAACATTGTTCACTAAAATGTCAAGCGTTCTCTTTGCACAGCGGAAGGCAGCTCATTTTTTGTCCAGAGGCAAACGACGATGGTCAGCATCATTGCTCCATTTGGCAAGGAAGAACTTCTCCTTGAATGACTTTCCCTCTCCCGTTCATCTACAACTGAGCGCAACCAACAGACTCAACGTCAGAAGTTCGCGGGTCGGAATGTCGATGCCACTGCGAGTGAGATAGTCGCCGAAGCAGTTGGCTGATAAGAAGCGCTGGATGTGTTTAGCCAGAGTCAGCGTGATTTAGCCGCTCTCTGAAGCGCTTTTGATATTTGGCTTTGAAGGCGGCTAGGTTCACAAGGGCCTTTTCTTATTTGTTCGTCCTTTTGTTTCTTTCTCATCCACTCACCCAGGGGTTTGACATAGAAGTTCTTTTTCATGAGGAATGGTGTACCCAACAGGCGTAAGGCATTTCAAATTCGGAGAAGATCAGTAGTGGTAAGGAAGAGACTATTGTGATAAAGTAAGAGGAAACAGTCAAGGCCTGTGATTATTGTGAAGGTGGGACTTTTGTGAGCAGATGTTTCTTCACCTTTTTCATAGACCTTTCATATGGTGTACGAAGCTGTCAGACAAAAGGAGGATGAAGCCATGTCCAGGAAACAACACAGTGCGAGTGAATTCGATGCAATCGTCATTGGGGCTGGTTTCTCTGGCTTGTATATGCTTTACCGCCTACGCGAACTTGGGCTTTCGACACGGGTTTACGAGGCGGGTGAAGGGGTTGGTGGTACTTGGTATTGGAACCGCTATCCTGGAGCGCGTTGTGATACTCCGAGCATTCATTACTCCTATTCCTTCTCCCCTGACCTCGAACAGGAGTGGGAGTGGCCCGAAAAGTACCCGACCCAGCCTGAGATCCTCCGTTACCTCAACCACGTAGCGGACCGATTCGACCTGCGCCGTGATATCCAATTCAGCACACGTGTGATCTCAGCCGTTTATGACAACAGCACCAATCGCTGGACGATCCAGACGCACCAGGGAGATCAGGCATCTGCGCGGTATTGTATTACCGCTATCGGTTGCCTTTCTGCACCGAATACTCCTACGTTTCAAGGTCTTGATTCGTTTCAGGGACAGGTTCACCATACCGCCCGATGGCCCTCCGAAGGTGTTGATTTCACTGGCAAGCAGGTTGGCATCATTGGTACTGGTTCGACGGGTATTCAGGCTATCCCTCAGATCGTCAAACAGGCAGATCACGTCACTGTTTTCCAGCGCACACCAAACTACAGCATTCCAGCGCGAAACCGACCCCTTACCTCAGAAGAGAAGGCAAGCGTCAAAGCAAATTATCGCAAGCTCCGTCAGACGGACCGCGAGTCTCCGGCTGGCATCACTCTCAATTTTCATAGGCAGTCGGCTCTAGAAGTAACGCCGGAAGAGCGACAGAAAAAATTCGATGAAGCATGGGCGGTAGGGGGTACCCAGATGCTCTCTACCTTCTCGGACCTTGATACCAATTTGGAAGCCAACACGTATCTAGCAGATTTCGTTCGCTCGAAGATTGCCACGATCGTTCATAATTCTGAGAGAGCCAAATTATTGATGCCGCATGACCATCCCATTGGCAGCAAGCGTATCTGCGTCGATACAGAATACTATGAAACGTATAACCGCGAGAATGTTTCTCTGGTGGATGTGCGTATATCTCCCATTGAGGCAATCACTCCAACAGGTCTGCGCACTCACAATGGCGAGTATAAGCTGGATATGATTGTCTTCGCAACCGGTTTTGATGCCATGACAGGCTCTCTCTTCAAAATAGATATTCGAGGCAAAGATGGTCAGGCCCTCAAGGAGAAATGGGCGGGAGGTCCGCGCACGTACCTGGGTCTTATGACCGCTGGCTTCCCGAATCTTTTCATTATCACCGGCCCTGGCAGCCCCTCCGTTCTGAGCAATATGGTCGTCTCCATCGAGCAGCACGTCGAGTGGATCACTGACTGTATGAAATATATGCTGGAGCATAATTTTGCCCGCCTTGAACCCCATGTGGAGGCGGAGGCTTCCTGGGTGGCTCATGTCAACGAGGTGGCTCATTTAACGTTGTACCCGCTTGCGAACTCCTGGTATCTTGGTGCGAATATTCCCGGCAAGCTCCGTGTCTTTATGCCCTATGTTGGAGGAGTGGGGAACTATCGCAAGAAGTGCCAGGAAATAGCTGAAAAAGGTTACGAGGGGTTTGCATTCTGTTAGTTCACGCGATCTTCTGAGGGTATCTCACGAGCTTTTTCTTGAGCAAACCAACGTGCACATCGTGTTCGTTAACCGCCGTGAAGTACCTCCTCTAGCAAAGCTTCACCTTGAGGCCAAGGGCCAAACCCGCTAGCCGTGTTAATATGTCCTGCCTGACCAATAGTGATCAGGCGGCTTTTCCAACTTCGAGCGAAGAATTCGGCACGTTCTCTGGAGAGAGAGGGGTCATTCGTGCTGGCTACAACAGTACTTGGAAACGGGAGAGGCTGGAGAGGAATGGGGAGAAAATGCCGGTCTACCGCTGCAATCGGGTTTGTTTCAAGATCAGCAGGGGCAACAAGTAGTGCAGCGCGAATAGGCTGGTGTGCAAAGTATTGAGCCGTCCAATGAGCGATTGTGATGCATCCAAGGCTATGGGCTACCAGAACAAGAGGGCCATGTATTTCACGAATAGCTTGGTCCAGTGCTGCTATCCACTCATGAAACACTGGGTAGTCCCAATCACGTTGCTGCACGCGACGATACTCTGGGTGATCTCGTTCCCAGAGACTTTGCCAATGCTGAGGACCTGAGCCGGTATACCCTGGAAAGATCAGAACAGTTGGTTTCATGGGATGCCCTCCTGGAATCTCATGATGTTTTCTTTTCTGACATTATACCTGATTCCTATCAGGGAAGCAAGCAATCGTCAGCCAGGTCCAGGGCTTTCCAATTCTCCCATCTTGCGGGAGTGCAGAGGGCTGCCGCCCTCTGCCGGGGTGCGGGGTATCCCGCAAAAACCTTTTTTCTTCTCTTTTGCGCGCCGCCTGCGGCGGCGCGCGAAGGAGGGAAGGAAACTGGGGACACCCCAGACCCCGGCAGGGAGACCCTGCACCCCTTTGAGCGGAGAACTGGAAAGCCCTGCAGCCAGGTCTGACTTCTCCGCACCTGTAGTTGTTCGTCAGTAGAGGGTGTTGTTATGGCTGATGTTGTCGGGAACAGTATCAGTCACAACAATCCATACTGGCATGACTAGTCGTTATCTCTACTGTTATGAAAATAGCATATTGTGCGTTTAAAAAGTTAGTCAATACACAATTTTGTGTATTGAGAGTTTAGTCGGACAACTTTAGTATTTTTTGAATTGCATCGAAATATCGGAGTTTTTTGTATATGACAACAACACATCATCATTCGGCCACGACGCTCGATGGTCTTCTGGAATATTGGCAAGAGCAAGACATTCGCAATGTTCTCTTTGAATTACCAGATATGCATGGCATTCCACGCTCCAAGATTGTCCCTCTCAATAAAGTGCAAGGTTTTATAGAAAAGGGGCTGAACATGTACGGAGGGACAGTGACGCTTGACACGCGTTCCTTTGTCATCTCTGGCACGAAGTACAACGAAGAAGTCAATTATGCAGACCAGGTATTGAAACCGGACATCTCTACGGCAGCAATTGTGCCGTGGATGAACAACACAGCTCGGCTTATCTGTGATGCCTATTGGACCGATGGCACACCGCTGCAAGCCAGCCCACGCTACCTACTGAAACAGGTTGTGGCGGAGTTGGATACCTTAGGGTATCAGGCCGTCGTTGGGTTGGAATATGAATTCTATTTACTTGATTCTGCAACCATGAAGCCTATTTTTGATGGATTACACATTTTCAACACCGCTCGCAATGTATCATCTCCTGTCATTGAACGCATTGTCGAACTTCTGCCACAGATGGGTATCGATATTATCACTGCAAACTGCGAGTACGGACCGGGACAATTTGAGATCAATTACGGACCACATGAAGCGATACAAGCCGGAGATCTAGGTTTTACGTTTAAAAATGGCGTAAAGATGATTGCGCAGCAACTCAAGTATCATGCGACCTTCATGACCAAACCTTTCTCAGACCAGTCTGCCAGTGGTTCCCATACGCATGTGAGCTTGATTTCCAAAGAAGATGGACGCAATGCCTTTCTTGATTCTGATGATCGGCATGGCCTCTCGCAGAGTGCCTACCATTTCATGCAAGGGATGTTAAAGCATGCACCTGCTGCAATGGCTTTAATGGCCCCAACGCCTAATTGCTATCATCGCTTTGTCCCACATCATTTTGCCCCTATCAACGTCAGTTGGGGACTGGAAGACCGCTCAGCGATGATTCGCGCGAAGAATAGTTATGATAGTCGTACCCATCTAGAAAATCGTCTCCCAACAGCATTAAGCAATCCTTACTTAACTACTGCGGCTGTAATTGCTTCCGGTATATTAGGGTTGAAAGAGGCACAGATGCCGCCGGAGCCGGTGCAGGGGCTTGCGGAGAATCAGAACAACTTTGATCCATTGCCTGCCACATTGGACGAAGCACTTCACGCGCTAGAACGAGATGAGCCATTCCGAGCATTGCTCGGAGATGAGTTCGTACAGGTCTTCACAACGATGAAACGCAGCGAATTGGCCCGCTTCAAAGCCTATGTAACCGACTGGGAGCGGGACGAGTACCTGGAAATATTCTAGCATACCATTAGCTCTGGACACGCAGAAGCCCCTCCAATGAGCGAGAAGAGGAGTCAGACAAAGAACTTCTCTCCGCCATTGGAGGGATCTCGCAATGAGTGTACCCGAGTTGTTTTGTGCTCTCGATCATGCCTAACTGGAGTTGAGCTTTGACCATCACTCTTTGGTTTTGCATCCTAGACTGGAGAGTCAGACTGTCACTATGGATCAGCAGTCATCATGCGATCAATTTGCTCTCCCCGAAGAGTTTTCCCTCTCGCATTTTTCTCGCAACAGCTTTTCATCATCACATCTTTATATGGGCAATAGGCATAGACTAGCTTCTCATACTTTCCCAGGTGGCTTCACTGCTCGCATACATACTCCCAATAGCCGCGATGATAATACAGATAAGGGTGAGGCCTCCGATGGCAAGCAACCAATGGGCATTATCGATTAAAGTTCCTATCCAGGAGTTAAACAGCGTATCGATGATCGCCAGAACGCAAGAGACTGCGCCAAGTGGTATAGAGACAAAGAAGAGGGGCAAAGGAAAAAGACTCTGTTTAAGAAATGCATTTCTATCACGGAAGTAGCAGACCGCGACGTTGATGAAGAGAAATAGGTTTGAAAATGCCCAGACGAGCGTCGATGCCGCGAGCATGACATTATACACCTCTACAGTCAGGTTGGCCTCTGTACCTGGCTTAGAAATCAACGGCAACCCGAAGAAGACAACGCATGTCACCACAGCCGCAAAGCCCGTTTGCATCCAGATCGCCCCAGAAGGAACGCGATGCTTGTTTAGCCTTCCCATCAGAACGGGTAAGCGTTGGTCAAGGGCAGCAACGAGTGGGAGGCGAGCATAGGTAGAATTGTAAACGACGGTGGTCATCACGAAAAAGCTCATCAGGCAAACACAGGTAATCGAGCCAACGAGTTTGCCCAGTGCTATATCGACAGTGCTCACCAGAGAGAAAGGAGTCGCTGAAGCATTGGCTGCCCCTTCTACTGCCAGGAGAGAGAAGGTCGCTACGAAGTAGCCGACAAAGACGAAGAGCGTTCCCCAGGCCAGATGCTTTCTGATGACGACTGATCGCTCCTTGATCTCTCCCGCCATGTTCAGAGGTGCTTCAACCCCAAGATAAGCGAGAGTAATCAGTCCAAACAGACTGATATTGCTCGTACCTGATTGCCAGTTGATGCCCCAACTGGGAAGGTCCGCAAACTTGGTGGCAGAGGGATGCCCATGCGCAAGCCAGACGACACCAGCCACCCCGATCAGAAAGACCGCAAAGAAGGTGAGAACCGCTACTATATTGACGATGTTTTGTACTATGCGAAACCGTTGCGTCGCAAGGACACCAGAAAACAGAACGACAACGATAATGACCGCTCCCTGTTCCTTCGGGTCGCTGAGCCAGTGACTATTGAGTCCTTGAATCAAACTCACAACCACATCCCCGGCGCTGACCATCACCAGTACCCCTGGAAACCATGCACAGAAGGCGCTGAAGAAGCTCCAGTAGCCTCCAAAGATGCGATGTGTCCAGTTGTAGAGAGAGCCTTCATAAGGAAACATGACTCCCAACTGAGCAGTAGCAATCACGGATGGAATGAAAAAGGTGATCCCTCCAACGAGTAAATAGGTAAAAGCCGCTGGCCCTCCTGAAGCAGCAACCGTCGCATTGGTGATAAAGAAAATAATCAGCAGATAGGTGGCCGTCATATCGAATGTCCCAAGAATGGAAGGCATGGCCTTGACGACATAGTCTTGTGACGCCAACGGCTGTTCTCCTGCAGATACCTCTTTTTTCTGCACTGTTTGCATATGTTTCCTCCTTCACAGGCACTCACTCAAACGTGAGTGCAACATCTCTATGCATATTGGCCTACCAAATTTCCTTATAGACGAAAAAGTATTGAGAAGAGTAAATCCATTTCAAAAGAGTGTTCACCTCGGTGGTGAGAGAGAAGCGAGAAAAGGGAGCAACAGGAAGCATTATAGCATTCACATCGAAAGATACCTATAAAGTTTCCATAAATATTTCTCGCTCTCCATACCGGAAACTTGTTCTATGGATATATTCATTCGTAAGGAATGAGAAAAGTGAAAGAGGAGTTTCAGTTCTTTTCGCTTCTGTAGCAAGTAGGCACGTATTGAACCGCACTGATAGGTCATACATCACAAAAGCATGCAGATGCTCTTTTCTATGAAGGATATCCTTTGCTAGTGGAACTGCTCTCGTCCAGTTTCGCAGCGACATGGTATCAATAACGGAAGCTCAAGCACTCGTTACGTATACTGCTCCAGAATCAGGTGGTATCGATCGCTGCCTCCCTGTTTTCCTGGATACTTGCCTTCTTTCTGGGAACGGAGAGCCATTCGTTCTTCTTTTCAGAAAAAGCGTTATGCGCCTGTAGCCACCGAGATGAACTCAATGAAAAGGAGATCAGTTGATCCTTGTTGATGGTTGAGCAATCCGAGATGCTTTCGTCTGGACTGGCTCTCATCATTTTGGCCTCTTTGCTGCAACGCCTTTGCGTCTCAGGATAGTTCACATCTGGACCAAAGCGGTGCTGGTGTAAACAACATATGCAGCAGGTCACACACAGGCGTACTTGGGAGAACACTATCGTCGGATCAGTACACGAGGAGGGGCAAAGAGAGCAACAGTGGCAGTTGGTCACAGCTTCTGGTCGATTTTTATCAGATGGTCAAGACCAGTGAGCCATATCATAAAAAAGGAGCTGATTCCTTTACCGCGCTGAACAAAAAGAAGATCCAATACCGTCTGGTTCGGCAATTGGAACGCCTGGGCGACACTGTCAGCCTGTGGCCTCAAGCCGAGACTACTCGTCTCTCAATAGTCTTACGTCATCTGAGCAGTTGATAAAGGAGCTTCAGATGAAGGGGAAAATTTTTTTGCGTCTCCTTGCATGGTTTCTACCTCTGAAACCATGCAAGTTCCTTTTTTCTTGGAACTTGCATGGTTTCTTTGATTTCCCCAATCTTACAATTCGGGGTAGCTCCTATTCGACTTTGTCAGGCTTTTCTGCGCTGCCTACGGCTTCAGCAATTTCGACTTTGTCAGGCTTTTCTGCGCTGCCTATGGCTTCAGCAATCACCTGCTCATCGGTCACATCATCCTTGATGCGAGCATGACCAATGAAGTAAATGATAGCGGCGGCGATCAGCGATACCACGACGATAGCCCCAATCCAGATATCCCAGGGGCCAATCTCGATCAAGTTGGGAACCCAGGGGGCGGACACAGTCGCGTAGAGACCAATACCGCTGGCAAGCATCCCCACGATTGAGCAGAGATAGAACACCCAATCTGGAGCGAGTCGGACATCAGCGAACTCTTCATGATACTTATAGCGAATGACGATAATATCTATGAATTGGAAGATCATCGAAATACACCAGATCACCGTGATTGACGCGAAGAGAATATAGTACATGAGGTTCGCTAAATTCGCGCGGTCAGCGGCATTCGATGCCGCAGTGTAGGGAATGACCATGTAGACGGCTATGGCAAGAACTGCAATGATGATGCTTTGCACAAGCACCGCGACCCACGGCACACGGGCAGCGTTCACTTTGCTCATTGCAGCTGGCAAGCGGCGATCCAGACCAGAAACAAAGAGCATACGACCAAACGAATAATTGTAGACAAGAGCCGCATAGAGGCCGAAGCCAATCATGATCAGGTCAACGATCACCGAGAGCACCAGACCAGCAGGGCCAAAACCATTATGAACAGCATCGACCATTGCCCAGAGATTCGTCTGAGGATTGGTATTCACATAGCTAGACAGGCAGGTAGCCGTCACCTGTGGGCATGCTGAAGGGACAGCCGTCATAATACCAAAAGTAGTGAGGAGATAGGCGACCATGACGACAATGGTTCCCCAGATCAGATAACGAGTCACGGCGCGTTCACTGGTCACTTCAACGCCCATATTCAAGGGCACCTCAATACCCAACAAGGCAAGGATGACGAAGCCAAAGATGGTAAAATTGCCAGTGCTGCCGAAGGTGATGGCCCAACCGCCTCCACTCACAGCCATATTCGTGAATCCAGGATGACCAGAGAGGAGCCAGGCCACTCCTGCGATGCCGATCAATACGATAGCAGCGCCGTACAGGACGAACATAATGTTGACGAGATTTTGTGCGGCGCGGAAACGGATAGCAGAGAGCCAAAAAGATATAGCTGTGACCGCGAGAATCACCAGTCCCAGTTGCCAAGGCTCGGCGAGAATGGTCAGGCCAAACAGACCTGCTAACTGGCTGATGAAGGTACTCACAAGGCTTCCACAGACCATCACAACGAAGATGCCGGGCCACCAGGCACAGAAACCAGCGAAAAACCCCCAGAAAGGACCAAAGGCTTTATTCGTCCAGACATAGATCGATCCTTCCTGGGGAAACATCCGACCAAGTTGTCCAACCACGATAGCCCCTGGAATCAGAAAGGTCAAAAATCCTGCCACGAGATAAATATAGGCCACTGGGCCTGCGGCAGCTATACCAGGCGCGTTCGTGATAAAGAGGACGATGGCAATAAAAATAGCCACCAGATCGAAGGTGTTGAGAACTTTGGAGAGAATGCCTCCTGCAATGCGTTCTGACCGGAGGACCTCGCCCTTACTACTTTCAGTCGTCGTTGTTGCCATGAGAAAATGACCTCCAAAAATTTCTGTGATTCAGGCTTGACACTCCACCTATGAGATGCAAGAGAGATCAAGCCGATACGATTGAGAAATGGGCAGGATCAAATCACGAAAAAAGAAGAACTCCCTTTCTTGAAAAGAAAAATAGAATACTCCCCCAGAGCAACGAAATCGTGAGGAAATGAATCCAGAAGAGTATCTTATGAGTGAGCTGCACTGAACGGTATCAAGCGACCGTCTTAACCTGAAGTATAATAAGGATCGTTTCGCGTGTCAATCCCCTCTTTACAACAGGGTCGGCATTTTTTGCACAGGGCTAGACAGGAAATTCTACCCATGCGAAGATCGCTTCATCTTCAAGAGGAAAGAGAATAATGGACAAGGACACAGACCAGTCTTGACACGAGTTGAGTGAACTTCGGGATTGCCTACGGGGACACGAGTGTACGCCGTGCCGCATGAGAGAGTATCCCTGGTGCAACCAGGAAGAACCGGAGCAATGTTCTTAGGTCAACAGTTTACCCGGAGTCGAAAGACAATGGTGGACAAGAGCCTGCTGTTAACGCAATGACCACCCGAAAACATGTACGGTATAGGAGCACATCCGTGGAAGCAGGTGCTCATAGAGACGAGCCCACTCACAGTCCTTTTTCCGAAGAGCTCCACACACGACGAGATAGAGAATCTGTTTGGTTGGGCGAACGCCTGTGGTGGCAAGACTGCTTCGATCAAAGGAAGTTCCTGATTGCGCTCGCTTCGGTGCCCATCCTAGATAGGATTTAAAAGCAGCAGCCGACTCAAAATTGGCAATGGTGCCGATAACGGCGATCACCGTCGCAGCAGCGAGCGGACCAAGTCCTGGAATAGAGATGAGAATCTGTCCTCCTCGTGACTGCTCGACGATCTGACAGATTTCCGCTTCTAACACGGCTAGGAGGAAGTGCTCGTCGGACTAGAAGCAATTTGTTGGCAACCTGGACTCCCAGCTCTAACTGGCTGTAAAGAGTGTTTGCCAGGTTTAAAGTGTCCCGCTTATCGGTTTTGAGCATGCCCGTCGCGCGCTTATGCACATGGACAATATACACTGCCACATCGAGATCTTGCAGATATTGCTCTAAAAGCTTGTGGTAGTGCCCCGTATGCTCCATCAGGTGGTAAATGCCCTCCTAAGTGAGCACTAATACCCATTGATTTGGGCAAACCGCTTCACGTCTGGGATACCAGCAGAGAAAAGTGTAAATAACGGCGAGATCTACACTCCTTTGATACATCGTCGATCTCCGCCAGTTTGGTTTGTTTGATTACTCCGTTGGTAACGATGCTTGACGAAGCTGAGGATTGAAAAGTGCAAGCAATGCAAAGAGGATGAAGCCAACCCATAAGATGCTCGTCGTCAACAGAACCCCGAAGCGTTGTAGACAGATCCCAACTCCTACTGGACCAAATGTGGAGGATCCCAAGAGGACCAGGCGAGCAATACTACTCACTCGTCCTTGCAACAGGTCAGGGACGACCGCCAGACGATAACTCACGGTTTGAAGGTAGGCGACTGAGTCAAGGAGAGCAAGGCTGGCGATCACGCTTCCTAACACCCACGGGTTCCTCACCACGCCATAGAGGGGCCAAAGCAGGACAAACAACAGCAATGTGCCGATTAGCAGCCATCCTACGGGTACACGACGTTGGAACATGGGGCTGCAAGCTGCCCCCAGAAGGTTGCCAACTCCTGCAGCGGCCAGAATAATCCCAACAAAGCTCAGTGGAATCCGCTCATTGCGAGCGATAACCGCTACCAACAAGATGTTGCTACTTACAAACAGTTCAAGGTAGCCGTCGAGTACGAGATGGAATCGAACAATCGGTTGCTGCCAGACCCAAAGTAGACCCTCGTGAATGTCCTTGAAAAGATGGATCTTCCTTTCTCCTCGCTCTTCTTGAA
Organism: Reticulibacter mediterranei; assembly: GCF_016587455.1. Classification (NCBI taxonomy): domain Bacteria; kingdom Bacillati; phylum Chloroflexota; class Ktedonobacteria; order Ktedonobacterales; family Reticulibacteraceae; genus Reticulibacter; species Reticulibacter mediterranei. Next base: position 2,337,042 of record NZ_BNJK01000002.1, on the reverse strand, counting down.
ACGAAGTCCGAATGAAAAAAAGCGAGACCAGTAACACCACATACGAGATGGCATCGGTTAGGAAAGGCAAGAGGCGACTGATACTCAACAAGAGTGTTCCAAGTGGAGCCGCCAGGGAGGTCATACTGAAGACCACTTCATTCTGAGCAAGCGCTTGAGGAAGTTGGGATTGAGGAACCACCTGAGTGAGTGCGCCGAGTTCGGCCAGACCGTAGAACACACTGAAGGTTCCAATGAGGAAAGAGCACACACACAACGATGTGAGTTGAATGAGTGTGGGAAGCCTGCTCAGAACGACAAGTGCAACGCTCGTCAAACACAAAGCCAGCCCTGCTGTACACACAATCATGACTCGCTTACGATCCCAACGATCCACGAGCGCTCCAGCAGGTAGCATGAAGAGAAGAGAGGGAAGTTGCCCAACGGAAACGGCGAGTCCAGCCATCACCGGATTGTTGGTGAGAACGAAGAGAAGGAGAGGAAAGGCGACCTGCGATATCCCCGTTCCCAGCGAGGAGATGCTTTGTCCCATCCACAATAACAAGTAATCCTGATTTCTCCAGAGTGATTTGACTTCTTTTGGACGATCCATCCACTATTTCCTTTTCTAGCACAAAATGCAAGTTTAAACAGTTGAGTATAAAGGAAGGATAAAACAAGGACACTCACCGGACAAAAGAAAAAACTCCTGATCTCCTTACCCTCCGACCACATTCCAGTCAGTTTCTCCTTCCCCCCTGGCCCATCGCAGCCCGGTATTGGGAGTGTTCGTTTTCCGTTTCTTGTGCGATTTGAAGCGCAGGACTCCACCACCTGGCGAAAGAGTCCATGCTCTCCCGCAGCCGGGACACGCAACCCGCGAGACGCCACTCTCTAGAAAACGCTCTCTGGGAATGGGAACAATCCCTGAGAAGGTGCAGTTCCCCAACGCAGCGGGCTGCGCTTCTTCTTTTTTTCGGGATGGTATCTGCATTGCCTGTTCTGTGGGAACCGAAGATGCAAGCTCTTGCTCCTCCTCTGAGGAAGAAACCGGTACGGCTGGTATCTCGGACGCCTCCTTTTTCTCCGGAACCTCTGCCTGCTCTGTTTGGGCCTCTGGTCCTTTTCCGTCAATGATCTCAAACGTGTCATGGCGCAGCACAAGCAGTTCTGCGGCCTGCTCCAGCCACTTCTCTTGCACATCAGTGGCCTTGGCTTCATAGGACCATTGCAGCGCGACCAGCACGAGCTTCATCAGGTGATCCATCGTGACACGGCCTGAGCCGGTTGGGTCGAAAGCTGATTGCGTGAGCCAGTCATAGATCGAGCTGGTCCACCGACGAAGGTTCAGTTGCGACAACAGTGGCTGGAACACCATTTCCAGAGTCGCGAGCACCTCGCGGATTTCTTCGCTGGTGTGACCTGCAACCCAGCAGAAGGGCCGCAGCTGATCGAGTCGGCGACGCCATTGCAGCCAGGTCGGCTCCGATTGATCTAAAATTTCCTTGAGTGGGATCATGTTCCCACGTGAAGCCTCCACCAGACATAGCCCGAGAGGATGATCGTACTGCAAGCGCCCCTGGTCTGTCACTTCCTTGAGCAACATCAGGTGAGGCATGGAAAGATCATGGGCATCATCCACCACGAGGCACTCTGTCCCTGATTGATGCAAGTGTCCCATGAGTTTTGGCTTGCGAGTGCTCCGATGTCCTCGGATCAGCACGCCGAGCGCTGCCAAAAACTGATCGCCCAATGCCTGTTCATCGTCATTGTTTTTGGGAGTCACTACCGCGAGAATGGCTCGTCCGCCAGCTCTTTTTTGCAGGTCGCGGATGCTCGTCGTTTTGCCCGCGCCCGGATCGGCCACAATGACATGCCAGGAACGGTTGTGCCAGGCGGAACGCAACATGGCCTGGAACCTTCGAGCAAAGGCGGTCTCGATGAATGGGTATGTTCTGAAGGGGGAAGGCATCATGGGGAGAGATTAGGGGTATAATGGAAGACGACTTTATGGCTGGGATCACTCAGAAAGGCGGCCCGGCGCGCCATTAAAGCCAGAATGCCATATTCGCATTTCTTGCCCAGGTGTTCCTGCGCAATTCCTTCCAGCTCAGCCACCCAGCGCACCAGGGCTTCGGATTGATGGATGTTGAGGTTATCACAGACCACATGCCAACGGGTGACCTCTTGATCAGTGGCGACGACGGCTTGCACATGCGCGAGAAAATCTTCCTCGGTGCGTGTGGGGCCGCAAAAAGGAGCCAGCAGCTTGCCCGTGACCACATCACGGCTCAGAATGAAGCTGAGCGTGCAATGTCGCTTGTACTCGAATTCACGCCGCTGCACATGATCAGGCACCAGAGGCAGACCCAGATGTTTGCGTTCCAGGGCTTGAACCCCAGTTAACTCATCGGTACTCACAGGACGTTCTCCTTGTTTGGCTAGAGATGGTGCGTCGTAATACACCTTACAGATGCTTCTGATGATTGCTTCTTTCTGCGGATTAGCTGGCGCAGTAAGCCAATAGCGGATCAGATGCGGTTAGAGAGCCTCCTTTTGAGCAGCCTGGAAGCATGCCTGGGAGAAATCTGGTCGATGATGCCTCGTGCCATCACTTCGTCAGCCAATTCACGAGGCGTCCAGTGGCTGGTGGGGTGGTCGGATGGTGGGGTACAGGCAATGGCAACCAATTGGCAAGTTTGTTCTGCGGTGATGCGTGGCGGACGACCAGAACGCGGATGTTCCTCCAGACGTTCCTTCACACTCAGATCACCCAAGCTGGTTGCTTGCGAGCTGATCCAGCGCCTGCGCCACAGGCGTACGGTATCGTCACAGGTGTGCAAATCACGAGCGATTTCGGCATTGCTTTTGCCCGCCGACGCGAGCAGGATCATTCTTCCTCGCAGTGCGTGGTGCTGGGGGATGTTGTGCCCTCGCGCCAATCGCTCCAACTCGTCTTTTTCTCGCTCACTCAAGGTGAGCTTGGCTGCTTTGGGACCTCGCATCCGTTTGTTTTCCCCTTTTTGTTCGTTGATCCCAGTTTACCACACTTCGGCCCCTTTCCCGCAAGGGACTTGAGCCGAGCTGTACTAGTACATGAAGACACAAGTCCTTCTGTGGTAGAATAGGGCCAACAAAGTCAAGGAGGACAGCAGGATGCGAGGCCCCAAACCAGCCGTCTTAGCATTAAGCGAGAGAGAACGGGAAGCGTTAGAAGCGCTTGTGCGCAAGCACAGTATGCCCCAGCAGATCGCGCAGCGAGGACGCATGATCTTGTTGGCGGCAGAAGGGAAAAGCAATGCGCAGATCGCCAGAGAACTGGGAGCCTGCGTGGACACAGTGCGCAGTTGGCGCATGCGTTGGCTCGGCTGGCAGAAGCTTTCATTGGATGACTTCTCGGTGAGTGAGCGGCTCAGTGATACTCCCAGGCCGGGGCGACCGCCTCAGATTACGACTGAGCAATTCTGTCAACTGATAGCTTTTGCTTGTGAACAGCCCAAAGAGCGTCCCATTACCCACTGGACCGGACGCGAGATCGCCGAAGAAGTGATGCAGCGTGGGATCATCAAGTATATTTCGCCACGACACGCCTCACGCCTTTTAAAAAAGGGGATGTCCAGCCCCATCTGATCCGCTATTGGCTCACTCCACCTGCTGATCCTCATCGCGAAGAAACGATCAGGGCTATTTGTCGCGTGTATCATGAGGCTCCTGCATGGGCGAAGCAGGGCGAATGTACCGTGAGTACCGATGAGTTGACCGGCGTTCAAGCCATCGAACGCAAACATCCCGGTCTGTCTCTGGAGTCTGGTTATGTGCAGCGACGCGAATTCGAGTACAAGCGACATGGAACGCGGTGCTTCATTTTGAGCCGCGATGTCGTCACAGGAAAGCTTCTGGCCCCCTTTTGCGGCCCCACGCGCACTGAGGAGGATTTTCTGGCGCATGTGCAAGCTGTGGTCGCGACTGATCCAGAGGTCATGCGCTGGCATGTTGTCTGCGATAACCTCAACATCCATCAGTCTGAAGCACTGGTACGTTGGGTGGCCCAGATCTCCGGCATTGAACAAGATCTGGGCAAGAAGGGCGAGTATGGTATTCTGGCCTTGATGCCCCGTCGAGCCGCCTTTTTGAGTGATCCCTCCCATCGTGTGGTGTTCCATTATACCCCTAACCATAGTTCATGGCTCAATCAGATTGAGATCTGGCTGTCGATCCTGATGCGCAAGGTCCTCAAGCGTGGTTCTTTCACTTCTGTTGAAGACTTGGAGGCCAAGGTGCTGGCTTTCATCGACTATTACAACCAAACGGCCAAGCCCTTCAAGTGGACCTCGCAAGGTAAAGCGTTGACGATCTAAACCACAGAAGGACTTGTGTCTTCGTGTACTAGTCAGGCGCAAGTAGAGATGGGATAGCCCGGAATGTGAACCAATTCCTCGCTATCTTGTATAAACAGTAGAGGATGTTTTGAGGCGAGGCACGTTCTCCTCAATCATTCACCACTCGGCAGGAAGGACCCGGATTATGATATCCGATGAAGACTTATTTCGCGAATGGCAGCACGGCAGCGCCGCTGCCCTGGAAGTACTTGTCCAGCGTTACTACACTCCACTGCTGGCCCATCTTTATCGTCTGATGCAAGACGTGCAAAGCGCCGAAGATATCGCCCAGGAAACCTTTGTCTGCCTGGTACGCGATGCTGGATCTTATCGGTATCCACGGCCATTTCGTCCCTGGTTCTATACCATCGCCAGGCGCCTGGCACTCAATTATCACACGAGCGCCTACCGTCGCCATATCGACCTGGGAACTCCCCTTCCCGAAACGGAAGCCGATGAATCTGATCCGGCAATCTGGTTGGAACGCTGGGAACAGCATCACGAACTGCGAGAAGCCCTCGCCCATTTGAGTTTTGAGCAGCGTGAAATCCTCAGTCTGCGCTATGGTCAGCAATTCAGTGTCAAAGAGGTTGCCAAACTGCTCAACATTCCTGAGGGAACGGTCAAAAGTCGCACCTTCCAGGCTCTGCGCCAACTGCGTCAACGACTTGAACAGCAACCGCCACTTCATAGCATGAACAGGCAAGGAGATCAAACACATGGATAACTTTATGCATCAACCAGATGATACGAGCCTGACTTCTGAGATCAGACAGCAGGAGATTGACGCTCTCCCAGCCGAACTCCAACCCATCGCACACCTCTATGCCATGCAACCAGTGCCGCGCCCAGATGCCGGAGCAGCACAACGTCTCATGGAACGCCTCTTGCACGAAGAAAGCGCGGCAGAACATGCAAACATGTCCTGGAGGTCATCGTCTCTCCAAATCTTACGTGTTTCGCGCTGGCAAATGCTGTTGCTCGGCCCCAGCTTCTGGGTGAGCAGCACACTGCTCTTGGTTGCAACCTTCCTTCTTTTACCTGTTTTCGGTGGAGAGGTTCTTGCCAACCTGCTCATCGTCCTTTTACCTCTCACTGCCATCCTGAGTGTTATCCGTGCTGTACAGAAGCTTTCATTGCGCGTCCACGAAATCGAGGCGAGTTGTCCGATGAATATCGTCGAAACGACCGCTGCATTAGTGCTGGCCATCGTCTTCTTGAACATCTTGCTTGGACTGATCACAACGCTGGCTCTCGCTCTGACCAATTGGGTTCCCTTCGTAGCTCTGCTGAGCACTTGGCTTGGTCCACTGCTGCTGCTCGTCAGTCTCTCGCTGCCCGTTGCTCTGCGCTGGGGAACGCTGCCTGCCTTCTTGATAGGAGGAGGCCCCTGGCTCTACCTTATCGTTACATCACTTGTGTCTCAACTCATGGAGAATGGGCACGTCTCCCTCGTCAACCATAATAGTACACAATTCACGCTCTCCTGGCTGAGTGCGCTGCTTGGCCTGGGTTTGCTCCTCTTGTGGTTTTTGCGCGGATCAAACTGGCAGCGTCATCTTCTCCAGCATAGGTAAGGTTTGGTTCCTTCTGTGGCATCCAGGAGATTTCTGATGGGAGGAAAATCATCATGAAAAGGGTTTGGACCGTCTTTTACTTTGAATTGCTCCTGTACTGGCGTGGATGGCTGGGGTGGGCAATTGCAGTGATCATGGCTCTCTTCGGTTGGAACATCGCGCCGCTCGTAAACTTGGCAAATCCCTTTCTCTGGGAGATTCTCTGTTTGAGCTTTGGCTTTTTGACACTCATGTTGGCATTTATGACAGGAAATCAGATTCAGCGAGACCACCAATTGCGCATGGACGGAATCATCATGAGCACTGCTGTACCTACAACTAGCTTTGTTCTCGGCAAATATCTGGCCCAATTGCTCACCATTCTCTCGTATGCAGCAGTTGCTCTGCTTGCGCTGCTTGGAGCCTCTCTAAGAACCATCGGGACACCATACTTCTCGCCGCCATTGGGGCCAGGGGTGGTTACACTCATTTGGCTCATGTTGGTGCCGGTGCCACTGATCTTTGTCTGTGTTCTGATGCTGTTCGGAATCTCTCTGTTGCGTGGAAAGCGAGCCTTCATTTTCGTTCTTGTTCTGCTGATCTGGATAGCGCCTCTCGCTCTTGTAGATCGGATCTCTGATGTGTTCAATCTTCCAACGCCCTCTCTCCTGATTCTGCCGGCCTCGCCGCAAGCGCCATCGAACAGTCTGCTCAGATTGGATGCCGCGAAAAGGCTCTATATCGAGAAGCTGAGCAACGATGGAGTTCTGCACTTCACTCCTGCGGACTGGAAAGAACTCACGCATCTGTATCAAAGCACGGTCATCCCAGAGCATATGACCACTACCTTTTTACTCAATCGCGGTCTCTTCCTTGCCTTGAGCATTCTGCTCTTCATCGGCACTACATTCATCCTCAAATTTCAACGTCAGGGCAGACTATAAAAGCGACAAACCAACAACTGAGAAGGAGGTTGAAACCATATGCACCCCAGGTACGCTCCCTTGATTGTTTTTCTTACGCTGCTGTGCGGAATGCTCGCTGGATGCGGAGTCTCGCCCTCGCCGCAGGCCCCTCATGTCACCCCGGTGGCTGCTCCTGGCGCAAGCAGCGTAAGCAACCCCATCCAGACCCCGGGTAGTTCTTTCTCTTCGGTCATTGTGGTGACTGAGTTTAGGTGCCGTTGCAAAAGAGTATCCAATCGTGTTTTACCAGGGGCATCCGTTGTTTACATATGTCGGTGATCAGATCCCAGGCCAACTCAAAGGAAAAAGGGATGCTAATAGCCTCTGGCAGCCCGCCGATATTACTGTTCATCCTGGCCTCTAGCAATACAAAAAATAAGGACACCATCCATGTCAACATTGCTCATAGATCAAATCAGTAAGCGCTATGAAAAAAAGCGCTGGGCTCTCAAAGACATCTCATTGCGCCTCGACAGCGGTGTGCTGGGTCTGGTTGGACCCAACGGAGCTGGCAAAACCACGCTGCTGCGCATGCTGGCAACACTGCTCACTCCTGGTAACGGAACAATTTACTGGAATGGGCAAGACATCCTCAAGCGGCCCGAACTCTTGCGCCGCGAGCTTGGGTATCTCCCTCAGGATTTCGGCATCTATCCGCAGCTCACCGCTCGCGAATTCCTGACCTATATCGGCGAACTAAAGGGACTGCGCGGCCTACACCTCAAACGCCGCATCAGCACTGTCCTGGAGCAGATGAATCTGACCTCCTCTGCCAATGAGCGATTGCGCACCTACTCTGGGGGCATGATTCGCAGAATTGGCATCGCCCAGGCCTTGCTCAATGATCCACACCTGCTCATCCTTGACGAACCCACCGCTGGCCTCGATCCTGCTGAGCGTGTTCGATTTCGTGAAATCATCACCTCTTTGGATGGAGAGCGGCTCATTATCCTCTCGACACACATTATTACTGATGTCGAAGTGATGGCGACCGAAATCGCGCTGCTCCAGCAGGGGCAACTCCTCTGGTTTGGAAGCACGGATGCGCTTCTGGGCGATGCTCAGGAGTGCGTCTGGAGCCTGACTCTGGATGCCGACGACTTCGAGCGCCTACGCAATCGCTATCACATCAGTACAGTTCTCAGGCGTGGCAGAGAGATAACGCTGCGGCTGGTCTCCTCGGCCCGCCCACATCCAAATGCTACCTCTGTTGAACCTACCCTCGAAGAGGCTTATCTCTTCATCAGCAGCCAGATACCAAATAGGAAGGAAGCCATACCTATCAAATAGTATTCATCGCCTGTTCATAAATAGCAGAAAGAAGGCAGCTTGTTCGCCAGATGAAATAAGGCCTGTCGACCCACTCAAAAGAAGGAGCTTTAGAACATGCGAAGAGAAGAACACGGCGCTGAGTTTCCAGAATCCTCAGCGCTCCCTGCTGAACGCAAGCCGCTCAAGTTGGTTCTAGGTTTTCTGCGGGGATTGGTGCCCGGCATAAGTACTGTCCTGATTCTTGCCATCTTCAACCACAGTGGCTGGTTTGCTCTCCTGGGCGGGGTCTTCGGCATGCTTCTCTATGATGTACTCGCCTTTGTGGAATGGCTGTTTGGTCGCAGTCTGGGTCGAAAAAAGACCCCCCAGAGGCAGGACATCGTGGGCGAGGCAGCACGACAAGCGTTCGTAGCTATGGTATGGCCCTGGCTTCTCATCTATGGCCTGCTGGCAATAGGAGCAGCTGTTGGACTCTTCAGCCTTTCTAGCCAGCAGAGTCCCCTTTTTGCCTTGATCTGTGGCGCTCTTAGCCTCCTGTTTTGTATCAGTTTGTTTCGCTGGATAATGATGGCCGGTCTATCGGTCCTCGTCCTCTTTTTGCTCCCAAACTGGGAGAAGGGACTTGACCCTCCCCCTGGCGAGGGAGAGAGAATGGGGAACGATGAGAGAGAAGACTGATGCAGAAGTCGGCACTTGACTCCCTTCAGCTTCTACTTTGCAACTGATGACAGCAACCTTAACTCCACCCCTATTTAGGAGGGCGTTTCAGACATTGCATAGAGCTTCCTTCTTGCCTTGGCCGCTACTTTTGTCCAAACTCATCATGATGGTTGTTCCTCCTGCTCATTGCACTCCATCCACCTACCTTTTGTCAACCTCATCACCTTTCTTTTGCTATATCTACTCTTCATCTATCTTATCGCTTGTTTGTTCTTTCAATAAGGTGATAGGCAAGCTCAAGTATTCTCATAAACCCAGCAAGGACTTTTTCAACAGGCTGCGGTCGATTGTGAGATGCCCTGTGGACTGAAGACAGGGCTTTCCAATTCTCCCATCTAGCGGGAGTGCAGAGGGCGGCAGCCCTTTGCCGGGGTGCGGGGTGTCCCCGCAAAAAACCTTTTTTCTTCTCTTTTGCGCGCCGCCTGCGGCGGCGCGCGAAGGAGGGAAGGAAACTGGGGACACCCCAGACCCCGGCAGGGAGACCCTGCACCCCTTTGAGCGGAGAACTGGAAAGCCCTGGGACTGAAGAAACGGCGCTTGACAGACAGAAGCGTCATGTGATAAGATTGACACATCTTTTCAAAAAGTAAGCAGCAAGGATATCAATGAAGTCATGATGAAACGTCCACATCCCCCCCAGCTGACATGCATCCTCAACATCCTTGCTCATCCTGCGGGTGTATTCGCGCCGCATGCGGCGCACTGCGAGGAGTAAGAGCAGAGGCAAACTCTCTCCCTTTTTTCTCTTTTTTTGGATATATTCCACCACTTCTTCGCATGGCGCCGTCTCTTGAGATACTCTTTAGATCTTCATCATCTCAATTACATGTGTGTGCGAAAGGAGTCCTTTTGATGTTTCACCTGCCTGAAGATTTTCTCCACTTTATGCGCGAGGTCTACGGCACAGAGGCGGCCAATGCCTGGTTTCAACGCCTCCCCTCTTTCTTGGAGGAATGCGCCGAGCGCTGGCAACTCACGCTCTTGCCTCCGTTTGAGAATCTCTCGTTTCACTATGTGGCACCAGCTATCCGTGCGGATGGCACGCCAGTCATCCTGAAGACATCCGAGTTTTCCGATGAATTTGAGCATGCGCTGGCCGCATTACGCATCTTCAATGGGCGAGGTATCGCTCGCCTGCTGGAGTGTGATGAGAAAAAAAAGGTGATGCTGCTGGAGCGTTTGCAACCGGGAACCATGCTTGAGTCACTGGTGCCAGAACAGGATGCGCAAGCCACATCCATTCTGGCCGCCATCATGCGCCAACTCTGGCGACCGGCACCCAAAGAGCACAGCTTTCCGACGGTTGCGCAATTGGGGCAAGACTTGAGGCAGCTTCGCGCACACTATGCTGGCGGCTATGGTCCGTTTCCGCCCCGGCTGGTCGATGAAGCGATGGATCTCTTCGCGACATTAAGCGCCTCGGCTCAGGAGTCCATGCTGCTGCACGGCGATCTCCAACACTATAATATCTTACAGGCGCAGGATACATGGTTGGCTATTGATCCTAAGGGGGTGGTTGGTGATCCCGGCTATGAGGTGGGTGCCTCGTTCTTTAACCCTCTGCCTCGCATCCTTCTCGTTCCCAATCTGGAGCAGATGCTTGCCCGGCGCGTCGCCCAACTGAGTGAGGAACTGGGAATGGAACGAGCGCGCATACGCGGATGGGGATTGGCACAATGTGTGCGCAACGCGTGGAGTATGATGGCCAATAACCAGTTGAGCCAGAACCCCCAGGGAGTACTTCGATGTGCAGAAATTCTTTCGCGTCTCACCATTTGATACTGGGCACTCTCTCGTTACGCCCCCTGTTTCCGAGCGTCTGCTCCTGCATGATTTGCTGTGCATGCATCACTGCCCGTGCCGTGAACTGCGCAACGGCAGAACTATCAGGAGTGTTGTTCACGCGAGAGATGTCTCATCAAACGAACGGTTTTGGCACTCAGCCGTTTCTTGCCCAGATGAGCAGTAGAGAAACACTCTTGACGGGCTTAGTCATGCTTGGTGCAGAGCGGGCAACCAGAACGACAGCATAAACTTCCTGTTTGCTTGCTCCACGTGCTTAGACCGTGTTTGGGAATGCACGGCGGCAACCCTGCGTGGCAAGAAGAGCAAGATAGGAGAAGTTTTGTGCGAGGTCCAGACGGTAGAATGTCTTGTATGCAATAAGGGAGCTGAAGACCTTGGTGCGCAAGACTGACAACGAGACAGACGACTCAGCGCTATGAGAAACGCAGTCGTTGCATTCTGGGGAGTTCTGCTTTAGTCTCTCGCGAGAGGGACTGGAGGAGTATTTCGGCTTCCATTCAATCGGCAAGGAGAGGCATCATGAAATTTCTTCTCACCTCGGCTGGCATCAAAAACACGAGCATCCACACCGCGCTGGTTGATCTCCTAGGCAAACCGATTGCCGAGTCCAGCGCCCTCTGCATCCCCACTGCGAACTACGCCCAGCGCGGTGGGGCCGTCAACGCATGGCGGTTCGTCAGCGGACGAGAACCCGAAACCCCCATGTGCGAATTGGGCTGGAAGTCCTTGGGCGTGCTGGAGCTCACCGCACTGCCCAGCATCGATAAAGAGCTCTGGGTCCCCATGGTCCGGGAGACGGACGTCCTGCTGGTGAACGGTGGCGATCCCCTGTATCTGTGCTACTGGATGCGGCAATCCGGACTGGCCGACCTCTTGCCGGAGCTTGGGTACAAGACGGTCTATGTGGGCCTCTCCGCCGGGAGCATGGTGATGACCCCCAACATCGGGGAGCATTTCGTCGGCTGGGAGCCGCCCACCGGTGGCGATAGAACGCTGGGACTGGTTGATTTTGCGATTTTTCCGCACCTGGATAATCCCGATCTGCCGTATAATACCCTGACCCACGCAGAAAGATGGGCCACCGTCATGCCGGTGCCAGCATACTTGATTGACGATCAGACCGCCATACAAGTAGTTGATGGTGTCGTCAACGTCATCTCCGAGGGTCATTGGAAGCAGTCGACGCCTTAATAGGGTGTTTGGGAACGGGTTCGTTCTTGCACCCCAAACGAGCGAGGAGTAGCCGAATCATTGCCACCTGGATCAATGTTTCACTCGTCTGCACTTTTCGCTCGTAATCCTTACTCATTCTTCTGTTACGAGAAATCCAACTGAATGTTCGCTCCATGACCCATCCGACGTGGGCACCACGCTGAAACCGAAGCGGATCACGCTCCTTGACGCTTGTAAATCAGCAAATAAACTCAAAGCCGCGACAATTTTGAGGTGAACGTGAAATAATCAGCGCGAATTGATCGAAGAGGCGTTGTCCTCCTCGCGCTGAATATAGCCCTTCAGGGCCTGCATATCACACATCAGGAGATGGGGATGCCATCCGTCCCAGCCAAGGTGTTCGCGGGATAAGCCAGATTGGTCGAGAATCAGAAAGAAAAAGAGTGAACATCGGTCCCCATCCATGATCCTGTGAGAGTTCGTCGTCCGCACCATACATCTGTGAACCGTGAAGAGTCCTGCCATCCGCTCCCGTTGAAGCGAGAAGCCGCTGGTCGCAGAGACCGGGCGCAGTGTCACAAACTGTATACACCTTACTTGGCTTTACTGTTCACAAGCTACATTATCCCTTCAGCCTTATTGAGCATGTAGAGGTAGGATAGGAGAGGCAAAAAAGCGGTGCAGGACAAGTGCAGCGGCTCCACGTGCCCAGTTTTCATACGACATCAATGGGTCAATCAGGATGCGTAAAGAGATGCCTAGTTCCGAGAAAATATGTTGACGGAGCATGGCTTCCATTGGTGCCAGCAGATGACGCTCGATGATCGTCCCTTCTCCGGTGAGGAGAATGTATTCAGGATTGAGGACATTGACCAGATTGGCAAGACCTATCCCTAGTCGCTCGCCGCTCTGTTGAAAGGCGAGTCTAGCCGCCTCATCCCCCTGATCGGCTCGTTTAAGGAGTTCTAGAATCATCTCCTCTTCCCGTTGCATGGCCCAGTCAGGTTGCATATTGGTTGCAGAGATAGCGAACGAACTGCTGTCCCTGTGTTCCTGGTAGTTGGCGATAATCCCACGATACGATACATATTCTTCCAGACAGCCTCGTTTCCCGCACTCACAGCGTCGCCCACCTGCTACCGCCACCGTATGTCCAAATTCTCCCGCTCCTCCTGTCGCACCACGATAGACGTTCCCATTGATTACCAGGCCCAGCCCCACACCACGTCCGAGCGAGACGGTAAAGAAGTTCTGGCTGTCTTTACAACGTCCAAAGAGTTTTTCGTAGGTGGTAAGGCAACTTACATCGTTATCGATGAAGACGGGGAGCGAGAGACGGTGGCTGAGAGGCTGGCTGATCTCGACATGGTGCCAGTCAAGATTCCAAGAGTCCACACAGCGTCCTCCCCGTGCGTCAATATAGCCAGAGAGCGCGCATCCTATCCCGATCACTTGCGCCATCGAGCAGCCGATATGCGTGAGTAGCTCCATCACGAAGTCAGCTAACAATTCGACCCCGCGTGCGTGTTCATGACGCAGCGTCATCTCCTTGTGCTTCGCAAACAGAATATCGCCATGCAGATTCACCAGTACCCCAGTTGTTTCAAAGCCTCTCACCGCCAGCCCAACAGCAATGCCAGCATCCGGGCAGATTTCTAAGAGCGCTGCCTTGCGCCCTCCGGTTGACTCGGCCACTCCACTCTCCTGCACGAATCCACGTTCGATCAACTTATTCGTCAGGCTCACTACTGTCGCAGGACTCAGACCAGAGAGTGAGACGAGTTGTGGGCGTGAGATGGGTGCATGCTGCCGAATAAGGTTGAGCAGGGTATTTTGATTCATATCTTGCATTTGTTTGCGGTCAATGGGTGGCGTTCTTGCTTGCATAACGTCATTCTCTCCACCTAAAATTATTTACTAAATAAAGTTAGTATGTCCTATGTCGCTGAGCTTGTCAACTTCCCTGTCAGTAGCACCAGGGCTTTCCAGTTCTCCGCTCAAAGGGGTGCAGGGTCTCCCTGCCGGGGTCTGGGGTGTCCCCAGTTTCCTTCCCTCCTTCGCGCGCCGTCGCAGGCGGCGCGCGAAGGAGGGAAGGAAACTGGGGACACCCCGCACCCCGGCAGAGGGCGGCAGCCCTCTGCACTCCCGCAAGATGGGAGAATTGGAAAGCCCTGTCAGTAGCACTTGCTGATCACTCGTAAATCCAGGTGATGCATGCGAAAATGCTTTATTTGGATGCTAATATGACTGATGAGTAATGACGAAGCGCTTGTCCGACAACTTGAGAAAAATCTAATCTTGCTGATAATTCTCAGTTTATTACTTGACAGAAAACGTTTTATCTTTTATTCTTATTTTAGTCACCAGTTAAAGTTTAGGAGAAAGAACAGCAGAAGATCATCTTTTCTGATTAGGGATGAACTGGAGAGTAGGTACTTCTTTCAGGCTAAACTTGAGGAACTTTGCAGCGCTGCATCTTTTTTGGCTCATAAGATGGAGCCAAAGATTCTGGAACAGCGTTTTCTTGCCCTATATTTCCTGTGTCTTGTTCAGATAGCTGTGGACATCTCTATGTGTACCTGTCGTCTAGACATAAGAACGTATTGGTGACGAGAAGAACGTGATGCTCCAGAACAACTATCTCAAGGAGGATATCGTTCTATGTTTCCATGTCGAACGACCATGCATTGGTTTACTCGCTTGCTCCTCGTTGTCTTCGCAGTTCTCTCGCTCGTGGTTCTTGGCCTGGACATCCAAACTGGCTCGGTTGCTCATGCCGCTAATAATGGTCTGGGAGCAACTCCTTATCTGGGGTGGAGCAGTTGGAGCCTGACTGGCAATCATGTCAGTGGCTATGGCAATAGCTGGTTGAATGCAGCTCATGTCGAAGCGCAATCTGACGCCATGCATCAGAAATTGCAATCACATGGTTTTGCCTACATCAACCTTGATGCTTACTGGTACAAGGTATCTTCAGGCGTCTTTGGGGTTGATGCTTATGGGCGCTGGACCCCAGATACGACGCGTTTCCCCGATCTTGCGGCGGTTGGCTCGTACGTCCATCACAATGGACAGAAATTTGGCCTCTATCTCGTCCCTGGTATTCCGAAAAATGCTGTAGATCAGAATACACCTATCAAGGGGACGAGCTGTCATGCGAAAGACATTACAGTGCAACCGCTAACCGAGGGCAACCATTTTAAGAATACCTACAAGATCGATTACTCGAAGTCCTGTGCTCAGGCCTATATCGATTCAATGGCGGCTCAACTTCATGCCTGGGGCGCTGATTTCCTCAAGCTCGACGGCGTGGCTCCTGGCTCGGCGGTGGCAGGTTACGATACTCGCGCGGATGTCGAGGCATATGCAAAGGCACTTAACCCTTACCATATCTGGTTGGCGCTCTCTTCATCGGTCGTCATCGATAACATTAGCACCTGGCGGGCCAACGCGAATAGCTGGCGTATTGAAGGCGATGTTGAGTGTTATTCTGCCTGCTCGACGCCTGCTTTAACTATCTGGAGCAAAATTGTTCACCGGTTTAGTGATGCCCCCAAATGGGCGCAATATGCAGGCCCGGGCGGTTGGAACGATCTTGACTCTCTGGATGTGGGCAACGGAAGCATGGATGGCATTACCAACGATGAGCGTCAGACGACCACGACTCTCTGGGCCATCTCTGCGGCTCCCCTCTATACTGGCGACGATATCGCGAAGCTGGATAGCTATGGACTTTCCTTGCTGACGAACGACGAAGTAATTGCGGTCGATCAGACAGGGAAACCGGCTACCCCCGTTTCGCAAGCGAGCGATCAACAAGTCTGGAAAGTCAAGAATGCTGACGGTTCCTATACGGTTGCGCTTTTTAATCTGGGAAGTTCCACTGCTACTGTGACTGCGAACTGGAGCGATCTGGGTTTCAGTGGCTCTGCCAACGTGCGCGACCTGTGGAGTCACAACAATCTTGGTTCGTTTAGTGGTCATTTCAGTGCCTCGCTGAAGGCGCATGCTTCTCGCCTGTTGAAAGTGATGCCGTAATCCTGCATCGCGTTTGACCACACTTTAGCTGCGTATCTTGTCAAGGATGGTTTGGTGAGCAGTTTCTTGCTTACCAGCTTCAAGGAGGAAAAACATGTCACAGGATGTATCTCGACGGGAAATGCTCAAGGCAGGGATTGTGCTTGCCAGTGGTACTGCAATCTCTCCCCTATTCCTGCTCAGCAGCCAGGCCCAGGCTGCTGGCCCTCTCCCCTGGTCGGCTGCCAACACGATTCTCTCTGAGACCACAGTACCTACCTTCCCAAACAAGACGTTCGCTCTCACCGACTATGGGGCCAAAGGAGATGGCTCAACTGATAACACATCTGCCTTCCAGAAAGCTACCACTGCCTGTAACGCGGCGGGTGGCGGACAGGTCGTGGTGCCCTCTGGAACCTTTGTGAGCGGGGCCATCCAACTGCTGAGTAATGTAAACCTGCATCTCAATTCGGGTGCCACGATCATGTTTAGCGGCGATGTGAGCAAGTATCCTGTTGTACTCACACGTTACCAGGGTATTGAATTGATGAACCATTCCCCGCTTATTTACGCTCACGGCCAGAAAAATATTGCCGTGACCGGCAGCGAGCAGACGGGAGGCATTCAAAACGTCTACTGTTACAATTTGTCGAGCTTCGGCAGTGGTGTCTGGTCCTGTCTCTATATTAAGTCCAACCCTGATCGCGGCGGATTCGTCAAGAACGTCAATATGGATACGGTGAAAGGGAGCGGCAGATCTGATCAATCTACTTCCAGCGGTCCTCCAGCTGCTATCCTTGCCATCCTTGATTATAACAATACGACCAGTGGCAGCCATCTTCCGGTCTTCGATCAGTTCCATGTCAGCAACATGAGCTTTGATAGTTCCCCCTATGCCGTTCGTTTGGAGGGATTGTCCAACGATAAAATCGGTACTGTAACAGTTTCCAATTCTACATTTACGAACATTGCCCATCAGACGAGTATTGTGAACAACGTCAAAAGCCTCACGTACTCTCATGTAACGATCAACGGCAAGTCCGTTTCGTGATCGTGACCCAATTTTGTGGAGACCATGAAGAGAAGCCAGATTCCACCCAGAAGCGTGAAGCGAAACTTTGCTCTTGCGTCTCCTGGTCGCGCATCCGAGCAGGCTCAAAGCTTTCCGCAAACCAGCTCTTGCTGTGCTCAATCTCTTGGTTCTCCGACTTCACAAAAACGGGGGAATTCCACAACGCCATCGGGTCCATTCCCACAACTTCTCCAATCTTGCGCTTGTTTCTGACTCATCCTGAAAATAGGCAACATCAGGGTTGCCTATTTTAGCTTTTTCTGGTATACTCTCAATAGGCAACTTAAGGGTTGCCTATTGAGTAACACACAAGAGCATCTTGTTTCACGAGAGAGGAGACCCAATGACTCTTACTGATCGTATCGAACGAACCATGGTCTTGCCTGCCCAGCGCCAACGTGTCTGGGAGGCTGTCACGAAACCAGAACAGCTTGCTCGTTGGTTTGGGGTGGTGAGTGATATGGATTTTCGCGTCGGTGGTGCCATCCAATTTAGCTGGGAAAATAAACCTTGCCCCTATCCTGGCGCGATCGAGGTTATCGAGCCAATCCAGCGTTTTGCCTTTCGCTGGCCTTCCTATGCGATTAGTCACCCCGAGATCACGTTTGCCACCGCGCCCAGTACGTTGGTGGACATTACCCTGGAAGAACACGCCGAAGGGACCCTCTTGACGCTGGTTGAGTCGGGGTTTGCTTCCCAGCCTCAGCCTGTTCCGGCAGAGGAACTCTATCGCGGCAACCAGGATGGCTGGCAAGAGTGCCTGAACGGGTTGCATGCCTACCTCCAGAGCCAGGAAGTTGTGTAGTCCTGGGGCGATCGTGCTTGCTTGTTGGAGGTGATGCGGAAAAGCACCTCGTCGAAGCCAGAGAGGAGAAACAGGTGATGACTGATGAACATGCGCAGCGAGTCTTTCTGGCGCTCGCTGATCCCACGCGTCGTCTCTTGCTTCAACAATTATGCGAAGAAGGCTCAGGGACAGCAGTGGGCTTCGCTACCCGTTTGCCCATCACGCGTCAAGCCATCATCAAGCATCCTGGCTGCTCTGCGTCCTCCTCTTCCCCCTGGGCATCATGAATGTCGCAGCGATGGCAGGGCTCACCGTTGTGATCTTCGCCGAAAAAATGTTTCCTCGATGGGAGCGCATTGCTCAGGGAGTGGGCCTGGCCCTGATCCTCTCTGGCGTGCTCGTGATCGTTATGCCCGCTGCGCTCCTTCTGAACGGAACAGGGATGTAATGCTTGTACGCAATGTCGAGAGGATAATAGCATACCCAACTCGTGACTGGAGCACCTATCCCTTCTCAAGAAGACCAGATCTTTCGAGAGCCGAAAACCGCATACTGCATCAGAGTCGGCTCCTGGTAGTTGCCTCTGCCTTTGGGTGTTTGCACTACTTACCAACCCATCTGCATTCTCACTTTGACGAGACCACTATGAGCCTATCGGATGTGGAAAGCGTCATGGACACCTACGCGAGAGCCGTGCAGGCGGGAACAGCACAACAGGAGGGCTGGTCGGAGTGGATCAATATTCCCTCCAAGATTGGATAGGTGACAGCTATGCGCGTGCTCGCCCGTGAGCAGGCAATTTTGCCTCTATTACAGCAGTTGATTCAATGTCCTCGATGAGGGAAATAACCTTGTTGAGAGCTTTAATGGTGAATTGCGCATGAGTACCAGCCGTGGTCGCCTATCTACGCCAGGTGGACGTATCACGGCAGAAAATGGCAAGGCGAGCATAACGCTTACTTCAGCCCCTGAGACGGTAGAACAGGTTCAGGTGATAGCGCGTGATCTGGCAGACCGCTGTAGTGCAAGGTTCTATCGAACTGGAGTTTCTTTAATCTACCCTATAAGCAGAGCAGACAAGCAGGTTGTATAAGTAGAACAATACATCCAGCCTGACGATTTCGCAGTGGGCTATTCATACTTTGCTGAGATATGAATAGCCTCCTTCTCAGTACGAACATCGACCTCTTCCCTTATTTCTTGATAGAGCGCGTCACCAGACGATAGCCCAATCCACGCACTGTTTCCAAAAATTGTGGCTGCTTCTGATCTAGCTCCAGCTTTTTACGTAATCCGAAGATCACATAATTGATCTCCGCTTCTGTGTGAAGTACCTCGTCACCCCAGAGAGCTGTTTGCAATTCCTCAAATGTACACATGACAGGCATATTGCCATTTGCCCGATTACGCTGATCCATATAGCGGATCAACTTATGCTCCTGTGGACGTAAGTTGCTGATCTCCTGACGCGTGCCTCCTTCAATACGGAAAAGCTTTGCTTGAAGCCAATCATACTCCAGATAGGCCTGCGGCGTGGTCCGTCGTTGCCCTGCCGGACGCGTCCCCATCGGATCACTGAACGTCATCTGCCAATACACCGGTTCTCCCGCCTCGGTCAACATCCCCAGAATATGGATACAATCTCCCTCCTCAAGCAGTGCGCGACCATCTACCTGTACCATGACCCCATCACGCAAGAGAAAGGTTCCATTTACGCTCCCATTATCGATTACCCACCAACCATCGATATCACGCTCAATCGTACAATGCACTTTGCGGGTAACAAGTTGCTGCGGATCAGGTTCGAGAGCAATATCATTATACAGCTCAAAGCGTCCGATGCTCACTCGATTCTTTGCTAACTCAGCAATAAAATGCTCACCTGCTGGCCCACAAACTTCAAAAAAAGGAAGAAGATTCTCCAAACAGCACCTCCTACTTTATCAGGACCATTTACAATGTCCAGACTTTCGCGTTATTAAAAGCTACCTCAGTCGTGCCAGCCGTTGCTGAAGCACATACAGCTATCGCACCTTTACTGTAAGCTCCATCACCTACGCTGGTGACACGCCGCTGATTGACATAGAGATCAATCGTTTTTCCACGTGCAATAACTGCAATCAGATTTGTCTGCTTCAAGCCTTTTTTAATTGCTGAGCTTGAACCTGAAATGAGAGGCGATACAGTTTTGCCGTAGCCCTCAAACTTGTAAAATCCATATGTCCCATCACTTCGAATGAGAAAAGTATACTGATGACCTTGCGTATCCTCTCGAAACGTAATGCCTCCTTCGTCACCTGAAAGGATAGTTATTTGCACCTGGTACACAAAATTACTGAATTCTGTATAATATCCAGGGCATCCAAAAGTTATATTGGATGTTACCGATTTCGCACGATACGTCCCTCCTACAAAAGAGCAGGAGCCATTCTTGCTTGCCTCATCAGCCCAGGCGTTAGCACTATTGTTGCGTAAGGTATCGTCAAGAGCAAGCGTCCCTCCATGGGGAGGATACGGATTCCCTGAAGCGATAGCAGTGGCGGTAGAGTCTATTACCAGGGCAGTGGCGGTAGCTCTGACTTGAACAGTTGCAGTGCTGTGTGCCTGAACGGTCGTAGTAGCTCTACTTCTGGCGCTGCTGGTTGCAACATAGACCGCTGAGATCGCCTTCATCTGAACAGCTGCGGTTGCCTGAACATTGGTTGAGACAACGTCCGGCATCTGAGCGAGCGATAAAATGCCCAGACTCACTAGAACGAGCAAACATACGATCCCTGTAATGAATACTTCTCTGGGCTTGAAGAAGGTTTGTAGGCTACTAACAAGCTGCGACATGTTCATTGCTCCTTCCTCTAGTTATTCCAGGCCTTTACATCCTGAAACTCGACCTCAGTAGTATTTCCATTATTCTCAGCAGCAACACCTATCTGCCCGTTGACAACGGTTGCATCAGTGATCCCCGCTAGATGCTGCTTATTCACATATAAATCAATATTGCGTCCATGCACCACCACCGCGAGCAGATTGGTTTGCCCCGCT
The DNA here is from genome assembly GCF_016587455.1 of Reticulibacter mediterranei. NCBI lineage: Bacteria > Bacillati > Chloroflexota > Ktedonobacteria > Ktedonobacterales > Reticulibacteraceae > Reticulibacter > Reticulibacter mediterranei. The sequence goes on along the minus strand of NZ_BNJK01000002.1, from coordinate 2,316,277 downwards.
CCTGTCTTAATGGCAGAACTGGTTGCAGTTTTCAGGATAGGAATTCTATAGCCGTTTTTGGAGTAGTAGAGTGTGTAGGTGCCTTTTGCACTCACGCTGAAGTAGTAAAAGGTCTCCCCCGTTTTATCATAGCGAAAGATGACACCTCCAGCATCTCCTTGAGTGATCATCATTTCCGCCTGATAGGTAAAATTTTCCAGTGAATCTGCCGCGGCGCAGGTATTTATCCCCTGATTCTGGCTACTTACCTGATATGCATCATCCATGAATTCACAGGATGATCCTACCTCCTGCCAATTATGACCTTGCGAATTATCGCGCAACGGATCAGCGAAAACCAGGGTTCCATGTCCTGGAGGATAAGGATCATAAGAAGCCGTCGCTGTCGCGCTGACTTCTACTGCTGCCGTCGAGGCAAAAGAAGTTGCAACAGATCGAATTTGAGCAGTCGCCCTTGCCTGAAGAGCCACCGCTACCTGTTGATCGATGCTTTCAGTAAAGATGAAGGTGCCAGCGCTAACGATAATGAGGGAGACCAGCAGGAGTATCAGCAGATTTTTTATGCCAGGGAACCTGCTCACCCATGCTCTCAGCGTGCCTCTGTACCGCTGAAAATATGGAGCGAGAGATGTGACAAGGGCATTCTGCATGCTGTTCACAGCAGCAAGAGTAGCCTGAAGATTGACAAACCCATACACATGGGAAGGTTTCCCCTCATGAGCAGGAGGAGCAGCAATGGCCTCGCTTTCGGCAGAAGAGATGCTCTTAAGCGTTGGCTCGTCAATGAATAACTCAACAGCAGGAAGCGGAGCAGTATTGCGGTCATGGACTGCCACTGGCTCAATAGCAGGGATAGGCGTTTCGGATGCTGAAGTCACTTCAGTAGATGCAAACTCTCGAAACGTAGGTTCGTTGCTGAGATCCTCATAGGGAGATTCGATCTGTTCTTCTCGCTTCATCAATCTGGACACAAGAGTAGGAGCCTCGGCATCTGTTTCCACGGCCCTGGACACACCTGGCAGCGTTTCATCAATAGAGATGGTAACAAAAAGATCTTCTGCGCCCTGTCCACGTTGATGAATAATCTGCCCATCATAAGCACCTGCTGGGATAATTAAATTGATCTGCCTGTTCCCAGGAAGGGCAATTCTACGGCTTATACCTCGTTGCGCCTCTCCACTACTCATGACGAATGTCGAGCAAAGACCATTCTTGCTTTGTGCGGCCTCCGTGAAGGCAGAGGCAAAAGCTGTTACGGAGACGAAGCGCTTTTCAGGTTGTTTCGCCAGCGCTTTGAGCAGAACTGCATCAAGCAGAGGTGGTAGCTCTGCATTATGATGGCTCGGAGGTTGCGGTTGGAGATGAATATGCTGATCTTTCACCTGTTCCCGACTACCCTTGAAAGGAAACTCCCCGGTTACAAGCCGATAAGCAATGACCGCAAGAGCATACTGATCGGTCGCCGAAACTACTCCCCCCTGCCATTGTTCGGGGGCCATCGAGAGCGGCTCGCCCAGCCTCGATTGATCGGCGTGTTCTGGCTCAAATCCAGTTACCCACAAATCAGGAATGTCTGAATTTACTGCTTTCCTATGTAAAAGCAGCTTTGAGAACGCAAGCTGTTGATGAATAACTTGTTGAGAATGAGCATACTGGAGCGCCTCGGCCACTTGAGCGATAAGAGATGCACTCATTTGCGGAGATAGCAAACCGCGATCCGTCTGCTGTTGCAGCCAGTCGATAAACGCACAGTCTCTATAAAATGGAGTAACCATAAAAGCGAAAGTAACATCATCAATAATCTCTACACCATAGGAATATACGCGCAGAATAGAGGGATGATCGAGGTTTGCAATTTTCCCTAGTTTCTTGAGTAGAAGCTGCCTGATCTCCAGAGATGACTCATTATGTATATTGGAGAGCGCCGCAGCGTTGACGACTCTCATAGTTACCAATCGATGAAGATGCGTATCCTTTGCCAGATAGACCTTACCGCTCCCTAACGAGCGGATAATACGATATTGTTCAATGTGTTGTTCTTCAAGTAGCATCAAGTTCCCTCCTGAAGACGCTAGAACAAAGAGCGAGCACAGGAAAAATACAGTCGCAGTAACGGTCTGATATTCTTCCTTTGCTTTCTACAAACTATATCTTCTGCTGGGAAAGCCGACAATAGCCCTATGATTGGAAAACAATAGGAATTTCATTTGAGAGGGTGGGTTGAAAATATGCCTGTCATCCCAGGCTAATAATACAGTTTTCCCATGACTGTATAAGAGCCTACCGCTCCATAGCCCCGGAATTGTAGATGAAATAATGTACCAGGAGCTAAGTTTTCCATAATGAGCAATTTGCTGTTCACCTTTGTATATTGGACCCAGTTGCCACAAACGTTGTCGGCAACACAAAGACGTACCTGTGTATTGGCGATAGGAGGCGCGCTGGTAAACACAAAATAGACTCTCCCATTACAGTACTTACTTGTCGAGCGGTATGTCCCTCCATTGCTATAGGCATAACCATTGCCCTGATAAATTGGATTCGATGAAATGGAGCCAGTGCGACACCGTTTAGATGGCGATGGAAGAGCTGGTGGCATCGTTGTCGGGGTGACGGAAATTGCATTGCCGGATCTCTCCCTGCCGCGGCTGTTCGCATCGTTGAACATCATGGTCAAAAGTGTTCCCAGGATGAACAGCAAGACCAATCCGACTCCCAGCACCAGTTTGTATCGAGGAACATGGGGGCGATTGGTTCCAAGAAAAGATCGAGATGAGTGATCGACCATCGGAATTGTCGCATTTGGATCTGATGAAGAAGCTTTGAACATACTTTCTGGCGCAACCAGGGTTGTATCGCTATTTTGTGCTGATGTAGAAGAGAAAATATCGGACTGGCTTTGAGGGTCTTTTAAAGCTAAAATTTGAGGATCATGTTGCGCTGGTGATAAAGGGGATATTTGATGTTCTGGCTTCGACAAAATCAATAGCGGCGCATCGGGTAGAATAGTTCCTGCCTGCCGACAAGCTCGCTCAAATGCAGCAGCGAAAGCTTTTACATTGGTAAAACGTCTGTCGCCTTCTTTCTCCAACGCAGTCAGCACGACCTGCTCTACAGTGGAAGGGAGTTGTGGCACATGCTCACGCAGCGGCGACGGCGGAACAAACAGGTGTTGTTTGTAAAGCTCGACTATCGTTCCCTGGAAAGGACGAGTTCCACAGAGCCATTCATAGGCCATGATTCCCAATGCATACTGATCGCTGGCAAACTGGGGAACACCGCGTAATTGCTCTGGAGCCATATATGGGGCCGTGCCCGCGAAAACATCTTCTGCATCGTGCAAAGAGCGTGCCGTATGGACAATCAGCGCTACGCCAAAATCGCTAATGAGCAACTCGCCTTGCTCTCCAATGAGTATATTCTCGGGTTTCAAATCACGATGGATCAGCTTTTTTCCATGAGCATAGTGCAGGCCATTGCTAATCTGCTTGATATATGCTGCAACAGTGGCAAGCGGCAACTTGCTGTGAGAAGGATGGCGCTGGCGCAAGGTGCCTTGAGGGGCATATTCCATGACCAGAAATGGTATCCCCTCTTTTATACCAAAATCGAGAATATGTATAACATGAATATGCGAAAGGCGCGCCAGGATACGCGCCTCGTTGAGAAAGCTTTCTTGTAGATCACTGGTTAATCGCGCATGTAATATTTTGATTGCGGCAAAACTTTTGAGGTAGATATGCTCGCCCAGATACACGACAGCAAAGCTTCCCTGCCCAAGCACATGCAGCAAGCGATAATTCCCAAATTCCTGCCCAATAAATCTATCATGCATATAAAAAGCCTTTTTTACATCTTATTTTATTATCTCTACACAAAATATATGTTGCATAAAAGAAGATAAGTGCACTGAATTACGACTTTAATATGATGCTCTTTCACTTCATATATCGTTAGAGGCCAATCTTGAGGGCTACAGCGTGAAACAAAGTTATTGCTGTGATTCTGCCCTTTATATCATTATAAAGAAGTTAATCGATAAAAACAAGAGAATCAGCCACCGCAAAAGGAAACGCGCTCACCTGTCGCGATGGAGAGGAGGACACATGTTGTTGTGTAGAAGAACTTCCTGGCACCATTGATCAGCACTCTGATCTGCTCTATATTATCATCTGCAACTAATCGGGATGGCACAATTCTTTTGCAGGGTTTGCTGCGTATTCCCATCTGGCAGTGGTTTTTGAGCGTACAAGGCCTTTATCTGTCTTAAAGAGTGGAGAACGATGAAAAGAGAAAGACGAAGACTAAATCCGGTGTGGCTTGTGTTTATTCCACCTGCGCTGGCGCGTGGCTGGCTGCTGTTCCACACGACGAGTAGCACTGATGGACTTGTCCTAACAGTCAATGCACTCCTGTTGCTTGCATTATCAGTGCTGACGTGGCTCTTTGCAACTGACCTGGCCGATGCCGCCGGATTATGGCAACGAGCAAAAGAACGCTTTGTGGTGATGGCAACTCTCAGCGCGCTTGCCCCTCCACTCAGTATCGCTGTGGCACAGGCTTCCCATTGGGGGAGCTTTACTGTCGTAGAGGTGGTTTCTTTGTGTGGACTCAGGATTTCTTTTCGCTTGCTCTCACACAGACCAGCCTGTGTTGCCAGCCGCAAGCGATGGTATGCCTGGGTCTTTAGCTGTCTACTGAGTGTGCCAGGATTATGGTTGATTGGATCGGCGTCCGCTCTGTTCTGGCCTCTCGATAGCCGTTCCTGGCTCGCTTTGAGCATTCCTGAATGGCACACAGAGGCACTGGCACTTCTACCGTTGGCCCAACTCTGGGTTGTAGTCGTGTGTATGTGCGGACTACTTCTGGCTCTTGGCAGCACATTCCTTTCCTTCTGGTGGCACCATCGTCTCTTTCTCCAACTGAGCAAGCTCGTTGGAGGGGTCTTACTCTTCTGCGGCGCTTTGGCAGGAGTTGGAGCTTTGACCTGGATCATGCACATAGCCCCGGACGGATACATTTACATCCTACAAGCTTTTGCGCTGATGATCCCTGTTTGCAACGCAGCATTCTTTGCTCTGCCATACATGATAACGGAACATCATACCAAACGCCTCGCACAACAAACGTCCTCAACCCAGTCGTCAGGTCTGTTAGTGGAAAAGGGAATAAACTATGGAGCCATCCTGCATGCAACGTTTCTGGCCATTCTGAGCCTGTATTTTTGTAGTCAGCTCTCCACTTACATAGTCACTGGCCTGCCACACCGTTAGAGCAAAGAGGCGCAGATACCCAACTTTTCCGGCTATATTGTTGGGGCTGTGAATCCCAATATCCAACAACAAGAAGATGGGGAATGTAGCATCGCAAACAAATGCAAAAGATAGAGACATCCCCATCAAAAGAAACTCACAAGCAGACAGGACTACTCAAATGGTTGCAGATACTCCCGTTCAGCCTCCCACATCTCATCGAACAACGCACTTATCTCAGCAGGAGAACACACCGCCGCCGTCAATGGATCAAGCAACAAAGCATAGCGCGCCGCCTCCTTATTACGCCTGAGCAGCGCCTCGCTCATTAAAGTATGAACCGCCATATGACTTCGGTTGAGCGCCGCGAGTTGCTCTGGCAGCACGCCAAAATGCGTCGGCTGCACACCATTGCGATCAACCAGACAGGCAACTTCCACACAACCATCAGGCAGGTTGTCAATAAGACCGGCATTACGTACGTTCCCATAAATCACCGTTGGTCGATTCAACGCCACAGCCTCAATAATATTCGATCCATACTCATAACTACGTGTGTAATCCAATTCGCGTTTCCCATCAAGCACCTCGCGAATTTCTGTATCGTTCTCTTCACGCTCTATTGACCAGTGATGTGCATAAAACCCGGTCTCTCCCAGATACCCGGCTCGGCAATACTTCTCCACCAGATCGGGTCGCTTGCGAAAATATGGCGTATACTCTGAAAAGTGGCCGCTACTCTCCGTCACAAACGCACCAAAGTGCTGCATAAACTCAAATCGCACCGGATCTTGCTCGTAAATCTCAGGAATCTTCGCACGCTCTCTCAGCCTCGGATACATATCTTGCCCCTGATACCGCAACTCCGTAAACCAGCCATTATGGTTGAGGCCCGCACACCGCCATTCCAACTCGCCCTGTGGCACCTCCAGATACTCCGCCAACAGTTCTGACGTTCCCTGCACGCTATGACACAGTCCCACCATTTGCATCTTCGTGCCAATCAGCGCTGCTAGCGTCAGAATCGACATCGGATTGGTATAATTCATCACCAGCGCATTCGGACAGAGTTGCTCAGCATCATGCAAAATATCCAGCCACGCCGGACCAGTTCGCAATGCCTTAAAAATGCCGCCTGGACCAATCGTATCGCCAATGCACTGATTGACCCCATATTTCATCGGAATCTCAAAATCATACTGGACATTCGCCAGCCCCGCCACTTCAATCGTATTGATGAGAAAATCGCTCCCCCCCAGCACATCTCGCCGCTCCGTCGAGGCTGTCACCGTCCAGCGCTTCCCACTATGCGCTATCAACCGCTCGGCGATACGGTAGGCCAGATCCAGCCTTTCCGCATCGATATCAACCAGCGCAAAATGCCCCTCGTCCAATCCCTCAATCTGTAAAATATCGGTCATTAGTTGGCGCGAGAAGACAGCACTCCCGGCACCGATAATTGTCACTTGCGGCATAATCAATACTGCTCCTTTATAAAAAACCAGCTCATGATGACACAGGAGCGGGACCAGTTGACTCTCGCACAACCAGTTGCGATGGCACAATCAGAGGAGAAACATCGCCCGTTTCTTCAATCAACGCAATCAATCGTTGAACCGCGCCCTTACCCAGCGCCTCTTTATCCTGTCGAACAGTCGTCAACGGGGGCGTCGTGTATTGGCTCAACACCACATCATCAAAGCCCGTCAGCGATACATCCTCCGGTACACGCAACCCGGCTTCATGCAAGGCCCGCAAAATCCCTATCGCCATCATATCGCTTCCTGCGACAATAGCGGTAAAATCCCGCCGCCGACTGAGAAATTCCTTGGTTGCGTGATATGCCTCGTCCGTGCTCCACTCAATCTGACAGAGCAGGCCCGGATCAAAAGGAACACCCGCACGCGCAAGCACCTGCTGACACCCCAGCAACCGCTCAGTACTCGTCGGATTACTCAGTGGCTCGATGAGAAATGCAATTCTCCTATGCCCAAGCGCAAGCAGATGCTCCCCCACCTGCCGCGCTCCCTCCAGATGATTCGATTGTGCATAAGTCGCGTGGCTCCCCTCCCCCATCGCATCCACAAAAACAGTCGGGATCTTCGCCTGAATCAATGCCTCGATACGCGGATCTGACTGATCGACGGCAAGCATAATAATCCCAGCTGCCCGGCGGGCCTGCAAACTACGAATGTAGCTCTCCGGCTTGCTACGTGGCAACGATGGCATAAAAAGATCATAGCCAATCTCCGCCACACACCTGTCTATATGCCTGACCATATCGATATAAAAATAATTCTCTGTACGCCCCAACTGCGAGATTGCCAGCCCCTCATTATCATGAAACAAGCCCAGCGCAATCATGCGCGACCGTGGCCGTGCCAGATTTTGCGCCACAACATTTGGTTCATAGCCAAGCGCTTTTATTGCTTTATGTACACGCTCTCTCGCATCATCGCTGATACGTGCCGAACCATTCAACACACGCGAAACAGTCGCACGCGAGACCCCAGCTAGCTGCGCAACCTGCTCGCTCGTCACCATAACAATCTCCTTACTCTAGTCATGTACCCGCGTACATCTCTATGAGGCGATAGTAGCATCTCTTCTCCCCCTTGTCAAGGGTACGCGCGTTCACAACTGCCTTCCAACTATGTCCGTTCTGCACAGTTTCAGCGCAGACCCGGCGTCAATCGTGCCCCTCTTCTTCCTCTATTCTCCACTCCTATCAGGAAAATATCGTTCTCTGCATCCATTTACTGTTGTTTTTCTATCTATATCAGCATAGTCTCGTCGCCTCCTCCCTTGACAACGCCAAAAAGAGATGGTACTATCACCCTCATAAAGAATGTACGCGAGTACACGAGCGCTACTTATTCTTACCATCACAATAAGGAGTATGCTGAATGCAACATCTGCCACAAAACGCCAAAAGCCCTCCTGATCAGCGGATGTTATCTCTCAACCGTCAGGGGCATATCCCTCTCAACAATCAGAAGATAACACCTGCTACCCCTTTACTCAACAGTATTTCAGAATCATATTTTACCGCTACAAACACCTCTCCTGCCAACAGGGACATTCGCCCTCGTCGTTGGTTAGGCTTCGAGACTCGCATAGCTCTTCAGGCATACATCTTTCTGCTCCCTAGCCTGCTCGGTCTCCTGCTTTTCTTGCTCTTGCCCGTGATCGCGGTTGCCGTCCTCAGCTTCTTTGACTGGGGGTTGATCTCTGATCCACACTTCATTGGCCTGCAAAACTATGTCAAGCTCTTCCAGAGTCCCACCGTCCATCAATCGCTGCTCGTAACTGCTTATTTTGTTCTGCTCAATATTCCCTTACAGACCGTGCTCGCCCTGCTCCTTGCCATCGTGATGAACAAGCACCTGCCAGGCATTGGCATCTTTCGTACCCTCTTCGCCGTTCCCTGGATGGCAACCCCGGTCGCGATGGGCATTGTCTGGCAATGGATCTTTGATCCCCAATATGGCGCGCTCAACAACTTCCTGGCCTTCTTCGGCATTCATGGACTGACCTGGCTCTCATCACAACAATTAGCCCTGCCCGCCGTCGCCATCGTGACCATCTGGGGCAACGTCGGTTACACCATGCTCTTCTTCCTCGCTGGTTTACAGAGCATTCCTGAATATCTATACGAGGCCTCCAGCATCGATGGTGCCACACCCGTACAGCGCTTCTTTAATATCACACTTCCATTGCTCAATCCAACAATGTTCTTCGTGCTCGTCACCAATTTCATCAGCTCATTCCAACTTTTCGATACAGTATATGCCATGACGAAAGGCGGACCAGCCGGATCAACCAACGTGCTCAACTACTACATATTTAAAGAGGCGTTCCAGTTCTTTCACGCTGGCTATGCATCGGCCCTCTCCATGCTGCTTTTTGCCATTCTCATGCTCGTCACTTTGCTGCTTGCTCTCTATTTCCGTAATCGCACAACGTACGATCTGAGTTAATAACATCTGCTATAGATGATGTAAAAAACCGATGCTCCTGTGTTTAGAAAGGGGAAGAGTTCTCAATGCATTCACTCAATACCTCTGATATCCCGGTCAGAAACAATTATATGACTCCAGAAAAGCACGCGCAAATGATTATGCTGCGCCGCATTCCTGGTTATATGATCTGGTACGCGGTTGTGATTATCGGAGCGCTCCTCTCGATATTTCCCTACTGGCTCGTGCTGCTCACTTCGTTCAAGCCTGCTAACCAGATCTTCTCCGGCGAACCCTGGTCATTCCCAAGCATATTTACTCTGGATAACTATAATATCGTCCTCAACCAATACGCCTTTCCTGCTTATATCGGCCACACCCTGATCTACGCTGCCTTCTCCACTATCGGACAGCTTATCTTCAGCACCATTGCCGCCTACGCCTTTGCCCGAATGCGCTTCCCTGGCCGCGACACGCTCTTCTGGCTCTATCTCGCAACCATGATGGTGCCCAATATCGTCACGCTGATCCCCATGTTCATCCTGATGAAGCAATTCGGTTGGATCAACACCTACTACGCCCTGATTATCCCTTCCGTACTTGGCTCGCCCTATGGTATCTTCTTGATGCGCCAGTTCTTCCGCACCATTCCCGAAGATCTCGAAAATTCGGCACGCATCGAAGGGGCTAACACCCTACAAATTCTCTCCCAGGTCATTCTCCCGTTAAGTCGTCCTATCCTCGCAACACTGGCGATCATTACCTTCGTCCAGGCCTGGAATGACTTCCTCTGGCCTCTGATCATTACCTACAGTGACGATCTGCGCGTCCTCAGCGTCGGCGTCACCTCGTTCCAATCCATGCACGGAGCGCAATGGAACCTGATGATGGCGGCAACCTTCATCATCCTGGGGCCATTGCTCGTGCTGTTCTTCGTCTTCCAGAAACAAATCGTTCGCTCTATTCATCTCAGCGGTTTCAAGTAAGCCTATCTTAATCGACCACAACACCACCTCTCCTGTGTGTACGGGAGAGGTCCGATGTGGAGTTACCCGTATTTTATTTGCCTGAGAGGAGACCTATATGCAAAGCTGCACCTGCAATGGATTGCATCGCACAGCACGTGCCACTCAGATGCGATCCCGACGATCTTATCCTCACCCTGCTCAACACTCGCGCACTCTCCAATTATTCACTCTCGCTCTGCTCTCAATCCTGCTGCTGCTCGCCATTAGTGCCTGCGGTGGCTCCCAGGCCCAGAGCGGCGGCAAGGTCAACCTGACCTATGCTCTATGGGACTCAAATGAGCAGGTCGGCTACCAGAAATCGATCGATGTCTTTGAGAAACAACATCCGAACATCAAGGTAACGATTCAGCAGACAGATTACGATCAATACTGGCAAAAACTCGATACTCAGATCGCTGCCGGAGCCGCTCCCGACATCTTCTGGAACGATCTCACCTATTTCCCACACTACGTCGTCCAGAACCAGCTCATGGATGTCACCCCGCTCATGGAGAAGGACAAGCTGGACACCTCGATCTACTATCCCGCCTTGCTCAAACAGTACACCTATCAGGGCAAATATTATGGCCTCCCCAAAGACTGGGATACGATCGCCATCTTCTACAACAAGTCGCTCTTCCAGAAACAGAACATCACTGTCCCCAAAGAGCTGATCTGGAATCCTACCGATGGCGGCTCCTTCGTCAAACTAGCTCAACAGCTTACCGTTGACAAGAGCGGTCTACACCCCGATCAATCCGGCTTTAACGCAGGCTCCACCTCTCAGTATGGCTTCATTTCCGCCAACCTCAACCAGGAGATCTACTGGAACTATATGGCAATGAACGGCGGCTCTTTCATGGATAAACCGTTCGGTCAGCATTTTCTCTACAATCAGCCCGCCAATATCCAGGCGCTTCAGTACCTCGTCGATCTTATCAGCAAATGGCACGTCTCGCCTCCAGCCAGCGAGACCAACAACTCCGGCGATGCCATGACCCAGCTCTTCGCACGCGGCAAGGTGGCGATGATCGAGACCGGCTCGTGGAATGTCTCGTATCTCTCCAAACAGGTCAATTTCCCATTTGGCATTATGGAGCTTCCCGCTGGTCCCAAAGGACGCATTAGCGTGCTCAACGGTCTCGCCGACTCCATCTACACCAAAACCGCTCATCCCCAGGAAGCGTGGGAACTCTTCAAATGGCTCGCCTCGACTCAATCTCAAGAGATCGTTGCTAGCAACGGTATCGTCTGGCCCGGCGTGAAAAGCGCGGCCCCACTGTTCGCCGCTTACTGGAAAAAGCAGAACATCGACGTAAGCCCCTTCCTCAACGAGGCCGAGGGACAGACTGTCAGCGCTCCCATCACTCCGGTCTTTAACGAGGCCGAATCGAAAATCGACGATACTTTCAATCAGGTCTGGCTGGGCCAGCTATCTGTACCACAAGGTACTACTAAAGCTGTTCAGGATGCCGACAACGTGATACAATCAAACGGCAGTTAACATGCCTTTTATGTAGATAGAGCACCTCGCACTTATCCACAGAAATCAGGCAGCGAGAGTGCGAGGTGCTCTCCTACTCAGCATCGTAAGATGCGCTGCCGTAGCAATATAAAGCGAATATGGATGTTCAAAAACGTAACTGCAAACACTACGCAAGGAGGAAAGTATTGACTACGCAGTATTCTCGCACTTCCACAGCAACATTGAGGCCACGACAACTTTTGTTAGCTCTTACCATGCTGCTAGCGGCGCTACTGAGTACGGCCTGTGGCACCAAGCTCACGCAGCCCCCAGCAAGGCAAAACCTAAATCGGCATTGGACGCTCCTATAAGCTGCTCAGGTTGCTGGCATCCAGCACTCAACACAAGCTGGCAATGGCAACTCTCAGGAACTCTCGATCAGTCGTTTAATGTCACCATGTACGATATCGACATGTTCGACAACAATGCTAGCGTCGTACAATCGCTGCACAAAGCAAACCGCGTCGTCATCTGTTATATCGATGCCGGCACATGGGAAAACTGGCGACCTGACGCCTCTCAATTTCCCAGCAGCGTCAAAGGCAAAAGCAACGGCTGGCCCGGCGAGGTCTGGCTCGATATTCGCAACCTCTCCATCCTTGGTCCACTCTTGCAGCACCGTATGGATACATGCAAAAGCAGAGGTTACGATGGTGTTGAATTTGACAACGTTGACGGCTACTCTAACGACACCGGCTTCCCTCTGAAAGCCTCTGACCAGCTCACTTTCAATACCTGGCTGGCAAATGAGGCTCACAAGCGCGGCCTCTCGGTGGCTCTCAAGAACGATCCAGAGCAGGCAAAAACCCTTCTCCCTTACTTCGATTGGGAACTCGACGAGGAATGCTTCAATTACGATGAGTGCGACTCCTTCGTACCCTTTATCAAGGCGGGCAAGGCCGTCATGGAGGTTGAATATGACCTGGATACGTCTGACTTCTGCCCCCAGGCCAACAAGATGAACTTCAACGCCCTGAAAAAACATCACGATCAGGTCGATGCCTGGCGCGTCGCCTGCCGTTGATTGCGCAAACTTCTTATCATCACATATGGGGTGCAGGGGTATATCCCTGCACCCCGGAAACCTCACCGGCAATCCCAGCTTCAAACCGATACAACGCTCTGCCCTCCAAGCCTTCTCGACTCGCTTCCCAGGCCAATCCACAACACTTACATCTCTATCGTTACTCGTAATATCGGAAATCGTTCTAATAAGAGGAACCGATATTACGGAGGAGCATTCACATGGCACCGACAATTCGTATGGAGCGGCGGCTCATGACCCGCCTCACCAGCAAAAAAACCACTCTTGATCGCTACCGCCCACTCAGCCGCTCCACTGCCCAACGTCTGCATGATGATTTGCGCCTGCTCCTGACCTATCACTCCAACGCCATTGAAGGCAACACCCTCTCCTTGCGTGAAACACAAATCGTGCTGGAAGAGGGTATCACGATTGACGGCCATCCTCTCCGCGAGTATTTAGAAGCAACCAACCATGCCCACGCCTTTGGGAACGGACGTGTGGGACGCCTCCTACTCAATCTCATGCTCATGCAAGCAGGATATCCTCCCGCGCTTCTCCTGCGCGAGTGGCGTATCCGCTACATTCAGGCGCTCGGATCTGCCGACTCAGGCAACTATACCTCCCTGCTCGGCATTATCGGCCTGGCTGTGGAGCAAAGTTTGGATCTCTATCTCCAGGCATGCGAGGCCACCGCAGCACAGGAAGAGTACCGAACGCTGGCAGAACTCGCGGCTCAGCTCGCGATGGACGCCGACTATCTCGGATTGCTTGCGCGTCAGGGCCGCCTCGACGCCATCAAACGCGGCTCCCGCTGGTATGCCACCGCCGAAGCCGTACAGCGCTATCAGACCGAAGCCGCCCGAGGCAAACGAGAACGCGTCCCACAACGTCACCGTCAGCGCAAATCTACCAACATACCTAATGCTGAGTAGTAATTTGCTGACAAGCCGTTCATTGCTCTATTTCGGCACCTCTGTCTGCGGCACTTCACGTGTACCTGTGTTCAGAAACGGGATAGATCCCGTCGTCGAAAGCCAGGAACCGGCAATGATTAAGAGGAACCCAAAGATAGTGGCAATGGTCAACGGCTCCTGAAGGATCGTAACACCCAACAACACAGAAACAGCCGGGTTTACATAGGTAATTACCGTCCCGCGACTGGCTCCCACCTCCGCAATCAGAGCAAAGAAGGTCGGCAAAGCCAGAGCTGTACAGATCAAGCCAAGCACGAGCAGGCTCGCCATCACTCCTACACTGGGAACCCTATCAGGCAACCGCGTCACAATCAATGGCAATAGTACAACACTTGTAACGCTACACTCAGCCGCCGCAACAGACACTCTAGGCAATTCAACAAGTGGACGCTGTTTAATCATCATCGCACCAATCGCATAGCCGAGGGCCGCAAGTACAATCAATATAGCTCCAAACCACATCTGTCTATCTCCGCCCACGTCAAAGCCCAGCAAAACAATCAATCCCACCATACCAACAGCCAATCCCACCAGTCGCGGCCCGTTCACACGCTCGCTCTTATCAAAGCCCAGCGCCAGCAACGCAACCATGATCGGATTAGCGGCAATCAACAGGCTGGTGAGGGACGATGAAACATGTTGTTCTCCATAACTGATCAACAAAAATGCCCCGACCATGTGAATAATCGCAAAGAGCAGCACTATCGGCCAATGTTTGACAAGCGAGCGCACCGTCTTTCCCCGGATCGCCATCGGCAGCAGCACCAATGCTCCAATTACAGCTCGGCCAAAAACCACCACCGATGGGTCCAGTTCGCGCACCGCAATCTTAATAAAAAAATAAGGAATGCCCCAGAACACTGAAATAGCAATAAAGAGTAACCAGCCTTTTCGTGTCATAATTGCTCCTGTCGCCTGAACACATACATAGAAATTACTCGATTAAAAGAGGATACCATATGATGAGATGTGCCACCAGAACCATTTTTCACCATCATGATGGGACCATTTTCCATGACCCTCACCTGATCGCAAAACCCTCTCACCCCTCCAAGTATAACGCCTTTCCGTGCCAGGGATACAGCAAAAAGACAAGTATTTGCACCGAAAAATTTTAAATACGCAAGCAAATTCTTATCAAACCTTGAGAATGCGCATTGCCTTCCACCTTCATTATAAATGTAAAATTTACAACTAAAACAGTTTTTTACAATACTTACTTTTGTATCTATTCTATGGTCCATCAGGGTCATAACATAGTATTTATCAATATTCTCGTTTATAATATCTTCCAGAAGGAAAAGCGCTGTTTCTCTCATGCGCCAGGAAAGGAAGGACTCTCTCCCATGCCGTATTTCTCACACACCTATACCAATCTCTCGCCCCAGACAGGTGGGTATCCCCCTCTAGAGAACACAAGGTTTTCTACCAGATGACGATCTATAACAGATGAAGAAAGGAATATTGTTGCATGAAATATATTAATTATCATCAATTCAATATATCCACAAGGATGCTACGGCGTATCGGATTCATACTGCTGGCCCTCTGCGTCAGCACAACCATCGGATTGACCTTTCTCACTCCAACCAGAGCGGCTCCGGTTCTCAAAGAGATCGATCTTCCTGCTAGCAGTAGCGCTCCCTGGGGCATCACGCTTGATAAGCAGGGCAACGAATGGATCGCCGTCCCTCAGTGTGATCCTAAACCTTTCTTGTGTCAATCCACCTTGCAAGGCCAGCTCATTCAGGTAGATGTGAGCACCTTCACCGTGAAAAATATCTTTCAGCAACCAGCAAACCATTCCAGCCCGTTTTTCGTGGCCGCCGCCCCCGATGGAAGTCTCTGGTTCACCGAACCAGCCTCGCACGCACTCGGGCAGCTCTTTCCCAATCTGCACAATCCAGCCGCCTCAATCTGGAAACTGTGGACCATCGCCGACGCCAATCCTTTCACCCTGACCTTCGATACATATGGCAATATCTGGTTTACCGATCCCCTCAACAACCGCATCGGCTGGTTTCAGCCGACGCTTCATCGCTACCATCTCACAGCTATCCCAACAGCCGCGAGCCAGCCATATGGCATCACACGCGATGAACATACAGGCCAGATCTGGTTTACTGAAAACAACTCTGCGGTTGCACAACTTGCCAGCTTCTTTCCATCCATCACCGGAACATTGACTACACAGGCGATCAAAGAATATCCCGTTGAACGCAATGGCACCAATACCACACCTCATCTCCTCACAACCGATGGTCGGGGCAACGTCTGGTGGACCGGTGGATTTGATGGCAATATTGGACGCTTAATCATTAAAGACGCCCAACCTGGAACAAGTAATGGCATGAAGCAATGGAACACTCCAGTTGACGAACACACATCAGGGATCGCTGTTGCTCCTAACGGCGTGGTCTGGTTCACCGACTCCAACGGCGATAGCGTTCTCTCTTTCGATCCAGCGTCCGAACAATTCACCACAACGAAGCTCAGCACCAATGCTCACCCCCACGATGGTCTGACGGTTCATGGCAATCAAGTCTTCTTCACGGAAGAGTTTGCAAATAAAGCAGGCACAATCCAAAACTGAACAACGCTCTGTGCGCAGCACTAGCACCGAACATGAGCAAGTTCTGCTTATGTTCGGTCTTATTTCCCAATAACACTAGGAAGTCGCTAGACCCAATAGGCAGGGCTTTCCAATTCTCCCATCTAGCGGGAGTGCAGAGGGCGGCAGCCCTTTGCCGGGGTGCAGGGTGTCCCCGCAAAAAACCTTTTTTCTTCTCTTTTGCGCGCCGCCTGCGGCGGCGCGCGAAGGAGGGAAGGAAACTGGGGACACCCCAGACCCCGGCAGGGAGACCCTGCACCCCTTTGAGCGGAGAACTGGAAAGCCCTGACCCAATAGGCCAAAGCAATTGACAATAAAAGATGTTTATGGTATATCACTATTGCAAGCGCTTGCAAGCCCCTTGACATGACTTATTGGGAATTACCCGTTCACATCGGGGTGAATCTCATCCCGATGTGAACATGTATATTCAACCTGTTGCTGTTGCTGCACTTTTTATTTGAAAGCTTGAAGTCGATTTTAGTTTATTACTCTCCCTCCACACGTTGCAAAGCCACCACCGGACCATCATTGACCACTTCGCTCACCATTTCAGCGTACTCCTTTGAGCGCTCAGCCGCCTCCTGCAACAATTTACGCGCCACTCGCAAGAAGTGTTCTCTCTGTTCACCCGTCAGAGGGGTCGCAATGGCCTCGAAGGACTCCTTCCCCACCTCGACCTTCACCCTCGGATCTGCCACAAGGTTACGATACCAGTTGGGATTGGCACTACCCGCAATGATGATGAATCTATCCCCATCGGTCTGATATCCCAGAGGTATTGTATAGGGCTTTCCGCTCTTCCTCCCACACGTCGTCAACAAAAGCAAGCGACCGCCAGCATATATGCCTCCATTTTTTCCCTCATTTGCACGAAACTCCTCAATAACTGATTTATTCCAATCACTTATATTCCAATCGCTCATAACCAGTTCCTATCCTTTCTCATCTGAGTTCCATCGCGCTTGTTTCTACTCAAAGTATATCTCCTAAGAAGGACAGGAACCGTCCTGGTTTTACGATTTCATCATGATGTGATGAATTCGCTGGCAAAGCGGCGGATCGAGTTCAACTGGAGGACATCCGGGAAAATGATCCTCAATTCTTGCACACCAGCAGCTTCGTAGTCAGCTATACATTGACGAATGGTGTCCGGGCTGCCAATCAGTGCAGAGGAGAGGGCATTCCCAAGGAGGGCCTTGACAAATTCGGGCGTTTTGGCTACAGCTTCCTCATCGCTATCAGCAAGAATGCAGACGGTTCTTGCAGTCCGATGGATGGCATGGTAATCACGTCCCACCGTCTCACAATGCTCTTTGAGAATAGCAAACTTGCGCTCCAGTGTCGCAAGATCGCCGGAGATGTCACAGGCATCGCCGTACTGCGCGACTAGCCTGAGCGTGACCTTCTCACCGCTGCCACCAATGAGCAGCGGGATGTGGGGTTTCTGTACGCCTTTTGGCTGATTGATCGCCCCGCGCACCTGATAATATTTCCCCTCAAAGGTTGCTTCCTCCTGGGTCCACATAGCCAGGATCACCTGGATAGCTTCACGCAACATACGGAGACGTTCAGGGGCATCGAGATACTCATACCCATAGGCATGATACTCCTGCTCATACCACCCTGCCCCGATCCCAAAATTCAAGCGTCCATGTGAGAGCACATCAACGGTGCTGGCCATTTTCGCCAGCAGGGCGGGATTGCGATAGCCGTTACAGGTCACCGTCTGGCCGATGCGCACGTGTTTGGTATCGCGGGCCAGGGCCGCAGTGGTGGTCCAGCACTCAAAGGAGACCTCTTGTGATGGCTGAGGGATGGTATGAAAGTGATCAACGAGCCAGACGGAATGATAGCCTGACTCATCGGCGGTCTGGGCAACGCGGGTCATCTCTTCATATGCTTCGATGGGATCTTTTATGCTGACCAGATCCATAGTCAAGCCCTGGGGCAGCAAAATGCCATATTTCATGCTGTGATTTCTCCTAACACTCTTCTCATCAAATCGTTAGCCGTAATAGTTGGGGAGTAGCTCCAGGTGAGTAGTTCAATATCCATGAAGAGAGTGTAAAACTTTGAGTGCGCTCTAAGTCAAGAGGAATCTGTACCATTGTTAGGGAATGTGGTAAATGCCCGACGAAGCGAGCAGATCTGACCCTCAATCTTTATCTTCCGACCACACCCCAATTCGTTTTTCCTGCGCAAAAGCTGTACGGTTATGGCGCAAAGAGAGTAAATGGATAGTCGCTTCATTGTGCAAAATTGCGCGACTTTGCGTGCGTCGTTTTTGGCCCTTCCGGTTTTCCTTCGCGCAAAGAGAATGGAGTGCTATCTTCTCGCGCGCCTCGCGAGAGAAACAGAACGATTGAAAGGAGTTGCTTTTGATGAACGAACCCATCACAACACTCGACACGGTGTACCACGCCGAGGAGTCACGCCATGGAGCAGACGCGTCGGGTGCTCGAAACCGCCGAGTTGTTCTGCTTCTCAACAGTGCGGGCCGACGGTTGTACATTAAAAAATTCTGTGTCGTATCGAGCGGCAGAAAACCAGGCGAAAACGCAGTATTGATGAGCCGATGCGACACCAAATGAGCAAAATGGTGTGACACAGAGTAGATCTAACTTACAGGGCAGAGGTGCGAAAATGAATGACCGAGCAATCGCGGGAGAGTTTGTTACCAAGACGTTCGACTACGACGGTGGTCGACAGGTGACGGTGTACGTCCCGCCAGATCCGCCCGAGGCAGTCGTCTTCGCTGGTGACGGTCAAGGGATCTCGCAATGGGGTCAGTTCCTCGAAGCGGCCGACGTACCGTCCACGATGATCGTCGGTGTACATGGGCCGACCGATGAGATGTCGCGACTCCAGGAGTACTCACCGGTCTTTGACGCGGAACGGTTCGCGGCACATGAAAGGTTTTTCGTCGAGGACGTCGGCCAATGGGCGCGGTCGCGGTTCGGAGTCGCGCTACCCACCGAACGCACCGCAGTGTTCGGTGTCTCGGCGGGTGGAGAACTTGCGCTCGCTCTTGGTCTCCGGCATCCCGACGTCTACGGTGTGATCTTCTGCGCCTCGCCGGGCGGGGGCTACAAACCAACTGAAGTGATGCCGAGTCGGATTCCGCGCACGTACCTTGTTGCTGGCACGCAAGAGCCCTTCTTCCTTGAGAACGCGACGAGGTGGGCGGACGCGCTGCACAATGCAGGTGCGGACGTTGTCATGAAAGAGCGGGTCGGATCGCACGGCGGCGCGTTCTGGCGAAAAGAGTTTCCGCTGATGGTGGCATGGGCGTTTGGACGCTAATAGACTCACGAGGTGCGCAGCGAGCTGCACATCTGGCTAAAACAGCTCCAGACGCGCGTTTCGGCAATGTGCCAGCTGCTGTCTTGGAACCACGTCCAAGAAACGAGAAGCAAGAAAGCGGTTCAGAGCGCATTATGGCTCGTCAGGCAAGGAGGCCAGAGCCTCGGCAAATTTTGCCCGAATCTCCTCCCCATGACACAACGCACCAGCCAGATCACCAGCCTTGAGCGACGAAAACACCGCCAGATCGCGCTCCAACATCTTCCGCGAGATAAACTGCTCCAGGCACAGCACAACAAGCCGCTCAAGCAAGGCGAAGCGATCAGCAATTAATCTGCCCAACTCACGGTTGCCCGAAGCTGCCACGACAATACTATGAAAGTCTGTGCTGGCAAGAAACGCGGAGCGAAAATCTTTTCGTTCCAACGCCTTTGCCTCATCAGCAAGCGCGGCCTCCATCGCCGCGAGCTCCTCCGGTCCCACTCTGGATACCCCCCAACTATATCCCGTTTGCCAGAGAACTCGCTGAACATCCATCAGTTCTCGCATCGTCGGCAGATTCAACGGCGCAACCCGCTTGAGCCGGTTCGGTTCGATCTCGACCAGCCCTTGTCCGGCAAGCTGAACTAACGCCTCGCGAATCGGCGTGGGACTCAAACCAAGCTGAGTCGCCAGTTCAGCCTCTTTCAATAGCTCACCTGGCTTCAACTTCCCTGTAATAATCTCATTCCTTAGATGCTCCACTGTCGCCTCGCGCAAAGTCGCAGGCGTTTGGAGGCGGGTAACACTCATAACTTGTGCAGCCTTTTTTACGAGAATAGAGTATATAGCGATAAAGTGACTTTACAGCGCAGTATACAGGGAAACGATGTTTATCGCAAGAGCCAATAGTAGGGTGAGCCACCATCGGCCCTCGCTCAACAACACATGCTTATTTTTTGCTGAATGCCCGCCTCAGCGCATTCAATTGATCCTGCTCAAACGCCTGCGACACTTTCGCCTCAGCCATCATCGGAAAGCCATGAAACGCGCCGGGATAGACATGCAACTCGGTCGGTACTCCGGCCCGTATCAGCCTGCGAGCATATTCAATGTCCTCCTCTAAGAACAGATCAAGCGTGCCAACGCCAATGAAAGCTGGCGGCAGACCTTCAAGATATTCGGCACGCGAGGCGGCAGCATACGGCGAAACATCCGGGCTACCAGGTTCTTTCCCAAGCAGCGAAGCCCAACCAAAACGATTAGAGGCAGATGTCCAAACATACTCTCCGGTGTAGGGATGTGGATCTGTTGTAGTAACGGTCCGATCATCAAGCATAGGGTAAATCAAAAGCTGAAAAACGAGTGGCACCTCACCGCGATCACGCGTCAACAGTGCTAGACATGCCGTCAATCCACCTCCGGCACTATCGCCGCCAATAGCAATGCGGGTTGCATCCACACCAAGCTCACTGGCATTTGTATACAGCCACTTCAACGCCGCATAACAGTCCTCCACCGGCCCCGGATGTGGCGTCTCTGGTGCAAGCCGATAATCAACGGAAACCGCAGCACAGCCAGTCTCCGCTACAATACTCTTCACCCCTGGGTCAGCTTGATCGGCATCGCCAAGCACATAACCACCCCCATGAATCCAGAGCAGTCCGGGCGTAGGCGTCGAGACATTTTTGGGCAAATAGACCAGCACGCGCACATCGGGCGCACCCTCCGGCCCCGGTATACGCCGTTCGCTGACTGCAATATCAGGGTATTCGGGCGTCATCACTATCGCCTGACTATTTATCTCAGCAAGCGATGCCCGCGTGTGTTCCAACTGCTCCGTGCTGAGTTCAAATGGGGGGATAATATCAAGCAGCCCCATAATCTCTGGATCGATAAGATGTTTGCTCGTCGCCATAGGGAACCTCCTCGTTGCGTACACGAAAAATAGAGCCTCACAATAATTTACGCAGAAAGGGTAAAACCTTTATATCCCTCATCTGCTATCTCCTGGCACTTGATGCGATAATTACCCACGCCTCCAACGTAGGGCATGAAGATTCGCACTTTGCCCGGAATGTTTGCACCGAGATACCACGAGTTCGCCAGCGGATATAACGTTTGATTCGCCACCTCGTTGACGTGTGCGACCCATGCATCCTCGGCTTCCATCTTCGGTTCAAGCTGGCTGAAATGATGCTCCTGCATGTAGCGAATACAGTCTGTGATCCATTCGACATGTTGTTCGATAGAGGTGGTCATATTGCTCAGTACGGATGGGCTGCCAGGGCCGGTAATCATAAACAGGTTCGGGAAGCCAGCGCTCATCAACCCCAGATAGGTGCGCGGTCCAGTGGCCCATTTCTCTTTCAACGCCTCGCCGTTCTTGCCTCTGATATTCAAGTTGAAGAGTGAACCAGTCATCGCATCAAACCCGGTTGCGAAGACGATCACGTCCAGTTCATATTCCGCATCCTGAGTACGCAAGCCCTTTGGAGTGATTTCTTGAATGGGAGACGTGCGAACATCCACAAGAGAAACATTCTCGCGGTTATAGGTCTCGTAATATTCAGTATCGATG
The DNA here is from genome assembly GCF_016587455.1 of Reticulibacter mediterranei. Taxonomy (NCBI): domain Bacteria; kingdom Bacillati; phylum Chloroflexota; class Ktedonobacteria; order Ktedonobacterales; family Reticulibacteraceae; genus Reticulibacter; species Reticulibacter mediterranei. Next base: position 2,294,056 of record NZ_BNJK01000002.1, on the reverse strand, counting down.
CAAATACGCTTGGTGCCGATGGGATGATCGTGCGGCATCAACTTTTTGGCGACTTCAGGGTTATGGACCATCTCGCCAATCTTTGCGCGCACAAAATCAGCCATATACGTGTTTGCTTCCAGATTGACAACGATATCTGAGAACGCTCCCAACATCTGCGTCCCGCCAATCTGCCACACCTCCTCAAATCTCCGCTGCCGCTCTTCTGGCGAGACCGCTAGCGCCGACTGAGGATTATAGCTGATCGAGAGTCCCGCAGGCGATTCGCGGTCCATCTGGCGCAGCCTGCGATAATTCTCTTTGATACTGGCCTTCTCTTCTGGCTCAAGGGGTCGATTGCGTGCAGGAATACTATAATTCGGCGTCCGCTGAAATACTGTTACATGTGCCGCCTGCCTCGCGATACGCGGGATAGCCTGAATCCCCGTCGAGCCAGTCCCGATCACACCAATCCGCTTTCCTGTAAGGTCAACCCCTTCGTGAGGCCAGCGACCAGTATGATAGACTTCGCCCTTGAACGAATCCAGGCCGTTAAAACGAGGGGCGTTTGGCGTCGAGAGACAACCAACCGCCGTAATCAAATAGCGCGCGGACATCCGCTCGCCCCGATCCGTCTGGATAGTCCAGCGCTTCATTACGTCGTCATAACTGGCTGCCACCACACGAGTATTGAACTGAATATTGCGGCACAAATCAAAGCGATCCGCAACGTGGTTGAGGTAGCGCAAAATTTCCGGCTGGGTAGGATACTTTTCGGTCCACTCCCACTCCTGTTCGAGTTCGGGTGAGAAGGAATAGGAGTAATGCACGCTTGGACTATCGCAGCGCGCACCCGGATAGCGGTTCCAATACCAGGTACCACCCACACCTTCACCGGCCTCGAAGACTCGCGTCGAAAGGCCAAGCTCACGCAAGCGATAGAGCATATACAGGCCGGAAAAACCGGCTCCAACAACAACTACATCCAATTGACTGATTGGCACTCCGCCAGGTGTACTTGAACTGTGTTGTCCTGTGGACATAGCTTCGTCCTGCCTTTCTATAGCTTCATAGCTACGTCTGGAACCCGGAAGAAAACAGCAGTCAGGCTTTTCTACAAGCTCAACCAGAGAGTAGATAATACTTGCCGAACAGCATGAGAGAAGGAGCTACATACACAACGACATGTAAGCTTACTCCATCACATGTACATCAATGGATGAGTGAAAAACGGAGGAGACGATCCCGATGAATAAAGTGCTCAGTACATAAATTTGAGGTGTATCAGGAATGAGGCGTTCTATGCTTCCTTGAAGTTTAGAGGGATTTGTCTTTGTCATCTTCTACACGCTCCATTGCGAGTTTTCGTCACACATCGTACAAAATTATAGATCTGATGTACTAACTATGAAAATAACTACCGAGAGGACAAAGCCTACATTAAAATAGACTATAGCATATATTCTATAGAATGTCAATATTGCCAGAACAAGCGGAACAGCGCTGAATGTTAATCCAGGTGTAGGCCATCGCTTATGAGGGTATAAGCGATGGCCTACACCTGGACTTTCTCTCGAACGTTGGTTTTCTATGAAATGCGTTCATCCATTGGATGCAGGATCACCATCGGAATTTCTCGCGTCGTTTTCTGCTGGTATGCCTCATAGAACGGCAGCGCGGCAACCAGTCGCATCCACAGCTCGCGTTTCTTCTCCTTACCCGCCACTTTCGCGACAACGTTGAACCGCCTGTTCTTTACCTGAATAACAGCCTGCGGATTGTCACGCAGATTGAAAAACCAGCCTGGATGCTTCGGCGCACCACCAATTGACCCGGTGAGTACATAAGCTGATCCATCCATAATGTAGATCAGTGGCACTGTACGTTGCTTGCCTGTCTTGCGTCCCGTCGTAGTCAACAGCAGGACATCACCTCCACGCATCTTTCCACCGATGCGACCGCCGCTCTTGCGATAGAGGAATATTGCCAGGGATATCATCAAACTATAAAGTTTGTGCATTGACAAAACCTCTGTGTTTTCATAACGATAGGTACGGCTGTCGTTGTGTCCCATCCAGATTTGCACCAATGTACCATACGCCGGCAGCCTTGAGCATCGCTTCGGTGGTCGCTGCGCTAAGGGGTTGGGAGGTCTTGAAGACATATGTCAACGCTTCATCGGTCCTGACCTCCTGAACAATTTGCACACCTTGCTCCATCAATCCTTTGACATCTTTAAACGCTTCGTACACATTCAAATCAGGCTTCACCACCAGGATCTGTGTATAACGTCCCCCAAGTCCTTGACCTACAACGCGCTGAACCTTCACATACAAGATCACACGCGGATCGCCTGGATAACGTATCGACGCGCCATAATGTTCTGCCAGCGTATCGAAAAATACGCCCTTGGGGTCGTCTTCAATCCGCTCAACCACGCCGCGAAATTCGGCATAGGTATAGGGGTCATCGCTATCGGTAATCGAGATCGAGACGCGCCGATCACGCTGAATATTCTGATACTTCTTACGGTTTGTAGTGTGAGTAAATTTGATATACTCACCATCCCATAAAAACCACATCGGCGAGGACTGCGGCTCTCCATTGGAACCAACTGTAGCAAGATGAGCAAATGCCTTCGATTGCAGGATCTTTTGCACCTTCGGGTTATTCAGATCTGTCATTAAAATTCCCCTTATACGTCCGAACGTTCGGACATTTTGCAAAACAAAAAAATTTGACTAACATTATTCTGGAAGAGAAACTGGCTCTGTAAAGAGTACGCTCATACCGACGTCCATAATCTGCTGCACTCTGGTATCCTTGCTTATTGGACCAAAAACAGTTTGGTCGAGCAAGACTCGACTGCTCACACTCATCATCATGCCCAGTAATGCTGCATCGGCAATCTGACGCACCGGATACTCTCTCCGCAGATCATGGATAAGATCAAGCAAGAGCAGTTCCGAAGTTGGGGGACGCTCCCCTATAGAAGAGGCAGGCTTACCCTGGATCAGCTCCTCCGTTTGCGCACGCAGAAAACAAAAGGCGTATTTCTCTGGATTGTTTAACACCCACTCAATATATGCCCTCCCCATTGCGAATAGTTGGGATAACGGCTCTGCTTTAGCCGCCGCATACGCCTCCATAAGCACGCGATTCTCCTCCTCCAAGATATCCTGGAGGAGTGCTGAGGCAATCTCTTCCTTGCTCTTGAAGTGCGTGTACAGGCTGGCCTTCGACTTGAAACCCGCCGCCCGGCGAATGTCATCAATCGACGTGCCATCGTATCCACGCTCACTAAAAAGTTGAAGGGCTGCTTGCAAGATTAGCGCACGACCACGCAAACTATGTTTCTCGCCTTCAATCAGAACCATACCCCTGTTTACTTTCATGTTTCTCGTGTCGTAGTCAAGCGATTTATCGCGTATTTTCGCATTTGCGCGGTAAATCGCTTGACTACGACGAGAAAGATCTACGTATCCGAACGATCGGACGTTTTTAGTATATCTATAATGAGCGCTTCTGTCAAGGCAAACTGACTCTTATTTGATAGACGCACTACACACATACCAGCATCCTCCCTAACCTCACGGCCAGAGAGGATGCTGGCAATGCTTCCCTGCATCACACCATAGATGCTTCTTTGCATCAGGCAATAGTAAAGGTAAAGATGTGAAGCGCTCCCATATTCATGGGATTTGGTAATGTGATGCTTGCTACAGTCTTGCCACTACTGAGTGCGATCGACTCGCTGGCGAAGACATATGTTGTGACCTTATCGTTCGGGTTGCGATACGATGTCTTGGCTGCTACTACGTTGTTATAGGCCACAGGCTCAGCACCAGCACCAAGCGTCCAATCGCTAAAGCCAAGCTGGGCGGTCTGCGTGCTGCCATCGGTATAGGTAATCGTGACCGTCCCCTGCGTATCGCCGTTGGTAGCACTGCCCAGGAACGAGAGGTGAGCGGCGTTGGCTGGAGCATTGGGCGTCTGGATCGTTTGCCCATTGACCTCGATATTGTCGTAAACGCCCGGCTGCACGTTGGGCCACGTGTACGCGATCCCACTGACCGTTACAGTCGCGCCCGGCGTAAAACCAGCGCTCGTCAACTGCTGAGCTGAATAGCTGTAGCCATCACCATCGAAATCTGCCGTGTTCGCACTGCTATCGTTGGAGATGCCGATGTTGTTGTAGTATGACAACAAACTGCCCGGTTTCGCCACAACCACCAGCAGCGTGATCGGTGGCAGTTTCTCCCCACTACTCAGTTGTGCCGAGAAGGTCACATTGTAGTAGCCTTCCGCCGTATCGGACGCGGCGGCAATTTGCACGTTCTGGCTATTAGTGCCGTTTGCCGGAACCGCGACGCTGCCAGAGGTGGGAGAGACGCTCAGGCCAGATGGTGCGGTCGCGCTCCATGCTACCGTATTGCCCTTGCCGTCAATGTTCTGTCCCAAAATAGCGATCTGTTGTGATCCTCCCGGACCTACAACGGCGCGCCCTGGCTTGAAGGAAACAAATGTTCCCGTCTCACCGGTCTGATACGATGGCGGCTCATCGGCAGCATTGGCCCCCCAGGATATATTCGCGGTAGTTCCCAACGTATAGCTGAGGGTGCCTCCCTTCGCCACAAAATCGGGTGCTAACCAGGGTTTCGTGCTGCTTTGACCATTCACTTGTAGGCTTTGCACATAATATGTCGTGGCAGAGGCTCCCGGAGCGGTGATCTGAATCGTCTGGCCGCTCTCACGATGCACGGTGATGCTAGGAAAGAGCGGGCTTGCCAGCACCAGATCGGCGGTGCCAGGTATTTCAGGGAACATGCCCAGCGCGGCCCAGACATACCACGCCGACATGGTGCCCAGATCATCGTTACCTGCAATACCACCGGGTCCGGGCGACCAGATCGTATTTTCGACGTTGCGTACAACCTGTTGCGCTTTGTAGGGTGTACCGACGTAATCATACTCCCAGGGCGTCTCGATGGTTGGCTCGTTGCCTAGAAACGCATTAGGCGAGTTTGGACCGCCATTCAACTGCGAGAAGAACGAGTCGAGGCGTGGCCCAACCTTCGCATTACCGCCAAAGGCATTGAAGAGTCCGCGCAGGTTAAACGGCACCATCCAGTTATATTGCGAACCATCGCCCTCAACCCAGCCGGTGCCACTGGTCGGCACATAGACTCCCGGGAACGATCCCTTGAGCGTGCGCGGCTCCAGATAGCCATCGGTGGGATTGTACAGCTTCTCCCAGTTCTGCGCCCGCGCCATAAACTTCTGTGCATTGGCGCTGTCGTCAAGCGCCTGCGCAAAGGCTCCAATGGCAAAATCCGCAGTGTTATACTCAAGCGTGGTCGAGGCCGCGCCATAGAAGTTGCAACAACCATAAGTGCCATCGAGCGGCTCGTACCCTGGATTATCCAGATAATTCAGGCCCGGACGCACATTGTTGGTCTGCGTCGCCTCTTTAATCATAGCTGCCAGAGCCGCTTTTGTATCAAAATCCCGAGCACCAAAGGCATAAGCGCTGGAGATAATCGCATCGGCGGGATCGCCAACCATCACATACGTCTCAGCGTTTGCCAGCGCCCATTTAGGCAACAGGCCGCTCTGCTGGTAGTCGTACACCATCGACTGGATGATATCGCTGGTCTCGCGCGGTGCTAGCAGCGCAAGCATCTGAATCTCTGAGCGATAGATATCCCAACCAGAAAAGTTGGCGTACAATGCATGACCCTTTGCAACGCTGTGGGTCTGCCCATCGAAGCCAATGTACTGCCCGTTCACATCGGAGAACACATTTGGCTGAAGCAGAACATGATAGAGCGCAGTATAGAACGTCGTCAATTGTGTCGTCGTTCCTCCGCTTACCTGAACCTCATCTAACCAGCGATCCCACGTCTGGTCAGCCTGTTGACGAGTCTGATCGAAGTTGCCGCGTGGATTCTCCTGAGTGACGTTGGCCTGCGCATTGGCAATGCTGACAAACGAGAGGCCAACCTTGACGCTGATTGCCGCGTTTTTGCTCGTATCGAAAGTCACGAACGCGCCAGAACCCGGCCCGGAGACGGAAACATTCGGATGCGATTGAGCAACCTTCCTGGTTTGCGCATCCGGCTGCGTCGTCTTATACAGCTTGGATTGGGCCTTGATCGCATCCCGCACAGCCGGGGCTGCCTGACTACCGCCACGCGCATTCGCGCTGCTTGGAGTCACGATGTCGTTATGCCAGGTGCCATAGGTCGCGAAGGGCTGGCTAAATTGCGCCCAGAAATAGACGCGATAGGTATCGTTGGCTCCGCAAAAACCACCACTGCTCGCCCAGCCAGAAATAGTGTTGCTCCCAATATTCGCCTGAGCATCGCCAACGCCGTTAATGGAGCCAGAGACATTAACCAGCATCGTTGCGGTCTTCCCGGTGGGGTAGGTAAAACGACCAGCACCGCTGCGCTGAGTTGCGGTCAGCTCGACGTCCACTCCATCGTCCAGCTTAACCTGATAGTATCCGGCTACAGCGGATTCGTTGCTATGCGAGAAGCTTGAAATATACGTTGTGGGACTGCTGGCTGGCGATGTTGTTACAGCACCAGCATAGGGCATAAACGGAATATCGCTGTATGCGCTACAGCCAGCACCGTTCAGATGAGTCAAACTAAAGCCCCTGATGTGGGTGTCGGGATACCAGTAGCCGCCCGGAGCATAGTTCTGGGTATCGGGGCTCCATTGCACCAGGCCGAACGGCACATCAGCTCCGGGGAAGGTATCGCCACCACCATATGGAGCGTTCTGCTGAACCCCTGTTCCGGTGAACGGGTCAACATAACTTGCTCGATCTACGGCGACTGACGCTGCGAGGACGCGGCTTGGCACTACATTTGCCAATAATGCCGTCATACAGGTAGCAATGACTACAAGAACAACAACGGAAAACTTCGCCTTGCGAACATGTGGCATGCTGTCCCTCCTTGTTTCAGCCGCTACACGGGCACTCTATATCAAGGGATAGCGAAAGCAGCATTCGCATCCTATACTTCTGTTTCATGAAGCAGGAACGCTAGAGATGAACGAGCTTCAACATCTCTGTCCCTCAACAAGAGTGCGCTTTTGTTTCAGCGGGAAACCTCTGGCACGAAGGTTCCCTTATTTGCGAGACACTATTATTATACGCACCACTCTACTCCTCATCCTTAGAGCAGAGAGCACTGACAACGATGTCAGCAGCAGCGTGTATCTCGTATTAACAGTAACATACACATGCAAGATATTCAAGTGCATCAGGCACTAAAAAGAAAAATCATGCAATATTCGCCCGTTACTTTTCAGTGGTCAGGGCTTTCCAATTCTCCCATCTAGCAGGAGTGCAGAGGGCGGCAGCCCTTTGCCGGGGTGCGGGGTGTCCCCGCAAAAAACTTTTTTCTTCTCTTTTGCGCGCCGCCTGCGGCGGCGCGCGAAGGAGGGAAGGAAACTGGGGACGCCCCAGGCCCCGGCAGGGAGACCCCTGCACCCCTTTGAGCGGAGAACTGGAAAGCCCTGTTTCAGTGGTATAGACATCTTGACATATAAACCAGTATCGACTATACTGAAAGAGATAGATACCCCCCTCTCTGTCCGGTGTCCGGGTGCCAACAACGATGCCAGACAGTCTATTCACCGACATGGATAGTTGGTGAAACATCTAATGCAAGGAGCTATGCATGCAAAACAGTAACATCTCTCAATTGAACATCTCCCAATTGAGAACGCAACTCAGCAACAAAAATGCGCTCATTACGCGCAAATATGTTGCGACCATTCCCTTGTTCGGACTCTTGCTTCTCTCTCTTATCGTCTTTACTTCCGTCAACCAGTCCAGCGTACAGGCAGCAGCCCTGCTCAGCACCAACTGGTATAACGCTGCTCCATACGTTATGCCGCTCGCGAATAATCCTCCCAGCCTGACAACCGTTATGTCAGAGAGTGGTGCCAAAGCCTTCACGCTGGCCTTTATCGTGGCCGATGGTGGTTGTACTCCCGCCTGGGAGAGCGACGCTGGCCTTATCGATGTCGCCTCTGACACTCAGGTCGGACCGATTATTTCAGCTATTCGTGCGGCAGGAGGAGATGTTGTCGTTTCGTTCGGTGGATATAATGGAACGAAGCTGGGACAGGTCTGCGGCACCCCACAAGCTACCGCAGCAGCCGAGCAAGCTATCATCAACAAGTACAGCCTCAAGGCACTTGATCTCGACCTGGAAGAACCAGAATACGAGAATGCAACGGCCATCAACAATGAGCTGGCGGCTGCTCAGATTTTGCAACAGAACAACTCTGGCCTCTACATCTCGATCACCATTCCAGGCACGACCGCCGGCACGGGCTGGTTCGGTCAACAGCTGCTCAACAACGCGAAAACGCTTGGCTACACACCAAACAACTACGCTATCATGCCCTTCGATGGTGGCTTTAGTGGCGCGAGCAGCCAAATTAGTGCATTACAGAGCTTCAACACGCTGCTCGTCAACACATTTGGTTGGAGCAGCGCAACCGCCTATGCTCACGAGGGCATCTCGTCAATGAATGGTCGTACGGATAGTGCGGAGTATTTTTATCAATCGGACTTTCAGACGGTGTTGAGCTTTGCGCAGACCAATCACCTGGCTCGCTACACCTTCTGGTCCGTCAACCGCGACCGCCAGTGCAGCCCGCCGGACAACAACGGCACGCTCTCTGGCACATGTAGCAGCGTAGCCCAAAACTCCTGGGACTTCACAAAAATTATCGTTCAGTTCGCCAATGGGGGAACATCTCCCACGCCGACTCCCACGACGGGCGGCGGGACGACGCCAACGCCAACGCCAACAACTGGCACCGGGAGCTGTGCAGGTGTCGCGGCATGGAGCGCAACAACGGCATACACGGGTGGAAGCAAAGTCACCTATAACGGAGCGCTCTGGCAGGCGCAATGGTGGAGCTATAACGATGTTCCGGGCGGCTCCTCCGGCGTCTGGATAAAGCTCGCAAACTGCTAGTATCCTCTGTTTAGCTATCAGGGAGACCGGCGTGTGGTCCTCTATGTCAAAGTTCATTACATCGTCGGTCAGATGCTTTAATGTCATTTGACGCATATCTCGGCTCTTGTCCAATTTGGATACTGGTGGCGAAGTCAAAATTATTCAGCTTCCACCCTACAAAAAAGGGAGGCGACAGGACACGTATCTCGTGTTTTGCCACCTCCCTTTTACCTTTACTCAACTGCCTAACTAATACCACAATAGTTGATATGCAAGCCTGCTTTGGGATCGGTAATCTGTACAATATAAATGGTCGTCAAAGAATAGGAATGCAAAAAAGTCTGATTGTAAAAGCTTTTCCAAGTTGCATACCTTTTTTCCTTCCTCCTTCCATAGAGTAGATGCCCTCAATTCCTCCCCGGCCCTCTCCCCAATGGTCTCTATGCAGCAAGAGATGCAGGACAAAAGCTTGGGTAAAAGTAAAGAATTACTTTCACCTATTGAAACGGTTGACTCTAGCCGGCATCTCTTGCAAAAGATATGTGGACATGATTTGGGGCTATATTTGGGACTATAGAGGAAACACGCTTGCGTTATTCCTGCTCCCCGGAAGGCGGTGTGAGAGCAGTATTCACGCTGATAGGCACGCCAAAGTTGGGAGTCCCGTCAGCATTCCAGGTAAACTCCTGCGCCCGCGTCTCGCGCCCCTCGTAGGTAAAATCGGCGGTCGTTTTGGCATGATAGACAATCCAGCTCTGTTTGCCATCTGGCGAGGTGGTAAATATGGCGCGGCCCGGCCCGTAGACGCCATTGGTCTCGCTATATTGGAAATATGGTCCACTCTTCTCCCACGACTCCCTCCTCAAGGGATCGCCGGTCCCATCGTAGGTCAACATGCCCGAGCAGTAGTTGTAGTTGCCCGTGTCGCTGGCCGAGTAGACAATGAAGGTTTTCCCATCGTGATAGAGCGCCTGCGGCCCCTCCGCCACCGGATAGCTCGATTGTCCCGCGCCTGCTCCGCGCTCCCAGGGCTGGTCCGGGTCGATGAGCAGTTGTGGTTCGCCACTCAAGTTCAGAGGATCGCTCATGGGTGCAATATAGATGGCATTGGTGCCATGTTCCTGCACATACATCATATATAGCTTATTCTCGATACGTAAAATCGATGCATCTATCGCGGTCGTCTCATCGGTGCCTCCCAGCTGTCCCTTGAATGTGTAAGGGCCGAGCGGGTCTGCCCCACTGCTCTGCAACACATAGATGCGATGGCTTTCGTTTTTGTTCTCAGCGGCAGCCGTAAAATAGACAAACCAATAGCTTTTACCGTGATACTCCAACTGAAATAGCGAAGGCGACCAGATCTGATACTGCGGCTGGTCGCCCTCTGGCGACCAGATTGTAGTCGCTGGTGCTTCAGCAACCTTTTCCAGATGAGGGCCATGCCAGATCTGCAAGCTGCCACGCGTTGATGTTCCCGTCAAATAATAGTTGCCCTGATAATACACTACAAATGGATCAGCTACAGACGCGATGGGATTATGAAACGTTGCTGCTACGGACATATGCTTTGTGGTTGGCACACAGGCAACAAAAAGAACATTGAGTAAAAGCAGAATAGCCGTCAATACACCAATACTTTTTCTCTTTGCCGCCATGTGCGCCATTTCCTTTCCTGATAGAATGAATAATGTATCAGAAAGTGCCAAACTTGATCTGAATGGCGCTGTTCAGATTGACTACGACGCCAACCTCGTTTGTCTCGGTCTGATAGATGGCTGGCCATGTCTCAGTACCGCTCCAGGCTGGCGGGCTGTTGAGATACCAGCTTTGCCCATTGTTATCGCTGATCGAGATCTGGTTAGTGGTTGCCGATGTGACCAGAATGCGGCCTGTAGACAGGACGGTTACATACGGTCCAGCTTGCTGGTTCGGGAGAACGGTGCCAAGATCGTTCGACCAGCTCGTACCATTGCTAGAAATCTTATAGTGAACGTTACAATTATCGGTCCCACACACCTCAAAGACGAGGATATATTGACCATTTGCCATGCGCGCAAAACCCGGCATGCCAGGGCGAGCACTTCCCGCTTGCGCTGCTGCGTAAATCTCCTGCCCCCACGTCGCACCACCATCACACGATACACGTTCTGATACGACCTGGCTATAAGAGGGATTGTCATCAGCATGCTTCTCGTTCGCGTAGAAACCAGCGATGCAGCCGTTAGGCATGACGTACAAAAACGGCTCCCATAACCCTCGATTAAAGCGCCCCTGCGAGTTTGGATTGGTGTCAAGCTGGCTTACATAGCTCCACGTATAACCGCCATCCGTACTCTTCACAATTGGCAAGCCAAACCAGTTGAGATCGGTCTGACGGTTGCGCATCGCCATGATAATTGTACCGTTCGACAACTGCACCATTTGCGATTGCTCCTGAATATGCCCGCCATGATCTGTTGGCGAGGGAATAGAGGCAATCACTGTATAGGTCGGGTTCGCAGGATTGCTCCTGGCAACTTTGATAACTGGCGTGCCATTGGCCGGATATTCGGTATAGGTGATGAGATTATCGCCCTGCTTATCCCAGGGCAACATGCGCCCCCACGCTGGAGCATTGGTGTTGCTTACCGTCACACTCACGAACCAGTTAATCGGTCCCGCCGCATACGCCTCTGGTGCCAGGATCAACAGCCCCATCAACAGGGCGAACAGAGAGGGGACAAGACATTTCCATCCTGGAATGTGTTTCATCGTGAAATTCCTTTCTCATCTTTGCATCATTCAATGACAACTTTGTTTGCTCACATGGCAAAACTTGCGCGCTATCTCCCCCTTTCTCCGGGATGAGCGCATGCTCACCCCAACTCAACATCAAGAAACTCATAGGCACGATCCGCGCCCTCTCCATCTTCGAAACGAACAACCAGGCGACCTTTCGTCTGACCTACAAGCAGTTGGGCGCGCACAGGAAGAGAGCCAGTAATCGTAAATGGAGCTACCTCCAACTCTACGGCCTCTTCTTGCGCCGATCCTTCCCATCCCCAGATCAGCTTGCCCACAAGAGGCAGTGCTCCCTGGTGTGACAGCCGCACCGTGACCTCGATGTCTGGCTGCTTTGCAGCATAATCAAGGCCCGGACTCACAGGAACGAGATCGAAAATGATAACGGTCTCCGCGTTCACATGAGCGGGATTGCATCCCAATGGCTTGAGTTGCCTCTGTGCTGTATAAATGCCGCACAACTCATGCTCGACATCGTACAGTTCTGTATAGATATAGCCGCTGACGGCATCGTGACGCCGCAACTCCTGCGTCTGCCAGCGTAGATGCCAGCCGCGCTCAACATCGGTACTACCCCCACCATACTCGCCATTCATCAGTGGCAGCCCGCTATGATCGGTATCAGGCAAACTCAGCTGAGTCTCGTACCAGTTATCAACCGCCAGTTGATGCCCGAACCAGCTTGACATATCGTTCACCAGCGCCGTTGTCGTCGCATTCCAGCCGCGAATATCGTTGTCGTAATAATGCCAGTCCAGCACATCCGTCTTGACGTGCGACCAGCCGGAATCGTCGATAATCGGACGGCTCGCATCCAGCCCTGAGAGGAGATCATAGGCCCGGCTCACCGCTTCCTGCTTCTCTTTATCCTGCGCCGTTCGCCAATCCAGACCCCACTCTTCGTTATAAATACCCCAGAGAATGATGCTGGGATGATTGCCATCACGCTCCACCATCGGTGCCAGCTGCGCCTCAAAGCGTGCAATGGCCTCCGGCGAGTAGCGCCCAACGCAGGGTGGCTCGGCCCAGACCAGCAAACCCAGACGATCAGCCCAATAGAGCCAGCGCGGATCTTCAAATTTTATATGCTTGCGGATCAGGTTATAGCCTGCAACCAGAGCCAGTTCCACATCCTGCCGCAACGCCTCATCGGTAGGGGCCGTATAGCCGCTATCGGGCCAGTAGCCTTGATCCAGCGCACCTCGCAGATAGAGCCGCTCTCCATTCAAGAGCAGGCGGTTGCCCCTCGTTTCAATGCGCCGCAAGCCTGTATAGCTACCCACGCGATCCTCTCCATCCTCGCTCTTGAGCCGCAGCGTGACATGATAAAGGCGAGGCGTCTGCGGCGTCCAGAGTTGAGGGTTATCAACAGAGAGAGTCAACGCGATAGTCGAGCGGCCCTCCACCGCAATCACCTGCTCTGGCTGTCCCTCGACTTGCATAAGCAGCTCAGCAGTAAAAAGATGTGGCCCGGCAAGCACCACCTGTACGGCAATGCTTGCTAGATCATCTCCCGCCCGCAACTGCACCTGCTCAATAGCGGTTGCCGGACGCCCCTCTACCCATACTGACTGCCATATCCCGCTGCTAGCCGTAAACGCACACCCATCATAATCATCAACGGGACGACTCCGCTGCTTCCCATGTGGAATAGCCAGCTTATCCAGCGGTGCCTCCACGCGCACTATTAATTCACCTTTTCCCTCCTCAAGTGCATCCGTTATATCAAAGGAGAAGGGCAGATAGCCACCTGTATGCTCGCCTATCCAGCTCCCGTTGAGCCAGATCTGACAGCTATAGTGTACTGCACCAAAATGCAGGATCACCCGTTCTTGCTGCCACTCAACCGGCACGCTGAGAAAGCGCCGATACCAGCCCACCGGCAACCATTCACACGCGATCTGGGACGCGGTCGTCTCCCATGCAAAGGGAACCGTGATGTCTCCCGTCCATCTCGTTTTGCCCGGTTGCTGCCACTGAGCCTCCCGGCCCTCGTCGGCAGCATCGGCCATAAAATCCCACACCCCATTCAAGCTCAACCAGCGATGAGAGCGATCAAAGTTGGGACGTGGATACTCAGGGCGCACATTCATAGATACATCAAGCCTTTCTAGCAATAGGTTAACCTTTGACGCCACCAGACAAAATGCCGCGAATAAACTGACGCTGAAGTACGATGAACAGGATCAGCACTGGCAGTGTGGCAAGCGTGCTGGCAGCCAGGATCTCTCCCCAGGCGTCGTGACCGGTCATACCCGGCTGGGCGTTGTTGATCTGAGTAGCCAGGGCTGAGAGCATTACCTGAAGCGTCTGCATATCATCGGTATTCGTGACGATCACCGGCCAGACAAAATCGTTGTAGATATCCAGGAAGGTGAGGATTGCAAGCGCTGCCAATGCAGGCTGGATCAGCGGCAAGACGATACGCCAGTAGAGTGCAAACGAGGTGCAACCATCGATGCGCCCGGCATCCAACAACTCATTCGGCACCTCGGCGATCTGCTGCCGCATCCAGAAGATCGAGAAGGCACCAATCGCCCCCGGCAAGATCAATGCCTGATACGTGTTGACCCAATCCAGACTACCCATCTCTAACAGCAGCGGCACCAGCATTACAATCGGCGGCAACATCAACGTCGCAAGAACCAGCGTAAACAGAGCGTCGCGACCCCGAAAATGAAACTTGGCAAAAGCAAAACCGGCCAGTGGACAGAAAAAGAGCGTCAACGCCCCCTTACAGATCAGCACGATCAGCGTGTTTTGGAAGCCAACCCAGATCGGGACCGAAGAGAGCAACGCCGCATAGTTATTGAAAGACAGTGTGTGGATATCCAGGCTTAACGGAGCAGTCGCGATCTCGTCACCGGGTTTGAAGGATGAGGTAATCATCCAGTAGAGCGGATAGAGCGAGAGCACAACAACCACCAGCAGAAAAACGTAGCATAGGATATCAGCCGCCTTCACAGGAAAACGACGATGAATAGCATGCGTCACGGAACGCGATTGCGCAGGAATATGTTCTATTCGACTTTCTATTCTATTTGCCATACATCAGACCTCATCTCCGGTACGCAGCAGGCGCAGCATGATCAGAGAGACAACAATAACGATGATCATGAGCAAGAACGAATTCGCCGCTCCAGTCCCCAGATCTGAATTATTAATGTAGCTCAAAAGCTGATAACCGGCTGTGGTCGTAGAATTATAAGGGCCGCCTTTCGTCAATACATATGGCTCCGCAAACATCTGAATCACACCTAACGTGGAGACAACGACAAAAAATCCAATCGTTCTCCGCAACAACGGAACCGTGATGTGCCAGAATTGCGCAAGCGCGTTCGCCCCATCCAGCGAGGCCGCCTCGTAAAACTCCTGTGGGATATTCTGGATCGCCGCCAACATCACCAGAATCGCGAAGCCGCTGCTCTTCCAGAGTACTAACAGGGCCAGCGTCGGTTTCGCCCACATGCTTGTCGTCAGCCAGCCAACGTTGGCTAGATGAAGCAGATGCAGGAGCGTATTAACCGTCCCGAAATCCTGATCGAAGAGCACGAGCCAGACCTGAGCAACGGCGAGCAGCGGCACCACATAGGGCGTCAACAGGGCAGTACGAAAGAACCAGCGAAAGCGCAACGTCGCTCGTGAGAGCAACACCGCGATCAGAATCGCTACAATCGTCTGTCCCGGCACAATCGCCAGCCACAAAAAGGCCGAGTTCCAGATCGATTGCCAGAAGAGGCTATCGGTCAATAGAAAGATATAGTTGCCCAGCCCGATATAGTGGGGATTGTCGTCTCCGTGCCAGTACATAAAGCTGAGGTTGAAGGCATAGAGCAACGGGTAGAGGCCGAAGGCTGCGAACAGCAAAAAGAAGGGCGCGATAAACACATAGGGTGAAAAATCGCCCCCCAGCCAATTTCGCAGCCGTCCGATGCTGCCAGATGCAGGCTTACTCGTCACCACAACGCAAGCTTCCTTTCCAGTACGAGGACTCAGTTGCCTGAGTCCTCTCTCACAAAACGGTTGCAGGTTAAGAGCGAGCTATCAGCTTGGTCTGGATATCGTTGGCCGACTTTGTAAGTACCTCTTGAGGAGTCATCTGCCCATCCAACAGGCGCTGAATGTTGGCTCCAAAGTATGGTATTGCCTGATTGTACCAGGAAGGATAGACATAGTTTCCCGAAATATCCTTAACAGTCCCCGTAACCGTTTCCCACAAATTCTGCTTCCCAAGTCCATCAGAGTTCTGATACAACTGCTTGGAGAGCGCTGGCGTATACGATGGCAGCGACGTATTGAGGCCACCCGGATAGATCTTATTCGGACCATAAACGGCCTGATATCCATCCGGGCTAAAGACGAGATGCTCATAGTATAGCCAGGCCAGATGAGGATTTTTCGCCTTTTTAGGAATGATAAACGAGCTGCCGCCCATCACAGCTCCACGTGAACCACCCTTTGTCCAGGCTGGCAGCGACATAGCACGCCAGAGCCCCTTCGTCTTCTTCAAAAGCAGCTCCGGCCCATACACGGCCCAGACCGCCCAGGGATTGAAGATTTCCAGGCCACCATCAAGCGCGGCAACATCGCCCGGCGACTGGTAAACTGCACGCGTACCAATGCCCTCGTCGCGCACTTTTTTGAGGAAGTTCATAATGTTGAGATATTGAGGCGAATCGATTTGCAGCTTTCCGTCCTTATCAACCATACTGACCCCTTGCTGGTTCGCAAACATGTTTACCCAGAGCTGCGTCAATCCTGGATCTTGCTCCAGATGGATCGGCTTCACCTTCGGCCCCAACTTATCTTGCAACGTATGGGAGGCGGCAATCAGATCATCGTACGTCTCCAGCGTCTTGGGATCAATACTTACCTTCTGAAGCAAATCTTCGCGGTAAAACAGCAGGCCCGGATCAAGATCCCAGGGCACACCCAGAATGCGCCCGTTATGGGTGTTGACCTGCAACTTGAATGGTACGATGTCTTTCACATATGGCTGAATCCAATCGGTGATGTCGTAATAGTGAGAAGAGAGCACCGGCAGGTTGTTATCTTCATAAAAAGCGCCATCTGGCACGTTCACTCCGGTTGTGAGCGTCGAGGGCAACTTGGCATCGACATCAACAGCGACATGTTTCACTTTAATGTCGGGGTATTTCTTGTTAAAAGATGCAATGGTGGCATCAAATACCTGGAAGAGATCGCCTGAACGGTCCCAGATCACGATCTCGCCTGAGAGCGATTTACCGCCGGTCGTCGCGGGTGCTGATTGCCCACAGGCCGCAAGACCCAATCCACCAGCGGCAAACAATGTGCTGGCAGCGGTGGTTTTCAAAAAGGAGCGGCGCGAAATAGGAGTAGGGGAAGACGCCGATGTTGTGTCAGGCTGCGTTGACATGATACAAATGTCCTTTCCTCATCTCTGCGTTGATAAATAAAGGGACACGACAGAAATAAATGAGTCCAATGGCAAAAAAGCTAAGCAATGCCCACAGCACGTGCAGACACACGTACAAGTTGGCAACCTGCCTACGTGTTGCCAACCCATTATACCGTCTCATTACGATATAAGAGCGATGAAGGGCTATTGCGCAAAAAGCTAAGAGTAGTTTCTTTGCCATGTGGTTCAACGTTGAACCAAGTATACCATCCTCATTCCGCGATTGTCAAGCCAGATGCCTGTAACTTTACAGCGCAGTGCGGCTTGCTTAGCATATTTTACTCACATGGCTGATGCAAATCACAGCATACAGGTCGGACTGGTGCTGTTTGACAACGAACAGGTCGAAATGCTATCATGATACAACGTTAAACTGATGGATAATTAGTGCGTAAGCACGTCTACTACACGAGAAGCGCAAACAATGACAGTACACCTCAAAGATATTGCCGAGTATACGGGTGTCTCAATCAAGACCGTCTCAAATGTCGTGAACGGTAATTTCGCGCGTGTCAGCGCTGAAAAGCGTCAACAGGTGCTAGATGCAATCAAAAAGCTCAATTATCAGCCCAATGTGGCGGCCCGGCATTTGCGAAAGGCTCCGGTGGGAGTTATTGCCTATGCGTTTCCCGACCTCTCCAATCCATATTTCTCCGATGTTGGTAATGCCATCACTGCCGCCGCCGCGGAACAGGGATATACTATCCTGCTCGACTATACGCGCAGTGAGCGCGAAAAAGAGTTGCTGGTTGTCAAAGGATTACGCCCTCATCTCGTCGATGGCATCATCCTTGATTCGCACACGCTCGACGTAGAGGATGTTCCCTCGGACCAGACAAAAGGCGCGATTGTGCTCCTAGGCGAACGTCTCTTTGGCGCTCCCTTTGATCACGTTCTCATCGACAATGTGGCCGCCGCCCGTATCGCCACGCAGCATCTATTAAGCCTGGGCCGTCGCCGTATCGCTGTGATTGGTGTGGTTGAGCAGTGTCAGAGCGAGGCACCATCGTTGCGTTTACAAGGCTATATGCAAGCGCTCAATGAAGCTGGACAGGAGCTTGACCCGCTCTTACTGGCAAATGGTGGCCTCTGGCATCGGGCCGATGGAGCGGCATCGATGCGCTATCTGCTCTCGCTCGATTCGCCGCCCGATGCCGTCTTTTGCTTCAACGATCTGATGGCGTTGGGAGCCATGTCTGTGCTGCATGAAGCTGGCCTGCGCATCCCTGAAGACATCGCGATCATTGGCATCGATGATATCGAAGATGGGCGCTATGCTCATCCATCCCTTACGACTATCGCCCCCGATAAAGAAAAAATGGGCCAGTGCGCCGTTTCGTTGCTCATCGGGCGCATCAAAGGCACACGTACCCAGGCACCTGAATGCGTCAACGTCCCATTCCATCTCTGTATTCGCAAAAGCACAGTCGGGAATGCTCAATAGTTCAAGGAACCAGATAGAGGTTTCCCCAGGATACGCGCGAAAATATGCATCAAGCAATTTTTTACTATACGCTTCGCACCCGGTCTTCTACAATAGCTTCATCGTTACGGGTGCAATGCATTTCCTGACGTTGTTGCTCACCTTACGCTGAATGTTTTCGACAGCTTGCTATTCTGACCGCCTCGGCTTCGGGATGGTCAGGCAAGCAACTATAAAGGCCACCATCTATGACACAGACCGGATTAACGTCTCACCAGTGCCTTTCCCTGGTCATCGGCGCGGGAATCGCGGGATTGCTGGCAGCTCGTGCACTCTCTGAGCATTACGAACAGGTGCAGATCGTTGAGCGAGATATCCTGCCAGAACATCCTGAATATCGGGCAGGAACGCCTCAGTCCTTCCATTTACATCGTCTCATAAGCCGGGGAAGAACTGTTCTAGAGGTTCTGTTTCCCAATCTCATTTCCGAGTTGTTGGAGCGCGGAGCCGCCTCAACAGCCAATAAAGGCATGCACTTTGTCAATCAGTTCGGCCAATTCACCATCTATGATCCGACAGAATATGCATCTACCTGAGATCATTCTAGCCTATGCTAACAGAAAGCATGCAATATGGAGTCGCCAGAGATGGCGGCTCCATATTGCATTTTCACAACTCCTTCCTCCTAAAAAGGCAACCACTCCAAAAATAGCCCCTCATCCCTATTGACAAGATATATTAGCATGCCCTAATATCTTAGTAAGAAGGTCGGATATATCCATGCCGCCTTATCCTTGAACCAACCAGGGCATAAATCCACCTTCTTCCAATATGCATACAACGTCGTTGCAAGTACCAATGTACCTTCATCAATGAAACCACATTGGTACGTCCTGTTGTATTGTCGTCTCGACGTATAAAAGAAAAGGAATTCCCAATGAAGTCATCGTCCCAACGTAGCCTGTTTGTCTGGAGTACCCGCGAGATTTTGTTGATTGCCGCCATTGGCGTTGTTTTCGGCCTGATCCTCGTCTCCTCCCTCTACGCCTTCTCGTTCGCCGTCGCACTCGGCCCGTTCGCCGCCTGGTCCTGGATCGGCCTCTATCTCATGCCATCGTTCTTTATTGGCTACATCCTGCGCAGGCCAGGATCAGCGCTGCTCACCGCCGTTCTCTATAGCCTCGTGATGTTGCTCTTCTCGCCGTACGGACCTCTTATCCTTATTAACTGTGCCTTCTATGCCATCTCTGGTGAGAGCGCCATCGCAATTGGCACCCGTTACCGTTCATTTAGCCTGCTCTGGATGATTCTGGCGGGCGCAGTTGGCGGCATTGTCATGATCGTGCTCTACCTTATTTTTTATCCCGCCTCCCTCTTCGAGTTTGCTCTGCCTATTTTTATCGCTGTCGTCGCCGTCACGCTCGCCAGCGGGATAATCAGCTCCATCATCGCCAAGTTGCTTGCCGACGCGCTTGCTCGCACTGGCGCGCTTTCGGGAACAGCTCTGAAACGCGACGATACGCAAGAGGTGTGAGGTGTAAATAAGGGAGATGGAGCCGTTTTGTGAGCCTCTTGTGACAATAAATTGTAGCTTTCTTCTAACAGAATTGCTAAGCTTCTAAAAGAAGGATGGATAACCTGCCCGCTACCGCCAGAATCGAGCAACAATTTGGTGCTCATCTCTGGAGCGTCTTCTTCGCTGTGCCCACCGGACGCGCGACGCAAGACGCCATCCTTTCTCCCGCCGAACACGAGGACTGCTTCAACTATCTCGCCGACCTGAGCCAGCAGATACCATTCAGCATCAAAGCAACAGCCGCGCCTGCATATCGACGCGTGCTATTACAACGCCAGATACAAGGTGATCCTTTCAGTACGCAGGGCCGACTGATGGGTGGACGAGCACCTGTACCGATCAATGATGGTCAGGGATTTGTCTTTATCTCGCATACTGGCGATATCTGCCCCAGCGGTTTCCTCCCGCTTCCAACTGGTAACGTGCGCTCGTTTTCATTAACGACTACCTACCAAAATCATCCGCTGTTCCGCTCATTGCGTGATCCAGAACAACTCAAAGGGAAGTGTGGGGTATGCGAATTTCGCACGATATGTGGTGGCAGCCGGGCGCGAGCTTATGCAAGCACTGGTGATCCGCTGGCGGCTGATCCATCCTGTGCCTATATCCCGGCAGCAGCAGAAGGGATATAAGCATATGCCCCATATCGCTATCATTGGCGGTGGAATCTCCGGTCTCGCCACAGCACATCATCTTTTATGCAACCAGACTGTGCCAATAGACATCACGCTGATAGAGACCAGCAATCGCCTCGGGGGGAAGATTCGTACGGGACAGGTTGCGGGCACGGCTATCGATCTCGGCCCCGAAGCATTTATCGCACGCGTCCCGGCGGCCAGAGCACTCTGCCACGACCTTGATCTAGAAGAGCAACTCATAGCACCGTCTACTAGCCGCTCATACCTGTGGACAAGAGGACGGCTATGCCCATTTCCAGAGGGGCTTGTCTCCGGGGTGCCAACCAGCCCGACCGCGATTATCCGTTCGGGCATCCTGTCGTTGCCGGGCATTGCACGAGCCGGTTTTGATCTGCTCCTGCCACGCAGTGATATCTCCGCCGATCCAACGGTCGCGCAGGTCATCGGGCAGCGCTTCGGTCAGGAGGTGGTTGATCAACTGGTCGAACCGCTGCTTGGAGGTATTCACGCGGGGAGAGCAGACCATCTCAGCCTGGCGTCGGTGGCACCCCATCTGGCACTTGCCGCGAAGAAGCACCGAAGTTTAATGCCAGGGCTACGCTCTGCACGTCCCACAGACAAAGAGAAAGCGGCCCCTATGCTCTTGAGCATACAGGGAGGGTTAGCACGATTGATCGAGCGCTTGCAACCGCGACTATTCGCACTGACACCCAGGTACTCACCATCACATCGCCAGCATAGAATCGGCGTTGACAAACTGGCCCAGCATCGTGCTAACAGAGGCCGCATATCACGGTGTCGGGATTGCCTCGTGCATCCAGGATAGCGTTCGCGCCGCCACTCAAATACGCGCATACCTGGAACATGCAGGGGTCGCGGCAACGAGGGATTGATGCAGGAGAACAAAGCGGTTCTGCCCGACGATGAGCTTTAATAAAACCGTAGCGACAATCCCTTGTGGTTGTCGCAGGCAATACATGTATAAAAACAATGCCTGCGACAACCACAAGGGATTGTCGCTACGGGACAGGAATTATTCCGGTATTGCTAAACACATTTCCCGAATACACACAGCAACCCGGTAATCATTACTCTGTCTCATCGAGATGTTGCGCATAGTACAGAAGAGGACGTTTGAAGTATTGCAGCTTTTCGTCGGAGGTTGTTTCCAACAAGTTCATCAAAGCCAGCTCCATCGCTTCTTTGTACTGCTGACGATTGTACAGGGTCATCGCCAGAAAGATCTGAAGTGCGCGGTTATGAGGAAAATCTTTGACGCCTCGCCGCAGGGTTTCCTCCGCCTTCTCATATTCTCCCAATCCACGATAGGTGCTGCCCAGGCCCAGATAGGCTCTTTCCAGGTCCGGCCCGGTAAGACCTTGAGCCAGTGCGCGTAGATAATAGGGGATAGACTCATGCTCAAGCCCCAGGTTGTCATGCGCAACCGCAAGCTGAAAGGTAATCTCGGAATTGTCAGGGTAAACTTTCCCCAGTTCTAAAAGGAGAGTTCGCGCCTGCCCCAGAATAGCCTGATCCTGCTTTGCACGCCCCTCCTCGCGCAACCGGATAGCCTCGTCTAAACGCTCTCGCATGCCTGTGGTCTCCATCATATCTTCCTCTCTATGGTTATTGTTCCCGTATTCTATCATAGATGGACCAACAGATCTAAACATCAAGTCACATGACAGGGGCCAGGAAAGCCCTGCTCTTTTGATGGAGCGCTCCACGCAGTACCAGTGATTGACGTCAAGCCAACCTACACAACACAGAAATACCCCTATGCCTATACGCTGGCTTTGTTCGGCTCCTTCCTGAGAGCATGCTGTACAAATCCCACCAGCCCCATAATTTTCTTAGGCGTCAGCCCACCCAGAGCAAGTAGAAGGATGCCGTAAAGCAGAAGAGTGAGAAGAATGATGAGCCAGTTTCCCACCTCATTGTGGCCCTGGACCAGGAATCTCCCTCCCAGATAGAGAGCGATTCCAATAAACAGCTTGAGCAAGAAAGAGCCAATCCCAAAGTCAATAGGATAAATACGTCGATTTACGATATACGATACTGTGGCAAGTACTACATAAGCAATCAGTGTTGATACCGCTGCCCCCATTTCTCCATAACGTGGAATCAGGATCAGATTGCAGATCAAGTTTATGCTTGCCGAAATCACCATATACATGAACTCCAATCCTGTTTTGCGGCGAATATTCACGCCAATCATAAACATATACCAGATGCCCTGGAGCATAGTGGATAAGGTGATCAGCGGAATAATTGCTGCACCTACGCGATAGGATGGGTCGTAGAAGATGTCAAGAACCAGGATACTCACCAGAGAGAGTCCGAAGGCTCCAAAGAGCAAGATGGTGCTCCACCAGCGAAACACAAGGCCGTAGATGCGAGGAGCATCCTCTCGTTTAGAAAGGGAGTACATAATAGGCCGCCAGGCCAGCCCCCAGGGAGCAAGGAGAACGGGAGACAGGACTCCACCTAAGACATACGCCACTCTATATTCCGCAGACTGATCTATTCCTGCGCCAATCAAGGTGAGCAACCAGCTATCAGAGGCTTGCAACACCCAGGAGGCGATATCGCCGAAAAGGGTTGGGATGCCAAAGGTGAGCATGCTCTTCGCAATATCAAGGCGAAAGCCCAGCCCGTCGGCACGCACAAGGCGGAGAAATATCTGAGGGTAAGCAAAAGCAATGGTAATGAAATAGCCGATGCTCTTAGCTATGAGGGCACCAATCACTCCCATATGGAGAACACCAACCAGCACAATACTCATCAGCAGACCCAGCACGGTCCCGGCAATGGACAGGCAGGTAAAAGGTATCGGACGCTTTTCCGCTTGAAACCAGGAACTCGCCGGGAAAGAAAGATTCTCGGCAACGATGATGATACCGGTAAGCATAACGGGTCCGCTATATGCTGTGCTTTTTAAGAAAGTCTGTGACAGAAAGGGTGCGATATAGACTATACCAATCGCAGCGGGGAGAGAGGCGAGCGCAAGCAAGAGAATAGTGTTCGCGAGAACCCCAGCACGATCTCGTGGTGTTTCATAATCCTTATTGTAAGCTCGGAAAAATGCCGAACTCAGCCCTAATTGTGTTATTGTTGAGATCAGATCAATAATGATATAGAGATCGAGCAAGGCACCAAGATCGGGCTTAGAAAGAGTTCGCGTTAAATATGGCGTCAGAATGAGAGAAGACAGAGGAGACATCATCGCGCTTATCGCATAGATGCCTGAGCTTTTCACCATCTCAACCGCGAGCGAAATATATCCCCCGGCACCTTTCTTGGTTTGTTCCTTCTTCTCCGCCGCCTGCTTCTCCGCGACCGCTGCGGTCGCTCCAGCAATAGTCGTTGCTGATTTTGGTATCGCAGGCATGATCCAGGTCGCCGCATCAGCCCAGTCACCATCTACCTCCTGAGGCAAGGACGGTAGCCCCAGACGAATTGCTCTCAACTCTGTTGAGAACGACAGGCCAGGCATATCGATAGCAGGTAACTGCATAGTCGCAACCTGGTCGATGCCGTTCAAACGCTTTGTCACAATTTTATCGATGGAGGGTATCTCAAACGTTGCGGCATCTTCGGCATCTGCAGTCACAGGATCGAGGGAAGTTGTCACGGGGACATCCCAATCTCCTGGTGATCTGAACTGACGTAGCGACTTTCCCGTTGTTCTCTTCCCATTTTTACGCGTATCATTCATAAGACTGACTCTGCCTCGTTCTCAAACTCCTTAGGAAAGGAGATCGTATTGTCACTGACCTGTAAGCCGTCGTGAGGGTGAGCATTGGCAGCAAGTTTATACGTTGCGAATCGCTGGGAGGCTGGGTCGAAGAAGAGCACACTATCTCCATTGGAATCAATGAACCAGATCAACTCATTTCTGGCAACGCCGATGCCCGAAGTATGCTTATCAGAATGAGGTCTGGGGAACTGTTTCTTGCACATGTGTCCATTATAGACGATCGTATCTATAAATAGTCCCTTTTGATCCCAAAGTATCAAAGAATATATACAAAAGGTTGCTTCAGCGCTGTACTATGGAAATTTTCATGAGATATTTTTTGATCATTATCTACAAAACAAAAAATCCCTGGCCTCCTCATCTTCTTTCTTTTTTGGGAAGAGCCAGAAGGCGATAAAAAAACAGCCTGCTGGATTGGCAGGCTGTTTTTCCATCGCTCAAAAGGTCTGAGATGTTAGACGGTCCTTCGTGAGCGGAATGCATTCACCAGGAGGAAGACGATACATGCGCCGATAAAGGCAACGACCAGGCTTCCCCAGAACGCATACGTGGCGTCAGGCACAAGCAGGTTCAAGATGAGGCCACCGATAAAGGCTCCAATCAGGCCCACGACCATATTACCAAGCAAGCCAAAACCTTTGCCCGGAATAACCCAGTCGGCCAGCGCCCCGGCCACGATTCCAATCACGATCCAGGCAATAATGCCACCAGGATTCAACGCAGCGCCAAGTACAAGTGTTGCAATTCCCATGTAGTACACCTCTCTCTTTCTTGAACGGTGAAGCTCAAATGAACAACAAACGAATGATTTCATCGAGAGCCTTCACAAGAAGGATGGCTCTACATCTATCTTTAGTACGTCGAACCCTGCAATATAGATGCAAGCCAGGTGGCTTTTCAGGAAATTGTGATGAATGTGTAATCTTAATTTCAAATGGGCTTCTTTTTCCTGATTTTCAACCGAATGTATGTTTCCTGCGTTATAAATAGTGTATGATGTGTCAGAATAGATAAGGAGGCAAAGATAGCTCCAATGAATATCATAGATATTCCATCGCTTCTGAAGAATTCAAGGGTTGCCGGGAGGCTTCGATTACAGCCTCTACAAAATTTCATGGAGATATCAGTCATGGCATATTGAAGGCATTGTCCTTGTGGGATGTTTTCGGGTATGATGTTGTTCATGGAAAGGTCACTCCTTTTCATCGCGTCCTGGGATGTTCACAGCATCGCCAGGGCAAGCATATTTTTGGTGTCTCCATTATATTATAAAATATCATCAAATACTACGTTAGGAGGGACTAATTGAACATTGTTGAAATGCTTGTTCCTGACGCCTACGTCTTCAAAAACTCCAATAGTTATCAGCGTAAATGGTTGGTACTTCACAAGACAGCGGGGGGATCTACGGCGCAAAGTGTCGCTTCATGGTTCCAGAGTGGCGCTGGTGGGGCTTATACCAGTGTGCATTATGTCGTAGGTCTTGATGGTGTTATTGTTCGCTGCGTGCGCGAGCAAGATGGCGCAGGCGGCAATTGTTGCCTTGAGTCAGGCCATGATACATTCTGGCCAACCAATGTGAACCTCAACTGGGTAACGTTTAGTATTGAGAACGTCGATCCTGCAACGGATAATTCGACGCCAATGCCGACAGCGCAGAAACAATCGCTGTTCTGGCTGGTCAAGGATCTCTGCACACGGCAAAGTATTCCTATGAGACCTGCTGACAATAACGGCGGCATTGCCGGTCATAGCAGCATCGCACCCCAGTCGAGGGCACGCTGTCCCGGCAATTTTGCATGGAATGAGTTGTGGACTTTTTTGAAAGGAGCAAGTACCGTGACCCCGAACAAATGGCAGATAGCAGATGCGCAAAAGGAGTGGCAAAGCACGGCGTACCTCTTTGGAGGCACCGCGCCCAATTATGATAGCGGGATCGCGAAAGCCTGGGCGCAACGCGTCTATCAGGGGCAACGGATCGGTCCGCCACTGACCGCCGAATATGACAGCACCGATTGGGGCGGCAACGCCATCCGCGTACAGCAGTTTGCCAATGCTCGCTGCGAATGGCGCACTGATGGCAGCTCGTGCCGCTTCTTTGATGCGCATGGCGAAATAGTGTGATTCATCGCCGCACCGTTCCTGATACGTGCCTCTGATCCTATTAAGTAAGAAAACCATCAATCAGGCACCCGGCATAGAGAATAAGTCGGGTGCTTTCTTGTTTCAGAGCTTCACCCACGTCCAACTGACTCCCAGCGTTCCCTCGCCCTCATGCACATGAAACTGTCGTCCATAGCCAAGAGCCTCTAACGTAGGGATATCAGCCTGATCGAGAGTATAGCTGGTCTTGAAAAGCTGGTTATATTCGTACATGGCTCGCTCAGCCATATAGCGTGGCACTGGCAGATGATTCCAGAGACCACAGAGGCTTTCAGCATCTAGCTGGGTTGTTCCCTCCCAGATATCGAGCAGCGTTCCTCCCACATCGTACCACAACTCCCGATAGGTCGGCTTCCTGGGCGCTTGTCGTTCCTCGCTCATTGCTGTCCCTCCCTCTGAAACGCCCCTTGCTTGACCACTCTCGCCTGAAAACTGCGCAACAGCCCGATCAACTCGCGATGCTCCTGCGTTTTCTGCGCGCTCCGTTCAAGATACTGCAAATAATGAGTAATCACCCACCCCAACGCGATCATTTCATCCGCAGTCGCCCGAATCGCCATCATCGGAATAACAGGTTTGTATGGTTGCCTCAATTTTTGTTCTCCTTATTTCTTGCCGAATTGGTTTTAAAGACCACTCCTTAAAGAGTACCATTACAGACTATCTTACGTCAACAAGCGAGCTGTAGTAGTATAAATTGCATCTAATAAACATTGAGGTATGAACTTGTTGCGATTACGTGTGAAAGAGGTTGCTCAAGAGAAGAATGTAGGAATGGCGAAGCTTTCGAGGCTTTCTGATATTTCATATAAAACGGTGCAGAAAATTTGGCGTAACCCCTATCATGATGCATCAATCTCTACCATTAATCGCATCGCTAAAGTATTAAGCGTTCCCGCCACCGATTTATTAGAGGACGTATCAGAAGACGAGGTGCCCGAAGCATATCGGATTTCGCCAATTTTGAATCATTAAATAAATGGCTGGTGGCTCATAGATCGAATTGCACGGGCAAGATTACGAACATGAACGAAATCCCCCTCCCTTCGTAGTGGAGCGATTGATCGCGTTGGGGCGGCATCACAGGCGCTTCCACCAACGCGATCAATCGCTCCACTACGAACCATATAGAGCACGATTATTTGATTAATTCCCATCATCACGTGAATATGACACCCACATGACCCAGGGCAGAAAAGGACATCATTGCTATGGACGAACAGGAAATAGTCAGGCGTATCACCTCGCTGGAAGCCAGGATGTATCGGATCGAGAGGCTCACGCAGCAGTTGCTTATGACAATGACGAGTTCGCAGACGCATATCGATCAAGTCAGGCATGTACAGGACATCTTGCGTGAGTTGCGCAATGACCCGGACAATTTCCACATGGAGCCAATCTCACTACAGGAGCGGCCAGAGATGGTTGCTATTCGTCAAGCGCTACTGGCAGGCAACAAAATACAGGCTATCAAGCTCTACCGCCAACTCTACGGTGTGAGCCTGAAAGATGCTACAGACGCGATCAATTCCATGTAGAGTTTTTACGCAAACATCGCTCGTTTTCCGTTCATGCCTGTGCAATGGTGCGCGGACTCAGGCCAACGAGAATCAGGGACCAGACGCCGTTAAACGCGGCATCGATGCCAGGATCAGACCACACGGCGACATGGGCAGGGTCGTGGAAGAGGGTCGTTGCAGCAAACACCGCACGAGCGGAAACAAAAGGATCATTGGTGGCAAACTCACCCTGAGCAACCCCGTCGCAAATGATATGGGCGATTTGCTCGACGAGGTGATCGATGTGTACCCTGACAACATCTCTTGCTGCGCCCGCAAGCTCCTTGTGCGTCGCGAATAACTCTGGGTCGTCAAGCACATCTTTTCGTGCCCTGGAACGCAAAAGGTTGAGCCAACGCCGCAAACGCTCCGTGGCTGGCCCATCCTCGTTCGCTATTGTGGCAAGCGGCATCAACTTTCTTGCCAGCCAGCGATCAGCAACAGCATCCTGGAGTGCTGCTTTGCTCGGAAAGTGCCGGTAGATGCTGCCGTGACTCACCCCCAGAGCACGGGCAACATCAACAACAGTCGTTTTGGCAAGTCCGAAGCGGCGGAGAACCTCCTCCGCTGCTTCGAGAATACGTTCGCGCGTGAGTGTTTCGTCAGTCATCAGCTCTGCTCTCGATCTTGTTCACTATCGAGCAGGGCCATCAGTGGCGCGGGATACCGTTCGCCCGCAACTGTGCCTTTCGGGACGGCCTGCTCAATCCGGGCCACATCATCGGCTGTCAGTTGCAGGTTGAGAGCCTTTAAAGACTCGCCGAGGCTCTCGCGCCGACGTGTTCCGACCAGCGGCACAATATTCTCTCCACGAGCCAGCACCCAGGCAATAGCCATCTGTGAGACGGCGGCCCCCTTCTCCTCTGCAAGCGAGCGCAAAGCCTCGACAAGAGCGAGGTTGTGATCGAGGTTGGCTCCGTTGAAGCGCGGGCTGAAACTAGCGAAACTGCCGGGCTCATGTGGGCGCTCTTTCGACCACTGCCCGCTGAGAAGGCCGTGTGACAGCACTCCATACGCAGTGATCCCGATGCCTAGCTCGCGACAGGTAGGGAGAATAGCGGCCTCGATGCCGCGCGAGAACAGCGAGTATTCGAGCTGTACGTCGGAAATAGGATGGACCGCCTGCGCGCGCCGTATTGTAGTGACCCCAACCTCGGAGAGGCCAATAAAGCGAACATACCCGGCCTTCACCATGTCTGCGATAGCACCGATAGTATCTTCAACAGGCACAGTCGAATCAAGACGAGCCGGGCGATAGATATCAATGTAATCGGTGCCAAGCCGACGCAAAGTGTAGGTAAGAAAGTTCTTGACCGAGGCAGGACGACCATCGATGCCAACAAAGCGGCCTTCGGGATCACGTAATCCTCCGAACTTATCACTAATCACAACCTGCTCGCGCGTGTGGCCCCGCAGAGCCTCGCGTAGCAGCAAGTGGTTGTGTCCCATCCCGTAGAAATCGGCTGTATCAAGCAGAGTGACACCACTCTCGATGGCAGTCTGGATCGTCGCGATGCTTTCAGCCTCATCTGCCGGTTCGTCAGACATGCCCGCGCAGCCCAGACCAATAGCCGATACGCGAGGGCCATGAGTTCCAAGCGAACGTGCAATCATATTCTCAACTCCTCTATATCATACATTTTAACAATTTCCTGTGAAAAGGATGTTCATCCTGAGTGCATTGAGAGGAGTATAATCTATCAAATGACAAAAATCAATATCTGTCACTTGAAATTTGTCATCTATATCCGGGAAATGGGGAGAGAGATTCTGTAACGCGAGGGCGTTCTCTAGAGTAGAAAACGCTATGATGAGGGAGAACGGTAAGCGGCTATGGGAGATTCTTTCCCACAAGATGATGAGCAGCGGCGTGCGCTCATGGATGACATATTTCGAGTTCATTTCAGCGCAGTTCAGCGCTATATCGCTCACCGAGTCAACCAGCCCGATGTTATCGATGACCTGACCAGCCAGGTCTTTCTCAAAGCCATTCGCTGGCTGCGAGAAGATCTGGGCGTGGGGCAGGTTCGCCGTTGGCTCTACGCAACAGCCCGCACCACCATTGCCGAGCATTGGCAGGAGCAGCAAAAAAACCTCTTCCTTCCTCTAGAAAAGATAGCAGACAGTGCTGTGGTTTCGATAGAAACACAGCATGATGAGCAAACCCGCAAATATGTTTCCCATCTGCTCCACCTGTTACCAGAACGGGAACGGCGGGTGCTCATTCTGCGATACTTCCAGGGATACAGCACTGCCGAGGTGGGGCAGGAATTAGGCCTACAGGTGGGCCATGTGCGGGTATTGCAACTGCGTGCCTTGCGCCATGCAGCCCTGATAGAAGCCAAAGAAAGGAGTCTTACTTTGATGTCTGAATTGACGGATGAACCAATTACAGTCTATACCGAGCAAGGGCAACGAATTCTCGATCTGGCGAAAGAAGAAGCACTTTCTTTTAATCACCACTATATCGGAACAGAACACCTTTTGCTCGGCATTCTCAGTGAAGGAAGCGTGGCAGCTCCCCTGATCGAACAGGGTGCCACGCTCTCACGAAGCCGGGCAGAAATTCTCTCAATCGTCGGAAAAAATGAGCCTGATCCACGTGCAGGCGCCCCTTTTACTCCCCGCTCACAAACTATTCTGAAAATGGCAGGGAGAAAAGCGAGGAAACAGGGGGAGGAGGCTATCACCCCTGAACATATCCTGCAAGCGGTGATACAAGAAAAAGATGGGATAGCCGTACAACTGCTGCGGTTAATGGGAGTGAATCTCGACGCCTGGCTCTCCACCGAGAAACAACCAGCCGAGAAGAACGAGCAAATCATTCGTAAGATGGAACAACAAAACGCGCGGTTCCCCCGGCTGGATGAAGAGGAAGAGCGCCGACTCGCCCACCTGATAGCACGAGGTCGCGCCGAACAAAGGCGTGCGGAACTGCTGAAAGAGACGCCCGATCCGAGCCTGGTTTCGGAGGGCGACAGAGCCTATTTTCAGCTCATACCAACCTGTCAGGATCTCGTGCTTGCTGTAGCCAGAGAGTATCTTGTGCCAGGGCGTGACATGCGCGACCTCATCGATGCCGCCAATATGGGTATCTCCCTTGCAGCTATCACGTTTGGCTTGAAGAGAAACACACCCTTTCGGGCCTATGCTCTCCACCAGATACACCTTCAGATCATCGAATCGCTTGAGTAGCGATGGAGCAGATCGGCACCCGCTTTCGAGCGGATGCCGAGGAAACACGTTGAGACCTGTGATTAGAAGATCACCAGCACTCACGCTTCGCCCCGTTTCTCACTGGAATAGGGCACGGACCAGACGTGCATGCCTGAGCCAACGACGATAGCTTCTTGTGACCTCCCTGGTACAATGACGCTGGCAGTTGTGTTGGGCGGGACCGTCACTTTGAGCGTGATCTCGCCGTTCTCGATAACCCACGCGGACTCGGCCAGTCCATAGAGTGTGCGCAAGGACGCTCGTGCATGGGTCAGGTTGCCGCCTGGATGTGGCGCGATGGTCAGGCGACGATAGCCAGGTTCCGCAGGAGCAAGCCCGGCCACGACGCGATGCAACCAGTCCGCGACGGCTCCGAACGCATAGTGGTTGAATGAGGTCATATCGCCAGGATTGATCGAGCCATCTGGCAACATACTATCCCAGCGCTCCCAGATGGTTGTCGCACCCATCGTCACCGCATAGAGCCACGAGGGGCACTCGCGCTGCATGAGAAGGCGATAAGCCACCTCGTATTCGCCTACCGCACAGAGCGCATCGCAAATCAGGGGCGTTCCCACAAAACCCGTATTGATGTGATAGCCGCTTTGCCGCACCAGCTGCGCCAGTTGTTGTCCCGCGTGCCTGCGTTGCTCCTCACGTTTCAGCAGATCAAATTGCAGCATCAGTGCATAGGCCGTCTCAGAATCGCTCAGAACGCGGCCTGCATCAGTAACATATTCGGCGTCAAAGGCATCGCGTATACGAGCAGCAAGGGCCAGATATCGTACGGCGTCTTCGTCTCGCCCAAGCACCTCTGCAGCCCGGCCCAGGATTTCCGCTGAGCGGGCAAAATACGCGGTGGCGACAATGGCGGGATCGGTTCGCGTCACCGATGGATTGTCGGTTGGTGCGCTCGGATCAAGCCAGTCGCCAAACTGGAAGCCGCTATCCCAGAGCAGACGCTCACCCGTCAGTGTGGTTAGCAAATCAACCCAGGCGCGCATGCTCTCGAATTGCGTCTCCAGTACGCTCATGTTGCCGTAACGCTGATAGAGCGTCCAGGGGACCAGCACAGCCGCATCGCCCCAGGCAGCGGTCGGAACCGTTTTGCCGCCGATATCGTCGGGGAGATCGTGCGGGAGAATGTTAGGCACGACGTAGGGAACCATGCCAGATGCCTTCTGCTCAGCCTCCAGATCGCGCAGCCACGAGGCGAGAAAGCCCGCCGTATCGTAGAGGAAGCTGGCAGCGGGCGCGAAGACCTGAATATCGCCAGTCCAGCCCAGCCGCTCGTCGCGCTGTGGACAATCGGTGGGGATGCTGAAAAAGTTGCCGCGCATGCTCCACACCACGTTTTCGTGCAAGTGACTGAGCAGGGGATCGGAACACTCAAACCAGCCGGTCCGCTCCATATCCGAGTGACAGACCACCGCCACGATATCAGCACAGTTCAGTTCACCCGGCCAACCCTCGACCTCGGCATAACGAAAGCCGTGAAAGGTAAAGCGCGGCTCCCAGGTCTCCTCGCCCTCTCCACGTAATACATATTGATCGGTTGCTTTCGCGGTTCGCAACGGACGCGTCCCCAGTTCACCATTTTCGAGAACTTCGGCATGTCGGAGCGTGATCTTTTGTCCCGCTTCACCACGCACGATCAGGCGCAAACGGCCCACGAGATTCTGCCCAAAATCCAGAATGGTGCGCCCGGACGGTGACGTGATAATGGCAACCGGAGATAGTTCCCCTGTGTGACGTACAGGTGGACCGATCGGCGCGGCAAGCGTTGTCAGGTCTTGCTCGATTGACTGAACCGCCGCCCACTCGCAATCATCATAGCCAGGAGCCGACCAGCCCGAACGCTCCAAACGTGCATCATAGGTCTCGCCATCGTAGAGGCTGCTGTCAAGAATGGGACCAGTTGCCGCGCGCCAGTGCTGATCTGTGACGATACGCTCACTGCGGCCATCCTCATATGTGATCTCTAATTGAGCCAGAAGCGCCAATCGATCCCCATAAATATTGCGCTGGCCATCACCAAAGCCCAGGCGTCCACGATACCAGCCATCAGCCAGAAGCGCACCGATTGCGTTGCGGCCCGGCTGCAATAGATCAGTCACATCGAACGTCTGATAGAGCAGGCGCGATGGATAGACGGTCCAGCCAGGAGCCAGGACGTGATCGCCAACAACCTGCCCGTTGATCTGTGCCTCATAGACGCCAAGCGACGTGATATACAGCCGCGCCCGACTCACCCCCTCCGACACCTCAAACTCGCGCCGCAACAGTGGTGATGGCTTCACATCCGCCTCCCATGCAGGCGTCACAAACTGCGCGATCCAATCGTCGGGATGGAGCAGCCCGACCTCAACCGCAGCCATATTGCTCCACTGGGAGGGCTGCTCATCGGTTCCCCACACACGCACACGGATCGAGACACGTTCACGCGCATGAAGCGGCTCAAACGGCCACTCTACAAAGACGGACTGTTCGGACGACACCCGCCCGGTGCGACCGCACACAACGCCAGCTGCATCGTATAGCTCCATCTCGTAAGCGGTCTGATACCAGTTGGCGCTCGCAGCTTCAACAATCCACGACACACGCGGTCGCGCCGTGCCGATACCGAGCGCATCCGTATTATAGTGAAAATACTCAAAACGAAGAGAGGTAATCGCAATCGTTGGCCTTTCCGACTGGATCTCCTGAGAAAGCGTTTCTGGTTCCTGATATGACATGATAGCTCCTGATATATGGAATTTACCGGCCATGTATTTAGCCCTTGAGAGAGCCTGCCGTCAGCCCCTTAATCACGCGCTGATTGAGAACCAGATACAGGATCAGGGTCGGGAAGACGGCCAGACAGGTTGCGGCAAACGTTGGCCCCCATTGAATTTGCCCATGCTCTCCGGTGAAGTTCAACAGGCCTGTCTGAATGGTTCGCAGCCCTTCACTGCTGATAAAGGTCAGGGAGAACAACAGGTCGTTCCAGAGAAAAAAGAACTGAACCAGCGCGACCGTGACCAGCCCGTTTGCCACCATCGGCGTAGCTACACGCCAGAAAATTTGATAGATATTGGCCCCATCGATGACCGCCGCCTCGATCAGTTCATGCGGAATAGCCTTGAAGTAGGTCGCCATCAAAAACACCGTCAGGGGCAGGCCAAAGCCGGTGTAGGTAATAATCAGCGCCCAGCGTGTATCGATGAGTTGGGTATGGAAGTAGATCGTAAAGAGCGGCAACAACACGATTTGCACCGGCACCAGAATACCCGCCAGAAACACCAGCAGCACCGAATTACGGCCCTTCCAGACCATCACTTCCAGCGCAAAGCCAGCGGCCAATCCGAAGATCAGGATCAGTGCCAGCGAAGGAAACACGGCCAGCATGCTATTGAGAAAATAGGTGCCGATATTGCCCGTAATCAGGGCATCGCTGTAATTCTGCCAATCGAGGCCAGCAGGAAGTGCCCAGAGCGGCTTCGACGTAAACTCGGTATCCGCCTTAAACGATGAGAGCAGCAGCCAGACCAGCGGCCCCACTTCAATGATAAGCAGCACCACAATGGCAAGCAAGATCGCAAGCCGCTTCAACAGGTGCTCTGCTGATTGCCTCCTCCACTTATGCGGCCTGGACACAACTGCCTCCGCTTCGTGACGAAGGTTGGTTGGAGTAGAAAGCATAGATCAACATCTCTCTTTTCTAGGCCACATCGCGGCGCGCAGACCCGAAGATCAGTAGGGTAACAAGCAAGCTCAGAATAGCCAGAGCCGTTGCAATCGTGCTGCCATAGCCGTACTCGCCATTTGAAAAGGCCGTATTGAACATATACAGCGTCAGCGGCGTTGTGGCCTGCCCCGGTCCACCATTGGTAAGCGCGAGAATGCTATCGAACACCTTGAGTGTGCCATTAATGCTGAAGATCAGCGACGAGAAGAGAATCGGCTGCAACTGTGGCAACACGATATTGCGCACCAATCGCCCTCCCGAAGCGCCGTCGATGCGCGCCGCCTCGATCAGTTCGCCAGGCAGATCGACGAGGCCGGCAAAGAGCAGAACTGCATAAAAGCCCATTGAGCGCCAGATATCCATCGTCACAATCACCCAGAAGGCCGTCCCGCCCTGTCCCAGCCAGGGCTGCACCCATGAGTCGAGATGGGCCGTCGCCAGAACCGAGTTCAGCAGTCCATACTGTGGCGAGATCTCGACCAGCTTCGAGAACAGCTGTGCCACCGCGACGGTCGGCAGCACAACCGGGAAGAAGACCAGCGTACGGATGATGCCTGATGACTTGCGCAGGGCAAAGAAATACAGCAGGGCCAGCAGCAGGCCGATGCCTACCTGACCAATCGTGACGGTGAGCGCATATTTCACCGTAAAGAGCAACGCTTGCCAGAACTGTTGATCAGCGACCAGCAACACAAAATTGTGCAGGCCGACGAACTGAAACCCGGCAAGCACATTGCCCTCAAAGAGTGTATAACCGAGCGACCAGACCACCGGCCCCAGCACAACGAAGGTATACACCAGCAGCGCCGGGCCGACAAACACCAGCGTCGCTTTCCAATTGCTTAAAAGTGTCTTCATCCATATCCTCCCAACAGAGACGGGGGCAGCAGCCGTATATGGTAGGGGCGATGGCTGGTCCTCGCCCGCCTCCCATGCCACACGATGAGGATACCAGGCGAGGACCAGCCATCGCCCCTACCATATACGGCGACCCCAAGATATCGCGATTGCACCAATTATTGATGCAGAGATGCCAGACAGCAAGGCTATATTAAAGTGCTTGCTGAACCGCCGCCATAAAGTTTGCCGGAGACATAGCACTCGTCACGAGAGGCGTGGCGTCCTGTTGCGAGACATTCGTGGCTTTGGTCGAGAATAACGCCTCAAACCAGAGAACGGGCTGGGTAATCTTAGCGATGCGATCAACTACCAGCGTCGTCAGCGTGGGCAGGCTGGCAGGTTTGTTATGCACGGTGAAGCCCGTTACCGCTCCCTGCTTTTGCAGCGCCAGATCACCATAGTTCTGCACCATATACGCGAGCCACTGCCCAAACGCATCGTCGTACTTCGCCTTGTTCACCGATGTTGTCTGACCGGCATTCATCGGCGTCTGATCCGCGTTACCCACGCCGCCAGTGACGTTCGGGAAGGGGAAGTAGTCGATATTGTCGGAACCGATGGTCGTTTCTTTGGGATTGTTGAAATCGGCGAGCGCCCAACTTCCCATGTAGATCATTGCGGTCTTGCCCTGTATGAACAGATCCAGAGCGGGAGTATAGTCAAGCGTTGCTACGCCCTTGCCAAAATAGCCCTGCTTGCCCAGGTTCGCTACCTGTTGCGCAGCATCCACATATGCGGCATCGGTTAGTTTGGCTTTCCCACTCTGGACATCCTCAAGAGCTGTAGGACCGAGCTTGCGGTAGAGGTAATTGCCGATCAAGCGCGTGAGAGGCCAGCCCTGAATACCGGAGGCAGCAAACGGCTGAATGCCCTTCGTCTGCAATTTGGCAGCGATCTGTACCAACTCGTCCCAGGTTGTGGGCGGCTTGAGTCCGTTCTGGCTGAAAATCTGCTTGTTATACCAGAAGCCCTCGATATTTAGCTCGAATGGCAACGAGACGAGCTTGCCGTTGAAAAGCTTTTTGACAATGGTGGAGGCAGCCGGGGTAATCTGATCGAGTACGCCGAGTTGTTGCAGCGTCGCCTCAAGGTCCAGCCCCTCGCCGTTCTTGATCAGTTGCGACATAGTATCAGGGGGCGGCGTATTGTAGAGGACGGGCAGCGCTCCCTGTGCCGCCAACAACTGCACTTTCTGGTTCAAGTTGTTTTGTGGCACATAATCAACGGTGAATGTCGTACCCGCATGCTTTTTCGCATACTCCGCAGTGATGGTACTAAGGATCGTCGGCCAGGGCTGAGTTGCGTTTTGTACAGAAAGGAAATGGATTGACGCACTTTTGCCAGCGCTACCACCGCCACCGCTGGTGCTGCTCGAGCCACCACACGCTGCCAGAAGTGCGGAGAGGCTCAACGTTGCTCCTCCCGCAAGTTTGACGAATTGACGCCTATTGAAAAATCGATCAAAAGAGTGCATATCAAATACTTCGCTGGAAGACATAGGATGTCATCCTCCTGTGGATCATAGAGGCGAGGGACACACACGGTCTCTCAGCCTTCACTGCCATCAATGAAAGTAAATTAACTAAGTTTAGTATAAGAAAGAAACAAGGGGATGTCAATCTTTTTCCCATTAACAATTCTCGATTGAAATCATTTACCACAACACATAACTCCTTTACATCTGTGGATAATGTCAAATATGGCAGGGGCGATGGCCGGTCCTCGCCCTACTGCTTCAGCCCCCGATGGGGGAGCCGGGCGAGGACCAGCCATCGCCCCTGCCATATTTGACGCGAAGCCTGAAGTGCAGGGCTTTCCAATTCTCCCATCTTGCGGGAGTGCAGAGGGCTGCCGCCCTCTGCCGGGGTGCGGGGTGTCCCCGCAAAAACCTTTTTTCTTCTCTTTTGCGCGCCGTCGCAGGCGGCGCGCGAAGGAGGGAAGGAAACTGGGGACACCCCAGACCCCGGCAGGGAGACCCTGCACCCCTTTGAGCGGAGAACTGGAAAGCCCTGGCCTGAAGTGGAGGCAATCTTGACAGTGCGGGGCATCTTCGCTACAATAACATTACTAAGTTAACAAATAGATTGGGCCTGGCACCTATGCAGAACCACCAACACGTATCGGCCGACCGCTTCCTGATTCGGGGGATTAATCAGAGCGTCCTTTTAAATTTGATTCGCACCGAAGCACCCATTTCGCGTCCACAGCTGGCGACCCTGTCGGGCTTGAGCCTGGTGACGGTGATCAAAATTACCGCAACCCTGCTTGAGCGCAACCTCATTGTAGAGAAAGAATACGCAGAATCGACAGGAGGACGACGTGCCGGGCTGCTAGAGATCAATCCTCAAGGTGGTTTTGTGGTTGGGCTGATCCCGCAGCCCGAATCGTTAACGGCTGTCATCCTCGATTTGAGCAGCGAGCCGGTTTATACGCGCCAGTGGGATATTCCCCTACAAGGAGACTATCCACGCGCACTTGAGTTGCTGGTGCAGTGCTGCGAGGAGCTATTTCAGGAGAGCCAGATCGCCAGAGACAAATTTATAGGCGTGGGCTTTGGCATGAGCGGCATGATCGATGGCGATAGGGGTCTGTGCATCGATGCTGCGCTGCTGGGCTGGAAGAACGTAGAGATCAGTCGTCCGCTGGAGGAGCGCATTGGCATCCCGGTCTTTGTCGATAACGATGTAAACTGCCTGGCCGTCTATGAAAACCTCTTCGGTGAGGGGCAACCCTACGATCATTTTCTAGTGATCGCCATTGGACGTGGCGTGGGCCTGGGCATCGTCACCAATGGTGACCTCTATCGCGGAGCCTTCGGGGGGGCCGGAGAACTTGGACATACCGCCGTAACGACTGAGGGACGCCTCTGCGATTGTGGGAATCGTGGCTGTCTGGAAACCTACGTATCGTTTTCAGGGATTCTCGAAAACTACCGTGAATATGTGCAAATCACGACCTACAACCTTGCAAACACGCCCTCCGAGCCATCTCTACTTGAAATTGTCACGCAAGCCAGACGTGGTGAAGAGGCGGCAAGAGCGGCGATGCAACGTGCGGGGACACTATTGGGCGTCTCACTGGCCAATCTCGTCAATATCTTCAACCCACAATGCATTATCCTCTCCAGCCCTGATCTCAACCTGCTAACCGATAGCGTGCTGATGGAGGCGATGCAGCAGGAGATAAAGCAGCATCTCTTCTCGCAAATGGGCAAAGATTTACGCTTCTTTATCGCGGAACAACTGGGCTATGAGAGCTGGGCGCGGGGCGCTGGCAGCCTCGTTTTACGCCACTTCTTCGGCTCACCAGCCCGGATTCGTTCCGAACGCTCATCTATTCAAGCATGAATCCAATGTCGTAGTCGAGCGATTTATCGCGGTGGGAGCTGGTCGTTCGATCCCCGCGATAAATCACTCGACTACGAAAAGGGGAAGGGTTAATTCGTTGTTGCCTTTTCTGGCATCGGCGTAAACAGATTTCCCTCTGTTGGTGGCGCGCTCTGTTCAGTGGAGAGATGACCCCTCTCGACCTGATGGGCATAAGTCTGCTCAGCGGCCCCTGGAGCAATCGCGTGCATAGTTGCCAGCATGCGCCCGGCTGTGCCAACGAAGACCTCGCGCTGTGGCTTCTCAACCAGTCCCACAAACGTTTTCACCGCTGTCTCGACATCATAGACGGGTGGCAGCGCTTTGATGGCGCGACCAGTATAGTTGGCGGCATGCTGGAACAGCGGTGTATCGATGGTAGCGGGTTTGACGGTGCAGATATGAATATCTTTTTTGTCGAGCGTCTCCACCTCTTCGCGCAGACTTTCTGAGAAGCCACGAACGGCGAACTTGGCCGCACTGTATGCTGTCAGATAGGGGGCTGCGAGCTGACTATCGACGGAAGCGTTGTTGATCAGAATGCCGTAGTCCTGGGAATAGAACTGCTGTAGGGCAACCCTGGCTCCATAGACATATCCAAGAAAGTTAGTTTCGATGACTCGATTGAACACCTTTGAGGGGATATCTTCAAAACGCCCAAAGGCGATCACCCCGGCGTTATTGATCCAGGCATCAAAGCGCCCGAAGTATCCAAGCGCCTGCTGACCGAGTGCCTGGACAGCAGCTTCGTCCGTCACATCTGTCGGAACCACCAGCGCTTTGCTTCCCACGCTCTGACACTCTTGAGCAAGCTCATCAAGGAGCGCCACGCGTCGAGCGGCAAGTACAACGCTCGCCCCACGACGAGCCAGTTCAAGAGCGGTGGCGCGTCCAATACCACTTGACGCCCCTGTCACAACGATCACTGAATTCTCTATTGGTCTTGTCATTCTCTCTTCTCCTCGGGCAGCTTCACAACAATTGTGAGCAAGACGATCAGCACTCTTGCCTGATCGTGCTAATGACACGAAAAAGAGATGAGAAATGTAACTCCTTTCCTGCCTTCTTTTCCGCTTCAACCTCTCTCATCGCCATATCTAACTTTTACGTCATAAGCAGCTGTCCCGGCAAGATCAGGAAACAGTGCGCAATCAAGTGAGTATCATTCTGGCAAGACTGGAAGTAATGGATCGCATTCAGGCAACGGCGCTGGCCTGGCGCTATCGATTGGTCACTCCTATTGCTGAGAAGGACCGTTGACCAGATCAGTCATTTGGTCAACGGTCCTTTTCCTGAAAACCCTGTCCCTTCTCACATACTCATCAATTTGGCTTGCTTAGAAGAGCTGATGCTCAAGCACATAGCGGGTGGCGGCACTGCGCGACGATATCTGAAGCTTGCGATAGATCGAGGTAAGATGAAAGTTGACGGTTCGCGGGCTAATGACAAGCTGCTCTGCTACCTGAACATCGGTTAGCCCCTGAGCAACCAGGCGCAATACGTCGCGCTCTCGCGGCGTCAGATCGTCATGCAGGCTACGTTCCCGAAGCAGTTTCATCGCCGGTCGCTTCTCTACCAGAGGAAGAGCCGCAACCCGAGGCGCACGGTGGCGTGCTGCAATTGCCTGCTCCGGCGACATGGTCTGCCCCTCTGCCCATGCAGCAGCAAAGGCGCGTTCGCCCAACCGCTCATGCAACATGGCAAGCGTGCGTTCGCGAACATCCTTTGTAAGCGGGGCCGTCATCGAAGCTCCTATGACCCTGCGTAAAACATCGACGGCACTCAGTATTTGCACTGCCCGAATCATCTCACCCAGCGCGGCATCAGCTCTCGCCAGCCCTTCCAGGTAAATCGCGAGTATCCAGCGGTCATCGAGCTTGAGGATGATCGTCAGGCTTTCTTCATAATAGGTACATGCCTGCTCAAAATCGCCCATACCATACGCAATCTCTGCCAAAGCGCCAAGTGTATGGGCGATGCCTCGCTGATTTCCCAGCGCTCTCACGGCTATCAGACTTTCTTCCTGCAACGCCCGAGCAGCCGCGACATCCCCTTGTAATAGAACAACCCACCCAAACAGGCTCAGCGCCGCCGCAATGTTATTGCTGTCGTCTAATGCCCTGGAAAGCTCCAAACTTTCTTCGATCAACCGACGCGCCAGGCTGGTATCTCTTTCAAAGAAGGCCAGATTTGCGAAACAGTAGAGCGTCTCGCTGCGAACATCCCGGCATTGCTCCCCTTGCGCGACCGTCAGACTCTCTCCATAATACGAACGGGCTGTAGCAGCGTCCCCACGCATCCAGGCGACGAAGCCCAGGCGATACAATGACTCCGCGATCCCAACAGGGTCTCCCAGGTCGCGAAAAATGCTCAGGCTCTCCTCGCACGCAGCCACAGCTGCCTGGAAATCTCCCTGATAACGGGCCAGGGCCGAGAGAATACACAGAGCGTACCCACGAATCGGGGCTGACACCTTTTGCTTGCTCTTCAAGGCCAGTTCCAGCAGATCGCGACCCTCTTTCACATGTCCACCGATAATCCAGAAGCGCTCCAACGCCTTCCCCATGCGCTGGGCCATCTCCGTTCCCCTGTTCGTCTCACCTTGAGCAATAAAAAAGCAGAGTGCCTCCCGCAGATTATCGTGTTCTCGCTGCAAGCGCTCCAGCCAGGGGCGCGGCTGCGGACCCTTTAACTCAGGCTCCGCCTCCTCCGCCAGCCTGAGATAGTAGATTGCATGTGCCCACTGTGCCTGCTCCAACTCTCCTGCGAGAGTCAGACATTGCAACCCATACTCACGCACCGTTCGCAACAACAGCAAACGCGGCTCCTCTGCCTCCCGATTCGCACGATAGAGCATGCTTTTATCGTGCAAAGAAGTCACGCCCTCTAGCAATCTCTCATTTTGCATATGCCCTGCCAGTTCCCAGGACTCCTCAAGCGCTGGCAATGTGCAGCCACCAACGAAGATCGAGAGGAAGCGAAAAAGCTGCTGCTCACTCGGATTCAGGAGGCGATAACTCCATTCCAGTGTATTAAGCAGCGTTTGCTGCCGTGTGGGGGCGTCGCGCATGCCGTGCGTCAATACCTGAAGTCGATGGCTCAATCGCTCCAACAGCATCGTTGGCGACAACACCTTCAAGCGTGGTGCCGCGAGTTCGATAGCCAGGGGAAGACCATCCAGATGAATACAGATCTCGGCAACAACAGCGCTATTTTCCTTATTGAGAAGAAATTCAG
This sequence comes from Reticulibacter mediterranei, assembly GCF_016587455.1. Taxonomy (NCBI): domain Bacteria; kingdom Bacillati; phylum Chloroflexota; class Ktedonobacteria; order Ktedonobacterales; family Reticulibacteraceae; genus Reticulibacter; species Reticulibacter mediterranei. Next base: position 2,251,299 of record NZ_BNJK01000002.1, on the reverse strand, counting down.
GCAATACTGCTCTGGCTCGCTCTGAAAAAAGCGTGATGGCAGGATAGCGGTCGATATCTTCCATTATGGGCTGCGAGGCAGCGTCGGGTAGCGCCAGCGGAGGCACAGAAAACGTGTGCTCGCCGGAGATATGCAGAACGGCGCGGCTGGTCGCCAGCACCTTGAGGTCGGGGCAAGCACTCAAAAGGTCCGCCAGCATGGGAGCCGCTTCCACTACCTGCTCAAAATTATCGAGCAATAGCAGCATGCGCCTCTCCTTGAGGAATGCCTGAACGTGTTCAAGCAGCGGACGGCCTCCCGCCTCTTCTAAGCCAAGTGTTCTGGCGATGGTCGGAATGACGAGATTGGGATTGCTCGTCTCCATCAGCGAGACAAAGTAGATCTGATCGGCAAAGTCTTTGCGCAGACAGGCGGCAACCTGAAGGCTCAGGCGCGTTTTCCCCACACCTCCGGTCCCAACAAGAGAGAGCAAGCGAACCTCCGGGCGTCTAAGCAGCGCACATATAGTTGCAATCTCCTGCTCACGCCCGATAAACGAGGTTAATGGAACCGGGAAAGAGGACCGAGCATAAGATGCTGTAGTTGTTTTCCTCTCTCGCGTAATCACCGATAGTTCCTGCATACTATGTAATTCCCCGCAACTGTTTAAGGCTTTCATGGGATTTCCTTTCAAGATGTCTTCTCTATCTTCTACGCAAATAAGAAAAATGAAAGTATTGCAGGAATAAAATGTATAGGTGGATATAAATTACTAAACGCTGAGAGGGTGCGTTTTTCAACAACTTCTACCAACAACCTGTATAAGGATACCTATTTTTTATGAGAAAGGCTGTGAATTGCTTCACAGAATCGCTTGCCGTGCCGCTTGATGAACATAAGTGATTATGTCCTTAGACAGCCACTCATCGCCCATCGGTAGAATTACCAGGTCTTCTTTAATCCACTTCAATAAGTTTCTCATCAACAATCAGGTAATTTCACAGATGCCCTTTCCCCTCCCTTCAGCTACACTCAATAGAAGAGTCCGTGGGAGAAAAATGGTGAATCCATTAGAAATACATCTCGCATTTCAAAAGACGGTTCTTTAAGAAAGGACACAGGCGATAGAAGATGCAAAATATGTTCGAGACGCATTTGACCACAGAGTATGGTTTTGAGATACCTATTATTTCCGCTGGTATGGCCTTTATTGGTATGCCCGCGCTGGTTGCGGCAGTTTCCAACGCCGGGGGTATGGGTACACTTGGCGCATCGTTGGTTCCTCCCAATGGATTACGCGCACTGATCCGGGCGACGCGATCAATGACCGCGCGACCGTTCGGCGTCAACTTTATCACACAATTTGCTGAAGAGGCTCAGTTAGATGTTTGTATTGAGGAGCGCGTTCCAGTGGTCAGCTTCTTCTGGAACGATCCTCCCGAAGCCTTCATCCACCGTCTCAGGGCCGCAGGAGTGAAGGTGTGGATGCAGGTCAGCTCTCTCCAGGAGGCGCGTGCGGCGGTTCAAGCTGGCGTTGATGCCGTCATCGTCCAGGGGAAGGAAGCTGGTGGACACAATCGCAGCACCGCCAGCACACTCACCCTCGTTCCCGCCGTGGTTGATGCCATCGCCCCCGTTCCGGTTATTGCAGCGGGCGGTATCGCCGACGGACGAGGCATGGTTGCGGCGCTTGCGTTGGGAGCCGAGGCGGTCTGGATCGGAACGCGATTTGTGGCCAGCCAGGAGGCATATGCACACGACAAGTACAAGCGGTATATCGTCGAGTCCGAAGCAACGGAGACGGTTCGCACCACCATATTCGGTCCCGAGTGGCCTCATCAGCCGATGCGGGTTATTCGCAATCGCGTAGTCAATAAGTGGGTCAATCGCGAGAGCGAGATAGTTTATGATCCCGAATCGACTGAATTTATAGGCGCAACAACCATTGGGGGTGAGCATGTGTTACTCCCCAAATTTTCCGCGCTCCTGCCCACACCTGATACGACTGGCGATTTTGAAGCTATGTGTCTAACGGCAGGCGAAAGTGTTGGTCTGGTAAAAGATATCAAGCCGGCAGGCGAGATCGTGCGCACAATGATTGAAGAGGCGAGATCAATTATCACACACCGCTTCGGTCCAGCGCTGCATGTTCCCTATAGCCAGGCACACCAGCAAACATGAATGTTAAGAGCGAGAGGCCCAGGATTCGACGGCCTCTCGCGCAATTGCTTCAACAACGGCAACCACTTTCTCTGGGCGCAGCTTGATCGTCACAACATCAGGCTTCCGTTCCTGCAGCATTCTCTGCGGAGCCAGTTATTGAGCAAGCAGGCTTAGGTGATTTTACCTGATCCATTGTTGCAAAGCAGTTCTCAATCACTGAAGGCTTCCTTTGCTCTGGTTGTGCTATACTACCCACAAGCTATCTCTCTACAAAAATCTCCCTGTCTATTTGAAGGAGAGAGTCGATGCACAGTGTGATGCGCAACTATCTGGAGATCTGGAAGCAATTTATACTGCACGATGAGATAAAGGATACAATAAGCAACGGCATCCTTCCTCCAGCACTGCTACAATCGTGGCGTCGTTGTGCTGCTTATAAAATCGATCCCCACGCATCCTACACAACCAGCACACCCACAGCAGTAATAGAGAGCGTCCCTCACGAACTGCTTTTGCTGCTGCGACCATCGATGGAAGACCTGCATCAATTTGCCGAGGGTGCTGAGTGCGTCGTGGTCTTCGCCGACACAAACGCAACAATTGTCGATATTGTAGGAGATCACTTGCTGCAACAAGAACTCAAGCGTCTGGGCCTCTCTATCGGTTCCTCATGGAGCGAGGATCAGCGTGGCTCTAACGCTCTGGCGCTCGCCCTGCAAGAGTCGTTCCCTATGCAGCTTGACGGCCCTATGCACTATTGCGCACCATTGCATCGCTTCTATACGTCAGCTGCACCCGTTCACGATCTGTTCGGACAGACGGTTGGTGTGCTGGGGGTCATTGGCCATCACGGACAGTGCCACCCCCATACGCTGGGCATGATCTCTGCCGCCGCACAAGCTATCAGCAACCAGCTCCAGATGCAGGTCTGGTTGAGCAATGCCAACAATCTTTTATCCGAACTGAAGACCATCCTCCAGACGCTTTCTGAGGGCATCCTGCTATTGAGCCGCGACGGAATCGTCTCACAGATGAACACACCAGCTGGCACGATGCTTGGTCTCCAGCCCGAACGCGTCACTGGTAGACATCTGCGCGATGTGCTGCCACTGCCCCCGGTGCTAGCTCAGGCGCTCTCGTTCCATCAACCACTCTCCTATGAAGAGCTGGTTTTTGAGACCCATCAGGGCCGCGTGGCCTGTCTCTGCACGCTCAAACCTATCTCCAATGCTCAAAGCGAGACCGAAATAGAGGCGATTGTCAATTCGGCCAATCTGATTATGCCGGAACCCGTGACAACCGATGGCTTTGTCCTGATTCTACGCAGTATCGAGCGGGTGCAAAAGCTGGTTCATCGCATGACGGGAGCGCACGCACGGCTAACATTTGCAAATGTGGTGGGCGAAAGTCCTGCCGTCAAAGAAGCGCTTCGCCGTGCCAGACTTGCCGCCGGCAGCAACTCGACTGTGCTATTGCATGGAGAGACGGGAACGGGCAAAGAGATTTTCGCACAGAGCATCCATAACGCCAGCACGCGCGCCAATGGCCCGTTCGTAGCAATCAACTGCGCCGCCATCCCCAGGGAGCTGATTACAACCGAACTGTTCGGCTACGAAGGTGGTGCGTTTACCGGCGCTGATCGGCAGGGGCGGCCCGGAAAGTTCGAGCAGGCGCACGGCGGCACGCTCTTTCTAGACGAGATTGGCGATATGCCGCTCGATCTCCAGGCAAGCTTGCTACGTGCTATCGAGACGCGCACTATCGTTCGTCTCGGCGGCCAGCGCGTGATCGCAGTCGATGTGCGCATCATCGCCGCGAGCCACAAGGATCTCCACGCCGAAGCCTTGCAGGGCAACTTTCGCTCCGATCTCTACTATCGCCTCAATGTGCTGACCATCGAGATTCCCGCACTACGGGAACGTCGCGAAGATATCCCTTTGCTGGTCCGCTATTTCTTACAGCGCCAGAGCCGCATCCTGGGCCATCCCCTGAGCATCTCCGACGACGCCCTTACTCAACTATCCAGCTACCACTGGCCCGGCAATATCCGCGAACTGGAAAATATGTTGGAACGCGCAAGCTATCTGACAACAAAGACGCTGATTACTGTTGATGATCTACCTATGCCACACACCCGCCCTTCGCTTGTGTCTCCAACACACATGCAAGAGATACCTCAACTCAACAACATACCAGCACCATCCAGCAAACCGCTGAAAGAGCAACACAAGCAGACCGAAGCGGAGGCTATCCTCGCCGTCTGGCAACAATGCAACGGCAATGTCACGCTCACCGCCTCCCAACTGGGCATCAGCCGGACAACGCTCTGGCGCAAAATGCAGAAATACGGCATAACGAACCATCCCCCCAACAAAAAAGAGAGCTAGTCATGGAGGTTTCACATTTGCAACATACCGATGTTGCAAATGTGAAACCTCCATGTTGCAATACTGCAACACACTGCTCCTGACACGTCCGTTTGTTTTCCCTCTTGATGCCACATTGCTGCATTTTTTAGTTCCGATAATCTCTCCAACACGCTCCCCAGGCCAGTATACAAACATATTACGTTGCAACATATCCTCTCATGGGCAAAGTTTGGCATGGATATTGCACTAGTAAATAAGGTAGAGACCACCGAAGAAAGGAGGTTAACGCACTCTCAATTCTATCCTTGCGTTGTCCTGCATGTTGGGAAGAGCCAACAAGATCTGTTTTCGTTCTAGAACTTCTTTATTTGTCTACGCGAAAGGAGCGTGTCTGCCATCGAAGGCAGGCCAGCAAACACACTATGACAAAGACACCGACGTTAAGCCAGAAATTCTTTGCCGAACTACTGGGAACAGCTTTCCTCGTGCTAATTGGACCCGGTTCTATTCCTGCTACCTTTCTCCTCATTAACGCCAGCGGTGGAAAAGCGAGCTTCACGATGGCCGATCTGGGCATGATTGGCATCGCTTTTGCCGTCGCGATTGCCGCAATGGTTTACACTATCGGCCACATTTCCGGCTGCCATATTAACCCGGCAGTAACGCTGGCCTTTGCCTTCACAAAGCGCATCTCCTGGAACGAGGCCGGAGCATATATTGTTGCTCAACTGATTGGCGGTATCCTGGGCGCTTTCGGAATTGCTCTGATCTTCGGCGCTTCGGCAGCTTCAACCATCGGCTTCGGTCCCACAAACTTTGATCCCACCACGACCAGCTTCCTGCAAGCAACGGCAATTGAGGTCGTCGGCACCTTCCTGTTGCTCTTCGTCATTATGGGCGTTGCGGTGGATGGCAGAGCGCCCGGCGGTTGGGCTGGCCTCATTATTGGCCTGATCGTGGCCGGCGAAGTGATCGTCATGGGACCAATCACCGGCCCGTCGCTCAATCCCGCGCGCACCATTGGACCAGCCCTGCTGCAAGTGCTTTTCGGCGGCAAATATGATCTCACACACTTGATCGTCTACATCGTCGGCCCCATCATTGGCGCAGCCCTCGGCGTCATCGCGTACGATTTTGTGGCAGGCACCCGCACCGCGAGCAATCCCGAAATGGGAGGCATCGAAAAAACGGCGGTCGAAGGGCAACAGTAAGTTTGTGACAATTGATAGCAATGATGCATGAAAGGGAACAACGATGAAAAAGTTGATCAACACTGTTGATGGTATCGTCACCGATGCGCTGGCAGGCATGCAAGCGCTCCATCCCGAACTGCTACATGTGGACTTTGAGAACCAGATTATCGTCCGAGCTGGGGGGCCAGTTCAGGGCAAGGTTGGTCTGCTCTCAGGTGGTGGCAGCGGCCACGAACCGCTGCACGGTGGATTTGTGGGACATGGCATGCTCGACGCGGCCTGTCCGGGAGCGGTCTTCACCTCTCCGGTTCCCGATCAGATGCTCGCTGCGACACGGGCCATCAACGGTGGCGCTGGCGTGCTGCATATCGTGAAGAACTATACCGGTGACGTGTTGAACTTCGAGATGGCGGCGGAACTGGCCGCTGCTGAGGGGATCGAGGTCGAGGCAGTCGTCACGAACGACGATGTGGCGGTGCAGGATAGTACGTGGACGGCCGGGCGTCGTGGAGTTGGTGTAACGGTGTTGCTCGAAAAGATCGTCGGTGGCCTGGCTGAAATGGGAGCGCCCCTCGCGACGGTAGCACAACTGGCGCGGCGCGTGAACGAGCAGGGAAGAAGCATGGGCATTGCACTCACCTCCTGTACCGTCCCGGCTGCTGGGAAACCAACCTTTGAGCTGGGCGAGGATGAAATGGAGGTTGGCGTTGGGATTCATGGCGAACCGGGGCGACGGCGCGCAAAACTGGTCTCTGCCGCCGAGATTACCGAGATGATCGTCAATCCCATCATCGAAGATCTCAGCCTCACATCTGGCGAACGCGTCCTGGCATTTGTCAACGGCCTGGGTGGTACGCCGCTGATCGAGTTGTACGTTGTAGCAAACGAGATGGCGAAGATCCTGTGCGGCAAAAATATCACCATCGCACGCTCGCTGATCGGAAGCTATATCACCTCGCTGGAAATGGCTGGCACCTCTATCACGCTCCTGCGCTTAGACGACGAGATGGAGCGCTATTGGGATGCTCCCGTACACACACCCGCGCTCCGTTGGGGTATGTAGCAAAGTCTTTCGTAGTGGAGCAATTTATCGCGTGAGGGGGAACCTGGGAGGGACTTGCTCCAACGCGATAAATTGCTCCACTACGAAACACATTCCCGATTTTGGAAGGAAAATTTCATTATGGAGGAAAGGCATGCCAGTTACCACTGAGAACGTTCTACAATGGCTCAAGCAATATGCACATGTATTGCATGAGAACCGCGATTACCTGACACAACTTGATTCCGCGATTGGCGATGCAGATCATGGGATTAACATGGATCGCGGCTTCCAGGCGGTGAATGAGAAGCTGGCAGGAATGCAGCAGATGGATATCGGCTCGATCCTGAAAACCGTTGGCACGACGCTGGTTTCAACGGTTGGCGGGGCGAGCGGCCCCTTATATGGAACGGCCTTCTTGCGCGCCGGTATCGCCACCACTGGCAAACATGAGCTATACGAGGCCGATATGGTGAATCTGCTCACTGTATTTATAGAAGGCATCAAGGTGCGCGGCAAGGCGCAGGCAGGCGAAAAGACGATGCTTGACGCTCTGATACCGGCACTGGAGGCTGCACGAAAAGCAGAGGAGAAAAAGCCAGGTCTCGGGCAACTGATCCACCAGAGCAGCGCAGCCGCCGAAGTCGGGGCAAAGGAGACAACCTCTATGATTGCCACCAAAGGGCGCGCAAGCTATCTCGGCGAGCGCAGTCGCGGGCATCAAGATCCGGGTGCTACTTCGAGCTGGCTCCTGCTCAAGACGCTTTCCACCACGCTTACAGAACAACAATAAAGTATTGAGAGAGAAGATAACAGCAAAAGTACAACTCATACATACTAGCAAGGAGTCTTTTTGTGGCCGTAGGTCTTGTAATTGTATCTCATAGCGCTCGTCTGGCAGAGGGAGTCGCCGAACTCGCCCGACAGATGGGGCACGGGCAGGTGGCAATAGCAGCGGCAGGTGGCACGCCAGACGGGTCATTAGGAACCTCCATCGAGAAGGTGCTGGCGGCACTGGAACAGGTCGCCGGACCTGATGGAACGCTGCTTCTGCTCGATCTGGGCAGCGCCGTGATGATCGCTGAGATGGCAATGGAAACATTTACCGCCGAGCATGATTATCGCGTCGTCATCAGCACAGCCCCACTTGTCGAGGGAGCAGTCGTCGCAGCGGTTGAAGCCTCGATTGGTAACAGCCTGGAAGAGGTCGCCGGAGCCGCTGAAGCTGCTGGCGCGCTCCCCAAGCTGCATAGGGATCAATGATCCAGCCTGGAGTGATGACACATCCGGCACAAACGAAAGGGAGAACAAGGTGCCTGTAGCGGAAACAACAATCGTTATTACCAATCGCGTTGGTTTACACGCTCGTCCAGCCCGCTTGCTTGTCCAGACGGCAGCAAAATTTCAGTCGCGCATCCAGCTTCAAAAAAACGACAAAACAGCGAATGCGCGCAGCTTCATCAACATCCTCAAGCTAGGCGTGGCAGTTGGCGATGCGCTGCATATTCAGGCCGAAGGAGAGGATGCAGAGGCAGCGATACAGACGTTAACGGAACTGATACATCGCAAGTTTGACGAAGAGGAATAAGGCTATGTCGCAAGAACTTCATGCCCCAATCGCTCCGTTGCCAGCTCTGGCAATCTCTGCTGGCGTCGCTATCGGCCCGGTCCACCTGTTCCGTCGCGCCCCCGCCCCCATCGAACAAAGCACGATCGGCTCTGAGCAGGTCGAGGGCGAGTTGCAGCGTTTGCAAGAGGCGCTGGGACATGCCATACAAGAACTGCAAACGTTGAGTACCCATGTGGCGGAAACTGTTGGCAGAAGCGAGGCTGATATCTTCGAGGCTCAACAATTGATCCTGGAAGACCCCGATCTACTCGAAGAGGTGCAGGCGCTCATTGCCCAACAGCACTACTCCGCTGCCTCCGCGCTACAACAAGCAGCAAAGCGACAGGCCGATGAGCTAGAGCTGGTGGACAATGAAGTATTGGCGGCTCGCAGTACAGACATCAGAGATGCGGTCGCGCATGCCATCAAATATCTGACGGGCACCAGCCAGACTTGGGCAGCGCCAACCACGCCGGTTATCATTGTGGCCGATGATCTGACGCCTTCGGACACGGCAAAGCTGGACCCACGCAATGTGCTTGGGATATGTACTGTAACGGGAGGGCCGACGACGCACGCCGCCATCATCGCTCGTACGCTGGAGATCCCAGCCATTGCAGGCATCGACCCGGCTCTGCTCGATATGTTGCGCGATGGTGAGCTAATTGCCGTCGATGGTTCTCAAGGGCTGCTCTACCAGCATATCCCGACCGACCTGCAACAACAATTGCAAGCAACCGCACGACAGCAATGGCAGGATCGAAGCCTGACCCGCCTGCGCGCTCAGGCACAATGGCAGCAGCGCCGAGCCTCAACCGCTGATGGCACCGCCGTACAGGTCTCTGCAAACGTTGGCGATGTCGAGAGCGCTCATGCGGCAGCGGAATCTGGCGCAGAAGGGATAGGGCTGTTGCGCACCGAGTTTCTCTTTGGCGGTCGCTCTGCCTTCCCGGACGAACAGGAGCAGTTCGAGAGCTATCTAGCAGTGTTTCGCGCCTTTGCTCAACATGCACAATTGGGCCAAACCATCGTTGCTCGCACACTCGATGCAGGCGCGGACAAACCATTTCCCGCCCTGGAACCGTTGATCGGCCCGCTGCACGAGGCAAATCCAGCTCTGGGGTTACGTGGTGCGCGCATCCATCTCATCTACGATGAGTTGTTACGCCAACAACTACGTGCTCTCCTGCTTGCCGGGAGTGAGGCCGATATCCACCTCCACATCATGTTCCCAATGATTGCCACGCTGGAAGAGGTGCGTCGCTTGATAAACATCTATCATGAAACGCGTGCGGGTCTGGAAACCGCTGGCATCATATTGCGGACTGACACGCAGGTTGGCATTATGATTGAGACGCCCAGCGCGGTTTTTATGGCTGATGCGCTCGCTCGTGTGGTCGATTTTTTCAGTATCGGTGCCAACGATCTCTATCAATACACGATGGCGGCTGATCGCACCAATGGCCGCGTTACGGGCATGTTCGGTCTGCTTGAACCAGCCGTCTGGCGGAGCATCTATCGTGTCGTGCAGGCCGCGAATCAGGCAGGGAAACTTGTTGCCGTCTGTGGCGAGCTGGCGGCAGATCCGCGCATCGCACCGCTTCTAGCCGGTCTTGGCGTCCAGGAACTCAGTATGAATCCTCCGGCAATAGTTCGCGTCAAAGCGGCCCTCCATCGTCGCACGATCGATTACTGGCAACAACGTGCGCACGATCTGCTCCTGGCTGAAACTGTTACTGATGCATTAACGATAGTAGAAACTGCTGAGCAAGAGTAGCCAGACTCGTGAGACATCGCTAATAAACATACCAGAAATTGTAAAAAAGCGCTCACCATTTATACGGTGTGTATAAATATACGAAGCGCTTTTTTGTGCTTGTATGCAAGGGCTCTCCTTAACGTTGCAGATCGCTCAGGGCTTTCCAGTTCTCCGCTCAAAGGGGTGCAGGGGTCTCCCTGCCGGGGCCTGGGGCGTCCCCAGTTTCCTTCCCTCCTTCGCGCGCCGCCTGCGGTGGCGCGCAGAAGAGAAGAAAAAAGGTTTTTGCGGGGACACCCCGCACCCCGGCAAAGGGCTGCCGCCCTCTGCACTCCTGCTAGATGGGAGAATTGGAAAGCCCTGGCAGATCGCTCAGCTCTCTTGACAAAGGAAATTTGCCGCTTATAATTAATAAATAGATCATCTATTTATTAATTATAAGCGGCAGGAAGCCAGCGTTTCTAAGGAGAAGTAGTCCTATGACTCAAACATTCGTTGAAGCTCTGATTCTGATTCCCTCTACGCTCACCACCGGGTATCTGATGTGGATAGCAACCGTACTCCAACGTGTGTTAAACGACATAGATGAATCGTCATTTGGGCGTTTTATACCACTGTTATATCGGCACGCGATTAGATCAGTCTACACTGTTTTTACATCCAGTATTACATTTGTTGCTATGATTCCCTATTTCATTTTCTACGGATTCAATCACTGGTGGTTCATCGCTGGTTTGCTCTTCTTTGTGTTATCCTCGGTCGCCGGAAAGCTTCTCAACCTCCCGGTTTATAGCAGGATCTCTGCCCTGGGAAGCGACGAGGTGACACAACTCAAGCAGGAGCGCCAAAAACTCCAAACGGCCAACCTGGTGCGCGCCTGGCTCTGTCTGATATCTACCATTCTCATGATGCTTCAATTCGCTTGAAATCCTGCGTCCTGTAGGCATCCATAGGGATCTATCAGGCTCGCCACTTGAGCAGGGTCACAACCAGCACAACCGCAAAAAGGACTATGCCCATTGCAATGAGGTAGGACAGTGAGTAGCCAGAGGCCAGCGATCCATGCATTTGTTCTGTGCGCGTGGCAGCAAGCATTGCCAGCAGAGCCAATCCGACCGCTGAGCCGATTTGCTGACTCGTCGGAGGATGTGTGGCAAAGAATATATGAAAAGGCTGATGTACGATCAGAGTTTATCGGCTTGTAAGGTTCTGGTACACGCTCCCGCTAAATTGGACATACTTGATTTGTGCTCCATCGGGATGCTGCACCCGCATTTCCAATCCGGTTGGAGCCTGTTTCGGTCCTTCAATGATTGTAGCACCGTGCTTGAGCAAGAAGTCCTTCCATTCCTCAATCGAATCGACGAGCAGGTTTGCCTGAGTGTTTTTGAAAGACTCAAGCGCCCGCTCAGGCCCGGCGATCAGCAGGAATGAACCAACCTGTGCCGCCTCTGCTTCAATTTCAGGATAACTCTCGCGCACGCCGCACGACTCACCAAAGAACGACTCATAGAAAGCGATGCTTGCTTCTAATTGCTCGCGGTCCACATACAGTCTTGTAATCGTCTGTAGTACCTTCATCTTCTTGCCATCTCCTTTTATCTTCATAATGATGAAATCTCATCTATCACAAGTATACCATGCCCTTATAGATTGAACAAGACAAAGTAATTAAACAGATCATTCGATTCTTCTGATAGATTGGAAAGGATCGGGCAAAAGCGCTAGAGCCTATAAGATAAGACGTGAGTACGGCCGCATGACATAACTGCCGTACTACACGACGTTTAAGCTTGCTCGACCTCTGGTGCCTCGCCCGTATCGGTCTTTGGCTCCGAAGTCGTGGACGAATTTGCGCCATAGATGAGATCCTTTAGCTCCTGACGCGTCGTTTCGAGAAGAGCGCGCACGCGTGCCAGTTGCTCAGGGTTGTCAAAAGACGAACGGGCAACTATAGCAAAGAGTCGTGCAACCTCCGCTGCCTCACTGCCCAAAGCCTGAATTGTGGGATCATTGAAGAAACCTCTGCGTCCTCCAAACCCGCGTCTCCAGGGAGCACCAGCAAAGCTCTCGTCCTCTTTCTGCTGTTCAGCGAGGAAGGCGCGCCCGGCATCAGTAATCGCGTAGGTTTTCTTGCCCTCGGTCTCCTGAACGGTCACGAAACCACGATCCTCCAACATTTGCAGCGTGGGATAGATAGTCCCTGCGCTGGGAGTGTAGAAGCCACCTGACTTCTCTTCCAGAGCCTTCATGATTTCATAGCCATACATTGGCCGTTCGCGCAACAGCTCCAACAGCGCAAACTTCACGTCGCCGCGACCAAAGAAGCGTCGTCCCTCGCCAAACGGTCCTCGTGGGCCACCCTCGCCAAACGGTCCTCGACGACCGAATGGCCGACGACCATGCATACCGAAAGAGTGTTCGTGTCGTCCATGATGTTCATGAAAACGATGATGTCCACGCCTCTCACGAGGGTCTACTTCATCTTGCATCCAGGGAGGTGTCCAGGCACCCCAGTCGCCACCTTGTTGAGTTTGATAGGCAAAGCCTTTTCCAAAATTGTGAAACATGTGTTTTGTTTGTCCTTTCTTTGTATTCTTACGAATACGATATATCGTTATGTGAAAATTATAACGATATATCGTATTCTTGTCAAGGCTTTATATGAGGAAAATCAGCTCCTTGACAGATTTCCCTGATATGGGATATCCTCTCATATATGGAAAACAATGCTACTGATAACGCTTCCATTGATTGGCTGCTCGCTCAGCGTCTCAAGACGTTGCGGACAGAGCGCAGCTGGTCGTTGGACGAACTGGCAAGACGCAGCACCGTGAGCCGCGCCACGCTCTCCCGGCTTGAGAATGCGGAGGTGAGTCCCACAACGAGTGTATTAGGCAAGCTCTGTGCGGCCTATGGGCTGCCTATGTCGCGGCTGATACGCATGGTCGAGGAACACTTTGTTCCGCTGATCCCCCGCAGCGAGCAACCTGTCTGGACGGATCAGACCATCGGCTTCCAGCGGCGTTCGGTCTCTCCACCAGCCCAGACGCTAGCAGGCGAGGTGCTTGAGTGCGAACTCGATCCAGGAACCCATATCACCTATGACCGTTCTTCCAGACCTGGCTTAGAACACCATCTGCTCATGATCGAAGGGCAATTGGAGATCAGCATCGAGGGAAAGACCTATGAACTGCGACCCGGCGACTGTTTGCGCTATCAGATCTCTGGTCTCAGCTCATTCGCCACTCCCGCAGACTGCGCCGCCAGATACCTGCTTTTTATCGTGTGATGTCTCTTGCAAGATCGTTTTCTAGAGAAGGAAAAGTTCATGTTTACAGTGCGCCGCTACACCGCCTCCGATCAGGAAACCGTCGAACATCTCCATGTCTCAGCTATTCAGCAGACTGGAGCCTATCTGGGGCGCGGTCCCTGGGACGATGATGTTTATGCAATTGAGGAAACATATCTCAGGAATGGAGGAGAATTTCTGATCGGCGAAGACGACGGTCTGTTTGTGGCGATGGGAGCCTTGAAGCGCACCAGTGCGCAACGTGCCGAAATCAAACGAATGCGCGTCGTCCCCGCCTACCAGGGGCGCGGCTATGGGCAACGCATTCTGGACGAATTGGAGGCTCGTGCCTACGCACTTGGCTACCAGACCTTGCATCTCGACACGTCTACCCTCCAGATTCCCGCCCAGAAGCTCTATGAAAAGAACGGCTTCCGTGAAGTGGGCCGAGACTCCTATCGACAGCAACTCGGCCCTGATAGCTACCAGATGCTTGAGGTCATTCTATACGAAAAACAGCTCGTCTAGATGACTGCTATTTACCCAGATCTGCTCCTTCTCCAACAGATCCATAACCTCTTGACCCGGTGCCGCTCGGCGTGTACAGTGTATTAGCACATAAATTGACATTGATGGATCAGAAAAAGCAGCACAACATCTTAAATAGTTCCAAAAAGCCTGACGAAGAGGTGCTACATGGAGGCATCAACCCAAACCGCCCTGGTGCTCGCCGCTCAAGCGGGCGATCAGATAGCTTTCGCTACTCTGGTGGAACCGTATCAGCGGGAATTGCTCATACACTGCTATCGGATGCTCGGCTCACTCCATGATGCTGAAGACCTCGTGCAAGAGGCTCTGCTGCGGGCATGGGAGAAACGTGCGACCCTCACCAGCCCGCGATCGTACCGGGCCTGGTTATACCGCATCGCCACCAATCTGTGCCTGAATATGCTTACCCGCGCCCCTCGACGATCCTTGCCACCAGAAATGTATCCAAAGAGCGATCCCGGCAGTCCCTTGCCTGAGTCTGCACGAGAACCGATCTGGCTGGAGCCGTTCCCAGATGATCTGCTCACTGATCCGCATACTGGTCCAGAAGACCGTGCGCTACGGCGTGAACATATTACCCTGGCTTTCCTGATGGCGCTTCAGCACTTAACACCAACGCAGCGTGCCATTCTGCTCTTGCGCGAGGTGCTGGAGTGGCCAGCAGCCGAAGTAGCTGAGTGGCTCAACCTCTCCGTTCCCGCCGTCAATAGTGCCTTGCAGCGCGCTCGACGTGCTTTACAGGAACGCAATGTACTCCCAGAAACCCCAATTACACCTCCACCTCCCCAATTACAATCCTTGCTTGACCGCTACGTGGCATGCTGGGAGCAGGCAGACATCCCTGGACTTGTGGCGCTGCTGCGGGAAGACGCCTGGTTCACCATGCCGCCGCTTCCCATCTGGCTTCAGGGACGAGTCGCCATCGCTACAGAACTCTCGGCAAGAATCTGCATTCCTGGCCGGCACTGGCACCTGCTTCCAACACGCGCCAATGGCCGCCCAGCTTTCGGCCTCTACCGGCAGGAAGCCCAGGCCAACAGCTATCAGTTCATTGGTCTGGTGGTGCTGGATGTGGTAGAAGGGCAGATCGCAAGCATGGTCTCATTCCTGGAACAGTCCTGCTTCTCGTCATTCGGCCTGCCACCCACTCTTCCATACGAGAGAGAGCATACCCGGCACTTCCTGAGCTAGGTATGCTCTCTCTCGTATGACATGTAGTATCTGGAACTTCTTTCAAGGGTGAAAGAAGTTCCAAGTTATGTCAGTCGTCCAGGCGACTCGTAGTCAGGTCGACAGTTGTTCCTGCCAACCTGCTTATTATGCCGGACGCTATTTTGCCGCCTCCTCAAGCGTCCCTACCTCCCTTCAGATAGCGGCTCATAGGTGAGCTTGACAATGCCTTTCGAGAAGCTCTTTGTCTCAACAAGCTTCAATGTGGCGGTTTCGCCCTGCCGGAAGAGTTGCTTCCCCTGCCCTAGAACAAGCGGATAGATCAAGAAACCAAAGGCGTCGAGCAAGTGGTGCTTGAGCAATGTTTCTGTGAGAAGACCATGCCCATAGATGAGAAGATCACGTCCTTCTTGCAGCTTGAGTTTGGTCACTTCAGCGACCACATCCCCTCGAACAATGGTTGTGTTGTTCCAATCGGCTTTTTCCAGTGTCGATGAGAAGACATACTTGGGCATGGCATTGATCCTGTCAGCCCAGGGGTCAGTGCGTCTGGGCCAAATCCTGACAAAGCTCTCGTACGTAGCGCGACCCATCAACAGCGAGTCGCACGCCAACGCCTGGTCCAATCCGTCCCGCATATACGCCTCGTCGTCGCGGTATTCAGCAAATCTTGAGATGGCTGCTCCTGCGCAAACGCCGTCTAACGAGACGAGAGTATATTCGATAATGTTGCGCATAAAATGGTGTCCTTTCCTATTCAAACTCGATGAGCGAGAGAGCTCAATCCTCTTTCATCTATAGGACACACAATTGACCCTAAACTCATCGCAAATGATCAGCAAATTTAAGAAAACGCTCTGTTTTCAAACCCCGGTTTTGTATATACTATGGCAGTAGAGCCAACCATTGTCCATTGAAAAAGTTCAGGTGCACATTATGCAGAACAGGTCAGACACTTCGATTCTGGTTGTTGACGACGACCCACGACTCATCAACGCTCTTCGGCGCTCCCTCACTTATGAGGGCTATCATGTAACCACGGCGGCAAATGGGGAAGATGCACTCTCCCAGGCTCGCCGCCGAACGCACAACCTGATCATCCTTGACCGCCTGTTGCCCGATATGGATGGACTGATGGTCTGTCGTCGTCTGCGCGAAGAGGATCAGAACAGCGCTATCTTGATGCTCACGGCGCGGGACGCCATTGCCGATAGAGTGGAGGGACTGGAGGTTGGCGCAGATGACTACCTGGTCAAGCCGTTTGCGCTGGAAGAGCTGCTGGCACGCGTGAAGGCTCTGCTACGTCGTCGTGTCCCGCCTGATGTCCAGCGAGAAATTCTGGGTTTCGCCGATCTGGAACTGGACACGGCCACCCGTCAAGCCCGGCGCGGCCAACGCTTCATCGAACTCAGCACGACCGAATACGAGCTACTCCGCCTGTTTTTGCGCAATCCGCGCATCGTCTTGACGCGTGCCCTCTTG
Source organism: Reticulibacter mediterranei (assembly GCF_016587455.1). Classification (NCBI taxonomy): domain Bacteria; kingdom Bacillati; phylum Chloroflexota; class Ktedonobacteria; order Ktedonobacterales; family Reticulibacteraceae; genus Reticulibacter; species Reticulibacter mediterranei. Next base: position 2,234,695 of record NZ_BNJK01000002.1, on the reverse strand, counting down.
CTGGACCGGATCTGGGGTAGCGATTTCGAGGGCGGGGCCAATGTCCTGGAAGTCTACGTTGCCCATCTGCGTCAGAAGCTCGAACAGCAGGGAGAACCACGCTTGATTCAAACCATACGTGGTGCTGGCTATGTCCTGCGAGCAACTGAGTAAGCGACAAAACGCTGGCATGCAGTGGCGCACAAAGACGTTTGGAGAAGACAATGTACATTCCTCTACAAATTCGACTCACCAGCTTTTATATTGTCTTGCTGACGCTGGCACTCGTCTTTTTTGGCGCTCTCGCCTATACCCAGGCCGAACAGCGGGCATACTCCAACCTCGACGCCACTTTAAAGAGCCGGGCAGCCAGCGTACAATCAGGTAAGCTGATGGGGGATCAAAGCACGTTGCCATCGCTTTTGCCAGGTATTGCTGGCGTGGATACAGAGGGTGTTGCCATCGAGGTCTTTGACGAGCAGAGCAATCTTCTGGCAACCACTGACAACACGCAGAATGATATTACCCATCCTTTTATCGGGAACACTGTCCATAGCCCGGTGCCCTGGGATGCACAGGCGCTCTCCAGGATGCAACGCCATCCATCGACGGCCAGCGGCATCTATAGTACCGTTACCTATCAGGGTCAGCGTGTGCGGGTGTATACCGTCGCAAATAACAATTTCGGCCTGATGCATATCATCCAGACGGCACGCAGCGAGCAAGCCGTTGAGCAAATGTTGAACAATATGCTCTTTGTGCTGCTGAGCGGCGGCGCGCTGGTTATTCTCTGTGCATCGATAGGCGGCTGGCTGATTACGCTGGGGCTGCTCACGCGCGTTCAGCGCATTACACGCACTGCCTACAGTATCAATGAAAAGCAGAACTTTAGTCAGCGCGTTACACATCGCACTCAGGGCAGTCGTGACGAGCTATCACAGTTGACCGAGACGTTCAATACTATGCTGGATCAGCTGGAACGGCTCTATCGCTCACAACAGCGCTTTGTTGCCGACGCATCCCATGAACTGCGCGCCCCTATCACCTCTATCTGCTGCAATCTCGACCTGCTCACAAAAGCACCTGACCTGCCACCTGTTGAGGCACAGGATGCCCTGCTCGATGCGCGCGCCGAAGCTGAGCGTCTGGGTCGGCTGGTCAACGACCTGCTCATCCTCGCCCGTTCCGACGCAAGCCAGCGTGCAACATCATCATCTGTTCACAAACGCATCCAGCCAATCAACCTGGATAGCCTTGTACTCGATGTTTTCCGGCAATATCGACCGGCGCAAGACATGGAAAAACAGCAAGAGCAGCCCCGCTTGCTTCTTCAGCACATCACTCCCGCACAGGTTGCTGGAGATTCAGATCAATTGAAACAGGCGTTAGTTGCGCTGGTGAACAATGCCTTAAAATATACGCCAGCCACGGGCACCGTTTCGCTGCAACTGACCACTAACGCATCGCAGGCGATGATCGAGGTTAAAGATACAGGTATGGGTATTGCAGCCGTCGATCTGCCCCACATCTTTGAGCGCTTCTATCGCGCAGAGGAGGCTCGCACGCACGCGCTAGCAGGTAGCGGCCTCGGTCTGTCCATCGCTCAAAGCATTGTCCAGGAGCATCGAGGAAGCATCGAAGTGAGCAGTCATCCCGATACAGGCAGCACCTTTACCTTGCGCATTCCTCTCCTCAGCGACACCTCGCACGATCTCGAGCGCGCGGCCCATTCCTCCAACCGATCATAAACTCATTCACTACTGTTGAGCAAATATAGATTATTTATGGTATGCTTTAAATAATGAATAGTACATAACAGTGGCGAATCGCTATAGCATGATGCTTTACCAGAGGCGAGACAAGTGTGTAGAGAGGATAGTTCCAAATGACTCAGGAGAATAAGTATTTCATTGAAGCGGAAAACGCTGCAGAAATGGCTCGCTTGCTCAAATTAGATCGCCTGCTGACCAAAGCGATGGGAGGAACGCTCCCAGAACTTGCCCAGGAAGAACTGGCAAACCTGCATGATGTACTGGATATCGCCTGTGGACCCGGCGGTTGGGCGGTAGAACTGGCAAATACCTATCGCTCTTTGCGCGTGACCGGGGTGGATGCCAGTGAGATCATGATCCGATACGCAAATGGCTTCGCTGAAACATCAGGTCGCTCCAATGCTCATTTTAAGCGCATGAATGCTCTGTCGCTGCCTTTTATCTTTTCCGATCAAAGCTTCGACCTCATCAACGCTCGCCTGATTGTCGGATTCATGCAAACGACGTTCTGGCCGCATCTTCTTAAAGAATGCCAGCGCATTTTGCGACCAGGAGGCATCCTCCGCTTAACGGAATGTGAAGGCGGGATAGTTGGCGTCACAAACAGCGTTGGCTGTGAAATCCTCAATCGCGCGGGCGTACTGGCCCTTCATCGAGCCGGGCAATGCCTCACGCCCAATGATGCCCAGCTTGGCAATACCGCCGTTCTCCCTAGCCTGCTCCGACAGACGGGGTATCAAAGCGTAAGACATGTGGCCCATGCAATAGATTGGTCAACCAATGCCCCCTGGCACAATGCCTGCTGTCAAAACGCATTGATTGGCTTTCAACTCCTCAAGCCCTTCCTACTCAAGCATCAAGCAATCACAGAGCAAGCCTTTCAACAGGCATATCAACGAATGGAACGAGAATTGCAGACAGAAGATTTTTGCGGCATGTGGTATTTTGTCACCGTTTCCGGCACCAATCCTCCCCAGTAAACAGGTTAAGAGGAGTCACCTGAAAGTCCTGGAAAGCTTGTCATTCTCCTCTACATTTTTTATGCTTCGTAGAAGTGAGAGTGTTGTTCTTCGGCATATTCATAATTCTCATCCTCATCGGCGGTCTTGGCGCATTGCTCCTCAAACTTTGATCCCCATGCCGACTGGCATACTTATCGATTAGAGGCTCTGGGGAGCACTCTTCGTCTTCTGATAGATGGGGAGCAAATGCTTCAGGTTTTGAGATATCTCACGTATTGAATGCATTTAACGATATAAGAATAAATGTGAGTTACTTCATAGAGGTATCCCTCTTTTTCTCCTACAATGTGTTCATTGTGACGTAACATATATGCATCAATTTGAGGAGTCCAGGATGGAAATAAATATCCAGGAGCCAGGGAAGGAAGAACTGATCGAAGAGGAAAAGAGGGGTGAGGGGGTATCGGCCTGGGAGTTGTACAGGCGTGATCCTGTGCTCTGCTTGCTCAAAGGGCATTGGCACCTGAAAACAAGCTGGATTGTGGGTGGAGTGATCGTCCTCAGTTGTGCCATCTCCTTTGGTCTGGAAGCGCTTTCAGGAGGGTTTGCTCATAGTGTTCCTCTACGGTATATTATCCGCTTGTTATTACAAACGTTTGTATTGTTTCCATTGACAGCACTGATATATGTTTCTTTGCCGGCATCGATTCTCGGACTGTTCGAGACCTTGAAGGCCAATAGCGTGATTGGAGCGCCGAGGGAAGAGCGATCGAAGGGGGAAACATATGAGGAGGTGTTGGCGCGACTGGCTGCCTGGCAGGGCAGTATGTGGTGGACCGTGAGCGCCTGGCTGCTGGTTGGGAGCTATATGTTCTACCGGTTTGCGGTGATAGATGCAGCGGTGCGGAACAGCGATCCTCTCTGGCTCCGCGTACCGATGGCGATGGTCTATGGCTTGACCATCTATGTGGTATTTCTCAGTGTGGTGCGGCTGCTGGTGGGATGGATGGTGTTAAACCAGGTGTTTTCGACGTTTCGCATTCATCTGGCGCTCTGGCATCCAGATGGGTCGGCGGGGTTGGGGATCTTGGATGAGATGCTGGTGAAAAGCACCTGGCTGATGCTGCTCATGGGGATGGCGGTCTTTGCTGTCCATTCGTCTCTCTTGTCTGGGCAACCAACCATTTTTTCTCTCACGCAGGCGTTGGGATTAGGACTGGTGTATGTGGGATTGACGCCACTATTGGTGTTTGGTTGGCTCTGGTTGTCGCGTAAGGCATTTGTGGAGGCGCGGAGTGCGGCACTCAGACCGCTAGGACAACAGTTGCAGCGGGAATTACAGACCATTCTAGGATCACGGTTGGATGAGAGAGAAAAGCTGAAGAGAGAATTGGATCAGTTGGAGGAGATGAAGCGGTTGTATGAATTGACCAGGGAGGCTTTTCCGCTCTGGCCTGCCACCATCGTACAGGTCCGAAGGTTTTTTCTCGTGGTTGTAAGCCTCTCCGCAGCAATTCCAATACTGGCATTTCTGGTGACGATTGTTAATAGCATCTTTGGCTGGCACCTGCCGATAGTGTAGTGAACCCAGTGTGTGCAACGCCAAACCCTTCTATAACATTGCCCTGGCATAAATGACCAGGGCTTCCTGCCGCCAGGGATTTCCAATTCTCCCATCTAGCGGGAGTGCAGAGGGCGGCCGCCCTCTGCCGGGATGCGGGGTGTCCCCGCAAAAACCTTTTTTCTTCTCTTTTGCGCGCCTCCTGCGGCGGCGCGCGAAGGGGGGAAGGAAACTGGGGACGCCCCAGACCCCGGCAGGGAGACCCTGCGCCCCTTTGAGCGGAGAACTGGAAAGCCCTGTTCCTGCCGCGACTTCTGTGACTTCTGACCGACAGATATGATATACTATATCTCATAACAAGCTTTGCGACTCATAACTATGTATACCCCGGCTTCCTGGGAAGTTCCATTGCACAGTAATCACAAGGAGGATTGATGAAACCGACACCACCAGTGCTGGCAGGGCCGCCGATCATTGGGCATACCTTTCAATTCATGAAAAACAGCGAGCAACTGCTCCGGCATGGCTTCGAGACGCTTGGCCCTATCTTCACCATCAAACTAGCCAATCAACCCGCAGCGGTTTTGATAGATCCCGATTATCATCAAACGTTTTTTATGGAAACAGATAAACGTTTGAGCATGCATAAAACCTATAAATTTCTGAAAGCAGCGCTGGGAGAAGTCGGCTTCACAGGTCCACCCGAAGTCTATGCAGAACAGCGCCCGATCCTGCACAAGCCATTTAAAGGTGAAAAAGCCGCCAACTCGATCAAAGCCATGCAAATAGAGGTGCAGCAGTGGCTCGATTCGTTGGGAGAGCAGGGCGAGATAGAGCTGACGAGCGAGATTACCACGCTGGTCCAAAATGTGGCCTCGCATGCACTGATGGGGAAGAAATTTCGCGATCAGGCTGGTCCCGAATTCTGGCGCAACTACCTGATAATTGGCAAGGCACTTGATCCTGTCCTGCCGCCTTATCTACCGCTGCCCAAATTTATTCGGCGCGACATCGCCAAAAACCGGCTCCGGGCGATGCTGCGACCAATCATCGCCGAACGACGCGCCAACCCTGATCAGTACGACGATATTTTGCAAGATTTCGTCAATGCACGCTACAAAGATGGCCGTATCGTTGCCGACGAAACGATCCTCTCGCTGATCCTGGCCCTTATGTTTGCCGGACACGAGACCACCTCCGGTCAGGCCGCGTGGACCATCATCCAGATCTTACAGCACCCCGACTACTCGCAGAGCGTGCAAAAAGAGATCAGTGAGTGCCTGTCATCGGGTCGTACCATCGATGCAAAAACGCTAGTCTCGCTCAAACATGTCTTCTGGGCCGTTCAGGAAACGACGCGTATGCATCCCTCAGCCAGCACGCTGATTCGCAGGGCCGAAGAAGATATCGAGGTCGGCGACTACCGCATCCCCGAAGGCTGGCCCGTGTTCGTCTGTGCCGATGTTGCCCAGCGGCTCCCCGGCGTCTTCTCTGAGCCTCAAAACTACGATCCCCTGCGCTTCTCCCCCGATCGTGCGGAGGATAAGCAGCATCGCTTCTCCATCATCGGCTTTGGCGGTGGCGTCCATAAATGCGCAGGAATGAACTTCGCCAATAACGAGATGATGATCATTACCGCACTGTTGCTGCAACAATTTGACCTGGAACTGGTCACGAAAAATCCAGGCGTCACACGGGGCATGGGTGCCAGCCGCCCCGAAAAGACGCTCGTTCGCTACCGTCGCAAGCCAGCGCACGCGCTTACCGGCACACCATCCATCAACGCTGCGGAGGTTTGCCCTCATCTCAAAATGCAGCAAACGGAATAACCAATGACACATTTGCCGTAGTCGAGCGATTTATCGAGCATTGCCAGTAAATACCATTTTGACAAGCAATGCTCGATAAATCGCTCGACTACGGCAAATGTGAGTTTTTTGTTCAGCTTTCCCTTGCCTTTTTGTGTTTGATCGGGTACGCTTGGATAAGCATGCAAGTCGCGCTTGCGTGCTTATTTTTTATGGAAAGCTTGCTGCATCAATGCTCAACAAACTGGCACTCTCTGGCAACTTGCTCTCAAGGGCGTTAGCTGGCCCCTGGAGTATGAAACTCTTTTATCTCGGCTATTTTTCCGCTATGGGCGTTTACCTGCCCTATCTTGGCCTCTATCTGGGAAGCGTGGGCTTCTCTGGCACACAGATCGGTCTAACCGCATCGTTCTTTCCCCTCGCGGGAGTGGTGATGCCTCCACTGTGGGGACTGCTCAGCGACCGCTTCGGGTGGCGCAAATATTTGTTAATGGCCGCGCTCCTGGCCGCCATTCTCACCTCGCTGCTGCTCTGGTTGATCGCTCATTCTTTTGCCATGCTCCTTATCTTTCTCATCCTGCTGGCAATCGCGATCAGTCCAGCAATTCCGCTGGCCGATGCGATCACGCTGCAATGGATTGATGAGCGTGGAGGTAGTTATGGGGCAATTCGCGTCTATGGCTCTGCCGGCTTTCTCATCGCGGCAATTGTGGCGGGAACTATTCTCAACGCGGTTGGCATTGCCTCATTATTTCTGCTGCTGGCCGTCGTCTTTTGCGCTCCCTTCCTCGCCAGCTTCTTTATGCCCGGTCAGAGCAAGGCGAACATGACCCGTGCCAATAGCCGCGAACTGCTTATCCTGCTCCGTGATCGTGTGCTGCTTCTCTTCCTGCTGCTCTGTATGATCGGCTATGGCACCTTCGCGGCGTACAATACCTTCTTTGGCCTCTATCTGCGCAGTCTCGGCATCGATACCGCCGCTATCGGCCTCGCATCAGGCATGGCAAGCCTGAGCGAACTACCGATCATGATGCTCTCTCCACTTCTGCTGAAGCGGCTGGGCGTGAAGTGGCTGCTGATTATCGGGCTGAGTATAGCCGTTGTGCGCTGGCTGGGCTATGCCATCTTTACGGACTATCCCGCGCTGTTCTCTTTTACGTTGTTGCATGGCATTGCATTTGCCAGCTTCTATGTCGCGTCCGTCACCTTCCTCGATCAGCGCGTGCCGCTGCAACTACGCACAACAGGGCAAACATTGTTTTATGGCACCAGTTTTGGCTTAGGCACCTGGGCCAGCACCAATCTCTTCGGCGCGCTCTACGAACGGCTTCACGGTAGCACGACCTATCTTGTCGCCGCCGCCATCTGTGCCGCCTCGATTCTTGGCCTGATCCTGCTGATCCCACGCAACCCGACACAAGAAACAACAACTAGCGAGGCGTTACCTGAAGATGTTGCATCAGGGCATCTTTGAGTTTTTTACACCATAGAACAGCAGCGCCACAATCTGCTCGGGCAACCGATCATCTAGCGGCTGATCGGTTGCATTGGCCCGCACCAGGATCGGCCCGATCGCAGCTTCTACCAGAAAGTGGGCATCGACCTCTGCGGGAAGCTCGCCGCGCTCTTTGGCCCGCTGGATGACCACTTCGGCCCTGCTGAAGCGATCTTGCCAATAGGCTCGACGCACCTCTGCCAGTTCCGGCTGTGGATAGTGACCCACCACGATCTTATCGATAGCTTTCCCTAAAGGGGTCTGGATGCGCACAATGATCCCGCGCAACAACTCCAGCAGGTCGGTCTGCAAGGCTCCCGTATCTGGTGTGGGCGTCTCCGTGGCGGAGAAGTTTTGCAGCGCCTCCGCCACAATCGCCGCTTTGGTGCCCCAGCGACGGAACAACGAGGCCTCATTCACTCCGGCCTGCGCCGCAATATCTTTCGTCGTCATCGCCTCGTAGCCCCGCTGGCTCAACAACTCAAGCGTGGCATCCAGCACAACTCTGCGCACATATGAACTTCGCCCACCTGGACGAGCTTTCGGCCGCGAGGAGGAGCGCCATCCATCTCCCGCACCAGTTCCATCTCCCGTTTTCTCCATATCGTCAGTATAGCAAGTGACTTGGCAAAAAGCAAGTGACGCTTGCTTTTCTGTGAATAAGCTGCTATACTCCTAAACGTAAGTGACGCTTGCTTTAGTAATAAAAATAAAGGAACCCTACATGAAGATTATCGCGCTTGAAGAACACTTCCAGCTTGCGGAGGTCAAGGAGGCCGTCGCCAGATTGCTCCCCGCTTCGCATCAAAGCCTCTATAATCCACCCACCGCACAACTCGAAGATCTGGGAGATGGTCGACTGCAAGCGATGGACGCGATGGGCGTTGATGTCCAGGTGCTTTCACACCAGGCATCAGGGATACCACAGCTCCCATCAGCCGAGGCGGTGGCACTTTCGCGAACAATCAACGATCAGCTTGCGGAAGTTGTGCGCACGCATCCCGATCGTTTTGCGGGCTTTGCCACCCTGCCCACGCCTGATCCAGAGGCGGCGGCGCGTGAATTGGAGCGCTCAGTCAGGACGCTGGGCTTCAAAGGGGCAATGATTCATGGGCGCACCAATGATCGTTTTCTAGACGATCCCGCGTTCTCCCCCATACTCGAAGCAGCAGCAGTGCTCGACGTCCCCATCTATCTACATCCTGCGCCCCCGTCCAGAGCCGTGTCGAACGCCTACTATTCAGGTTTTGATCCTGCCGTCAGCGAAAGTTTCGCCACCTTTGGCTGGGGCTGGCACCTGGACACCGGCATTCACGCGCTCCGTATGGTCCTCGGCGGCGTTTTCGATCGCTACCCTAGCTTACAGCTCATCCTCGGCCACTGGGGTGAGATGATCCCCTTCTATCTGACCCGCTTTGCCGAGGCAATGTCCCATACCACAAAACACTTACAGCGCCCGCTTGCGGATTATTTCACGCAGCAGATGTACTTTACGCCCAGTGGGATGTTTACGCTGCCACCATTTCAGCTCACGCTACAACTGGTGGGGGCCGATCGCATTCTCTACTCGGTTGATTATCCTTTCCGAGCAGACGATCAGGCCAGGTTTTTTCTAGAAAGCGCCCCGATCAGTCCAGCCGACAAAGCAAAAATCGCGCATGGCAATGCCGAACAGTTGCTTAAATTATCCTTGTAATCTAATCAAGTCAGGAGTACGCGGTCCCGCGTACTCCTGACCTTCGTATTCAGACAGTGAGGACAATCTTGGCGATACCGCCCTTTTCGGCGATTGCGTGTGCTTCAGCAGCATCAGAGAGTGGCATGATGTGGTCGATTGGAATGGTCAGCTTGCCGTCGCGGACAGCTTCGGCATAATGCAAGGTGATATGCAAGGCGGTTGCGGGGTCGAGTTGCCCGAAAAGGACAGTGATGTGGATAGTAGGATGAAGCACGGCATCTTGTGGGGTTGGGGGAAAGCAGCCGAACGTCCCCCCCTGCTTGACCCTGGAGAGTAACTTGCTGCGGACATTACCACCAACGGTGTCGGCAACGCAGTCAAGCAGGCCAAGCTTGTCAATCTCTGCGTCATCATCGATGGCGATGGCTTCACTCACTCCGGGAAGTTGTCGGGCAGCGTCAAGTCGCTTGCCACGAACGCCGGCGATGACCCTCGCTCCGATCTCCGATGCCGCAAAGACGGCCGAGCGGCCGACAGCGCCCAAAGCACCAGTGATAAGCACTGTCTGGCCAGGTTTGACTTGAGCTGCTCTCCGTATGAGCTGATCGCCCGTTATGTTAACCAGCGGAAGTGTAGCAGCGGTGGTCATTTCCAGGCCATCGGGAATTTTGACGAGGATGGAGGCTTTGACAGTGCAAAGCTCGGCGTAGGTGTGCGTGGTCATAGCCATGACGCGGTCGCCTGGCTCAAAACCGGTGACACCCTCGCCTACCTCGACAACGATACCAGCAAGGTCACAGCCGAGGATATAGGGGAACTCAATCGGAATGAGATCCTTAACTACGCCAGAGCGCAGCAGCCAATCGGCGGGATTGAGGCAAGTGGCGGAGACGCGCACAAGCACTTCGCCAGCGGCGGGTTTAGGGTCTTCGACCTCTTCGTATTTGAGGTTTGACGCGGGACCGTATTCGTGGAGGACAATTGCCTTCATGCTTTACCTCGATTTTTTGAGATTTTTCTCCACCAGCGCACGGTGAGTAGTCCTTTCTCTGATCGTGAAGCCCCTTCGATGGACCACTTACCGCACCTATCCACCTCACTCGTCCAGAGTATATAATGAGGGACTTGTTTTAACGAGAGGGGTGTTTATTCAGGAACTCGCACTTCTCGTTTAGAGGCCGCATCATTAAGTGGAGAAGATCGTGTGTCTATGAATCAACTGGAGACTGATCGTCATCACGAATTAACCGCGTTCTTGCGGAGCCGCCGTGCTCGCATCTCGCCAGAACAGGTGGGATTACCGAGAGGGACGCGAAGGCGTACTCCGGGCTTACGGCGGGGAGAAGTGGCTCTGCTCGCCGGAGTAACCCCTGAGTGGTATAGCCGACTTGAGCAGGGACGGGATATTCACGTCTCAGGACAATTGTTAGAACGCCTGGCGAGCGTCTTGCAGTTGGATGCGAACGAACGCACTCATTTATTTTTGCTCGCACTCAGACAACCTCCTCCCGTTCAGGAATTTTCCCACGCAACGATCAGCCCGACCTTACAACAGTTTCTTAATCAGCTTGGGACAACTCCTGCATGTGTCGTTAATGCTCGTTTGGATGTCGTTGCGTGGAATGCAGCCTCTAGCGCCGTTTTTGGCAAGTTTGAAACAAAGTCAGAGCGAGAGCGAAACTTGATCTGGAGATTATTCGCGTCCCCTGGCTCCAAAAACGCAGAGGGAGAAGAACTTGCGCGACTGTTTTTGGCGCAATTTCGCGCTGAATATGGTCGTTTCATCGAAGATCCCTGGTGGGCAACGCAAATCGCTGAACTCTCCCGGATCAGCTCGGCATTTCGGGAATTATGGACACGGCATGATGTGTTCAATGCGATAGAAGGGCACAAATCGATGCATCATCCGCTTGCAGGAGAACTCGCCTTTGAGTTTCTCTTGTTGCAGACGGTCGATTCCTCCGACTTTCGGGTTCTCATGTACATACCTCATAGCCACTCTGGAACGACCGACAAAATCGAGCGGATTTTGGCTTTGAGTGAATTAAACACGCAAAATACATGAAGGAATGTACTTGAGAAACATAACAACAATAATAGCTAACAGCATGTGCTAAATATCGTCACTCAAGATTACTCGCGTGTCCAGTGACGTGGTTGTGATAAACATCACAGATAAATCAAACATCCTGAGAGCTGTCTGTGACGGCCATGTGCTATACTCCCAAAAAAGAGAGAGCATTGCACACGTTACGAAAGGAAGCGCGAGCTATGGAAACAAATAGAGCTGGTGGATCGACTTCTTCTGGTCGAGCCGCACCCACCACCGTTTTTCGTTATAAACAGAGCCATCCCCTCAACGCCATCTTCGAGCCAAAAAGCATCGCCGTTATCGGAGCGACAGAAAAGCCCGGCAGCGTTGGACGCACGGTCCTCTGGAACCTCATCAGCAACCCGTTTGGCGGAACAGTCTTTCCCGTCAATGCCAAACGTTCCAGCGTACTCGGCATCAAGGCTTATCCCAATCTTGCCGCCCTACCGCAACCAGTCGATCTCGCCGTCATCGTCACGCCCGCGCCAACCGTACCAGGTATTATCAGCGAGTGCGTTGCAACCGGCGTGAAGGGCGCCATTATCATCTCTGCTGGCTTCAAAGAAATCGGCCCGGAAGGTGCCAGAATGGAGCAACAAATCCTTGAGGAGGCGCGTCGAGGGAAGCTGCGCATCATCGGGCCAAACTGCCTCGGCGTGATGAGTCCGCTAACCGGCCTCAATGCGACCTTTGCAGGTGCGATGGCGCGTCCTGGCAATGTTGGCTTCATCAGCCAGAGTGGAGCGCTCTGTACGGCAGTGCTGGATTGGAGCCTGAGCGAAAACGTCGGCTTCAGCTCCTTTATCTCGCTTGGTTCGATGGTCGATGTCGGCTGGGGCGACCTGATCGATTATCTGGGCAGCGATCCGCAGACCAGCAGCATCATCATCTATCTGGAAACCATCGGCAACGCCCGCTCGTTCCTTTCCGCCGCAAGAGCCGTCGCACGCACCAAACCGATCATTATTCTCAAAGCTGGACGCACCCAGGAGGCATCAAAGGCCGCATCATCGCACACCGGCGCGCTGACCGGAAGTTATGAGGTGTTCGATGCTGCCTGCCGTCGTTCCGGCGTCCTGACTGTCAAACATATTGACGAGCTTTTCTCGATGGCCGAAGTCCTCGCCAAGCAGCCACGCCCAAAGGGGCCACATCTGACAATCCTCACCAACGCGGGCGGTCCCGGCGTCCTCGCCACCGACGCGCTGATGGACAGTGGCGGCGCGCTCGCCGAGTTGTCGCCTCAAACAGTTGCGGCGCTCGATCAGGTTCTCCCGCCGCAATGGAGCCACAACAATCCAGTAGACATTCTGGGTGATGCCGACCCGGAGCGCTATGCAAAAGCGCTTGAGATCGCGGCGCAAGACCCGAACAGCGATGGCCTGCTCGTGATCCTGACGCCCCAGGCAATGACCGATCCAACGCTGACCGCCGAACAATTGAAGCGCTACGCCAATACGACGCACAAGCCAATTCTCGCTAGCTGGATGGGTGGCGCAGAGGTTGCCAGCGGCACCGCCATCTTGAACCGAGCCAGCATCTCCACCTTCCCTTACCCGGACACAGCGGCCCAGGCGTTTAACTCGATGTGGCGCTACACCTTTAACCTGCGCAGCATCTACGAGACGCCACAGCCCTTCCTCGAACAGTCTGAGAACAGACAGGCAGCAGCAAGCAAGATTATCGAAACCGCTCTTCAGGCCAATCGCACGTTGCTCACCGAAACAGAATCCAAGCAACTGCTCGCGGCATATGGTATCCCAACGGTTGAGACGCGCGTTGCCAGCAGCGAGGCCGAGGCGGTGCAGTGCGCCGAAGCTATCGGATACCCCGTCGTCCTCAAGCTCTACTCCGAAACTATCACACATAAAACCGATGTTGGCGGCGTACAACTCAATCTCAAAGATGCAGCGGCGGTGCGCACGGCCTACCGCGTGATTGAAACGTCGGTGCAGGAAAAGGCGGGAACAGGCCATTTCCAGGGCGTGACAGTGCAGCCTATGATCTCGCTCGACGGCTACGAACTCATCCTGGGAAGCACCCTCGATCCACAATTTGGCCCGGTCCTGCTCTTTGGCTCCGGCGGACAACTGGTGGAGGTCTATCGAGACCGCGCCCTGGCCCTGCCACCGCTCACCACGACGCTGGCCCGGCGCATGATGGAGCGGACCCACATCCTTACGGCGCTTCAGGGCACGCGCGGACGTGCCCCCGTCGATCTGACGGAGCTGGAACAACTGCTCGTCCACTTCAGCTATCTGGTTGGAGAACAGCCACGCATCAAAGAGATCGATATCAACCCGCTGCTCGCCTCACCTGATCGCTTGCTTGCTCTCGATGCGCGCATCATCCTGCATGGGCCAGAGGTCAAAACAAGCGATCTGCCGAAGCTAGCGATTCGTCCCTATCCACAGCGCTATGTTCAGCCCTGGACATTGAAGAACGGCACGCCGATCACCATTCGTCCGATCCGCCCGGAGGATGAGCCGCTGATGGTCAAGTTCCATGAGACGCTTTCGGAGCGCAGCGTCTATTTCCGCTGGCTCCACGTCTTGCAGTTGAGCCAGCGCATCGCCCATGATCGGTTGATCGGGATCTGTTTCATCGATTATGACCGCGAAATGGCTCTCGTTGGGGATCACTATAATCCAGAGACACAGCGGCACGAAATTATCGGCGTGGGTCGCTTGATTACCGCTCGTGAGGCAAATGAGGCCGAGTTCGCCCTGCTCATCACCGATCAGTTCCAGCGTCAGGGACTGGCAACCGAACTGCTGCGACGGCTGATAGAGTTTGCTCACAACGAAAAGATCCAGCGTCTCACCGGCGACATCCTGGTCGAAAATACTGGCATGCAGGCGGTATGCAAGAAACTGGGCTTCCATGTCTATTATTCGCCCGAAGATCAATTGATGAAGGCGGAAATGGAGCTTTAGCTCGATGAGTGTGGAGAGGCAAGCTGATGGCTTGCCTCTAATATTTATACCCGGCAATTGAAGAGGGAATGGCTCTGGGCGCAGAGGATGTTGGGTCTCCCGTAGCGACAAGGGGCGGCTGGGTGTCTTGGCAGGGGCCTTGCGCTTGTCGCCGTTGGGAGCGATGATTCTTGCCAAGAGGAGATACCGGGGGATTGGCCTGGGAAAGGCGACAAGCGCAAGGCCCCCACAACCCCTCCACACCTCCCCTTGTCGCTACAGATGGGAAAGCTTCTTATCGCAATCCACCCCTATCAACTCATCTATATACTTGATACCCTCTTTTTCCATGTAGCTCACTATTTCTCTGTTTATCCGCCCTGGTAGCGCTGTTCCCTCGCCACGAATGCCGGTCACAACCTGCACAATGGCCGCACCTGCCCTGATCTTCTCCAGCGCGGTCTTTGCATCTTTCACGCCACCAACACCCATAATCGCCAGCTTGCCCTGTGTTTGCCGATAAACATAGGCCACCTTCTCTGTCGCCATGCGCCGATACTCAGCATCATCGCCGCTCACGCCTCCCGCCTCGTTGCGCCAGCGTTCACCATACTTCGCCTTGATCTCCTGATTGATAGTTGTGTTGGCGGCGATGATGCCAGTGAGACCATGCTCCAGTACAACCTCTATCACATCATTGACGGCCTCCTCTGAGAGTTCAGGCGCGATTTTCACAAATAGTGGCTTCTTCCCTCCCCTCTTCTCCATCGCTGCATTGACGGCCTGCACTATATCAGTCAGCGGCCCCTTATCTTGCAGCGCTCGCAGGCCCGGCGTGTTCGGCGAGGAGACGTTAATCGCGAAATAGGCAGCGGCGTCATAGAGCTTTTCAGCAACGACGGCGTGGGCCTGGGGAGCGTCCTGGGCTGCCACTTCTCTATTTTTCCCCAGGCTAATCCCAACCGGAATACCGCTCCCTCGATAGCGTTGCAGATTGCGCGCTACAGCCTCCATCCCCGGACTATTAAAACCAAGCCGATTGAGCGTGACGCCGGGGGCAAGCATAAACTGTCTGGGGGCAGGATTCCCCTCTTGCGGATGCTCCACAACGGTCCCGACCTCGACGCCAGAAAAGCCCAAGGTGTAGAGACCTTTGACGGCTCGCCCGGCTTTATCCCAACCAGCGCCGACAATCACGGGATTATCAAATCGCACGCCGCCAACCTCAACATTCAAACGCGCATCATGCAGACGGTGATGAGCATCACCGAACTGCTCCAACAGTTTGAGCGTCAGTGGGGTTGTCTCGGCCAGATGTAACGCCTCTCTCGCCCGCGTATGCCAGACCTCCGAATTCATTTTCATGAGGATGGGATCAATAAATTCTTTGTACATTTCTACGTGATCGCCTCTATATCAATTGCATTGCATCATTCCTGTATCTATAGCTCACAGCTAACTTATTATATCATCCTTGCCACCGAAGAAACCCTGCTATTTAACGAACTTTTCAGGCAAGCAGATGCGAAATGTGGTCTCGCCCGGCACCGAAGAGGTGGTGATGGTACCGTTGTGATCGACAACCACAATGCGGTAGGCGGTATCCAGGCCCAGACCCGTTCCTTTGCCTACGTCTTTCGTCGTGAAAAAAGGCTCGAAGATGCGCGACTGGATCTCAGCAGGAATGCCCGGCCCATTGTCCACGATCTCAACGCAAACAAATGTTCCCTTCTGCATCGTGCGGATGTGGATTATGCCCTTGCCCTGCATGGCATCAATGGCGTTATCGAGAATGTTGGTCCAGACCTGATTGAGTTCACTTGCATAGGCACTGATACGGGGCACGTGAGGATCATATTCACGTATCACCTCTATACCACCCTTTAACTTATGTTTGAGAATAATCAGCGTGCTCTCAATACCCGCGTGAATGTCAACTTCCTGAAGCTGCGCTCGATCCATATATGAGTATTCTTTGATCGCCTTCACCAGCCCGGAAATACGGGCCGTTCCCTGCTCGACCGTTGCAAGCAGATCGTTGACGGAAAGCGAGGACTCTAACCAGACCAGCGCCCGTTCCAGATCGGCGTCCCCTATCATTTCTGCCAGCGTGCCCAGTTCCGCAACCGTCAATCCAGCTTCCACAAAGGCCGGGGCCAGCTCCCAGCTATCGGCAACTGCACGCTCATCCAGCCACGCGAGCAGTTCGTCCTCGCGTTCGCTCCGCTCCAGAGCGCTCAACTGCTCTGTCGAATGTTCCGACGCCAGCCGCGAGAGTTGCTCCCACTGTTCAACCGTAATATGCTGTGCCAATTGCTGTGAGCTTGCGTGCAATTGCAGCATTTTCTCCTGAAGTTGCTCGACAGCACGCTGACTGGCCGCCGCTGGATTGTTCAGTTCGTGCGCGAGACCGGCTGCCATCTTGCCCAGGCCCGAGAGCTTCTCACTCTGCTGCACCAGCGCCTCCGTCGTCTGGATGCGATTCGCCATTGCCGCGAAGATCCCGCGCCCGATAACGGTACAGATGCCAAGCATTTGATAAAACTCATCAGCTTCCATACGCATCAGGCGGCTTGCCCCTACTGCACACCCACTCGCCACATAGTCGCTGCCAGCCAGCAGAGGGATCTCGCCGGTAAAGGCTCCCGGTTCATGCATCGTCAGCACCACATCGCGGTTGCCGATTCTTTTTGTAACGAGCAGGCCACCCTCAAGCAGCACAAAGAAATAGCGGGCAGGCTTCCCCTCTTCAAACAGGCACTCGCCATCTTCTAGATGAACCTCGCTGCTATGATCGATGACCCATTGCATCAGATCATCCGGCAAGTGCGCAAAGAGGGGAACTGTTCGCAAGACTTCTCCCACCAGCATCAGCGCACCTCCGCCAGATAGCGATGCACAAACTGAATCGCGATTGAACCTTCGCCAACGCCAGAGGCTACGCGCTTAATCGAGCCGAGCCGCACATCGCCAGCTGCAAACACGCCGGGCATGCTGGTTTCGAGCAAAAACGGCGGGCGAGGAAGCGTCCAGCCTTGCCCCGGCTTGCCATCAACATACAAATCTGATCCCGTCAGAACAAAACCCTGCTTATCCCTCTGTACTGCGTTGCCAAGCCACTCGGTGCAGGGCATCGCGCCAATAAAGATGAACAGCGCCGTCGCTGGCACGGTTTGCGTTTCGCCTGTCTGCGAGTTCTTCAGCGTCAGGGATTGCAGGCTCATCTCTCCACGCGCTTCCTGCACTTCAGTATGTGTGTACACAGTGATATTTTCTGTGCGCCCGATCTCGTCGATCAGGTATTGTGACATGCTTTTGGAGAGCGAGTCGGCGCGCACAAGCATCGTAACCGTGCGCGCATAGCGAGAGAAATACATGGCTGCCTGTCCCGCTGAATTGGCCCCGCCAACGATAAACACATCGGTATCCTGACACGACATCGCCTCTGTCATTGCGGCACCGTAATAGATGCCAGCCCCAGTGAGACGCTCAACGCCGGGTACGTTCAGGGTACGATAGGAGACGCCAGTTGCCACTACCAGAGCGTAAGAGCGCAGTTCAGAGCCATCTCCCAGCTTCAGAAAGCGATAGGCACCCTCCGCACGCAGCCCGACAACTTCCTGCGGTGCCAGGACCTCGACGCCGAAACGCCGGGCCTGGGCAACGGCTCTCCGCGTAAGATCTGCCCCGCTCAGGCCAACAGGGAAGCCAAGATAGTTCTCAATGCGCGAACTCGTTCCTGCCTGACCTCCTGGTGCCTCGCGCTCAATCAACACTGTCCGTAGCCCTTCAGACGCTCCATAGACCGCAGCGGCCAGCCCTGCCGGTCCCGCTCCAACGATAACCAGATCATAAAACGGCTGCCCCGCATGCGTCTGCAAACCGACCTTCTCGGCAAGCTGCGCAATTGTAGGCTGCACCAGGACCGTTGCATCTTGCAGCAGCACAATCGGCAGCGACTTATCCGCAAGGTCTGCCTGCTCTAGTAACCGTCCCGCCTCAGCGCTGGCCTCGATATCCAGCCATTGATACGGGATCAGGTTGCGCGTGAGGAAATCTTTGATCTGATGCGTTTGCGGCGACCAGCGATGCCCGATTACACGCACTCCCTCAAACAGCGGACGAAAATCCGAGCGCCAATCGTCCAATAGATCTTGCAAAACGGGATAAAGTTGCTCTTCGGGCGGATTCCAGGGCTTTACGAGATAATAATCGAGCCTGACGCTATTAATCGCCTGAATCGCCACATCTGTATCAGCATAGGCGGTCAACAAAACGCGCTTGGCATCGGGATAGAATTCTTTCGCTCTCTCCAACAGCGTGACCCCATCCATCTGCGGCATACGTTGATCGGTCAGGAGCAAGGCCACAGCCTCATTGCGCAATCGAATATGCTTGAGTACCTCAAGGGCTTCCGCTCCCGACCCGGCGCGCAAAATACGATAATCGCTTCCATAACGGCGTCGGACATCGCGATCAATGGCATGTAATACGCCCGGATCGTCATCTACAAGTAAAATAGCTGGTTTCGCCATAGCACGCTCTTCTCTCTCTCACGCTTTGCAGCAGGCACGACTGGTCATTCCATCGTAGTATATCCGTTTGCATACCCGGTTGTCACCAGTACAAACATCAGGCTCACGCTGTTGAATCTTACAGGTGAGCCTCTAACACTTATACGTCTCTGTGTCTCCGAATGTGACTTGCTCGTAAGCCCTACTGTTGAGATAACCGTTCTGAAAACCAGAGCGTTTTGTCGCGAAAGCAAGCAATCAAGAGAACGCTCTCAGATCATCAGTTAACCCCTCTTATCTCGCCAGAGGCCAGTTGAGCATGAAGCAGTTCGGCATAGTAGCCCTGCCGCTGTAAGAGCTGCTGGTGCGTTCCCTGCTCAACTAGCTGGCCATTCTCTAAGACAAGAATGGTGTCGGCATTGCGAATCGTGTTCAAGTGATGCGCGATAATGATCTGCGTACAGGTCAGCGAGGAAAGGTGCTGCTCAACTATCCGTTCAGTTTTCATATCGAGCGAACTCGTTGCCTCATCAAGCAGGAGAATAGCGGGAGAATGCGCCAGGGCACGTGCCAGGGCCAGGCGTTGGCGTTGCCCTCCAGAGAGAGCACTACCGCCTTCCGAGACCAGTGTTTCATATCCCATTGGCATGCTCATAATTTCATCGTGGATTGCAGCAGCACGGGCTGCATTTTGAATATGTTCCATATCAAGATCAGGATTATTCAAGGCAATGTTGTGGCGGATAGAACCACTGAAGATACTGGCTTCCTGCATGACAGATCCGAACTGCATACGTACATCCTGATAATTCAAAGAGTACAGTGGGATATCGTCGTAGCGGATTTCTCCCGTTGTTGGAGCGTAGAGGCCTAGCAGTAGCTTTCCCAGGGTCGTTTTTCCCGATCCTGTTGGCCCCACGATGGCGACCGTTTCCCCCGCTGCGATATGGACATTGATATCTTTCAGAACAAGAGGAGACAGTCGATCATAACCGAAACTCACGTGTTCGAGTGTAATGGCACCTTTCAAGCGAGGAGGTTGCCGCACATGCTGGCTATCTTGCTCCACCTCAGCTTCAACCACATCCGAAAGTCGCTCCAGGTGAGAACGGACAATTTGCAGCTGCATTCCACCAGAGACAAGCGATCCAAGAGGAGAGAGCAGGGCCACCGCCAGCGTATTGAGGGCAAGCATCGTTCCCAGTTCCATAGAGCCATTGAGGACTAAGAGTGTTCCCCACCATAGCAGCGCCGAGGGGGTAAGTGTACTTAGCAGGCGCGTCAAATTGGAGAGCAGAGCTGAAAAATATCTACGGCGCACGGAGGTATTTAATTGCTGCACGAACAAATTTGACCACTGCTTAAAGGAACGCCGCTCAGCTCCAGCGGCCTTGAGTGTGACTATACCTGAGAGTGCCTCTGCGACATAACCCTGGGTGTGCCCGATAGCAGCTAATTCGCGCAAAGAGAGTGAGCGTAATGGAGAAGCGGAACTCAGCAGCAAGAGCACCTGAAGTACACCGATAAGTAGAACAAGGAAGCCATATCCCCGTGCCTGCGTCAGGAGAATAACGAAGTAGACAAGCACGGTACTGCCATCCAGAAAGGTAGAAATAAGCTGTGTGCTCAAAAGATCACGAATGGTAAGATTGCTCTCGATACGAGTGAGGATATCACCATTCGACCGCTGTTGAAAGAAACTCAGCGGGAGTGACAAGAGGTGTTCAAAAAATTGCGGAAAGATCTGCAAGTCGATCCGCGCCTGCAAATAGATAAGCAAGCAGCTGCGTAACGACACCATAACCAATTGAGAAAGGAGGAGGAAAAGCATCCCCACGCCGAGTATCGGCATGATTTCGCGTATATTAAATGGAATAATCTGATCAACAACGATCTTGGTAAAAAGAGGAACGCTTAATCCAAGCACCTGAAGGACGATGGAGGCAACAAGGATCTGAAACAGGATTGTAGGAGACTGCTTGATATATTGAACAATATAGGTATATAGGGTTGCTCGAGCTTTAGGTGCCTGGCGAACAAAGGAGATGTTCGGCTCGATCAGAAGCACCACCCCGGTAAAACCTGCATCGAATTCCTCTGCCGTCAAACGTCTATGGCCCTGAGCGGGATCAACAACATCGACATGTGTTGAGGTCCACCGTTCAACAACCAGGAAATGATTGAATTCCCAGTGGATGATCGCAGGGAGATGCAAGCCATGCATATAGCTGTTCCGTAAAGAAATGGCCCGCACATGCAAGCCATAGTTACGAGCAGCATTCACGAGATCGAACGCAGACAACCCATCGCGACCTATACCAATCCGTTGGCGGATTTCTACAATGCGCGTATGGCGACCGTAATAACTGAGAATCATCGCCAGGCAAGCAGCCCCACATTCCACCTCGCTCATCTGTATGATGACAGGCACCCGACGGTGTAAGATCCGCGAGGGGCCGTTTTGCCTCTTCAAAGCCGAAAGTTTTCGTGTCTCTGATACATCACCCATAAGTCTCACCTCCAAAAAGACGGCCAATGCCTGGCAGTAGAGAGAGGACGCTCTGTGAACCAACATTTACCTGAAGAGTCACTACGCCTCCCTCTTCGTAAGAAGGAAGGTGCAACGGCCTCTCTAGCTTCACTTCGGCAACACGAGAGGGCCGAACAATATCCAGCGAGACATTGTGTCTCTGCAAGTATCTTTTCTGGATATCAGCAGGGCTATATATGCTCTCCTCAATACGCTGGATTGTCCCTGTGAAGGGACGCTCATTTGTCTCAGTGCGTACCAGAACATGCTGCCCAACATGAAACAGCTTAGGATCAGTTACAGGAAGAAAGGCCAGGATAACCAGATCATCGCTCTGGCCTATGTGTCCCTCACGTTGAGTCAGGACAACGCCCGAACTGCTAATAAATTTCGGAAGCTGTCCCCTCAAGGTGAGCAGCGCTATCAAGACGAACAAACTGAACACTATCCATAGACAGGTAAAAAGTGAGGGAGAGAGAATGTGGGGTATCACCTCTTTTTCTCGTTTTTGTAGATATTGTTGTAACGCACGTTCGCGGAAAATCTGGCGTTCCGATGGCATGACAGTCTTTCCCTCCTAAAAACATATGGCGAATATGAAGGCTAGGAGAATGGGTGAGGATACGGATTGATCTCCGCCTCAGTCAATAGATGATCCCGATAACCAAGCGCCACTGGTAATCGATGTAGACGTTCTATGCCGGTAATACGTCGATACCGATGTCCAAAGGTCATCTGAAGCATTCCAGGCATCAGAATTTTAACACTCCGAAGCTGCCATGTAGCATATTCGGGTGCCGTTTGATCGACGACGATACAGTCGATGTTGCGTTTGAGATAATAGTTGAGAAGCATGAAGAGATCATCTCGCAAATCCAGGTGCATTGGTTGATCGCAATAAAAAGCACTAAACGCCTCCTGGAACGTCTGCGGCGACTGGGTAGCATCAAGGAAACTCAGACGATCAAAAGCCTCTGGGAGACAATAGAGAAGAGGGTGATCAGGTAATATCTTGACGAGGTCGGGGTCGGCAAGCATTTCAAGGGCCTGTTGTCTTTTCTGTTGATACTGTGCGGGTGGTCTGGACAGAAACATAGAGAGTTCGCGCAGCGCCCGTTGCAGGGCCAATTCTGGATGCAAGTGTGAGCCTGCTGCACACCGAACCTTTGGCAGACCATCGCGGCACTTCTCATCGATACCAATCACCCAAAGACAAGGGAAGGCATGATCGAGTGTAGCATTAAAGACGCGAATGGTATAGCCG
This sequence comes from Reticulibacter mediterranei, assembly GCF_016587455.1. Classification (NCBI taxonomy): domain Bacteria; kingdom Bacillati; phylum Chloroflexota; class Ktedonobacteria; order Ktedonobacterales; family Reticulibacteraceae; genus Reticulibacter; species Reticulibacter mediterranei. Next base: position 2,212,125 of record NZ_BNJK01000002.1, on the reverse strand, counting down.
GTACGATGTTCAATATGCTCAATCAGGAGACGGATAGCAGGGTCTGCGACCGAGCGGGGATCAAGGCATGGTAGGCGAAGCTGTGCATACCAGGTAAGCAGGAACGCATCGCGCTCAACTACTTCCAGGATGCCATGAAAAATAGCCTCTTCTAGATTGCGCCCGAGCGCACAACCATTCGATGTTTCGTATGCAAAAGGTGGATTTTCGCTTGTTTCGCATACAGGTAGAGCATAATAGGCGCTGCGTTCCGGCACAAGAATGGGACATTGGCGTTGGAAGGAATACCCCCATACCCAGTTACAGACAAGGTCATGATGATATGGCACAAAACGATAGCCACTCAAAGCATATTGTTGTGCACTATGGAGACCTAGCGTTGTAGGGTCAAGTGCCTGTGAACCCAACTGATGATAACTGCCATGTACCACAGTGCGTTTACTGCGGGGTCGTAAACCGGCGTAACGCTCGATTGCTTCAAGTATAGCTATACTCCCACTGTGTACAGGGCGCAAAGAACATCCCGAACTATTCGTTGTATGCTCTCCATCAGGCAGTACAGTACGTAAATGTGCTGAAGCCTTAGGGAGTAAGCCTATTGCGTTCCAGTCAAGGCTCTGGATGAGTCCTGCGCGTGCATCAACGTATTCTGCACAAAGTTCTGCAACAGTGAGAGGGCTATGTTGGATACGGTAAATAAATGGTTCTGGCTTGGGACATGATTGCAGGGTAATCTCTGCCATTTCGGGTTTATCGTCTGTTTGCTCTGCACAATCGGGACAGTGAGACACTGCAAGGAAGTGATGCCTACGAACAGCTAAGGTCTCTAATGAAAGGGAGAGCAGAGCGTAACGTGCGCGAGCCTGTTCTGGCGTGTGCAGATACATGCCAATTTCCGAACAAGCCAGCTGCATCAGTACTTCCAGACTAAACGACGTGAGCCACGATTGCTGAGGGGCAAAAGTGTACTCTTCAGAGAGGTACTGTTGTATAAGTTCGCGCTCATCTTCTTCCTCAGTTGCTCCTAATACGCGTAATTGTGTACAACTGATACATCCTTTTTCCCCAGGAGTGACCCAGGGACCAAGAATGCCTTCGCCAAATCGAGTATACACAGGAAGCAGGGGTATCCCTGCTTGCAGACAGCAACGATTGACAGCACGCAGAGCCTCTGATGCCCAATAATCGCTAACATAGACAATAAGCGTACAGGCAGCAAATTGCTCAGAAGGGGCCTCCTGGGACATCGGGATGATCTGATAGAGAGGCGCTAACTGGCGCTGTAGACGTTGGGCAAGACATCCCTGACCAATAAGTCCAATGAAGATCTCTTTATTTGTGTTCATAGTGTTCTCGTTTACTCCTCATTCCCACAGGTTGCGAGCAGAATACGCACGATATAAGGCATAATTTGCCTCAATGCCGGATCGTGATCCAGGGGAAGTGCAAGGACGCGTAGCCCCCTGTCCTGTAGTGATTGCAGTAACCAGGTCTGGCATGCAGGCCATGCTGTTGGGAGCGGCGTCTGCGGGATGCTCCATTGATTACCGCGCAGAGCTAGTGGGAGATCTGGTACGGGAGCGAGAGCATACTCGAATTGCTGAAAATGTTGCGATTGATAGTGTTGCACGGCTTGCTTCAGCCCTGCTTCAAGAGCCAGAGTACGTTTCCAGTGCGTACTGTAGGCAATCGTCTGTTCCCCCCAACAAATGGCGAAAGTAGGAAGTTGCAAGGGTCCTGTGACCTCGTAAACAGTGACCTGCTCGCCTGCAATAGTGAGCAGATCGCGCAAATATGCTCCGTCCGGGGTCATAGGTGACTCAGCGAGGCTCACCAGAGGATATGGCTGCTGCGCATCTCTCAACTGTATTACAGTGAGGTACATACACCAATCGAGCAATGCCTGGCAAATCGCTTCTGCCCAATTCATTCCTGATCCAATCCCTCGCTCACTCATGACTGATGATGCTGCATACTGACGAGGGGAGAATACCGAGGTTGCAGGCAGGAGGCAGACCTGTCGGGTATACAAATCTATCGCCCAGGTCCATGCATCACCTGTTGCAGGACAGGCTCCAATCAGTTGATCGACAGAGATGGGAGGCTCGTGCTGTTGGATTGCTTCATAGGAGAGCCATCGTCGTGGATCACTCAGGTTGCTCGCATAGAGTTCGCAGGCCTTGCGATAAGCGCTCAATCTGGCATCGCTCATCTTGAGTTCTACCCCAATGACAGAGCCGCAATTCTTCTCCATCAGCATGGGATTGGAGAGTTCTATCTTACAGACAGCAAGAGGGAGTTGGACAAAATCGCCTTCGTCAAAAGAACGAAAGAGGCCAAGTTTGGGATCGCAACATCTGTCAAGATGTTGAAGAAGCTGATGCTGCTCAAGAGAGTCTTGTTGCTGCAATTGCTGGACCTGGTCAAGAAACTGAGAAGCATCTACCAGGACGGGATGTTGACAGGCACGGCAATGAGGATGAGGAAAAACTGGATGAGTCTCACAAAGAAGCGTTGCAAAGTCAATATCGATCAGGGATTCTACTATTTCAACAGTACCAGCGTGTGTGAGATGTTTAAAAAGTTCAAATAAAAGACGATTTGCCACCATCGCAGCAACGGGAGCTACAAAGAACTGACTGGTGGAAGCCGCAGTATGGTCGCACAAGCAATAGTACGGGAATTGTTCTGATAGATTGGTCAAATGGGATTGAAGACGCCGCCATGCACATTCCCAGCATCCCCAGGTTTCCGGGCTGACCAGGGGACCAATCCAGGCATGATGTTCAGCGATCACCGCCTGGATGCATGTCTTCTTCTGCTCAATACATAATTTGTTCAACAATTGTATACGAGCCAGCATAGGACGATCCGAGAGGTGGAGAACAACATCGCAGTCCTCAAGCGCCTTGAGTACATCGGCCTCCTCGTTCCAGCGAGGAGTATCAAGCAGCTGTAGAGTCTGCTGAGAATCGTCAGTAAGATATAAGTACAGGTCGTCAGGACGAGCATCCTGAACAACGTCGTGCTCAGATGTTTGAATAACACTGATCTGCTTGATCCCACATGCTACACTTGCCTTTATGAGCGCGGCGCAACTGAAGCCAGAACCAATAAGAAGCAATCGCTGGTGGCGAAAACGCTCAAAGTGGTAGGGTGCAGATGGATGAAAGGATTCAATAAACGCAATATTGGAAGCATAGGTTTCTAGCTCTGCCTGCTTCAAATCGTGGGACAAATCCTGACTGACATCTGTAAGAAAATGATGAGACAGGAGCGTTTCTATGAATTTCGTGATCATCGTTTTTTTAGCTGTATCTAACCCCCTGGTTATCTCTTCTAGTGTATAGTGTCCATTCAGATATGGGATAAGGTGCTCTAACAGACGAAAGAGGCTCTTTCCCTTGATTTTAAGAAATGCCTGGTGATTACGGAAGTAGACACTATCAGCTAACGGGGTGTAAGATGTAGCGGGATGAAATTTCGGTCGCACTTTGCTATAACCTCTTTCATTCTATCGTTTGATATTTTGAAGTTGCATTTCTGGCATATCTATAAATGATGTAATTTCAAATCAACAAATAAGAGGGGAGAAACTATCCAGCTCTACGATAAGGGTAGACAGAAATAGTTTCTCCAGCAGCGCACTAACCAATACAATGAAGTGAATGGCCCTGCCCCTGAGGGCTGCATCCCTTCAACGAAAAGCTGTAGCATAATGACAGGTTTCCGTTGTATAGGAGCAAGTTACGAGCTTATCCCTCCAAGGTGACGATACATATTCACCCTAACAACTACTAATCATCACAGCTATCACAACTGTCGTCGTCACAGCTGTCACAACTGTCACAGCTGTCACAGCTGTCACAGCTGTCATCCTTAGCATGACGGCGATACTGATGCTGATAGCGCTGTTGGCCACCGGTCACATCCTTCAATTCTGCCTCGCTGAGATCAATGAACTCAGCGATTTCTTCAGAAATGATCATGCTTTCGTTTACAGTATCCATTTGGGCAATTCCCCTTTCTGTGTACATCTAAACTTCAAAAAGAATTTTCTAAAGTGCGCTTGCTTACAATCAAGAATATAATATACATAGACATCGGGAGTCAAGCACATCATCAAATAATTGATAAGTTTTATTGAATATAAAAGCGAAACAGAGAAGAATAAAAGCTAAGACTCTCATTGAGGATGATCGGCATGAGACGAAAGAGAACGACGAAATTCCTCAAGGAAGGAGGCACGCCGAGTATTAAGGACTTTCGTAACTTTCTTGTCAAACTTCGCAAGAGAAAAAAAGAAACTTTTTTCTCGTTTTTCTCTTGCGAAGTTTGCTATCAACTGCTTCCGAATTTCTGAAACACCTGTCCTTGAGCAGTCAGCGTGTTGTCGCTGTCTATCAACGGGATCTGATAATTTGTACAGGAAAACTGGGCGGCGGCAAAGATGCCGTTGGCAGCAAATATTTGCAGAGCCTTGCTCGTCCAGGCAGTCATAAACGCATCGTTGTCGCTTTTTCCATCGCCCGCAGTAGGGTTCGCTGTATAGTTCCACTCGGTAATCATGATTGGAAGCGATATTCCTACTGCGCTCATTCTGGCTTGTGCATCGTTAAAGTGCTTGCTCCAATTATCCAGATGTGACAGACAAAAATCGCTCGTGTCCTGGGAGCCGCAGGTGTATTCGTGCCAGCTAACCTCATTAGGACGTGGTGTAGCATGTTGCAGAAAGTATTGGAGATAGGGTCCGTTGTACTGATAATTCACCGGCCCTATAAAGTGTCCATTGCGGGCAATCTTTGTCAATTGAGGGATCAGGCGATTCCAGGAATCCGTATATGCCTGGGCCGTCAACGGGAGTGAGAGATCTTCTTCGTTCCCATATTCGTAATAAACGATTCCCTGCCCAAAGAGCTGATTCATCGCTTGTATGGCTTTCGTATTGTTCTCAAGAGCGTGAGAACTGGCTTGATCTCCTTGTAAAATAATGAGAGGAACCATATTGAGATTTTTCGCAGTTTGTGCCGCCTGAATCACGGTTGCAATTGGAAGCTGATCACGCAATGGAATACGTAGCAGACCAACATGCATTTGTTGCAAGAGAGTACGGGTCGTGGCAGAACTGAGAACAGGATCACTGCTATCCTTTAAACTGAGATTGGTCCCCAGCAGCATTGGTGTAACCTTGCCTGCGCCGGGGCTGCCGCTGGAGTTGTTGGTGTGATTGCTGGATTTGGTGAGGCTTGTGCTATTCGCGACTTCTTTGAAACAGTGGGTGTTGCTCCCGCTACTCGTACCGTTGCAGTTGCTCGCTGATTGGGCGCAGGTGTGGATGATATCTTAGCAGTATCAGGAGTGGACGCAGCGGCGAAGAAGCTCAGTACAAAGCTCGCAAGTATGACGACCAATACTGTACAGAGAGCCAGCCCTATCAGGTTTTTACGGTTGAGCTGTTTATTTTTAATGTTCATACATGAGGCTCCATTTCCCTTTATTTATTGTTTGCGGATTTGGATACAATGATATATACATCAGATAAGTGATTCTATTGTTAATAAGCACAGCAATATATTTGCAGAGCCATGTATGTCTATCTTGCTCCTACCACGTCCTACTCTCTTGACGATTCTCAACAATGTCAGTAACTTAAATTAAGTTACTGTTAAAAAGTAAGTATTTTCCATCTTTTGGCATAGGTACTTGCTCGCAAGCCCTACAGCAAACTACAATACCACCAGACGAAACAACAGAATAGGACAATCTATATGCGCGAAAAGCCAAACATTGCAGAAGAACAGCTTCTTACCCATTTAGAAGAGGAGTACCATCTTTCGGTTCTCAACCTCGAATTCCTGCCACTGGGACTCGACACAAATGCAGGAACCTATCGCGTTGTGACTGGACAGGGGACGGCCTATTTTCTCAAAGCAAAGCAAGTCACTTCATTTTACGAGCCAACCTGCATTGTTCCTCGCTATTTGTGCGATCAGGGCATCGCAGCAGTCGTCGCGCCCATTCCCACGCAACAGCAAACGCTCTGGACACAGTTTGGAAATTGGCGCATAATGCTCTATCCATTTATCGATGGCGAGACTAGCTGGCAACCCGGCCTGAACGATGAACAATGGCACGCGGTTGGAGCGGCCTTCAAGCGGATTCATGAGGCTACATTACCACCTGAAGGCTTCCCATCACTCCGCATCGAGCGATTCGATCCAGGAGAGTATAGTCGTTGGATAGAAAGCTTTGAGGCGCTGCAGCTGGCGTCACACGATGGCAGCAGCGTTGAACGCGACCTGCGCGCATGCTGGATAGAACACCAATCCACGATCCACACGCTGCTCTCGCTGATGGAGAAGTTGGCTCGTTCGCTCACAACCCACACGGGACCACGCGTTATCTGCCACGCCGATCTGCATCCAGGCAATATCTTACGTACGCCGAGCAATGATGTGTTTGTGATCGACTGGGACGACGTGATGCTGGCCCCGAAGGAGCGCGATTTCCTCTTCGTCAACACAAACGGCTCGCCAGGACAAACTCCATCGCCCTTCTTCCAGGGCTACGGAACAAGCGAGATCGATTGGGCCGCGCTCACCTATTATCGCAGCGAACGCGTCATTACAGATCTGATCGCCTGCGCACAGGACGTGTTGTTCAGAGATGATCTGGAAGAGGCAACCAAAGCCGAAGCCGTCGAGCTGTTCCGCGACATCTTCGGCGAAAATGGCGAGGTCGAAATGGCATTTGCAACAGCATTGTATCTAGAGGGAGAATAAGTGGCATCTCGTGTTTTCCAGGGCCACAGCCGAAGCAATGTTTGTTGCTTCGGCTATTTCTTTGGTTAGAGGTCACACCTGCCGTTAATCAATATGCAGCACGATCCGTCCACGCCCATGACGGCTCTGACTCAGCGTGTGGGCCTGTGCGGCTTCCGAGAGTGGAAAGACTACATCCACAACAGCCTTGATCTGCCCCTGATCGATCAACTGAACAAAGGTTTGCAAGAGTTCGCTGGTGGTGCTGGCCGAGAAGTTGACGATGGCTATCTACCCCTGGACATGCACTCTTACTCATGGCGTGGCCGCTTGAAAGCTGTTCTGGCGATTGTGAAAAACGACCTGCGAATTTTGAAAGAGCACCAGCATATCGGGATGGCCTGTATCGTTGGGATCAACGAAGCGCAACGTCACCGGCACAAGCTCGGCTCCCGATCCATAAATCTGCGGCCCGACATACATTCTGGCATGGGCAGGATCGCCTCCGGGCAACTCAATAATTTCAATGTGCCCATGCAAGTTGAGCGCGAGAAAGTGACTGGGCATCGTTCCGCTCTCGTGGCCGACGAACGCATCCACCTGAAAGGTTCGTGGTCTGCCATAGTGGAGATCGTCCAGAGCAATCGTGATCCAACCGCTGACAAGCTGCCCCAGCACAACGACCGCAAGCATAATCACCATGCCAAAACCAATCGGCAACCAGCGAACAGCAGGAAGCAAGTGCTTTTTCTTGCGCTGCGGGATATCTTTATGAGCTAGCGTGGCTGTTCGGGACGCGCGCTGAACCGGTATCTCCTCGTTCCCGTGAGTCTCGGTTGGGCGATAACGAACGGCGCTTCTTGGTGCTAACGATGAGGTGGCAGGCATGGCGTTCTCCTCCCATCAATACAGCAATACAAACAATATATGCCATACAAAGACACAATAAGCAGTATAGAAGAGCAGGTAAACGGTGGCTTGTTGGAGGATGGCAGTCCTCCAACTGTATGTGGCTGCCACTTTATGCATACTGCTTGCTGGACAGCGAGCAACAGCGCCTTCTCATCAAGAAGCAAAAACAACTCATTGATAGAGATGTTGACCATAACGCTTCTCCTATTCATAGTTGCCTGTCATAAAAACTGACCGGGGATGAAATAGACATCAACCAGTAGGAAGAAGTGTTACCAAAAGTGTAGCAGGGTGAAGGCGCTCTGGCAACTGGTTTATCCACAACTTTCAATGCAAATATGTGGATACATTGGTGCATAACTGCAAAAAGCTGTGGAGAGATGGTGGATAACTTTTTCGCCTTCGATGTCTTATCTCAACCTTAAAGGGTTGATCTGTTCGCTCTGCTGCATGCTGGGGAAGAAGTACCACGATATGGGCAAACAACCGGTTGCAAGCTGAGCTCCTGCTCTCATCGGGACTGCTCCCTCAAGCATTCAGCTTGGTGTACAATAAGAGAAACGAGTCGGTGATACATGGCGTGGTAGCCTTATAGAATCGATCCATTTCAATGCAACTCCTTTGTCGAATTGCATTGAAATGGATTGAACCCTGTTATTTCTCAAGTGGGAGCATGTTGATGAGCACACTGAGCGCTGAGTCTCTGGTGAGTATACTGGCCCTCGTAGGCGCTGTGATTATTATTGCGGCCCTCCTCTCTGGTCTGATCGAAAGGAGCGGATTTCCCCAGGTTGCCGCATTCCTCGCGTTGGGAGCGGCGTTAGGTCCAGCTGGTCTGGACCTCTTGCATATTACCCTTGATTCTCCTATTTTACATATTGTCTCAACTTTGAGCCTGGTTCTTGTCTTATTTACTGATGCTATTTCTTTAAATCTTGCCGAAGTGAAAAAGGCCGGACCGCTGGCTCTGCTCGTACTGGGGCCGGGCACGCTGCTCTCGGCCTTCCTGGTCGCGGTTGCTGGTTGGGGGCTGCTCGGTCTGGTTCCCGCAGCTGCGGCGCTGGTGGGTGCGGCGCTGGCCTCGACCGATCCGGTGCTGCTGCGAGGGCTATTGCGCCGAGAGGAGGTTCCCCCAACGGCCCGGCTGGTTCTGCGCCTGGAGAGTGGCCTGAACGATATTGTCCTCCTGCCAATCGTGCTGGTGGCGATGGTCTTTCTCTCCTCTAATACCTCTGAGACTGCGGCTGATTGGGCAAGACTCGCGCTTGATCTGCTGGTTCTGGGGCCGGGCGCTGGCGTGCTGGTCGGCGTGATCGGCGTTGCAACGCTCGATCTGATTAGAAAACGTGTCGGAATTCGGCGCGACTACGAATCAATCTTCTCGCTGGGCATTGCCTTCACCGCGTATGCGGCGGCCGAGGCAGTACATGGCAGCGGCTTCCTGGCGGCGTTCGCAGCTGGCCTCACGATCTCGCTGCTCGATGTCGAACTCTGCGATTGTTTCCTGGAATATGGCGAGACAACGGCAGAGATGACGCTGCTGTTCACCTTTGTTCTCTTCGGTAGCTCGCTGATTTGGAGCGGACTGGCTCAGATCAACGGCATGGTGCTGTTGTTTGCTCTGCTCGCGCTGCTGGTGCGCCCTGTGGCTTTCCTGATCTCGCTGGCACGTGTCCGACTTGCCATTCGTGATCGCCTGCTGATTGCCTGGTTCGGACCGCGCGGCCTTAGCTCGCTCTTGCTGATCCTGCTCCCCGTGTTCGCGGGCATACCTGGCACACAGGCTCTCTTTGCGATCTGCTCCCTGGTCGTGATCCTCTCAGTCATTGTTCACGGTAGCGCGCCGATGTTCCTGCTGGCACGCCGCAAACATCGCAACGTGCTTCCCCCGGACACCAATCCAACCGATTACGAACCAGTCGAGGCCACGCGTCTAACGAGACACCCTATCGCCGTTCCCGTGCTACCAACGCCTGAGCCACCCGAAGAACCGACCACTGGTGAACAGCCGAAAGTGGCAAAACCGGTGCAGCTCTCCTCCTCAATTCGCATTTCCGTTGATGAGCTACGCACCCTGTGGCGAGCGAAAGAGCATGTCATCATTCTTGATGTGCGCAAGATCCGCCCCTATGAGGCAAGCCCAATCCAGGCCAGGGGCGCGATCCGCGTTTCGCCAGAGAGAGCCACTGAAGATGCACAAGAACTGGGCCTGCCCTATGACGCGTATCTGGTCGCCTACTGCACCTGACGGAACGAGGAAACAAGCGCCCGTGTGGTGCAAGAACTTCGACACGATGGCTGGTCCCGTGCCTACGCCCTGACAGGTGGCTGGGATGCCTGGCTAGCGGCAAAACTGCCAACAGAGCCAAAGAAAGAAGCTTAATGCTTCTCATATCGTAGTCGCGCGGTAAAGCGCGCGACTACGATATGAGAGATTCAAAGAAAGAATCATCTATGCCCAACCATTCAATCGATATTTTGCAATATATCCTGGTTCGACGCGCTCATGGACCATCCTGGTCGTCCGATGCCTCGCAGCTTGCTTTTGTGGCGGACACGAGTGGGCTCGATCAGGCATGGCTTCTGGACATGCAGATTCGCGAGCAGCGGCAGTTCACGCACTTTTCCGAGCGCGTCGGACTCGTCGCGTGGTCTCCCTGCGATCAACAATTGATCGTGACGGTCGATGTAGGCGGGAACGAACACGACCAGCTTTCTCTGGTTCAGTTCCCCTCAGGGGAGGTTCGCGCTCTGACCAGCTTGCCCGGCGTCATTCATCACTTTGGAGCGTGGTCGCCCGATGGACAATCCATCTGCTATAGCAGCAATCAGCGCCATCAAGCTTTTTTCGATGTCTGGATCATGGACATCACAACAGGCGAGACGCGCTGTGTCCTTGAACAAGATGCCAGCTTGATGCCTGTCGCATGGTCCCCCGATGGCAATATGCTATTAGTGACGCGCCTCAATACCGAACTGGATCAAGATTTGCTGCTCGTCCCACTCAACGGAGCGCCGCCGCGACTGCTCACCTTCCATGAGGGCGAGGCCACCTACGAGTATCCCACTTTCGCGCCTGACAGCCAGAGCCTCTATGTGCTGACAAACTATCAGCGCGAGTTTATGGCTCCCGTTCGCCTGGACCTTTCAAGTGCCACGCTTCCACAAACGCACACGCCGCTGACGCTGCTCGCCGATACCGCCTGGGATGCCGAAGCAGGCATAGCGATGTCACCCGATGGGAAGATGTTGGCCTGGGCGATCAACGAGAATGGCTGCTCTCGCCTCGTTTTTTACGATACAGAAAGCACTCAGGAATTGCCTGCGCCTGCACTCCCACCCGGGGTCGTCGAAGGGCTGCAATGGTCACCACAAACGGATGAGGTGGCGTTTAGCTTTAATAGCACTCGCTTCAATGGCAATATCTGGACCGCTTCGCCAGCACAGGCGCAACAGGCGACAGGTGTTCCGATGGAGATTGAGCAGAGCAGCCTTGTGGAACCTGAACTGATCCACTATCCCACCTTCGACGGGCGACAAATCCCCGCCTATTTCTATCGACCACAACAGACGAACCGCGCCAATGCTTCAGGGCAACTCCCCGTCATCATTTTTGTGCATGGCGGGCCAGAGTCGCAATTCCGTCCACTGTATGCGGCCCCCTGGATGCCTCCGCTGCAATACTATCTGCATCGCGGCTTCGCTGTCCTGGCCCCCAATGTGCGCGGCAGTCGCGGCTATGGCAAAACCTATGTGCATCTCGACGATGTGGAACGCCGCCCTGATAGCGTGGCCGATCTCAAAGCCGCCGTTGCCTGGCTCGTCGAACATGGCAAGGCTGATCCAAAGCGGATTGGCATTATGGGCAGGAGCTACGGCGGCTACATGGTGCTGGCCGCCATCACAAGTTATCCCGATCTCTGGGCTGCGGCGGTCGATATGGTCGGTATCGCCAATTTCGTCTCGTTCCTTGAAAAGACCGGCCCCTGGCGGAGGGCGTGGCGAGAAGCGGAATATGGCAGTCTGGCTCACCATCGCAACATCCTGGAACAGATCTCGCCCATTCACGCCGTTGATCGCATCACAGCCCCGCTCATGGTCCTGCATGGGGCCAACGATTCGCGCGTTCCCATCAACGAAGCCGAACATATCGTTGCAGCCTTACGCGCTCGCCATGTCCCGGTTCACTATCTGCGTTTTGAAGATGAGGGCCATTTTATGCTGCGCCACACCACACAAACCACTGCTTATCCAGCAATCGGCGATTGGTTCGAGCAGTATATGCCCTAGTTACCTCAGCGTGCTTTGGATATAATGAACATGCTGCTCTAATACATGATAATCCTGGGATTGAGCGGCTTTGAATGCTTCAGTATAGGGAGGATAGAACTGAAAATAGAACTCCCGATAGAAGTCTAGCCGTTGCCAGAATGTTGGATCAGGAGCGAGCTTTGCAAGGCTCCTGATCTCTTCCATGCGCTCCCTGCCCCAACGCAGATACAATCCCATAAAATCTAACGCCGGATCTCCAATAGCCACTTCTCCCCAATCAATCACACCACAAAGTGTCCCCTGTTCTGGATCACAGAGCAGATGATGGAGCCAGAGATCTCGATGAATCAGCGTCGGAGCAAAAGATAGGGAAGCGTGTCGCTCCAGGTATGCCTCCCAGCGTTGCTGTGCTCTCTGCTGCATCGACTCCGATAAATGTGGAAAGACGGCGGCCTGGATTTGCTCAAATCGTCTCCGATACAGAGCCACCCAGAATGTTACATCTCCTCCCTTCACATCACAATTTTGAGCCTGATTCAGGGGAAATTGATGTAATTCAGCGAAAAATTGGGCAAGCGATGGTAAGAGCTGCTTCTGCATAGGCGGAACAATACGGGGATCATTCAGCCAGATCCCTTGCAGTTTGCTGTATCCAACAAACGGGGAAGGAAAGTAGTCATCAGGAAGCCAGAGATAGGAAAAATGTGGAACAGGCGCTGTCAATCGCTCCACCAATAGAGGCAATATCTTGATTTCGCGCATTAATTGCGCCTCTGTAGCCCCATTGCGGGGAAAGCGAAAAATCAGGTTATGATTGACCTGCAATACAAAATTGTCTCTTCCTCGTGTCACAGGCAGGGCAGAAGCGATACGCAACTGTGGGAAAGCATAATGAAGGGCAGTAAGCGCCTGCTGCATACCCATCTTCAAGCCAATCCTCATATGCTTTTTCTCTTCTACCCTGTTTCTTTCTAGCGCTAGCCGCCCGACTTCGACGCTGGGGTTGGTGTCAACAACGGCACGACTGGCGCATTTGCCCCCGTCGATGTTACGGGCGTCACTGTGACCACTGCCTTACTCCCTGTCACGGGCGTCTTCTTGGGCGTCGTGGTCGGCGTCTCTCCGGGCGTCGCAGTCGGCGTCTCTCCTGATGTGGTTGTGACGGTCGGCGTCACATCTTCCAGTATCGGCGTCGTGGTTGGCGTCTCCCCTGGCGCGAGAGGCGTCGTCGGCGTCGTAGTGGCCGTTGGCGTCTCTTCCGGCGTTCCTGTCACTGTTGGCGTCTCCGTGCCCGTCGGCATTTCATCTGATGTTGGCGTACCCGTAGCGCTGGTTGTTGGCGTTGCTCCTGTTGACTGCTGCTGGTTCGAGGGAGCAACCAGGACGCATTGAATCGTGCGCTTAGTGGCATCTGTTGGCATATCTGTTCCCTGCCCGGCGTTGGAGACCAACCAGGGCGGGATTGTACAACAGAACGATTGTGAGCCGATCGTTATGGGATATTGCACCCCGCTTGACGTTGAGCTGTTCGCTGGATTGCTGGTACAGGGTTGAACCGACGTTGCCGTTACCGTTGCCCCTCCAGGACTCGCCGTACTGGATGGACTGTTCGTTGCTGCTCGATAGCTGGCGATAAACTGGCTCATCGTGCTAAACTGTGCCAGTGGTGCTCCACTGCTTGGATCAACCATATCCAGTGTTCCCGCTCCGGCGCGCCCTCCCAACTGATACTCGTTCGCCATAATCACGCCATATTTCTCTGCCTGAATCATATCATTAAGTGCTTGCGTTGTAAATTGCTGCATCGTGGAGGCGTCATGATTAGGAGTTTTGCTATCCTGCCAATCATAATTATACTCTGTAATGGCCTGCGGCACATCGTGACCAAGCGTACTCTGAATGACTGCGCCGATCTCCTGTGCATGTTTGGAAAAATTGATATGGCTCCCGCTTTCACAATCTTGCAACGTCCGATTTGTGCAGGGATACATATGCCAGCTTACCACATCGGGCGGATTGCTTTTGACGGCGGAGAGAAATTGCTTGATACCGTTGGCATCAGGCGAGGCGAGAACTGGCCCGATGAATTTAGCGGATGGATTGGCCTGACGTAACGCGGCAATATTCGAGTTCCACGTCGTAATATAGCTGCTCAGAGGGTCTGGCTCGTTGCCAAACTCATAGAGCAGACAGCGATTCCCTAACGTCTGCACAACCTTGAGCGCATCGGCGGGATTATGCCAGCTGATAATACCAAGACATTGAGCGCCTGACTGCTCAACGAGTTTTACCCGTTGATCTGCATTCTGCGCTGTTAAAGGAACACGTACCAATGGAACGCCAGCCGCCTTCACCGTCGCCATAATTGCCGGATTGCTTAGCGCCATCGGATCCCAGGCCACCTCGTTTGTACCAAATAAATAGGAAGAGACTCCATCCTTCCAGATCTGTTGCCCTGGCAAGACGGGCGTTACACCCTTTGCTGGCAGGAAATTGAACAGGGCCAGGCCCATACTCACGACAATTGATAGCAGAGCAGTTATAAATACTCCATACGGCACGCGTACTGGATTTGCTGTCTTTGGAAGGCGAAACGTCAGGCTGTGCAACATCACTATGTCCCTTTCTTGCACTCGATCTGGAGCAAGCAAGCGTCTACCAGCTTCCCACGCTCATAGAGGCTCATCCCAAGTGTATAAAATGGAGCGTGTAAAAAGAAGGGGACAACAGGGACATTTTCTCGATAACATAAAAAAGCCCTGGTTCTTTTGTCAATTGCTTGATAGAACACAGATGTACTATTCTGGCAAATCGTGTTTCTAGAAGCTCAGGGCTTTCCAATTCTCCCATCTAGCAGGAGTGCAGAGGGCGGCAGCCCTTTGCCAGGGTGCGGGGTGTCCCCGCAAAAACCTTTTTTCTTCTCTTTTGCGCGCCGCCGCAGGCGGCGCGCGAAGGAGGGAAGGAAACTGGGGACACCCCAGACCCCGGCAGGGAGACCCCTGCCCCCTTTGAGCGGAGAACTGAAAAGCCCTGTCTAGAAGCTCTTCAGGGATTGTTTTTTCGCTCTCCATTCGCTATACTTGCCATAAACTGAACTTGACGCTCAGAGCAGCCGTGTCAGCGGATGGCATAGCTGCTGCTTCTGACCTGGAAAGAGGAAGCAATGTACATCTCGCTACCAGTCCTTCTCCTGCTGGTTATCGCTCTGCTTAGTGCAGTGATCGCCCTCTTGCTACTCACTCGCAAGAGACGCCATCGTCGCAAAGGATTGTTCAAACAGCTCAGCCTGTTGTTAAAGATGCTCGATCAGGGTGCCCACGTCGCCAGAAAGCATGGACAAGAACGTAGTCCTCATTGGGGAAGCGTGGCAAAGGAGCATCTCCGCCGCGAACCTGCCTGTGTCGTCTGTGGCTATAAAGGTCGCAAACGGCAGGTCCACCACATCAAACCCTTCCATCTCCATCCCGACCTGGAACTCGAGCCGCACAATCTGATAACGCTCTGTTCAGCGCGGGGCAAAGAACATCACCTGCTACTCGGTCATCTTGGCGCATGGGACTCGTATAACGAACACATCCGCGCCGATGCCAAGCACTTCTATCGAAAAACCGCCGCTCAAATCAAGGCCGATCTGCACTGGAAAAAGAAGATGCTGGCAAGACCGTAACCTGCCTGGATAGCAAATAAATAAACCGGTCATGTTCCATCTGGTATACTCTCTCTAGGAACTGTACAGAGATTTAAGGATATTCAGTTGAGACGCGATGCTCATCAATGGTGCATCGATGACTGCATGGCTGTTTCCCAGGCAACTCGTAAACCTGGGCTTCCCTTCTGATCCCGTTCTGTGGTACACGGCTGTTGGGATCTGCTCTTCGGTGGCGGGCGTCGTCGCGCTGCACCTCGTCCAGAAGCGCATCGATGGTGCGGGCGTCGCCCGACGTACGTATGCACTCACCTGCTTCATTGGAATGCTCGGCCTGATCGTGCTGGCCGAGGCCCCTTCTGCCCTCATCGGCTGCGCAGGAGTGATACTGGTGAGCGGTATTGCGTTCAACGTCACACGGACGGTCAGCGTGATCTGGGTGAACCGACGCACCACGAGCGAGGTACGGGCGACGGTTCACTCATTGCTCGACCTGGCCGAGTCTATTGGAGAGATCTGCGGTGGAGTTGTACTCGCGATCATAGCCGAGGCCGCAGGGATGTCGATCACACTCCTCACCTCGGCAGCGCTCATGGCCTTTACAGCAACGATTGTGGCTCTGTCGAGCGCTGACCAAGCGAGTCCAGGCTCATCTTGAGCTGGAGGCATGGTGAAGAGGCCCGGTCATCTTATTCCAGCGCGGCAATGAAGTGCGTCTCCTGTTCTGCCAATCGCTCCAGCAGGATGGGCAGGTCGGCGCGTTTATTGGCAACAGAGGCTTGCTGAAGCGCACCGTATAATTGGCACTCTTCCCAACGAATGGCGGCAGCTTCAGGCATGCGCTCCCGCAGGAACAGAGCACTATCCAGACAACGTTGACCCGATACCTGCCACGACCAGTACGGCAAAGCTCCCAATGGACGATCAGGAACCGCCCGTAAATCCTCAGCTAACGCCAGTATTGCTTCGGGGCCACAAAGGATTGTCGGACCATTTGCAGGACGCACTGATGGACGCGCGAAGTTTTCACGCGCACGGGCCAGCGTTTGCTCCCAGATCGTCTCTTCGTCAGGCGGCTCACCCTGTTCACCAATACGCCACAGGCCATACGGTTTGCCCGTATAGATATCGCGCCTCCACGCCTCCAGAAAATCGCTCAGGGGCAATGGCACAGCAGGGTAGCCAGATGGATCATGCACAATCACCGCGTCAGGCTGGAGCGCCAGTACGACAATAGCATGATCGGCTCCAGATGCGCCCCGATTATGTGGGGAATAGCTCAGACAGCCCGCATCGAGCATCCCCGCGACAACCGGCCCGGCTTGCAACGCCTCCTTCAACGCCGCAAGCGCGGATGGGGCATCGGGAAAACCGGTGTAACTATAGGTATAATTCAAGGTCTGAAGCAGATGCTCGCCAGCAAGATGATACTCATAGCCATTAACAGCGAACAGGCGCTCGTCGCGAATATAGGCAAACCCGAACGGCTCGCCGCTCACGCATTCCAACCAGGGCAACTCATAGTGATGCCCCTGATGGGCCAGAACCATTTGTAAACTCCTGACCAGACAATAGCTTATCCTACCTTCAAATGGGACCAACGGGATCGTCATAGCGCTACTCCTTTTTCTATAGATTTGACAGCACCTCTTTCGTAGTGGAGCGATTTATCGCGTTTGGCGCAAGCTCCTCTCATGTGAGCCAAACGCGATAAATCGCCCCACTACGAAAGAGGGTGACTACAGTGCAACAGGGTATTGAATTTCGGTCAGATAAGAGGCAGCATCCTGAGTATGCAGGGGACTCCAATGGTAGATCTCACGGCCCGGTCCAATCGCGTGATAACCGCTTGCTACCATCCAGCTATTCAGTGCTCGATAGGCAGTCCCGATGCCCACATAGTCGCCGCGATAGACGACACAGGCCACCGACTCGCCTCCTGCCAGCCGTTCACAGCGCAGATCGTCGCGGATGGACGGCAGGGCCAGCACTGGCACACCAACGAACAGATCGAGTCCCTCCTCATCAAGGCAACTCTCATAATAGAGATGGATCAAGGGGCCAGAGATGACGATCCCCTGCTCCGTCAGCTGCTCAACCACCATCCAGGCAAGAGGACCAATCTCTTCTGTGCTCGCCACGCAGCGCCGCAGCCCAACCAGCGTGAGTGGCTCGGTCTGCTTGAGCGCAACATCATAGGGCAGAGCAACATCGCCGCTGGCAAGCTGCTGCATGCGAGCCATCATGCGTTGCAATCGGGCCTGCTCCTCCTCCACAAAGCGCTGCTGGGCAACTATCCGCTGACGCAATAGCTCACCGATGGTCGCTGCATCATGTGTTGGCAATAGCTTTGCAATCTCATCGAGGCTGAAACCGCAATCTTTCAACGCCTGGATACGGATCACGTCTGCCAGTTGCCCCATCTCATAGAAGCGATACCCACTTTCCGCATCGATCCGCGACGGCTTCAGCAGGCCGAGCGCATCATAGTGCCGCAACGTTTTAATCGATATTTGACTGATACGCGCAAATTCCCCTATCTTCAGCACCATCTGCTCTCTTTCTCTTTTGCTATCCACAGCATACACTCTCCCTTTGGGGGAGAGTCAAGCGTCTACAGATCTCTCCTCCACAAATATTCTTTTCGTGACTTGACAAAAAAGCGATATATCGTTACAATGAAGCACATGCGATAACGATATATCGCTATCAAAAGAGACTTGCTCACGATTATATAGGACAATGGTTGATGTAATCTGTCAGGGAAAAGGAGATTCTCTCATGATACAACCACTCGTTCAAACCGCCAGACGTATACTCTTACGCCTAGGAAGCGTAATCGATGTACAGGATCTTACCCCTCGCATGCGCCACATTCGCCTCAGTGTTCCATCGCTCATCTCGTCGCAGTTGCCCCCCAGCCAGCATGTCCGTATCAACATCAAGGCCGATGGATTGACGCTAAGAACCTACTCCATCAGGCGTTTCAACAGCGAGGACGGCACAATTGACCTCTACGCGCTGCTACATGGTAAGGGACCGGGCAATCGATGGGCCAGCAACGTCCGCATAGGCGATCAGGTCGAGTTGTTAGGGCCAAAGTCCACGCTAGCCATCGTCCCCGAGGCACCTTACTATCTCTTTGCAGGAGAGGAGACGGCAGCGGTAGCCATCCACTCTATGCTGGAAGCACTGCCAGAACAGGCAACGGTGATGGGATATCTCGAAACCACGCAACCGGGCGAAGAAATCCCTTATACCAGCGCACACGCCCTTCCCTGGCTCTATCGCAATGACGCACCCGCCGCGACCTCTGCGACCCTTATCGAAGCCATTCGCACCTTAACGCTCCCCGACACTCCAGGTGTCGCTTATCTCGCGGGAGAAGCACGCACCTGTCAGGCTATCCGCGCCTACCTGCTGAAAGAAAAAAACTGGCCCAGAACGGCTATCCGCGTCAAGCCATTCTGGACCCCTGGGAAAACGGGCCTGGACTGATCCAGTCTATATATCATCGACCCTGTTTTTCCCATCCATTGTGAGCAGATTGTATAAACGCCTGCGAAATCGCCGCCGCTTCGGTTTGTAATTGCTGAGCCGTCAACTGAAGCGCGGCATCCTTCCAGCGCGAAGCGAAGCCAACGATCCAGAGCAGCGCTACCAGCACGCGACCAGGACCATAGATCGGGACGCAGACGGCGTTGACGCCATCAAGGTACTCCTCATAATCAAAGCCGATCCCTGTGCGGCTGACCTCCTCCACGCGTTCCAGGTAGTGCTGAGAATCGGTAAGCGAACGTGCGGTAAAGCGCGGCAGTGGAGAGGCATGCAAAAACGTGGTACGCTCCTCGACGGGCCAACTTGCGAGCACACATGCCCCCGTCGCCGCTGCCAGCAATGGTACACGCAACCCTCTTGGAGCCGCGATATGCAGAGCCTTCTCTTCATCCACCACATATTCAATAATCCTCACGCCCTTCTGCTCGATCCTGCCCAGACAGACCGTTTCCCCACTGCTTGTCGCCAACCGATGCATCGCAGGCATAGCGAGACGGCGCAACCTGGCACTATCCCCAACTCTATCCTGATAGCTCTGAGCCAGATCGTAAATACGTGAGCCGAGGACGAAACGACGCCTCTCCCCCGGCTCGATGGCCCCGATACTCTCCAGTGTCCTGAGCAGCCCATGAACGCTACCCTTGCTGGCATGCAGCGCTCGTGCCAGTTCCGAAAGGGTCAGCCCCTCTTCAGTTGTACTTAACAGGTCGAGCAGGCGAAACGCGCGTTCAACCATCGGCGCAGGCACATTTGCTGGCGCGGTGCTTGCTTCATCTCGCTCTTTTTGTTCATTTTGACGAACGAATTGTTCTTCCATACAAACACTATACGTACTTCACACCAAAAATGTCAAGCACTCTGCTCAAACTCTTGCATTACCGCTTTTCCTCTCGATCCAGCCTGCTGTAGCAAGTTCAACTCCTGGCAGATGGGCAGTTGAAATCAAAGAATACTTGACATCTGAGCGTTTATCATATACTTTGTATCTTAGATAGAACTTTTTGTTCAATCTGGCAAACCGGATGGTCGCAACGAGCCTCTTCTTGAAATGTGCGTCGTATTGCAGCATGACGCGCTCCCTCATTGGTGAGGCGAGCGTGTGAAAGGAGCAGTCATGGCATCCGAAGCAGGCGATACCCCCATTACAGGCGTGAGCAGCAGCAGAGCAGCAGCGCTCATCGCCCGACAGGACCGCATCCCTATCTGGTCGCTCTCCTATCTCTTTATCGGCATCATCGGGATTGGTTTTCTCTTCACGTTCTTCGACATCTTCGACATCAATGTATCATTCATCCAGACGTGCGAGCAACTGGTAGCTGGCTGCACGCCGCCAACATCCTCCAACTATCTCGGTCTGCCGCTCTTACTCAACCTCAGCGGCTACGTGGTTGGTGCGCTCATCCTGAGTCCGCTGGCTGACCGGTTCGGCAGACGAGACATGCTACTGGTAACGCTGATCATCACCGGCCTCGGCTCACTCTACAATGCCCTCGTCACAGATTATGTCAACTTTATTATCGCCCGCACAATTACCGGCATCGGAGTCGGGGCTGATCTGGCGCTGGTTGCGACCTACATTAGCGAGGTGGCCCCTAACAATGGTCGCGCCAAATATACCTCGCTCATCTTTATTATGTCCTCGCTTGGCAGCTTCTTAGGTATCTGGCTCGGCCTCATACTGACAACTCCCGCGACGCCATTCCCGTTCGGCCTGCCTTTTGCCGTTGCCGGACCATCTTTCGAAAGCGGTTGGCGCTGGATGTATGGCGTTGGCGCACTCCTGGCACTCGTCGGCATTCTGTTGCGCTTCCAGTTGCCCGAATCTCCGCGCTGGCTCATCACCCAGAACCGCATCGATCTGGCTGAAGAGATCGTAACTGAGATGGAACAGCGAGCGCTACGAAGAATCTCTGACCTGCCGCCTGTCGGTTCAGAGATCGCTCTCCATGAAGGCAAAGGCGCTTCGTATATGGATATTCTCCGCGATCCCGTCTATCTCCGGCGCACCATCATTCTCTTTCTCATGTGGTTCGTCTCCTTTATTACTGTGTATGGCATCGGTGCCGGTCTGACGGTTGTTCTTACCAGCCTGAAATATCTACCACCGGAGGCGGGACTGATCGCCGCTATCGGCACCTTTGGCTTTATAGCGGTGGCCGTCTTCGATTATTACTACGGCGAAATCCTCGAACGCAAATACTGGCTGCCCATTGCCGCAGTACTGACGATCATCGGCGGCCTGATTATCGCCCTGAGTGGAACCGGAAATCTGGCTGGCGCGGCTATCGGCTCCATCATTCTCTTTATTGGCTTCAATTTGTTCGTACCGATGTGCTGGGCCTGGTCCGCTGAAAACTATCCCACCAGGGCGCGTGCATCGGGATTTGCGCTGGTCGATGGCATCGGGCATCTTGGCGGCGGCGTCGGCATTCTGGTGATTGCCCCTCTCATTCCAAAGCTGGGACCGGTTATTACCTTCCTGGTCTTTGGTGGCTTCCTCGTCGTTGCCGCAGCTATCGCACAGCTTGGTACGGCGACGCGCGACCGACGACTGGATGAGGTTTCGCCATAAGTAGTGATACGTGAGCAGCAATTGCTCTCTGGTCAGGAGTCGTTCATGACTGATAGCTCTGCACATCTACAGATGGATCTGTTCCGTCCAGCGCTCTCCTATCCCAATCATCCATATGACGAGATCCTGACGCGTGCAGCCGAGCGCCATCCAGAACAGGTGGCGCTCCTCTTCAACGATGTCAATCTCTCGTATCGCGAGTTGGATGCGCTGGTCAACTCGTGCGCCCATGCCTTGCAAGAGCTGGGCATCCGTAAGGGGCAGATCGTATGCCTGTTCATGACCAATCGTCCCGAATACATTATTAGCTGGTTCGCCATTGCACGCATCGGCGCGGTGGTCACACCCATGAATCCCTCTTATAAGGAACGGGAAGTTGCCTATCAACTTGGCAATAGTGAGGCGGTGGCGATCATCGTGCAGGCGGGACTGCTGCCGCTCATCGAGGCCACGCGTGCCGATACACCCGCTCTAGAGCATATTATCGTCGTTGGACCAGCCCCTCAAGGTTCCACCACTCTTGCGTTCAGCGATCTGATTCGCTCCCACACGCCCACACCGCTGCTTCATACCGCATGGGCCTGGGATGATCTCTTGCTGCTTCCATATAGCAGCGGCACCACTGGTCTGCCAAAAGGGGTAATGCTTAGTCAGAAGAACCTTGTCTACAATGGGTATCAGTCGGTCGCGACTGCCCGCATTACGTCCCACGACCGTATGCTGGTCTTCGTACCGCTCTATCACATCTACGGAATCATGCTGATCGGTACAGCTACCCTCTCAGGGGCAACAATGGTGCTGATGGAGCGCTTTGATCCGTTGCGCTGTTTGCAATATGTTCACGAGCAGGGCATCACGCTGCTCTACGCCGTTCCCCAGGTATTGCCAACGTTGAGCGAGCATCCTCAGCTCGATAGATTTGATCTGCATACGATCCGCTATGTGCAGTGCGGGGCTGCCCCTGTTCCGCCAGCGCTGGCACATCGCTTCGAGGAGCGCACACATGTTCCGGTGATGACCTCGTATGGCCTGACCGAAGCCGCACCTGGCACACACTCCAACCCGGTCTATGATCCGCGCCTGATCAAAGTTGAGACTATCGGCCTGCCCATCCACGATACGGAGCAGAAGATCGTTGATATCGAGACGGGCGAGAGGGAGCTGGACGTCGGAGAGGAGGGAGAACTGATCGTCAAGGGGCCACAGGTCATGCTGGGCTACTGGAAAGATCCCGAGGCAAACGCTCAGACCGTGCGCGACGGCTGGCTCTATACTGGCGATATCGGGTGGCGCGATGCTGAGGGCTATGTAACCGTGACGGATCGTAAAAAGGAGTTGATTAAATATAAGGGCTTTAGCGTCGCCCCGGCGCAACTGGAGGCGCTGCTGCTAGAGCATCCCGCCGTCTCCGATGTAGCTGTGATCGCCAAATCCAACGCGGAGGCTGGCGAGATCCCTAAAGCATTTGTTGTGCTGAAGGCTGGCTACGAGGATACCAGCGCGGATGAGCTACTCGCATGGAGCAACGGCAAGCTCGCCACCTACAAAAACGTGCGCGAGGTCGAGTTTATCGACGCCATCCCACGCAACCCCTCTGGCAAGATCCTGCGCCGCATCCTCAAAGAGCAGGAGCGCCAACGACAGCAATAAGCCACCAGAGGAGGAGAGGCTTCACCCATTCCTCCTCTACTCATTGGCAAACGATAGCCCACGAGCAGCGAGAGCTTGCCGCAACTGCTCAAGCGCCTTCGATCCCATACCATGCAATCGCTTGATCTCACCCTCACTCACCCCGGTTAACTGCTCAAGTCGCCAGTAGCCAGCGCCATTAAGCGCTCGAAGTGCTGGTTGCGAGAGCTTCGGAAAGTCGCTTTCTCCCTGATTGTTCTGCTGCATTTATATTTTTCTCCAACTATCAATCATTAAACCTTTTTACCTCGTCAATCATCAATTGCCTGATAAGCCAGCGTCCAGAAATAGACGTTCAGCGGGCTGGAAGAAGCTCGACAGGATACGCTCGTTACCATTCTTGCCTCGTGAGAGCAGCATACGATAGTTGTGGGAATCACTATCTCCATTTTCCTATGCTTCAATAAGAATATATCAATATTACTAGATTGCACAGGGAAAAACTTCTTTGATCTTGCGTTCCCACAACCATCTAAGCGCAATAATAGTGGAGAAGCCTCCACTTGTAGGGTGTCCAGGCTTGCTTTATCCATTCGAGCCGTAAGCCCCTGCATTCATGCATGGGGATATGAGGCGCGTTCCTTGTGTGGAGGTGAGGAGTGGATACAGTGATACATTTCGATTGACAAAACCACCCTGGCGCTCTAGAATAGGAGAAGAGTAATGCAGGCAGGAGGAACAGGTGACAGGGACACAAGATTCATCCCCATCGAAAAAAGAGAAGAAGGCACGCGAACCCAAAGATCCCAACCTGCGCTGCAAGGCCTATAAGTTCAGGTTGTATCCCACAAAAAAGCAGGTGGGCAAGCTCGAATGGATGCTACGCCGCTGTAAAGAATTGTATAACGCCGCCCTGCAAGAACGTCGAGACGCCTACCGCATGTGTGGCGTCTCCGTCTCCTATCGGATGCAAGCCGATCAGTTGCCTGCTATCAAGCAATTGCGCGAAGAGTATCAAGACATCCATAGCCAGGTGCTTCAGGATGTGTTAAAGCGGCTCGATAAAGCTTTTGCCGCGTTCTTTCGGCGCGTGATCAATAGTGAAACCCCAGGTTTTCCGAGGTATAAAAGTGGGGACCGCTATCATAGCATCACCTATCCGCAGGGCGGGTTTGAGATTTTGTATGGCACCCGCTTGCATCTCTCCAAAATTGGTCACATCAAGATCAAGCTGCATCGAGCGATGAAGGGGAAGTTCAAGACCTGCACGGTCAAGCGCGAGGGCGAGCAGTGGTACGCCATCGTGACCTGTGAATATCTGCACGATGCCTCCATGACGTTTCATCTCTCTCTTGAAGAGGTGGGCGTGGATCTGGGGGTGAAAGTCTTCGCCATGCTTTCGACAGGTGAGGCAATAGAGAACCCGCGGCACGCGCGAGAAGAGGAAGCAAAGATTGCGGCAGCCCATCGCACGATCCACCGCCGTAAGAAGGGGAGCCACCGCCGCCATCGGGCCAAGAAAGCACTCGCAAGAGTGTCTCGCAAGGTGCGCAACCGGCGGCGAGACTTTCACCACAAAACCTCACGCAAACTGGTCGAGCAGTATCAGATCATTGTATTTGAAGACCTTCAGATCAAGAATCTGACGGCAACACCAACACCAAAACAGGACGAAGAAACTGGCGCGTACCTGCCCAATGGGGCAGCGGCCAAAGCCGGTCTCAACAAGTCGATTTTGGATGCAGGATGGGGCGGCTTTGTCCGGCTCTGTGTCAGCAAAGCGGAAGAGGCTGGCGGCACAGTGGTCAAAGTCGCACCCCATTTCACCACGCAGGTGTGTAGCGGCTGTGGCGTCGTGGTTCCCAAAGGCCTCTCAGTTCGCTGGCATAGCTGCCCAGAGTGTGGAGCGGAGCTAGATCGAGATCATAACGCCGCTCGCAATATCCTGCATCGCTATCAACAAGCAAAACCCATTGGGGCAGGAAGTGTCCCACAGAAGCCGGTCTCCTTGCGCGGAGAGGAACTCATTCTGTAGAAGCCCCCGCCTGAAGGCGTGGGGTGCTTCACACTGACACATATAAATCGTTCGGGTAGGAAGGAACAGTAGTATGACCATTCTCTTCGAAGAAAGAACATCGGACTCGCTCTATGTGGCGCTGGTTCAACGCGGCAGAACCGCACAGGATGGGAAAGTGCTGCGTCCAGCTGAGAGCCACTGGCATATGGTTCTGCTGCACTATAAAGGCGAAACCAGATTTCTGGTCGTTGGACCCTGGACGACAACGGGCGTTCTCTCTTATTCCGAAGGTGCTGAACTGCTCTGGATTAAACTCAAGCCTGGCACATTTCTGCCTCATCTTCCCGCCCGCTATATCCTGAATAAAGAGACTCCGCTCCCACAAGCGACGAATAGCACCTTCTGGCTACATAGCTCGGCGTGGCAATTTCCCGATTACGACAATGTGGAAACATTTATAGAGCGATTGGCACGTCAGGAGGCACTGGTCTGCGATCCGGTGGTGAGCGCAGCATTAGAGGATCAGCCACAAACGCTCTCCCCTCGCACGATACGGCACCGCTTCTTGCAAGCAACCGGAATGACGCAGAGCCATATTCGTCAGATCGACCGTGCCAGACGAGCAGAAACACTCTTGCAGCAGGGCATGTCTATCCTCGATACAGTATACGAAGCAGGCTATTTCGATCAACCGCACCTCACCAGAGCGCTCAAGCAGTGGATCGGTTATACACCTGCACAGATTATCCGTAAGTATCAACCCGGATATGTTGAGGCAACCGAATAAGGTTTCATGCCCTGCTTGCCATTCTATACAAGACGTACTCTCTCAATTGAGGTATCCTATCCCTGTACCCACGACCTTCAATCAAGAGAGAAAACATAAAGACGGTTTGGAAGAAAAATATAATGGGAAAAGTTATTACCAACATCAGCATGTCGCTGGATGGATTTATCGCCGGTCCACAGGACGATGTGCAACAGCTTTTCAAGTGGTACTTCGGTGGGACAGAAGCATTTGAGGTACAGGGCGGAAGAATGACGCTCAAGGTCTCGCCAGAGAGCGCCAGATTGCTTGCGGAATCGATAGCAACGACAGGTGCGATGGTGGCAGGCCGCAGAATGTTCGACCTCGCTGGTGCCTGGGGCGGCAATCCTCCCTTTGCCCCCTGTTTCATTCTGACCCATAACGCCGCTCAGGAATGGGTCAAGGAAGGATCACCGTTTACGTTTGTGACTGATGGCATCGAAAGCGCCGTTGCTCAGGCCAAAACAGCCGCTGGCGATAAAAACGTCGCTATTGCCACTGCGACCACCACACAACAATGCATCAAAGCCGGGTTGCTCGACGAAATTCACATCGATCTCGTTCCGGTCCTGCTCGGCGATGGCGTCCGCCTGTTCGAGCATCTAGGAAGCTCAGCAATTGAGCTGGAACAGATCAAGGTCGTAGAGGCTCCCGGAGTCACGCATCTCGGCTTCCGCGTCCTCAAGTGAGCGCTCATAGTTTCCTGAGATCGGGTACATCTGCCACAAGCGCAGGATAACCGATCTCTTTAGCGAGCGCCGTCGCCTGCTGCATATGTAGTTGTGCGTTGGCTGTTTCTCCCCGCGCCAGATAGATATTTCTCAACAGGAGATGATCTAAAGGCAGATACGGCTTAAATCCAGCCTCTTCTCGTAGAGCAAGCGCTTGCTGACCATACATGAGCGCCTGATCTAGATCGCCCTGCATCAGCGTGTGCAGAGCCAGATGGCGAGCGGGTTCGACCTTTTCGTAGCGATAGTTATACTGCTCAGCAATCTGGCTGGCCTTCCTGTAATGCTCTACTGCCTGCTCATTCTGTCCCCAGCGCTCGTGAATGCTACCGATCTCAAAATGAGATTGGCTGATCCCCCTGGTATCGTTGAGCACCTCGCGCAATTGGAGCGCCTGTTGATGATACACAAACGCATCAGCAAACTTCCCCTCCTCTTGAGGGCTATTTACTGGTTGGCTGCTCTTCAGTAATTGTGTAATAGTGGCAAAGTAGTGAGTCTGCCCAAGCAGATTCAAGGCATCAGCAATGAGCAACTGATCCCCCAGTTCGTCGGCGCTCTCTTTGGCCTGTTGAGCGATGACAAACAGCAGGTCAGGCTCACCATGTCCCAGCAGATGATCAACAACGAGAAGCTGCCCATACAACAGCAACAACTTGAGGCGATCCCGCCGCGCAACCTCCTCAGCATCCAGCATTGGCTGTGATGCCTGCGTGATCCGCAGAGCAGCAGCCAACCGCCCACGATACAGATAGGTATGCACGATCTCATAGAGCGCATCAAGCATCGTCGTATACGTGTACGTCATACTATTATCAATTCGCTGCATTCTATTTCTCCTCTTTATAGATGTAGACACATATTGTCTTGTGAGAGAAGTATGCCAGCGTTTTCCATCTGGAACCAGATACAAGCTTATTCTGGTATAATTTGTAATTGGATATGTATTGCCCCCACAGGCGAGGACCAGCCATCGCCCCTGCCATATTCGACCACATCTCCGAGGAGTTCATGGAAGAGGTTTTTTCTGTAAGCTCAGCCGCGAGCATCTGCGTGATGGAGGTTTCGTGCAGAGGCTCTCGAATTGCTCTATAAGCCGTTTCTAGCGGTAAACATGGTTATATCTCTTCTGATAGCGCCCCTCAAAATACCCCTATTTTTGGAGACTCTCGCAAATGCTTGTTTGAGGCCGTGTGTGGTGCTATACTAGAAGGGTGGTAGTCTAAATGGCTGGCGTGATCCGTCTGGATTTGTAACCCCACGAAGGCCGGATCGCTCTGGCATCCGCGAGAAAGTCTAAAGGGTGTCACTTTCCGTCTGGATTTGTAACTCTATTCCAAACACTTGCTGGTCAGTACGCGCTACAGTCTAAATGGCTGGCACCCTCCGTGAGGATTTGAAACAAAAACGGATGTGTAGAGAACTAACCTCTATACATCCGTTTTTGTTTGTGATATATCTGTTGAGGAAAGATGGAAACGCGTGTAGTAAACATCAGGAAACACGTGAAATCCGCTCCGGGAAAAGAGACATCCACTCACCAGGGATGACAGTAGAAAGCGTAACAAACATGCCAGATGGACGCATCCGTCAAAATATACGTTCCGGAATCACCGTGTCAATCGTCCTCAAGCAAGACCAGCGAACAGGAAAACTGACCCGAGGAATCGTCAAGGACATTTTGACGAACTCGGCTTCTCACCCACATGGGATCAAGGTACGGCTGGTCGATGGACAGGTTGGGCGTGTACAGAAAATCGAGGAGTAGTATGCCACATAAGGCTGACCTCGCTCCATTTCCCTAGATTTACTCTGGGGGGGAGTATTTTCGGGCAATCGTGCAAGAATTTGGGTAAGGCGTATATAATAGAGGGTATTGTCGAGATTGTCCGAAACGAGGGGATTTTTATGTCGCTACTTTGTACTTTAGGACTGCACCATTATAAATGGGAATATGACTCCTCTGCTGCATGTGAGCAAACAGGATATTGTCGTCGTCCTGACTGTCATAAAATGGCTAAGCGGATTCATCATCAGTATGGAGCGTGGGAGTATGTATCTCCAACTGATTGTATTCTACAGCGTGTTTGCGAACGGAACGCAGAACATGTGGTAAAAAAGCGAATGCCATCACATGTATGGGGGAAACCAGCTTACGTACAGGATGGTGATTGTGAGAGAATAGCGACTTGTCTGAGGAATCCAGAACATAAGCGATCTTCAGTGGACCATATATGGGGACCACCAGTGCGAGAAGCCAATTGCGTGACGAAGAAGTATTGTCGAAGATGTCCTTCTGGCGTAGCTTTTCTTGGTATACAGCATGATTTCCTTCCGACCGAAATGATCAATGAGCGTAGAATACGACGGTGCCGTTATTGCTCACACCGGGAGATAGTAAAAGATTGATGGAAGAATGAACGGTCAAGAACGACGTGCGGAACTGGCACAATTTTTGCGCACACGCCGCGAACGCATCTCACCAGGGCAGGTGGGGTTGCCAGCGAGCAGGCGGCGCAGAACCCCGGGATTGCGCAGAGAGGAACTGGCACAGCTTGCGGGTGTAGGCGCGACGTGGTACACCTGGCTGGAACAGGGACGCGCGATTACCGCCTCGGAACAGATGCTCGAAAGCCTGGCTCGCGCTCTGCAATTGGATGCCGATGAGCGCACCTATCTCTTCGTCCTCGCACGCCAGCAGGTGCCTGCCGATCCATTGCCGCTCACCACAAGCATTGATCCCGCGCTCCAACTCATTCTCGATACGATGGGCATCTATCCGGCACTGATCCTGAACACGCACTGGGATATTCTGGCCTGGAATCAGGCAGCATGCCAGGTATTGACCGATTTTAATATTATGACGTTCCGCCAACGCCACGTACTCTGGATGCTCTTTACCGATCAACGCTACCGCTCTATGCTTGTCGATTGGGAAGAAGATACCCAGCGCTTCCTCGCGCTCTTCCGTGCCAGCACGCAACGCTTGATTGGCGAACCCTGGCTCACCGAACTGATCCACGATCTGCAAGAGGCCAGCCCCGAATTCCGCGAATGGTGGTCCCATCACGATGTCCGTAATGTCCAGTCGGGACACAAGCGGCTCCAGCATCCTCTGGCTGGCGAACTGACGCTGCAAGCCAAGACCTTCCAGATTGCCGATCAGCCCGACCTCCACATGGTCGTCTATACCCCGGTCCCTGACACAATGACAGCCACTCGCTTGCAAAATCTGGGTATCTGGAATCTAGCGCATTTGCGTGAGGGATAAAATGAGTCATCTGACGCCATCTATCGCACTCCTTCCTCATTGTTCGGCCATATGCCGGAGAACAAGTTCACAAAGGAGGGCCAGTTCATCCCCCATGACGGGGCTTTCCTGGCCCGGTTTGTGTAAATTTCTCCGGCGAGCTAATAGGCCATAACGACAACGAACACGAGAAGCGTTGCGAAAACCAGTCCAACTGTCAGCATGTCCTGGTCATAAACTATTCCTCCTCTAGCTGGTACGGCGGGATCGGCCCAGGGCCAGTCCACCGATGACCAGGGCGATCAGCCCCAGCACCAACGCCATGGCACCACCGACTACTCCGTTGCCAGTGCCGGGACCACCATTGGCGAGGGCCAAAACCAGTCCGCCATTGACTGCGGCGATGAGCCCCACCACCAGGGCCACGATGACTCCAAGTCGCCCGGAGGCGGGGCCAAAACGACTGGCGGGACGACCCAGGACCAACCCACCGATGACCAGGGCGATCAGCCCCAGCACAGCGGCCGCGCCAGCCCAGAGTCGCTGGGTGGTCGGGCCGTAAACCGTTTCGATGGCCGGCCCGGAAAGGTGCACGGCCACCAGTACGGCGTACACAAGCCCCCCGAACACAGCGACTCCAACCAGGAGGGCGAGAATAAAGGTGAAGATTCGTTTCACAGATTTCGTGTTTTGCATATGATTGATTCCTTCTTAATTATGATTCTAGCGCTTTTCGACTTTCAATGCTTTATCCAAAGCATCAATGACTGATCAACAAAAAGATCAAGGTATTTGGGAACGGACTGGCTCATCTAGATCTTCTATCGGACAAGCGCACCAGTCGTCAACGGGTTGACCGCTTTGGCAAGCTGATTCTCATGGTTGCACATCCTTTTTCTATTAATCTTATTTGAAGCAATTTGGTTTAAGAAAACTATACCCAAGTGTGGTTGAAAAGTCAAGAGAGGATCTACGGAATGAAGGGGTCAGTGTGGATTCGACCTGCAAGGGTATCGCTATATCCACACTGATAAGAACTGCCGAGGTCACAGCATCAACCTAGAAAAACACGCCAGGTTCCAGATACCCATCTGGAATCTCAAATATCTCCCTACAGTCC
This sequence comes from Reticulibacter mediterranei, assembly GCF_016587455.1. Lineage (NCBI taxonomy): Bacteria > Bacillati > Chloroflexota > Ktedonobacteria > Ktedonobacterales > Reticulibacteraceae > Reticulibacter > Reticulibacter mediterranei. Next base: position 2,180,849 of record NZ_BNJK01000002.1, on the reverse strand, counting down.
CCTGATTAAAGACAACAACATGATATACTGATAACGGCTGCACTATTCATACTATAGGAAATTTCATTGCGCTATTGCATATGAGATGGAGAAAATACACCTATGCCCAGGAAGCTCACGATCCAGGATATTGCACGTCTGGCAGGCGTTTCGCGCTCAACGGTATCTCGCGTCCTGAACAAAAAACCGGATGTTGATGATGCAACCCGTGAGCGGGTTCTGCGCGTCATTGAAGAACATGGTTTTATTCCCGATCAGTCGGCAACTCGTCTGGCAGGAGGACGCAGCAAGATCATCGGCGTGATCGCGCCCTCCGTCTCCTGGCCGCTCATTCCGACTACGATTCAGGGCGTTCTCGTCCCTGTTGGTCATTGGCCAACCATTCCTGAGATTATGCGCGGCATTACTGATGCGCTCGGCAAGACGCCCTACGAGCTGTTGCTCTATAGCATCGATCAACAGCGCGACCATCGCGAAATCATCCAGCGCATCCTGGCAACGCAATTGCTCTCAGGTCTGCTCGTCGTCTTACCTGGACAGGCCTCTCCCTACCTGCTGACCCTCCACGAGCAAGGGCTACCGGTGGTTATTATCGACGATCAGGGCAATCCCGAATCTATTCCCTGGGTGGGCATCAACAATTATCAGGGAGCCTACCGCGCCGTTCGCCACCTGATCCGACAGGGATACCGGCGCATCGGACACATTCGCGGCCTCTACGCCTGCTCAGAAGAACGCTATCAGGGCTATTGCGACGCCCTGCACGAGGGCAATATCCCCCTCGATCCAGCATTGATCGAGCAGGGAGACTTCACCGTCTCGTCCGGGCAGGAGTGCGCCAATCGGCTCCTCGCCTTGCCCGAACCGCCGAGCGCAATCTTTGCTGGTAACGATCAGATGGCTATTGGTGTTCTTGCAGCCGCCGAAGTGCGCGGATTGCAGGTTCCAGACGAGCTAGCGGTGGTTGGCTTCGACGATATTCCTTTCTCCGCCCATCTCCGTCCCTCGCTCACTACTGTTCGGCAACCGCTGGTCGAAATGGGCCAGAAAGCGGTCGAACTGCTCCTCTCGCTGATCCACCAGGAAGTGCGCCCACTTGATCCTCGACTGGCCCAATTCACGCCGTCCGCACCACAAACAGAGCGACCCACACGTATCTATCTGGAAACCGATTTCATTATTCGCGAATCCTGCGGGGCGACTGCCGCTCGTCTCGCTCCATCAGATACGTTACATAGCGAGCGATAGGACTTTTTATCTCCTCGCTTGCTCGTTCCCTTGACAGACGCTCTTTCCTCAAGTACACTTATGGTAACGGTTTCGGGATCGCTCCCGGAAATATCAGAGCAGTGTAGCAACTGCATAAGAGGTCTTGCAGGCAGTGGAAGCGTGCGTGACCACAAGCAATGGGAGAATAGAGACACTTCAACGAGAAGCTTGTAAGCCTTTTCTCCCGCGCTTGCAATCTCTTTCGCCTGTATCCTTTACAATGTCGGAAAGGAGCATGCTATGTCACCTATTCAACAGGCAGCAAGGATCGCACCTGATCCTCAGTATTCCCACAACAGTCATTCCCGCCGCTTTCACTCACCTTTTTCGTATCGACGCAATCACGCTCGCAAGAATTTGCTTTTCATGTCGTAGTGGAGCGATTTATCGCGGTCTTCTGCTTTCCCGCGATAAATCGCTCCACTACGACATACATTGGCATCATTTGCTCGATACATGCCCTTTATTTTTAAGCTATTCATGCATTCGGTGTGGAGGGGAACTTTATTCGAGAAAGGAGGTGGCTGCTTTCACATAGCAGTATTCAGGTCTACCAGCGTACGTCCTCCTGTCAGTATGACGATTGTACTGGACCTATAGTGCAATAAGGATGTACAGGGTATCTCTGTCTCACTCTGTTGCCTTGCTTCTGAGGGACCAGATCGAGGCAACGGAGAGACATGATAGCCATCACTATCTATCATAGGAGAAGCATACATGCAACGTAGAACCTGCTTTGCACTACTCGCTCTGGCGATGGTGCTTGCCTTGACAGCTTTTGTCGGCTTGAATGGACAAATCCCGCAAGCGAAGGCTGCCACCTGGACACAGATCTGGAACGATGAATTTAATGGTTCGTCTGGAACGGGCGTCAGCACCTCCAACTGGCTCTATGACACAGGAACAAGCTATTCAGGAGGTGCGGCCAACTGGGGAACAGGCGAAGTGGAGACAATGACGAATAGCACCGCCAACGTCTATCAGGACGGCTCCGGCCACCTCGCTATCAAACCGATCCGTAGTTCCAGTGGTGCCTGGACCTCCGGGCGCATCGAGACTCAATCAACCAGCTTTGCGGCCCCCGCCGGTGGCGAACTCGCGGTTGAGGCCTCCATCCAACAACCCAACATCTCGGGAGCAGCGGCAGCCGGTTACTGGCCCGCCTTCTGGATGCTGGGAGCAGCGGCTCGACCGGTCGGCGCGACTAACTGGCCCGGCATCGGCGAAGTTGATATTATGGAAGATATCAATGGCCTCAGTTCCGAGTTTGGCACGCTGCATTGTGGCACCAATCCGAATGGTCCTTGTAAGGAAACAACCGGCCTTAGTAGTGGACAGCACGCATGCTCCGGCTGTCAGACGGCATTTCACACTTATCGCGTAGAGATTGACCGCAGCGTCTCTCCTGAACAGATCCGCTGGTATCTCGACGGCAACAACTTCTTCACCGTCAGCGCCAACCAGGTTGATGCGACCACCTGGGCCAATGCGGTCGATCACGGCTTCTTTATCATCCTGAACGTCGCAATGGGGGTGGCTTCCCGGCGGCCTTCGGTGGCGGTCCGACCTCCTCCACTGCTTCCGGCGTCCCAATGCTGGTAGACTATGTGCGCGCCTACACTTCGGGCGGCTCCGGCGGCACGACGCCAACACCAACCCCAACCTCCGGCGGGAGCTGCACTGGCACCTTCACACAAGGCGTCGTCAGCGCTAGCAGCACATCAGCGCTCCCCTGGTTCAAGCCCTGCGGCTGGACGGCTGGCTATGTGATCCTGCACTACATCACACCCAACGTCTCGCAACAAAACGTGTACATGACCTACAATAGCGGCAACGCTCGCTGGGAGTACACCGTCAGCAACATCAATGCGGGACAAGTTCTGCAATATCAGTTCACCTATCAGCAGAATGGTCTGCAATATGATACCGGCTGGTATAGCTGGACCCATCCCTAAAGCATTCCCCTTCTGACAGGATGGTGGCTCCGAGAGGGTCGAGGTCTTGGAGCCACCATCCCAATACAGGCCTTCACCCTCCCTTAGCGGGGTCTTATGAGCGAACCTCGACGATCATCTCAATTTCGACTGGCGCGCCAAAGGGCAATTCCGCGACACCGATTGCGGCCCGTGCATGCTTTCCGGCCTCACCAAAGATCTCCTCTAACAGTGCAGACGCACCATTAATCACTGCTGGCTGTTGTGTGAAGCCCTCGGCAGAGGCAACATAGCCGTTGACCTTGACGATACGCGCAATGGCATCGAGCGAACCAGTCAGACTACGCACTTCGGCCAGGCAATTGAGCAGACAGAGCCGCGCTCCCTCCTGCCCCTGCTCCAACGATATCTCGCGCCCAAGCTTGCCCTGCATTGTGAGCTTGCCCGCGATGCTTGGTGTCTGACCGGAGGCGTAGACAAGATTCCCGGTCCTGACCGCTGGCACATAGCTAAAGGCCGGACGCGGCAACTCGGGAACTGTTAAACCCAGTTCTTTTACTCGTGCTTCAAATGACATATTCATCACATCCTTACCATAAATAATCACTACTGCCGCTTACCACGTGCAACAACCGGCCATACATCCTGCACCACACCATCCTGCACCACAAGCACCTCGTCGGAGAGATTGACCGTTGTGCAGACATGGTTGGGGTAAAAAGCAAGCTTCTCGCCGATCTCCGGGGCAAAGCCGTCCGCTAACTGTACAATCCCGTGCTCCTCGCTCATCCTCACAACGACGCCTCGCCCGTCAGTCGTCGCGCCATAGCCTGCCAATCCAGCATTTGCGGGAATAACATCGCCACAAAAGACCTTCGAGCCTGCATCGATGACCGCCATGTCGGGTGCCGGACGGCTGACCACGCTTGCCAGTATCGACAGGGAGATTTCCTGTGCGGAACTCGTGCCAACCTGCGTAGTCATGCGATCAAAAAAGACGTAAGTGCCGGGCCTGACCTCCGTAATGCCAGGCACTCTCGCCGCCGCAAAACCGGTTGGCGTGGAACCGACGCTCACCGCTTTTATCGGTATGCCAGCTGCGCGCAACTGCTCGGCCAGCGCGACCATCAGCTGCCCCTCCTGCTCTCCCAGCACGCGCGCATCTTTAGAGGGTGCCCCGGCAAACATGGTGCTACGAAAGGTGAAAATACCGTCCAGTTGCAGACCTGGTGCCGCCAGCGCGAGACGACAGAGCGCCTCGGCAGCTTCGGGTACAACGCCGGTTCGCTTGAGTCCCGAATCAATCTCGACACGCACAAAGATCGTTGCGCCAGCCTCAACAGCCGCATCGGAGAGCTGCCTGATCCCCTGCTCGCTCTCGACACCGACGATCAGATGGCAACGCCGGGCCAGTTGAGCGGCGTGACGCGCCTTCTCGCGTCCAACGACGGGATAAGCAATGAAAATATCGTTGACTCCGGCCTCTACAAAAACTTCAGCCTCGCTCAACTTTGCCGCTGTCACGCCTCCCGCTCCAGCCTTGAGCTGCTTCTCGGTGATCTGCAAGGTTTTGTGCGTTTTGATATGCGGTCGCAACCGCACGCCTGCCTCCGCTGCTGCCCGAGCATAACGCCGAATGTTTGCATCCAGCTTCTCCAGATCGACCAGCAGGGCCGGAGTATCCACATCCGCAATAACACTCCCGATAACAGACATTCTCTTTTCTCCTTGTCGTTCACTCGTGATAGCGCTTCGTAGTCGAGCGATTTATCGCGCATGGGCAGGATTCCGCGATAAATCGCTCGACTACGAAGCGCTATCATATAGAGACATGCCAATGCACTATAACATATGTTTTTCGTAAGGGTCAAATCACGCAGCCGCCTGCCAACTCCCTCGCCCGATGACATACGCGCTGCAACCATTGGTTCGCTTGACAGCGGCATGCACTTATGATAGTTTTTTACTTTATAATAAGTGCGAATGGAGCCAGCATATGCAACATCTTGCCCCCGACTACCTCTATACGCCTCAAGGCTTCCAGGCCAATCAGGTTATCTCCATTTCGGACGATGGATATATCAACGCTATCCGTGAGCGCGAACCTGAAACCTCTATAACTGAAGAGTTACCGGGAATTGCGCTCCTGCCTGGCTTTGTCAACGCGCATAGTCACGCCTTCCAACGCGCTTTGCGAGGCCGCACTCATCACGCGCGTTCGGCGCGCGATACGTTCTGGACATGGCGACAGGCAATGTATGACGAAGCGCAACGCCTCACTCCCGACAGTATCTATCAGGTCGCGCTGCAAACCTATCGCGAGATGCTGGCGGCAGGCTATACCAGCGTGGGCGAGTTCCATTATGTCCATCACCAACCGAACGGCGTACCATATGAAGAAGCAAATAGTATGGCAGAAGCGGTGATTCAGGCCGGGCGCGACGCTGGTATACGCGTTGTCCTGCTGCTGACAGCCTATGCGCGCGGCGATTTTCAGCAACCGCCATCGCCTATGCAGCGGCGCTTTTGCGATGCCTCGCTTGATGCCTATCTCACGCGGGCCGAGGCGCTGCGTACATCGGGCGCGGCTCTGGGGATAGCACCCCACTCGGTTCGAGCCGTCCCAGAAACATGGCTGCACCAGCTGGCAGCATATAGCAGCCTCCATCATCTGCCCTTCCATATTCACGCCGACGAACAGATGGCCGAGATCGAGCAGTGCCAGCAGGCCCACAACTGCACACCTATCGAACTGCTTGCACGCAACGGCGCTCTGGACGCCAACACAACCATCATTCACGCGACCCATGCCAATCAAACGGAGATTGCGCTGCTAGCAGAGCATCAGGCCCATGTCTGCGTCTGCCCGACGACCGAAGGCGATCTTGGTGACGGCATCGCTCCCTATCCAGAACTGATTGCCGCCCACATTCCTCTCTGCATCGGCTCCGATAGCAACACCCGCATCGATCCGCTGGAGGAGCTACGCTGGGCCGAGTATTCCGCTCGAATGCGCTATCAGAGCCGCCGCATCCTTGTTGCTGACGAACAGGCCTCGCCCGGGCCTCTCCTGCTCTCCTACGGCACCCGTGCCGGAGCCAACGCGCTCGGACTGGCAACGGGAATTATTGCGCCGGGAATGGCCGCTGACTTTGTAGCCATCGATCTGCATTCGTCCTCACTGCAAGGCTGGACACCCGACGACCTGCTCGATACACTCTTCTTTGGCGCATCCAGCGACGTGTTCACCCAAACCTGGGTGCTGGGCAAGCGTGTATAGCAAAGCAGCTCATCTTGATCTGCAATACCGGTGGCTTAAAAGTTGACCTTTTTGTGAAATACTTCACAGTACTCTACTGTGCAATATATCACAATAGTAGTAGTATCCTGAAAAGAAAAATCCTGACCCATCGGCGGCCAGTGAATCCATCCCCATTTATAGGCATTCCTTCCAGTATTGATTTACATTTTCATTTATGTTATATAAAAATCGTAATCATTCTATAGAAGAATTTATATATTGCAGGGCATTTATACATAGAAAGGATCAGCTAAAATGTACCTATTGTTTTCAATGAGGTTAGCATTTAGAGATCAGCTTACTTATTTAACAGCTAAAGAAATACTCTCAAAGTATGACTGATCTCATAGAACTTTACCTCCGTATAACAATATAGTTAAATTATTCTGAATACCGAAAGGAGATTGAAATGTTGTCTTCATCTCAGACGTTGCTGCTCAATGGAAACCTGCAATCTAACAAACCTCCACTACTACAACTCTCGGGCGTTCGCGACCCGGTGAAATGGGTGGCCGAATACTGCGAGGCACTGCGGGCAGCGGTCATCGAATATGGTTCAATCCTGGTTCGCGGCCTCGGACTACGCGATGCAAATGAGATCGCTGCCGTCTTCAGGCAACTGGCAACAGATCTGATGATCGAAAGGGAAGCCTTCGCGTCCCGGCAGATCTATTTCGATGGAATATATTCTTCGTCAACATGGCCATCGAACCTACCAATGTGCATGCATCATGAACTCAGCTACAGATTTGAGTTTCCTGGCATGATGCTGTTGGCTTGCCTCAGTGCGCCCAGCGACGGCGGAGCAACCGCAATAGCTGACTCGCCGACAGTACTCGCTGCATTGCCTGTCCAACTGGTCAAGCGGTTCGAGCAAGAGGGTTGGCTGCTAACCCGCAGTTACAACGACGAGATCGGTGCTTCCATCGCAGAGGCATTCGGCACCGAGGATCGTCGCGCCATCGAAAGCTACTGCCGCGCCAACAAGATCGAGTTCGAGTGGCAGCCCGACGGTGGCCTGCGCACCCGGCAGCGCCGCAACGCCATAGTGCATCATCCCGTCACCGGTCAGCGTTGCTGGTTCAACCAGATAGCATTCCTCAATGAGTGGACACTAAACCCCGAGGTGCGCGAATACCTGATAGACATGTACGATGCCGATGGGCTGCCGTTCAATACTCGTTTTGGGAACGGCGATCCCATTGATGAGGAGATCATACAATTGCTCAACCAGGTCTATGCGGCCAACACCGTACGCGAACCCTGGCAAGCTGGCGACTTGATGCTCATCGATAACATCCGCACCGCACACAGCAGGGAACCCTTCGAGGGGCCGCGCGAAATACTCGTCGCAATGGCCGATGCAGTGCGCCTGACCGACTGCTTACAACCGCTGAGGTGATCTCCAGATGAATAACCTGTTTTTTAAAAAAGTGTACATTATTGGCGATTTCTACAAAAAACTGTTCACAAAGTTGCTCTCAAAGGGTGTACGCATCAATGAGAACATATATGCTCATCCGTATGTAAGGAGATCATTGTGCAAATCATAACCTCTCCACAAAACTTCAGTGAGGAAGAACTCTATATCGATCTTCGGTCGATCTTCGGACATACGCTCTTCCTGAAATGTGAAGGCTTTAACTTTGCCGGCTCAATTAAGCTGAAGGCAGCGAAAGAGATGGTGGAGGCCGCCGAACGAGATGGAATTCTGAGACCAGATTCGATCCTGGTCGAGTCCTCGTCTGGAAACCTGGGTGTGGCACTCAGTATGATCGCGGCAAGTAAGGGCTATCGCTTTCTCTGTGTGACCGACCGCCGCTGTAACTTCTCGACCCGACTCCTCATGGAGGCATTGGGCAGCCAGATACACATCATCACTGAGCCAGACGCCGATGGCGGAGGGTTCCTCGGAGCGAGGCTCTCCTATGTCCAGGCGCTCTGTGCCTCCGATAAGCGCTATGTGTGGCTCAACCAGTACACCAATCCGAACAACTGGCTGGCTCACTACCACACGACAGCTCCGGCAATCGCTCGCCAGTTTCCACAATTGGACGTGCTGTTCATCGGGGCTGGCACGACCGGAACCCTGATGGGGTGTGCGCGCTACTTCCGTGAGTGGCATCGGTCGGTGTGGATCATCGCCGTGGATAGCGTCGGTTCAGTGACCTTCGGAGATCCACCGGGCCCCCGCATGATTCCCGGCCTGGGGATGGGCGTTCGTCCACCCCTGCTCGACGAATCCTATGTGGACGAGGTGATACGCGTCAAAGAGGTGGACACTGTCCGTGCCTGTCATCGTATGGCCCGTAGCGGTTTTCTGCTTGGTGGCTCCACTGGCACGGTAGTTAGCGGTGCAATGGACTGGTTAACACGACATGAGGCACCTGACCTTACCGCCGTTGCCATCTCCCCGGACCTGGGCGAGCGCTACCTCGACACCGTCTATTGCACCAGCTGGTTGCAAGAGGTCTACGGTGATGGTGTGTTTGAGCCTGATGAGCTGACGGCTAGAGAGCCTGCTGTTAGCCTGATCGGTTCCATCCCCTCGATCAATCGATCAACCGCCCGCTGATACACAATGAAGGAGCCATAGAATGGAAAAATCTCGCGAGAGCGTGACGGCTGATCCAGCCATGCCCACGACCATCCAGAGCGGATACACAGGCCCGACGACAGACACCGAGAGGATACTTATCGAAGTGCTGGCTGACGTTGTACACGCCGAACAGGTGTCGATCGACAGCCACTTCTTCGATGATCTGGGGGCCAACTCGCTGGTGATGGCCCAGTTCTGCGCCCGAGTCAGAAAGCGGGGAGGTCTGCCATCGATCTCGATGAAGGACATCTACGAACACCCAACAATCAGAAGCCTGGTAGCGGCGCTCGCGGAGGCAGCGCCGCCCCCGGTCGAGTCGCCAGCCAGCACAGCGCTGCCGACCGAGGAAGTGAAGCCAGTTAGCACACCACAGTACGTCCTCTGCGGCGTGCTGCAACTACTCATCTTCTTCGGATATTCCTCTCTCCTCGGGCTTATCAGTGCCCAGGGCTATGATTGGATCTACGAGGCTCCTAGTTGGACCGACCTCTACCTGCGGGCCATCTTCTCCGTGAGCGCCGCCTTCATCAGCCTTTGCTGTTTCCCGATCGTAGCCAAATGGCTTCTTATCGGTCGGTGGAAGGCTGGCGAGTTCCCAATCTGGAGCCTGGCCTATGTGCGCTTCTGGATCGTCAAGGCGCTGGTCCACATCAACCCGATGATCCTTTTCGCAGGTACACCGCTGTATGTGCTGTACCTGCGGGCGCTTGGGGCGCGGATCGGCAAGAATGTTACGATCCTCTCCCGCACCATTCCAATCTGCACAGACCTGCTCACCATTGGCCCTGGAACGGTGATTCGCAAAAACGCGTCCTTTCTCTGTTATCGAGCGCACGCCGGACGGATTCAGATTGGCCCGGTCACTCTCGGTCGAGATGCGTATGTTGGCGAGATGGCTGTCCTCGACATCAACACGTCAATGGGCAATGAAACCCAACTCGGCCATACATCCGCATTGCAAAGCGGCGAGGCGATCCCCGACGGTCAGCGATGGCACGGATCTCCAGCGCAACGCACCCAGTTGAACTATGTGAGGGTTGCGCCAGCCAGATGTAGTTCGCTGCGCCGTATCAGCTTTGGACTCCTTACACTGTTCATGCTGTTCTTCGTGTATATACCACTGACCATCGCAGCCTTCTGCTTGCTTGTCACCTGGATACCTCCACTGGCCCAACTACTGATATCTGATGAGAATCAGGTTGTCTCACCAGATCTCTACATTTATGCGTTGATCTTCTCTCTGGTATTGTTCTTTGGCGTCGCTATTGTCAGTCTCGTAGTCGTGTTCACGATACCGCGCCTGCTCAGCCTCGCCATCAAGCCTGGCAAGGTCTATCCGCTCTACGGCTTCCATTACGCGATGCATCTGGCAATCACGGGATTGACCAACAACAAGTTCTTCCATTGGCTCTTCGGTGACAGTTCCTATATCGTCTACTACCTGCGCTGCCTTGGGGTCAATCTCGGCCGGGTAGTGCAGACAGGAGCAAACTTCGGCACGGTCATCCAGTACGATAATCCATACCTGAGTACTATCGGAAGTGGCACAATGGTCTGTGATGGACTGTCGATCATCAATGCCGACTACTCAAGCACTTCCTTCTGTGTGAGACGAACGACAATCGGCTCAGACAACTTCCTGGGAAATGGCCTCGCCATCCCCCCTGGAGCACGAACAGGCAACAACTGCCTAATCGCGACAAAGACCATGATCCCACTCGACGGCAAGATCCGCGAAGGGGTAGGTTTACTGGGTTCGCCATGCTTCGAGATTCCCCGGTCAGTGGAGCGCGATAACCGGTTCGATCATCTCCGTAGCGGTGACGAGTTGCGCAGGCGTCTCGCGGCCAAAAACCGCTACAACCTCCGCACAATGGGACTCTTCCTGGTCATACAGTGGCTGCACATCTTCACTTTTATGGTACTCAGCCTCCTGGCAATCAACCTCTACCATGCGTCGGGGCCAGTGACATTCACCGCCGATTTCGTGCTCAGTACCTTATTCAGTACGGTCTACTTCATTCTGGTTGAGCGAGCATTCCGCAGGCTGCGGCCACAGTTCTGCTCCATCTATGACCCCTATTATCGGTGGCACGAGCGCTACTGGAAGCTGCCGCCTGCCAATTCCCCGATCTTCAACGGCACCCCTTTTAAAGGCTTGATCTGGCGGCTGCTCGGCGCGAAAATCGGGCGCAGGCTCTACGACGACGGCTGTAACTTGACGGAGAGGACGCTCACTATCATTGGAGATGACTGTACGCTCAATCCGGTAACTTCGCTTCAGTGCCACTCTCTGGAGGATGGCACCTTCAAGTCTGACTACATCACGCTCGGTGCTGGTTGTACCCTCGGGGTCGGTGCTTTCGTCCACTACGGCGTAACAATGGGCGAGGGAACAATACTCGCCGCCGATTCTTTCCTCATGAAAGGCGAAGAGGTCCCGCCACACGCATCATGGGGAGGAAATCCCGCCAGGGCGAACTTCCATGTGGCTAGCAGCCCGCAGATGGTCGCTCACCATGAGCCAGAGAACAACCATTTTGATGGCCATGCTCACCACCCGATCGAAGACAATGCAGTTGCCATGCAGATCTGCCAGAACAACCACCGCCACTGCCGCATTGTTCGACAGCAAGGAGTAGTACGGCGCTCGCTGAAAGGAGGGAAGATTCGATGGAAAAACTAATGGAGACTGATCGCGAGTTCTGGCAGCGCATGCTTGAAGCTGGAGGGTCCACAACTATTCCACGTTGGACCCTCACACCGGAGAAGGGGATCGCCTCGTACGAGGTGACGCTCCCCCGCGATCTGGTAGCGGATTTATGCCAGTTGGCCGACGAGTTGACGATACCATTCAACTCGCTGCTGCTGGCCGCGCACGCCAGAGTGCTGGCCGCGCTTTCTGGTGAGCGCGAGGTCACGACGGGCTATGTCGCCATAGAGGGCGGACAGACTCTGCCCTGCCGCCTGACGGTCGAAGCGGGTTCATGGCGAACATTTCTGCGAGATTCCCATCGCGTCAAAACAGAGTTGCTGTCGCACAAAGACTTTCCGATCGATGATCTCAGGCGCGAACCGGGCCTGACCAGGCTGCCGTTCGAGACCGTCCTTGATCTCGTTGGAGATGGTAGCGATCTTGCCGAGAGTATTGTACTCAGGGTGGAAATCTTGCAACACGGCGGCGATCTCGTGCTACGGCTGCGCTATCGGACTGAGGCACTCGATGCGGGCTGCGCAGCCCGCATCGGCGGCTATCATCTTACAGCTCTTGCGTTGATCATCGCCGATCCAGACGCCGACCATGAGCAACAAAGCCTGCTCTCTGCTGAAGAACTCCGGTTCCAGATTGAAGGGCTGGCCGGGCGTCATCGGGAATTGCCGAATCTCAGGGTACACCAGCTATTCGAGCAGCAGGTAGAGGTAAATCCAAACGCTATTGCGGCAATGCACGGTTCGCAGCAGTGGACGTACCAGGAACTCAACAGCCGTGCCAACAGGCTGGGACGGGCTTTGTTGGCGCGGGGACTGCGCAACGAAGGAGTCGTGGCAGTGGTAGCCGAGCGCAACCTGAACTGGATGGCTGCCATCCTCGCCATCTTCAAGACGGGTGGAGTATATCTACCGATCGAGCCTCATTTCCCGGCTGAACGCATCGCGGCTACTCTTGCTCGTGCTGAGTGCGGCTTCGTGCTGACCGAACCCGACAGCACCACCACACTGGATCAGGCGCTCAACCAGCTGCCCGGCATCCAGAAGATCTTCATCGACGCGGCCTGCGAGGAAGGCTATGCTGATGATAATCTCGATGTCAGCGTCGCACCTGACCAGCTCGCCTACATCTACTTCACATCTGGCTCTACTGGCGAACCCAAAGGAGCGATGTGCGAACAGAGAGGCATGCTTAACCACATCTACGCCAAAATCGATGACCTGGAGATCGGCGAGGGGCAGGTCGTCGCGCAGATCGCGCCTCAGTGCTTCGACATCTCACTATGGCAACTGATCTCCGCGCTTCTGGTCGGCGGGCGAACCCTGCTAGTCGAGCAGGAGGTCATCCTGGATGCTCACCGCTTCGTAGATAAGATCAGCGAGGGTCGGGTCGCCGTCCTCCAGGTCGTGCCATCATACCTCGAAGTCGTGCTGTCCTATCTGGAGCAGCATCCTCGCGAGTTGCCAAACCTGCGGTGTGTATCGGTCACGGGTGAAGCGCTCAAGAAGGAAATTGCGCAGCGCTGGTTTGCGGCCAAACCAGGAATTAAACTGGTTAACGCGTATGGCCTGACCGAGACTTCGGACGACACCAATCATGAGATCATGGACAGGGTGCCGGACCGGGAACGGGTTCCGCTCGGTCGTCCCGTCAACAATGTGTACATCTATATCGTCGATGAACACCTGGTGCCGGTGCCGCTCGGTGCTCCCGGAGCGATTGTTTTCTCTGGGGTCTGCGTCGGTCGTGGGTACGTCAACGATCCGGAGCGCAGCCGACAGGCATTTATGATCGATCCGCATCGCGAGGGTCAGCGGCTCTACCGGGGCGGCGATTACGGTCGCTGGTTGCCCGAGGGCAAACTGGAGTTTCTGGGCCGTCGCGATACTCAGGTCAAAATCTCTGGCTTTCGAATCGAGATTGGCGAGATCGAGAACAGGTTGTTGCGCATCCCCGGCGTTCGCGATGGGGCAGTAGTGGTCGCCGAACGGACCAACCAGAGCAAGCGTCTGGTGGCCTTCTATAGCGGACAACAACCACTCGATGTCGCCATCCTGCGCGATCGGTTGGGAGAATCGTTGCCTGAATATATGGTCCCGGCGGCTTTCCACTGGCAGGAAGGCTTACCACTGACCGCCAACAGCAAGATCGATAGGAAGATACTGACAGCACTTGCCAGAGAACTCGATGCCCCCGAGGAGGAAGATTACCACGCTCCACATACACCAACCGAACAGCGACTGGCAGCTGCATGGGCAAAGGTGCTTGGCATCCCACAGCAGGGCATCGGACGACAGGATCATTTCTTTGATCGAGGGGGCACGTCACTGTCGGCGGTGCGGCTAGCGATTCTCCTGGATCGAGCAGTGTCCCTCAAGGATATCACGCGTAGCCCAATCCTGGCAGATCTTGCCGGGCTGGTCGATGACAGGTTGAAACAGCGCTACGGACAATCGTAGTGGAGCGATTTATCGCGATAAATCGCTCCACTACGATATAAGTCACCAGGTGACGGGCAGATGGGCTGGGCCAAACGTCAGCGTCTCATCCGCGCGCCAGGGAACTTCCGAGGGCGGGACGGCAAGACGGACAGATGGGAGCCGGGCGAGAAGTGTCTGCCAGAGCACCTGGAGTTCCATACGGGCCGTCTGCTGGCCCAGGCACGCGTGAATCCCACGTCCAAAGCTCATGATGGGGTGCAGCTCACGATCAAAGCGAATCGCACGGGCATCGGGAAACACGGATGGATCGTAGTTGGCGGCGTGCGTCACGAGGAAAAGAACTTCCCCGGCAGGAATAGCCGTCTCACCCAATTGGACAGGCTCTCGCGTAATGCGTGGCCTGCCCGCTCCGATGGGGGTGACACGCAAAATCTCTTCGATTGCATTAGCCAGCTGATCTGGCTGCTCAAGAAGGGTCCGTAACTGCGCCACCAGTTCAGGCTGTTGCAAAAGTATGAACGCGGAATTCGTGAACGTAGTGCTGACCGTTTCAAAGCCAGCCCCAATGATGCCCATAGCAAAACCATACATCTCGGACTCCGTCATCACCTCGTCCCCTTGCTGCTGCGCTTTGACCAGCAGACCAAGCACATTGTCTTCAGGATTCTCCCGCGCCCGCTGGATAATGGGTGCGAGATACTGCATCAGCTTCATGGACTGTGCCCGTTTTTCTTCTGCAAGCGCCGTCGTCGAGATCATGATCCGCGCCGATTCGCGGTAGAGGTGTTCTTCCTGCTGAGGAATCCCCAACATTTCACACAGCACCGTCATAGGCACCTGAATCGCATAGTCCTCAAACAGATCGGCAGGCGGCCCTTTGCGCTCCATCTCATCGATGAGGGCATTGGTGACTTCGACCACACGGGGACGCAACTTATTAGAGGCCTGTACCGTAAAGGCTGGGGCGACCACGCGGCGCAGCTTATTATGACGAGCATCGGAGACAGCAAAAATCGCGCTGGTCTCTGATCCCTCCGTCCCGGTAACGTTGCCTGCTTCCAGGCGGGGAACATCTCCATCTGAGGTGCGGATGGCATCACACTTCGGATTCGCGAAGCCTTGCGCAATCTCCTCGTATCTAGTGGGGACAAGCGCATCGCCGCTATAGGGCATATGTACCCTGGCGACCGGACACTGTTGCCGCAACTGAGCATATTTTGCGGGAACGTTCAAACTGTGATCGGCAAACGGAAATGGAAACGAGGGCAACTCCTCCTGATTAGCTTTATTGGTGCCCGTCTGTTGTTCCTGACTCATCGATATATACTCCAATCTACACGCTCCCTCCACTACAGGTCGGGAGCGTGGTTCTTTTCATCACTTTTTTGTGCTTTTTGCAAAAACAATAGGAATGGCGCAGCAAAAGAATACGGCTCGCACAACACTGAGAGATCAGGTATACTGTCTTCAGTTGCAATCTGTGTCATGTTGTATTGTAGCGCCACTGAATGATATAAGTCAATGTAAGAAAAAAGTAAAATGGATGACATAATTTCTTCGCAGGACGAGAAAAATCAACTGTTGAGCTTGCGCGAACGCAAGAAACGTCTGGTGCAAACAACCATTGAAGAGACGGCGCTCCAACTTTTCCAGCAAAAGGGGTACGAGCAAACCTCCATCCAGGACATCGCTGATGCGGTGATGATGTCAACGCGCACCTTCTTTCGTTATTTTGCCTCCAAAGAAGAGGTGCTTTTTGGACCAATGCACGCTGCCATGACTGATGCTATCAGCTCTCTGCAACGGGTTGCACCAACGGAATCACCACAGAAAGCGCTGAGAGCGACCTTTCTCTACCTGGCCGGTCTGTATCAACTGCGGCGGGACAGTTTTCTGATCCGCTATCAAGTGGCCGCACAAACTCCTTCCATTGCATCACTATATCTCTATGCACTGTTGGAAAAAGAGCCTGCCATCTGTGATGCCCTTTGCTCCCATCTGGAATCAGCCACGAACCGCGATGAGATCCGCTTTCCGGTCGCGATCTTCATGACAACATTCCTCGTAGCAGCTGCGGAGTGGCTAAAGCACGAAGCACAGGAAGACCTCGTCGTCCTGCTTGGTGGATACCTGGAACGTCTCTCTTCCCTTTCCCCTATGTGATGACCTTGACACTCATTTTTTGTGCTGCTATAATTCGAAACAGAATTCGACTTCTGTTTCGAGAGCCATCATCTCTCTGCGATGGCTCTCGCTTCCCAAGGGGAGAACAAGCATATGGCGTCTGCAAAAGGATCGACGAAGCGTACGGATGCAATCACCAACCGCGCACGTATTCTGCAAGCTGCCCTCTCGGTGTTTGCCGAGCGTGGATTGGAACTGGAAATGAACGAGGTTGCAGCACTGGCTCATCTTGGGGTAGGTACCCTGTATGGGCATTTTGCCAATCGCGAAGACCTCCTGCGCGCGATTCTCCAGAGTGTTGTTGAGGATTCTTTGAAGCAAATGCAAGCGGCTCGGACCGCTCATGCTGACGATCCCCGCGCGGCGCTCCAGGCGTTCATATCGACCGGTGTACACCTGCAAGAGCAGTATCAGCCACTAAGCGGCGTGCTACATGACCCCCGGCTGGTGAAGCTCATGGACCCTTCCTATGGGCAAAGTGTGCGCATACAATTTTTGGAGATTCCTAGAGAGCTGCTCGTTCAAGGAATGCAAATGGGCATCTTCCGCCAGGATATCGACCCGAGCGTAGCCGCAGTCATCATTATGGGTGCCTTTACCAGTGCCATCGACCTGTTAGGAACCTATCGTTCGCTCGATGAGTTGGCCGAGCAGCTCACTCACTCCCTGCTGACCTTGTTGACAGAGAACACCTGATCAGAAGTTTATAGGAAAAACATCATGAATACACAAAATCAGAACATATCAGATAAAGCGATATTCAGCCTGTTTAGTGGCGATAATTCTGAAATCGTTGCAAATCCCTTTGGGTTGTTAGCACAGATGCGCTCTACGAGCGCCGTTATGCCTCTCCCGTTCCCCATCGCGGGGGCGGATCGTCGGGCCTGGATGATTACGCGCATGCAAGAGGCGGTACAAATGCTCAAAGATCAGGCGCACTTTACCGTAGATCCCAGCTCCATAGGGGTTGAAGGTCTTTTCGGGCGCAACAGCGCTGAGGCCGACGACACGCCGACATTCTTTACCTCCAAAACGATGCTTACAGTCGATGAACCCGACCACCGACGCTTACGCCTGCTCGTCTCCAAAGCCTTCACCCCTAAGTATATCGAAAGCTTACGCCCACAGGTACAACAGATAGCCGACGAATTGCTTGATCGCGTGCAAGATCAGGGCCAGATGGATCTCGTCGCTGACTATGCCTTTCCCCTACCTATCAATGTCATTTCGGAGATGCTAGGGGTGCCTCACGCTGATCGGGACCAGATACGTGGCTGGTCGGAGGCGCTGGCACATGGTCTGGGTGTTGGAAAGCGTGATCCGGGAGTTCAGGCCAACATGCGCGCCTTCGGGGAATACGTTGCGCATCTGGTGGCCGAAAAGCGCCAGCGTCCCGCCGACGACTTGATCAGCCAGATGATCGCTATCGAAGAGGAAGGGGACCGGCTCAGTGAAACGGAACTGCTCTCGACGATCACGCTGCTGATCTTTGCTGGTCATGAAACGACTTCAAACCTGATCGCCACTGGAACCTTTATGCTGCTGGAGCATCCCGACCAGTTGGAGCAGCTCAAAGCCGATCTCAGCCTGGTTCCCTCAGCCGTCGAAGAACTACTGCGCTTCAATGGGCCAGCAACCATCGCGGGGCCGCGTTTTGCTATCGAAGACATCGAGCTTGCCGGGCAGTCGGTCAAGAAAGGGGATGTCCTCTTTGCGGTCTTGGCTTCGGCCAATCGGGATGAGGCACAATTTACAGAGCCGGAAGAACTGGATATTGCGCGCACACTCAACCGTCACATCGCCTTTGGGCAGGGCATCCATACCTGTCTGGGAGCGCCACTGGCCCGCCTGGAAGGAGATATTGCCTTTAGCACACTGCTCCGTCGCATACCCAACCTGCACCTTTCCGTTCCTCGTGAAAGCGTCATCTGGAACTTTAGCCTGAACTCACGGAGCTTAGCCGCTCTGCCTGTAGCTTTTTAGCAGAGGCCAAACCAACAATTGCGCTCAGGATGGCCCTGAGCGCAATTGCAGGGGAAAATCTCCCCAGAGTCCTCTTTCATATCATCCAAAAAGATCTTGACCCGACCTGCCCGCAATGATATGCTTAAACTGTGCTATTTGTCAGACAAACATAATACAGGAACATCTTGCCTTTGCTCCAGCTAATGGTTTCTCTGACGACAAGCAGGGGCAGAGAGTACATAACGAACGCAGCAAAAGAGCAACAACAGATGGGAGCACGGACGCCATATGAACAATGATGCCAATACCTATGCCGTTGATCATCGCGGTGGCGCGGATATGCAGCGCCTTATCGATCAAGACCACCTCATGAACCAGACGATGGGGGATCTCTTCCCCCAGGACATTGACCCATCCGGGCTACACAGCGTCCTGGATGTCGCCTGCGGCCCGGCTTCCTGGATTTTACAAGTCGCCTTTAAGTATCCATATCTCTCCGCTGTCGGGTTCGATATCAGCCAGCAGATGATTAACTACGGGCGGGCTTTCGCCACCGTACGCAAGCTCAGCAATGTCGAACTTCGCGTCATGGACGCCCTACGTCCCTGGGATTTTGAGGATGCCACCTTTGATTTTGTCAACGCACGTCTGCTGGAATGGTTTCTCAAAGAGCATCAGTGGCTCCCCCTGCTTCAAGAGATGCTGCGCGTGACCACCCCAGGCGGCACAATACGTTCGACCGAAATTCTCACCAATGAGACCAATAGCCCGGCCTTTAACCGGATTTTAGCGCTCATCTGGGAAGGATGGAAGCGCGACGGGCGGGCATCTCAGACAGCGCCGGACACCTACGCTGGAGCAGGAACGAGACTGAGCGCTATGTTTGCCCAGACAGGCATCTCCATCACTGGCGAGCAGGAGTATCATCTAGATTGGTCATGGGGCGCGCCAGCTCATCAGCAAATTATGCGCGACATTGTGGTTCTCTATACCCTCATGCAATCCTATCTGGTTCACACCGTCCAGGTGGTCAAAGAACAAGAGTACCAGCTTCTCCTCCAGACGATGGAACGAGAACTCTATGCTCCCGAATTTCAAGGTATCTGGCACTATAAAAGCGTGTGGGGCCGCAAACCCCTCTAGCCAAATCCTCACCCGTCGTAGTCGCGCGATAAATCGCGCGACTACGACATGCTGGGGCATTACCCCTTGACACTGCCAGATCCCAGACCACCACGCCAGAAGCGTTGCAACAACACGCAGCCAGCAAGCAGCGGCAATGAAGAGATCAACGCCCCCGTGACGATCAAACTATAGAGGAACTGGTTAGCACCTCCCGTCGTCACATTCCAGGTCTGCAAGCCAACTGTGATCGGAAAGAGGTTCTGATCGCTGAGCATGACCAGAGGCAAGAAATAGTTGTTCCAGATGGCAACGAACTGGAATAACAAAATAGTGACCAGCGCAGGCACCATCAGCCGCATTGCAATTGTGGCAAAAGTGCGGAACTCTCCCGCCCCGTCGATACGAGCTGCCTCCAACAGTTCGTCGGGTATCGAGGACGATGCGTAGATACGTGAGAGATAGACCCCAAAAGGACTGACCAGGCTAGGCAGCAGCACCGACCAAATTGTGTTGGTCAGCCCTATCCAACTCATCATCAGGTACAATGGCAGCGCCAGCACCGTTGCAGGCACCAGAATCGCTCCCAGGATCGTTGAGAAAATGAGATTGCGGCCCTGGAAGACATATTTTGCCAGCGCATAGCCAGCCATCGCCGACAAAAACGTCCCGACCAGCGAACCCACTCCCGCATAAAGCAGCGTATTGAGCAACCAGTGCGTATAGATGGCATCATTGTAGGTGAACAACTGTTGCAGGTTGCTCCACAGATTGAAATGAGGAGAGAACCAGAGGCCAAAGGTGCCGAACAGATCGCCGGCGTTCTTGGTTGCAGAGACGACCAACCAGAAAAAAGGCACCAGAAAGTAGAACGCACAAATGATCAGGAAGGTCATTGCCCCAACGCGACTGCCCGTGGCCCGACCTGTATGCCGCCGAGTTGCCTGCTCTGACGCCTGCTTTTGCTCAGTTCGTATTGAAACCGCTGTGGATTGTTGGCTCATCATCGTTACACTCCTGACTGCCGTTGAGTCACCCGCAAGACACCAAAGGAGAAGACGAAGGTGACAAGGGCCAGCACTACCGACAGAGCGGCAGCATAGTAGTTGTTGTTGTAGCTAAACGCGGTATTATATGCATACAGAACCGGCGTAAAAGCGGTTGAGATGTTGTTCGAGATAGCGGAGAGGACTTGCGGCTCCGCGAACAACTGCAAGGTACCGATAATGGAAAAGATGCAGGTGAGGACCAGGGCAGGAGCGACCAGTGGTATTTTAATATACCAGGCAATTCTCAGCCCTGAGCATCCGTCCATACGCGCCGATTCGTAGATATCAGAGGGAATGGCTTGCAGGGCAGCAAAAATGATCAGCATATTATAGCCCGTCCAGACCCAGGTGGAGATGTTGGCGATAGACCAGAGAACTGTATAAAAGCCCAGGAAATCAAGGGCCGACAGATGCAGAGCTTGAAACCCTTGCACGATGGGAGAGAGCTGCGGATCATAGAGATAGCCCCATAGGAGCGCGGCGATAATCCCTGGAACAGCGTAAGGCACGAAGAAGACCAGTCGGAAGAAGGCTTTGAAACGAACCACCGCCGAATCCAGCAAAAGCGCCAGAATCAGTGCCAGAATGAGCATCACGGGAACCTGTACGACGCCGTACAGCAGCACACGGCCTATGCCCTGATAGAATTTCGGATCAGTCACAACATCAAGATAGTTGCCCAACCCGTTGAAACCAACCGTTGCTCCGTGCAGGCCCAGTCCCGTGCGTCGATAGCGGAAAAGGCTCTGATAGATAGCATAGACGATGGGAGCCAGGAAAAACAGGATGAACAGTATCCCGAAAGGCAAGATGAACAGATAGGGTGTCATGGCTCTTCGGCGTTCCGCATTGGAACGTGGGAGGGAGGACACCCGGACAGTTTGAGCAAGCGCCATTGCTCTTTCTCCTCTCTTTGTCCTGGTATATTTGTATGGCGAACAGTCTTCTTTCGTGAAGGTTAATCGTGGGCAAACCGTCTGGTGGTGACGGTGAAGCCTTGCCCTTTCATGAAGATGACGGTTCCTTCCTGGACCGAATCCAACGCCTCGTTGAGCGTACTTTGCCTGTTTATGACTGCCGCGAAATAGTCTCCTATGTCGTTATAAACCTGATTAATGGTCGGCCCCCACTGGAAATTGACGTTGACCTGTTCAGAGCCAGCCTTGAAGATCGCGCCAATATTCTGATTGCCAAAGAACGAGATGGGACCATTGACCAGGGGTGAATCTAAAGATGCTCTATGGGCAGGGAAAATGTTGCTGCCCTTGATCATGTAGTCAATGCTCTGCTCATTGGTATTGAGCCATATGGCGAATTCTGCGGCCTCTTTTGGATGTTTTGTGTTGTTGAACACAACGGTTGTCAAGCCTCCCCAGTTCCCATTGGCGGTCTGGCCCCGCTCCCACTGTGGGATGGGCGCTACACGCCATTGTCCCGCGCTTTGTGGTGCGTTGGACTGGATCGTGCCCGCTCCCCAGGCAGCTGAGATCCAGGTAGCGACGTTCCCAGTTTGCAGATCGTGATACCAGCCATTGGCGAAATTTGGCTCGGTCTTGACCAGATTATTGCTAATCAAGTCTTGCCAATAAGTGCTCACTTTCTGCGCGGAAGGATTGTTGAGGGATACTTTCCAGGCATCACCGTCAATGCCAAATAATTGTCCTCCCGCCTGCCATATGAGTCCCGTGAACCATCCCGGCTCCTTCGGCGGAAAGTCTGTAATATATACATTTGGATTGGCGGCATGCAACTTCGCGGCGGTATCTGCATACTCGGCCCAGGTGGTGGGAACCAGAATATTGTATTTTTTGAATATGTCTTCGCGGTAATACATCGCCAGAGGGCCGCTATCCTGCGGAATGGCGTAGACTGAGTTGCCCAGCGAGACTTGCTGCCAGGTCCAGGGCACAAACTGATCTTTCACCTCGTTAGCTCCGTACTGCGAGAGATCGATAAGTGATCCAGTCGTCTCAAAAGTCGGCAGGAGTTGGAACTCGACCTGGGCCATATCCGGCTCGTTATTGGCCTTGATCGCCGTATAGAGCTTGTTATATTCGTTGGGACCACCACCAACATTCTCCAGATTCACATGGATATTGGGGTGAGTCTGGTTGAAGAGCGCAACAGATTTATCGATCCCTGTAACCCAGGACCAGAAGGTCAGGTTAACCTGGTCCCCCGACGAGATACCATCCTTGTTCGCCTGTGGAGTACTGCTGCTCTCGCCCCAGGTAGCCAAACTTGCTAACATCATGATCGCCAATAACAGTATTGGCACGATTTTCATCTTTGATCTCGTGACACAGCCTGCCATCATGATCTCCTCTCATAAGTAAGAGTAGTCTTGATTCATGCTTTCAGTATACAGGAAAGGTAATCAACGGAGCATTCAGTAAGAAAGCATCGCCTCCTTTAAACGATCAACGAGAGGGAAACGATATCCCTGCTGGAGGGGCTGTAGATCCGCGTACAACTAATCGGGGTTGTAATACCAGGGGAGAGGTGACTTGCTCCCCCTCAGCCATGCGAAACAGGAGATTCAGCGCTTGCTCTGCAATCGCGCTTTCTCTCATGCATGCAAAATAGAAGAGAAAAAATGGACAGCCCTTTGGAAACTAGAAGTGTTAGTACCAGGATAAACGCTTCTCTCGTTAAGCTCTGTCTTTCATTATACACTGATGACGAACCATATAGATGGCTTATTGCAGATGTGTCTACGGAACCAGGTGCGCAGGGCTATCGGCACATGGGGCAGAGAGGATCACTCCTGCCATATTCGGCCCTCCCCAGAGAAGTTCGTGGATACATGCATTATGCGGCCACCTCATCGAAACCCTGAATACACATTTAATGGAGAAATTACCATGAAAGTTTTTGTTACCGGCGCGACAGGATTCATCGGCTCTGCCGTCGTCCGCGAACTTTTAGCTGCTGGACATCAGGTGCTTGGCCTGGCTCGCTCAGACGCAACCGCAGCAGCGTTCACCTCTGCTGGCGTGGAGGTACATCGCGGCTCACTCACTGATCTTGACAGCCTGCGAAGCGGAGCGATAGCCTCTGACGGTGTCATCCACCTCGCGTTTAACCACGACTTCTCGGACTACCAGGGTG
Source organism: Reticulibacter mediterranei (assembly GCF_016587455.1). Taxonomy (NCBI): domain Bacteria; kingdom Bacillati; phylum Chloroflexota; class Ktedonobacteria; order Ktedonobacterales; family Reticulibacteraceae; genus Reticulibacter; species Reticulibacter mediterranei. The sequence continues at coordinate 2,157,164 of NZ_BNJK01000002.1, read as the reverse complement.
CTGCGCAAACGGATCTGCGTGCCGTCGAGACGATCGGAGCAGCGCTGGAAGGCTCCGGCAAGCCGTTCGTGATCACCTCGGGAACATTGATGCTCACATTCTTCCTCCCGCAGGGGCGTCTCGGAACGGAGAAGGACGTGGCCGACGCCGGGTCGGTCGCCCCCCGGGTCGCATCGGAGAACGCGGCAATCGCGCTAGCTAAGCGTGGCGTGCGCTCGTCAGTCGTGCGGCTTTCACCGTCGGTACATAGCGAGGGCGAGCACGGTTTTGTCCCGGGCCTCATCAACATTGCTCGCGCGAAAGGAGTCTCCGGCTACATCGGCGATGGGTCCAACCGCTGGCCCGCTGTGCATAGGCTCGATGCCGCGCACCTGTTCTGCCTGGCGCTGGAGAAGGCTCCGGCGGGATCAGTGCTGCACGGGGTCGCGGACGAAGGTGTGCCGACACGCGCCATCGCCGATGTGATCGGTCGGCACCTCGATCTCCCGGTGGTCGCTATCTCTCCTGAGAATGCAGGCGAGCACTTCGGCTGGCTGGGGACCGCCATCTCAACGGACAACCCAACGTCGAGCGCGCTGACCCGCGAGTTGCTGGGGTGGCATCCTGTGCAACCTGGTCTGCTGGCGGATCTCGACCACGATTACTACTTCAAGAACGAGAAGTGATGCTCAGGCTGGTTGGTCCAATCAGTGCGACAATACAATCTGATATCGCGTGAGCGCCTCTCCGAAGTGGAGCGGTTCCTGGACGATTCCACTCCACTCCACTTCGGAGAAGTGCTCACGCGATATCAGACACCTTCGACAGTACCTAAATGCTAAGAAGGTGTGATAAGCGCTTTTTCTTGCTTGCCAACGTGTTGGGAAACTTCCCTGGCAATGTTTAGAAAGTTCTTGACGAAAGGCGAGGAGTTCTCTCGCTTCCAGGCAACGGCATACTCAACTGAAGCAGCAGGATCAATGAGTGGTCGATAGATCACTTCATCCATGCGTAATCCACTCAGACAGGCCGAAACTAACGCAACTCCCACTTCTGCCGCAACTAACCCAATCACCGCCTGCTCAGAGGCCGCTTCCTGGACAATGCTGGGGCTAAAACCAGCTTCCAGACATAGCGCCATAATCTGACTGTAGATCAACGACCTTTGTGTGCGTTCATACATCACAAACGGTTCCGGTGCGAGGGCACGCAGTGGAATCTGTGTCAGCCTCCCAAGTGGATGGCTTTTCGGAATGGCAACTGTTGCCTGCTCACACAGGACCGTCTCATAAACCAGTTCGGAAACGTGCGCCCCCTGCACAACAAGACCAACATCTAAAACCCCCTCTAACAGGTGCTCTTCGAGATCTGGGGAACACAGTTCACGCAACGTGACCTGCACAGTAGGAAAGCGCTCACGAAAGAGACGCACGGCTGCGGGTATCAAATTGTAGAGGGCAACGCTCACATAGCCAATCACTAACGATCCCGTTTCTCCTCGCTCTGCACGCCTGGCTGCTTCAACACCTAGATGCAGGTGTTCAAGCGCGGAGTTGACTTCGGTGAGCAAAGCATGGCCCGCATCAGTCAATTCAACCCGGCGTGTGGTACGCTTGAAAAGCGTCACCCCAAGTTCTTCTTCTAATTGTTTGATTTGAAAACTTAGAGGTTGTTGGGTCATGTGTAATCGCTCAGCAGCACGAGCAAAGTGCAGTTCTTCAGCGACAGCTACAAAATAGCGCAAGTGACGAAGCTCCATGTGAGATTCTCCTTCCTCCTTGACAAAGAGCAAACGGCCACGTCTTCGTTCCTGATATTATGTATGCTCTATGTGTTAATAAGACCGGAATAAGTGTTGGACAGGAGATAGTATATCTCGTATAGTGTATCTCAACAAGAGGGAGGAGCCGGTTCTCCCTCAGTAGATATCAAAGGAGATCCAAATGAAGCGTATCGATGTCACATTTGCTTCTCAGGGAAGCCGTTGCGCAGCCTGGCTGTACCTTCCTCCATCAGGATCAGCCCCCTTTCCTTGTGTTATTCTTGCTCATGGCCTGGGAGCGACTCGTGAACTGCGGCTGGATGCCTATGCTACATGTTTCGCAGAGGCTGGGCTGGCGGCTCTTGTTTTCGATTATCGCTATTTTGGGGCGAGTGAAGGAGAGCCACGCGGCCTGGTCGAAATTTCTAGCCAGCTTGCGGATTGGGCGGCTGCCATAGCGTATGCCCGCGCTCACAAAGACCTCGATGCAAGGCGTATTGCTTTATGGGGAACATCGCTTGGAGGTGGACATGTCATTGTCGCGGCTGCTCACGCTCGCGGCCTGGCTGCTGTGGTGTCCCAGAATCCCTTTACTGATGGCCTCACAAACCTTGCTTCTGCCAGACCTTTTGAGATGTTACCGCTTCTGAGAGTGGCCATCAAAGACCAGTTTCAAAGATGGTTGAGGCAACAACCATCTTTAGTGAAAGTAGACGGCGCACCTGGCGAATTGGCGATGTTCACCTCATACGACTCTGAAACAAACCAACAATTCCTGGTACCTGAAGGCGTCCAATGGGGGAATCAGATTAGTGCACACGCACTTTTACACCTGCTGTTCTACCGTCCGGTTGTCTATGCATCTCATGTACAGTGTCCTCTGCTCGTCTGTGTGGGAGACCGCGACGTAGCCGACTCGCCTCAAGCGGCCCTCAAGACCGCGCAGACTGCACCACGTGGCGAAGTTCGGCGATACGATTGCGGCCACTACGATTTCTATGCAGGAAAGATCTTTCAACAAACAGTGGCTGACCAGTGTAGCTTTCTCGTGCGCCATCTTTTAAAAGAGAGCAAGCAAGTTCAAGATGATGCCGAGTTACCAATGCAGTGACGAATATTACTCACCGCATGAAAATCCCGGTGCCAACCAATTGATAAGCCCTCCAGTGAAATTTATAGAGCGTGATGGGGCAGGGAGCCTATCACGCTCTCCGGCCATTATAGCTTCTCGTTCTCAAGCCTGCGATACAACTATCGACGTTTGCGGGCAGCTTCGCGTACAGATTGTAAGTTCAGCAATTCTGCCACTTCATAGCTTGTGACCGGACCAGACTTTGAGCGGATGCGAATCAGCGCGGGAAAGTGTCCAATGCGCCCATGCAGTTCTGCCAGCAGGACGAGAGCAGCCGGGGCATAGCCGGGCGGGTTAATCAGCAATGGGCGCGTCTGCCACTCCTCTGAGGCGACACCAGCGGCATCAACAATCGCAGCAATCTGCGGTGCCAGCGACTCTTCCTGATCGATCTGCACAGGAATGGTACGAACCTCATCGATAGCGACGCCCGCTAAAGCCTCGATCTGGGCTTTGTGGGCGTCGGTGAGCGGGTGGGTGAAGTTGAGTATGAGCATTACGGTATCTCCAGTACCTTCTTTCCTCTCTATGCGGTCAGTCTTCTCAGCAAGGAGAATATCATCCTCTTCTTGTGGTTGTATCCTCAATGCGCTGAATAATCTCATAGGTTCTTCTGATGTTTTTTGCAATGAAAGACGAGTACATGGGGATACTCCGGCATCATGCCACTCCTCTCACATTTCAAACCAAAAAATACACTTGCTCCAATACACTACCAGGAGGATAATCAACGATGAATTTATTGCCTGCCGTGCTGGTGGGCGGACCACCACATGCCGGGAAATCAGTCCTGTTCTATCGTCTCACTCAAGCGTTACGAGAGCGAGGCGTTTCCCATCACGCAATCCGCGCCTGTCCCGATGGCGAGGGCAACTGGTTTCAAGAAGGTGATCCCGACGCCGTGAGTTCGATCCGCGTGAAACTGACTGGCGAATGGCCAGCTTCATTTGTTCAGCGCATCAGCCAGGATCTAAAACACCGCCGCCTCCCCTTTCTCGTTGATATGGGTGGTGATCCTCGCCCTTCCCAGGAAAGCCTGTTTCGTTATTATACCCATTCCATTCTGCTCCTTCGCCTCGATAAACCCGAATACATCTGGCGCTGGCAACGTCTTGTTGAAGAGCACAATCTGTTACCGCTTGCCCGGCTCTTCTCACAACGAGAAGGCACATCCACGATTATGACGCAATCACACGTCCTGGAGGGAACATTGACTGGATTAGAGCGTCACCTTGTGAAAGCTGAATCAGGGCCGCTCTTTGACGAACTGGTTGAACGGCTCGCCACGCTTTTCTGCTCCTATAACCTCGATGAGATACGACTGTCTTATCTTGAACAGGCACCCGCTGAACTGGTATTAAACCTGGATGAGGCATTAACAGCTTTTACGCGTACGTCATCGCGCTGGGAGCCAGATCAGCTCCAGCCATTTCTGGAGAGTCTCCCCTCGCAAACCCCTCTCGCGGTCTATGGGGTTGGTCCCAACTGGCTCTATGCTGCTCTCGCAGCGTATGCACATCCACATCCGCTGCATCTTTTCGATCCCAAATTGCCCTTTGGCTGGGTTCAACCAGTAGAAGTGAAAGCTGGTGAGGCGTCCTCCTCCGAAATACATATTGAGACATACAGCAATGCATACGCCAGCGTTCTCTCCGTCACCTTTCCCACTGATCGACTTGAATACCTTCAGCCCGAACCGCTGGCCTTGCCGCATGTACCAACCGATAAAGGATTGATTATCTATGGAAGGCTGCCATACTGGTTGTTAGCTGCTGTAGTTTGCTTCTACCGGGCAACAGGAGTTCCCTGGATTGCCCCTTTCTACGTTCAGTTAAAGCAAGCTGTTGTTGTGTACGATCGTACAGGAACATACCATCCCGGCCATCTTTTATCGATGCCAGCATTCTCAAACGGGAGAATATGATTAATAGTATACCAGACGTTAGAGAATAAAGAACATTATCATAGGTAAAATTTGCTAATCGACGAGGAATGCCGAAATGAAGAATAGAGCGAACAAACATCTGCCTTTCTGAAGCCACACAGACACTTCGTTTCTATCATCTCGCAAGATAGAGGTAGATCTTCTTGCTTTCTCTCAATTACCTATGTGCTCTTCTACCATGCTTACACCCCAACACCCGGTACAACTAATGCACACGTTTCAATGTACCATTTCACTATACACATTGTCTGAAATCATAATTACCAATGAAGAGGAGAACGATATGCTTGACAAACATGAAGGCCGAGGCAGAAAACGATCAAAATAGAAAACAAACGATCAAATGAGAGAAGATATTTCCCTTGACAAGAAAAAGGGATGGCGTTTATAATCAAAACGAAAGAAAACAATCAAAAATCGATCGCCAATCTGATTGTTTATGAGCGATATTTTTACATATCCCTCATCAGAGCATCCCTGGTTGTTGGATTGCCTTCTCTATGAAAGGTGGGTTAACCCTATGCAGGAAAGCCCTGCTGGTTTTGTCCTGGGAATTGATCTTGGCGGCACAAAAATGGCGCTCGCAACTGCTCATGCCGATGGAGCGATCATACATCGACAGGTGATAGCAACCCTTGCCGGTCAAGGAGCGGAGCAGGCCATTACCCGGGTGATTGCGGCTGGTCAACAGCTCATAGAGCAAACTCAGGAAGAGTTGGGAGAAACACTCGTTAGCGTGGGAATCTCTACTATGGGCATTACGTTAGAGAATAGGGTGCTGCTGGCTCCCAATGTGCCGGGATGGGATCGCCTTGAACTTCCTCGCCTGGTGAGACAGGCTTTCCCCACAAATGCAATACGGATCGCCAATGATGTTAAGGCAGCAGCGGCAGCAGAGTTGCGCTGGGGAGCCTTAGTGGGGGCCAATATCGGCCTCTATCTCAACCTGGGAACTGGTCTGGCTGCGGCTCTGATCGTAGGGGAGCGTGTGATCGAGGGTGCGCATGGTGCCGCCGGTGAGATTGCCTACAACCTGCGACACTTGCACGAGGAGACAGGCTTCCATCATCAACGCGCGCCTTTGGAGGAATTTCTTGGAGGCAGAGCGATTGGCGAACGGGCGCGTCTTCAGTTCGAGGGAGTATCTACCGCTAGAGAGATCTTTCAACTCGCACATACCGACGCGGCGGCACGTGCGTTTGTGGAGGCCACCCTCACAGAACTTGCCTTCCATATCACGAACCTGACTATTGCACTTGATCCAGAGCGAATCGTCGTCGGCGGCGGACTGATGGCCTCTCAAGAGATTATATTACCGCGTCTCGATACATATATAAAACGCTTTGTGCCTTTCCCACCAATTGTGCTGGCGGCACATTTCACGCAGGATGCAGGACTTATGGGAGCTATTGCTCTGGCACTGGCATAATCAGCGAAGAGATGCCGTAAGCGCGGGAAACGACCAGCCAGATCGCGCAGGAGCAAAGACGCTCCACGACGATCAACCAACCCAACCGAATGCGCCTTGATGGCCAGGAGCGGCCCAAACGTATCAACCAGGAGAGGTCGTTTGCGGCCAGAGATTTTTTCCCCATCGAAGCCGCGCTCGCTGCCTCGCACGAGACTGCTTTTGATCGATTGACGGCTCGATAATGGCTGTACTCGGTTCTTCCACTGCTGATGGTTCTTTAGCTCTATAGTCTTTTAACTTATCCAATAGAGCAGCTTCTAAATCATTAAGATGTCCATGTTGTCTGGAAGAATCTTCTACCATTTTACTCTCATGTGAGGCCTGTATATTTTTAAGATCATTTATCATGCTATCATATAATTCTTTATATTCTCCAGGCTCCTGATATTTAACATTATCTAACACACCCTGTATTAAGATTTTTTCTTTCTTTGCCGCTTCTACTGTTTCTAGCACATCAAGTGCTTTGTTGATTGCCTGGTTAATCGCCAGGAGCTGACTGAGACCTAACAGATCTAGCCTTTCCAACTCTTCCCTTTTAAATGCGTCTATCTCGGCGTCAACTTCAGGGAAAACCATTGCGAACAAATCATTCTTAAGCTTTTGAAATCTCGCTTCGAGCTTTCTTACCGCCCCGGCATATGCATCTCTGCTTGCTTGGGTGGTAATTTTTACTTGATTTTCCCCCTGCTCAGCGGCAGCGACATCTGATACGGTTCCAAGTATTCTTCCTCTCGCATTGACTAGCTTCTCTTCCCATCTGTAAGCATCAGAAATGGGAGAATCGCCACCATTCTCAAATCTCCTCTTATCAGTAAGGTGTTCATATCGGAACACGGTAGCAAGCTCCTTTCTCTCGGCCAATGATCCTCAACCTTTTTCTCAACACTCATCAGTCTACTGGTATCAGTGCTTCTTTTGATACCTACAGAGGGACAATCTGGCCGATTGGGAGTTCATTGCCACCCATTGCACAAGGGAAAACATATGGTAGTCTTCCTCATCCTCGCCGCGAGCCGCCTCACTGCACAGGAAACTCAGTGCATATCCAGTTTGACATCCTCTCCTATCTGCTTTGATCCCTTGCTCACAAAAGAAAAGATGCCCCTGTTCCCACCAGCCTCCTGCCAGTATTCAGCGCTCTCTACATGGACTTTGAGCAAGGCCAGGGAGGGATCATCCGGTCCAGTTGGCAACCAGGGCTGATAGGAGGACTTCCACAGCTTTTTGATCGCTGCTTGATCGTGAAGCAGTTCGCCAGCCCCCGACACCGAGATGAACCGGGTCTCATCAGGTTTAACGTAACTGATGGCAACCTGCCGATGGCGCTCTACTTCTCTCACCTTGGGGGCTGTCTCCATCGTTAAAAACCATAGATCGCCGTCAAACTCCCTTTGCGGTGCCATCATCGGACGACTGTGCATGGTGCCGTCATCCTCCATCGTTGTCAACATCGCAACTTCGATCCCTTTGATCTTTTCCCACAATAGCTCTCTATCAGTCTGATGCTTGGTCTTATGGCTCATTATCGTCTCTCTTTCTCCTCGCAGTATTCCTCATCCTGAGAGAGTTCTACAATCCTTTTGCGTCTGCTTTCTTCACGCTGGAAACAGGCCGTCAGATCCACGAAAAGCCGAACATCAGGAATATAGAGGCGGCAAACTGGGAGTTGGTAATTTCTCTATTTCTTGCTGGCTGCTGCAAGAACCATCTACCCCGGGCAAGATTGGAGAAGTTTTTGCTGTTCACATATGCTATGATGAGCGAGCCAGATAACCGCAACTCAGATATGGATGAAGCATCATACAATTGGTGTGGCAGTGATATGGTGAGTTATTCTGTGACAAATCAAGAAATTATTGCTCGATATGGAGAGAAACATGCGGAAGATAGTTGTATCAGAGTTTGTGTCGTTGGACAATGTCATACAAGCGCCTGGAGGCGCAGAAGAAGATACCGAGGGGGGCTTCACGCACGGCGGGTGGACATGGCAGTACTGGCACGATGACATCGGCGCGCACTTCTTTGAAGCAATGAGCCAGAGTGATGCGCTGCTTCTGGGGCGCAAAACATGGCAGATTCACGGCGGAGCATTTGAACCAATGCCAACCGGTGATCCCTTTGGCGATGCCATGAACGCCATGCCAAAGTACGTGGTTTCCACAACGCTGACAACGGCCTCAGCCTGGCGCAACTCGACGTTGATTAGCAACAATGTTGTCGAGGAAGTACGCGCATTGAAAGCACAACCTGGCAAGAACATCCTCATGGATGGCAGCAGCGTGTTGATTCATATCCTGGTCGAGCACGATCTGATCGACGAATATAGCCTGTGGGTGTACCCGGTTGTCCTCGGCAATGGCAAGAAGCTGTTTCCTGAAGGGCTGCACGTTTCTCTACGCCTGCTCGAATCCAAACCGCTCCCATCAGGCGTTGTACTTATGCGCTACGCACGAGCATAATGGGCTGCTGGCTCTGCAATGATCCAACAAGGCAGGGACACAGCAGGCTTGCCGTCTCTCGATCTGGCAAGCCTGCTGTGGTGAGCCATCACGCTACAGTTGAGCTTCAATGGCTGCCTTATCAATCACTGACCAGACTTGCCAGATCTTCTCGCTCCGAAATGCATAAAAGACATTCTCGGTAAAGGATACCCTCTTCCCGTTGACACGGAGTCCAAGAAACGTTCCCTTTGGCGTGCAGTTGAAGCTCAGTCGGCTTGCGAGATAAGGCGGATCGGAAATCAGCAGTTGAATGTCGAAATACAGATCCGGTATGGCATCAAAGTCTCTCTCCAGCATCTCGCGATACCCTTCTCTCCCGATCCGCTGCTCATTGTAGGACACGTCCTCATGAACAAACTGTTCCAGCTTCGACCAGTCTTGCGTATTCAGGCGGGCAATGTAGCCTCGGTAGATATTGGCAAGGTTGCTTTTCATCATGGCAACTGCTCCTGTGTTGCTCTCATACTAAAGTAGCACAAGGTAAAAATTCTGCCTTAGCCACTATAGCCGAGTTGATGGGCCTGTTCATAGGCTGCAAGAGCTTCGTTATGACGCCCCATAGTGTCGAGGGTATCCCCTTTGCTCTTGTGGGCATATGCGTAGTTAGAATCGAGGCGAATCGCCTGCTCGTAAGCTGCCAGAGCCTCTTCATAATGTTGCAGACTATTGAGGGTATCCCCTTTGCTCTTGTAGGCATATGCGTAATTGGAGTCGAGACAGAGCACTTGCTTATAGGTGGTCAGCGCTTCCTCATAACGCTGCAAGCTATGTAATGCATCGGCCTTGCCCTTATAAAGATAAATGTTGTTTGGATCAAGGCGCAAAACCTGTTCGTAGGCGCTCAGCGCTTTTTCATAGCGTTGCAAGCTATGTAATGCATCAGCCTTCCCTTTGTGGGCATGAATGTTATTTGGATCAAGGCGAATCGCCTGTTCGTAAGCTGCCAGCGCTTCCTCGTAGCGCCGCAGGCTGTGTAATACATCGGCCTTACTTATATGGGTATCAGCATTATTTGGGTCAAGGCGAATTGCCTGTTCGTAAGCTGCTAGCGCTTCCTCGTAGCGCCGCAAACTGGAAAGAATGATCCCTTTGCCGAGATACCCCGGAACATTGTTAGCATTCAGGCTAATTATCTTCTCATAAATAGTGAGAATATCTTCAGATTGCTGTAGATAGCTGTTTCTCGCTACGGGAAAAGTGAGTTGAAGTTCTGCGCTATTCCCTAGCTGTAAAAGATTTTGCGTGAGTGCCTGTAAAAGCAAGTCTTTTTGTTGCCCATCAAGATTCATGCCAGGATAGAGCATTGTGATCATTTTGTTCGCTGTCTGAAGGGCATAATCAATACGCTTCTGTTCGATCTCCAGATGTTTTTCCTGCAATTCGAGCGTTTGCTTTTTGATATCCAGATCGAGTTGCGCCTGTCTTCTTTCTCGCTCACTCTCTTGCTCATCCAGCGACGTTTCAGCATTGCGCTTCTCATCGGCACTCTTTGACCGGCTCCGCACGCCATTGCTTTTCGTTATTTGCTCAAGCTTCTGAAGATCATCCGCTGAATGAGCGTTTCTTTGCAGCAGATAGCTTTCCACCTCGTCTGCGCGGAATTTCCAGCGCCTTCCTATCTTGATTGCCCGAAGTTCTCCATCGCCTTTTGCTATCATGCGATAGACCGTTCTCGGACTGACATGTAATAGCTTTGCTACAGCAGGAATATCGAGCAATTCTTCTCGCCCTGAATTGAGATCATCCATAAGTCATACCTCTTCTTTACATTATGTTTCTTTCAAGCCTAACATTAAAATTCTTTTTTTGTCAATATTACACATTTGTCTTCATTTTTTGTGACATTATTGCTATTATTCGACGATGAAATGTAACAACCAAAACAGGGAATCCTCCCCGTTTCGTAGTCGCGCGATAAATCGCGCTCAGCCCGCTTTCTACCTGCGTTGATGGCTACGAGCGCGATTTATCGCGCGACTACGAAACAGGAATCACCAGGTTCGTTATTGCCAAGTTGGACATAATGGCAATATTCAGCTTGATTTATTTGACACTATGACATAATTGATAGGAGGTGGACAAAACCTCCTATCGCACGTACACCCATCCAGTATGCCCAGGGCTACGATTTCAGCATAAACGAGATGCTATCAGCGAAGCCGCTATTGGCGCTGTTGTTAGCAGCGACACGGACATTGGGATCAACTGAGATGGTGAGTGTAACCACAGCATAGCGCGTTCCAGCGGGGATCTGGTTGCTTGTGGTGCGCTTCCATAAGCCTGTCGCCTGGTCTGACTGATGATTATTACCGCTTGTCACAGGCCCAATGTGAGCCGGGCTACCCAGATCTTTATGGCTGGCGTCCTGAAACTGCACCGAGATCTCAGCCTGGTTTGAAAAGGTGCCCCAGCTTCCCAGATAGCCAGAGAGCGTATAGGAGAGCTTGCCCGTGTCCACTACGAGAGCCAGCGGGGTAAGATCGATGCTCTGCGTCGCCGTCGCCAGGGCATCCGGGCCTCCATCTGGCCCTCCGGTAAAGTAATTCTTCCCGTGATCATCCGGCCTGGGATCACCCTCACCCACTGCACCTATCGTCTGACCAGCCACATAGGGGAACACCGTCAACGTTCCCTGCCGTGTCCAGCCTGGCAACTCTTTGACGACTTGCTGCTCAGCGGTTCCATCAGGATCTCCTGCCGATCCCACTTCGGCATCGCCATTGACAATGAGGTTGTGTTGCAGGTATTTCGCCAGATCAGAGGGAACGGTGGGTGAGGCAGCCGGGGTCTTGTTTGACGATCCTGGCTGCGGATCGACGCCAGGAGGCTGTGGGCTGCATGCTGTCATCAGACTGAAGGCAAGCACACCAACAACGATGAGAGCGCGTGTGGAGAACGCTGTAATTGGATGCAGCACACTATGTATTGGGGCACTGCTCCGCACGAGTTCCATTCCTGTGCTCCTTTTCATAACGGATAACCTCTCTGCAAGTTGTCTGCTCGTCTAGACGGCAAGACTGGCCTGCTGATGGATAGGCATAAAAACATACGAATCCCAAAAAAATGCACTACAAATGCCGATAGACTCACCAGGTAAGAACGTGTGACAATGAAGAAAACTTTCCCTTGAAAATCCTCCTGCTATCCTATGTGGTATATATCAAATTTTATACAAGACAAACGTAGAGATTCATTGCTTTTTGTGGATGGGTTATATAATTCTATTTGTTCTGATAATCTCACATTTTTGATAAAAACATTCGTCTATTTAAGGAGCAAAAGGCAGAAAGTGCGATTCAAAGCAATCGTTGCCTGGGGAGTTCTTTCACTCTGCCATGTCCCCAGAAGCTCCCCAGAGATAGGGGGAAGAGAGCTTTCGCATCTCCGCTCCCCTTTCACTTCAGGCCTGGTAATTCATATATTGGATTTCACTAAGGGGGTTTTGCCAGCAATAGTTTGAGGAATGGTATCGACCCGTTGCACCTGAATTGGTGGAACCACCGCTTTCTGGGCCATCAATGCGCTCTCGACCTGACTCTCAACCTGAAAGTCATCGAGCATGCCATACACACGTGCCAGAAGAACGTGCAGTCTATTTGTCTCCTGCACTACCTGCCATCCACTGACCGGAAGCGTGTCTAAGAGGTTGTGGAAGAGGAGAGGGTGAATGGATATCTCGCCACCGCCTGCTCCGGGGAAAGTGAGCACTTCCTGAAGTCTGCCCTCAATGGCGTCGATGAGTCTGAAGGGTCTCCCACATGGGCATGGTTGGCTGGAGAAACGCACACGATCTTCTACCACATAGCGTATCAACGGTTGCGTGCATTTGTAGAAAGGCGTGACCAGGAGCCGGTCGCCAAAGACTCCGGGAGGGACTGGCTGATTATTCTTGTCCACATTCTCGACCAGCAACAGGTCTTCCATCACATGCATTCCGCAATGCTGGTCGCACTCAATCGCGATTCCACCTACCTCGGTCGTAGCATAGTTGTTAAAGATGCGCTGCCCCCACGCCTGCTCGATGCGCCGCCGCGTCTCTGCGGTCAACACTTCAGAGCCGACCATCACCGTCTGTGGGGCGATCTTGAGACGCCCGGTCAGTTGTTCATCAGCCAGGATGCGTCCCATCGATGCGTAAACAATCAACAGGTCTGGCTGCCAGTCGTTCAGACGGCCCACCATACTCTCCAAAGGTTCAGTCGCAGCCAGCAATAACGTCGGCAGAAGCAGGTTCTGAGAGGATGTTCCTCCTTGAGACGACATGTGGAAGGTGGTCGTCGAAGCGATCTGGGCCATTTTCCTTTTGTGGAAGAGACTGAATGGCATGGGGGTGCGTGCGAAAGCGGCCCCCATTATCGCCGCCCACTCGTCCTTGCTCCAGAGCACCACAGCGGGATGCCCACTACTTCCAGAAGTGGCATTGATCACATAGCGTCCGAGAAAAGATTGGCTCCTCTCCTCATCTTGCATATACTTCTCGATGTCCGCAAGATGTACAGCTTTATCAGTGACGAGGCTATCAAACTGCTCCATCATCTGAGCTTTGGTAAGCGCTGGCAGTTGATCCAATGGAGCGTCATAAAACCCGGCGTGGAAACGCTGGTAGAAGGGCGAGTGCTCATAGGCGTGCTGACGCAAGCTATGTATCATGCGTTTCTGGTGTGCTTCCAACTGCTGACGGTTCCAGCTATCCTGTGAGGTAAACTGCCTCTTTTTCATGATCACATTCAGCATGAACCTGATATCAACCATAACGATTCCTTTCCTTGATCTCTGTTGGTAGCTTGTTCATGAACAATTTCGCCCACTCCCTGCCCTTCCTTTCTCAGTCCTCGAATCTTCCCATGATTCCTGCCACAACAAAATCTGTCAGGTAGTCCCGTGCCTGTGCCAACGCGCTCGTAGAGGAAAGATCCACATCAGGAAGTAAGGTCTGGTAGAGGGGAAGTGAGAGCAGGTACACCTGGCATAGCTGCAAAAGCATTGTAAACTGGATAACAGGCAAGAAATCTGAGCGGAGCAGTCCGGCTTTGCGAGCCTTCTGAAACAGTATCTCGAACTGGTCCGTATACTCGGGTGGGAAGCGCTCGGCAATCTTCGTGAAAGTCTGCCAGCCTTCGGCCATCTCCCAGGTCAACATGCGCATGAAGCGCGGATGCGCGAGCAGATAATCGAACAGGGTTTGCACCATAGTAGTGAGGAAGTGCCTCCATTGGTGCGCCTGGGTGGGCGCGCCCGTGTCTTCTAGCAAAGGGGCAAAGGCGACCGCCATAAGTGCATGGGCTTCCTGCTCTGCGCGTTTGAGCACCTCGGCGTAGAGGCCCAGCTTATCTCCATAGTAGCGAAAGAGCAATTTTTTATCATAACCGGAGAGGTGCGCGATGATATCAACCCGCGCACCATCAAAGCCATGCTCCGCGAAGACGATCTCCGCCGCCTCCAGAATCGCATCACGGCTGATCTCTCCCCGCTTTTTTTCTGCTTCAGACATGCGCCTCTCCTGCATCTTGTATGTTGTCACCAATTAGTGACAGTCACCAGCTAGTGACAGTGTACAAGATGCAGAGAATGCTGTCAAGGGGACTGCTAGCTGGCGTTAAGCAACGGTACAGCTTACACCATTCAAGGTAAACGCAGACGGATCGGTATTACTCCCGTTCCAGGCACCGTTGAAGCCAAAGTTAGTACTGCCACCTGACGCAATCGTCCCATTATAGGAGAGATTGGTTGCGGTGACGGTGCTTCCCGACTGTGTGCCGCTGGCGTTCCAGATCTGGGTGATCGTTTGCCCATTGGGGAACGTCCATTTCAAGGTCCAGCTATTGATAGTGCTGGTGCCGGTATTATTGATAGTTACGCTGGCTCCAAAGCCACCTGACCACTGACTGCTCACGGCGTAATGCACGCTGCATGTGCTCCCGCCCGCAGTGGCTGTTGGCGTTGGCGTCGTGCCAACCGTAGCAGTTGGAGTTGTACCAACCGTTGGTGTGGGAGTGGAGACCGAAGTACCATTCAGCCCCATGAACTGGATCGCATACGTCGCCATCCCACTCAATGGGAGGGAATGCCCCACCCCCTGGACGCTGATCCCCTCAACTGGCGCGCCAATCCCAGTGCTGCCGTAGCGGGTGCGGGTCCAGCCTGATTGCGGACTATCGGTGAAGGACGGAGTCTGACTGACACCCAGAACATCAGTCCACTGCTTGATTTCTTCCCCAAAATTCGCATAGTTTAGTGTGGTGTCGGCGGTGCCGTGCCAGAGCTGCATGCGCGGTCGCGCACCAGTGTAACCGGGATCAGCTGCCCGTACGAGATCTCCCCATTGCTGCGGGGTCATACTTGTCTGGCCATTGGCACAGGCACTGTTCCATGTTGACCCGCTGGTAGCGGAGGCTGCACCGGTAGCGAAGCAATGATATGGTACGCCCATAAAAGCTGATCCCGCTTTGAACACATCCGGGTACTCGGCCAGCATGACGTTAGTCATCATGGCACCGGAAGAGGCTCCGGTGACATAGACATTGTTCGGGTCGCCATTGTTGTGCTGCTCGACGTAGGTGATCATCGAGATGAGTCCCGTATTGTCGCTGCCACCATTGCGGGCCAGACCCTGGTTCGAGTATACATCCCAACACTGCCCGCTGCGAGTCACCGATGGGAAGATAACGATAAAACCATACTGATCTGCGAGGTTGGCAAATTCAGTACCCGAGAAGAAGGCTGGCCCGGTGCCGGTACAATAATGCAGCGCTAACAGAATCGGCGAGTGTGGCTTGACACTGGTTGGAACGTACAACCACATCTGCAATCCGGTGGGGTTTGTGCCAAAATTTGTCACCTGGACCAACGAGGCCGAGGCTGCACGAGCCGTCGATGGAGGCAGTTGTACAGTCCAGGCGGTGACAGCAAGCAGTCCCAACATCAAGAGACTTGCAACAAGAGAACGAAGAAATCTGGGAGAACTGCGCAAAGACATAATGAACTCCTTTTCAACGCGCTACATACTATAGCGCCAATCTTCCCCGGCGCGTCCTGCACCGGGCACTCAGCAGCGTATCCTTCCGCTGCTATTGGTCAGGCATGTTGCCTTCTCTCATCACGTTTGCAAACGCTTGCAACTAGATATCTCGTCGCAGTCGAGCGATTGATCGCGGAAAACTTGTGGTGTGATTCCCCCGCGATCAATCGCTCGACTACGGCAGAAGGGCAGCTTTATCAAGCAGATCAAACATACGGAGCAAAGTGCATGGTCACATGCCTACTGCATAGTATACAGTTCAGAGATCGGAGAATCAATCCTCTGCATCGTTTATCAGTTTTATCTTATCATACCTGCAGCCGCCCGGCGAGCGGCAAAACCATGAAATGCGATGCAGATATTGTGTGGAGAATTCATGAAAGCGCTTGCAAAACATCCAGCGAAGTAAAGGATGATTGCAGCGCTTTCATGGCTGACTCCGGCTATGATTTGGAATTCATGCTCAACCGCAAATTAGAACATGTTCCATAAAGCCTGGTTTGTGACTTCATGGTGATAAATAATCTCCGAAGTTTTAATCTGCGTTCCCAAAGCTCTGGGACTTCGATCAGCTGCCATCTGCTTATAAGAGAGATATTTCTCAACGTTTGTCTCACCCAGAACTCTTCTCATCAGATGACTTCCTTCAAAGTACTCTATTGCCTCTTGAATGGTTCCTGGCAAGAGCCGTACGTGCTCGCTTCCCTCATGCTGACCAGACAAGGGATCTCCATTCAATCCTGTCTGCAACAGCGTGTACAGAAGAAGATAGGGATTGGCATCTGGTGCAACAGAGCGAACTTCGATTCGGGCCGTTTTTTCATTTCCTACCGGGATACGAATCATTGATCCTCTGTCAATCGGTGATACCTGAATCTGGTTTGGTGCCTCAAAATGGGGATCAAGCCGACGATAGGCATTCACGCTGGTATTCAAGACCAGACACATCTCCTGGGCATGGTTGAGGATACGAGCAATGAAATCTCGTGCCTGAGTCGAGAGATATTCTTCCCCGTCTCTATCGTAAAAGATATTTTTACCATGCTTTGCCAGAGATATGTTTGTATGCATACCGCTTCCGTTAATCCCCATAACCGGTTTCGGCAGGAAGGTGGCGGTCATTCCCAGCGTATTGGCAACCTGTCGGCAGATCAGCTTGTACAGTTGAATCAGATCAGCCGTACGGAGGGCATGGGTATAGGAAAAGTTCATTTCAAACTGCGACGGAGCTACCTCTGGATGGTCCTTTTCATTTTTGAACCCCATCGCTCGCTGTACCCCTGCTGCGGTATCGATAAATTGGCGCAACGGATCTCTGGGCAGTGAATGGAAATAGCCCCCACGTGAGATCATCTGGAAGCCCGTATTCTCGTCAAACCGCTGCTCTGCATTGCTTCCCTCAACAACAATCCCCTCTACTTCTGCTGAGACATACGCAGTCAATCCTTCCTGGCGGTCCAGTTCGCGCAAATATTGCTGAAGCAATCCTCTAAAGTCAGATTCATACTGACCTCCACTTCGATTGAGGACATTAGCAAATAGCATCACCTTTCCTGCCCCGAAGAGATCTGCTGGAAGCCATAAAAAGCTCGTCCAATCAACCTGTAAACGCAGGTCTGATTCATGCTGCGAGGTAAATCCACGAATGGAAGAACCATCAAACGTCAGGTTATCAGCCGAAGCAAGCAGAAATTTCTTGTCATAATCCAGCATATGGAAACGACCTTCAAGGTCGGAAAAACAAAGCGTCACCGCTTTTACATGCTTTTCCTTCTCCAGATATGCTCGATATTCCTGCTCCTGTTCCTCAGCGGAAACTGTATCACGTTTTTCCCTCGCCGCGAGATTTAACTCTTCCAGCTCATCATAAGGGATGGTCAAAAGATGTTTCAGGGGTGACTGATCGCTCATAACTTCCTATCCTTCATCCTCTACCATAGAGAAACACGAACAGTCAGCATCGAATATCCGTGGAACTAGACATGTTGGGGAGCATATGCTTTGGCAGCTTGCATCATCAAGAAATCGAAGGAAATCTATCAGAAACTGTCTTACCAGTATAGTGTACCAACATACAGAAAAACTATCACATTTTTTTGAAATTATAATGATGCTCGCTTGCTTTGTCAAGGTTCTCTAAGGCTGCACCGATTGACACTGCAATAAACGATGGTTATCCGAGCTTGCGATACCTGGCCGGGGTCATGCCGACTTCTCGCTTGAAGGCTTTGTGAAAGGCTACCGCCGATTCATAACCGAGCAACTCTGCGATTTTTTCTACTCCGATGTTGTCCCTGAGCAAGCGTGTTGCTCTGCTCATGCGCCAACGAGTGAGATACGTGATAGGAGGCTCCCCCACAAGCTGGGTAAAGCGAGCAGAGAATACCGAGCGGGAAAGGGCCACCGCCTCTGCCAGCTCCTCGACCGTCCACCGCTGTTCGGGCGATTGATGAATCAGGCCAAGAGCTGTACTGATAGACGGATCGCGTAGCGCCGCTACCCATCCCTGAGAAGATGCCGATTGTTGCTCAACCCAGGCTCGGATCACGTGAATGAAGAGCAATTCGGTTAATCGCCTGAGCATCACTTGCGTACCGAGCCGAGGCGTGGCCGCTTCACGTGCGATCAAATGCACAATCTCGGCAAAGCCCGGCACTGTACAACCCTGCTCTGCGGGAATATAAATAACCTTTGGCAAGCTGGAGAGCATGGGAAAAGCGCCGGGACGCTCTAGATGGAACGCGCCACAGAGGACACTCATCTTTGACTCATCGGGCGCACTTGCAAAGCCTTGATACTCGCGTTGACCGTCATAGTCCACATGCAGGACTTGCTTCAGAGGGGAGGTCAGTTCGTCACAGATCGAGTGAGCGTTCCCGAAGGGGAAGAGCAGGACAGATCCTCCTTCGACTCGCAGAGGCGTCGGGTCATCTGCGAAAGAGAGATAGCCGCTCCCGGAGCCGAGCAGATGAAAGATCATATCTTGACTGGCTGCAAAGTCATAGCGCCAGGGAGGTGTCAACTCCCTACGCGCAGAGATCCATCCTGTTAGTTCAAGTGCATTGAGCACATCTGTAAGTACATCCATGCCATTCTCCCCTTTCGAGACGATCAGACAATTATTCAGGATAATATAGCATAGATTACTTCAACGTTCAAGGATATACTTTGCCCATCGAGAAGATCACTGAACAGCGCAAGAGCCGTGCCGTGAACATGCATTTTGAAAAACAGCCTGCTGAATACGGCTCTCGCGTTAGCAAAGAACGAGGTAAAGATGTCTCTCAAATATGGTTTCTACCTTCCCCTGGGATTTACGCAAGAACTGGCTGGCATCAAGAACCCGGTGGAAGCGTATGAAACGCTGACTCACCTGGCGCAACTAGCTGATCAGTCCGGTTATGATACGATCTGGCTCCCGGATCATCTGACTACGGCTCCTCCATCGCAAGCAATGCTCTTTGAGTGTTGGACATTGGCAGCAGCGGTGGCACGTGATACGAAGCGGGCGCGCATTGGGCAATTGGTGACAGGAAATAATTACCGCAACCCCGCATTACAGGCAAAGATGGCTTCAACTCTCGATGTCCTCTCGAATGGACGACTCACCTTTGGTATCGGAGCTGGCTGGTACGAACCCGACTATCGCGCCTATGGCTACGAGTTTCCTGATGGACCTGAACGCCTGCGCCAGTTGCAAGAAGCGGTGCAGATCATTCTGGCTATGTGGAAAGAGGAGGAAGTTACATTTGAAGGGAAATATTACCAGGTTCGGGGCGCGATCAATCAGCCCAAAGGGGTGCAACAGCCACATATTCCTTTGATGATCGGCGGAAGCGGTGAACAGGTGACGCTCAAGCTGGTGGCGCAATATGGCGATATCTGTAATCTACAGGGCAACCTTGCCACGCTGGAGCACAAGTTAGCAGTACTCAAACAACATTGTAAGGCCGTTGGACGAGACTACGAGAGTATTCATCGTTCGGCCCTCACGCTCTGTATCATTGGCGATACAGATGAACAGGCCAGAAATCTGATCCCAGGATGGGCAGAGAGCGTTTTCCCTGGAGATGTCGCGTCATATGGACTCGTTGGCACCATTGAAACCATTCGTCAACGTCTCGCCGCTTATGAGGCGGCTGGCATCCAGGAGCTGGTACTCTACTTCCTGGACGTGACCCGGGAGGATGACGTTCGCCGTTTCGCCAGAGAGTTTATCGCGTGAATCGAGCATAAGCAACAAGCAATAGGGATCAGATGGCTCCCTATTGCTTCTATCTATAAGGCAGGAGCGGATCGATGTGCCAGCTCCATTCGACAAAAGAGGCTTGACAGGGCATGGATGCGCCAGTAGGATAGACATAGATAGAACGAGAGGAGAAGCGTACCGTGCCCAGATCAAAAACTGTCTATGATAGGGAATCGCCATCTATCAATAGTAAAACACGCAAATCTTATTAAAAGCTGATGCAATAGTAAAATTATCTAGAATCTATCTGGGGACTAGTATGCAATAAAACGAGTATGGACGGAAGCCTTAGAAAGAACAGATTTCAACCTCCTGAGGGAAGCATGGAACGGACGAACCGTAGCCCTTCCAACTCGCCTGAAGCAGCCGAGCGCTTTCGACGAAGTTTGTATGAGTCTCCTGATCATCAACCGGGACAGCACGAGCTGAACGAAGGCGAAAATACTCAGTCATGGCTCACAGCAGCACAGGAAGGATTTCGGCGCTTTGAGCGATCATATCGCGATGGTGATGTCCACTGGAAACGTTTCTTAACTCAAACAACTTTGGGGAAAGAACTCCAGGCAGTCTTTCTTGGCGTAAAACCGCTCATGACGATATATCGCCATGAAATTCATGATGAACAAATGGTGGATATGATCCTTCGTAATGCAAAAGATGATCTTTCTGTGTTAGATCTCCGCCCTATGGGTTATGGTTTGAGAATTTTTTCAGAAAAAAACGTCGATAAGGTTCTAAAGGCCCATCCCTACTATTTCCCAACGTATGACAGTGCATCTTCCATATCTTCATATCTTTCAGAATTAGGGCGACAACCAGTAACCCAACAACCGGAACACCTGGACATCCAGAGAGGATTGCTTCATGGATTTCCTTTACAGGCTTCAGAAGCCTTTCCGAAGTATCAAGAGGCAAGAAATACACTCTTCGATCTCATTGAAGCATTCCCAGAAAATTCGGAGAAGAAACATTTCCTGCAAAAGTATTTCGACACTCGCAATTATAATGATGTCAATGCTTTTCGGGATACCAATCAAAAGGAGATGCGCGAAATCCTTAACACCCATTTGCCTTCTATGCCTGAAGATGCCAAACAACATATTCTCAATTTGAGATATATACATGCTCCTGGTATCCTCTATGTATCAGATCGCCCGACTTCTCCAGAGAATCAAACATTGATACAGAGAGTCCGGAATATCTTTCAATTCTCAGGAATGAATGATTTTTTGCAGACGATTGGTATCTTATTTTGAAGTCGTAGTGGAGCGATTTATCGCGGTGGTAAAACCACACCACAGGCCACCCCACCGCGATAAATCTCTCCATGTTCATCCTCCTTTCCATTATTCACTCCGACGTTTCGTTGTATGGCAGTACGGAAATATTGACATCCGTCAGCAGATATCGTTGACCAGTGAGTACCCACAATCCGTAGAGGACTTGCATGGCGACCACTGGTTGCACGGGCTTCCCTTGCAGCGCCATCGCGCGCACCGTTACTATTGGGAGACGAGCGGCACGGGCAAGGAAGACCGTATTGACAGAGTGTGTATTCAGCAAATCGATCAGCCCGGGTTTGTGGGGTGCTACCCCATCTTTGATGGCGGAGAGACCTCGTTGTGCGGCGATATGTTCGGCCTTGGTGTGAGCGAGGATACGCGCCACCTCACCAGGGTTGTCTGTCATACTACTGATCCTCCTTTGTCTCCATAGAGAAACATGATGGTGCGCAAGCAAGCGCTTGAAAAATCCAGCCAGAGCGACGGGCAAGACAGAAGAGTGGCGCGACGCCCCGGCTGTGCCTTGCGGATTGGTGATATCTGTGGAGAGGTCGATGGAAAACCCGAAAGACATCGCCTGCCTTGTCGCTCTGCACCCACGCGAAACGACAAGACCCACTACGGATAATACTTGATGTGTAATGGAAAAGAGACGAACTACTTTTGTGAGTCACAAAAGTAGTTCAGCAAGAAATGAAAGATTTGTCATGTTACAGGCAATAAAAAGGAGTATGATAGAAGTAACGACCAACAAAGGAAGAGAGGCAGGCAGTAATGGTATACTATTGGTGGTCTCGTTATGGAAATTTTCCAGCGGGTATGTACAATTTACCGCATATGGGAAAAGTCATCTCGTACTATCGCCAAAGGCGCTACAGCACACAGGATGCTTTTGCTATCGCGTGTGGTGTCGAAAAGCGCACTGTCCAGGAATGGGAAACGGCCATCATGACAAACGATACAGGACGCCGTATCTTCCTCGCTAAGATGCTCAAGATCCCAGTTGCTCTTTTAGGATTGGATTGGCACCAAGTTTCTGATGATCCACATGGAGCATATCAAGACCCCATCTCATCGCTACAAGAGATGATCGAAAAAGATGCTTTCTATGTCTATGAAGATGTACTTGTCATGGGCAATGAGTACATTTATAATGGCGGATCTCTAGATATTGTTTACCGGGTGGATCGCCGATTAAGAAAGCTAGAAGCTATTGCCAGACATGCACGATCCAGCGACAAGGAAGCCTGGATGATGCTCTTGTGCCGATTTTATCAACTTTCCACACGTATGAAACAGCAGATTTTATTAGACGCGCATGACGCATCAAAACATGCCCAAAAAGCTATCACGCTGGCGACAGAGTTGAATGACCCCGAACTATTGGCAGCGTCACATGTTCACGCTGCATGCACCTACGATCAGCAATATGAGTCTACCAATGATTCAAAATCGCTTAAAGCTGCTCAAACAGCAATCGCTCAAGCGCAGAAGTATCTAGGGAAAATCCCGAACGGCCCGCTCAAGGGGAATATTTACCTCGAGTCAGCAAACATCAATGCGCCTTTTGCTCTTCATGATCCCTCCCTACAAAGTCAATGCCGAAAGTGGCAAGACCAGGCTACTGTCATGCTTTATAAAGGGCAAGTGGAGCCAGACGCAAGCTTTATGCGTTTCAATCTTGCAGCGGTTAATCATGAGAAGGCAAAGGTACTACTCCAATTCGGCACAAAAGACGGCAAAAAAATTAGTAGTGAGAACGCCAAAGAGGTACGTAACAAGCTCAAAACCGCGTCATCTATACTTCCTCCTAATCTTGCTATGTGGCAAGTCTGCTTTCAGGAAACGGAGGCACGTTTGTACTTGGCAGAGCATGATATAGAAGGGTGCGTGCATACCGCGAAACTAGCCTTAGCCAATGCTAAGGCCATGCATTCAAAGACAGAAGAAGAGAATATCAAAAATCTGCATGCTGATTTGGTACAAAGTGGGGTGAAAAGTCCATATATTGACAACCTGGGGGTAGAACTTGGAATCTTCCCTGATTAAATTTAGGATAAGTCACTGTATCGCCCTGGCTCCCATATCGAGACCAGGGCATCGCTTTGCCCTCAATGTCCACACAAATTATTACGAAACCCATGCAACATCTTGATAATCCATGATTGGTGCATCCGGCAGGAATGGCTGTAGGTGCAGAGAATGTTGGGTTTTCCGTAGCGACAAAGGGGAGGCGTGGAGGGGCTGTGGGGGCCTTGCGCTTGTCGCTCTCGCCACACCGTTTGTCGCTACGGATGGGGGGAGATCCAACATCCTCTGTTTCTTCACCGCCGTTTGTCTGTTTCCCGATCCCAGCGACCCAACGGCGACAAGCGCAAGGCCCCCACAGCCCCAGCCCTGCCACTCCTTTGTCGCTACGGATGGGGATAGCCGTCTCTCTGCCCAAAACATTTGCCGGATGCACAAATGATATCGTCGTCAAGTGATAATGAATTCTCACAAGCAGGAGCGGATCGATGTGCCGGCCTCCAGTCAAAGTACTTCGACAAAAGAGCTTGACAGGGCATGGACGCGCCAGTAGGATAGGCATAGATAGAACGAGAGGAGAAGCGTACCGTGCCCAGATCAAAAACTATCTACGATGTCGCTACCCTGGCCGGGGTCAGCATCTCTACGGTCTCACTCGCGCTGAACGCTCCAACGCGGGTCAGCACAGAGACGAGGCGCAAGGTATTAGAGGCCGTTGATGCGCTCGGCTTTGTTCCTAAGCCAGAGGCGGTTGCCAGAGCGCGCCGGGGAGTAGGACGGGTTGGTGTCATCGCACCATATACCTCATACCCATCCGTAGCGCGACGCCTGAACGGAATACTCCACGCTGGCAGTCAGCACGAGCAGGAAATCGTCCTGTTCGATCAGGAGTCGGCAGCACAAACTACTTCACCGCTGCTCTCCAGCCTGCCTATCACCGGACGACTGGATGGTCTCATCGTCGTGAGCTTGCCACTGGACGAGGCTGCCGCCAGACGCCTCACAGACCTGCGGCTCCCCACCGTGTTGATCGATACCCACTATTCCGGCTTCGACTCCGTTTCCACATCCGACTCCACAGGCGGTCGGCTCGTCGCTGAACATCTCGTGGCTCGCGGACATCACCGCTTTAGCTTCCTGGGTGAAACCCAACAATCTCTCCTGTATGTCTCACCAGCACAACAACGGCTCGCTGGCTACCGGGCTGCTCTGTCGGAAGCGGGCTATCCCCTCTCGGAAAACAATGTGCGCTTCACAGCACACGGCATCGGCCCTGCCTTTGAAGCTGCCAGGCACCTGTTATCAATAGAACAACACCCAACCGCCATTTTCGCTAGCTCCGACACGCTCGCAGCCGGGGCGCTGAAAGCTGCACACGATCTGGGCCTCGCCGTTCCAGGCGGCGTGGCTATCGTTGGTTTCGATGACGGAGAACTGGCTGAAGCCCTGAATCTCACAACGGTACGCCAGCCTCTGGAGGAATCGGGTCGGGCCGCAATGGAGCGCCTCCTCCAACAACTTGACCAGCCTGGCACGGTTCGTGAGGTAGCGCTGGGATTGGAGTTGATCCTACGTGGGACGAGCTGAAACGAAGCACGGCCTTCATATCCCCTGGAGCGACTCTGGATCAAGTGCAAGCGCAGATCTCCCACCGTCAACAGGTATCGTCGCGCCGTTGATGAAACTTGCGTCCTCTGAGAGGAGATATCCAATAGACGCGGCGACCTCCTGCGCACGGGCAACCCTGCCCAGCGGATGCAACAGATGCATCTCCTGCTCGATTCGTGCAGCTTCCTCCGGCCCCTTTTGTCGCAGCAACTCCTCGTAGCGCTCCGTCTCTACCGAACCGGGCGCAACAGCGTTGACGCGAATCCCACATGGGCCATACTCAACGGCAAGCGCTCGCGTCAGCCCTTCGATAGCAGCCTTCGCAGTCACATATGGGGTGCAACCAACAACGGCCTGTCGCGCCTGATACGAGGAGAGGTTCACAATTGCCCCCTGTGTTCCCGCCGCAAGGAAGCGACGAATCGCCGTTCGGCACCCGACAAGCACCAGAGAAAGATTCAACGAGATCAGATCTAGCATTGTGTGTGCGGAGGTTGAATGGAGCGACGCATCCCGAAACACTGCGGCATTGTTGACCCAGCCAGCAAAGAAACCTGCACCCTGGGCAAGATCCGCCGCATGCTCCACAACATTCTCGTCGGAGGCATCGCCAACCACAGCGATCACACGTCCACCTGCTGGATGTTCGTTCACCCAGGCCAGCGCGTCAGAATCACGCTCAATCGCAACCACAGTACAAGAAACATCTTCCAGGAGCTGCTCGACAACCGCTCTACCGATGCCACGTCCTCCTCCCGTGACCACATAAGCGCGACCCATACCTGTCTCAGATTGACCTATGTTCGTCTGTCGATTCTTCATATGCTTGCCCTTTCTATTAGTAAGCAGGGGTTCACTCGCCAATAATCGCAACGGCGAAGAAGACCCGCGCACAGCCTCTCCTCTCTTGAGAGGATACATAAACATTCATCGCCTGTCAAGTGCTTTTCTCGAAGTACTTCGATTTCAAGCAATTATTTATTTATCCCACTCGCATAGACTATACTGTCGAGATAAAATTTAATGATCAGTTCAATGTTTCCCAAGCAAATACATATTTAGCATAATATTCTGTACTGGTATTTCTTCGAAAAAAGCTGTATAATAAACAACACTTTTATGAGAAAGACCAGGCGGCACTTTCGGCTATTGTCGTCTAAGCCAGAAGCTATGGCATTGCCAGCACTATAAGCTTTTATCTCAACAGCACCATATTTCTGTGCAGGTTTTCCATTCATTCATATCAATCAATAGTTTCAGGGTGGGCAGGCGGGCTATGTGCTTTCTCCCTTCCTTAAATACAGCCTCTACATATACTGCTGACTATCAGCGATTATCGCGAAAGCTGTTTCGATGATAGAATTGTGAGGGAATGGATCTTTGAGTGGTCTGCTACGTGTTCCAGAACCGGGACAACTGGTGGATGTGCGCTGCCGCCGCTATGTTGTCCTCGATATCGTCCAGAGTTATCTACCAATCGATCTGCTTACCACCCCCGTGCTCTCCAATCGGCGCACCCAACACCTGATTACGCTCTCTTCCGTTGAGGATGACGCCCTCGGCGAAGAGTTGCAGGTGATCTGGGAGGTCGAGCCGGAAGCCACGACGATTGAGAAGACCCCACTGTGTGCCGAACACATCAGCCTCGACGACAACACGCTACACGGTTCGGCCTGCCGAATAGATAGGATAAATATGTTATGGTAGTAACATTAGATGAAATTGTAGAAGCATATTTAGCTGATAAAGATTTTCAGGCAGATAGATTAGAATTGGCAAGGAGGCGAGACGAAAGCTTACCTATGCTTCAAGAAACTGTTCAACAATTTATACGTGGCAGAAGTAACCTGGAAACATTTCGCTCTCTATTAGATATGGAGCTACGAACAGGAGAAGATTGGGGAGCAACGGGAATGGGCTTTATGGTCCAACTCAACAACTTGAATAAATATCATAACGGTCCAGATTCTAATGTTGATCTGCGCTTTCGTATTATATTACAGGGATTAAATGCTATCACTGTTGGTCAATGTATTGAAGTGTTCTATGAATTTTTACTTGCCGAACAAGACCGACTAAGGAGAGCAGGCAAATCCAGTGGCATGATCGTTGCGCCCAGTAGAAGTCCTTTTATCATCTCGCTCCTTGCCTTCTGGCTTGATCCAACTCCACGCTCTATTATCTACTACACGAGTCTGCGAAAAGGTCTCCACAGGCTCATGGCCACAGGAGCTGTTTCCACTCCTCCTGATCTGGCACTCAGCACAACTAACGTTGAGATCAGAACGACGACCCATCATGAAGCAGTGAACGAGATTGTTGATTACCTGATAAGGCATGTCCCAGAGTTGCAAGATGGCACCAACTATTGGTTTGAGTCCTTTTGCTACTGGGTAGGGGAGCACTGGCAATCCTCTGCACTCCCCGAAAATACCCTGGTGGCTGAAAAAGACGGCACCAATCTCTTAACTCAAACGCTCACCGGCACTACAGTTGCAAGCGAGGATGAAGAGACGCTCGATCCACCACCCTCTACAGCTGAGAAAACCGAGGCCGAAGCACGCATGAGCAAGCTGCTCATCCCCCACGAACCGCTGCTACCAACGCCGGAGCCGCTGCTCATCCAGCTTATCCAGGAAGTGCAGCGTCACATTCTGGTTGACGAACAGCTTGTCAGGCGCATCTATCACGCGCTGCTGGCGGGACACGTCATCCTCACCGGCCCGCCTGGAACCGGAAAGACTGAACTGGCCCGCCTGATCCCCGAAATCCTGTGGCAGAGCAAAACAGACGATGGCGAGCAGGACGACGACCCGGCTCTGAGCCGCGAAACCGCCTATACCACGCGCATGGTCACAGCCACCGATGATTGGAGTCCGCGCACGCTCATCAGTAGCATCGTCCCGCAAACTATCAACGGCACAGTCAGCTATAAAGTGCAATATGGGCACCTGACCGCCACAATTTTGAAAAACTGGTCGTTTGATGGCAACCAGCCAGAGGAGTGGAGCACGCTCACCCTGCACCGTACCCGCATTACCACCCCGGCTGGAACCGAGCGCGGGACGCTACAGACGTTTAAAGGGCAATGGCTGGTTATCGACGAGTTCAATCGCGCCCCGATCGATCTCGCCCTCGGCGATGCACTGACGGCTCTGGGCGGCAACGACGTGCTGCGCGTCCCGATCGATAATGGCAGCGCGGAACTTCCTATCCCGCAAGATTTTCGCATCATCGGCACGCTCAATAGCTTTGATCGTCACTACCTCAACCAGATCAGCGAGGCGCTTAAACGTCGCTTCTCGTTTGTCGAGATCCTACCTCCAACGCGTGCGCAACGCAGCGCCGAACAGGGCATCGTGCTCTATAAAGCGCTCAAAAAAGTGAGCCATCTCAGCCAGGCGATCAGCGTCGATGCCGACGCGCTCTCCTGGGATGGGACGGTTGCTATCGAAGCCGACGCGTCGGGGCAATACGAGCTGCTGTGGGAAGATGAAAACGCGCCCTTTCCCGCCGCTTTTAGAGCCGCGTGGCACATCTTCGAGATTATCCGCATCTATCGCCCGTTGGGAACGGCCCAGGCCATCGGTCTGATCCGCCACATGCTCATCGCTGGCATCCTGCAAGACTATAAGACATACGAGGCATGGTGCGGCGCTCTCGATGCCGCCCTGTGCGATACTATCGTCGATCAACTCCAGGTCTTGCTCCCCGACGAGATCGAAACGTTGTTCCTGTATCTGACCACGCCACCGGAGAGCTTCGCCGACACCTATCATCAACAACTCAATGAGCTTGCCAGCGCTCCCCAACGGCTCTACGGTCAGTTGCGAGCTTTTAGCACTATCGTCGATGATAATGGCATCTTGTATCTCTCCGATGCCGATATCGAGCGCATTGTGGCGCTGGATCAGCCAACCATGACAAACGCCACTTTGCAGCAGCTCTTCCATCTGGACCATGAGCATCCAACATTGCCACAATTTATACGCCGCTTACGCGTGTTTAAAGCCGAGCGAGGGCTGTAAGCAGAAAGGAGGGGCAGCTATGCTCACAGATCAGCCTGGAGACGTGCAGGACACACGCTCGCAACGCTTGCAGAGACGTGTGATCCGTCTCCTGCTGCATGCCGATATGCCGCTCTTTCGCGGCCAGTTTCGCCTCTTTTTCGCAAAGAGTGCTCTGCCCGATCTCCCTCTATTACGACATTATGATCGCTATATTAAAGGGAAAGGGTGCCATCTGGACCATTTTTCGTACGCTTGCCATCCAATCGGCCTGTGATCCCGAAGCTTTGAGGCTGCGCATCCAGCGACTCGATACGGAACAGATCAAAGAGAAGCGCAATCAACTGGCACATGGAGGGCCAGTCCCGCGAGAGACGGCGCACGCGCTCCGCGAGATCGTCATCGGCGACCGCAGCACACCCGGGATACTCGGCTGGCTTGCCGAACAGTTGGCACCACCAAAAGAACGCACATAGCGAGAAGTTAGCATGAGAAGTTTGAAAATTCTATAGCTCTACGTTCTTCATTATAGAGAATATTTTGACGCATTCATGAAGAAATGATTGCATTGTAATCAGGAAGGAATAGAGAAATGCCTGAAGTGCTGAAACGAGAATACGCCTTCATCTCTTATTCCCACAAAGACGAGGCTGTCGCGCACAACGTCAGGAACGATTTAGAGGCTGCGGGAATTGCAACCTGGATGGATGACCAACTGGAACCGGGAACACACATCTGGGAACAGGCGATTCGCGATGCGATGAATAGCTCCCTGGCAGTGGTCGTTATTGCATCACCTCACGCTAAAGAAGGCCCGTATGTGCGTGGAGAGCTTCACCTGGCAGCCAGTCGCCAGCTTGAGGTGCTTCCCCTCTGGGTAGAGGGCGATACCTGGATCGAATGTGTTCCTCTGAGTCTGAGCGATACACAATATATCGACGTTCGCGATTCACACTATGCAACAGGGTTGCAACAACTTGTCAAAAAGCTGCATGCGATTATCGAGGATCGCTCACCCCGGTATTGTCTGCTACCGAAAGAAGCAATCAAGGAATATCACAGCATAGTTGACCTGTATCCTTTAGTATCTGAAGACTGGAAACAGGAGATAATAGAAGATCTGCGGCAGGATTACGTCTACATCGAACTCAAAGATGGCGAGATCGCCGCCATGAGATACACGGCCTATCCATCGGTTCGCGCATTATTGGATGACCTCTATCTACAATATGTCGAGAAGTGCTATCACGTTGACCCGTTTACTTATGGCGATCAGTGGATATTGGGAGTACATACCGATCAATTTAGTCGTTGTATACAATTGCTGGTCCCCTGGCACTGGCTCTCTCTCTCCAAACATCGCTCCCTTGCCGATGAGCAGTTTGACTGGTCTGATTTCCCCCCGCAAAGATGGTTCGCCCCACCCCATTTGCGCTTTCTCCAGGTTCTTGATCGCCTCCCTCCACTGGCTGTTGGACTGGTCACGAATACATTGTATATTGAACAGAAATTGATCACTGGCAAAAATGGATATGACTTCAACAGGCGTGTGGCTGAAATGATCAGCCAGGGACACGCTACAGTTTCCAGATTTCACTATATCTTGACGCTTGTTGAAAGTCCGGAGCACATCCATCCAGAGGATTACCAGCATTATTTCATTACGGCTCTGCCTCATCTAGAAAAATCAAATGAGCACGTACCGCCCGGCAGTGTGACCCGGGTTGCGGGTATCATTCAAGGACGACCAACCGAACGAATACATCATAGCATAAAGCGTTGAGAGAAAGGAAAGATAGATGACCGAAAAGATGTATCGACAAGGTGATCTTCTTGCGATTCGGGAGGTGTATGACTGATGACCAAAGACAGCGAGAGGATGCCACCCTGTCCCAAGATCGTCCAGGGCCAGCAGTGTTTGACTTCGGAACAAGAGGAGTATGCCAGGCAATTCACACAAGAGCGGATTACTCGCATGCTCACTCCAACCGCTATTGATGAGCAAGAGGCAGAGATGCATCTGCGGGAGGCGTATCGAGTGGCCGGGTTCCACCCACCTGACACGATTCGCTGGTTTGATTCCCCGATCCCTTTTGTACTGGCCTGCGTAATGGATAACAACGAGTGGAAGTACATCGTTGGAAACATGCACCAGAACGTGAGATCCAGTGTGATGAACGACCTGTTGGGAAGCGTAAACAAGAACGTATGGGCGAGCGTGTATAAGAGCATGGAAAACAGCATGATGACCGGCCTGGGGCAGATCCTGTGGCAGATAGCAGACATCGCGTGGGATAGCATGGATGCACACATAGGAAACTTACGCACATTTGCTCAAGGTGGGAAAAAGGCTAGCCTATCTTTCACGCCGTTGCTATTTTCAGGCAATACGGCTCCCTTTCGAGACTTGATTCAGCAAATTCGCCAGAGTTCTAACAGAGGGAAGAGCATATGGGCCAACATAGACCCCAGGGAGAGGGAAGGTGTGGGGGAGTACGTCCATGATCTGACGCAGGCAAGTGTGTGTGCCTACTATGACGCATGCTGGCATGCCTTTTATCGCTTCTTCCATGAAGTCTTCCAGGAGAATGCTCTGATCCATTGGGCAAGCTTCAATGAGATGGTGAGTGGCTTTCGACTGGGAAGCAAAGAGGCCTGGCTGGTACGCAAGCCGATTCTGCTCGAACGTGACGAGCAAAGCCGGCTTCATCATGCTTCTGGTAGGTGTGTAGCGTATCGTGATGGATGGGGGTTCTTTGCCTGGCATGGCGTGCATGTGCCGGAGAAACTCATTGTACATCCTGAAGCGATCACCAAAGAGGACTGGATGCATGCATCAGATGCTGTAAGACTGGTCATTCAGGAGCGGCTCAGCGATGATCGCTTTGTAGAAATGCTCGGCGGCAAATGGATTGATAAAGGGGTCCAAGGGAAGTTGATTGCGGTCTGTATCGACGAAGATGATCCTGAGTGCGTGGTTCACTATGTCCAGGTGCAAGATGCCTCAACGCAGCAACGGCACTTTCTGCGTGTTCCCTTCTGGATTAACCGAGCAGATGAGGCAGTGGCCTGGGCCTCTGATCCCGATAATCGCGACTACTAGTTGAGTGTTCTGCCGCCCTCTATCAATTTTGAATGCATCAATAGGACTGATGATATATTGCTTAAATTCGCCCTTTTATGCTACACTATAGCATAAAAGATATTGAATCTGAAGAGTGGAGCGTAGCCTCCTACCTGAGTGCGATCTTTGTTGGAGTGTGAAATGATGAATGTTAATGGAGGACGCTTCTGCGATCAATGTGGCACGGCCAATCGGAGTACGAGTAAGTTCTGTTTCCAGTGTGGCAATCCCCTGCCTGCACCCTCCCCT
The DNA here is from genome assembly GCF_016587455.1 of Reticulibacter mediterranei. Taxonomy (NCBI): domain Bacteria; kingdom Bacillati; phylum Chloroflexota; class Ktedonobacteria; order Ktedonobacterales; family Reticulibacteraceae; genus Reticulibacter; species Reticulibacter mediterranei. The sequence goes on along the minus strand of NZ_BNJK01000002.1, from coordinate 2,124,805 downwards.
GCTTCTCCCAACGTAACAACTGTACTACCTGCCCTCACTCATGCGACGGGCCTGCTTGAACCAACGGCTCTGCTCAACGGGCGCTACCGCATTGTACGCAAGATCGGACAGGGAGGCTTCAGCGCTGTCTATCTGGTAGAGGATCTGGTCTTCAATACTGCCCCTCGCGTCATCAAAGAGATGAGCCTGCACGCCACCGGTTCCCAGCCGCTCGATCCCCAGGAGAGTCAACAAGCCATCGCCTCGTTTCAACAGGAGGCCATGCTCCTGGCAGGTCTGACCCACCCAAACCTGCCTCGTATTTATGACCATTTCAAGCAGCAACAACGCTGGTATATGGTGATGGACTATATCAACGGACAAACGCTGGAGGAGCGGATTGAACAGGCGCAAGGAGGCAAGCTCTCCCTGAAACAGGTGCTCCCTCTGGCTCGACAACTCTGCACAGTATTGACCCATTTACACAGCCAGACGCCGCCGATCATCTTTCGTGATCTCAAACCCGCCAATATCATGGTCACAGGCGAAGAACATATCTATCTGATCGACTTTGGCATCGCTCGCCTCTTCAAACCTGGACAGTCGAAAGACACTGTAGCGTTGGGATCGCCGGGCTATGCAGCACCAGAGCAATATGGACGAGCACAGTCTACCACGCTAAGCGATATTTACAGCCTGGGAGCAACCATGCATCACCTGCTTTCAGGGCGCGATCCCGCCGAGACTCCATTCCAGTTCGCCCCGCTCACTCAGTTAGAGAGCGAACCTGGAGGAGCAACTGTATCGGCTCTGATTCAACGCATGATCCAGATCGCGCCAGAGCAGCGCCCTCAAACGATCCAGGAAGTCAAAGAGGGCTTACAGGAAGATCAGCAAACAGCGGCACCTGGCACTTCATCGCTCTCTATTACCACCGTCACCACACAGAACCATCAAACGGGAGGTGGCGGCAATATCGTGATCGTGGCACCGAGCGGAGGAACGTACACCAACATTAGCGAGGCTGTACGACGGGTGCCGGAGAAGACGCGCATCCTGATCCGACCGGGGATCTACCTGGAGAGTGTAGTGATAGAGAAGCAGGTGGAACTGGTCGGAGATGGGCCACGTGAACAGGTCGTGCTGATGGGCCAGCAGGACAGTTGCCTGCGTATGGCAAGCAATGTGATTGCACTGGTACAGGGTCTCACCATGCAAGGGCATGCCCCCAAGAAACCGGCTGTAGACATCGAACAGGGCCAGTTGGTGATGAGCGAGTGTGACATTACTTCTCATTCTGGAGCCTGCATCCACATTCACACCCAGGATGCTCGCCCCATCGTACAACGCTGTGTCATTCACGATGGCAGGCAAGAAGGCATCCTCATCTCTGAGCAAGGGGCTGGCAGCATCGAAAACTGTGATATCCGTGCCAACGTCTACCCGGGGATCGTGGTCAAAACGGGGGGCACACCTTTTGTACGCAACTGCAAAATCCATCATGGCAAAGGCAGCGGTATTTTTGTGTTAGAAGAGGGAGCCGGAACGTTTGAAGACTGCGATATTTTCGACAACGCCTCTGACGGGATCTCCGTCACAACCAAAGGTGCTCCGACTATACGCCGCTGCAAGATTAATCACGGCCAACAAAGCGGCGTCTTTGTCCTCAAGCAAGGGGGCGGCACCTTTGAAGATTGCGATATCTTCTCCAATGCCAATGCAGGCATCTATATCAAAAAAGATGGTGCGCCCACCGTACGGCGTTGCAAGATACACAATGGCCGACAAAGTGGTATTTTTGTTCAGGAGCAGGGTGCTGGCACCTTTGAACAGTGCGATATTTATGCCAACGCCTATCCAGGAATCAGCGTCCAGAGCAAAGGCGCGCCCGTCGTCCGTCACTGTACAATCCATCATGGCAAAGAAAACGGCATTCATGTAAGTGAGCAAGGGGGCGGCACATTCGAGCATTGTGATATTTTCTCCAATACCTATCCAGAGGTCGTGGTCAAAACCGGCGGCATGCCCATTGTACGCTTCTGCACCATCCATGATGGCAAGCAAAGCGGCGTCTATGTATATGAACGTGGTGCCGGCTCCTTCGAAGATTGCGATATTTTCGCCAACGCGGCTGATGGGATCGCCGTTCAATCGGGAGGCTCTCCCCTTGTACGTCGCTGCAAAATCTACGATGGCAAAGGCAACGGCATCTCTGTCTACGATCAGGGGGCCGGCTCCTTCGAAGATTGCGATATTTTCGCTAATACTCTTCCGGGGATCAACGTCAAAACAAGGGGTGTCCCGATGGTGCGCCGCTGCAAGATACATGATAACAAAGGCAACGGCATCTCCGTGCTGGATATGGGCGCTGGCACCTTCGAGAGCTGTGATATATATGCCAACGTCTATCCAGGTGTCAGCGTCAAAACAAGAGGCACCCCTATTTTAATTCGCTGCATGATCCACAACGGCAAAGATGTTGGTATTTATGTCTTTGACTACGGGGCCGGCACCTTTGAAGGCTGCGAGACCTTCTTCAACTGGAAAGGCGGCTTGTATATTGGCAGAACAGGCTATCCAACGCTGCGGCAGTGCAAGTTTCAGGACAGCAAGACGCAAGCACCATGATCCATATTGTAAATGATCAGGACCAACCTGAGTCTTGTGCTACAAGTACTAGCAAAATAATACATGTTTTGCCAGGTAAGAACAGGTTATGCTATAGTGTAAATCCCACAGGGAAATCGCAAATAAAATACGCAAAGGAATGCTGCCATGACTTTTTTTCGTCGTCTTTTTTCCTTCTCTCTTATTCAACTCATTATTGAATTACTTTTTCTGGCAATAATTGCTGGACTTATCAGTTTCTTTGCCTCCGCTCTCCAGATACCATCCTCAATCGTGCCGACCATAGAAGAGAGTATGCTCCTTGTGGGAGTGGCAGTAACTTTCCTGCTCGCACGCTTCTGGATTGAGCGCCGCCCTTTCGCCGATCTTGGACTGTCCACACATCGTCTTGGACGCTATCTTCTCATCGGTTTCGTGGTGGGAGCAATCTTGCAGGGCACAGTCATTGGCAACCTCGCGCAGGTCGGGTGGTATCACGTAACCTCTATCGCGCCAGTTTCGGTCGCAGTGGTCGTGATATTGCAAGGATTGGGAATCCACCTGATGGTGGCCCTTGTTGAGGAAGGAATCTTTCGGGGAATCATCTTTCGTCTCCTGGAGCGCACGCTAGGTACATGGGTCGCGCTTCTTCTCAGCGCAATCCTTTTCGGTATGATGCATCTCACAAACCCGGGTGCGACCGTGTTTGGGGCGCTCGCGATTGCTCTTGAAGGGGGAATCATGCTGGGAGCTGCGTATGTACTCACACGCAACCTCTGGCTAGCAGTAGGCATTCACTGGGCCTGGAATTTCTTCGAGGGACCGTTCTTTGGTACATCAGTATCTGGTATTGGAGCAGGAAAAACCTTCATCACCTCAACCGTCAGTGGGCCAGCCATCTTGACTGGAGGAACCTTCGGGCCAGAGGCGGGGGTACTTGCACTTATAACCTGTCTTGTGGCAGGTGCTATTCTCCTGACCCTGGCTGTGCGGCGCAAGCAGGTGCTTATGCCCTCGTGGTTAAAGCGTGCAAAGCACAGTGCTGATCTTCCGACCCAACCTGTTCCATCATCTCTTGAGGGTAAATAGAAGTTCTTCTGTCTTTCAATGCAGGTTTTCAGGACAGCAAGTTTCGCATACAGTCAGAGCGTTTGCGTACGTTCCTGCCAGGTTTTCTCAGCTCCAGCAATGATCAGTTGCAACCCTTGATTGAAAAAACTTGTTGTTGTCCGCTCAGGTCGTCTATTGAGCTGTGACAATTCCTGAAGCATCGCTTCCGACAAATACTGCTGGATCGCTGGTCCTTTGCGCACGATTTCTTCCATTGGGGGCGATGTCTGCTCTTCGATCACCGATGCCCACGTATAGAGCAGGACGGTGGTACACAGGATACCAGCACTTTCAAGCTCCAGGCCATACGTTTGATGCAATGTTGTCAGGAGAAATGCTCCCAGTCTGGCGAAGGTTTTCGCTCGATTGGGATTGACTCCGGCGACAACTAATCCTCCATCGCGGTATGCCAGCAACGCGTCTCGCAGCCTGTTGGCGATATCCACAAGCCAGGTTTGCCAGGGGATGCTCTTATCAGGCGGGTCATAACTGCTCAATCGAGTGCGCAACATCACCTCGGCCATCTCATCCAATAACTCACGCTTATTCTGCACGTGCCAGTACAGAGAGGCCGCCTTCACCTGCAACTCAGCAGCCACACGCCGCAGCGTCACTCCCTCTAAGCCGTCCCGGTTGAGGATCTCAAGCGCTTTTGTCACGATCGTTTCTTTTTGTAATCCCATAGCGCTATTGTACCACTTGACATCTCGCTCTAGCAGTGGTAATCTAACAGTGTTAGTCTAACACTGTTAGAGGCTCGTTTTTAAAGAGGATAGCATGAAAGCAGCCGTTATTCACGCATTTGGGGATATCCCCGGCTACGAAACGTTTCCCAATCCAGTCCTTGAGCAAGGCGATACGCTTATTGAAGTCCGGGCCGTTGTCCTGGAAAACTTTGACCGTATGATGTTATTCTAGATTTTCTCTGGAGCCACCCCACAGAACTCCTTCTGAACACTCTGATTCCCAAAGAGGCTGGATTTGCCACCCATAGAACGCGTTTTGTTCAGATAGGGGAGGCAGCAGGCTCCCACATCTCCCTTTCCGCTCAGGCACTCAGAACATCTGGCGTGGAAATGACTGGCGCTGGCAATATTCCGCCTGAAGTCGTCCCCGAAGCAGTACAGCAGGTATGGGAATGGATAAAAGAGGACACGCTGCATATCGAAATTGAGGAAGTCCCTCTGAAAGATATCGCTAAAGCATGGCAGCGGACCCTTTATGGAAAAAGGATCGTCATCGTTCCCTGAGCAGTAAGATACACTTCTGCTTGACAGCAGTTCACACAAAGGACACAATCATGAGCGGGTAAGACTTTTGTCATTGTGTCTCTCTGTATTCCTGTGTTCGACCGATCATTGTGCTCTTCCTCCTGTGGGGTCAGGGGGATGATGAGCAAAGCCATATTCTCTCTCATCACTTCGGCGAAGCGTACACGCCCTTCAAATGAAAGAAGGGTAGCGCAAACTCATATCTTATCTAGAGCGAGTTCTGGCTTAATACCACTCAAAGGAGCATGCTATGATTCCCCCTGTATCTTATCGCACCATGCAGGTCGATGGCTTGTCCATCTTCTACCGGGAGGCGGGGACCAAAGACGCCCCAGTCCTCCTGTTGCTTCACGGTCTGCCTTCTTCTTCGCGGATGTATGAGCCGCTATTGCAGCGCTTGTCCGACCGCTATTACCTGATAGCTCCTGATTATCCAGGTTTCGGCCACAGCGATTGGCCCGATCATACCCAATTTTCCTACACCTTCGACCACATTACGACGGTGATAGAACACTTCACCGAGAAGCTCGGCCTGACACAATACAGCCTCTACATGCAAGACTACGGCGGGCCAGTTGGTTTCCGCATGGCTCTGGCGCACCCCGAGCGCGTGCAAGCGCTGATCGTTCAGGATGCCGTCGCGCATGATAGCGGCCTCGGGGAAAACTGGAACATCCGCCGCGCTTTTTGGACTGACCGCGCAAGATACGAGGAAACGTTACGCTCGAATCTACTCTCACTAGCTACCACGCGTACACGACATGTGGGCAACGACCCCCAGGTCGAACGCTACGATCCTGACCTGTGGACTGACGAGTTCCGCTTCCTTTCCCAGCCAGGCCAGGCAGATATCCAGAGCGATTTGTTCTACGATTACCAATCCAACGTCGCTTCCTACCCTAAATGGCAAGAATGGATGCGCAACATCCAACCACGCCTGCTCGTTCTCTGGGGGAAATACGAACTCTCATTCGATGCTTCTGAACCAGAAGCATACCGCCGCGATGTGCCCAATGCAGAAGTGCATATAGTTGATGGGGGTCACTTCGCGCTCGATACAGCTGCCAATGAAATTGCCAATCTGATTAACAGTTTCCTGAGCGCTTCAAGGTAAATCCTAATTTTCATTGGTTACGGAGGAAACAGGAGCTATCTGTTGCTTCCGTAGCCAATGAAGCCGCGATGGGGAACAAAAAATTTTACGCCTTTTGCCAAATTTATATTAGATATATCATTTTAAAGCTTTTACTAAATTACGCCTCAATTAGGGCTTTCTCCGGGGCCTGAGATGCTCAAAGATGTGTTCGGGAGCTGCCAGCGCATAAGCCTCACCACCTCGCAGCACTTCATAAAGCAAGGCACCTGCTATCGCTCCTGACACAGGTCCAACCCAATAAATCCAGACCGCCTGCAATGCCAGGCCGCCTGCAAAAATGGCCGGTGCCAGGCTGCGAGCAGGATTCATGCTCCCACCAGTCAGGGGACCAGCAAAAAAACCAGCGACCGTCACTGTCAATCCAATAGCAAGTCCGACTACTGCACGGTTCACACGCCGCTCGGTCGCTGTAGACATCGCCACCAGCATCAGAAAAAAGGTGATCAATGCCTCAATACCCAACGCCTGCCACGTTCCAATTGTGGGAATCGTTGCTCCATAGTGGTTCTGCTGCGCTTGCTGCGGCAAGAAAAGCAGGTGGGTCGCGCTTGCAAGCAACGCCCCGCTGACTTGAGCGAGCCAGTATGGAACGACATAGCGCCATGGGAAACGACGCGCAACAGCCAGGCCAAACGTAATGGCAGGATTAAACGGAGCCGCCGAGATGTGGCTCAGAGCATAGGTCATCGCAAACAACGCCAGACCAAACGTCAAATAGATCAGAAAACCGCTAACTCCTCTTTGATCGTTCCTCTGCATGATTTTTACCCCGCATCCCAAAAAAACATAGGCAAAGGTTCCCACCACTTCGGCTCCGTATCGTCGTAACATCGTCGCACTCATGATAACCTTTGCCTTCTCTAGTTATTTGCTCTCTTCTACAAGCAACTGATCAACGATTTCAGCGAGATCAGCACCGACAAACGTAGGGCGCGCAGCTGACGGATCGAGAACCATACCAGGGCGCGCAATAAAGGCTGCGGAACAACCAGCCTTGATAGCTCCCGCAATGTCCCACGTATGAGCGGCAACCAGGCACAGCGACGCCTGGGGCACGCCGAGTTCGCGAGCAACCATCTGATACGGCTCAGGAGCAGGTTTGAGCCTGCGTACCGTGTCAGCAGAGAATTGTCGCTCGAAGAAGCTCTCCAAGCCAGCATAGGCCAACTGCTCCTGTGAAACGGCCAGGGTGGAATTTGTTAAACTGACCAGGCGCAGTCCAGCCTCACGCAACCGTTGCAGGCTTGCGGAAACCTCGGGATGTGGCGGCAAGCGCCGTAATCCTCCCAGAAGATTCGCCTGTCTCTCCCTCGACAACGAGACGCCGCGCCTGCCAGCGAGCATCTCCAGAGCGGCCGCACCCAGCGTCCCAAAGTCGCGGTACTCATTCGTGATCGTTGAGACAAACGCCAGTTGGAGCATTTGCGCAAACCATTCTCGACGCGCAGATGCATCCCCAAAAGTCTCCGCGAACAGAGGATCGAGGGCATGCAGATCAAGCAGGGTTTCGTTGACATCAAAAACATAGATACGAGCCATAGAATTCTCTCCTTTTCATCGTCATGGAATTAGCCGTGCTGGTCTACCTGTATTGTATGAACAAGCGATGAGAAAGAGCAACGAGAGAAAATGAACCTACCTATCATTTTCAATGAACAAGATGAACCTGTCTGTTCGTGAGGTGTTTCACTCATTGCACGGCTCCTGTGAGATATCGGCCCTACTCATTATGATCGTGTCTCTTCATCCTACAAGAGACACGATTGGAGGCAAAAAATGTAACAAATCTGTGGCGGTGGGTCAGTCCCACGTAGCAAAACGTTTTTGGCCCGTTTCGATAGCTTGCCGCCACAGTTCTCTCCTTCAAAGCATACAAGCAACATCATCTCTCTATCTCAGGATATTTGCAGCAAGATTAACAAAGAAAAGAATACAGGACACAAGGACGATAACAGTAAACGATCTCTTCAATCGCTTTTTTGGTTCTTCTCATGTATACTTGCAAAAGACGGATGGAAAGCATGACAGCGTTGTCAGTTAGCGCACAAAAATGGATAAGTCTACGAGTGGCTCGCTAGAGAAGTGCCAATCTCTATATGAAGAGAGTTACTTGTAAAAAAAGAGAAGCGCTGGTCTCCCGTCTCACCACGATAGAAGGAGGAGATTGCTCGCTCAGCGACTTCAACTACATTATTCCAGTAAACAGCGTCACCAGGATGTGTCGTCGTTTTGCCTCTAGCAACGCCTAAACTGTGTCAACATCGAACGGTTGCATATCTACCTATATCATGGAGGATATTCGCTTATGAAACCCAACCAGTTCTCACGCCCTGGTCTGTCAATGTTGCTCAGCCTACTTATCTGTGCTGTCCTTGCTGCGTGTGGCGCAGGCGGAAGCGGTGGAGGATCGACCGCCAATAGTGGCGGCGGCTGTGCCTCTCCTCCCAAACTCGCAAAGAAGGATCACTACAAGGTCGGTTTTTCGCAAAATGCAAGCAACAACCCCTGGCGTCTTGCTGAAACAGCCAGCATCAAGGAAGAGGCGTCCAAACGTGGCGACACGCTAGTCTACACAGATGCTGCGAACTCAGGGGATAAGCAGGTCTCTGATGTGCAATCAATGATCGCGCAAAAGGTCGATGTCATCCTGCTCGCCCCCATCACAGAAAAAGCCCTGATCCCAGCCGTCCTCCAGGCCAAAGCTGCCTGCATCCCGGTGATTTTGATCGACCGCGATGTCGATCACACATTGGCATCCCCCAACAAAGATTATGTTACTTTCATCGGCTCCGACTTCGTTCAACAGGGCAAACGCGTTGCTGACTGGATGATTCAGGCGACCGGCGGCAAGGCCAAAATTATCGAGCTAGAAGGCACTACCGGAGCCTCTCCCGCCATTCTGCGCAAGAAAGGCTTTGACGACGAGGTTAAGAGCCAATCCGGTATGCAAATCCTTGCCTCGCAGGATGGCGACTTCAACCGCGACACTGGTCGCAAGGTGATGGCAACCCTCTTGCAGGCGCATCCCGACGTAACCGTAGTGTACGCTCACAACGACGAGATGGCGATTGGCGCGATTGCAGCCCTCAAAGCTGCTGGCAAGCACCCCGGCAAAGATGTGATTGTCGCCTCAATTGACGGCGAAAAAGATGCGCTGAACGCGATTATCAACGGGGAAGAGGGAACCACCGTCCAGTCCAGCCCGTTCTTCGGTCCCGTCTCCTTCCAGACCATCGACCAGTATGCTGGCGGTACAAAGCTCGCAGACTGGATCGTCGTGAAGGATATGCAATTCACCAAAGATAACGCCAAAGAGAATCTGCCGAACTCGTTCTAGTATTTCGTTTCTCGTAGGGAAGGGGCCATGGAATGAGCCAGACCAACCCATTATTGCAGATGGAGCATATCTCCAAAACCTTCCCCGGCGTCATCGCCCTGGTTGATGCCCATTTATCCATCAATCCGGGTGAGGTGCATGCCCTTGTCGGGCAAAACGGGGCTGGCAAATCGACGCTGATCAAAATCCTGACCGGTGCCTACCGGCGCGATAGCGGCAGCGTCCTGTTTGATGGGCGTCAGGTTGACTTCCAAGCGCCCCAGCAAGCACAGAACAATGGCATCAGCACCATCTACCAGGAGATCAACCTCGTCGCATTCCGCTCCGTTGCGGAGAACATCTTTATGGGGCGGGAGCCGCGACGCTGGGGCTTTATCAACTGGCGCAAGATGCATGCCGATACCGCTCATTTGCTCGAACGCCTCTCGATCTCCATCGACGTAACCCAGCCATTGATGAACTACAATATCGCTCTGCAACAGATGGTGGCGATTGCCCGCGCCATCTCGTTCAATAGCAAGCTGGTTGTGATGGATGAACCGACCTCCTCGCTCAACGAACGAGAGGTTGAAACTCTGTTCACCTGCATTCGCCAGTTAAAAGCTGATGGCGTCTCCGTGCTATTCGTCGGGCACCGCCTCGACGAACTGTACGCCATTTGTGATCGTGTGACGATTATGCGCGATGGCCGCACGGTCGATGTCCGCGAGATGCAGAGTCTGCCGAAAGTCGAGCTGGTCGCGAAGATGCTGGGCAAGGAGCTTGCCGATATTCGCCGGCATGGGCAAACGAGCTTCGAAATTGGACAGCACCACACTGATCAACATGTGCTATTAGAGGCGCAAGGGCTGCGGCGCGGACGAGCATTGCAAGGAGCCAACATCGAGATCCATTCAGGTGAGATTGTTGGGCTGGCTGGCCTGCTTGGTTCTGGCCGGAGCGAGGTGGCGCGTGCAATCTTCGGTGCCGATCCTCTCGAAGAGGGCAAGATACGCGTGGAAGGGCAACCTGCCCACTTCCACGCGCCCACCGATGCTATCCGCGCAGGTATTGGTTTCTGCCCAGAAGATCGCAAGGTGGATGGCATTATCCCCCATCTTTCGGTCAGAGAAAACCTCACGCTCGCGGCTCTGCCGATCCTTTCGCGCAATGGCTTTGTGTCCCGCAAGAAGCAGCAGGAGATCGTCGATCAGTTTATTCGACGGCTCAGCATCAAAACGGCTGGACCAGAGCAAAAGGTCCGCGAACTCTCGGGCGGCAACCAACAAAAGGTGTTGCTAGCTCGCTGGCTTTGTCTGAATCCCCGCCTCCTGATCCTCGATGAGCCGACACGCGGAATCGATGTAGGGGCCAAAGCGGAGATACAGGCGCTGATCGAGGAGTTCGCCGAAAAGGGGCTGGGTGTGCTGATGATCTCGTCCGAACTGGAAGAGCTGCTCGAAGGAAGCGATCGCGTGGTGGTCATGCGCGACGGACAGACGGTGGCCTCGCTCCAACACGCAGACATTACTCAGGCAGCCGTCATGAACGCGATGGCACATGGCAATGACGAGCAGGAGACGAACAATACTGAGGAGGTGCAACGTGGCGAAGCTTGATCCAGCCACAACGCCTATCACGCCCGAAACAAGCACCAGCCCACGCCGTTTCGGGCTGCTAGAACGTTTGCGCAATTTCGGACAGGCCTATGGAGCACTGACGGCGCTGGTGCTGATCATTCTGTACGATATCGCGTTCAGGCCACACTTTCTCGAAGCCCGCTCGCTCTTCAACGATCTTCAAGAAGTGGCCCCAATTGCTATTATCGCAACTGGCATGACGCTGGTTATTGCAACTGGTGGCATCGATCTCTCTGTTGGCTCGCTCATGGCGTTCGCTGGAGCGCTGGCCCCGATCATCTTTCAGAGTCCGTTGCTGGCAGGTAGTCCAGCACTTGCCATCACTCTGACGCTACTGCTCCCGCTGTTCGCGACGGGTCTCTTTGGCCTCTTCAATGGCGTGTTAGTTACCCGCTTTCGCATTCAGCCCATTATTGCCACGCTGGTCTTATTTATTGCTGGGCGTGGAATTGCGCTGGTCCTCTCAAACGATAAGCTTCAGGATTTCCACAATCCCGGCTTTCAATTTATCGGCCAGGGAACGGTGCTGGGCATTCCATTTCAGGTAATCCTGATGTTGATCATTGTGATATTTTTCGCCGTCATTGTGCGCGTCACCACTTTTGGTCGCTACGTACTTTCGACGGGTGGCAATGAGGCGGCGGCACGGCTGGCTGGCATCCCCGTTGATCGCGTCAAGCTGGCGGTCTATACGATCAGCGCACTGCTGGCGGCACTGGCAGGATTTATTATCATCTCTATCAACTCATCGTCAGATGCAACTCGCGTAGGCTTGAACGGAGAACTAGATGCGATTGCGGCGGTTGCGGTTGGTGGCACTCCGCTTACAGGAGGACAGGCAACGGTCGTCGGAACGCTGATCGGTGCGCTGATCATTTATCTCATCGGGGCAACCTTAGTGGCTCAGAACGTTTCCTTCGGTGTGGCGCAGGTGATTAAAGCCGCCATTATCCTGCTTGCGGTCTATGTACAACGGCAGCAGAAAGTATGAACTAATGACCCCGCATGGCCCCGGGCACGGGCAGATTGAAGCGTTCACAACATCCTTCCAAAAAAGGGAAAGTTATGGCTGATATTTCGACAACGGAAGCGAATCGTAGCAACTGGCTAGCAACTGTATGGAGCAGGAGCAAAAGTATTTTGCAGCGTCAGGGGGCGTTGATCGCGCTTGTTCTGCTGGTGCTGTTCGGCCTGCTGCGCTACGATAACTTCTTCTCGACCTATAATTTCCTGACGGTCCTTTCCTACAACACTACCTTTGGGCTGATCGCGCTGGGGATGACTTTTGTGATTATGACGGGGGGCATTGATCTTTCGGTTGGTTCGCTGGCGGCACTGTGCAGCGTTGTGGCGGCGCTGGCGAGTCCGTATGGCCTGCTCGCAGCAATCGGTGCGGCAGCACTGGTGGGCCTGCTGGTGGGATTCTTTAACGGTTGGGTGATTGCCTGGCTCAGGATACCACCATTTCTCGCAACTCTTGCCATGTTGCTGGCAGCTCGTGGGCTGGCGCTTGTGCTGGCAAAAGATGCGACGGTCAGCGTGAATGCGACGCAGGATTGGGCGGCACTCAGTCAGGGCATCCTCTATGGTATCCCTCTGCCGGTCTTTCTGCTGCTGGCCTATGCGATTGGCTCGATTGTCCTCAACTTTACCCGTTTCGGTCGCCACATACTCTCGGTTGGCGGCAACGAGGAAGCGGCTCGCCTGATGGGTTTACCAGTAGAGCGTATCATCCTGGCAGTGTACGTCATTAGCGGCGTGCTGGCAGGACTGGCCGGCGTCTTGCTGGCCGGTCAGACCTTCACCGGCTCTCCAAACGAGGGCGTTGGCTGGGAATTGACGGCGATTGCAGCAGTGGTTGTTGGCGGCACGCTCCTGACCGGCGGCATGGGTTCGGTCTGGACCTCACTGGTCGGCACGTTGCTGCTTGGCCTGGTCTTCAATCTTTTGAACTTCGAGAATGGACTCGGGTTCATCAGTCTGGGCGTCTCCTGGCAAACAGTCATTCGCGGAGCCTTCCTGCTCATAGTCGTCCTTCTACAGAGCCGCCTGACGCGCAATCGAAAGATCTGAACGCCAGTTTTTTTTGGTAAGATGCCTGTACCTATGGCTTTATCCCTCTTTCCCCCCAATTCAAGGCTGAAAAACTGCTACACTAGCAGATAGATAGTACTCGCTAAGAATTTTCTTTCAGGAGGCTCCTAAATGGATTTCAGCGACAAAAGAGATAAGAGGGAAACAGCAGGCGTACAGAAAAAGCATGGACGAGCTAAAAGACATATTCTGCTTTCACACACTTTCATGAAGTCACTTTCTATTTCCCTTTTCATTATTGTTGTTATTGGTATTTTTTCTCAAAATACTTCTTTTGCCCACATAGCATCAAAAAATACAAATCTTCAAATGAGCAATGAATCTGACACCTCAAATCCGTCAAATAACGCAAACACTGATGAGGAGGTGACAGTAAGCCTACAGGCATTCGCTTACCCTGATAACACCGATGGAGGGGAGGTGACGAGCAATACCGCTGCTATCGCTTATCCGCACAATATGGGATTTCAGACGAAACATGATCAGGCAACGGAAGGAACTGGCGCACCTGACGATCCAATTACATTCGGAGCCTTTACACCGCTGACGCAAGGCGGTCAGGCAGTATTTCTACCAGGAACCGAAATATATGTGAAAGCGCTGAAAAAGTTCGCTATTCTGGAAGATAGCTGTGATAGTTGTGGAACTCCCCCTGATGGTACGACCTATCTTATCAATCTCTGGCTCGGCCCTTCCCAACTGACCTCGAACGATGAGGCACAGAAGATCGAGGACTGTGTAAAACAGGTGGCAGAAATAAAAACTACTATTGTACTCAACCCATCGGCTGACGCTACTAAATATCCAGTAGATAAGACTCCGCTCTATAGTAAGGGAGATTGTACTGCGAAGAGCTTACTGGATAAGGCATCCACTTCAGGTGGAGAAAATCAGCCGCCGAAAGATCTGGTCTCACCGCCACAGGGAGCGCCAACGACCGATGGTGACACTATTAAAGTCTCTGTAACATCCTATGGTTTTCCTGATAACGATGATGGTAATGGTCATTACAAAACAGCCGTGATTGCATTTCCACACTCCGATGACTACCCAACAACCAAGCATAGTGAAGCAACCGAGGGGAAAGGCACACACGATGATCCCATCACATTTGCAGCATATACTGGTGATACCGAAGGAGACAGCGCGGCGTTTCCACCTGGCACCATAATCTATGTTCCTTTTTTGCAAAAGTACTTCATACTGGAAGATCAGTGTGCAGATTGCAATGATGTGAAGGGCGACAATGCTTTCCATATAGATCTCTGGCTTGGACCTAATAAGCCGGGGCCACAGGACACTGATAAATCGATTGAAGACTGTGAATCATCGATAACGCGCGACACGACAATCATCTTGAATCCAACCGCTACTGGCCATGATGTAGACACAACGCCCCTTTACAAGGATGGTAAGTGTTCTGCTGTCACACCTTGATAGCCCTGGATGTCCTTTTTGGGTATGGTGTATCATCATCTATATAGCGATAGTTTCTAATTTACCTCAAGAGTTAGATGATATTGTTGTTTTGAGAGAAAGAGACGCAACGAATGATTAGTGGAGAAGAGATGCTGGCGGCAAGCGAGGTTCGCTCCCTGCCTCTGGTTGAGCGCATTGGATTGGCCATCACTCCTGGCAAGACCGGGAGCGCGATCAAAGCGATTATCGATGCCGAAAAAGCCGGGGTACGCCAGATATGGATGACACAAGGCCCAACAACGCTTGATGCCTTAACGGTCTTTGCCGTTGCCGCCACGCAGACCTCGACAATCCGCGTCGGCACATCTATTCTGCCGTTCTATCCTCGCCATCCGCTGGCGCTGGCGGCTCAGGTAAACACATTCCATGAAATTGCTCCGGGTCGCCTCCGGCTTGGCTTGGGAGCGAGCCATCGTCCGATAATCGAGGGAGTTTACGGGATCGAAATGGTCGCGCCAATGGCCCACACAGCCGAGTATATCAACGTTTTGCGCGCGGCGCTCTGGGAGGGCAAGGTCGATCATCATGGGCGCTTTTATACCATCAAGGCCGACCTGCCAGCACGCGCACCTGTACCAATCCTTGTCTCGACTCTCAGCCCGGGAGCATTTAAAACCGCTGGAGAAATCAGCGATGGCGCACTTTCCTGGAACTGTCCCGTCCCCTATCTTTTGAAAACGGCGAAACCGACACTTGAGGAAGGCGCGAAACAGGCGCAACGATCAGTCCCACCGCTGGTTGCCCATGTGCCCGTTGCGATGAGTGCGGATCGAGAAGCAGTGTTTTCTGCCGCACGGAAAAGACTCGGGACATATGGGAAGCTGCCGTTCTACCGTAATATGTTTGCGGAAGCAGGCTATCCCGCCGCAGAAGATGGAACGCTGCCCGAAGCCCTCATCGACAACCTGGTCGTCTCCGGTGACGAACAGACTATCGCAACCCGTTTCCGCGAGCTATTAAACGGTGGATTAGACGAGCTGTTATTGCTCCCAATTCCCGTCAAAGATGAAAATCAGGAGTGGTCGCGCCTGGCTCATCTCATCGGAGCGATCTAGATAGAGAGCGATAATCGAAAAATCTCAAGGATGAAGGAGGATGAACCCCATCTACTCTTTTAGCACCCTCACACGAGGCGTGTGAGTAATCTAGGGAGTAGTGGCAGGCAGGTCATCCTCCGTGTCAGGGTTGATCGCCGGTAATTCTCCATCCGTAGTGGGAATGAGGCCTGCCTCTGCAAACTCGTCGAAATCAGGACCGTTATCGATGATCCCTGAAATCTCATCTACCTCATCCTGATCGTCGTCCTTCATATACAGGAGATAAAACCAGTACCATCGCACACCTCCCACGAAGCCATTTCAGCACCTATCAACATACCAAATTGCGCCCAGTTAGGGAGCGGCCATACGGGGAACAGGGCTACTTTCAACGGCCATGCAGGAGACTGCTCATGCCCAAAGGCGTACAGGGCCAATCTCGTCCTGATCGCCTTTGCTATGGGATACCGATATTTCATCAGGGCTGCAAAAGCTTGCATCATTTTCAGCGCCAGATCATCAATCATGATGGTAGGCTCTGATCCTGCCAATTGATAGGCATTTAAATACTTCTGGTAAAGGCTCTGATCGCAATAGTACACACGCGACGGCTCTGGGAAATCATAGTCGGCAAGCCATTGCCGCGTCACATCAACCGTCTCTGACTTACGAGCGGCAACGTAACAGAAGGGATAGCGTCCTGAAATACGTCAATACTCCCTCATAGTCTTTCTAAAATCGCCTGCTATCATCGTGATCCCTTGAAAGCGCAAATGAACTTGCGCCTTCATTGACATTTCTTCGCCAGCCTGTTATAGTAAATTTAGACATGTTGTAAAAATTGCTGCCTTCTGTAAGTATTTGGTTACTCTGTATGGATTCCAACAACCAGAGACGGAAAACGTATCAGCACCATCGCGAGAACCAGCGCGAGCGGATTCTGGAGGCGGCTGAAACGTTATTTATCCGCGACGGCATCGATCATGTAAGCATTGGCGATATTGCCGCCGCTGCCCGCATTTCTCGCATGACGCTTTACGAATACTACCCCAATAAGCAAGAAGTCGCCTGGGCCATTTTCCAGAAGCTCATCGAAGATATGCAGGCCGATCCCCCTGGTCAACTGCTGCAATCAGAAGGGACCGGTTTCCAGCGCATTAAGCACACAATGCTGGTGCTACTCGATCTGCTGGAGCAACACCCGGAACATCTGCGCTTCATCGTTGAGTTCAATTCGCTCTATGCGCGAGAGGGCAACCCCGCTCGCGTACGGCACATCGTTGAGCAAGCGTGGCCTGGAGGCCACGACCCACTCGCTCAGATGATCCAGCAGGGCATTACGGACGGGTCGCTCCGCCCGGACCTGAACCCCGACCTGCTCTCCGCTGCCATCTGGAATCTGCTTAATGGCATGAATAGCCGCTTTGCGCTGCTGGGCGACCTCATCCGTGAAGAGTATGGTCAGCCAGTAATGGAGATGTATCGGGAAATCTGCCGTGCTTTTCTGCGCGGCATCCAATCTATCCCCTCTTCTCAGGAGGAAACACTATGATCAAACAATCCTTCGACCTCGATTGGGAATACTCTGAGGCGTCAGGCATGATGGCGCAGTTCTTCGCCCAATGGCAACCCGTCAACCTGCCGCACGATGCCATGATTGCCAAACCGCGAGCTGCCAGCAATCCATCCAGCAGTCACGGCGGGTATTTTCCGGGCAATGTCGCCAACTATCGCAAAAAGTTTCTTGTGCCCGAAGAATGGCGCGGACAAAGCGTGCAACTGGAGTTTGAAGGTGTGTACATGAACGCCGAAGTCACCATCAACCGCCAGTTGTTACGCTTGCAGCCGTACGGGTACACCAGTTTTGTGGTAGATATCACCTCCGCTCTGGCTTATGGGCAGGAAAACGAAGTGGTGGTCTCCGCGAACACCACTGCTCAACCTAATTCTCGCTGGTATTCCGGAACAGGCATTTATCGGCATGTCTGGTTACGTAGGGGAGGAGATGTCCATATTCAGCCCCAGGGAGTCTTTGTCACAACCCCAGTTGTCGATCCAACTGTTTCAGTTGTCCAGATTGCAACCGAACTGGCAAGCCTGTCCGAAAGCTACGAGGGAGCCACCTTGCGTACCACCATCCTGAATGGAGAGGGCACAGAGGTTGCGCAGACCGAAACGCCGCTGAAAGGGTTCTCCGTTCAGCAAACCCTGCTGGTGAAGAATGCCAGGCTGTGGTCAGTGGATGAACCCTATCTCTACACGTTGTTGAGCGAAGTGCTACTTGGAGACGCAGTTGTTGACACCGAGACAACTACCTTTGGCATCCGCTCGATCAGCGTAGATGCTCAAAACGGCTTCCGGCTGAACGGCGTTCCGCTGAAATTGAAGGGGGCTGTATACATCACGATCATGGTCCATTGGGTGCTGCCAGCTACGACCGTGCCGAAGAGCGCAAAGTCGAATTGTTGAAATCCTCCGGGTTTAATGCCCTGCGCTCCGCCCACAACCCGCCCGCACCCGCGCTGCTCGATGCCTGCGACCGCCTGGGCCTGCTGGTGATCGATGAAAGCTTCGATTGCTGGCGTCAGGGCAAGAACCCCAATGATTATCACGTGTATTTTGAGGAATGGTGGCAGCGCGATACGGAAGCGCTGGTCAAACGTGACCGCAACCACCCTTCTGTAATTATGTGGTCGATTGGCAACGAGATCCCGGAGGCTCTAGGTATTCCCGATGGGGCGAGCTGGTCCCGGCATCAGGCGGATTTTGTACGCAGCCTGGATAGCACTCGCTTTGTGACCTCTGCCATAGTCATGTACATTGACACTGAGGCGATGACGACCGGCGATATCAGCCAGCTTGGACCTTCTCCGGTTCCAGATGACCCGGAAAAAGACATCTGGACGAAGCTGACCACTCAGTTTGCCCAACCCCTGGATGTGGTTGGCTATAACTACATGCATCAGCGCTACGCAGGAGACGGAACACGCTATCCCGGTCGGATCATTGCCGGAACCGAGACCTGGCCTCACATGGCCTATGACTACTGGAAAGAAACAGAACGGCTGCCCCATGTGATCGGCGATTTTGTCTGGACCGCGTGGGATTATCTGGGTGAAGCCGGGATCGGGCAGGTAGTTTCCGATGGCAATCTCACCTTTGCTGCTCCATATCCCTATCACCTGGCAAATACTGGCGATTTTGATATCTGCGGCTTCAAACGCCCGCAATCCTTCTATCGTGATCTGCTCTGGGGAGTGCGAACCGAACCGTTCATTGGCGTCCTCGAACCGCAACTTACTGGCAAACAACTCAAATTCCTGCCCTGGGGATGGGAACCCGTCATCGAGAGCTGGACCTTCCCCGGCGAAGAAGACAAACCAATCCAGGTTGATACCTACGCTGTGGATGAGGAAGTGGAATTGTTCATCAATGGAGTGTCGTTCGGGCGCAAGCCAGTCAGCCAGAACAAAGCAACCTTTGATGCTATCTACCAACCTGGTATCATCGAGGCAGTCGGCTACAGCTCTGGGAAAGAGACGAGCCGCACCTCCTTGAGAACCGCTGGTGCCCCGGCTGACATGCGCCTGACGCCTGATCGCGATACCATTGATAGTAAATACGGCGATCTGGCCTACATCACAGTGGAGATTGTGGATCAGGATGGGCATGTCGTGCCAACCGCTGAGCATGAAGTCTCGTTCGAGGTGTCAGGTGCTGGAGAACTCATGGCGGTCGGAACGGCAAACCCGATGTCTGAGGAATCATATCTGGGCAAGCAGCGCAAAGCGTGGCATGGGCGCTTACTGGCTATAGTGCGCAGTAACGGGCAATCTGGCGACATCGTGTTCAGCGCTCGCTCCGATGGGTTGCCCCCATTGGAAATCCGGTTGAACGCGAAGGAGAACTGAGACCTCCCCTTTCCCCACTAATAGGGTTTTGCACATGAAGGAGTTGAGCCAGGCTTTTGGATTTTTCCAAAAGCCTGGCTCTCTTCAATGCGTTTCAACACAAATTACAAACGCCAGATCTTGAAGTTGGAATAGGCCACCTCTGGATACTCTGTATGACCACTGAACGTCGCAGCTTCCAGGTCGAAACTCCCTAGTTGATATGTCGAATCGCTCACACTGCCTGCGCTCTGATCGTTTACATACCAGGTAAACGATCTACCTCTCGCAACCAGACCAATTGTATTCGTCTGACCATAACCAGTATGGAAGGCTGAGCTAGCACCACTCATCAGTTCTTTTGTGTCAGACGAGGTTGAGAGCAAAAAGCGGTAATTGCTATCTTTATCGAACAAAATCCTGTATCCAAGGTATCCTGGTTGATTTACTTGCCGAAAAGTGATACCTCCCTCATCTCCCTTGAGGATAGTCATTTTGACCTCAAGGGTAAAATCACTGAAATTAAGCACAGAGTTACCGTCGTTGGTAAGCTCGCAGTTTACTAGATATCCTCTCACAACATCGGTCACATGGTACGCATTACCTTGAAAGGCACAGGTACTATCCTGTTCCCATCTCCAGGATTGTGTCGTGGATTGATCAGTTGTCAGAGGATCATAAAGCATCAGCTTCCCATTTGCATAAGGATCAGGCACGCTCGCCACCGTTGCCGTCGCCCGGCTGGTAGTGATCTCTGTGCCCGCAACCTTCGTCTGAGCAATCGAGGTGGCGTCCTCCTTCGCGGTTGTGGATAGAGCAGCTGTGGCCGTCCCGTTGCTATACCCAGTCAAGCGCGTTGTGCGCACAAAGAGAAACATCAAAACAGAGCTACCGCTGATGATGACAATCATCACCAGGAGGAGCGCGATTCTTTTAATTCTCACGTCTGACGCGGTTTGTTGTACAGTGGAAGAACTATTCTCATACATAGAGCAGCCTCTCAAAATCAGCAAACAGGTTATCTCGCTTTTTATGGCTCTCCATCGCGAGAGCACCAAATATTGTGTCAGGCCGATGGCGTCGGTTGAGCGCTCTGCCCCCAACCGACTTTCCAGACATAGATCGCATTATTGTTGCTGTCACCTCGATCGACCGCCGCAATATATTGACCATCCGGCGACCACGCAATCTTCACTACGTCAGGAATATCCGATGGTGGGGTGTTATAGCTAACCGCATTTGTTCCGCTGGCTGCATCCCAAACCTGGAACGAATGTAGACCTCTCACATTCTCTGCTCCACTCGAAGCGATATGCTTGCCGTCAGGAGACCAGGCGATAGGAGTAAACAACCAATCACTATGAATAACAATACGCTTGCCCGTTGCAGCATTCCAGATATGCACGCTATCGTCTCCCCGGCACGCCGATGCGATCCTACTGCTATCGGGAGACCACACAAAAGCATAGACATCCTCCCTGGGTTCGTGCTGGTATGAGCAAACGCGCTGCCCGGTCTGCGCGTCCCACACATTCAACAACCCACTCTCATACTCAGTTGAGGCAATATAGCGATTATTGGGCGACCAGACCGGAGCAATTGAAAGCTTTTGATTGGGAGTGACGGCTATAGAGGCTCCGGTCTGAGCATCCCACACATGCAAAATGGTGTCGCTGCTCCATGAAAGTAGCCGCTTCCCATCCGGCGACCAGTACAGTGCAACGGCCCTGTCATCAACGGCAAGAGATGCAATCGTTGCGGCCGTCTGCGCATCCCAGATATGCACGAGATACGCGTCCGAGGAGGTATACCCATCCTTCAACGATGCAATACGCTTCCCATCAGGGGAAAATGCAATAGAGCGGATGCCAAACCCTGGAGATGCGCTCACATGGCCCGTATAGGTCGTCACGTCCTGACCGCTTGCCATATCTCGCACATGTACACGCTCTTCTCTCTCGTAGGGACTTTTCCCCAGGCTCCAGGCCACAAGCAGATGTTGCTGCGCCCATTGCAGCGTGTACAGACTTTTTTTCGGAGCGGTCCAGGTGATGATATGATTTCCATCAGCGGCATCCCAGATCTGAACAGTAGAACTGCCGTAATCTACGGTGGCGATCTGCTTCCCATCCGGCGACCAGAAGAGATCAAAATCATGGAGTATCCCGCCGGTGAATAGCACCTGACTTTGATAGGTATAGATCAGCTTTGGCGGGGAAGACACAAATGCCTTCAGGCCGGCTTGTTGTTTGAGGAGTATGCTCCCTCCGATTCCTGCGACTATGGCTGCACCTCCCAGACCCAGCCCCGTGAGCAACCAGCGCCGCGAGACTCCTCTCCGTGCTGGTATCCGTGCCAATGCCTCTGGCTCCGTCAGCGCCGAATGCAGAGCATGCTCTGGCGCTGACGTCGGTGGAGCGGGCGGAAGCTTCTGAGCATCGGGCACGGTAGCAGCTACGCTCGCCGCTACAATGGGGACAGATCTCGCAAGCGGTTGAGCAGGTTGCACCTTGCCGCTTTTGCTCGCCTGTTCCAGCGCTGTGGCAAATACCTGGATGGTTGCGAAGCGTTGTCCCGGATCTGTGGCCTGTGCCGTCGTCAACACCTGCTCGACCTCCTGTGGAAGCTTTGATGATGCTCCACCAAGCAACTCATGCGCTATCGTTGCCAGACTATACTGATCGCTTGCTGGCTGCGAAGCCTGCTGAGGCAATTCAGGGACCAGATATGGATTATCTGGCACAAAATCCGGGAATACGAGGGACAGCAGAGTTGCCAGTCCAAAGCCAGTGATCAGGAGGCTTTTATCTCGTTCGCGTTGCAACATCTGTTCCGGGCGCAGATCTCCATGAGTGATCCCCTGCTCATGAGCATAGTGCAGGGCGCTGGCAGCTTGCTTCACATACGCTACAACGGTGTCGAGCGGCAGTTGCGTCCCTTCAGGATAGAACTGTCTTAAGGAAGCTGGCACATATGCCTGCACCAGAAAAGGAGTGCCGTGATAGAGATCGCCATCCAGGGTGCGCACAATATGTGGATGAATGAGGCCAGCAATACGCTGCACCGTCTCCTGAAAGGGTGTGATCTGCTCTTCCGTCAGGCTTGCACGCAGGACAATGATCCTGGCTATTGCCTTCATACGAACATGTTCGCCCAGATAGCTCTCCGTAAATGTCTCGCGGTGCAAGACCCGCGTGAGCGTATAATTACCCAGTTGTTGACCGAGCAGTTCACTCATAATGTCTTCCTCTTTTTCTTTGCAGCAAAAAATATGGTCACGGCGCTGGTCAATGATGGCGAGGGCGCAACTTCAAGGTGCTTGCCAGAGGACGATCTGAGCAGAGGAGGCGGCGATAATGTACCGTCCATCTGGGGACCAGTCCAGCCCGGTAACGGAGGTCAGGTGATGGATGCGAAGCCGCTCACCAGTTTTTGTGCTCCAGACGTGTATCCCCGGTAGTTCGCTCCCATTGCTGACTGAAGCGATATATGCTCCATCTGGCGACCATGCAAAGGCATCGATAGAACCAGAGTGTCCCCGGTAGATCATCATGCTATTTCCCGTGCTGGCCTGCCAGATTTGAATAAATGCAGCCCTGGAAACGCCGCCACCGGCGATATAAGCGCTATCAGCAGACCAGCCGAACCAGACAGGCCATCCCGGTTTACCGTCCATTTCCGCCTCAGCTACGTCTCTCCCGTTATCTGCCTGAAAAATACTGATCGAATGTCCGGTGAGTATGCCAGAAATGGCAATATACTTGCCATTAGGTGATCCTCTCATTCCACCATCGGGCGGGGTAGTCGTCTGGCCTTCTACCCAGGAAAAACTATGAGCGACCTTGCCATTCGTCGCACTCCAGATACGCACCTGCCCATCGCCTTCCGCTGTCATGATAAACTTGCTATCAGCAGACCAGGAGAGATTTATGAAGGGAGCGCGTCCCTGATAAGTCAAAATATTCTTCCCATTGGACGCATTCCAGACAAAGACCTTGCGCCCTGTGCCTATCATTACATCTCCTCCCATGACAACTGCGATGAGCTGACTATCGGGCGACCAGAGCATATCGAGGAATGGATCAGCCTGA
Source organism: Reticulibacter mediterranei (assembly GCF_016587455.1). Lineage (NCBI taxonomy): Bacteria > Bacillati > Chloroflexota > Ktedonobacteria > Ktedonobacterales > Reticulibacteraceae > Reticulibacter > Reticulibacter mediterranei. The sequence goes on along the minus strand of NZ_BNJK01000002.1, from coordinate 2,101,135 downwards.
CTTTTATACGTGGTAACGATCCTCCCATCAACCGGCGTCCAGACGACTACCTGCATATGAGAGCGATCCAGCGCCGCGAGATATTTCCCATCGGGCGACCAGCTCAGGTACTCGACGGCACTACCAAGCGTATATGAATATTTCACATCACTATTCGCCGAGGAAGTGGACGGCAGGCTCGAAGCGCTTAGATAGCCAAGCAGGGCAGCGCTCCCCACGCTCACCCCACCGGCAACCAGGCCAGTGATAACCTCACGACGGGAGACAAGAGGAACAGACGGGAGACGGAGTTGGGCTGGTAGTAACGGTGCCGCACTCGGAATCGGCATGTCCTTCTGTGTCACGGCAGAGGGCGTTGGACTCAGCGGAGCAGAGACAGTACGGTCCACAGGTGGCTCCTGCGGTACTGATGGTTTTTGGTCAGATGGGAGCACAACAACCGCGTTTGAAGGAGCGGAGGCGCGTATAATTTCGCCAGTATCAAGCACAGGAGGAGATATGGTTGCCTGGCCCATAACGGCCCGCTCCAGGGCCGCAGCAAAGTCTTGCACGGTCGCAAAACGCTCCTCCGGGGCTTTCGCCAGCGCTTTTAAGACGACCTGATCCACTTCCTGCTCTATCCCCAGAACGTGGGTCCGTAGAGGCGGGACAGGGACGCCCAGGTGTTGGGCGATGATCTCGACCGCTGACCCCTGAAAGGGCAGCGTGCCGCTCAACCATTGGTAAACCGTGATAGCCAGCGCATATTGATCACTGGCCGGGCGAGGCTTCCCCTGGATCTGCTCTGGTGCCATGTAGGGTAACGTTCCCATCGATGCTTGCGTACTCATGGACGATGTAGAGTGAGCAATGGCAACGATACCAAAGTCGCTGAGCAATACCTCATCCATGCGCCCCACAAGCATATTTTCAGGTTTCACATCGCGGTGAATCAACTTTTGTTCATGAGCATAGGAGAGTGCATCTGCCACCTGTCGTACATATTCGACCACCCGCCCAGACGGGACGCGTGCGCCTCTTGCATGCCGTTGTCTGAGCGAACCGCCCGGCGCATAATCCAGCACCAGGAAGGGTCTTCCCTGCTGAGCATCAAAATCCAGTACATGCACAATATGAGGATGCGCTAGTTCCGCAATCACCTGGGCCTCGCGCTGAAAAGCTGCCACCCCTTCGTCAGAGAGATGTGCATGGAGAATTTTCACGGCAGCAGCGATACGTAGACGTACATGTTCCCCCAGATAGACTTCAGCAAAGCCTCCTCGCCCTAGCAACTGCGTGAGTCGATAGCTCCCCCAGAGTTGACCGGTCAGGTCATCCATAAAACGTCACCTCATGCGCGTTGTCATTTTGCAGCATTATAGACAAAATCGTCAATGCATACCAGTTCCTTCTGATTGCCGTGTTCTAAGTTAATTGCAGAAGGTAGAATATATGTACATATCTCAAGAGTATACAGCTTTTAGGCATTGAAGACAAGGATGCGAAAAATGAAAGAGCGCAAGAATGGACCAGTCCCATCATTCTACTGCTGATATACTGTTCTCATCGATCAGGAAAGGGGATGCCATGAACTATCGCGTATGTATCCAGGAGAGCCTTGATTACATTGAAGATCACCTGAAAGATGATCTGACAGCCGAAACTCTGGCAAGGATTGCCGGTTTCTCTCCCTATCATTACTATCGCGTGTTTCAAGCGTATGTTGGCAAACCCGTCATGGAGTACATCAGATGCAGACGGTTGGCCTACGCAGTCGTAGAGCTTGCTCAGGGCAGGCGAATCCTCGATATTGCCCTGGACTACGGGTTTGAAACCCACAATGGGTTTAGCAAGGCGTTTCGCAAGCTCTATGGGTGTTCGCCAGAAACGTATCGTCTGCATGGCACAGAACAGGTTCCCGCGAAGGTGGATCTGTTTCTGTTTGCTCAGTACCGGCTGAAAGGAGCCATAGTGATGGAACCGCAGATTGTGACCAAACCAGCATTCAAAGTGGCAGGCTATGAACTGAAGACGACGACTCGCGATGGTGTAAACAACCAGGAGGTTCCGGCATTCTGGGGCAGTATGACCAGGGAACGCCTTGACCTGCTACACAACCAAATCCCAAGTGTGGGCAAGGCTGAACTGGGTATGTGTTTCCCAATTGACCCAGCCAACGGGGATTTTTCGTATGTTATTGCGGTCGAGGTCAGTGATTTCAACGGCATTCCGGCAGATCTGTTCACAGCAGAAATCCCGGAGGCAGTCTACGCCATTTTCACTACTCCAGCCAACGATGGGGAAGCGAATATGACACCCGCGATTCAAGGAAGCTGGAAATATATCCACGAAGTCTGGTTCCCCACCTCCGGCTATGAGTTTGCTGAAGGAAAAGCGGATTTTGAGTTCTATCCCTGCACCAATCCGGTAGAAAAGGTCAAGATCTATATTCCAGTTACAAAGAAGTAGAACATAGAAAAAAGGGAGAAGGGGATGTCAACAGAGAATGAAGGAGGAAGGACGATGGTACCATACGTCGGAAGCGGTGATTATTGCTATAGTTATAGTCTATACATGAGCCTGCTGGGAAGCGGAGCCAGCCCTGATCATCTACCCTCACCAGGCTTTTTGGAATGTCTCTCCACGATGCCCTTTGGCAACACCTATCACAGCAGGGACAAGCTCTTCCTCTTCGACGCTTTGGATGCCGACCCGGGAGTCACTCGTGCGATAGAGACGCTGGGATGGACCTGCCAGTTGACTCGAGGCGGTGATGAACAGAGCGCCATAGAGCGTCTTCGTGCGGCGGTAAAGCTAGGCCCTGTGTTGCTCGGCCCTCTGGATATGGGTTACCTGAAGTATCATCCCAACTATGCCTTTCTTGGTGGAGCGGATCATTTTGTGGTGGCGCTGGACGTTTCGCCGGACCACGTCCTGGTCCATGATCCAAAAGGGTTCCCCTACGCCACCCTCCCATTTGACGATCTGCTGCAAGCCTGGCGCGCAGAGCGCATCCGCTATATCGACAAGCCCTATACCATGCGCGCGGATTTCCGTCTGGCAGAAACGGTGAGTCGGAAGGCTATGATCGCGCGGACCCTGCCATATATCCGAGAAAACGTACAACGAGATCCCGGGGGACCAGAGGTTTACGGCAGCGTGCAAGCATTGCATATGCTGGCAGAAACATTGCGTGCAGAGGTACCAGAGCATCTCGCCGGGCATCTGCTCTACTTCGCCTTCCCACTTGCCGTTCGGCGCAACCTGGATGCGCAGATCTTTCTGGCAGAAGGGAATCAGCTGGAGGCAGCAGCGCTGCTCGAACAACAGGCACGCCTACTGGGTCAGGCGCAATATCCCGGGGTGCAGCACTCCTGGTCGGCAGTTGCCGCTTTGATCGATCAGGTCGCCGACATAGAAGAGCGCTTCATCGCCGTGTCTGCCTCCTGGTAACGCTTCGCCACCCGTACAGGACAGGCTTCGTCTACTACACGGCTGAACGGGTAATGGGAGTATGGCAGCTATCAACACAATTTGCAGGAGTTATTCAGGCACAAGGATCAACTTGCAACGAGCCGATCCCGCCTGACGCTCCCAGGCTTCGGCGATTCGTGAGAGCTGCATTGTTTCTCGCTCGACCGTACAATTACCTGCAACAGCATGTTTGAAGATTTCTGTAAGCGCCTGCCCCTTCTGTTCGTGGGTCAGCGCGCTATTGGTATAGCCGAGAATGTTGTGGAGCTTGCTGCGCAATAGTGAAGACTCGAAGCGCACGGAGGGGCCAGCGGCAGAACCAATGTTGACCAGCCTGCCATAAGGGGCCAACACACGCACAGCCGCCTCCGCTGGCAAGCCCCACACAGGATCGATAACGAGCTGCAAGGGACCGTCACAGGCCGCTGCCATCCGCTTGCTGATCTCGTCCACGTCGTCGCCCGTGAGATCCACAACCGCATCAGCGCCATGCGAGAGCGCCCGATCGCGCCCGATCGCGTCGCGTGAGGCCGCAATCACACGACGCGCACCGAGCACTTTCGCCGCCTGCACCGCCACCTGTCCAACCGCGCCACTCGCGCCCAGCACAAGCACTTGCTCGCCCGGCGCGAGTTGGCCCCGCCAGGTGAGCGACATCCAGGCGGCAATAGCCGACAATCCGAGGGACGCGGCGAGGTCCGTTTCAATCTGCTCAGGCAGCACGAGCGCCGACGACTCATCGACTACACAATAGCCCGCCAAACTGCCATCCCCCGGCTTCATACCAGCATCGCAGGAGAACCACACCCGTTGCCCAACAGGAAGCTCGTCAGCCTCGATCACGACGCCGATCCCCTGCACGCCTGGGATATAGGGCAGTTGTGGAGCGCCAAAGTAGGATTTGCCAGATGCACACAACAAATCTAAGGGGCTGATCGGCGCTGCTACGACCTGTAGCAACGCCTGCCCCTTTTCCCGTTGAGGAGGAAGAGGTCGAAGGAGATATTTGGGCGGAGCAGCGTGCGTGTGAATCACCGCTGCTGACATCGTGTCTGGCATATCAAACGTGCGCATGGCCTTCTCTCTTCAGCTGTCCATAAAGTATTTCGTAGTTTCCCGATTTATCGGGAGGGGTGCGCCACCAATCTGGGCGGAAATGGTATCCGCCTCCCGATAAATCGGGAAACTACGAAATATTTTGCAACACTTACCCGTTCTCCTGATCCTGCGATGCTTGCGCCTGTTTTGTATACATATACGGGTTATCTATAGACTCAACCTCAGCCTGTGCAGGATTCATCGACTCGTTCCATGCCTGCTCGCCCATCTTCGTTCGTGCATACTCCACAGTCTTTGCAACGGCCTGCTTCGCTGCCGCAAGGTCAATACCAACAAGACGATGATTGTGCTTGACGACTTTTCCATTGACCAGAACCGTATGCACATCTCCGCGTCCAGCCTGGAATACAACATGGCCGTATGGGTGAAGCAGCGGGAACATGACCGGCGACAGATCATTCTTAATCAAGACGAGATCCGCCTTTTTCCCGGGGGTGATGCTGCCAATGAAGCTATCCATCCCCAACGTCTGCGCACCGCCGAGCGTTGCCCAGTTCACCACCTGCTCTGCTCGCAAATGGCTGAGCATCACGGTTTCGTTGCGCTTGTGTGCCTCCATATGCTCACGAGAACGATCTGCATTGAGCGTGGCCCGCATCGCTGAAAACATATCAGCGCTCCACCACACGCTGGTATCCATCGAGAGGGAAACTGGGATGCTATGTCGCCGCAGCAACCATGTTGGAGGATAGCCCTGACCAGCGTTGCATTCGCTCTCTGCCGATACCGAGGCATGGCCGCCCGTAGCTGCAATACGCTGATAGGAATCATCGGAAAGGGTTGCCGAATGGACATAGACGGTGGAAGGGGTCATAAACCCATGTTCATACATTAAACGAATGCCCGTATCATTGGTGGCACCCCATACGCCCGCGTGGGTCGTTACAGGCAGATTGAAGTCACGCGCCGCCTCAAACGCGCCCTTCTCTGGAAACGCGGGATCACCTGTCACATCAAAGGCAATCTGCATACGGAGCATATCTCCACGCCCATCGATGCGCCTCTTGATGAAGTTCGCAAACTCCGGTGCCTTTGTCCATTGCCAGGGGGCACCAAGCAGATTGCCATATGCCAGAACAAACCGACCCGGCACCGCTTCAAGGGCGTCAACCGCCGCATCAGCATACTCGATCGTCTGCAAACCGTGCGACCAATCGACGGTGGTTGTCACGCCAGCATCAACGGCCTCGAACGCGGCCAGCAGATTGCCAGCATAAATATCTTCTGGACGAAAGATTTTGCCCCAATTGAGGTAATAGAATTGAAAATAGTTCGTGAGGGTCCAATCTGCACCAAAACCACGCAGCGCCGTCTGCCACATATGGCGGTGCGTATCGACCATTCCCGGCATGAGGATGCCATCGGTTGCGTCGATCTCCACTGTTCCATCCGGGACGGCAAGCTGGCGTCCCACTGCCGCGATCTGATCGGCGACCACGAGGACATCTCCGCCTTCAACGACGCCAAAGGATGGATCAATGGTCAATACAGTGGCGTTGCGAAATACGACTGGGCGGCCTGCTGGGAAGCGATCACTGTCTGCTCCTGAGATCTGGCTCATTGTATTCACCTCATTGTGTCCTGACCACCGAACGCAATGCAGGCCACATCACACCTTCTCGATGCCAGTCACCTGCTGAACATCTCTGTCCATGTCCTGGTAGCCCTAATGCGATACCGCTCTTCAAAGTGCTGACGTTGACAATTCAAATATGTCCGCTCTACGGACAATCGTCCATTAAATAGTACACAACTGACGAGCCTCTGTCAAGGATGGTGTTGCAAACAAATCAACATCGCGGTCGCAGGGCTTTCCAGTTCTCCGCTCAAAGGGGTGCAGGGGTCTCCCTGCCGGGGTCTGGGGTGTCCCCAGTTTCCTTCCCTCCTTCGCGCGCCGCCGCAGGCGGCGCGCAAAAGAGAAGAAAAAAGGTTTTTGCGGGGACACCCCGCACCCCGGCAAAGGGCTGCCGCCCTCTGCACTCCCGCTAGATGGGAGAATTGGAAAGCCCTGATCGCGGTCGCCAGGGCTTTCCAGTTCTCCGCTCAAAGGGGTGCAGGGGTCTCCCTGCCGGGGCCTGGGGCGTCCCCAGTTTCCTTCCCTCCTTCGCGCGCCGCCGCAGGCGGCGCGCAAAAGAGAAGAAAAAAGGTTTTTGCGGGGACACCCCGCACCCCGGCAAAGGGCTGCCGCCCTCTGCACTCCTGCTAGATGGGAGAATTGGAAAGCCCTGTCGCGGTCGCCCGGTCCCTGGACAGCAGAGAGTGTTTCTGTTACGATGAAAATAAGAAACGTCGATAGGTAATCAGAGGGAAAGATGCACAGCGAAACAGGACCAGATTTCATCGAAGCACTGGCACGTGGCCTCAATGTGATCCGCGCGTTCGGACCACTGCGACCAACAATGACGCTCAGCGAGGTGGCAGCCGCCACAGGGTTGGCTCGACCAACCGCACGCCGCATGTTGCTCACTCTTGAGGAGCTAGGCTATGTACGCACATGTCATGGAGAGTTCTCGCTCACGCCACGCGTCCTGGAGCTCGGAATGGCCTATATCGGCTCGACCAACCTATGGGACATCGCACGCCCACATATGAAACAGCTCGTGGAACGCACGAATGAGTCATCCTCAATCGCCCAACTCGATGGCGCTGATATCGTGTACGTCGCGCGTGTGGCAGTTCCCAAAATCATCACTATCGCCGTGACCATCGGCACCCGCTTTCCCGCCCTTCAGACCTCTCTGGGCAAAGTCTTGCTGGCAGAACTCCCGGCTGACGAACTGGAACGCGTGTTGGCAATACCAAGTCGCTCCGGCATCGCCCCGCTCTGGAGACCGGGCGCACAGGAGCGCAACCGCGCCCTTTGCGAGATTCGCGAAAGAGGATGGGCTATCGCTGATGAACACCTGGCCTACGGCATTCGCTCCATTGCCGCTCCCCTCCGCGACGGGACGAACCGCGTTGTTGCGGCCCTTAATGTGAGCGTACATGCCGCCGAAACAAGCATCGAGACGCTGACAGAACAGTATCTCCCCTGGCTGCTGGAAACGGCGTCTGCGATCAGTTCCGACTGGGCACGCTGGCAAAACCGTCCACAGATGATCGTTGGCACCGATCCATCAAGTATTCCCGTCGTCTAACAAACTCTGGCATTGGTCTTCCGTCCCTTGACATCGATCCGCACAGTCATCTATACTTAATTCAACGGACGATGGTCCGTAGAGCGGACACAGACAGATGTATACTAATCTCTGGCAGCAATACGTGAGTTTTATAATTAAATACTGGTAATGAGTGTTGTTGTAGTTGCGCGAGTATTGGTGCATCTGGCAATTGAAAGGGGAATGGCTCTGGGCACAGCGGATTTCGGGTCCACCCGTAGCGACAAGGGGAGGCGGGGAGAGGGCGCAGGGGCCTTGCGCTTGTCGTCCTCGCTATATCGTTTGTCTGTTTCTCGGTTGCCGTGTGCCCCAACAGCGACAAGCGCAAGGCCCCCGCAACCCCACCACACCACCTCTTGTCGCTACGGGTGGGGGAAATCATCTCTCTCCCTGACGCATTTGCCGGATGCACCAATACTCGCGCAACTACAACAACACTCATTACCAGCGTAAAATGTTAAAATGCATATATGGCCCACAGAGAAAAGGTACATTATGAGCATACGGAAGCGGGAATCTTATGCCAGAACAGGACAACGACACGCCGGAACAAAACCATGAGCAGCAGACGCAGAAGACAGACCATCGCCCCGGTCCACTTGATGGCCTCTTAGTCGCCGACTTCTCGCGCGTCCTCGCCGGTCCCTACAGCACCATGCTGCTGGGAGATCTCGGCGCAACGGTGATTAAGGTCGAGAGTCCTGCTGGCGATGATACCCGCACCTGGCTGCCCCCAACGCGCAACGGGGTCGCAACCTACTATATGGCGATCAACCGCAACAAGCGCTCGGTTGTCCTCAATTTCAACGACCCTGCCGACCTGCAACTGGCCCGCGAACTGGCCGCCCGTGCCGATATCTTCATCGAAAATTTTAAACCCGGCGGTCTCAAGCGCTTTGGCCTCGATTACGACACGGTGCAGCAGCACAACGCCAGTATTATCTACGCCTCGATCAGCGGTTTTGGCACGGCTCAGGGAGCCTCTCTACCCGGATACGACATTATCGTGCAGGCGATGTCCGGCTTAATGAGTCTTACTGGCGACGCAGATGGACCAGCCTACCGCTCCGGGATTTCCGTCTTTGATGTGATGTCCGGGCTGCACGCAACTATTGGCATCCTGGCCGCCCTCAACCATCGCAACCAGACTGGAGAAGGCCAGCATGTCGAAGTCAGCTTGCTTGCCACAGCCCTCTCAGGCATGGTCAATCACACGTCGGCCTATGTCGCGGGCGGCGTTATCCCAACACGAATGGGCAACGCTCATCCCAGCCTGTTCCCTTACGAACCCTTGCCAACGGCTGATCTGGAACTGGTGATTGCAGCCGGGAACAACGGACAATTCAACAAACTGTGTGATATTCTCGGCCTGCCTGAGTTGCCACATGATCCCCGCTTTGCCAGTAACCAGAAGCGCACCCGCAACCGCGAAGCCTTGCGCCCTCTGCTGGTTGAACGATTACGCACAAAAACGGCCCGAGAATGGTTTGGCCTCTTGAGCGCTGTTGGGGTTCCGTGCGGCCCGATCAACGATGTCGCAGGAGGAGTCACTTTCGCGCGCGAACTCGGACTCGATCCCGTCGTCGAGGTTGGCACCGGAGATAATGCCGTGCCAATGATTCGCCACCCGATCACGTTTTCCCGCACGCCTCCGCGTCACGAACTCCCACCTCCAGAGCTTGGACAGGACAACGAACTGATTCGCGCCTGGCTCAGCCAGACACGCTCATCAAGTGGGAAACCGGAAGAATATCTGCAAGACTTATGAACACTACCCAGGATGTCCTGGCAGTCCCCCGCGTCGAGAGGGCTGAGTACCATTGGAACGGACAAGGGAACTTATGGAATATCCAACCGGCATCGGCACATCAGATACCACCACCATTCGTCTGCTCGGGCACGATCTTGCGAAGGAGCTAATCGGCAACGTCGGTTTTGGCGAACTGGCCCTCTGGCTCGCCACACAGCAGCGACCAACGCCGCAACAGGTGCGAGTATTCGAGGCTGTCCTCGTCTCGCTGGCCGATCACGGCTTTACTCCAACCGCTATCGCCGCTCGCCTGACTCTATACAGCGCCCCGGATGCACTTCAAGGCGCGATGGCAGCCGGTTTGCTGGGTGGCGGCTCGCGCTTCCTCGGCGTCACAGAAGATACAGGTCGCTTTCTCGCCGACACGCTGGCGACCGTTGGCGATCACCTGCCAGAAACAGACGAGCAATGGGATACCCTGGCACGCCGCGCTGTCCGTGAGCAACGTGCGGCTGGCCGTTTTGTTCCAGGCTTAGGCCACCCGGTCCATAAAACCGCTGATCCGCGTACCGAGGTCATCATCGCAATCGCCGAGCAGGAGAACCTGCGAGGGCCACACCTGCGCCTGTTTGAGGCAATCGGTCGCGTCCATCCAGAGATACTTGGTCGCAAGTTGCCGCTCAACGGGGCCGGGGTAGCTGGTGCGGCTCTCGCTGATCTCGGGCTGCCACCGCAATTGTTGCGCGGCGTCTCTCTGCTCGCACGTGCGGCTGGCCTGCTTGGTCATATCGCTGAAGAGTTGCACAACCCTATCGCGCCCGCTATTTACGCAACTATCGATCGCAACGCCGTCTATCAGCCACCTGAGCACAACGAAACAACAGAACAGCACTAGCCAGATCTACTCAACAATACCTGCCACGTGTGCAGGGTCTATCCTAAGGAGGAACATATGGCAAACCTTGTCGCTGTCCTTGCCACCACGCATCACCCGTTCTTCTATCGTGCCAGCACTGCGCCGCCGGAGGAAAGGCCCGACTTTGCCGATGAATGGGTGCGGAAGGTGACGGCCTACCGCGAGACGCTAACCAGAGCTAAACCTGATGTCCTGGTTATGGTCGGCTCCGATCACTTCCACCAGCTTTTCTACGACAACATGCCGCAGTTTCTTATCGGCAAAGCCCCCTTCTACGACGCGAACTATTATAATGAAGAGCGCGAATTTGGACTGCCCCACATGGTTCTCAAGGGACATGAAGAGCTGTCGGCCTATCTTCTGCGAGCCGGGCTGGATGCCGGGTTCGATTTCGCGTTTAGCAATGAGTTGCGCGTAGACCACAGTATTACCTGTCCTATTATCACCACGCGTCCCCAGGCAGATCTGCCCATTGTCCCCATCTACACAAACATCTTCGCGCCACCATTGCCCCAACCCTGGCGCTTTGTCGAACTGGGCCGTACCCTGCGCATCCTGATCGATAACTGGCCCAGCGAAGAGCGCGTCGCCGTCATTGGCACCGGTCATCTTTCCCTCGAACTTGGTGGGCCGCGCCAGTTCGGTCCTCATGGACCCGATCCCGATTTCGACCGCAAAGCAGTGGAGTGGATCGCCTCCGGTGACATTGAGGGAGCCTTACGCGAAGTCTCGCTTGATAGCCTCTGGAATCCAGGCAATGCCACGCACGGCTTCCTCGACTTCATGCTCATGATGGGGGTTGCCGGACCAGTCAAGGCCGATTACGTCGATTCCCTCGACCTGTTCCACACGATGGAGGCCTATTTCACCTGGTATCCGAAAGGAGTCGATGCATGAGCAAATATCTTCTCAACAAGTTTCTCTTCACTATCGACCGCGACCCGGAACTGGTTGAGCGCTATCGCGAAGACCCCAGAGGTACAGTCACCTGGTGGGAAGCTGAACGGGCCAACGCGATCCTGAATCTGCCAGAAGGCGAGGCTAGCAGCTGGCTGAGTTTTACCGACGAAGAGCGAGAGGCGCTCTCGACCCACGATTACGTCAAGCTGTTTGAGCTGGGGGCGCACAATTTCCTGACCCTCACGCTCTTTATCGCCCTATTCGAGCGCGACTACTCCGAGCCACTGGGCTTCCAACTTGAGTATGCGCGCAAACTTCAGCACTGGTCGCTGCCCTATCCAGACATCACCACCTGATCGAATGTAATTGTAGTCGAGCGATTATTGGTGCATCCGGCAATTGAAGGGGGAGAGAGGGGTTCTCCCCATCCGTAGCGACAAGGGGCGGTGTGGAGGGGTTACGGGGGCCTTGCGCTTGTCGCCGCTGGGGACGAGGATGGGTGCAAAGAGATACCAGGGTCTTGGCCTGGGGAGCGCGACAAGCGCAAGGCCGCCAAGACCCCCTTGCCCCCCTTGTCGCTACGGGTAGACCCAACATCCTCTGTGTCCAGAACCATTCCCCCTTCAATTGCCAGATGCACCAATTAATGCTCCTCAGTTCAAGCGTCGATAAAGAGCAATGATTTCTTCCGCGTATGGACGACCACTGGTGCGAATGATTCGAGCCAACTCATCAACATCAAAAGGAATATGGCGAAAGGTGACGCCAAGCTTCGCGCCTTCGGAGGAAATAATCGCGTAATCGGCCCAGGGATCAACACGCATCTGACCTGTTGCAGGATCGGAAAGCTCCCAACAGTACGCCAGGCTCACACTTCCCGGATTGATATACCACGAATCGCCTAACCTCCGCATTTGTTGGGTGTGAGTATGCCCTCCCATCAAAAAGGTTGCGTCAAAGCCGCTCAAGAACTGGCGGATCGTTTCATCCGGCGTGCCAGGGAGAATCACGTCGTCGAATGAATGAGGCGAGCCGTGAAAGCAGAGCAGTTTCTTCCCCGCTTCCAGAGTAATCTCAATCGTTGGCTGGAACTGACCTATAAACGCCTGATCGTCGGCGGAAAGCTGGGCGAGCGCCCAGGCTCTCACCGCCCGCTGTTGGTCGCTGGTTGGCTCCGCTGAAGAGGTATCCTCTCCCGTCAACAACCAGGCGTCTGCATTGCCCATCACAACCGGGCAGTTCAACTCGCGGAGTCGTGCAAGTGTCTCGGCTGGCTGCGCACCTCCTTGCAACATATCGCCCAGGCACACAATCCGTTCAATGCCTTGCCGCTGAATATCGTTGAGGACGGCATCAAAAGCAAAACAATTCCCATGTACGTCTGAAATAATCGCAAGTTGCATCATACACTTCCTTATAAATAATCTGCCAGAACAATACCCTGGATAGTATCATGGCCCATCCTGCTTTCTTTATCCTATCACAGAAATCCCCTTGACTTTTCTTCCACTCAAGCCCTAAAATGACTATAGTCATAAATGATCGTAGTCATTTTTAAAGAGAAAGAGAACAATGACTGACGAAAAAAAACTCATATCTCAGGAAAAAATGAGCCTGCGTGAACGCAATAAGCAGGACAAACGCAAGCGTATCCAGAGAGCTGCGTGGCAACTGTTTACCCAAAAAGGGTTTGCAGCAACCACCACCCGCGAAGTCGCAGAGCTGGCACAGGTGGGGAGTGGAACACTTTTTCTGTATGCCAAAGATAAGCAGGATTTGCTGCAACTAGCCTACTATGAGATGCTCGCCGAGACGGTTGAGCAAGCTTTTCGCACCCTGCCAGCCGGAGAAAACCTGCTCGATACGTTGGTCTATCTGTTCCAGCAATTCTTCCGGCTCTATCAGCAGCATCCCGATAACACACGCGCCTACATCAAAGCGACCATTTTTCAGGAGCAAACACAGATGTACAGCTCACAAACGTTCCAGCAGGTTGCGGACTTCATCCAGCGCATCGCTGTATTGTTGGCACAATTCCAGCAAAAGGGGGAGATTGCACAACATATCTCTCTAGAGCAGGCAAGCACGAACCTCTTTGCACTCTACTTCGCCACCCTGGGTCAGTGGTTAAACGGACAACTTACCTTTGAAGAGGCTCAGGGACAGGCACTACGCCAGGCGTTTGCCTTACAAATTCAAGGCATGCGGCCTGTGAATCAGGAGAATAACGATGACAACGAAAGATAGTAATCTTCCAATTTTGATTATCGGGGCTGGTATCGGTGGGCTGAGTACGGCGCTCGCCCTCCAGCAAGCGGGCTTTGTGGTACGAGTCTTTGAGCGAACGAAGCAGATCAGAGAGGTCGGAGCAGGACTCAGCCTTTGGGCAAATGCGGTGCGGGTCTTGCTGGATCTCGGGCAGGCTGATCTGGTGCAGAGATTGGCCCTCCCGGAAACCACCCTATCTGGTTTCTACACAGCGCGTGGTAAACCTCTGGTGTTGTTCCCTCCGCAAGCGGTCATGGAACAATTTGGCGAACCAACCGTAGTCATTCACCGCGCTGAGTTCCAGGCAGCGCTGCGGGATCAGGTCCAGCCAGACACGATTTACCTGGATAAACAATTTGTCAGCTTTGAACAAGACGAGGCCGGAGTTACGGCCTGTTTCGCTGATGGCGAACGGATTCGTGGCAGTTTGCTGGTAGGTGCCGATGGCATCCATTCGCGTGTACGGCAACAGCTATTTCCCCAACAGAGTCAGCTACATTATGCCGGATACACAGCCTGGCGAGGAATTGCTACAGGGGTTGCTTCGTCCCTTATGGGGGAATTATGGGGTCGTGGTCTGCGCTTTGGCATTGTTCCTTTAACCGAGGGGCGCGTCTACTGGTTTGCCACTCGCAATACGCCAGAAAACGCGGTCGAAAACCCACAGGGGCGACAAAAAGAATTGCTGGAACTGTTTCAAGGCTGGCATCCAACAGTTATCTCGCTCATCCAAGCGACCGAAGCTTCAACCATTTTGCGCAACGATATCTATGATCTTCAACCGCTCACCTCCTGGAGCAAGGGACGTGTGACCCTTCTAGGAGATGCGGCGCATGCGATGACCCCAAATATGGGGCAAGGAGCGTGCCAGGCGCTAGAGGATGCCCAAGTGCTTGCGGATACCCTGCGCCACGCTCAACCCGACGCGCAAGCGCTACTCAGCTACCAGCAGAAACGCATCGCGCGCGCCAGCATGATTGTCACCCGTTCGCGACAGATCGGAACAGTAGCGCAATGGGAACATCCTCTGGCCTGCTGGTTCCGTGATCATATCCTGATGCTTACCCCACCTCGCCTGCTTATCGAACAGCTGAAACCTGTCATGCTTCCCGTGACTCATTGAAACAGACAAAGAGAGCAATGCGCCTCTGGGGACCGCTCTCTTTACCGCATGGGGCAATTAACAGATGAGGGATGGTACATTTGCGAACGAGCGAGAGAAAATCCAACACTGCTCCCGGTGGACATGTCGTTCAGGAAAGCATGTCTATCGGGAGCGGTGTTGGAAAAGCGACGATCCTGGCGCTCATAGAAGGCATTTTAGAATCGGAATCCTAGCAAATTCCAGTAGGCCAGCTCGCCAACGAATGCCAGCGCGGCCAGCGCTACCAGCGTATAATGGATGCGCTGCCCAGGCCTCCAGAAGTGCCTCCACCACACCAGCAAGAGACTCAGGACGACTCCCACGGTCAGGACAGAGGAGATCAGAGCCAGCGTCAGTAGAGCAATCAGCATCGGTGGGACAGAGAATTCGAGCGATTGAGGATTGCTGAGGAGAAGGAAGGCGAGTCCAGCGACGAAGAGGAGATCCAGCACACTCACGATCCCGGCCAGCATATGGAGCAGCAGAGAACAGAGACCACCTGACACCCGCTTACCTGCCCGCTGGAATCTGGCGCGACGAAGGAAACCGAGAGGCCAGGACACCGCCGAGAGCAACAGCAGCACGCTCACGAGAAGCAGCAGGAAGTGCCATGTAGGAGTATCATACCAGGCGGCCTTAGCGAAAGCTTCAAAAGGCGCACTGCTTACCAGCATCGTGGTTCCATCGCTGCCCACATGGAAGATCACTGTCTGCGGCCCATCGGCCTGTTGAAAGACCCATGGTGCAACTTCCACGACATTGAACGCTTGTATACCGGCACCCGTTATAACGAGGTGACCAGCTGAGGCAAGCCTGCGCACCGTCGATTTGCCCAACTCCGTGTTTGCTGCCTTTAGCTCTACTGAACCTCTGAATCCTGCACCAGCGGTGGGCAAACAGACCTGGGACGAGTTTGTTCGCTACTGGTATCACAAGCAGGACGGCTACCCGACTCCGCAAGCGCAAGTTCCGGTGCTGCTGGAGGAGACAGTGCAGGTCCACGATCCCGTCCAGGTGAGTGTGCTGACGGTGACGTTGGAGCCGGGTGCGCAGGGAGCACCACCGCATCGTCATCCAGGGCCAGTTTTCGGCTTCGTCGTAGAGGGAGACATTCTCTTTGAGATGCGCGGACATGCTCCCAGAACCTACAAGCAAGGAGAAGTTTTCTATGAGCCGTATGGATGCGTTCACCTCCTCGCCAACAACCCCAGCCCTTTCAGTCGAGCCATCTTTGTAGCCATTCTGCTCGGTGAGCCGGGTCAGCCTATCCTGACCCCGGTCCAACTTCAGGCAGGCACTAATGACCCGGTAGACGATACTCAATCCAGTTGCCACTGAGCAGTCATCTCGTCGTACGAACTAGAGAAGGAGATCCATGAGAGGACAGACACGTGCGCTTCATGGATCTCTAGACAGGTTATTAGCCCTGCTTTTCGGGCTTGCGCGCTCGGACAAAGGCGCTGATAAATCGTCCATCGACCGAGGCGCGTTCCTGTGGCGAGAGGGTTGCCACAGAACTGTTTGCTCCACTGCTGGCGATATCATCCAGGGAATAGCGCCGTGTCACCTCGATCTCGATATCGACAAATCCGGCCTCCCGCAATAGCGAGCGATAGGTCTCTTCTTCAAGCGCTCCGGCCACACAACCGGCCCAGGACTCCATATCGCGACGCAGGACAGAAGGCAATTCCCCCTGCACAACAATATCTGAGACCGCAAAACGCCCGCCAGGGGTCAGGACGCGATAGGCTTCCCGCAACACCTGACCTTTGTTCGCTGAGAGGTTAATCACGCAGTTGGAGATCACCACATCGACGCTGTTCTCAGGCAGCGGGATTGCCTCGATAATGCCCTTCAAAAACTGGACATTCTCGATTCCCGCCTCCTGGCGATTCCGTTCGGCAAGCTCCAGCATGGGATCGGTCATATCCAGGCCATAGGCAAAGCCTGTTGGTCCAACCCGTCTGGCCGAAAGCAACACATCAATACCGCCGCCACTGCCCAGATCCAACACCTTCTCCCCTGGTGAGAGTTCGGCCAGCGCCGTTGGATTGCCACATCCAAGCGAGGCCAGAGCAGCCGCAACGGGAATCTCGCCCAACTCCATTTGTGTGTAGAGATCAGAGGTAATCGGGTCGCCCTGACTGACATCAGAGGAGCAACAGCTTGACGCACAACAGGATGATGCCTGTGAAACTGGTGCAGGCTGTGATTCTGCAACCTCCGCTGGCCCACAACAACTGGGTCCACAACAGGATGTATCCTGTTCTGAAGGCGATCCAAGCACCTGCAACGCAGTTCGCGCATATCTGGCGCTCACTTCTTGCCGTAACTGTTCATCGCTCTGGGGCACTGTCTTCATGTGCATATTCCTTTCCATTTCTGACTATGAGAAGGGCATCGCGTCCCTCTCGTAAGCCTTTGCTTGAAGAGACGGAATATGGCAAAAAAGGACGCAAGGGTTGGTGGCTCGTTTCGCTCTTGTCGTCACAACAGGCAGGCTGCTCACAACAATCACAGCGTGGTTGATAGTTGAGGATGTGTCCACGACGATCTAACTCAAAGTGGCAACAGGCCAACAACTCTTGCTTGAGCTTTTCTCGCGCACGCTGGACACGCGATTTAGCACCAGAGAATGAGAGGCCCAGGCGCTCTCCCAACTCTTTTTGTGTGAGGCCCTGATACTCGGTGAGAATTAATGCCTGCCGATCCTGTTCGGGCAATGCCAGTACCATCGCCCGAACACAGGGAAGCAATTCACTCACGATATCATCATCGGGCAGATCTTCTGGCAAATCGAGCGCCTCTTCAGCATCCAATGAAGTCATCAGGTGGCGATGACTACGATAATGATCGATAATGAGGTTGCGCGCGATCTGGTAGATCCAACTCTCCAGGCGTCGGGCATCCTTCAGGCTGCTGCTATACTGGTGGATTTTGAGAAACACATCCTGTAACAGATCCTCCGCGGTGGCTTCATCAGAAACCCGACGCCGAATGAACTGATACAGAGGCACGTGAAATGCTTCCCATGTCTGCTCAGTTATAATACTCATCACTCGTTCTACTTCCTTTCTTCATACTGAAAGAGATGACGGAGAGATAGCCAAAAGGACGCAGCGCGAGTCATGATCTAGACATGGGGTTCTCTTCCTAAATTCGCAGCGAAGAGCTTCTCGACAATAACCACATCTCGCCAGACTCCCTCGATTTCCTGAAGAAAAGCAGGAGTTTGCAGAGAAGGTTTTCGATATGCTTGGAGTTGCTCATTCAATTCTGGATCAGGATACTCTTCCTGCTCCCAATAACTCGACCAGTCTCCGTCAACCAATTCATAGCCCAGAGTTTTCAGACGAGGAAAGAGCAACTCAAGGTTGTGCCGTATTCTGCTCATCATCGCTCGTGCCACCAGCAATGCCTCTTGGTAAACGGGTTTCTCAAATACCTGTTCCTGCATCCCCAGCAATTCGTCGTAGACTTCCTGATAAAAGCCTTGCTGATACCGCTCGAACCATCCAGACATTTTACCCCCTCTCGTTCTCTGACGAGAAGTGTATGTTCCTTTGGCCTATCATACCTTGCTCGCAAGCAGCGATCAACTCCTTGATGAACTTGATGCGCTTTCGCTGGGCTGCTACGAGTACGTTTCGCCGCTTTTCGACTGTTGTACCGAATCGAGCCTCTTTTCATGCACTTCAAGAGCCTGCCGCACCATTGCTAGAGCATCAGGGATTGCAAGTTGCGCTAATTGCTCTAATTCGCCATTACTCAAGTCTTCAGGGTTGAAGATGAGCCTGATATCTGGTGCCTCCGGCGTAGGAATCTGTTGTAACGCAGCACGGCATTCACGCATCCACTGGATCTCTCTCGTTTGACTGACTTCGTGCCGCTCGTGCCCGCCACCCACATGGATTTTCTGCATGCCATTTGGCACTGCGATTACGCGTGGTATCGTAAAAGACCAGTTCGCACTCAGACCTGCAACAGGTCTTCAGACGAGTGAGATCCAACTTCGCGAGTTCTGTCACACAGCATGCAGCAATTATGGCTGCAACGGGGCCAGAGAGCTTCTCAACTAACGTCCCTTTCTCACTGAGCTGATGTACCCAGTGGCACGCAGTTGCAAACTGGTTAAGTGTCTGCAAAGCGAGGCCCCACTGGTAATCATGCCTTTCACACCCACGAATGAAGATTTGGAGAGCATCTCGCACTTCTTGCAATTGCGCAAGATCCGTCTCTCTTACCAGACCTTCGATCTCCCATGACCGAAGCAGGTCTTGCGTGGCTTGCAGATCAGTGAATGGATCGAAAGAGGTAGCAATCGCCTGGCGGCTCGGTCGATACATCTTTCCTGTATTGGCGAGAGCAAGAACCAGAGTGGGGACGCTGCCAATAGGTATGGGTACATGCTTACGGTCCTTGTTCATCAGAAAAGGACTCCATTGGCTTCAATGGCATCATGGACGGATCGTGTGCGTTCTCTGACAAG
The DNA here is from genome assembly GCF_016587455.1 of Reticulibacter mediterranei. Classification (NCBI taxonomy): domain Bacteria; kingdom Bacillati; phylum Chloroflexota; class Ktedonobacteria; order Ktedonobacterales; family Reticulibacteraceae; genus Reticulibacter; species Reticulibacter mediterranei. The sequence goes on along the minus strand of NZ_BNJK01000002.1, from coordinate 2,081,938 downwards.
CAGCGGCTGGAGTTGCTGAACAATGCTGCTTCGAGGGGTATAGTCGTCGCGACTCCGATCGGCGTGCTCGCGCGTCGTCCATTGGCTGACGACGATCAGATGACCGGGTTGGTCTTGACCCTGCACCAAAAGATGTCCTTGATACCCGGCATAGCTTCTCATATCACTCCAGATGTGCCGGGTAAGCCTCAATCCTTCGCGCTCTGCACCTTTTTTGAGCCACGTTTCCCAAATGACGTAGACAGACATGGTTCTTTCCCCTTTTTAAATGCGTCTTCTCGGTAATCACGGTCTATTTTATTTTAGACCGTGATTTTCTCAACTGTCAAGGGATTTGTGCCAGGCTCCAATCTACGACCATCTCTTTGGCCCATGACGTTCCCTCAAGCCCAGGTTATATTGCCAGTGTGAGTAACACAGGTGAGATCAATTCTCACGCCGGGACAGAGATAAGGGAGAGCAGCGGCCTTACCTCAGCAACTCAATCAGTTGCTTGCTTCGCCTGAAGAGAGAGAACAGGAATAAACGGGATAGTCAAGCACCTTCTCAAAACCCAACTTCAAGGCTGTCGCACTGGATGGTATGTTTGTGGTCCAACAATGCCAGCCAATTTCGGTCGCTCCCCGAGCAAATGCGTGCCTGATCACTGTTGATGCAAGGTGGGTGGCAATGCCCTTACGCTGGTAGGCTTCGATTGTCTCGATACCCAGTTCATAGCGACCCTGATAGTGATATTCTGCCAGACACCAGCCAACGAGCTTGTGCCCATCCTGCGCCCAGAAGCCGAAATTCTGACGCACAAAGTACTCAAGCGACGGACTCTCCGAATGAACCTCTTCCAGCAAAAGCTGCCTGTTTACCAGCGAAGCATCTCCAAAAATGGCCTCATCAATGCGACCTACAACGATATTTTCTGGAAGAGGTCCGGCGACCAGCGCCGATAGCTCCTTCAAACGGTAAAACTGTCGCCAGGCATAGATAGTTGCTTGCTCTGGCAATACTTGCTCAAGCATTTGTTCCCATGTGCGCGGTGTGTAATGTACCACAAATCGATAGCTCTGAGGAAGAAATTCTTTGCGGAGTAGCTGTATAACATCGCTAAACAAGCGCGGCTCCGGCTCCCCACCCACATAGACTCGATGCCTGTTGGACGCGATCAAAACGGCAGATTTTGGGTTGTCGAGATCATCAACATAGATCCTTCCTGGCAGTACTCCCGCAAGAACGAGTTGTACAGCAAGATGATAGGCCATTTCCCCAAATAGAGGACGGATAGATGGATAATTGTCTGGTTCTAGCAAAAAAGGCATAGGTATCCTCATATCGATATCGTAATTTACACCAATCAAACGGAAGCGTGTTGTTAGTATGGCACCGCCTGTTTTATGAGAAATGGAATCACCAATGTATAGTAAAGATACATCAAAGTGGATCAGAAGAAAAGCATATCCCACAACAAGCGCGCTTTGATAGGGATAGATAACACCCCTCCCCCTTGACAAATTTATTTCTTTGTTATAGTATCTAACTAAGTTAAGAATTATCACTTAGAGATGTTCTCTCGCTGTGAATGGAATGGAGCAGGACATGGGCAGCAGCCAACGACGAGAGCGGGAGCGCCAGGAGTTACGGCAGGCTATCTTAACGGCGGCGCGTACGATTGCGGCCCGCGATGGCTGGCAGGCAATGACGATTCGCAAGGTGGCGGAAGCCATTGAGTACACGCCTCCCGTCATCTATGAGTACTTTAAAAGCAAAAATGATCTGCTGCTGGCCCTACTGATCGAGGGCTGCCGACAACTCGCTGAGAGCTTGCAACAGGCCCAGACAGGAGAGGGTTCTCCAGAAGATCTCCTGCTTCAGGTGGCCCTTGCCTACTGGCACTTCGCTTTCACAGCGCCCGAATTGTATCAGGTGATTCACGGCCTGGGTGGTGTTCCCTTTGGCACCACTGAGACGCCAAAGGAGGCGCGTGAAGCCTTTGCCGCTCTGCGCAACGCGGTATGCCGGGTGCTCGATGCCCACGGCGTGCAGCGATCCGATATTGACGGCGATGTCGATATCTTCTGGAGCACCCTTCATGGGCTGATCACATTGACGATGGCTGGACGCATGAAGGGAGGCGTACCACGCGCCTTTCCACTGGTTGAGCGTGCCGTCCAGAACCTCCTGCGAGCGTGGGTCGGCGAAGGATAACACATTACTCTCACATTGACTGCATAGATGAAATGGTTTTTTACTCTTCACTTAACTTAGTTAGCAAAAATTTCTTTGTTACCATAACGTTGAAAAGAAAGCAGGTAAAGAGATGTTTTCAGAGCAAGAACGCACGTTTCTACAAAATCAGCCGCTAGCGAGACTGGCAACTGTGGCGGTCAATGGTCAGCCGGATGTTGATGCGGTGGGCTTCGGATTTGATGGCGCACACTTCTATATCAGCGGCTATGTGTTAGAGCGCACGCGCAAATATAAGAATATCGCTGCGGGACACGCGCAGGTCTCGTTGATTATCGATGATCTGCCATCACTTGAACCCATGAACCCACGAGCGATCAAGGTTCACGGGACGGCTGAGATTGTAACACTTGAGCAAGGGTATCGTGGCCCCGGCACCTATATTGTCATCACACCGACCGTCTCCTGGAGTTGGGGCGTTGATGAATCGGCCTTTCAAGATGGTCGGTTCGTCTCGAAGAAAATCACCTGGGAAAGGTAACAAACAATGACGATCATGGCGTTGTACCCCTATGCGCTCCTGGTCCATATCGTAGGTATCGTAGGTTTGTGTGTTGCCGTCAGCCTGGAGGCGGCAACCGCGTTCCGTCTGCGCGCCGCGAAGACAACGGTGCAGGTGCGAGAGTGGATGTTTATCAGTACGATACTCGAAAAGCTTCTTCCCATCTCCGCAGTCCTGGTGCTGCTTAGCGGCCTCTATATGATCCTTGCTGTATGGGGATGGGGCCATGCCTGGATCGATCTCTCGCTGTGTATGCTAGTTGCCCTGGGGATAGGCGGAGCAGTCATCAATTCACCGCGCATGAAGGCCATTCATCAGGCACTTGCAGCAGCCCCCGATGGCCCTATCATCGATGATCCCCTCAAACAACTTATCGCCGACCCTGTTTTATGGATGTATGCGCAGATCCCTGGCTTCATGGCATTAGCTGCTATTGTACTGATGGTCTTGAAGCTGGACTGGCCCGGTTCGATTGCAGTGCTGATCGTGGCACTTGTTCTCGGCCTCGTTTCAGCACAACTCTCAAAGAGAACCTCTCGCAACGCGCAACAGCAAGCAGCGCCCGATGTGGCCTGAGCCGCATACACAGCTTGCCTACACATTCACTCCGCGTCGTAGTCGAGCGATGTATCGCGCATATGCGGAAATGCGCGATACATCGCTCGACTACGACGCGGAGAAGTATCATCAAATGCAGAGTTCAGTGGCGCACCAGCCAGGCAAGGGTGCAGAATAAGAAACCTCCGATGTTCGACAGAGGTTCTGAATAGCATATTGAAACTCATCTAACCTCTCACTATTGAGAATATATCAGTGCAGTGTGGTCTTGTGAAGGGTTCACCGTCTTGTCCAGAGCAATTTTTGCGAAACATGACCCGTGCAGTTCTTTCTTCAATATACACAAGTAATGCTTTTTCGATCGTCTACCATGTGAGCGAGGATGCTCCCCTGTTCTGTTGTGTTTCCCCATTTTGTAGTCATTTCCTAGTCATCTCCCCTTCCACAAATTGTGCCACTTCGAGTATAATGCGAGTTCTTTAAGCGCCTGCTTATTGTAACACTTCATTGAATTTCTTGCAACATTCTATGCGCATATAGTAATAGAATGTTATTTCATCATATACAGAGTCTAATAGAGGGTTGGTACCCCTTCTACATGGCCTGCACCGCGTCCGGTGTCGTCGCCGGGTTGCGTCGCCTATTTTCCTGGGTTACGATGCGTCATGCATAGGATAGCATGTAATTCCCAGGACTGTCAAGCCTATCCTCCAGATCGCCGCGACTGCGCTTTGTTACATCAGGCCGTGGCATTTGATCGAGATCTCTACGCCGCCACATTGATGCATTTGGCATTTCAATAGATGGCTTAATCTTACGTCGATAACGATATTGCCTGAATGAATTGACATTGTATGATTTGAGACCCCATCTCTTTTTGAGATATTCAACGGCTTGCTGGGTTGTCAGCAGGTCATCGGGGTTTTCGTTCATTCTTGTACCTCCTGTTTAGTCCAAAGACATGCTGTAACGATGTCGTAACGCATCGTAACACACAAGCAACGTCGCTTGCAATATTTTTAGTCATCATCGAACAATAATTAAGAAAGAAAGATCACGCCATCAGGCGCAGATTCTTTCTTAATTACTTATAAAGAAAGAATCTTTACTTATAAGAATCTTCTTTAAAGGTCCGTTGCAGGACACCCCCTGTCCTTCGGCGGACAGGGAAAATTGGCATCGTCGTCCTGTGAAAGACGGGGTAGTCCTACGACGGACATAGGCGAGAGGCCCGTCCACCAAAGGACATAGGGCGAGAGCTTCAGGGGATATAAAGATTTTATAAAGCTCCATAAACCCGCCAGATTCCTGCATTTACCCCTTGCGTTACGGTGCGTTATGGAGTATACTATGAGTAACGAAGCGTAACGCATCGGAAATATACAGCACAGGAGACGACAAAGACCATGACAGCAACGACCACCCGCCGCAGTACCAGCGGTGCCACGAAGAAAGCCAGCGCAGTGAAGCCCTATACGCCAGCTGCACTCTTCCGCGTCTATGACAAGAAGACTGGCGCGGTCCTCGGATATGCGGCACCCGCCCGCAACGGCGAGAAGACCTACCATGTGACCTGCGACGAGCACGGCCACTGGGACTGCGATTGCCCTGCAACCGTTGAGCACTGTGTACATGTCAAAGCGGCGATGGAACTGTGTGGTATTCGTGTGAAGGCTGGCCGTCCTGGATGCAAATTCAGCGACGGCAAAGAGGTGGCATCGCAGATCGAAGCCCAGGCGCAGCAGACCGAGACAGAGCAGCGCGATAATGAGGCTGATCGTGCAGCTGTCGATCCCGAAGCGAAGATCGAAGAGGTGAAGCCTCAGCGCTCGACAGAAGAGAAGATGCTGACCGCGCCCCTTAATGGCAATCGTCGTTTCCCCTTTGCGCATGTCCCAACGCCCACACCGCGTAAAGTGAGCATGGAATGGCTTTGTAGTCGTCGGTAGGTGCCGACGACTCGACACCCGATCGTTGTACACTTAGATGAGGAGATTGTTACTATGACTACCATTGAGCAAGACACGCAGGCGACCCGTATCTTTAATCCCAACGAACATCTTGTACAATTGAAGAGCAAAGCAGGCTCTCAGGACTATCTGCCGGTGCAGTGGAGGCTCGTCTGGTTCCGGTCGGTCTGTCCGCAGGGCACGATTGATACAGAAGAAGTCGTCGTAGAGCTTGATCGTGAGGTAGAGGCTGAAGCATTTGTGTGGAACGCAGAGAAGCGACGCAGCGAAAAAATCATCAAGCAGGCAAAGGGCTACGCTCGCTTCAGGGCCGTTGTCACTGACGGCAAAGGCGGCCGCGCAACTGCAACCGGATCAGAAGCCGCGGTCGATTTTCCAGATTACATCGAAAAAGCTGAGACCAAGGCGGTAGGGCGAGCATTGGCAGCGCTTGGTTATGGCACCCAGTTTGCCCCCGAATTTGGAGAAAACCATAGAATCGTTGATGCTCCGGTCGATTTTGGCCGTAACGGAACCAACAACGGGAACGGCAATGGTCATACGCCAGCTGCCTCCTATCGTTCAGAGGCTCCCTCCAACAATGGTGCGCGCCCCACTCCAGAGAACGAGGCTGAAACCAACGCCACCGAGCAGCAGATCTCCAGCATTCGTAAGCTCTGCACCCATCTGGGGAAGAGTGAGCCTGAGAATGTGACCTCGATCAGCTTCCTGGCCGCGAAGAAATTGATCCAACAATTATCAGCCGAGTACAAGGAGCAGAGACAAAGCAGCAAAGTATCATAAACCATCGTCATCGCGGCCAGCGCCGAGACGACACGACCTGGCCGCCGTTCTCTCCATCATCCATGAAAGGGGTATCAACCATATGAACATTGCAGTTGGCAAGGTCAGCGACGCAGCTCGCAAGGCCATTGAGCAGGCAGGTGGCAGCATCGCACCATCACTCAAACCAGGGGTTTTGATGGTCACACTGCCAGCAACGGCGGGCAAGCAAGGCGCTGATAGCTCCGGCGCATATATTGATCTACCCGGCCACCCACTCGTCACCCTGCGCTTTACCCGCAAATGGCACACTGAGGATTGCAGTCTCGACATCCATCAATAATGTATCCAGGGCCGCGCAGCCGACGACACTGCGCTGCCACCCACTCTCAAGAAGGGGTATCACAGTGACCACCAAAGCATTCATCCAGGTTGGGCAACGTTTCTTCTCCATCCAGCACATTACCGCCATCTGTTTCGATGCAACACTCGGCGTCAATGAGCATCCCGCCGTTGCGCTCTATCTCACTGGTGACGACGAGCCGTGGAAATTTGAGCACGGTTCACCAGAAGCCGAGGCACTCATGACGTATGCTCACAGCAATACCGAAGTCCTTGCGCCACCAGACTACGAAATCAAGTAATTTTCATCGTCCAGGGCAGCGCAGCCGACGACACTGCGCTGCCCCCCATCACATCTCAGAGGGGTACCAACCATGACAACAACACCTATTCTACTCTTTGCGCATTTCCTCCCAACCGGCTACCACGTCGCACTACGTATCCGTAGCGACAACGCGCCATCACTGTCACTATCGATCATCCACGAGACCGTCACTGGAGAGGCGAAGGTCTACACCATCATGGGCGACGGCGAAACCCAGCCGTTCCTGGTGCAAGACAACGAGGCCGTCTTCATCGTCGTACGCGATGAAGAATCGCGCTTCGTGGCCAGCGCCGTGTTCCAGGTCGCAACACCACTCATTGAGCAGTTGAACATCGTGCTATCCCCGATCAGCCTGGTCAACTGCCACGTTGATCAGTGTGAGTTTGGTGTCCTCTCTCGTGCCGCAGAGCGCGCCCTCAGTGCCGTCTTTGCTCATACGCCCGAGGAAGGAGCGCAGGTGTTATGATGATCCACGATGCTCCCACCCTTATCATCGTCGCGACCCGGACCACTGGCACGCTTCAGCAAGCGCGTCGTCGCGATCTGTCCCCAGTTGCACATCCCGCGCTTCATAGCGCGCTCCACAACCTGTTTATGGCGGTCATGAGCTTTTATAGTGGCCGACGCGATCTCTCTATGTCACTGGCACTGATTCAGACATTGCACATATCAGCTGCTGCAATGGCTACGATGCGCGGTGAGTTCATGCCTCTCAATTTGCTGGTGGAAATCATGGAGCGCGATGTTGCAGCCTGTGATTTTGATGTGCGCCTGGCGCTGGTCCAGGCGACCAGCACACTCGATCATGAGACGCGAGCAGGCCATGCTGTTTGAGTCAAAGCGAACGCAGATTATCAAGGCAACGCTGGAGCTTATTGTGCGCGATGTCTCTCAGTGGATATTCCCGCCGACCACCTACGATGTTGCTGTGATACTACGCCGACATCTGGAGGCGCAAGGCATTGCCCTGGATCTCGATAACGCTTGCAAAGTGATTCAGCGACGGCTGCGGCGCTCGTAGTTTTCAGAGCTGGTGTCTTGCAGTGGGCACCGGCTCTCAGCATTTCTCCTGAGAAACTCAGCATGCTTTCTGATATACTGCGAAAAACAAGGAGGTTTTCAATGGCTGCTATTCCTGGGCTTGGCTTAGGCCACCCGATCATCTATGTTGACGCTGAAGAGCAAAAGCATGCGGCGGTCATCAGTGAGATCGTCGATGCTGAAGCAGGCAAGATTCACTTGCATCAGTTCGTGGTCAGCGAGAAGAAACCTGTCCACGTCGTACGCAATGTCCAAATAGACATCAGTGCCTCGCCGGTTCCTCGTAGTTGGCACTGGCCACCTCGCAACGTCTAACCCTCACCAGAGACACAAAGAGACCACCGGACACATTACCATCCGGTGGTCTCTTTGCTGACCACAGATTTACCCCGCTCCATCGTCTCAAGAGGCTGCATATATTTGATCCATCGTTCTCCCCAGCCAGGGGCTTGCGAAGATCATAACACAGCCTCTAGAGCCATACAAGCTATTGGTACTCTTGGATTACGGTTGCAAGGGCTTCGTTGGCGGCTTTGGAACCGTAGGGAGATTGACAATGGTTGGTCTCGCGTCCTCAACGAACTGGCGCGGGCGCAATGGCTGATTGAAGGTGCCCGACATTCCAGGCTGTGGTGGCAATGGCCCCGTGAGTCCCGGTGGCGGTGGCGGCGGTGTCATGCTGGCGCTGGCTCTGGGTGGCACATTCACCAGCGCAGCAGCCCATGCAGCGGCCTCTTCTTGTGCTGCATGTTGGCTCGCCTGGCGCTGGGCAATGCCTGAGAACGGCGAGGGTAACGCCGTCGTTGCATGCTCTCTCAGAGGCTTCAATACCGCGAAGATAGCAATACACTCGGCAAGGATGATCCCCAGATCGCGCCCAGGATCTCCCGTGAGGCCCCCATCACACGCCACGCTGATAATCACAGCAAACACGAAGAAGATCGTCACAATCGTGTAGTTTTGCCAGGGCTTCAGCTGGTCGTGTTGCAACCAGCCAGCAGTCTCATTAGCGCATACAGAAACAACTCCAGTGATAAACGGCTGCGAATCCATGACAGCCTCCTTGTGTGGATAACTTGTGGATAACTCCTACTACGGACATTTAGAGGATCTCACCGCGTGCATCGAAGAAGCGGCATGAACTACCATCGGTGCGCCATTCGCAGCGAGCGTTGGCGAACTGCTGGACACGGATGGCGTTGCCGCCCCAATCGGTGCTGTCATATTCGGCGGTTAGTGGTGGACCGAGACGCTGGCCAGCATAGACGCGTTGCGCCCACGCCTGCGCGATGCCGGTCGTGTAGGATGGCGCGGTGCCTCCAAAGAGGCTGGCAGCGCTTTGCCACTCCTTCTGTGCATCGGCAATCTGCCATTTGTTCGGAGTCACGGTACTTGCTCCTTTCAAAAATGCCCAGAGTTCATCCCAGGGATACGGCCCGGGGCATCGACTGCGATTCACGGGGTCCATAGAGAAATGGCCTGTGATGCCTCCCTGGGAGTTGGCCTGACGCATGGGAATACGTTGCCTGACACAGATGTCTTTGATCAGCGCAAAGCTCGCATTTTTCTGGGCGGCGGTCAAAGTGTCGCTGTTATCTGTCGAGGGTTTGACGTGTTCAATGCTGATGGTGACAGGATTGGGATTGGGCAAGCCTCCCCACTGTGGGCAATCATCCCACCAGGCGTCATGATGCACGCCATCGCCACCGATGCCAGCGGGACCGGTAATTACCCCGTTACCCCAGGCGGCAAAGCGCTCTGGCACACTGCGCACGATGACGCCATCAGTGCCTACACAGTAATTCGCCGACACCTGGCTTGTTCGTTCACCGAAGTAGGTGCCTACTTGCTGCGCTGTTTCAAAACCAGCGGTCCCATGCAGAATAAGCCAGCGCACCAACGCGCCGTCTCGCGAGGAATAGTTGGGTGAGGCCATGTCAATAATGTTCAGGCTCATGCTGCCACCTGTGCCTGTGTAAAGCCAGGGAGAGCACTGGTGCCTTTTGTCGAAAAGGCGTTCCAATACATAACGCGCTCCGCCGCAAACGGCCCATCAGCACTAACCGTCGCAGAGACGGCGTAGGCAGCGGATTTTGAGAGCGAGAAGACGTTGGAACTGTTGTTCACCATGCTCGTCACATCGAAGGATACTCTGCTATGCGCGCCCACTGGCACGGTGTTTGTACTCTGCTCTCCCAACATGTTGGTCAGCTGCACGGTGATATTCTCATCGGCGCTGGTCGGATTCACTAACATCAGCCATTCGTTAAAATTGGCCGATGCAAAGCCTTCTGCGAAGCTGTATACCTGCGGGCCAGCCGTTGTACTCATCGGCACGCCAGGGCTATCAGAGACCCCCTGTGCGCTCCATCCTGGCGTCTTTGGATTGCTGCCACTGTAGCTCTCAAAGATCTGACGTTGGACCAGAAGCTTATCATCTGGATTCTTCGCCGCGACGATAGCGCTCACATCATCGGTATGACCCGAAAACGTGTTATTCGTGTTTACGTTAAACACCAGCTGACCATGCACATCTACGGTCTCATCAAAGGAAGCTGTCGCACCGGAAGCCGAAATGAGTGTGATGGTGAAGGGGATCGCCGCGCTTGCCCCCGGATCGGCGGCTATTGTGATATTCTCCAGCGCCCCAGATCGCACAGTGCCAGCGGCGAACACCCAGGAGTTTGCAGGGGCAGCAATGCCCATCACTGCTGCACTGCCTGATACCCCATTGATACCAGGGAAGTACGAAGCACGCTCGACGACAATGGGTTGATCAGCGGTTACTTTCACCGCCGCATGCTGATGCGTGACCAGCTGGGCGATCCCGTTCGGCTGAAATGTTCCTCTACTATTGGCATGGACAGTCTGAGAAACCGAGATAGGCGCAATGCCGCCAACGTAGTAGGTCACCGTTACATGAGCATCAGACGTTGTAGGGTTGAGCACTGAGAGGAATGTTTCCCCTGCGCTCCCACTGGGGATCTCTGCAAAGTACCATGTCTTTCCAGGTTGGGTAGCACCCAGTACGTCCGTCCCGCTGGAGGTGCCATGAAATCCGCTGAAGTACATGGGCCTCTCCACGACGATCCCAGGGCAATCGGAGGTGGAAACGATGGTAGAGAGGGTGGCCGCCCCGGTGGCGAATTGCTTGATGTTCAGATCGCCGTTGACATATTGCGTATGTCGTGAGAGATGAGGCACGGAAAAAGAAACGGTCTTGACCAGACCGGTAGATGCACCGTCCATCGTGTAATCATATTGGATGTTCACTGTGCAGTCTGAACTATTCGGATTCCCAACGGTAATCCACTGCACGAAGCCCGCGCCTACCCTTCCCTCCGGTAGAAACCAGGATTGACTGACTGGCCCTGACGCAGCCACCTGTGTAGACTGCGCCTGCGCAACCCCGGCGATAGCAAGGACCGCAGTGAGAGCGTAGAGTGCCGCCAATATCATAATGACATACTTTCGACGTGACATACTATAATCCTTTCCTTCTCTTTTCTCGGTAAAGATCAATGCGAATAAGGCAAAATACTACAACAGACATAATAAATGCAACTTGCAGCGCTTCAAGCATCTTCATCATTCTTTATTGGGTATTCTTGCGGTCGTTGATCCATTGACATCGGCCTGGATCGCTCGCATGGTGATGAAGAAATGGGTCAATGCGATAATGATCATAATCAGCACCATGACCACACAAGCCGCTATGAAAAATTGCTGCCTCCACGTGTCTAACTGTTGTTGCCAGAGCATCTCAACCTGGCTCATAGCGAGGAAGTAGCCTCTCTCATGATTCAATATGGTAGTGACCTGGACTTGATCAATCGGCCCGGAATGGTTCGCGAGAATAGCCTTGACCGCATTCAACATGGCGATGTAATCCGGTTGCGCTTGTATCAAGCTTAATTGAACGTTGTCAGGGACAGAGTGCGGCAAACCCAGGGATCTATCTCCCTGACGCAGCCCGGTTTGTGTTGCCTGCCACCCTGGCAGCGCATTTTGCATCTCACTGATTGCCTGCGCTTGCTTCTCTTCAGAAGGATTCATCTGCAAGATCCGCGCATCTTTCGCGATCAGTTGGCTCCTGATGCGCTGGAGATCGATCTGATCGACGAGATTTGTGGGGCTAAAGTTGGCCTCCACATACAAAATCCCTAAAAAGATAAGCTTCAGCACGATCACGAGGATCAGGCTGGCCCGTGCCAGGCTGGACATCCTTCTCTTGTTCATCATGCCCCCATTAACCTATCCAGTGCTGAATAACCAGTAGGAGTACACCACTAGCAAAGCTGAGAATAGCTACTACGGCTGCCCATATGGCCCTGAGAATCCATTTATATTGTTTCTCCTTCTCCTCTTGCTGTTTTTTCTGTTCTTCCTCTTTCTCTTTGCGTTGCTTCTCATCTCGATCCGCCAATTCCTGTTTCAAAATAGTTATCTCTGCTCGGATTGCCGTCATTTCCCGGTGAATCGGGGTAAGTTGCAATCCCAGTTCCCGGCTTTCCACTTTCCGACCGAGCGCATGCTCCACCTGCTCTACACGATAGGCTAGGATTGCCGTTTGATCTGGCTGCTGCGACATAGGCAACCTCTATTGCTAACACTATTTGCTGTTTGTCAAGTATTCCCTCTCCATCCCTTGCTCCTGCTTGATCGTGAGGATTAAGTGTTCTATCCCCTCCTTTCTAGAGTCCTAATGCAGCGGCCCAGTTGGAGAGATTCGGCCCGTCTGTCGCTGCGAGCGTGTACTCATAGAATGTGCTTCCATCGGCCTTCTGATAACCAGATGCCGTGAGCCTCACAATCAAGAGTTGTCTGTTGTTTAGTTTGAACTCGGGCAAGAACACTGGCACGACCATACCTTGCTTCAGTCCTGGCCGCGTCGTGGTGCCGATGAGCGAAACGGTGTCATTATTCCCGTTCCTTGCCAGCAGCCCTTGAGCATAGGTGACGGCATTGGTAGAGAGCATGCCCTGACCATCCACAATGTCCACGACAATGCCCGTGCCACCCTCGACAGCCTGGCGCATTGCTTGCTCAGCGAGGTTATTCTCAATCACCTGGTCAGCATATTGGCCAACATAGGAGAATGTGAGGATGTAGCCACTGGGGATCTTCGCCGCGCCGCTGTCCTGGCTGATCGTGTTGTTGCCTGGCTGCCAGTAGAAATCCTTGCTGCCCGGCGCATCGACACCTTTTTGTCCGACCGTCTTCGCGACGCCACCAACCGTGATCGTCGGCGCGCTGTAGAGGGGATAGGCAAGGTTCCATGATGTATCGGTGCCGTTGGCGACCTTCTCTTCGTCATCGACCGAGACCAGGCTGATCGTGTTGGTGATGATCTGCTGATTCCTATAAGTGTCTGCTGAATTTGTCGGCTGCACGCCGCTTGCCCCTGCGCTCTGCGTTGCAGGCTTGTTGAGGAAGTCAGTGCTGTAGAGAATAAATGGGGCAGGAATAGCTTGGCGCGGGGCAAAGAGCGTCTCACCATCCTGGTCTGCGTCCCACCAGTAGTCTCCCGACGCTTCAGCAAGCGCGGTCATCTCGTCGCTGTACTTCACTGCAAAGGGCTTCGTCGGATCGTGCAGCTGGCTGATCAGCGCGCCGGTTGCGATGTTCGGGCTGCGTGCCGAGATCGTCGTGTCCAGGACTTGCGGCCCGACCGATGGGTCCGTCGTCGCCAGATCCTGCTCCAGATAGACAAACTGACCAGTGACCACATCACCAGCGGGCGAACCTGAAACATAGTCGCCCTGCTCTTGCGCCCTCAATTGGTAGTAACGCGATGTTCCGCCGTCGTTTCTGAGTCCGATCTGGCCAGCACCGAGCGGTGACGCATCAGTGTAAGTCTGCATGATCTGGCCATCGAAGTAGACCGTGATGATATTCGAGAGCATGGTCACACGGATTCTCTTGTAGGGCGAGAACTTCTCTGTGTTGCGATGCCATATGACCGCGCTCGCGCTACCAAGCAGGCTACGCGTGCCAGCAGACACCTTGTAGAGCCGTAGCTGGCTCGTAAAGCCGCTGGTCGATGAGTCGTCGTAGCAGCCCAACTCATAGTAATTCTGGTTGTCCACAACACGCCACGCGGGACCGCCCGCATCCGACTCGTCCATATCGCAAATGACATCGATATCATCAGCGTCGATGGTGTTGTTGAGATACAGACCGCTAGAGCCACCCGAGAGCGTGATACGGCTATTAGCAGTGTCATAGCTCACCGTCGCCACACTGCCGCCACTCTTCGACGTATTGGTGTAGTTGGCGCTGGTATCCGAAGTCCAGAGATCGATCGCCGGGTCGGCCTGGCCATCTAAGCCAGGGATCGGATCGCCGTTGGTGGCACTGGAAAAGTTGATGCCATCCAGTGACGTTTTCATGCCCGCTGAGGTGCCAGCAGGAGTGATGTCATTCCACGAGATACTCGACGTACCCAGGCGTGGCAGTACTGGACCTAAACTGAGCGCTGGATCTGGGTATTGTGTGGCCCTGAAGCTCTTAAATGATGCAGTTCCCGTCCCATTGGCAAACACGCCAAACTTACCAGAGAGAATCCACGAAGAAATATTAATGCGATAGATAGTATCATGGACCGCGAGATGCGCCACCTTGCCTCGCCAGGCAGTGTCTTTCCTTCCCACTGCGGATAGCACCCCGCGAAATTTCGTGTCCTTGAGAACATTATGAGCGGTGTTGCCTCGCCACCTGGTGTCCTTCCGGGCGATATTCGACACGCTTCCACGCCATGTCGTGTTTTTCGCCGCTGTGAGAGCCAGCACCGCACGCCACGCGCTATCATGGATCGCTGTGTGTCCAATGTTTCCACGCCACATCGTGTTTTTGGCTGCCGATTTAGAGAGTACTCCGCGAAATGTGGTGTTTTTGGCTGCCGATTTAGAGAGCGGAGCGCGCCAGGAGGTATCCTTGTTCGTCGTTGTCCCTATCACGGGCATGAACGTAACGACACACCCAGCCCAGAACTGCGCGCTGGAGATCGTGTATTGGCACGCAGCTGCTCCCGTGCTGCTCGCGACTTGATACAACATCGTCATCGTGTTGTTCGCCGCCAGGGTGGATTCCAGGTCTTTCGTCCATCCTGCCGTGATGCCGGTCTCTGTTTGCGCTGAGTTTTTATACGCGAGCGATGCAATCCACAATTCGCTGGCCTGCGTGGTGGTCGCCGTTGTCCCAGAAACAATGGTCGTAGAGGTAGTTGGCGACCCTGCCGTGTCTCCATTCGCCGTTTTATCGACGGGGCTAGCCTGCCATCCATTCGTTGCACTCCACTCCTCAATACAGATATACATGGAATGCGAGGCGCTAAATGTCCAGGTCCACGACGTTTCGCCAGCATGCGTGCCATTGACGATCATGTACCATATGCTGGTTTCGATGGTTGCACTTCCACCGGCAGGCTGGTTGATTGTTGCTTGTGTCCACCCGCTAGGCCCGGTGATGGTTGTGTTATTGCTGCCACACGCGACGGAAGCCACAACCAAGTTACCTAGCGTGATCCCGCTCGCAAGTGTTATTGCTTGCGATGTGCCAGTGCCAGATGAATTGACTTGGTTGCTCTGAACGGGAGCGGAGGAGATCGTCATAGGCTCACCCCGATACGGTCAAGTGCGAGTTGACCGATGGGAGCCAGCGATGGACGCCATGAGTGGAAGCGATTTACATTGGTTTTTCCTACGTAAATGGGTCTTCCTTCCGCGTCAACTCTGATATGCCCTGTCTGCGTGTCATAGATTTTTGATTCTGGCGTGAGCAGACCATCTTGAATAGGATCCCAGATAAAACAGGTGCAATCTCCCTCAGCATTGTCCACGCGCCCGATGATGTGAGCTTGCTGCGTGCGTCGTCCAGGGCCACCAATGCCAGCGGTATCATGTGTGGCCACCTTAAATTGAAAGGCTGATCCTGGTCGTGTGATGGGCAATCGTGCAGTGTTACCAAAGGGAGAGGTGCCTGATGGCGGACAAAGCAGCCATAGTTCCGTGATTCTTTTGCAATCGCCAGTTGCCACAATATCATCCATCCAATCGATGCGACGCTTTTCCCCCTTGCGCCAATCGTGGACGAAGCGTGCCTCGCTTACCCATTCGCCAGTATTCAACTTTGCGGCCCAGTAGGAGCGTGTAATCTCCAATAATGGACAGCCTAACAGCTTATCAATCAGCCCCATATGCGCCTCTAAGCGTAGCTATACTGTACGGTGTCTACTATCTGCCAACCACCTGCTTGGGTCGTCATGCTCGCAACGAGGTAGATGATCAGTGTGTAGTACCAGAAAAATGCAGTGCTCGCGGCGGGGATCGCAACTCCGATGATGTAGTCATTCCATCCGGCAAGATCCTGCCAGGCACCGTTCGCATTGAGCCAGTTGCCAGCAGTTGTAGTTACAGCACCACTGGTACCTGTTGTCGCGCCGGGTGAGGTTCCCACCGTTCCCGCGCTCGGCGTTTCTTGCGTGCCTCCTGCTGTAGCGCCTGAACCATACATGCTACACTTAATCGCTGATTTACTTGATGTCTCTCCACTTGTCCCGTTGGTAAAGGTATCGTTATGGCTGCCTGGAGGTTGAGTTCCTCCCGATGGATTGGCATGCGTTGAGTCAGCGAAAAAAGAGAATTGCATGGCACTGATCGGATTACCATTATTCGAGAAGTTCTTGCGCAAGACGCGAGCCTTTGCGTTGGTGCCGTCATAGGTCGCTACCTGGATGCCACTGGTGTTCGTCGAGAATGCATAGAGGCGATCAACGGCGGATGCGCCACTAGCAGGCAAGGGCATGTAGGGCCACGATGCAGAAGGCGTGGTCGTGGTCTGTGATCCTGTTGAGAGCGCCATGCGGAACTCATTTGCCCCGCTGGTCCCTGATAGCGCAATGGTTGTGCCTGTCCAGTCAGGAGAGGCATCAGTGCCTTTGTTATAGTCTGTTGTGATCGTTCCAAAATCAGCCATGATATACCTCTCTATTCCAGTGCAGTAACATTCCATGCAGTCGGCTCAACGGTCACGCCGGAAGCGTCCCACACTTTGCCATAAAAGTTGATAGGCCCTGCCCCCACAATGCGAAAGCGAAGCCAGTACGGGGTATTCGTTGCCAGGGTAACGGCTGCTGTTGCCAGTGTAGTTGTCGTGCCGCCGTTGCGCTTGATAATGCTGATAGCTGTTGTGGAGGCTTGAAGCTTGTAGAAGTGGGTTGAATCTACATAGCGCAGCACCAGGCCACCGGGGATCGCCGAGGAGCTGAGCGTAAAATAGGTCGTTTCATCCATGTCACCACCGGTGCGCGTGCCGAGCAGCTCAATGAAATCACCAGTGGTATTGGTGATGGTGAGCGCATTGCTGTTCACCGCCGCCGTCCCGGCCCCAACAGGTGCCCACGCCTGCCCATCGCTGGCTGTGCCGAAGCCGCTCTGGTTGCCTCTGTCTATATAGTCGATGCCCATTGGCTTCGTGCTACGCACTCCAGAACTGCTATATTGGCCGAGCACATACACGATGAGATTGTCGATGGCAGCCAGGCTCCCCGCTGTCGCCGTTGCGAGTGTGACGCGAATCTTGAGGTTTTTGCCGCTCAGCGAGGTGCCAGACGTCAATCCTGGCAACGGTGCATTATTGGTACAGACCGCATAGGTGATGCCGTTGTCGTAGCTTGCTTCAACCTTGATGGTGTAGTTGGTGAGGCCGTTGTAGCTCGCTGACTTATCGCGCCATGAGATCATGCTATTCCCATAGGTTGTTGCTGGGACGAGTGGGGTAGACGGTGAGATCCACGTGCCTGAGAGCGCAGAAACCACGCCAAAGTTATTGAAGTACAGATTTACATTGCTTGAGCTGCTATTGAAATTGCTGCCACGTAACCCAAAGTAGCCAGCGCCCGTGATGTGGCTATCGGTGACATTGATGAAGCGGATATCATCGATGAATACTTGATGACTATTGCCATTCACCACGATCTTCATGCGGTGCCAATCGCCCGAGCCAAGGGTAAGCGAGGTTGTTTGCAGGTTGGTGTAGCTCCCGCTCCCACTATTCGAGTTGGTGCCATACCCCAGTTGCACATAGGTTTTCGTGACGATGGCCGCATATCCCCACGTAAGATTATTGTTTTGCCATCCTGTCGTTCTATAAAGGATAGCCCAGTCGCAGTTATCCTGGTCTGCTTTGAAGTCCACCTCTACCGTGAAGTTCTGCAACTGTGGGATATTGTCAAAGCGGACGTGTGCCTCGGTCCCGTTGAAGATGTTGAAAAAGGTAAAAACGCGGTTAGTGATACCGCGCGCGACACCTCCGCCGTTCGGATTGGTGAAGAACAACGTTTCACCAGTTGCAGGGCCAACAAGCCAGTTATGGATCGCGCCATTGAGCATCAGCTCATTCCCATTGGCGACTGTGTTGGTAAGTGTCCCTGCATTCCAATTGGTAGAGTTCACTGACTCATAGATAACATCACTTTTTGTGGTGGCAAAGCTGGTGGAAAGCGTCAAACTCACGCTCTCTAAGATAGGATAGGAATCAGGTAATGCACCAGAGAGCGCGTAAAACTGATATTGGAATTGAATACTTTTGCCTGTGAGATCGATCCCTGACGGTAAATTAGGGAGAGGCGCATTATTGACACATGGAGTGTAAGCCCCTCCACCGTCCAGGCTATATTTCACGACCATCTGCGTATTTGCCGGCTCTATCGCCACCCAGGAGATAAAGGAGGACTTGAGCAGCTTTACCGCATCGACAGAAATACTATTGGTCGTTTTGTATGCCTTTGCGCCATAGCTTGGAGCGGTTGAGATGTACAAGTCAACGGCTGACACAACGCTCACATCCGTTGCAGAATAGCCATAGGACTGCAACTGTTGTGGAGGATTCACATTCAGTGTCCCGTTAAAGGCATTCAGTGTCCCTATAGTGATGTTGCGAAAATAGCCTGTATAGGTGCCTGCCTGTGTGCCTGCGCAGGCTATTGCGACATAGGTGAGCGTTTTCCCTACCTGGTTCTGCAATGTGAAAAGGCGCGTATACCACCCAACATTTGCCAATCCTGTTAGATCGGTCCCCGGTGCCACTGGAAAGTCTTGATAATCATTGGTATTTGGGAATGCCTGATTATCTCTGAGGTTTGTCCCATCGGAGAAAAATAAATCAACTCCGAATGCGATCTGAGGGCTGGACGGATCGACAAACATGTCGTAGCTGAACGTCTGATTGCTGAGAACAGTGTATGAACCTGACCAGACCTTTACCCAGGTTGCCGCTGCTGTCAGGCCACTGCTGGTCATCTGCGCCTGCATTTTGATGACGTTCTGTGTGGTTGGTATGAGCGCGTTATTGACCGCTTGGCAGTTGGTCAGTGTTCCGTTACTGGAGAAGTCAGCAGTCGTACTTTCACTGTATGCAACATCGGCCCCAGACTGCGCTAATTCCAAGCAACCATCATCGACAGTCTGCGTACCCGCAACGTTATTGAGAATACCGGTGTTGAAGTTTGCCTGCGACGAGTCCCGGTGCAGGCCAGCGGCCACCGTCGCGCCCTCTTGCCCTGGCTGGCCGTTTTGCACGAAGTCCACAACGACATCGCCGGCACGCCAACCAGCGTAGTTCTTTGTGTTGGCCCCCTTGTCGAAGTAGTACTTCCCGTTGTCAAAGCACGTCAGCAGGTGCTCTACGGCAGCTGACGCCGGGCCATACTTCATGCGCTGATCACTCTGAATGAATCCTCGATAGAATGGCCCTGTCACTGAGTCGCGCACGACAATGGGCTGGCCGCGCTGGAATGTCACCGTCCCAGTGAAATCAACGATCGTGATCGTCAATATCCCACGCACCTCCAGCGTCCTATCACCCATGATCGAGCGATCATCTTTGACAAGATAGGAGACGCCGCTGATCTGGCAAGTCAATACGCCCATCCTACGACCTCCTTGCGGCTAGCACTCGGATCTGAGGGGCAATCAGCGGGATCGTCTGCCGCGCGATGGCGACGGTATCCATGTAGATCGACAGTTCCACCGTCTGCGGCGCGCCTCCTCCAAAGGACAAAGAGGGCATAGAAAGAGCGCTGCCACCACCACCAGAAGAGCCTATGAACGTCATCGGGTCCATGCCGCTGGGCACGATCGTATCGCCGCCTGGACTCCATTGCAGCTCGGGACCGTCTTCACCAACCACGCGCCAGCCTTGCGGCAAGTTGGTACCACCGGCAGCATAGCCATTAAGCGCGTTGATCGTGCCTGCGATGCCACTCGCCGGATTAAGAGTGCTATACATGCCACTCATGAAGCTGCTCCCTATGCCGCCACCGCCAATAGAGTCAAGCGCCTGCTTCATCTGCTTCACAGCATCAATGATGCTGTTGATCGCAGTGAGCAGCTTGGTCAACTCCTGAATGAATGGAACCAAGAGCGGGGCCGCTGTCTCTGCGAATTGTTGCCAAGTAGCAGAGAGTGTTTTTGCTTTTTCCTCAGCAGCGCCGGAATATTGTTGCATGCCAGTTAAGAGAGCTTGGTACGCCTCCTTCCCGTGGATCGCACCAGCGTTCACCTCTTTCTGAGCTTCCGCCACGTCAATCGTCTTGCCGCGCTGCGCACTCAGTCCTTCAGCGAGGGCTTGATAGGCATCTACACCAGTATCTTGCAGCTTCTGGATATCTTCTTTGGTGACAATGGTTTGCTTATTGATGTCCTCCATTGCCTGTGTCGCGGGCTTGAGCTTACTTCCATCTTGCCCCATCGCAGCGAGGGCGTCGGACACGCGCTCGATCTCTTTCTGCGTATCTTCCGCGCTCTTGCCCATCATCCGCAAGCTCTGTGCAGCATCATCGATGACCTTCGATCCCCATGCTTTGGCGGCGAAGGTGTTATTCAAGTTCTTTAATTCCTGGTCGGCCTTCTGCGCTGATCCCGTCAAATAGGTGAAGGCCATCGTGCTATCTTTTAAGTCCTGGTTGATTTTGTCAGCAGCCTGGATGATCGAGGCGAACATCTGCACGATCTGGATGGCGATGAGCGCCTTCATCGCGACTTCCATCATGTCGAAGCCACCAGCAGCATTCTTCGCAGACTTGCCAGCCCCCTCTGCTAAGTTGCCTGCGTCGGCCATCTCCTTCCCAGCTTTCCCCGAGGACTCCTCGATTTTCCGCATGCCCTCGCCGCTGGCATCGGCATCTTTGCCGGCCTGATTGAATCCTGCACCGGCTGCTGACGCCTCTTTGCCAGCCCCTTCCATCCCGGATGCCGCCCCATCGACCGCATCACGCATCTTCGAGGTATGTTCACTCGCCGTACCCATCGACTCAGAAACGTCGCTCGCCCCCTTTGCAGCCTTCTCGCTCGCCCCTCCTACAGCAGCCATACCACCCGCCGTCTCCTCCATGCTCTTGCCAGCCTTCTCGCTGGCACCTCCAGCGGCAGAGAAGGTCTGTGCAGCCTGCTCCATCTGCTTTGAAGCCTGGCCTCCAGCAGTACCGACAGAGACAATGTTGCTTGCTGCGCTCTGTGTTGCGCCTGAGATGCCCGATGTTGCGCGCTCGATGGCCTCACTTTGGTTGACGACTTCCTGCGCACCCTGCGTGAAGCCGGTCACATCGGCAATAAAGCGAGCGATGATCGTTTGCTCTTCACCAGCCATTATTCGCCACCTTCCACTCGTTCAAAGTACTGCGGGAGTATGCGCGGTAGGATCTCTACTACCGCAACCTGGAGCGCATCGACCAAACGCCTGCGTTCGCGCTCTTCCTCTAGATCCAAGAATGCCATCTCCTCGATCAGATCATCGGGAGCGATGCTTTCTAGCAGTTCGTCGATGTTTCTTGCGTTGTGCCGTTCTCTGAGTTGGTGATAGCGGTATCGCTCTCGTGTGAGTGCAATTTTTTTTTCGCTTCTTCTAGCACATCAAGGTTGATACCAGATAGCTCACGAACCATTGCAGACAGCGTTTCGATCAACGCGCCATCCTCGTCAGACATGAACATATCGCGGTCGGCAGGTTGGAAAATGGGTTCGCGTGATTCCGGGTCGTGGCAGCCGAGCCGGACCTGCTCGAACCAAACCCTTTTGAAGAACTCTCCAGTGCCGCTATGCTTTTCCGTCACGTCCGCAACAAACGCAAAATAGTCGCCGCGAACGGTGCCAGATAAGCCGATTAACAGTACATCCATATCCCATTCAGGGATGTGGACTATTTTCTCTTTTTGTTTCTTTGCGCGAGAGAGGATCTTCTCGCGCAACTTTGTTGCGTTGCTCATATCGTTCTCTCTTGCAGGTGCTACGATGTCACGAAGTAAACATCATGCACGCTGACGAAGTTGATTTTCTGCGTGATAACTTTACTGACCTTCGCGGCCATCGAAGGTTTGAGTGGTGTGGCAAAGTATTGCCACCGTATGCCATTGGGCTTATCGATGTAGATCTTCAAGCCAACCATGTTGCCGAGTTCCTGGAACATACGGTCGTCAACGCGGTAGGTGTCGATCTCGCACTTCGCTGACTTGATCAGCGCAGTATTTTCCTGCCAGCCATCAGGACTCTGGAATTGCGTTGTATCCTCTGTTTTGCATTCAACCGTATTGTTGTACATGTAAGATCCGTCGTAGCGCGTCGCCGTGAAGTAGTTCCCGGCGCTGATACGGGTGAAGTTGTTGGTGCCCACGACGCGAGGTGTATCAAAGATGATCTTGCCAGTGGCGTACTGGAAGGTGTAGTCCGTCACGGTGGACCAGGATGACGTACCATTCGGGCTATTCTGGACAGTGAGCGCCTGCGTCCAGTCCCAGAACTCATGCGTTGCCGCCTGGTATGATGTATGATCGCCGGAATCGGTGCAACTCTCTGGTGACGGCAGCGCAATTGACGGGCTTCCCGTCGTGTAGATGTCACCTCCGATAACGGCGGCGATAGGATAAGTTCCCGTCATAGCATCACCTCATCAGTTCCAGGTAGCCGGGCCAGTGCCCGTTACGTCGTAGGTTGCCTGGACCACGCCTTTCGACGCCTGTGCTTTGTCATTTACCTTCTGAATAATGGCGTCACCCTGCCAATAGTGTGTGTCATCAATGTAAAATTTGAACGTCTGTACAGTGCCGATATTATTTCTCATGAACACCTGGCCGGTTGTGTCTCCGGCGTCAGTGCTACCCTTCAAGTTGAATTTAAACTTCTTGATGGTGGGCGTGTTGACCTGATATGAGCCAGAAGCACCGAAGTACGTCGTGTCGGCGACCTCTGATTCAGGGCCACCGTCCCACTCACCGATATTGCCGACAGTGGCACTGCCGACCATCACTTTTGCACCAACGCCAGGGGTTGGGTAAGGCATAACAGTAACCTCCTCTATTCGAGAGCTTTTGGCAAGCGCTCTGCCATAGCTTGCCTTGCAAATTCAGCGGCAGGCGCAAGATAAGGCTCGGCCTCCATCTTCTTCGTGCCCTCCTCCACCGCGACATTGTACGGAAAGCCTCTATCGGTTTTTGCTGCATTCGATAACTCAAAGCCGCCCTCGATTTGCGTGAGCTTATCGGCCTCTTTCAACCGACCGGGATGATGATCCTCTTCAGGTGGGCCAGAATAGACAGGGGTATTGCTCTGCATGATCTCCAGCGCATCAGCCCCAATGCCTTCCATGATGGCCTGCGCTTGCTCTGGTACACGCTGTTTCATGGTCGTGACTTTGTTAATCCAGGTGTCTAACCCTTCCCAGATGACCGTCATTGCTGTGGTGTCTCCTCTCTGCTCGCTGACCTCGATGTGTGGCTCGGCGTTACGAGGCGTGGCAGTGCGCTGCCCGGCAACCAGGCACGATGACGCACGACGCGCTCCATGTGAAGTGCGATCTCCTCACGTACAACCTGGCGAATCATCTCTCTAAGTTCCGTTGCCCACTTTGGCTCTGTACTCGGCTCTTGCTCCATCCTGGCCTCCTATGATGTCAGTGTGACTTGCCACTGACTCGACACCATCAGCTCGATGACATGCGCCCGGAGATATTGCCCGTTGCGCGGGACATCTAAGAACTTCCCTGAATGTGGCTTGAAGCCTGACAGGAAGATGACACCAGTGGTATCACCGAGTCGGATATGCGTGCTGAGTGGCACTACCAGCGCATCACGCACGGCGAAAATCAGTGCTTCAGCGGCCTGCGCGTCGTCGAGAGAGACCATTGACAGCAGGTAAAAGGACTGCGGATCTTGCCTTGATCCTCCAAAGGCCAACGGTTGCGAGTCGTCGTCACTGCCGTAGATCTCCAGGCACGCCGCGCCGTTGGTGACCTGATTGCTCACATTCTTAATCTCACCGACCTGGACCAGCTTGTAGACTGGTGCGCCGCCAGTGTAGGTCAGCGCTGACATGTACCCGGCAATGGCCTCGGCCACCGCCATTGTGTTCGGTGCGCTTGGAAGCGGCATAGATTACTTTCCTCTCACCCGGTCGGCGACCAGTTCCATGTGATAATCAGGAAATGGTTCAGGGTCATTAATCACGTTGTATTCCCGGTATCCGCTGGCCGTCTTCGGATCAGCGTTGTACGGGTCTATCAGCTGGTCCTGAAACTGAATGTCATAGAGACCTTGCGGAAAGATCCAATAGCGAAGGTAGGGTGCAGCGCCACCATAGTAGGCTGCTTCCTGCTGACTCATGTTCTCGATTTGCGAGGTAATATCGGTGCGCAGCGTGACACCATTGCGATTCAGGGTGAGCGTGCTTATTCTCTGATCGCTCATGTCCGCCTCCGATAGTTGCCATCGTCGATAATGCCCTCTGCCTCTTGCTGATACCGTGATTTCACCGTCTGATCAGCGGCATACTTCACCCGCCTCTTGCTCATTTGAATTTCATAGGCTCCCTGGCTCGCCATGCTTTGCAATGCATCGGCAGCGTAGAGCGCCGTGGCCTCCTGGATGTCATCGGGCGGATAAGCGAATCCGGCGCGATACGTTGTCCTGAAAAGACCTTCAGGAAGAACGAAGCTGCCAATGGGTAAGCGCAGATAGCCCGCAGCCGTCTGAATGCCGACCTGCGATGCATCCAATGTGCTGTATTGGCTATCGATGGGGAGCATATGTTCCATCTTGAGCAGCGGCGGCACAATCGGGTAACACTTGAGAAAAATGATCCTCGTCAGCCCCGACGTGTCGAAGCTTGGCGCGTGGGCCTGTGCCAGCTGCGCCGCCTGGTTAAGTGCAAGCAGTGACTCGGAATAGACATCGCTACTGCCAGAGCTGCCGACCGTGCTGACCTCCTGGTAACAACCCTGAACAGCCTCGCCTGTGTTGTGGCTGTAGAAGACACCGCTGGCCAGCGTTAATGTTCCTGGATACGGCGATGACCATGATGTGACCTGCACACCGCCAGGCACCAGAGGCACGATCTCCTGTGTTCCCCCTGATCCCAGGATGACAGCCTGCTCTTGCCCGTTGTCGAAGCCGAGCGTCGAAGCGACAGGAAGCGATGTTCCTCCCTGACTGATGCCACCGCTGCCTACCGTCGTCGCGCCGGGCTGCACGATGCGTTTGCGCGCATAGTTGTCCACGCGTCGCGAAGCCCTGGCCAGCAGTTGATCCATTGCACCGCTAATCGCGGTGAGCTGTGCGACCTGACCAGCAAAGGTGATAGCCTGCGGATAGCTCGTGAACTGCGTTGGCGTAAGATACAGTCTAGGCATCGTGTCCCTCCTGTATCATCCCCTTTGCCTGCTGTGCGCGCGCAAACTGCTCTTGCTCTGCTGGCGTTGGCATACGATATGGCCCACCTGGAATGCCGAGTAGCTCATCAGCGTCATGTCGCAACACATCATCAGAGAAGCCATCAAGGATCACCTGATGATTCTCGACGACATAGAACCGCGTCGGCATCTCTGAAAACGCCGTTGTGACGGCGACGATATCGTGTTGTCGCTGGCTGATGAGCAAGATCGGCATGTTATTCCTCAGTCCATTCAATAGAAATGTCAAAGGAGGCGGTTGCGGTCGCAGTGGCCGCATTCAGGTTGATGGCCAGCACCTCAGCAGCGCTTCGCAGCACAATGGCTTGCCCTGGTCGGCCCCCGAAATCCCAGATGAGGCTGTCCTTTGTTGGAAAATCGGTTGCAGTATAGGTTCCAAGCGTCTGGAAAAACTTGGAGTTGCGAATCGCGGTCCCAACCAGCGCGCCAAGCCCTGATGGATTGGCAGTGTACGACAAGACCGTCGCCGATACCGCTGCGTTCGTGCTGTCATGTGGCACAGGCGTCGGGCTGCCAGTGGAAGTGCCGCCAGTGTTGGCAGCGGAACGCTTCAACAACAGCACATCCAGCGCCGCAGGGGTCGCCGAGGTGGTCGTTGCTGTGATCTCGATATGTGTGACTCTGATGATCTTGCTTGCACTGCCAGTGATGGTGAAGATGTCGGTTGCAGAGCCAGCGGGCACCAGGCCGACCTTTGCCGCTGAATAGGTCGCCTTGCCACCGTCAACCGGCGAGAACTGATACGCTCCGTAGCTGAAGGATTGCCCAGTTGCGGCTCGGCCCGGTGTCATAGACGCAATGACATATTGATTGTTGATTGGGTCCCACCCGTCAAAGGCGACAGTCCTCCCGTTGCCATCGATGGGCTGCGATGTTGGCAATGTTGCCATGTCCGTATGCTCCTCTCTCTTCGACTAGGCAACGTAGACGTTCCCGGCTTTTGCAAGGAAATTCGGTCCTCGCACCGCCAACACCTCATCACCCAACAATGCAACTTGCTGGGTTCTGGCGTTGACGAGGGCCAGGGGCACCGTCTGCATCTCATTGACGCAGGCAGTCACCATCACGTCAGGGTCTCTCGGCATTAAGAAGATGTCTTGCGAGGTATGACCGTTCACGCTGTCCAGGCGAGGTGGTGTCACGCCATCAGGGATCGCGACGCTACCGTTGCTGGTCGCCACTGTGACCGCCATAGCAGTACTACCGTTAGCGGTTGGATCAACGACCGCGCCAGTATCGGTCCAGGACGTGATCGCCGCATCACTGTTGAGATCCCGCGCTGAGATGACCGCATAGAGCGTCTCAGTGCCCGCTGCGCCATTGGTGCCCGTGCGATGGATACGGAAGAGCAGGTTTTGACGCACATTGCCCAGTGCATCAGTGATCGATGGTGTGCTCCAGGAGAGGGCGACGTGGTTGGTGGAACTGACAGTGACCTGCGTGGTCTCAGCAGCGAGGCTAATACCGAAGTCCGTGACGACTTCCACCGAATAATAATAGGTGCCAGTGGGGATGACCCCATCACTACCAGTGGCGTTTGCAGTAACAGTGCCCATCGTGCCCAGGCTCGTCAGGAATGAGCTTTCATAGAACGGAATACCGCGATAGGTCGGAACTTCGACACCCGCGTCGGGATAATTGACATTATCCCCGACCTGACCGTTGATCTGGCCTCGGTCGTCGCGTGGGTAGACCGTTGTTCGGCCCATATATCTTTCGTATTGGACAAACAACCGGCTAAAGGCACTATGCAGTTCAGGGGTCAACACGAAGGCATATTTACCAACAAGGGAGCTGCCCATTGCGCGCTTCACTGAATCAATGAGGGCATCCAGGAGGGCGATAGATGGGCCAGAGTTAGCAATGATCTTATTGCCACTCGCCATCAGCAGATCCATGCCGTCCCACTGCGGACGCAGAGTGTTCAATGTGGCCCCACTGGAGCCGTAGAAGTTCAAGGCTTCCTCGAACCACACTGCGGCCTCAGATGCCGCCTGAAGCTCTAATGCCATCAGATCGCCGTTGACGCGGGCGGTCTGGATAGAGAACTTTGCCAAGTCAAGGTTTACCTGCCAGTGTTTGACAGGAAACGAGACCTGGTTGTAGACGGAGCTGGTCGCAGCCACCGAGCCGGTGCCGGTTGTTGGCGGTGCTTCAGTGGTTGCCTGGGGCACTGGATAGCCGGTGCGCTTATTGAAGATATACCTGGGGGTATTCCAGGTACGACGCGGAATGAGCATGCGAGTCGCGGTGAAACGACGCAGGAGCGTAATCAACGCCCGGTCAATCGTGGGCTGGTATAAGTACTGCGCACCCGACGACTGAGAGAGCGTCTCCTGAATTTGCTTGAGTGTTGCCATTGTGTCAACCTCTTTGGTGAGGATTGGCAACAAAAAGGCCAATCCATAATGGACTGACCTCAGAGGGTTCTGCCTTGAAGCTCGATGGCTTTATTTTACTTCTACTATACCAGATTTTTACTGTGCCGTGATGGTCGCTGTCTGATTGCTAATGGTGAGTTCAAACAGGGATTCCCGCAGCGTATCTAATCGTTCCCAGGTGATCAGCTCTTCCCGGCGATGTTTCTCGCACCAGAGCTTGATGCCTCGGTCCGTGACTCGCGCAAGCAACTTGTTTGAAGTCTCACATTCGATACGCTGCTCTAATCGACTCATTGTTTATACCTGCTCGTACTCTCCGATATACATCGAAATGTCGCGGCCCCGTGCATGCGCCTCTTCCATGTTCAGGCGATACGCCAAGAACGGGGCCAATTCTTTTAAAGCCGCGCTAGGATCAACGTCTTTGGGCCAGGGCACGCGGGGATCTGCCAACGCACGCCAGTTACGAGGTGCGAGCGGTCCTTTGAGATAATCGCCTTCCTGATACAGATCTTCAGGCTTATAGTCGCTAGCCTCAGTCAACGCGCTAGGTGCCTGCGTCTGTCGCTGCGGCGCTTCGGTGAGACGGCCCTCTTTCAGCGCTGCAAGCTCAGCACGCACCTCTTGTAGCTCTTCCTGCACGGTCTTTGGAGCGGCCACTGTATAGCCCTTCGCTTTCAGCGCGGCCAACATCTGCTCTTCCGTCATTTCGTCCTGTCCTTTCTGAGCGGACTCATTATCATTGTCAGTATCATGGCCAATGCTATCCCCATCATTATCAGGGTCTAGCGGCATGCCTAACGCATCGTTGTAGCAGCCCTCACACTCCATCCCACACGCCTGAGCTGCCTCATCGTGCGCAGCGGCGAGACGTTTGGCGTGCTTCATAGCCAATGCACGACCAGCTTCTGTTAGCTCCGTCGCCTCGACCAACGCACGCAGCCGGGCGGATTCAGCGCCATGCATCGGCTTCAGACATTCATCCAGGACACCAGCGATGTGGTCATGGGCACGCTGATGCGCCTGGCGATCTGAAGTCATCGCTTCGGTCGTTGGCAATGCTGTACGGCGGCCAGCCTGCTTGATCTGCTCAAGGATCGCTGCCGGCATAGCTTGAGCCAGGACACGGCCATCAATGTTCATAGTGATAGAAACCTCCTCTTTGGGATGATGCGTTGTAACAGATACAGAATCCACAGAGAAGGATTCTGTATAGGGTTCTATGTGAGCAGAAGACTCATAGAGCACCTGTTGGATACGCGCTGTATCCGCCAAGCCTGGTCTCGTTGTTAAGTCGATGCCAAGCAGATCTGGCTCAACGCCCTCGCTCACCACGACCAGTGGTAGATCATAGTTTCTATCATGGGACAACTCAACGCCCAGCACGCGCATCGATTCACTGCGCAGATAGTTCCCTTCGGCAAGCGCCAACATATCCCAGGCGGTCCTAGTATCCGCAAGGTCCAAGTCAGCCCAGAATTTGTTACCTTCTTGCCAGATCTTCGCAGCGCGGCCAACAAGCTCCGTATTGACGTGATTGTTGGCCGCCTCGTGCGAAACGAAGACGGTGATCGGCAGATCGTTGGCGGCAAGCTTACGCACCGCGCTCTCATAGATCTTGTCGCAGGTTGTCTTGGGATAGATCCTGCCATTCAATGACCTGGCGTTATACTCTAGCCAACAAACTCTAAGCGTTGCGATCTTCTTGAGCGGTCTGCGCACAGTGCTGGCGATGGTGGCCGCCGATTCCTGCTTCTCATCGTCGTCTTTGGCTGTATCAGGCAAGCCATGCGTCAGCTTCAATCGCTTCGCAATGGCCTTGATTTTGGCCCTGACCGCATCGGGATTATCAGCGTGCCCTGCAAGCCCCCAGGCATCACCAACGTCACTAGCGTCGCGAATAGGGAATGATTTGTCAGGCCCGGCGAAGTTCTCAGGGTGCGTTTTGTAGTATTCATCGCGTGCGGCCTGCGTCCACTTCGCTTCAGCGAGCGTTTGTTCTAGTAACTTAGTCAAGCGGCACCTCCTTGACATTCTTCACATCTGCCAGAGCATCAGCAACCATCCCGCGAACCATCGCACGCAGCACCTCTTCAGAGACATGACCATGCACAACAACGGTAGGAGCACTGGAAGGCAGGGCAGAGACAGTGCCATCACAGGTACATGTTTCTGGCAGCTCGACAGCATTAGGATCGTTGCTATGGGCGAGAGTATAGGTATAGCCTTTTGCTTTCAGGCAGCCAGGACACCAGCCATCGGCTACCAAATTCTTAACTTTCATCGCGCACCTCAAAGGCTGTGATATCCACTTCAGGATCAACGCTTTCCGCTGTAGACACCACTACATCGCCATCCTTCACCAGCAGCTTCCCATCTGCATTAGACTCATGATAGGTAATCTCTGCTTTATTTACATCGTTCACGTCAATGGTGATGACTATCCTAAAAACATTCGAGATAGGCTCACCGGTATCTGCGTCTACAATAGAGGTAGCTATGCCCGTAGATGATCCTACACATTGAATACGCACACGCCGCTTGAATACAGCCTCACCTGCTACCAATGCACTCATACCTCATACCTCCTCGCCTTGCATGCTGAACATCGACATTGCAGTTCGGCCTTGAGTCCCCATGCGTCGCCGAACGTTTCTTTGACCATCGCGGCTAAACAGAACTCTTTTGTGTTACCGTCACCGATGAAAGCACCATACCCGATGACAAGTCGCTTTGTGCAAGATTCACAAACCAGCGTATAGGAATTACCAGAGCCACCAGGCAACCCAAAGAGGCGAGGATGAGCGCAGGTCTCATCGCTCCTCTCCTGAATACTCTCCTCAAGGCCACGCATGAGGCGTAGCGTCGCGCTATTGCTTTGACCACCTGATATTGGTTCCTCGATTCGATCCCACTCTTCTTGCATGGGATGCTCCTCTTTTACTGGCAAGCTCTGCAAGTGAGTGCGCGGTAGGATCGGACGCGGCGGTATCATACCCATAGCTATGCCTTACCACCTCTCATCAACTCAGGATTCTCATAGATATTGCCGATAACCTCATAATCCTCCTCGACCAACTGGGTATACCAAATAACAACGGCATTGAAATTATCCGGGTCTTTTGCTAGATCAAATCTGGCTTCTTTCTGATTCCACCTCACCAGCAACGGCACCTTGATATTGACACGCTGTATAATATCGCCCTCGTAGATCTCTTTGCCGTTGCGGTCCTTCAACCCGGTGAATTGCATGAGATC
Source organism: Reticulibacter mediterranei (assembly GCF_016587455.1). NCBI lineage: Bacteria > Bacillati > Chloroflexota > Ktedonobacteria > Ktedonobacterales > Reticulibacteraceae > Reticulibacter > Reticulibacter mediterranei. The sequence goes on along the minus strand of NZ_BNJK01000002.1, from coordinate 2,050,828 downwards.
TACATCCCTATCGACCTGATAAGCGCTGCTTGTTTCATACAGGTCTACAAGGATAGCGCGATCACTAGGAGCCATACCCATCTGTACATCCAGATAAAGAGCATTCACTTCACGCATCTTCATCATACGCTTATCCCACGCCCTGAACTTAATCTCCCTCATGCTTCATCACCATCGTCTTTCCGAACTATTTCGATGCTGTGCCGGCAATTTGGATGCATGGGCCAGCTGATCCCCAGCTGCAGATACTCATTGAGGCTATAGCTCTTCCCGGCATAATTCGCGCACTCATCGGTGCTACTATAGCTAGGCACCACCTCGACCTTGATGCCCTCGGTATTGAGCGGCTCCGCTCTGCTCGGATCGGTCGCCGCATCCATGATATCCTCGATGGCCTGCATGCTCCCATTGTTGGCCCCGGTGGACCAGGCGACATTGGCAACCTGTGGCGCTTTGTAGTCAGCATAGCGATCAATCCAGGCACCGACCTGCTCGACAACGTTACTGCCCTCTTTGAGATTGCTGACAAAGGTGGTGAGCATCTCATGCATGGTCCCAACAATGCTGCTCACCTGTTCACGCCCCCATGTGATAAGATCACCAACCTTTGAGAACAGCCCCTCTTCGATCTGCGGCGTCAACCCTACAGTGGTCATGTCGCGGCTGTAGGCGTAGCGCTGGCCCGCAACATTGGCCTCGGCGAGATACCGCGCGATCTGCTCTTGCTCTGCATCGCTGAATGCGTAGATGCTGGCCGCCGTCGCGAGCGTGGGAGAGGAGGAAGCCCCACGCTCTTTCAGTTCACGGAATCTTGCAGCGATCCACGCCGTGACAATGGCTTTGTGATGCTCGGCGGCACCATACGCCTGAGAGGTGACGTCATCGCGATCCTGTGCTTGATAGCCTTCTCTACCTTCTGCTGATCGGGATTCGTTGCCAGCCATGCCCTCCAGGTGTCCAGATCCTTCTGCTGATCTGCTATCCGGTTCAACAGCCATAGGAGATCGCGGACCCCTGTTTCTTCGTGCATCTGCACTGCCCTGCTCTCTATCTCCTCCCTGGTCATCGAACTGAGAAGCCATCCCATCACTCGAAGGAGCTTGAGCCGCTTTCTTCGTCTCTGCTGCTGCCTGCTCCCCTTGTGGAGCGCTATTCTCCTGAGTATGACTTTGCGCACCTTCTTCGCCATGCTGATTACCTTCTGCCGCCAGAGCTGCTCGCGGAGGGAAGTAGTTTAGAGGACCATCCCAACGCTTTCTCGGAATAATTTTAGCCAGATTTAGGGTATAGTTTGCACCTTCACCGGCAGCGCCGCCTCGATTGAGTTCGCCACGGTCTGCTCCGAGAGTTTCTTCAGTCTGATGTATCTCGCCGTCGCTCTGATCCGGGTCCGGCCTCGGTCGGACATCATCTGTCTCTCCGCCTTGCGTATGCGTCTCTTGTTCTGCATCGTTCTCTCCTGGTGGTACTGGCGTACCGAGTTTGAATGGGATTTGTTCATCGCCTATGCAGAGCCACACGGTATCGAAATTGAGTTCTACTTGTGGCACCGTCTCAATTGGCGTCGGCGCAGCTGCATCAATGTATGCGAGAGTAACATGGGGTGTATACCCGTGGTTGTCTGCGACAAAGTAGCCAGCCTGGTCCAGCGCTGCGACAAGCTCAGTTCGGAACTCAGCGAGACCTGGAATGTCAACCAGCGCCAGCACAGGCGTTGTGTCGGTCTCCGCTGGAGCGAAGCGGCCAATGCCAGCGATACGCCCGGACAGCGGCGAGGCAGTCGAGGCGATCGCGCTCACGATGCGCTGCATTGGCTCTCGCATGGTATCCGGTCGATAGCGGCCATCGGTCTCCTTGTCTTCCATGTCCCCGAGATAGGCCAGTGTAATATGCAGTTCGTTCGCTGGTTCCCCACCGGGGATCGCGAGGCGCCGCGCTGTCTCTGGATCAAGCAAGAAGGCCAGCATCATCCCAGTATGGTGCTGTAAGATCTCGGGGCGGTCCTCATTGATGACCATTACTTCGCCGGAGCGCTTGATATCATCGATGAATGCATTGAGGATGTCTAATCTTAGCTTGTTCTGGCTCTCTTCTTCTTTCTCTTTCTTCTCAGGATCACGCGCTGATTTCTCATCATTGCCTGCATTCTTCCCAGGATCGCCGCCATTGTTCCCATCATGCGGATCTGGCTGCTCTTTGGCTTGCTTCGCTTTGAGTTCGGCGAGATCGGCGGCGGCGGTAGCCTGGCGCTCTGCGATTTGCGCGGCCTGGCGCTGCTCATCGGTCATCTCATCGAGTCTCTCTATTGGCAGCACTTCGCGCGCAACGGCAAACACTGGCACATCGCCGCCTTTCTCGTAGGCATCCCGGCCCATCTCTTGCCGGACTTCGTTAATCGTCAGGCTGCCATTACGAATGCGGATATCCTGGACTTTCGAGAGTGTCTCGTCATCACGGAAGTCTGCATAGCGAGAGGAGACATAGTAATCAGGCCAATAGGGAGCGATCAACCTGAAGTTGAACTTTTCAAAGAACTGATGGCGGCGCGGGTCGCAAGAGACATACTGTAAGATCTTGCGCTGGTTGTCGCTCATATCTGTTAAGCGATTGCCGCTCTCAGCAATGCAGGCTATCGATGGCGGCACATGGAATGCAGAGAGGGTAATGGCGCGCATCTCTTCGCGGCCTTGTTTGAAATCAACATCAAGCGCTCCAGCGTTGCCAAGCGGCGCGATCTCCGCATTGCCCCACAAAACGGGCGGGATCTGCGCATTCTTCTCTCCAAAGAGATTCGCCTTTGCCCAGGTCAAGAAACGATCTGCCTCGTCCTGGTCGCCGAGACCTTTGAAATAATAGTTAAACTTCGCACCTTTTTGAAAGAAGGTCGTGAGCCAATTGATCATTTTTTTATCCAGCAAAATCGAGTCCTGGATGCGTTCGAGTGGTGAAAATGGATCAACTTTGGCTCGTTTATGTGGATTCCACCAACGTATGATGGTCTTTGGATTGAGCGGATTGACTTCACTGGTCGAGGTGAGTTGCTGTTTATACTGGACAACACGGCCATAGCGATCGTGTTCGGTGTCCATCGTGAGGCAATCAATGCTGAATAACTGATAGGGCTTGCCGTCCTTCATCGTGAACTCGGTGAAGGCCTCGCCAAAGATCATCTCATCGGTCAGCATGTCATAGACATACTGGTTGAAGTCCCACTCCTCATTGATACGCCGCAGGAAGGCGTCAATCTCGTCGCGTTGGCGCTCGTCTGGGTTCTCAATGCCAGGACGCGGCTCTATCGAGAAGCCGCCTGATGTAATGTACCTAGCAATCGTATCTATACAATTGCTGGCCCAGGGGTTGACGATGAAGATCGAGAGTAGCGTTTCTTTGCGCTCCCTCGGCGTCATACCAAGCCAGTTTTGCGGCGCGACATTGTAGCCATACATCCGGCCTTCGTCCCAGGCCAATGACACCGCCTGCGGATTCTTCGACGACGCAGCCTCAGTCATAATATGGCTGTCAAAAATAAGTGAGGTACGGCCCCTGGCCTCTTCGATTGCACGTTGTTCAGCGATAGCCTCGGTAGGAGGCACAGCGACCAACGTGGTCGGTTCGCCGTAGAGGAAGTTATGCAGCCAGCGCCACATCAGTTGTGCCTCCTTTCTGCTTACAAAATGTAAGCGCTATCCGTTCCTTACGATGAGCGCTAATGCGGCCATCGTCGCGAGATTGAGCGATGTCATACCACTCTGTCTGTCCGGCCAATTCTTCCCAGGACGTGGGAGGAATCACCTGCTGTGTGTCTCTCTCATCATCAGTGGCAATCAGGACGCCGCCACCAGCGCCATCTGGCAACATGAGCTTCGTCACACCCCATACCATCGCGTCGAGTCTATCCGGCGATCGCTCGCCAGGCACCCAGTTACATAACTGAAACTCCAGATCCGCATGCACCCCGACGTGATGTACATATTGATTCTTATAGATCGTCGATACCGGCTCGGCCCGGATCTGCTTCCCTCGACTCGCTCTGATGGCCTCATAAGGTATATGCCCCATACCGGCAAGCTTCGCCGCCATTTTGATCGTATGCCCGACCATCTCCCCGCCATTATTGACCTCGCCGACGATCAGATCTGCCTTGAATTTGTTGTATGCGGCGAGTACTTCGCTGGCCCATTCGTCAGGTGTACCGATGAGACTGTGATCGGCTAACACATACGCATGATCGTCAATGCCCAATCCGACAACCACAATACCGCACTCTGCCGGATCTTCGCTGGTTTCCTGCGAACTAGCCGGTGGATCGACGGCGACCACAATGCGCTTTAAGGATGGATACTTAACAACGCGCCCATCATCGATCCACTTGCGTTTCCACAGCGCCCCATCAATGTCATCGACGATCTCGCCGTCGATCTCCTGAAGCCCTAGCCTGGTGCCGGCATACCGCCGCTCAATCTCTCGAATGAACCGGGGAGCAAGATTATCCCGGTTCTCGTACATCCGACCATTCGTGACAATAGTCGTTGGATCGGCCACCAGCGCCTTGATCGCCTTTGTATTGCGCGGCGTCGTGGTGACGATGCATTGCGGTTCAACGCCTGGAGCTGGTGCGATGCGCAGTCCAAAGCTCAGTTGATCCCAAGCATCATCGTACTGCCAGGCAGCCCGTTCATCAGCCCAGGCGAAGCTGTGCTGTGGACCTCGTAGCTGATCCGGCTCGTCTGCGCTGTACGTCGTCGCAGTGCTGCCGTTGGGCCAGGTCAGGAGCCTCTTCGTCGGCTCGTACTTTGGCATAAACCAGGGAGGTGACACCTTCAGGATGCCGGAGATCCCCTCGATCATGACCTTGCGCGTATCGGCGACGGTCCTACCGACGAGCGCGATGTGGCAGCCAGGGTATTGCTGCGCCTTTTCGATGATCCATTCAGCGCCAGTCCTGGTCTTGCCCCAACCGCGACCAGCCTTGACAACCCACGTAGACCAGTTGCCAAGCGGGGCGAGTTGACTCTCACGTGCCCAGGCTTGCCAGGTATATTTCAGCCGCCATGCTTTGGCCGGGCTGCATTTTTTAATGTACTCGTGCTTGCGTCGCTTCGACCAGGAAGCGAATAATCGAAAGAATCGTGCTTCCTGCTCTAGTGAGAGTTGCTTAGTTGCCGTCTTCACGGCTTAGGGATGCCTCTAGATCTGCAAGCAGTTCAGCTTTGGCCTGCTCTGCCAAGTCTGCCAGCTGCGCATTGACGTTGAGCTGCGGCTTGTCTTTGAACTCCGGTAGATTTGCTTTGGCGTAGGCCAGAGCCAGCGAGTCGCTCCACTTGCGCACCATCACCTTGTCGCCCTGCTTGAACGCTGGCCGCCCTCGCTCATAGATCTGATTCCCTTGCTCATCAAGCTTTGGCACCTGCTCATAGACCACCTGACCCATGCTCACCATTGGCTCTTCCCATCCAAGAATGCCGCGCTGATAAATCGAGGCCCGCGCGATGTCGTGCGAGCGCTCAACACAGTTCTGCCAGGCGTCGGCAAACTTCTGATCTTTGTCTTTCCAGCGATAGACCGTGCTGCGATCAATGCCAGCGTATTCACAGGCAAGAGAGACGGCATGTACACGCTGTAGCTCTGCAAGAAAGAGCACTTTCGCCTCTTTGCGTTGAGCAGGCGAGAGTGGGCCACCAACTCCCCATGCGCGTATAGGTGTTGCGTTGTCGCGTGCTGGCTCATCGCTGCTCACATCTTGCACTCAGCTTTCATCGTGACGACCGGTTGAACTCAAGTACTAACTACAGAGAGTATACCATATCGCAACGATATACTCAATGAATGAGTATGCATGGCATTGATAGAGCAAGGAGGCAACAAAAAGCCGTCTGCACTTACGATCAGACGGCTTTCTTTCTCTTTCTATGAGTACGCTGTTACCTGTTAGAATGGCTCTACTGCCACTGAAGTTCGAGCAAAAGCAGCTATTCAGGGTTGGACGCAGATGTTTCCTTATCCCATAAAAATCCAATGCGCCGAGGCTTTTCTTGTCGCTTCTCCATTGCAACAAGAAGAACGCTTAGTTGTGATATATGTTGTATAAGCTGAACCCTCCCCAACGTATCACTGATCCCATAGAACGTTATCATATCTGGGCCATGATAGCCCATACTCTCGATGTGAAATGTCGTAACTTGACCAAATGTGACAAGCCTGGCTCCAACCTCATGGTCATTATCTAATTCAGCCTCAAACTCCTGTATATACTTTCCTAGCCGCTCATACATCCATGCTGCTGGATTTGTACTGGAAGGCGCTTTAAACTTAGGGGCAGAAGGCACAGCTATATTAAAGATCGAATTGTAAGGGCTTTCGCTCATTTTCACCTCTGATACCACATGAACTTCTGACTAGAATCTGTTTTAGACTATCGTCAGTGATATATTCTTCTATCCGGTTTAACGGATGAATAGAGTAGATGTAACACCAATAGCGTACCGATTAAAAGTAAGCAGACACAACAAAAAGCGTCAGCGCAATGCTGACGCCCTCTGTGAAAGATGCTACTTCACGCGCTTCTCTACCCTGATCCCTACCCTCACTTACCAAGACGTGAGATCGGTTTTATCTGGCTTCCGCACGATTGCCAGAGATCCTTACGGCTGTGCTACCGAAAGAGTTCGCATTGCAAAGCGCTTTTCCTCGACGCCGAACGCCGGAGCTGGCCTTCTTCCTTGCCAGTAAACATTTCAAAATTTGGGTATAGTGGCGGCGGCAGGATTTGAACCTGCGACTTCCAAGTTATGGGCCTGGCGAGCTGACCACTGCTCCACGCCGCATCGGGTTAGCGTACGAGTCATAGGTGCTAAACTACGCGCTCTACCATTGAGCTATCCCGCCACGAGAGGCGGGAGAAGGGATCGAACCTTCAACTTCGTGCTCCGAAAGCAATGTTTGTATGCTCCTACTGTGAGAGTACGCCTGTCAGTAGTATACCTGACAAATCGCAAATGAGCAATAATCGATCAATGCCAATAGAGCGTGTTCTTCTTCCCACCATGCCCTTCACAAACGTTGGCATAGCCTCCCGTGCGGCTATATTGCCCATCCATGCACTCGACGATGTAGCCATTTCTGTTGTTGCTCCAGAAATCACTGGCACATTTAAAGTAGTCGCAAAAATTACCTGGTATTTCGTCATAGATCAGGTTGCCAGTGTTGTCGAAGTCGTACCCCCAGGGGTTATTATTCACAGCTACGTAGGGCGTCGCCGTGTTCTTATAAAAGGTCGTGTGAGACTGCGATGCTACTGATGGTGTCGCATAGCTATCGTCATAGGTGGTTGCAGTCGTCGTGGTCGTGGATTTATTCATGAAATTAGGCAGGATGAGAATGAGGGCCACAATACCGGCAATGATACCGAGAATGATAAAGCCGTTATTGTTATTTTTCTTCGGTGGTTGTTGATACATAATGAGTCCTTTCTTTTCACGGGCGCCTTTCACCGCCATGATGTGAACAAGCTCCACGCTTGCCACCAGCATGACTATAGGTACCATCGCGACACGTTACTGTGTAACCGTTTCCAGCGGGATAGGTTGGCGGCATACATCGACTTGTCGAGCAAAGAGACGCCGTAGCATTAATCGTAGGTATTGTTGCATTAATTGGTATGTCTGTAGCGATGGGAGTTGCTTCAGTTGTAGATGATGGTCTCACATTTGTGTGAGAGAACGAAGAGTAGACAATAAACCCAATAAGAAGAACAAGGATAAGAAGAGGGATATAGCATCCTAATGGAGCCGGTTCCTCTCCCTTCTGACGCCTGACAACTGATTGTGGCTGTAAATAGACTGATGGTTGCCGGTGGAGTGACTGTAAATAGGTTTGTTCAACGACTGTACGCTCTTCTTCAGAGATGCGTCGAGAATATCCTCTTTTTGTACGTCGATTACTCATCTTCCCTCTCTTCAATAAATAGAAATCTACATACACACAAACGAGTGAGAAAGAAGAGAGTAAAATGATACCAGAAAAGCAATCATCTAGGCGTGTAAAGCGCATCCGGGGTAGAACGAGGGCTACACTGGGGCTTAACACAAGCTTAGCACGAGCTTATCAAGATGTTATCGAGTGCCACCAGACGCACCCAACTCCGGTGGGGTACCATGACATCAGGGGAGCCTTCATGGGATAATCAGAGGAAAATAGCGAGAACGTAGGAAGAAGCAATGGACGACAAGGTTCCCTCAAAAATAACTGTGACGAGAGGTGACGTGCTGATCCTCAATAGCAAAGCGTATGCGGATCTCGGCGAGCCAGCGCATGTCACCGTCCTCTACTATAAGGACGATACACAGCAACTCCTTATCCTGCGCACTGGCGGCAAGATTCCTGTGGAGCGACATGGAAACCTCTACCGACTCTCAGCCAGGCACGTCCTCCAGCGCTTCGGGATCATCGTCACAGAGGTCACGACGTGCGAAACCATGTTGCTTCCTCGCATGGCGGACGATGGCACGACGACATGGAGCGGGGCAGCGCTCGCTATCGATATCAGCGAGATAGTCAGCGAAAGCGATGCATTCAAAGAACTCTTCTTTGGTCCCCCGCCTGGTATCAAGGACGCATGAATTTGAGGATGACGATGCTATCCATACAGGCAACATCGTCATCATTGCCTCAGTAGATTACATAGCAACGGCAACCTGACTACCCAATACGCAAGCTGCAACATCTCCCCGATGATACATCATGAGACGGGAATGTTTGCGAATGGTTCTGATATGGTGCTTCTTGCTTTTTGACATCTTTGATATATAGTCAGGCCGCACAGGTCGGCCAAGTTTGTTACTCAGTATTTGCGCTGCTTCTTGTGCGATGCAGTAGTTATTGATATCTTCTTTCTTCTTCATTTGTCGTCTCCTATGCCCTGGAATCTGCTTAGAGTATAGCTGATCCCCGCAGCGTAAGCAAGCTAGCTTACATAAGCTACAAACTTAGCTTAGATACGCCTTGACGACATAGCTTATGTAAGCTAAAATGCTCACAAGAATTAGTCATTATTTAAGAAAATGACCAGTTCTTACACGCGCATAGAGAGGGATTCGAGATGTCTGATGAGCAAGCAATCACCATTGTCAGTGAGAGCCAGATCGTCATCAAAGGGGGCGATGATTATGGCGATTTAGCGCGATCTGGCGAGGTTGCCAATTTCTATGCAGAGCAGACAGAATTTGCGCGCTATCATGAGAAGCGGGCAAAGAACACCAAAGACCGGCAGATCTATGACCTGCGCGTCTTCTCTCGCTATCTCCTCTCACTTGGGGTCGCAAGAAGTGCTGAGCAACTCTATGATGATCCTCTGTCCTGGCGCGGGATCGAGCCAGGTCACATCGAGGGCTTTATCGAATGGCAACGACTCCAAAGCTTCGCCACTGGATCAATCAAAGTGCGCCTCTCCACTGTGCGCAAGTATTGCACCCTTGCCTTTAAAGCTGGCGTGATTCCCGCTGACACACACGCACGTATCCGTGTGATAGAAGGCTACAGTTACAGTGAAGGGCTACACATCGATGAGGCTCGCCGAGAACAAGGCATCCCAACACGTCGGGGTCGGAAGAAGGCAGAGCCAACCTCGCTCACAAGGCAGCAGGTCCGACGTTTGAAACTGGCCGCTGTCGATGCATCAGCTCGCTCACGTCGTCGCGCCCATGATGAGAATCTAGATGCCCGCGACACCTTGCTGGTACATTTGTTCACTGAGCATGGCTTTCGCTGTAGCGAAGTCGCAGGCCTCAACATCGAAAACTTCGATCTGGGGGATCGCGCGGTCAAGATCTGGCGGTCGAAGACTTCAAAGTGGTTTGTGTACCAGCTGGTCCCCTCAACGTACGAAGCCCTTTGTGTCTATCTAGCAACGCAACATCGGACAACAGGGCCGCTCTTTGTGGGCTATGGAGGCAAGCGCATTCACCGCAACACCATCAATGCTCGCATCAAAGCATTGGGGCTTGAGGTAGAGATTACAGATCAAGAATCATCGCTTTCCCCTCACGACTTACGGGATCGTTGGGCCTACGATGTGATCCAGGCCGGGAATCCGCTGGACCAGGTGCAGTACTACGGAGGGTGGAACTCAGAAGCGATGCCTCTGCACTATGCAAAGAAAGCGGGGATTGCCTACGGGCCATTAAAGCTACCTGGATAGCGAAGAGAACGCTTGTTCTTCATTGCCCATCATGGTACACTGAGCACGAACCATGTTGAGACATTGAATTCCTATCAATTCAGCGACGTGCCGCAGGTCGTAAAACTGCGGACTCTTCATCTCCTGACCCACTTGTAGCCTTCCAATGAGAGCAATGCCTCTGCCAGAGACTTGAAGCGCTTTTCTTCATATTTCAAGGGTGCGTCAATGGCTTTGCCATGATCTTCAATGCTGGCGTAAATGCTGCGCATGACAAAGCGATCCGGGCCGTCGCTACCCTCTATGCTGATGTATGATCTCCACTGGTCATCGATCATCAATGTTTCGCCGTTTTCCAGCTTCGTCATGATCTCATCAATATCTTCACTGTTTTGCATGATTACACCTCTGTTTTTCTCAGAGTATACCATTACCTTTGCTCATCGCCGATCGCCAGCATCAGCACGGCGGCCAGCGCCACTGAGATCCACACATAACAAAAATACGCCTGAAACATGCCGATCCACCGCGCGACACCCTCGCCATCACCGCTACAGAGCCAGGCGATAAGCAGCCCAAAGAGCGCCCACATCAGCAAAAGCAGCCACGCTACCAATACCATCCCGCCGCGTTCGTCCTGGTCGTTGTCGTCCATGCCCCACCTGCTTTATCGCGCAATGAGTACGAAGATTACCCTACAAGTCTACTGGTAGAACATTGTTTCTTTATTCCCGGCTATAGGTAATTCTAGCAGACTTTATTATCATTCACAACAATAAAAATGCCCTGGTCCGCGATAGGGACCAGGGCTGCGCAAGAGATGGCAAAGATTACTAAATAATGCTCATTGATCGTCTGGGATATCAAAGTTAAGTAAATAGGTAGATAGACGCCGTAGTTCAGGGCTAACTGCGCGATGAGCAGGATGTGGAGAGTACGCTTTCAAATGCTCCTCGTCAACAAAGCGCATGATGAATCCATAGGTGTAGCCTTGATTGGCCGTGTGTCCATTGGGACCGGCCTGCACCTCGACCAAACCGGGAATCTGTCCTTTGAGCGCTTTGACCTTTTCAAGCACCGCCTCCATCTCTTCAGGCGTGGTTTCTGGCTTGGGTTGCAGTAGAACGATGTGGGTAATCAATGGCCCTTTTCCTCTCTAGATGTACTCATTCTCTCAATGGACTGCTGTACTTCACCGTATAATTCTTTGACTCTGCGATCATAGATAGGGGTTGGACTAAGGCGTTCACACAATTGTCGTAACCGTGTGACATAGCGGATAGAGTTGAAGCTTTCCGCCATTGCCATCCCTGCCATTGCGTGCTCCACGCCAGTCTTCACATCACCGGCCTGGCAATACGTCTGCGCCTTTACTATGCGATAGGAGGCAAGATCACGCAATGGTCGGTAGGGGCGCAGTTTATCGGTCAATTCATAGATCTCCAGCGCCTTCTCAGGATGCCAGAGTTGCGTTAATCCAATGGCTCGCACCTGGAGGATCTCTACCTTGTCAAATTCCGTGCTGAGGGTATCGAGCGTGATAGGGAGACGTTCAGCGATCGCTGTTGCTTCATCGATAGCTTTGAGAAATCCCTTTTCATCACCCCCCACGTAATTGTTAATAGCCGAGGCTTTCCACAGCATCCCTTGCGTATGCAATGAGATCCCCTTATGCTTCTTGATATACTCTTCTGCCCGCGACATACGCCGAATAGCAGCCTCAAATCGATGCTGTCGTCTCAGCATTTCAGCCTGATGGATAAGCGCACGAGCAATGAGATCAGCATCGCCCAACTCTTCAGCAAGATCATACATTTCTTGAAAATGGGCTATTGCCTCTCTCGTTTTGACGCGCTCAATAGCCATTTTGCCGAGCATTTCATGAGCATATGCCTGGATTCTGAGTGCTGGCTTGTAGAATTGACCTCGATATAACTCAAGAGCGTCATCGAGTCTACGGATCAAGTTCCGCAATCCGCTCTCAATGTCCACAATGTTTTCATTGCCGTGCCAGATCAGCCATGACATCTTCACTGTATTCTGGGCAGGCTCTAGCAATGCCTGCAAAAGCGCATCGCTTTCCTGCAAAAGCGGCGTTGACGCCTTCGATGGTGGTGTGGCTTTCCCTATGGCGACCAATCGTTCATAAGGAATACCCAAGATCTCAGCAAGGCGACTGATCTGTTCTTGTTTCTCCAATTTTCGTTTTCCCCGCTCAATCTGGGAAACATACTCACGGGTATGCCCCCATTTCTCAGCGAGTTCTCCCTGTGACCACCCTCGCTGCTCTCTAAAGGATTTTACCAGATCACCGAACGCATTGTCGATCAAATTCTTCTCATCTGCCATGGTGATTCACCCGCCTTACTGGTTACTTGTTAGCACTTTGTTCCTTTTTCGTAGCACTTTGTTCCTTGATGATAACACTCTTCCCCCCTACACTTCAATAGGGTCTTGTCGATTCGCAGTAGGCGCTGAATCGACAAGGAAAGCAATGGCAACTCCGTTATCCCTGCCGTCGCTACCCACAACCGCACAGCCAGGGCGTCCATGAGTCGTCCTGCTCGTCGCTCTGGCTGGGCTTTGCAGTGCGCTGTCAGTATTCACGATCTTGCTCTGTGCTCCTACCGGCCACCAATCGCGCAGAGGAAGAGAACAGCATTGGCACAGCGCACCGCATCGCACCTTGACTCTCAGAAGGCATATTTGATCCATCAGCCACAAGGGGTACCAACCATGACAGCAGCACATCACAACGAAAGCGAGGTGGCGAGGATACGCCAGGCCATCATCGCCGAACACGAAGCTGGCCAGCATGCATTGTATAGCCTTGCAGCTGGCCCAGCACGCCACGATTTCATCACAGCAAAACAGCAACGCATCGGGGAGCATTTTCACGATCTGGCGGGCATCGTTAGCAGTGAGCAAACGGCCATCGCTATCATTGCCGACACATTGAAAGATGTGGAGGTGGGCAACCATGCTCCATGATTCGCCAGATCATGCATCATCGCTCCCACAACGAATCCCCAGACCCATTGTTATACGACCGCGACTCATTGATCTACTCAATAAACACAGTATTAACACCGTCTTTCTTGCCCGCGCCGCACATCTCCAGGTCAGTACAGTGCGGGCAATGGTGCTACAGGAAATGCCAGTGCAGCCAGTGGTAGCCATGCAGTGCTTACATGGACTCTGGGAACTCACTGGTCAACGATACTTACTCACTGACATCGACATGCCTACACTGCCGTACAGCTAACATCACCACATACGTAGAGGAGGATGAACATGGACAGATTTGAAGCAGTTCAATGGCTTCAAAAGGAACTAGAAGGCGAGGGGAAAGCGGCCTCCCTCGTTGACCAACTGCAAGAGACATGGCAAACGCTGGACATGCTCGGCGAATATCTGTTGCCGGAGACGGTGATTGAACTGCTCCTAGCGCACGATATGCCCAGGAGGAGCACAGGGCCAACGGTACGCCTCGACATCGGGCTAAGTGAACTCTTTGCCCTCAAAGCTGCGGTGGGGCATTATGACACGACACTCCGCAGCAGCGATGTCGGCGACGAGGAGAAACTGGCACTGGCAGCTGTGGAACAATTGCAACAGCGCATTCTCGATGCTGTCGTGCAACCACCAACTGAGGAACAGCCATGACAGGCGCTCCCCTTGCCGTTGTGCTTGTCGGTGGCAGCATTGCCTTGCTGTTCGTTGGTCTCGCTGTGATGGCCATGATGAGGCCACGATCCCGACAGATCTCAATGACAACAGATAATGATTCAGGAGAGGAGAGCAATGATGGCTAAGTTGCTCGCATCGCTACCCTACAACTTCCAACGCAAGCCGCTGCTGATTGCCGGGTACGCCCGGAAGTTTCACGGCCTGGAGAAGACTGACCACGAGGGGGGGACATTGATCTTCTCGTCAGCCCAGAAGATTTCAACGCGCTGCACAAGCGGTTCCCCGACCGCTACGATATCGTGGAATTCCACGATCAGCGAGTCACATTGGGTGACATTGAGTGCTACGGCACCTTCAATGAAATGCCGTATGCTCTGCTCGCCATCAACGCTATTGACCAAGAGGATCATTGTGTCGTAGATCTGCCGCGCCTCCTCTGGATCGAGCTAGGGGTGTGGATACTCGATCCGGGCAATGAGAGGCGGCAGCGCGATGCAGAGCGCATTCTCGACGCACTCAAAACAGCGCATTGATCCGCCGTTGCCCTCCCCATGACGACAACGGCTTTCGTAGGAATCGTCGGTACACTTGGAAGTAGTGTTTATTTGATGTATGTGGAGGTGTAGGATGAATTTTACTATTGATGTTGATGGGACCATTGCGTTCCCTCGTCCAGATATATTCGACGTTGACTTTCAGCGATGTAGGCAGAACTGCATCGATGCAGGTCTTGTACGCGCCGAGGAAATCGCTGGCCTCCGTCGTCACACGGAACTGCTCATTTTGCCTGGAGTCTGCGCGACCCACGTGCCAGCGCCAGGCGCAGTGGAAACATTGCAAGCCTTGCACCAGGCAGGGGATGTAATCCATTACTGCACAGCGCGGACCAGCCTCAATCCAGAGGAGCGCAGTGCGATCCATGAGGCAACGCGTGCATGGCTCAAGCACCACGCATTTCCAGGCAACGTCTCATTCGCCAAGCTGATTAGCGATAAACTGCTCCAGGCTCTCAATATAGCAGCACCACACACACTGCTCATCGATGATAGGGCCGCTGGCATCATTGATGCCTACTATCACATCGTGCAAAGCGACCCAACGAGAGCCAAGCAGATCAGGCAGCGAGTCATCATCGTGAGCTATGGAAGAAGGGAGGTGCAAGCACCAAAAGATGCACCGAAAGTAGTGCATCTCAAGGATTGGTCGGAGTTCTCTTCAATGCTTTCCGGGGTGGAAAGCATGGTCACATCAGCTATTTCAACGAAAGGATAGGAACATCATGGTTATTGCTATTCAGCCAACAAATTCACCGTCCCGCGAACGCGTTCTTGCGACACTGGCAGCAATCCAGCGCTGGCCGCACTGGAGCGAAATTCAACTCGGAGCGGCAAAAGAGTGCGGCATGTCTTCTGAGGAGTTCTATGCTCTCTTGCCAGAGTATCAACGCTTCATTTCGCTTTACGCCGGATTCACCGGCATTGGCATGCTCAGCGCCCGCGTTGATCAGCTCTGGCACGCGCATATCCTGAACACAAAGAGATACCAGGAGTTCTGCGATCTCTTCTTCGGACGCATGCTCCATCACTTGCCATGCTCCAGCTTCGTGCTCTATGGCATCTCTGTCAGCCAGATAAACGCAGAGTGCGAGATACCAGAAACGTGCGTCGATCCAGAGCCACCATCCTGCACCGATCCAGATCCAGGACCAGAGCCGCCAGCGACCTGCTACGACCCCGGCGATGATGAAGGCAAGGGAAGCAAAGAGGCCACAAAGCGCTCGATTCTCGCATCTTCTCAACGCTTTGTCCTGGCGTACACAGCTTGCTGGGGTAGAGCGCCATCCCCGGACATCTGGGAGCGCGTGGCGCGGCCTCGCCTCATCGAAGGCGTCGCCATCTAGACCTCTTCGTCTCTCCTCCGATCAACGATGCCTGCACTGAACAGCCAGTGCAGGCATCGTTGTATGCAAAGGGCCGCTGTGATCCTTCCCTGGCATCACAGCGGCCCTTGTATGTGTGTCGTATCCATTCCTCTATAACAGTATATTGATGCCTCCAAATAGGCAAAGGGGCCGCTGCGATCCTCCCCAGCGATCGGCAGCGGCCCCTTTGCTTTTTCGGCAATAGAGAGGTAGTGAAAATTTTGTCCATTCGTACTTAAACACGACAATAGAATATGCTCATTATGACGGCAGTGTGTCATGCCGTCAAGGTGATAGGAAGGTTGTCACAACATACCAGACACTGACTTCAAACCAGACCCAGATCGCCAGCATCGGCAGGAAGATGATAGCGAGCATAATGCGTTGCCTTGTCGTCATGATCGTGCCTCATTGCTGGCCTGGGCAATGAAGCCATCATAGTCAACGACACCTATGGCCTGGAGCGCGGCCACTGCGATCATGCGCGGTGTGAGCGTTGAGATCCGACTAGCGCACAACCGAGCTAGCCGAACCTCAAAGAGTACCTTCGTTGACACAGAGTCTGCCCTGATCTTCGTGACGATCTTCCAGGCCATGCTCATGTCGGCAGTGTAGCGCGGTACATGCCTCGGATGGGGCGCGTTGATATCGAAATGCGGCCCCGCCTGGCGAAGCTCCTCGACGTATCCGCAGGAAATGCAGCCGGCCAGCGCGCCGTCAGGAGTGATGATGCAGTGCTCACGGCACCACTCATCGAAGCCAAAGAGGTGCAGATCAATGAGGACATCGAGATCGGTATCATGCAGGTCGTCAACGTTGGCGGCCACGACAACAAAAGCAGGAGTAATCATAGGTTCCTCTCCAATTCAGAGATAATCAAGATGTATGATGATCGTTTGGCGGTGTCATAGAGCCACCAGATCATCGAGGCCAGCCATAAGGCAACGATGCCGAAGAACAGTTGCGCAACGAGTGGATCATCCATGATGCTCCGGACGATCCAGGCCAACGCCACCGTCAGTACAATGACAGCAGCAAATTCACCAGTGTACCAGGTGAGCCGCTCACCTTTGCGGATGTGTAGATACACCTCGGCGGCGAGAAAGCCGAGGCACACAAGGGTACTAAAGACAGTAATTGCATAGCTGGCAGCGATCGCCACGATATCCATCAGCACATCCCCCGCTTTCTCTGCAATCGGCGCTGCCTCTGCACCATCGCGAATGCCTGATGCAGCGTTGGTTTGCGGCAACGCTGCCACCCACCCGTCTTCAGGAACTTCTGTGTGTATTTCACGAGCCACTGGTGCCCGGCTCGCGCTGCATCCTCGCTGTTGTAGCGCATCTTCGTTCCACCCAGACGAGCACGCCTCGAAAAGATCATGGATTCCCAGAGGACTGGCGGCATGTTCGGAAGCAACGCGAAGTTAAAGGCCGTGAAGACTGTGCTCACCTCAATGCGTTCACCGCGACTCCTCAAAAACGTCTTCGCCACTGTGCGCTTTTTGATATCTGCCTCCAGCCGAACAGCGGCGTGCAGATCATAGGTTGGCACTGGCTGGCCGCGCTCGTCGAGGATGTAATGCGCGTACCAGGGGTGACGACGAGGCGGCAACGTCAAAGGATGTTCGTTGCCCTCGCCATCAATGAAACTTACCTCTCCCACGATGGCCCCCAGCTGCTCCATCGCTCTCACCATTTCCCCGACAAGCTCTTCCTTATCGCCGACGCTCTCAAAGGGGCCATCGTCGAAGGGAGCGATGCACTCGACGGTCTCTTCGCTGCTTCTGTACAGATCGACGCGCTCTATGAGCTGCTCAACAGCAGCACGTTGCTCATCATGATTCATCGCGTTGCCTCCTCCAGCGCCGAGAGGCTCGCATCCACCTCCTCTTGTGTGAGGACTGGTATCGACACGCCGAGCGCCTTGAGATGGTCAAGAATCAACCATCTCATCTCGCTGTTATCCTTCTCCTCTGATAGCTGATACTCATGGCATCCAAAGCGCCGTAGGCTGTCGTTGAATACGATGAGTGGCGCACCCTCAACGCTGTAGGCGACGAATAAATAGCGCTTTGGCGGCGGTTGCGGTGGCGGCGGTGGTGTCATTGGCAGCGGCGTCGTCACCGCGCCGATCTTGACGGTTTCTTCGCAACATCCGTCGAGACTTTCCAGGATCGCATTGTGTTGGCTCATAGATTTCCTCGATTTTTTATAAGTGCAGTGATTGTGCGTCTTTACTACTATGAAGAAGTCGTACTCTCAATGAGCACGATGGCCATCGCGATGATCTTATTGCGCTCCTCAACAACACTGTTGAAGCGCCTGCCTTGCCGACTCGGACGGTTGACGTAGGCAGTTTGATCTTTGATGATGTATTCCAGGCCGGCGATGATCTTCCCCGGAGTGTCATAGCCGAGTGCTTTGGCTTCGGCGGCCAAGCCGATGATGTTGATGCCATTCCTGTCACCGCTCATAGCAACCTCACGGTCATGCCCGCGCACAGGCCCATGATGCCGCCGCCATCGACTGCTACGTAATACCCACCGATGGCGCGGGGAGCATTGCGCAGCTTTGCCACCTCTTCGAGTGTCTGTGGGCCAAGTAATGTATAGATTTCGTCATGGTCATACTCAATACATCCTATAATCCACTGATTACCGCACTTAATGGCAACGCCCTGGCCACTGCTGAGGTCGCCATACTCTTCACCATCGACCTGGAGCGCATAGCGGCCCCGTGTCCCTGTTGAGAGCATCAATGTTCCTTCCATGACCTTCCTCGCTTTCCTTAATAAATATCTTCGCTTGCCGGGCGCTCTACGGGCAGCGGTGTATCATTGCCGCTTGCCTTGAGCAATTTTTGCCCTGCCTGGATCAATCGCTTGAGATCGGTGACGCTCATGTCGATCTCACCGGCACCGCCGTTATCCTCGTCTGCCTCCCACTGCCAATGCAGGCAAACTTCATCACCTGCAAGATACAGTGTGTAATCAGTGCTGTACTGGCCATCGCCGACAAAGCCACGCTTATAGGCGTGCCGTTGTTTCGTTGTGTTATCCATGCTTCTCCTCGTTCTCCTTGTTCTTCCAGAATGATTCGTCCATCGTTGGGATATGATCGATGATCTCAGTGAGGTCGCTATACTGCGCAGAGAGTCGCAGGGTATGCTGCGCAATGTGTTCGGCGAATTTGCGCAAAAAGCGGACCACATCGACCTTAGAGCCTTCTCTCACACTTAGCGAGACCCAGAGGTTCCAGGCATCATCCAAAAACTGCTCATCTCTCAAGTCGGCGATGCTATCCTTCGCCCTTCGATAGCGATGCAGCACCTCGATCATCTCGTCCACGCGGTCTAGCGGCAGGCCAAGCCCCTCGACAAGCTGCTGTGTCTGTTTGATGTCCTCCAGTGCCTTTTGCAGATCGCTCACCTTTTTTGCCCCACTTTCTGTGCACGTTGCGCAAACTTCTCCGCAACGTGCGCACGCAGCCCCTCTTCGGTCATCTGCGCAACGGTCTCCAGACGGCCCAGGCACCGGCTCTTACGGCCTTCCCTTGCGTAGACCGTGTTGCGCGCGCTGTCCTTTGCGAGCGCACTATGATGCACAAAACTGCGAAAATAGGCGCTGTATCCCTGCTCTTCGATGATTGCTTTGATGATCTCCTTGTCCATCACTGCTGTACTCATTACTGCTTCCTGCTTTCTAGCGGGATCTCCAAGATTGCCCGGATCTCCGCCAGGCTCCCCAGGTTCTCGCCAGTGATAGCCTTGACTATTCCAACGGCATTCGCGGTAACAGCCTTGCCCATTTCTAGCGCCGCCAGGAAAGCCATCACCTTCAATGTGCCCAGCTCCATCGCCGCGATGTCCTCGGCGAGCTGGGCACGTTCTTGCTCTGTCAGTTTCATGACTTCCTCGCCTTCCTTACCACTGCGCAGCATGTCGCAATCTTCCGCGTCGCCACCGGAACGACAAAGAGAGCGGTGATGATCAATGCAAATATCGTTGTATTATCCATGCCTACGCTCCAACTCACGTAGCACCTGTCGCCATCCAGCGCGATGCTGATCGTCGCCGATGCAGACGAGGACGCCAATGGTAGCCCAGGTGAGGATCAGTGCACCGATGAGAATCCCGAAAAGCATCAGCGCCCTCCTTCTTCCAGTGACACAAGGACCATCACGATCTCCAGCGGCAGAGCCGCACTTGTCATGACCCCAGTAAAAAACCAGAGCAGCAAGCGCGGCACCTCCGTTGTGGTTTCCTCGTTGTCGAGAAGAACAATGCCGCCCGTCGGCAGCCGCCGAATGTCGATGCGATGGAGCGTGCAGACAGGCTTCGGCTTCGCAGCTTCACAGAAGGCAATAATAAGCGCCTCTTTGCCCTCCTGCTTCTCGATAGCAACCATGCCTATTTCCTGAACATCCCCACTATTCCAATGCTGCTCATTTGCCATGTGTCGTCCCGCTTTAAAGCATGCTGGCGGGGTGATTGCTCCGTCGCACTGTCCACAAGGGC
This sequence comes from Reticulibacter mediterranei, assembly GCF_016587455.1. Taxonomy (NCBI): domain Bacteria; kingdom Bacillati; phylum Chloroflexota; class Ktedonobacteria; order Ktedonobacterales; family Reticulibacteraceae; genus Reticulibacter; species Reticulibacter mediterranei. The sequence goes on along the minus strand of NZ_BNJK01000002.1, from coordinate 2,030,526 downwards.
ACGGCACCATAGCCATCTCGCCCAGTGGCCGCTCCCTGCAATCCACGAAAAACGAGGTAGGCACGGTCGCCGCCGTGAGGAGTGTGTCTTTGGCGGCATTGATAATGTCTTGACGATCCATATACTTCCTCTCTTCTAGTCGTAGTGACTCATTGTTGTTCCTGCTGATCTTTGGTGCGCTCTGGCATCTCGACCTCATCGAGAGAGATCAGGCCAGCCTTGAGCGCATAGATCACCAAATGCACCCGATTATGAATGCCGAGCTTCTTCATGATCGTGTAGATGTGAAGTCTCACGGTGTGAAGGCTCAAGTCCAGGTGTTGCGCAATCTCGGTATTGCTATATCCCCCTGCGACCTCGCAAAGCACCCGGAGCAGCGCCGGAGACAGCGCATCACTGCACTGCTCCAGCTCCGACATAGGTTGCGTTACCACTTGCCTTCCCACCGACAACCATATGGCACCATAGGGGTCTTTGATGCCATAGAGACTCAGTTTGTCCAGGTCGGCGCTTGAAAAATCAGTCCACGCTACTGCGCCCTCACTGATATGCCATACATGGAGCCGCGCATGCCCGATGGCGTCGTAGCGCTCCTGAACAATCACGGTGCCTTTCTCCGTTGTCGTCTTCGCTTTGTTTGCAGCGCTGTAGGCGAGGGCAGCCTGCAAGACCATCTGATCACCGCGTCGGCTCATTGAGCTACCTCTGCTCTCTTTGCTTCCTCTGCGCAAAACTCTGCAAAGCATCGATTGCAGAGGTAAACAATGCACTTCCCAAGCTGCGTAGTGGCTACGACTTTGTTGCGCAATTCGCTACGACGGGTACAGCTCTCCTTTGCGCACTTTGCGCGGACATAATTGCTCATCTATGCACCTCCATTGCTTTGCGCCACTGCACCGCCGTATTTTTTGCGCAATTGCACTCAGCCATTATGTCGTCGAGGGTTGGCTCCTTCCCCAATCCACGCTGCTCAGCGATGTAGTGCTGAATGCGCACCCCTTTTTCGGTGATTGCTGGAATCTTCACGGTCTCTTTGCTCTGTGCAGTGGATTGCGCTAATTCATCGGTGGTCTTTGGTTGCGCAGTGCCGCGATGAGTGCGCATGGCCTGCTCAACGCTGGCTCTGATCTGCGCAGAGAGATCGAGAGTGTGCATGGCCTGCTCAACGCTTTGCGCAACTTGCGCATTGAGCAAATCCGGGTTGACCTCAAAGGTCATTGATTGCGCAGCCGCATAGACTTGCGCAGGAATCTCTTTGAGCTGACCATCGATGATATTGCGCAGTTCGTCGAGTTGCCCCTGGATGTTCGTGCGCACCTTGTCTACCTCGCTCTCAACTTTTTGCGCAACGTCTTCATCGGAAAGTTGCAGTGCTGGAGCTGGTGCTTGCGCAGGTTCGCTGCCACTATAGCGATGAGTCTTTGTACGACACACCGCTATGTACCACAGGCTTACCAGGGTGCGCAGCCCAGCCATCACATACACATAGCCAGGCGAGGTCATCACGGCCTTGAAGCCTGGAGCCGTCGCCGACATCTCAGAGAAGAACATCACGCCGCCGACCGCCATGAGCATCAGCGCCAGGCATCGCTGCGTCCACGCTTTTACGGGGTCGTTCTGCGCCTGGCTCTCGAATGACATCGCGAGCGCCACACCGCCTGAGCCTTCGAGGGCAAGGGCTTGCGTCGTGATCCAGGCCATCATGAGATTTTCATTGCTCTCTAAGAGATGGCCGTGGCTGCCATAGTCAACGGCGCTCGCGATGAGGCCGAACGCCAGGAATGGCTCGGCCAGGATCGCAATGAGCCGAAATATAAAGCTGATAGCGCGGTCAAGCCACGCCAACTCAGCGAACTGTACCCAGAAACTCTGACTCTCCGTAGAACTACTCTGTACGCTTGTCATAACTTTCTCCAACGTTTACAATAGATGTACTTACGCCGCCTTCCAACGTCGGCGCACCGCCTGGTCAGTGAGCGATCAGGCGATTTCTTTGTCTAATGAATGCCGCGATAGCCCATCTCATAGACCATGCTGTCGCGCTGATAGATCAGCATCTTGATCTTCGCCGCAATGAGGCGACGCAGACCTGCCTCGCTGAGTGTCGTGATCGTCTCAGCTTTGCCAAGCGAGATCCTAAGATCCCCCTGGACCAGAAAGAGTTGTGCCACGTCCTCGCCCTCCTCACGACGGCCCCATTGCGGCCTGCAATGCTCCTGAGTTATGATCTGCTCGATTCTCTCCTTGCTGATCATTGATTTCCTCACTTTCTACTTGCGGTGGCGGCGATGACCCACCGCCTTCCAACGCCGCCGCATACAGTGCAGCCTGCCCTATGAGTTGCTGCGTTTTTGGTGTCATTCTCTGCCAGCGCTGCCAATCCAGGTCAAAACACCGCGACTCATCGAGATCGACTTTGATCACCCAACATCCGGGCGCGACCGGCTTGTAGTCAATGAGGAGACCTGGGTAGGCGTCAAGGATCGCGCCATAGAGCGCCTCGACATCCCCAACACTCATCCCCGGCCTGCGCCGTAGCACTGGCGGCGGTACTGCGATCACCTCGTCAGTCGTCAGCTCGCGTGGCTCTTCGCTGCTCTCCGTCGCCTGGCCGCTGACCTCAGTGATCGCCTCGACATGACCATTGGGAAGCACGGTCGCCTCTGCCTCGACGACCAGCGCTGGCGGCTCAACGCTTTCATAGCCAGTCTCGTATTCCACCAGCGGCGGGCCATCGTAGGCAATAACCTCATTGGGATACCAGGCAGCTCTGTCAAGCTCCGCCTCAACGACGCGCCAGTTATAGCCACTCAGCGGCCTTGTTGGATCAGCAGGACCAACGACGTTTCGCAAGGTGATGGGACCGGGCGTTGTACGCCTGGCATACCATGTAGGACCGCTGATCATGCCGCGTATATGCCGATGAATCACTACCCAGGCCCGGCGCGGGTCTTCGTCCTTCGTCGCAATGATGAGCCAACATGCTGGCTCATACCAGTCGAGAAGCCACGCGCGCAGCGCCTCCTCGTCGTCCTCGTCAGGCTTCGCAGGTACATCGAGGACGAACGAGGTGAGACCAATGATCGCCTCTGGTGTCCACCCAGCGGTACGCAAACTGGCCAAGTCTATCGTGTCGCGATATAGCAGCTTCACAGGCGGCTTTCCGGGTTTTTCCATTTTGATTGGATTTTGAGTAAATGCTCTGGACACATCTTCAATATCCGTGCTATCATGCGGATTGACGGATATAGCAAAGATGTGGTTGGTACCCCTTCGAGCTAAACGTCGATTATTGGCGTCGCTGCTTGGCATGCCACTGGAATTTGTCGTCTCCCGTGCTGCCGATGAAGTCGCGACGCTACTTTTTTGTCGTCGTGGCGGCGCGCATCGTCGCATCATCGGATCATCGCAGCGCGGCATAGGCTGCGGTGGCTCCAGGCCATCGAGTGCGGCAATAGCCGTATTGACAGTCTCTATTACATAGAGATACTGCCTCTCTACCAGACCAAAGCCATACATCATCGCGCTCTGCTCCAGGCCACCCTCATCGATGAAATTCCCGCTCTCATCGACGAGAATAAACTCGCCGTCGCTATCCTTGTAGATTGTCGTCAGCGGTCGCCTACGGCTCTCATTGGTACGGCGGGCAGCGAACCGGCGGCGAATGAAACCCAGCTCAATGAGCGATGGTGGCATATCCTCGATGGATTCTTCAGCGAGGATGCGCTGGCATGTTGATTTCGTCACTGCTTTGAGTGTGAGCGCCTCAAGTGCCCGGTACGGCATCGGAATCCAGAGATCATCTTCATGCGGCAGCTGGGTCTCTGGGATACCGTGCTGCTCACGAAGTTGACGTATGCGCTGATTAGTAGCCACCTCAAATGCCCTCAATGCATGCGCATTATAAATATCAACGCCAATTTCCTCGAAATCCTCGAAAACAATGTGGTAGCGCGTTCGAGGTCGATGTGGTGTACATGATGTATACAGTATCGTCTCTGCACTCATGGTACATTCTTCCTGTTCTGACAAATCTACTTGAAATATATTGAGAAGTGGTGTACCATGATGGTGTACATCATGGTACACATTGATATCAGCGAGCCGCAGCGCTTGCGGCGTATACTGATATCCAAAGTGGCTTCATCGCAGATCTCAGTTTGCAAGACAGGAGGCGATGAAGCCACTTTGTTGATCAGCTGGGTAGGCCGGTGTATGCGAGGAGGTCTCCAATGGCCCGCTGAATCTCCGTCTGCTTCATCGCGTAGAAATGTGATGTCCCACTCTCTGTACAGTTGAGATATCCTGCATCCAGCAGGACTTTAAGGTGTCGCGAGATCGTCGATGGCGCGGCTTTCCCCACCTCGTTGTTGACCAATGCAGTCAACTGTTTCACATTCTTTTCCCCATGCTCAAGAAGCAACCGGATGATCTGGAGACGCATCGGCTCGACGAATACGCCCATTCGCTTTGTGAGTCGCTGAAGGTTTGCCTCCTCAGCTTTTTCGATAGTTATCATGGTGGTTGGTACCCCTTCAATTATTGTGATAATAATGACAGACTAAGAAATTTCGTGAAATAAGGCAATAATTACAGTATGTTCATAAATCGAGAAAAGCATTGAAAATCGATGATACATGGGTTACGCTAGATAGTGAAGGAGGTAGCTCTTCCTTCGTGTGGATCGATAGACCTCTGTTCAATATATGCGCGATAGAGCGCTCTATACTGATTGAGGGCGTGCATAGCACAAGCCTTAATAAGCATCTGGGGGCAGACCCTTCACTTGTGTTCGGGCGTCTTTGCACGGTCGATCCCTTCCCCAACACTACTACAGCAAGGAAGGTGCCACAATCATGGTCGCAGTCGCCCAGATTCCTCGTCTTCACAACGAACCCCTCTACGTTGGTATTGATGTAAGCAAGAACACGCACATGGTTGCCCTGATCTCCCCGTTTCTCTTGCGCAAGAATGGCAGGTATGATGCCTGCCCGACGTTTGAAGTCAAAAACACGCAGGCAGGCTTCGATGACCTTATTGCAAGGATGGAGTGCTATGCTCCACGTTCCGAATGCGTTGTGCTCATGGAGCAGACAGGACACTACCACCGTCCTCTGCAACAATATCTGCTGAATATTGGTATTGCCGTCTACGAGATCCATGTACAAAAGCGTCCATCGCGCAACAAAAGCGATAAGCGAGACGCATTGAACCTTGCCAATTTGCTGTATAACCAACTCGAACTCAAGGCACAGGCCACTGACTCGATGCAGATCGCGCACCGAGTTATCGGTGCCAGCGCAACAGCCACAACACTGCGGCCATTGGTCATGCGCCGCTTTGAACTGGCGCAGCGCAGCACACGGTGCAGGAACCAGCTCATCGCCATCTGCGATGAATTGTTTCCTGAATTTACTCAGGCGATCAAAGATCCAAATGGCGCTTCCGCCTTGCGTATCCGCGAGCACTTCCCGACGCCGGGCGACATTGCGGCGGCCAGCGTCAAAGATCTCAAAGCCTTTTGCCCTGGCGTACAGCCGAGCGCAAGGGTTTTGGGGCAGTTGCAAGAACTGGCGAGTTGTAGCGTCGGAATCAAAGACCCGGCCCGCATTGAGGCACTGCTCTTTGAACAAGGGCAACTCATCGCCGAACTTCGGCTGTTGAGAGAACACATGGAAGTGCTCGATGAGAAAATCGAAGCCCTTGTCGAAGGCACCCGCGAAGGTGTTATTTTGACCTCGATACCCATGATCAGTCCGCTTCGTGCGGCATCGATCCTGGCCAGCATCGGTATCATTAGTAATTTCAGAAGCAGTGCCGCGCTCAAGGCGTACTTTGGATGGTCGCCCGTGTCGAATCAGACAGGAACCAGCACCGACACCATGAAGCTGGGTCGCGGCGGGAACAGACTCATGAAACAGACCATGTATATGACTGGTCTCTCGGCGATCCGGGGTGATACTGAATGGCGATCGCTCTATCAGGAGCTGGTGCTGAAAAAATGCCCGTTGGACCTGCGCACAAAGAAGCGTAAGGGCAAAAATAAGGCGCTCGGCGCGGTCATCGGTAGAATCATCGGCACTATCTATTTCCTTCTCAAGAAGGACTACGATCTGTTGCAACAGTTGCCGCTTGGGGAGACACCACCCCCACCGATGTGTTATGATAGAGCTGTCCATAAAGCGCATCGTAGGCGCTAAATTTCCATAAGCATCAGTATACTTAGATACATAACTTCATGTACAGTCAATACAATTCCTTAGATTCCCTTGTATATGCTGAACAATGACGAAATTTCCTTAAATAATCTCATTGGGGGAAACTTTTTTCGGTATGCGCAAAAAAAGACTGCTCTTCTACGGAACGCTTCTCCTCGTGATCGTCGCTGTCGCCGGTGTCGGTCTCTTTCGACTCATAGAATACGCAATACAACAGGCAAACCCTCTCGAAACAGCCTTCGAGCAGGCCGCCAACGAATCCCAGGTTCCGCTCGCCCTGTTAAAAGCGGTGGCCTATAGCGAGACTCGTTTTGACATGCATAACTTACAGGGAAATACGGTAGGACCGGGCGCGTATGGCATCATGAACGTCGTGAACAGTAAAAAAACTCCCGATCCAATGGGGCGCGCCGCCAAAGCGCTGGGCATCAGTCCCCTAAAAATCAAAACAGATGCAGCGACCAATATTCGCGCCGGGGCCGTCCTTCTGAAAGAGTACGCGCTGCAACTTTCGCCAAAGAAAACGCTCCCAACCTCGCTCAATGGCTGGCGTGGAGCCGTTGCACTCTACGAAGGGGCCAGGTATAGCTATGTGGTCAATCTCTATGTCACAACAGTCTACAAGGCGATCCAGAATGGCTTCAAGGTCCAGACGGCATCGGGAGAAACGATTGAGCTTGCCGCCCAACCCGTCAATACACAATCGCTGACGAATAGCGAGCTGCCAGCACTGGCGAAGATGCCCGCCGGTTGTACTACACAGGATACCCAGAATAATCAGGTAGATTATCCGGGGGCCGTAAATTGTATCCTCAATCCAGCTCAGCACGATTGCGACAAGGTTCCCGGCACTAATGCGCCCTGTAACTATTTCCCAGATACACGGCCAAAGGATTTTGATATCTCGCAGGTTGTCATCCATGATATCGAGGGCAACGCGGCACGCGCCCTTTCAGCGTTCCTGAATCCCGACAGCACCGCAGCCTCACATTACATTGTGGGCAGCGACGGCACCGTCTATCAGGTGATCCACGATCACGATGTCGCCTTTCATGCCGCGAATCTCTGGTACAACCAGCACTCTATCGGCATTGAACACGAAGGGTACGCCACATCGGGGAATGTCTGGTATACATCCGCCACCTATCAGGCATCGGCGAAATTGACAGCATACCTCGCTCAAAAATACAATATTCCGCTTGAACACGATCATATCGTTGCGCACGGCACTGTGCAGGCTCCCACACTCTCTGGCATCCCCAATCATGTTGATCCGGGTCAGTACTGGCAGTGGGATTATTACCTGAACCTGATACATCAGCAGGGAGTCGCCTATCCGCAGACGCCAGCGAACAAGCATCTCCTTAGCCTGCACCTTCCTGCCAATGCCCCGTTCGATACAAGCAACTTTTTCTACTTGTATAATAGTCCAAAACTAGATGCCGACAATCTGCTTCCCCAGGTAGCGAATAGCACAGATACAACGGATGAAACAAATACTGTTGAAGCCGCTACCAGCTATTACTACCTCGATAAAAAACCGGACGAGCATGGTTTCGGAATCATGATGTATCAAATCTGGTATGGTGAGTCGTCCAATGCGCACAAGAATCCATCGGATCAGTTTATGCATGCTCGGCTGGCCTGGCTAGCGGTTCCAGAGGGATTGGCAAGCGAGGGTCAGGGAATAGCGGTGAAGCTGCATAGCACCGATGGCAAGCCGATCCCAATCTCAGGCAGCCCCAAAACTAATACGGCGACGACCGATTATCATATTGGCGACGCGCCAGATGGAGCTATCTTTGTCTCTGCTTATAGTGTGCCCGGAGACAAGACCGTCTCACAATGGTACGAGATCAACTACAACCATCGTCAGGCCTGGGTGCCTGACAGCGCGGTTGAGATCGTGAGCTAAATGCCCACGTGAGACGTTTCTCAGGATACCAGGTCTGACACAGCTTGGATGAAATAACGTTTGTTTGCTTGAGGGGTCTTCTTGAAGAAGTCCCCTTTTCGATACGAACTCCTCACCGAAATCACTATACATTAACATCAATGAAAACCTGGCCAAAGCTGCCGCATTTCCCACTCTTTGCTGTTGATACCATCGCGGCTGTCTACCCCCCAAAGCCGAACTGCGATATTCAACAGAATGATCGCAAGCAGAAGCAGAAGAAGTTCCATGATCCTTGCCTTTCCTTTTTCAAGGATGATGCATCCGTGATTGCACATATATCTCTATAAGAGCCAGTACAACATTTTTCTATTTACTTGACATTATCTACTAATTAGTTGCTTTTGTCAATTATTTAGTGGCTCTCTGCTTGACCTTTTTCTCCTGTTCTACACGACTTATTTGTAATTATGAAACTGCTCACTTTGACACTCCTTCTTCTGGTGAGCAAGCCATTTGGGATAGCTCACTCATCAGGAGATTTGGGGACTTCTCGCCGTGAGCATGTTGGGATTTACGCTGCTGGCTTCTGCTGGGTTGGAGTTTTCAATCGCCAGATGCAGAGAACCGCGACCAAGTTGGCAACAGCGCTGACCAGGATAGGCACGGTATAACTGTGGCTGAGATCATACATCGTCCCTGCCAGACCAGGTCCAAGCAGCGTGCCAACTCCAACGCCTGTAAAGATGACACCCATGATGCTACTGATACGACGCCCACCGAAGCAGAGAGCGGTCAATGCGGGTAAGAGTGCCACGAAGCCTCCATAGCAGAGTCCGAAAAGCAGGGCGAAGATCACCAGAGCCCAGGCGCTCATTGCGGCTAACCACCACAGGAGCATTACCGTCATCCCGAGAAACATCCCCTGTAGTGATAGGCGCAAGCCCAGACGGTCGGCTCCATGGCCCAGGAGAAAGCGACCTCCTGTGCTGCCAATCCCGATCAGACTGATGAGCAGCGCCCCAAATCCTGCTGAGAACCCATGATCATGCGCGTAAGCCGGAAGATGAGCAAAGGGGATGAACAATCCCAGCGAGGAAGCGAATGACGCAGCATAGAGCAGCCAGAATGCGTTGGTGTGCAACGCCTGCCCAAGTGTGAGGCCGTCTTCTGCATTGGTGGGAGCCTTTGCCTCAGCAGATCCGGGCATGGAAACCTCTGGCTCTTGATCGCCATCGGGGAGCAAGCCGCGGCGCTGCGGAGAATGCACAAGCAACAGTGCTGCCGCCGGACCAATCAGTATGGTCACGATCCCGAGAATGCCGTAGGTGGCACGCCAACCCACCACGCCGATAAGCCATGTCGCCAGCGGAGGAAACAGGAGCGTCCCGATGCCTATGCCCGCTACCGCCATGCCCGAGGCGAACCCACGGCGGCGCACAAACCAGCGCTGAACGGCGGCAAGCGATGGAGTATATGAGAAGCCCATCCCCACGCCGATGCCTATGCCGTAGGTCACGTACACCTGCCACAGCGCCTGAGCCTGACTCGTGAGCAGCATGCCCACCCCAACGCACAGCATGCCCGCGAAGGTCACCCAGCGCGGACCGAAACGATCGGCCAGTGGCCCACTCACAGCACCAAGACTGAAGTAGAGGAACCCGCTGAGCGCGAAGACGAAGGAGATACCTCCACGCGTTGCTGCGAAGGTCTGCTGTAGCGGCGGGAAGAAGGAGGAGAAGGTGTACGCGACGCCGAAGCCTAACAGCGACACGACGAACGCGCTCGCGACAACGGCCCAACCATAGAAGATGTGGGCTGCCGGACGCGCATACTTGAGTTCTGTCGAAATGTGTCTCATCGGGTAATGATCTCCTCTCTTGGCAGGGCTTTCCAGTTCTCCGCTCAAAGGGGTGCAGGGTCTCCCTGCCGGGGTCTGGGGTGTCCCCAGTTTCCTTCCCTCCTTCGCGCGCCGCCTGCGACGGCGCGCAAAAGAGAAGAAAAAAGGTTTTTGCGGGGACACCCCGCACCCCGGCAGAGGGCTGCCGCCCTCTGCACTCCCGCTAGATGGGAGAATTGGAAAGCCCTGCTCTCTTGGAAGGCTAGCTTGACAATTCGATGTAACAGTTTATAATATTCTTAGACTGTTACATTGTAGAATCAACAAACGTAATACGTCAAGACCTGTTTAGAGTGTTACATCGGAAAGAGGACGGAAGATGAACGCAATCACCTCAAAACTTCCTGGCTTTGAATTTATTGGTGGGAAGGTCTGCCTTGATTTTGCCAACACGGTCAGCGGGACTCGTGAGGGGCGCTCTCAAGAGAATCTCACGGGGTATTCCGATCTGGTACGCTGGAGTCAGGAGGCCGCGCTGGTCACTGAGAGCCAGGCGAAGACGCTGCTATATGTAGCCGAACGCGACGAGGGAGAGGCAGCTACAGTGCTCACGCGAGCTCGTGTACTCAGAGAAGCCATGTATCACATTTTTACTGCGCTCATCGCGGGCACGCAGCCTGCTGGAATTGATATAGAGGCGCTTAACAGGGAGTTAAGGAAAGGGACAACTGGAGCCAGCGTCATGCTCACCACAGATGGCTTTGTATGGGAATGGGGGAAAGAGGATGATGCCCTCGACCAGATGCTCGGCCCCCTTGCGCGCTCAGCGGCGACATTGCTTACCTCCGACGAGCAGCATCTTGTGCGTCAATGCGCCAACATGCGCTGTGGATGGCTGTTTGTGGATACAACGAAGAATCATCGCCGCCACTGGTGTAGGACAACAATCTGCGGGAACAATGTAAGGGTGCGAAGACATCGCCAGCGTCAGCTTGAACTCGAAACTGGCTTTTAAACCATATTCCCTGCCAAGATTACCAATATCTGAGTAAATTTTCAGCAAGACGTTACTACTGAGATAGCACCCAATACACAAGAATGTTATTATTATATCTGGCCAATCTTATTCGATTCGGCACATTATCTGTAGCAATGAGGCTATTGTAGAGGCAAACTCCTGAGTGCGATCAATTCAATCATCACCGACGATAGGGCTGTTATAGCACATGAAAGGATTGATCAATGAAGAACGGATCTTTTGTCTTCGATGCTCACACCGGCTTCTGGGATGCGAGTAAAGAAAATTGTAAGAATCGCTTCGGCGAAGCCTTTATCGAAACCTTCTATGCTTTCCACACAGGTTTCAACCCCCCTGACGCGCGCTGGACAATGGACTATGAAACGCAATTTCGCAAGGTTGATCCCGATTGGTATCTCGAAGAGGTCTTTGTGAAGGGGGACGCGGACATGGCGATTCTCTCAACACAAGTCCTGATGGATTTCTATCACAAGGGGTTTTGTTCCGCCGATAAAAACGCGACCCTGCGTGACCGTGTTCCCGAGCGTATTATTTCTCTTGGTGGTGTTGATCCTCGCATGCCAGATGCCGTCGCCGAAGTGGAACGCCAGGTGAAAGATTGCGGCGTGAGGGGCTTTAAGTGGTATACAGCCGAGTGGCGCGGCCAGTCTCGTGGCTGGAGTGCGAACGATCCCGCCGTTTTTCCGCTCTATGAGAAATGCCTCGAACTGGGCGTGAAAAATATGCACTTCCATAAAGGGCCAGCAGTCGAGCCGCTCTCCCTCTCCAAATTCGACGTGCGCGACATCGACGAACCGGCCTGGCTCTATCCCGAATTGAACTTCATTATCGATCACGTCGGGCTGCCTCGCCTCGATGATTTCTGCTGGATTGCCGCTCGCTGCCCCAATGTGTATGGCTCGCTGGCGGTCGCGCTCGCCTTCGTTCACAATCGCCCGCGCTTCTTTGCTGAAGTGATGGCAAACCTGCTCTTCTGGCTGGGGCCGGACCGCATTATCTACGGCACCGACTTTCCTATCTGGTATCCTCACTGGCAGCTTGACGACTTTATGGCGTTCCAGATGCCGGACGATCTCAAAGCCGAGTACGGTGTCGATCTTACCGATGAGATCAAGCAAAAAATCATTGGCGGCAATATCGCTCGCCTGTATGGGATCGATCCTGCCGAGAAGCTGAAGTCTCTGGAATACGACGAGCTTGCCCAGCGCAAACGCGAATATGCAAAGCAGGCCGGAGCAACGGATACTGGAGTGACGGGGACGGTGTCGCGATGACGCTTAACATAGAAACCATTCGAGCGGCAGCAGGAGCAACCCGCGATCCCGAAATTCGCCGTTCTCTGAGCGAGTTGGGACTCCTTGATGAGGTACTCATTCAGGAGAGCCGGGTTATCGTCCATTTCCATCTGACTAGCCCACTTTGCCCATCCAAATTTGCCACAAGTATTGGTCAGGAGATTCGACGACGGGTTGAGGCTATACCTGGCGTGACTTCATGCGAGGTGGTACTGCGTGACCATTTTTTGCGCGAGAAACTCCAGGAACTCATCAATGAGCGAGGCCGGCGATGAAGGCAACGCAGATTCTTGCGGGACGACGGGAAAGCGCATTACTTGCCTTCCCATCAGTGCGCCGTATGGCTGATATCCTTGCTAAGCGCTGCCGTGAGCCGTCATGGGTGCGTACCTCCGTCGCGAGCCTGGACCGTTTTCGCGCGACGACGGGCTATGCCGATCTAGAGCTGCTCCTTGAGCGAGCCAGGGCTGATCCTCCTGTCGCAGAGCAGTCCCTTCTCTCCTTCGCCTCAGCTTTTGCGGACCAGACAGCCGATCAGGTCTCAGCGTTGGCGATGGGCGCGAAAATCTGGTTTCGTTTGAACGGCGTACATGTGACCTGGCGACCGCTCTCAGGCCGTGCCACATCTTCAACACTCTCCTCTCGCAACCCGCAAAGCTGCGATCATCTGATCCTGTTAGCATTGATCGGCAGCGGCCTGCATGTTGCCGAGTTGCTCCGGCTCAGCAAAGGAGACGTCGGCTCGCTTGACGCAGAGGGTCAGCTTATTCAGGATATGGAGGCCGATCCTCTGGCAGTACGCTATACCCCGCGTCGGGGGAAGCCGCGCGAACGCATCACTTTCCTGACATATGCCACGCGCTGCGCATTGCTTGCTGCCAACCCTCCTGCTGCCACTGCTGCGCTCACCGCGCCGCTCATTGCTTCAGGCACAGGTGTCCGTGTGAACAGTAGCAGCGTCAGGCGAGCCAGAGAGCGCAGTCAGGCCTTGATTCGTATTGGGAGCGATGTCAATGTCACGTTGTGCCGTACGACTGGAGATTTTTTCCGCGAGTGGGGCTTACCCGGATCACGTTTTACCGGGCCAGAAGATTTAAACCTGGAGGATTATATATGAAAGCAGTTCGCTTACATCACTATCAAGAACAACCCAGAGTTGAAGAGGTCGCAGAGCCGCGTATAACCGGTCCCCACGATGTCATTGTCAAAATTGGCGGGGCCGGCTTATGTCGCACCGATCTGCATATCATCGAGGGACAATGGGTAGAGAAATCTGGTGTGACGCTGCCCTATACCCTGGGGCATGAGAACGCAGGATGGGTACACGAGATGGGTTCGGCAGTGAGTAATGTCGCGGTTGGCGACACCGTTATCGTTCATCCTCTCATCACCTGCGGGCTGTGTCATGCCTGCCGAGCTGGTGATGATATGCATTGTATCAACTCGGCCTTCCCCGGTATTTCTGTTGATGGCGGCATGGCAAACTTCCTCAAGACCAGCGCCCGGTCCGTTGTGAAGCTTAATCCCAGCCTGGAACCGAAAGACATTGCCGCCCTCGCGGATGCCGGCCTGACCGCTTACCATGCCGTCAAAAAAGCGGCATCGCTTCTCTATCCAGGCACAAAGGCTGTTGTTATTGGGGCTGGTGGTCTGGGTCACATTGGCATTCAGTGCCTTAAAGCACTCACGCCCGCCGAGATCATCGTGATAGATCGTTCGCAAGCTGCCCTTGATCTGACGAAACAATGGGGGCCAGATCATACAATACTTGCCGATGGGAAACATGTCGCGAAGGTGAAGGAGTTAACAGACGGACAGGGCGCGGAAGCCGTGATCGACTTTGTAGGTGAAGCGGGGGCTGAACACGATGCCGTCAGTATGTTACGTCGCGCTGGCTCACACTATATCATTGGCTATGGTGGCAAGTTGAATGTTCCGACCATCGATATCATCTCCTCCGAGATCAACTTCATTGGAAATCTGGTCGGGAACTATAACGACCTGGAGGAATTGATGACTCTGACAGCCCAGGGGAAGGTCACGTTGCATACCGCAATGTACCCATTGGATGCAGCCAACGATGCCATTCACGACCTCGATAGCGGCAAGCTGCGAGGCCGGGGAATTCTGGTTCCAGCGTAAAAACGATATTGCTCTGCATTTGTTCGTCTGCTCCCGATGAATCTTTGTATACAATGCGCATATATCAACGAAGTAGTCTGATAGGGCACTAAGGCTTCCATCTAGCAAGATGCGAAGTACGCTCTCTAGTTCTGTCGAGAGCGTACTTCGCATCTGTGGTTATCCTTACTGGGGTAAGATGGCCGCTGTCTCTATCTTGTTGATGATCTGCCATCTTCCTACCTCTCTATGCTCTTATACTCACAACCACAAGCCTCCATTCAAAGCCCCAAGTACGGATGGAGAGTTTTACCACCAATTTCTCTCTATCCTCACCTCCATGCAGCCTATCAGCCTCCCTCTAAAAGCTTCATCACTCTATTCGGTCGCGAACCCTCCAATCTTGCATCTATGTTATATGGTGTGTTTATATGGCAACAAGAGAGAAAAGGACAGAATTTATGAGCAGCGTTTTCTCTCAAAGCAGCAGAAAGGATTGTCCATTGCCAATCATTACCGTTGATACGCTCTGCATGACGTACAAGACCCCTGTACGCACCGAAGGACTCAAAGCTGCGTTTGGCTCGCTCTTCCGACGCACATATCGGGAGATTCAAGCAATACAACAACTCTCGTTTACCCTGGAAGAGGGAGCTATCGTTGGCTTCATCGGCCCCAACGGTGCCGGAAAAACAACTACCTTGAAGCTCCTCACTGGCATTCTTCATCCAACCGGAGGCACCATTGAAATTCTAGGTCGCCAGCCCTGGAGGAGAGAGCCAGCCTTTTTGAAACAGATTGCGCTCATTCGTGGGAGCCAGCCCATCGGAGGGCCAACCGAACTCACCGTGCTGGATTCATTGCGCTTTCAACAACTGCTCTACGAGGTTTCGGAAGCGGATTTTCTCAAGAATCTGGCTGAACTGACCGAGATGTTGGATCTGGAACCGCTACTTCAGCGTCAGATCCGCACGCTCAGTCTGGGAGAGCGCCTGCGCTGTGGACTGGCCCTCTCGCTACTCTACCGACCACGCCTCCTGTTTCTCGATGAGCCAACATTGGGGCTGGATGTGACGGCGGTTAACATGATGCGAGGCTTTATCGCGCGTTACAATCAACAGACGGGAGCAACGATCTTGCTCACCAGCCATTACATGATCGATGTTGAAGCACTCTGCAAACGCGTCCTGCTCATCGATCACGGCAAGCTAGCGTATGATGGTAGTCTGGAAGCGCTCTCAGCAGCCCTTTCCCCTTATAAGCTGCTGAAAGTGACTACACATGAAGCAAGCGATCCTCTCTGGAACAACTATGGTGATGTGGTCGAAACGGAAGCAAAGCGCGCCAGCCTGCGCATTCGCCGTGAACAGGTTCCGGCTATCATCGCGCGTCTATTAACAGATGTCTCCGTTGCAGACCTGACCATCGAAGATCCGCCGCTGGAACACGTGATTGATCAAGTCTATCGAGAAGGGCTCCCGCTTCAGCTTCAGAGGGGGAAAAGATAATGCGCTTGCTCGCTTTGTTAATGCTTTTCATCTGGCGACAATTTCTGGAATGGATTGCCTGGCGCGTTTTCCTTCTGACAATGGTGCTGAGCCAGATCGTCACGCCCCTTATCGGTCTCACCGTCTGGTCGGTTGCATTGCCCAATAGTGGCACAATCTCAACCTATTATATCGCTCTCTTCGTCATACAACTACTCACCGTGTCGTATGAACATCATACCCTTTCAAATGTGATCTATGAAGGGAATCTTAGCCATGATCTCCTCAAACCTGCGCCCGTCGTGATTGGACCGCTAGGCACGAATCTCGCTTTGCGGCTCTGGCATCTGCTTATCGGTCTCCCCTTCATCATCATAGTCAACTGGAGCTTTGGAAGTAGCTTCGATCTCAAGATGATCGTGCCCGCTCTCCCCGCACTTGTGCTGGCTGCAACGCTCCGTTTCCTTTTTACCTATACGCTGGCTCTCTCCGCGTTCTGGACGACCCGCGCTCATGGGATTGTGGGAATCGGCGAACAGATGCTCTTTCTGCTTGGTGGGACCGCCGCTCCAGTCGTCCTCTTTCCGGAACAACTGCGGCCCTGGGCTATTGCTCTCCCCTTTAGAAATATGCTTGGGTTTCCTGCTGAGATCATGAGCCGAAGTCTCGATCAGGCTCAGATCGTACAGGGATATCAATGGCAACTCTTCTGGATCATGGTAATGGCCATCGCAGCTGCATTCTTCTGGCGGCTGGGGCTGCAACGCTATACAGCGGTAGGAGGATAGCATGAAATTTGTTCGTATGGCAGGGATGCTGTTTGCGCTCTCCGTCAAAAGAGAACTGGCATTTCGCACCAATCTTGTTTTCCAATTGATCGTAACGTTGCTGACAACCTTTGCAGAACTTGCGGCTCTGAGACTTGTCTATACGCAAACGGCGACCCTGGCAGGATGGAGCTTTGGCCACATCCTGCTCCTGTTTGGCACATTTCAGATCCTCCGAGGGCTGCTCGCGACGTTTGTTGACCCGAATTTTCAGTGGTTCTCCAATCAGGTCAGGAGCGGCAAGCTGGACGCTCTGCTTCTCTTGCCAGTTCCTAGCATTCTGATGGTCAACACAGGCACCTATGCCCCCATCGAACTCATACAAATTGGTGTGGGTATCGGCGTTATTGGTGCAGCCTTCTTGACGCTTCACATATCTCCATTCTTCTGGGGAGTGATAGGCTGGCTCTTCCTGCTAGCGGTTGGCTTCATTATCAGTTGGGCGGCACGCGTATTGCTGGCCAGTGTGGTCTTCTGGGCTGCATCTGTGGAGCTTGATGTCTTCTATCGGACGATCTGGGAATTTGGGCGCTATCCGATCTCCATCTATCGACAGCCTGTTCGCTTTTTGCTCACCTATATCTTTCCGGTGGCCTTTCTCGCGACCTACCCGGCCTCTGCATTCATAGAGGGTATCAACCCCCTGCACATGCTTGTGGGAGGACTGTTGAGCGCTGGTTTCCTGGTGCTCGTCCAGCTGGTGTGGCGCTCTGGCCTCCGCCGCTATACAAGCGCCACCAGCTAGACTTTCGTTATTAGCAATTTCAACAATTTACGCTATATTTCTTCACTGGGGCAAGATGGCCGCTGTCTCGATGATAGAACGACTTCCTTGTGGAGGTGTACGTTAGGACGTTGTATCGTCATTAATACAGGTTGTCATGAGCGCTCAGAGGTGTTAACTTGAGAGAATAAACTCTCTGGCGAACCGCCGGATGCTCTCTAACTGCGTCGCATCAACGGCCCAGAGGACTATTTCTTGGACACCTACTTCCTCAAGAGCAGCAATACGCTGACGGATGGTATCGATAGAGCCGATGAACCCGTTGGCAAAGAGAAAGTCGTCTCCTCCGGGGAAAAATGGCGTCACTTTGGAACGGTATAGTTCTCTGGCCTTCTCGTCAGTGTCTCCGATAGCCAGGGGAACATTTGCTGTTCGCTGGATGCTCTCGTAATCGCGTCCAATTGTTTCACAATGTTGCTTGAGCACGGCAAACTTACGCTTGAGCGTAGCAGGATCGCCGATCGTGTTATAGATATCGGCTGACTCCGCGACAATCTTGAGCATGAGTTGCTCACCAAATCCGGCGATCAGCAGGGGGATATGGGGGCGCTGCACGCCCTTGGGTTGATTGATGGCATCATGGATCTGGTAATAGGTACCCTCAAAAGTAGGTGCCGACTCGGTCCACATTGCCCGGATGATCTGGGCCGCTTCACGGAGTTGCCGAATACGGACCTTTCCCTCCGGGAACTCATAGCCATACGTGCGATAATCGGGCTCGTAGTAGCCGGCACCTAGCCCAAGGGTGAGGCGTCCATGTGAGAGCACATCGATGGTTGAAGCCATTTTTGCTAGCAAAGCAGGATTGCGGTAGCTGTTGCACGCCACCATTTGGCCGACACGGATACGTTTGGTATCACGTGCGATGGCCGCTGTTGTGGTAAAGCACTCAAAGAAGATTTCTTGCGATGGCTCTGGTAGGGTCTGGAAATGATCGACCGCCCATACAGTCGTATAACCGTACTCCTCGGCGGTTTGCGCTACAGCGGTCATGGTTTCATATGCCTCAATAGGATCGGGAGTTCCTTTGAATTCCTGGACACAACCCTGGGGCAACTGGATACTGTAAGTGAGTGACATACTGACTTTCCCTTCGGAATCTTGTAACATCTTGTCCGGTAGTATTGACTTCCGGCAAACATGGCAACACTCCTCAAAAGCAAGGCGACCTCAGATGGATACTGAGAAAAGACTCCTTACTTGAGGAAAAGATGCATGAACCAGCAGTCGGCCGGTTCAGAGAGTGCGAATCCACTCCTTGAGCCGACCAGCTTCACGCTCAAAGTATTCAGGGGCCTGGAAACTCTGTGAGAGTAATACAGCCCCCTCTATGGCTGAAAGCAGATGCAGGGCCAGATCTTCCGACTCGTCCTGCTTCCCCATAAGTTGGAACTGCGTTGTAAGCCATGCGAGCAACTCCTCAAAGATCTTGCTCGAATGCTGTGCTAACGGTCCACCCTGCTTATGCAACTCTGAACAAAGCGTTCCAATCGGGCAACCGTTCTGAGCCAGAGTTTGATCGTTATCAAGCATCATCTGAATGATGGACTGAAGACGGACTCTGGGATCAGGATCGCACTCCGACTGCTGGCACTGCTCCCTGGACTCATCGAGGCGGTATTCGACCACAGCTTCGCCAAGGGCCTCCTTCGTCTTAAAAAAGTAGTACACTGTACCTAGAGGTACCTGTGCGTGTTGGGCAATATCAGCAAGGGTGGTCTGATGAAATCCTTGCTGATACACCAATGTCACCGCTGTTTGAATCAAGCGGTCGCGTTTGTCGGTCTGCCGTATTGCCATTGTGTCTTGCCTATCTGTCGTCTTTCTAGATAGTTGGTTAACTATCTAGAAAGAAGTATACCTGGAAGGTTTGCTCTTGTCAAGACTCATGAGCGAGATGGAGGTGGCAGTTCTAAGTCGAGCGATTATGGGGTTATATATCTCTCATCGCTTTCTGGGTCATGCAGAATAGAATCGCCAGTCCCAACACAAGTCCGCCAACCGGGAAGAGCAGCGCGGGACCGAACTGGTTCGAGAGAATGCCAGCAAGCGCCACCGAAAGAGGATACATGCCAAGTGAGCTGAACATCAGCAGGCCCATTATGCGTCCCATGAGATGGCTCGGGATGCTCAGTTGGATCGCGGTAAAGAGCAGAACGGTGATGCCGCTATTGGCGATACCACCAATCAGCATGCAAGCCATTGCTCCATAGACGCCTCCAATGGGGAGCAGTGCTATCATGACCGACACAATCAATCCACCCAGGAGAACAAGCATCCCTTTGTGCTTGCGTTTGCCCAGCGTCCCGGCGAAGATAGACCCACCAAGCGCACCCGCTCCCCAGGAGGCCAGAATTGCTCCATAGTTGCTCGCGCCTCCGTGCATGGGACCGTGAACCAGCGCGGGCAAAGCCACCTCGATCAACCCACCAGCAATGAGGCTCGACACGACGAAGAACAGCAAGTTTGTCTGAATCAGCCGTGAGGAGCCGAGATACTGCCAGAAGCCGATCTGCTCCTGGAAGCTCGCCGCTGGCTTCTCCTCTTCGCTTGGTGCAGCATCCTGTGTGCTGGCGGTGACTCGTGGGGTTGTGCGCATCAACACAAGCGAAAAGGCCGATACAAGGAAGGTTGCCGCATCAATGGCAAGCGCCATACCCGCGCTGAACGCCGCCACGACCACGCCTGCAACCGCCGAACCAACCAGACTCGCCCCCTGCATCGAGGCCATCATCAACCCGTTGCCAGCTTGCAGATCTTCGCTGTCCAGCGTATCTGGCACAATCGACATGGAGGCTGGCGTGAACGCGCCGCTAAAGGCTCCCAGCGGTACAGCAATCGCACAGAGCTGCCAGAGAGTGGGGTGTCCCTCCAGAGCCAGAGCCGCCAGCACAGCCATCAGCAATAATCTCACAGCATCGGCTATCAGCATGACCTGTCGTGGACGCAAGTGATCTGAAAGCCAACCACCCACGAGCATACTTGCTGCGCGAGGAATACCATAAGCTGCCAGCACAATACCCAATTCCTGGGCGTTGCCTCCGTTTGTCAGGATCAGCCAGGGCAACGCCACTGCGTAGAGCGCATCGCCAATGATCGAGATCGTCTGACCGCTAAAAAGCAGCACAAAATTGCGCACACGAAAGAGGTGTAACATCCCTTTCGCAGCCGGTTTCGTCGCGCTAGTAGAGTCGTCCTGATGAAACACCATCGTCGTCTCCGCTTCATTTATAATTGAAGGTATTTTATCTGAATCAAAAGATCTTGCCATATATTGCCCCCACTTATCAGTTATTGCTCCAAGTAGAACTCCTGGAATCTTATTTTTGCTTAGAACATGTTTTGTAGAAGAACATCTACAGATTTATGAATTTGCCCGGAAAAGTCCTTGATCTTGCGCCATTTTCAGCGGATCTTCGTGCGTCAGGGTAAAGACCACCCTGGGTAAGCCATCTCCGATGAACAGAATATAGGTCGTGTCATGGATCAGATCAATTGGCTGGCCCAGGATTTTTTCAAGGCGCATCGTCCCATGAACTTTGACCATCGTATAGAGAGGATTAAGTGGAATCTCTTCAAGTGGAACCAATTTAACGAATTGAAAGCCGAGGGATTTCAGGTATTCCCGACTGCTGGCAGTTCCCGCCAGATAGTCTTCTTTCTTCACTACCTGCATTGCCCCGCTGGGATCGGCCCCCACAATAGGATCGTTGACCAGGGGAGCGAGAAACTCTGGCGCAAAGGCGTTATTCGCTCGCTCAAATTCTGCAAAGAATGCTTTCATGCCATCACTGACCTGACCCATCTGTATTAACCAATCCTTTCTCGCCCATCAGAAACAACCAGGGAGAACCATCCTATGCTATAATACAAATCACTGAGTTGTTAAGTGAACCTTCACCATAATTTCGCTGAATTAGTTAAGCAAATTTTCAAAATTTATCTTAATTTCTAAGATAAATATATGATACATGGAGGGGAAAACCTTGTCAAGTGGTTCTCAGGAAAAACGCGCGGATCTTGCACGCGAACTGCGGCAATTCCAGGGACTCGGCGCGGCCTTCTTTCGGGCGGCGGCCACTCGCATGGGGCTGAATGCTACGGATATGCAGGTTATCGATATCCTGGAGAGTGACGGTTCCTCAACTGCCGGGCAACTTGCCGATCTCACGGGACTTACCACTGGAGCGATCACCGGCATGCTCAACCGCCTTGAGGAGGCCGGACTGGTGCGCAGGGAGCGCGACCCCAACGATGGGCGCAGGGTCATCGTCCAGCTGACAAGAGGCAAGGACGACGCGCAGGTAATCGATCCCATCTTTGCTCCTATGGCGGAGGCGTGGGACGACATGGTGTCGCACTACAGCGATGAGCAGATCAGCTTCCTCTTAACATTTCTCACGCAGAGCAACACGCTTTCAAAGCGAGCAATTGCTCATCTGCGCGAACTGCCAGCAGATAAGGCTGAGAGTCTTTCCGCGCCGCTAGGAGAACAGGAAAGCGGGCGGCTCGTCGTCTTCTCCGGCGTCTCCCGGCTGATCGTGCGTACAAGCGAGGTCAGAAGCGCGTTCTATCAGGCACGTTTTGAGGGAGCGGCACCAGATGTGAAAATAAAAGATGAAGTTGTCACGATTCGCTATCCCCAACGCCTCTGGCTTCCAGGCAAGGAGCAACGCATGGCAGATGTGGCGCTCAACGCCACTATTCCCTGGCATATCGTAATCCAGGGAGGAGCATCAGAGGTTGTTGCTGAGCTGGGCAAGCTCCATCTCGCCGAATTGAAGGTCAAAGGGGGACTCAGCACAATCCGGCTGGAATTGCCCGAACCATCAGGCACGGTTCCCATACGGATCAGCGGAGGAGCTTCTGAGATCATCGTGCGCCGCCCGGCGGGGATTGCCACCCGCGCATACCTCAAAGGCTGGGCCTCTGAATTTGTCTTCGACGACCAGGCCTTCAGTGACGTGGGCAACAACGTGCGGCTGCAAAGTCCCGATTATGAATCGGCTCCCAACCGCTACGATATCGAAGTCTCAAGCTCAGCCAGCATGGTCACGATCACCGCTGGTTAATTTGCATATATAACAAACAAGATGAGGATTGATGGCAGGCGCGTTGTCTGCCATATTTCTTCCTATCTCCCCTTTCTGCCCGCAGGGTTAACACTTCAACATCCAAAATCCCAACAATTAATCGTTTCGATACCAGTATATGCACCTCATATCAACGCGCGCGTGGCAGAATAGCAGTGCGAAGGCTTTGTGTCACCGTTGGGGGCAACGGTGGAAGGGTAGCAAGAAAGGCACCTCAATGCCAACGCGATAGATAAACTATATCGGTTTGAAAAACGGTACACTCAATAAAGACGCACATGCTGCTTCTATAAATACATTTATCTCAATCTTTCTTTCCGACGCCGTTCGGTTCGCGGCCATTTTTGCGCATGGTATTTCATTATTGACAGATCTATTCGGGATATACACCCTGGTACGCCATTCCGTCTTTTCGTCTTTCCGCCTTTTCGTCTTTCTATAATCTGGCGGGCGGGCTGGCGCGTACCATATTACTGATCTCGCTCGCGTGTGCAGGCTGCAAACTCTATGTAAATTTCACGCTGTCATAAAGAATATGCAGATAAAACTATGGAAAATTTACTCACTGTGATCCGATCAGGTGCTGATGATTTGGGAAGAGAGATGAAGGAAAGGATTCTCTGTTATGTCATCCGTTATTACTCACAATTTGCATGCAGGCGAACATAGCAAAATCGTCCCCGCATCCTCTTATCAAGAAGGACTCTGGCTTCTCAATCAAATCCATTCAGAAAGTACCATCAATACACTTTCGGCAACAGTTCATATTCATCACGATCTTAATAACACCAGCCTGCAAAATAGCCTGAACCTGTTGATCGAGCGCCACGAACTCTTACGCACGACATTTCGCCTGGAGGTGGGGCAGCTTGTCCAGGTGATTGCCGACCGGCAACCGCTTCCTCTTACCATCCATAGTCTGCAACATGTCTCGGAGGAACAGCAGCAGGCCCAGATCCAGCAACTGGCTCGTGAGCAGGCGCTTGTACCCTTCGATACCGCTCAGGGGCCGCTATTGCGCGCAAGCCTTGTCCAGCTTTCCAATACCCACTCCCTGCTCTTGCTGACGCTGCACAGACTCATTGCCGACGATTGGACCGTCTCTCTGCTGGCACGCGAGATCGCCAACCTGTATGAGGCCGATGCAAAAAAAGCTTCCTCAGAGCTGCCCCCTGTCTTCAATCAATATGCCGATTTCATCAAAAAGCAGGAGCAAGAGCAGACAGAAGAGACTCTCGCCGCACATCTCGCCTACTGGAAACAGCAGATTGAAGATGCGCCCTCCATCCTGCCCTTGCCTACAGATCATCCTCGACCCGCCGCCACAAGCTGGCGCGGTGCCACCGTACAAACCGTGCTGCCGGCCTCTTTGATTCAGGACTTACGGATCGTGAGCCAGCAGCAGCAGGTACATCTGCACGCAACCCTCCTGGCCGCCTTTGCGACGCTGCTTGCTCGCTACACCAATCAGCAAGATCTCCTGCTGGGGGCGCTCGTCCCGGCTCGCCGCTCACCTGAGCATCGAGAATTGCTTGGGCCTTGCGACAATACCCTGGTATTGCGGCCCAATCTTGAGGGTGATCCTGCCTTCCTTGAGTTCATGACCCGTTCGCGCGATCTGCTCAACACCTCGCTTGAACATGAAATGCTCCCTTTTGATACCTTGATGAAAGCGGTGCGGCCTGCGGGTTCCTTGAACTCCACACCTCTCATCCAGGTCTTGCTCAACCTGCCCTGGGAACTGCCATCCTTGCCTGCCGGCTGGACGTTGCAACCAGTGGAAAGCGGTGTCGATACCGCCGAGTTCGATCTGGCGCTAGATCTGCACCAATCGCCCGAAGGTCTGATCTGCCGCTTCACCTACAGCACCGACCTCTTTGAGCAGGCGACCATCGAGCGCATGAGCCAGCACTGGCAGACTCTGTTGGAAAGCGTTGTTGCCAATCCCAGCCTATCGCTAAGCCGCTTGCCCCTCCTGCCAGATGCGGAGCGTCGGCAGTTGCTTGAAGAGTGGACCGCAACCGAGCGCATCTATCCCTTGCAGCAGTCTTACGCCGAGCTGTTTGAAGCGCAGGTCGCGCGCACACCACAGGCCACTGCCGCCGCCTATGAGGTAGAGCAGGTTAGCTATGACTATCTCAATCGACAGGCCAATGTGCTTGCTCACCAGTTGCGTGAGTATGGTGTCGGCCCCGATACGCTGGTCTCCTTGCTGGCTGAGCGCGGCATCCCTGTGCTGGTCTCGATCCTGGGCATTTTCAAAGCTGGTGGCGGCTATCTGCCTCTCGATCCACACCATCCACCAACCAGACAGCGCTATTTCATTGAGCAGAGCCGCACACCGCTGATCCTCTGCACGAAGAAGCTGGAACATCAAATCATCGAAGCGATACAGGACACACCGGAGGAGAACCGCCCACGCTATCTCATCATCGAAGATCTGCTCGCGGATGAGCAACGCACGCCCGAGCGCCAGGAGAATCCACCGCTTCAGGGGACGCCTGACTCGCTGGCCTATGTCATCTACACCTCTGGCTCAACTGGCCTGCCGAAAGGGGCGATTCTGGAGCGCAAAGGCATGCTCAACCATCTGTTTGGCAAGATCGATGCATTGCAATTGACCGCTGATGATATCGTGATCCAGACCGCTTCGCAGTGCTTCGACATCTCCGTCTGGCAACTGCTGGCCGTGCTGCTGGTGGGCGGGCGCGTGCAAATCTGCCCCGACGATATCACGCAAGATCCCGAACTGCTGCTGCGGGAGGTGGAGAAAAAACGTGTCAGCATCCTGGAAACGGTGCCCTCATGGTTGCGTGCCATGCTCGATACCGCCGAAAGTACGGCTCAGTCTAAGAAAGCACCGAACCTCACCACGTTACGCTGGATGGTCCCGACCGGCGAGGCGCTGCCCGTAGAGCTAAGTCGTCGCTGGCTCCAGCGCTATCCTAACATTCCCTTGCTCAATGCCTACGGTCCGACCGAGTGTTCCGACGACGTGACTCACTATGTCGTTGCCGAGCCACCAGCCGAAGGGATGAGCAATATGCCCATCGGAACGGCCCTTCCCAATATGCGCATCTACGTGCTTGATCGCCATCTGCAACCACAGCCCATCGGTGTGAGCGGCGAGATCTGTGTCGGCGGCGTGGGCGTGGGACGCGGCTATCTGGATAACGAGAAGAAGACGCGCGAGGCGTTCGTGCCCGATCCCTTCAGCGGGGTCGAGGGAACCTACCTCTACAAAACGGGCGATCTGGGACGCTTCCTGCCAGATGGCAATCTGGAGTTCCAGGGTCGCGTAGACTTCCAGGTGAAGATTCGCGGCTACCGCATCGAGTTGGGCGAGATCGAAGCCGTCCTCAACCAGCATCCATCTGTCCGCGAGGCTGTGGTGCTGGCCCGCGAAGATCAGCCGGGGCATAAGCAGCTGGTGGCCTATATCGAGTTGAAGAAGGGGCAAACGGTTACGGTCGATGAACTGAGAGACCTGACGAAGCAGCATTTAGCGCCTTATATGGAGCCTCGTACCTTCATGATTATGGAGCAGTTCCCCTTAACCAGTAACGGCAAGCTGGATCGCAAGGCGCTGCCGATGCCGGAGTGGAACCTGAGTGAGAAGGCGGAAGGATATGTGGCCCCGAATACGCAGCTGGAGCAACAACTGGTCACGATCTGCGAAGAACTCTTAGGGGTCAGTCCCATCGGAATCAGAGATAACTTCTTCTATATCGGTGGCGACTCGTTAATGGCTGCCCGGTTCTTTGATCGTATTGGACAGACGATTGGCAAAAAGATACCGCTCTCGGTCTTCTTTGCAGGGGCCACGATAGAAAACGTCGCCCGGACGCTCCAGCAGGACGAGCCACAAGAAGAGGCACAGTTGCCAAAGGGACTGGTAGCAGTGCAAAAGGGAGGATCGAAACGCCCCTTCTTCTATCTGCACGGCGAATGGAAAGGCGGCGCGTTCTACACCCAGGATATCGCAAAGGCGCTGGGATCAGAGCAACCCTTCTATCTGATGGACCCATATCCACTGGGCGAATCGGAGATGCCACCCAGCATGGAGGAGGTCGCGGCCTCTCACATTGCTCTGATGCGCAGCGTGCAACCGGAAGGCCCATACCAACTGGGAGGCTACTGCAATGGCGCGCTGGTGGCCTATGAGATCGCTCGCCAACTGCATGCTGCGGGCCAGAAGGTCGACCTGCTCTTACTGATCGATCCAGATGCTCCGGCTCAGGAGCGCTGGCTGCTCCGGCTGTTGGAGAAGGCGGGAGCCTTTACAGGTATGGATAGAAAAAGGCAACTGGAAGCCTTCTTCTTTATCGGCCATGTCTATCGCTATGCCCGTTTCCCCAGGTACAGGCATCGCTACCTTGCAGAGCTATTAGGGATGGTCGATCCAGACGAATCAAATCATGAAGCAGGCGGTAAGCTCGCCGCCGCGTCTCTGGCTGCCTCGTTCAGGCTCAAGCTGCTGGGACTGCTGCCGGATATGAAGAAGTTGCTGCGTGGCAATGCGATTATGTACGATTGGCTGGTAGCAAACTACGCACCTGCTCTGTATCCCGGTGAAATCACCTTCTTCTGGACTAGCGAAGAACCCTGGCGTCCGATAGGCTGGCAGCCAGTGATGAACGCGAAGCGCTGGGATATCGAGACCTACACGCTCCCGGGCAATCACATTACCAGCCGCACAACTTACCTGCCAATCCTGATCGAGCATATCCGCACCTGTATCGACCAGGCACAGGAACAATAATCGATAATAAGGTTAAGATAAACTCTTCCGTAGTGGAGTGATAAATCGCTCCACTACTACTCTGTCAAACTTCAATCACACGTTGGAAAGACAACCGTATATGGTAGGGGCGATGGCTTGTCCTCGCCCAATGTGGCCCCTCTTCGCGCCTGTGGAGCCGGGTGAGGACAAGCCATCGCCCCTACCATATACGGTCCCAACCCACAGGATGTTCTGGATGCACCAACGAATGAAGCTTGACAGAGTACTACGACGGGTGAGAGACCATCCATCGCTACCTCAAATTACAGTCATGCTGTGGTGCGAAAATCCACTTAAACTCTACAACACAACAAATTCCCCCAAAATATCTAACCTCAGCAACAACAAATTGTGAAGTTTTCTCTCTGAATGAACGTATTTCTTTATAGGAAAAGACAGAAGGGCGCGGGATAATGCACTTTCATCTTTTCAAGCGGCCCTCCTCTTCGCTCGTCATTAGCGGTGAAAGCGCATTATCTGGTTTGAGAGGAAGCGTCCTTCTCTAGTTGAGGGAACAGGAGCTTCGAGCTATGCAGCCAGATGCAAAATTGGTCAAGAACTTGTTGCTGTCATTTTGTAGCTTGCTTATGCTGCTGCTTGTCGGCTGTGGGGGCGGGTCAGCGGCCCCAAACACCACAAGCAAAGCGGATGCCAATAAGCAAATCCTGATCTTACCGCTTGGTGGATCGCGAGATCTGAAGACGATTGATCCGGCTCTTTCGACAGATGCAGGCTCAATTGGAGCTATTAATCTGGTCTTTACTGGTCTGGTCCAGCTCGACGACAAATTGCAGGTGCGCGACCAGATGGCCGCCTCCCATGCGGTCTCTCCTGACGGCCTGAGATGGACCTTTAAACTTCGCCCCAATCTGACGTTTAGTGATGGGAAGCCGCTCACCTCTGCTGATGTCGCCTACAGCATCGACCGGGCGCTCCAACCGGCGGTGAAATCCGGAGTCGCCCCCATCTATCTTGCCTTAATTAAAGACGCCGATAAGCTGACAGCCGGGAAGATCAAAACGATCATCGGTGATGGCATTCTGACGCCAGACCCGGATACTGTTGTGATTATTACAACAAAAAAGGCTCCCTATTTTCTAGATGCCCTGACCTATTCATGTTCGTACGTGATCGAAAAGAGCATAATTGAGCAATATGGGAACACCGGTTTTGCCGATCATCTGAGCCAGGGCATCGGAGGAGACGGCCCGTTTGTTGTCTCCAAATATGAACATGGTAAGGAGATCGAGTTCGTACCCAACCCGCGCTACTACGGTCCCAAGCCACAGTTGAAGAAGATCGTCATCCCCTTTTATAGCGAATCGGATACCGTCTATAGAGCATATCTGGCGGGGCAGGTTGACCAGGCAATTTATATCCCCTCGGCGCAGATAGCAGCAGCCAAAGCCTTGCCACAGGGCCAGTTTCATGCGCCGCCCCAATTGTGGATGTCTTATTATGGGATGAACTATCTTATCAAGCCATTCGACAACATTAAGATTCGCCAGGCTTTCGCTTTAGCGATCAACAAAGAGACGCTGGCACACGATATCTATAAGGATGGTGCCATTGCCACGAACCATATCGTACCGCAAGGGATGCCTGGCTACAATGCTGATCTGACCGGGCCAGCCGGCGTGAAAAGTACCGCTGGCGACCAGGCGCTGGCGAAACAACTCTTCCAGGAGGGGATGAAGGAATCTGGCTACACCCCCGCAACCTTCCCACCAATTACCTTCACCGTCTCCACCAATGGCAGGGCTGACACACGCAACGAGTTTCAGGTGGACCAGCAGGCGTGGCAGAGTGTGCTGGGAGTCACGGTGAAGATCAACGATATAGACTACAACAAGTTTTTGAGCGACATCCCCGCCAATGTCAACAATCCCAATGGGGTACAGATGTATGCATGGGGATGGATTGCAGATTATCCTGATCCGCAGGACTGGCTCACCCTGCAATTCGACAAAGGCGTTCCCAACAACACCACCAATTACGGGCAAAATAAGTCTGCGGATGCATCCCAACAGCAGTCAACACAAACGCTGATGGAGCAGGCCGATGAGACACAGGATCAGGCGCAACGGCTCAACATGTATCATCAGGCTGAGCAACAACTGGTGAATGATGTGGCCTGGATACCGACCGTTCAGGTGACGAACGTGCTGGTGCGCAAGTCCTGTGTCGTCGGCATGGTGGATAATGCGCAGAGCCTTATTCCGCCCGACGATTGGACCAATGTCTACATCTCTACCAATACTATCTGCGCGAATCCCAGCCAGTACGCATAAGGCGTGTGGTTATAAAGTACCGAAAAGGGGAGATACGCATCAGCGATCTCCTCTTAGGCGGCGCTTTACGTCCTCGATTTGTCGCAGATGAGCCTCGCCGTGATGGAGATATGTCTGGAAGATGGTGTACAAGTTCATCGCACCATTCACAGCGTGCAAACCGACGCGTTTCCAGTCCGCCGCAGGAAGTTGCTGTAACAGTACGGCGCTGCTCTGGCGTAAAAGCTTGAAGAGTTCCAGGGCCAGATGCGGATCTTGCTGATGATAGTGCAGATTGCACGCCCAGGCATCTTCGTCGTAGAGCTGGAGCACAGGGCGCTCTTCAGCGATGATGCGACGAATGCGCTCATAGCCCACTGCTTCGCTATCGGGCAGGTGGAGAAGCACCTGCTGAATACTCCATTCGTTATCTGCCGGCCTCATTTGTAACTGGTTGGGTGTAAGTTCGGCAATTGCAACGGCGATACGTTCATGGATTGTTGCGTAGCTGTGGATTTGCTCTGGGGTAGGCACTAACATCGTCAAAGCTCCTTGTTTCTGTGATATACCACCTTATTATGTCACACTGGATCTTTAAAGAATGGGCAGATGGCTTTTCTGGTGATGGAAATGTGAGCAGAATGTATGATCATGTGACGCCTTTGTGAGAAATAGAGACTATCCTGTGCTTAGGGCTTTTCTCTAAATTTGATGCACATAAGGGGGCAGAGTATGAGACCGATTGAAATCCTGTTAACCATCGCGGATCTCC
The DNA here is from genome assembly GCF_016587455.1 of Reticulibacter mediterranei. Lineage (NCBI taxonomy): Bacteria > Bacillati > Chloroflexota > Ktedonobacteria > Ktedonobacterales > Reticulibacteraceae > Reticulibacter > Reticulibacter mediterranei. The sequence continues at coordinate 2,000,103 of NZ_BNJK01000002.1, read as the reverse complement.
TCACCTTTCTCGTGATAATCATTCCACGACTCCGTGCAATACGCTGGATGGAAGGTATCGCGCTCATCACATGCTCACTTGCAATATTCCAGCTTCTCATAGAGGGACCACGATGGCAACTCGTTCCCGCATACGCCCTGGCCGGACTCTTCCTGCTTGTGTGGGTGGTGCAGCGTTTTGCGAAGTCAAGCGCGTTCGTCAAACATCCCCGAAGCCGCCAGTGGATCATGGGTTGTGCTATTGCCTTATGTCTACTAACGCTAGGACTGTCTGCCGCTCTGCCACTAATATTCCCGATCTTTCATTTTCCTCTTCCCAGCGGACCCTACCAGATTGGGACACTGACCTATCACTGGGTGGAAAGCCGCCACGAGATCTTCAACACTGATCCCAACGCCCATCGTGAATTGATGGTGCAGGTCTGGTATCCAGTCAAGGGAGATACCTCATCCGTGCGTACTCCTTATGTGCAAGATGCCAGCGCGCTTTCGGCTTCCGTGACGCGGCCACTTCATTTGCCAGGGTTTACCTTTGATTATTTCCAATACATCACCACAAATGCTATTCCATCTGCCCCCGTAGCAACTGCTGAACCAGATTATCCTGTGCTGATCTTTTTAACCGGTATCTTTGGCTATCGCCAGTCAAATACCTTCCAGATCGAGAATCTGGTCTCGCATGGCTACATCGTCGTAGGGCTTGATCAACCGTACAGCGCCGCTTCGGTCGTCTTTCCAGATGGACGCCAGATCACTGGCTGGACCCACGATCAGATGGACCCATTCACCAATCAGAGCCTGAGTCCGGTCGAGCCAGCACCAACGCTCAACGGTTTTGCTCTTCAGAATGGGAATATGCCGTATTTTGCGCAAGATGTCAGTTTCACCCTTGATCAGTTGACAGCCCTCAACCAGGCTGACCCGAACGGCCTTCTAACAGGGCGGCTCGACCTGAAGCATATAGGGATGTTTGGGCTTTCGCTGGGTGCAATGATTGGCAGTGAAGCCTGTCACATGGATTCACGTTTGAAGGCGTGTCTGATGATGGATGCAGCCATGCCTGCCAATGTCGTTCAGGCTGGATTGCAACAGCCAGGTATGTGGCTGAGCCGACCTGCCAGCGATATGCGTCTCGAACACTGGAAAGAGAAAGACATCACCCAAACGCTCAACACAATGCAGGCGGTCTTCAATAAAGAGCCTGTCGGGAACGGCTACTACGTATCGATATCCGGGATGTTCCACGCCAATTTTTCCGATGTTCCCTACTTTACCCCGCTTGGGCCTCTCCTTGGTTTTATCGGACCAATCAATGCGCAGCGGGGATTGGATATCGTCAACGCATACTCATTGGCGTTCTTTGACCAGTACATAAAAGCACATCCGGCTGCACTGCTGGCTGGACCGTCAAAACTGTATCCGGAAGTGACCTTCTCTTCGAGAAGCTCTGGCTACACTTTGCTTCCGTAGGTTCATTTCTGGGTTGTTCATCGAAGAAGGAGTGAGACATAATGAAAACCAGCACGGCATCACAACGATCACCGCTGGTCTTCTTTGTCCTGGTATTTGCGCTGTCTCTATGTATTGAGCTACTCATGTGGTTCGCTGGCTCGCTGACTGCGCGCCTCTTTGCAGGACTGCCGCTCCCCATTCCGGCTGGCTTTAATCTCGTAACGGTACTGCTGGCAGGCTACACACCGCTCATCGCGGCATGTCTGTTGGTAGCCAGAAAAGAGCCACCTGGCGGCATTCACAGGCTTCTGACGCGGGCATTCGATCTGAAGCGCATCAAGTCCATACTCTGGTACGTACCCATCATTTTCCTGAACCCGCTGATCTATGGACTGACCTACGAGTTCATGTTGCTCCTGGGCCGACCACTCTCCCAACCATCCATTGCCTGGGGGACGCTTCCGCTTGTGATGGTGGTATTGTTTGTCGAGGCGGTCGGCGAAGAGGTAGGTTGGACGGCATATGTCACCGATCCGCTGCAACAACGATGGGGTTCGCTGCAAGCAGGCCTGATATTAGGGGCGGTGACGGGACTCTGGCATGTTATTCCGGGCCTGCTTTTCCATCAACCGCTCAACTATATCATCTGGCAAGGGTTGTGTGATGTTCCCTGGCGGATTCTGGGTGTGTGGCTTTATAACAACAGCGGAAAAAGCGTCTTCGCTCTCATCCTCTTTCATGTGATGTATAATCTCTCCTGGCTTGTCTTTCCCATTAATGGATCACAGTATGATCCGGCCATCGCTTTTCCGATCATGGTGGTACTTGCCCTGCTCGTCACAATCCTTTGGGGAGCAAAGAGCCTGGCAACGTTTCGATTTGCTCGCCCCGGGGTTCCCATGAAAGGGACGAGCAGGCGTGAGAACAATCGTGATTACCTTTCGTGAATTGCATACATCCATTCCTTTCATAGAGACGTAATAGAGGATACTCAATGGAAACGTATCTGTGTTTTTTTTGTTCCGGGTATCGAAAGGACAGGATCGTGTGTTATCAAAAACAATGGTCTTCGGCCTTGTTTAGTCTGGTTGTATTCCTTGTCGCGTTCCTCGCTGTAACCCCGATTGACTCTCAGATCACATATCAATCAGGAGGTCTTGATCCCAGAATCACAAAGATCATGACCTCCTCAGAATATCAACATGGCGAGTGGGGGCTGCTCGAAATCAATCCAACAACCGGGCGAGCTGTGCATGCACTTGGTTCAAACACCCGTGTTTTCGTCCAGGGATCAACGACAAAGCTCTTCAGCGTCTCTGCCGCCCTCAATAGTTTAGGATTTGACCACCGCTTTACAACGCCAATCTATGCGACAGGCAACACTACTCAAGGCGTCCTCACCGGAAATCTGGTTCTCGTTGCGCAAGGAGACCTGACGATGGGTGGTCGCACAAAGGCAGATGGGACCGTCGATTTCACTAATATAGACCACACCTACGCCGATGCTCTGCCAGGAGCGACCCTCACGCCAGAAAATCCGCTGGCGGGGCTGGATCAACTGGCACAGCAGGTACGCAAATCCGGTATTTCACGCGTCGATGGCGACGTTATCATCGATACCCGCATATTTCAGCTCGACCAGGATCTTGATCCACTCCCCAATCCCATCATTATCAATGACAATGTGATCGATGTGGTAATCAAACCAAGCAGTATCGGAGAGAAGCCTGAAGCGGTCACATGGCGTCCCCAGGTTGCGCCCTATCATCTTGATATGCAGGCAAAGACGGTCTCGGCTGGTCAACCAACGACCTTGCAGGCCCAAACGTTCCCTGATGGACGCATTCTGCTCAGCGGCAATATTGCATCTGATGCCGGGCAGGTGGTACGGGCAGCCCCGATCCTGGACCCCGCAGCCTTCGCGCGCACGGCATTGATTGAGGCGTTGAAACGCGCCGGGGTCTCAGTCAGTGCCAATGCAAGCGGCCCCAATCCTACTGCTAAGCTGCCTGCAAACGGCTCCAATCAGGGGAATACGCGGGTTGCAGCGTTCGTCTCTCCCCCTTTTCAAGAATATACAAAACTGATTTTGAAGGTGAGCCATAACCTGGGTGCCAATCTCCTTATCTGCTTAATGGCAGTAAAAACAGGCAGCAAAGACTGTAATGCAGGTTTTCTAGCGATAGCTGCATTTTTGAATCAGGCACATGTTGATCGAAAGCAGGTGGCGATGGCCGATGGGAGAGGAGGAAATCCAGTGGATCGCTTTACCCTGCAAGCGGCAAATGATTTGCTACGCTACTGGCTTGGTCGGCCTGAAAGCGCGAAGTTTCGTCAAATGCAGCCAATCCTCGGTGAAGCTGGTGGCCTGGCCACAATTTGTACCAATTGTCCCGCAAAAGGAAAGGTCTTCGCCAAGCCTGGAACCGTCGCCAATCCTGATCTCCTCAACAGCCCTCGTTTCGCGTTGGACGAAGCCCTGGCCGGCTATCTCGAAGTGAAACCCAATCAATTCTATGTCTTCGATCTTGTCATTAACAGCGCGCTCCCGCAGGACATTACAGGGGTTCTCAAGATATACAATGATCTGGGCAATATAGCAGCGCTGCTCCAGGAAGAAGCTGCCCAACAACCTTAATCGCACCTCAAGGACGCGCCGAAGAGCAGGAGGCGCGAACGATCAGTTCCGGTTGAACGATGCGCCGATCCTGATCGACATCGTATAATAACCCATCAATGAGCGTTCGGAGCATGCTCACAGCCTCATGCGCCATCAGAGGGATAGGTTGGCAAATCGTCGTCAGTGCAGGAGCGCTCTCCGCCGCCGACTCGATATCGTCAAACCCTATGATGGAAAGCTGATCAGGCAGGTGGAAACCATGCTGCCAGGCGATACTCATCGTGCGCAGCGCGAGTACATCAGAGGCACAAAAAATCGCCGTTGGAGGTGATGACAGGGAAAGGAGTTGATGCAGGCGCGAGGATACATCACCTGAGGTACATCCACAGCGCAGTTCATACTCGTCATGCCATACAAGACCTCTATCCTGCACAAATTGACGGAAGGTAGCCAGTCGTTCGCTTACCCCTGCATGCTCCATATAGCCCACAAAGGCAATGTGACGATGCCCCAGGTGAAAGAGATACTCCAGGCTGAGCAATGTCCCCTGCACCTCATCCACTGTGACCAGGGGCACTGGTAACTGCATGCCAGAAGCGACGGCGACACAGGGCGTTCGGCTTTGTTGCACCATCGCAAGCAGAGCAGCATCGCCGGGAATATTGCCAAGCAGGAACAACCCATCAAACCAGTGATTGAGCATAAAGGCCACCTGCCGCTGCGCCGTCTCTTGATCGTAGTCTGCATGCCCGATGAGCAGTTCAAAGCCTTGCTTATGCGCCGCCCGCTGTAATGCGCGAGCTAGCTCGCTCAAAAAAGGATCGCCCATATCGCGAAGAATCGCACCCAGCACGCCGGTTCTCTGAGTGCGCAGAGCGGCGGCAAAAGGATTGGGTTGATATCCCAGTCGTTGTGCAGCATCCAACACACGAGATGCTGTTGCCTGACTGATCTTGATGGTTCCCTCGCGTCCATTAAGGACGCGGGAAACCGTGCCGATTGAGACCTGTGCCTCTCTCGCAATATCGGCAAGAGTTACAGGGGGTCGCAAATTCATATGTTATACTCTTCCCAAATCTTTGACATGCGGCAGTTTATCGCAGGAGACGAAAGAAGGCGCGGATATCCTCAACCAATGCCTGTGGCTGCTCCAATGCGGCAAAATGCCCTCCCGCTTGCATCTCGGTCCAGCGTTGGATAGTATAGAGGCGCTCAGCGAGGGAACGAGGAGGCGCAGGGATCTCGTCGCGAAACATAGCTATCCCGGTGGGAACTGCGATACGTCCAGCATAGGCTGCATAACCCTGATGAGCAGTCTCATAGTAAAGACGAATTGAGGAGTTGATGGTCTGCGTGAGCCAGTAGATCATGATGTTCGTCAGCAGTTCATCCTTTGTGAAAACGCTCTCGATCTCCCCATCGCTCCAGGTGCGAAACTTCTCAACAATCCAACTGGCCAGTCCAACGGGAGAATCGTTCAAACCATATGCAAGCGTCTGGGGGCGTGTTTCGTGCAGATGGCTATAACCGGACTCATCCTGAATCAATTGCGCGCGCTGCTGGAGCCAATCGCGTTCTGCATCATTGGTCGCCTCCTGACTCAGGACCGCACGTGATGGCTGCATGCTGAGATGCATACCAATGACGGTCTCAGGAAAGGATCGACCGAGCGCTCCCGTGATGTAGAGTCCCCAATCGCCTCCGTGCGTAGCGAAGCGCTGATAGCCCAATTCTTGCATTAACGCAGCAAACACCTGCGCTATCCGGGCAGCGGTGATGCCTCGTACGTTCGTTGGGCCAGAGAAACCATAGCCGGGAAGCGAGGGCACGATAACATCAAAGGCTTCATCCGGGTTCCCTCCATAGCTGGCTGGATCAGCCAGGGGCGCGATGATCTTATACATCTCAAAGAACGATCCAGGCCACCCATGCACAAGCAGCAGCGGGATGGGGCGCGTTCCTTTTCCCCTGACATGCAGAAAGTGGAGATGTGTCCCGCCAATCTCAGCGGTATACTGGGGAAAGACGTTGAGCAACTGTTCCCAGGCACGCCAATCATAGGATGTACGCCAATAGTCCACCAACTGTCGCAAATACGCAAGGTTCGTCCCATAGTCCCAACTGGCATCTAGAAGCGAATCCGGCCAGCGCGTTCTCGCTAACCGCTGCTGAAGATCGATCAGGACTTCTTCGGCTATCTGTATCTGAAAAGGTGTATGGACCATGCAGCTTTTCTCCATTCTATGCACCATTCACTCAGTGATAATTGTTAATGTATTGATGCAATCGATAGACGTATAACGTTTGCATAGAATGACTATACCCAATCCGGCGACTCGCGTCAAGAGGGCGTCAATTCCTATTCCTCCCTCAGCATAACTTTCAACAAACCAATGATCCTCAAAGACGCCTTAGTTGCTTGAGGTGAAGCGCTGCTTCTCGTATTCCCGTATTATCACTAGAACAGGTTGCCTCAAACATCACAGGTGTATTGTTCTTGCTGAGCGCTTTTTTAGCGTTGGTTCGTTGTGGTGCGAAAGGAGCAATACACAGGCCACTCCGGTTTCATCAGGTCAATGTAGATCTATCTAAAAGGAGGTTCCCAGTGTCTATTCGGCCATCTCCTCTTTCATTGCGTCCAACAAAAACAGCACTGATCGTTATCTGTCTTGGCATTATCTCGATGTTGCTCCTATCAGCATGTGGCGGCGGAACGGCAAAGCAGAACTCCGCCGCAAAGCTTGTCATGGGTCAGGTAGGAGACCAGTATGTCAATAACTTTAATCCCTACGCTGAGGCTTCCGGCGGGCCACCCAATACTATGATCTATGAATCTCTGCCTGCTCTTTCCTAGAAGAGATGATTCGCCAAAGGGATGACATTGATGAGAGGCTCATCGTAGGGGTGGATTTGGCGAATGACTTTGAGCGCATCGGAGACATATTGCCGTTCGCAGCGGACTTCTACCTTACACTCTGTTCCTTCGGCAATTTCATCGATCCGACCCTGGAATGGTGACGCCCCCTCCAAAGGTCGCCAATACCCTCGAACGTTGGTAATCGAAAGGCAATGATCGTAGTTGCCCACCCGACCAGCATGCACCAGATGTAAGGCATCGCGCAAGCGCTCGATGTAGGGTTCAGGGATGTAAATCTCAATTTTGACTTCGTTGAATGATTCCATTCAGGTACTCCTTTTCCACTCCTTGTCGCTTGTCCATACGAGTATGGCCTTCTTTGCAGTTTAGCCAATAGCGGAAATGGAGGTGTTCAGTTCTTGTGAAAATCTTCTTCCTTATTTGCTTCCGAGTCGTTTTCTCTCATGGACTGAAACTGCGCAGTATAGATCCTGGCCCACTGTAACAGTTCCTGAAACGCTGATTGCAACATCTCGCCGAGAGGAGTGAGTGCGTATTCCACCGTTGGGGGCGAGGTCGGATAGACCGTACGGGTGACCAACCCCTCCTTCTCCAACTTCCGCAGCGTCTGTGTCACCATCTTCTGAGTACTCCCCCCTACCTGGCGTTTGAGCTGCATATAGTGCATGGGACCGTCTTGCAGCAAAAAGAGGACCTTCGGCGTCCACTTATCCATCACCATGTCCAGGGCCTGGAAGGATGGACACATCGTCCCCTCGTTCTCTATCTTTTGTGTAATGCTTCTACTCGTTTCCATAAAGTGCCTATCCTACTGGAAAGTGCCTTCTTGTGAGGCGCGGTTAGTTCTTCTACACTCTATTTTGACACATCTATGAGATGTTTGTCTTTTCCATAGAAATTAAAGGAGCTCTATCACTATGTCAAATCAACACATTATCCTGAAAGATCAAACCTTACAAGGTCGGGTTGCACTGATTACTGGGGCGAGCCGGGGCATTGGAGCCGCAACTGCCAGACTCTTTGCCACTCATGGCGCGCTGGTTGGTGTCAATTATCACCGCAGCGAACAAGAAGCGTTCCAGATTGTGCGGGAGATTGAGGCCGCCGGGGGCAAGGCACTCGCCGTTCAGGCATCGGCGGACGATCCACTGCAACTTGTGGCTATGGTCAAACGGGTAGAGGAGGAATTGGGACCAATTCACACGCTGGTCCTGAATGCCGCTCCCACGAAGCGCTTTGCCTTTGCCCCTTTCATCGATTTTGACTGGGGCGTCTTTCAGGATATGGTCCTTGGGGAACTGGCGGGTATCTACTTTCCCGCTCAGGTGGTAGCTCCGCTGATGATCCAGCGGAAACAGGGCAGTATCATCGCGGTAAGCTCTCCCCTCTCACGCATGGGCTGGCCAGGTACGCTTGCTCACGCCACTGGAAAAGCTGGAGTGGACGCAATGGCGAGGACGCTGGCCGTGGAGTTAGGTCCTCATGGTATTCGTGTAAACACCATTGCTCCTGGCGCAGTGAAGACCGACTCGAATCCGATGCCCAAAGAGGCGGAAGAGATGAATATACGCACGACACCTTTGGGTCGCGTTACCCAGGCGGAGGATGTCGCGGGTGCGATCTACCTCCTTGCGCTCGATGAGGCCGGGTTTATCAGTGGAAGCTACACAGCCGCCAGTGGCGGTCAGTTTCTAGAGTAGAGGCGTCAGGTCTTTACAGCGACAAAAAGATCATCATCGCCTCGTCTCGTGGCGGCATCTACAGTAGGGGCGATGGCTTGTCCTCGCCCCTACCATATTCATTGTGATAAATCGCGTATTCACGATATTTTATGGTTTTACCCTATAAATGGTAGTTTCTCATCCCAATAATTTATCAAGTGTGATAGGAAGATCGCGCACGCGAATGCCGGTGGCATGGTACACAGCATTGGCAATTGCCGCTGCTGTACCGACAATCCCAATTTCGCCAATCCCTTTAGCGCCCATAGGGTTGACATACGGATCATCTTCCTCGATCCACGAGACATCAATCTCGCCAATATCGGCGTTGGTCGCAATATGATACTCGGCGAAATCGTGATTCACGTAATCGCCAAAGCGGGGGTCCATCACACTCTGCTCATGTAACGCCATCGATAATCCCATCGACATGCCACCAAGCAACTGCGACCGGGCCGTCTTTGCGTTCATCATATGTCCGGCGGCAAAAACACCAAGCAGGCGCGGTACACGCACTTCGCCGCTGTCCTGATTGACGCGTACCTCTGCGAACTGCACGCCAAAGGCATGCATCGAGAACTGCTTTGCATAAGCATTCTCTGTGCTCTCCGCCACCACCTCCAGCCCCTCAGCAGGGATCGCCCCGCGCACTTCTTGAAGACGCTCACGCAGTTTGTGGGCCGCCTCCACAATCGCTGTGCCCCACGAAGCCGTTCCCATCGAACCACCAGCCAGAGATGCTTGCGGCAACGCCGTATCGCCTATTTCCAGATGCACCTGCTCGATAGGTGCATCCAACGCATCCGCCGCTATCTGCGTCAATACCGTCCAGGCTCCGGTTCCGATATCAGTGGCATCGATCAGCACCGTATAGCGCCCCTCGTGATCCACACGTATGCGCGCGCTTGACACACGGCGGCGGGTCGGATAGGTTGAAGCCGCAATGCCTGTCCCGACGCGCCAGCGTCCTTCGACCCAAACGCCCGGCCTGGGATCGCGTTGCTGCCAGCCAAAGCGCTGCGCTCCCTCCCGCAGACATGCAACGAGCCCACGACTGCTGAATGGATGGCCCGTTTCAGGATCAATCTCTGGTTCGTTACGAATGCGCAACTCAATGGGATCAATCCCGCACGCGTTTGCTAGTTCATCCATCGCCGATTCCAGCGCAAACATGCCGGGACACTCGCCGGGCGCACGCATCCAGGCTGGCACCGGAACGTCGAGCCGGGCAAGCCGATGCGTCGTTGCACGGTTTTCTGCCTTATACATCATGCGCGTTACTATAGCAGTTTGCTCGGCAAACTCCTGAATGGTGGCCGTCTGCTCAATGACATCGTGTGTTATCGCGCTCAACCGTCCTGTCTGATCAGCTCCCAGGCGCATGCGTTGAATCGTCGGGGTACGATAGCCCGCCACCGCAAACATCTGCTGCCTGGTCAGCGCCAGCTTCACGGGCAGGCCAACCTTCTGTGACGCCATTACCGCAAGCAAAACATGAGGGTGCGGCATCCCTTTTGAGCCGAAACCACCACCAACATACGGCGCAATGACGCGCACCTGCTCCGGCTCCAATCCGAACGCACGCGCTACGACATCGCGCACGGCATGCGCCCCCTGAGTTGAGTCGTATAAAGTCACGTCTCCGCTTTTCCATATGGCTACCGTTGCATGCGGCTCCATCGGATTGTTGTGATAGGCAGGCGTCGTATAGGTCTGGTCAATGACCACCGCAGCCTCACGTAAAGCACCCTCAATATCGCCGCTCGACGTGTCGGTCTCGTAGCTTGGATTGACCTTTTCGGGTTTATAGAGCTTGTTTGCATCTGGCGAGAGTTCGCTCTCATGTGGTTGCTCTTCGTACTGGACGACAACCACTCCGGCGGCATGCCGCGCTGTTTCTAAGGTCTCAGCCACCACCAGCGCCACAACCTGCCCACGATACGCCACCTGATCCGACTGCAACACCGCAAGATCTCCCTTTATCTCCGCAGAAAGGCGGGGCGAGTTCTCGTGAGACAACACTGCAAGAACGCCTGGAAGCGCCAGTGCCGCTTGAGCATCAAGAACAACCACTCGACCTTTCGCTATCGTGCTTTGCACCGGAAACGCATAGGCCACCTGATCGAGCGCGTGTTCATAGGCATAGGGAGCCGTGCCAGTCACTTTCTTTGGGCCATCGATACGGTTCAACCCGGCCCCAATGGCCTGCTTGCGAGAGATAATCATCGCGCCTCCTTATGAGTCAGATCAAGTAGTGTACGCACGAGGATGTTGCGTGCCAGCGGAGCTTTGAATGCATTGTCGCGCAACAATTGAGCATCGGCAAGCTCAGCCTCGGCTGCCTGACGAAACACCTCCTCAGTTGCAGGAGCACCGCGTAAGATGGCTTCGGCCTTTTTCGCACGCCAGGGAACATGTGCCACACCACCAAATGCCAGGCGAACATCTCGGACCACATCATCCACAACATCAATAGCCGCCGCGACCGAGACCAGCGCAAAGGCGTACGAAGCGCGATCTCGCACCTTGCGATAGTGCGAGCAAGCAGCAAACGACAGCACGGGGAGATCAACCGCCGTAATCAATTCGCCATGCTCAAGGGTCGTATCGCGTTGCGGCTCCGTGCCGGGCAAGCGATGGAAACCAGTTATGGGGATTGTACGCTCGCCCTGTGGCCCGACGACGCGCACGACGGCATCTAGCGCCACCAGAGCCACCGCCATATCAGATGGATGAGTGGCGATGCATGCCTCTGATGCCCCTAGAATCGCCAGATTGCGATGATATCCCTCGCGCGCCGGACATCCGCTCCCTGGCACGCGTTTGTTGCACGGTTTGGACACGTCCTGAAAGTAGACGCAGCGCGTGCGCTGCAACAGATTCCCGCCGGTCGTCGCCAGATTGCGCAACTGTCCAGATGCTCCGGCCAATAACGCCTGTGAAAGCATGGGATAACGGGTGCGAATCGTGTGATCCGCCGCCAGATCGCTATTGCGCACCGCCGCGCCAATGCGGATGGTCCCATCCGCAAGCGTCTCTACGCGGTTTAATGGCAGATGTGAGACATCGATCAACACCTGTGGCTGCGCCACCTCCAATTTCATCAAATCCACCAGATTTGTCCCGCCACCGAGAAAGGCTCCCGCAGGCTCCGCCGCGAGTTGAGCGATAGCCGCAGAAATATCGCTGGCGCGCTCGTAACGAAACGGTTTCATCGCTTGACCTCCGCGATAGCCGGAACAATATTTGCATACGCCGCGCACCGGCACAGATTCCCGCTCATCCGTTCACGAATCTCTTCATCGCTGAGTGGAAACTGTTCGGCACTTACATCTTCGCTTACGGCGCTGGGCCAGCCTGCCTCGATCTCACTCAGCATGCCCACCGCAGAGCAGATTTGTCCCGGCGTACAATATCCACACTGGAAGGCGTCATGCTCGATGAACGATTGTTGCAGCGGATGCAAATGCTCATGCTGAGTCAGTCCCTCAATAGTGATGATCTCTGCATCCTGACAGGCTATCGCCAGAGTCAGACAACTATTCACGCGCCGCCCTTCAAACAGCACCGTACAGGCTCCACATTGTCCATGATCGCACCCTTTCTTAGGGCCCATCAGCTCCAGATGCTCACGTAATACATCCAGCAAGGTTGTCCGCGTATCAAGAGAAAGCTGCCGGACCACTCCATTCACGCGCAAGGTAACGGGGGAATCCATATGTTCTTTAACTCCTTGTGTATTTTTTCCTTGAGAAAAAGCAACAACTGAGCAGATAGGTTGCGCCGCCCTTCAACCACGAAACCCTATCATACACACGCATCGTTCAAAGCATTGGTCTCACCAGCGCTTCTCGTGAACAGGCGTAGTCAAACAGGGCTTTCCAATGCTCCCATCCAGCGGGAGTGCAGAGGGCAGCAGCCCTTTGCCGGGGTGCGGGGTGTCCCCGCACAACCCTTTTTTCTTCTCTTTTGCGCGCGGCGCGGGAAGGAGGGAAGGAAACTGAGGACACCCCAGACCCCGGCAGGGAGACCCCTGCACCCCTTTGAGCGGAGAACTGGAAAGCCCTGCGTAGTCAAACACCTTCCTTGACAAGCCTGTCGCTCATTGCTTACGCTGAATATATCTGTGCCACAACGCACGTGACATCAGAGCGAATACCAACGCAAGCAGGTAGAAGGAGAAAAAACAATGAACGTTATGGAAAGGTTTCAATTGCAGAATGCTGTCGCCATCGTCACCGGAGGAGCGCGGGGACTGGGCAAAGCTATGGCAACCGCGCTTGCTCAGGCCGGCGCTCACATCGTCATCGCCGATAAAGATCTCGCCGAAGCGCGAACCACCGCACACGACCTGCAACATGAGGGGCAAGAAGCCATCGCCATTCAGGTCGATGTCACGCAGGAAGCGCAAATAGAGCAGCTTGTCGTCCAGGTCATGGACAAATTTGGCAAAATTGATGTGCTGGTAAACAACGCCGGCATCGCCTTGCACGTCAAGCTAGAGGACATGGAGGCGCAGGATTGGTTCAACATCATGAACGTCAACCTGAACAGCGTCTTCCTGATGTCCAAAGCCGTTGGGCGCATCATGATTCAACAGCAACGAGGCTCGATCATCAATATTTCCTCGATGTCTGGTATCATCGTCAACACTCCACAGTGTCAGGCCGCCTACAATACCTCCAAAGCTGGCGTCATTATGCTCACGAAGAGCCTGGCCGTCGAATGGGCGCAACATCACATCAGAGTCAATACAATTGCTCCCGGCTACATGAAAACCGAACTGACCCGCCCCTTCTTTGAAGGCAATAGCACAATGGTTCAGCAATGGCTCGATGCCACGCCCATGAAGCGACCGGGCACCCCTGACGAACTCGCAGGCATCGCCGTCTATCTGGCTTCGGACGCCTCTTCCTTCGCAACTGGCGGCGTCTTTGTGATCGACGGAGGGTATAGCGTGATATAATCTGCACCATTACCCAAAAAGTATTCAGATATTTGTCAGTATGTTGATACTGTTGCCTCGGTGGAGTTTATTCCCTCTTTCCCCCTTGTCGCATGTAATAAAAGCATTTATAATCAAGCTAGAAAAGCTGATACAACTCTGGAGACGTACAATGGAAAACAAACCGAGGCCTCAGTTACATCTGTTACTGCTTGCCTTGAGCATCCTCTTGCTCTCTGTCCTGATCATCCCATTCTTTGCCCCCGCTAGCTATGCCACCTCACATGAATTTACCTCACCCGAGCGGCATCATCCCTCCCCAACCACCACTGGCACTGGCACCAGCACACCATCCGAGACCCCGGTTGTTCCGCTTCCTACGCCTTCTTCTATTTCAGTTGCTCCACAACCATCTCTTTCCGATACGCCAGTCGTCACACTTCCCACGCCCTCTGATACCCCTGTTGTGACGCTTCCCACACCTTCAGATACGCCAACCGTCCCTTCTGAAACACCTACCGCCCCGACGACAACGACGGCTCAGCCCTACCCCCAGCTCTACCTGCCCACCACTCCTGCAAAAGCGACCTATTACGTCTCTCCTTCTGGCAGCGACTCCAACGATGGCTCGCAGAACAGCCCTTTTGCTACGATTCAAAAAGCCGTACAGGTGGTGCAACCCGGCAGTGTCGTGCATGTCCTGCCAGGCGTCTATACCCAGCCAATCACAGTCAAGACCAGCGGAACCGCCGATGCGCGCATCAGCTTTGTATCTGATACCCGCTGGGCAGCCCAGATCAAAACGAGCGGCAGCGAAGTTCCCTGGACAACACGCGCCGATTATATCGATATCATTGGATTTGACATCACCAGCGATGGGGCACGCGATGGAATGGTGAACTATGGCTCCTATACCCGCACACTTGCCAACCATATCCACGATATCCCCGGCAAATGCGACAACATCGGCGGCTCTGGCGTGACCGATAGCAACTATACTGCTCATGACAACGACCTCATCGGCAACGTCGTTAACAACATCGGCAGCACCTACCCAACCATGTGCCAGTATGTCCACGCCATCTACCACTCCAACGCACGGGGCCATGTTCTCAACAATATCGCCTTTCACAATGCGGGCGTGGGTATTAATCTCTGGCATGCTGCGACCGATACGGTGGTCGCTAATAATCTCGCCTTCGGCAATAAAGAACATGGCATCAGCGTCGGCACTGATACAGGCAACAACAATGGCAAAAAGGGCGACAACTTCATCGTCGCCAACAACATCAGCATCTTTAATTCGCTCCTGGGCATCCGCGAACGCACAGGTGTTGGCTCGCACGATCAGTTCTTGAATAACATGGTCTACGGCAACGGCGATGCTCCCTTCGGGGATGAAGGCTATAACTGGCCCTCGTCCTCCGGCAGCAAGGATGTCAACACCATTACGATCGACGTGCATTTTCTGCTCTATAAGGTAGATGGCACTGGTGACTATCATTTGCAACTGGGAAGCCCGGCTATTGATGCTGGCACCAACGTAGGAGCTCCTTCCTTCGATTACGACGGCAAGCCGCGACCCGAGGGAAAAAGCGACGACATCGGCCCCTTTGAGTTCCAGGCACCCACCATTCCGGTCTTACCCAATTAGAACCGCGCCCAGCAACGCAAGGGAACCGAATAGACGGCAGGTATCCACGGTGCCATCAAAAAATGCTGCGTAGAAATGGGGCCACTCTCCCAGGATAGAGGAGAATGGCCCCATTATCTCTCAGTTATCTTTTAATTGTACAGCTTAATAGTACATGTATTGTTTTTAAACATCGTCGTCGTATCAACCGACAGGCTGGAACTCGGATTGATGACGACTTTGACGGTTGTATCGGGCGTCGCATTGCCTTCGCAATCATCGAGCTTTGTGGCATTCGATGCCGAAGCTGGCCCCATCCACAGATCAACATGATTCGTGCCATGCTGACAGCCCTCTGGATCATCGTCTCCACATTGATCTTCCATGATGAAGTATTTTTTTACCAGAGGAACATAAATAATACTGCCAATGGGAAAGGTGGTCTTCAAATCCTTGTTCGGTGCCGCAAATGTGACGGGATCGGTATAGGTGCCTTTGCCCTCGGTGGCATGATTGTGCAACGTGGGGTAGCCATCACTCTTAGGATAGGCAATGTCCGCCGAGCCATGCTGGTTTTCCGTTTCCCCGGAGTTATCGTTGTACCCATACCAGGTTAACCAGACGGTGACATTCTTCTGCGTCCCATCACCGCTACGAACATAGCTCGGCGCGGCATGTGCCGAAGAGAGCGCTGTAAATGCCGTCAGCGCAATGGCGAGAGTTGCCGCAACGATCAGGCTCACACCAATCATAAGGGGTCGGCGCTTGCTTCCTGCTACGTTTTGCATCGATTCTTTCTCCTGTCTTTTCACAATCGTACATACTATCGACATGTTGACCATAAGTTACGACGCCTCACAGTGTACCGTTCGGTGTTGCTCGAATACACTACTGAATGAATATCACCTCCTTTCGCTCAGGAAGGCTGCATATGCCTCACTTATCGTGTTTTTGAGAAGAGATAGCCAGGAGGTACATGAATTGCAGTTCAGGCAAACATCCATAGTCGCCTGATCCCTGACTTCCCTGTCTTGTGCTCATCTTCTCAGGCAATACATGGCACTATTGCCTGGAAGAAATGAGAGCGCATCGTCCGCTCTCACTGGTTGTTGGTTCCTATGAAATAGTTGGCTTCGGCGACGGTTGCACTGCACTCTGATAGTTGGCCCCGCATGATTCACGTACCACCAGATGCGCTTGCAACTCTATATGCCGCGCCTGCTGACTGGATAGAGGTGCTTGTTGCTTGTCGATCAAGGAAAGGAGCAACGCAACGCTCTGCCGGCCCATCTCAAAATACGGTTGTCTCACGGTGGTAAGCGGCGGTCGCGCATAGGCGGATGGATGATCGTCATCAAATCCAACCAGCGCGACATCTCCCGGCACTGAGAGGCCAACCTCTTCGGCAGCCGCCAGTACCCCATAGGCCATCTGATCGCTGGCCGCGAAAATCGCAGTTGGACGCTTCTCTAGTGGAAGCGCAAAGAGATCTCTGGCACAGGCTCGACCGCTGGGTGGAAGAAAATCTCCTTCCAGCACAAGCCGTGGATCGGGCAAAATTCCCGCTTCCACCAGCGCGCGACAGTAGCCTTCATAGCGAGCATGCGATACAAGATATGAGGTTGGACCTTGAATATGTGCGATGCGCCGATGGCCGAGGCCGATGAGATGACGGACCGCCATATACGCGCCTTCGATATTATCGACCCCCACCCAATGCGTCATATACATTGCCTGATCATCAATCACCACAACTGGCACCCCCTGACGAGTCAGACTTGCCAATTTTGCCGTCTGCTGACCAGGAAAAATAGCGATCAGTCCAGCGCTGAGCGGACGAGCCAGAAAGCGATCAAACAACGCCCGTTCCTCGCTCTGTTCATATTCATCGCTCATACTGTACATCGCGATCGTATACGCGGAATGCTCGCCAATCCCTTCCACAATACCACGCGTTAGATCGGGAATCACCGACCAGACCCAACGCGGCAACAAAATGCTGATCGTAGAACAGGCAGAGGTTCCCACTTCTTGCGCACGAGGCAGCAATCCCTGCTCTTTCAAAATGTTCACCACCATCTCATGAAGCGCTCCCTCAACACTTGATTGTATTGGAGCATGGCTTGGATCACGTTCGCTCCGCTCTCTCTCCAGTGGCATCCCCAGATGATGAGAGGTTGCCGCTTGATCTGGAAACACGCGACAAAAATCGTTCAAAGAGCAGTTCAAGGCTGTGCAGAGCGCCTGCATGGTGGAAAGCCGTAACGCGCCAGGGACATTATTGAGCAACGAGGAGATAGCTTGCAGCGAGAGTTGCAGCCCGGCTTTTTCCTCAAGCAGCGCTTGCAACTCGGAGGGCCGATAAATCTGATATTTCACTGCAAGCCACTGTTTTAAATCCCACTCGATGGGCATCTCACTACTCCTGGCACAAGTTACAACAAATAAAACTTATGTATCACAAGTTTATTGTAACTTACACAAGTTTTATTTGTCAAGAGAGTGGGGAATTCAGGTGAAACTCTTGCAAGCGGCACTGAGGACAATTCGCCCCCAACCGCATGTAGGAGGAAAAGAGCAAGATACGAGAAGTTTTTGTCCTCTGGTAAGAGACCATGTCAATTGACAAATATGAATCTCCGCTTATACTTTTAAATGGTTGGTCCATTTTCTAGACTGACCGCCCACATATTTCTCCTATTTACCCGTTCCTAGCAACCAGAAAGAGACACATATGGCTCGTATTCAGTTTGGTTGGAATCTCCCATTTGAATGTGGCGATAGAAGCCGCACGGAACAGCTCTCCGCCTATCAACAGGGTCTGGATATCATCTCCGGCTATTTCACATCGGCCTGGATGGGCGATCACGTACAATTTGGTGAAAAGGCTGTGCTCGAAGCATGGACCGCTATGAGCTATCTCGCAGGACGTGCCCCAAACATTCAGTTTGGGCATCTCGTTCTCTGCCAGCTTTTCCGCAATCCCGCACTGCTGGCAAAAATGGCCGCGACTTTCCAGTATATGAGCGAAGGGCGCTTCATCCTGGGATTGGGCACTGGCTGGCATCAAGAGGAATGCGACTCCTATAACTTTGAATTCCCTTCCCCTGGCGCGCGCATTGAAGAGTTGGACGAGACGATACAGATCATCAAGGCACTCTGGCGCGAAGATCATGTCACCATTGAGGGCAAGCATTATAGCGTGAAAGATGCAAACTGCCAGCCCAAACCCGATCCCATTCCCCCCATCATGGTTGCCGCATTCCAGCCACGCATGATGCGTCTCACCGCCCGTCATGCAGACTGGTGGGTGACGCAGGGAGCAAATATCCCTAAAATCACCGCACAGGTCGAATCTTTAAATGAGGCATGCAATATGGTTGGACGCGATCCAGCAGGCATCAAACGCCTCCTACAAATAGGCTGTTATTGTGCGCCAACAGAAACGGAACTCACACAGATCATCGGCAACAAAGAGGTGAACCGGGACTGGTCGCTTTCGGGCACACCCGAACAGGTTGCAGAGCAATTCCGTCCATTCATTGATCTTGGTTTCGACCACTTTATTATTGATGTTAGCGACTTTCCTAGACTCACTACGCTGAAAACATTAGCGCACGAAGTATTACCTCTGCTCAATCGCTGATACCAACATTCAGAGGCGTCAAGGCAAAAGCAAGAAGGGACATGATCGCCAGCAACAGCGATCATGTCCCTTCTTTTCCTCTCTACTCCTCTGCTAAGGGCAATTTGTTTGCTTTGCGGAAGAGCTGGAAGTACTGGTCAGCACGCACAACGGAGTAATTGTCTCCAAGCTTCTGGGAGATCGCGGCTATGTCAGTTGGCGTCATGTGCCAGGCATCCACCAGAACCGAGATAAACAGGGGCGATTTCCCATCCCAGGAGGTGGCAAGCTGCTGGATCTTCTGGAGACCCCCATCCTGATTGCTGATTATCACCTGCGACGAGACAGGCAACGTTTTGTCAGCAATGACTGTCGTGCTGGTGGGATTATCGCCGCCATCGTTGTAGTAAAACAGACCTTGCAGGTGCATATCGCGATTATATGCCTGGATCACAGCAGGCTGCAATGACGGCGTGAGATCCAGCGCAAAGAGCATATTCATACCCGTTTTGCGCATGTAGGCTCCAGATTGGCTGAGATAGGCATCCAGGCTGCTCTGCGGCCAGAGCGACGGATAGAAATAGCCATTACCAGATGGTGCCGCGACCAACAGATCGTTCTTCGTGGCGGTTCGCTGATAGTAGCTCAGGATGAAGGGCGCGGCATCGTAGATAGCCGGATCAATGGACCAGTTGAGCGGGACGCTACCCCGTCCGGCATTATCCCAGAGCAACCGCATACGATGTTCATCGTACTGAATGTTATCCCCATCACTCACCGTAAAAGTCACATAAATCTTGTTTTGCAGTACAGGAACAGGCACGGTTCCAGGATGATTGCTAATCGGTGCGCGCACACCGGAAAAGACCGTCAGGTTGTGAAAGTAATCCGCAGCAAACACCTCAACGGCATGCTTTGAAGTGAGCGAGACGCCACTGCCTTCATTATCAAACCATCCCAGGTAGGGAGTGCCAGGCTGGACCGACGAGAGCAATTGCGTGAACAGCGCTGTCTCCTCCGTGTTCGCGGTGCGCAGCCAGAAGACCAGCGCACGATTCGCCACAGCATAATCCCTCAATAGCCCACCAACCACCATTTGCTGGTCAGAAGAAAGCGCAGGCTGGACGTTGGAGGCCGAGACGAGAAACTCGTTCCACATATCGACAGAGACGATGAATTGTTTGGTGCCTGCGGGCGGCACGAAGCGATAGATGAAATAGTTGCCACCATCGGCAAACCGGTGCATAGACGGGTTGCCGGAATCGCACTGGGAATTGCCGTGATCGGAAATGTACTGATCCTCCTGCGACGTGCAGGGAGTAAACTGTGCAACAACCTGCCCATCAGCCTTCGCTGTCACCTGAAGGACCGATGGTCCCCAGCCGTCCTGCGGATAGGCATCCTGGAAACGCAGATAGATGGCTGACCCGCCAAGATAGCTCGATAGATCCAGATCATACACCTTCCGATTCGAGCTGTCAGTAACCGGTTGCGAGACCTGCTGTACCGTCTTGAAGTTTTTCCAGTTATCGGGAGGGATCGTTATGCTTGTGCTGGAAGGTACGCCGATCAGCATGCGATGAGTCGTTTGCGGCCAGAGATTCTGGACCTCCCAGGTATAAGCATCGAGCGCTGTACTGAACTTCCCGCGTAAATCGTCCAGCACTCGCAGGTTATACGGTGCGGCCTCAAGCTTTGTCGCCAGATCCGGGCTGACCACCAGCCCATCGTGCAGACCAGCCAGCGTGACCGCCACATTCGAGCTATCCAGCAAGTTCGGATCGTAAATAATGACCCCTTTCACCTCACGAATATATTTCGTGACCACTTCCCAGGGATCTGCATGCACCACATAGGGAATTTTCATATCTTTGAGCCAGGTGTAAGAGTCTTCATCAGCCCCCGTCTGGAGCAGATAGACACGTGGCTCCTGCCGATTGACAATCCCTTCCAACGTCGAAAATGTAAGCGCCTCATCGGTTGAAGCCTGGCGCAAATCCACCACGTCCAGGGCGTGAGGCTGTGCAAATGTTGGTAAGACCTGGTTTTGCGGCCAGGAGATATTTCCATTCGTCACATTGTGTGTGGCCGCATATGTTGGGGGAGCAGAACTGAGGCAAGTCAGCCCCAGACTAAACAGGAAGAACAAGAGCAAACGTACACTTACAAATACAAACCGTCCGTGAACAATCTTTGACATGCGATTCCCTCCTCATAAACATTACAACAGGGTAGACATCCGTATCTCCCAGCCTCTCCACCAGCTACGTTATCGCTATTACAAGTGTACCCGGGTCACAATGAGCTGTACAATCAAAAAATGCGACATCTTCAGTAAGAAAATGCGACATACGCCTATTAAAGTAATATTAAAGCGTACATTTTATTGCCGAAAAATAAGCAAGTAATACTCTCCATGTATTTACTGAAGAGATAATATTGCTATAGTTATCAATTGCATATGCAAGATCGAGCAGCGTACCAATGGAGCACTATAGCTCCTGGGAAATCAGTCTTTCATCACGCGGCGGCTATACAATGGCGGTGAGTAAATGCTGATGAAGCCGCTCTAACGCTGGCAAGGCAATTTTATCCGCGCCCGCATCGCTTTTGCGCAACGTTGTATCGTAGCAGGCCACCGCTGCTTTGAGGGCAAAGAGTTCGCTCAGCCCTATGTTGAAACTCACGGTTAGCTCTTCCCTCTCACCAGCAGGCTTATTGTATGCCAAGAGCAGCGCGATCACTGTTTCCGGCAAGAGATATTCGCTGAGTTCATCGAGTGCGCACCATGCCTCGTTGAGTGCATCAACAAGCGGCGCCGCCCTTCTCTCGCCTTCTAGTTCTTTTTGTAGCCATTGAACGGCTTCAAATCTATCCATGTTCATCCTCCTCTACATTGCTGTTAGTCATATGGAAGTACGGCAATATCGACATCTGTAAGCACATATCGCTTGCTGCTGAGTTCCCACAGTCCATACAGAACTTGCATGGCAACCACCGGCTGCACTGTCTTGCCTTGCAGCGCCATCGCTCGTACGGTCTCAAGCCGCAACCGGGCCGCGCGTGCAAGGTGAACTGTACTAATATTGTGTTTGTTGAGCAGGTCTATGAGTCGCGGTTTTATGGTAACGGGGTGGAGATTTCGTTGTAAGTGTAGTGCATGCTGCGCCATCTCATAATCATCCCTTCTATTTCTCGGATGCACCATTGATAGATGCTAAGAAACCCCTTCGAGCATCGATGAAAAGCCAGCCAGAACGACGAGCGAGACAGAAGAGCGGCGCGACGCCCTGGCTGTGCGGTTCCGGGAGAAGCGATGTCTGCGGGGAGGTCGATGGAGCACCCGAAAGGCTTCGCTCTTCCTCGTCGCTCTGCGCTCACGCGTTTACGACAAGGCCCATGAGGTATAATACACGATATTTTGTTACACAATCTTTGATAGCGAAGAAAATATTCGTGAGATATGTTGTAGGATTACATATGAGTGAGTGCATGAGAAAATGTAGCTATTGTGTCAATATCTCTGATAGATTTAAAGAGTAATACATGCTATACTTCGTTATCGATAATATCTGCTGTGGTGTTACACAGATTTTGAGGTTGCGAAGAAAATATTCGCATATCAAGATTGCATGCTTGTATATGGGGAGAGAAAGTTCTATACTCACAATATTCTATTGTGGAGGAATGCCGATGGAAGCGAAGTATTTCTGGCAAGACACGCGAGAGAATGTCTATGGCCCGTTTAGAATGGATGAAGAAGGGAATCCACGTACTGGTGATGTTATTCGACATTATCGGCTGCTGAGACATATTAGTACTGGTGCTCTTGGGAAAGAGTTAGGCAAGTCAGCTAGATGGGTGCAAATCATGGAGAAAGAAAACATGGTGCCAGAGCTTATTTCGCGTCGTAAGCTCATCATCAAAGCTTTAGGCATCCCACCAATCCTCCTCTTTCCGAATCTCTATGGAGATGAGGATTTAGTGAAGATTGAGAATCAGCACAAGCTGCCACCTGCGAAGGAGTACAAAAATAATACATCTGGCAGCATTGATTTACGCTACTGTGATGAGATGCTCCAACTGTATTGGGGTAACTATCATGTAAGTGGTGCGCAAAATTTGCTGCTGCTTATTGAAGAGAAAGTGTATATACTGCAAGGCTTTACTACTGAAAATTGCAGTGAACGCAGCAAGGCACTGTCTCTTCTCTGTCGATATCATCAGTTAGCAGCGCTTATTGCTGGCGAGCGCGATGATTTTGACAGAGCATTTATACACCTTAATCCGGCGCTCACCATTGCTGAAGAGACGCACGATTCAGAGATGCAGGCTGTGTGCTTCTTCCGGCGCGGGCTGACCTACTCTGCTCAAGGCAATCTTGTGAAGGCCGCGACAGATCTTAAAAAAGCCTGCTCGTTTGAAGGGTCCATCCCAGCGACGCTGATCGGGCGCATCTTACTCTCTACAGGCAAAGCAGAAGCTCGCGTTCTCAGGAAAGAACACAATGGAACATTGAGCTTGTTCGAGAAAGCAGAAAAGATCATTCAAGATGGGCGCAAGGAAGAAGACGCGCATTTTATCCGGCTGAATGAGGGCAATTATCATGAACATAGAGCGGCGGCGCTGACAGCAATGGGGAATCTGACAGAAGCCGCTGATGAGTTGCAAGAGGCCCACGAAACGTTCCCTGTTGATCAGGCCCGGCGTCACAACAATATCGATGCTATGCAGGCAGAACTAGCGGCAAGCTCAGGTGAGGATGTTATTGCCGCTAGCGTAGCTCTGCGCACATTTGATGTTGCAAAGCAACTAGAGATGACACGAAACATCAATACTATAACCAGAGTGTATAGCCAGTTGAACGCAGGCTCTTACAGCAAATCAAAAGACGTTCGGGAGCTAGGCGACAAGCTCAGAGAGTGGAATAAGAAAACGCCTCGTCAACTTCACACAAGGGGGTATCAGGAAGTCCCGCCCATTTGATAGATGATAAGAAAATCAGCGCGGCCTCTTCCCTACTAGATAAGCACCGCCCCTGTGTTCTGTCAGCTCATCGTTACTGGACAATATTTGCGGTGTCATCAATAGCTTATACAATTCCTCGCCATCCCTCGCATAGCCCTGGCTCTCCATCGGGACCAGGACGTTTCTTTGTCCTCGATGAAAAGCCAGCCAGAACAATATCCCTCTGGTCTGGATATTTGGCTTATGAAGCGTCTGTGATGTCGATAGATGTTATTGTGACAGGATTGTTGAAGTCAAAAAGGCCGTATGTAGGGTCGTTGTAGCTAAAGTGGCTAATGCATTGGTTTTTGGAGAAGCTCCACCGTGGCTCATCCACATCAGGAGGAAGGTCAGCCAGTGGATCATAAAATCTGATCTCTCCTACATTGTTGCCGGAGCATATCCGCGTAACACCTACAAAGCGCACATTCAGATGGCCTACCTCGGCATAACAGGCTGTGTTCCCATCCACTCTCCAGACCTGGAAGGAGGTGCCGTTATCAGCACAATCGACAGGGCGGGTATTGCCTGTGTCACCGCTGGAAGATTTGGCATGAGCAGTAGTAGCGGCGTACGCAGATGAGGTATGGACACCACCGATAACAACGGCGAGCGTGATGAGGAATAAACATAGAACGATGATACGAGTGATAAGTGTTCTCAAAGGCTATTCTCCTTTTATATAGTTGTAGCGTTCTCTTCAAGAGCGTTATGGTACATAGAATAGTACAGGTCAGGTTTTGATTGATGTTTAGAGAAACCAGGAAAAGGCGATTTTTGTCAGGATCAGTCTCTAATAGCTGTATTGAAACAAGGCAAATATACCTCTATCAGGTGATACCCGTCAAGAGGGAAAGAGGGAGAGGAACTGCCATCTCCTCTGAAAATGAGTTTTTCATGCCGGGTGATGAACCCTTTTATGATGGTCTTGTCGTGTATTCCTCATAAGAGAGAAACCAGTGCGAAGCTGATCCCTGCCTCCCATGAGGATCAGGTGCGTGAAAACGTTGGAGGAGATCATGAGAAACCTGAGATATCTGTTGCTCATCGCAGGGCTGCTCTGCTGGGAAGTTGCCCTGCAAGCGGCTATCCTCCCGGCAAGCATGCCGCAGCCCCGCAGTGATGAGAGGGCAGCAGCGACAGTGGCTCTCACCTTCGATGACGGACCGCAAGCCATCTTTACCCCACAGGTGCTCCGGGTGTTGCAACGCTATCAAGCGCCAGCGACGTTTTTCTACGTTGGGAGCCAGGTGCAGAAGAATGAGGCTCTGGTGCGACAAACGTACCAGGAGGGTGATGTCATTGGCGACCATAGCTGGAACCACCCTAATCTGACCACGCTCTCTCCTGCTGCTATTCGCTGGCAATTGCGTGCTACCTCAGTAGTTATTCAACAGGCCACAGGGGTCGCGCCGACGCTCTTCCGGCCTCCCTATGGGGCAACGAATACGACGGTGAGGAACATCTCATCTCAACTTGGACTGACTCAGATCTTGTGGACGACCGACACCCACGATTGGCAACGTCCTGGGGTGGCCTCGATTGTCAGCGCTGCTCTGAGGGCACACAACGGAAGCATTATTCTGATGCATGACGGTGGAGGGGATCGATCACAAACCGTGCAAGCCTTGCCCCAGATCATCAGCGAGCTTCGGCAGCGTGGTTTTACCTTTATCGCTCTGTAGAGGAACCTCATACCCGCGTGCGGAGAGATATCCATAAAACGCAGAGCGCCAAAACCAGGTGGCTACTTGTCTGGGAGTGTAGAGCTTTTCGCTCTCCAGCCACCAGACGATAGTACCGATCAGGGCATGGGAGAGCTGCATGACCGGCAGAGCCTCTGGCATGGCCGGATCGATCCGTTGCCTGGAGCCTGCCGATGGTTTCCACCGTTGCTCATTCTCAAGGATGAGTTTGACGATGTACTCGCGCATGCGGGCTGTAAACCACGAACTCCCATTTTTCCCCAGCATGGCTCGGTAGAGCTGGCTCTGCTCAGCGACATGCTCAAAGACCTGGACCCAGATCTCTGGCGGGTGTTCCAGATCCTTCTTGTCAGCATCTTTGTGGAAGGGCTTCATGTGCTTCACCAGGGAATCGGCGGTTTCTTCAAAGATCCTGGCCACCAGATCGTATTTATCCTGATAATGGCGGTAGAACGTGGCCCGGTTGATCATAGCCCGCTCAGCAATATCGCCCACCGTGATCGCCTCGAACCCTTTCTCGGCAATCAGTTCAATCATCGCTTCCTGCAAGAAGCGATGGGTGCGCCGAATGCGCAAGTCGATCTGTTCTTCGTGCGACATTTTTCCCTCTTTGTTGCATAGGTAACAAATTACTGGTATTGATGCTTGCCCGTAGCGTGCCACCGGATTACACTTTCCATTGTAACAAATTGACGCCTTTGCGACAATTTGTCGCTATTCAACCCCGGTGTTTCCCACGAAGGGGAGGAATATGTCATCGAGTCGCTTCACAAACGCATATGGATTTGGGAGCAACCGGATCACACTTATACACAGAAAGAATCACTAACATGCCAACGAATACCGCAGCCTGGTTTCTCACCAGCCAAGCGCCACTTGTGGTCAAATCTGCGCCATACACCCGTCCACGTGAGGGCGAAATTGTCATTAAAAACCACGCAGTCGCCATCAACCCTATCGATTGGGTTACACCGATATTTGGCACCTTCGTATTGCCCTGGATCAAATACCCATTTATCTTTGGTTCCGATCTCGCGGGTGAAGTCGTTGAGGTTGGAAAAGGGGTCACGCGTTTCTCAGTGGGTGATCGTGTCCTTGGACATGCCTCGGGAATGGATTCCAAAAGAAATAGTGCAGCAGAGGGTGCCTTTCAGGAATATACCGTGGTTCTTGCTCACATGGCAGCACCAATTCCCAACACGCTGTCTTACGAAAACGCTGCTGTTTTGCCTCTCACGCTGTCTACCGCAGCCTGTGGTCTGTTTCAGAAAGATCAGCTCGCGCTCCAATATCCCAGTGTTCATCCCAGGCCGACAGGGAAGACGCTTCTCATCTGGGGTGGTTCATCAAGCCTTGGCAGTAATGCCATCCAACTCGCCGTTGCTGCCGGTTATGAGGTCATTACCACAGCGTCGCCACGGAACTTCGACTACGTCAAGAAACTTGGAGCAAGCCAGGTCTTCGACTACCATAATAAGACTACAGTAAAAGAAATCATAAAGGCTTTCAATGGCAAGATCTGCGCGGGAGCGCTTGCAATCGGAGCAGGATCAGCCGAGGTCTGTGCTGATATCGTTCATGCCTGCAACGGGAACAAATTTGTTTCGCGTGCCAGCCTACCCCAATCCGTCTCTTTCGATGCCCTTCCTTCAGATCTGCGTCCTGGTCTGGATTTACGGCTACTCCCGTTCCTCTTTAGATTTATGGTAGCGAATACATCGATGCAAATAAAGTTTCGGACGAAGGGCATTCGCTCAAAGAGTATTTCGGACAGCACCTCGATGGACAACGAGGGCTACAACGAGGTTTGCAAAGTTATCTATGAAGATTTCCTACCCCAAACCCTGGCTTCCGGCCACTATGTCGCCGCCCCGGAACCAGTCGTCGTTGGCAAGGGACTCGATCACATCCAGGCTGGCTTAGACGCTCAAAGGCAAGGCGTCTCCGCGAAAAAAGTGGTCGTTTCTCTCTAAGCGCTCTTTCTTCCACCTGTACCTTAGATACTTTTTGCTGACTTATAACCTCGCCAGTTTCACCCTCTAACGCATAATACCCCTTTTTAGGGAGGTTATGAGTCACAATACAGCCACGCCGTTTCCCAGATTGAAAAGTGAAGGCGTATGATTGACGCATCCAGAGAACTACCCGAATATGGTAGGGGCGACGGCTTGCCCTCGCCCCTACCATATTCGTTCCCACCCTGGAGGATGTTCTGGATGCACCAACGATGAAGCTTGACAGAGTACTACGACAGGAGAAAATCTCTGCTATAACATGTTACAATTCATTATCTCGTCGTTGCTGCGAACCTATCCGGGTCCGCTCTACCGGCAAATGCTCACCCAAAGGCAGAGTAAATGAAAAGGTCGCGCCCTCATTCTTGATCCCACTACTATCGACCCTGATACTCCCGCACATGGATTCGACCAACTGGCGCGTGATAAAGAGTCCCAGCCCACTCCCACGAACATCACCATGCATATCACGTTCCAGGCGCACAAACTTCTCAAAAATCATCGCCTGCTTATCAGGCGGTATTCCCCGCCCACGATCGCTTATACTGACGCGTACCATGTTCCCATCTTTGACCTCCGCCACAATCTGAATCGCTGTATGTTCTGGTGAATAACGCAAGGCGTTAGAGATGAGATTGTGAAGGACTTGCTTCAAACGCGTCTCGTCTGCCTTCACGGTAATGTATGGATCAATATCGATAAGAATGTTGTGCTGCTTTTGACGAATGAGCGGCTCAAAGAGATCAATGGTCACAACCGTCGTACTTTTTAATGGAATGTCCATGATATGCAAGGTGGCTGCATCAAATTGCAGGCGGCTAGCGTCCATAATATTAGCCAGCAGCACGGTCAGCTCGTCGCAGGCTCGACACGCTTTTGTAATAAAGGCCTGCCGTTCCTCAGTGCTCACATCCTCCATGACCTTCAGCAATTCGAGATAGCCCTGCACGATGGTTAGAGGCGTGCGTAATTCATGGCTGGCTGTGGTCAGAAACGCGTCTTTGAGCTGATCCAGTTCGCTGAGCCTGGTATACGCCATCTGTAATTCTCGATAGAGGCGGGCATTTTCACGAGCGATGGCGGTCTGCTCCTGCACATTGCTCAAGAGGCGCGGATAGGCAGCCGCGATCAGACCGATCACGAGAAAAGTGATGGTAGTCATCCCAATAATGATGTGCCACTGATCATCTGAGATCAGATGTGGATTCCAGGAAGCATTGAACGTCGTCCAGATACCAAACAGGCAGGCCATACCTCCAACAAGGCAGCATAGATGCAGCACCCAGCGAGGCAGGATCAGCAGACTGGCGCTGCGGGAAAGCATACTACGAAAGCGAACAAGGATAATGGGAAGATCAAAAAAGAGGATGACCATTGAGAGACACCAGATGATGTTAGTGGTAGCGAGAATGACATTATAGATTCTTGCCGAAAATGCCGCTCCAACATCTGGATAGAGTAAAGGACCAATAATATAGACCACGAGCGTAATGATCATGACGATGATCGTTTGTACGTTGGTGGCCCAGTAGGTTGCGGAATGGCGGTTCATCCTGGTAAGAAACGAGGGCAAGCGATAATCTAAAGCTGCAACAAACAAAATGCGGGCGAAAGCTACGTTATAGAGTACAACAGTGGTAAGAAAGAACAAGACGAAGATAAGGCCGACCAGCGCGGCAACAGGGGCTCCAAAGACGATCTGCACGGCGGCGAGGGTTGAATAGGGTGAGTCGGACACATTTTGCGAGACTACTACCATCACCCCAAATGTGCCCAACAGATAGGCGATCAGAGTAACGAGCGGCCCCCAGCGTAGAAATAGCTTTGCGGCATCAGGCCGCCGGGTTTCAGCATTCAGATTAAGCGGAACTTCCACCCCAAGCAGTGCCAGCACGATCACACCATATAACACAAAAGGCTGTTGAACGCTCCCAACCACACCAGGAGCAAGAGAAACTTGTGGAGGATGCCCACTGAACAACCAGATCACGCCCGCCAGACCAACCAGCAGGATGGTTATGCAATACAATGCAACAATCCCCTTCGCCCATTTCATCAGCGCAGAGAGGGGAAAGGTTGCCAGCCAGCCGGTGAGCAGGAGCAGAAGCAGGACAACAACTCCCTGCTGCCAGGGAGTGTTGAGCCAGTTTAGCTCGTGGCCCTGAAGCTGAAAAGAGATCCCATGTAGGAACGTGATAATGGTATCGCTGCCAGCAAGCAAGACGAGAACACCGGGAAACCAGGCGCAAAAACCGGCTAAAAAGCCCCATAATGGCCCTAATGCCCGATGCGTCCAGACATAGATGGAGCCTTCCACTGGCATAAAACGATTGAGTTGTTCGGCAACAATGGCCCCAGGCACAAGGAAGGTCAGAACACCAACGATCCAATAAATATATGTAGCGATACCAACGTCAGCGGACTGAACAATCGAGACGTTGGATATGAACACAACGATTGCAATAAATATTGTGAGCATGTCCAGCGGTGAGAGAACATGGGGCAACAACTCACCAGCGCGCTGCTCTGAACGGAGAGGATTGCCCAGAGCATTCTGTAAAATCGTGGGCGTATATAACCTCTCCGGCACATTTTTGCCGTTCATAGCTTACTACCCTTCCATTAAGCCTGGATAGAGCAGACTCGATTTTTCTAGTATAGCATCTCACAGCGACACTCGTAAATAAATAGAAGGTGCGATAGGCCCATCGAGATGGACTCAGCACCAGAAAAAGATGCATCCGAAAACCTTCAGGTTCGCACACATGTACCATAACAGGCGTCCTCAAGACCTGGCTTGAGCATACGCTTCCATTTATACTGGAAACGGTGGTCAGGGCTTCAACAGGAGAAATTTGAGTATATGAGGAGCCAATAGATGCGAGTAAAAATGATCCTCCCCGCTTTAACCGAAGCGATCAGCCCCTATTTCCGTCCGATCAAATATTCCCTTTTCCCTCCGCTTGGTCTGGCAACTCTGGCCGGCTACCTTGATGAAGATGATCAGGTCACTATTCAGGACGAACATGTCGAAAAGCTCGATCTCTACGATAACCCTGATCTGGTGGTGATCCAGGTCTATATTACCTCTGCATACCGGGCCTATGAGCTGGCAGACCATTACCGTGCGAAAGGTATCTATGTCGCGTTGGGTGGACTACACGTAACGTCGCTACCGGATGAGGCTGCCCAACATGCCGATTCCATTTTTCTAGGGCCGGGAGAAGATATCTGGCCCGCGTTTCTCAGCGATTATCGACAGGGACGTGCAGCAAAAGTCTACACCTCGAAGGTACGCACGCTGGTTGGCATCCCCAAAATCAGGCGCGATCTGATCAAGCGCAACCTCTACCTTGTGCCCAATTCTATTGTTGTTTCGCGCGGCTGTCCACATGTCTGTGATTTTTGCTATAAAGAGGCTTTTTTTAAAGGGGGCAAATCCTTTTACACCCAACAGGTAGATGACGCGCTGGCGGAAATCAATCGGCTCCCAGGCAGGCACCTGTACTTTCTGGACGACCATCTCTTCGGCAATCCACGCTTTGCCGAAGCACTTTTCGACGGCATGAAAGGCATGGGACGACTATGGCAGGCAGCCGGAACCGTGCAAGCCGCGCTACGACCGGGACTGCTGGAAAAAGCGGTAGAGAGCGGGCTACGCAGCCTGTTTGTTGGCTTTGAAACGCTCAGCACTTCAAACTTGCAGGAACAGCACAAATATCAAAATCTGAATCGCGACTATTGCGCCGCCATTCAACGCCTCCACGATCAGGGGGTGATGGTCAACGGGAGCTTCGTTTTTGGCATGGATGACGACGACGAAACTGTCTTTGACCGCACCGTCGAATGGGCCATCAAGCAGGGCATCGAGACCGCCACCTTCCATATCCTCACACCCTATCCAACAACTGCCCTCTACGAACGCATGGCCCAACAGGGACGCCTGCTCCATAGCAACTGGGATCTCTACGATACCCGCCATGTCGTCTACCGTCCGGCAAAACTGGCCCCCGACGCGCTGGAAGCTGGATACTGGCGCGCCTATCGCAATTTCTACCGCTGGGGTTCGATTTTCCAGGGAGCCTGGACCAAAGCTAGATGGAACGACCGACTCCGACATATGGCCTATGCCACTGGATGGAAGAAATTCGAGCCAGCCTGGGACATGATCATTAAAGCAAAACGAGCTTCCAGCATGCTCCCGGTTCTCGAAACTATCCTCTCCTCTTTCGGACGTCGTGTATCCCACTGATAGTAGCGACAAACCGTTGCAGTTGTCTCTGGCCGCGCTTGTATATCGCGCATTACCAGCGACCAACTGCAACGGTTTGTCGCTGCGAGAACAGGGACCGCGACAACCGCAAGGGTTTGTCGCTACGAGTCTTTTTTCACCAGGCTCAAAATCGTAAAGAACGGGAAGTGATACCCTTCGGGCAGCAGCGTCTCTTTCCTGCGCTTGAAGCTGCCCTCGGGCGTCGGCACATCCACCAGCCGTTGCAGTTGAAATCCTGCTGCAAAGCTGGCATCCAGGTAGTTTTCCAACGTTCGCTGGTAAAAATGGACCTTTACGCCTAAATCGGCCATGCCCCGATAGGGATATGCCAGACCAGGAGCAAAGTAATCGGTGACAAAGCTACGGATCACGAACGAATACGGATTGTTCATGAACAGCACCAGCCGTCCACCCGGCTTGAGGACCGTTCCCAGCGTCATGAGAAATCCCTGATAATCGTAGATATCATTGAGCACAAAAAAACTGGTAGCCAGATCGAACTGACCCTGATAGCTGGGGAGTGGCTGGCTGAGATCGGCTATCAGATAATGGATCTGATCCGCAAACGCTTTGGCGCGAGCGATCTCGACCAGCGGGGCCGAAACATCTACGCCCGTGACCTCAGCTCCACGCTGGACGAGGATGCGCGAGAGATAGCCCTCGCCACATCCCGCATCGAACACTTTCAAGCCGCGCACATCTCCAACGACCTGAAGAAATGGGGACATGGTCGGGCTGGTCTCCGCTCCAGCCCGCTCCTGCGACGAAATCATCTCTGTGTATTGTGCCGCAAACTGATCGTATGTATTGCTGGTTGGTTGCATTGTCTGTCCTTTCGCATATAAAAGTGGGTGAGAGAACACATGTCACAACGTTGTGTCTATCCCTGTATACGGCACTTTTTCGCAAAAGGGACAATAACCAACTCTACCCTTCTGTTCCAGTTGCTATGGGCTGGTTAATCTCCCAGACATTGCCTTCGGGATCGGCAAAGTGGGCCGTGCGCAGTCCCCAGCGCTGATCGGTTGGAGGTCTAAGAAAGGTAACGCCTTTCGCTTTGAGTTCTTTATATGCCGCATCGACATCCACCACCCCGGCAGCTAGCAGCCCGCGAAATCCAGTTGGTGCAGGAAGGGCATTTCCCGGCGTTCCTAACAGATCTGCGGCACCTTCAGGCGAGAGCAAGATCAGGTACAACCCCTCTTGCAGCAGAAACATGGCAGACTGAGCATCATTCCCCTGGTACTCAAGGCGGAACGTGTCTCGATAAAACGCCGTACATGTATCTAAATCCTGAACAAATAAAACCGTCGCTTCAATCTTGCGAATCATAATAAGGTTCTCCTTGTTAATGAGGCTGTCGTAGTACTCTGTCAAGCTTCATTGGTTGATGCATCCAGGACATCCTCCGGGGTGTGATCGGATATGGCAGGGGCGACGGCTTGTCCTCGCCCGCCTCCATAGGCGCGATGAGGGGCCACATTGGGTGAGGACAAGCCGTCGCCCCTACCATATCCAGTTGTCTTTCCAACGTGTGATTGAAGTTTGACAGAGTCGTAGTCGAGCGATTGATCGCGGGGACGGCCTGTGATGTGGTTCCCCGCGATCAATCGCTCGACTACGACTTGAGAGTCCAATCAATAATGAGCAGTATAGCAGGGACAGAGAAGGCAAAACTTCTTCGATCTTGCGCTTCTTCTTGCCACCGTCTACGCCTGGAAGGAAGTACATTACGCGGCTCAAATACCCCTGTGGTAAGATCAGGACTCTGCCATCATATGGCTGATAGGAACCCACCCGCACT
Source organism: Reticulibacter mediterranei (assembly GCF_016587455.1). Lineage (NCBI taxonomy): Bacteria > Bacillati > Chloroflexota > Ktedonobacteria > Ktedonobacterales > Reticulibacteraceae > Reticulibacter > Reticulibacter mediterranei. Next base: position 1,966,425 of record NZ_BNJK01000002.1, on the reverse strand, counting down.
TTCCCTGCTGATTGCAGCACCAGAACCACCCACTCTCCTCCTGCTTAATGATGAGTTCCTGACCAGCGGTCACTGTGAGTTCTCTGGCATTGTAAGCAACCTGAGTGGTTCCCGTCTGGCCATCTGGATTCATCTGGATGATCTTTTTCGGAACCCAACCGCTTTTTTCTCGCTGGTCGGTACACCAAACCCAAATCCATATGGGATTGTTCTCCCAGGCATCGGTTCTTTCGCTCACAGCAAAAGTTTCGCCCGCTTCAACAGCAATCGGGTCAACAAACCCTGCTTGATAATCTTTTGCAACCCGGCTTGTCCGTTCGGGATCTGTTTGCAGTTTGCTCATAAAGCACTCCTTCAAATGTAGGTACTTCTTCAATCCATTGAGATCGACATGGCTCTATTTTGCCAAACCGCTCAACAATAAAGAGGTGTAAGGCATCTCTTTTTCAGCATGGCTTTTAGCATATCTCATGGATGGCCTATGCTAAAAGCATAGAATCTATCTTGCAAGCTATGCAAATAGCAGGTTACTCTCAAGAAAAGGCAGCGCTCCTTTGCTTTTTGAAATCGGGAGGAATTTCATGTCTGCTCGCTCTTCTGTCGTCGAGTCACGTACCAGCAGTGACTTCTGGAAATTCTGGATGGGACAAACGATCTCAACGTTGGGAAGCTCGTTTACAGGCTTCGCTTTACCCTTGTTGATCTTCAAACTCACAGGTTCTTCTCTTGCCCTCGCCTTGATGCTCACGGCCATTTCTCTCCCCTATCTTCTCCTGGGTCTGATTATTGGAGCCTGGGCTGATCGCGTTGATCGCAAGCGCTTGATGATTGTAACAGATATCATTCGTGCGCTTGTGATAGCTTCTATTCCATGTGTTGCGCTCATAGGCTTGCTCTCCGTCTGGTGGATTTATGCAGTCGCATTTCTCCAATCTACCCTGAGAATCTGCTTTGATGCGGCAAACTTTGCTGCAATATGGAGGGGGGATTGACGGCCTTGACCGCGCTTTCGCACCGGTATTGGGTATTGCTTCTGCTCTGGGCATTGCGCGGCGGCGCAGATATTCTCTTTCTCATCCATGCATATAGCTTGACGCAGACTGCTGTACCCCATCAGTTGCTTGGCCGTGTCATTACTGTTACCAGAGTTCTGACCTGGTCAACTGCATCACTGGGTGCCTTGCTTGGCGGTTTTGTCATTGCTCAAACGAACCAGATCGCCCTGATCTACACGGTGGTCGGCCTGCTGATTCTTGGCATTGCCTTCACCTTCTTCTTCACACCTTTGGGGCACAGCGAACAGTTCATTACAAAAAACAACTCTTCATAGCAGCCCGTCGTGCTCCCTCCGCTAATCGAGAAAGCACAGACTCGACTACTGAACAGACACGCACGAAAGATGGGCGGCAGTGCATCAGTCGTCGAGGACCGCCAGATGCAACTCGCGCAGGCGTGCAGGGTCGGAAATCGCGGTGATCGCGGCGATCTTGCCATCCCTGATCGAGAGATCGAGGATGCCGAGCAGCCGCCCATGCGGAGCCACCAGGACTCCCACAGAGCCATTCACCAGAATTGGTCGTGCTGTCTGGGCACGTCCCATAAACTGTTTTGCCACTGCCGCCGCACCATGAATCTCGCCTGGCACGCCTATAGAGCCTTCTTGGAGCACGACATCTGGATCGAGCACAGCGAGCAGCGCATCGAAGTTCCCGGTGCGCGCGGCGGTGAGAAAGGCTTCGACCACTTCTCGGCTAGCGGCCAGGTCCGCATCCTGCATGTGCTCTCTTCCCCGCACCCGGCGGCGTGCGCGGCTGGCGAGCTGCCTGGCCGCAGTTGGAGAGCGCTCCACAATAAGCGCGATCTCGTCGAAGGGCACGGCGAAGATGTCGTGCAGGACAAAGGCGAGGCGCTCGGCGGGAGCAAGCGTATCCAGCACCACCAGCAGCGCCAGACCAACCGAATCGGACAGCTCCATCTCTTGCTCCGGGTCAATCTCGCTTTCACTGTCCGTCACTACTCCAGGCACCGACGCTTCCAGGGACTCCTCGCGCCGCGACTTGCGCGCATGTAGCATATTGAGGCACACCCGCGCGACTACCGTTGTCAGCCAGCCGCCCAGGTTCGAGACAGCGCTTGTGTCGGAACTAAAGAGATGCAGCCAGACCTCCTGCACGGCGTCCTCTGCCTCGGAGGGCGAGCCGAGCATCCGGTAGGCCACCGCCCGCAAGCGAGGACGCTCCGCCTCAAATTGTTGTGCCAGCCAGTCGTGTTTATCCATCGGTCACATTTCCTCATTTCAATTTGTCATTATTATGACAAAAGAAACTCTACGGATGTGACAGGGAGACGCACTTCCCTGATCCGCCGTATGGACGCTTCTGTCAACAAACCAGGAGGAAATCAATGAGCGACTTAGAGAGCATTGTTGATCGCTTCGAGATCGAGGCGCTGCGCGGCGAGTTCACTGACGCGGCGATGATGTACGACTACGACCGCCTGGCATCGCTGTTCACACAGAACGGTGTGCTGCGTTTCCTCGGTGCCAATATCGAGCAAGTGGGCCGGGAGCAAATCCGTACTGGAAGCAAACAGCTACAGGGTCAGTGGGATTATTTCGTGCAAAACACGCACCCGGGCACGATCCAATTGCTTGGCGACACTGCAATCGGTCGGGCCTATATGAGTGAACTCATACGCCTGCGTGACGGCAAATCGTACCTGAACTACGCTGTGTACCACGACCGCTATCAGCGCACAGAGGAAGGCTGGAAGTTCGCCGAGCGCGCCTACGAGGTCAGATACCTCGATACCACTCCGCTTGCAGGCTCAGCACCTCACACAGCGGAGGCGGAAGCTCAGACGCAATGAGCATAGTTCATCAATAGAGTCGTCAGCAACCTTCCACCAGTTTCATATTAAGATATTCAAAAAAACAAGAAAGTGAAAACAATCTCAATGACTACCGTTCTACCAAATTCCGAATTCACTCAATTGGCATCAGAGCAGCAAATCGAAAATACCGCACAGGCACTGCAAGCACACGGCATACAGGTTGTCGTCTTTGATACCGGCGAAGAAGCAAGCAAGTATGTACTTGACTCAATCTCCGATGGCTCACGAGTCTATAATTCACCTTCTAGCACCGCTGATGGGATTGGCCTGACAGAGCAGATCGCACACACAAATCGCTTTCAACCGGTACGCTCTCAGGTAGCTGCGCTTGATCACGTGACACAGCGTAACGAGATACGCCAACTGGTAGCCGCCCCCGATGTCCTGGTGGGAAGCGTCCAGGCAATCACCGAACAGGGCGAGCTGCTCATTGCATCGGCCTCTGGCAGCCAGTTAAGTGCCGCCGTCTTTGGCGCGAGCAAGGCGATCTGGGTAGTTAGCACACAAAAGCTCGTCCACACACTGGAAGACGGATTTCGCCGCATCCGCGAATATAGCCTTCCCCTGGAAAGCGAACGTGCTAAACAGGTATACGGCCAGGGCAGCGCCATCAATAAACTTCTGATCATCAATGCAGAGCATGAGCCAGGTCGTATCACGATTGTCCTGGTCAAGCAACAGCTTGGCTTCTAGCAGATCGAGGAAGAAACTATGACAGTCGAAGACAACAAGAAAAGCGATGCAGCCGAAATCAAAAGGGTCATAGAGCGTGGAGTCGAGGGGCTTCGCAACAAGGATATTGATGAAGTGATGTCCATGTACGCGCCTGACCTTGTGTCGTTCGACATCGTGCCCCCGCTGCAATACGTGGGAACAGATGCATACAGGAAACAGTGGAGAGAGGTGTTTTCCTCATTCCCGGGTCCAATCAACTATGAAGTTGTTGACCTGGACATCACGGTAGGCGGCGACGTAGCATTTGCCCACAGTTTCAATCGGCTGAGCGCAACCATGCACAATGGGCAGAAGGTCGGGAACTGGCTGCGTTGGACCGCTTGCTTCCGCAAGATCGGTGGCAAGTGGCTGATCGCGCATATGCAGGCTTCGGTGCCTGTCGATTTGGCGACAGGCCGCGCGGTGCTGGACCTCAAGCCATAGCAATACGCATAGCCTGTGCTCTCGTGTCGTAGTCGAGCGATTTATCGCGCATTTTACATGTTGGAGAGAAATGCGCGATAAATCGCTCGACTACGACATCTTCACTCGAATAGGGCGAGCAGAGTTTGCGCCTCTCCCAGCTTTATCCAGATGCCACGTGGCAGGCATTACCTGGCGCTCCCCTTTCCAGTATCACGTAGCGAGGCGTTTTCGCGCAACGGCACATCTTTCAAGAGCTACGCAAGCCATGTAGTTCTCCGGCAATAGTTGGTAGTGCCGTAGCCACAATGGTCTGATCGAGGGCAGCGAGGAAAAGGCTCAGAGCCAGACCAACCATCACCGTAATCAGACTCCATCCGCGCAATCGCTCACCACTCTTTGAGGCATGCGACGGTGCTGTATTTGCAGAGGTTGAAGAACGCATAAAGGGAAAAACTCCTTTCAAGAGAGAAGCTGCTTGTTTTTCTCTCCACAGCCTAGCGCCATTGCAAGAAGAAGCCATGCCTTGAAAGAAGCATATGAAGGACTATTTTTTGTGCAGAATTACAGCAAACGGAGTGCGCGTGCGCTGGCAACTGCCTGAGTCCGGTTGGTCACACCCAATTTGGCGATGATGTGCTGGACATGACGTTTGACAGTGTTGAGGCTAATCACCAGTTGATGAGCAATCTGCAGATTTGAGGAGCCAGCAGCAAGCAGGCGCAGAATTTCCAGTTCGCGAGCTGTGAGTGGCTCGATAAGCGACCACTGAGATACAACAGACTGTACGTCAGGGACGAGCACCTGTGTTTCCTGAGTGGGAATCAGTGCAGTTTGAATCGTTCTGAGATATTCAGGCGATGCAGAAGTAGCAGCAGAGATGTAGGTGAGCAGATGGGCCATCGGCTGGCCTTCGTCGGCAAAGAGACGAATGTAGCCTTCTGGCTCGGCTCTCTCCAGAAGCGGCCCTAGCACGCGCAATGCGCGCTTCGTTTTTCCCTGAGCAGCAAACGCCAGAGCCGTAAGCATCTGAATCTCCAGCACATTGCCCTCAAACCCTCGGGTCACAGCCATAGCGCGCCATCGTGATTGAAGTTGATACGCTCGGTCAGTGAGAGCGCCTCGTGGGTCGTTTCTGTTGCATCCTGCAACCAGTTCCATTCGTACAGCAGGGTTGCCTTGCTCATCAGCACCACCGAGAGCGGTAGGGGTGGCAGATCAGGATGAGGTCCCAGCACCCGAAAGAACTGCTCATAACGCGAGTACCATTGTCGCAATTGTCCCTGCGCCTCATAGAGTTCCGCCAGTCCCCACCAGCCGATCAGATCGAGCGGGTAGATCTGTTGTGAGCTGCGCGGCAAGCTGATATCGAGGAGGATCTGTTCAGAGGCGGCCAGATCGCCATGCACGCGATACATGGCGTGCAGGATCATGCGCAAGAGCAGGGCAATAAAACGGCTCAACGCCGTTTGTTGCGTGGGAAGCGAGCACAACGCCTCTTCAAGCGTCATAATCGTCTGTTCGGGATCGTTTTGTGAGAGTACGCTCAACACCTGCAACAGAGCGAGCTGACTGCGCAAGTCTACCCAGGCAGTTTCCTGATCCGGGTCACGCTGGACGAACGGTTCCAGCATTTTCGCCACATGCTCCCGCGACCGTGTGCCGAGCGCTTGCCGCCACAGCAGAGCAAGAGTGAGATGAAGAGATTGGGCGATCACTTCTTCAGGGAGTTGGTCCAGCCAGCGACCCAGACGAGAAAACTTGCCTTCTGCAATGAGCGTAAACAGGAGCTTCTCCAGCAGTTGCGCCGCACGCTGCATATCGCCGGACAGAAACGCGTTATGACATGCTTCTTCCGCCTCGCCGCGTTCTTCGTACCAATAACTGGCACGACAATAGAGAGCGGGAATCACGTTCGGCTCTCGTCTGTGCAGGTGCGCACGCAGAGCATCGGCGAATAAAGGATGGTAACGATACCACATCCCAGCGTCGTCCAGCGCATTGAGCAGTACATGCCCCTGATAGTATGCGGTCAGGCGTGCTTGCCCGGCGGGAAGCTCCGTCACGGCCTCACAGAGCGAACCCGTCAACCGATCCAGAATGCTGGTGTATAGCAGAAATCGACGATCCTCTAACGGGAGACGTGCCAGCAGTTCTTCGCTAACATATTCAAGAAAAAAGGGATGGCTGCCAGGATTGCTCGCAAGCAAAGCAGCCGGGTGTGGCTGAGCGCGCAAGGCCAGGGCCAGCAACTGAATGCTGACAATCCAGCCCTGCGTTCGCTCCTCAAGTGCCAGTTGGAGATCAGGCGCAAGTTGAAGCCCCATCGTCTGCAAGAACGTTTGCACTTCTGAAGAGACAAAGCGCAATGCATCCACTTGCAACTCGCTCAGTTGACCCCTGGCGCGCAGGCGAGAGAGAGGCAAGGGAGGATCATTGCGCGTTCCGATCAGCAGATGCAATGTGACGGCGCATGTTCGATCAAAAAGCTGAGCGCGTTATGAATCACAGGAGACGCCATGAAATGATAATCATCGAGGACCAGCACCGTCTGGCCTGTCAACATGCAGGTCAGATCTTCAGCTTTGAGTCCCATCTCCAATCAAAGAAGAGAAGCAGCAACAAAAAGATTTCTACAGCTTTCACCAGCACATCAAATGGATCAAGCTTGCCCTCCTTCGGTCCTCCTAAAAAGACCCAGAGAACAACAGTCAGCGCTGTATAGCCCATCAAGATCCAGCGCACGAAGCTGTGAAGGGCTATGAACTGAGGAAGCACAAATGCGGCTAACAGGACGAGATACCCTAATCCATTAAGCAAAAACCAGGTGTGCAGCTCCTCATCGGGCTGCATTCCAAGAAACAAATGGGCACCAATTGTCAGTAAGATCAAGACAATGATGCCAGGGTGAAACGTGTCTATGCCTGTACGTGTTTGACTAAAGCGTTCCACTTTACAAAACCTCTTTCTTCTACTGCTCAACTCATATGTATAGACAATCTTCTTGTGGCGCATCCCAATACTATCTCTAGGGACCGCGTGTACAATGGCACGAATATAAAGTGAAGAACGTAACAGGCGAAAAGCTCTTCAACAGCATATATACCAGGGCTATTCAGCATGCCTATATTGATCTCTCCCCACCACCGTTGCCGCGGTGACAGCTTATGCGAGAGATGTGATTTCTAGCGGCTCGCCCGGTTCCAAAATATGCACCGCCGTTGTCGGAATGCGCTGTGCCATCTCCTGGGCAAATTGTGCGGCGGTTCCGGTATACTTGAGAAGCAGGCGATCACGGAGCGCACCTGCGGTGAAAGTGTAGTGCATTGGCACAGCGACGCGCGGGCGTAAGAGTTCGGCCAGTTCCGTTGCCTCCTGTGCGTTCATCACCACCTGACGATTAAACGCGGGACGAATTTGCAATCCATTTACCGCAAGCAGAGCCAGATCAATGCGTGGAAAACGGGTCGCAACCTCTCGCAGTTGTGGGATTAAGAGCGTGTCGGCCCCAAAGAAGATCGTGAAGTCGGAACTCTGCACAACATAGGTATTCTCAGGCACTCCATGTTCAGCGGGCGTGGCAGTGATCGTAAGATTACCAACCTCGGCAGTTTCCCAGGGATCAAGCTCAATCACAGTATGAAATCCGACCTTGCGCGCGGCTGCGGCGATACCCCGCTTGACTAGCACCGGAACGCTCTTGTCGGGATAAGCCTGGAATGCCTGCATATCATAATGATCGTAGTGTCCATGACTGACCAGCACTGCATCCAGAAGTGGAAGTTCCTGCGGAGTAAAAGCCAGTGGCTCGCCCCGCAGATAGCCAGTTTTTTCTGAGAACCAGGGATCAGTCAGGATCTTCGTGCCTGCAATATCGAGCAGGACACAGGAATGGGTCACGCGCGTCACGGTTAACGTCGCCATAGCATTGCTCCTTTTCGCTGTTTAGTTATCCACCAATTCATAACAGCATCTATTCAAGAAGTGCAATAAATTATTTGATAGCTGGTTGGTCATCCAACCAGTTACGTGTAAAAAAATTTGGTCAACTGTGTTCCAGGAAGACATTGATCATACGTGTCAGCACTCCATATGCGTCCTCGACAGCAAAGTTCTGGCCGGTAATATGCTGGAGGGCCAGGCCATCGAAACAGGCCAGCAGGATTGACGCGAACAAATCGGAGTTAACTGCCTGCTCGCCTCCCGCTGCCTGCACGACCTGCCCAATGCTCCCACATCCCCTCTGCAAAAGCTCCGTTACCGCAGGCAGCAGCGTAGGATTGCGTAGTCCCAGCGCAAACAATACGTCTCGGGAGTACGCAGTGTGCGCTGTAACGCATCATTCAAGCCTGCTTCGCCCACCCGGTCAGCGGGTAGGCTGTCCATCACTCTGCGCATGTTCTCGGTATAGCGGCTCGAAATGTCTTTGAGTACTTCTACCAGCAATTCGTCTTTATTCGCGAAGTAATAATGCACCAGTCCCGGTGCGACCTCGGCCTCGCGTGCAATCGCCTTGATTGTGGTCGCATCATATCCATGCTCGGCCAGTACATGATATGCTGCTTGAATGATTCGTTCGCGTGTCGTCATCTGCCTGCTTCCTCCTGGTTGATCGTCCAACCAAAATATAACCGACACATATAGCAAAAGTCAAGTGGCGGCTCACATTTACCAGGGCTTTCCAGTTCTCCGCTCAAAGGGGTGCAGCGTCTCCCTGCCGGGGTCTGGGGTGTCCCCAGTTTCCTTCCCTCCTTCGCGCGCCGCCTGCGACGGCGCGCAAAAGAGAAGAAAAAAGGTTTTTGCGGGGACACCCCGCACCCCGGCAGAGGGCTGCCGCCCTCTGCACTCCCGCTAGATGGGAGAATTGGAAAGCCCTGTCACATTTACCAAAATAATTGCAACCAGGCCAAAAGAAATACCAGAATTCCACTTGACAATTCTAAAGATATATCTTATCCTAATTAAAGATATATCTTTAGAATGAAAAAGGAAAGAAACATATGCACGAGAACACTGAGCATCACGAAGAACACAGAGGCCGACCACATCATATGGAGAGATCAGAACGTCGAGAACACAGGAAAGAGCGCAGGCAGCACCATCACGAGGAGTCGGAGGAGCGAGGACATCGCCATCATGCATCCTGGCATCTTACCGATGAGGATGGACATCAGCGCAGAGGGCGGCGGGAGCGCGTCGAGCGAGGCATGCTGCGCTATCTGCTGCTCGACGCACTACGTGATGGCCCCAAACATGGCTACGAGACGATCAGATGGCTCGAAGAGCAGACATATGGCCGTTATGCTCCCAGCCCTGGCACCGTCTATCCGACCCTACAACTCTTAGAGGATCAAGGGCTGATTCTGGCCCAGCGAGCCGATGAAAAAAACATCTATCAACTCAGCGAGGCAGGGCAAAAAGAGCTGGAGGCCCATGCAGATTTCACCCAGGAGTTCTGGCAGCGCAATGGACGCCCCGTTCCTCCTCCTGCGATGCAGCTTGAGACCGAGTTTGTTAATGAGGACTTGCAGGATCTCCAGCGCACCGTAGAAAAAGGGGTCTCGATGCTGAAAGATCAGCAAAGCCTCCTGGCCTTGCGTCAGGTGCTTGAGCGCAGCAAGAACGAGATTCGCGGTCTGCTCACCGGCGACACCGTTCCCCAGCAACCACATCCAGGGAGATCCCAGCGCCCAGGACGCGAAATCGAGGAGGCCATCGCACGCCTGTTTGCTCCCGAGGATGATGCGTTGCGCCAAACTACCGAGCGGGCCAGAGAGCAGGGGCTTCCATCGATTCAGATTTCCCCTCTGCAAGGCAAGCTCTTACAAGTACTGGCGAAGGCTTGTCAGGCGCGCAAGATCCTGGAGATTGGTGCGCTGGCAGGGTATAGCGGCATCTGGCTGGCCCGGTCGCTGCCTGCTGATGGACGACTGATCACGCTGGAAATCGATGAGAAGCACGCCAATGTGGTACGCGAGTCGTTTCGGCAAGCTCAGGTAGAAGACCGCACCGAAGTACGCGTAGGTCCAGCGCTTGAGACACTCCCCCAATTAGTGGAAGAAGGGCCATTTGATCTGATTTTTATCGACGCAGACAAAGACGCCTATCCACAATACCTCACATGGGCAATTCGGCTCGCCCGTCCGGGTAGCATCATAGTCGCCGACAATTGCGTCCTGGGTGGAGATGGACTGGGAAGCGTACAGGAGTCTACCGTGAACCAGCGTGGCACAGGTGCCCGCGCATATAACCAGATGGCGAGCAGCGATCCCGCCCTGTATTCCATCGCCCTCCCCATCAGCAGTGGAATGACGGTCGCCGTCGTTGGAGCCAAGACGGAAGCAGCCTCAGAAACAAAATAGTAAATATCCTGTTTAACGAGTTCAGCAAAATCGTCCACCTGGTCATTGATGCCCGATAGCAGATGGACGATTTGTTGTGAAATGGGATCAGGGCCACGACACGGGAAGAAGAAAAAGAACAACAAATAGAATCGCAGGTAAAAAAAGTCCTGATTTTAAGTTACATGTTTCTCCAGATTTTCTATCCATATTGCTATGTAAGCGGATAATCATCTATACTCAATCTTAACAGGAACAATAAGAAAATTTTCCAGAAAGGATACTACGAAGATGACTACTCTCCCAGAACTGGCATTTTATCAGGGGCTTAACCAGGATCTCATTCCAGTTGCTATTCAACACTGGAAATCTCTTGAGGTTCTTATGCTTGGGACAATGAGCAAAGAATCATTGATACTGACACTAGAAAATAATATCGTCTACTTGTTTGCTCTTTCTCGTCAGGAAATCTGGCTGAAAGGCGAGAAATCCGGTGTACATCTTAAAGTAAAAGAGATTCGCGTAAATTGCAACAATAGTAATTTGCTTATTCTCGTTGACTATGAGAGCAACATTTGTCATACAGGCTCCCGTTCGTGTTTTTATCGCCGTCTTGTCAAAAGAGATGAGCAGTGGGTTTGGGATGAAATAGAAGAGTAGCAATCTGTGAGCAACTTTATTTCACTCGAAATCGCTTCGTCGTCCATTTGTACCTCCCACACATCGTTTCGCTTTCTGTGAACGTTCGTCGGCATGTCGGACAGCGAAATCGACGTTTATAGAGCACGAGACGTACTTGGTAAGATCTGAGCCTGCTATCCCTTTTATGGAGAGCCCGATACATCAGTGTATGTGATGAATCGGGTCCCTACAGAAAAGATGGAATTACAACGTCAGCACAACTTTTCCAGTGATGCGACGCTCAAGCAAGCTCTGAACAGCATCGACGATGTGGGTCCAGGACAATTCAAGGTCGATGTGGGGATGGAGGCGACCATCGGCGATCAAGCGGGCTAGAATACCAAGATCCTCTGAACCGGGGTGGCGAGCCAGTTCATGGAAGATAATAAGGCCGTAAAGATTGGCTCCTCCTGCCCAGTAGAATGCTTGCGGCTTAAATGTAACAGTCCCCTGAAGGTCTGATGAAGAGCCATAACTGACAGCAGTACCGCCTGGCGCAAGCATACTCAAAGCATTACCCAACACGTTGCCACCAACAGCATCCAGAATGAGATGATAAGGGCCAGATTGGCGAGCGGCTTCTAAATCTTCACTCACGATGACGTGATGCGCTCCGGCTTGCCGTATATCGGCAACACGCTCAGCACGACGAGCCACGCCAATAACTTGCGCCCCGGCGATATGCGCCAATTGCACAGCAAAATGACCAACGCCGCCCGATGCCCCAGTTATCAGCACGCGTTTCCCAACCAGGAAGCCGCCTTTTTCAAGGGCACGATAGGCAGTGAGGCCAGCTACAGGCAAGGTTGCGGCCTGAGAAAATGTCACAGTATCTGGCAGTTCGGCCAGCATGGGGGTAGGCACGGCAATCACCTCGGCCCAGGCCCCAACGCTCAGCACACCGACAACACGTGTACCCTGGCGCGGCCCAGAGCCATCTGCGGCCTGCTGTTCAACGGTGCCTGCAAAATCCCAACCGGGTTGCCAGCCTGCCTCAGCAGTAGTTGAGCGACGAACCTCGCCTAGATTGAGCGAAATAGCAGCAACGCGTACAAGCGCCTCTGAAGGCAAGGGAGTTGGCGATGCAACTTCTTGAATAGCGAGACGCCCCTTAACCGATGGATCGACAACAATGGCACGATTTGAACTCATGGTTACTCCTCGTTCACAACGTTAGCTAGCTGTGCTATAATGTGCACCACTCTAGTAAATGCACTCTCTGGTAATCTTCACAGAAAACGCTATACAATACTTTCCAGTGCCGCATCATCCCAGACAACCGAGACCACAATCCCCCCACGTGTCAAAACGTCGCGCGGTTGAAAGACCTGCTGCGTCTCCAGGGCAACCAACGGACCTGCTTTGCTGGCGATGCGATTGCAGGCCTTGAGCGCGTAACCGGCTGCGAGCAGATGACAGGCTATCGGTTGACCCAGGTTGCCAAGTCCAATGAATCCAATTGTTTCGCTCATGCATTCTCCCTCAAGACCTTCCTTCATCATGTCATGTTGACAGCCATATTCTTCCCTCCAGGCTGTTTGTTCGCAATCGTCTGCGAGCAAGGTCTCTCTGAAGGCATGAGAACATGACGTTGACGTTAGCGTCATATTTTAAAGAAAAAAAACTAGAGTTGTTGCTTTGCGGCCAGGAAGCGCTCAAAGCGTTCGATGTTGGCCTGCAAATCGCCAAATTTCCTGTCAGCTTCAGCGAGGTGTTTTCTGAGAATGGCAAGGACTTTTTGTTTTGGCTGAATGCCGCTTGAACCGGTAAAGGAGAGATCAATGACGTCGCGGATCTCGTCCAGGCTCAGTCCGAGTTGCTTGAACTGGTCGATTTTCCGCAAGCGGGCAAGCTTTTCCTCGCTAGAGTTGTGGTAACCGTGCCCCTCATGCTCTGTGGGAGGGAGCAGCCCGATATACTCATAGGAGCGAACGGTACGTTGGGTCACTTTGGCCTGCTCTGTCAGATCACCGATCCGCATACGTTGCTTCATCATTTCTCCCCAAAACATGACGCAAACGTTACATTTGTAGTATAGAGCAACGCTAGCATTCTGTCAAGACCGTTTGAGGGTTCGCGCAGGGCTTTCCAATTCTCCCATCTAGCAGGAGTGCAGAGGGCGGCAGCCCTTTGCCAGGGTGCGGGGTGTCCCCGCAAAAACCTTTTTTCTTCTCTTTTGCGCGCCGCCTGCGGCGGCGCGCGAAGGAGGGAAGGAAACTGGGGACACCCCAGACCCCGGCAGGGAGACCCCTGCCCCCCTTTGAGCGGAGAACTGAAAAGCCCCGAGGGTTCGCGCAAGCGTTCACAGAAATATTTCCCCCGGAAGGATGGAGAGCCATATAGGTTACGTTTTCAATGATGTGAAACTTTGTAGGATGCCTCTTGTCTGATCGGTCCTCAGTAAGCAGTATTGACTCAGTAGCAATAAAATCTTCTTGATGCTTGTTAAGTACACTTTTCAATCGCTTCGCGTCAGAAACACAAACGCGCAGTGGTCCAATTCCTGATCCGTAGCCGTTGGGATTTTTCACAACGCGTTCACTTTCCCTGGAAGGATGAGATTACAGAGGTTGCTCAGGCATTCAATGAGATGGCGCGTCAAGTGCAGAGCATGCTTGACGAGCAACGGGCCTTTGCCAGCAATACCTCACACGAACTGCGAACTCCCCTGACGGCCATTCGATTGCGAACGGAAGCGCTGCGTTACGATACGCTGGATCATACAACGGCAAGACAATACATTGAAGAGATTGACGATGAAATCGCCCATCTGAGCAATCTGGTGCAGGAATTGATTCTGCTCTCTCGCTTTGAGGCCGGGCGTGCAGAGGTTGGACACGAAGAAATCGATCTCATACGGATGGCAAGCTCCCTGGTTCACGAGTTTACTCCACTGGCACAAGCCAAACACATTGACCTCACGCTGGTTGAACCCGCAACGTCTGTACAGTTGACCGCCAATATGAACCACCTCACAATGGTCTTTCGCAATCTGCTGGACAATGCTCTGAAATACACACCGGATGGCGGCTCCGTCACATGGACGATCCAGGTTGACGCGCATGAGGTGGTTCATACGATCCAGGATACCGGGCAAGGAATTCCAGCTGATGCCCTCGCCCATCTCTTTGAACGATTTTATCGGGTCAATAAAGCACGATCACGCGATATTCCAGGAACAGGATTAGGGCTGGCTATCGTCAAAACCATCGTTGATCTCTATCATGGTCGGATCACGATTGAAAGTGCGGGCGTCCAGAAGGGAACGATGGTGCATCTCTCCTGGCCGTACCAACCCATACAAGAAGAACTCGCCCCTCCTGACAACTAACAAGATATCGCGCTCCTTCTTCTCGATAGACATTGACAGAGAGAATATCCAGTTGTATCATAGATATATCGAAGATATTTCGCGATATATTGTTATATTCAATGAAAATGTGGAGAGAAAGAGAAGAGGAACATGTTCTACGATCCACTCTCGATATTTGCCACAGTAATGTTGCTTATCCATCATGCCGTGGAACAACGAGAAAAAGCGAACAAACTGCAAAGGCCGCATCTCCTCTTGCAGAGTAAAAAAGGACGATATATGATAAGGAGGCTGGGTATTTTTCTCATGAGAATAGGTGGCAGACTGGTCTATCTGGGATCAACATACGTGAGCGACATTGGCGAGGGAGAAAATGAAGCAATAAACAGGTGGTAAGAGGAGCAGGGGATAAAGACAACTTTGTGAGTCAATTGAGAACGCATGTTGCTGTACTGTGACGTACCAGAGATATCTCTTCATCATCATTGTAGATGATGAGATAGATATATTGATTGGAAGCAACAAGGACCAAAGGAGGTGCTTCTCATGGGTTGGCGGCTTGCTCTTTTTGCTCGTGGAGCATTAGCATTCATCTGGTTGATCACTCCATTTGTAACCCGTGCATTCCATAGGGATTGGATTGTACCGCTGTTGGGCATTATTTTCTTGCCATTTACTACTCTAGTTTTTGTCTTTGCCACACTTGATGATGGCAGTGTGGGAGAGTGGGAGTGGCTCTGGATCGCGCTGGCACTCCTCCTCGATCTGATCGCGCACAATTCCAGCGCAACTTCATATCTTCATCGTATCCCTGGACGGGAACTGCTACGAGAATAGCGGGAAGGACATCTTTTCACCACGCATCCAGCGCAACGACGCCTGCTCTTGCCTGGAACATCCATCGATCAGGGTTGATGTCTGTCTCCAAGCAATGCTTGCAGTCGTTGCGCATCAGCGATTGCATGGCCTTCGGCATCATTGTTAAAATACACAAATAGGTCGCGGCCCTCAGTATGGTTTCTAAATACCCTGCTGGCTAAGACCTCAAGTTCACTGTCGCTCAAACCAACCCCATGCTCTCCATGATGAATGCGTATGTAGCCAAACGGTCCTATCGGGGGGATATCTGCTGGAATAGGGCATGTTCCTCCAACAGCAACAACGAGGGTACAACCAGTTTCTTCGAGAAGCTGGCGAAGGGTAGGAAGAGCTTCTGTCTGAAACCAACTGGGGTCACGGAACTCGAAAGCTGCTTTGTGCGTGCCAGGCAATCGCGCAATGAAGTGTTGAAGGCGTTGCAGGTTCATGTGCCAATGAGGTGGAAGCTGGTAGAGAAAAGGACCGATATGTGTTCCTAATCCTCCCGCCGCACTATAGAGCCGGTTGATGCCTTCCTCCGCCCCCTGAAGCTTCTTCAAGTGGGTAATAAAGCGGCTTGCCTTGACTGCAAAGCAGAAACCTCGATGGGTTTGCTCGCCCCAACGCTGAAACTGTTCATAGGAGGGCAAACGATAGAAGCTGTTGTTCAACTCAACAGTTGAGAAATGTTGTGCATAGTATGCAAGATGCTCACGGACGGGAAGATCAGACGGGTAAAATCGCCCGATCCAATGAGGATAGATCCAACCAGATGTGCCGATCCAAATCATACCAGGACTCCCCTTCTCTCTCATGGCTTTCATTTTACAGTACAGAAGCCAGCTTCTCTCTGCATTTTAAGGCGGGAGAAACTGGCCTCTGTATGACACATTCAGAACTTCATCCACTCTATGCAGCCATGCAGACGGCTTCTAACAGTTATATCTCGCGGCACCGATACGAAACGAAGAGAGCTGATCGTTCACAAAATCGCCCACATATGACACGTTTCCAGCATATTGGGCGCACCCTCCTGCAAAGTTGTTGTCCTTATAGACGCGGGTATACGTGCAATTATTAAAGACCTGAAATGAGGAAATAGTATCGTTCCACTTGTGGATTGTATGGACTATCAAGGCACCCGACATAGATACGCACCTGTAGAAAAAGGTATAACTACGATAACCGTTTCCTACATCCTACAGTACTCTGTCAGAACACCAGGATATATATCTTGAGTACTATAGGAAAAAGCATCCATGCATAAACGAGTCCCGGAGATTCCTTTCTCTTCGCGCTGATCAATTACCGGAGTCTTCAGCAGAGATTCCAGGGAAAAGAAGCCGATCTAACCCGCGCACCAGTCCATTCACCTCCTGCACTTTGCGTACGGCCAGGAGCGTCCCACTGACATATGGTTGGGCACCAGTTCCAGCATCGTGGCGGATAGTCAGACGCTCATCAGGCAATCCAAAAATCGTTTCAAAGGCAATCACATAGCTGGGCAAGCGGATAGAATGTACCTGAGTTCCCCCAATTGTGGCCCCGCGCACCTCCTTTGGGCCATGCGTCTCTTCCAGGGGAACGCCCAGCTGGTTTTGCGCGATGGCCGCCAGTTCTTCCGCAAGCTCGCGGGTCGTTCCGCTGGGAGCATCAACTTTGGCAGCGCTGGCATAATCAATAATTTCCCAGGAGGGCAGGTATTGAGCGGCAATCAATGCAAAATGCTTCGCCAGGGCCGCCGTCAGCGAGAAGTTACCCGCCGCTATGACCCCCAGATTGCGCGCCTCCGCTCGCTCCGCAATTTCAGCATAATTGTTCGCGGTCAGCCCGGACGTTCCAACAACCACCCGTACACCTTTGTCCAGCGCGGCCAGAACATGGCCCTTTACCACGTCATGACTACTATAGTCAACAAGGACATCTGTTGGAGTCGCCAGCGCTTCTTCTAGAGTGGAGGCGATGATTACATTTGCGCGTTCACGCCCGAGTGCTTCTCCGATATCAACACCAGCCTGTCGGCGAGCAATAGCGCCAACCAACTGGAATTCGTTTGATGCTAACATCGCGCTCGTCACAGCGCTACCAGTCCACCCTGTCGCGCCCGCGACACATACACGAATAGCCATACTACAATATCCTCTCTTCGTGATTTTCTTTACTCGTATATTCTACTACGTTTTCAGGGGTCTTTAAGCTCTGCAATATTTTTTTAAACATGAAAAACTACTCCTGATTGTGAGGAAGAAGCTGCCCATGAAGCAAGTAATGGGTGATAGCCTGCTGCCAGGAGGAAATCCAGGTCTGATAATGCTGCTGTGTAAATGTTGCGAGCAAGGCGTTGCCCTGTGGAGAGAGTGCGGTGAGGGTATAAGTGACGCATACTCGACTCGTTTGCTCTTCAGCCTGTTGGCAGCGAACATCGATCCAACTGGTATGGGACTGGGGCAGGATGTTTAAATAGGTAACATGACTCTGTTCTCGCTCATAGGCAACGATGGTCCAGATCTTTGTCGGCTCGTTGGCATGCCGGGTCGTAAAGGTCGTTCCAACCTCAGCTTCCCCTGTCACCGGATAGAGCATGTCCGGGTTCCAGTCTACCTCCCACAACTTTTCGCCGAGAGGTTCAAAGAGAGGAAACACCTGCTGAAGTATTGCGGGAAGCTGGATGACATGAGAGCGTGTGACGCGTTGAGCAACAAATGTTGACATAGAAAAAGTCTCCTGTCGAGTATGGGGATCAACAAAACGAGGCAGCAAACAACCAGGATAGTTCATTCTTCTGAAGCTTGCTCGATTAAGTAATGACTGGCTCTGGCATCATATGTCATGCCATAAACCTCTTTCAGTTGCGCAATACGTGTGAGTGTTTCCTCGCTAAAGGGGTGCTTGCGCTCGAATGCATGCAAAACGATCCCTTCGAGGAGATCACCCAGAGAGATGTCATGATATTCTGCCAGAGCTTTGAGCACTTTCACCAGTTTCTTCTCCATACGTGCGCCAATTTGCACTCGCTCAACAGGAATGTTCTGCTCATGTGAGCCGCCAGGTTCTTTCATCTGTTCCATTACCTTTGTCTCCTTCACTTGTTATGTATGTTACATTGTTACCAATGTAACATACATAACAAAAAGAGTCAAGGGCCAGTATACTTTTTGATACAATGCCATATATCATCAGCAAAATCGTCCTGAGCAATTTCCACAAAAAGCTCCATTTGAAGATAGTGAGGAAACTGCAACACGGCTTTCTTCTTCCCTTCTTTAGAATCGCACAGGTCTGCTTATTGCTCAGCACTTCCATCCTCTTTCATTGATTTGTTGCTCTCCTGGCGTAATCCCTCAATAATCAGATTCAGCCCATAGTTGAAACGGGCATCAAAATCGTAGTTTTCCAGATATGGTTGGAACATGCTCAACATAGGATACTGCGGAGAAGGAAGTGCTGCTGCTAAGATACGTTGATAAGCAGAATCTACAGAGGTGTGAAACGCCTGCTCCTCTATCGTCAAACCAATCACATAGTAAAGCATGGTCCATCCGGCATTAAAGATGGAAGCGGGTGGACAGCCGGATTGCACGAGGATCTCACAGAGGATCTCCGCACAACGAAGCGTGTTCTCTTCAGCCACGTAGGTATCGGCAAGGACTCTGGCCCCATCACGATACGCCAGTAAGCATCGGCGCAAGTCTTGCACGCCAGCTTGTAGACGATGTGCCCAATCTTCATCATCGGGAAGATCTCTGCCCCAATCAGCAATCATCGCATCGGCCATCGCATTTAACAATTCCTGTTTATTCTTGAAATGCCAGTACAGTGCAGCCACCTGGACCCCTAAATGATCGGCGAGCCGCCTCATGGTAAGACCCTCCAATCCGACATCATTGAGCAGGTTCAGCGCCGCCTGAACAACGGTTTCGCGTTTGAGATGAGCCTGCTTTCGACCTGCCTGTTCAACGTCACGCGCCATATATCCCTCCCTTGACCTGTTCCCATTGACACTTGAACAGCGTTCAAGTATACTGAACATTGTTCAAGCGTATCACTTAGATTGTTAAAAACTATCGCTTATGCATTTTAGCTCTGTCACTCGTACAAAGGGATGACAGAACGACGGGTGTACAAACGACACTATTAGATCATGAACTGGATAAGCCTGTCAAGTTTTGACTGTTGAATGGCAGGAAGGCAAAGAACCAGTTTCGGAGGAAAAGTCTATGCTTTCACAGCAGCCTCATCAGCTCATTGAAACTGAAGAAGCGTTGCGCGCACGCATCTCATTGCCAATCCCTCTCATCGCGGAAAAAAAGTCTGAGCGCTTGTTTGACCATGACAGGAGCTTTATCGCTCTCAGTCCCCTCCTCTGTCTAACCACGCGAGGCCCGGATGGAAACGCCGATGTTTCTATTCATGGCGGCAAACACGGTTTCGTGCAGGTCGTCAACGAGAAGACGCTTCTGGTCCCGCTTTTTGCTGATCGGCGACTCAGAAACCCCCAGGAAGATATCCCCACACATAGCGAAGTTGGCTTGATTTTCATGATTCCCGGAGTGACCGAGACGCTACGTATCAATGGATCAGGAACCATCATAGACAAGCACGAGCTACCTGACACGTTTTTCTCGGAGGAGCAGCCCGATGCGGTTCTGCAAGTGGAAATAGCAGAGAACTATTTCCAATGCCCCAAAGCATTGTTGCGCTCCCGACTCTGGAAGCCAGATGTTCAGGTCGCTCCTTCATCTCTCGTCCATCTGGAGGAAACATCAGGACCGTTGACGGCGTTTGATGACGACTGCCTGTCCTTTCTTGAGCATGCCTGTTTCACGTTTCTGGGAACCTGCAATGGCAAGAAGGAAGCGGATATCTCGCCACGCGGCGATCCACCAGGAGCCTTTAAGCTGCTGAACAGAAAGGTGCTGCTCATAGGAGATCGGCCAGGAAATCGTCTGGTCGATAGTCATCGCAATGTGCTTCAGCATCCTCGGGCGGCTCTCGTCTTCTTGATCCCAGGTATCAGCCTGGTGCTGACGGTTCAAGGGAGAGTGCGTCTGACAACAGATGGTGACATCCTTGAATTGCTGGCGATTCAGGGGAAAAAGCCTGTTCTAGGCGTCTGGATAGACGTTGAAACCGTCTTTCTGAGCCATTCTCAGGCGTTAGAACGCGCCCAGGTGTGGGACACGCGAACATATATTGATCCCGACGCGCTGCCCTCGCTTGCAGAGAAGATCACAAGCTGGCTCAAAGCGACTGGAAAAGAAAACTTGCCGATTCCTCCCATAGAAATGCTGCAAGCAATGCTCAGCGAAGAAGCGTTGAAGAAAGAACTGTACTAGCAGCCCAGCCATCTCAAAGGCTCATTCCTCCCACGCCTATGCGATAAGGGAGAATGAGCCTTTTTTATCTTGGTTGGATCAGACGCCTCCCCCCAACTCATTCCACTTTTCACCCAGGCAAGAAGAATAGATGTGGAGAAGGAAAAAGTCTGAATGTACAAAACAGAACTTTTGTTCCATATTTCTTGCAGTCAGGATCAATATTTGGAGGTATACACGATGGATCTCTTGTGGAGGAACACCCTCTGGCAGCAGTTCGGCGCAACTATCGATATGCTCGAAAATGCCCTGCTCACCTGTCCCGACACGCACTGGTACGGACGGCTCTGGCCCGCCGACTCAGATTTGCCGCCGGAAGCCTCCGCATTCTGGTATATCACCTATCACACCCTCTTCTGGCTCGACCTGTATCTCACTGGCAAACAGGAAGGCTTCGCTCCACCAGCCCCTTTCACCCTGGATGAGCTTGACCCGGCTGGCGTCCTTCCTGAACGGCCCTATAGCAAGGAAGAACTGCACTCCTACCTGCGCTATCTGCGTAAGAAGTGCCAGACAACGATTGCCGAGTTGTCAGACGAGCAATCGTACCAGCAGATCAATTTTCCCTGGACTAGGGGCAAGCCGATGAGCTTTTTAGGTCTGCTGTTGTACACCATGCGCCACGTTCAGGAACATGCTGCCCAGTTGAACCTGTTTCTCGGACAAAACGGCATTGATGGAGTCACCAATTGGGTCGCCCTGGCAAAAGCCGATGAGGGCGGTGAATAAGCGTTGCTCATAAGTGGATCAAACAGACTTTTGTGCTACATTGCCTGTAGTGCAACTATTTTAAGCATTTCGGAAGGATACTATGATAGAATTTCAAATTGATGGAAGAACGATCAACGGCTATCTGGCCGAGCCTGCGCATAGTAGTGGGCCAGGGGTGCTGGTTCTGCATGCATGGTGGGGGCTGACGGAACCATTTCGGCAGGCATGCGATCGCCTCGCGGAGGCGGGTTTTGTGGCGCTCGCCCCCGATCTCTATCATGGCAAGACGACCGCGTCGGTCGAGGAAGCAGAAGCACTGGGCGGTGCGCTGGATCAGGATGAGGAGCGATGGCGCGGCGATATTGCGGGTGCGCTCCAGTTTTTGCGTCAACGCAATGCGGCCAACAATCGCGGCAAGCTCGCCCTCGTTGGCTTCTCGCTGGGCGGTGCCTACGCCCTGGATACATCCGTCACGCTGGCTGAGCAGATCGCCGCTGTTGTAACCTTTTACGACTCCTACCCCGGGCTGGACTATAATAAAGCTTCGGCTACATACCTCTGCCACTTTGCGGAGGAGGACCAGTTTGTGCCAACCGAACCGATTGTAGCAATGGAGCAGCAGCTTCAGGCGGCAGACAAGCAACACACCTTCTATACATATCCAGGAACCAGACATTGGTTCGTCGAGGAGAATCGCCCTGAATATAATGCTGAAGCAGCTCGCCTTGCCTGGAAACGGACCATCGAGTTCTTGCATCAACAGCTTGATTAAATGTTATTGATGAATCTGGATCACTGGCAGTGATCCAGATCTCCCTTGCCTATGAGAATTTCCAGTTATGTATGGCGTATATACTCATGCAGAATAAATGAGGTATCACATGCTCATTTTTGACGAGGATAGAGCATCTGACTCGCCCTTTGTCCAGCAGATCTGGCGCTGCCATAGTGAAGGGACAAGCCCATTTCTCTCCATTGCTGCGAGTCGCTGCGAACTTGTAATAGGCAAGTTTGAGGGCAAGATCACCATGACGGTGCGTGGACCAGAAACCAGAGCAACCGCGCAGGGAGACTGTCCTGGCGAGGGAGAATGGGTTGGCATTCTTTTGAAAATGGGCACGTTTCTGCCACAACTTCCAGCCGGCACGCTGCTCGATACCGGCGTAGATCTGCCCACCGCCTCGAAGCGCTCCTTCTGGTTCGCAGGCTCCATCTGGCAATTCCCCGATTATAACAACGCCGACACATTTGTTGCGCGCCTGGTACGTCAGGGATTGCTGGCACATGAGCCGCTCGTCGATGCGGTCTTGCAGGGCGACAATCTGAAAAACTGTTCGCTTTCCACCATCCAGCGTCGTTTCTTGCGCGCAACAGGTTTGACGCAGAGCACGGTCCGTCAGATCGAGCGCGCCCGCTATGCCCTGCAACTCTTACAACAGGGCGTCTCGATCCTGGACACCGTTGAGCAAGCTGGCTATTTCGATCAACCACATTTGACGCGCTCGCTAAAGCACTTCATTGGACAAACGCCAGTCCAGATCCGCGAGCAGAGCCGCCCCGAACAACTGCCGTTTCTGTACAAGACAACGCCCTTACAATGAGGCATACTATCTCCATCACACACAATCGAAGGAGAATCGTAATGGGAAAGATTATCACAACTACATGGGTCAGTCTCGATGGCTTTATTGCAGGACCAAACGGAGAGATGGATTGGGTAATGGTCGATGAAGAAATGGGCAAATACGAGGATGATATCGTGAGCGCGTCGGACACGCTCTTGCTGGGACGAGTCACGTATCAAAGTTTTGCAGGCTCCTGGCCCTATGTGCCTGACAATCCCCAAGCTTCAGAGGGCGAGAAAGTCTATGCCCGCAAATTGAATGCGATGCGCAAAATCGTCTTCTCCACAACGCTCCCCGCCGCTGAGTGGCACAATTCGCTTCTGTTGAAAGAAGTGCAACCCGAAGAAATCACGACGTTAAAGCAGGAGTCGGTGGGCAATATGCTGATCTACGGAAGCGCCAGCATTGTGCAAAACCTCACCAATCTTGGACTGATTGACGAGTATCAGCTTTTAGTTCATCCAGTTGTTTTAGGTGGCGGGAAATCGTTCTTCAACGATATTCAGAACAGACAAAATCTGCAACTAGTCCAAACAAAAACCTTTCCCACCGGGGTCGTTGGCCTCTACTATCGGCCTACAAGCAAATAAACGCCTGTTTTCGGTGCAGCTCGCCCCGTTTGACGGAGCGAGTTGCCTTTTTGTCTACCAGGCATAGGCTTCTGGGGCAGGGCCGCCAGGGCCAGGAAAGATAGTATCGAGGCGTGCCAGTGTTTCCTGCGACAGAGCAATTTCCAGCGCACGCAAGGTTCCGTCAAGTTGCTCTCTGGTGCGCGGTCCAATAATGGGTGCCGTAACTACCGGATTCGCCAGGAGCCACGCCAGCGCCACATGTGCAGGCTCTTCTCCCAACTCGGCACACAGACGTTCATACGCCTCCAGCTGCCCCCGCTTCTTCTCGACGGCTTCCTGCAAGCCACCCTGAGCGCGGCGACCCTGCGACACCTTTCGCAATGCCCCACCGAGCAATCCAGAGCCTAGAGGACTGTAGGGGATCAATCCGAGTCCATAGGTTGCACATGCCGGTAACACCTCCAGTTCAATAGCACGAGTGGTGAGGTTGTACAGGCTTTGTTCGCTGACCAGCCCCATAAAGTATCGGCTGCGTGCGATCTCGTTGGCCTGAGCAATGTGCCATCCTGCGAAGTTACTACTGCCGACATAGATCACCTTCCCCTCGCGTACCAGTTGTTCCATTGCCTGCCAGATCTCCTCCCAGGGCGTCTCGCGGTCAATGTGATGCATCTGATACAGATCGATATGATCGGTTCGTAAGCGGCGCAAGCTCTCCTCACAAGCACGCCGAATGTGGAGTGCCGACAATCGAGACTGATTGGGCCAGTCACCTACATCACCATAGACCTTTGTAGCCAATACCACTTTGTCGCGGCGTCCACCACCCTGGGCGAACCAGCGACCAATAATCTGCTCAGCAAGACCCTCTCCTTGCCTGGGGCTGTAGATATTGGCTGTGTCGAAGAAGTTGATGCCGTGTTCCAGAGCGCGATCCATCATGGCAAAGCTGTCTGTCTCGGAGGCTTGCGGCTCAAAATACATGTTCCCTCCGAAATTCATCGTGCCAAGGCACAAACGGCTAACAAGCAGTCCTGTCCGTCCAAGATGATTGTATTGCATAGTATGCTCTCTTTCTTTTCCACACTTGTCTGCGGCACCAACGCTATTGCTAAGACATATGTATGATCGGATGCTAGCTCGTCCCTATGTCTCGTTACTTGCGTTTGATGCCTTTTTCCTTCTCAACGATGAACAGTATACTCGTTGACAAGCGAGATGCCATTCACCTAAAGATGGATTTCCCAAACATCTCTATTGCGACAGGGCTTTGTTGGGTAAGTTTTTCTTCCTCGTATCCTCCATGAGTGGTCACATCAGGCAAGCCTCACGTGTCACTAATATGACAACATATATTGCGGAGGAAAAGAACGAATGGAGAAACACGAATGGTTGACGGAAGCATTTGAGGCGGAGCGACCCCATCTGCAAACGGTGGCTTACCGACTGCTCGGCTCTACCTCAGAGGCGGACGACGCGGTACAGGAGGCATGGCTCCGTCTCAGCTTTGCCGATAGCAGCAGTGTCGAGAACCTGGGAGGATGGCTGACAACTGTAGTGGCGCGCATCAGCCTTAATATGCTGCGTTCGCGCAACGTGCGGCGCGAGGAACCCCTGGAAGCCTCTGCGCTTGAGACAAGCCGGGAGGAAATTATCGATCCTGAGCAAGAGGCACTGCTGGCCGATTCGGTCGGGATCGCGCTGCTGGTGATCCTCGATACGCTCGCTCCCGCTGAGCGCCTCGCTTTCGTGCTTCACGATATCTTTGCGGTCCCTTTTGATGAAATTGCTCCCATCGTAGAACGTTCAGAAGCCGCCACCAGACAGCTTGCGAGCCGTGCGCGCCGCCGCATCCAGGAAGGAGCGAAGACCCAGGACACAAACCTCACCTACCAGCGAGAAGTTGTTGAGGCGTTCCTCGCCGCCTCACGTGCGGGCAACTTTGAGGCGCTGGTCGCTCTGCTTGACCCGGATGTGGTGTTCCGAACCGACTGGCCCATGCCAGCAGAGGGCTTCTCAAGGGAGATTCGTGGCGCGGCTGCTGTGGCAAAGCAGCTCTTGAGACGCGCCCACGAGGTACAACCAATCCTGATAAACGGCGCTGTAGGAATTGTTGTGGCCCCGCCAGGACAACGGCTCCTCGTCGCCCAACTCACGATCACAAACGGCAGGATCGCCCGCATCAACGCAATTTCAGACCCGACACATTTAAGCAGATTGCATCTTGCGGTGCTTTCCGACTGACGCTGCCTTTTTCACGCGTTCTAGTGCTGAACGACCAACATACTGGAGATCTCTCTCTCACGAGTATTGCCCTCAAATACGGTGCTAATACTCGTGGCCATCAAGCGCCAGTAGAGATCTCCCATCACTTCTGCCGACGGGGATAATTGCTCTTTGAGCCACTGTTCAATCAGCCCCATAAGCGCTCCGGCGGCAGAAGCGGCCAGCAGATCGTGAGAGATTGCCGCCCGCTTGCTCATACGAAACTGCGAAAGGACACGCCGCTGATAGAGTTCAGCAAAATACGTTTTCCATAAAGATGCAACATCAGCGGGTCCGCCATCGCCAAGCAACGCCTGATACAAACGATGGTGCCGTGCCACGTGCTCAAAAATGCGAATACTACGCAGGTGGTACGGGCACGAAGCTACCTCCTCCGGTTCCACGCCTCGCCTCAGTTCGCTGAGCAACTCCCTCACACATTCTCTCAGCAACTCCTCTTTCTCATGGTAGTGCAGATAGAAGGTCGTCCGTCCCAGTCTGGCTCGCTCAGTGATGTCCAGGACCGTAACCGTCTCATAGCTTCTCTCAAGGAGCAGAGAGAACAAGGCCTCGCGTAGTTCACGGCGGGTGCGCTGAATTCGACGATCCAGACGAGGTGCTTCATTCATTGTTTTCCCTTACACAATAATAGACACACCCACCTGGACTGTCTGAGATGTCGAGACGACGCACAGAATGGGTATCTTTCTCTTGATCTTGCCAGTCTGGTAGCTTTATAGTGGAGGTGTCGAACAATTCGACAGCGCATTCATCAGTGAACACGCTGTAGTATATGCTCTCTGTCGGCAATTCGCAACAGAGAGGCAAAGCATAACAGGGCTTTCCAGTTCTCCGCTCAAAGGGGTGCAGGGTCTCCCTGCCGGGGTCTGGGGTGTCCCCAGTTTCCTTCCCTCCTTCGCGCGCCGCCTGCGGCGGCGCGCAAAAGAGAAGAAAAAAGGTTTTTTGCGGGGACACCCCGCACCCCGGCAAAGGGCTGCCGCCCTCTGCACTCCCGCTAGATGGGAGAATTGGAAAGCCCTGCAAAGCATAAGGGATAGGACTCGATCTATGCATGAAACATACTTTTTACCAGGCATTACACAACACATCATCACAACGGACCGATTGACCACAGCCTATTTGCAAGCGGGAGAGGGAACGACCCCAATCGTTCTGCTTCACGGGAATACCTCATCATCCTCCTTTTATCAGGATTTTATGCTCGCATTGGCCCGATCAGGACAATACACCATCTATGCACCGGATATGCGCGGTTTCGGACATAGCGAAGGACTTCCGGTCGATGCGACACGGGGAGCACGCGATTTCTCCGACGATCTGGCAGCTTTTGTTCAGCAGCTCAATGTGCCTCCATTCCATGCTCTGGGCTGGTCATTAGGAGGTAATGTCGTTATGCAGTATGCCATTGATTATCCAGGGATGCTCCGGTCGCTCACCCTGGAAGCGCCAGGTTCTCCCTTTGGCCTCGGAGGAACAAAAGATGCAAAGGGAACACCAACCTGGCCTGATTTCGCAGGCAGTGGAGGTGGCGCGGTTGCCAATCCTGAGCTAGTCAAACGAATCGCGGCGGGAGATCGCGGAAACGAGCGCTTTTCTCCACGCACCGTCCTCACTAACTTCTACTTCAAGCCTCCCTTCCGTGTAACATCAGAGCGGGAAGAAACGTTGCTCTCGGCCTTTTTAACGACTAAAGTGAGACCGGAAAATTTCCCTGGCGACATCACCCCGTCAGCAAACTGGCCGCTCGTTGCGCCCGGTCAAACGGGCATACTCAACGCCTTCTCTCCCAAATACCTGAATCAATGCAATTTTGCCAGAATCGCTCAGAAGCCGCCAGTCCTCTGGGTACATGGTGAGGATGATCTGATCGTCTCGGATAGCGCCATAATCGATTTTGGTGGTCTGGGTGAACGTGGTCTGGCTCCTGGCTGGCCCAGCAGACAGATCTACCCACCTCAGCCAATGAAAACGCAAATACGAGCCATGTTGCAAGCATATCAACAATATGGAGGTGAATATCACGAAGTAGCATTTCAGGATTGCGGGCACATTCCTCATATCGAGAAACAAGAGCAGATGGTGCAAATATTTACCGCATTTATCCGTGAGCATTAAGAGCATCAAGCACCAACAATCGCAGAGGAAGCTGATGCTCTCCAGCTTCCTCTACCTGTTTCAAACTATCCCTTATATATGACGCTTTCTTGCCTCATATCCTTCTCAGGATCACAACTGGAAGAATACGCGTCGTATTTTTCTGATACTCGGCAAAACCCGGCTCTTGCTGTACAAAGGCCGCAAAGAGCCGATCACGCTCCTCTCGCTCTGGAATGGTCGCCTGCGCCTTGAAACGCTCAGTTCCCACTTCGAGCCAGACCTCGGGATGAGCCAGGACATTGTGATACCAATCGGGATTGGTATGCGCACCGCCTTTTGAAGCAATCACAACGAATGCATCGCCTTCTTTCATGTATCCTATTGGATTGATACGTGATTGATGGCTCTTTGCGCCAATGGTCTCAAGTAAGAGTATGTTTTTGCCCTCGAATGGGCCTCCAACTTTGCCGCCATTGGCGCGAAACTCTTCGATGATAGGGAGATTCATCTGCTCCATCTGCTTCTTCAACATCTCTCGATTGTTAAGGTCGTAAGAGCTACTCGCTGTGACATCTCGATTATTCGTATCCTGAGCATTACTCATGAATTACTACATCTCCTCATGTGTCATATGCGAAGACGAGAACGGTGTGGCGACACGCTATATGATCACATCAAACACATATGCACCTCTCGTCGTTCGCCTGTTCGTCATGAAAGTGGTGTCGAGAAGAAAAATGCGTAGATTGGCTTCTCCCCTTGACTATAACGCTATACTAGAGCTATGTCCAATATCTCTTTTTTCTTATGGTCAGAGCATTTATGCATAACCAGAATATAGAATTGCGCCACGTGCGCTCCTTCGTCGCCGTTGCCGAAGAGCTTCATTTTAGCCGTGCCGCCGAGCGATTGCACATTGCTCAACCAGCGTTAAGCCAGCAAATAATCCAGTTGGAGCAACAACTGGGTGTTCGCCTCTTTGAGCGCGATCGCCATGCAGTTCACCTGACCAGCGCGGGACAACTATTCTTAAACGATGCCTTAGCGATCCTTGAGCAGGTGGATCACTCCTTCTTACGGATGCAACAGGCGCAAAGCGGACAGGTAGGACGGCTCGATATTGGTTTTGTCCACGCAGAAATTGCGACGGCCAACGTCATCCCAGATGTCCTTGCTACCTATTGCCAACGCTTTCCAGATGTTGAGGTGCAACTCAAAGAGATGTATCTTCAAGAACAACTTCAGGCTCTCAAACAACATCAGATACAGGTGGGATTTGCGGCGGCTTTTCAAGACCTCTCACCAGAGTTTGACACTGAGGTTCTCCAACGCGTACCCTTCGTAGCGGTTGTCTCAACGCAACACCGCTTTGCGTCGCAACCATCCGTTGCGCTCTCTTCCCTGATTGAAGAGCCGTTCTTTTTTTGTCCACGCGAATCTGACAGCGGCGTCCTCTATGATCGGATAGCCCAGATCTGTGGCCGCAATCCGCGCGTGATCCAGGAAGTATCTAATATCCACATCTTGCTGGGCCTGATCGTAGCGAATCTTGGCGTCTCTCTTGTCGCCGCTTCTGCGATGGAACTGCGCTTCCCCGGGGTGGTATATCTTCCTCTATCTGACCCTCATCATGACCTCGCCTTTAAGACGGTGCTCCACTGGCGACGGGACTATCACGCTCCCCTCCTGCGGGAATTTCTTGCGGTGGCCCGCGAGGTCTTTACTCAACGGAGAAAGACGCTCCCCAATTTTGAGGAATGGGAACGCACTGAGCAAGATGAAAGAGTGCGATAGGGCTTTCTCGTTCTCTTTGTTTGCCAACATACTTTCGCTACACTTCCGCCATACTTTGAGCACATCTGCTGAGTATACTTCCTCTCGATGAATGAAATAGTGAGGTGAGGGTGGTCTTCACTCATGACTTTTCAGGAAAGGGATCACAGCAATGGTCGCGCAGAAAGTGCAACCACAAGTGCATACTCAGGATGGTACTCCCATTCCGCAATATAGTTTGAGCAAAATCCTGCTGATTTGGGTCGTGACAGCTCTCCCGATGGGGATTCTGGGATGGGTGGTGGCTCCAGCACTGGTTAACGCCACGCATTCGCCATTCGCCCGGACGGAGGTGCTCCTGGTTGGATTAGTGTGGCTGTTCGTCCTCGCCATGATTTTAGTCTACCAGGAAGCAGGCAACCTACGTTGGTCAACCCTCCAACAGCGCCTCTTCTTGACGACGCCTCGCTCTCCACGCACGGGAGAACCAAGTGCTCGCCTCTGGTGGTGGCTTATCCCTCTTGTCCTTGCGACGGCGGGCTTCCAGGTGCTCATCGAGCCGACAATTAACCACTTGTGGGTGTCTGTATTCCCATTCTTTGCTGCACCATCCGGTTTTGAACTGAATACGCAGCTAGCTACCCCGGCAGCCAGAGCGCAGTTGGTTGGAGCGTGGGGGATCTTCCTCCTCAATGTCGTTTTGCTGGTGTTCAATACATTTCTCGGAGAAGAACTCTTGTTTCGTGGAGTCTTATTGCCCCGCATGGCAGGTGTCTTTGGCAAAGGGGATTGGGTGATGAATGGGGTCTTGTATGGCCTCTATCACCTTCATCAACCATGGGGTTGGCCCAGCTACGTCCTTGATTGGAGCTTGTTCTTTGCTCTGCCAAGCCGACGCTTTCGCAGTACCTGGTTTGGAATCGCTGATCATTCTGGACAAACTGTCTTCTTTACGGTCCTGATCTTAGGGATTGTGCTTCGATGGTGGTAGAGCGAGCAAGCGCACATCAGCACTATCGATCTCTCCGCCGATGTTCCGGGAGAGAAGCAACACTGAGCGCATGCGAGTATCAGGCTCGCAACACCCTCTACACCATCGTTGAGGAATGGGAACGGGGATCGCTGTACGAGCAGGGCTTATCCCCCCTTGCCCTCACAGCGATCCCTCCCAGACTGCGTTTATTAGAGGATGCGATACGATCCAATCACCGTCACCGGCTCAGAGGTTGGCGGCTCAGCAATCCATTGCCTGAGGCCCTCCTGGAAAGCGCGAAACTCTGGCAATGCGGGGAGAGGGTTGTCAACGCCCTCATCAAGCTCCAACAGAATTGTATAGGTCAACCCATCGGACTGTCGGCATGATAGATAGCAAATACCTTGGGGCTGCTCTCGATCAAGCCCGGCGAAAACACCTTTGACTGCGGCTTCGAGATCTGTAACATGCGCGGCCTGGGCCTTGGCGCGAATCATCAGTACGTTCATTGAACATTTCCTTTCACATAGAGCATTGGTGTGTTTCGGGGTGAGGACTCCACGAACAATTTTCTCCCGTCTCATTGGTTGGGTTCTCACCCTTCACCTTACCGACGCAACAGGGCGAAAAAATGTGACTGCTCAACAACTTCAGCGGACCATGTGACACTCCGCACGGGCGAAAGCCCGGCAGCTTCTTCCTCCCCTCTGTACGCGGTTCTCTGAGTGTGTGTCGCGTAGCGACTACTCGCTGAATAACCGTAGTTGAGTAGGGAAAGACGACAGGTGCTCATCCATCCAGAGCGATCCCGTCTGAGCGGTGCCATGCTCGTGACGGTCTCCATGCCTTGCCGCAGCCATAGATGGTGGCTTCCGGTTTTGGGCGTCCTGGGAGACGACCACACCTGTCGCTTTCACGACCCTGCCGGAACGTACCCGGCGAGCTTGAGGCTTTTCCTGTGTGACGGGGTGGCGATATCGTGCAAAGAGCCGCTGCCCAATGACGATGGACGCGTTTCTATCGGCATGCCCACGCATCTGGCAGGCGGGACAACGAACCAGGGGTGCACCGATGGTATAGCCATCCTGGGGGTGCCATCCTTGCGCATATCTGACGACTTTTGCGCCACATCGGGCGCAGTCCCGGCTGGTGTTGCGTGGATTCACCCGACTGGTGATGATGCACTCGTGCCACGCTTTGTATCTGGTGTACCGAAAGATGCGCCCCTTCATCCAATATGCTCGCTTCTCGTTCCCACGCCGACTATACTTGCCCTTCTCCGGCTTGAGGTTGCCCAGATGTTCAAAGACGATGATGCTGGCTCCCTCTTCGAGCGCAAACTGGACAATGCGGCGGCTGACGCGATGGGCCTCAGAGTCGTTGCGATTGCGGAGCTTCTGGAAGCGAGCCACATTATCCTGCTCCCCCTCTGCAATGATGCCGGTCTTGCGGCGGTTGCGTGCAATGCGTCCAAGCGCCTTCTTCCTAAAGCCGGATACCGCATCGCCCCCGCCAATGAAGCGGGTCGCGAGGGTCGTACCTTCGGCGTTCTGGACACTGCACACAGCGATCTGTTCGCCAAGATTCAGGTCGACGGCACAGATCTTGATGGGGATCTGTGCTTTGATTTGCTCCTCCACTTTGGCAGGAGCCGTGAACGCTTTCTCGACGGGGGTATGTAACCGCCACTCCTTCCCATGTCGAATGAGTTGGGGGCTGCCGATCTCGTGATCTGTGGGCAAAGAGCGTCCACTGATGCGCACCTTGATCCATGACCAGCATGCCCCGGTCCACACTTTGAGCATGACACTGTTCTGGGTTCGCTCACGCCAAAGTCCTGCATAGAAAGGGACGGACTTGTTCCAGGTGCGCGGCGGCACGGGCGGACGATCGGTAAACGTTTTGCCTTTGGCTTCCGCCTTCTCACAGCGGTTCTTCCAACGCTTCAAGTTGCTGTAAAACGATTTGGCCGAGCCAAGAGCTGCATTGATGGCAGCGCGGCGAAACATGGCGGGAATATCCTCGTGGATCTCGGAGAGGGGCATAACCGGATGAGGATTCCTCTCGGTGGTATGGGTGAGGATTTCCAGGGCGGTGAGGGCCTCTTTTGCCTTGAGGGTGAGGATCTGCTCATGGGCCTGGATCACGTCGAAATAAAAGGCGACCACCGTATTAAAGAGCGCTTGATTGGCCGTGAAGGAGACGGCATGCCCTGGTGCATAGTTCAAGTGCTGGGTGATCGTGATCGTGGCCCGTGCCATTATTGCCTCTCTGTCCTCCTCACGTTGCTGTGGCTCCTGATTAGTCTAGCACATATCGAACAGGTTTTCAACAAGCAGGGGCTAAAAGGCAGGGCTTTCCAGTTCTCCGCTCAAAGGGGTGCAGGGGTCTCCCTGCCGGGGCCTGGGGCGTCCCCAGTTTCCTTCCCTCCTTCGCGCGCCGCCTGCGGCGGCGCGCAAAAGAGAAGAAAAAAGTTTTTTGCGGGGACACCCCGCACCCCGGCAAAGGGCTGCCGCCCTCTGCACTCCCGCTAAATGGGAGAATTGGAAAGCCCTGGGCTAAAAGGCAAGGGCTAAAGCCTGGGAAAACCCGCCTCTCCGCGTGGGATGAATCCGCAGCAGCTTGCGGCGGGTTTATTTTCTGTCACATCGACCGGGGTTCACACGTCATTCCTTTGACCACAGAAAATGAAGGAAATAACCTGATGAATGAACATAACTGGCTGGTTGAGCGCTTCGAGACCGAGCGTCCTCAACTCATGGCGATGGCCTATCGCATGCTTGGCTCTCTTGCTGAGGCGGAGGATGCTGTACAGGAATCCTGGCTCCATCTGTGCCGTGTCCAGAGCGACTCTATCAAGAACATGGGAGCATGGCTGACAACGACTCTCACGCGCATCTGCCTGGACATGCTGCGCTCACGTCAATCGCGGCGCGAGGAGCCGCTGGGAGCAGACGAGATCCAGCCGCACCGCGAACATGAGATCGATCCTGAACAGGAGGTGGAGCTAGCAGACGCGGTTGGGATCGCGCTGCTGGTCGTCCTCGACACACTTTCACCCGCTGAGCGTCTCGCCTTCGTGCTGCACGATATCTTTGCTGTTCCCTTTGATGAGATCGCGCCCATGCTGGAGCGTTCAGAAACGGCGGTCCGGCAACTTGCGAGTCGCGCGCGTCGTCGGGTACGAGGAGCAAGCACAACTTCCGAAACAGATCTCACACGAAGCCGCGAAATGGTTACAGCCTTCCTCGCAGCATCGCGCGCAGGTGACTTTGAGACGCTGCTCACACTGCTCGACCCGGATGTGCTATTCCAACACGACCGCACTCAGTTGCCTACTGGCGCGTTACAAGAGGCTCATGGTGCCATTGCCGTTGCTAGAACGTTTGTCGGAAAGACTCAGGGAGCATGGCCCATCCTGGTGAACGGTTCAGCAGGAATCGTCATCGCTCCACATGGACAGATGCTTCTGGTCGCTACGTTTACGATCACGAACGACAAAATCACCGCGATCAACACGATTACCGATCCCGCACATCTGAGCCAGCTCGACCTTGCTGTTCTGGATGACGGCCTTCAAGCAAGGATCTCGTCAAGCCAATCCAAAATGCGTTGATTGAGCAACAGCGTCGCCCCTTCATGCGCAAACATGAGATCTGAGTTGCCTCTACGGAGAAGGTGATCGACAGTGAGAACCTTTTCATACAGAAGCAAGAGCGGGAAGCATCGGAAAGGCGGCTTTCAAATGACGCTGCGTAAAGCGATAAAAGGTCTGTTCGCTGGGAAATCGCGCCCATTGTCCCGCACAACGCCAGGGTGAGGAGTTCACTCAAGCCCGGCTTAGGGGCTGGACCAGGGTGTCTGGGCATCGACAAACTATGCTGCTTGCACAGGTCATCGACCATGACGTAGAGGACAGTGAGAAAGGTATCCAGGTGTTCCCTTGTAAGCTCCTGGAAGATTCTTGATTTCAGCTTACTTGAGAGCCTGGATACCTTTTTTCAAGTGTTTTCTCACTCACACCAAGCGTTCATATATGCCGCGTCTGCCTTCTGCTACTTTGCTGAGCGATCCGGTTCGTAGCGCAAGGCCACAACTCCACTCTGAAAGGTCTTTGAGGCCAGTAGTTTGAGCGGGAATGAACGGGTGACGCCGGCAAAGAGGGCCTTGCCCTCGCCAAGGATCGTTGGATTGATGTTGATGCGATATTCGTCAATCAGATCCAGTTCCATAAACGTGCGCGCCAGCATGGGACTGCCGAGGAACCAGATATCCTTGCCTGGCTGCTGTTTGATGGCATGAATTTCTTCAGCGATATGATCCTTGATCAACACGGTATTCTGTGCATTGTTCCATGCAACGCGCTCCAATGTGCGCGAGACCACAATCTTGGTGGCAGCGTCCAGAAAGCGCGCGTGTTCGAGTTCGGCTGGAGTGCTGGCGGGATTGCCCGGCACCGTGAGCCAGTAGCTGGCCATGCCTTCATACGTTCTGCGCCCCCAGATCACCGCGTCTGTGAGCACGTGCAAGGAATGGGCATCCTGCTCTAATTCGTGATCATACGCAATCCAATCCAGTTCGTCGTTGGGACCCGAGGTAAAGCCATTCAGCGAAAGATGGATCAGAGAAATGATTTTTCTCATAGCATGCTCCTTTTCTCGTTCAACTCTGATTTAACCAGTGTAGCCGCTTTCTTCACATGAAGAGTCAGCACCACGAGTATACGGCTAACTGAGGGGAGCGTCTTGAAGAAAATGGCCATCCAATAAGGTTTTATCAACAAGCTCCCGCTTGTTGATAAAACTCTTTAGCGGAGCGTCAGCCCATGTTGAGTCCGAGCAATCAGGGCGGGTGTGTAGCCAATGAAATGCTTCAGCGCCCGGGTCAGATGGGACTGGTCCGCGTACCCGGTCTGATATGCCGCGTCGATCAGCGAAACGCCCTGCCCCAGAAGCGCGGTGGCCTGTTTGGCGCGCTCGATCTGCTCAATTGTCTTGTAGGGGAGCCCGGTCGCCAGGACAAAGCGGCGCCTGATAGTGCGCAACGACATCTCTACCGGGTGATGAGCCAGGACCGCCTGCACCACGGGATCAGAGACCAGCACATGCTGGCGAACCAGGCGCTCAATAAAGGTCTCAACATTCTCATAGTTAGGGATCGGCCAGCTGGAGTCAGCCAGCTGAAAGGATGTTTGCGAGGCCAGGGGCAGGAATGCCTGCTCATTCAGCAAGCGTTGAATGGAAAGTGCGGGCAGAAAAGTGCCGAGAGGAAACGTGACCCCGAACCACTCGGTCCCTTCGGGTTGAGCCACAGGGGTCGCTCTGGTCAACGGTCCCTGTACAGAAATATGCAGCCTGTCGTACCGCTTGAGAAAGAGTAAATGCCATTGCCCGGAGGCCGGGCAGACAGGGGTATACCCTTGCCCGGCTCCGCCACGCCAGACTGCCTCAATAGAAGGAGAGTCCGAACCTCTCCCCTCAAAATACGTCTCCAAATGGTTTCCTCCCTGCAAAGCGCAATGCCTTCTTTTTGCTTTAAGCTGGCATTCTCACAGAGGCCCAGAAAAACGGAAACAGTGTATGAACGCCTGATATGAGATGGTGTAACATATCATCTCGGCCTCCCTTTGTCTATTTATTCAAGGGACGACAACATAAAAGAACGCCAGGATACATGTATTATTGCATTTTTGAATTTGTCAATATACAGTTGTCTTGTTATACTAAATATGGTTGCACAAAAGCAACAGAGGCGAGACGTTCTGGATCTTAAGTGTGTACTCAAGATGACAAAAAATGGAACGTCTGGTCAAACGGTATTTCAAAGAGAAAGGAACATTTCACATGAAAATCGACATCGTACGCGCGTGGAAGGACGAAGAGTATCGCAGCAGCTTGAGCAGCGAGGAGCAGGCCATGCTTCCCGCCAATCCCGCTGGTGCGCTCGAATTGAGCGACGCAGAACTTGAGGGCGTTCATGGCGCAGGCGACGGCAAAGGTTATGTTAATACCAACGCGCTGGCCTGTGTGCAGTCGGTGCTCATCTACTGCTTCACCATCAATGGCAACTGCGGCAACGCTTAGTTCATCTGATGAAGCTGAAAGCGGCTCTTATGCAGAGCGCTTTGCGGCTGTTTACAGGGGCCAGGGTATATATCATGCTCTGGCCTCTTTGTATGATCTTGTGAGCCTCAATATACAGCAGAATTGTCCCGATAATCAGGCGAAATTCACTTCAACCAGACGGAGATTTCCTGCAAGAAAGCCGGTCGTGTTGAAGTAACTCACATAAATGGTACGTCCCCCATGCTTCGCCAGCTCGGGATGCTCAATACCAGCATAGTTGAAGCCATCTGAAGATGACGGCAGTTGACGAAAGGCGGCGACTGGCTTGTCCCAGGGGCCGGTAAAACCCGGGCCAGTGCGCAGGAAAAAATCTGGCGAGAGCAGCTGATTATGAGTGACCAGGAATTGCCCCAGATAGTCGTTGTACGAGACCGTGACAGATCCGGGAATCTGGGAGAGGACAGGGCGCGCCTGCTGCACATCAGAAACCCAGGTCTTTCCATTCCAGAATGTGTATACTGTGCGCTCTGTAACCTGATCCAGGGGGACACGCGCTACAACATCGGCATTATCTGACGAGTGATTGCCCCCATACACATACACATATCCCTGATAGACCTGTGCGCAGACAAAATCCGGTTCAGGATAGGTAAAGAGCAGGCCGGGCAAGCGCTTTGCCTGCGTCTGTCCCGGCTGTACAAGCGCCAGAGCAACGCCGAGAAATTCGTAATTGAGCACTCCCGGCTTGACACGCAATTTGTACGAAAAGACGAGACCTTGCCCATGATACTCAATCGCGCTGGCAGGCCAGATCGCAATACGGTCATCTGGCTTGCCAGTCCCATCGTTATAAGCCTGCTCTTCAGCCGTAAAGGGTACAAACTGATAGGGGCGGCCATGAGCATCTAACACATCATGGGTCACGAGAGGTTGTTCAGGATCAGCCAGGGCCGCAGTATTTGAGCGAATCTGGGTATCATTTGCCACCAGTGTATCGCCAAACATCCAGAGCAAGCGATCGCCGAGGAGCAGGGTAGCCCCACCATCACGCACAAGTACAGAGGCCGGCTTACCAACCGCCCCCAGGTCTTTCGTCGAGGCAACCTTTAACGCTCGACGCTTCGTTTTTCCTAGAGACGACAACATGCTTGCTGCCTGATACACAAAGATACCACCAGCTGATCCCAGGCCACCCACCACCAGTGCATTCCTGAGAAACCCTCGGCGGGTCAACATGAACGAATCATACTTTATATATGATCCCCTTTTATGCTATTCTGCCCTCACTGTACCAGATCGACTCCCTTCTTGCAAGAGCATCCGTCTCCAACCAGGGCTTTCCAGTTCTCCGCTCAAAGGGGTGCAGGGTCTCCCTGCCGGGGTCTGGGGTGTCCCCAGTTTCCTTCCCTCCTTCGCGCGCCGCCTGCGACGGCGCGCAAAAGAGAAGAAAAAAGGTTTTTGCGGGGACACCCCGCACCCCGGCAGAGGGCGGCAGCCCTCTGCACTCCCGCTAGATGGGAGAATTGGAAAGCCCTGCGTCTCCAACTTCCTGACCTGACAACGAGATGTAATACTTCAGTCGTAGTCGAGCGATTTATCGCGGGACACTTTTCATGTGATCTCTCCCGCGATAAATCGCTCGACTACGACTGAAGTACTCAAGAGGCAATACTATTCAATTCTGCCAGATCGTCTTCGGAAAGGGTCAGCGCAGCAGCGGTAATGTTGGAGCGTAGATGTGCGACGGACGAGGTGCCCGGGATGAGCAGAATGTTTGGTGAGCGGTGGAGCAACCACGCCAGCGCAACGGCCATTGGTGTAGTACCCAGGCGGGTGGCAACCGAGTTCAGCGTGTCGGACTGAAGAGGGGAGAAGCCACCAAGCGGAAAGTAGGGCACATAGGCGATGTTCTGTGCAGCCAGAGCGTCAATCAGATCGTCGTCGTCCCGATGGGCAAGGTTATATAAGTTCTGCACACACACAATTGGCGCAATGGACTGTGCCTCGGCGACCTGCTCGGCGGTCACGGTGCTGATACCAAGATGCTTGATCAGTCCTTCTTGCTGCATTTGCGCGAGGACCGTAAACGGTTCGGCAATCGAGCCAGGAGTGGGACTATCAAACCCCCCAACGCGCAGGTTGACGACATCGAGTGCATCGAGTCCGAGGTGGTTCAAATTGTCATGCACCGCCTGGCGCAACTGCTCAGGGGCAAGCGCTGGCGGCCAGTTCCCCTCGGCGTCTCGCAACGCGCCAACCTTCGTCACAATGTGCAGCCCGTCCGGGTAGGGGTGCAGGGCTTCTTTGATGATCTGGTTGGTGACGTACGGACCATAAAAGTCGCTGGTGTCGATATGCGTGATACCCAGCTCCACCGCCTCGCGCAGGACAGCGATGGCAGCGTCGCGATCAGCGGGAGGGCCGAACACGTGCGGGCCAGCAAGTTGCATAGCGCCGTACCCCATGCGCGTAACTGTCAAATCTTCGGCCATCGTAAACGTTCCTGCTGCTGCGGCAGGCTGATTATTATATTGCGATACCATAGAGAAATCCCTCTTTACTTTCATTGAAACTCCAGTAATCACGATCTGTGATACACTAATGAGTATGACACAAGACCTCTGACACAACCAGAGTTCCTCGATCGTGGGATTGAGACTAACAGGATAAGGAACAAAGAGGATAGATGAGCGACGAACAACGCAGACTAGACCTGGCGGATTTTCTCCGCACTCGACGGATGCGCCTCTCGCCTGAACAGGTCGGGTTGATCACTGGTGGGAGACGACGCACCCCAGGATTACGGCGCGAAGAGGTTGCCCAGCTCGCGAATGTGGGCGTTTCCTGGTATACCTATCTGGAACAAGGACGCGATATTCACCCTTCCGGCGAGGTACTACACAGCATTGCTGATGCATTACAACTTACACCTGCTGAACGGCAACACCTTCTCTTGCTTGCCGATCAGCAACCCCGCGTTGATGCATACCCACCGGATGACGAGCAGGTCAGCCCTGCATTACGCTATGTCCTTGACTCGCTCAACCCTATCCCGGCCTACATCGTCGATCATCGTTGGAATTACCTCGCCTGGAATACCGCTGCTGATCGTGCTCTTCTGCTGTCGCAGGGGGAGCCGCCATATGAGCATAATGCTCTCTGGCGTATGTTTGCGAATCCAACGAGTCGTTATTTATACTATCCTCCCTGGGAACAGGTTGCGCAGAGAGTGCTGGCGGAATTCCGTGCTGATAGCGCGCGTTTTGCCGATGAAGAATGGTTCAAACGTTTGATAGCCGATTTACAGCGCGTCAGTCCAGAGTTCCGCGCATGGTGGCCTCGTCACGATGTCCGAGGGAAAGCCGACGCAGAGAAAAACATAGAGCATCCACTGGTAGGACGCCTGATGTTCGAGCATACAACCTTACAGGTTCCTGCCGCACCCGATCTCAAAGTCATGATCTATACACCACAACCCCAAACGGATACGCTGGCGAAGTTACAGCAGTTGATGGAGATGCAGGAAGTTGCTGTCGTTCTCCCTTGATGACCCTACTCTTTTGCTAGCAGATCATGAACGAGATCGGCCAGCGGTGCCTGAGAGCCTGCATGGTGCGCCGCTTCTTTGAAGAGACCGGTATCTTTGACACCGATCCAACCCGCAGAGAAGTGTTCCGGGTCCAGAGCAATTTGCTTGCCAAAGTACTGGTAAATGGGAATAGGAAACAGAGTTCGGGTCAACATCTCCACCACGCCCACTGGGTCGATGTCGCTCTTCTTTGCCAGGCTCAGC
This sequence comes from Reticulibacter mediterranei, assembly GCF_016587455.1. Taxonomy (NCBI): domain Bacteria; kingdom Bacillati; phylum Chloroflexota; class Ktedonobacteria; order Ktedonobacterales; family Reticulibacteraceae; genus Reticulibacter; species Reticulibacter mediterranei. The sequence goes on along the minus strand of NZ_BNJK01000002.1, from coordinate 1,925,933 downwards.
ACCTCTCTCATGGCCTGTGCCGCGGCGAAACTGATGAAATTGCCGCTTAGCTTGACGATATTGGCCGAGCCAACCGTTTCGCCCACATCGAAGATGCTCTCCCCAAGCGCCTCAAGTACCGGGCGCACCCGCGCTTTCGCCGCCGCCGGTCCCGCCAGACAGATGTGTAACTTCTGGGCAGCAGCCATCGGGGGCGGGCCAAAGACAGGGGCGTCAAGATAATAACTTCCATGCCGGGCGTGTAGTTCTGCAAGTTTGCGTGAAGTGGCAGGAGATACAGTACTCATCGAGAGATGAATGCCGTTGTGCCCTAATCGCTGCAAAAAACCAGCGCTCATCACAACATCTTCCAGGGCCGCATCATCCGTCACGATAGACACAACGATCCCGCCCTCCACTACTGCATCGCTCGGCTGAGCAGCAATCTTGACGCCCTGAACGGCAAATGGTTCCGTTTTACTCGCCGTGCGATTGTAGACGGTAAGCTGATAACCAGCTTTCAACAAATTGAGGGCCATCGGTTGCCCCATACGCCCCAGCCCAATAAAGCCAATGGTTTCTTTCATATTTATGTCTCCTCCTGTTCATGTTTCCTGCTTGACGCAGGTGTCCTTCTTGAGTATGCTCTATGGGTGGGGGCCGAACCAGGGCTTCTTCATCATAGGTTTCTGACCACCAGGATCAGCCAGGGAGAGGGTTCATAGATGAACGAGGACGAACGACGACGGGCGCTTGCCGACTTTTTGCGGAAGCAACGAGCACTGCGCTCGCCTGCTGAGGTAGGATTGCCACCAGGTTTGCGCAGGCGAACACCGGGTCTGCGCCGGGAAGAGGTTGCCCAGCTCGCCAATATTGGCACGTCCTGGTATGTCTGGCTGGAACAGGGTCGCAACGTCCGTCCTTCGGTGCAGGTGTTAGAAAGCCTCGCTCAGGCGCTCAAGCTCACTCCCAACGAGCGTCGGCATCTGTTTCTGCTCGCCGGACACGCGCTTCCTCCTCACATGTCCCCTACAAAAGAGCGCGTCAGTCCGGTCCTCCAAGAAATACTTGATGATCTTAACCCAACCCCTGCGTATGTTATGGGACGCCGCTGGGACTATCTGGCCTGGAATCAGGCTGCCGAAGAGGTCTTGCAGATTCCCGCAGAGGGGTTGCCATACGAGCGAAATCTGATCTGGCGCTTCTTTACTGATCCAACGATGCGGGACCACTTCTCCAATTGGGAAGAGATGGCACATGGCATGGTCGCGGAGCTGCGTACCGCCAGCGCGAGCGCACCGAACGATGAAGGATTCGAGGAGCTGATCGCGGCCCTCAAGCAGAGCAACCCCGAATTCTGTCGGTGGTGGCAAGAACATCACGCTCCCCGCTCGCTCGATGGTGACAAAATCATGGAGCATCCAACGCTGGGCCACCTGGAGTTTCGGCACCTCACCTTGCAGGTCGTCAACGATGCTGATTTGAGAATCAGTATCTTCATGCCCGACGCGGCGACACGGGCAAAACTGCACCAGTTGCTCGAAGCGAATAACTAAAAACCCGCCAGTTGTAGTCAAGCGATTATGAGTTTTAACAACCGAGATCGGGAATGATGGGGCAGACCTCTCAGGGCGAGGACCAGCCATCGCCCCTGCCATATTCGGGTTCCTCCTCATTTCCGAGTTTCCGATGTTGGTTGTTACATTTCATTATCGGGGCCTCCCGCTTTTCCGCGATAAATCGCTTGACCACGACAGAGAGGTTAGCCTTTCAAGCCTGATGTCGCTCCATACTCGTCCTTGCAGCAGGCAATGGCTGTAGCTTCAGGGTTGTTGTGCGCGCTTGCGAGGTAATCATCGGGTCAACATAGGCCGCGCCATATCCGCGATACTTCGATTGATACGCAGCGTCTATCGCGTCATTGAGCGTCTCATCGGAGCTTGTGTCCACAAACGTCACATGTTTCTTCACGCCACCAGCTTCAATCTGTCCCTCATGTTGCTGTTGGGTATGACGGAACCAGGCACCTTCACGGCCCTTGTATGCTCGCACGTATAGATCATCCCCAACGCGAACGACCCACATCGTGACAGGCTTGCGCAGCGTGCCATCTTGCTTGATGGACGCAAGTTGTAGTTCATCTGCTGCTCCAATTCGTTCAAGATCATTGCGTGTCCAATCAGTCATTGCATTCTCCTTCGTATGGCTGCTAACGATCAGCCCTGATATTGTTCGTCGCTGACGTGTTCCAACCAATCAACGGCCTTGCCATCAAGCTGTTCCTGAATGGCGATGTGCGTCATGGCTGTAGTGGGCGCGGCTCCGTGCCAATGTTTCTCATCCGGCGAAAACCAGATCACGTCACCAGGACGAATATCCTCAATCGGACCGCCCCAGCGTTGGACTCGCCCGTAACCAGCTGTGACGATCAAGGTCTGACCCAGCGGATGGGTATGCCATGCGGTCCGCGCGCCCGGCTCGAATGTGACACTGGCACCAGCGGCGCGTGCTGGATCAGGTGCTGTGAAGAGAGGATCAATGCGGACCGTGCCGGTAAAATACTCGGCTGGCCCTTTGCCAGAAGGTTGTGAGCCACTTCTTTTGATGTCCATATTCTTAATCTCCTTCACGCTATCTGGGGTATGTTCTCTATCTGGGATAATTATAGACGCTCCTTTGCACAGGGAGATAGAATAATTAGCGAAAATGATTGTCTGATTCTGCAAGATTTGCTTGCAGATGGATGGAGGCCAGTGCTTCCCCTCCCCGATGAAACCTTCAAACTAATGTCAACAGACCTATGACGCTGGTCATAGCTGCCAGGGCCAGAAATAGGCCGCGCTTCGTGACCGATGGGACAGGCGTTATCCTGCCATGTCAGCTATACTCAACACAAGTTCTATGGAATAAAAGACAGAAGATACAAACAGAGAGGGATCATTACAATGAAAACATTTCAGGGAAAAGTCGCCGTCATCACGGGCGCAGCCAGCGGCATCGGTCGCGCCCTGGCCGAACGCTGTGCCCAGGAAGGCATGAAAGTTGTCCTGGCAGACATCGAAGAGCAGGCGCTCTTGCAAGCCAGCCAGGATCTCGCCGCTCAGGGCGCACAGACCCTTGCCATTCCTACAGACGTTTCACAGGCCGAAGAGGTTGAAACGCTCGCCCGGAAAGCTTTCGAAACCTACGCCGGAGTGCATCTGTTGTTCAACAATGCGGGTGTCGGGGCCGGGCAGACCGCATGGGAAAGCACACTGGCAGACTGGCAATGGGTGCTGGGCGTCAATCTCTGGGGAGTGATTCATGGCATCCGCTCCTTTGTTCCGCGAATGCTTGAGAGCCGGGCCGAGGGCTACATTGTCAATACCGCGTCAATGGCGGGTCTCACCTCCGGTCCGGGCCTGAGCGTGTACATGGCGAGTAAACACGCGGTAGTGAGCCTGACAGAAACGCTCTATCACGAACTGACCCTCAGCGGAGCCAGTATCGGGGTCTCAGTCCTGTGCCCTGGCTTCGTGAAAACCCACATTCAGGATGCGGAGCGCAATCGTCCGGCCCACCTCCAGAACGCTCCAGGTGAGCAGAAACAGCTGTCACAGGAAGAACAGGAAGAGGCACAGATCCTCAAACGCGCCATCCAGAAGGGGATATCCCCGAAGTATCAAGCCGAAATGGTCTTTGAGGCCATTCGCGAGGAACGGTTCTATATCTACCCGCCTGAATTCAAAAGAGGCATTCAGACCCGCATGGAAGATATCCTCCAACTGCGCAATCCTACCCTGCTCCTGCTAAAGAAAGAGCAGTAAAAGATCTGCCGGGGTTCTTGCTTCGCTTCTATCCCAACTGGATATTGCAGAGGTCAAACGCGTGCTTGAGTCCCGCAATCGGGTCGCCCTGTGGCACAAACTCCTGACCGAGATAGCCATCGTAGCCCGTTGCGAGTATCGTGCGAACGATGGGAGGATAGTTCAATTCCTGGGTCTCATCCAGTTCATGGCGTCCGGGATTGCCTGCCGTGTGATAGTGCGCAACAGAGGCATGGTGCTTTTGAATCGTGCGAATAATATCGCCTTCCATGATCTGCATATGATAAATATCGTACAGCAGTTTCACACGCGGCGAGTTGACCATCTGACAAACCTCAACACCCCATTCAGTATGGTCGCACTGATAATCCGGGTGATCGACTGCACTGTTGAGCAATTCCAGAACCAGCGTGACCCCGGCATCCTCTGCCATCTTCGCCACCAGTCGCAAGCCCTCCGCTGTGACCTCTGCTCCTGCTCGATCGTCGAGACCCTCACGGTTGCCGCTAAAGACGATCACGTTGGGGATGTTCCATTGCTCCGCCTCGGCAATCGTCGCTCGAAGCTGCTCTTCAATGCGCGAGTGATGCTCACGCCTGTTGAAGCCACGCTCAATGGAGAGGCCGCCGTTGGTTGAAGCAATGTTCAACCCGCAATCCTTCACCAGGGGCCACAACTCCCGCTCGATCAGTTCCACACCTTGATAGCCGATATCGGCGGCAGCCCGCAACAACTGTTGGGGAGGGTACTGTCCCCGAGCAAAACTCCACCAGGCAAACGATTGTTTCAGCGCAGTCATCTTATTGTCTCTCCTCTCTGATTATCCAAAAAGTATACCCCTGAAACTTTCCATCTGTAAAGGCCAGAATAGCCATATTTACCCTCATAGATTTCCCCTAAGAATCCCTTGACAATTTTCTTTTTCTCCATTAAGATAAATATATCTCAATAACTAAGTTAATTTCTTTGGTTTTCATTTAACAGGTGAATAAATTCAAGCAGATCAGCAGAAGGTCTTGTCTGCAAATCCGGGCGCATTTCACTGAATTTGATATTACTGGATAAAACAGCACAAAAAATATGGAGAAAGTCTCATGACAACAAAAACTGTTTCATCGCGCACTATTCCCGGTCCAGCTGCCTTGCCGCTTCTTGGCGGGTGGACAAATATGCTCAAACTTTTCCGCTATCCATGTACATACTCGCGCTGGCTGCACGACACATACGGTGATGTCGTGGCAATGGCCAATGGCGATCCCTCCTATGTCTTTGCCTTTGGACCTGCGCTCAACTTCCATCTGCTCTCCCAACCCGCGATCTTCGAGGCCGGGAAAGGGACGATCTTGAAAATGCCAAAAGACACAGCCTGGGGACGCCTCCAATTCTATAACTTGCTCAATATGAATGGAGAGCATCACAAACAGCAGCGTCATTTGATGCAACCAGCCTTCCATAAACGGCAGATCGGGCTGTATCACAACGACATGGTGGCACTCACAGGACGGATGCTTGAACGCTGGCAGTCTCTCTCCCAGATCGATCTGCACTTTGAAATGAAGAAGTTGACGCAGCGTATCACGGTCAAGACCCTCTTCGGGCTGGACGATGAGCAAGAGATAGATCGTATCGGAACGCTCCTCCAGCAATTAATCGCTTCACAGGCGTATCTGCTGTATACGCCGCCCATCGACATACCAGGATTACCCTATCATCGCATGCTCAGACTTGCTGAACAGTTGGAGAGCTTTGTGCGCACCCTGATTGCACGCAAGCGCGAAGATACTACAAGTACCGATGTGCTGGCCGCGCTGGTGCATGCGCATGATGAAGATGGCACAAAGCTTACTGATGACGAACTGATTGGTCATGCGTTCATATTATATGTTGCCGGACACGTGACTACGTCCAACGCGTTAACATGGGCCACCTTCTTGCTTCACCAGCATCCCCACATCCATGCAGATCTGTTAGCAGAGCTTGATGGCAGGCTGCATGGCGATGCCCCGGACCTCCAATCGCTTCATCAACTCTCCCTGCTCGACGGCGTCGTCAAGGAGAGCCTGCGCCTGTTGCCACCAACACCTACCAGCATGCGCACCGCAGCAGCTCCCTGTGAGGTTGGCGGCTTCGAGCTGCCCAAAGGAGCAACGATCTTCTACAGCCCGTTCGTAACCCACCGCTTGCCGGAGCTATATGAAGACCCTGATCGCTTCAAGCCGGAACGCTGGACAACGCTCAACCGAACAGCGTACGAATACCTACCGTTCGCCGCCGGGCCACACAGATGTATTGGAGCGGAGTTCGCGCAACAGGAAATGAAAGTGGTGCTGGCAATGCTGCTCCAGCGTTACCGGCTTGCGGTCGTCCCAAATGCCAGAATCGAGCCGAAGGGCAGCAACCTGGACCCGGCGTATGGTATGCCCATGCGCATCATCCCCCAGGACAGACAATTCGAATGCATCCCGGTACGTGGACACATCCATCGTCTGGTGGAATGTCCTGGCATGTGAGCATCATCAGAGAGCACATCAGTTGAGGGCTTCCGCTGCCTTCAGAAACGTGTATTGTTTCTGGATCTGTTCGAGTCCTCGCCTGATGATTGCTCTCATCTCTTCACTCAGTCCCTCCAACATCTGAGCCTCAAGCGCACGCGTGAAAGCTGACACCTATTGAGCGATGTGCTCTCCAGTTGGCGTGAGGACGACCAGGGTAAAGCGATTATCCGCCACATTACATCTACAGTTTCAGATTGAGATATGCTAGACTTTAAAAAGCTATTCCTGTTTTGTTCCTGCCAATGTTTTATCGATGTTGATGCACAAGAAAGGTCTGTTTCATGTATTTGCAAGCCCATCATCTGAAAGTGGTTGAACGTCTGAAAGGGCTTTTTCAGGATGATCCACGCTATCTGGCTATGCTTGTGGGCGGCTCGCTCGCGAAAGGATGGGGGAGTGAGAACTCCGATGTAGATATTATACTGGTCGTGACCGAGGAAGAGTACGTCAGACGTGTCGCAAGCGATGATCTGGGATACATTAATACCGAAATCTGCGACTATCCCGGGGGATATGTTGATGGCAAAATCATTAACGAAGCCTTTCTCCATGACGTAGCCCAGCGGGGGAGCGAGCCAGCCCGGGCCGCATTCATCAATATCCAGATTGCTTTTTCTCATCTGCCACATCTGGATGACCTCCTCAAGCAAATACCTGTTTACCAGGAAGCAGAGCGCGAACAAAAGATGCGCGCCTTCTACGGCCAGATTCAGGCCCATCGCTGGTTCATCAGCGAGGCCGCAAAAAGGCAGTCAGTCTATTTGATGACGCATGCAAGCAGTGAGATGGTCTTTTACTCTGCCCGTCTGCTCCTGGCCTACAATCGCATCCTGTATCCCTTTCATAAGTGGCTGATGCACTCCATCGAGGACGCGCCGGAGAAGCCTGCCGACTTCCTCTCTCTGGCGGAGGCGTTACTGCGCGAAGGAACGGTTGCTAACGCCGAGGCGCTCTGGAATTGCATCAATACCTTCCGCGACTGGCAGATCACCGATTCGTGGGGCGTCCGCTTCATGCAGGATACCGAATGGACCTGGCGCAGGGGACAGCCCCCGTTAGCGGATTGGTAAACCCCAGGCAACATTATTCAAGAGTGTCCGTCATCTTTTTGCATCAGGCTTGAGGCGGCAGGAAGAAGCGAAAAGGAGCAGAAAAATATGTTGGGTCTCATTAATATACTTTGTACCTATCCCGTTTTGAATGTTCTCATACTTCTCTACCACTATGTTCATGATTTTGGGGTTACTATACTACTTTTTACATTTTCCAGCGTGCTAATCTCTTCTTTACTGGAGAATCTCGAAAACATTATCAATCGTCGCTCAGTGGATCAATCGAGTTCAGGCGTCAAGAGTCGAGGTGCACACTTCTTTATAGGACTCGCCCATGCTCTCTACCTGCTCCGCTCGATTCTGGCGATATACCTGGGTTGCGGCCTCTGGTCTGCACTGTCTCTCCTGAACGGTATGACACTGAGCGCACTCAATGATGCGCTCTACTCTTTCGTTCCCCGTTTTTCGACCTTTCCCGATCTCTATCTCAGGTGGTTTACCATCTTGCAACCCGGGTGGTTTTTCTCGCTGGTTCAGTCTCTCACCATTTCCCCCTGGCTTATCTTTGTGTTGATACTGGTCCTATTACTCATAGGGGGGTACATGCTCGCTCGAATCTCGTTCACAGCGGGCTGCCTGACCCTGGTAGTAGAAGGTGCCTTCGTTGTCTCTCTCGCCACCTGGGGAATTCCACTTGGATTGATCCTTTTTTTGACCATTATAGGGATTGCAATAAGTCCTATACTTCTATTGGCCCAGTGGTATTTGTCTAACAAAAAAGTATCAGGCATTTCTTGATATCTCTCTCGTGGTTATGTTACCCTAACGAGCTTGCTAGCTTTCCTTATCCCCCTCCCGCATAGAGGTACTTGCCTCTGGAACACAAAGCGCCGCAAGGACACACAGAACCACCACTGGAGCCAACGCAAGACGCACTCCGACCCGATCCGCGAGAAAACCAATCATGGAGGGTCCGGCTATCATACCAACATATCCCCATGTTGTGACGGTAGCCAGGGCAGAACTCCTCTCCCATTTGGCAAGACGCCCTGCCGCGCTCAACACGAGAGGAAATGGAACCGAAAGGCCCATTCCAACCAGACCCAGACCAAAAAGCACCGCAGGCATCCAGGCACACAGCAGAGCGAGAGCAAGTCCAATTGCCGCAAGCGAACAAGCGGTACACATAAGGATAGTCGCACCAAAGCGCGTTGCCAGAGCATCACCAACACTACGACCAAGAGCCATACAGACTAAAAACGTCGTGAAGCCCGCTGCTGCTAACCCTGCACTGGTATGCAGAGTTCCTGAAAGATAGACAGCGCTCCAATCAAACATCGCTCCAATGCTGAGCAAAGAGCAGAAGGCAATCACTCCCAACCCCATGAGCGTTGGGGAAATGTGAAAAGAACGAGCAACCTTCGCAGGCTGCTTTTGCCCTATCTGTTCCTGTTTTGCAGAGAAAAGGAAACGCGAACTCCACACAATAGCCGCACACCCAACGGCGGTAACGGCGAAAAAATGAGGCTCAGGTTGCACATCCAAAACGGCCAGCAGACTGCCAAGTGCTGCACCGGCTAAACTTCCTATACTAAAGTACGCATGAAACGAATTCATAATGGATCGACCATATTCACGCTCGATAGCAGTTCCCTGGAGACTCATGGTCACATCCATAGCACCACCACCAGCTCCAAAAAGAACCAGGGCCAGGAAAAAGAGGGGCAGGGTTGGCGCAAGCGCAATCAAAGGAAGTGTGATACACATATCAAGCGCAGCAAGAGTCAATATCATCTTGCTCCCAAAGCGGGAAGAAACACGACCAGCTATATTCATAGCCAGCAGCCCTCCACAAGTACATCCAAGCAAAGCCAGTCCTAATTGGCCTGGGGGCAAGACCAGCTTCATTTGCACAGCAGGAAGGCGCGTTGAAAAGGTAGCACTCATCACACCATTCACAAAAAAGAAGATGTTCACAGCCATTCGAGCCAGACGTAAACGCCGTCTTTCTTCTCGTTGAACATTTACTATCATAGAAACCTTCACTTCCAGGGGAGAACCGCATCCAAAGAAGCAATAGAGCAGGATAATTTGGATAAGCGGATTCCATCAGAGGGTCATTGAGTCATCATGGGTGCATACTCGCATGCAGAGGGAAAAATAGCGAAAAGGAGAGGTGAAACGGACGGCACCATCCCCCTCGCAGATCACCAAAGGCCCGCGAGCTGCCCGGCAACCATACCGCGAAGATGAAAGGAGAGGAAGGAAGCTATGAAAAACGCCCTATCTTCATATTCAGATAGGTAAATAGCCTGTATTCCCCCGCATAAGCACGGCGTGATCGCTTATGCGGGAAATTTGGTTGCGTTAACGAGAGTCCCAACACTGTTCAACATACTACATGCTTTCCTGATAGAAAGGTTATCGATTGATCTTTATTGTCAAAAGTATATCATACAAGATGCGCTTTCGATACCACGTTCTCTGGGAGACAGGGCTTTCCAGTTCTCCGCTCAAAGGGGTGCAGGGGTCTCCCTGCCGGGGCCTGGGGCGTCCCCAGTTTCCTTCCCTCCTTCGCGCGCCGCCTGCGGCGGCGCGCAAAAGAGAAGAAAAAAGGTTTTTGCGGGGACACCCCGCACCCCGGCAAAGGGCTGCCGCCCTCTGCACTCCCGCTAGATGGGAGAATTGGAAAGCCCTGTCTGGGAGAGGAGATCATTACATAGAATTCCTTCAAATAGGACCGATCCTCGCCATATTTGGCCTTATACTGTTCTCAGAAGAAAGTTATGGACCAAACACAAAGAGAAAGAAGGGACGATCACTGCTATGAAACCAAGAATTACGATAATTACATTAGGCGTCGATGATCTGGAAAGATCGCTGGCCTTCTACCGTGATGGTCTTGGCCTCTCTACTGAAGGCATAGTTGGGAAAGAGTTTGAGCATGGAGCCGTTGCCTTTTTTGATTTGCAATCTGACTTGAAGCTTGCCATCTGGCCTCGCAATGACCTCGCCCATGATGCGACCATTGCAAAAACAGCTCCCAGTCCTACCGAGTTCACACTCGGGCATAATGTGAGCAGTAAAGAAGAGGTTGATCTGGTGATGGAACAGGCGAGAAAGGCTGGAGCAAAGATCATCAAACCCGCTCAGGACACCTTTTGGGGTGGCTATTCTGGCTACTTTCAAGATCCCGACGCTCATCTCTGGGAAATCCTCTGGAATCCCCAACTGTTACCCGAAGAATGAATTTCCACAACCTAAATCGGGAATCCCCTGTTGTAGTCGAGCGATTTATCGCGGGGCCGCACGACAAGCTCCCCCGCGATAAATCGCTCGACTACAACAGCTTGTGGACTGTCACCACCTGGTGGTAATCAGCGTGTACTTAATTGGATGCTCAGAAGTTACTGGCTGGTGGTCAGTGGCAAAGAAACCGACGCATTTCTTCAGGGAAGACCGGATGTTGATACGTAGAGACATACTATATAGGAGGAATAGAGATGACAACCAAAGAAGCACATAGAACAGCACAGGTGAAGACCTTTCCGGCCCCACCAAAGCTCACAACCCCAACAGACCTGAAACCAGAGGAAGTCAAAGCGGTGACAGAGGCCGTCAATCCTCTGGTTGCAGATGCGTTCGCGATGTATATCAAGAGTAAAAATTATCACTGGCACCTCTCAGGTTCCCATTTCCGCGACTATCATAAGCTGCTCGATCAGCACGCCACCATATACTTAGAGTCTATCGACATCATGGCTGAGCGTTTACGCCGCATTGGTGGCACCACCATTCGGAGCGTGAGCCATGTCAACCAGTTGCAAACTGTTGGCGATGATAATAGCGAGTTTGTGCCACCTGCCGATATGGTGCGCAATTTGATCGCTGATGATAATCATATCGCGCAAAAGATACGACAGGTGATTGAGGTCTGTGAGAATAATCACGACGTTGCCACCAGCAATCGGCTTGAGGAGATCCTCGATAACGTCGAACGCTATAAATGGTTCCTGTTCGAGGTCTCACAAGGTGCGGACAACACACAATAGCAGATACATGGCAGCTCCTTTCCTGAGCGATGCCAACCAGAATCAAAACGGCGAAGCATGAGATGCATGTCTTCGCCGTTTTGACCCCACCTAAAAACACATCATGCCCTCTCATCTCCCCTGAATCATAAGCAAAATATACCTGGGAAAATGGCTTTCTATCTGGCATACTTGCATTGAAAATTGAGAATTCATTTCTCTATAACAGATACATACAGGCAAAAGAGGATCATGATGCATTTACATATTCGGCCTTTCTCTCCCGATGATCTGGAAGACGTAGTGCAATTATCATTGTTAGCGTGGACTCCCGTGTATCGCTCATTTGAGCAAGTGCTGGGAACTAAAATCTATTCCCTGCTGTTTCCAGACGGGGAACAAGCCCAGAGAAGCGTCGTTGAAAAGATATGTCTGGAGCATGAGAAGACCCTTGTTTGGGTGGCAGAATGCGATGAAGTGATTACTGGATTTATAGCCTGCACCTTAAATAGCCAGGAAAATGGACAGGACAATACAGGAGAAGTGGAATTGCTTGCGGTACATCCTGAATATCAAAACCAGGGTATAGGAACAGAGTTGAACCATTTTGCGCTCGAAAAGATGAAAGAAAGCGGCATCAAGCTTGCTGTCGTGGCGACAGGTGGAGATCCTGGTCATGCACCCGCCAGAAGAACCTATGAAAAGGCCGGCTATACTGCTTTACCAAACGTTCGGTATTATCAAGCTTTGTAGACGGGAGCATATTTCAAAAGGAAAATATATCTTTCGATATAGCAGAGCGAACAGCAAATTTTTCGCATAGCGGGCGAGTATCTCTCGCCCGCCAGCACTTTATTCTGCTATATTGTGAGGGTGCGCCATCGGGGATGATACAGCCTGGGGGCCGGTGAACTGGCCTCGAAGCAAGGTCCATCCCAGAAAGAGCAGCGGAATGAGCAACAGAATATCTGCTACATGAGCGATCAATTCGATACGCGGAATCCTGCTGACGGGAAAGGCAAGCGCACCCAGGCACAGCAGAGTTCCGATCCACCAGGGAACCATTTTTTTCCACATCAGCATGAGACTCAGGATCAGCAGGCTGAGTACAAAGAGATAGCCAGGCCAGAAAAGAGTGAGATTATAATTCCACTCAAAGGCTGAAAATGCCTGTAGCTCTGTTTGATGGGCGATATGGAAAGTAACAGCGTAGATGTCTCGAAACCCAAAGAGTGCGCCACCCACACAGCCATAGAAGGCGGGTAGCTGCCCCCAGGTCGCATACAAGGGCATCTTCTCGCGCAAAAGATCAAACAGGCCAATGAACGCTGGTATCCAGAATACCGTAGAGAGAACGACCAGCGTTCCTCCTGTAATGCCAATGCTATATTGTCCATTCCCTTCCCAGAAGAAGGTCGAAATGGCTTGCAAGAGAGGCGCAATGATCATGGACAGGCCCCAGAATAGCAGAGAGGAAGATCTTTTCATCATTTTAAAAACTCCTTTTTTACACTTTTATCTTTTTTTTGCCTGATTATTTCTTCTTCCTCATCAGTTTACGTAAAGATACCTTTGGATACTATCACCCCGGAAGGTGATTATCAGGGGTGATAATGGTTGGTTGCGAAGCGTTGGGGGATTAGGAGAACCAGGTTTCGTTGTGAAGCAAGCGTCGGGAAATACTCATAATCAGCAAGCAAGTAAAAAGACACGCGAATAGAGTTGTTTTTCTCTCTTAAACATGCTATGCTTGTGTTCTCTTCTTCATAGTGTAGATTTGTGTAGAGATGAAAGGGGAAGCTTATGAAAGTCACCCACTTTTCTGAAATCGAAGCTGAATTTCTCCAACGTGTGCATACGATGGTTTTGTGCAGTGCAGCGACCATAGACGGCAAGCTTCGCCCGCGCTCTCGCGTCCTGCATCCGATCTGGGAAGGGGCAACCGGCTGGATTGCGACCCATCCCCATTCGCACAAGGCCCGACATCTGGCACGCAATCCATACATTTCCTTAGCCTATATCACCAATGTCCACCAACCCGTTTACGTCGATGGCCGGATTGAATGGGTTGATAATCTCGAAGAGAAACAGCGTATCTGGGATCTCTTCAAAAATACTCCACCTCCGCTCGGCTTCGATCCAGCGCAGGACTACATCAGCCCGGATCATCCCTATTTTGGGGTGCTAAAAGTAACTCCCTGGCGCATTGATCTCGTGAGTTTCCCGGCTGAATCCTTTGAAAAAGGCACGTTGGTCTGGCACAATCACGCTATCAACAGTTGAGGCGCCAGAGAAAAAGGGGCAACGTTAGCACATCGGAATTGTAGACAGGAAGATGTGCTAACGTTGCCCCTTTTTGCCACACACGACAACGAGGTCAGATTCGCTTCCCTCTCTCGTAGCTTCTTCATCATCTAACATGGCATTAAATTTCGCTTAACGATTGTAATGTATACTAGTTAGAGCATGGATATCTTCTTTGTCATTGACCTATTGATGACTACGTGAAGAAATTTGAAACATGCAAGAGGGTGTACAATGCAACACGATATTTATGAGGGGAAAGTTATCACTCAACAAGAAGACGAAAGAGCTGCTCAGTGTGCAGCAGCTCAAGCAGCAATTGATCTAGCAGAGAAAGCTGTGATCGAAGCACACGTATCTTCAAAAACCAATCCACTTGCTCCTACGCACATGCACCTCCAATGTCCGCACTGGTACGTACGTGTCGCCATGCATCATAAGAGCGGAGGTTCGGAGACGCATGCTTTATATCGCGTCTGGTCCTCTGAGGGAGCATGGAAAGCGACACATGTCGGACAAATTCTCCCGAAAAGGGAACGCTACCACTGAGTTCTCCCCACGCTTTGGGAACCAGTGAGGGGTTGAGACGCCAGAGGCAAAGGTGAAAGCTGTTGACCAGTAGGTATTGGTGTGCTATGATGGCATCGTCAAAAAGGCTGGACCGGTAGGTAGCCCGGTCGCCCTCAACACACTGAGGGTAACTGTCCGGCACACCAATGCTCGGACCCACGACAACAGCAGATGAAGTGCATCTGTTGACTTGCCGAGGTTCGATGCATGTAAAGCTGGCGCTTTGCCCTATGACATCGGACCTCCAATCTCAGGAGGATCTTATGCAACTCAATCACCTCAATCTCTGTGTACACGACCTCACCGAAGCATGCACCTTTTTCCAGAACCACTTCGACTTCCAATTTCTGGAGCAAAGAAAGGATGCTGTCGCAGTCATGAGCGATGGGCATGGCTTCACGCTTGTTCTGAGTAACCCTCGCGCATTTAAACGTGAGCTAATGCCGTATCCAGAAGATTTTCACGTTGGATTTCTCCAGAAAACCACCGACCAGGTAGATAAGATGTACCATCGTCTGCTAGAAGCAGGGATTCAGCTTTCTCAAAAACCGAGGAACATGAGAGGAAGCTACGGCTTCTACTTTACGGCCCTCAACGATATTCTCTTTGAGATCAGCTGCCCACTGTAGCTGATTTCTGATAAGGAAGAACCCAGGCTGCAATCCCCTCGTCGCTATAGCCGAGGTACGTGATGGCGTGATTTTTCTCAACAATGCTGGTGCTATACAAGTGATCTACGTTCCTCCCATGAAACAGGCGATAGAAGGGAATAAGGTTGGGAGCCTCGTAAGCAGAAACATAGCCAGCGACACCTTCATCGCTATAGCCGAGGTACATGATGGCACGATTTTTCTCGGCAGCACTAGTAGTATACAAATGGTCCCTGGCTTCAGAGTTATGCAGGCGGTACAAGGGGACAAGCTCGGCATCAACAGTGGGCCAGATACAAGCTGCAATCTCCTCATCGCTGTAGCCCAGGTACGTAATAGCATGATTTCTCTCAGCAACGCTAGTAATATACAAATGGTCCCTGGCTTCAGGACTATGCAAGCGGTACAAGGGAATAGGGGAAGAGGTGCTAGATCGAGAGCTCGCGGCATGAGGAGTATCTCTTTTGGAACCATGGGCCGCACTGTTTGCGGCCCACACAACGACCCCCAAAAGCTTCAGGGATCTCTTGAGGTTTCTCAACATCGTTATTCTCTATTTCTTTTATCAGACGGAGACATCTCCCAGTAGTATTGTTCACAGGTATTTCCACGTAGGCCAACTACTGGGAGAAAAAAGCATGTCTCCTGGACAGTTGTGCTCTTTTCGGCTTTCTCCTTCTAGTATAGCTTTTTGGTAAGAATCATACGCTGGAGGCGCACCACCCAGAATGAAAGTCATTCATTCGGGACTTTCAGAAGAAATGCCCTCCGACATAAGCACTGGGACAAAGGTTCCTGGAAAAACTGCCCCTCATCGGGTATACTGTTTCTCAAACTTGTAAATAGCATTCCTCATCGAGAGCTTGGCAAACCGTTGGAATGCGGAAGACAGATGCACTGTCGCATAGGGCAAGGTTGCTCATGGTCACGCCGGAAGTACAAGGGATTGATCTCTTCAAAATAACGAACCGCTCCATTTCTGGATGGATTCCGAACCTCAAAATGGGTGCTGCTGTCAGACAACTGTTCTGTAGCCAGCTTGAAGAACGCTTACTGCTTTGGCTTGAGTATCATCCTCTGGTTGTAAACTACGCGCGTGGCGACATTGACCCAGAGTTTGCCACGAAGTACCGATTGCCGATCCCACAACACGCCTCATTCGCGATTGGCTACACGTTTGAGAGCAAACCTCATCACTACTTGCCCGATGTGGTAGACACTTTAGCAAACGGAACACTATTCATCTGTTGAGGAAGAAACATTTCTTTCATAACATATAAGGAAAACTAGTATGCGTAAAAAGTACGAGGATGACCCTCTCTATACTCCTGGGCGCTCTTTTGAAGAAACGAAGCGTCTCCAACAGCAGGCAAATCTTTTTGAGCCTTCCACCCGTAAGCTCTTTGAGGTAGCAGGCATCAAGGCGGGCATGAAGGTGCTAGATGTGGGCAGTGGAGCTGGCGATGTGGCAATGCTTGCCGCGAAACTGGTCGGACCAACTGGCCGCGTCGTCGGAGTAGACAAGAATCCCGCTATACTGAAAATTGCTCGACAGCGTGCTGCTGGGCTGAAGAATGTGACCTTTCTTGAAGGAGACATTCGCGATATAGCTCTGGAGAGTGACTTTGATGCAGCCGTTGGTCGCTTCGCCCTGGTTTACATAGCAGACCAGGCAGCAGCGTTGCAGACCATCGCTCGACATCTAGGTCCAGAGGGTATTCTCGCTTTTCAGGAACTTGATCTCAGCCTGAGCGAGAGCGTTTCAGCAAATGAGAATATTGCCTCACTGTGCAGGCAATTTTTCTTATGGGCCTTGGAGGCATATTCTCATGCGGGTTCTCCCACTCAGATGAGTGTGCAGTTGCCAAAAGCCTTTCGTCGAGCGGGGTTGCCTCTGCCGCAGCTTGGCCTGGATGCTATAGCAGGAGCAGGAGAACAGTGGGAAGAAGGCTATGACCTCGTTGCCGAGACTCTGCGTAGCCTTCTTCCCATCATTGTTCAGTTTGGTATTACAACTGAAAAGGAGGCCGATGTGGAGACCTATGCCGAGCGGCTGCGAGCTGAGGCAGTCAGTCAGCACAAGCTCGTCGTTGGCCCAATGATGATAAGTGCCTGGACACGTAAAACGTAATCCAGTCCCTTTGAAGCGAGAGGGTATTTTTGCTCTTCGAGGGTTAAGAAAGGATATGCTTCTGCTCCCAATCAAGCCATCCATCGACGACGCCCGGAAGACCAGAGATTTCAAGCAGTGGTTTTCCCCGCGATGAAATGGCGCGGCCAAGCTTCCAGACAGCCCCACGCAAATCGCCAATAATGCCGAATGCTGCGACGGCTTGTTCGTCGTGCTGGCTGAAAGGGCGGACGCTGCGGTAACCATCGAGCCAGGCTTGAAAATACGCTTTTGAAAATCTCAAAACACCATGCGGTTCCAGGGCACGCCAGGAGACACCGGCACTGTCGAAATCGAACACCATCATACGCTCGCCATAACGATGCACATTATCGAGCGTGAGGTCCATATGACAGACACCGTAATCCAGTGCAGGATTCGCGATGATGTGCTTCAAGCGCTCGCCTAATGCTACGGCCTGCTCCCACCGCTGCGCTTCACGAAGGTCCATTTCCATCCGCTGAAGCTGTTCGTCAATGAGGGTGTGAGCATCATAGATCTCACGCGGCAACGAAGAAGAAAATGTGTCAGCAGCTTGATGGATGTGAGCCGCCACTTTGCCGAGCAGGATGTAGGTATCTCGCGCTGGCGCTGGCTTTTCACCCGGTGCCCATTCAAAGAGGACAGCCACACGATCTCGCCCGTCTATACAGAAAGACTCTACATATCCCTGCTTGCCACGTATGGGTTTCGCTACAGGTGTACCATGTTGCATGAGATGGACGGTCAGGTCCAACTCCCATTGAACTTCGGCGGGGGTCCGTTGCAGGTGGTACAGTTTGAGGGCAAAGCGACCGGTTGGCGTTGTGACTGCAACCACATCATTGGCAAGAGTGTTGAGTGGTTCACAAATGACGTTACTCAGGCCGAAAAGGTTTTCTATTTGCTGTTCTAGATCCATTGGTTTCCTTACTACATATGTCTTTCTATCGATGCAATGAAGCCAGCCCCAGTTGCTCCCGGTCTTCAAACGCTTGCGGTCCTGATCCAGATGCCGAAAGCGCGGTCAATTTCGCCAGGGTCTCTGTCCCGGGAGCAGGGGTGTAAACGATCATTCGCAAATCGGAGTGATCAGTCAATTGGAAAGAGGTCGCTTGCAGGTGTAATAATCCAACGCGAGGATGATCGAGCTGCATCTGGCATGGATACATCTCCTGGATATCATAGTGCGACCACCACTCGCGAAACTCTGGACTCGCCTGCGAGAGATCTGTAATCAGTTCTGTCAGCCATACTTCCCCAATAGCGCGTTGCGTGCTGGCACGAAAGAGGGCCAATGTATGTCGTGCCTCCGCCTCCCAATCAACGATCAGAGTGCACTGCCGTTGATCCGTAAAGAGAAACCAGAGGAGATTGCGTTCTCGCTCAGACATCGTACTGAAGTCAGCATACACGCGGACGGACGCCTGATTCCAGGCGATGATATCCCAGCGAGGACAGATTGCGTAGGCCGGATAGACTCCCATCGAATCAAGGATGAGTTGAAGCGCAGGAGTCACTGTTTCTATTGCGGTTATAGGTGCTGCTGGCAACTGCTCTCGCGCCAACAGATAGAGGTGATTGCGCTCATCAGTATTGAGTTGCAAGACGCGCGCCAGGCTCTCAAGCACTGGTGCTGAGACCGTAATGTCGCGTCCTTGCTCCAGCCATGTATACCATGTTATCCCCACACCAGCCAGCAGCGCCAACTCTTCCCGGCGCAACCCTGGTGTTCTACGCCGCTTGCTCATAGGAAGCCCAAGCCCATCGGGAGACATGCGCTCCCGCCGCGTTCGCAAAAACTGAGCCAATGCTGTTCGTCGCTCTTGCTCATTCATGATGTATTCCTTAATCCAGGTAGTTTTTCTATATAGAAAACAATCAGGTACTCTTCAAACTTCCCTCAACGCATAAATCACAAATAAAAACGGCTGTGTAAGCACACTTCACACATCCGTTTTTATTTTCAAACCTTCTCAGGCTACAACAGACCTCCTTCTAGTATAGTATTGCAGGCCGTCTCAAACAAGCGTTTGCAAGACCTATGCATCCAGAGACCCGAAGAGGGTTATAGGTCAGCTTGCTTGCCCGAGGTATAAATAGAGAGGAAACAAGAAAGAATACAAATGAAAGGATCATCCATGCAGCAACCGAGACGTATGGTAGGACTTCAACTTTCTGAAGCTCACCCTATCGAAGAGACACGCCAACAATTCCATTGGTTCAAGCAGATGAGAGCCGAACACCCGGTCTTCTATGATGAGAAAACACAGTACTGGCAAGTTTTTCGCTATGACGACGTAGAACGTGTTATAACAGACTATAATCTTTTTTCATCAGAAAAGGTACCGGGGTTCTCTGAGGATACGTTCCTCGGCGACACAATGGTTGCGAAAGATCCGCCTGCTCACCGGAAATTGCGCAATATCGTCAATCAGGCTTTTACACCCCGCGCTATCAATCAACTTTCAGATCACCTTACACAAATCATGCAGGAACTGCTGGATGATGCTTTGCCAAAGGGCCAGATCGATTTCGTCCCGGATATCGCGTTCCCCTTCCCGGCGAAAGCGATAGCGCTCGTGCTAGGCATTCCTGATAAGGAATGGGACATCTTCCGTCGCTGGGCTGGCACTCCTCCTGGAACTGGTCCACTCCCCAGGACACGCGAAGAGGCTATGCAGCAAGCGCATGACAGGGAACAGCGTATGTATGACTACTTCAGCGAGCTTCTGGCCGAACGCCGCCGCTCACCAAGTGGTGATATCCTGAGTGCGCTCAGCGTCGCCGAGGTTGATGGCGAACGCCTGAGTGAGAGTGATCTGACAAAGTTTTGTCTCTTGCTGCTGGGAGCCGGTCAGGAAACGACCAAAAATTTGCTTGCCAATGCTATCTATTGTTTTACGCAGTACCCCGACGTACGCGATCAGTTGATCCAGCAGCCTGAACTGATGTCCACGGCGGTTGAAGAGATTTTGCGCTACCTGCCGCCGGTCTGGTACATCTTCCGCCGCACCAAAGCCGAGGTCGAGTTGGGCGGAGAGCGTATCCCCGCCAATGCCATCGTCCAGGCGTGGAATGCCTCCGCTAATCATGATCCTGAGGCATTTCCCAACCCGGACCAGCTCGATATTCGCCGCGAACCCAATCGTCATCTCACCTTTGGGCATGGCATTCACTTTTGCCTTGGTGCGCCATTAGCTCGTTTGGAAGCTCGTATAGGGCTGCCGATGATCCTGACGCAGCTCAAGCAGTTGCGGCGGATTCCCGACACGCCGATCATGGTGCGTGCTGGCCTCGTCTACATCATTCAATCGCTGCCCATCACCTTCCAGGTCCGAGCGTAACGCTTGCAACAGGTGACCAGCAAGCTAAACTCATCAACAAATTCGCTTCAGAAATGGGCAGAACACACGGCTCACCGCAGGCAAGCAAGAAAATGAAAAATTAGAGGTGAAAAATAATCGCTAACATTGCCAAAGTAGCAATCAAACATAAAGCCCTTGCGAGACCTTAATAATAAGGTACAACAAGGGCTTTTATCCAACTCTATACAGCAAATGACTCGTCAATATAACGAAGAAGCTGTTCAGAACTCTCAAGTACGCCATCACGCCCTTGAGGTACAGGCACTCGACGCTTCACCTCAGAAATAAAGATGCCTAAAGCATCCTTCATCAACTTCAACTCTTCAACCAACAAATCCATTGAACTAGCGTAGGACAACTTGAAGATAAGCACCTGTAGCATCAATATATCAGCACTCCGCTTAGCAGAAGGAATTTTGTTCTGCATAATATACGCTCCATAAAACTGAAGAATAGCCCGGAGCGCCAGGACATCATTTTGTGAAATAGGCACGGCCCTATATTCATCACCTTCCATACTCAAAATCCTTCCTCATCTTCCGAACTCTCTACACCGATTGATATTAAGACATGGTAACAGAGTATCATACTTTGTTATCGTAAATCAAGCATGATACTACATTATGGCTACTACTGACTGATACTCTCTGATAAAATCGCAGCAAAATCACCGGCAGAGGCAAAACAAAACAATGGCTAAGCTGAAGATAAAAGAGATAGCAGAAGCAAAAGGCATCAGTATGAGCAAGCTTCACAGGTCAGCCGACATCACTTACCGAACCATCAGACTTATCTACGGCGACCCTTACCGAGACATCAACCTAAGCACCCTAGAAAAAATCGCCAGAGCTTTAGGCGTAAGTATCTGTGACTTGATCGAGGAACAACCACAAGAAGACACCAAACCAGATATATAGCACCCAACCTGGACAAAACTATTAGTCCAATGTATCATAAGAGCAAAGGAAAAGCGATCCACAAATCAAGCGTCCAATGAAAGACAAAAACGCATGCCATCACAAGAAGAAAGAATAGAGGCATTAGAAAGAACAACGGCAGAATTCAGACCTGTTCTACAAAACGTTGCCTATGAGCTAACAATGGTCAAAGGTCTCACTATCGACCAGATCGGCCTCACGCAAAACTTAAATCAGGACATGAAAGAAGTCAAAGAGCGCCTCACCAAGATCGAGGAACAACTCGAAACTATCCTCACACTCCTAAAGCCGTCCTAAATATTCCAGCGAGATATAAGAGAATTGGAGCAGGTACAATCTCACTGCCTGCTCCAAAGCCATCCTAGCTCTAAAGGAGCTAAACAACGTTGCGAAATATATCTATGAAATCGGCCACATGAAAAGAGTGAAACGATCTGGATGGTGGATAGCAGGTATCAATGACCCTGAAAGTATAGCAGAACACACCCTCCGAACCGCAATTCTTGGTTATATCCTCGCATCCCTTGACGGAAATGCCGATCCACAGAAAACAGCGATGATATGCCTTTTTCATGATACGGGGGAAACAAGAATTAACGATCTACACCGTGTATCCAAAAGATACATTAACGTTGGTAGAGACGAAGAAAAAGCACTTACCGAACAAGTTGAAAGGCTCCCTCAAGATATAGCGGAGAATATCTTAGCACTCTTTGAAGACTATGAAGCTAGGATCTCACTAGAGGCAATACTAGCTAAAGATGCGGATTTACTTGAGTGCATTTTCCAAGCAAGAGAATATCAGGTACAAGGATATGCCGATGTCGATGATTGGATTACAAACTGTTATGCCGGGTTGCAAACTGATATTGCTCGAAAGCTAGCAGACTCATGCATGCAAGTTGAACCGAAAGAATGGTGGCAGGGCTTAAAAATAAAATAATCCTCATACACTTCATTTCCCCCAACACATAAACCCACAAACAAAAACAGATGTACGGAGATAATTCTGTACATCTGTTTCATTTTCCTCCTGGTTCTACCAGGGATATTCTGATACGTGACATGGCGCACAAGCTCAGACGAGCAAGCAAGCCCCATTCAGACCGCTACCCCTTTAGTATAGCTTGAGAAGCCGCCAAAATCTACCATTTGCGAGAGTCTCAGAAAAAGAGACGTTTGTCGTATCTGAATTTGGTTGTACCCAAAAGCCAGGGCTAAAAAGAGAGATTCCCATCTCGCAATTGTTCTTGGAACGCAGTGATTGTCCCCCCTTTCCCCGGAAATGCGAGGTTACATCATTTACTCTTTAGAGAGATCTAAGATTTCTTCACATGCTGATAGGACTATCAGTATTGTTTGTCAGGCAGCACATGTAATTCTGACAAAACTCATTAGTAATAGCTATGCCGGAATCACATGTATAATACTATATTCCTTAACGAAAGGATTTCTCTTGTGGAAGGCATAAACAGAAAGTCTAAAGGTCATGAGCGTTCACATTCTGCTGATGATGCGAGTGCATCGCAATCAGATGTGCATGACGATTTCTATCGTTCTTCCTGTTTCCGTTTTGCTGAAGAGACGACTATAGATGGATGGCGCTCGTATCAGGGAACGGGTAAATGGTGGTCACACAAAGAAGCAGGTGGCTGGGAGGAATATGGTGCCTCAGAGAGGAGCATGACCCAAGCAGAGCATTCGCTCTATAGAGAGTATACGCAACTTATAAAATCAGGTCGACACGATGATATAACAGATGAACAACGAGCAGCAAGCGCAAAACAGCGTCGTATTCACCTGGGATCTTCTGAAGCCCGTGCGGCTCATAATAGTAAAGTAACCGCGATGAACCGTGAAGCTGCATATGCAAGGAGGTATCTTCAAGCAATGCTTGATATAGACGTAAAATATAGCGAAACAGATAGGCAGACAAGGAAAAAAGTTACACGCGCGACCATCAATAAGGTTTATGAGGAAGCACAAAAATTAGGCTATAGAGAAGATAAAGAAACACTTGTTCGTCGAGCTTATCGCCATGAGCAGAACCCTGATAGCTATCAGGACTCGGACGGAGAGTAACTATGAGTGAGGGGCAGCCTCTCTGGTTGCTGCCCCTTAAAACTGACTGCAACAAAGGCTGTGTCTGTTTTCACCTATTCTGCTCCAGGAGGACACAAAGGGGAAGTGGATAATATTTTCTTCTCCCGCCGCTTGCAGAGCCATGCGCAGATCGATGCTCAACGAGTCCACCACAGCGATGTGCGATAAGCTCCTCCAGGGAAAACACAACTATTACCGATAAGGTGTCGGGTCAGATGTCAAAAGACTCAGCATCCATCAATAAACCCTGACCAGAATTGGCACACAGTTACAACTATCATAGTAGTTTTTCTACCAGTACATTTTAGCTCCTGGCTCGCGCCTCACGCTCGTTGCATAATTCTAGCACAACGCCTGTACATAAAACAGGGCGATGAAAATCTTTCTTTCCATACACATATGAAGGAGATAAAATATATGAGTTCTCAACAGGTTGTACTGGTGACAGGAAGTAGCAGCGGGTTTGGTCGCAGGATCGTTGAAACCCTGGCACGGCAAGGGCATAACGTGTTTGCTTCTATGCGCGAGGCCACCGGACGCAATGCCGCACATGCTCAGGCGTTACGCGAACTGGCACAACGCGAACAGCTCGCTCTTTCTGTCCTCGATCTTGATGTCACGAGCGATACCTCAGTCGATCAGGCAGTTCAGAGTGTGCTTGAGCAAGCCGGGCGCATCGATGTCCTGATCAATAATGCAGGTATCGTCTATACCGGAGTGACCGAGGCATACACGCTTGAACAGGTGCAGGCACACATGGAGGTTAACTTCTTCGGACAACTGCGCCTGGATCGTGCGGTCCTGCCCGCCATGCACCGTCAGCATAGTGGCTTACTGATCCATATGAGTTCCGTTTCTGGTGGCCTGCTTTTTCCCTTCGTCACCCTGTACTCTGCGAGCAAAATGGCTCTGGAAGCAGTGGCCGAAGGCTATCACTATGAACTTACCGCACTTGGCATCGAATCGATCATCCTGGAACCTGGCCTGTTTGCCACTGGACTACTGAGGGGTCAGCAAGAGCCTCACGATCAGGAACGCCTGATCCCTTATGGAGAACTCGCCAACATTCCAGCACAGATCTTGCATAATACCGAAGCTGCAAATAGCGGACCAGAGGCCCAAGATCCACAGCTCGTTGCCAATGTGGTTGCCGATCTCATTGCACAACCACGAGGCACACGTCCCCTGCGAACGATCATTGGCACAGAGCCAGGGTTAGCGCCCGTCAATGTCGCCAAAGCGCAGGCGCAACAGAGCGTTCTCGACTCCTGGGGATTGCGACAACCACTCGCTTTCAAGATTCCTGACAAAGAGACACAAGAGCGCTAAGAGCCAGTTGATAAAGAATCGTCAATCTCCTCACAAAAAGGCGATGAGGGTTTAGCGGAATACATCGACGCTGCCTGCTGGGTGAGAGCCAAACTAGAATAGCCCCCCAGCAGGTAGTGAGATGTAGCCGATCACTGGAATTTATTTGACTCATGAGCGCCAAACGTTGGCAATACTCTAACATACAAGCAGTTTCGCTTTTTTTTCAACAGCGATAGGAAAGCGTTTGCAGTGAACATAGCTCAAGGGAAGAACGAGGGCATCTGGGCATCCAGGCATTTATAAAATTATCTGATTAATGAAGCACCGGGATAATCATCGATGCCAATAATTAACGCTCTTCTCATTCCGCCCATCCTTTCCTTCTCTCATCACTACATTTGCGGCAGCAGGCAATCTAGTTGCTGATTGCCTGCTGTATGGTGGTTTCACTACAAGCACGCATTCCGCGCAAGGCATCATATACGAGCACTGCTATCTTCCAAAATTTCCCTCGACAAGCCAGTCTTTTCCCATCCGGTTTACTACACATCCTGCGTCTTCAAGCCTTTGCGCTAATTCATTTCTAGCCCCAGAGGTATCATTCAACTTGACGGCGAGGCGACCTGCTACATCGCTAAAGGGTCTGATCTTCCCCAACTCGACCAAAATCGTGTGCTCTGGATGGAGGGCAAAGGCCATTCCAGCCTCAAATAGCACATTTGGCCGGGGCTGCGGGGTCAAGCGCTTCTCATACTCAGGATCATCATCGGTGAGATAGACTGCTTTGAGCATGGCTTCATCATCGCCAGTGAGCAGAATTATCACCGCTTGCGCTATATTGAATCCTGCTTCCAGCACCTCTCCAATAAATGGGGCAGCTTTCTCGGTAGCTGCGACGGCTTTGCTCCATTCAATCGGGGTTAATCCGAGGGCGCGCAAAAACGCGAACATCTCTCTTCTCGCTCGATCATCCCTTCCATGAACAACAAAAACATTGGTTTTGAGCCTCTCCTGCATCAGGGGTCTCCTTCCCATAAAATGAAAAGACACGTATTAGTAGAAAAGGAATAACTTTATACATATATGACGATATTTCCTTCCATTTTTCAAAAAATCAAAATATTTTATACATTTCTCTCTTTTTTCTTCATCACCATTTGTGAATGACTTCATAGCTGGCGAGCTTGTAAATGGTCAACAGCACGTTCTATCCACTTAGAAATATCTTTCAGGGCACTGCCTTTATTTTTGCAATTTTTCAAGGTTTTGCCCTTACCAGGTAACATCGGGATAATTGCAAAAGGGGTTTTCTCCCAGGTACATTCTTCGATGAGGATAGGCAAGATCTGACATTCATCTTCCATATGTCTCTTAACCGCTCGGTGCATCTGATCGCTATAGCAATAGTCACAGGCGACAAAATCCCAACTCACCAGCAGCAGGATAATATCTGCTGTTTCTAGATCATTGTCTTTCTGCAAGATATATGGCGTGTTGGCCGTTACTTCTCTCTCATACACTTTGATGGGGCAACCGCCTTTCTCTAGTGCCGTTAACATTACCTTTATCTTCTCTGAAAACCAGTATCGATCACTCTCAGCAAAAGCAATAAATACTTTCAGGGCATGCGCGTTCTGTGGCAATGAAGATTGCTGGGTTTGTGGTTGTTGGATGGTTATCGTGGCAAGAGGTTTTGTATTCGCGCTGGAGGCCGTTAGCGTGTGGAGAAATGCCTCTATTTCAGTGAACAGGGGGTTTCTCCTATTTGTATCAGAGAAGCTGTTTGAGCTGTCCGAAAGATCATTCTGTTCTAGCACTTCATTTTCCTGTTGAAGCTATACAGAGTGAGAGATGGATGAAAACAGCGCACGTCACCAGTATACGTTAAAATTACACGTTACACTATACAAACAAAAGTTCTACTTCTGATTGTTTAGGAGAAAGAAGAAAGGTAATTGTTGGCAAAACAGTGCCCACCTTCCTGGAGGGAAGGTGGGCGCCCATCTTTCGGACTAGCGATAGGAGCGGAAGGTGCGGCGCAGATCGTCCACCCAGTTGTCGGGGATTTCCCAGGGGATGAAGTGGCCGCCACGCTCGTGAACGGTAACGTTGACGTGGTTGTACCAGGCTGCCCGATCGCTGCTCAGGAAGTGCTGCACACGGTTCTCGGTCGAGACTCCCGGCGGGTTCTCATACCCAACTAACGTGATCCCGGTAGGAGCCTCGACGACGGGCCAGCGATCATGGGCAGGCGTCCAGGGATAGCGGTTGGCATTAGCATAGAAACGCATGGAGGTTTCGATAGCATTGTTGACCCAGAAGATCATTGCGTGCGTGAGCAGATCATCTTTCGAGAAGACGCGCTCAATATCGCCGCCGTTATCGCTCCACTTTACCCATCGTTCAAACATCCAGGCAAGCATACCTGCTGGTGAATCGCTGAGTCCGTAAGCGAGGGTAGAGGGTCCGAGGACATGGGCGGCGAGATGGGCCGCGAAACGACGATCAAGTGTGATGATCCTAGCCCGAATATCCTCTGGAATCCCTTCTGGAATGGGATATCCGCCGCTGAGATCCCAGCCCCGATCTCCATTGAACATGCTCAACTTCTGGGCCGAACCAATATGGATCGCGTATAGTTCATCAGCATATTTATGCCCAAGCTGGCCCGCCACCAGCGCTCCGATGTCGCAGCCACCAGCAGCATACTTTTCATAGCCTAGAATCCTGGTCATCAGGGTATGCCACAAATCGGCCACCTTCCAGAAATTCATGTCCGGGTTGTTGGGTAGGGGTGTTGAGAAGCCAAAACCGGGCAGCGAGGGGACGATGACATCAAACGCATCTGCCGGATCACCGCCAAATGCAGCGGGATCGGCAAGCGGATCAATAACTTTGGACCAATGCCAGAAAGTCCAGGGCCAGCCATGCGTCAAAATAAGCGGAACGGGGTTCGGACCAACTCCCGCTTTACGCATGAAATGCACAGGCACGCCATCAACGTTCACCTGATACTGTTCGTAGCGGTTGATGGCGGCCTCTGCGTTACGCCAGTCGTAGACATGGAGCCAGTAGTCAACAAGTTCTTCAAGATAGGTTCGCTTCACGCCGTAATACCAGTCGTCATTGCCAGCGTCCAGAGGCCAGCGGGTAAGCTTGAGCCGCGTGCGCAGGTCCGAGAGCTGTTCGTCCGAAACATGGATCGGCGTGGGCAACAGTGGGAACGAGGAGCCGCGTCTTCCGGCTCCTTTCTGGCTTGCAGGCATAAGTTATTCCTTTTCTTGTGGGTGGTGTGTATACACTTCGGAAGGACGTGGATACAATGGTAGCTCGGCTGTTCTGCCCAACTCGATGGCATGTGCCAGCGCTGGCACGGCGGAGGCAATGGCCCTACGTTCTTCCGGGGGCAAACGGTCGAGCAGGCTGGCGAGTTGCTGCACACGAGCGGCGCGGCGAGCTTCGATGATCTGCGCTCCTCGTGACGTCAACTGAATCAGCACTGCACGGGCATCGCGCGGATCAGCACGGCGTTCGAGCAATCCATCGCTTTCGAGCCGCTTCACCATTTGCGTGATCGCCGGTTGCGTCATCTGCTCGGTTGCCGTCAACTCGGTCAGCCGCATCGGACCCTTGCGCGAGAGCGTATGCAATACCGACAGCGTGGTGAAGCTCAACCGCTCCACCGAAGGCAAGCGAATGAAGATCGTGGTGAACTCTTCAATAATTGTCGTCAAGTCCCCAACGTTCAAGTCAGGATCAGAAAGATGGTCTGTCATAGACTTTAGTATATCACAGATTTATATAAATTTTCTATGTAAATGGTTCCTGATTCCTCCTTGACACCCGCTCACATTCGATTATGCTATTGAACATAGGAATATCATTTTCATTGAACAGCAGAACACCATCGAAGCGGGAGCCAATCGCTGTGCCATTTTCTAACACTCACATACGCACGCGGTCCCTCCAACTCGGCCTACGCGCGAACTGGCGACAATTCAGCCTGCTGGTCCTCATTAATGCCTTTGTTGGCGGCATGGTGGGCCTGGAGCGCACCATCCTGCCCTTGCTCGCTGAACAGGACTTCGGGATCGCCTCTAAGACCGCAATTCTCTCGTTTCTCGTCAGTTTTGGTCTGGTGAAAGCCGGGGCCAATCTCTTTGCCGGGCGGATGACAGATCGCGTAGGCCGTAAACGCATTCTGGTGCTGGGCTGGTTGATCGGCTTGCCGGTTCCGTTGCTGATTATCTTCGCTCCCTCCTGGGGATGGGTGGTCTTCGCGAATGTCCTCTTAGGGATCAATCAAGGCTGGTGCTGGTCCACCACCGTCATTATGAAAATTGATCTGGTGGGACCGAAACAGCGGGGTCTGGCAATGGGCTTCAACGAGGCGGCGGGCTACCTGGCAGTCTCAGCAGCAGCATTGGCATCGGGCTATCTCGCCTCGGCCTATGCGCTACGCCCACAGCCTTTCTTCCTGGGGATTGTCTTCGCAATTGCGGGGCTGATGCTTTCCTGGTTGGGTGTGCGCGAGTCGCGGGACTATGCCACCCTGGAGGCGCTCCAGATGCAACCCGCCCCGGAAGGCACGGCAACGGAAACGAAAGCGTCCATCCCTTCCTTCAGCGAGATCGTCGCGCAAACCTCCTGGAAAAACCATACGCTGTTTGCCGTCTGTCAGGCAGGGCTGGTCAACAATCTCAACGATGGCCTCTCATGGGGATTGTTTCCCCTCTATTTTGCGGCTGTCGGCCTCTCTCCCTCGCAGATTGGCCTTCTGGTCGCTGTCTATCCAGCGGTCTGGGGCATCGGACAACTGGTAACTGGTGCGCTTTCCGATCAATGGGGCCGGAAATGGTTCATCGTTGCGGGAATGCTCATTCAGGCGCTTGGATTGTTTCTGATCGTACTGGTTCGCACATTCTGGCCCTGGCTCGCAGGTGCGGTACTCCTCGGCGTGGGCACCGCCTTCGTCTATCCAACGCTGCTAGCTGCCGTCAGCGATGTCGTCCATCCCAGCTACCGCGCCTCAGCAGTTGGCGTGTATCGTCTCTGGCGCGATAGCGGCTATGCTGTGGGCGGCCTGCTAGCAGGTATTCTGGCAGACCTGTTAGGAATTCCCTGGGCCATCGGAGTCGTGGGCTTCTTGACGCTGCTCTCAGGGCTGATAGGAGCAATCTTCCTACGCGAAACCCTGGCCAGCCGACTCGCTTGCTATCCTCGTCGTCCCTGAGCGATTTCCAATCTATACCCGTCGGGATCATACGTGAACATTTGTCGCTCCCAGGCACGGTCGATAGGAGGACTGGCGAAATGCACGCCCTGCGCTTTCAACTCTCCAAAGAGCAGATCGAGGTTGTCTGTACTCAATTCAATATGGACGGCTCCACGCAGCGCACTCGGCCATTTCGACACGTCCATCTTGAGCAAGCCGATGGTTCCTTCTCCCAGGCGCAGCAAGGCAAAGTTCGCATTCTGGACCTGAAGTTCAAAGCCAAACTGTTGATAGAATGCGACGGAGCGTTCGACATCGCTCACGGGCAAGCTGATACCATCAAAACGAATGGTTTCTGTCATAGGTATTCTTCTTTCTGCGTACCACGTAAATCGTAGTTTCGCGATTTACATTACATTTCATGATCCTCAGTCAACGAGTTGAAGAGTTTAACGAGCAAGCGATGCAGCGTTCCCTGTTCTTCATTGTCAAGCCCGGCAAAGAAGGCTTCATCCGTCTTCGCTCGTGCCTGACGAATCTGCTGCAATTCTTCTTGCCCACTAGCTGTAAGTTTCACAACATGCCGTCGTCGGTCGCGAGGGTCTGCCTGCCGTTCGATGAACCCTCGCTCTTCAAGCGTATCGAGGAGTGTTACCATGTTGGCGCGATCAATCGTGAGGGTTCGCGCGAGGTGTTGTTGGGATGCCTGACCAATAGCTTCGAGCAGCAGCAGAATCCCATAGTGAGAGGGATGCAGTTCCCAGGCGCTCAGCACTTGCGTAAACTGGCGGCGCGCCTCTCGTCCCAGACGGCCCAACAGGTAGGCTTGATCGGTGAGCAGGCGCTCTGGCAAGACACGAGCAATGCCCGTGTTTAACGGCTCTTGCTCCTGTGAAGAGGCTGGATGTGCATGAGCCTTTGATGCGTTTCTTTTTGCCCTCATCATGATCCTGCTCTCTTCAAGCAGGGGCGCTGATCGGAAGAAAGCATATGAAAAACCTCCATATATTGTTGGTAAGTACAATCATTGTACTTACCAACAATATACACAAGTTATTAGCACATGTCAAGTCTTTCACTTATCGCCGAATCCGCTGAAGACGCGACGCTTCAAAGGCGGCACTGCATTCAGCACGCGAAACACGGCCTTGTTCATTGCCAGGGACAATGGTTTCTCTAACGATGCTGATTGTTCAAGAGCTTTTTTTGAGCTGAGCACTGCTGCAAAGCCATACCTGAGCATCTCGACTTCATAGTTGTGAATCGCCTGTTGGAGCGGCATTTTGCCACGCTGGGCCGCGATCAAGTTGCGACCGAGCAGGGCAGAGTCGCGCAGAGCCGTATTCGCCCCAATACCACGAGCCGGGGTCATGCTATGGATGGCATCGCCGAGCAACGTAACCTGTTGTGTTTGCCAATGGTCAATCGGCAGCGAGGTTTGTATCGGCGTGAAGATGACTGTTGATGGGTCAGCAGCGCGCATGAGTTGCTGGAGTCGTGGATGCCAATCAGCAATCATCTTCAGCGCGACCTGTTTCAGTTCCTCCCCGGACATCGTTTTCAGATCTTTTTGTACCGCGAATTTGTCCTGGCACGCGGTAAATCCCCAGCCGATGAAATCGCTGGTATCGCTGAGCAACAGGTTAGGGTGGACGTTGATGGCCTCGCCGATCTCCTCAATCTTACCGGGTTCGTGTCGAAACTCCTGGACCGCAACGAACATGCCATATCCCTTTGATCCAATGACCGAGGCTGGACCGGCAAACAAGTGCTGGGGAAGCTGTTGTCTGATCTCATCGGTCAAGAGCGTCTTGCCCTGGATAGCACAAATGCCTGTGTCGATCCGTTGGGCGTGCGGAAGCAATTGCTTGCGTATACGCGAATTACCGCCATCGGCCCCAACCAGCACATCACAGGTGGTGGATGTGCCATCCTCGAAGAAAACCGTGATTTTGCCATCGGGCATCTCTTCATAGCGCTCGAATTGTTTGTTGAAGTGGACGACATCGTCCAGGCCAGCCAGCAACACCTGTCGCAGCGTGAAGCGGCTCACCGATTTATGGCTCTCGACGGGATCATCCTCAGAGGTGAAACCCATATCAGCAGGCTCAATGGAGAGTAATTCCTGCAATTGCGAGTCGAGAAAGTGAAAACTTTTCCCGGATTTCCCGCATGTCGCGACAAAGATGTCGTAGAGGCGAGGTGGTAAACTCTCGTGAAGCGCCCGGCTTCCATTCGGATTAATGTGGATACGATAGCCCTGCAAACGCGACGTGCGCGACTGATCCCGCTCATAGACGGCGACACTGACGCTAGCCTGGCGCAATTTCTGAGCAAGGCACAGGCCACCAATACCACCCCCGATAATAATCACATGAAAAGGTTGTGTTGTCATTTTAAAAGCTCCTTTATAAAAGTTAACAATCAAAATCGGGAATCTCCCCCTCGTTTCGTAGTCTCGCGATTTATCGCGTTGGTTCGGCTTCACAGGCAGTTCCACCAACGCGATAAATCGCGAGACTACGAAACGGGGGAATCGCCGGGTTCATTTGTGAAAACTTGATGTTTTCAGTGTAGGGCACAAAGGGGTGATGGCGTGTCGCCCGTTTCGGATGATTGCGGGGGTGAATCTCCCTGGAGCGGTTAAAGCAGGTGGAGACGGCGTACAACTTCGCGGGCTTCGGCGCGGCTGGTGATGTTGAGCTTGCGATAAATGCGCTGAAGGTGTGTTTTGACCGTGTTTGTGGAGATGACAAGTTCGCTGGCAATCTCCGGCTTGGAGAGACCAGCCACAAAGAGGCGGAGCACACGCTGCTCCTGGGTACTCAATGGCTCAATAACGGCTGCTGACAATGCACGGGGCTGCTTCTGCTGGCTGCCTTCAAAGGTGCTCAAAAGCGTCATCATGGCTTCCCCTTCATCCAGGAATAGCCGTTGATAGCCTTTGGCGCGAGCCTGGGGCAACACCTCTTGTAAGATACGCCATGCCTCGCTGAGATTGTTCTGCTGGAAGTGTGCCAGGGCTAGAAGCGCCCGGATCTCCAGTACACAATCTGTATAGCCGTGCTGCGATGCCGTACTCAAGCATTGTTCAAGGAACTGTTGCGCTTCTTGTCTATCGCCACGCACAAGCAATCGACGAGCCACGAGGACATCTTCCCGTATGAGTAGAGGGAGCGGTATCATATCGTTGTCGCTGGAGCGTTCATTCAGCCAGCGCTCAACAGCCGCAAGGTCTCCACTCCTGAGATGCAATCTTGCCCGCCAGTACAAAATCTCGCGATAGAGAAAAGGTGAGGGATACCCGCGCGCACGAGCAACCAGTTCGGCGATATGCAGGTGTGCCTGTTCAACATCTCCACGAGCGTATTGTACTTTTACGAGTACAAGCGCGGCCCGTATCTGGATCTCCTCATCAGAGAGGCGCAGCCCGAAATCGCGCGCCGCCTCCGCCTCCTCTAAGGCCACATCCAGCCTGCTCCCTTCGTAAGAGAGTTGAGCCAGGCCGAGCAGCGATTTCGCGCGATCAAAAAGATCAGCACCGGCTTCAGCATATATCTGCTGGTAGGTTTCTGCGGCCTGTCGTAGCTCTCCCTGTTGAATAAAGAGTTCGCCAAGCTCCAGCCTGACGGCGCGATCCCCATAGGGATTTCCTCCCGTTAGCCGATTGAGTTTCAGTGATTCTTGAGCCAGCCGCAAGGCAACATCGAGCGAACCAAAGAGGCGTTCTTCTGCCCCGATAATGCTCAGGCATGGGCTGCGCCAATCGGCTTCTTTCTCTTCCAGATAGGTGAGTGCCTGCTTCGCAAAAGTACCTGCTCGCTTAAAATCTCCCTGCCAACTGATAAGCAGAGCGCGTAAGGCATAGATTGGGCCAAGTTGAGATGCGTTTTCGCCATCACGCCATGATTGTTCCGCTGTATCGAGCAAGGTTTCGATCTTGCCAACTCGCTCGGGATCAGTCGCGATGCGTCCACTTGGATCAAAGAGACAAACGGATATATAGGCCAGATAGAGCGTAGAGAATCCTTGTAGCACAGCCAGAGGAATTTGCGCAAACCAGCGCCGCAACGTATAAAACTCTTTTGCAGTCTGCTCAAATGTTGATCCGCTGAGCCGTTCGATCAGGATCGCAGCTCGTGTAAAATCCCTGGCTTTGAGCGCGGTTTCAACGGCATCGGTGAGCTGGTTCTCCTGCTCATACCAGTTGCTCGCCCGTTGCAAACATGCACCCAGCCCCTCAGTTCCAAGTCGATGCAGGGCTTCATGCTGCATGGCCTCGGCAAAGAGCGAGTGATAGCGATACCATTCACCTGCTCCATCAAGTGGCTCCAGGAAAAGATTCGCTCGCTCGATCTGTTCAATGAGGAGATCGCTATCGGTGCGGCCTGTGACGGCATCACAAAGCGATCCAGTCAGACGAGCGAGTCCACTTGTTTGCAACAAAAACAGTTGAAGCGGCTCTGGCTGCGTATTGAGTACGTCACTGACCAGATACTCCAAAAGCGGTCGATAGCGACCCGTAAGTGTTGCGACAAAACGTTCTAGTTCCTGATGGTCTGTGTATCGACGCAATGCGAGCACGAGCAGGTTCAGTCCCGCTCCCCAACCTTCTGTTCGTTCATAGACACGCTCAACCATCTCCTCAGAAAGTGGAAACGGGAGGCGCTGTTGCAAGAATGCGCGCGTCTCTTCCAGAGAAAAGCGTAGGTCGGCTGTTCGTATCTCAAACATGTTCCCCTGTGCCCGCAGATGCGCGAGCGGCAATGGGAGATCGCTGCGTGAAAGGAGGATTACGTGGATGGTTGCGGGAAGATGATCGAGAAAATAGGCAAACATCTCATGGATGTGGGAGAGAGCAATCACGTGATAATCTTCTATAACGAGGACGCATGGCGCTTCCATCCTGTTCAGACCGTTGAGCAGCCCCGTTACAACGCTCTCGAAGGAGATCCGAGAGGAATAATCAAAAT
The DNA here is from genome assembly GCF_016587455.1 of Reticulibacter mediterranei. Classification (NCBI taxonomy): domain Bacteria; kingdom Bacillati; phylum Chloroflexota; class Ktedonobacteria; order Ktedonobacterales; family Reticulibacteraceae; genus Reticulibacter; species Reticulibacter mediterranei. The sequence continues at coordinate 1,890,929 of NZ_BNJK01000002.1, read as the reverse complement.
GAAATGGCTGCGTGGAGCTGAGCCATTCCAGTGCCGACTGGCCGATGGTTGTATCAAAGCACTGACAGGCTGCGATGACATACCGCCAGAAGCGAACCGGGTCGTTATCTTCTCCATCCAACGATAACCAGGCCGCCTTAAACTGCTCCTGATTCGCATTGCGAGCGGCAATCCATGCCCGCACGACCGTCGTTTTGCCAAAGCCGGCAGGCGCGGAGAGCAGCGTAATGGTATGATCCATGCCGCTATCAAGATGTGAGAAGAGCTCTTCACGTGGCACCAGAGAATGGCGAGGGCGCGGAAGTGCCAGCTTTGTACTCAGCAAGTTTGTACTTGGCAAGTCAGAAGCAGTCGTACTTGTTGAGAGGTGCGGAATCTCGCTCATGCCATTATTGTCCGTGTTCTTCTCCCCGTTTTCCTGTATTTTACCACGCCTGGCGTCGGGAATTGGACGCTGGCGAACGGGTAATGATATGCTTCTAATCAGAAGTCTGAAGATGAGCGGCAGAACGGCGCTCATCTTCGCTGTCCCCTTATCCACCAGGAAGAGGAGTTGCCATGACTATCAGCACACGCTCTGAATCCCCTTTCGTTTCCACACTTCCCGGGCGCTATTACTATGATCCAGCATTGTATGCATTAGAACAGGAGCGCATATTTAGCACGATGTGGGTCTGCGTCGGACGCGCCGATGCCATTGCCCATCCCGGCTCCTATCAGCTTGTCAACGTTGGGCAGGAGAACATCATTGTCATCCGCAATCGGGAACATATTCTGCAAGCATTTCTTAACGTCTGTCGGCATCGTGGCGCGCGCCTGTGTACAGAGGCAAAGGGGCAGCTCAAAGGCTCGATCCAATGCCGCTATCACGCCTGGACCTATGGGTTAGACGGGCAACTGATTGGTGCCCCAAATGTGCTCGACGATGAACGGTTTGAGCGTGCTGAATTTGGTCTGTATCGGGTAGCGTTGGAGGTCTGGGAAGGACTGATCTGGCTGAACCTCTCCGATGATCCGGCCCCTATTGCCAGCCAGATCAACGGACCAGTGCAGGAACGATTTAGCGATCTGAGCGATTTTGCCCGATATGGGATTGGGGAATTACAGTTGGGCAAACGGATCTCCTACGATATTCACTGCAACTGGAAACTGGTGCTAGAAAACTTCATGGAATGCTATCATTGTGGGCCGATGCATCCTGAACTCTGCCAGCTCTTGCCCGGCTACAAGGGCGGGATGGCGTATATAGATAGCTCGGCAGCAACGCTGGCTGATGGCGTGGAAGCCTTCTCGCTGAGCGGAAAAGCCTCACATCCTCCGCTGCCAGGACTGCGCCCCGACGAGCAGCGCCTCTACTATGGCATCGTATTGGAACCAAATGTCTTATTGAATCTGCTTGGCGACCATGTGCTTATTCACACCGTCTATCCAGAAGCGCCGGACCGCACACGCGTCGAGTGCGATTGGCTCTTCCATCCAGACACGATGGCAGCAGAGGATTTCGATCCAACCGATGCGGTGGAGATTTTTGACCTCATTAACCGGCAAGACTGGGAGGTCTGCGAACTGACGCAGCAGGGGATGACCTCAAGAGCCTACCGTTCAGGCGGGGTGTATGTGCCCAAAGAGCACCATATCCGAACGTTTTGCGATTTTGTGCAGAAAAAGCTCGAACAGTAGAAAAATGTGAATGCTGGACAGCCTGATCAGCTTCCCCCAAAAACAATCCTGGTATTGGTCGTCTCCAATCGCTGCATAGACATGTGGCAATTGATGTGATCGGAAAGGGGCAGCGCCAATACCAGGATAAACGCTTCTCTCGTTAAAACCTGCCCCTCATTATACACTGGTGGTGGATAAGTTGAAGTGGACCCTTCACATGGGCCTCTCTCAACTTATTAGATGGCAACGAAAGAAATCAGATAACGATTAGAGGAAATGATAACTCAAGAAGGAGGATTCCTTGACTGAAATCACAGACGTAAATGAGTGGGATCGTCAGGTCATTGAAGAGTTCCGGGCGAACGGAGGCAACATGAGTGGTCAATTAGCTGGTGCCCCTCTGCTTCTGCTGACGACGACGGGAGCAAAAAGTGGTCAACAACGTACTCGCCCGCTGGTATACCTGCTCGAAGGCGGTCAGATCTACGTTTTCGCCGGGAATAGAGGGGCCGCAACCAATCCCGCCTGGTATCACAATCTGGTCGCTAACCCCGATGTCACTGTCGAGGTTGGCGCTGAAAAGTTCGAGGCCAGAGCCATCATCATTGAAGGCGAGGAAGCAGACCGTCTCGGCAACATCCAGTTACAGAAAATACCTGCTCTCGCTGAGCTTGCCGCGAAGATGACGCGTAAGGTTCCCGCTGTTCTGCTGCAACGCAAACATTGACACTCGCCCCGCTTGAAAGAGCGAAATTCTTCTCTCATTCAGCCTGATCGCGTTTTCTATTTGCACCGAGAACACGGTCAGGCTGAACTTTCCCTGGCTTGACACGGGAGACATCATAGCATATACTTCACATATGAACAAAAAGAGCCGTCTAATTGGCTGAGATCGCCCTCGTTTCGTGGTTGCGCGATAATTGATGCATCCGGCAATTGAATGAGGCAGAGAGGATGTTGGGTGTACCCGTAGCGACAAGGGGTGCTGGGGGTCTTGGCAGGGCTTTCCAATTCTCCCATCTAGCGGGAGTGCAGAGGGCGGCAGCCCTTTGCCGGGGTGCGGGGTGTCCCCGAAAAAAACCTTTTTTCTTCTCTTTTGCGCGCCGCCTGCGGCGGCGCGCGAAGGAGGGAAGGAAACTGGGGACACCCCAGACCCCGGCAGGGAGACCCTGCACCCCTTTGAGCGGAGAACTGGAAAGCCCTGGGGGTCTTGGCGGGGGCCTTGCGCTTGTCGCCCTCGCCACATCGTTTCTCTATTTCCCGGTTTCAGCCCCCAACCGCGACAAGCGCAAGGCCCCCATAGCCCCTCCACACCTCCCCTTGTCGCTACGGATGAGGGAGAACCTTCTCTCTCCCCGGAAGATTTCGGAGATGCATCAATAATGAGGTTTCACAACTGGAACGCGCTCTCGTTTTTTGTCATATAGTTCATATGTGTACTATACAGAAGTGAAAGAAAAGAGATTTATCTTATGAAGTTTGGTATTGCTGCGCCTCATGGCCTTGTTAGAGAGCTGACAGGGATTAAAGATCCTGTAGAAGCCTACGAAACTATGACGAACGTTGTCCGAACTGCCGAGGAAGTTGGCTTCAATTCCATCTGGACTTCTGATGCCTTCTGGCCTGACCAGTGGCCCTGGAGTGCTCCTGAGGCTTCCCAGCCAGAGCAAGAGTTTCTCTTTGAGTGCTGGACGACAACGGCAGCGCTTGCTCGCGATACCAGCCGTGTGCGCATCGGTCAGATGGCCACAAACAACCTCTTTCGCCATCCTGCTCTGCTGGCGAAAATGGCCTCGACCATCGATGTCATCAGTCATGGTCGCCTTACGTTAGGAATCGGATCAGGAACGCCTACGTTTGCACCTCAGTTGCGTGCCTATTATGGCGAGGACTATCCTCCAAACCCTGTGCTCTTCGAGCGGTTACGTGAATCAGTTCAGATTCTTCATGCCATGTGGACGCAGGAAGAAGCCACATTTGAAGGGAAACATTATCAGGTGAGCGGCGCAATCAATCAGCCCAAAGGGGTGCAGTTGCCCCATATCCCGCTGCTGATTGCTGGAGGTGGCGAACAGGTCACGCTCAAACTGGTGGCGCAGTATGGTGATGCCTGTAACCTGTCCGGTGATCCCGCCACGATTCGACGGAAGTTGGAGGTCCTCAAACGCCACTGCAAAGACGTTGGGCGCGACTACGAGAGCATTCACAACACTGTGGGACTGGCCTTTATACTTGCGGACACCGACGAGCAAGCGCTGGCACAGGTTCCTGAAGCAATAAGAGAGTTTGTGAGAGAGAATGCACTGATTGGCAGCCCTGCCACTATCCGCAAGCGGATCACAGGGTACGAGGAAGCTGGCGTACACGAACTCATCTTCCGGCTTCCCGAACCCCTGAACCTCGATACGCTCCGGCGTTTCGCACAGGAGTTTATCGCCTAGCACGCCCTCTCATCTCTCATCGCAGCCTTCACAGGAAATGTGACATATACTCAGTTTCCCTTATCAGAAAAGTCAGAAGCCCTCCAGGGCATTTCCTGTAAGGTCCAACTATTGCCATCGGGATCGCTGAAGGCTGCATACTTCACGCCCTGGTCAAGTTCATCGATCTGACCGACGAGAACGCCGCGACCCATGAGTTCTTCGCGTGCCGCTTTGATGTCTCCGACAACCAGATGAAGCCCCTTGACCGATCCCGGCTGCATCTCCGTAGCGGGCAGACCAGCCCAAAGGCCGATCGAGCAAGCCGAACCGGGCGGGGTGAGTTGGACAATTCTCATCGTCTCGTTCGGCTGAACATCAACATCTGCATCAAATCTCATCTTTTCCACGTAAAACGCTTTGGCGCGATCAATATCAGTAACCGGTATCTGCACAAGTTCAAGCTTCATTTTCATCTCTTTTCTTCCTTTCGCCCATGAACAAACCATTGTCATGATTCTTTGTGCAGGAATCATACCCTGGGGAGAGGCGGATGTCTTGTATGGAACGGCAAAGCTGTACCAAGGCAAAGGGGTCATCCATCTCACATGCCGCATCAAAAAGAGGTCTCATAGCACTCTCAACCAACCAGGACTCTCAAGGACAGGGGTGCTTCACAGTAGCATGCCTGTCCTTGAGTGGACTTGTCCTGGAGGTGATGCAAGCGAACCCTGCTATTTACCTTTGCGCTAACTGCTGCAAAAACAGCGCCTGTGCCAGCACGATTCGCTCTAATTCTTTCAGGTCAACGCTTTCATCTGGACCATGAATCCCGGCGGCGAGATCTTCCGCTCCCCAGATGAGAATTTCCGCCTCTGGGAATTGCTGGCTCAGGACATTGGTAAGCGGAATTGAAGCACCATCTCCAATGTCCTGTGGTTCCACGTTGTACGCCTCTCGAAGAGCCTGACGAGCAGCTCTGTATCCAGGGCCATCCGTTTTTGCCACGAAGCCGCTACAAGTGTGGCTATCCGTGATGACAAGAGTAGCATTCCAGGGAGTGATGTTGACGAGATGCTCTTTGAGTATCGCTACTGCTCGCTCTGCATCCTGATCTGATGGAACGCGTAGATTGATACGCGCTCGTGCGACATCGATGAGTGAATTGGCCGCGCCTTCTATCGCTGGCATATCGACTGCAATGACGTTGAGAGAATATCCGGCCCAGAGCTGGGCGCTGAGCGATCTCTCGCCACCAAGAAGATTGGCGGTGGGAAGAAGACTCGCAGCGCGACGGAAGGCTTCTTCCGGGACATCTGCCCCTTGCCACTCGCTCGGCTCCAGGCCAGGAATCTGGACACGACCATGTTCATCATGCAGGGAGGCAATCATCTTGCACAGGGCAATGAAAGCATCAGGGACTGGCCCTCCAAAGACGCCATTATGTTGTTTCGCTCGGAGAGTTCTAACCTCTACTGTCAGCGCAGCAGAACCACGCAACGAAGTCGTCAGCGTCGGCTCTCCAACGGTGATACTGCCATGATCGGCGATGACGACGACATCAGCTTTAAAGAGATCGGGATGCTGTGGGATATAGGAGGCCAGGCTGCTGTCAAATTCTTCATCCCCCTCTATCACAATTTTGATTCCAACCGGAAGTTTCCCAGTGCCCTCTTTAAAAGCCCGAATCGTGGCGAGATGCGCAACAATTCCAGACTTATCGTCAGCAGCGCCACGACCATACAGCCGCCCATCGCGCTCTGCTGGCTCAAACGGCGGCGTGCTCCATTCCTCGATGGGACCAGACGGTTGCACGTCGTAGTGAGCGTAGAGTAAGACCGTTGGTGTATCTGGTGGGCCGGGAATTTCTCCATAAATAGCGGGCCGTCCTCCATCTGGTGAGAGTAGACGAACGTGCTGGAAGCCTGCCGCTCGCAGGAGTTCTTCGGTGGTATGAGCAGCTTCGAGCACCTTTTCATCCGGGTAGCCCTCTGTCGCTATCGAGGGGATACTAACCAATTGCTTCAGGTTTTCGATAGCTGTCGGCATCAATTGATGCACCGTCTGACGCAGATCTGATGATATACTCATTGGTTCTTTCCTTCATCATTGCGATGATTGTACTAGAGAGTGTGGGCAGCTTTGAATATGGACACTGCTGCAAAACTCACGTTTTATGGCAAGCTTGACAGGCTGCTCTTCTTTCGCTATTATAGATATATCCAGTCTATAATAGCAAGGGAATGTTTGAAGCATTCATAAGCTATGCCAATAGGAGCAAAAACTGGATGATCTGATGAAAGACTTCGACCAAAGGGAGCTTCAGTCCAGACAAATACCTTTCGCTCATTTTTTTTAGGTTTATTATAGATAATGGGAATCTATAATATCTCTAATTCAAGGAAGATGTGCATTGGTTCTTACCACTTAGCATCGGGCATATACAGGTGAATAATCGTCAAGCAAGAAAGGACACATCAGATATGAGTTCTGAGAAGACACCTCGACACACAGCGAATCAAAACGATCCGCACAATCACAAACACACGGGAACGTCAACGTTCCTCACGCTCTCCGACCGTTTTTTTGCACCACTCGATAAACGCATTGTCACGTGGCTCCAGATCACGCCGGGCAGCCGGGTGCTGGATGCCGGGTGTGGTGGCGGCGGCGTGACCCGACTACTGGCTCAGGCAGTCGGGTCAGATGGAGAAGTGATTGGACTGGATGCCAATCCTCAATTGATCGAGTTTAACCGGAGCCAGGAAAAAGACCCGAACGTGGCTGGTCAGATACAATTTCAGGAGGCTGACGTATTGCATCTGCCATTTGAGGATGACACGTTTGATCTCGTCTGGTGTAGCCGCGTTATTCACGGTCTGCGCGATCAGGTTGCTGGAGTACGCGAACTCGCACGAGTAGTACGACCGGGTGGGCGTGTTGTGCTGCGCGAAGGCGGACTGTCCCCACAATTCCTCCCCTTTGACGTAGGTCTGGGCGATCCGGGTTTGGAAGCCCGGCTAGAGGCCGCACACGTACAACGATTCGCCGACTGGCGCGGTTCTCTACCAAACGCGGTTGCTTATCCTTATGGCTGGAGCCACATGTTGCGCGAAGTAGGGTTGCACTCGGTTATGCCCAGGAGCTTTTTGCACGAGTTTGCTTCCCCCCTTGAAGCGGATCAAAAGGACTATTTAGCGGCCTGGTTGAGCGGCTGGTTAAACAGCAATCCCAATAATCCAGGGCAGAAGAGCCCGCTGACGACCCAAGACATCTCTACCCTCAAACAGTTGCTCGATCCAGCCAGCCCACAGTATGTTTTTGTCCGCGATGACCTGTATGGTATTCTAGTCGAAACCATTTATGTCGGCTCTCGCTAGAACGGCAACCATTTATGGGCCGTTTCTTGCAATAGAGGCATGCTGCCTATTGAGGTGCTCGACTGGTCGGTAGGAGGAGCAGTTCTCCTACTGGCTGGTCAAAAGAGGGAAAACTTGTCGTCCAGGCATACGCAGATATACGAGCGTACTTACCGCGCTCCAACTCCCAGCAAGAACAGGATCAGCGAGATCCCTCCGATCCCCCAGCAATAATAGGCGAAGGGGTGCAAGCGCCCGGTTTCAAAGTAACGCATCAAAAATCTGGTGCTCAGGTAAGCCGCCACACCGGAAAGAACCATCCCCACAATCACCAACACCAGGGTCGCGCTAGAAGCACCCGCGAGTTCGGGGAGTTCTAACAGAGCGGCACCAGCGATTAAGGGCGTCCCCAACAAGAAGGTATAATGGGCGGCATCTTCATGGGAAAGACCGACGCCCAGAGCCGCTACCATCGTCGCCCCGGAGCGTGAAATCCCTGGGATGAGGGCGAGAGACTGGCCCAGCCCGATAATCAGCGCCTCCTTCCAGGAAAGATCGGAAAGCGCACGAAGGGCGTTCAGCCCCGAAGCGGCATGTTTTGCTGGAGGCAACCCAGGCTGAGAAAAAGACGGTTCTGAGATGCTGGCTTTGCGCGAACGCATCAAGGTGAAGCTCTGGTTGCGCAGGGCCTCTCCTAGCAGGAGCAGAGAGCCATTCACAATCAGAAAAACCGCCGCGATCAGTGGTGAGGAAAACAGATGCTCAACCGGCTTTTTCAACAAGACGCCTAGAATCCCTCCAGGGATACAGCCAATGATAACCAGCCAGCCAACCCAGGACGCGTCTCCCTGCCTGACCTTCCCCTGCCTGACGCTGCTTCCCAACATCAGAAGCACTCGCCACCAATCGCGCCAGAAGTAGACAACCAGCGCGATACTTGTTCCAAGATGGAAGGCAACAACAATCGGCAAAAACTGTGGACTCTGCACCAGCTCTGTCCAGCCCAGCAGCCCCGGAATGACGACCGTATGGCCCAGACTACTAATTGGAAACAGCTCGGTAACTCCCTGTAAGAGAGCCAGCACCAGCGTTTGTATCCATGTGAGTGACATTATCTTTTCATTTCCTCTCTCGTGTTTGTCTAGCGTGTGAACAGACCCAGGCTTTACGATAGAGGCTCCTGATGAGAAAATGCTGAGAACAGTGTCATTTGCCAGATATTCCGCCGAGCATTTTTCGTGATTGAGAACGCAGGGTCAAAGAGAGGCATTTATCATATGCAGATCAGGGAGATCCTCAGTTCAAATCCCTTTGCGTATTTCGGGAACTGATCAGCTCTATTCCACATTACGACTGGAAAAGATCCCTCTTATCCTATCCTGCAAAGTACTGGTATCATCCAAACCAAATGTGACGATACGCATGGGCCTGATGCGCAAAAGCTCACGTGTGTACATCGTCTTGATCTCGTTTCCACTCCCTGGCACAGCCTCAGCCCTTCCACGTATTTCAACGACACGTGCTTGCCCGGATGGTAAAATGTCGTCTATCAGGAAGGCCACGCGTCCATGACTGATCGCGTCACGATACTTCTTTGTTGCTGTCATGTTATATCCGCTAATATCGATACTGTCTTCAAGCGCATTGTAATCAAAGGTCACAGTCGCTATATGCAGTTCACCTTTTGGGCTGACGGTTGCCAACCTGCCGAAGTGCTGGCTCTGGAAATAGACTATTTCTTCTGGTGTAAATTTGCTCATTGTTTGCGGCTCGATCCTCTCTCTCACTCTGCCTGTTCGCGTGTCAATTCGGAGTTTGCGATGCTCGTTCTCTCAAGGACTCTTTGGATAGCTGCTACCACTCGATCTGGCCGATCCTCTTGCAGGTAGTGAGAGGCATCATCCAGCAATTCCGTTTCGTTCATTTTAAGATAGCTCTGCCATTTTTCCAGCACTTCAAGTGGAAAGCCGGCGCTATCTTTCGTCCCCCAGAGCAAGTGTGCGGGTACATCAGAGAGCAGCGGCAGTTTTGCTTCAATGTCCGCGAGCCACGACCGCGCTTTGCGAATCTGCCTGGGGAAAACCCAGGTCGGTATCCGTGAGTTTGGAGTCGGGAATGGATCAATATAAGCTTTTCTCAAGCTTTCCGTCACTTTTTCAGCATGATAGATCCCAGTTGGGACAATGACTTTAGCGAAAAAGTTGCGCTGTGTCTGAAGCCAGTACCCCAGGGGCCATCCCCCCATTGCCAGGGAAAATAGCTTCACGGGCAGCAAGGTCGCGGGCCAGGCCCAGGTGTTCATGACGACGATGCCGCGCAGGTTTTCCCGGTGCCGGACTGCATAGTGGAAGCCAATAGGCCCTCCCCAATCCTGGACGACTAAAACAACATGCTTGAGATTCAAGCGTCCAATAAAATCCGCGACCGCATCCGCTTGCTCCTGTGGCGTAAAACCATAGGGAGAGGACGCTTTTGACATCCCAAATCCAGGGTAATCCAAAGCGATAAGACGACACTCATCGCGCAACTCCTTGATAATATTCCGATAGAGATACGACCATGTGGGATTCCCGTGAAGGAGAAGAATCGTCGGCCCTTCTCCTTCGTCAATGTAATGAATGTATCCATCACGATATGGAAGCCAGCGGTCCTCGAAGGGGTACTCCACTGAATCCACTTCAAACGGCCTTTTCATTGCTATTTTACCTCTTTCACTTGTTTCACTTTCCCTGTCAGAAGTATAGTCCGCACAAAGCAGGAGGGCTTCATCCATTCAGATGATTGCCCACATGATTCGCCACAGGTGAGTGTGGTAAAGGCAAAAGGCACGTCGTGTTGCCTAACACATATAACTCAGCAAGGAGAACACAGCTTGCTTTGTTAGGCAACAAAATTATCTCTCATATGGGACGCAAAAAGTATCGCCAGTGTATGTGGCACAACTGCCTTCGCTTCTCCCAGGCTATGAAGCACACTGGCATGAGTTTGACACTATTTTATCTGCTCATTCATAAACGGTAAGGGCAGATTCTCATCTGCTACTCATCTTTGGTGAGGTACACTAGCAGATAGATGATTTTTCACAATCAAAATCGGGAATCCTCCTTTCGTAGTCGCGCGATGTATCGCGCTCGTCCCGCTTCCCACCTGCGTTGATGACCACCAGCGCGATACATCGCGCGACTACGAAAGGAGGATTCACCAGGTTCGTTCGTTAAAGTTCATGAAAAACAACGCTGAATGGAGAGACTCAAGCAAAGTAGGAGGTATGGAATGCGTCTCCTGGTAGTAGAAGATCACCCCAAGCTGGGTCCACAACTGAAAAAAGGTCTCGAACGCTGTCATTATCTGGTCGATCTGGTGAAGAGCGGAGAGGAAGCACTCGCACACGAACGCGACGTTCCTTACGATCTGATCATTTTAGATATCCTGCTGCCAGGGCTTTCCGGGCGCGAAGTGTGCCGTAAACTGCGCGAAATGCACCAGACTGTCCCTATTTTGTTTCTCACAGCCCTGGGAAGTGTGGAGGATCGTATCGAGGGGCTCGATCTGGGGGCGGATGATTATCTGACAAAACCGTTTGACTTCCGGGAGCTAGAGGCACGGGTGCGCGCCCTCTTGCGCAGGGAAGGGACGCCCAAGACCTCAACGTTGCACTTTGCCAATATTACGCTCGATACCCGCACTCATGAAGTGCAACGCGGGGAACGGACGATTGTGCTCTCCAGCAAGGAATACGCGTTGCTGCACTTCTTCATGCGCAATCCACGTCAGGTCTTGAGCCGAACCACCATTGCCGAGCATGTCTGGGATTATGATGCTGAGCAGCTTTCTAATGTCATTGAGGTTTATGTGCGCTATCTGAGGAATAAACTCTGTGCAGCGGGCGAACCCAATGTAATCCAGACCATTCGCGGTTCGGGGTATCAGTTGAAGGAGTCCGCCCTATGAAGCATCTTGTTGCCATCTTCACAATGCTGTACCGCAAGATATCATTAAGCCTGCGCTGGCAAATGGTTGTCTGGTATACCGCAGCCTTTACCGTGCTGCTTGTGCTCACTGGAGCGGTGTTCTATCAATATCTTGAGCACTCGCTGGAAGCCGGCGTTGATACCGATCTGCAACTGCGAGCGCAACAGATCGCTGCCGGAGCCGTAATCAGTCATGGCACTGTGAGTCTGCACAATGTGACCGGCGATCTGCCGGGCTTTGGCACGCCTCCTTCGTCCTCCCCTATTCAATCGGTCGATGTCAATGCTGGTGCGCTGGTTCGTCTGCTAGATGCACAGGGTCACCTGATCGCTCAGACGCCCGCCTTTCGGACGTTATCAGTGCCAGCTGAGAGCATCACCCAGCCACAGGCAGGCACGCCCTGGCAGGGAACGATCAAAACCCGGCACCACGAGGAGATACGCATCGATAGCCGCGCGCTACGAGTTGCAGGCAAGACGATTGCCCTCATTCAGGTAGGGGAATCGTTAGAGAATCTGCACACCTTACTTCATCAACTCGTCGCAGCTCTGCTCGTAGTGGGTACACTGGTGCTGGCCTGCTGCGCGGCGGTAAGTTACTGGCTGGCCGGGTATTCGTTTGCGCCAATCCAACGGCTGGCGCAAACAGCACGCAAGATTAAAGCCGGAGATCTGAAAAGCCGGGTTCCGGTGCCGCCGATTCGCGATGAAGTGCAATATCTGGCCCTGACCCTCAATGAGATGCTGGAGTCGCTGGAACAAGCCTTCGCCCGGCAGCGCCGCTTTGTTGCCGATGCCTCCCATGAATTGCGCACACCGGTAGCCGTGATCCGCAATACTGCCGGGGTTGCCCTGCTAGAACCGCCCCAGCTTGACGAAACTGTAGTGGCCTTGAGCGAGATCCGTACAGAAACCGAGCGGTTGACGCTGCTGTTGACCGACCTGTTAACGCTGGCACGTGGCGATGAGGGACAGACACGCTTTGAACAGGAAACGGTGCAGTTTGACCAGCTCGTGGAAACGGTAGCCGCAACCCTCGATCAACTCGCGGCAGAACGCGACATCCAGTTAGAGGTCCAGATTCCCCATGAGGTCGCACTGCTGGGAGACGAGGCGCGACTCATCCAGGTGGTAATGAACCTGCTTGATAACGCCATCCGCTACACGAATCCAGGAGGACAGGTCTGTGTCTCCGTCAAGCAGACCGCATCGGAAGCGTGCCTGATCGTTCGTGATACCGGCATCGGCATTGCCCCGGAGCATCTACCCCATATCTTTGAGCGTTTCTATCGGGCCGATCCCATGCGCCGAGAAACCGGAGGCAGCAATAGCGGGCTGGGCCTCTCTATTGTCGAATGGATCATCCATGCGCACGGCGGATCAGTTGTCGTGAACAGTCAGGTGGGGCAAGGCACCTGTTTCACCGTTCGCTTGCCGCTTGTGCTCTCGACATGAAATAAGTATTCATCAAGGTATTTAACGATTATTCGCATAGACTACTCTATTTCTATCTTTAGAGATACTTGCGGGATTCATATTTATCGGCAATTCACATAAAAACTGATAAAAGCTGCACTCATCAATAATACATGTAACCTCCCTACGTAGTAATTGAGAGGACTTCAGGATAGACAGGGAAGTCGTCGTCAACGAAACCGTCATACACGTGGGGAGGCTTTCTTTATGAGCACAGTTCTATCCTTGTCCTTTAGGCATCTGAGATGGCTCTGGTGCGTCCTTGCCTTGACCACAGCAGTCCTGCTTAGTCTTGCTGCTTGTGTAGGAGGCACACATACGACACCAGCGGGAGCGGCTCCTGCCCAGACCGTCAGTACGGTGAAGATCGTTGAGGTCAATGACAAGTACATGTTTGACCCTACAACGCTCACCATCAAAAAAGGGTCGCAGGTACTCTGGACTAATATGTCTGATGCCTCTCATACCGTCACCAGTAACACGGGTGCTTTTCAGACACACGGCACCCTCGCGGAAAAACAGACATTTCGGTTTACCTTTACGACGGCAGGAGCTTTTATGTATCACTGTACCGTTCATCCTTACATGAAGGCGACGATTATCGTCACCTCGTGAACAGCAAGTCCATCAACAAAGCTAAAACTATTCATGACGCCTTCTTAGCATGTACATAAGAAGGCGTCAGCTACCCACCCTGCTCGTACGAGCAAGGTTAATATTTTTACAAAACCCGGCAAAAAGTAGGACTAATGCCTCATTCTTTCGCAGAAACGTTGCTGCTGAGTCTACCCGTTGATTATCATAGCCATGACACACATTGAGGTCCTATAAACCAAAAAGATGTAGATCACCAGATAGCAAACCACTGAAACTTGAGATAGATAGACAGATACATACCACCGATACACGAGAAGAAGGAAGAGAAGGAGAAACATGCATCGCCCAAAGCTACAATATTTGATTGGTGGCATCTTGCTTTTCATTGTCGTTGCGGTCATACCATTGACGCTGTTAGAGCAGAGTCAACCGGTAGAAGGATGGTTTCGAGGACGCGCAACACCGACCAGACATCGGGGGATCGATTTCCACGCTCCCCGCAAAACGCCAACGTCAACTCCAAAATCTTTGACCCCAACAGCCACCTCGACCCAACAAAGCAATACGACAGCAACACCAACTGCTTCAGGAACGCCATCAGTCGCGCTCACACCTGGTATTTCTACGGTCTTCACTCCCCCTGCCGATAGCAAATCGCTCTACGTCTCGCCTTCTGGAAGCGATAGCAATAATGGCACAAAGGATCATCCCTTCGCCACCATTGGACATGCGGCTCAGAAGGTGAGTCCTGGCACGGTCGTCTATGTGCTGCCCGGCACCTACAATGAGTCGATCACGATCAAGAAAAGTGGCGACGAGGATCAGCGGATCTCTTTTTACTCCAGCACCCAGTGGGGAGCCAAAATCCACACCAGCAACAGCGACGTTCCCTGGACCACACGCGCCGACTATATCGATATTGTTGGTTTTGATATCAGTAGCTCAGGGAGCCGCGACGGAATCGTGAATATGGGATCGTTTATCCGTACGATTGGCAACAACATTCACGATATCCCCGGCAAATGCGACTCCACTGGCGGCTCTGGCATGACCGATGGAAATTACAAAGCGCACGATAACGATATCATCGGCAACGTCGTTCACAACATCGGCTCAAGCTATCCCAAGATGTGCCAATACGTCCACGCGATTTACCACTCCAATGCGCGAGGCCATATTTATAACAATATCGCCTACGATAACGCAGGTGTTGGCATCAATCTCTGGCACGCGGCTACCGATACCATCGTTGCCAACAACCTGACCTTTAACAACAAAGAGCATGGGATCAGTATTGGCACCGATACTGGCAACACCGGCGGGAAGAAGGGCGATAACTTCATCGTCGTCAATAATATCATCGTCAATAATGCCCTCCTAGGTGTACGCGAACGCAAGGGGGTGCTGGGACATAATCAGTTTGTCAACAATATCGTCTCCGGCAACGGCAAAGCCCCTTTCGGAGATGAAGACTATGAGTGGCCCTCGGCTGCCGGCAGCAAGGATAAAAACACGATCGCCAAGAGTTACCAGCCATCGCTAGAGACCATCAAAAATACGCTCGTCTTCCAGCCCCAGGCTATGATGACCGACATCACGGTCGATCAAGGAACGAATCTGGGGGCACCGGGCACCGATTATAACGGACAGGATCGACCAAAGGGCAAAGGGATTGATATCGGCCCCTTCGAGATCCAATAGGGATTCCCCATTCTGTCGTAGTCGAGCGATTTATCGCGCATTTCGGGCTTGCAAGATAAATCACTCGACTACGACGGGAAAATACCCATCAGAGCTTCACCCATACCCAACTGACCCTCAGCGTTCCCTCGCCCTCATGTACATGAAACTGCCTCCCATAACCAAGCGCCTCTAATGTTGGGATATTGACTTGATCGAGAGTATAATTGGTCTTGAAAAACTGGTTGTATTCGTTGATGGCTCGCTCGGCCATATAGCGTGGCACTGGCAAATGATTCCAGAGACCACACAGGCTTTCGGCGTCCAATTGGGTTGTATCCTCCCAGATATCGAGCAGCGTTCCGCCCACGTCATACCATAACTCGCGATAGGTTGGCTTGTTGGGCGCTGGTTGTTGCTCGCTCATCGTTGCCCTTCCCACTGAGTCACCCCAGGCTTGACCACTCGCTCTTGAAACCCGCGCAACAGCCCGATCAACTCGCGATGCTCCTGCGCTCTTTGCGCGCTTCGCTCAAGATACTGCAAATAATGAGTAATCACCCACCCCAACGCGATCATTTCATCCGCAGTTGCCCGAATCACCATCATCGGAATAACAGGTGTGTATGGTTGCCTCAATTTGTGTTCTCCTTTGGAATGAATCTTTTTAAAGTGCAGCATCCAGAGCTTTTCCATTAGACCAGAGCAAAAGATGATATTGAATAATTGGCGCATCCGGCAAGTGGTGGGGGAATGAATATAGGCAGAGAATGTTGAGTCACCCGTAGCGACAAGGGGAGGCGGGAAGAGGACATGGGGGCCTTGCGCTTGTCGCCCTCGCTTGTCTGTTTCCCGGTTCCAGTGACCCCAACAGCGACAAGTGCAAGGCCCCCACAACCCCTCACGCCTCCCCTTGTCGCTACGGATGGGGAGAATCTTCTCTCTCCCCAGAACATTTGGCAGATGCTCCAATAATGCTCATTCACTTTTCAATCTGATAAATATGGCTCGTTTTATACCAGGTTTAAAAGTTAACGTACATAATCAAGTCCGTACAATTCAGGTAATTTACCTTTTCTAGAGGTGCATGCTCGCCTATTTCGTGGAGGCACCATTTATAGACTTTGAGGAAGTGCTGTATACCTGGGTCAATTCTGCTATGATACAATTCTACCCATATTGTCCCCATCTCCGACTGTTTCTTTACTCAACAGTATGTTACGCTTCTTCTTGGATCTCTGCTTGCCACATGCTTGTGCAGAAAATACCTGCGTCGATAAGGAGAACATGTCATTGAAAATCAGCAAGGTTCTCAGTTTTTGCCTTTTATTTATCTTCACACTCCCTCTCGTGCTCTCTTTCTCCCAGCAAAGTGCTCATGGGCAGAGTCGCGTTGCATTGGCAAGTTGCACAGGGATCGCGGTACAGCCTGGAGACAACATCCAAACTGTCGTCGATAGCCACCCGGAAGGCACGACGTTTTGCTTTTCAAATGGGGTATATACCGGGCAACAAGTGTATCCGAAAACTGGCGATTCCTTTCTTGCTACAGATGGGCAGGCGAAACTGGATGGGCAGGGGAAAACATTTGCATTTCGCTCACGAAACGGGGCCGATAACGTCACTATCCAGGGGCTTGAAATCACTGGATATCTCAGCGAGAAACAATGGGGCGTGATCGACTCGGATCACCCTCAAGCGGACCAGACAACAGACAGATCAGAAGGGTGGAAGATCCTCTTCAACAACGTTCATCATAATGGCGGAACTTCGACGGGGGTGCGGGTCGGCCCACATTCCCTGGTGCGAGGAAACCTCATTACCTATAACGGCATGATGGGAATAGGAGGAAGTGGGGAGGGAAGTGTCTGGGAATATAACGATATTGGCTGGAACAATACAGCACATAACGACTATGGATTTGAAGCGGGGGGATCAAAATTTGCCCTGACTACAAATACTATCGTTCAGCACAACTACGTGCATGAGAATTATGGCCCTGGCCTCTGGTCAGATATCGCCAACAGAAATATCAAATATCTTAACAACGTCATCACCGACAACATCTCTACCGGAATCTTTCACGAAATATCGTACGATGTAGAGATCGCCAATAACTACATCGCTCGCAATAGCGTGGGTAACGTGAGTTGGCTCTATGGAGATGGTATCCTGCTCTCCACAAGCCAAAACGCGGATGTCCATGACAACTGGCTCGAAGACAATGCAATGGGGATCATCGAAACCGAGGCAAAACGGGGGTCAGACTGGAAGACCGCTCACAATCACGTCTACAACAATCATATCGCAAGTAAAACTGGATATACAGGTCTATCACAACAAGATCCTGGCCCGGATGTGACAACAGCGGATAACTGGTTCAAAGGGAATATCTACTATACAGATCAACAACAAGCATGGCATTGGATGACACCGATGGACTTTAAGACCTGGCAGAGCAAAGGGCAGGATGTGGACGGCAGTACTCACCCGCGATCGGCCTGGCCGGGAAAACCACAGATTGCAGTAGGGCCACAAGCATTCTCAGGGAATCCAGGGGCTTCGCCCACCGCTACTGTTTCCCCCACTGCTTCAGCTACTCCTATTATCACAAATACCTCTACCACTTCTTCTACTGCTATAGCTGCTCCTACCGCTACTGTTTCTCCCACTACCACAAATACTCCCACTACTTCTCCCACTCCCGCAGATTCTCCAACAAGCTTCAGCGACCAATTTAGCAGCTCGACCTTGCAAGATGGGTGGACATTTTCCAATACAGCAGGAAACGGAAACTATTCTCTCTCGAACAAACCAGGATATCTCCAAATAAATGCGCTCACCGGAACAGGGCATGACTGTTGGGAAAATACCGCAAACTGTATCAGAATGACACGACTCCTGGGAAACAACGATGGGACATACGAAACCAAAATCGATGGAGACAGCCTTCCATCTGGAAGAGCCTCTTACGGTCTCCTCCTCTGGCAGGATGCGAAGAACTTCGTACGCTTTGAGATCTTTTCCCAGACCCTCAGTTGTTGGAAAGTCATCAACGGAACAGGAGCACAATGCGGAAGCTACCAGAAGATAACGATAGGCCCACAGTACATACAGGTCAAAAAGACAGGAGCCAACTACGGGGTAGCATATAGCAACGATGGGAAGACCTGGGCCGAAGCCTTTGGAGTGGATATTCCAGCATTCACCATCTCTGAAGGAGGTGTGACCGTCAACGATCTGTCTAACGATCCAAATACGACTGGAAACTTTGACTATTTCACCTATACGCCTACGACTGTCCCAAAGGGGTAGTTATCGCTGTCATTCTCCGATTGGAAAAGTCGCTCCAGTGTGGGCATTCTCCTTGCTGCGATGCATATTAAGAGGGGAAGCATCTTGAACGTATCTCTCCTGTGAGCAAAAGCTTCTCTTGTTTGCTTGTACAGTAAACGGAAACAATGTACTATATGCGTCAAACGGAAAATGCTCATATTTTCTGTCAATAGCAGAGAAACCTGGGTATCCAAATATCGAAAGGAGAGTGCGGCCCGTGACCATTTTTACCGTCACCGATTGCGGCAATGAGAACCAATTGCAAGGCTTCGTTAAACAGGCGACCGATGGGGATAAGATCACGTTTGCGTGCTCTGGAACGATTATGCTCACCAACACGCTCATCTTCAAGGGAACAGGAAAGCTCACTTTAGATGCGAATGGGAAATCTATCATTCTGGATGGAGGCAACAACGTAAGGGTGCTGCTGATTGATGGCATCCATCTGACCCTCAATGGGCTGACCATTACCGGCGGGAAAACTGACCAAGAAAGCGGCGGAGGTCTGTTCATCAGCAAAAGCGGCGAGCTAACCATAGCCAACTCGACTATTTCGGGCAATACAGCAAAGCATGGTGGTGGCCTCATGAACAATGGCGGCAAAGTGACCATGACCAACTGCACGATTACGGGCAATACGGCCTCCGCCTGGGGAGGTGGCCTCTACAACAATCTTGGCGGCGAGGTGTCCATCTCCTTCTCGACCATCGTTAACAATACGGCAACCATCGCTGGGGGACTAGTTGCAGGCTACCCTCCTGCGCGTATCAGCGCAACCATTGTAGCAAACAATACGGCAAAGTTGAGCCATACGCACAATGCAAGTGATAAAATAGCAAGCCAGGGCTTCAACCTGGAAAGTGGCATCGATGGTGATTTTATCAGCACTGATCGACACAACCTCGATCCTGCTCTCGATTCGGCGGGGCTACAGCACAACGGAGGCTCCACGCATACCATCGCTCTGCAAACAGGCAGCCCGGCCATCGGAGCCGTTTCCGCCCAGTTCTGCCCTCTTAGCGATCAGCGCGGCTATCTGCGCCCGATCGATATCCAGTTCGGCGATATTGGAGCCTATCAGTCCTCGTATCTTGCACCACCAACACCACCTTCTCCCTAAACGAGCAAACGCAGATATCCTCTTGATAAGGATATCTGCTCATGGCCTGCTATCTAAGTTCATTCGTCAGCAGCCAGCTCGCTGCGAGGTGAAAACACCCTGCGCATATAGTACGGGTTAGCAATAACGGTGACGAGACGCTCGTTGCCATCGAAGAGATCGGCCAGAGCTGGTATCTCTGCATGAAAGGTCAATTCCTGGATGCAGTTGAAGCCTGTAACGTTATTGCGCAGGAGTTCCACCACACTATCCTCCTGATACACACGCTGAATGGTGGAATCGACTGCCGACCACAAAGGGAAGTTCGGCAAAGCTGCTGTCTGGCGTCGCAGAACACCTCTCTGAGCGGTCAACTGCACTTCGAGCAGTCCTCCAGCCTCCGGTTGTATCCGGTAAGCTTCTCGAATGGTCGTAGATGCATAATCCTCTACAACATGATAGTCATGCCTCACCTGTGCAGGCAGAGCGTCGCGGTAACGACCAGGAATAGCCCCACCAGTAAACATCAGAAAATGGACCAGACCCCGTTCACCCGTGCCCGAATTGCGGGCGGGAATATCGAATACCAGGAAGCGAGAGCCGGCTTCGGTAAGCGTCTGCCCCTGTGCATCCTGATCTATCAGCAGATGATGGAAGGCGAGCAACAGATTGGGCTGCTGCTCCGCTGGCAACCCGATGGCCTCGAAAGCTGGCAGAGATGCGATCCGCCAGGGTTCAGGTAAACGCCGCTGGATGGCTGAAGCATCCGCGATGAAACCCAGAAGTAGACGGTTTCCTACAGCTGTATCGACGAACGAATAATGCTGGTAATCGGTACTGGTCACGTCGTCTACATCCTTTCTCTTCGTTATAACCGCGCCAGTTCTCCTCTGAACACGGCTACGTTGCGGCAAGCAACAGTAAGGCACTGCTCCTCTGCTGCGCTATACTACTTACACATAGGAGAAGCGGCCCATTCTGCCACGAAAGTAGGTGAGCGGCCAGCCATCTGTGATCCTGGCCCCTCGACCCGGGCAAGAAACATAGAATGCGTGCCGGCTGATATCTCCTCCGTCACCTGGCACTCGATGCTTGCGAGTGTGTCGGGAAAGAGAGGCAGCCCATGTTCCCCACGCAATATGTGTATGCCTTGAAACTTGTCCGGGTCAGACCGGGCAAACTGACGAGCCAGCTCGCCTTGATGATCTTGCAAGATATTCACCGCAAACCATTGTGCTGCGGCAATGGCCTGTCGCGTGTTCGCGGCCCTGTTCACACAGATCAGGAGCATCGGCGGATCAAGCGAGAGCGGCGAGACAGCAGTTGCAGTCAGGCCGTAATCTATCCCTGCGTGCCGCGTGGTGATTATCGTCACACCGCTGGCGAAACGACCCATCACGCGCCTAAACGTATCATGATCTATACGACGGGCAGGATTTGCTGTGCTTTGCTCACAAGAGGTTTCCATTTTCTCTCCTGGCTATGCAAGTCTGTGCATCCACAACTGCCACTAATGCGAACTGTGGATGCACAGGCGGCATTTTTACGAATTAGATGTTCACAGTGTCGGGTTCTAGACCGCAAAGGATGCGCCCATACAGCTCAAGGTTCGTGTTTGGATGCATCATGCCTTGCAGATTCGCCGCCTGGATATCGCGCTCGATCCGCTGCATCGGTACGTTGCTATAGATGGACGATCCACCACTGGCCGTGTTGAGGATATCGATGGCCTCTTTCGCGAGGCGAGCGGCCATCGCTGTGTCCAAACGCACACTGACGCGCTCTTCTATCGTCCAATCCTTCCCGCTTGCCACCTTCGCATCGACGAGATCCGCGCCCCGGTAGGCGTGAAATTCGGCTTCATCAATCTTCATCGCCACCTCTGCCACCTGCAAGTGCGTAATGGGAGCCTCGGCCTGCTTGCTATAACCTGTATAAGCAATGCCTCGCTCCGGGAGCCGCTGGAAAAAGTTCTTCATCGCAGCCTTCGCCAATCCTAACAGAGTCCCGCTCGCAGCCGCGGCAATCGTTGGGATCATTGGACTGCGGTAGATCGAAGCCTCGAAATTCAGCGGCGAGGCGGGCTGCCCCTGGATAAGAGGTATCACTGAGAGAACGCGCTCGGCAGGAACAAAGAGTTCCCGGGCCGCCGTGCTCACGCTGCCAGTTCCTCTCAGTCCCGCTGTATCCCAGTCGTCAATGACCTCCAATTGCGCGGTCGGAACAAGGGCAACCATTGGCGCTGGACGCCCTTCTGAGGAGGTCATCAATGCCGCCATGAGGCTCCAGTGGCTATGCAAGGAGCCTGAATGGAAGTGCCAGTTCCCATTCAGGACAAAGCCATCGCCCCTCTTTTCTACCTTGCCTTTGGGACTCAAGGTGCCGCTCACTCGTACATCAGGGGTTGCGAAGACCTCATCCTGGACGGCTTCGGGGAATTTGCCGATCAGCCAGGTGTTGCCAGCCAGCACCCAGCTCACCCACGCGGTCGAGCCGTCTCCCTGTCCAATTTCCGCCAGCACCTCAACAAGTGTGCGCGTGTTACTCTCGTAGCCACCATAGCGTTTCGGCGTTCGCAATCTGAACAGGCCGATCCGTGTCAATGCCTCGATGGTCTCATCATGCAGGCGTCGATGTTGCTCGTGCCATTGCGCATTTGCTTGCAGGATGGGTATGATCTCTGAGGCACAGTGAACAAGCTCTGCTCGCGTTGGAATGGTGGTCACTTCCATACTATTGTTCTCCTTGTATATTATTTCCGTTAGTACGTCATTATGAGAGGACGTTAGTAGTTGAACCAACAAGAGTTACCCGGTTCACAGAGGGCAATACTTCTGGTTGGCTTGCCTCCAGTCCCCTTTGAAAGGCGGCGAAGGCTTCCAACGATCCAAAGGCTTTATGAGCATCTTCAGTCGTGCAGAGCAGCATGTGAATAAACGTCTTGCCATCGTCCTGTACAAAGACGCTATACTGAAGATCTGTTCGCTGTAAGGCCCGTAGCTCCTCGATGACTCGGGCAATACGCGATTTGTTCTGTTCCGCGTAGGCAGCCTGCACGGTATAGGTTGCATGCGTGATGGATATCATTTCTGACCTCTTCCTTTCTGGTGACAGGTAATTTGCCGTTGTAATAGACACTTATGAGACTCCATTACCAGGCAAAACTATGCGCTCGCTACGTGAGAGTTGCCCCACTTTTCCTCATCTCAGATCTGTCGCGTATGACCGCATAGTTTTGCCTGGTAATGGAGTCTCATAAGTACAGGCTATGTCTGCGTGACCAGTCGTAGTCGAGCGATTTATCGCGAGAGGAGATCACCGTCATATATTGTTCAAATTCATTGTTGGTGTATCCGGCAAATTTTCCGGGGCAGATCGTCTATGGCAGGGGCGATGGCTGGTCCTCCCCATCTCATTTACCAGAAGTAACAATTACTATATATAAGGAAGCGGAAAGCAATATGGTATCTATACAGAGGAAAACCGATAAGAGATTCCAGATGCAAGATTCTGATCATATGCATAGCAAAACACATCGTGAGGATTCGGGGGTGAGCATGACTCACAAACAAGTTGATATCAGCGCGCTCATTGAGCCATATCGCGGAGAGCTACTGCTCCATTGTTATCGCCTGCTGGGTTCGCTGCACGATGCCGAGGATATGGTGCAGGAAAGCATGTTGCGTGCATGGCGGCACTTTGACACCTTCAAGGGTCGAGCGTCGCTGCGCACCTGGCTCTATACAATTGCCACCAATGCGTGCCTCGATGTGCTCAAGAAGCGTCCATCACGGATGTTACCGACAGCCATCTCTTCTGAGGCAAACCCACACACGCCCATTCCCAGCCCTACCACCGAGACGCTCTGGCTGGAACCGTTTCCTGACTCATGGCTGGCAGAGGCGACGGAGAATCCAGAAGCGCGCTATAGCAGATATGAGAGCGTCTCGCTCGCTTTCCTGACTGCCCTCCAATTGCTCCCACCTCGCCAGCGGGCAATTCTGATTCTCAGCGATGTGCTGGACTGGCGCGCGCATGAGATTGCGCACCTCCTTGAGCTAACCGTATCAGCCGTGACGAGCGCGCTACACCGTGCCCGTGTCACGCTTGCCCACAACTACCAATCAGAGCAAGAAACGAAGCCCCGGCTCCAGCGTACCGACGATGCAACGAACACCCTACTCTCCCGCTATCTACATGCGTGGGAGACAGACGATGTTGCCGGGCTGGTCTCGCTGCTAAAAGAAGACGCGATTTTGAGTATGCCCCCTGTTCCTGCATGGTACCGAGGGCGGGATGCTATTCAAGCAATTTTCCTTGCCGTACCATTCAGCCCGGAGATGCGAAACCGCTGGCGCGTCTACCCGACACGTGCCAATGGACAGCCAGCTCTTATTCTCTATCAGGCCGATCCGTCGAAGAGCGCCTATCACGCTTTCGGCATCCAAGTCCTGACCCTCGCCGATGTGAGGCATCCTGGGCAGATCGCCGCAGTGACCATCTTTCACGGCTCAGCGCTCGTTCCGGCCTTTGGCTTTCCTTCACAACTCCCTCTCCACCCCTCCTTGTAGTCAAGCGATGATTGGCGTATCCGGCAAATGGGGAGGTGAGAGCCCCTGCCATATCCGATCAGACCCCGGAGGAGTTCATGGATGTACCAATCATTGGTGCATCCGGCAAATGTTCCGGGGAGAGAGAGGTTCTCCCCACCCGTAGCGACAAGGGGTGGCTGGGCGGTCCTGTGGGGGCCTTGCGCTTGTCGCCCTCGTCAAGCCGATTTATCGCTGCTTGCCACGCCGCCAGAGGGAGAGGAACATTCGAGAGCGACAAGCGCAAGGCCCCCACAGCCCCACCACGCCACCCCTTGTCGCTACGGGTGGACCCAACATCCTCTGACCCCTCACCATTCCCCCTCAATTGCCGGATGCACCAATGATGCATATTTACAAATTAACGTGCATAATTGCCGCCCGTCGCACCACGCCTCACCTCACTACGATGGAAGCAGCTCCCTCTATTATGTACCTAAGATAGATATGTTTACTCTTAGTATACGTAACTCCCGACTATACTATAGTAGCTGATTATTCGGTAGAAAAAGGGAGTTCAACAAGATGATTGATAATTGTACCCAGGAACCTATTGCTATTGTAGGGATGGGGTGTCGGTTCCCAGGAGGAGTGAATAATCCGCACGACTTCTGGCAATTGCTGCTTTCCCGCCGCGATGCCGTTGCCGACATACCGGCAGAGCGCTGGGATTTGCGCCAGTACTATCATCCCGATCCTGACCAGCCAGGAAAGACCTATCAACATCATGGAGCTTTCCTGCAACATATTGATCAGTTTGACGCTGCTTTCTTCGGCCTTTCTGCAACAGAGGCAAGCAGGATGGACCCTCAGCAACGACTTCTGCTCGAAGTCAGTTATGAAGCATGCGAGGATGCTGGTATCCCTCAAGAACGCATGCGAGGCTCGTCTACTGGCGTCTTTATTGGCATCACCGCTCCAGAGTACAATCATGGGCAATCCGATTACATGCAGATCAATGCGTACAACAACGCGGGTATCGCGCCCAGCATCACTGCGAATCGCCTTTCCTATTATTTTGATTGGCATGGACCAAACCTGGGCGTAGATACGGCCTGTTCCTCTGCACTCGTCGCGCTTCATCTTGCCTGCCAGAGTCTCTTGCAGGGTGAATGCGTCCAGGCGCTCGCCGGGGCTGTCCACCTGCTGATCGATCCTATTACCAGTATTGGCTTTAGCAAAGCGCAGATGCTTTCTCCCAGTGGGCGCTGCCATACCTTTGATGCAGAGGCCGATGGCTATGTACGCAGCGAAGGCGCGGGTGTGGTCCTGCTCAAGCGACTTTCGCAGGCACAGGCAGACGGCGATTCAATCTATGCAGTGATTCGATCAACAGCCGTGAATCAAGACGGGCATACATCCAGCCTGCATTATCCATCACAGGAAGCACAAGAGACTTTGTTGCGCGAAATCTACCGCAAAGCAAACGTTGACCTGGCGCGTGTGAGTTATATCGAGGCACACGGCACCGGGACGATTGTTGGCGATCAGGTTGAGTGCCAGGCGTTGGGAGCAGTCTTCGCCGAGAGCCATTCACCAGAGCACCCGTTGCGCATTGGATCAGTCAAAACCAACATTGGACATTTGGAGGTGGCATCCGGCATCGCGAGCCTCATCAAAACAGTGCTCATTGTACAGCATCAGCAGATCCCCGCCAATTTGCACTTTCAGCGGCCCAATCCTCATATTCCCTTTCAAGCACTGCATCTTCAGGTACAGACTGAGAACGAGACGCTTGTAAATGAGGGAGAGCCGGTGATTGCAGGCGTGAGTGGCTTCGGTTTTGGAGGAACAAATGCCCATACCGTCATACAGGCGTATGCTCCTGCTGTCGTAGCAATGACCTCTTCAGACCAACCTGCTTACATGTTGCCACTCTCTGCCAGAACGCCACAGGCGTTGTACGATCTGGCTCAGACATATCACGCGTTTCTGGCAGAGGAGCAGGCACCTCCCTTCAGGGATATCTGTTTTACCGCCAGTTGTCATCGCAGCCATCATCAGGAACGTCTGGCGCTCGTGGCGGCATCATCCGCTGAAGCACGTGAGCAGCTCACCGCCTACCTGCTGCTCCCCGGTGATGCCAGACCATCTGCTCAACAGCACGAAAAGCCTGGAAATAATGCCATTGCCTTTGTGTTTTCCGGCAACGGCTCCCAGTGGTGGGGGATGGGACGCGCGTTATTGCAGCATCACGCCCTCTATCGCTCGGTCATCGAGCGCTGCGACCAGCACTGGCAAGCATTAGCTGGCTGGTCGTTGCTGGAGGAATTGCTCAGAGATGAGCAGACATCACGCATAGCACAGACCGAAATTGCCCAACCATTGCTCTTTGCCCTACAGATCGCGCTGGTTGAACTGTGGAAAGATTGGGGGATCACGCCTCGGGCCGTAATCGGGCATAGCGTGGGAGAGATTGCCGCTGCTTATGTTGCCGGGATTCTCTCCTTCGAGGATGCCCTTGATGTTGTCTACCATCGTAGCCGTCTGCAAGAACGCACGAAGGGCAATGGCACAATGGTCGCGGTTGGCATTTCCCCCCAACAGGCTGAGGAGCTTATAGCGCCTTTTGCCCCAGAAGTTGCGTTGGCCGCCATCAATGCCCCTCAATCTGTAACGCTTGCTGGTGATGAGACACTGCTACACCAATTCATCGAGCCTCTTGCACAACAGGACACGTTTTGCCGTTTTCTCAAGCTGCGCTACGCATTTCATAGCGCTCAAATGGACCCCTTGCGCGACGAATTGCTGCATGCATTGCGCCATCTGAACCCGCGCGAGGGACGGATAGACTTCTTCTCTACCGTCACAGGCGAGAAACTCAGTGGGACAGCATGTGATGCCTCTTACTGGTGGCATAACGTGCGCCAGCCGGTGCAATTCGCAGCCGGGATCGAACGCATAGTTGAGGCAGGGATCACAACGTTCCTCGAAATTGGTCCACACCCGGTGCTTTCTCTATATGCGCAGGAGTGCCTGGGTGAGCGTGATGGCGGTGTCTTTGCTTCTTTGCGACGTGGAGACAATGATCTGCGCCGACTGTTGAGTAGCCTGGGAGATCTCTACACACATGGATATGATGTTCAGTGGGAACGCATCATCCCGCAGGGGAACCAGGTCCAACTCCCCAACTACCCCTGGCAGCGCGAGCACTACTGGTATGACGAAGTACTGATGATTGGTCGGAGGCCCAGAGGATGCGCGGTCCATCCTCTGCTGGGATTTGCCCTGCCAACAGCTTTGCCGATCTGGGAGCAGCAGCTTGATACACCCGACCTCGCCTACCTTTTCGACCATCAGGTGGAAGGGACGGCACTCTTCCCGGCAACAGGATATACCGAGCTAGCACTGGCGGCAGCCGGACAGTTCTTCGGCACGCGGAACGTCACAATTGAGCAGATGCAGATAGAGGCTCCATTATTCATACGCCAGTACCAGCCCCCACGCCTCCAAACAAGCATCCAGAATGGGGATGTGATCATCCAGGCCCTTACTGACGCACAGGAGGGATGGACCCGATGCGCATCCGCACATATCGTGCCTCAACCCACAAGCCCTACATATACCCTTAGCATGTCAGGTCTGCGTGAGCGTTGCCCACAGACGGTCACGACAGCAGACTTCTATGATGCTTGTCAGCGCAGAGGCTTTCAGTATGGACCGGCCTTCCAACTGGTTCAGCAGGTCTGGATTGGTGAACAAGAGGCGCTGGGACTGGTGCGCCTTCCAGAGATTACCGATGAGTTGAGTAAGGCATATGCTCTCCACCCTGCACTTCTCGATGGCTGCCTTCAGACCATCATTGGGCTGAGCCTGCGGGAGACGGGTGGCATGATGGCACAGAACACCTATGTACCTGTCGGATTCGAGCAGTTACGCTTTTATGAAGAACCAATCACATCGTCCAGTGTGTACTGCTATGTGCGGCTGACTAACTGTGATCTGCGACAGATGGGTGCCGATTATTGTATTTGTGATGAGGCTGGAACGCTGCTCGCAGAAATTCGCGGCATGCGTCTCCTGGCATCTTTGCAATCAGCACATACAGCGCGGGAGGAGGCTGATGGACTACTCTATGAGGAGCGCTGGTATCCAGAGCATCTACAGATGCAGCCTGAAAGCATCCACATGGCAAGCGAAGCAACGCACCCACAAACCTGGTTGCTGCTGGCCGACGATGGAGGGGTTGCGAAACAACTTGGCGAGCGCCTTCACGACCAGAAGTTAATCTGGCTCAAATGCGGAACAGCGTATCAACGCGTAGATGCGACACATTTCATTGCGCGTTCACAGCATGCCGCCGACATACAAACGGTGCTCATGACCCTACGACAGGAAGGAAGCACACCAACACAGATCGCCTACCTCTGGGGACTGGATCAACTGGACACAGAGACGCTGCACGCCTGCGTCAATCACAGTTGCTTGAGCTTACTGAGGCTGGTACAAACGCTGGCAGCAGGCGAGTGGAAGGCCCGACTCTGGATCATGACGAGCGGGGTGCAATATGGCGTTCCCATCGAAGGCCAGCCGCGCGAGGCGCAAGACAACGCGTGCCAAATCGCGCTGGCTCCACTCTATGGGCTGGCTCGTGTCATCGTCAACGAACACCCTGAGCTGTCCCCAACGATCATCGACCTCAGTTCACCGGTCTCACAGGCTTATCCAGCCGAAGAGCTGGACGCGTGTGCTGATGAGTTACTCGTTCAGGCGGATGTGAGCGAAGTTTGTTTGCGCGGCAACAGGCGCTTTCTCAATCGTATTACACGTGCGCCGTTGACGCAGCACCTCCTTTCTGAGAGTTTATCCGATCAGCCAGATCTCACATTTCGCCTCACGCTCGATGCTCCCGGCCTGTTGAGCAACCTCTCCTGGCGCACCATGCCCAAACGACAACCCGGTCCTGGTGAAGTCGCAATTGCAGTCGAGGCGACCGGCTTAAATTTCAAGGATGTGGCGCTCGCCCTGGGGCTGATCAACCCCGGCACACATGCCGAAGCTTCGGGAGAGATAGCCCTGGGGCTTGAATGCGCCGGACGAATTGCCGCGCTGGGTAGCGGGGTCACGGATTTTCAGGTTGGCGAGGAAGTGATCGCACTGGGTGGCAGTTGTTACTCCCCCTGGGTGGTGGTCGATGCGCGCTGGGTGGCGCGAAAGCCTGCTCAGTTCTCGATGCAAGAGGCTGCCGGACTTCTCTGCGTCTTTCTTACCGCCTACTATGGCCTGCACGAACTGGCTCATATCCGCCCCGGAGAGCGAGTCTTGCTGCACGGGGCCGCTGGCGGCGTTGGTCTGGCGGCTATCCAGATCGTCCAGCAGGCTGGCGGCGAAGTGTTCGCGACGGCAGGCTCTCCAGAAAAGAGCGCCTACCTGCGTACGCTGGGAGTACAACACGTCTTTGACTCTCGCTCGCTCTCCTTCGCTGATGAGATTATGCAGATAACTCAGGGAGAAGGGGTCGACATTGTGCTGAACTCGGTTGCGGGCGAGGCTGCGGCACAGAGCTTGAAGATCTTACGCAGCTTCGGGCGCTTTCTGGAAATCGGCAAACGCGATTTCGAGGAAAATACCCTGCTGGGACTGCGCCCATTCGAGCGCTGTCTTGCCTATTTCAGTATTGATTTGCTCCGTATGCTCCATGAGGCTCCAGATCTCACGGCGAGGCTCATGCACGAACTTATGGAGCACTTCGCCCTGGGACACTATACCTCTCTGCCCTATCAGCTCTACCAGCCCGATCAGATTGTTGATGCGTTCCGCTTCATGCAACAATCGCGTCACATAGGCAAGATCGTTATCCAGATGCAAGGGCAGGCGGTGCCAGTCATCCACTATCCGCAGTTTCCTGAAATGCGTTTGCGCGAAGATGCAAGTTACTTGATCACCGGCGGTCTGGGCGGCTTTGGCCTGGCAACGGCTGATTTTCTCGTGCAGCGTGGCGCTCGTCACCTGATCCTGGCCTCGCGACGCGGCCAAACCGATCCAGAGGATGCGCCAATTATTGAGAGCTTCCGGCAAGCAGGCGTCCACGTACAGACTGAACGCCTGGATGTGACGAACGAGCAAGAGGTTGAGGAACTGCTCTCACGTATCGAACACAGCATGCCGCCTCTACGCGGTATTATCCATTCGGCGATGGTCCTCTCAGATCAGCCCGTCGTAGATATGGATGAACAATCCTGGGAACGGGCACTCACGCCAAAAATGCTGGGAGCCTGGTATCTGCATCACCATAGTCTGCACCTGCCATTGGATTTCTTTGTCCTCTACTCCTCATCAAGCGTCATAATCGGCAACAGTGTACAAGGAAATTATGTCGCAGGCAATGCATTCCTTGAGGCGCTAACTCGTTATCGTCGGGCGCATGGTCTACCTGCCCTCGCCATTAGCTGGACGTCTCTGGCACAGGTTGGTTGCGTGGCGCGCATGCACGTCACTGCCAACTATTTACAGCATATGGGGTTCCACTATGTAGAGCCTCAAGAGGCACTGGCTTTGCTAGAAAAGGTGCTGCAAGAGCAGCGCCCGCAAGCAACGGTGGCACGCATAAACTGGGATACGCTCACAAGTTACGCACCTAATCCGGCATTCAGTATGCGCTGGAGCCACCTGTGTTCACAGAGTCAGGAGCCGGGTACTCACGTACAGGGAGAACAGCACGATGCACGTACATCTCTGAGGATGATGAGCGAGGAAGAGCGGCAAAGCGCCATTCTTACCACCCTCCAGCAGCTCTTGAAGCAGATCATAGGAGGGGCTGTCTCTTTCGACCCCCACTGTTCCCTCAAAGAACTGGGCATCGATTCGCTGATGGCAATGGAGTTCCGTAATAGCTTGCGGCGGAATCTTGATATCGATATCCCACCGATACAGTTGCTCAAGATGCGCAATCTGGCTGATCTGGTGGAGTGGATCAACCGCCATATTGTGGAAACACAACAGGTCGAACAACATATAAAGCAGAGCGAACTCGCCCTGATGCCTGCCTGAATTTAATGACAAGACCGGGTAACGACCCTTTGACCTGTAACAAAAGAACACGACCATGTGCCATGCTCTTTTGCTACAGGTCAACCGTCATCCTACCCGGTGAAGAGAAAGTGTCCGTATACGATGTTGATTTCATCTGATGGGTGGATGTATTTCCCCCGGCCCAGAAAAAATGCCGCAATACGCCTCTGTTGTTTCCCGGCTAGCGGTACAAGCGCCTCGTTCTTTTTCTCCTGGGCACAGTGGCTTCCTGAAACGATTGAGGTAGCAGCCATTCAACTTCCTGGCAGAACAGCCGAACTCAATTTTGGACCGGAAATCGGATCTACAGCAGTGATAGAGGCGTTAGCAGAAACAATCTCGCAAAACCGGGAACTACCTCTGGCATTTTTTGGTCATAGCATGGGTGCCCTGCTTGCCTTTGAGGTTGCTCGCACTCTCTGCCAACGGGATTTGTGTCCTCACCAACTTTTGCTGGCGAGTTGTCCACCGCCTCATCTTTTTGACCAGATGCAGAACGACAATCATAATGAAGAGCTACTGGCGCAATTTCTTGCGTTTTTGCGTTCTGAACTTGGGATGCAACCAGGAGCCGAATACCAACGCTACGTCACGCTGATGCAGTACGATCTCAAGCTCTGGAATACGTATCGCTATCAACCGGCCTCGCCTTTTCCCTGTCCCTTAACCATCTACGGAGGCGCGGATGATCCGTTTGTGGACGCTCAACTTCTAGCGGGCTGGCACGCATACACCAGAAATGCCTTCAAGCTTGAGATGTATGCTGGTAACCATTTCTTTTTTTATCTGAATGCGCAACCGCTTTTACAAGCAATTACATCCTCCCTTGAGGAGAATAAACTCCTATGAAATTTCCTTCCCATCTCACAAAATTGGCTCGGGTTGAGGCGTCAACATCGCAAAAACGCGACGAGCAACTCAAACACAGAAGCTATGGACAGAACATCTATCGGCTGCGCTGGCTCATCCTTGCCTTCTGGGTCGCTGCGGTGCTATGTTGCGTGCCATTTGCTGGGCAGGTCGCGGGAGCGCTGACCAGCGGAACATATGTGAAAAGCGGGAGCGAGGCCAGCCAGGTTGAACAGGCGCTCGTTGCGCGCTTTCATCAGCCTGCCTCCAGGCTTTTTGTCGTTCTGGAGTCAGCTCATGAATCGGTCAACACGCCAGACTATCAGCGCCAGATTCAAGCGGTGCAGGTCTGGGCAAGAACGCTGCCTCGGGTCAGTACTGTCGCAACTAGCATGGGGAATAACGCACGCTCTGCTGTGATCAATATAGGCTTTAATCAGACGGATAACGCACTGGCGAGCTACATTCCGTCCTGGCGCGACCAGTTGAGGCTCCTGCCTGCCGGCCCTGCGCAAATGTCGCTGACCGGCAGCGCCGCGCTCACCAACGATTGGCAATATTTTAGCGAGGAATCTAACAGGCAAGGAGAACTTATTGCACTACCACTGTTGTTGTGTGTACTCCTCATCGTCTTTCGCAATGTTATCGCGGGCCTGATCCCTCTCCTGCTGGCCGGGGTCGCAATGATCGTTGCTCAGGCGATCATTTACGCCGTTGCCCTGCACACAGAAGTCTGTGTTTTCGCGCTCAATGTGCTTTCGCTCGTCTGCCTGGGCCTCTCCATAGATTATAGCCTGCTGTTCATCTATCGTTTTCGCGAAGAACTGGCGAATGGTTCTCGCCTTGAGCATGCCCTGGAGATCACGCAGGCAACCACCGGCGCTGCGATACTCCACAGTGGTCTGATAGTGCTGCTCGGCTTCACGGCACTCCTTTTCATCGATCTCCCGTTGTTGCGCTCCTTTGGCCTGGGAGGAATCTGTGCAACTGCTCTGGCGCTGCTCGCCTCGTTAACCCTGTTGCCAACTCTTTTAAGCATATTGGGCGGACGTGTTCACGCTCACTCGTTTGCAAAAACCGCTGCCAGAACAGGCCGGTTGTCTCTGGCCTGGCAACGCTGGCTTCAGATGACGCTGGCCCATCCTTTGCCAATTCTTCTGCTCGTTCTGGCAATCCTCGTGTCGCTAGGTTTGCCCGCGCTGTCCCTCAAACTGGGTAGTGTCGGCACCTCAATGCTGCCCACCACTTCGCAGGCGCGCCGGGGACTCGAGGTGCTGCAAGCTCATTTTCCCGCCTTCTCCGACGATTCATTGCTGGTCGTGGCGCAAACGCCTGATGGCTCAAATGTCTTGACCAGCGCTCGCCTCCAACAGCTTCAGAGCATCACTGATTGGATTGCTGAGACACCACATGTAACCGGGGTCACGGGTCTCACCAGTCCGCCCGAAGAAGTGCTGCGCACGCTTCCACCCATCTCTCACCTCGCCACATTCGACAGCTTTCTCCGCTTACCTGCTATTAAGAAACTGGTTGTGCAGACCACCTCTGGCGATAGCACCTTGCTGGCAATCAATACCGATGAGCCAGATGGCAGTGATGGTGAGCAGGTGCTTCTCCAACGGCTGAGGACAATGCCGCCAACGATCAGGGGAGGCTGGCACATCCTCATCGGAGGAACACGTGCGGAGAGCGCCGATTTCACTGCAATTCTCTATGCGCAATCCCTGCCTCCGTTTCTCTTCTTGCTGGCCACCACATTTATTGCACTCATGCTCATGTTTCGCTCGCCAGTACTTGCACTTAAAGCAGTATTGATGAACCTGCTCTCTCTCACCGTTGCGTTCGGCATCCTTGTCTTTGTCTTTCAGCAAGGCCATTTTGCCGATCTGCTCGGCTTTACAGCACTGGGAAGCATCGATCGTTTTGTGCCGATTTTCTTGTTCTGCCTCCTCTTCGGCATATCAATGGATTACGAGGTCTTTCTGCTTTCGCGCATTCGTGAAGAGTGGTTGCGCACGAGAGACAACAGGGCGGCAGTAGCCTATGGATTGGGAAAAACCGGGGGTGTGATTACCAGTGCGGCATTGCTGCTCGCGATTGTCTCGTCGGCCTTTGTTTGCACCTCGCTCGTGATTACCAAAGAGATCGGTCTGGGGGTGACGGCTTCGGTCTTCATCGATGCAACGTTGATCCGCTGCATGCTGGTCCCGGTGACGATGAGGCTCTTAGGACGCTGGAACTGGTGGCACCCTTAAATGCTCCCCACCTGTCGTAGTGGAGCGATTTACTTTACCTCATCCGGTGCTGGTGTATAATGAAGAGCAGGTTGTAACGAGAAAACAGCTTATTCTGGCGCTGCCAGCTTCCGATCACATCATTGAGCAGAGAGGGTCGCGTGTCTATGAAACAATTAGAGGTGAATCGTCATCGCGAATTAACAGCGTTCTTGCGGAGTCGCCGCGCTCGTGTCTCGCCAGAACAGGTGGGATTATCGAGGGGCCAGCGGCGGCGTACTCCAGGCTTACGACGGACAGAAGTAGCGCTGCTGGCCGAGGTCAGCCCGGAGTGGTATACCAGGATTGAGCAGGGGCGCGATATTCATGTCTCAGTACCCGTGTTGGAACGTCTGGCGAGCGCCTTACAACTGGATGCGAACGAGCGCACCCATTTATTTTTGCTCGCCCTCAAACAGCCGCCTCCAATCGAGACGTTTTCCCCACCGACAATCAGCCCGACCCTCCACCAGTCGCTCCAGCAACTCGGAACCATCCCGGCGTGTTTCGTCGATCCTCGTTTGAATATCGTGGCGTGGAATGCCGCCTTTTGCGTCATTTTTGGTGACTTTGCCACCCTCTCTGAGCGAGAGCGCAACATGATCTGGAGAGTCTTCACCATCCCCTTGTTCCGTCAAGGCAACCATCATGAGTGGGAGGAGCTGGCACGCATGGCTCTGGCGCAATTTCGCGCCAGCTATGGTCGTTTCATCAACGATCCCTGGTGGGCCACACAGATTGCTGATCTCTCCCGGATCAGTCCTGAGTTTCGCGAATTATGGGCATGTCACGATGTATACAACTCGTCGGAAGGACACAAATCGATGCATCATCCGAGTGCTGGCGACCTGAGCTTTGATCTTCTCGCACTCCAAACGGGCGATTCCAGCGATCTGCGACTGATGATGTTCACGCCGCGCAGCAATTCCAGGACCGCCGAGAAAATCGAGCGCTTGCTAGCCACCCGTGTCTGAATGAGGGAAGCTTTGGAAAGAAATGGAGAAATAGGTCAAATGACACTCACATTCCCCCATGCTCTTACTCTATATTGTGAGCAAGGTCGGGAAGGAAAGATCCTCCCTCTCTGTCATAGGAGAATGACATGCAAAGCGCGCTTCATACTTTGTCTGGAAACAGTCCCCTCTTTAGCTTTTTTCTCATCATTGCAGCAGCGCTTCCTGTCCCTTTCCTCGTAGCATACATCTGGGTAGAGAAGGCCGAACCTGGAAACGACTATCTTCGCTCCAGAGAATTCATCCCTGTCAGGCTGAGCATTCTCGCACTCCTTGGATATGTCGTCATTGGGATCTACTCTCTGCAAGCTCCCCAGCCTGCTGTGCAGTTGACGCTGCATCTGGGTGGCATATTTGGCCTTGTTCTGGGCATTATCATTTGTGTCATGGTGAAATGGTGGGGGACATTTCTGTTTTCTAGCTTCCTGCCAGCTATAGCGTTTCCTGGCGTGACTCTTTCCAGGCTCTCTCAGTTCCTCAAAGGGTGGTTTGTCGCTCTGAGAACTGGTCGGGACCGTGAACGCATCGCTCCTCTCCTCTGGCCTGATCTTGAGTGGTCTGTAATCCTGAGAGGCTCCTGTATGCTCATTTTGCTCATCTATGTGGGATGGGCCTTCTTGATTGCCCATCAGACAGCTTCCTTCGCAATAGGGTTGTGGAGTACCTTGATGATCGCTCTCGCTTCTGTCTTGACATTCATCTACTTCTCCTTAATCATCTATATTCCCAATTACTTCAAAGGAGATCGACTGTTTTCTCCTCTTCTGGTTTTCCTTGATGCGTTCACACACACCTGCCTACTGACGCTGATTCCCCTGCCCCCTCTGATCATTCTGGCCTTTCTTGGGGGTCTCATAGGGAGCCTTATTGGCTCCTGGCTGATTTGAGGCTTTGGAAGGTCAAGGTTTTCATGTAGATAGAGCAATCGCACACTGTGCTGTTTTTCTAATCTCATCCATGAGCATTTGCTCCTGTCCTTTCGCACAGGTGTTTCCTGTCCTTTTAGCTAGCTCCTGAGCAAGTTTCGAGTGGTAAGATAAATAGGGAAAGTAGCACTATGGCATAAAGAAAGTTCCAGTAAAAAGGAAAAGGAGAAAGAAATATGACCCTCTATCTTGCTCTGGATCGTGAACTGCTTGTTGCCAGACAACACAACCAGAAATGGCAGGTAGAACCGCAGCTTGCCGGATTGCAGGTGACGTGCCTGGCCGTCGATCCTACGCATCCCGAGCGCGTCTACTGTGGCACATACAGGCGGGGATTATGGCGCAGCGAGGATGCAGGCCAGACCTGGCTCCCCATTGGTGATGCATATACTCCGTCCACATCATTAGCGGATCGTGGCATTGCACAGGAGGATATCTCATCTATTGCCGTCAGTCCTATTGAGCGGTCCAATGGCTATGGTGTGGTGTACGCAGGCACAGAGATGAGCCATATGTACCGCTCTGACGATGGAGGAGAGAGCTGGCGAGAGCTTACTGGCATTCGCGAATTGCCCTCCTCCTCGACCTGGAGGTTTCCTCCCAAACCCGAAACGCACCATGCTCGCTGGATCACGCCCGATCCGCATGTTGCTGGTCGCGTCTATGTTGCGGTCGAAGCTGGCGCGCTGGTGCAGACGCCAGATGGTGGGCAATCCTGGATTGATCGCGTACCCAATGGTCCGTTTGATACGCACACGCTGTTGATCCATCCAGCCGCCCCTGGTCGCCTCTATTCGGCAGCAGGCGATGGCTTTATGACCGCTGGCAAGGGCTACCAGGAGAGCCTGGATGGTGGGAAAACCTGGCAATATCCCGATGAAGGGCTACAACATCACTATCTCTATGGTACGACGGTCGATCCCGCCGACCCTGATACGGTCCTGATATCGGCAGCAAGCAGCCCGCAGGCCGCTCACAATCCACGCGGCGCTGAATCTTTCGTCTATCGTAAAACGAAAGGACAGCCCTGGCAGATGGTCACAAATGGATTACCAGAGGCGACAGGCTCTATGGTCGCAGCGTTTGGCACCACTCCATCTGAACCAGGAGTCTTCTATCTGCTCAGCAACAAAGGATGTTATCGCTCTCCTGATGCTGGTCTCCATTGGGAACAGCTCGATCTCCCCTGGAATGAGCAACTCGTGTACCAGCATCCACAAGCGCTGGCAATTACCCAGGAGTGAGCAAAAA
Organism: Reticulibacter mediterranei; assembly: GCF_016587455.1. Taxonomy (NCBI): domain Bacteria; kingdom Bacillati; phylum Chloroflexota; class Ktedonobacteria; order Ktedonobacterales; family Reticulibacteraceae; genus Reticulibacter; species Reticulibacter mediterranei. Next base: position 1,853,417 of record NZ_BNJK01000002.1, on the reverse strand, counting down.
TATCGCCATTTCGGGTTGTGGCACACAATACAATCGGTGTGTCTGGCAAATAAAGCGGTGAGAATCACCCGAATAGGGCAGGGGCGATGGCTTGTCCTCGCCCCTCTTGCCCATTTTGCGTGTCATGAACCAGGGCAAGCCATCGCCCCTGCCCTATTCGGCCTCTAATGAGCATGCCACCCAGAGTAGCGAACAATAGAGAGATTTTTGGAAGAGACCGGGCTTTACTTGACGACGCGGAACCACAGGTCGGTTCTCCCCGGCGACTCAAAAACTCTGATTCTCTCCAGTTCCAACGGCCACTGCTCTAGCGGCTCGAAAAAGCGCAGACCTGCACCTAAAAGGATCGGGACAACTCCGATATGGATCTCGTCAACCAGCCCGGCTCGCAAGCATTGTTGGGCGGTATCCGCGCCACCGACCACCGTAACGTGCTTGTCTCCGGCCGCAGCTTTTGCCTGCTCAATAGCGCTTTCGATCCCCGCATTCACAAAGGTAAGGGTCAATTGATCGTTCACGCCGATAGCTTCCTTTTCGGGCGCTGTATGGGTTAGCACAAAGATCGGCACCTGATACTCGTAGCCTGTCAGATCCCCTTCGCCCATATTATAGGAGCGCCGGCCCATCACGACTGCCCCGGTCGTCCGAATTTCTTCCTGCAACATTTCACTTCTGCGCAACGCTTCAAAATCTGGATACAGACGGCTGATGTCGCCATTACGATCATTCATAAACCCATCCAGCGACATCGTTGCGCCAATAATCACCTTTCCCATTATACCTGCCTTTCAATAAAGAACTGTTTCTTCACCGGCAGCATACCCGCCTCCCACGAAAAAAACTTCTCTGATCTTGCGCTGTTGGCAACAGCATACATAATCGCATGAAGAGGCTGTAACGCACGAGTGTTATTATTGGTGAAAGGCTACGATAAGGAGAGAGCAGCAAGAAGCTATGGGAGAACAAGAGGAAGAGCGACGACAGGCGCATCTGGTAGCGCGTGGCAGAGCAGAACAAAGGCGAGCAGAGATGCTCAAGGAACAGCCCGATGCTCTCCTGGTTTCGGAAGGTCAGAGCGCCTATTTCCGACTGGTCAAGCTGAGCCAGCATCTCGTCCTCACGGCAGCAAGGAACTACTTCACAGATGGGAGAGACAAGCGAGCAATCATCATTGCAGGCAATTTCGGCCTCTCCCATGCAGTCGCCACATTTGGTCTCAAGAAATAGATTTCTTTTCGCATCTATGCCATGCACATGATTCACCTGCAAATTATCGAAGCGCTTGAGCAGGGATGACCTGATAGCATGGCAATATTCTTTTTATTGCTTATGATTTCTCGCCCCAGACGGTGGTAAATAGATGTACGCCGCTGAAGTCGTCGCTTAGCATATCTATCTCCATCTGGGTATACAACTTATCTGCTTCTTCCTGAGTCGTGACTCCGGTTGCGAGAAAAAAGGGCTGGAGTAACTTGAAGAAGGTCTTCATATCCCGGCTCCAGAGCGCCTGGGCCGCTTCCCCAGCCGAAAAATCGATCATATGCGCCCGGTGTCCAATGTGCTGACAGCCTGCTCGCCGCAAAAAACCGCTGAGCATCGGCACAATGCCAAGCTGTCGCCCATCAGGAGAATAGCTCTGCCCGGCTCGATACAGAGCCTGAGCAAAAAAGCTGACTTGCTGCTCAAAGGCCGCGCTATTGGTAATCCCTGGTCCCTGACACTCGGTCAGGCGAAGGATTCCCCCGGGCCGCAAAATACGCAAGCATTCCTGAATGAGGCTGGGCCATTGTTGAGGAGTGAGAAAGGCAATTAAGCGGGCGTTGACCAGATCGAAGGACTGGTCTTCAAAGGTGAGCGGCTCAGTCGCATCCATCACCAGGAAGCGAGCATTCTCTAAGTGCTGCACACCGGCCTGTGCCTGCGCATAGGAGATCATAGCCGTGCTGATGTCGATACCTACCACTTCTTTATCAGGATAGGCATATGCCACTTCCTGGACCCATCCGCCAGGACCACAGCCGATATCCAGCATGCGATGGATCGTGGAGAGGTCGGAGCGCTCGGAGAAAAAGCCGCCCATTGCCTCAGTATAGAGCCGATCCTGATCGAGCAGACGAGCCATTTCTGCCCCACTTTCGTGATCAATAAAATAGGTATTCTCACTTTGAGAAGAATTCGCCGAGGAACTGCTCATGAGGAGATATCCTTTCTGCTTCAGCCATATGTTGCCACGTCAGCCAGAAATATTCTTGTCGGCAGCATAACAGGAACCTCATACACCTGTCAATGGAATTGATGATAGAAGCTGTTCTGCCATGAAATTTGCAAAGCCACGCGAAACAATATTTCCATGCAGTTGGCAGCACTTCTTTTCTATTTTGCATCTTATTTACGGCTCGTGTTGTGGCGCAAAATAGCGAAGCATGAGCGCCTTCGCCTCGCCGATGATGGCGGTCCGCCGCAGCTCGTCGGCGCGCAAAATGAGCGGCAGCAAGGCGAGAAAGACGCGGTAGGCAACGAGGGTCTGCACCTCCCGCTGCTCCGGGGTACTTCCCGGAGCGAGTATCTGTATCACGCGGTCCAACGCAGCCGTTATGCCATGACGCTGCTCTTGCAAGATCTGGTTCAGTTCAGGAGAGAGCGTTGACGCATGCAACAGCGCGAAATACCCTGGATTGGCGCAGTTGAAGTCGATGATGTTGTCAATGAAGGTGTCGAGAAAGCGCGGAAACGGTAACGCCACTACTTCCGGTGCAAGAATGGTGTACTCGTACAGATGTTGCAGCCGCTCAACCGCCTGGGCAGCAAAAGCCTGAGCTATCGCCTCCTTGTTGGGGAAAAATTGATAGAGTGAGCCTGCTGAAACGTCGGCTCGTTGTGCGATCATATTGGCAGTTGCACGATCATAACCATATTCCATAAATATCTCTCCCGCCGCATGCAGGATATCCTCGACACGACGCAACCCTCGCGTCTGGCGGCGCGCCTGTCGTCGCTCACGATTAATACTCATAACCATCTCTCCACTTGAAAATACAAGAGCTTCATCGTATACTATTTCTATATTTACGAGGAAGGACTCGTAAATAGTATAGCAAAGATGCTATTCTTTGACCAGGACAAGTCTCAGCGCTCGCTCTGATATGCGTAAAGGAAAAGAAACTATTTCTGCATATGACCATAACAGGAAAGAGTGGAACTAATTTATGGAGGAAACTCATTTCGATGCCGTCATTGTCGGATCGGGCTTTGGCGGCTCAGTAGTTGCGTGTCGGCTAGCGGAGGCTGGTTTACGGGTCTGCCTGCTTGAACGCGGGAAAGCGTACTCGCCAGGAACGTTTCCACGCAGCCCCACACGCATGAAGAAGAACTTCTGGGACCCCGAAGAGCGTTTATATGGCCTCTATCAGGTATTTTCCTTTCCCAACGTCATCTCGCTCATTTCAAGTGGGCTGGGAGGTGGTTCTCTCATCTATGCCAACGTTATGGTGCGTAAAGACGAGCGCTGGTTTGTTCGAGAAAACGAGGGGCAGGAGGGATATGAATACTGGCCGGTGACGCGTGCCGATCTTGACCCATACTATGATCGAGCAGAGCAAATGCTCAAGGTGCAGCGCTATCCGTTTGAGCAGCCTCCCTACAATCAAACGGCGAAAACACGTACGATGCAAATGGTGGCGAACCAGTTGGATCTAGAATGGCAACTGCCCAATCTCGCCGTCACCTTTCACAACGAGGGCGAGCCACCTGTTCCTGGCGAGCCGATCCGTGAAGACACACCTAATTTGCACCACCGCACGCGCTCAACCTGTCGTCTCTGCGGAGAATGCGATATCGGGTGTAACTATGGTAGTAAAAACAGTCTGGATTACACCTACCTCTCGGCGGCACAGCGCTCTTCCGCTGAAATTCGGACGTTATGCGAGGTGTATGCGTTCGCGCCTGGGGAGAATGGCTATACGATCCAGTATAGACAATATCATCCAGATAGCGAGGAGCCGCGCCTGAAAACGATAACAGCAACCAGGCTCATTCTGTCGGCTGGGACATTTGGCTCGACCTCGCTGTTGTTACAGAACCAGCAGGCGTTTCCGGGTCTGAGTCCCCAGTTGGGCACACGTTTTTGCGGCAATGGGGATCATATCGCCGTCGCGCTTGAGTGCAAAGAGGAACGGGATGGGCACCTCCAGCCACGCCTCATCGAGGCCAGTCGCGGACCAGTGATTACCAGCCTGATCCGCATTGCGGACGAGCTAGACGGCGGCGAGGGGCGCGGCTTCTATATCGAAGATGCAGGCTACCCCGAGTTTCTCAACTGGCTGATCCAACTCCTTGATATTCCTGCTGAATTGCATTCAGCTGGCTATCTGACGAAATACTTCTTGAGCAGCTTCCTTCCCAGACATACACGGGTCAACTTCAGCCATGATCTGGCCAATCTGTTTGGAGAGAGCGAGTTCTCCTCTAGCATATTACCCCTGCTGGGTATGGGGCGAGAAAAGGCTCATGGACGCCTACTGCTCCGCGATGGCAACCTGGAATTAGACTGGCAGAAACAACCCTCCAATCCCTTCTACAAAAAGATGAGAGAGAAGATGCTAGCAATCTCCGACGAGCTGGGAGCAAGGTATATGGAAAACCTCATCTGGTATTTCGGCAGGACAATTACGGTCCATCCATTAGGAGGCTGTCCGATGGGACGCTATGCCGGGGAAGGCGTGGTCAATGATCGGGGAGAAGTCTTTGGCTACCCGGGTCTCTACGTTGCCGATGGCTCTATTCTCCCAGGCTCCGTTGGCCCCAATCCCAGCTTGACGATTACCGCGCTGGCCGAACGCATCGCGGAAGGTATTGTCGAGCAACAGAAAGGTCGCCCATGATAAATGAGTCTATCACAACCCTTTCCTCGCTCTCATTTACGGAGACAATGAAAGGGGTCGTCACCTTTAACGAACAGGATGGAGAGCTGAACGTTACGCTTCTGCTCCATCTCACCGTCTACATCCATGACATTGAGCGTTTCCGCCACACACCCTCTCATCATGCGAACATTGAGGGGTATCTGGAGTGTCCGGCGCTTGGAGGAAGGCGCAAGATAGACAAAGGTATGCTCTATTATTTCCGTGACGAGGAAAGCTCTCGCAATACCCGCATGTGGTATCACCTCTTTTTTTCTGACGCCTCTGGCAGCAAACGTTCTCTGATCGGTTTCAAAGAGATGCCCGGCAAGATGGGGCTGAACGTCTGGCGGGCAACCACTACGCTGTTCGTCTCCCTGCACCAAAGCGAGGAGGGCAACATAGAGGAGGGCAACATAACAGAAGAACCAGGACAGACGATGGCGACTGGGACCATTTCGCTGCATTTCCTCGACTTCCTGCGCCAGCTCACTTCATTTCGCATAAAAAGGGCGATGACGCTCTGGATCTTTCTGCTCTTTTTCTTGCGCGAACTGGGGCGGGCGTATAGTGGTGCATCCGGTAAATGTTCCGGGGAGAGAGAAGGTTCTCCCCATCCGTAGCGACAAGGAGAGGTGGGGAGAGGCTGTGGGGGCCTTGCGCTTGTTGCTGTTGAGGTCACACGCGGGAACCGGGAAACAGACAAACGATGTGGCGAGGGCGACAAGCGCAAGGCCCCCACAGCCTCTCTGCCCAGAGCTATTCCCCTTTCAATTGCCGGATGCACCACCACTTATGAATTTTAACCAGAGAACCCGGTAATCCCCTCCAGTTGTTAAATTTCATGAACTTAGCAACGAACCCTCACCCTTGCTACTCTATATCATCAGCCAGTTCACGATAGCTTCGCATCTGACAGGATCATAGGTCAGGCCAATCGAGAGTGCCCATAACCAGTAGTCCACGCAGCGAACAAGTGTCCAGGAGCGAGCCAGAGTCGGATCACATGCAGCGGCCTCGACCAACAGGGGGAAATAGCGGTCCAGGCCACCTTCCGCTTCAATGTCTTCCAGACGCGTCCACAGCAGTTGCGCAATCCCAAATTCCAGATCGCCAGTGACCACCTTTGGATCCACAACAAGCCAGGACTCCCGCTCCCCTTGAGCACATCTGCATAGTGCAGGTCGTAGTTGACCAGCAGGTTTGCGCCCTCTGTTCCCAACTGCGCGGCGAGTTCGCATGCCTGTTCCATCCACCGCTTCGGTATCGGGCGGCCAGCCTGCTCCCAACGCTCGGATAGCGTGCTGCAAATGTTCTGCGCAACGCTCCTGAGCGAACGAAAGCCAGAGGGGGCCGGGATAGCAAGGCGGCGAAGCAAACGGCCCGCGACCTCGACCGCCTCCGCAATCCCAACATCGCAGAGCGAGCGTCGATGATCCAGCCGCTCCAACAACATTGCTCCCCACTCTGGCAGGTGGTCGAGCAAGCGCGCCGCACCCTGTCCATTCCAGGCAGAGAGAGCCAGCGCCTCGTGAATGGTGGATTCATCGGCCCAGGATACTTTCAGGACGCAAGGCTCCTCAAAGAGGCGAACAGGGATGACAAGGCCGAGATATCCATGCATGACAGGGCCATCAATCGTCAAATTCCAATGCTGGCAAAGCTTCTCAACCAGGGCTGGAAGTGCCTGAATCCACTCGCGGCCAACATCCCCTTCTCTCATCACAGTCGCGGAGGCAAAATCGGCAGGAACAGTAATCATCGCCTTTCTTTCTTTACAAAGAGTTCTATGACATAGGTTGACACACCGAATGAGCCGGTGCCCTATTGGTGATAGTTAATCTTCTCTCTTCCGAAAAGTATACTTTATTGAAGCACAACCAGCGAATTTTTGTCACGATCAAACGCTCTGTTCCTCGGCCATTGCAGGCATATTTTTGAGCATCACCACGATCACCACTGCAACGATAGCAAGCACACCTGCGCTCAACAGGGCGACCGCATGATATTCCTGCACAAACGCGTTTCTGGCAATCAAGAGGAGGTCGCTGCCAGATTTGCCGGGAAGATGCTCAGCCGTTGCCACCGCAGTTGCTAACGACTCTCGCACAGAGCGCATAGCATCGACAGACAGTTCGTGAGGGAGTATGGAGGTTTGCAGGCGATAGACCAGCGCGCCGATACTGCCGACCACTGCCACGCCAAGTGCAAAACCGAACTCATTCCCCGTTTGTGAAATGGCAGCCGCCGCACCCGCCTTTTCTGGTGCAACAGACCCGATCACGATACCAGTTCCAAGCGTCGTGAGAGGTCCAGCTCCAAGATTGAAGAGCGCAAAACCAATAATCAGCAAGGCGAGGCTCCCATTCACGCTCGTCAGGCACAGTATCAATAAGCCCGCGATGGAACAGACAAGGCCCAATGCGATGAGATAGGCCGGTCGCATCACGCGCGCAAGAGAGGGCGATCCCAGAAAGCCAACAACAGAGACCAGCATTATCGGAACCATCCAGAGACCCGCTTGCAATGGCGAGAGGCCCGTCACTAGCTGCAAATACTGCGTCGAAAGAACCATCACACCGCCAGGAAACATGGTATTCGTCAGCATCGCCACCAGCATTATCGTGAACGCTGGCTTCTTAAAAAGAGTCACATCCAATAGTGGATCGGTCAACCCGCGCTGTTGACGCACAAACACAATGCTCATCATAATACCGACAAGCAGCGCGACGATCGGGAACAGTTGCCAGCCATGAGCCGCGATCTCCTTCATGCCATAAATCAACGGCAGAATCGCCGTCAGCGACAGGAACACACTGGGAAAATGCAGTTGGGCAGCATCCGGGTTCTTATATTCTGGCAAGAGCTTTCTGCCAAGCAGCAGTCCAATCGCCATTGGCGGCACGCCCACGAGAAAGACCGATCCCCACCAGAAATGCTCCAATAGCACGCCACCAACAAGCGGCCCCACAATCGATCCGCTGATCAAACAACTCAGCCAGATGCTAATCGCGCGTGCATTCTCCTTCGGGTCAGCAAACATATGCCGAATGAGTGATAACGCTGCGGGAGCAATCATGGCGCCGGCCACGCCCAACAGTGCCCGCGTGAAGATCAACATCTCGATACTTTGCGCAAAGGCGACCAGCAGTGATATCGCCCCAAAGGCCGCGCTCCCTATTAGCAATACTTTCCGCCGACCAATATGATCGCCCAGAGTTCCCATCGTGATCAGAAAGCCCGCCAGCAAAAAGCCATACATATCAGTGACCCAGAGAATCTGCGTCCCGCTCGCGTGAAAGTCCTGGCCTATTCTGGGAAGCGCCAGCAGCAGGACAAATCCATCCATCGCCACCACCAGCGAAATGATCCCGACGACCACAAGCCCGAGCCACTCCTTCACAGTCGCTTTCTCCGGCGATTTGATCTGATTAGCCTCTCCAGCCTCGTTCTGTTCTATCACAATTTTCTCCTTCTCATATAGAATATTATTCCTATATGTCGTAGTCGAGCGATTTATCGCGGGGAGGATTACACAACAAGATTCCCCGCGATAAATCGCTCGACTACGGACGGTTTGTTTATTTACATCTCATCATCGTGCAATTACGATATGAGAATACGTATGCAGCTCTATTCGCCCTATCAAGAGCACAACTATACATCCAGACATGATCTCGTCAATCTGTCAGGTCAAAGTGTAAATGAATAGGATAATCGCACAGACTGATTATCTACTGGGGCGGCTATGAGTGTGTCTCGGCAGGGATAGCACCACTCTGGAGGGCTTCGTCCAGGGCATCTAGCAGTTGCCTGGTTCCATGCTCACGCAATTCCGGGTTGTCCAGCCCGTCGAGATAGGCCCCCTGCTCCGTGTAGATCAGTTGAGTACCTGTGTCGATTTTCCTAAACTCAACCGTCGCTACAGAGATCGAGATCCGCATCTCGTTGCGGTCCATCGTGTAGGTGAAGGCGATGCGCTGGCCCGGCACGATATCCTGATAACGGGCATCGTACGTGAAGATTGCCCCCGCATGCTCGCTGCTATTAAACTCCCGTCCTCCAACCCGGAAGTCAAACTCGTCGGCTTTCGGAAACCACCGGGCTTTGGCTTCAGGGTTCGCCCAGGCGGTGAAGACCCGTGCAGGCGAGGCGCTATAGGTGCGTTCGATAACAAAAGTAGAGTGCTGTATGGATCGTTCGTTCACTATGAACTCCTTTCGTCTGGTTCCTCTGGATGTTCGGCGAGATAGTCGCCAAGCAGGTCGAAGTGGTGTTCCCAACTCGCGCGTCGCTCGGTGATCCATTGCTCAGCCGTTTTCAACACAACTGGCTCAATCCGGCAGGTGCGCACCCGCCCGACCTTCTCAGACTGGACGAGGCCGCTCGCCTCCAACACTTGAAGGTGCTGCACGACGGCTGGCAGCGACATTGCAAGTGGCCGGGCGAGTTCGCTGACCGATGCTGGCCCCTGGCTCAACCGCTCTACGATGGTCCGCCGGGCCGGGTCTGCCAGCGCATGGAAGATGAGATCAAGCGAGATGTTATAGTTAAGCATATGCTTAACTATAACGGATGGTGGGGGGATCTGTCAAGTATCTGAGGGCTGAATTTTGCACGTTTGTTCAAATTGATTGATCGCGCAAGGCAGCCAGATCTGGATCACGCTTTAGCTGTTCTTCGAAATGAGGCGAGAGTGTCACTGCTTCCTGCAAGAGTTGGACAGCTTTCCCTGGCTGGTTTTGTTGCGCGTAAAAGCAGGCCAGATTATAGAGGAAACTCCCTTTCGCCCATCCTGGCACTTCGGCCTGCATAATCCTGTTGACGCACCGTTCGCGAATCTCAATCGCCCGCGTGAGGTCGTTCCGGTCGGAATAGTACTGTGCGAGATGCTCCTGATCATGTTCGTAGCAGTTACCCAGGAAGGCAGCATACAGTGGCCACTCCCCGGAAATCCAGGCGAAGCGGCCAGGAACCGTCAGATCTTCTTCACTAAATTGTTCAGCCAGCTTGACAAGTTCGGCATAGATCTGTTCATATTCAGAGTGAATAGCCGGCCAGGAACGAAGTTTGTGCTGCTCGAAATTCTTAGAGTTGAGCTGCTCATCGCTTTCTTCGTCCGATGATACTTCCTTATGGTGTAAAGCGGCGGTCAGTTTCAAGATAAGCTTCTGATACCAGAATGTCCGATGCGCGATGTGATCTTTGGCCGACCAGAGTTCCGGCGTTCCAATCGCTGTACGCTCGGTCTCATCTAGCCCTTGCCAAAAAACGGCTTCATCGCGATGACCCTGCTGCAAGAGGTCGAGGACGATGGTTTTAAAAGGCTGTGCAGTCATGGAAGTCTCCTTTTCCTGATTTCTCAACGACAAATGTTCTATTGAGAGTATCTCACGGAAAGCGGTCAAATCTGGCCTGAATTTAATTTCTGTCCACAACTAGTTCCTTAGATAACACTCACTCTAGCACTCGGATATGTCGCGATCTTGTACAGATAAAGCCGCAATTTCGCATTGACAGGGCTGCAATCACCGACTACTATAAAACTTATATACACGAATAGTGATATTTCTGTATATAGGCTTTCTCTACAATATATCCCCGTTTTTCCTTAACAGAACGAGGAGCGTTCAGACACGCAGGCCGTGTTGGAAAAGGAGCCACCACCAATGCTCAATCCCGTTGTAGCGCCCGGACCCCTGACAGATCTCGATTGCTTCATTTTTGAATCGTGGGGGTACTTCGTGATCCCCAATGTGCTCTCGCAAGACGAAGTAGCGGCCTGTCTCGCGGCGTCACAGCGCATTCACGAGGCGGCAGGCACAAAAGGGTGGGGACAGGTTGGTCGTTCGTATGAAAGCGAGCCAGATCTGGAAAGGCTGATTGATCATCCCGCTGTCTTACCCAAAATTCGCGGACTCTATGGAGATCGTTTTATTTTGCAGTCTGGCTGGAATACGATGCAGCCCGCACATGGCGGCATGGGCGGATGGCATCAGGACGGGTCGGGCGCGTTCGACTTCAAAAAGCTGGGCTATCCCATCCCGTTGCTACAACTGCGCGCCTCCTACTTACTGACCGATCAGAGTCAGCCACGCATGGGCAATATGGAGATGATCCCTGGCAGCCACCGCACGCCAGTTCCATTACCCGCCGATATTCGCAAAGAGAAGGGCGATGTGTCTATCGGGCACGTGATCTGCGCGCCTGCTGGCTCCGTGCTGGTCTTCCATAATGCGGTCTGGCATCGCACCTATGCCCATGATGGTGACTACGACCGGTACACTATGCACCTGATCTATAGTCCGCCCTGGTTGGAACCCTCCGATCGACTGCAAAATTCCCAGGAGTTTTTACAACGCACAACACCCCTGCGTCGCGCTCTGATGGGCGAGTTCAGCAGGCCGGATGCTCCCTATGGCGCAGGCTACGAAGCCCCGCCATTCGATGACAACTAATTGCGCCCTTGACTTTCGCCCTGGTTTGTCGGTATACTTTCTTCATAGGGAAACGTTTCCACATGGAGATGAACGCAGGCTAACCGATGACCACCATTAAAGATATCGCACAGGCAGCAGGAGTTGGGGTAGGAACGGTATCACGCGTCTTGAACGGGACGGGCTATGTGAGTGAAGAAACGCGGCAGAGAGTGTGGGAAGCCGTTGAGCGCTTTCACTACGTCCCCAACGGCGCTGCCCGAACGCTGGTGACGAAACGGAGCATGGCGATTGGCGTCGTCTTGCACGATTTGACGAACCCGTTTGTCCCTACACTGGCACGTGGGATCGAAGATGAGGCGAGGCGGCATGGCTATACCATCATGGTGCTTGACACCGACTGGCAGCCAGAGAACGAACTGCAAACCGTCACGATTTTACGCCAGCAAGCGGTCGATGGGGTGATTCTGGTTTCGCCTGCGCATGGAGAACTCTTAGCTGGCAAATTTCAGGATGTGAATCTTCCGGTCATTGTGGTCGATCACGGCGATGCATCGGGCAGGTCGCATATTACTGTCGATCACTATCATGGGGCCAGGAAAGCGCTTGAGTGGGCCAGACAGCAGGGGCATAGCGCTATCGGATTTCTGGCTGGTCCGCGCAGTCTGCGTTTCGCCGATTTGCGCCTGCGTGCCTATCTCGACAATATCGGCCAGACGGATCTCCCGCTGGAAGAGGTGGATCAGCACGAGGAACTGCCGATTGCGCGCGCAGATTTCCTCTTCGAGCAGGGCCGTCTCGCCGCCGAAACATTACTGCGCACACATCCCGAAGTAACCTGTCTGTTTGCAGCCAACGACCTTTCTGCGCTGGGAGCCTTACGCTATCTGGCTCAGCAGGGCATTGCTGTACCCGGACAAGTGGCGGTAATTGGTTTTGACGACATCTTTGTCTCGTCGCTCGTGCATCCAACGCTGACCACCATTCGCCAACCAACATACGATATTGGAGTCGAAGCGGCGCGCCAGCTCTTGCAGCGTCTCCGCCATCCAGATCAGCCAATAGAACAACGCGTCTTTGACCTGACGCTCGTTGTTCGCGAATCCTGTTAAGCGGATGAGAGAGATGAAACTATTTCTTTTTCATCTTCATGTCGTATTTACGTGATTATAAAATTTTTCCTTCAAAAGCGGTAATATATTTCGTAGTGGAGCGATTGATCGCGTTGGCGGAGCCGCTCCACACGCCGCGCCAACGCGATCAATCGCTCCACTACGAAATATGGCGAAAATCATCGGCAGGAGAGGAGGAACGTTTGTCCTGTCGTGAGAATGCCCTTTGCGTGTTCCTCACCCACGTAGCGACGATCCCTTGTGGTTGTCGCGTTGCACCCGTTTTATGTGTATTGCCTGCGACAATCCCTTGTGGTTGTCGCTACGGTTCCTGAAAGGATGGATAATATGGCACAACAGGTGTTGCCGCAAAGTATGCGTGTTCCGAGGTTTGCTGGCAATGGCAAGATCGATTTCGTCGAAAAAGCGGTTCCTACGCCAGGGACGGGACAATTGTTGATAGAGGTGAAGGCGAATGCAATCTGCGGCACGGATCGCGAGCAGTTCTATCATGGTTCTCAGGTGACGCCGGGACATGAAGCGACCGGCATTGTCGCCGCTGCTGGACCCGACACACATATTGCGCTTGGCACTCCGGGCGTGATCTTCTTGATGGATTATTGCGGGCAGTGCCGTTCCTGTTCTCAAGGCTTCACGAACCAATGTCTGCACAAACGCGGCGATATGGGCTTCAACAAAGACGGCGGCTATGGCTCGTACGAATTGGTGAATGAAAATATCTTCTTCCCGATCGCTGACGACGTTCCCCTCACCGATGCAACGCTTTTGCTGGACATCATGGGGACGGGCGGGCATGTCATCAAACGAAGCAAGCTGGTCCATCCTGATATCACATCCCTCGTGGTCACAGGGGCCGGTCCTATCGGGCTGGCGGTACTGGCGATGGCAAAGCTGGTGTTGGGCGAGGACATTCCCGTGTTGATCTCTGATGTCAGCGAGTATCGTCTGCAACTGGCAGAGCAGTTAGGTGGCCGACCGATCCGGCTCAAGGAGACGACGTTGCGAGAGGGGGCGCGCAAACATGGGCTGACGACGGTTGATCTGGCCGTTGATTCGAGCGGCAAGGGCGCGGCACGCCAGGATGCGCTCCAACTGCTCGCTCAGCGTGGTGTGCTGGTCTGCGTTGGTCATGGGGAAGACCTGCATCTTCAGGTGTCCGCCGATCTGATCTCCACTGAGCGTGCAGTGCTGGGTAGCGAATACTTCGGTTATCGCGAGATCGCCAACAACCTGGAACTGTTGCGCCAGCATCGCGCCTATCTGCGTCAGATTATCACCCACACCTATCATGTGAGCGAGATCGCGCAGGGGTTTGATCTGTTCTTCCAGGGCAAGACGGGCAAGGTGGTGATCGAACAATGAGCGAGCAGAAGTCAATCAAAGTTGCCCTTATCGGCGCCGGAGGCTGGGGACTGCAACACGCCCGGATCTTCTCGGCTCGCCCAGACATCGATTTTTGCGCCATTGTTGGGCGAACGGAGGAAAAGACGAGGCGACGCGCCGAAGAGTTCAGGGTCCGCGCCTATCAGGATATCGATCAGATGCTCGCAAAGGAGCAGCCCGATCTCGTGAGCCTGTGCCTGCCCAATCAAGGGCACTTTCAGGCGACGCTGCGTGTAATCGAAGCTGGTTTCCCGCTGCTGGTAGAGAAACCGCTGGTCTTTGATCTGCGCGAGGCGGACACGCTGCTTAATGAGGCGGCCAAGCGCTCGCTCTTTTTCGCCATCAACTTCAACCATCGCTATGCACGCCCGGTCCAACTGGCACATCAGGCCATCGAGAGCGGTCGAGTTGGTGATCTCACGTTCGCAACCTGGCGCTTTGGCGGCGAGGGCAGCAGCGATCATCCCCACGCGAACCTGATCGAAACGCAGTGTCACGGCTTCGATATGCTCGAATGGCTCTGCGGCCCCATTGATTCGGTGATGGCCCAGATGACCGACAAGACCGGAAGCGGCTATCGAACGCTGGTGTTGGCCCTGCACTTTGCCAGTGGTGCGGTAGGCAGCCTGGTTGGTTCCTACGATACATCCTACGCCTACTCGGACACGCATCTTGTTGAGGTGAACGGTAGCTCCGGGCGCGTCCTGATCGAAGATACGGTCCGGCGCTACAGCTTCCAGCAAGCCGGGAACGAGACGGGCGAAACCTGGCAGGCGGGCTACTTTAACGATCTGGACCGCGAGTTTCACCGCACCTTTGACCGACACATGGATGCTCTGTTCGCAGCATTCAGAGAGGGCAAAGAGCCGCCAATCCACGCCCAGGCCGGGCGAAGAGCACTGCTCCTCGCGCAAGCTGCCATCCAATCATTTGAGACCGGGAAGCGCGTGACGGTGGAATAAGGGGAGCGCTCCCTGAATATGGGAGGGGTGATAGCCGCCTGGGAAGCCGGGCGAGGACCAGCCATCGCCCCTGCCATATTCGATCTCAATCCGGAGAATTTCCCGGATATACCAACAAAATATTTAAATAAATAAAACGTATATTTTTGAAAGAGAAGGGTATACTTTTTATAAGAGTACTCAAAAGCGATGATGCTCTTTGATGTGATGACAGAGAAGAAAGACTCAATGATGTATACTCCCCCTTTCAGACGCATTCTGATACTCACAGCCTGTGCTGTGATGGTGCTTGCCGATGTGATGTTCATCGCAACTGGTATAACTCATGCCGCTCTACGTCGACCTGAATACCGTATGTCTACACAGGCGGAAAGGGCATCAGCAATGGCGAAACCACCACTTGCTCCTGAGCGCCCGGTACTGGCCTTCTACTATATGTGGTATCACCAGTCCGATTGGTCCCTCTCTAGAATGCCGGACCTGCCAACCATTCGATACAATTCCAGCGACGAAGCCACCATTGATCGGCAGATCACATGGGCTGCTAACGCTGGCATTACAGGTTTCATTAGCTCCTGGTGGGGACCAGGTGATCCGACCGACCAGAACTTTATGAAACTGCTGGCACATTCGGCAAAACTGGAGAAGAGAGCGCATCAACATTTTGCCTCAACGGTCTATTTCGAGTGTGATTCACCTCGTTTGACAAGTCCCGGCAGCATTATTCGCGGTTTACGTTATCTCAGCCGCCATGCGAGCAACAATCCACATTTCTTCCACTGGCAAGGCAAGCCCGTCTTCTTTTTCTGGAAGCCACTCGACCAGGGGCGCACGCTGGCTCAGTGGGCCGCCATTCGTCAGGCGATCGATCCTCAACATCGGATGATCTGGTCGGCAGAAGGGGTCGATATGAACTTACTGAACGTATTTGATGGCATCCACCTGTTCAGCGCGGGGTACTGGGGTCTCGTCCACAACAATATGCCCGCTGTCGATAAGGGCTTTCATGATCGCATCGCGGCCTATAATCTCATGCATCATACCCAAAAGATCTGGGCCGCAGGGGTCGAACCAGGTTATGATGATACTCGTCTTAAACGCCGTTTTAGCTACCAGATCCCTCGTCGGAATGGCGCTCTTTACGCGACGAGTTGGACGGCAGCAATGGCAAGCCAGCCAGAATGGATTACCATCACGACCTTTAACGAGTGGTTTGAGGGTGCAATGATCGAGCCAAGCATCACATACGGCAATCAGTACCTCATCCTGACCCAACGATTTATACGCCAGTGGCGGAGATAAAGTTCCCCTCCACCTGTGAAGTGACAACGGTTGTTGGACCACACGCAACGATAACGGGAGGAGGAGAACTTTCTCCTCTCCCCACCTTATATCTTCACTATCCGCACAAACTTCACAAATTTCCATTTAAACATCAAAATGTGCATTTTTTCGCGTTTGCTGGCAGTCCAAAACTGCTCATACGTGTTGTAGGTTATATGCTTTCGTTTTAACAGCGGTGTAAATTGACGGAGAGCATCAATATTCCACATAAAATCACTACGTACAGGATAGTCATTCAGCAGGAGGTAAAGATAAGGAAGTATATTTTTCTTTCTGTTCTAATGTAATTAAAGCTATAGTTATAAATTGTCGCAAATATCTACTATTTCGTTTATCCTTCAGCACTACTAGCAAGTCCGGCATCACCGTCTTTTCCCCCAACTTCCCTAACGCTTCCGCTATAGACTGGCGGACTTCGCTGTCATTTCGTTTGTCTTTGAGTACCACCAACAATTCAGGAGCTATTGTCTTCTCTCCCAGTTCCCCTAATGCTCTGGCTATAGCTTGGCGAACCTCTCTATCTTCTCGCTTGTCTTTGAGTAGTGCCAACAAGTCTGGCACCACCGACTTCTCCCTCAGTTCCCCTAATGCTTGTGCAAAAGACCGGCGGACTTCTCCGTCATTTTGTTTGTCTTTAATCAAAAGCAGTATTTTTTCTTTGACATCACTATCCCCAAGCTCCAGCAACGTTCTAACTATTTGCTTACACAACACATAAGGGGAATCATTCCTCATTAACAAAGCAAACAACCGACCAATAATCTCGTCTCGCAACTCTCTCTGTACCAATCGGGGCTTTGTGGTGAGACATTGACCCGCCCAGAGTAGAAAGGTGTGGAAGATGTCTTCCCAGGGCCAGTCTTGCTTTTCTCGCTTGAGCAGGGAGCGTAAGAGTGGGCTGGCGTCGGAGACGGAACCGGCATAGAGCAACATGACCTCTTCCCACCAGGGATCGCCGCAATGCTTGAGCAGTTCGTCTAGCCCGTCTGCTCCTCTGCCGACGAGATGTTGGGCGACGAGATATTCTTGCAGGGTGAGATGCAGGAAGCCGTGCCAGCCTCGCGCCTGCTCTTTCAACAGGCCGTTCTCCTCCTCTATCTCGTTGAGGATGGCTCGCTTCTCTTCTGCTAAATGGTCCACAGTGGGGAGAAAGTCGGCGATGACCTGGAGCAGTTCGTCTTCGGGAAAGTAACGTTTCCCCTGTCGATGAAAGTGCCACGCGATCTCAATCAATAGTTGCTGCTTATGCTCAATCTTAAATTTGCGACGGCGACGGATATCGCGGCTGGTATCCCAGCGATAGAGCAACGTATCAATACAATCCTTATAGATACTCGACCGCTTCACCGGCAAATCCTGGTGCGACTCATAGACCATGACTATCAGACACAACAGCAACGGATTAGCTGCCAGGGATTGGATGCGCGTGTTTTGTGCAAGCTGCGCCTTTAGCTCGCTGGCCGTCGCATATTTCGATGGCGCTGGATGGTATGTAAACCAGTTGTCAACGAACTCGTTAATCTCTTCGGGGCGAAATTCCAGCACTTCCAGTTCCGTAAAACCGCTTATATGCGCGTTGCGATAATATCCGGCTTTGCGCGCGGTAATCACGATGGAAATCTCGCGGTAGCGGGTTGCCACGCGTTGAATCGCTTCGAGAACATGACTATAAGATGATCTCGCCATCTCATCGGTTCCCCCTGCGACCGCTTCATCCAATGCATCCAGAAGTAGCAATGCATTCCCGCTAGCAAGATGGCTCTCCATGTGAGCACGCGCCTCCTCCTCTGGAAAACCATACCACTCGTCCCAGCGCTCGGCTGCGAACCCGATCAGGTCTTGATTTGAAGAAGTGGCGAAATCGCTACAGGCTGGCATCAGATAAGGGAGAAGCAGGTGGCGTTGGCGTTGGGGATGCAACAAAAGCTGTCCATATTGGTAGAGGAAAATAGACAGACAGGAGGTGATTTCCAATCCAGAATAATCCTGTAAATAGTGATAGGGTTGCTGTTTGAAAAGATAGAAATTGCATCTGTAACCCCCACCAGCATACTCAATTTATAAGTGCAATAGTACCACATCTTCTCGCATCTTTACATGAGGAAAATAGTTCTAAAGGAGAAGACGTATCTGCCTGTCGATTTTAAAATGCACGACGTAGCAGAGAACATCGAGCAGGGCTTTCCAATTCTCCCATCTTGCGGGAGTGCAGAGGGCTGCCGCCCTCTGCCGGGGTGCGGGGTGTCCCCGCAAAAACCTTTTTTCTTCTCTTTTGCGCGCCGCCTGCGGCGGCGCGCGAAGGAGGGAAGGAAACTGGGGACACCCCAGACCCCGGCAGGGAGACCCTGCACCCCTTTGAGCGGAGAACTGGAAAGCCCTGGAACATCGAGCCTGTTCCTTGACACGCTCGCTTCATATTCTCTATACTGCTTTTTATAAAGCAGGCGGACAGAAGTTCGCTCTACGGACAAGCTGCCGCGTGGGAACCGATGAAGAGTGGAACATACCAGGGCCAATGAAGGAGAAAAGAGCGTGACTGACAGGCTTTTGACGACGGTTGTGGGAAGCTATCCTCAACCAGACTGGTTGGTAGATCGCAAGAACTTACAGAGTCGATTGCCACCTCGCATCCGAGCGCGCGAGATCTGGCGCATCCTGGAGCCTCTGCTGCAACAGGCACAGGATGACGCAACTCTTCTCGCTATTCGTGACATGGAGCGTGCAGGGATTGACATTATTTCTGATGGGGAGATACGACGCGAGAGCTACTCCAACCGCTTCGCAACAGCACTGGAGGGGATGGACCTTGATAATCCCGGGGTCGCCATCGATCGCACAGGGCACCCCAACCCGGTCCCGCGAGTCGTCGGCCCCATCCGTCGCAGATACCCGGTGGAAGTACGCGACGTGGAGCTGCTCCGGCGCAACACCAATCGTCGCATCAAGATCACTGTGCCTGGTCCCTTCACGATTACCCAGCAGGCGCAAAATGACTATTACCACGATCAGAAGTCCCTGGCATTGGATATCGCGGCAGCTGTCAACGAGGAGATCAAAAGTTTGCAGGCTGCCGGGGCCGACGTAGTTCAGATTGACGAACCATATCTGCAAGCGCGACCGGAGCAGGCCAGAGCATACGGCGTTGAGGTTATCAATCGAGCGCTGGAGGGGATTGAAGGCACAACGGCGCTGCATCTCTGCTTCGGGTATGCCGCGATTGTACACGACCGACCGGGCCAGTATGCCTTCCTCGCCGAGCTGAATGACTGTATCGTCAAGCAGATTGCAATTGAAACGGCGCAACCCAGACTCGACCTATCGATCCTGCGTCGCTTCCCCGAAAAAACTATGATTGTTGGCGTCCTGAATCTGGGCGATATGGAGGTCGAGACGCCGGAGATCGTCGCTGGTAGAATACGTTCAGCGTTAGAGTATATCGAGCCGGAGCGCCTGATCCTGGCCCCCGACTGTGGCATGAAATACCTCCCGCGAGAGGTCGCCTTTGGCAAGCTCTGTTCACTGGTCGAAGGCACCCGGATGGTTCGTCAAGAATTGGCATAAAGCATCACATATCATTCACGTTATTTCAGGAGGGATGGGTTAATCCCGGATTGTTTCCAGATGGCTCACGCCTTCAGCGTTTCTCCACCGCTGGGGAGTGGAGAGCAATACGGGCGGAGATCACGACAAAACCATTCGGGATGACTCATCCTTCGACTTTGTTTCGCAATCAGTTCGAGCATACGACGCGAGCCACATGTACTGAGGAAAATGTTCATCATGCTCGGTACTATGTTAATTTTCACCACAGGAGCAGAACACCACAGACTGTTTTTAGAAAGAAACAATCTTCTCTTAACACAGGTATGATATGTTTCCCCTGGAGAGAACCATGATATAAGGAGGCTCAGTTTATGGATAGACGTCCCCCATTTACTGGCGACCTGGAATCTACCCCAACCATCCCTAAATGGCCGAAAATGAACAAACCCATAAAAAGGGACTCTGCACTTCTGCAAACGTGGTATCAGCTTACCTCTCCTGCTGCCCCAGGGCCTTCGGCACCTTTCCAGGAGAGGGATTTGTTTCGTCGTGGGCGAACAGGCAGCCAGATTAGTATTGCTCTCTTCTTTATGATTATCATTTCTTTCCCTGCTGCTCTCGCCGGGGTAAACACTATTCTTATCATAACACTCGTCGCTAACTTGCTTATTGTCGCATTTGCATTGGTGTTTAATCGTCTGGGAATGGTGAACACTGCCGGCGTTATGGTCGTACTTGGCGTTGTTGCCGGGCCTATCGCGAATATTTTAACTGCTCCTGGGGGTGTGAATACGAGCGTTCTGCCTATTTTCACTTTCCTGGTGCTACCTTTAATGTGTGCGGTTTCGTTTCTTGCACCAGGATGGGTCTTCGTCGTAGCTGCGGGAAATTGTCTCTTTACCCTCTATGCATTGCGCTTTTTACCTGTCTCAGGAGAGTTGCAGCAGGTACTCAACACGGCATTTCCTGTTGTTGTTGCGCCGATCATCCTCAGCCAGATCATTGTGTCAGTTGTGGCTTTTCTCTGGGTGCAAGGTGCTAAACAGGCCATCTTACGAGCAGATCAGGCCGAGAGAGTCACTGAACTTGTTATGGCTCTGGCCCAACGGGACCATGCTATTGCCCTTCAAAAGACACAATTAGATGCTTCTATTCGACAGATCGAACTGGTGCACGAGCAGGTTGCAAACGGGATTACAACGGCACGTGTCCCGCTTACACAAGATAATGTTCTCTGGTCGATTGGCGGTAAGCTCAATAATTTATTGACGCGTTTTCATCGCTTGCAGATGCAAGTAAATGAGCTTCAGAGGGTAATTGCCTCTCTTCAGCAATCTCAAGAAGAGAGGCAAAGCAGGCATAAGTCAAAGGATACGTCATCAGGAACCACTTCAGAAACGAAGCGATATCCTTCTACTTGATGATGTATGTCATTTCAACAGTAATACTAAGCTGGTTGCCAGCATTCCCACCCGGCAGGACTGTTGTAGTTGACAAGCCGATCAATCGCGTTAGTTACTCTATATCTGGTATCGCAGGCGTTGGCGACGCTCAGGCCAATCGGCAACAAGTTGTGATCTTTCGGCTGACAACTCCAATCATAGGCGGTATGTCGCTCCAGTGGATTGTCATATAACCCCTCATTGATTGAATCTTTTTTACATTGCGCGTCGAAATCTGCTGCATTGTTCCCAAGCGGTCCCAGCCGTTTCAGATTTTTGTAGCATTGCAAGCTGGAAGGATCGAAGTAGTTTGTCAGACGATCAACAATCGTCGCATTATTGTTTGTGTTGCGAAACCACGTTCCACATACCTCTTTCCCGGAGAAATTATGCATGCGCTCATTATTTAACGTAAAACATGAGACCTGGATATCGTTCAACCCCTCTTCATCTATGGAGGCCATTCTCCCAATATTGCCGTAACTGTATTTCTGTTGCTGACAAAATTCATTGATATGGGCCACGCCGAGATAGTTTGCCGTTTGCTCAGGAGGCGTCACCCGGTTTGGAGGTGGGTTGCCAGCAGTAGCTACCCTGTCATCATCGGCAATCTGAATGGTGTCGCCAACGCTCTTTTGTTGACCAGCCGCTTCGTCCCCGTGTTTGTCGGTGCCAGCCGTATTTTGTCCGATATAATATTGTGCTAGTGGCTCCTCTGTGACTACAATATTGCTCAAGACTGCCAGACTCGAAAAGTTATTGTCAGTATCCTTCGTCACTATCAGCCCTCCACCTTTCACACCGGCTGCGTTATCATGAATAATCGAGTCATTGATCGTCGCAAGGCTACCCTGAAGGGCAATACCACCACCATAGTATGCAGAGGTATTGTGAAAAATCTGCGAGGAGAACATATTGAGCGACCCATTCACAACATCGATGCCGCCACCATAATTGTTCGTGATTGTGCTACGGGGCAACTGAGCCTGATTATCGAAAACCTTGCTCTCTACCATCTCAATATGCCCCCCCTGACTATATATTCCGCCACCATTGTTGTAAGCAATATTCCCTGTAATAGCACTATTATTCAGCGTCACGATCCCGAACAGATCGTTAATGGCTCCCCCGTTGCCGCTGGTTTGATTATGTGTGAGCAGAGTGCGATTGAGAATCAGCCGATTATAATTGGCAATGGCTCCCCCGCCCAGACCATAGGATTGATTATCGTTCAATTGGCAATCGGTGAGGGTCAGGATGCCATGATTTGTAATCAGCGAGGCCCGGTGGGTATAACTATGCACAAACGCGATATGGTTAAACGTCACTTCCGTCTTTGACCCGGGAATAGCTATGCCTTTCCCGGTCCGGCCACTGCTGATGCTGATTGTTCCATCCTGCAATCCCTGAACGGTTACTCTTTTCTTCAGGGGGAGATCCTCAGTCAGCTGAATCGTCTGGCCGCTGAGTTGTTGTGAAAAGGTGATGGTTGCACCATCTGGTGCCTGTGCAAGCACTGAACGCAGCGAACCCGGCCCACTATTACTGACAGTGGTAACGGTCGTAGGCGATGGAAAGATGAGATACCCAAACCTCTGGTAGCCAACGACACCTGCAACCAGAGCAACAACCAGCGTTAGAGAGATTGTGGCAAGGAATAACCCGGTCGTGCGTTGTTTCAGTCGCCTCTGCCACCGCAAGCTCTGCTTTAAAAACTCCGTCTCGCTGTGGCTCAATTCGTTTGTTTGTTGATACCGCTGAAGTTGCTCCAACTCGTGATCGGTAGAGAGCAAAGAGCGTTGCTTCGTCTTATCAATCCCACCTTTTTGCCATTGCTGAATACGTGGACGTAAGCGCTGTAAGAAATAGATGTCCTGAAGATCTTCCTCGATCCAATCCTGGAGCCTCTTCCACGCACTGATTAAGACCTCATGGCAGATCTCGTAGGTCGTATCTTCCTGCTCCTGCCCCTGTCTGATAGAGTTGCGCACGATCAGCAAGCGTGCATTGGTAAAGGCCTCAAGCGTTCTATCGCGGATACGCTGGCTGTTTGGATCGTCCAGCAGCAACTCTGCACGGGTCACACGGCGGCTGGTCACGCCCTCGGCGAACTCAATATAAGAGGCATTGTTTTGTACTTCCGCGACATTGATAAAAAAGCTGGTAAAGAGCTTCTTCGCACTCGCACGATGCTGCTCGTCAGGCAAATTGTTGTAGGTAGCATCCGCATGTTTCTCCAACGCTCCCTTTAATCTGCCGATCTCCTCATAACTACGGCGGGTTAAACAACGCCCCTCGCGATGCTCAAATAATTGCGCCAGCGTGAATTGTAGCAGCGGCAGAGCGTCAGGCTGCCTGCGCACATCGTAGAGGAGATCACCAACCAGATCCATCTCAAACGTGACGCCTACATCCTCCAGTTCAATCGGTTTTTCAATGACCTCTCGTAAATCCTGGATACGCATCGGCGGCACTTCCATCCGGTGCGCCTTCATGATCGCAAACAGGTGTGGGTCTTTCAGCACATGATCATAGAAATCCGCTCGCAAGGTGGCAATGATCAACACATTGCTATGAGGTTGGGTGGCGGTGGCAAAAAGCAGTTCGATAAACTGTTTTTGTTGTCCCTCATCAACCGTCGGGGCAAAAAGCTCCTCAAGCTGATCAATGGTAAGGACCAGACGATCCCGCGCATTGGTCTTGATCTGTTGTAGCAATTTATACAACCCCAGCGAAGACTCGTCCAGCGTTTTTTGTACGCTATCCGACGAAAGTTCAAGCGGCAAGGAGTCGCCAATCACTTCACTATTCAGAAACGGACGATTCAACGCGCGTATCAATCCTGCAATTGGTTTATCTCCAGGTCGCACGGGATCGAGAAACAGCCAGCGCTCCACCTCAGCGATCTGTCTTTGCTCGACTGGTACAATCTCCGTATCATGTTGCAACGCTGGCAGCAATCCGGCAAGCACAGTACTGGATTTTCCTGCTCCACTGGCGCTGACCACCAGCATACAGCGAGAATGTTGGCCGTCTTCCTGCTCTTCGGCAATGATACTTCTGATCTGCTGGATCATGCTCTTGACCAGATCATGACGACCAAAGAAATCGCGCGCATCTTTATATTCAAAGGCGTGCAGACCTTTGTATGGATTGCGTGGTATCACAGAAGTAAATCTTTCAATCGGAAGAACCCTGGTTCGGTTACTGAGACGCTTCAGTTCTGTTCCCAGGTTCTCCAGCCCTGGCGTATAAGCGGCCTCTCGCAAATCGATGTATTGTACTCTTGAATAGCCCATCATCACAACCTCAGCCCAGTGTTCGTCACCCTTCACCCATAGGGGCCAGATAGGTCTTTTATACGCATCGGCCAGGTCAAGCTCATGTGCAACAATGCGCGAGGCTCGTGAATCGGGCGAGACCAGATACAGGACTGCCAGAGATCCTTTGATAGCATCTCGTATCTCATCATCCCAGGCTGTTCCAGGAGGAATGCGTTTCAGGTCCATCCATAGGGAGAAGCCTCGTTGTTCCAGATCGGCTTTGAGTCGTAAGGCAACATCATAATCCTGTCTTGAATATGAGATAAAAAAATGCCGTGCCATACAAAACTTCCTGGTTCTACATATATTGAGTCATCTTTGACAAAAGTTGGGCCGCATGTATCATGCTTTTTCACACGCACGTTGCAGTACAGAACAGAGCAAACGTTTGCTCTATTAATAATGACGTAGCGTGAAGCATTTTTTCAAGCATACAGGGGGTCAAAAACGTCCAGTAGATCAACGCCGCTCAAATCAGCATAAACGCATGTCACACCTATGGCTATAAGAGGTTTTTTCATGGTGCGCAGGCTCGACCCCATCTCCAGGTCGTCATGCCCTACAAAACTCTCAGCGCTGCTCTTCAGGAATGTGCCAGAGCATCATCGGCAAAGCGGCGGAGCAACGAAACGAAGGTCTTCCAGTCCTGCTCATCCCACTGAGCAACAATGGGTTGCAGTAGCCTCTCGCGCGCGGCATCCAGAGCATGGGCGATTGCCAGCCCTTCCGGTGTCGCTGCCACCTTGCGTTCCCGCCTGTCGCTGGTGCCAGCATGTCGTGTCACCAGCCCCAGGTGAGTGAGGGTGGCAACCTGACGGCTGACCGTGCTATGATCACGCCCAACCAGCCCGGCCAGCTCCATGATGCCAATAGCGCCGCGACGATCAATCACCACCAGCAAAGGAAACAATGCCCGATCAAGAGATACGCCCGCCTCTCGCAACAGGATGTTATCGCGTTGCGGCTGGTTCATCAACCCGATGATATCGAAGAGGGCGTCATAAAATTGACGATTATCCTGGTTCATATGGGTGTATTATACACGGAGTTCCCTTGACATGTCCAGGTTCTTTCTGTTATGCTAGATACGTGCAAAATACACGGATATTAAAGACATTGAAATATTGAACAGGAGTATATTATGAAAGCAGCTCTCGTTTTGCAAGCCGGACAAACACCGGTATATAGCGATTTTCGCGAACCAGTTCCTTCCGAAGAAGAGAACCTGATTAATGTGACAGCAGCCTCGCTCAGCCATGTAACCAGAGGCATGGCATCAGGTACGCACTACAGCACCTCCGGTCAGGTTCCATTCGTTGTTGGCCTCGATGGTGTCGGGCGGCTCACTGATGGTCGTCGCGTCTACTTTGTGCTGCCAGTAGCTCCTTTTGGCAGTATGGCAGAGCAAACAAAAGTGGAAGCCTCGCACTGTCTTGCCCTGCCCGATGAGCTGGATGATGTGACCGCCGCTGCGATTGCCATTCCCGGAATGTCTTCCTGGGGAGCATTACTGGAAAGAGCGAAGTTTCAAGCGGGCGAAACGGTCCTGGTCAACGGCGCGACCGGGATTTCTGGTCGGCTGGCAGTGCAGATCGCTAAGTATCTCGGTGCCAAAAAAGTGATCGCCACCGGTCGCAATACTGAAGTGCTGAAATCTCTCACCGCTCTGGGTGCTGATGTAACCATTCCGCTCGTCGAGGACGGGGAGGCACTGGAAAAAGCATTCCTGGAGCCATTTCACGAGGGAGTCGATGTCGTGCTTGATTACCTGTGGGGGCCAAGCATGGAGCGGTTGCTGAGAGCAGCGGCTAGAGCGGGAGAAGATGGGGTGCCGATCCGCTGTATCCAGATTGGTTCTGTCAGCGCTTTCAACATTTCGCTGCCCAGCCCTGTCCTGCGCTCCTCTTCTATCGAATTGATGGGCAGCGGCATCGGCAGTATTCCCCCCGATCGGTTCCTCAAGGCTTCTGAAGGCGTACTGCAAGCAGCGGTTCCCGGGAAGTTTCAGATTGCGACCACACCCGTTCCTCTTTCTCAAGTCGAAGCAGCCTGGTCAACAGAGATTGCTCAATCGCGCACGGTTTTTGTGGTTTGAGTGAATCCATACGCAGATGGGTTCCAACCCGCTATCCTCGCGGTCATCTCTGTGTAATCTAGGAGCCTGTAAGCTTTCACAAACAATCTCCTCCAGGGGAGGGCCGAATATGGCAGGGGCGATGGCTGGTCCTCGCCCGAGTGACAATACACGTAATGGGGGCGAAACGGGCGAGGACCAGCCATCGCCCCTGCCATATTCGCATGGTATTCCTCTCCGTCTCAATTGCTGGATGCACCAATCATCGCTTGATTACGACACGTGGAAGGTTGCTCCTCAATCGTCAGCGTCGGCAACAGCAGAAGCCTGCTCGCCAGCTTCGACCATGCGAGCAATGAGCCTCTCCTTGAGATCTTTCACGACACCACGATACTTTTTGCTGCCCGCCAGATTACATAACTCATATGGATCAGCCTCCAGATCATAGAGATAGGTCTCTCTGTAGAAGTCGGAACTGGAATCGTGCCAGCCGTGCTTGTCAGGGGCCACCACGCCATATTTCCACTGCCGCGTGCGAATGGCTCGCCCCACCTGCGATTCGCTGATCTGGATCAACACATCCTCCGGCCAGCTCTCCTCTTCATACCGGACCAGCGGCATCAGGGAGCGTCCCTGCATCGCCTCTGGAACAGGAATTCCCGCCGCATCTAAAAGCGTCGGAGGAATATCGATCAGGCTGACCAGATTTTCCAGACGCCTCCCACCTCGAAAGCCCGGTCCCTGAAACGCCGCCAGCAGACGCGTTGAGCTTTCATGACAGGAACGCTTATACTCGCTATTGCGCGTTTTGAAATGACAGCCATGATCCGAGGTGAAGAGAACGATCGTATTGTCCGTCAGCTCAAGGCTCTTTAATGCGTCGAGCAGGCGACCAAAGGCTTCATCCACCCGTTTGATCTGACCATAATAACCCGCCAGATGTTGCTGCGTCGAGCCGCCAAGCGCCGCCAGATCAGGAGGAACCCAGCCACCTCGGTAGCGTTCCTCATAGCCATCAGGAGCCGGGAAATAGTCCTGTTGATTCTGCTGGTGCGGCTCCAGTTGCGAGATAAAGAGAAAAAACGGCTCATCCTGATGGTCATCGATATAGCGAATAGAGGCATCGACGATCGCATCCACACGGTAGCCCGGCAGTTTGACCGCCTCGTTCTCATTGTTATACACCACCGTATTATATGGCCGAGACGTAAACTCTAGAATATTGGCGGCCAGCCAGTAATCATAGCCTCCACGTTCCTCCACCACAACCGGGTCAGCCGAGCCAAGATGCCATTTCCCAATATAGCCAGTCGCATAGTTGGCCTGACGAAAATAGTGTCCCAGCGTCTTTGCCTGGGCTGGCAGCGGAATATCATTGCGATAACAGCCGCTCGTTGTTGGATAGAGGCCGGTCTGAAGGAGAGAACGCGCTGGACCGCAAACAGGTTGACAGCTAAACATCGAATGGAGATATGTCCCGCTTTGCGCAAAACGATCAAAATTGAGCGTCAATTGCAGGGGATTTCCATGCAGACCAGAGGTATCCCAGCGTTGCTGGTCGGTAAAAAAGACAATCACATTAGGACGGGTACGATCCTTCACGAGACCTTCCTCTCATTGAAAACACTTGACGTTATCAACTCAACGGCCATCAGACCGCTATTTCAAACCACTCAGGCTGATCCCTTTCACAAAGTATCGCTGCAAAAACAGGAACAGCACCAGAATCGGAATAAAGAGCACGACGGCACCAGCCGCCGTATAATTCCACTGGGTGAAGAACTCTTGATTGAAAAGAGTGAGACCAACTGGCATGGTGCGCATCTCTGTACTGTTGACGACGATTAACGGCCAGAGGAACTCATCCCACTGGAAGATAAAGGTAAACAGGCCCAGTGTTGCCAGTGCTGGTTTGACCTGAGGGAGAATAATCTTCCAGTAAATGCCGAATTCTGAGCAGCCATCCAGCCGTGCGGCGTCAATCAATTCAAAGGGCAGAGGTTGAATGAATTGACGCATGAGAAAAATGCCAAAGGCGCTCATCAGAAACGGGGCAATCAATGACTGGTAGGTATCGAGCCAGTGCAGTTGCGCCATGATGATATAGAGCGGGATCATACGCACAAAGAATGGGATCATGAGCGTGCCCAGAATCAGCAAAAAGATCACGTTCTTGAGCGGGAAACGAAATTTGGCAAAGACATATCCCGCCAGCGGATCAAAAAACAGGTGTGACAGCGTAATCACGCCCGCAACGATGACGCTATTCAGAAAGAAGCGCGCAAAGGGTGCTTTTTGCCAGATGGCGAGAAAGTTCTGCCATTGTGGGTCCGTTGGAATGAGGACTGGTATACCGGCAAAGATCTCTTTATCGCTTTGCAATGCTAACGAGAGCATATACAAAAGCGGTAAGATCGCAATCGCCGACAGCAGTACAAGCACGATATAGATGGCACTATGAGCAAGCATCTTGCCCAGCCTGAGTTGTTGCATCTTTCTCTCCTTTCCCTGTAGCGTTATTAGTACTCGGTCGCCTTATTCCCGACACGCATTTGAATCAACGTCAGCACCAGAATCACCAGAAACATCAGGAAAGAGAGCGCCGATGCATAACCGAGATTGTTCTCGTTAAAGGCCACGTTATAGACATGAAACACATAGAAACGTGTCGCATCAGCCGGGCCACCCTGCGTAATGACAAATGCCTGCGCAAATGCCTGCAAGCTGTTAATGACGCCGATGATGACGACAAACAGCGTCGTCGGGGCCAGCAGGGGCAGGGTCACAAAGCGAAATCGTGCCAATCCTCCGGCCCCGTCCACATGGGCCGCTTCATAATATTCGCGCGGAATCCCTTGCAGGCCAGCCAGAAACAGCACCATTGTATAGCCCACGCCTTGCCAGATGGTAATCCCGATCACAGCCGGTAACGCTAATTGATAATTGGTCAACCAATCCTGAGCAGGCAGGCCAAACGTGATGAGCAGCCGGTTGAGAATGCCGATCTGCGGATCGAGAATATTGCGCCACATCAATCCGACAATGATCATCGAGGTCATATAGGGAACCATGAAGATCGCGCGAAAGACCACTCGCCCTCGCAGTGGTAAATCGAGCAGGAGCGCCAGAGCCAGGCCAATGATGACGTTGAGCAGCGTCACCCCGGCGGCAAAGAGCAGCGTCACCTTGAATGTTTCCCAGACCCGCGCATCCTGAAAAGCCTGAACATAATTCCCCAGGCCAACGAAGGCCGTTGTGCTTTGCATGCTCGCCCAGAACTCAAGCACGATAGGATAGAAAAAGAAAACGGTGAAGTAGATGAGTGCCGGCGCAAGGAAGATATACGCTATCATGGCCTGACGACTTGCCAGCCCGACGCGTACGGTGCGCCGTGCATTCGTGCTATCCTGTGCAACGATAAGTCCCATAAAATCAACTCCCCTCACTTAGACTCAATAAACCCCGTCGTAGTCGAGCGTTAATTGGTGCATTCAACAAATCCTCCAGGAAGAGAAAGCTCCCCGCACCCGTAGCGACAAGGGGTGGCGTGGAGGGGTCTTGGCGGGGGCCTTGCGCTTGTCGCCCTCGCTTTTACGGCGAGACAAGCGCAAGGCCCCCGCCAAGACCCCTCAACCGCCCCTTGTCGCTACGGGAGACCCAACATCCTCTGTGCCCCTAGCCATTCTCTCCTTCCATCGTCAGATGCACCAATAATGAAGATGAACCAAATAATCCAGGAACGCTCCACATGTTGTTCAGATTAACTGGAGAGTTGTTTGTTGCCAGTCGCGACAAAATCTTTCAGCGCTTGTGAAGCAGGCACCTGCTTATAAATAACATCCTGATAGGCTTTGTTATAGAGATCGGTTACGGCCCCGGATTTGCCCGTCTTCTCCAACTCGCCACCTGCGAATTGAGCATACTGTAAGCCCTGAGCAAACGGAGCGATCATCGGCAGTTTTTGCGTCTCGGGATGCTGACCCCAGGATTTGCGCGGCATCGTCATACCTGCCTCTTTGGTCGCCGCAACCTCCACATCGAGCGCAACCAATCGCTTCAATAATTCCCAGGCCAGATCGGGATTTTTCGCATCTTTGGGGATCATCAGGCTGGTCCCTGCGGCATAGGTAGCCTGCGTTTTATGCTTCAACGCCTGAGCAATGCCCAGAGGGAAGTTTGCATCTGCAGTCACAATTGGCTTGATATCCCAGGGGCCGGTCAGGATGAATGCGGCTTTGCGGGCAGAAAGGAGCTTTTGCGGGCCATCATAACTGCCGGTCGCAACCGGAGCCGGCGCGACTTTATACTTGTGAATCAGATCTGACTGGAACTGGAGCGCCTGATACGCCGCATCATTATCCATGGCGATCACTTTTTTCGCGGGATCGTATTCACGCACACCATTCTGTAAATACCAGGACCAGGAATAGCTCGCATCTTGATTCAGAGCGCACCCGTAGACGCCATTGCTCGTGAGAGCCTGACAGGTTGCCAGCAGCTCCTCCCAGGTCGTCGGCACACTTTTGCCGCTTTTTTGCAGCATCTCCTTGTTATAAAAGAGCAGCGAGCAGGTCAGATGCAACTGGACACCGTACACTTCCCCATTCACTGTATTGCGTTGGACCGTGTACTCCTGCCAGTCATCCGGAAAACCGATACTCTTACCGTCCTTATCAACATATTGCTGTAACGAACGCAGTTTCCCGGCAATACCAAACTCCTGCACCCAGCCGCCTGGTTCCTCGATGAGATCAGGAACATCGCCAGCAGCAAAATTCGCCAACACTTTTGTGCGCATATCGGGCCACTGATACTGCTCTAGCTTGACCTTCCATCCAGCGTGGTCCTGCTCGAACTTATCAATCACCTGCTGATAACTCTTGTAAGCGTGGCCGGGATTCCAATAGACACGCAATGTCTTTGTGGAAGAAGAGGAGGAGGAGTCAGAAACAAGACTTCCAGTACCACCACAGGCCGAAAGAAAAGCCGGGGCAGCAAGGGCCGCTGAGGTCAGAGCACCTCCAAGCTGCAATGCCTTACGTCGAGAGATGCGCTTGTCTTGATGAACTGTATTGCTGTCTTTTGCACTATTGGGGAGATCAAGGTTGCTCATGAGAGAATACCTCCATGTTCTGGCATCAATGCACCGGACATTAAGCTGATCCACGAAGAATCAGCTTCCATTGTCGTAAAAGAACTCGCTCCTGCTGATCTGGATTGCGCAGACGATCAAACAGGAACTCGGCAACATCTGAGAAATCAAGAGAGACAGGGCCAACCGTCGTTAAAGGGGGAACTGTAATTTCACCTTCAGCGATATTGCCCGCTCCGATAATGGCGATATCATCCGGGATACGCAATCCTCCATCCCGTATTGCCCAGATTGCTGAGATCGCTGCAACATCAGAACCGGCAAAGATCGCATCTGGCCTGTCCTTCAGTTTCAACAATTTCAGCGTTTCTTGATACGCTATCTGGCGATCTCCACACCCTTCAACCACAAAGCGTTCATCCAATGGTAGATTGTGATCGCGTAGCGCTCGTTGATAGGCCGCATACCTCGTTCCACGTGTATCACCCCCAAGAAAACAGACAATCTTCCGATATCCCTTTGTGGCAAGATAACTGACCGCCTCGTAAAAAGCATCTTCCTCAGTGGTGCGCACCACATCAACGTTTTTGCCTTGAATATAGTTGTCGAGCACCACAACGGCGATCCCCATTGCCGACAGTTGCGCCAGTTCCTCGCTTTCCCAATCGCCATGAAGAGCAATCACCCCATCGGCTAAACGATGCTGTAACGCTCCCAGCACCTTTCGCTCTTTCTCGCGTGTGCCAGTTAAAGAAAGAATGACCGTATATTGATAGCGCTCCGCCACTGCTTCGATGTCCTGACAGAACGCTTCATAGTAAGGAACGCCCAGGCGGGGCAACACCACACAAATGCGCTCCGTGCGCTGCCGCCGCAGATGGCGTGCCACATGGTTGGGCGTATATCCCAGCTCGCTCACAGCCTGTAAGACCTTCTGGCGCGTGGCTTCACTGATCGTTTTATTGGCTTGCCGCCTACCGTTCAAAACGTACGACACGGTCGCGATTGAGACGCCTGCATAGCGTGCAACATCCTTCAGGGTTGGGACAGTAGTATCCATTCTTGCCTCTGGGTTAAACGTTTCACCTTTCGTAAGAAAATAACATATACTCATGCGCCCTGTCAAGGTTGTGAAAGGATGCTCAAAGCAGTACTAGTGATAGTAGCCGCTCCACATGAACTTGCAACATTTTTCGCGTCTGATGCGATGTGGTTAGTGAGATCTCATCTATGTAGAGGAATAGGTAATTATGTTTTCTCAACAACAGCCAACAACCGAAGATGTACTGACGGACAGGCTCTATGAGCGCCATGCCGCAGCTATCTTTACCTACCTGCGGCAACATACCCGTTCGCGTGAAGATGCAGAAGACATTCTGGTGGATACGTTTCTCGCAGCCATTGAGAATGAGCAGTTTGCACAACTCTCGGAGCAGGCACAAGTGGCGTGGCTCTGGCGCGTCGCTCGCAACAAAGTCGTTGACTCTTTCAGGCGGGCCTCCGTTAGACGCGGTGTTCCATTAGAATTGGTAGCCGAAACCCTATTGGAAGACGAAGCTCGTAGCCCTGAACAGACTGTTGTGCGACAGGATCTCGTGAGAAGTCTGCTGACACGACTCTCTCCTCTGCAACAGGATGTGATGTGGCTCCGCTTTGGCTATAACCTGCGCAGTGCGGAGATCGCATCCATCTTAGGCAAACAAGAATCGGCAGTGCGCACGATGCTTTCACGGACCATCAATCATCTGCGTGCCGCTTACAAACGAATAGAAGGAGGAACGGAGCAATGAGAGACAACGAACAGCTTTTCAAACCAGAAACCGTCGATGAACAGATTGAGCAATATGCTAGCGCTGAGGCTTCCGATCAAGATGCGGCATTTGATGTGCAGCTTATGCAAACGCTTCAGCACATCTATCGATCTGATGTTTCGGCAGAGGATCGGGCTTCGCTGGCTCGTGCCAGAGAGCGCATCACCAGCAAAAAAGCTGTCGTGCCTCCTTCCTCCACACCAGAAGAGACGAACGTCTTCCCATTTCACAACCCAAAGAGCGCAGTCGGGCAGCAAACTCATCAAAGGAAACCATCAGCTTTCAGTAGAGCATTGAGTTTGATGGCTGCAGTCCTGATACTTGGCCTTATCTTAGGAAGTTGGGCCGTTGTGACCCATCTGGCAAAACAACAAGAGCAAAAACAACCTGTAGCTACGAACGGCGGCCTGGATGGGACGCAGCAAAATCTCTATATTGGGCGCAATCACATGGTCTATAAGCTTGATGGGCGCACAGGCAAAATGATCTGGCAGGCACCACTGGACCCCAAAGCGCAGGAGCTTACAGGGGGCATGCATGTGCATGTTTTTGGTGGCGTGGTCTACGTCATCATGAGCCGCGATATCTATGCCCTTAATGCTCGTACAGGCCAAGAACGCTGGCACACGCGCCGAAACGATGGCTATAGCTATGCTTATGATGCAGTCTCAGATGGCAGGATTTACCTCTATGGTTTTGGAGCAAATGAACCGGGGACTTTTTCCGCCGTCAGCACTCAGAATGGCGCTGAGTTATGGCACAATAAGACGTTTCATACTGGTCGAGGTCAGTGGTTCTTTGTAGTTCATGGCACACTCTATGTCCTCTCAGACCAGGAAAACTTCTATGCCTTTGACGCAGCTACGGGCGTGGAGCACTGGCACTTTACCAGTCCACACAGGCCGAGTTTCTCCCAGGAGCCTGTGGTAGAGCATGGCATTGTGTACTTCAGTATGGGGATAGGGAATCGTCTCGTTGCATTAAATGAACAAACCGGGCGGCTCGTCTGGCAGCAACAGATACCAGCGGACTATGTTTTCTCCTCATTCCAACTCGTCAACGGCATTGTGTACGCCAGCTCATCGCAGCAAGTTGAGAAAGATCAGAAACAGTACGAACAAAGTCAAAAGATATCTGCATTTGACGCAAAAACGGGAGCTATCGTGTGGGCTTCACCTCCAGGATATACCATGCTCGATGGGAATTCTATCGCTGCTGGACTGCTCATCGCTCAGGGAAAACACAGTGGCGTTCTGACGTTAAATGCTTTTCGAGTAAAGGATGGAACGTTAGCCTGGCAAATGAATGATCCTTGTTCACCAAATAAGTGTTTTGGCGGTACGGTATACATGGTGAATGGAACAGGTTATCTATTCGAGTTGGAAAGTGCAAAGACCGACATCCCTGTTAAAATCAAGTCCTTTGATTGGCAGAGTGGCAAGCTCCTGGCGGAGAAACCAACCATTCTTACTTCGACTTCCATCGGAATGAGTAACGGAATTGTATACCAGCAGGCGTCAACGGTAAGTGGAAGCGGGAAGAATCAGAAGTTTACCGATAGCGTGTACGCGATTCGGCTTTCGGATGGTTCGGTACTCTGGCAATATAGTCCGAAAGATGCGGGAAATGGTATGAATGCACCTGACATACTGGCACCTTAACGCGAGTTTGTCCCTTATCAGTACCTTCCATGATTGATGCACCTGGCAAATGGCGGCTTTCTCTCCACCATTTGCCAGGTGCACCAGTGATGTTTCTACGTATATTGAAAAAGAGTAAAAGATGCGAAATTTGAAAAACAGACCGAAGAGGTTTTATCTTGCAGGCAGTCTCGTTTTGATCGCCTTGCTCCTTGCAGGTTCGATGATCGTCCTGGCATTCCGCTATCTATCGGGGGGAAATGAGGCTCCACCGGTCAAGGGAATCGTGGGGAACGGCTCTCAACACTACATCACGCCTCGTCCCGGAAGCAACGCTCTCTATGTCTCTCCTTCGGGCAATGACAACCATAATGGATCTGAGGCTCAGCCATTTGCCACCATCCAGAAAGCGGCTGATGTCGTCAAGCCGGG
Source organism: Reticulibacter mediterranei (assembly GCF_016587455.1). Classification (NCBI taxonomy): domain Bacteria; kingdom Bacillati; phylum Chloroflexota; class Ktedonobacteria; order Ktedonobacterales; family Reticulibacteraceae; genus Reticulibacter; species Reticulibacter mediterranei. The sequence continues at coordinate 1,817,903 of NZ_BNJK01000002.1, read as the reverse complement.
AACTATCGTGTATGTACTCCCTGGCACCTATAATGAAGATGTCGTGGTCGAGCATGACGGCACCGCCAAGGCGCGCATCGCCTTTGTCTCGCTGAAGCAATGGGCCGCGAAGATCAAAACGACGAACGATGACGTTCCCTGGACCACAAAGGCTGACTATATTGACATCATCGGCTTTGATATCAGCAGCGATGGGGCGCGCGATGGTCTGGTGAACTGGGGTTCATTTACCCGCACGATTGGGAACCGCATCCATGACATTCCCGGCACTTGTGATAAGACCGGCGGCTCAGGGATGACCGATACCAATTATACTGCGCATGATAACGATATTATTGGCAATGTCGTCTTTCACATCGGCGATACGTACCCCAAGATGTGCGAGTATGTGCATGCGATCTACCATTCTAATGCGCGGGGGCATATCGTCAACAATATTGCCTATGATAATGCTGGTGTCGGGATCAACCTGTGGCATGCTGCAACCGATACAATCATTTCTAACAATCTCGTCTTTGGGAATAAAGAGCATGGCATCAGCATAGGAACCGAACCAAAGGACAATGATGGCGATGATGGAGATCATTTCATCGTCACCAATAATATCAGCATCAATAACGGGATTCTAGGTATGCGAGAACGCAAGGGCGTTGGTTCGCACAACCAGTTCTCGCATAATATCGTTTACGGCAATGGCAGAGCTGCCTTTGGTGATGAATCATATGAGTGGCCTTCTGCGGTTGATACAAAGGACGTGGATACAATCACTAAAGAAGTCATGTTCGTCTCTTTCCAGGCAGATGGCACCGGAGACTACCATTTGCAAACGGGCAGTTCAGCTATTGACGCGGGTATCGCTCTTGGGGCACCCACTACAGATTTTGATGGCAATCCACGACCAGAGGGAAAAGATTATGATATCGGGCCGTTTGAGTATCAGAAGTGATTTCCACTTTGTCGTTGCCTCCACCTTCCCATCTCGCTCCGTATCGGCTATACTTGCAGTGGACCTCTAAATTCACTTTTTATTCTCATATGAACCGCCGGGGGGAAAAGCAGCAGACATGCCTACGCCCATTCTCACCACGAAACTGTATCTTCCCCGGCTTCGGCCCAACGTGGTCCGCCGCCACCGCCTCATCGAGCAGCTCAACGAGGGACTACATCGCAAACTGACCCTCATCGCAGCCCCCGCCGGCTTTGGGAAAACCACGCTCATTAGCGCATGGGCTGCCATCATCGAGCGGCCGACCGCCTGGCTCTCCCTGAGCGAAGGGGAGAACGACCCTACCCGCTTTCTGGCATACCTCGTTGTGGCGTTGCAGATGATCGCAGACAGGATTGGAGAAGGGGTATTGAGCGCGCTCCAATCAAGCCAGCCACCGCCCCCCGAAGTGGTACTGACGACCCTCCTCAATGAACTGACGACACTACAAGACCCGTTTATCCTCGTCCTGGACGACTTTCACGTGATTGATGCCAGAGCGGTTCACGAGGCGCTCGCTTTTCTCGTCGAGCACCTCCCCCCACACATGCACGTGGTCATCGCCACGCGTGAAGACCCACAACTGCCTCTGGCCCGTCTGAGAGCCAGAGATCATGTGACCGAAATCCGCGCCGCCGATTTGCGTTTTACTCCTTCAGAAGCCACGACCTTCCTCAATCAGGTGATGGGCCTCACTCTTTCAGACCAGGACATCGCTGCCCTGGAAAGGCGTACTGAAGGCTGGATTGCTGGCTTGCAATTCGCCGCACTTGCCTTGCGGGGACGCCAGGACACGACCCGCATCATCACTTCGTTCACCGGGGGCCACCATTTCGTGCTGGACTACCTTGTGGAAGAAGTCCTTGAACAGCAGGAGGCTCACATCCAGACGTTCTTGCTGCGCACCTCCATCCTTGAGCAGTTGTCAGGTTCCCTGTGTGATGCCGTTGTGCTCGACTCCTCCCATTCCGGGCAGGCAATCCTGGAACATCTCGAACGCGCCAACCTTTTCATCGTCCCTCTGGACAACGAGCGGAGGTGGTATCGGTATCACCACCTCTTTGCTCAATTGTTGCGAAAGCTCCTGCAATCAACAACTGCCTCATCTACGAGTGGTGAGGTTCCCCTCATCACAGCATTGCATCAACGCGCCAGCGTATGGTATGAAGAACATGGCCTGGAACTGGAAGCGTTTCATCACGCGGTAGCCGCCGCTGATCTTGACCGTGCCGCCGGCCTGGTGGAAGGCAAGAGCATGTCTCTACCCTTTCCTGGAGCGGTCGCCCCTGTGCTCTCCTGGCTGGAATCGCTAGAAACTGCGGAACTGGACGCCAGACCCTCATTGTGGGTAGTGTATGCTTCGGCTCTCTTGTTTGTCGGCCACAGTATCGCCTCTATCGAAGAGAAGCTCCAGGCCGCAGAAGCCGCACTACAAGGCACGGAGCCGGACGATAGAACCCGAGATCTGATCGGACAGATTGCCTCTATGCGGGCCACGCTAGCGGTCATGCAACACGATGTTGAGACCATCATGGCCCAGTCGCGCCGTGCCTTGAAGCATCTGCATCCTCACAACCTGCCTCTCCGTACTGCCGCCACCTGGACGCTAGGGTACGCCTATCAACTGCAAGGAGACCGCGCAGCGGCAAGCAGGACTTATAGCGAAATCATCGCCAGCGAGAAGTCGTCCGGGGATTCTATCTACACCATAGCGGCTACGCTTAGTCTGGGCCAGGTCCAGGAAACAAACAACCAGTTGTCTCTGGCGACACAGACCTACCGACGCGTCCTGCAATTAGCAGGTGATCCGCCGCTATCGATTGCCTGCGAAGCATATCTCGGGTTGGCTCGCATTCTCTATCAGTGGAACGACCTGGAAGCATCCTGGCAGCATGCACAACAATGCGTCCAAATGACGCAGCAAGTAGAAAGCATCGATACTTTTGCTTCGTCTACGCTGTTGCTCGCCCGTCTAAAACTGGCCCAGGGAGATGTGGATGGAGCCGCTACGATTCTTGATGAGGCCGAAGCGTTTGTACGGCAGCATCACTTTGTCCATCGGATGGCCGATGTTGCTGGCGCACAGGTGATGCTTTTGCTTCGCCAGGGAAAGCCTGCGGTAGCTGCAAAGCTGGCTCAACAGCACCAACTGCCCCTCAGTCAAGTCCGGGCCCATCTAGCTCAGGGAGACCTATCCACAGCGCTGACAGTACTCTCTCCCTGGCGTCGGCAGACAGAAGCAAAGGAATGGCAGGATGAACGGCTCCAGACGATGGTGCTTCAGGCGCTCGTTCTCCAGGCACATGGCAAACAGGAACAGGCGGTGCAGGTGCTTTGTGATGCGCTGGCGCACGCCGCGCCAGAGGGCTTCATCCGTATTTTTATCGACGAAGGGCAACCAATGGCGCGCCTTTTGTCGCTAGTAGAGGCTACCGGGAGGATGCCGAACTATATCGGGGAGTTGCTTGCTGCATGGAAAGCAGAGGAGCACAAGAGCGAAGCTTTCTCATATCCGTCCCCACCAACCCAACCTCTCATCGAGCCTCTCAGCCGACGCGAGGTAGAAGTCCTCCAGCTCATTGCGCAGGGCCTCTCGAATCAGGAGATCAGCGAGCAGCTTGTCCTCGCCCTGGAAACGGTGAAAGGATACAATAAGAACATTTTCGGCAAACTGCAAGTCCGACGACGTACAGAAGCAGTCGCCCGTGCACGCCAGCTTGGTCTGTTGTAACTCTTTCTTGCAGCCCAAGCTATGAGTCATCCCGGCCTTTTCGCCGTGGCTCTCGCACGCCTCAGCGCCTTTGGCGCTTCGTCCCGATTGAGGAGGGGTGGTGGCTGGAGGCAGGCACAGCCTGCCTCCAGCCACCACCCCTCCTCAATCAGCGAGCCGCTGCGCGGCGAGCAGTACGGGTCGAGGTCGCCGCAAAAAAATCCGGGATGATTCATAGTTTGCTCAATACCCCCCTTTCGGGTCTCTTCGCCACCACTCTCAATACCCCCCTTTCGAGGCTCTCTGTGAACACTGCCATAGAACTATACTTCAGAAGGATCAAGGAAGCGACACAAACAAAGATGATCGACTACAACTTTAGAGAAGTATGATTCAATACAAATGCAGCAGATATTCAATAAAAGGGAAAACAATGAAGATCAAAGAAGAAATGAACACCTATAGAACAACTGCAACCGTCGTGGGGATAGTGTACCTCGCGGGATTTGTTGTCGGCCTCGCGGGGACCGGACTCATTCAATCCACTCTTGGTGCGCCTGATTACCTTTCCACAGTTTCCGCAAAGAGCATAATGCTCGCCGGCGGCGCGATCCTCTGGCTGATGGCCGCAGCTGGCGACGCCGCTCACGGCATTCTGATGCTCCCAGTTCTCAAACCACACAGCGAACGTCTCGCCAGCGGCTACCTTGCATCCAGAATCATCGATAGCGTCTTTCTTAGCATCCACGTTCTCTTCGTGCTCCTTCAAATACCAATCGGGAGCGCGTACCTGAAAGCTGGAGCTCCCACCACGTTCTCCCTGCAAGCCCTGAGCACGATATTCATCCAGGCGATTCCATATGTTGACGGTCTCGGCTGGATCGCGCTTGGACTCGCCGGTTTGATGCTAAACTACCTGTTTTACAGGGCGCGATTGGTTCCTCGCTGGATAGCTATCTGGGGCCTTGTTGGATACGCGATCATTTGTTGCGGGATGGTCTCAGAACTCATGGGGACCGGTCTGGGTCTGGTTTCCGAGCTTCCGGGCGGCCTGTGGGAGGTGTTTGTAGGGGGATGGCTGATTGTGAAGGGCTTCAATGCTTCGGCGTTCACTTCTCAGACTACAGGAACCAACCAGCCAGCAGCAGCTAATTCGTGAAGAGTGCTCATAACAACATTGGATACCCCCGGACGATAGTGTTCGGGGTATCTTCATCTTACACAAATGGACCAGGAAAGTTCCGATCATTGAAGGCGGAGATGAATTGGCTTTCCTTATATACAGAGCACGATTAATAACCCGCCAACGCAGGTGTAGTTTTACACTTGGTCATCTCTTCTTCTCCAGATATACTCTTCCCTGTCGATAGAAAAATAACTGGTCGCGCAGAGCGGCCTGTATGAGAGCGTGTCTGGGAGCGGGGATCATGAGGGGCACGAGTGGGAATCAGACACGCGCTGAGAAAAGGAGATACATATATGATTGCTGTTGCAGATATCATTCGCCTACAGGTAAAAGCTGGAAACGAGGCAATAGTCGAACGCGGCCTCCAGGAAAATCTCGCACGCGTGCAGCTTGAACCGGCGACGCTTGCCTGGTTCGCACTCCGCTTTGATGCCTCAACATTGGGAACTTTCGCCATCTTCTCCAATGAGCAGGGGAGACTTGCCCATTACTCGGATGAGATCGTAGCCCGCCTGGAACGTGCAAACACTCTCCTCGCACAACCCCGCACCGTAGAGCAGGTTAACATCCTGACGGCCAAGCTGCCTCAAGGGGAAAACAACGTCACAGTTGGGCTGCTGACTCGATACGAGGCCCGGCCCGGCAAAGAGGAGAAGCTCGAACGTGGTATACAGGCTGCGTTGGCAGTCATCCAGCAGGAGCCAGGAACCACCGCATGGTTTCCTTTCCGCCTGGGATCTTCCACATTTGGCGTCTTTGATGTCTTTCCAGACGAGGAAGCGAGAGAGGCTCATCTCTCGGTCGGCTCGGCGCGGCTCCGAGAGAGAGCTACTGACCTGTTTGAAGCATCTCTGACCTTCGAGAAAGTTGATGTGTTTGCGGCAAAGCTCCCACGATCAGAAACCGTTTGAGAAAGGCATTGGGAGAGCACAACAACAATAATTTACTGTGCTCTCTCAATGTTGCCTCGTTTGCCCCGTTGATAACAACGATGCAAAAAGATCTTCAAGCAACAATGCTAGGGTAATTTATATTTCGCCTTCACATACTTTTCCACGAAGCCACCGCCAATAATAATGGCTTGCCCCCCTGCGGTTTGAGCAAAGACGTTAAATGGAAACCCGAATTTTCTCACGGCCATCCCCCCAAAACCGGCAGCAATCCCACCTAAGATGAAGGTTGACCAGAGCCAGCCTTTGCTAAGCAATGAAGGATAGATATCATTTGCGGCCCCTATAAGAGAACCAACAATTGCTTGACCATACCAGGTATTCGCATGTCGGACAAACTCGTAATAATATCTACGCATAGCAGTAATATCTTGCTCGCTTTTGAGCTGATCCGACATCGCAAGAAAAACTTCGTTGATTGTATCTAATCTTGCAATACCCTCATTTGGCCGGAGTGGAGTGTCGCCCATATACGTAAGCTCCTCCATATCTCTCTTCATATTTGCGAAGATATCGAGCACCTCACGTTGCCGTTGCGGGTCTTCAGTAATGCCTAAAGCTTTGAATAATCGATCAGTATTGATTCCTAAATCAGGAGAATCGACAGGAGTATCGTCCTGGTGGTTTGTGTGACCTTCGGGGGGTAGCTCACTTCTGGGGATCATCTCAATGATCACATGATCGCCTGATCTGGTGCCACCCAGCGATTCGACAGAGGGTGAAGATCGTTCGGGCAATGAGAGAGGTCTGGCGGGAAGATCGAGGCTGCCAGCCGATGGAGCCAGGTCAGGCAATGAACGAAACTCACGGAGTGGGCGTGAACCACGCCCTTCCAATGATTGAGACCCGAGACGGTGGAAGTCTAACAGATTGCCCTGCGATTTGCCAGCCGATGTAGGATCTAGCCCTTCCAATAGATGAGGAGAAGACCCATAGATGTTACGGAACACGTCTGATAGATCGCCTTGCGATCCGCCAGCCGATGGAGAAGCTAGCCCTTCCAATGCGTGAGGAGACATGGAAAGGGGCTGGCGAATGTCCGTTGCGTTACTTTGTGCTCCGCCAGCAGCCGATGAAGAAGCTAGCCCTTCCAATGATCGAGAGCCGGAAAGGGGACGAATGAAATCTAAGTGGTCGCTTTGTGGCCTGGCAGCCGATGAAGAATTTAGTCCTTCCAACGATTGAGATCTGGAAAGGCGGCGGCGGAGGTCTGGCTGGTTGCTTTGTTGTGACCCGACGGTGGGTACATCAGACCTGCTCGATGGTCGAATCTTAGACCGAAGTTCCATAGAATGATATCCCCTTCTAGATTACGATTTCTGGCCTTGTTTGCTTAGAGGATGACATCGTTGTCATTGGCAAACAAAATCGCGCTGTAATTGGGAACTGGTTGCTGGCGACGCAAGCATTGTCAGTATCACCGAATTCTCTCTCGCGTATACTAAAGCATAAAGGACTGTCACCCGTTCTGTCAAGGTTATCCTTATAGTTTTGATAAATCTCGTTTTTTTATTAATTCAGATGAGGCAGTTCTTTACGAATGAGCGGTTTGTTGAAGCACTGCGATGCGCTCGTTCATTTGTTGGCGCAATTGCCTGGCTAATTGATGTTGGGGCTGTAGCTCCAGCACATCCTTCAAATCTCTTCTTGCTTCTTGAAGTGGTATAGCAGATGGACAGGTTGCTATGAGTTGTTCATATTGAGCCTGTGCGCTGACATCCTCGCCATGAAAGAGGGTATAGAGAGCAAGATTAAAGTTCTTCCACCAATAAACGGTTCCGTTTTTTTTCTCCGTTTGTAGAAGCTGAATGGCAGTTTGTATATCCTCGTTCGACAGTTCTGATTGCCCCAATTGCCGATATACTCTTGCGCGCACATAGAACCTCCAGTCACTTCCCTTTGTTCCCAGTGCGACTGCTTGATTGAGATCTGTCAGGGCTTCCTGGTAGCTCCCTCTCAAGAGAAAGAGTTCACCACGCTGACCGAGAGTCCAGGGATCGGGATCGGCTCCTCCCAACTCAATGGCACGGTTGAGGTCTGCCAATGCCTCCTCGTAGCGCTCTAATAAGAGGTAACAATTACCACGCCAGCTGATGATCCAGGGATCGGGATCGGCTCCTCCCAACTCAATGGCATGGTTGAGGTCTGCCAATGCCTCCTCGTAGCGTTCCATGCGGACATAGAGGCTCCCGCGCTGACCGAGGCTCCAGGGTTCAGCTTCTTCCAGTTCAATGGCATGATTGAGGTCTGCCAATGCCTCCTCGTAGCGTTCCATCTGCATATAGAGGCCACCACGCGAAGCGAATATAGTGCTGCCAGATACATAAAAACGCTCAGCCTCATTCAAATCAGCCACAGCGTCCTGATAGTGTTCCATCTCAAAAGAGATGCGGCTTCGCTCTACATAAGCGTCGGAAAGATATGGGTTCGCCTGAAGAGTACGAGCAATTTCTACGGCTTCCTGGGCAGCAATGAAAGCTTCATCGAAGTCTCTTTGCCGTAAATTTTTTTCGCGTAGCACTTTCGCCTTTAACAGATACACTCTACATAGCTCATCAGGATACTCAGCTTCTTCCAACGCTTCTTCAAGCAGTCGCAGGCTACGTTCAAAATCCGGCAACGGGGATATATACAGTGCCTCAGCTAATGTTATTTTGCACTCAACCAGATGGATGAACTCCGGGTAACGATAACCCAAAGCAAGAGTTGCTTCTAGCTCTTGTAGCGCCTGTTCTTTTTTGTATTGGTGGAGAAATAATAAGCCCTTACGCAAGCGGAACGCCGCGAGCCATTCCATTCTCCCGATCTGTTCCAGCCAATTTATACCTTCATCAATAGTACGAAATAAATCCTCAAGTGCGATATCGGGTAAAAAGCTTCCACAATCGATCAGTTTACCAAAAGCCTCCACCACATTAGAAAGACTGATGTTATCCTCTCTAAAGAGTGAGCTATAATCGGCATTATTCACCAGGCTCGTAATCCACATAAAGTTCTCGAACGCATCTTCTATGTCTTTCCCTTGTAGTAATTGCGCACTTCCCAACAACACACGTGCCTCAATGCGTTCTGGCAGGTTATCGAGGTGTGGTTCTCCCAGATGGCGTAATACTTCCTCCACTAACTGCTCCACATCAGCATATTGCCCACCATCAAAGCTGCTGTGCGCCAGATCTAGGAGTTCCCGTATTTCAAATTCTTCAAGCCACGAATCAAATTCATTCATGGCCTTTTATCTCCTGTAATGATTTAGCCATTTCACCCTGGAGGTACTCTAACAATCCCGGCGGGACGTTTCTTACAAGCTGCTTCACATGACTACTCTCTGCTTGCACAAAACTTTCTATTGATGGGAAATGCTCAGTAAGACTTTTTGCTACTTCATCTCTTGCCCCCTTGTCTTCGAGCAAAAACGGCGAAAGATAATGCTCCTCTTTCATGCGATTGAGCTTCTGAATGCTCTGATCTTTCGCAAACTCGGCCTTTAACTTCGTAGCAACATCATCCACAGCATGTTCATTATGCACATCTGGATAGGTGATACGGATGATCCCTCCCAGATCCGCCAGATCTACCTTGTTTGATTGTTCTCGTTGTAGCACGATCACCGGTTGCCAGGGTTCTTTTCCCCAGAACATGTAGCCCAGTTCTAATAGCACGTTGGCGTTTAAGTCAGAGATATCGGCAATATAGGCGTGGGCCTGCCTTAACCAGCGCGCAACATTGGCATGGACGGTACTATGATAGTATTTTTCATCGGCACGTGCGACCTGCCAATAGTAGGGATGCTGCTCTAAAACCTTGCGTAGAGCTGGGAACAACACGCTTTTATAGGCAAAGGTAGCGTTATCATTAAAGGGGAGCGCAACCATACAGGTGATATGCTTGCTACGTGTGATCTGCTCACGCTGAGCGGTCTCCATTTCCTGCTTCTCTTTTGCTTGCAGAGCCAGTTGCGTGGCGCTCAGCCGGCCTTGCAGCTCCTGGAGTTGTTCGGTCTGATCGATCAGTAATTTAATTGTATTGTTAGAACTGGTAAAGATTGCCTGGGCCATCTCGGGCGTGATGAGGTGCAGCGCAAGCAAAATAGCGTTACTACAGATAGCGCGTATAGCAACCTGATAGGCTTCATTATGAGTCATATGGTTAGCGGCCATCTGAGCGAGTTGCTGGATGGTGGGATTGTCGGCGTTCAGTTGAATCGTAATGGGCACGCGACGCTCTTTCAACAGACGTTCCGCTAACACTCGCAGAGATCCCGATAGACGAATATTACTTCTGGCCTCTTGCAGTTCACGCTGAAGATTGGCATCACCGGCCAGTATAGTTACCGCCGGGAGCGTATTGGGTTTGAAGCGCACAATACGCAGTTCATTGAGCATATTCTGGATGACGACCTTCCGAAATTCAGCTTCTAAGGGCTGGAAGGCTCTCATCTCATCCACCGTCAGGCGCTCAAAAAGAATATCCCCGCCCGCCCCACTGATCAGATGCAGCCGTACATCTGGATGACGTTGGGCGTACTTTTCAATAAATTCATCTTCAAAGATAGAACCGGCATTAATGACCAGCAGATTTTTTTCATTACACAACATGTAAAACTGGGCGGCGCTGCTGCGCTCACGGAAATAAAAAATGTCGTAGCCGCCTGTGTTCCCAATGCGCAACGACTGTTCGCGATACCGCTGCAAGTTCATTGGCCCCCGGTTTGTGTCAAAAGGGATCAGCTCAGCAATCGCATCAAAGAAGTCGTTATAGTCGAGCGCCATGTTCTGGATATGAAAGGCATGCCACTTCATAATCTCTTCAAAATGTGTCGGATTGCTCTGTGCCAGCCCTTGCAGGTGTCGAACGATGACATTTCCCAACGCCTCGGTAATCTCCCGCGCAATCCCATCCATTTGAATGGTATCCCGTGAGGCTGTCAGCGTCAGGGCGGGAGAGTCAATCACTCCACGCATAAACCTGGCCCAGGGTGGTAAGAGGGTACGATTGTTGCTCATCACAAACATGCGGTTCTGGTACACATCAACCAGCCCGGTAGCATTCTCATCCAGAGTGCGGCGGTCGGTAATATATAATACCCCGTTTACAGGATAGGGATCTTTCAACTCGATGGGTAACACTTCAAGGATAAAGTCGGGAAAGCGTCTGGCGATAAATAATGCATATTCCTGCAATTTTTCATATTCAGAAGTAAAATTGAGATGCCAGGGAGCATTGACGGCGTTGACTGGTGCGCGCTCGTCATTGAGAAATATCTGGTATGGCAGAAAATCCGCATATTTTTTGATCGATTTGCGCAATTCGTCGGAATTGAGTACATAGCGATAGGTATCGCTGATATGTAACAGAACGGTCGTCCCAATGATGGTTCGTGTGCCTGACGCCAGTTCGTACTCACGCTGCCCCTCGCTGGTCCAATGCCACGCCTGCTGTTCAGATTGAAGGCTGAGCGTTTCCACCTCAACCTTGTAGGCAACAACAAACGCCGAAAGCAGCCCTATACCAAACTGGCCGATCAGCGTTACTTCTGCCTGTCGGCCTTTTTTCATGAGTTCCTGACGAAACGCATCGGTACCACTACGTCCAATAGTCGAGAGGTAGTCATGTATTTCAGACTCGGTCAGACCTGCTCCATTATCTGTAAACGCAATCGTCCCATTGAGAGCATCGATACGGATATGGATCGTCCCCAGTGGTGCGTTTGGTTCGAGTTCGCTGCGCCTCCTGATAGAGTCATGAGCATTCTGCGTTAGCTCACGTACAAACACATCGGTCTCTGTATACAGGTTTTTTGCAAGGAGACGAATCAATCCTTGCAGGTCTATTTTGATATCATACCGGGCCGCATCTGCCATGCTTCAATTCCTCCCAGCACTCCGTACCAATAAAGTGAAACCAGATGTAACGCTGGCTTCATGAGGAAGTCGCTTATGCATTGCTCAGTCCTATCCTGGTTTATTTTCAGGATGTATCCAGTATAACAGGAAGAGCCGCATCTCGGCAATATAGCATCAACCCTATTTTCTCACACAATAATTCTACATAGCTCATTCAATCCATCTTATCTTTTTTTGTTGAGCCGACTCGCCAGATAATGTTGACAACGGGCAAGAGAAACCATGTATAAAAGAGATCGCTTGGAGAAGAGCGAAAATAGGGAACGAACAGGAGAAACAACGTCAGCAGGAGAAACGTCGGAATGATCGAGACGCCGATGAAGCGAGATGCATTGTGATGAATAGCTCTATCCACCGAAACAAGGCGATGGTTTTTAAAGGCATAGATCCAGAGAAGCAGCGAGGAATAGCCACACCCGGCCAGCACAACCGTATAAATAACAACGGCTTCGGGAAACTGAGAGAACTTCAAGAGGTTAGAGACGACAGGGAAGAAGGCGACAAAGGCGAGAAAGAGGAGATTCAGCCAGAGAAAGATGCCATCGATACGCTCGACAATATTCATCAATCGCCGATGATTCATCCAGTAAGCGGCCAAAACAGCAAAGGTTATTGCATAAAAGAGCGTGCCATCAAAAAAATCGTCTGTGAGCGCTTCTTTGAAAGCCTCGTAATTTGCCACCCCGTCTGGAATGCGAATATCGAGGACGAGCAACGTGATAGCAATCGCAAAAATGCCATCGCTGAGCATCGTTATCCTGTCCTCGCCAGCTTTTTTCAGTGTTTCCAAAGCGGTTGGTCTTCTGGCCTCGTCGGTTCCTGTCTCATTTCTATTTTCAGATGCTTCCATATATACTTCTCCAAATATGAAGTGAACTGAGTTGATGAGCAACTCAGTTCAAATTTACGGCATCAGTATACATGGTCGAAAAAACAGCGTCAAGCTTTAGCGTCAAGCTTTTTAGGAACGGGAACGGAGATAGCGAGGCTTCGTGCTTCTTTGTGTATCCAGGCAACAAAACGGTTCACATAAATCACCACCTGCACCTGCTCGGCATTACTTAATTCGCCCTTCCCGATACACACGCAGCAGAAAAGGCGAATTGATTTACTGGTTCTCCCGATGCCTGGGCGTCTTGAAGACGTGAATCGACATCTCTTTGGCGCAACACCGCTTGCTCTGCTCCTTCACCTTCGCCTTGTCGGACACGACAACGAAGCGAGCAGCGTCCACTCGTGAGATTCCTTCGATATTGCAGTAGAGAACCTTGCCCTTGTCGTCCAATGGGAACCTGTAAACGCTTCCTTCGTCTACGACTTCCCAACTCGATGGGGAGAACCTGCCGATCCACGCAGCCGAGGAAGCTTGCGAGACAACAGCAATACGGTCATCGACTACAGCCAGGCAACTGTAGTCCTCGAACCACAGCGATTTCGGCAACTTCATCGTGCCCATGTGGTCCCAGCGATCCTGATCCTTCCTGAAGATCTGTATCCTGCCTCCTCCCGGTTTGCGCCCGGCTGCTCCTCCCCTGCATTTATTGCCCTCACAGATACCAAGCAGGTAGGTCTGCCCGGCCTGATGAATGCAGGTTAATCCCTCCAGACCCTTGTTGGGATGGTCGAGGGGAAAATCGAGCCAGCCGCTAGAAATATAGCGAAACTGTTCATCATACTCTTCCACTTTCGCCACGAGATTCCCGAAATGTGGCAGAACTTCGATCAGGAGGTAGAAACGATTGGTGATGGGATCATAGGCGATGTCCTCGTACCCAGCAGCAGCCCCCTGATTCTGCTCGATGAGATGATTCCCCTCGGTCGCACGAAGGCCATCCTTGATACAGCCAATGTTCGTTGAGTTGTCGAAGATCACATAGAACCATCCATCCCTGGCAACAACGCCGCTCGCCTCGAACCGCTGATCCGCGATGCCCGGCAGCAGTTCGGAGATCTTCGCCTCCTCCAGGAGCTCAAGCTGCTCGACTGGTGGCTGCTTGGCATGCCCACCCTGATATTTTGTAGAATCAAGATCTTGTTTCATTTTCTCCAAACTCCTTGATCTTCACCCACTTGTGGAATGTGTGAGCATAGGCAAGCTCTTCTAGAAAACATTCAAGCCCAATAAGATGCATGGACTATGATATACTTTCAGATGAAGTATCTACAAATTCAGTGATCGGCAGTGATCTTACCAGAAGGAGGAATACCGTTATTACAGTACAGAAAGATGCTATTATAATAAAAACGATATTTTGAGGATTTTGTGCTATCCCTATCCCCAACGCAATCAGTTCAGAGCCGATGAAGATACACGCGAACACATTGTCATAGTTCCATGTCGGATGGGACTGTGTCTTGAGCGCCCTCTCCCACTGGTGCTCCTCAGATTCAATATGAGTTGCGATATACCCACGTAGCTTCGTGAGCATCTCGGCGTTTTGTCTCCAGAGCAACGAAAGCCAGAGCATCAAGAAGGGATAAAACAAGAGGACAAGCGAGAGTTTTTGTTGTATGCCGAGGGCAAGGATAGCGCCAAAACCTGTCAGCGCCAGTTGGATGATGGTATGGCGAAATTCTATTCTTTTTAATTCTTCTGATCTTAATGTCCTGAGTTCCATCTCTTTCAATCTGGCAGCAGATCTGACCGCCTCTTCCATTTGCGCTTGCGATTCCTGATATTCGCCATCGTGTGCATGCTCTAACCCGGTCTGTTCCATAACCATTCTCTTTCTCAACAGGCATCTTCCCTACCTCCATGCTGATACACTGTGTGGAACGTCTATCCTGACAAGCGAGTAATAAAGAGCCGTCAGAGTTATCTCTGCCCTGATCGGTATCCTCCATTGGTAATACGAAATCATTGGCTGTTTGGTTCATAGAGAAAACGAGGAGCGTGTCGCTAGCTCACAATCTGCCGCTTCTGTTGAGGTGATAGCGGCGTTGCCGCACCTGGGAGCGCCTGATCTACCGGGAGGAGGCGTCCCTCTTGCCAGGTAGAGACGAAGACCTGCTCACCAAGCTGGTGACGAACAGCGGCAACGGCGGCGTCATAGTCGGTTCGCTCAACAGGGGGCAGGGGCGCGCCAAGCGCTTCTCGCAGCGCTTCCGCAAGTCCCCAGAGCCGCGCCGCCTGAGCAGGATCGCCCTGGACTGCTCTCAGGGGTGCCAGTCTTTCCAGTCCAATAGCAAGCAATTCTCGCTGATTCAGTTCTCGCGCCATCGCTATGCTCTCTTCATAGAGCGTACTGGCATAGGGCAGATCTCCCCGTGCCGTCTCCACTTTTCCCAGCAGGGCAAGCGCTTCTGCTATCCCCTCTTGATATCCCATCTCTCGATAAAGGCGCAGTGCCTCTTCTATCCGCGTCCGTGCAGTGGCAAAATCTCCCTGTTTGAGTGCCACTGAACCGAGCAGCAGAGACGTAACCGCCATTCCTTCCTTGTCGCCAACTTCCCGGTCGAGCGCGAGTCCCTGTGAGAGCAATGGATACACCATCGTCTGTTCGCCCTGAGAAAGAAACAGAGTAGCAGCAGTCTGGGTCAAAGAGGCTGCTATCCCTCGCTTGTTGGCAAGCTTTCTGAAGAGCGCCAAACTCTCCTGAAACGAGGCAGCAGCCCTGGCATATTCGCCCTGCTTGATGTTGAGCAGGCCGAGCGCAAAGAGCGACCAGGCGATGCGATCCGGGTTCTCAAGCTCCCTGTAGAGGGCGAGGTCTTCTTCCATCAAAACACGGGCCGTTGCGAAATCGGCCTGTCGCCAGGCAGCGATACCAAGCCGATTGAGAGAGAGGGCAATACCGCGTTTGTCTTGCAGTTCCCGAAACAGCGCTAGGCTCTCCTGAGCCAGTTCCTTGCTTCGTTCATAATCGCTCTGCATAGAAGTGAGGCGGGCAGCAACCAGCAACGCCTTTGCACGCACCGCCGGGGCCACTCCTGCACTTTCTCTCAGCGCTCGCTCTAAGAATGTCAGCCCCTCGTTGCGATAGCCACGCACGACCCAGAAGCGCTCCAGCGCGGCAGCAAGGCGTAAGGCCAACGCTACCTGACTGGCATCAGTCTCAAATTCAGTTGATAAAAGCCAGTGCAACGCAGCCCGCAAATTATCATGCTCCTGTTCAAGGCGATTGAGCCAGGCGGTGAGCAGCGGGCCATCCAGCGCGGGCACAGCCTCTTCCGTAAGCTGCAAAAAGTGTTCTGCATGCCACTGCCGTGCCTCTGTAGCCTCGCCGCTGGTGGTAAGCATTTCCAACCCGTATTCACGTATCGTTTCCAGCATCAGGAGGCGTGGCTCCTCGCCGCTCTCCTCCTCCGTTTGCTCGCCGGGCCGCAGCAAGCTCTTATCGACCAGGGAAGTAATATCATCCATGTCGTTGCCCGTCCGGGTACACATAGCCTCGACGCATGACAGGGCGCAGCTGCCGACAAACACTGAGAGCCAGCGAAAAAGCCGCTGTTCTTGCTCATTGAGCAGGTGATAGCTCCAGGAGATGGTATTGCGCAACGTCTGTTGTCGTGCTGGCACATCTCGCGCTCCTCCCGTGAGCAAAGCCAGGCGCTTCCCCATGCGAGCGAGCAATGCCTGGGGCGAGAGCAGCTTCATCCGTGCAGCCGCCAGCTCGATTGCCAGTGGCAACCCATCCAGACGCACGCAGATCTCCGCAATCTCTCTGGCATTCGCCGTCGTCAGACGAAACTCGGGCTTCACCGCCTGCACACGTTGCACAAAAAGAGCGACCGAAGAGCAGCTTGCGAGTTCCTCCAATGCGGGAAGATGTGCGGGGTCAGGCAGTTCCAGCGGAGGCACAGCGAACTCGTATTCGGCCCGCACATGCAATACCTCGCGACTCGTCACCAGTATCTTGAGCCCCTGGCACGACGCAAGCAGATCTCCCACCTGCTCTGCGGCTCCGATCACCTGCTCAAAGTTGTCTAGCACTAACAAGACGGCTCTCCGTTGCAGCGTTTCCACCACGCGTGCCATCAGATCTCGTTCGATCCCATCGCGAATGCCAAGCACCTGTGCAATAACAGGCAGAACCAGCATGGGATCAGTAATCGGGGCGAGCGAGACAAAGAAAATACCTCCCGTGAACGCGCCACGGAGCTTTGCTGCCACCTGAAGCGAGAGGCGACTTTTGCCGGTGCCGCCCGGTCCTGATAGGGTTACAAGCCGCACATCGTCGCGACGCAAAAGCGCTCCGACGTGCGCCACCTCATCCTCACGACCAACAAGCGCGGTTGGCGGCACGGGGAGGATGTCCGCGCGACTATCAAGCGTCTTGAGAGGTGGGAAATCGGCAGGCAGGCCAGCAATTACCACCTGATAAAGACTCGCCGCTTGCTCAAAATCTTTGAGGCGATACTCTCCCAGATCGCGCAAGCTGACTCCTTCGATCTCATCGTTCACCACGAGATCACGCGTCGTCCGGGAGAGCAACACCTGTCCCCCATGCGCGGCACTCATAATGCGCGCGGCCCGATGGACATCCAGGCCCACATAGCCTTCGGCGACGCGGGCAGGCTCGCCAGTATGCAACCCCATGCGTACCCGCACCTGCACCCCTTGCGGCCAGGCATAGGCGGCGAGCGCGCGTTGTGCTGCTGTAGCGGCAGAGAGCGCATCATTGGCCCTGGCGAACACTGCAAAAATCGCATCTCCCTGCGTATCGACCTCGTAGCCGTGCTGTTCCTGGACAGCATTTCGCAGCAGCGTACGGCACGAGGTCAACAGCTCGCTATACTCATCGCCGAGCTGACGAAGCAGCCGTGTGGACCCTTCAATATCTGTGAAAAGCAGCGTGATAGTGCCTGTCGGGAAATCGAGCACGCTGTACCTCCTGGCAGTATGAATCGCAGGCTAGACCGCACCAGATCGTTCAGGGCGCTCATCTGGCAAGTTCATTGTACGACAAATCGTAGCGACTATCTATGTATGAAAATGCTAGCGTCGTTGTGCAATAATTGGCGCATCACGAAATCCTCCGGGGGAAGCCGAATATGGCAGGGGAGACGGCTTGGCCTCGCCCTGGTTCACCCCATCGTGTGACCTGGGGAGACAGGCGAGGCCAAGCCGTCTCCCCTGCCATATTCGGGCAGCCCTCTCCGTCTCAGGTGCTAAATGCAGCAATCATCATATATCGCTCATTCATTTATACAATGCGTGATAAATCATGGGACGACAACAGCATTGATAGCGCTTTATGATCCACCCTCACCGTTCTGTTCAAACGTTAAAACGTCCCCGGTTGCTTGAAAACCAGCCCTTATATAGATCCCAAGCCCATCTTTTGACGCCTGTAGCACGGCATAGCGACGGCTCGTGGTTATGGCCTCTTTGAGCAGATGATGAAATATTATGCTCCCAATCCCTCTTCTACGATACTGATCATGAGTGACAACATCGTAGATCCCTGCGGTCTGACTACCAACAAAGAGCGTTCCGGTCGCAACGACGGTGCCATGAAATATGCCAAGATAGTAACGCATCGCAGGAAACATACTGAGCGGATACGCACACACTTGTTGAAAGTATACAGCCACCTGGCGTCCCTCGCGCGAAGCTCCAAAGAGGGCCGTTATCACCTCTCCAAATTGCTGCAACTCGTGGGCAGTCGTGACCTGCCTGATCTCCAGGCCTTCAAGATGACGAGAGGTAAGTTGCACCTGTGAGAGATCGGCTGTCATAGCGGTATGCGTTTCGACATGGCTCAGTCCCTGCTGCATCAGCGTTGTATTACTTGCGGCATCGATAGCATTTTCCCAGTACCAGAGAGCGAACGGAATGCCTCTTGTGGTAAAACGCTCTATGCTCGCCAGCAGTTGGGTCGAGAGAGATGCACCCCTGACCACAATGACGTTGAATGTATCGCTTGGCACGCCGCAATCAACGGTCAGATAGCTCGCTTGCTCATCAACCATCATGCCATTGACATGCCGCGCCACATAGGACACCTTCTCCTCAAAGTTTTTGCGCACATCCAGGTACAGCATATATCTTATACCTCCTTCCGACTTTTCTAATTCAATGCAGTCGTAGTCGCTCGGTTTATCCCGCATTTGCTGAAATATGCGATAAATCGAGCGACTACGACTGTATTGAACGAGCCAGGCAACTCACGAGTTCAGCTTGATAACCAGCGCCGCCTGCGCGCTCTGCTGATCAACCGTCACGTGAACCATCTGCGCGTTCGCGTCATAATTCCAGCCGACGCCGCTGCTGGCCTGCTTCAATGTCTGTCCATTGACTGTGACGCTGGAGGGCGCAGCCTTGACGTTGATGAGGTTGAGTGCGTACTGCCGTTGGGTCGGTTGTTGCGCATAGTGTCCCTGAGCGGCCCCGATCTGCACGGTTGCTTGACCCTGCGAATAGCTGATGGGCGTCAGGGCATAATTGTTGTGCTGGTAATCCAGTCCCTCGCCGCTGTCTTCATACAGTGTAAACGAGCCATCAGCCCCTGTAAAGACATCGAGCGTGAGCGGATTCGCGCTCTTCTGCGTCGCGTAGTCCATCGCTGGCTGTGAGGGCAGGATACCACCGGCCTTGATAAACACAGGCATCTTCGTCAGATCAGCAGTGATCGTTTGCACGATCGGCCCGGTATAGGTCTTGCCGGTGAACACGTCGGTCCATGTGCCGGGAGGAAACCAGACCGACGTGGAGGCGGTGGACCCTGGCGTGGTAATTGGCGCAACCAGCATTTGATCTCCCAGCATATACTCGCGATCAAAGGCGTAGGCTTCAGGCGCTTCTGGATAGGTGAGATACAGGCCGCGCACCATCGGCAATCCGCTGCTATAGGCCTGCCAGGACAGCGTATAAAGGTATGGAATGAGCGCCTCGCGTAATTGCATAAACTGCTCTGCCGGAAGGCGCGCGGCATCATCATAATCCCAGGGGAGGCGATCCCCATGATCTGAGTGCAGGCGGAAAATCGGCTGGAACGTTCCTAGCTGGACCCAACGAACGTACATGTCGTCTGAAAGGTGCTTCCCGGCAAAGCTGCCAATATCGTGCGTGACATAGGTCTGCCCAACATTGCCCTCTTTCTGCGTAAACGCCGACTCGAAGCTCAACATCTGCCAGGTTGGTTGGGTATCGCCGGTAAACTGGATCGTGGTGCGATGGTTGGACCAGGGGCCGCTGAGAACCGTGTAAGAGTCGTTGGCGTAATTATGATAGCCCGATCCCATGCGCGAGAAGGCGAAGCCACGTAACCCCTGATCGGTGGCGTCCTTCGCATAGAGGTAGTTGATCCAGCCGTCAGGGTTAAGTCCAGCCATCGAGACCTGACTGGCATCGCAACACCAATCGAGCCACCAGAAACGCACTCCCTGCTTGTCAAATGGGTGATGTAGGTTCATATAGGAGGTCGCCTGCGCCTGATTGCTCCAATCCCAGACATAGGTGTTGTTCCCGGTGGAGGTCAGGCCACCCGCCGTCTGGTTCGTGCTGGCAAATTGTGGATCGTCGCCCTGAATGCTGGAATGGATATTAAGCGTGACATGCAAACCCTGAGTGTTAGCCCAGTTGAGAAATGCTTGCGGATCAGGGAAGAGGCTTGCATTCCAGTTCCAGCCGTTCCACTGGGTGGGCGATTTCCAGTCGGTATCGATCACCAGAGCATCGAGGGGAACATGCTCGCTACGGAACTTAGGGAGCAGGGTTTGCTCGTAATCGGTATCCTTATAGGCAAAGTAGCGCGAGTACCAGTTGCCAAAGGCCCAGCGCGGTAACAGCGGCGAGGTTCCCGTCAGTTGGGCGAGGTCTTTGAGCGCGGCCTCGTATTGATGACCATACCCAAAGAAGTAGCCATCCTGATAGGCTCCCTGGCGAACGGGGCGCGACGTGGGCCAGTCTTTCGTATTCCAGAGCGCCGTCTGGCTATCATCGAGCAGATACCAGCCATCACGACTCAACAGGCCATTATTCAAGGGCGAGGCATCGCTCTGCTGGTCCAGGCTGCGCTCCCAGCCGCCTAGGTTCGCAGGCGTCATCAGGGGCAGTGGCGCCGTTGGAGAGGTGACGGCAATCGCATCGATGTTGACGCGACAACTATTGCCGCTGCCACAACTCAAAGCAATAGTATTGTCACCCGCTTTGAGATGAATCTTCTGCGTAAAGGTGTTCCAGGAGTCCCAGCTCATAGTGGGAGCAAAGGTCACGGTATTCGGCTGACCGCCATTGACGCTCAGGCTGAGCGTACGGGATGTGATCTGGCTGTCGCTGGCGAGAAAATCGGCATAACGAATGCTCAGAACAGCGTCGCTCTCCTGGGATACATTGTGGATCGTCCAGTTCGTCGTCGCCCCTGTCTGCTCGTAGCCCGCAACAAAGCCCGTGCCGATAAAGCCGGGATGGTCGGCGGCAACGGTGGTGCCACCTGTCAGCGTGGCATTCTCACCCTGGCAGATCTGGCCCAACACGCAAGTTTCCAGAATGGTGAGCGTATCGATGTTGACATTACAGCTATCCCCAGTATCACAAACAAGCGCAACGGTATTATCGCCTGCTTGTAATCGCGCTGTTGACTGCACGGTGCCCCAGGTATCCCAGTTCGCCGTCGTGGGGAGAGTAATCGTTCCTGTTTTACTGCCATTAACATAGAGGCTGAGCGTGCGCGCTGTCGTCTGTCCATCGCCTCCGGTCGAATTGGCATAGTGAATGGCGAGCATCTCATTGCCACTTACTGGGACATCGTGGAGCGTCCAGGTGGTGGTTGCGCCCCGCACTCCGAAATCTGCCACAAAGCCCGTACCGCCAGCGTTCTTGTGATCGGAACGTATCATCTCGCCACCACTCAAAGTTGCGTTCTCAGCTTCACATGCCTGAGCAAACATACAAGGCATCATGGCTGCTAGACCCCAATCAGGAATGATCTGGGAAGATTGTGCTGAGGGAGATAGCGATTGTCCTTGCAGGTGGACTGTGAGATTGGTTGGCGAGAACACGCCGGAGTTTTCTTTGTAGCGCATGAGCAGATCAGCAGTCTGAATCTCTCGCCAGCCATTGATCACCCTGGTCGTATACGCAACGGCGGGAAAGCTGCGATTGATAATGTTAAAGGTCGTGGCGTCCTGAAATTTGCCATCCTCAGCGTATTCCGCACGCACCAGTCTGGGCGTCAACACCATAAAGCGTGCGTTCCCATCGACGACTGTATTTGCCGTCGAGTTGGTTAGGGAAGCAGGTGGAAGAGTGGTCAGGAGAGGAAAGGGGAAGCAACCAGTACTTACGAACATTACCACGATCATAACTACGAAGATATCTCGCCATTGCCGGGATCTTCTGAAAGCAGAAGCAAATGCATCATGCATAACCTGGCACCATCCTTTACGAAAATGCGTAGAAGGCCTTCTTCTCTCATTATAACAGACCAGAGTTATATATACAATAACTCGCGTAATGCAGCTAGCGAATCTCCAACAAAGAAGAGGCAACCGGAGAGGAAAAGCAGAGGCACGCTCTACTTTTCCTGGGGCGTGTCCTCTGATTCAGAGAACTCAAGGGCAATATAAGTTACGTTATCCCACGCGTTGTGGATGCCGATGAACAGGAGCAGGATAGTAGCCGTCCCGATGAAGAAGAGAGCCAGCGTCGCATCGACAGGCAGCAGCAGCGCAGCGACCAGGAGAATCGTATAGGCAATGAAGGGGCAGATCGTGTGCCAGATCCAGTCTTCCAGCACCGGTTGATAGTCATGTTGATGGCGAGCGCGTCGCAGCACAATCACGACATAGCTCATCCCTGCCAGCCCTTCAAGGGCGAGCAGCAAGCTCACAGGCCAGATCGCCTGCCAGGGTGCGCTAAGCAGCGCAGCGATCAGAAGCGCAGCACCAAAATGCACGACGCTCGGGGTGTTGAAGGCTGCAAACGCTTCGCCAGGAGACGAGACACGCGGGCGCGCCGCCGCAACCAGGGTAGCCACGACGAACATCAAACCCGTCAGCGTTGCCGCAGCAGTGCCGACAATGACATAAAAAGTTTCCCAGCTGGCAAGCTGTGGCAGTACAGCCTCTTGCATGATAGAGTTCCCCCTGAAAGTGGAAAAAATATGTTCTCGTCCCCATCTTATCACATCCCTCATGGATGCGTCTGCACACGATCCACGCACACAGAATGTGTCCTCTGCTGGAAGAGGACACATTCTGTGTGCGTGGATCGTGTGTTCTTATCTGTGCAGTCCTGTTAGGTTCCTTATGGACACCCGCTTTGATAGAAGCTACAGGCATAGTCGTCACCAGCTCGGCAGGAAGCGTTTAACGAGGCACAAGCAGTAGGAGAAAGGGCCTGTGGAACCACTATTCCACCAGCCTGTATCGCTTTTTGCTGACCTGTTGCCATCTGCCTGGCAGTCTTCTCTCGTCGGCTGAGAGCTGCCTCTGCACAAAAACCAGGCACCCGGAAGGTTGAGAGCTTCTTCATCTCGCTGCTCCTTTCAATTCAATAATGAATTTATACAAACAACGTCGGGAAAGTGTTCGTAGTACTCTGTCAAGCTTCATTCGTTGGTGCATCCAGAACATCCTCTGGGGTGGGACCGTCTATGGTAGGGGCGATGAAATTTGACAAAGTAGTAGTGGAGCGATTGATCGCGTTGGCGCAAGCGCACCACAGGCCGATCCAACGCGATCAATCGCTCCACTACGAAGGGTAAGGTTTACCGTTGAAACGTTCTTTAGCTATGACAATGGGTGAGATACGTCCGGCAGGAACCGGCCTGTCCCTCTTCACAGCGACGATGTAGCCACCCACACACCCGTTCTTTCCGCTCTGCCGACATCTGGGGTCTGACCGGACCCAACTGTCGAGCATCGCTTTGAGCAATGAAAAAACGCTCAGTTGGGATGAGGGCAGCCTCCGCACTAAATCCGGGAAGGGTGACGTTCCACTGTTTCATGATCGTCTCCTTTCGACTGCTTCGAGAACGTTGGCTCATCGACTGAAGTAGTGAGCCAGCTTACTAACCAGGAAGGGGTATTCCTCGGTCACATCCACACGTACAAAGTACTTCTCGCTGACATCGGTTTGCCGGTGCCGATAGGAGAAAATGACATCCATCACCTTCCGCGCCCCGGAGAGACGGGAAGCATGAGTCTCTATGCCGGTCAACTGAAAGTTCTTGCCGAACTGTTCCGCTGCCTTCGCATAGATCGCCGGGTAGCGAACGGAGAGGAAGTTCAAGGCTCGATCTTCATCGGTGGCTCCGGCATTATCGGCCATCTGCATCATGCGATCAAATAACTCGCCAGCCTGCTGCCGGAAGGTGCCATCTTGCGACTCTTGCGTCCCTTCTGGCAGGGGAATAGCGGCGATGAGCTGATCGCGGTCAAACGAATAGATCTGGTCGAAGTGGACAATGGGAACCACCAGTCCGTTACACATTTCAGGGGGAGCCAGTTCACCACGCATTCCGATCACGATATCCACGTCGAGGTTGCTGGGAACCGGGCGGATCGCATTGACCAGCAGATCATAATGTGCCGGGTTCCTGGGGTGCAAGATGTAGGTCTCTAAACCTTCCACCGAAAAGACCCAGCAGAGATGATGGAGCAAATAGCGGTTCTCGGGCGCAGATAAAACCAGATGACGGGCCTCCAGGTCGCTCTTGCCGGAAGTGTCGATCTGCGAGGCAGCGTGAGCAAATTCCTTCTCGATAGCCAGCGTAGGAAATTGCACGTTGATGCGACCCAGGGCAAAAATAGCAACAGAAGGCATACCAGTCACAGGCTCAGGGACGAACGGCAATGGTGCCGTCACGTTCTCAATGGTCGGAGGAGCAAGCAGCGCCGTTCCATTACTTGAGAGAGTAGAGGTTCCATTGCCTATAATCGCTTCTTCTGGCAGTTCCAGCGCTTCAAGAGGTTCCATAACTCTGTTTCCTTTTCTCGTCTTGTGGTATGGTAGGCGTTAACGGGAACCCCTACCAGTAAACGACATCCAGCGATTGAGTGCCTCAGCACGACGCTGGCATCCGCCGCAGGTTTTGATACCTATCGTCGAGGTCACTTTTTTGATCACATTACCCAGGCCAATCTCTTCATCGGAGACAAAGCCCGGCAAACGCACCCGATGTTTGGCCTGCTGATCAGCAGGCGTATGCTGCTCTGTCATGCAAACCTCCTCAGTTGTTGTGAGGGAATGATCTGTTGTAAGATTTGATAAGCTCGCCACGCGTCAAGTAGTGGGGGAACGAGACGAACTCGCGGGGACGACCAGGCTCCTGTAATGGCATAACGCAGTTGGGCGGTGGAGGCCGTTGGAAATAGCGACCACAGTAGGGCCGCTGTCCCAGTCACCAGAGGAGCAGCAGCGCTCGTGCCACTCAAGAGAAATGGGCTGCTGGAGAGACCAATACTCGGCAGAGCGCTCCCAGGAGCCGAGATTCCCCGCCTGCCAGTCGAGGCTCCCAGATTGGAATAGTCCAGGGGTCGCCCTCGAAGATCGCAGGCGACGACGGGCAGCGTGGAAGGGTGACGGGTGAGCAGTGACCCGCCGATGCTGCCCTGGTTGCCCGCTGCCGTGATAAGCAGTGCTCCATGCTCCTTCGCGTAGGTGAGCGCCTCCTGCAACTCTTGCTGTCCAGAGGCCGAAGACTGGATCAGTCCAACGCTCAGATTGAGAAGCCGCGCTCCGGCCTCGACACACTCGACGATGGCCTGTGCCAGGATCGTCATAGTAGTGGCTGGTACACCATCAAGACGCTCGCTTGCCGCCTCGAAGATCGGTCGCACGAGTAACGTGCATGCGGGACAGATGGCTGGAGCATTGCTATCTCGCCGGGCGGCCAGAACGGACGCGACCGCCGTACCGTGCAAGAGCGCGAGGCTCTCACGAAGAGGGCCAGCCGATGTAGTGCCCAGAAGACGGAGGGCAGACGACTTGAACACCGGATGCAAAAAGGCGACCGGCCCATCAATCAGTCCAAGTAGTACGTCAGGACGACCACTAGTACGTTGCATTAGAGGAAGAAGATGAATCACCTCCAGATGCTTGTGAAGCATCTCTTTCCTCCTATCTCCTTCTGAAAAATCTGCTTTTCTTGAATTACAGGCATGGCATGCACTGATCGGCCCCCGCTTGTATCAAACAATGCGCTTGATTGGCAGCTCCAGCACATGCCTTCATAGCGGGACCGCAAGCGATGGGGCATAGGAGAGCGGCTTGTGGTTGAATCTGGTGATTTGTGCTTCCCACAGGGGCGGGAGCAGCGAACGATCTCGTGCTGACTCGACTCAAAAGAGCAGCCTCCGCACTAAAGCCTGGAAGAGTAAATTTCCATTGGTTCATAGCAGATATTCCTTTCTTCAGAGATGGCAGAAACAGGATGGTCCTCTCCCCATCACTTGTTCTTTATCGGCACCCCTGTACTGTTCTTGAAAAACAAATTCTCTTGACTTTGCCGTAACGTCAAACTATACATTCTCTGTAGAGCCTATCTACAAGGAGGAATTGACATGTTTCGTATCGGCGAATTCTCCCTCTATAGACTCTAAGGAGGAATTGATATGTTTCGTATCGGCGAATTCTCCAAAATTGCTCAGGTTTCAGGTCGTTTGCTGCGGTATTACGATGAGATTGGCCTGCTGAGTCCTCAGTTTATCGACCCGGAAACGGGGTATCGTTACTACAGCGCCCGGCAACTGCCCCGGCTCAATCGCATTCTGGTGCTGAAAGAACTCGGCTTATCGTTAGAACAAATTGCCCAGCTCCTGGACCAGCAGACTTCTATCGATGAAATTCGCGGGATGCTGACCTTACGTAAAGCCCAGATCGAGCAATCAGTTCAGGAAGAGATGGAGCGATTGCGTATCGTGGAGACACGGTTGCAGCAGATCGACACACACGGGCAGATGCAAGAACCTGACGTAATCCTGAAAGCCGTGCCAGCAATGCAGTTTCTTGGGCTACGCGACGTGCTGCCAGGCATGAACGCGATACAGCATCTTGTTCGCAGAATCGCTACCACTGTTCCGACGATGTTAGGACGCAACAATCCTGGTCATATCGCCGTCATCATCCATTCTTCTCTGTATGATCCTGAAGCGCTCGATGTCGAAGTCGGCTATCTGCTCATTGGGAATGGTCCACAAGCGGTCGAACTCTCAAAGGTGCATATGCTCACACAGCGCATATTACCAGCAATTGAGACAATGGCAACCCTTACACACGTCGGGCGAGTCAACGATAATCATAGGAGTTATGGAAAACTGGCTACCTGGATAGAACAACATGGATGGCAGATAAGTGGAGAGGGGCGAGATATCCTTATCCAACTGCCGCAGTCGGGGGAGCAGGACGAAGCGGTAATCGAGGTGCAACTGCCAGTAACCAGACGCGATCATTCAGCCCTCCCCATCTGAGTTGCTGCCTACAATCGATGTATTGAAACGTAAGGCTTGACTTTGACGTTGCGGCAAACTGTATGCTCATTGTAGCGGTATAAAGTGTTCTTTTGCTTCATACCGCTATGTCGAGGTCGTCGTGCCACCAGCTCCCCTCCGCAATTCTGAAAACAATAAATAAGATGCATGAAAGCAGGAACTACATCTCATGAGTAAACCAAGAATCCTTGTTCTAGCAGCCGTCGGAAGAACTGGCATGCCCATTGTTCTTCAACTCCTGGACGAAGGCTTTCCTGTGACTGCCTTTGTACATAAAGCAGATCAGCGAAGCGAACGTCTCAAAGCGAAAGGAGCGGATATCGTCGTCGGCTCGCTCACGGACATCAACGATATGAGAACAGCAATGGCAGGTGCCACGCGTGCCTACTTCTGTGTTCCAAATGAGGCGGGTAATCTCAAAGCGGCAACCATCTTTACAGTAGTCGCGGCTGAGCAAAAATTGGAAGCCATCGTCGCTATGAGCATGTGGCTGTCCAATCCCAATCACCCTTCCATCCACACGCGCGAGACCTGGCTGGCAGACAGGTTGTTTGAGTTGTTACCTGGAACCGCCGTAACCTTCATTAACCCTGGTTTTTTCGCGGACAACGAGATGCAATTCTTACCCTTCGCTGCTCAATCTGGGCTATTGTCC
Source organism: Reticulibacter mediterranei (assembly GCF_016587455.1). Taxonomy (NCBI): domain Bacteria; kingdom Bacillati; phylum Chloroflexota; class Ktedonobacteria; order Ktedonobacterales; family Reticulibacteraceae; genus Reticulibacter; species Reticulibacter mediterranei. The sequence goes on along the minus strand of NZ_BNJK01000002.1, from coordinate 1,790,136 downwards.
TTGCCCTACGGCTCTGGCCTCAACGCGCCTCCTTCCAATGAAGATATGGCCCGTGTGGTGGCTGAGATTCTCGCCAGGCCAGAAGGACACGCAGGAAAGACGTATCGCCCAACAGGTCCAAAGCTGTTATCCCCGCAAGAAATCGCGGCAATCCTCGGAAAAGTACTTGGACGGAAGGTCACATACCGCAATACTCCGATGCAGATGCTGTCGAAGATTATGAGAAGCCAATTGTCTCTCTACAACCTTGCCATTTATGAGCAGTACGTTATCGATTACCAGAAGAATGCGTTTGCCGTCAATGCGCCGACAGACGTTGTTCGCCGCATCACCGGGAGAGAGGCAGAGGATTTTGAGACCATCGCGAGACGCTACGCTGCCACCACCCCAGAAGCCAGACGGAGCTTCGCCACCCAGTTCAAGCTCATGCTCATGATGATCTTCTCGATGCTCCGTTCAGCACCGCGAACGGCTCCCTACCTTGCTCTCGATGAATTTTCCCAGAGATCACATGTGGTCTTCAGCGCAGACTCACCTGAATGGCGTCGAAGCCACGACCCGCAAGTGAAAGAGACATTCAGTGATAAGGCAACGTTTCAGCATTCAGGGCTATAAAATGAATAAAATATAACGTTTTCACTATTACCTTTTTACCAAAAGTAGAGAAATATTTCTCTACTTTTGGTACCTCAAGCGCTAAATTGATAAAATCAGAGAAACAGAAGCGCCTACTTCTATCTTCCTGGGATAGAGGTATTTGAAACGTCTATCTCATGCATTTGCGAAAGATTGATTCACCCAGGGCTTTCCAGTTCTCCGCTCAAAGGGGTGCAGGGTCTCCCTGCCGGGGCCTGGGGCGTCCCCAGTTTCCTTCCCTCCTTCGCGCGCCGCCTGCGGCGGCGCGCAAAAGAGAAGAAAAAAGGTTTTTGCGGGGACACCCCGCACCCCGGCAAAGGGCTGCCGCCCTCTGCACTCCTGCTAGATGGGAGATTTGGAAAGCCCTGTTGATTCACCCGCAAAAATATCGGATCGTCAAAGCATATGCTATACTGTATCCAATAATGAATATGTTCCCTCCGACCGCTCAGCGACAGGATGCAGCGTGATGGTAACAGCAATTTCTATCGCTGGACGATGCTGAAAAAAGGGGGGACACCTCCGCTCTTCCTTCCAACGACTCAGCAAGAAAGGATCGCCGATGTTCCCGTTCAAAATGGCTTTAAATGCGTCTACATTGTTTCCCTTTCACCTGGATGTCAGGCAACAGGTGCAGATTGCCGCCGAAGCTGGCTATGAAGGCATTGAGTTGTGGATGCGCGACATAGAGAAATATCTTGCCGATGGAGGAAACCTCCAGGATTTGAAGCGTTATGGGGACGATCTGGGTATCGCCATCGTCAACGCCATTAGCTTTTTCACCTGGGCTGATGCTGAAGCAACCGCGCGCAAACAAGGACTGGTCCAGGCAGAAAAGGAGATGCACCTCCTGGCACAACTGGGATGTCCAGCTATTGCCGCCCCGCCATTTGGCAATGTTGAGCATGTCACACTGGACGACATGGCCGCCTGTTTTGCACAACTCGTGGAGATTGGTCACAGCACAGGCGTCGAGCCATATCTGGAGTTCTGGGGCCGAGCCAGGCAACTCTCTACGCTCAGCGATGCGCTCTCCGTTGCCCTACAAAGCGGGTTGCCCGATGTGAAGATTTTGCTGGACCCGTATCACATGTATACCGGCGGCAGCGCGGTCAATAATCTGGCCTATCTCAAGGGCCGCAACATTGGAATCGTACATGCCAATGATTATCCCGCAGTCCCGGATCGAGCGACGATTCAGGATAAAGATCGCGTCTTTCCTGGCGATGGCATTGCTCCCGCAGCAGAAATCGCAAGGTTGCTCGATCAAGCAGGTTATCACGAGTATTTATCACTTGAGTTGTTTATCGCAGATTTCGGCGACCAGACGGCCTTAGACGTTGCAAAACTAGGCCTGAGCAAAAGCAAGCAGGCATTTAGCGTTGAAGAGTCGCGTACATCTGGCTAAACCAGAAGCGGAAGGTGTATGAATATCGCTATTTTTGCAGATCTGCATGGGAGGCTGCTGCTCGCATTCCAGCTTTGTGAGCGCTGGCAGAGGGAGACTGGAGAGACCATCGATCTGATATTGCAGGCCGGTGATCTGGGCGCGTTTCCCGCGATGGAAAGACTGGACAAAGCCACGCGCCGGTATGCTGAGCATGATCCAACAGAACTCGGGTTCCTGAAACAGTTCTGCCGTTATGATCCTACAGTTGCCCTGGTCCTGGACAAGACAACATGCCCGATGATCTTTGTGCGCGGCAATCACGAAGATCACAACTGGCTCGATGGCCTTGAGCAGCAGAGCGAAGAACCCATCTTTCCCATTGATGCTTACAAGCGGGTGTACAACTTGAAAACGGGTCTGCCCTGGCTATTCCAGCGTGAGGATGAGCAGATCACGATCATGGGGGTTGGACGGATTGGCGCGCCACCAGGAGAAGAGGACCAGCAACAAAGCAAGTATATTCAGCACTATGAAGCAGAAAAGCTTGCCCATCTGCAACGCAGCCCGGTTGATATCCTGCTGACCCACGATGCGCGCCCCAATTTCGCCCACTTTGGGTACAGCGGGAAAAGTGCGAGCGGGATGAAGGAGATCGAAGACATTCTAGATAGGGACAGACCTGCTTACCATTTCTTTGGCCACTATGGAGGTCCGCCCCAGGTGCGCACTGATAGCAATGGCATCACGCTTTCAGTCAAACTGGCAGATCTGCATCGGGAACGCGATACATTGGTGCTTGAACAAGGATCGATGGGCCTCTTACGCTGGCGGGATCGAGCAGTTCATTCTTTCACGATACTCGATGATCCCTGGCTAAAAGAATACACAATCCACACATGGCCCTATCTTTAGTGTCTCACATTCTCGGCCGCTCAATCCCAGACCGCGAGGGCTGTGCTCTCCCACTTGCCTTGTAGCGAACGCGCCAGTATACTCCAGGCAGAGAAAACAGCCGGAGGTGACACCCGATGGCGAATCCGGAACACATTGATCGACTCAAACAGGCGGCTGGTGCTTCATGGAAGCGAGGAAGGTGGAATCGATGGCGACAACAGCATCCAGAGATCCATCCTGATCTTCGTCAGGCATTCTTGTACGGCATTCGTTTACGAGGCATCAACCTGAGCGGGGCCGATCTCAGCGAGGCTGATCTCAGTCCTGCCACGTTCAGTCCTACCGAACTAGCGCGTGCCAGAGTGCGAGGAGACACGACCGATCTGAGCGATGCCGACCTCAGTGGGGCCAACCTGAGCGAAGCTAACGTGAATGAAGCCAATCTGAGCGGAGCCAACTTGAGCGATGCCGACCTCAGTGGGGCCAGCCTCTACCTTGCCAGGCTCAGCGGGGCAGACCTGCGTGATGCTGATCTACGCAACGCCGATCTACGCGAGGCCAATCTGAGTTATGGCAAACGCTATCCAAACAGGCGAAACGGGCCATACGTGAGTGAAGCGAACCCACGCAAAGCAACCTTGCGTCCTGCCAACCTGAGCCGGGCCAACTTGAGCGGCGCTCTCTTGAGTGGTGCTCACCTCAAAGGGTCTATTCTTGCAGAGGCGAACTTGAGCCATGCCATTCTGGGTTGGGCTGTGCTCCACCAGGAAGAAATCAGCAGTGCCCAGTCCGGTGAGGTCGAGCTGTACCCTGCCGAGTTAAGCAATGCAGATCTGGGTCATGCTAACTTGAGTTTTGCCCAGATGCCCGGCATTGATTTGTGGGGGGCCAATCTGAGCGGTGCAAATTTGAGTCATGCTGATCTGAGCTCTGCAACCCTGTTTGGTGCCAACTTAAGCCAGACCAACTTACAAGGCGCGAACCTGTTTTGCGCCAATCTTACCTATGCGACCATGCAAGGGGCGAATCTGGAACAGGCCACTGTGGACCATGCAACTTTCGAGGGCGCTGATCTGCGTGCGATTCCCTGGCAAATTGTCAAGGCGTTGATGGAGCAAACAGCAACGAACTTTGCCAGGGTTCAATGGGACCACGCGGGCGAGGAAGAGGAGTCTCTGTGAATCAGACATACTTTGTCTATATTGTCCAATGCGCCAATCGTGCGCTCTACACAGGATACACAATTGATGTCGCGAAACGCATTGCACTACATAATGCTGGCAAAGGCGCTCGATACACACGTGCTCACCGTCCGGTTACGCTGCTTGCCTGCTGGACCTTTCCCACAAAGAGTGAGGCGCTACGGATTGAACACGCGATTAAAGCGCTCTCTCGCACACAAAAACTCCGCCTGATCGCAGACCATCAACAAGGGAACGCAATTTCTTTACCAGGAACTTCTTCATAAGCCAGTTGCCGGAGCTGCTTTGTGGTCAGTCAGGAAACGGGGCTTGTAGAAGTCCGTTAAGCGCGCCATTCCTGATAGCCTCAGCAGTGGCCGAGGCTGGCTTTTTTCTGGCTTGCTCCATCAGCACTTCAGCAAACGCCTGCTTGAAGCCAAGTCGAGGGTAGGCTTCGAGAATCGGATGGAGCAACTCTCCTGGAATATCTTCCAGTCGATATCCCCGGGCATCCATGATAGCTCCGAAATGAACGAGCGCAATTTCAGGGCGTTGCTGCTCGGCTTCTACCGAAAGGTGTAAGGCAATTGCTTTATGCACCATTTCGGCTTTTTGCTCAGGAGTAATTGAGGTCTCGATCTCGATCCTGATGAATAGTCAGGCTTCCCCACCCTCACGCCATGCATCGATGTGCCAGAATGCCCGTCCAAAGAGCCGCCACGATCCTAGCAAAAACACGATGACAAACACAAGCAGACCAGGTACGAGCAGCAATGCTCCCCGAGCCAGATCGTCCCCTATATCAATAAGCTGAATGAGAGCGATCAGGACCATGAAGGCCGCTAGCATCCGCCTCGCCCTCACACCAAGGAGAAACAGCAGCATGATCGCAAGAGCGAGATTCCGTGCAAACATATAGTCTGCATAGACGCGCACCGCTTCAGTCGCGATACTCCCGTTTGTCAGCAGCGCAGGATCTAGCTTACCGATCAACGCGCCAGCGAGGGTCAAGAGAGCGCCGAGAATGACCACAATAGATACCCACAGAGGAAAGCGTGCGACCGAAGTATCGTTCATGGTAATCCTCCTTTTATAGTCGTACATGAGAATATAAGCAGTCTATCACCAAGTTGAGAGCAAAAGCAATATTGCATGGGAAATACGAATCAACGTTCAAGAACCTCTCTTCGTTTCTTATCCTTTTTGACCCTCTGGCAATCTACCAGGCTGCTGCACGATGGAGGGATCTTTAAGAAAGAATACAGCCAGGAGAGCTATAACACAGAAGACAAGAATGGCCAGAAAACCGTGTTGGAGAGCCGTAGCAAGTCCATCACCTGCATTCCTGCCGGAATTGTCCAGTGATTGATTAACGACCATACCAACCAGGGCCACCCCCAGGGTTGAACCAATCTGACCAAAGTAGCGCACAACTCCACTCCCCACACCAAGTTGAGTTGGGGGCAGTATATTCTGCGCTGCAACATAGAGGACAGAGAAAATCGAGCCAATACCAAGCCCGGCCATTGATGTAACGACGATTACTGCCAGGAGTCCGGTTGTTGATGTCAGTTGTGTCAGCAAAAAAACGCCACAGGTCATGATGAACGTTCCCCCTATAATAACAACCTGATAGCGTTTGAGGATAGCAATCAACCAGCCGGAAAGGGTTGCTCCCACTGTTACACAGATGAGAAAGGGTGTGATGCTCATCCCTGCGCTGGTCGCGGATATACCCAACACCCCTTGCAGAAAGAGGGGCAGATAGACAGCCAGGCCGAGCAATATCATATACACTAGCAAGGCAAGAAGCGCATCAGCCGCAAAGATCTGGTTACGAAAAAGGTGCAATGGCAAGATCGGCTCGCGAGCACGACGTTCTGCCAGGAAGAAAAAGAACAAGAGCACGGCTGAGGCCCCCAATATGCCGTCTACCTGCAATGACGCCCACGCATAGGTCTGGCTACTTCCCCAGGTCAGCCCAAGCAACAGACATGTTGTCGCTCCCGCACATAAAAGTGTGCCAGTGAGATCTATGCGGCGGAGCGCCTCCCATCCAGTCAGAGAGGAGCTACGTTCAGAGAGTGTGGCAGGCAAATATATAAGCAAAGTTGCCAATGCGATGATACCGAGAGGCAGATTCAGGTAGAAGATCCAGCGCCAACGCGTGGCCACTGTAACCATTGGAGCAAGCAACGGACCAGAATCGGTGAACCATCCACCAAGACCTGGACCAAAAAGGTTGGCGAGAGCATATACGATATTAACGCTCATTTGCCATTGGGCACGCTCATCTGGCGGAAAAATGTCGCCGATAGTCGTTGCCACCAATGTCATACCAACACCAGCTCCCCAACCTTGAAGTCCGCGAAAAACAATCAGTTGATCCATATTTTGCGCAAGGCCACACAGAAGCGAACCCAGAAGAAACACGCTCGCCCCACTGAGCAAAAACCACTTCCGTCCAAACTGATCGGAAAATTTCCCCACAATGGGGATCGCGATCGTAGAAGTAAGGAGGTATGCAGTCGCAACCCAGCTATAACGGTCAGTCCCCTGAAACTGTTGAACGATATGCGGCAGAGCTGGACCAACAATCGTATTGTCCAGCGCCTCTAGAAAGAGGGTACAGAGCAGAGCTGCCAGCACGCAAAAAAGTACGAAGCCATGCAAGCGGCGCTTTTGCTGCAATAAGGGATTAGTCGTATTCATGATCGATGCGTTCCTCCTCTTCTAGGAAAGGGCAATGTTCGCCGTCGCAAACACTTTACGAAATCCATTTCGATAATTAACATGTTGTTTTGAGCATAACATGGGGAAACCAACGGTGTCAAGAAAAATATACTCTCAACCAGGCCAATTATTATTTGACAAAATGATAGATAGCTCGTTATACTGGTGCAAAGAGAGAGAAATGGTTATCGAAAAAGAGAAAGAAAGCGATGATGAATCCTTCACCGAAGGCACCGCTGACTATGGCCCAACTTGCAGCGGTTGCGGGAGTTTCTGTTGCGACAGTCTCAAAAGTGATCAACCAGCGCGCAGACGTTGCTCAGGCGACGCGTGAACGCGTGGAACGAGCAATGGCCGAACAAGGATACGTCCTCAATCGAGCAGCGCGGTCCCTTAGAAAAGGCAGGAGTGGACAGATCGATTTTCTCGTCGGTCCCGAACTCAACAGCTACTATGCCTTTGAAATTTTGCGTGGAGTCGAAGAGGCTCTCCTCTCCACTGAGGTACGTGTTGTGCTTGCTTCCACCCATGCTAATAGAGAGCGCGAGCAACTATGGAGGCAACAGCTCTCTGATGGTGCAACAGATGGTGCGATCCTGGTTCTCGCCGATAAGCACTCTCTCTACCTGCAAGAGCTAAACCGTCGCCACATTCCATTTGTAGTCGTCGATCCTTTTGGTGAACTGGGGCCAGACGATCTTTCAGTCAGCGCGACCAACTGGGCGGGCGGTAGGCTGGCTACCCGGTATCTCCTCTCTCTCGGCCATCGCCGTATTGCCGTAATCATGGGGGAACCTTCACATCCCTGTACGCAAGACCGGCTTGCTGGTTATCGCCTCGCCTTACAGGAAGCGAGTGTCGCGGTTGATCCTGCTCTGATACGCTTTGCCGATTTTCATGGAGAGCGAGCCCATCAAGAGATGCTGCACCTGCTGGCGCTACCAGAACCGCCAACGGCTGTTTTTGTGGGCAATGATGAGCAATGCCTCGGGGTGTATAGAGCCTTGCATGAGAGAGGAATAGCTGTACCAGATGCAATGAGCGTGATTGGATTCGACAATATGCCCTATGCTGAGTGGGTTACGCCTGCCCTGACCACCATACGCCAACCACTACTCGAAATGGGACGGGTCGCAACCAAAATGTTGCTGCGCCTGCTCGATGGCGAATCGGTCGAGACGCTTCGCGTCGAGCTTGCTACTCCTCTCATCGAACGGGCGTCCTGTGCGCCACCACAAAAACATCCCTAGAAATCGCGGTGTACAGGCTCGTTTAGTGACCTCTTCCGGGGTGTGGTTCCCACTATTAGCAGCCCCTTATTTAGGAAGATACTTCTTGATCATTTGCACAAGCTCCTGCGAAGCAAATGGCATGCTCAAAAAATCAGTTGATCCGGCGAGACGGCCTCTCATAGCAGAAATGGGGGTATTCTCTTGCTTCCCAAATAGAATCACAGGAAGCCTGGCAAGGTGCCGCGTCTGGCGTATCATCCGACAGAGACGATATCCATCCACACGCCTAAAATGGTTGGAGAGCAGGATCAGTTGCGGATGATGAGCTGCAATACTTACAAGTCCACTTTCAGTATCACGTGCAAAAAGAACATGGAAGTGTTCTGATTGTAGAATTTCCTGGATCAAATCTTTCATAATGGGATTCAGATCGACGACAAGTACTGTTCGTCTCGGTGCCGCAAAGAGATCCTGCGCGACAGGGGGAGGGCTTCGGTGATCATAGTCTGAGGATTGTGATGCTGGCTTCTCACTTTCGTCTTGCGAAAATAGCATCTGTTCTTTCTCCTTTTCATCTATCAAGTATATATAGTATACCACAGCACATTTTTACCTCCCTTTTCTCGGGATACGCGATAGAGGGAATCTTGCCCGAAGAAACGTTTCAGGAGAAAGATCAGGTTTTCTTTTTGACTTTGCTCAGGTTGATTTGGCAGGAACCTGTACATATGTTATGATGCTGCCATCATGGGAACGCTTCTGCCAATGACAACGAAGACAAGGAGCAGCAAGAAACGTCATGCATACCGTTGCGGTTCTCATCTACGACTCCGTGAATCCCTTTGAGCTGGGGGTCGCTACGGATGTCTTCGGCTTTGAACATCCCGAACTTGGAGTCCCCTGGTATCGTTTCCTGATCTGTGCCGATGCCAAGCGGCCTATTCGCAGTTCTGTCGGCCTCCTGCTCACAACGCCCTATTCTCTTGAACATGTCAGGGAAGCAGACACCATCATTATTCCAGGGCCGCGTCCGGGCCTCGCACCCGTTTCAGAAGCGCTGCTTGAGGCTCTCTGCCAATCTTATCAACGAGGCGCACGCATTGTCTCATTCTGCACAGGAACATTCCTGCTGGCAGCCGCCGGGCTGGTAGATGGTCGCTGCGTTACTACCCATTGGGCCTGGGCAACAACACTGGCAACGCACTATCCCCGGGTACAGGTCGATCCCCAGCGGCTCTATATCGATGATGGACAGATTCTTACCTCGGCTGGCACGGCTGCGGCGATTGATCTCTCGCTCCATGTGGTGCGTCAGGACTATGGGGCTGAAATCGCGACGGCCATAGCGAGGCGTATGGTGGTTCCTCCGCATCGCGAGGGCGGGCAGGCACAATATATAGAGACGCCTCTGCCCTCCGTCTCAGATGAGGGCGAGTTGTTCAGCGCGACGCTTAACTGGATCATGGCTCATCTGGATGAAGATATCAGTGTGGAGCACATGGCGGATCGGGCCGTGATGAGTCCACGAACCTTTGCGCGCCGCTTCCAGGCAACCCTGGGAACTACTCCCTATCAATGGGTACTCCAGCAGCGCATTCTCCTGGCTCAACGCCTCTTAGAGACCACCAACGAATCTGTCGAGCGGGTGGCGATACGGTGTGGATTTCGTTCTGCGGCCACGTTTCGCCTGCATTTTCACCGCTTCCTCTCGACCTCGCCGCAAGCCTACCGCTGCTCCTTTCAGCGCGAACCGGATCGTTCATAATCACGAGCAATGAGACCTTTCTGTTTCACCATGCCGCCATCCCCCTCCGCTTCCCTACAGGAGAAAAGAACGGATAAGCCTTGAACAGCGCGCAAGCAGATGCGTACAATGAGATAGGCTCCTCTATGCCCACATCAGATATCACAGCATTTGATAGCTATACGAGTTTCGCGAGGAGGCGAGATGACACAAGATAAAATGCTACTACGAACCACATTTAATCAGGATGCGCTGCTCTACGATCAGGCACGTCCAGGATACCCGGAGGCGCTGTTTGACGATATCGTGACGCTCTCAGTGCTTCCAGCAGCCGGGCGTCTCCTTGAAATTGGATGCGGAACCGGGCAGGCAACGCTTCCTCTGGCACGGCGAGGCTATCACATGCTCTGTATCGAGCTTGGCGCAAATATGGCCGCTCTTGCTCGCCAGAAGCTGGCAGCGTATCCTCTGGTCAATATCCAGACAGAAGCGTTTGAGGACTGGCAGTTGGAAGAGGAAGCATTTGACCTTGCACTTTCTGCAACGGCTTTCCACTGGATCGATCCCGCCATCTCCTATCAGAAAACAGCACAGGCGCTCAAGCCATCTGGAGCCATCGCGCTGTTCTGGCACGTGCATGTACAGAGCGAGGCATCCCAGGGCTTCTTTGAAGAGGTGCAGCAGATCTATATGCAACAGGTGCCCGAACAGCCGGAGAAATACGGCCCGTTATTGTGGTCCCATGAGGTCACAGAACCAACCAAAACAGAGATTGAGCAGACCGGTCTCTTTAGCAAGGTCACGGTACGTCGCTACCGTTGGGATGTGACCTACGATGCCGCCAGTTATCTGCGCCTGCTGGACACCTATTCCAACCATCGGATATTGGAGCAGCAGAGACGCGACCGCCTCTATCACGATATCGCTGATTTAATCAACACAAACTATGGTGGACGAATCACGAAAGGACATCTTGCACTTCTGTACGTTGCGCATCGCAAATAACTGGAACAGAAATCCTTCCCCGTTTCGTAGTTTCCCGATTTATCGGGAGGGCATCACCAGCCTGGACGGAAGTAGCGCACCTCCCGATAAATCGGGAAACTACGAAACGGGGGAGATCCACGAAAAAAGCATAAGGAATACCATGCAAAACAAGGATCACCAGCGTACCACTTATCATTACCAACCTCCCGCTTATTGGATGAACGATCCGAACGGTCTCGTCCAATGGAAAGGCAACTATCACCTGTTCTATCAACATAATCCTGATAGTCCTCTGCATGGCAACATGCATTGGGGCCATGCGATGAGTTCGGACCTGATTCACTGGACCGATCTGCCAATTGCGCTGGCACCTACCAGAGGTGGACCTGATGAGGAAGGTTGCTGGTCAGGCTGCTTTGTCGATAACCAGGGAACGCCCACGCTCATCTATAGCGGGAATGCACATGGTCGCCAACTTCCTTGCATTGCTACCAGCAGCGACGATGATCTACGGACCTGGCAGAAATACGCTGGCAACCCGGTCATTGCAGGCTGGCCGCCAGATCTGGATATTGTGGAGTATCGAGATCATTGCGTCTGGCGAGAAGGGGATCAGTGGTATCAATTGATTGGTTCGGGCATACAAGGGGTTGGTGGAACGGCCCTGCTCTATCGCTCGCCTGATCTCATCAACTGGGAATATCTTCATCCCCTATGTATTGGCAATAAGGATGAAACCGGGACGATGTGGGAGTGCCCCGACTTTTTTCCGCTGGGCGATAAGCATGTTCTGACCATCTCATCGATTCCGCATGGTCTGGTATATTATTTCATAGGCAGCTATCAGAACTTCACCTTCACGGCGGAACAGCAAGGCGTCCTGGATGCCAGCATGCATTTCTATGCGCCTCAATCGTTTCGAGATGAGCAGGGGCGGCGCATCCTCTTTGGCTGGCTGCGCGAGGGTCGGGACGATGCGGCATTGCAAGCTGCGGGCTGGGCCGGGGTGATGTCGTTGCCACGCATCCTCTCGCTACGAGACGGCGCGTTATCAATGGAACCTGCTGCGGAACTCACAAGTTTACGTCATCGCCACCACCAGATTGCGCCACAACTCATTGAGTGTCAGCAACTCATCAGCGAACAATTCTCCTCCAACGCTCTCGAAATACTCCTGGAGATCGAGTACAGCGGCCACTGTGAGGTACGCATTGAAGATAAGAGCTATCCTGACGAGCGCCTTCAGATCAATTTGCAGGAAACAGGCGTCAGCATCGAACAAACAGCAGGCAATCATCAATCAACTGAGCAGTGTGCATTAGAACCGGGGCGTCATACGCTGCACATATTTATAGATGGCTCGGTGCTGGAGATTTTCATCGATAATCGGCAATGCATAACCGAACGTTTCTATCATTCCGCACCTCAACAACTTGGCATGAGCATCTTTTCCAATGAGGGAACAACCAGGCTGCACGGGTTGGATGTGTGGGAGTTGCGGGCATAACTCCCGAATCGTTTGAATCGCATAATTTGCACGGACCTGATCATTGGTGCATCCGGCAATTGAAAGGGGAAAGGTGAGGAAACAGAGGATGTTAGATTACCCGTAGCGACAAGGGGCGGTGTGGAGGGGCTGCGGGGCCTTGCGCTTGTCGCTCTCGCCCCCGAGTGGTCCTCTCCCTCTCGCGACGTGCCAGCAGCGATGAAGCGCCTGGGGAGGGCGACAAGCGCAAGGCCCCCACCAAGAACCCCCAACCCCCCCTTGCCGCTACGAGAGACCCAACATCCTCTGCCTCCCCACCTTTCCCGGATGCATCAATTATGAAGATTAACCAAATAATCCAGGAACATCCCTCTTGTAAATTGTTACAATTCATAATCAGGTCCGTACAATTCTAATTACATCTTTTACTAGTATATTATATCAGTTCGAGATAGCGGCGGCGATCCCAGTTTGTGACGGCTTTCTCGTATTCTTTCACCTCCCAGCGGCGCGTGGTAACAAAATGCTCAACAAAATCTATACCCAGGAACTCTCGCGCCACCTCGCTGCTCTCAAACAGGCTTGTGGCCTCGGCAAGATTGCGGGGCAGCGGTCGAATACGTCCATCGGCGATGGCCTGAGCAATGGTTGCGGGATCGTAAGCGTTGCCCGCAAGGCGCTCTGGAAGGGTGAGTTGCTGCTCGATTCCATAGAGGCCGCTCGCCAGGATCGCCGAAAAGACGAGATAGAAATTGGCATCTGCGCCCGGCACGCGATTTTCGAGGCGCACAGCACGACGCCCATTATTGATGACGCGGACGGCGCAGGTGCGATTATCCATGCCCCAGGTCGTGTTGAGCGGTGCCCACGTGCCCTCGATATAGCGCTTATACGAATTGATTACCGGGGCGTAGAGGACCATGAAGTCTGGTAATGCATGCAGTACACCGGCAAGGAAACTGCGCATAGTAGGAGACATATGGCCTTCGGCGGCCTCATCCCAGAACAGGTTGCGCTCCAGGCCACGATCCCACAGGCTCATATGGGAATGTCCGCTACTGCCATCCTCCTGATCGCTCCATTTAGCCATAAACGTTGCCGTCAGGCCCATCTGATGACAGATTTCCTTGACGCCGGTTTTAAAGAGCATCGTGCGGTCGGCGGCGGTCAGCGCATCAGCGTAACGGATATTCATCTCATACATCCCCGGCCCGTGTTCTCGATTGTATCCTTCAATCTCAATACCGTGATCGCGCATCATCCGGGCAATGCGTCCGAGCAGGTGATCGTCCGCGCTGGCCTGACTGATCGAATAGCAATTTGTGCCTGGATTGAGCGGGGTCAGGTTGGGGCCGAAGTCCTTTTCGCGCAGCGACATCTGGTTCTCGCGGAAGAAACGGAACTCCAATTCGGCAGCGGCCATCGGCTCATAGCCCATTGCCTGCGCTCGCTTGATGACGTTTTGCAGGACGAAGCGCGGGGAAATCGCGACGGGATCACCATGTTCTGTCCAGAGGTCGCAGACGCAAGAAGCAATCTGTTCTTCCCAGGGCACAGGCGCGAACGTGGCGAGGTCCGGTTTCATCACAATATCGGCAAAACCGCGCTCCCAGTTGCTAAATTTGAGGTCCGTCAACACATTTTCTGCGATATCCCATCCAAACAGCACATCGCACTGCGCGAAACCATCGGATAAGGAATCCAGGAAGAAGCGCGCAGCCACCCGTTTTCCTCGAAAGACGCCTTCTATATCGGACGCGCCAATCTTGATATACTCAATCTTCCCGTCCTCAATGAGTTGCTTGATGGTCGTAATATCCATGTCTCTTTCCCTTCTTTTGAATCAAAAGGGGCCAGTGGTAGAGAATCGAGTGAGAAATAAGATTAAAAATAATTGGAGGTAATGCCACCATCAACCGTGAGCCAGGCTCCCGTCGTCCAGGAGGACTCGTCGGAGGCAAGATAGAGGGCCATATAGACAACATCCTTTGCCTCGCCAAAGCGCCCCAGAGGAATACGATTTAAGCGCAAGTTGCGTGCATCTTCACTGGTCCAGAGCGTTCGCAACAACGGTGTTTCAATGGGGCCGGGGCAAATCGCGTTGCAGCGGATATTGTATTGTCCATATTGCACGGCAAGCGACTTGGTTAACGAGAGCATGCCGCCTTTCGAGGCTGTATATGCATCCTGGGGCACGGTGCAACCCATGAAGGCCACAAACGAGGCGACGTTGATGATCGAGCCTTGCTTCTGTTCGATCATGTGAGGGATGACATATTTTGAGCAGAGAAAGGCGCTTTTGAGGTTGACATCGAGCACCTTATCCCAGGTCACCTCGCTGGTTTCAATCACGCTCGTATCCTCGGTAGGCATGATCCCCGCATTATTGTACAGGATATCGACGTGACCATAGGCGTCAATCGCGCTCTGCGCCAGCGTTTTGACCTCATCTTCTTTTGCAACATTTGCCTGAATAAAGATCGCGGTACCGCCTGCTTGCCTAATATGCTGGACGGTCTCTTCGCCCGCCTGCACATTGAGATCTGTCACAACCACACTGGCCCCCTCTTGCGCAAATAGTTCAGCAGCAACCTGTCCCATGCCACCCGCCGATCCTGTAATAATGGCAACTTTGTTCGCTAATCTCATTTATTTACTCCACTTCTTATTGATTGGCACATCCAGGAAAGAGAGAAGACTCTCGCTCATCCGTAGCGACAAGGGGTGGTTGGGGGTCTTGGCGGGGGCGACAAGCGCAAGGCCCCCGCCAAGACCCCCAACCACCCCTTGTCGCTACGTGTGACCCAACATCCTCTCTCCCCTTACGATCATTTCCTATCTTGACCAAATGCTACTTATTTTATTGGCCGCCCGCAAGACCTTGCTCTATAGAAGTATCCACGTGGAGCGCTTCACCGACCTGCCGCTCTATCTCGCTGAGTTCGGCGGCGGACCCCTGAATGTGTGGACCCTTGAACCAGTGGCGCACGCTAACGAACCACCAGATTACCAGGATTATCGACGTTCCCAATACTACTATAGGAGTATAGTTGAAATTGACTGGCGTGATCGGGTTGGCGGTTGGCAGCATAAAGAGAAGCGCGATGCAGATCACCCAGATTACGGCAATCGCGCCAATCGGCTTGCTCCATTTGCCGAGATGCCAGGGGCCGGGCTGAAAATCTTTGGCAAAAATACGCAGCAAGATGGGCGAGGCGTAGGCAAGATAGAGGCCAATCGTCGCAATCGAGGTGATAGCAACATAAGCTGCAAAATTGAAGACCGTTGGAATAGCCAGAATAAACGCACAGGAGGCCGCCAGAATAATGGCATTGCGCGGGGTACGGCTTCTATCGAGGTGGTGCCAGGTATTGGAAAAAGGCATCGCCCCATCGCGCGAGAAGGCATAAATCATGCGCGAGTTGGTAGTGATTGAAGACATGCCACAGAAAAATTGCGCCCCAACCGCGAGAGCAAAGAAGAGAGTACCGATAATATGGCCCAGGCGACTTTCCAGAATGTAGAGCACGGGATTGATGTATCCGGCAGCTTTGGTGAGATCAGGAGCGGCGGCAAGCAGACTCATGAGCAAGATATAACCTGCAAAGGCCGAGACGACAACCGACATTACCACACCCCAGGGCGCTCTGGTCTCAGCTCCAACCGTCTCTTCCGTCATGTGGGCCGAGGCATCATAGCCAGTGTACGTGTATTGCGCCAGCAGTAATCCCAACAGGAAGGCATACCAGATGGGGAAGCCCGTCGCATTATATTTGGGATCGAGCGAGAAGAGCGTACCGGCAGAGTTCAATGGTTGTGAGGCAACATGCGCGGCGAAACCTGCACCATCAAATTGTTGTCCGATCAGCGTGGCAACAACAACGCCACCGCCAATGCAGAGGACGCCGACAATATGCCACCATACACTGACATCGTTCAAGATAGCAACGATGCGGACACCAAAGATATTCAGGATGGCATGCAGGATCAGGACAATCGCGTAAATGGCCAGCGTTGTCCACTGGGTCGCGGGATCAATAGCGAGGACGGAGCCAAGCGTCGCGGGAAACGAGGGGAACCAGGCATTGAGCAACACATCGATGCTGACCGCCAGACCATAATCGATGCCAGCCGTCACAGCGACCTGGCCGATCAGATTGAACCAACCGGTGAACCAGCCCCAGGCAGGCCCGCCAAGCTTGGATGCCCAGAAATAGAGGCCGCCAGCGGTAGGATAGGCGGAGGCGAGTTCGGCCATACCCAGGGCGACGATGACGACAAAGATCGTCACCAGCGGCCAGCCTATCGAGCCAGCTGCGAACCCGGAGGTGGTAATCCCGGTATAAAATAAGGTCAGACAGCCACTTAGAACGGAAATAATCGTGAAGGAAATAGCGAAATTGGAGAAGCCCCCCATTGTCCGAAATAGTTCCTGCGCATATCCCAGACTGTGAAGGCGCTTGATGTCCTGGGTGAGTAACTCTTCTCTGGTCGTACGGTTTGTTGAAGGCACTGGACACCTCCTGTGGATACTATGGGATGGAGAAAGGAGAATAGAGCGGTTGGGATGCCTACGAGGTCAATAAAAAGCAAAAAGATGCCAGTATAGAAAATGCTGAGCGGGGACCAGTCACCTCCTTTTGTCGAGATGTCGGGCACGGGGAAGCACTTGCAACCTCCCTGCAAGGGAAGTATACTGATAAAGGTATAAAGGTCAGTCCTTTAAAGGAAGTATAAATAGTTTGGTGCTTTCTGTCAAGAGACGTGGTAAGAGGATCAGGGCTTTCCAGTTCTCCGCTCAAAGGGGTGCAGGGGTCTCCCTGCCGGGGCCTGGGGCGTCCCCAGTTTCCTTCCCTCCTTCGCGCGCCGCCTGCGGCGGCGCGCAAAAGAGAAGAAAAAAGTTTTTTGCGGGGACACCCCGCACCCCGGCAAAGGGCTGCCGCCCTCTGCACTCCCGCTAGATGGGAGAATTGGAAAGCCCTGGTAAGAGGATAGAGGGGAAATACTTCTGGAAGTGCGAACCGATTGGATGAATGAACATCTGGTCGCTTATCAGGGCAGCAGCTAGAGGAGGAAGTCTGGTGAAACAAGCGGAATCAGTTCCCGCAGAACGACCTGCGGGGCATGCACGAGAATCTACTCCTTATGATGTGATTTTCCGTCCCGTCCGCTCTGTGAATGCATTTGAAGAAACTATCGAGCGATTGGCACAAGCGATCAAATTAGGCGTGGTACCACCCGGCTCGAAGCTGCCACCAGAGCGGGAGATGGTCGCCCAGTTTCAAATCAGCCGTGCGACGCTGCGTGAAGCTATTCGCGCCCTTGAGCTTGCAGGCTATTTGCGCGCCAGGCGCGGTCGTGCCGGGGGAACCTTTGTGGTCTACCATACCTCCGAAGCCTCAGAAGCGGACGCACGCCGCTTGATAGAGGAAATGGGAGACTACTTGCCGGACATTCTCGATTTCCGCTGGGTCATCGAACCCGCCACAGCCGAACTCGCAGCCCAACGAGCGAAACCTGCCGACGCGCAATGGTTGTGCTCTTTACAGGAAGAAATCCAGTCCCTTCCTCGATCCGAATACCGCCGCCTTGATTCACGTTTCCACCTTGCCATCGCCGAACTGACAGGGTCTCGCTCGCTGATTGCCGCTGTAACCGATATCCACATGCAACTCAACGACCTATTAACGGCGTTTCCCCTGCTGGATGCCTCGTTGCGTCACTCAAATCAGCAGCACGAGAAAATCGTGAGGGCAATTGCAACGGGCAATTGCAAGTGCGCCCGTGCAGAGATGGAAGAGCATGTTATGGCAACCGCCAATTTACTGCGCGGCTTTCTCAGCTAACCACACATAGTTTCATACTACTGATGGGCAATCACAGTTGAGCGGCGTAAAAGGAAACGTAACAGCAGCAAGTAAGCAGCCGAGACAAGAGCGAAACCCACAAAGCCAACCACACTGACGAACGCAGCCAGGCCAGGCACATCATCAGGAGAAAACAGACAATACAACATATCCAGCAAGAAAAGGAAGCAGAGGGCATAAAAAGGCAAGCCGCTCAAGACCGCCGTGCCTCTTTGGACACGCCCATCTTCTGACATAAAGGAAGTACGAAGAAAGCGGGCGTAGAAGGAGGTAAAGGTGATGCCAGCAATGATGTAGAAGATGAGAAGTGACAACCACGCCGTACCAATGAGATTAGGAGCGACATCATCGAGGAAAAGCAAAAGCATGTGAAAAGGCACGAAGAATAGAACCGTACACACAACAATAAACACAATTGGCGGCAACCAGAGACGGAGAAGCAGCAATATATCGAAAGAGAGAGGGCCAATAGTTATTTTCATAGTAGAATCCTTTCTGGAAATTTCCAGCAACTTATTCATTGGAAGCAATGTTTGACTGCACTTATTCCTTAGTTTACTATACGCAAGAGGGCAATAAAGGTTGAAAAGAGGGACCATTGGGGCATGCTAAAGGAACTACTTTGGTGCAGGTTGGTGACATTTAAGGAGTATTGTAGACAAAAAAGGCAAATGATGGAGAGCCGGCTAACCAGTAGCGGCGTGACCACCGCTCTCCTGCTTCGCAGCAAAGTAATCTCGTAGAGAGAGATAAATGAAGAGATAGCGCCCTCCTATGCTCTCTTCTTGACGTAGCCTCATTTCTGTTTTATAATAATACCGACCGGTCGGTATTATTATAAAAGGAGGAAGAATATGTCCAAAGGAGAACAGACCCGTCAGGCAATTCTTGGCGAAGCTGCACAGGTGTTTAGCATCTCTGGGTATGCTGGTACCTCAATGGATGCCCTGACTCGCGCCACCGGGCTGACAAAAGGTGGAATCTATAATCATTTTGGCAGTAAAGAAGCTCTTGCTCTTGAGGCGTTCGATTTTGCACGGCAACTGATCCAGGAGCGCTTCAACGAGATCATTCAGGATCGACACCACCCCATTGATCGCTTAATGGCTGTTGTATTGGTATTTCGCAGTATCATCTATGATCCACTCCTTCAGGGAGGCTGTCCTGTACTCAATACAGCTACGGAAGCTGACGACACCAATCCTGCTTTGCGGGAACGAGCGCAACAAGCGAGTTCGCAGTGGCGAACATTCATTACCCAGACAGTGAAACAGGGCATTGAGGAACAGCAACTCCAACCAGAAACGAAACCTGATATGGTTGCTACTGTCCTTATCGCGACGCTGGAAGGAGCTATTATGCTCAGCAAACTCTATGGCGATCTCATTTACATGGACCAGGCAGTCGAACATCTGAGCTGCTATGTGCAAAGCTTAGGAAACGAGAGCGGATCACAGAGGGGTTCCCTGAACAGGTGATAAGACCATAACTTGAAAGCGAGGAAGAGATGAAATCTATGGAACAGATTGTGGTGTATGGTGCCACAGGTTATACCGGTCGGCAAGTTGTGCAGGAATTGCGGCGGCGAGGCTACACGCCAATCCTTGCCGGGCGTGATGAACGCGCCCTGGTGACCATGGCGGCAGAAATCGGGAAAGAGGCATTGGTACGTGTGGCACAGGTTGATCACCCCCAATCACTATACGCACTTGTCGCAGACAGTGCTGCGATCATCAATTGTGCTGGACCATTTGGCCTCACCGCTGAACCACTGGTGGCCGCAGCAATCACTGCTGGAGTTCACTATATCGACATTTCCGCCGCCGAACAACGAACGATCCAGACGTTGCTCGAACGCTTCGATGCTTCGGCGCGCCAGGCGGGCGTGGTGGTTCTACCGACAATGGGGTTCTACGGGGCGTTGGGAGATATGCTTGCTCACCTGGTGGGGAGTTCACTTGCTCCACTTGACGACCTGACGATTGCATATGCTGTTGACGGGTGGTTATTCAATCCCAGCGGATGGCGCACTCTGGAGCGGATAGGGAAAGAACGGTTGGTCTACAGGGACGGTTCTGTGATACCTCGCACTGGCCCTTCACAGTTCTCTTCGTTTTCGTTTCCGGCCCCCATCGGCACTATACCAGTCATGGAAGGATATCCATTAGGCGAAACGGTTACGCTTCCACGACACCTTCCCACACGACAAATCAACGCGTTGATGGCTACCTCAACTATCGATGCGATCACCACGCAACCTAAAGCAGCCACATCACAAGAGCGTGCCCAGTCCAGTTTCACCATTGCGGTACACGCGGTCGCGGGCCAGCAGAAACGATACGGTTTCGCTCGTGGCGTGGATATCTTTGGGATCACGGCTCCAATCGCTGTTGAGGCAGCATTGCGTCTGATCGCGCATGGCTTTAGTCGAGCGGGGGCGCTCGCTCCGAGCGAGGCATTCGAGCCAGCCTCATTTCTTAATACGCTCCAGGGGTGGGACTTCTCCTACGAAACATCTGTTCATCCAGACACACTTTTTTCTTGAAAGTAAAGGCCTATCCATATGACTATCGAAAATATCTCTCAGTTGCAGCGGCTGGCAACACGTTACGGCGAGGCATGGAACGGTCACGACCTCGACGCAATCATGAGCATGCATGCCCAGGATACTGTGTATCACTTACACGGCTTTGGCGGCCCGCATAGGGGCTGGAAGGCAGTACATGACATCTTTGCGTCGCAATTAGCCACCTACCAGATATTATCTTTCGATATCCGTAGCTTGCATTGTGGGGATACGCATATTGTCTTCGAGACTATCATTACAGGATCGACCCTTGCAGGCGCTGATCTCAGCTTCGACGCGATTGATCTGTTGACTATTCGCAACGGCCTGATCGTCACAAAAGACTCCTATGTACTGCAACACCAGCGAGGCAGTATAGCATCCGAGTGATGGTGCCACTGACGCTGATCGAAGTGCGGAAGAAACAAGGTTGGAGAAGCAACGAAGATACAGTGGAACATGGTTCTATTGATATTCTCCAATAAAACGACGTTCCACTATGGGGCCAGGTGCTATTGAATGGGCAAACCGTTACGGCTCCTCCAGTTTCGCGGTTGCTTCGGGATCGTGTGCTTGCACGATATCAACGGGCGCACCGGGATCGTAGGCGCTATTGCGTTTGAGAATCTGGAATGCCTCTAGCGGTCGCTCATCGGCCTGGACAATGACGATGCTGCGGCCCACCTGGACCTCTTGATCGTAGGCGCGTGCCTGCTCCTCTGGCACTCCAAGATGCATCAACGTGGTAATAAATCTACCGGTTGCCGCTCCCAGGACAGCTCCACCGGCAGAGAGCAGGATGCCTCCCGCAATAGCGGAGCCAACGCCAGGGATGAGCGATGCAGCGGCCGCGCCAGCTACTCCGCCGACTACTCCGCCAGCAATCGCTCCCGCTGTCGAGTTGCCTTCGGGCTGTTCGGCGGGAACATCTTCGACGCGTGTGTTGCCCTCGCGCATGAGAAATCCGAGCTGATCCTCGCGAAACCCTGTCTGCCGAAGCTCCTGCAACGCCTGCTCAGCCTGCGCTCGATCATGAAAGACACCGATCACCACTCTATTCTCTTGCATAGATTCCTTTCCTTTCCATTCCTTAATATAATATATATCCTCTTTATCAGGATTTCCCTCACAAAGATCTCATTGAAAGACAGCACTTTCCACCCGGCACAACCACATTTGTTATACGTGAGCCATGCTCCAAAAGATCATACATCTGGAATGTTTTGCGAGAGGTTGAGGCGTTGCCAGGCTTCGCTTTTATGTGCAAGGTTAAGGGGTTTTAGGGGATGGCGGAGGTGATGACCTGGAGATTGTCGAGGCTGTTGGTAGGAATGATTCTTTTTGAGTTTGGTAAGTTTGGTAGAAAATGAGGGGGACGATCATTCTGGGGCATGCATCTTTTGGAGGATGTGGAGGGAAGCAATAGAGATGTAAGATGCGGACGCATCCCTAAGAACTGGAAAACCGTTTTCTTGTATTTTTATCAAAGGAGAGACCTGATGCAGGCTACGATGATCCGAACATTTGGAAGAAGTGACATAAAGATAGGCGCCCTGGGAATAGGCTGCTGGGCAATTGGAGGACCGTTTTGGGAAGGAGATTCGCCTCGTGGTTATGGACAAGTAGACGATGCAGAGTCTCTACGAGCTATTCAACGTGCCGTGGAAGTGGGTGTGACTCTTTTTGATACGGCTGGCGTCTATGGCTGTGGACATAGTGAACGTATTCTTGGGCAAGCGCTCGGCAAACAGCGTCAACATGTTTTCATCGCGACAAAAGTTGGCAAGCAGTTCGATGAAGAAACGCGCAAAATTACGGGTGGTTTGGATGAACTTCAATTAGATCCCCAGACATATATTCGCCAAGCCTGTGAGGGGAGCTTACGTCGCCTCCAAACAGACTACATAGATCTCTATCAACTGCATTTCGGAGATTACGAACTTAACAAGGCAATAGAGGTTCGTGAGGTATTGGAACAATTGGTGACTGAGGGCAAAATCCGTTATTATGGCTGGAGCACCGATGATCCAGAGCGAGCACGCCTGTTCGCCCAGGGCAAGCACTGTACTGCTATCCAGCACACACTCAATATCCTTGAAGATAATCCAGCTATGCTTGCTGTATGCAAGGAATATAATCTCGCAAGCATCAATCGCGGCCCCTTGTCAATGGGCCTGCTGACTGGAAAGTATACATCAAGAGAGCAGATCGAGCAGGAAGACATCCGAAAATCACAGCTTTCCTGGAATCCTTTCAACAGCGAACGGATGCCAGTGCATCTAGAACAACTGAACAAGGTCCGTGAAATCTTGACCAGCGACGGACGCTCCCTGGCACAAGGGGTACTCAGTTGGATCTGGTCTCGCAGTGAATGCACATTCCCCATTCCTGGTATCAAGACGAGTGCACAGGTAGAAGAGAATGCAGCCGCGATGCACTTCGGGCCCCTCAGTCAGCGGCAATTGACCGAGATTGATCGATTGCTGGCAAGAGGAAGTACGGAGAGTTAGCCGGTTGAAGATGCTCAGAGAGACTAATCTGCGCCAGATAGTGTAAATTCATCTGGATAGGAACAATCAGAAGACAAGGATTCAGGTCAATAGAGGCTCCGAATCCTTGTCAAAACATCAGAGAAGCAGTGAGAAGAGGCAAATTAGAACAAAGGTACTCTATTTCCTAAAATAAGACTTATCTTAGAGCTACCTCTTGTATGGATATCCTGCATAGCACGCATTATAGCGTTTGACATGCGTTGCGTCAACAAGGAGGCAGCGTACCAATCCGCCCCCTGCCTTGCCTGAAAGCCCAAATCCATGCATCCCTTCCTTCTTTTCGTTCTCTTGCTGAGGGAGAACGGTGCTCCCATCTCAAAGCATTGCACTTGTGACACGCAAAAATCAGCAAAGAGTTTCCCTCCATCCAACCCGCGAGCGCAAACTTGCCGGCCGTTGTGCTGTCTGTTATACTGATCCTTGTGGGAAGAATAGACTAGCATGAGAGGCGCAAGACCTATGGAAAGAGCAGACATACAGCAATTGACACCATCTCCCACGCTTTTTCTCGGTCGATCCCAGGAAATAGCTGAGATTGGCATGCTGCTCTCTGATCCATCCTGCCGCCTGTTGACGCTCGTCGGGCCTGGAGGCATCGGCAAAACCCGGCTCGCAATGGAGGTCGCCTCGCACCATCGCGCGTTGTTCCCCGATGGCGTCTTCCGTGCATCGCTCGCTCAACTCTCCTGGACCAACGATCTGCTGCCCACCATCGCCGAAGCCATGCCGTTTCGCTTTCAGCAGAATCAGCGCAGTCCACGTGAACAGTTTTTTGCGTATCTACATGATAAGCAGGAGCAGCGGGTGTTACTCGTACTGGACAATCTGGAACATCTGCTGGATGGGACCGATCTTATCGCTGATATCCTGGAGGCCACCTCCGGCTTAAAAATCCTCGCCACCTCTCGGGAGGCGCTCAATCTTCAAGAGGAATGGGTCAGGCCAATCACAGGGCTGAGCTATCCTGACCTGGAAGATGGCAAGGCCGCCACCGATTACAGCGCGGTACAGTTGTTTTTGGAGCGCGCACGTCGGATACGCGGCGATTTCGATCTGGCCGAAGACGAGCAGGGCGTGATAGAGATCTGCCAACTGGTGGAAGGGATGCCGCTGGCAATCGAGCTGGCGGCGGGCTGGCTCAAGACGCTCCAACCTTCCGACATTGCCCACGAGATCAAACACAATCTGGACCTCCTGGCAACTCGTGCGCGTAACCTCCCAGAACGACACCGCAGCATGCGCTCCGTGTTCGACCACTCCTGGCAGTTGATGAGCGAACAGGACCGCGTGGTCTTTCAGAAGCTCTCAGTCTTTCGCGGCGGATTTACACGCGAGGCAGCGGAAGTCGTGGCCGGAGCCTCGCTGCCAGCGCTCGCACGGCTGATCGACCAATCGCTGCTCCGCCGGTCAGCAACGGGACACTACGAAATTCATGAGCTGCTGCGACAGTATGGTGCGGAACAGCTGGCGGCAATAGGCCAGACAGAGGCGGTGGAGCAGGCATATATCAACTACTATCTTGGCCTGTTACGCCGACTTGAGCGTGATATCAAAGCGCACAACCAGATCGCCGCGTTAGACACCATAGCAACCGACTTTGAGAACGTCCGCCATGCATGGCATCTGGCCGTCCACCAACGGCAAGTAACAGGACTCTCAAGTGCGGTGGAAACGTTGCACTGGTTTGCCGACATGCGGGGGCACTATCACGAAATTGTCGCCATGCTCCAGTTCGCAGTTGAGCAGTTTTCCACGTCCCCCACACCAGAGCAGCAGCTCATACTTAACCGCATACAGGCACGATTGCTGCGTTTGATCTTGTTAGGTAGTTTGCGCATAGAGCAGGATTTGCACACCCAGATCGATCATTGTCTGGATGCGGCACGCACGCAAGAGGATCAGGCAGAGATCGGGTTCTGTTTGCTCGTTTCAGGCATTCTCGCCATCTGGGATGCAGGAGGCAAGGCTCCTCTTCCCTCCAGGGCTGCGACCGACTTTGAAGAAAGCGCCGCCATCTTTGAGCGGCTTGGCGACCCTTTCTATCAGGCAGAGGCGCTCTCGTGGCTGGCTGGAGAGGTGCCACTAACAAACGGCACTCAGCAACATTCGGAACAAGAACTGTTCAAACAAAGCCTCGACCTGCGCCGGGCCATTGGCGACCGCAACGGCATCGCCTGGAGCATCTTCAACCTGACCTGTACCACGCTCGCCCAACAGGATTATCTCACCTATGAGCGCTCGACACGGGAGGCGCTCGCAGCGATGCACGAAATCAGGAGCGTCAAAGGGATCGTACAAGCGCTGTTCAATCTGGCCCAGGCTACCTTCTGGAAAGGCGAAGTGGAAGAGGCGCTAGCACTGGCGGAACAGATGAGCAAACAGGCGCACGAGACCAGCTATCTCGACGGAGCCAGGCTATCGGCGGATCTGCAGGTGTTTTTGCGCTGTGTGCTACATGAATCCTACGCGGATAGCGCAGAACTGCTACGAACAAACTGGTCTCTCTCGCCAGAAATGTTCTTCAGCAGTCAATACAATCTGGGAAAACACTGGGGGCTGGCTCTGGCTCACTGCGGGTTGGGGCAGTATGCAGCCGCCCGAGCGGGATATGCGGCGCTTTTTCAGGGAAGCTACGACGATCCCGCCCCGGCAACGTTGTGCCTGGCGCTGGAAGCAATTGCTTGTGCCGATGAGGACGCGCCGGAGAGAGCCGCCGAACTGCTGGGGCTGGCATTTGAGCAACTCGTGCAGGTGAGTGGCTGGCTAGAGCGCTGGGCAAAAGTGCCGCAATTGTGTACTAACCTGAGCGAACGGCTGGGCGAGGAGGCGTACCAGAGCGCCCGAAAACGGGGGCCGCGCTGGATCTGGAAACCTCGATTCGCTCTATCCTGGGTGAAGCGACAGAGGCACCCCGCAAGCACATAGAGCAGGCGCTACTCGAACCGCTGAGCGAGCGAGAGCTTGAAGTTCTCGACCTGATCGCGCAAGGGCTTTCCAATCGTGAAATCGCCCGCCGCCTCGTGCTGAGCGTCGGCACAGTCAAGGTCCACACACGCAATATCTACGGTAAGCTGGGCGTCGGGAGTCGCACCCAGGCATTGGCACAGGCTGCCAGATTCAAGCTGCTCTAATCCCACTTTACCCCCGACTGCATTACCCGTCCGCAAAAAATACCACCATCGATTACCACTTTTGGTAGATCTCACTACCACCACCTGTGGCTTATGCTTATGACATCAGCAATGAGCAATCAGGCTCGTGCGATGAACAAGTATATTGAATACATTGTATGAAATCATCTGAGTTCTTATCAAGAAGGGATTTGAGCATGCAGCCATATTCTCACTATATGGGATTAAAAATTATACATGAGCAGATAATCGAGGAAGCACAGAACCGCAACCGCTTTTCGTCAGAAGAGCAAGACGTCCACAAGCAAAACTGGCTTCAGAGCGTTGGAGCACTGTTTGCTCACCTGAACGCCATCACTGCTCACAAACCAAAAACAGCGACTTCGCCCAGTTGTGACTAGCAGCGACATCTATTAAAGGTGCGGTTTCTTAGGGCGCCTCTTCTCTGTCTGTCTCGGTAAAGATTGAGGTAGACAGAGAAGAGGTGTCCTGGCATTCCAGGGGTCTGGTTGCCCCAGGAGGAGGAGGCTTTCGAGAAAAGCTCCTCCTCTCGGTTTCGTGATATGATGAGTTATTTCCTTCTGGTGAATTGCATAAGAAAATTGGTATTCCAGGTAGTGCCTCCATCAAAGGAGAAAGCTTGCTGCCAACGAGCCGCATCCGCAGTAATGTGATCCCAGATATAGCGAACATGCAAGGGCTTGCCATCCGGCGTTTCAATCACCTGAGAGAAGATACCAACCCCATCCTGAAAGGTTCCGCTGAGAGGTCGAAAGTCGTCTGGTCCCTCTCGGGTATCGATCCAGGTAATAGACCAGCGATGTGTGGTTGGATCAAAGGCTTTTACACTCAGTGCTTTCACAATCTCCCCAGAAGGAAGCGTTGCCTCGTAATGCTCGACGACGGCCCGACCATCAAGACGTTTTTCAACCAGATCAATTGCGGAGAATTCTTCCCATGTGGCCTCTTCTTCAGGTTCGTGATCTGCCCAAAAAGATCTCCCCGTCTTGCGCTTGTTGTGAATGTTCCAACTGCCAATCAAAAAAGCGAAATCATTTGCTCCAGACATAGTTCTTTCCTCCAGATAAAACGTTTTGTAGGCAGCATACCAGCTCATGAGGTCAGGATTGTTCCTGATTTTCGCTCTTTCCAATCAGCGGCAGATCTGATTTTCTATATTTTTGCAATGCTTCGTGAAAATACAGAAAGGTCTGCATCAATGGTATTGAGCATTGCTCTTTTACCACTGATGCATGAATTTCTTCAATTTATCTGAGTGCGTCTTCTAAACGACCCATCTGATTAAGTTCTGCAATACAGGGCCAGAAAATCAACTCATCAGTCCCGATGTCGGCAAAGGCTTTGCGCGCTTCTTTGACTGCTTCAGGGGTCGCTATCAACCCCTGAACGACCATTGACCCAAACTGAGGCCCGTAGTAGTGATTGATGTATTCTCCTCCTCGTTTTTGTGCGTCTGGACCCAGAGCATAGTAGACACAGCCTACCAGACGTGGCTTTCCCGCTCTTCCAGCCTCACTCCACACCTTCTCAGCTGCTCGAAATCCCTGTGCCGCCATCTGTGCTCCTCCCCCACCAGCAATATAACCATTCCCCCATTGTCCCAAACGCCGCAGCGCAGCTGGTGCTCCTGCACCAATGAGGATTTCAGGTCCACCAGTTCGCACAGGAGCCGGACCAATCGCGCCCACTTCATCGCTGAGTGCCTGACCCGACCAGATACGCTGCATGGTTGCCAACTGTGCATCAAAGATCTTGCCTCTCGAATGATAGGGAACGGATGCCGCCTGAAAGTCATCTTCGCGCACGCCCACACCCAAACCCAGCGTCAAGCGTCCTCCCGAAATCGCATCCAGGCTGGCGGCCTGCTTTGCCAACAAAGCGGCACGATGCAGAGGGGCCAGCAGAATGGATGTCGTAAAGCGAATGCGTTGCGTCGCTCCTGCCGCCGCAGCAAAGGCAATCAGTGGGTCGTAGTTGTCGTAGACCAGGCGATCAATGAGGCCCAGACTTGAGAATGGACCAGCATCCGCTTTCTTTGCCCACTCGATAATCTGATCGCCCGCAACTCCAGGAATATTGGCCGGTAATCCAATACCAATCTGCATTTCATGATTGCTCATGTTTTTCTCCTTCTAATAGAAGTATGCCTATACAACACATCTGTTCGTACGCACGCGTGGATGTCTATACTTGAGTATGTCTTCTGATGGAAATGAAACAGCCCTTTCGTAGTCGCGCGATTTATCGCGCATTACTCGAATGGCACAACATGCGCGATAAATCGCGCGACTACGACAGAGCGAGTTCACCCTATGCCTTGTTCATCAGGTTAGTTTATATGTAAACTAACTCGACAAAAAAATTTAATCTGGTCCCAGGGATCGATTAAGCGTCCGTAACAAATTGTGGAGCGCGAGTTGATCCTCATCTGAGATAAGGCCCATATACTCAGTGACCAGCCTCTCATGCGCCGGTACGACCTGCGCGGCAAGTGTCGCGCCCTGTTCCGTCAAGGAGACGATATGGGTACGACCATCCTCCGGGTCAGGTCGCCGCTGCACCAGGCCGCGACACTCCAGGCGGTTCAATAAACCAACGATATTGCCTTTCGTCACAAACAAGCGGTTTGCGAGCGCCTGTTGCGAGATTTCAGGAGCCGCCTGAAGATTGGCTAACACCCCAAACTGAGCGGGCGTCAGGTCGTATTTCTCCAGATGGAGCAAGAGATGCCGCTCGATTTTATACATGATGCGACGGAGATACAACCATGATCTCACACCTATCTGTATTTGATGACGCATATCTCACTCCCCGGGTTTTACTCGTTTAAGTATAAACTATTTTGTCGTTTCCTGTCAACCTCTTCGGGCGGCCTGCGTCCTGTGTCTGTGGTAGAAGTTCCTGAGATCAGATCAGGCGATGGCCACCATCAACCGGCAAGACGGTGCCAGTCGTAAATTCGTTCTCCATCAGAAACAGGGCAGCATGAGCGATATCAGCGGGTTGACCGATACGGCCAGCGGGCAGACGTTGTGCCATCTGCGCGAACGTGGCTGACTTGTTGGCGGCCAGAGCTGAGTTCGCATCCCAGATTGGCGTATCGATCCAGCCCGGCGAGACGGCATTGACGCGCACAGGAGCGAGCGCCACCGTCAGGCCGTATACAAGCGAGAAAAGCGCGCCATTGACCGCGCCAACAAGATAGCCGGCTGGCATTGGACGCTCAGCAGCAATTCCACTGATAAAGGTGATGGAACCATGCGCATTGATCGTGCGTGCAGCATACTTCGCGAGCAACAGCGCGGCAACGAGCTTGGCATCGATCGTCTTGCGCGCTGCCTCCATGTCCAGTTCGCGAATCGGCTGATAGGTCAGGTTCGAGGCTGCCGAAACAAAGAGATGATCGAAACGCCCGACGCTCTCAAATATACGGCTCACCTCTTCCTCGCTGGTAACATCGGCGGCGATAGTGCGCACATGCTTGCCACTCAGTTCTTCGACCGCTTGCGCCAGCCGTTGTTGAGAGCGGCCAACGATAACGACTTCGGCCCCCTTTGCCAGTGCCGCGCGTGCAACCTCCAGGCCCATGCCAGAGCTGCCGCCAACAACGATAATGGTCTGTCCTACAATATCCATAAGATTATTCTCCTTGCAAGTTGTTTTGTGTAGGAAATGTTTTATCTCAACCACAGAGAGAGTACTCATAGAAGTGTATAATAGAAGGTATGCTCTAACCAGACGAGGACTTATCATGGGAGAAAGAATCCTACCATAACAGCGAAAGGCAACAGGCATGGACAGGCAACTGGAGCAATTCCGCGTACAGGAATTGGGGGACTTTTTACGCACAAGAAGAGGGCGAATCGCACCTGAACAGGTCGGATTGCCACGCGGAGGGAGGCGCAGAACGCCCGGTTTGAGGCGCGCGGAGGTAGCACAACTGGCGGGAGTGAGCGTGGACTGGTATACATGGCTGGAGCAGGGGCGCCCGATCAGCGTTTCCATGCAGGTGTTAGAGAGCCTTGTGCAGGCGCTACAACTGAACACCAACGAGCGCGAACATCTCTTCTTCCTGGCCCGTCAGCAGCCGCCTCCTGAGACCACGCAGCCGCGCGAAACGGTCAGCGCCGCCCTGCGCCACTTTCTTGACCAGTTCAAACTCAGTCCAGCCGCTGCCATCGGATCACGCTGGGATATCGTGGCCTGGAACGAGGCCGCGCGGCTGATTCTCTACGATTTTCCCCACGTCAGCGAGCGCGAACGCAACATCGTCTGGCGCATTTTCACGTCCGCCGAACATCGCCAGCTCGTGGTTGATTGGGAGCAACACGCGCGCCGCATCCTTGCCCAGTTTCGCACAAGCTATGGCCGCTTCCCCGGCGATCCCTACATGACTGCCCTGATTCACGATCTGCTCGCTGCCAGCCCCGAATTTCGCCAATGGTGGCCCGATCACGAGGTCTTACGCGGACCGGAGGGCATCAAAACGCTCAACCACCCGCAGGCAGGCTTTCTAGCTTTTGAGCATCTGATGTTCCAGGTCTACGACGAGCCAGACTTGAAAGTTGTGGTGTACACGCCTCTGGAGGAAGGCGGAACAGCGGCAAAGGTTCGCAGGTTGCTCGATGCGAAAGTATCTTCTAGCGTTTGAGGCAACAAGCAACCTATCACCTATCAAAATAGTCCCTAATTCAAGGGGGAGAGAGGGAAAGTCACGTTATACATCTCGCACATTAGGAACCTGTCAGTAGTGTATTTAGCCGTTAAAAAACTCTGACAGATTGTAAGGTTGTGTGCCATCGATCACTAGATCGGCTTTTTGTTCTAGATGTTCACGCTCAATATATTCATCCTCTTGCGCCATCCATTCCTCCCATAGTGAACGAGCAGATTCCCCATCGCGTTCAAGGCCGCGCCGCAGCAGATCATGGCGTGGCGTTTCAATCCAGATGGAGAATGCTATGTATGGTCGAAAAGCCTCTCTTGATGAAGAGACACCCTCAAGGAGAAGATACTCGGTAGGTGGGATTTCGTGCCACTAGGCAGCTCCTCTTTTTGACAAAGCCTCATTACTGGCCGGTCCGCTCATGCAATCATACACGCAAAGCAAGTATTTTCGTCTTAATGAGTGGGTCAAGGTGAATCTGGATTTCATCGAGCAGATCAGCGTTTCGGTCGGATACCCGGAGCCTTTATTAAATGTCTTCAGGATAAGCAAAATCATCGCAATAAGGTCGCATTCTGACCGCATGAACCTGTACACTGGGATTGAAAATCGTGGAAAAGTGTTGATTGCATTGAAAGGAGCGAAGATGAGAACATTGAAATGGCAGCAGGTGCATGCCTGGCGTTTGTCGCAACATGGCCTCGCCCCGCGTTTCTCCTCGCAGGATTTCGCCCTGGCAGTGACGCGCACTGCTGGGATTCAGGCCCAGGTGATGTCGGCGGCAGAACTGGCGATGTGTACCCGCGTGGAGGGACTCTCTCCACGCGATGTCCAATCCGCCCTCTTCCAGGACCACACCCTGGTAAAGACCTGGGCCATGCGTGGCACCTTACACTTACTTGCGGCAAACGAACTTCCTCTGTATGTCGCGGCGCAGGACTGGCAGCTTCACGAGAGATGGTCAAAGTATTTCGCCGAGTGCGGCCTCTCAACAGCGCAACAGGACGCCTTTCTCCTGGCTATCCCATATGTGTTAGAGCAGGAGCTGGAACCGCTGACGCGTCTGCAACTGGCTGATGCGGTAGCCAAACACACGGGGATAGTTCAATTACGCGACTTGATCATATCTTCAAGCTGGGGAACTCCCTTGAAACCATCCGCCTATCGCGGGGATCTCTGTTTCGGGCCGGGCCAGGGGAAGACAGCTACCTTCACGAACCCTAGAAGATGGATCAGGGAATGGCAACCTATCGAGCCAATGCTGGCGCTTCAGGAAATAGCCCGGCGGTATCTGCGGGCATACGGTCCGGCGACCACAGACGATTTTGCTTTCTGGTGGGGGTGTACGAAAACTCTCGCAAAGAACCTCTTCCAGTCGCTAGCAGGAGAGTTGGAAGAAGTCGAGGTAGAAGGATGGCGAGCATTTGCCCTGTGTACAACCCTTCCACTCATCCAGAGCGTTGAGCCAGCAGAGCGGATTCACCTGCTGCCCCTATTCGATGCCTATACAATTGGAGTGCCGCGCGATTGCGAACCCCTGCTCGCGCGAGCCTACAAGCGGCAGGTCTTCAACCTCCAGGGGTGGACCTTTGCGGTCATTCTGGTCAACGGTTCCATTCAAGGAATCTGGCACTCTACCATCCGGCGCTCGCACGCCGTCGTCAAAGTGAGCCTGTTCACCTCATCCACCGCCTCGATCCAAAAAGGAATTGCCACCGAAGCGGAACGGCTCAGTCGCCACTTCGCAAAGGAGGTCTTGCTGGAATATGAGTAAGCCTCCCTCATCTCCCCGGTTGATTGGTACATCCATGAAATCCTCAAAGATCGACCCGGATATGGCAGGGGCGATGGCTTGTCTTCGCCCGTAATACCCATCATGCATATATTGCATTCAGAGTGGGGGGAGGACAAGCCATCGCCCCTGCCATATCCGGGTCACGTTGACCGCTCTATTTGCCGGATACACCATTGGTGCAATTTCACAAATACATATGGATGTTGTAGTCGAGCGATTTATCGCGGGGGAAGCCTACGATGCGCTTCGAGCCACCACGACGCATCAACAAATGCGGAAGGGAGAGAGGGTTCTCCCGTTTTTCCCCTGGTACGTGTGGACACACGGATTATACATCCAACCAATGTACCCCAAGGAAATAGGCCTCTCCCTGGCATGCGCGGATACACGGGTTATCCATCCAACCAATATGTTGAGGTGATAGGCTTCTCCCCTTGTCGCTACGGGAAAACCCCAATATGCTCTGTCTCCTCACCATTCCCCTTTTGATTGCCAACGACGCATCTATGAGTTTCAAGCCTGCAATCAGGCGCTCCCTCTTTTCGACAACTACCACCTCAGTATAGCATGGCAGACCCGTTTATACAATCATTTGCACAGGCCAGGCAGGGCTTTCCAGTTCTCCGCTCAAAGGGGTGCAGGGGTCTCCCTGCCGGGGCCTGGGGCGTCCCCAGTTTCCTTCCCTCCTTCGCGCGCCGCCTGCGGCGGCGCGCAAAAGAGAAGAAAAAAGGTTTTTGTGGGGACACCCCGCACCCCGGCAAAGGGCTGCCGCCCTCTGCACTCCTGCTAGATGGGAGAATTGGAAAGCCCTGACAGGCCAGGTATTTTTGTCGTAGAGAATAGGCAATAAGAGGGTTTTATAGGAGAAAAATCTTGGCGATTGGCTTGTGGAACGGGGCGCAGATCGGCGCTTAGAGATGCACAGGCTGCAATCTGCGCTTTTGGTTGGGGTTAGATCATCGCGATTCCAGGATCACTCTTTACCAGTTTGGACATATAAAAGAATAGAAGAAGGTTTTCTTATGTAACAGCGGTAGCAGAAAGAAGCGCTTGATATTTTCCCTTCTCTGCTTTATACTTACATCGTAAGTTTACGATGTAAGTATAGGAACGAAGATCATGGCGAAATCTGGTGAGCCACTCACACGGCAACGAGTGCTGGAAGCAGCCCTGCATTTGATTGACCAAGAGGGTCTGGAAGGCTTTAGTATGCGCAAGCTCGGCGCGTCGCTCGGGGTTGAGGCGATGTCACTCTACAACCATGTTGAGAGTAAACGAGCCGTCTTTGATGGGGTGATCGAACTGCTCATCGCTCAGGCTCCATTGCCTGTGCATCCTAACGTCTCACCACGTGAGGAATTATGGACCATTGCTCACGCCTTTCGGGACGTTCTGCGCGCTCATCCACGTGTGCTTCCGCTCATCGCAACCAGCCCGCTGCGCACATCAGCCTCTCTTGCGATGTTAGATCGTCTTATTGAAACACTTCATCAGGCACAGATTACCGGCGTTCAGTCTATCTATGCGCTCCAGTGTCTGGTCGGCTTTATTGTTGGGCATACGTTGCTCGGCACAGGAACGCAAGCAGTCGCAGGGCTGGAACCAGGGCCAAACGGCCCGATGGTCTGGCAACACTTTCCGGCAGAGCAATACCCCAGGCTCCACATGTTGTTGCCAGAGGTTGCACAATGGAACGCTGATCAGGAGTTTGACTTTGGATTACAGGCGCTGTTTCAGGGTCTCTTTGGGTAAAAGAAAGGTCCATACGATATCATGAGTACAAGGGAAAAACACTACAAGATAGCAAACGGAGAGATACAACTCGCGGTCAGCGAGACAGGGCAGGGGCAAACGCTTCTGTTCTTCAACGGAGGGGGAGCAACACAAGTGAGTTGGAAGCGGCTCATCCACGAACTTCGTAAACCGTATCGGTTTGTCACCTTCGATTTTCGCAATCATGGCAAAACAACGCACTCGTCTGATGTCTCTCTCAAAGGCTTCTTGAGCGATGCCGAGGTCATCATGGACCAGGTTGCTGGCGATCGACCGCTTGTGGTTGGCTGGTCCCTGGGAGCCGACCTGGCTATCTGGTATGCAGCAGCTCATCCAAGAAGAGTGGCAGGGCTGTTTCTCATAGATGGTGCTGTCCCGGTCAATCTTGTGGCTGATCCTGAGGATGTCAAGCGCCGCCTCGATACGCACGCGATGAAGTTTGGGCAACTCCTCCTATCTCTGATTGGCATGGGGTATCGACTCACTCCTTCCGAGTTTGCAGCCTTGACCATTGAACTGAATTCGCGCCGTGAACAGCTCCTTTCGGCCTACGACCAGCTTGATTGTCCTGTCGAGCTAGTCCTGGCAACGAAATCTGCTGGGGAAAAGGGAGCACATGCTGAGCGAAACAATGCGCTGTGGCAGGCTGGAGGTGAACAACTCAAGCGCCTGTATCCGGCACTTTCTCTCCAGTGGGTGGACAGCACTCACCTCCTTCCCTTCAAAGAACCAATAACGCTTGCACGATCTCTCGACGCGTTTGTTCAACGCATCCAAGCTGTCTCACCAATCCCAACAGGAAACCAACAACCATCACAGGCTCCCCCCGGTATGAAAACACAGCAAATGGAAGAGAAATGAATACGACACAAAGACAAGCACGGCAATTGCTCCCACCAGGATGGCCCCCTCTAAAAGAAATAGCCTTGACAATTCTGTATTCACACGTTAATATACAATCAAATTGATAATAATTTGAGTGGGGCAATTCTTGAACGGCTTTGTATAGAAGACACCGAAGCGCCCCTCTACATAAAGGTTGCTAGAGATGGAACAGGATCGAGAGAACGCGCAGGTGCAGGCAGTATTGGACTTTATGTTCTTCCAGAACGAAACCCTTAGCCGCATCTCTCACGGGTTTGAAGATCAAACTTCGTGTTCGCCTGAAGAGGCCAATATTCTCTCGCTACTATCCCGTCGTGGGCCACTGAGGGTCAAGGAGATCGCGCAAGCTATGCCCGGCATGGACATGAGCAAACTCACACGCGTCCTCAATAGCCTGGAAAAGCATGGCTACGCCACCCGTTCGCTCAATCCCACAGACCATCGCAGCTTTGTGATCACGCCAACTGAACGCGGCACCCAACTCCTTGCGACCTTTAGCAACGAGCTTGAAACGCTCGCGCGCGGTATGCTGCACACCCTGACACCCATCGAACGAATCATCCTGATCGAATTGTTTACTAAAATTCAGACAACCTGGCACCAATCACAGAACCCATAGCACGTATCATATAATTGATATGGCCGATAATGAACTCATCCCGGTTTTCCTCGCTCATGAACAGGCTACATCAATTACGAGGCCAATGCTCTCTTTTTTTGATCGTTTTTATTATCAATTTGATAATAAATCACTGCGAAAATTTAGAAAACAATACACAAAGCACTCGCGCTGACTGCCTGAAACAACAGAAAGGACTCTATCATGATGCAGAATAAAATCGCACTTGTCACTGGCGCAAACACTGGAATAGGCAAAGTCATAACCACCGAACTCGCTCACAAGGGAGCAACCGTTGTTCTCGTCTCTCGCGATCGTCATCGCGGCGAGGAAGCGATGCGCGAGATTGCCGCCACCACTGGCAATTCTTCGCTCGATCTACTGGTCGCGGACCTCTCCTCGCAACAGGCCGTTCGTGACATCGCCGAGCAGTTTCAGCAACGGTATTCACAATTGCACATCCTGGTGAATAACGCGGGAGCGCATGTGCAACAGCGCCAGATGAGCATAGATGGGATCGAGATGAACCTCGCAATCAACCATCTGGCATCGTTTTTACTCACCAACTTGCTGCTCGACACCATGCGCAAGAGCACGCCTGTGCGTGTCGTCAACGTGCTGTCCGACGCAATGACGCGTGTTAACAGTCTGGAGGATCTGCAAAGCGAGCAGGCATTTGTCCCCTTTGAGGTGTATGGGAAAGCCAAGCTCATGCAACTCATGTGTGGCTACGTCCTCGCCCGCAAGCTCACCGGAACAGGCATTACCGTCAATGCGTTACACCCGGGCATTACCGCAACCAAAATCATCAACGACGTTGCCCCACCGCCCATGCGTCCCATCATAGGCATCTTCAAACTCTTTATGCAATCGCCCAAAAAGGGGGCGAGCACAGCGCTCTATCTGGCGACCTCGCCCGAGGTAGAAGGTATCACCGGCCAATACTTCATCAAAAGCAAACCGGAACGCTCCGTCCCCATTTCCTACGACAAGGAGTTGCAGCAACGGATCTGGGATGTCAGCGCGCAACTGGTTGGTCTGGATCATCTGGTGGAGCATCACGCTTGACGCACAGATAATGAAAGCGCAACACGCATCAAGCTCTTGAAAAATGAGCTATACTGAAGAGATGAAAACAACCTACATGATTTTCCTGCGTGGCGTGATGCCGACTGGCAAGAACAAAGTACCGATGGCACAGCTGCGTGATGTACTGACGCAGGCTGGTTTCGGGAACGTTCGCACCTACATTCAGAGCGGCAACGCGTTTGTTGATAGCGAGTTATCGGCACCCGAAACTGAGAGCCTCATTCACACCCTCATTCAAGAGCAGATCGGGGCCGATCTCGTTGTGGTGGCACGCACTGGCGAAGAGGTGCGCGCCATCCTCAGCAACAATCCATTTCGTGAAAGCATCGATCCCTCGCGGGTCTTCTTTGCCCTGTTTGCGCAACGACCCGCCGCCGAAAAAATCGAGGCACTCCTCGCCCAGAACTTCGGCGAGGAGCGGCTGGCGATTGTGGGAGATGCGGCCTATATGTACATTCCTGGCGCTTATGGCAGAGGTAAGCTGAGCAATAACTATCTGGAAAAGAAGCTCAATATTTCCGCTACCATGCGCAATTTCAATACGATGAGCAAAATGGTGGAGATCGATCAAAGAGACAGGTAAAAGATTACGAACCCTCATTCATCGAAATGAGTCTCGGCGAGCGAGGCCACAAACTTGACCAGCAGGCGAGCAAACTCCTGGCGTTCCTGCTCCGGCCACTGATGTGTAATCTGTCCAAAAACGCTCTGTTGATAGCGGTGGGCCTGCTCTACCAACACCTCTCCAGCATGAGTGAGTTCCAGGCAGATGCGGCGGCTATCGGTTTGTGAAGGCGTGCGCGTGAGGTAGCCAGCGGAGATGGTTTCGGCAACCAGCCTGCTTGCTGTTGAAGGATCAATTGTCAGGCGCTCGGCCACCACGCCAACAGTGATCTCCTGATCGGGCTGTTCCGCTCTAGTCGTTGCAACGGCCTCCGTCACCAGAACTTGAGAGAGATCTGGTGTTTTGCCGGTTGAGCGCGACAACTGTTCTCGCATCGAGTGACGGCTGAGCATCCGACCAAGATGAAATAAAGCCTGACCCGCCTGAGTTGACTCGGACGAAGACATCGCCTCACCTTGCGTCTCCGCTGATTCCATACCATCGAACTGTTTCATGGCACCTATTGTACCACTCGACAATCTTCCCCTCAACAGCTATAATATATGTATGCTACACACATATTTAAAGACAACCAGACGGAGGAACATACCGTTATGGATTGTGAGCATCCCTAGTTGTTCTTAAGAACGTCACACTTGTTGAAAAGAAAGGTTTATCGATGAGTACTTACCTGCTGATACATGGGGATTGGCACGGTGGATGGTGCTGGAACAGGCTCGCTCCTCTCTTGAGGCAAGCGGGCCATCACGTGCTGGCTCCTGATCTGCCGGGACATGGACAGAATCACACGCCATTGACCACTCTCACGCCACAGAGCAGCCTCAACTTTCTTCTAGAGTTGCTTGATGTTCAGAATGAGCCGGTTATTCTGGTCGGGCATAGCTCCGGGGGCATCCTGCTCACGCTGCTTGCGGAACGGCGGCCTGAGAAAATCAAGCTGCTGGTGTATCTTTCGGCGTTTTTGCTGCCTCCCGGCATCTGGCCTCGCTCCCTTGCCAGACAGGATACAGAGTCTCTTCTGCCCTTCGCGCTGCTAGTGGATCAAGAGCGCCAGGTCGTGACGGTGAAGCCTGAAGCAGCCAGAGAGGTATTCTATGCAGATTGTACGGATGAAGAGGCGGACTGGGCTACGAGTTTGCTGGTCCCGGAACCGCTCAGAATGAAGGCACCAGAAGTAGCGCCTACACCCGTTGATACCCCTGAAATCTCTCTGCCCAGAGTCTACATCTCCTGTTTGCAGGACAGAGCGCTTGGGCCGTCGCTTCAGCAAAAGATGTATACGGCGCTGCCCTGTCAAAAGGTCTATACCCTATCAACCAGCCACTCGCCGTTTCTTTCTGCTCCCGATCAACTGGCGACGTGCCTTCTCGATCTCAATTCCATATGAAATAGTGTGTACATATGACATTTGTCACGCCCGAATCACGAGAAATTTCACTTCCCTGATGCTTTCTCCGCTCCTATAATTCCTGATCAAAGTTAACGTGCATCATTGGTGCATCCGGCAATTGAAAGGGGAATAGCCCTGGGCAGAGAGGATGGTGGGTTCACCCGTAGCGACAAGGGGAGGCGGGGAGAGGACGCGGGGGCCTTGCGCTTGTCGCTGTTGGGGTACTGGAACCGGGAAACAGACAAATGATGTGGCGAGGGCGACAAGCGCAAGGCCCCCGCAACCCCTCACACCACCCCTTGTCGCTACGGATGGGGAGAGCTTTCTCTCCCCGGAACATTTGCCAGATGCACCAATCATTGCGCCCGTCGCCCCTACGACACATAGGGACGTTACAGAGTTATTTGATTAAAATCTCATAACGAGAAAGGAGCACGCGCGATGCCAACTCACCTCTCGAAAGAAGACGCGCTGATGAAACTGAAAGGGATCAGCTATTGGGTGGCAACTATCCTCATCGTACTTGAGTTGCTGGCAGGAGGAGTGGCGGATCTGATTCATGGGCCAACACTGCTCTTTGCTGGCGATTCTGTCGTCCTCGTTCTGGCGCGGCTTGGCTACCCGGTGTACCTGCTCACAATTCTAGGAGTGTGGAAGCTACTGGGGGCAACCGCATTGTTGGTGCCGCGTTTTCCCCGGCTCAAGGAATGGACGTATGCGGGCATCTTCATCGAACTGACGGGCGCGGCAGCATCGGCGGCGGCACGCGGTGGTGACATGGGAGACCTCATCGCTCCCCTCGCTCTCGCCGCCCTCACACTTGCTTCGTGGGCACTGCGACCACCAGCCCGTACCCTCGGAGTCATCCTCCCTACCCGGGAAACAGAATCGAGGAAGAATGATACAATAAACGCGGCGGCATCATTCACGGCACCAGAATGAAGGGACACAGCAATGCGAACACGAGACGATCCCCTATGGCGTGCAAAGGGAAACGCAAGCCGGGAGGGAGTCGAGACGAATGATGAAGTTATGAGAGAGAGTGGCGTCACCCTCACCCTCTGGCGGCTCTACCAGCACTTCTGGCTGCTTATCTGTCTGTTCTTTCCTCTGGCTTCTCTGATGAGCAAACCAGATGCACAGCTTCGTCTCGCTGTAGGTAGCATGACCCTGCTCTTTTTCGCAGTAAGCTATACCTGGATCATGTGGCCGCATCCCGCAAGCCAGGGAGCGCGCACACGTGGACGATCCCTTGCGTCGTTGCTCCTGCTGGCAGCTCTCGGCCTCCTGGTTAGCACGTTCAGCCTCCTTGATGATCCTGCGTGGCTCTGGCCCTTTCTTGGGGTGAGCGCTATGGCCGGGGTGCTACTCCCTATGCGCCGCGCCGGAATTGTCGTTGTGAGCTTAACGGCTCTTCCGCTCTTCATCACCATCTTCACCCACAGAGGTATAGAGGGGATCGATTGGTGGTGGCTCATCGCGCTGATGTTGCTGGTGCGAGGATTGGGCCTGGATATGATCGGCGTCTCGCGCATGGGCAGCGCTATTCGAGAGCTGCATACAGCACGTCAGACACTCGCTCGTATGAAAGTGGAGGAAGAGCGCCTGCGTCTGGCGCGCGATTTGCATGACCTGCTAGGGCAAACTCTCTCAGTGATTACCCTCAAGAGCGAACTTGCCCGCAATCTGATTACCGAAGATCCAGCACGCTGCGCCCGAGAACTCGCTGAAATTGAACAGGTCGGGCGTACGACGCTGCGCGAAGTCCGCAAGACCGTTGCAGGCTATCGGCAACCGCAACTTTCGAGCGAGCTGGACAGTGCGCGACAACTGTTGGAAGCAGCAGGAATTGAGCACTCCATCGAGGAACTTCACGAAGAGCTTCCCCAGCCGCTCGATGCGGTTCTGGCGTGGACAGTACGGGAAGGAATTACCAACGTGATTCGTCACGGTCGAGCGCGCCGCTGTCTGCTGAACTTTGTGCGGGAGCGAGAGAGAATTAGCATAGAGATATTTAACGACAGGCAGCGAGCAGAAGACATAGCAGAGCAATACACCGACCGGGGCAATGGGCTGGCAGGTTTGCAAGAACGGGTAAGTAATCTAGGAGGCAGCATGGAAGCTGGTCCACTCACCTTATCAGGCAAGCAGCATTTTCGCTTACGTGTGGAACTGCCAACGCAACCTACTGTTTTGCAGGAGGATGGACAATGATTCGTGTACTGCTGGCAGAAGATCAGGCAATGGTGCGAGGGGCACTGGCGGCGCTGCTGAGTCGCGAGGCAGATATTGAGGTGGTCGCGGAGGTGGCGCGAGGCGATACTGTCATCGAAACGGCCCTCGTAGCTCAACCAGATGTGGCGCTGCTCGATATTGAAATGCCCGGCGGTGGTGGACTCATGGCAGCGCAGGCGTTGCGCACAGCCTTGCCCTCGTGTCGCGTCGTGATTCTGACCACTTTTGGGCGCAGTGGCTATCT
Organism: Reticulibacter mediterranei; assembly: GCF_016587455.1. NCBI lineage: Bacteria > Bacillati > Chloroflexota > Ktedonobacteria > Ktedonobacterales > Reticulibacteraceae > Reticulibacter > Reticulibacter mediterranei. Next base: position 1,748,395 of record NZ_BNJK01000002.1, on the reverse strand, counting down.
GCGTCGGGCGATGGAGAGCGGAGCTGTCGGCTTTTTGCTCAAAGATGAACCAGCGAAAGCGCTTGCGGTGGCGCTACGCCGGGTGATGGCCGGGGAGCGCGTGGTGGACCCGGATCTGGCGGTGGCCTCGCTCAGTGAGGGCAACAATCCGCTGACCAGCCGAGAACGCGAGGTACTCTCTGCATCGCTTTTCGGGGCCAGCCTTGCCGCCATAGCCGCTCAACTCTCGCTGTCGGAGGGAACCGTGCGCAATCATCTCTCGGTAGCGATGCAAAAGCTGGGCGCGCAGAATCGGATGGAAGCAGCGCGCCTCGCCGAACAGAAGGGCTGGCTGTGAGCGGTTTTTCCCAGCCAGCTAAAGAAACGTGAAACGCTGGTTAGCCCTGTTCTTTCCAGACAACGATGGCTGTTGGCAAGTAGGACAGCAGATCAATGACACCCATCATGATACAGACAACCCCAACTAGCCCGGGATAGTAGGTCAGGTGCCAGAAAGAAATGTTAGCGAAAACAGCGGCAATTGCCAGCCAGCAAATCAGCGCAACGATTCTGTAGGACATCCGGTAGGCCTGATCTATAACCTGCCTCTCGCGCTCGTCAAGCCCGACAATACTTTCCTCATACGATTTCAGCGTCCACCTTGAAGCCATTCTGAGGGGAGAAGCATTGCGTTTGAATAAAGAGCGACTTAAGAAAATCAGCACTGCTGGAATGAGCACGACCACTGTCATGTAGGATAAAGTGCCATTGGTAGCGAACGAATCAATAAGCCTATCTATAACCAATCCAAAGATGATGATGAGGCAGGGCAGAGCGATGAGCGCAACAGCAAGTCCCTGCTGGCTCATGGGAGAACGGTTCTCCGGTGTATTCGAGTTATCGAAAACAGTATCATTATAAAGCTTCATGCTTTTTCTCCTCGAAATTTACAGACGGTTTTACTTGCTGGTAGATTTCTTCACTTAACGGTCGGAATGGCTTACGCGAAAAGATGGCTTCTATAGGTAGATCAAAAAACTCGCTGATACGAAAGGCAAGCTCAAGACTGGGGTTATATTCGCCACGTTCCAGGTAGCCAACTGTCTGGTAATTGATACTCAGAGCTTTAGCAAATTCCTGCCGAGACAGGCCGCGTTCAGCACGCAATACGGGTAATCGGTTATAAATGACGTTTTCCGGCATAGAACAGCCTTGTCTCCTTTCGTTATTATGTTGGCTAATCTGTATAGAATGTAGCATACATACAACAAAATGTCAATAGGAGCAACATTTTTTTGTCTCCATCATCAAATTGCTCTATAAAAACAATACCTCGGATAATAGGCAGACTTGACAGACAGCGAAATATGAGGTATAAAAATAACAGATTTACAAATTTTGTTAAAGTGATAATTATGGGTATTGATGAGAACGAACGCAAGCAGGCAATCCTGGACGCGGGGGCCAGGCTACTCCTGCAGCATGGATATAACAAAACTACTATGAGCGATGTAGCCGATGCTGTTGGCTTAAATCGCGCCCTGATCTACCAGCATTTCAAATCGAAGGATGAACTGGTTGAGGCGCTCATCATGCGCGAGCTACAGGGATATGGAAAAGCGTGGATCAAAGCGCTGGAGGCTGATCCACAGGGAGGTACGGTTGCGAGCCTTTATCGTGTCACCTTGCAGATCATCAATGAGAACAATCTGCGGGCGGCGATTCATACGCGCGATGAGCAGACATTCGGCAAGTATCTCCGCAAGCCGAACAATCTCTTCGAGCAGATGCCCGATTCCTCCTATATGACGCGCGATTTTCTTCAGATCATGCAAGATGCTGGTGCCGTCCGTCGCGATGTCAATATCAACGCGCTGGCTGTGATCCTGGACGCGCTGACGCCTGCCCTGCTAGAGACACTTTCGGTTCGCGTGGCAGAGGTGCGCGGCGAGGCCACATCCTCAAACCGACCAACCGCCGATGAACTGATGACAACGCTTGCTGAGATGCTTGATCGCATGCTCACGCCTCCTGAAGGAGCGAATCTGGAAGCGGGAAAGGCCGCTTTTCGCCATATGCTAGAAGTGGCGCAAACACACATGAACACGAGGATAGAACAGCAGCAAGCAGAGGCTACATGAGGCCCGATCTGACACAGCACACAATCTCTGTAGTCTTGATGAAAATATATTAACGTAAAAGGAAGCACTCCTATGCGCATTACCATGTTTTCGTTTGGATCGCGTGGCGATATTCAACCACTGATCGCGTTGGGTTGTCAATTTAAACAGGCGGGGCATGCTCCTCTGCTGGCAACCTCGCCAGATTATGCCTCCCTCGCCGCCGAATATGGCATTGATTTTGCACCGTTGGGTCCACCGCTCTCATCGTTTATGAACGAAAAGCTCAACGAAGTGGTGGAATCGGGCAATTTGTTCAAGCTGATACGCTATAGCCAGGAACAGCGCAAGAAAGCGATTGACGCCGCTGTTGTGGAGACATGGCGTATTGCCCAGGGATCAGATGCAATCCTGTTCAAGGGGCCGACAGCGATTTATGGGTATAACGTCGCCGAAAAGCTGGGCATCCCATGTGCGGAGATCCATTTCTTTCCCGTGACCAGGACGCGTGAGTTTCCCTGCTTTTTGCTTGGCGATGGCAAAGATCATGGTCCCCTCATCGATGGGGCGCTCTGGTGGCTCAGCGAGCAATTCATCTGGCAGTTAATGCAACGTTCAGGGGCCAATAAACAGCGCAGCGAAGTACTGAACTTGCCTCCTTTGCCTTTTTGGGGCATCGAAAAGCGCCAGAATCGCGAAGGGATGCCGCTCTTTTATGCATACAGCCCGCTCGTCTTGCCACGCCCTGCCGATTGGCCCGAGCGCATTCATGTCACCGGCTATTACTTCTCCGATCCGCCATCGGACTGGCAACCGCCCGCTGAACTGCTCGATTTCCTTTCAAGCGGTTCGCCTCCGGTCTACATCGGGCTGGGCAGCGTGCCCGTGCGCAATCCCGCAGAGACCTTGCAACTATTCCTGCGTGCGCTGGAGCTTTCCGGTCAACGTGGCGTCCTGGCGAGCGGATGGTCTGGTATAGGCAAAGAGCAGCAACTCCCGGAACAGGTCTTCAAGGTGGAGAGCGTACCCCACAGCTGGCTATTCCCGCGCATGGCTGCCATCGTCCATCATGGCGGGGCTGGCACGACGGGTGCGAGCTTGCGCAGCGGCGTGCCAACGATTGTTACCCCGATGGCCGCCGATCAACCAAGTTGGGGCGCACGAATTCATGCTATAGGAGTCGGACCAGCACCGATTCCCTTTAAGAAGCTCACGGCTGAGGGGCTGGCGCAGGCGATTCGCGAGGCGGTGACAAATGAGGCCATGTGCAAGCGTGCCGCAGAGCTGGGACAACGCATGCAAACCGAAGATGGCACAGAGCGCACACTCGAACTTTTCTGCCAATATGTCGAACGGTTCCATGAAAATAGGAAATCCACACGAATTGTACAGGCATGATTCTACGCAATTATTGACATCCTACAAATGTGCCTGGGAGAGAAGGCTCCGCCGCCCGTAGCGACAAGGGGTGCTGTGGAGTGGCTACGGGGGCCTTGCGCTTGTCGCCCTCCCCAGGCCAATCCCCGGTATCTCCTTTTCGCAACCATCATTGCTTCCAACGGCGACAAGCGCAAGGCCCCCACGTCCGCCGCCCATCCCCCCTTGTCGCTACGGATGACCCAACGCCCCCTATACCTTTCCGATTATCACCTCTCTATTGCTCTCGAGCACCGCTTTAGCTGCATCGGCCCCGCTCTGCATCGCGCCCTGAATACTGCTTGAGCGCGTGTATTCGCCTGCCAGATAGAGACCCGCAATAGGCGTGTGCGCGTCTGGCAAATGATCGAATACGCCGGGTTTCTGGGCAGTTTGCGCGAAGGGTATACGATAAGCGGTCAGGAATTTCCAACTGCTGAGTTTATGCTCGGGGAACCAGCCTGCCAGGTCCCGTAGACAGCGCTCGGCCATCCGTTCCTCATCATTTTCGGAACTATCAAGCGTCGTGACGGAGAGCAGGTGCTTGCCGGGCGGCGCATAGGTTGGGGCAATATTGGTCATGAGGGCAGCATAGTTCACGTATGGCTCAGGCTCAGCAGAAAGCACAATCGAGCACTGACGATAGAGCTGTGTATCGCCCACAAAATACAGGCACGTGCAACCAACCCCTTCTGTTGGCAAATTCAAGCCGGTCAATCTGGCCGCCACAGGACTCTCCGTTGCAACAATGACCTGCTCTGCCGCAAGCTGCTCACCGCTTGCCAGATGCACGCCTATAACTCTCCCTTGCTCTATCAATAACTTGCTCACCGATGCCTGATAGCGAATCGAATCCACAGGGAGGGACGATGCCAGTTGATCGGGCAGGCGTTGCATCCCCTCAGACGGTACAACTATATCCCCGCGAGCGAGCATCTGAAACACGAAGCGAAACATCCGTGCGCTTGTCGTTAACGAGCGGTCGAGAAAGATACCGCCAAAGAAGGGGCGCGCGAAATGCTCGATAAACCCGTGTTCGGCAAAACCCCAGCGCCGTAAATAGCGTTCTGTCGTCTCATCTTCTCCATCGGTCTCACCATCGCCAGCCAGAATCCCTTCAGGCGAAAACTTCAACACCGTCTTCAACAGGCGCAACACATGCTCTTTATCGGCCAGTGTGAGTAGCGGATTGCTCACGTCTGCCAGCAGCGCGGTCGGTTGGCGCAAAGGATCGGCCAGCATATACCGCTTGCCATCTTTGATCTGAAGAACTTCTGGCGCAAAACGACAGAGATGCAACGCCTCATAGTCAAACTCGCGCTGAGCGGCCGGATAGGCGGTGAAAAGCACCTGAAATCCTCGATCCAACCGATAGCCGTCCGGGTGCAGGTCCGTTCGCACACGCCCTCCAACACGATTGGTTGCTTCCAGTACCAAAACTTGTTGACCAGCTTCCGTCAGATGTTTCGCACAGGTGAGTCCTGCCAGGCCAGCACCAATAATCACAATCATAGCTCCGCTCCTTCCGCTCAAAAGCTCTTGCATCTCACGCCATAGCACCTGTGATAGTGCCAGACTCATACAAGATCACGCTCATACAGCGTTGGAGGTTTCTTACAGCAGAGGTTGCAGACGCGCAACAACACTTTCAGGCTATCCTATATGCGCCATAGTGTATCCTTTTAAGGAAGCTCAAGAGTGTACATAGATGAGCATGCAAGCACATGCACAAATAGCCTCGATACCTGCGACGGGAAGGCTTCTAGAGAGCGGCCTTCCTATTTGATAGATAGCAGCACGAGCAAGGAAAAAGGATCATTCATGCAAACAACCAGTATTCCAACCCAGCAAGCAGCCGATCTTTTGATGCATAAAAAGACCCATTTTGCCCTCTGGCTCCCGGCCATCACAGAGCCAGCGCCCAGGTTGATTATTGGCACATTTCAACAGGGCAATCCACCAACGCTAGCTCAGCAGCAGGCATTCACGCTGTCGCCCTCGACAAAAGGCTCAGGCTTGTGGGATATTGCTGCCAGAAATTGCCAGTTGAAGAACGATACCATCTATCATTACTGGTTTGAAGTGACCGATAGCAACCGCTATAAAGAGAGCCACCCGCGCATCCTCTGCACCGATCCGTTCGCGCTCAACGTCGATTGGCGCTTGCTTTCGCCCCGTCCCGATGATCCGGCCTTCAGCGACGAGGACCGCTACCCGGCAGGCGTTGTCCTCTACAAAGATGGCAAGTTGCTCTCCTGTGATCCCGATGGACAGCACCCCGATTGGCGCAACGATCCGCCGCTGGAGACGCTGCCCGTCAATACGCAACTGGTCATCTATGAGTTGCCGACCGCGTGGGCGCGCACCCGCAAACAGGGCGGCGTGCAGGTGGCAAGCGGCACCTTTCGCGATGTCCTGGCGCTGGTCGATCCCGCGTCTGTTCCTTTCAGCTTTTTCGGTATCGCCGTCTTGCAAGAGGGACGCGCCCATTTGCGCGACCTGGGCGTTACGGCCATCGAACTGTTGCCACCTGCCGATAGTTTCGTCAGTGAAGGCTGGGGCTATGCGACCACTAACTACTTCACGCCCGATCACGATCTCGGGTCTTACAGCAACGAACGCAAGCGCGCACCATCGACGGAGCTTTCCAGGCTCATTCGCGCCTGCCATCAGAACGGCGTGCGCTTCTTCTCCGATGTCGTCATGGCCTTCGCCGCACGCAACCCCTACCGTTCGATCAACTTCCCGGATTTCTTTGTTCAGGCCAACTCTGGCGATCCCGAAGAGTTTTCGGATGGGGCCAGGCGCGACGGCTTCGGCAGTGATCTCTTCAAATATGCACATGAAATCGAAGCCTACGATCCCTTCAGCGGCGAGACGAAGAAGCTGGTCCCCGCGCGCTCGTTTATGTTGACCTACCTCGATCACTGGATGCGCGCCTATCGCATCGACGGCATACGAATTGACAGCATCGTAAATATCGCCAATTGGGATTTCGTCGAGAGCTTCAAGGACACGGCTCACCGCATCTATCAGGCGCGCTGGCAGGAACAGTACAATGATCCAGAGATTGCGGGCGCTCGCTTCCTGGTGACAGGCGAAGAGCTAGCCATGCCACTTGATCTCATTCACCAGCATCGGGTGGATAGCCTGTGGAACGAATACTTCAAGCGCTATATTCGTGCCGCCATCACCGGTCGGGTCCATCCAGACGAGAAGAGCTTTGAGGAGATGGTGATGAAGATGGTCGATTGTCGCCGCGTCGGTTTTGGCGATGGCTCACAGGCGATCAACTACGTCACCTCACACGATGTCGAGGGCTACGGCAACGAACGGCTCTACGATTTTCTCAACAATAGCGGAATCTACGAGAAGGAGCAGCGCATCAAACTGGCCTTCGCCTGCTTGATTACCGCCGTTGGCGTGCCGATGATCTTTGCCGGAGAAGAGTTTGCGGACCAGCATGATGTGCCAGCGGAGGGGCCGGAGAAGCAGCTAGATGCCGTCAATTTCGAGCGGCGCGACGATCCCTGGCGAGCGCGCATCGTCGATCACATCGCCCGGCTCGTCAAACTGCGCACTAACAATGAGGCGCTCTGGTCGAACGAAACCAGCTTTATCCACAGCGATTGCAACGACGGCAAACGCATCATGGCCTGGGTGCGTGGCGAGATCGGCAGCCGCAACATGGTGGTTATCGTCGCCAACTTCAGCGATTACGCCACCTCCAATGATCCAGATGCCGAGTATGTCATCAACAACTGGCCCAGGTTGCCGGAGGGCATGCGCTGGCAGGAGATCACGCAAGAGCGCGCCGTCCCAACCAAGAAGGCTGGGCGCGAGCCGCTCTCTCCCTGGGAGGCAAAAGTCTACGCCGCCGTCCCCACTTCAGCCGCACCCGGCTGGCCCACGTTGCCAGCGCTGATCGTGTGAGAAAATAATCAACCTCATGTCGTAGTTGCGCGATGATTGGTGCATCCAGCGTGTTGAGGAGGAGGCACCACCCGAATATGGGAGGAGCAACGGCTTGTCCTCGCCCTATCTCATATTACGATCATTTGTGGTATAGCAGGCAAGGACAAGCCATCGCCCCTCCCATATTCGGGGGAATACCCACCAAAACCACGCGATGAAAGTTGACAAAGTACTACGACAGATCGAACGTTACTTTATGATAGGTGCAGAACAGCTTTGCCAGTAAATTGTCTTTGCAGTAAGCGTTGCGCAACCTCACCAATTTCGTGCCAGGAAGCCTCCACCTCAATATATGTCTTCAATTGCTGTCTGGCCACCAGTTGCGCGAGCAAGGCCAGATCTTCAGATCTCGCACGGCTCCCGGGTTCTGTACCCACAATCAGCCCATAGAGGGTCGTTCTACTGGTACGAACGAAATTCATGACATCTATTGTGGCCTCTGCTGCCGCTGACCAGCCTATCGTGACGCAGGTTCCTCCTGATGCCAGCAGAGAGAGTGCAGTGGCAAGCGTTTTCCCACCAACCGACTCGAGAACCAGATCGTAAGGGCCATAGGCTCGCGCTGGCGAGAGATCATCTCCTACAATCACCTCATCGGCTCCCGCTTCACGCACTAACGCCTCGTTGCGAACCTGGCGAGCAGTGCCGACGACATAGGCACCGCTGAGCCTGGCGAGTTGATGCGTAAAGAGTCCCACCCCACCTGTAGAACCAGTAATCAACACACGCTTGCCCAGGAGAAATCCTCCTTTCTCAAGCGCACGGAGCGCAGTAAATCCAGCAACAGGTAAGCTAGCCGCCTGAGCAAACGTCACGCCGTCAGGAAGCTCAGCCAGCCGGTCTGTAGGAACTGCCACCTGTTCAGCCCATGAACCGGCATTAAGCATACCTACCACCCGGCTCCCAGCCTGCGGCCCTGTCCCATTCGCAGCTTGTTTGATGACGGTTCCAGCCAGATCCCAACCGGGCCGCCAGCCTGCATCGAAGTGCATGGCACCCAACACCTCTCCGCGATTCAAAGAAATGGCCTCTACCTGAACAAGCGCTTCCGATGGGCCAGGCTGGGGTGCTTCGACCTCTTTGATGGCAAGCCGCCCTGGAACATCAGGATCAATGACTATCGCACGTATTGTACTCATTTACTCTTTCCCTTTCTTCTACAGAAGATCTCTTTTGCTATCTGGGAAGATTATACGGGGGAACATTTGTTGTACCAAGAGTAAAACTACGCTTGACCTTTCTAGAAGATCATGCTGAATTGGGCGAGGAAATGATGCAACGACAAATAGCTGGAATGAAAGAGGATGATACATCCTCAAAAGAGAATGCGCGTGTACTCCATCAACTGATCGAGGTCATTGAAGAGGTGCGCATGAAGCGCCAGGAGGATTATCGAGATCAACCCCATCCTCAGTTGAAACGTTTTACGCAACTAGAACTCAATGACGAAGCCTGCCTGACCTATAAAAACTGGCTGATCGGACGCTCCAACCGCTTGCCAAGCCGTTCCATGCTGATGCAGATTGCCGACTATCTGGAATGTAGTTTCAATGAGCGCAACGACTTACTCCTGGCTGCACAATATCTGCCTGAACAACCAGAATGGGAAGGCGATGCGTTACAGCAAGCGTTAGAGCAGGCGCAACAGATTATGGAGACCTTGCCCTACCCGGCAATCGTGGTCACGCACACGTTCCAGATCCAGGCCGCAAACGAGTTCTTCCTGCGCCTCCTGGAGTTGCCACCTCTCAATACACTTCCATCGCATCAGCGTACTATGGTTCATTGCCTCCTCAACCCGGACCTTCGGGAGTGCTCCATGAGAAATACAGAGGCACACGCCATGTGGCAAAAACATGTGCTTTACGGCCTTCAACGCTTCAAGCAACAGAACATGCTCTACCAGTATGATGCCTGGTATCAGCAGTTCGTGAAACAGTGGTGTGATGAGATCCCAAACTTTCAAGAGTACTGGGAACAGGCGCAAGCAGCCACGTGGCAGGAGGTTGCGCCGACAAAGCTGGTGTTTGCTCGCATGGCGACAACCGGACAGGTACTTCCCATACGCGTACGGCATATGCAGATCTCCGTCAGCAGCAAAACCTATCCGGCGGTCTCGGCACTGTTGCCGGTCGATGAGGCTGCACGTACCGTGTATGCCTCGTATGGTGGTGCGATCTCTTCGGCTGGTTGACTAAGGATATTTCTTCCGGCAAGGTCGTCTAGATGCAAGATCCACATTTCAGACCATTTACCGGGTGCTGCGAAACTCCTGTTGCTCCGATATGACCTATGATGAAACATTCATTGTCTCAGCTTCGTGTCCTTACAGAATATGAGTTGTTGGACCATCATCAAAATGTCCTGAGCAAGCCAGGAGCGGGCGTGCTTCCTGGATCTATAGAGATATTTTGTATTTTCTTCAGGAAGGCCATATACGTGAGTACACATTCTGAAAAACATCTGGACGAGACGCTGCGAGAAGAGGTGGTGGAGCATCGAGCGGTGGAGGATAGTCGCCGAATCGAACCTGCTGATGTCCTCAATCCATTCCCCAGGTATCGCAAGATGCGTGAAGAGCATCCAGTGAATTATAATGAAGAAGAGAAATTATGGGTGGTGTTCCGCTACGATGACGTACTGCGCATCGTCAACGATTACAACACATTTTCATCGGAGCGCGTCTTCGCGAGGCGTCGGCAAGATGAGCAGTTGACCGAAGAAGAGCGGGAGGCGGCACGAAGCTTATTGAGTACCGATCCACCTCGCCATAAGCAACTCCGCAACCTCATCAGTCAGGCATTTACGCCGCGCTCTATCGCACAACTGACGCCACGCATTACGGAGATCGTCAACGAGCGGCTCGATCTCGTCATAGATCAAGGCAGAATGGATGTCGTGAGCGACCTCTCCTATCCACTCCCGGTCATCGTCATCTCTGAAATGCTCGGCATCCCCACTTCGGATCGCGATCAGTTTAAACGCTGGTCGGATGCCATCGTTAGCCCGCACGAGGAAGAGGCGATACAGGCGTCGCGCGAGATGCGCAGCTACTTCAAAGGAATCATCGACCAGCGCCGCAAGCAGCCAAAAAATGATCTTATCAGCGACCTGATTGCCTCGCAGATTGACGGACAACATCTCACTGAGCCAGAGCTATTGAGCTTTTGCATCCTGCTGCTGGTGGCAGGCAACGAGACAACCACCAATCTGATCGGGAACGCTTTTCTGTGTTTCGACGAGCAGCCAGAGGTCATGGACCAGATGCGCGCTGATCAATCCCTGATCCCATTGGCGATTGAGGAGGTGTTGCGCTATCGTTCGCCGGTCCAACTGCTAGTGCGTGCCGTCGCCAAAGATACACAGATCGGCGATCAGGCTATTCAAGCGGGCGAGGTTGTCGTGCCCTGTCTCGGCTCGGCCAACCGCGACGAGGCACAATTCCCCCATTCCGACGTTTTCGATATCAGCAGAACGCCAAACCGCCACGTCGCCTTCGGGCACGGCATTCACTTCTGCATCGGCGCACCACTCGCGCGTATTGAGACCAAGATCGCGCTCACCATCATGCTTGAGCGGCTCACCAATATCAGACGCGTCCGCGAGATCGAACTGGAACCGATCAAGAGCACGTTTGTCTACGGCGTAAAGCATTTACCTGTGACATTTAAACGAGCTTAATGGATACGTTCGTTGATGTACGATAATTAATATTATATTTCGCGTAAATAATGCAATAAAAACTCTGAGAAGAGGCTGTTGGCCCAGGCGAACCAGGGGCGGGTGAACTGCATCGGATCGTCGGCGTGGAAGCTTTCATGCATATAGTTTGTCCCTGCCGTTGTGCCAACAAGCAAGTCCAGCACCTCGTCCTGCTCTTCGCGTGACGTTGCGGTCAGCCCCTGCATCGAGAGCGCAATGGGCCAGATATAGTTCTGTGGCGTGTGGGGACTTCCTACGCCTCGCGCCGCACGGCCCTGGAAATAATAGGGATTGCTTCCACTCAAGACAAAGCGGCGCGTGCGCATATACATTGGATCGTCTGCCGGGCGATACTGCATATAAGGAATCGCGAGCAGGCTTGGCACGTTGGCGTCGTCCATCAGGTTGTAGTTGCCGAAGCCATCGGTCTCATAGGCATAGATACGGCCAAAGCGCGGATGCTCCACGACGCCGTAGGTCTGGATGCCAAGCTCAACCTCCGCCTGTAGCTTGCTGGCACGCTCGGCAAGCAGCGTATCATCGTAGATCTCGCGCGCCATCGTCGCCAGATAGCCCAGTACAACGACCGCGAGCATGTTTGCCGGGACCAGATAGCCGAAGCGACAGGCATCATCGCTGGGTCGAAACCCGGACCAGATCATACCTGTAAAGTTTACACGCGTCCCCTGCCCCTCAAAGGGCAGCGAATCGGAGGGTGGGGACGGCTCCAACCGTTCAAAGCGATATTCCGACCGCTCCGTGTGGTGCTGCTCCGTCTCCATCAGCGCGATAATCGCCTGAAACATGCCCAGCACATCGTCGGTAAAGACCGTCTCGTCCCGCGTCGCCTGCCAGTAGGTATAGCAGAGCTTGAGCGGATAGCAGAGCGAATCCAGCTCATATTTTCGCTCCCACACGTGCGGTCCTTGTCGTGGCCGATCCTGCGTATGCCCATTGCCGTTCGGCTCGCGATTAAACGAGTTGGCGTAGGGATCGATCTGGAGATAACGCGCCTGACGCTGAATCAGCCCGCGCAACATTCGCCGTAGCTCTGGATCATCCGCCGCCAGAGAGATATATGGATTGACCTGTGCTGATGAATCGCGCAACCAGAGTGCCGGAATATCGCCGGTAAAGACAAAGGTGGTTCCATCTTCAAGCAACTCGGTCGTCGTCTCCAGGGTATTCGGAAAGCATTGGGCAAACAACGTCGCCAGTTGCGTCTGCTCTCCCAATTGCCGCTTTACGTCTTCAATACACCGGTATACCGTCCTGTAACGGTGTGTCGCCATCTGTTCCTGTTCCGTTTCCGTTTGTTTGATCGTAAGCTCTCAGAGGAGCATCATTGCCAGCAAGCCGGGCGAGGACAAGCCATCGCCCCTACCATATTCGGGTAACGTTCACCGCTCCATTTCTCTCTCTACATCCGCATCACACCACATAGCCTCTCCTCACCCTCCCCAGGCGTCTATGGTAGGGGCGATGGCTCGTCCTCGCCCTATTCCAGAGAAGGGAATGCCATTCGGACAAGAAACCAGCCTTATCCAAATGGCATTGATATCAAGCTCGCCTGATGGCGCTTTTGCTCCCTATCAGCAAGCAATCATCTATGCACGCTAACTATTCTGAGCAATTATATCATTTATCTGCTTGACCATATTTTCAAGCGTGGGATGGATCGGCTTCTTCCCATTTAACATATCGTTCCAGTTGGCGGTGACAACATCGTTTGCCTTCGTGGACCAGGGGGCCATGAAGCGAATCGCGCCCTTCGTCGGTGTGTTGAGGATATAGTTCACTGTGTCCGCGACCGAACCCATGCCCTTATCCTTCAAGGTTGAATAATAGGTCGAAGAGGCGGGCTGATACGCGGCGGGAGCCACCGGGGAACCGGCCAGAATATCTTTCCAGCCCTGCGTCTCCAGATAGATCATCACCTTCCAGACCGCATCAGGATTCGAGATCGTGCTGGGCGAACAGATGCCGACCGCATCATAGACCTGCACCGGCTTGCCAGCGCTGGGCATCGGTACAAAACCGATCTTGAATGACGGCTTGGAGGTCATGTAGGTCGCCGCGTTCCACTGTCCGCCCCAGAGCAGAGGAAGCTTGCCAGCCAGGAATGCCGCGTTGGTGTCGCTGATCGTATAAGTTGGCGACGTGAAATTGCCCGCCTGGACACCGGCTGCGAACTTCTCCAGCCCTTCCGCAAATTTCGCATCGGCAGTTACTTTGGTTGGCGAGACCACGCGATCAGTAAAGTTGGAGCCGCCCGCCGACTGTGCATAATGGCCCAGCAGGAATGGATCGGTATAGGGTCCAGCGTACGCGCCATATTGCGTGACCTTGTTCCCCTCCTTCTTCGTCAGAGCCTTCGCCGCTGAGAACAGGTCGTCATACGTCCAGGCGGTTGTCGGAATTGGCACACCAGCAGTCTTGAGCATATCTTCATTGTAGAAATAGCCATAGGTGTTCATCAATGTTGGCAGGCCATAAAGCTTGGAGCCATCAGCCGAGTACCAGTTCTGCAACGAGGCCGGGGCAAAATTGCTCTTGTTAAAACCACCATCGGTCTTGTTGATGTAACTGGACCAGTCGAAGAGGACGCCCTGTTGACCCCAGTTCTGCTCCTGATCGTTGCCACACCAGAAGAAATCCGGCAAGCTCTGCGATTGAATCATCGACGAAATCTTCTGGTCGTAGTCGCTGCTGGGCGACTCGACCCGCGAGATCGTGATATTGGCATCTGAAAATTTCTTCATCGCCGCATCGATGGCCGCGTTCGTCGTGGTGCTTTCCCACGTCATATACTTCACGGTGGTCTTGCCACCGGCTGCGCCCGAGCTATCGCCACCACAGGCCGCAAACGCCGTAGTCAACAGCACAAGAAAGATAAGGCCAATCTTTGCCTTCCACAGTTTCATACTTACTCTCCTTGCATTGAGAATAATGACAATGAAATGAACAATTCTCTCGTCTTCTACTTTGATATAGAGCCGAGCGCGCCCAGCCCTTGCATAAAGTAGCGTTGTGCCACAAAGAAGAGGATGAGAGGCGGCAACATATACAGCAGATTTGTTGCCATAAAATAGTTGTAGGGAGTCACAGCTACACCCCCAAACATGCCGGCAAACGAGGCCATGCCCAGCGAGAGCGGGAATTTCTCGTCTGAGATCAGATAGATCAGGGGCGTTAGATAATCGTTCCACGAAGCCTGGAACGCCATGATCGCCATCGTGATCCACACGGGCCGTGTCAATGGCACCATGATGCGCCAGAAGATCGTCCAGTGGTTCGCGCCATCCATCTTGGCCGCCTCGTCATACGAATAAGGGATCGCCATCGAGTACTGACGGAACAGAAAGATGAAGACCGGATTAGCCAACCACGCCGGTAAGATCAGCGGTATCCAGGTATTGTAGAACCCAAGCTTGATTACCAGCCGCATAATCGGAATCAGCCCGACCATCGGCGGCACAAAGATGCTACAGACGAAGATATAGAACCAGAACTTGCGGCCTGGAAAGCGGATGCGCGAGAGGCCGTAGCCAACCAGCATCGAACTCAGCACGTTCCCCGCCGTACTGAGAACAGAGATAATCACCGTGTTGAAAAAGAGCCGGGGGAAATGGATCTGCTCCGGCCCCAGAATGAAGTTCTCAAAGTGGAACTCATGCGGGAAAATTTGCGGCGGGATCTGATGAATCGTGTTGGTGCTTTTGAGCGCGATGGTAATCATCCAGAGCAGCGGAAATATCATCAAAATGCTGAGCAGCACACAGAGCGCGTACCATGCGATGCGGGACACGACCAGCCCGTTCGAGCGTTGCTTCGGGGTGTAGATTTTATGCTGTGTTGGCCTGACAAGCGTAGAGGTTGACATCGAAACGTACTCCTTTCTCTCCCTCTGTTGTAGTCGAGCGATTTATCGCGGTCGGGACACCTGTCGTGCAGTTCGAGCCGCCACGATAAATCGCTCGACTACAACGGATTTTTTAATCGATGTTGTTCTCACCATAGACCCACGTTGAAGAGGTGCGGAACGTCAGAGCAGTGATCGCCAGAATGATGATGAACAATATCCACACTTCCGCCGTTGCATAGCCAACCTGGGGAAACGCGCCTTGCAGACCGTCTTTATAGATCTTGTACATGAAGAGGTTGGTGGCGAAATTGGGGCCGCCATCGGTCAGCACCTTCGCCTGATTGAATGCCTGGAACGCGCCGGTCAGTTGCAGCACCAGTTGCAGAAAGATGATCGGTGAAATCATTGGCAACGTCATGTTCCAGAAGGTTGCCAGCGCTCCCGCGCCATCGATGCGCGCAGCTTCGTAGATCTCCTGGGGGACCGCTTGCAGACCAGCTAGAAAGATAATCATCGTGCCACCAACGCCCCACAAGCCGATAATCACAATCGCGGGCATTGCCATCTGTTCGCTACCCAACCACAGGCTCGTCGGCAAATGAATTGCGGAGAGGGCCACATTCGCCAGGCCGAAGAGCGGATCATAGACGTACTTCCACAGTGTTAGCACCGCGATTCCGGGCAGCACCACCGGCAAATACATGATCGTGCGAAAGATCTTGATGCCAGGAAGGGCGCGATTGAGCAGAACCGCCAGCAACAAACCCAGTACAAGCGTCGTTGGCACGCTCAAGATCCCGAAATATGCCGTCGCGCGCAACGAGGGCCAGAACGCCGGGTCTTTGGTAAACATATACTGGAAGTTCTGTAAGCCGATCCAGCGCGGCACGGACAGCCCATTCCAGTTGGTGAATGCATAGTAGGCGGAGGAAATCAAAGGGTAGGCAACAAACAGGCAAAAACCCAGAATCGCAGGCCAGATAAAGAGATAGCCAGCAATGGCATCGTGGCGATGCCATTTGCGTTCTTGCCATCGGCCAGTCCGTCGTACAGCCTGACCCGTCGCCCGTACATTATCAGCAATGCGTGTCTCCATTGAACACCTTCTTCTCTAGAGTCGCCACTTTTCAGTGCGTTGGGCAACGCTCCGAACCGTATACGTTCACAACTGGGGCAGACCAGCAGCGGCCACCATTCATTCTCACTCGGCTCAGAGACTTTTTTAATTTAATAAATTTATTTAGTCGGAATATACCATGAAAGCAAGCTGACCGTCAAGCCTTGCCGCAAAACAAAATAATTGGGTGCAGCAAACAGCGGCCCCACCTACGTTCAAACACCAGGGCTTTCCAATTCTCCCATCTAGCAGGAGTGCAGAGGGCGGCAGCCCTTTGCCGGGGTGCGGGGTGTCCCCACAAAAACCTTTTTTCTTCTCTTTTGCGCGCCGTCGCAGGCGGCGCGCGAAGGAGGGAAGGAAACTGGGGACGCCCCAGGCCCCGGCAGGGAGACCCCTGCACCCCTTTGAGCGGAGAACTGGAAAGCCCTGGTTCAAACACAATATTCCTTGACGATTGGTGCGGCTTATGTTACTCTTGTAGAAAAATGAAAAACCACAGCTTGAATTATTACTAAATTCAATGAAAAAAGGCACCTCATGAATACCACCAGAGCAGGAAGTAAAGGGCTGATCCGCGACCTCAATCGCAGCCTGGTACTCAACATCATTGCCACGCATGGCCCCATTTCGCGCGTCGAGGTCGCGCGGCGAGGAGGACTGACAGCCGCCACCATCACCAATATCGTGAACGACTTTATTGCTGCCGGGCTGGTATTCGAGGCTGCCTCTGAGGAATCTAGCGGTGGAAGGCCGCCGATTCTGTTGCGCATCAATCCTACAGCAGGCTACGTCATCGGGGTCAAGCTGCGTGAATACAAGGTGATTATGGTTCTCTGTGATCTTGCCTGCAACGTCATCTATTGCGACGAAGAAGAACTGCCCAACCCGGTGCAGCCCTATCAGGCGGTCGAGACCATCGCCACCGCCTTTGAGAAATGCTTGCGCGAAACACATATCAACCAGCAGGACGTACTGGGCATGGGCGTTGGCGTCTCAGGACTGGTCGATGCGGGACAGGGTATATTACGCTACTCCAACTTCTTCGATTGGAGCAATGTCGAGTTGGGGCCAGCGCTTGAGTTTAAGACGCGTGTGCCAGTAATTATCGAGAACGATGTCAACATGTTGGCGCTGGCTGAGAGTCATTACGGCGCGGGTCGCTCCTCGCATATCTGTTTGCTTATCACCATTGGTCATGGCGTGGGCATGGGGCTGGTCATCAATGGCGAGCTTTTTCGCGGCGTCTATGGCAGCGCTGCCGAGTTCGGGCATATAACGATGGACGAGGCACCCGATGCGCCCCCTTGCACCTGTGGCAAGCACGGCTGTCTGGAGGCGATCATCTCCGACTACGCCATCGCTCATGCCGCCCTTAACGTCGAGCTTGGGTACGCAGACGAGCCAATGATGCAGCAGCTTGTCGAGAGGGCACGTCGCGGCGAAGAGGAAATTGCAGCGATCTTCCAGCATGCAGGCACAACGCTTGGCATCGCGCTGGCGAACCTCATCAACCTTTTTGACCCGGCCCAGATCTTGATTACTGGCGAGGGTCTGCGTGCCGGTGATTTGCTGTTGGGGCCAGCGCAGGCCACGATCCCACACCATCTTTTTGGCAAGCCGCGACCAGAGGTATCGCTGGTCACGATCTCCTCTTCAAACGAAAGCTGGGCGCGTGGGGCCGCCAGCGTCTTCTTGCGCGAGGTCTTCCGCCCCCCCATCTACGAGACTGGAAAAACGCTCGCCATTGATACGCTCTTGCAGCGAGCACGTGGTCGTGCGGTGAAAAAATGAGGTTTCACAAGAGGCATCCCTGGTTATCTCCCTGATGACCTCAAAGCAGGAAGGAGCCGATGCCTCCCCCAAGAAGAGCCAGAATGAGCAGAGAAGGCAGCATACTCATACCGAGAAGGCAGAGGCCCGGAACATCCTCAATATAATTGAGCAACCTCGGAGATGTTAGGCGATTTGAGCGTATAAATATAGATGCTGTCCACCTGGAGAGCACAGCAACGGTCTGTCTGGCGCGAGAGGAAGGTCGAGCTTCGAGAAGGCGTGTAGCGAAATCGATCAAGAGAAGGAAGTTACAGACCACCAGAGGGAGAATCAGAGTAGCAATCAAAGTACTCCAGAATGCAATCAGAGCAGAATGCGTCTGCCAGGTAACCAGGAAGGCATATCCAGCGAAAATGAGCATCAAGGAAACTTGGAGATACAAGGGCCAGAGTGGTATTTGCCAGGTTGCACGTCCCGGACGAAATGCAGGCCACTCTTTGACGAAGAGCATGAGATACAGAGGAAGAGGTAACAGCAAGCCCCAGGCTAGATTCTCTCCCCAGCGGCGTATCAGAGCACAGTAGAGGAGACCCATAACGAGGCCGAAAATGCCTCCGAGGAGCAACGCTAATTGTACGACAGATTGAGACGCTTGCAAGGAGTAGCAGCCAATTATCAAACAAGTAAGCAGAGCGAGAGCGCACAAGCAAAATTGGAAAAGATGGCTATTGGAAACTTTCTGCTCGTTTGCTTTAGCAAAGAAAATGAAGAGTTGTGCGAGAAGAGGCAAGAGTGGAAAGGCCGCTGCTATGATGAGAAGAAAACTTAATAGGGGGCCACATCCAGATAAAACGAGAAGCAGTTTTTGCATAGAAACCTCCATTTCCCGACGCATTTAAAAGAAATATAGCTGCCAGGCACACAGAGAGGCATGGGGCATATGACCCATTCCAGTGAGGTTGTCTGCTATTACATAGATTTCGCCTGCAGATTTGAATTTACCACTGTCGAGCGTTGTGGACCGCGTCTGGAGCCATGTTTCCGGGCAACAATGGTTGAGCTGCTCTCTCTGGATGCGCCAATTATCGCGCGCTACGACGGAAGAGATTCCCTATTCTGGTTGTGAAATTTCATCAAGATGTTTACGTGTTCTGTTCAGCATCGTGGGCCAGAAGTTGCTCGATCTTCTCGGCTGTTCCTGTGTTGGGGCGCGGCGAGTGAATCAGCAAACGCAGATCGCTGAAATCGGCGGCCTGGAGCCAGAGAAAATCAAAGTACAGTTCTCCCACCAGCGGATTATGCATGGTTTTGCGTCCTTCTGAGACGTTGAGAACATCGTGGCGTGCCCATAATTCCCGAAACTGCGGACTGATCTGGGAGAGTTCTGCAATTTGTGTGGCCCACCAGGGATCGTTGATGAAACGACCATAGCCAGCGCGAAATTGCGCCAGATACACGCGTGCAAGCTCCTCCCACTCCTCGTTTAATTGCTCCGCTGGGAACGTGAATAACCGCCAGATCAAATTACGCTCTCGCTCAGACGACATCGTGGCATAGTTGCCAAAAACGACGCGACAGGTCTCATTCCACGCTACAACGTTCAAACGAGGATCAACGACGGACGCCGGGATGCTTCCAAGTTGATAGAGAAACTGTTGCAAGGTCGGGCTGATCGTTGGTGGTGAAAACGTCTCGACTGGCGGTGGCTGTCTGAGTGCGAGCAAAAACAAATGGGCGCGCTCGTTCGCGTCCAGTTGCAATACTCGTGCCAGGCTTTCCAACAATTGCACTGAGACGTGAATATCGCGCCCCTGCTCCAGCCAGGTATACCACTCCAGGCTGACTCCGGCCAGCAGAGCTACTTCTCCCCGTCGTAAGCCCGGTGTTCGCCTGCGCATCCCTCTGGGTAATCCCACCTGTTCTGGCGAGACGCGAGCGCGGCGGCTCTGCAAGAACGCTGCTAACTCTTGATGACGATCGGTCTCCAATTGTTTTATAGACACACGACATGCTCCATGAGATCAATTTGACCAGAAACTAGAAGTATTAGTTCCAGGATAAACGCTTCTCTCGTTAAACTCTGTCCCTCATTATACACTAATGACGGATGAGGTGCGTGAACTATGCAGGCGAACCTGACCATACCACCGAAATCTACATCCTACATCTACTGGAGGAATTTCTCATGAAAGTTTTCGTTACTGGCGCGACGGGCTTCGTCGGCTCCGCCGTCGTTCGCGAGCTTTTAGCCGCCGGACATCAGGTTCTCGGTCTGGCACGCTCAGATACCGCCGCAGCCTCGCTTGCCACAGTTGGTGCGGAAGTACATCGCGGTTCGCTCGATGATCTTGAGAGCCTGAGAAACGGGGCAAACGAATCGGATGGTGTGATTCATACCGCTTTCGATACCGCCTTCGATCACGATCTTTTCGATTTTGCGAAGTCTGCAGCGATAGAACGGCAAGCCATCGAGACGTTTGGTGCGACGCTTGCTGGGTCAGGTCGCCCGTTCGTCGTAACCTCTGCCACTGGGAGCCTGCCGTCAGGTGGTATCAGGACGGAGGAGGAGGATGCAGATACTACGTCGTCCGTCGCGGCCCGTTTTGCTATGGAAGATGTGGTGCGGGAGATGGCCTCGCGTGGGGTGCGTACGTCGATAGTGCGACTGCCGCCGTCAGTTCATGACGAAGATGATCATGGTTTTGTCCCGACCCTCATCGCTACCGCACGCGCGAAGGGGGTATCGGCATACCCGGGCGATGGATCGAATCGCTGGGCTTCCGTGCATCGACTCGATGCGGCCCATGTGTATAGGTTGGCGTTGGAAAACGCGGAAGCTGGCTCACGATTCCACGCGATCGCCGACGAAGGGGTGCCGGTGCGCGAGATTGCAGAGATTATTGGGCGTCACCTGAGCATTCCGGTCGCCTCTCTGCCTGTCGAGCAAGCTGTTGAACACTTCGGCTGGATCGGCACCTTCTTCGCAAAGGACTGCGCAGCATCGAGTACGCTCACCCAACAACGCCTGGGGTGGCATCCCGTACGATCTTCGCTTCTGGAGGACCTCGATCAGGGGCACTACTTTAAGCAATAAGATGACCAAGTAATCCTGTAATCTTTCTCGTTTCGTAGTGGAGCAATTTATCGCTCCACTACGAAACGAGAAAGATTATTATTACAACTTATAAATGTTGCGATACCACTGGGTCAGACTGAGTTATATCTTCCGCATCCTCGCGCCTCCCGACCATTCGTACAGCAATATTAAAGATCCAGGTCTGATGCCGCCGGATCAGTTCTTCAAACGATTGCCAGTCCCCATTCTGGGCTTTCGTGACTAACTCCTCATCAGATATCTCAAATGCTGTCGTTTCGCTAAATGGATTATGCATGGTGTCCTCGGTCATACAGAAAGAGTTTGCGTTCGGGTACAGATACATGATACCTCCTGAAAGGTTAGACCCTGCTATCTGACCATTGTGACAGCTTGCGACAAAGAACACGAGCGATCTGCACGATCAAGTAGTTGGCAAGCCCTGCCACTCCACAGATTCCGCCAATTTCCTGGTTGTCTCTGCTTCTGCCGAGGTAAAAACACGCATCTGTAGATCGGGGGCATCAACGACCTGGAAGGTACTTGTGTAGAAGTTCATCAGTCCAAGCACAGGATGATTCAATTCCAGTGGTCCTATACATGTCGAGCGAATACCATGCTCTACCCACCACTCCCGAAATTCTGGACTCGTCTGCTGAAGCTCTGCAACCAGATCTTTGAACCAAAACTCTTGCACGTAGCGATCACTGGTGGCACGAAAGAGAGCCACAGCCTTCCAGGTATCTTCTTCATAGTTAATGAAGATCTTCCGAGACTCTGGTCTACCGAACATGACACGCAAGATATTACGCTCAGGTGCGGGAAGCCTCTCAAAACCTGGAAAAATGTAATCTATAGCCCGATTCCAGCCGATAATATCCCAGCGGGGATTGTAGATATAGGCAGGTATGGCTATAGAGTCAAGCAGCCCTTGCAACTCCTGACCGATTGTACTGGTTAAGGGATAAGATTCGGTCGGCACCTGTCCTCGCGCCAGCACAAAGAGATGATGGCGCTCAGTGGCATCCAGATCAAAAACCTTCGCCAGCCTTTCAAGAATTTGTGAAGAGACCAGAATATCCTGTCCCTGTTCTAAGCGTGTATACCACGATACGCCAATCCCTGCCAGTACAGCGAGTTCCTCCCTGCGCAATCCAGGGGTGCGACGGCGCGAATCAAACGGGAATCCTACTGCTTCTGGCGAAATGCGTTCGCGTCGCGTCCGTAAAAAGTCTGCCAGCTCTTGACGTTGCTTGTTTTCGTTCATTTTACCTTCTTTTCCGCGTGTTACCTGACAGTTTTTGTCCCATGATAATTTAAGGGCTGGCGCGAAGTCAAGGGTGACGCTATGCTTCCTACCATATTGGTGTTTAGACAAAACTAGGCATAGGAGAAAAAAGATCTTGGCAATAACGCGTCCTTTTCGTTTCGGTCTCAATCCCGGCCTTGTTCATATTGCAAACTCGCGCGAGGAGTTGGTCAACAAAGCTCGTCGTGCGGAAGAACTTGGGTATAGTACATTTTTCGCTATAGATCACTTTCCAGCGCCTCTGTCTCCGCTGTCTCCGCTGATCGCCCTCATGGCAGTGGCAGACGCGACGCAAACGCTTCGAGTAGGTACGTTCGTCCTGTCTAACGACTTCCGACACCCGGCGCTCCTTGCGAAGGAGGCAGCGACCCTCAATCTGCTTTCCAATGGGCGCTTTGAAATGGGGATAGGAGCCGGATATATGCGCTCGGAATACGAGCAAGTCGGCATCCCATTTGACGCCCCTGGCGTACGCATTCGCCGCCTGGAAGAGGGGGTACGGATAATCAAAACTCTCTGGACAGAAGAGAGTGTGACCTTCTCCGGGGTCCACTATACGATTACGAATTTGCAGGGCAGGTCTCAGCCGGCTCAACATCCTCCCATCCTTATTGGCGGTGGCGGAAAACGTCTCCTCTCGGTGGCCGGGCGTGTGGCCGACATTATCAGCTTTAATCCGCAACTGGGAGAGGCTGGATCAACAGACATCGCCGACTCAACCGAAACAGCGCTACAAGAAAAGCTTGCCTGGGTGCGCGAGGCGGCTGGAGAACGCTTCCCCCAATTGGAACTCAATCTCCAGATATCGGTTGTAGTCGTGACGGAGGATCGCATTTCCGCCGCTCAGGCCATTG
Source organism: Reticulibacter mediterranei (assembly GCF_016587455.1). Classification (NCBI taxonomy): domain Bacteria; kingdom Bacillati; phylum Chloroflexota; class Ktedonobacteria; order Ktedonobacterales; family Reticulibacteraceae; genus Reticulibacter; species Reticulibacter mediterranei. The sequence goes on along the minus strand of NZ_BNJK01000002.1, from coordinate 1,725,191 downwards.
CAAAAGCGCTAGGAATACAGGCCGATCCAGAACTGATTTTGAGCGCTCCCTATGCGTTGATAGGTACGGTAGAGCAGATCATTGAGCGGCTGTATACCCTTCGCGAGCGCTATGGGATAAACTATTTTGTCGTCCCTCTCGCTCAGATGGACGAACTATCCCCCATCGTTGCCCGCCTGGCAGGAGCCTAAACCCTGTTGTATTTTCACCGGATAACGATTTCAGCATCCTCTACTGTAAATTTTGACATTAAAGGAGAAAAACGACATTGACAGAGATACCTCTCACTCCACCAACTGATTTTCAACTTCCAAAGCTCCATCACATTGGAATGGTGGTTCGGGACTGCGACGCTACTATTCGTCACTATAAAGAGATCCTGGGCATCACGTCCTTCTTCACGTATGATGTTCCTCCAATGCCCAACTACTCCCTTGTTTATGGCAAACCAGCCACATTTGAATTGCGCGTTGGATTTGCCTCGTTGGGCAACACTCTGTTAGAACTGCTTCAACCGCTTGATCGAGTTTCGCCCTTTTTTCATTTTTTAGAGGAGCATGGTGAAGGGATGCATCACCTCGGTTTTCTTGTTCCCAATGTGGATGACTACCTCGCAAAGATGGAGGGGAAGGGGCTCCATATACTCGGGGAATGGGGGGAGCCTTCCATGAACGTGAAAACGGTATGTCTGCAAGGAGATAGCCTTGGTGGAACTGTTCTGGAGTTGATGCAAGATAATCCTATCATGCAAGCCTTCCACCAACAGGTCTATCAGGCTACAGGTCACAAACCTCTTCCATAATGAGGTCAGATCTCTACTGATTGAACACAGCCAGCACTATTGCATGTAGTGCTGGCTGATCGTCACGGCTGGTAACGGCGTCACTAATGGCATTAAAGCCCCTGAGCAGTCGGCGTCGGAGCTGGCGTTGGCGTCGCCGCTGGTGGCGTCGGCGATAGTGTTGGTATTACCACAGGCGTTGCAGTCGGCGGCACCTGTGTTGGTGAAGGGGAAGGGGCTGGTGTCACTACAGGCGTTGCAGTTGGCGTCACCTGTGTTGGTGAAGGGACTGGCGTCACTGTCGGAGCCGATGAAGATGATGCCGCTTTTCCCTTACGATGCCCGCTTTTCTTGTCGTGAAACCTTGTTGGAGGTGTAGGTTGAATGGCAGTACTTTGAATTTTTGCTGATTTATCTGAAGAAAGATTAATAGAGACAACACCACTATTATATAATATTACAGCCATACAAGTGAGAATAAGCATAGAGGCTGCTCTAATAATAATCATAACACGTTTGCTTTGCCTACCAGAATGGGAGGAAGATGACCGAGTTTTTCTCCTGGTACGCCATTCTATCACCATTTCTGATATAGTTTTCCCAATGCAGATTGACCAGACTGTACCAATAAACTGTGCAACAAATGAGGCAAAATTAGGGTCTATATGCATATATTATGTACTCTTCCATTTTATATTTTAATTCAGGCGAAGGTGTGCCACACCATCATCTAAGCGAAGAAGTGCAATAAGGAGATGTTGATTTCATTCTCTCCACTTCAGCGCTCTCTAGTTTATTCTCATTTATACATTTAGTAAACATGATTAAAAACATTATAGTAATATAACTTCTTACGCAGCATGCGAGATCAGTATCTTATGCTGAGATTCTTCCAATGGCTATAATTAAACGTCTTCCTATCGTTTAATATGAGTATAGTATACAATGTTCAACCAAATATCTCACTCAATTTATTTTCTTAAATACAAATCATACATTTATTAACATCTTTATATAGTAACCTGAAGTATTACATATTTGAGACTGACAGAAATGCCCGCCTTATCCTTTCCGGTTTTGCATAGGGCAAAAAGAAGATATATGTAGAGACACTTGCAAATTGCAAGCAATAGGCCGGAAAGGATGAATATATATGGCTACAACATTTCTCGATCATAAAGCAAGCGCCACAACGAAAGCAAAGATGATCCTTGCGACTCCCGCCCGAAAATCGAGGCGGATCACCGTCGCTCTGACATTTCTGATCGGCTGCGTCGCCCTTTCGATGACCGGGTTCGCAATTATTATGCCCGTCTTCCCGCAACGCTTGCAGGCGTTGGGGCTTGGTGCTGAGACGCTGGCGCTGATGGAGGGTGCCTTTGGTCTGGGTATGTTCCTGCTGAGTACGCCGATGGGCACGCTGGCCGGGCGCATCGGGCGCAAACCGATCCTGCTGATCTCCCTGGCTGGCTTTATCGTTACTAACCTGCTCCTGGCATTCGTGAATGTCCCGCTGCTCTTCATCCTTATTCGCTTTGTCGAAGGTATGGTTATTTCCGGCCTGATGCCTGCATCTCTGGCGATCGTGGGCGATACGATTCCCACCGCCAAACAGGGCCGCTGGATCGGCTTTCTCACCACCGCACAGGCGACCGGAATAGCGCTGGGTCCGGGGATCGGCGGCTTCCTCTATCAGGCGTGGGGCTTTACCAGTCCGTTCTTGCTCTCAGCCTCTATCGCGCTGCTGGCCTCCCTGCTCTGCATCTTGCTCGTACCCGAAACTCTCCCTGCACAAGCACGTGAAGAGGCGAAAGCGCACCAGGAGACAAAGACGCGGGAACGGGGTCTGATCGGCCTGATCTGGCTCTTTGCGCCCTTCCTGTTCATCGATTTCGGCCTGATCTTCATCTATCCTTTCGTTTTCCCGCAATATCCCTTCTTCTTTGAAAAGGTGTTGCACTATAGCACCGCACAGTATGGCCTGATTATCAGCGTCTACGGGCTGGCCCTCGCAGTATTCCCGCTCTTCCTGGGACGCCTGAGCGAGCAGTTGCCCAAAAAGCCCTTGATCATTGCAGGTAGCGTTCTCTTTGGCGCGCTCAACGTGTTTATGTTCGTGGCTCCGCTCTATCCACTGTTACTGGTGGGGGCAGCTCTGGCGGGATTGGGAAGCGCCTTCGCCGAGCCAGCACTGGGCAGCATCTACCTGGCCGCCACCACCGATAGCAATCGCGGGCAGGTGATGGGCATACGTGGATCAGCCATCTCGCTCGCGGTCATGCTCGGCCCGCTCGTTCAGGCACTCATCGGTCCCTGGACAGGCCCACATATGACCTTCGCGATTGGCATCGTCCTCTCCGGTGTGATCGTGTTGATGGCGATGCTGCTCTTGAAAGGCTCGCAAGAGAAATAATGTAGCCTCTCGCACGAAAGCGTAATCTCACGATTTTTCGTGGGATTACGCTTTTTAACATTTTAGATTCATTTTTGAAGTTAATGCTTCAGATGGACTATCTCTTGAGATGCAGAACTGCTTTGCCAGTGAATTGTCGTTGCACCAGGCGTTGTGCGACCTCACCAATGTCGTGCCAGGAAGCCTCCGCCTCAATGGGCGTCCGCAATTGCCGTCTGGCTACCAGTTGTGCGAGCCAGGCCAGGTCTTCAGATGCAGCACGACGCTCTAATTCCGCAAACATCGCCAGTTTATAGAGGGTAATGCCTCCAGCAACCATAAAATTTCTGACATCAAGGGTAACTTCTGGCGATGCCGACCAGCCCAGCGTGACGCAGGTTCCCCCTGGCTACTCGGAAGTGCCTCTCCACGTGGAATATCAATTGACCGAACGGGGACGACGCCTTAAGCCCGTTTTTATTGCTATGGGGGTATGGGTTCAGTCGGAAGATTCCGGTCAAAAAAACGAGGCAGGTTTTTCTTTACAGCGGCTGGACTGAAGCTCGCTTGATCAGCTCAACATCAAGGACAGAGGTAACGCCGAGAGCCTGGGGATTAGCGATGCGAGCCATCAGGCTTTTCACAGCAGTCGCGCCCATCGCCTCTCTATTCACACGAACCGTTGTAAGCGGTGGAATGAGATGTTCCGCGATTTCTACATCATCGAAACCAACAATAGAAATGTCTTCCGGGATACGCACTCCAAGTTCGCGCAGTGCTCTCATGGCTCGTCCCGCAACAGGATCATTTACACAGAAAAGAGCGGTAGGTCTGGCAAGGAGAAGGCGTTGACAGGCAGCAAAAACATCGTCTGGCTGTAATGTATTATAAACCACGACCAGTTCATCGCTGATTGGCAATTGAGCGTCGCGTAACGCCGAAAAATACCCATCTTTCCTGCGCTCAAAGGTATAGATCTTATCCAGAGACGACAGATCGTTCCCAGCGTACCCGCCAAGAAATGCAATGCGTTGATGGCCCTGAGCCACGAGATAGGCAACAGCCTCTTTTGCCCCCTCAAAGTTGTCAGAGAGGACAGCATCGACAGATCTTCCAGGCAAACGAACCGAGTTATCCACCAGAACAAGGGGAATATTTGTCTGTACAATTGCCTCCACGATTGCAGGCTTGGCCGGACCCACCAGCAAAATACCACCCGCCCGCATCTCATGCAACGTGTTGAGCAGCAGATACAATGGCTGCTGGATACCAACGCCGCGATACGTGATAGTGATATTTGCTTTGCGCGCCTCCCTCTCTGCTCCATGCAAAATATGCGCCCAGAACGACGTATCGGACGAAGGCTCTTCGAGATCGGCATAGTTGAGCAAAAAGCCAATTTCTTTCAATGCTCGCCGATCATGACGAGCCGTTGGCAAGCCGCCGGTTTTAAAATATCCCAGTTCTACCGCGACATGTAGCACCCGCTGTCGTAGCTCGTCTTTAATATTGCTATGATTATTGAGAACCCGCGAAACCGTAGCAATGGAGACCTCTGCTTCCTGGGCGATATCCTTTACTGTTACTGAGCGTCCCACAACATCAACCTTTCGCCTCGACTTGAAAATTATGAGAAAAATCTGCCTCTACTGTATTGCAAAAGTACCACGCATTTCAGCGCTTGTCAATGCATGAAATGGAGCTATATATTGCAGAGTTAGCAGCAATTATTCAGAAAAAGTGCTGTAAAAAACATTGACATTTACAGAAAATTTGATTATGCTTTTTGCAGCACGATGCTTTCTAGCTACATCTACAACTTTTTGATCAGAAAGGACACAGGATTCGCCTGAATGCAGAAGTCAATCAGGCTTGTAGATGCGCACCAACGGGTCAGGTACTTCTTTTCGCACGCTCACATCAGCATACTATCTGTTCAACGTTACGATCATTCTCAACTCAACGAAGGAGTTTTGCATGAGCACGAACAAGGTTCCCTCCAATGGACGCAGTGGATTCTCCCAACATATAACGAGGCGCGACGCATTGCGCGTCGTCACTGCCACTGCTGGTACCCTCATCGTCGGCTCGGCACTGGATGCCTGTGGGGGCAGTTCTTCTGGCGAACTTACCGGCGGGAACGGCGGTCCGATCACCCTCCAATTTTGGGATACCTTCAGTTCAGCAGAAATCACATTGCTCCATCAACTCGGTGCGGAATATACAAAGCAAAATCCCAACGTGAAGATCAACTTTTTTGAAATACCACAGGCACAGCGCCCCACCAAGATTCCCACTGCCGTACAAACGAACTCACTACCAGACATCATCAGGGCAGATTATCCATATCAATATTATCTTGGCACGCGCAATAAACTGGTTGCCCTCGATGATAGTCTGAAAGACTGGGATATGCGTAGCGCAATCTACGACGTTTGCTGGAAAGAGGTCACCTATCAGGGGAAGATTGTAGGGTTGCCGCAGGATAAATTTACAGCCGTCTTCTGCTACAATCAGGATAAATTTAGCAAAGATGGCATTGATAAGTTTCCCACAACCTGGGATGAGTTCACGGCAGTCTGCCAGAAAATGACGCACGGCGACGAATACGGGCTTGGCTTTTATCCCGATGGCGGACAACTATTTATCCCCTTCTTGCTACAGGCTGGCGGCAAAATCGTTGACGACACCATGACGCCATTATTTAACCAGGAACCGGGCGTCACAGCACTCCAATATATCATTGATCTGGTCAAAAAATACAAGGTCACACCACCTGATGTTACAGGATGGCAATACGCTAATGTCGATGACGCGCTCAAAGGTGGCAAAATTGGGATGGTGCAGCTTGGGTCGTGGATTATCGGCAATTATCGCGATGCAAAGGTGCCCTGGAAATTAGGGATTGGCAAGATGCCCAGTGGACCTGCGGGCGGTGGCGTCATATCATCTACAACAATGTACATGGTAACCACCAATTCGCAACATCAGAAAGAGTCTATCGATCTCATCAAATGGCTTGTCAGCAAACAAAACGCGCTTCGCTGGGCCAAAACGCTCGATCATGAGCCAATCGATAAGTTCACCGAGGCCGATCCTCACTTCACCACAGAGGTCTTCCAACCGTTCAAAGAATCGCTCTCATTCGCAAGCGGATTGCCTGCAACCCCCGCCTGGAACGCCGTCAATGATGCGCTTTCTCAGGCCATACAAAAAGCGCTGTTGGGGAAAGCAACCCCGAAGGCCGCGTTAGACGAAGCGGCAGGTATAGCGAAAGATGCGCTGAAGAGTTAGAGAAGATGCTAAAAGTTAACACTGCAAACAACGCTCCGGGCGGCAAGCGAACAACGTTGAGCATAAAGCAGATCCGCAGCAGGAATAGCATGACGCCGTACATGTTCCTGCTGCCAGCGACGATTGCCATGCTGCTGGTCTTCTTTTATCCCATGCTCAACGGGATCTATACCAGCTTCACTCACTACAACCAGTACAGTGATACAACCAGACTGGTGGGGCTGGAAAACTATCTCAAGGTTGTGCTGGATGCTTCCTTCTGGAACAGCATGCAGCGCTCCCTCATCTGGGTTGTGTGCAGCGTGCTGGGGCAGTTTATCGTGGGTTTCGCTTTTGCCCTGCTCTTAAACGAGCGCTGGCCTGGAAACCGCATCATGCGCGCAATTGTCCTGATCCCCTGGGTCATGCCTGGCGTCTCGATTGCCCTGGGATGGAGCCTGATCTACAACGGCCAATTTGGCCTGATGAATGACGTTCTCGGCGGTCTGGGACTGCCCCATGCTGATTGGCTGGCCGATCCCAATCTGGCAATGCTGGCCGTCATCATCGCCAATATCTGGAAAGCATTTCCATTCGTCACCGTCACTATGCTGGCAGGGCTGGCCGCAATCCCCGACGATCTTTACGATGCTGCAAGAGTCGATGGAGCCTCAGTATTTGGTCGCTTCCGCTATGTCACGCTACCACATTTGAAGAACATCATTTCCATCGTCGTCCTGCTGATGATCGTCTGGACATTCAATTATTTCGATCTGGTCTATGTACTGACGCAGGGCGGCCCGGCGCGCGGCACTGAGATAGCTCCCATACTGGTTGCACGCTTCGCCTTTCAGCAGTTCGACTACGGCCTCGCAGCCTCGGTTGCTATCATTATGACCCTGTTTAACATTATCTTCGCCATACTCTATATCTACATATTACGCCGGACAGAGGCATAAGAGGAGGGTGATCGCATGAAGAGAAGTACTCTGGGGTGGATTGGCATCTATACTGGCGTCTTCTTTGGGGCTGCATTTACACTCATTCCTGTTCTCTGGATGCTCTCCATCGCTTTCCGCCCATCCAGCGAACTGTATCAAACGCCGTTTCACATCTTCCCCGTCACCCTGACGTTCGATAACTTTATGAACGTCCTGCTCAATCGCACCACTGTACCCGCTCACCTTGAACAGGGCTTCGGGCGCAGCTTAATCGTCTCGCTCTGCACAACCGTCCTGGCTGTAGCAATAGCATCGCTGGCAGGTTATGCGCTGGCACGCTTTAACTTTCGTGGTCGCGATTCATATGGCTTCTTGATGCTCGCAACGCAGATGATGCCAGCAATACTCTTTCTGGTGCCTTTATTTGAAATTCTGCGGCTCATCGGTCTGGTCAACACGTTGCAAGGGCTGATCCTGAGCTACCTGACATTCTCCCTGCCTTTCTGTATCTGGCTGTTACGCGGCTACTTTGAAGGTATCTCGCCCGATCTTGAGTCGGCAGCTTTAACCGATGGTTGCAACAGATTGCAGGCGCTCTGGTATATTGTCCTCCCTCTGGCAACACCTGCGTTAATAGCTACCGGCGCGTTCGCTTTCATCAACGCCTGGAACGAATTTCTCTTCGCCTTCATCCTGGCAGGGAATCAGCCACTCCTTACCGTACAACTTTTCGCATTTATCGGCCAGTACGGTCCCGAATACGGCAATCTCATGGCGTCAGCTGTTCTCGTCGCGATTCCGCCGGTCGTCATCTTTCTGTTAATGCAGCGCTATATGCTTCGCGGCCTGACCGCCGGAGCGGTGAAGGGCTAATAATTGGGGCATCCTCTATACCTTCACCATTCCCCTCTTCATTTGCCGAATGCATGGCGTATCGAGACGATTTGTTGTCTTTGATCGATTATTATCTATATAGACATTATTGATGCATCCGGCAAAGAGAACGGTGAACGCCCCTGCCATATTCGGCCTCACCCCGGAGAAATTCGTGGATGCACCAATTATCGCTACACTACGAAATACCTTACCGCTTTTGAAAGGATTCCATTGATGAGATCTGCCAATAGCGCAGTTGAGAAGATAGAGCGCCGCGAGTTTTTGTCGCTTTGTGCGGCTGGTATGTTGCCGGGCGTGCTTGCCGCCTGTGGGAGTGGGACATCGGATGCGAGCACCACGACGCCAACAGCTTCAGTGCGTCCCTCGCCAACCGCGCAACCCTCACCCAATACCGCCGACTGGTCCGCGCTGGCGGCACAGATGCAGGGAACGCTTGTGCGACCGAACAATCCACAATATGCAACGGCGCGCCAGCTCTTCAGTCCAGCCTTTGACAATGTACAGCCTGCCGCCATCGCGTATTGTGCCTCGCCTGCCGATGTGCAGAACTGCCTGAGCTTTGCGCGACGCTTTGGCATTGCAGTAGCTCCTCGCTCCGGTGGGCACTCATACGCCGGGTACTCGACAACGACGGGTATTGTACTGGATATGACGCGCATGAATAGTGTGAAAGTCGAGGCAGGCACGGCCATTGTGGGGGGAGGCGCTCGGCTGATCGATGTTTATGCGACGCTCACTCAGCAGGGTCTCATTCTGCCAGCTGGCTCCTGCCCCTCGGTTGGCGTGGCGGGCCTGACGCTGGGAGGTGGGCATGGCGTGCTGGGGCGCAAGTTTGGGCTGACCTGCGACAATTTGCTCTCGGCCCAGGTGGTGCTGGCAGATGGGCGCGTCGTGACCTGCGATGCACAGCGCGAACCCGATCTCTTCTGGGGATTGCGCGGCGGCGGTGGCGGCAATCTGGGCGTCGTCACCTCGTTCACGTTTCAAACTCACGCCGTCCCCTCGCTAACTCTGTTCACGTTGCGCTGGCCCTGGAGCAGCGCCGCAACAGTCGTCAATGCCTGGCAACACTGGGGGCCACAGGGGCCGGACGAGATCTGGTCAAACTGTCTGCTTGCCACCAGCGAGAAGGGGTCCGCGCCCATCGTGCAGGTGAACGGCGTCTATGTTGGGAACGTGGCGGCGTTAAACGCGCAGCTTCAGAAATTGACGAACCAGATAGGTGTGGCACCGACGCTCGATTATGTGTCCGGGGTGGGCGTCCTCGACGCAATGCTGTACGAAGCTGGCTGCTATGGCAAGACGGTTAACCAGTGCCATCTGCCCACACAAGATCCGCAGGGACAGGTGCAGCGCGAGGCAGCCAGCGTCAAATCCGACTACTTCACAAAGCCATTGTCACAGCAGGGCATTCACAACCTGCTCACCGCGATCGAACATCGCCAATCTTCTTCCACGCTCGGCAACGGCGGGATCGGGCTTGATTCCTACGGTGGAGCGATCAATCGCGTGGCGGCGGATGCGACGGCCTTTGTGCATCGTGATGCGCTCTTCTCTGCCCAGTATTCGGGCAGTTGGCAGGCGGGAGATGCCAGTGCAATTGTGTCCGCCAATCACGCGTGGCTGACGGATACATGGAAATCTATGCGGTCGTCAGCCAGCGGCTTCTCCTATCAAAACTATGTTGACCCCGATCTATCCAACTGGCAACAGGCATATTACGGCTCTAATCTGGCCCGGCTGCAACGCGTCAAGGCGACCTACGATCCGAGCAATTTCTTTCATTTCGCGCAGAGTATTCCGCTAGCAGAGGGAAAATAATATAATAATCGGTAACACTCCAAATGTTGTAGTCGAGGAAAGACCACCACTTCTATGAGAGAGGTGTATAGGTGAAGTGCGAAAACAGGGCGCTGAGCGAGCTTTTCGCAGTGGGATCGGCAACGCCAAAGGAGATACCGTGACTGTTTTGATAGGTGGTGTCGGAAACCGTCGCGACCGTGTGACCGTTGATTGAAAAGGTCATAGCAGGACCGTTGACTTCGGCGGCAAGCGTGAAAGTCTTTGCAGGCTGCACCTTGCCGTGAGCGAGGACCGCTGCGACGGAGCCGGAGGTATTGCCGACGCGCCGAACCTCCCACGTACCATCTTCGCGCACCGTCAACGTATCGTTGCCATACCCGCTGTCCTCGCTATCGGTGATGCCGGGTTTCTGTACGCGCACCCCTAGCTCAACGCTGGCCTGCTGGCTGCTGACGATGGTTGAGGTGATCTGCGTCTTGAAATGGCGAGGGAGCGCGGTGCTATCTCTATCCTCAAATACCAGAGTCGCGTAATAGTTGAAATGATCCTTTTTTGTCACCAGCAGACCATCAGGTTTACAGGTCATCTCCGTCGTGGTATCGAAGGCGGTCTGCGGCGTCTCCTGTACCCCGCTGGATGTTTTGAAGTATTGGCCGATGGCCCAGCGCGCCCCGCCCAGATCGCAGCGGCTTCCGGGGACAGTAGCGGAATAGGGGCGAGTGAGCAGAGAATCGGTCAGCGACATATTTTTATAGATGGTCTGTTCGGGCGTGTGGCGAGAGAGGAAGAAGCTGGGCAACCCCACGGCCAGCGCGGTGGCAAGAAACAGAAGCACAGTTGTAACGAGGGTCAATCTGGGAACAGATCTGGCTCTTGCGGAAAGTTCTTGAGCTGACGATGAAGCAGGCAACTGGACGATCTCCTCTTGCTCAGAGGGTGTGTTGACGGCTTCTTCAGGTGAAGATGTGCTGCTTGCTTCCTCTAGTGACGGCGCAGCAACGACCTCCTCTTGCTCAGAGGGTGTGCTGCTCGCTTCCTCTACAACAGGCGTAACAGTCACTTCCTCGACTGAAGGCGCACTGCTCGCCTCTTCATCAGGTGCGGCGGCTGACTCCTCCGCCTGGGGTTCCGTGCTGATCTTTTCCTCGTCTGGCCGATCTTCGCGCCCCATTAAGATATTCCTTCCCGAGTTGTTTTCTCTATCGCCCACATGGTAGAGCATGAGCCACAGATCGTCAAGAGAACGAGACGAGAGGGCTATTCAGTGGCGCAAAATCAGGGTTTCCGTCGTCTTGTACTACAGAGATTATATAAGCTGGAGGTTTTATGTCTGGCACGCATTCCACTGCACGACGACGCCTGCATATTGGTCTGGCCGCACTTCTGCTGGCGCTGTTCTGTTTGCTTATCAATCCACTTTCAGCGCTGGCCTGTGGAGGTCTGTTTAGCAAGGATTTGCACGCGGAACAGACCGGAGAGCGGCTTATTTACGCACTCGATGAGGGCAAGGTCACACTATATGAGCAGTTTACGTATACTGGTTCGCCCAAAGATTTTGTCTGGGTGCTACCCGTCCCGGCGGTTCCCACCATCGATGTTGCCTCTGTGGATCTATTTCGCGAACTGGATAGAGACACGGTCCCTTCGTTTTATGTGAACAGGCATGAAGCGCCTCCCTGCTTTCCAACAAACAGAGAAAACTCGGCGGGTTCGGCAGCTCCAACAGGGGGTTCGGCGGTCCATGTGTATAGCGGCGGTGGAATTGGCCCGTACAGCTATAATGTCATTGGCTCCAACGATCCACAGGCGCTTACACAATGGTTGGATGGACATCAATACAAATTGTCGGAAGAAGAGCGAGCAGAACTAAAACCCTATATTGCGGCAAAGATGCTCTTTCTCGTAATGCGGCTTCAGGGGAACGCAGGCGTGCAGGATATCGCGCCAGTGAAGATTACCTACGCCACCAAGCAAGCGAGCTTCTCAATTCCGTTGCGGTTGGCAGCTCCGATGGGCAAGCTCCCGCTGGGGGTGACGGTCTGGATCTTCGGGAAGAGCCGCTATGTACCTCAGAACTATCAATCGCTCGAACTTACCAGCAGCGACTTCCGCAATGTGACCAATCCCTGGAGCAACTTCTACGATGGAAAGGTTGAGCAAAAGGTCAAACAGGCCGGAGGGCACGCGTTTGTTACCGAATACGCGCAAAACTTTCAGAGCATGCAGCCACAAGATCCGCAATTGCGCAGCCTGCAACAGCATTACGGCTATCTGACGCGGCTCTATACGCGCATCTCGGCCAATCAAATTCAGCGCGACCCAACCTTTGTGGCACAAACGGGCCTGTCGGATGTCAGTCGCTATCACGCTATTACGATGCCCGAAACCAACGAGCAAAACTGTACCGGAGAGTACCTGCTGGTTGGTGGAGCGCTACTGTTAGGAATAGGGATAATTGCTGTGCCGATTGTGCTGTTCGTGAGGAGAAGAAGAAAGCACATTATCTAACAAATGTAACAAACGCGGGAAAGTATTTCGTAGTGGAGCGATTTATTGCGATGGGGCCACATCACAGGCGGTTCCACCCATGCGATCAATCGCTCCACTACGAAATACTTTCCCGCGTTTGTTCGTAAAAACTCATTATCATGGTTGGGCGGCCTGCATCACCGGATGTATTTGTTACATTTGCATCCATGATAGGCTCACACACACCTGCGGTCTTTACCAGCGATCCCAATGAATCACGGACGCCAGAGATGGACGAGCAGCAGGCCGGAAACTTGTTCCAAGTGTATAAGCGACGGCAATAAGCGCAGCCTGCGTCACCTCCTTGTAGGAAAGGCCAAGTACCTCAGCAGCCTCTTGCTCCAAGAAGAGATGATCGGTTGTTAAAGCGGCACCCAGGCCACGTGAGCGTGCTGCGAGAACAGTATTCTAAAAAACCTGGATTTGCCTTTCTCTCGTATGCATAAGCATCGCTAATTTCAACGAAAAGCGTAATAACTAACAAAAACGAAGTATTATTATTAGAACTTTATGGGGATAATTATATCAAAATACTCCATAGAAGAGTGTTATGCTTTATACTATACAACAAGATTTCTTCATAGCTGCTAAAACTGGAAGGAATCCTGCATATATGACAGAAAATGCGTTCACAGTAACATAAGAAAATTTGGAGTATAATTCTGTATGGAAGCAAAACCTGTAGGACGAAAACAGCGTAGCATCATCTTCATGAGTGGGATCGTTTGTCTGCTCCTGGTTGTCGCAGCCGGGGGCTATGCAGCGTTTAAAAATAGTCCGCAACCATCGCATGCGGCGACAGGAGCCTGGATAGAAAATTTTGATGGCAACAGCTTGAATAGCAACTTCTGGAACATCTCGAACGAACGATATGGGATGGGTGCGATAGATAATGAACATCAGGGCTACTTTCAATCAAAGAACGTCAGCGTGAGCGGGGGATATCTGACCATCGCACTCACGCAGGAAAAAGGGCAAGTTGGATCGAATGCGAATGGCATCATTTCGCGGGGAGGAGAGATTGAAAGTAAAACGCCCTATGGCTATGGAACATATGAGTGGAGAATGCGCACGAGTTCAACGGTCGCTTCTCCCACCGACATGGGCGGCAAAGTCGTGAGCGGTCAGATCTCCTCTGGCTTCACCTATACCAACAATTCGGAATCGGAACTCGATTTCGAAGTTGAGGGGCAATATCCCAGGACGGCAGAGATGACCACGTGGCATAACACGCATCCACAGACAGACGCAACGGAACATGACCAGGTCGAGAATGACGCACAGATAGAGAAGATGGCGAACGAATTTAAGACATACAAGGTTGTGTGGAGCGCCAACGAGGTCACATACTATATCAACGATAAGCAGGTTGCCCACCATACCAGCCATGTTCCCTCAGTGGCGGCCAGCGTGATGATCAACCATTGGGGGACCGATAGCGAGGAGTTTGGTGGACTGGCGACAGTTGGCACGACCCGCTACCTGCTTGTCGATTGGGTGAGTTATACGCCTCCCGGCGCACCGACCCCGACCCCAACGCCAGGAACGACCGCCACAACCGCGCCTACGCCAACACCTGTCCCACCAACAGCGACACCAACTCCGGCACAATCGACGCCTACGCCCGCGCCGACTACGCCGAATCTGATTCAAGGCGGCTCATTTGAGAATACCAGCACGCTTGCTCCCTGGTACTTCACGGCCAACTATCCTGCGACGGGCAATGCAACGATAGACAGGACGACCTATAGTTCGGGCCATGCCTCGGCCAGAATCAACGTGACTCGCGCCGATAGCTTCAACAGTTGGAATGTCCAGTTTGGGCAGTCAGATGTTGCGTTCCAGAAGGGGCATACCTACACTATCACCTTCGCTGCCAAAGCGTCGGCCAATCGCACGGGGCAACTGGATATTCAGCTAGATGCGCGACCCTGGACGGAGTACTTGAAGCAAAACTTTACCCTCAGCACAAACTGGCAACAATACTCCTACACATTTACTCCATCAGCCAATATCACCAATGCTGAAGTCAACTTCAATCTGGGCCAGTCCAAAGGAACTGTCTGGATTGATAACGTCGCTATCCACTAAAGCACATTTCATTATCGCGGGTGCTTGTTACACAATTCCCCCGCGATAATGAGCTTTTCCGAACAAATCCAGGAAAGTCATTCGTAGTGGAGCGATGTATCGCGTGGGCGGGCTTCTCAGGCGGTTCCGCCCACGCGATACATCGCTCCACTACGAATGGCAATTCATTAGAGCAACTGGCCGCGCAGGGTCGTAATGGCCTGACCGCCGAGACGGACGCGGTCGCCATCGAAGGAGACGCGCACGATGCCGCCACGCGTTGATGCCTGATAACCGGTGAGATGGGTGCGACCAAGACGCTTGCTCCAGAAGGGGCTAAGGGCGCAATGGGCCGAGCCGGTGACAGGATCTTCGTTGATGCCCACACTGGGACAGAAGAAGCGCGAGACAAAATCATAGCCTTGCGCCGGATCGTGAGCGGCGGCGGTGACGATCACGCCACGGGCTGGCAACGTTACCAGTTGCTCAAAGCGGGGTTGCAGGCTGCGCACAACCTCCTCTGATTCGAGTTCGACTACATAATCAAGCTGGCTCTTACCAACGTAGCGCGGAACCACGCCGAAGCTCTCTGTGAGGATCGCGGGCGTCTCCACAGCCTCCTCCAGCTTGGCGGGAAAGTTGAGTTCGATCCATTCTCCCTCACGCCTGGCGGTTAACACGCCAGCTTTTCTGGTAAAGAAATGCGCCTGAGCATCGGCTGGGAGATAGCCCTGCTCCCAGAGCGTGTGAGCGCTGGCTAAGGTGCCGTGACCACACAGTTCAAGCTCAACTCTGGCCGAGAACCAGCGCAATTGATAACCATCGTTCTGCGGAGTCACAAATGCAGTTGCGGCCTGATTCATTTCGCCAGCAACCTGCTGCAACCAGGCGTCGTCGCGTGGCTCGTCCAGGACGCAGACCGCTGCGGCATTGCCAGCGAAAGAGGTATGAGTAAACGCATCAACAAAAAATAGCGGCAAGCTCATATATTCTCCTTGTATCTTTTCAAGTCTTCCTCTCTGGTACTTCTCTCTATTGTAGAGGAAAGGAGGCGACGAAGCTACAGCCATATGCAACGAATAGAGCAAGCCAATATAACGGTAATCCCTCCTTCGTAGTCGAGCGATTTATCGCGGGGTGCAGCTTGTGGAGCGGTTCCCCGCGATAAATCGCTCGACTACGAAGGAGGGATTACCGTTATAAATTGTTACAACTCATTCTTTCTATAGAAAGAGGTTAACGTCGTCATCTCCTAATAGGACTTAAGGGCATATAGGGCAGTTAGTGGTCGAGAAGCAGCATATGATATGGTACACTATGCTACAGAGTAGAATTGGTTATATATAGAGGAACGTTGGCAGCAAAGGAGTGTACATGTTTGCTTTCGGTATCGAGCATGAAGTCGCCTTCCTCAAGGAAGATGGACAGTTTGTGGATTTTGTCTCAACATCATTCGAGACGCTCGACGCCATCGTTGCAGATCTACCTATTTTTGAAGGAGATTATCCTCAGTTGCGGATTGGGGATGCAGGCATTAAGCGCAAACGTTGGTATATTGAAGGATATGAGCGTTACGATCTGTCGGGCAAGGTCACATCCTGTCCACCAAAGGGGATCGAGATACGCACGACGATCCACAGCAGCATCCAGGGGGCTGTAGACGAGCTAAGCACCAGTTTTGATATCTTGCGCAAGGGTTCTATTCGTGCGGGACTCATCCCTGTACTCACGAGCTTTAACCCCTTTCGTACAGAATTTGTACCAGATCCCCCGCTTAATGAGTTTGAGCGGGATCGTAAGCGCCTCTCGCCGGAGAAGCGCACCGCCGTTATTCCCATGCTCACGCAAGGCCCGGACCTCAATCTCTCGGTGCCGGGACTCAGTACTGAAGAGATCATTGACATCGGGCGCAAACTCACCTATTACAGCCCGTATATCGTCCCTTTCAGCTTCAGTTCGCCATTTTATGACGGCAAGCTCTGGAATGGCCTCTCGGTACGAACGTTTCAGCGAACGGGTGCGCGTCCGGCTGCGATGGTCTTTCTGGGAAAACCGGAAGAGTTGATCGTGAGCAATCCTTCGTTAACCAAGATAGCGCGTCTGCCTGCCGAAGTGGGGCGCATCGAGTTTAAAGCCTGTGATAGCTGCGATAACTTCGAGATCTACGGCGCGCTGCTGGCCCTGCTCAAAGGATTGATGCTTGATAAGACGCTGGCGGGGCGTGCCACCGTTCCCGATGGACCATTGCATCAGCTCTCGGCGCGGCAAGGTTTCTCTGACGAGCAGATTGCTGAGGGTACGCACAAGATTTTGCAAGCGGCAACCAGTGCCTTGCACAATGACGCTGATCTCAACTGGCTGAAATCACTAAACACGATGCTTGAGAGTCGCACCACACCTGCTCACGACCTGATCCGGGCGTATCAAACAAGCGGCTCGATTGAGCGAGCACTCCGTTCGACCTATATGAATTCTTTGGAGCCTATCCCCTGAGATAGTCCTGCTATCGTAGTTGCGCGATTCATCACGATATTCCGCTTGATGAATCGCGCAACTACGATAGCAGAAGATTGTTATTATAAATTATCGATTTTCGTCATCAGGCGAGGTTGTTGACCATACGTTGCAGCACTGCAATAATGGTGGCATATTCTTCATCGCTGATGCCCTGCATAGCTCGCCTCCTCACCTCGCCTTGACGCTTGAAAAGGTCTGCACGCTTGCTCTTACCAGCTTCGGTCAGGCTCAGAGCGTTTCCTTCCACAACCAGCCAGCCCTCACGTACGAAGTCATCGAGCATTTCATCGAGTTGATGGGCATCGAGAAACGTTTGCAGGACGTTGAAAACCTCGTCCCTGGTGATGGTGCCGGCCTCGTAGATCATATTGAGAGCCTGCCAGCGAAAACGAGTAAAGCCCTGGTCGGCGAGCGCCTGATTTGAGCGAGCAGTGATAATCTCATCCGCGTGCTTCAGCCAGTAGCCGATGGGTAACTGAGGAGTAATCTCGCGTGTCATATCTCTGTACCTCCATGTTTGAGAAATAGCAAGAATACGATATATCGTATTCTCTCAAAGATACGGTCAGGGACGCACGAAGGTTGCAACAATAGCGCTTCTCTCTATGCTTTTGCCCGTAGGATATGTTAGTATGACACTATACCGAAGAAATCGGGTCGTAATTTTTCGCGATTGGAAAGGAAGAGGAAGATGGCGACAGAACAAGGTGGCATGCAGCCTGATGCTGCACGGTTGGCGTGGAGACGGCTTGAGCCGTATCATGCCATCATCTATTTTGCACCGGAAGCGCGGCAGGCATATAAAGAAATCGGGCTGAAAGGGTATTGGATGGGGTATTTCGCGTCACGGAGCGCACCACTGGGGCAAGTACCCGCTTCAGTCGTCACGGCCACGTTTTTCAATTTTCATCCATCAATGGTGGGGCGTGCCCTCCCCGATGCATGGCGTTTTGCCAGTCCTGAGCAGGTGCTAGAGGCACGCTATGCTTCAGCTGATGAGGCGTTACGTCGTCTACTCGGTCAGGATATCGCCTCAGCTGCGATGCAGGAGGCGGCGATTATTGCGAGGCGTGCTGTTGAAGCCTGTTCGGTCGCCGGTCGCCCCCTCTTTGCCGCCTATACAGAACTGCCCTGGCCATCAGAACCGCATATGGTCCTTTGGCATGCCGCAACGCTGTTGCGCGAATATCGCGGCGATGGGCACGTCGTCTCACTGCTGGCAGAGGGGCTGGACGGCTGCGAGGCACATGTCACCTTTGCGGGCACAGGCATAGTGAATCGCGAGCAATTGCAACCGGCGCGCGGCTGGAGCGATGAAGAGTGGCAAGCGGCCCAGAAGCGGCTCTATGCGCGCGGATTGTTGGGAGAGGATGGTTTGCTCACCGAAGAGGGTGTGGCGGTGCGGCAGGCGGTAGAAGAGCGAACCGATCTGCTGGCGCTTCCGCCCTGGCAATATCTGGGATCTGAGCGCATGACGCGGTTGCTGGAGTTGGTCTATCCCTTTAGCGAGCGCATCGTGGAGGAGGGTGGAATCCCGATCCCCAACCCGATGGGCCTGACCTGGCCGTAGATCGGATATGATAGGGGCGATGGCTTGTCCTCGCCCTATGCCACATCATTGTGCATGGGAAGCAGGGCGAGGACAAGCCATCGCCCCTACCATATCCGGGGAGTGTTCACCACCCTGTTTGCCGTGCGGTCTTCCCGCAATCAATCGCTCGATTACAGCCAGGATCATTCTGGAATATTCCCAACGCTTGCCCCCACACTAAAAGGCTCACGCTCTACGCATGTACCTGTTGCTCCTGATACCATTGGACGGTTGCGCGGATGGCTTCATCAAGAGGGGTTGCATGAAGGCCAAATGCCTGCTCAATGGCACTGGCATCGACAATTTGCGGCTCTGTATACTGGTAAAACATCTCGACCATCTCATGCATGAGGGGTTGAAACAGGCCAAATGCCTGGACAGCCAGCTTAGGAATAGCTTGTATGTGGATCGGCTTGCCAAGCGCTTTGCCGATCTGTTGGGCCATCTCGCGCTGCGTGACAACCGGAGTCACAACAGGCACATGCCAGACCCTTCCCAGAGCTTCGTCACGTTCTCCCAGCAGCGCCAGCGTTCTCGCCACATCTCCCATGTAGCTATAGCTGTGAGGAAGATCGATATTGCCTAAGAGTTGAATCGATTTGCCAGCCAGGGCAGCGGGAAAGACGCGATCCCCGAATGACGAATTGAGGACACGTGGCCCGAAGAAATCAGCCGACCGACCGAGCGCAACACGCACTTTGCCCTCGCGATGGGCGGTGAGATAGGTTTCTGCGACCCTTGCCCGCATCTGGCCTTTGCGCGTAGTAGCAGCGTAGGGACTATCCTCTTTCATGACCTGCCCATGTGTTTGCCCATACATGTACAGCGTATCCGTCACAATCAGCTTTGCCCCGGTTGGAGCCACACCCTCTATGATGCTCTCCTGTAAGCGAGGAATGACCGCCACTTGCTGCTCATAAGCAACGTTCGCACAATGATAGGCGGCAGTTGCTCCTTGACAGAGATCGCGCACAGTATCCGACTGCAACGCATCGCCAGCCACCAGTTCGGCTCCGGCAGGAGCTTGCCCCTTGCCACTGCGATTCACCAGGCGCACGTGCTTGCCAGCCGCCGACAATTGCTCAGCCAGCGTGAGACCCACCGGGCCTGTTCCGAAAATGACATGCAATTCATTCTGTATGTTCTTCATGGAAGTTTCCTTTCTTTCTACATCCAATCTATAATTGAACGATGGTATAAAATCTAACAGCAGTAGATAAATGGCAAAAAAATAACGAACTGTCTTGCTACATTGTTCCATTGCTACTATTGGCCTTTCTGAACCGCTCTCTTCGCGGGCCGAGAGCAATACCAGTAGCAGTTCAAAGAGGGCAAAAAGCCGATCATCCAGAGCTTTTTTGCAAGATTCCCGAGGTCAGCAGTGCCTCGATTCCTTGATGTAGCAAACGCCTGGCTCGTGGCTCTCCTCCTTCAATGCGCTCAGCCAACGTCAGGCTCACCATGCCATGCATCAGACTCCAGGCTAGCTCAACTGCGCCAAAAGAGTCTTCCAGAACGATCCCGTTCTCCTGTGCCCAGTCCTCCACTGCTGCGACCGAGACCATGCCAGCCTCACGTCCCGCACGCGCTGTCTCCTCAATAGGAAGTGGAACGCCTCCTAGCCCATTCATAATTTGATAGAGCTCCGGGTTGTTGCGAGCAAAACCCCAGTACGCATCAACGATTCTGAAGAGACGTTCGCGGAGATCCTCTGTCGAGAGCCTGGCCTGTTGCATACTGGCCATGAGTTGTTGATAGCCCTCGCGCATTAACTCCAGGAGAATCTCTTCCTTATTGGCGAAGTACTCATAGATCATCGGCGTACTATACTCAATCTCATCGGCCACTTTGCGTATCGTCAGTGCTGGCCACCCTTCTTGCCGAGCAATCCGATGAGCAGCGGCCAGGATGTTCTCCCTGGTCACTTGTTTTTCACGCGCACGTCGCTCTTTAATGCCCATTTACCTATCTCCATCAGAAAATCTAACGTTGTCAGGAATAATAATAGCAGAAGATCACCCTAAAAGTCAAGGGCTTTTCTCAGAGGCTGTATTCTCGCGTTCCCTCTTATCAGAGACCTATTGAGTTTCTTCCACTAAATGTCTATACTTTCATATATCTCTATTTTTAAAAATGCGGAAGGATGAGCATATGACCCAGGATCAGACACGACGCTTCTTTCTCTGGGCCGCGATACTCTTAATTGTGGAAATTATCGCAGCGGGTTTTTACCAAGCAGGTCCGAACAAAGGGTTGAGCAGTGCTGGAGAAATCTTAACGTTTATTGCTCTGGCTGCCGTTGGCATCGAGCGGCTCATCGAGGGCTTCTGGACCTTCATCGGCCTCACCAAAGGAACTCTCTGGCCTTTCAGCGCGTTCAGCCAGCAAATCACCAGCCTCTCCAACGATCTCAACAAAACGCTTGAGCCGTTTTATAACGAACTGGAACAGACGTTACAGGAGGCAAAAGCTGGCAGCACGATTACCGCTCAGGAGTTTGAGAGCGCGACGAGGCAGCTTGACCACCTGAAAACATCTGTGCAGCAAATCACCACGCTGGCTCCAGGCAATCAGCAAGCTACGGCGCTGGCAAGCGCGGCCTCGCAGATCATCACAGAGATTCAAAAGAGCTATCCGACCCTGCAAACGCTTGGCACCTTCGCAAACGAAGCCATTGGCGGTTTCGCAAACTTTGTCGCGACCCCTCCCGACAATCTGGGACGCCGCTTTATCAGCCTGTTTGTGGGAACACTGTTGGGGCTGCTTATCACCGGGCTACTGCGGCTTGATCTGGTGCAAGCAATCTTCCAATCGCCCACCTTTGGCAATGCATTTGGCCTGCAATTCTACTGGGGCATCATCTTTACAGGAATCGTGATGGGGCTTGGCTCAAATCCAACGCACGAGGTTATCCGTGTGCTGCAAGAATATAAGAAAACTTTGAAGGTGCAGAATACTGCTTCCTGATTGGGATTATCAAGGTGACACAAACAATAAGATGTGATGGACCATATCTTTTCATGAAATGGGTGATTTTGTGACATAACGAGCATTTAGCTTGAATTGGAAGCCCAATTTCATTGGACGCAGAGAAAGTGTTGCCTTATTAAAGGGAGGAGGTACACTATTGCTTTCCCTTTTACTGGATGGTAAGAATACAATGTCGATAGTAATAGTTGATGAGAATTAAAATCTTCTACTTATGGATGCGCAATGCACCATAATGAAGATCAGAAGAGGCTTCCAGAAAGGGTAAGCAATATGAGTCAAGTATTACAGATCATTGGGACATGGACATCGCAGTTTGGTCCCGTAACGTTTACAGGATCACCTGATCATCTCAGTGGGCACTGGGATCAGAAGGAAGGGCAAGGTAAGATCACAGCGGGTATGTTTAACCCTGCAACGGGTGTGTTAGTCTTTTCCTATTTCCAGTCCTGGAACGACCAGCATGGAGCAGCCGCGTTCCTCATCTCAGCAACGGGCCGCGAGTTTCACGGGAACTATGTCCAACCAAATGGGAATAATGGTGCCTGGGATTTGATACGTGTCTAAAGTGGCGGCATTTGATTGGTGAAAAACAATTATGCACAAGCATAACATCACCTGAATTCTAGTATGAAGCGAAGAAAAACATTCAACAGATCCGATATATCCTAACGCACCTATCGATCCTGTTGAATGTTTTTCTTCGCTTCACGTAAACAGCCCTACCAATGGTCTCTCACTCCTAGCACAAGCCTACTCTCTTTCACCTACCACTCTACTGATCTCTACATGGTTTTTCCAGGTCGCGACGGCCCGCCCTATCGGGTCTCTCAGCAGCTTTTAATGAAGGAGGTCAGTCCACTACGACAGTTTAAGGATCCCGATCCTGGCTGTTACATTCCATAACCACACCCGTACAAGTTTGGGAGGCTATCCCCTTTCGTCAAGAGAGTACGGCCTCATACGCACAATAAAATGGAATGGCTTGCTGAGTAACTCGTGTTGGGGCAGAACACCGGGGCCGCAGCTGGCAGAGCCGAGACCGTCCTGATACTGGTCCAGATGCCAGATGAGACGCCCGGAATCGCCCAATTCGTAGGTGTGCCTGGCTTGCTCAAACTGTTCGGTCGTGTAGCGATGGAGGCTGAAGTTGAGCAGAGGCATACCAATAGCAAGCAGTCCGTTTCCTCGCTGATTGGCAACAGTCACCCAGCGCACCTCGCTACGGTTGCCGTTCTCCTGCGGGAATGTGTACGGCGTGTAGAGTTCATCGACTGTTCTAGTGTAGACACCAACGCGATTGGCCTGCATCGAGTCGGCATAGGACTCGCCGGGTCCGCGACCATACCACGTGACATGCTCGAACTGGCGCGGAAGTTGCAGTTCCAGGCCGATGCGTGGTAGCGTTCGGGGTCCACCCTCAGCTGGCACTCCGCGCGCATGCAGAATGATATCGCCGCTGCCATACACAGTATATTCGTAAGTACAGGCGATGCCCCAGCTTTTCATCGGGGGTGCAATGCGCGCCGCTACCTTGATCTGCACAGCTTTCCCACCATCCATGATCTCCCAATCGACGCTCTCGACGCGCTGCTGAAGCTGATGCAGCCCGAACGCCTTCCACTGATCGGCTGAGTTTGGCTGGGTCAGGCCACGATCATTGTCGGTCGTGGCACGCCAGAAGCTCAGGCGCGGCCCCTGCTCGATCAGTGACACCCCCTCATGAACCCAGGATGTGAGCAGGCCATACTCGGTGTTGAAGCTGATATCAAGCTCTGGCCCCTGAATATGGAGCGATGTTCCCTCCTTGCGGCACTGGAGCAGCGCGATTGGCTGCGGCGGGAATGGATCGGCCTCATCGCGTTCCGCCACCAGAAATTGTGCGGTAGCGACCTCGTGCCCGCGTCTCGCCCAGCGCGTATCGTGAGCCAGCGTGAAATCCAGGTTGAGCCAGTAATCGGCATCGTTACGCTGTTCGGACAGCACAAACGGAACCTCGACGATACGGGCCTCCTGCGGCGGAATTTCGGGCAGGTATAACACGCCCGTCTGATCCAGGAAGTCCTCTGCGTACAGCGACCACGAACAGGACAGGTGATCCAGCGTGATGAAGTCGTAGAGATTGATGATGCGGATCAGCCCCTTGTCCAGATCCACCACCTCAACCCTTACCGGCTCGATGATCTTTTTGTACTCGATCAGCCCTGGCGATGGCACGCGGTCGGCGGAAACCAGTCCATCGATTACAAAATTGCCATCGTTGGGTTCGTCGCCAAAATCACCGCCATACGCAAAGAACTCCCGACCATCAGAGGTGTGCTGACGAATGCCGTGATCGCACCATTCCCAGACACACCCCCCCTGAAGGCGCGGATAGCGATAGATCGTCTCCCAATACTCCAGCAGGCTGCCCGGACCGTTGCCCATCGCGTGCGCATATTCGCATAGGACATGCGGCTTGCTCAGATCGGTGCGCTCGCCAAGCTTTGCAAGATCCCCAACCGAGGTGTACATCGTGCTGAACACATCAGCCACTTTCGCCTTTCTATCACCCTCGTAATGGATGAGTCGGGTGGGGTCATGGGCACGAATCCAGGCCGCCATCGCTTCGTGGTTGCGTCCGAAGAATGATTCGTTGCCAAGCGACCACATGATGATGCTGGAGTGATTCTTGTCGCGCTCCACCATGCGGGAGACGCGATCAACATAGGTCGCCTCCCACTCGGGATTATCGCTAATCCAGCTGGCAGCGTTCTGCTCAGCAATAGCAAACGCCTCCTCGCCGCTGATCTGGCGCTCCTGCATTATTGTTTTCACATCGTCGTACTGGATGAAACCGTGACATTCCAGATCGGTCTCATCGATCACGTAGAGGCCGTATTCGTCGCAGAGGTCCAGAAAGCGCGGATCATTGGGGTAATGCGAGGTGCGCACAGTGTTGATGTTATGCTGCTTCATGAGTAGCACGTCTTGCTGCATCGCCTCGTATGGCACAGCTTTGCCGAGATCGGGATGATGATCGTGCCGATTCACGCCTTTGAGCTTGATCGGTACGCCGTTGACCAGAAAGACGCCTGCCTGAGTGTCCAGCACGACGCTGCGGAAGCCAACACGCTGCGGCACCACTTCAAGCACGTTGCCATCGCCGTCGTAGAGCATGACGAGCAAGCGGTACAAATAGGGATCTTCAGCAGACCAGAGGCGCGGTGTCTGAATCGCAGATGAGACATCCAGCACGTTCACTGCGCGAGGGGAGACAGTCAAGCGCTGCGGCTCGATATCCAGCGGGATAATATTGTTCTGCTCATCGAGCAATTGAAAACCCACGCTGCAATCGCGAGTGGCCTCTGTTGCGGTGTTGAGAACCGTCACCTGAAGCGCGAGGGTAGCATCCTCAAAGCTGGCATCGAAATTGGTCTGCACCCGCAGATCTGCGATGTTGAGCGCTGGTTGGGCCAGCAAATAGACATCGCGGAAAATGCCGCTGAGCCACCACTGATCCTGGTCCTCGATATAGCTGTTGTCGGACCACTGATAGACCTGTACCGCGATCTGATTGTTGCCCGGACGCAGGTAGGGGGTCACGTCGAACTCTGAAGGCAAACGGCTCCCCTGGCTATAACCCACCTGCTGACCATTAATCCAGACATAGAAGGCACTATCCACGCCCTCAAAGCGCAGAGTGACGTAGCGATTCAACCACTCGCCCGGTACAAAGAAGGTGCGCCTGTACGATCCGGTTGGGTTCTCAGTTGGGACATGCGGAGGATCGACGGGGAAGGGATAGTTGACGTTGGTGTAGTGGGGCCGCCCATACCCGTGCATCTGCCAGCTCGAAGGGACCGCTAGATCGTCCCACTGCTCTACATCATAGACCTCCTCATAGAAGCCCTGGGGAGCCTCAGCTGGCGAAGGGCTGTAGCAAAATTTCCAGGTGCCATTCAAGAGCTTGAAAAATGGCGACTGCCCCCGCTCAAATGAGAGGGCGGCCTGCTCCTGGGCATAGGGTATGAAATAAGAGCGGCCAGGGAGTCGATGCTGCTCAAGCATGGCCTGGTTCTCCCAATCTCTTGTATGTGTTGACATAAAAAAACCTCCATCCAGGTAGAAAAGGTGCTGAGGAGAGGAAGCGCCAGGCCATGGCAGATTTCACTCGCTTACTGGCAACGTTGTCATCGCTCAAAACCAATTCCCTCCCTGGTATTGTAACAGATCAATGAAGCTGTTGTAGACAGATTATCTCTCTATACAGGTGCGACTTTCACATTCAATAAAATTTCGTATTCGAGCATTTTATACTTATTGCAAAGATAATGGAAAGCACCGCAACGCAGGGTCGTGATCCAGAACGTTGCAGTGCTATTGAGATAGACGCAAAACGAGATCGTTTCTTCAAATTTGCTTCTCCCTACGTGATTCCTCAGCGAATGTTTGCTCGCCTCTCGCTTGCTGCTTCTGTTTGAGGAACAGCATTTCATTATCTGTTAACTTTTCTTCTGGTTGTACCTGCGTGTACTCGATCAGTTGCACCCGTAGCTCCCTTGTCGTCAGCCATTCCCAGCGTGTCGCGTTTACTGGATGAGGATGAGGGGTAACATCGTGCGGATCGATCTCTTCTAAAATGATGTAGAGATATCCAGGCATCACACCATCATGTTTGACGCCCCCATCATCGGCAATGCTGAGGTAGGTAGGCCGATGAGAGAAGGCACGAGCAATAGCTTTTTCTTGCGTGACAGAACTGCCAACACGCAGCATTGTTAGCTCTTGTTGCGAACCGTGATACCAGGGACGCCGATAATTCCAATTTGGCATATATTCCCCCTTCTACGCGTTGTCTCATTTGAGCATCTTTGCAAAGATAGTGAATTGTGAGACAGAAAATGCCAGCAAGAAGTAAGCAAACAAGCGAGCGTGTTATGAAGGTTGCACTTTCACCGATGACTCGTTGGCGATGCGCAACCGAGCGCCACAGGACTGGCGAATAATGAGGTTAGTTGGCAACTTGATATGCTTGGGAGCACCGCTGATCTGCGATTCGATCCGATTAATCAACAAAGTACCGGCGTGCATGCCCATCTCGATGCCTTGCTGAGCAACCGTCGTTAATGGCACGCTCATGAGGGCCATGTAGTGAAGATCGTCGAAGCCCACCAGCGCAAGATCTTCGGGGATGCGCACTCCTCGCCGTTGCGCCGCATGGAAGAGTTCGAGCGCAATCGAACCATTCACCGCAAAAAAGGCGCTGGGGCGATCAGGGCTGCTCATAATTTCATCAAAGGTCATGGCAGACGGGTCATGCTTCTTGTCGATGGTCAGGTTACAGACAAGTTTTTCATCGTACGGTTGATGATACTCGTACAGTGCCTTGCGATATCCCTCCCAACGATCACGCACCGAGGTCGTCAACAGATTGCCAACGGAGCCATATGCGAAACCGATGCGCCGATGCCCCAGGATCAAGAGGTGCTCGGTCGCTCGATAGCCACCGCCAAGATTGTCAGAGGTCACATGGTCGCTATCAAGATCGGAGAGATAGCGGTCAACCAGCACAAATGGGAAGCTCTCTTGCTGAAGTTGGGCGATAGCTTCGTCGTGCGAGACATTACTGAGCGGAAAAATGATCAAGCCATCGGTGTTTGCCTTCAAACGCATAATGTCGAGTGCCATTGCCTGGGTATTCTCTTCTGCATAGGCAAAGCTCAACTGATAGCCACACGGCCTGGTTGCCTGCTCTATTCCGCGCAAGATGCTCATATTCAGTTCATCGCTGACATCGCTGAGAATCACGCCAATGCTTTTTGTTGCCTGTGGTGCCACGCCGGGTATAGAGCGCCTCTGCGCTGGAGCCGATTCGCTAACAAAGGTACCGCTGCCCTGAACCCGTTGGAGCAGCCCCTCGCTGACAAGTGCGGTGAGCGCCTGACGCACAGTTCCCCGGCTGGTATTGTATTGCTCGGCGATTTTCAGCTCAGCAGGAAGACGGTCTCCCGCCTTTAAATCGCCTGCAAGAATGCGGTCCCGCAGTTCTTGAAAGATTTGTGTATGCAGAACCCGCGATTGAGAACCATTTCCAGATTTTTGCACGAACTTGCTTCCCCTCACCAGATCAACGCTCTTCTTGTAGAAAGAGAGAGGCCACTTAAAAGCACATGAATACTTCAATACTCTATTCTCTGTAACTTGAGTATGCTCACCGCCATAACAGGCTCATTCCGCTAGTGGGGCGTACAGAGAGGCTATTTTCACGCATGAAATATATTATTTATGATAACTATATTCCTCTGAAAAGTCAAGCTTTTTTGAGATACAACCACACAAATTTGTCTAGACAAATTTGTGTGGTTGTACTGGATACGCCTATTGCCTGAGGACACTCTTCTACAGATTATGACACAGCGTATCTCAGATTGCCAACATCAACTACTAATCCAAATTGTTTGTCTCACTGATACTATTACCCCACGCGGAACACTTCCAGAGCATAATCATCATAGCCATAACGACAAAACGAGAGGCAGGTTGAGTTTACTAGCGCCCCATAGTTTTTCGGCGTGATGATCGCCAGCGCGTGGCCGGCGGGCGACCATGTGAGGCGCTGCGGGCTTTTAGGTGCGCTATAGGCAAAGAGGGCACGGCCAGTGCTGGCATCCCAGAACTGAATGATCGAGCGCTCCCCATTATCTCCACCGATAAGCTCGCCTTTGCCAACGATGGTTTGACCAGCTGCAATATATTTGCCATCGGGCGACCATGTGGGCGCGGAAGATTGGCCGCTCACAGAGCCGCAGACAAAGAGGCGCTGTCCACGCGCTACGGACCAGACCTCGATCCGCGTTTCGCTGCCAGCCAGCACGCCAAACGCAATCCGCGAGCCATCGGGCGACCATGCCACCTGCTCGTCTCGCTTGAGTTGCTCATTCAGAAAACCCACCAGCGCTGGCGTTTGAAAGCGTACCTGACCAGTACTGGCACTCCAGCTACCCAGCTGCGCCTGTCCGCCTGTTCCGCTGGCAACAAACGCAATACTCGCCCCATCTGGCGACCAGCTTATCGCCTGTTGTGGGCTGTTGATGCCGGACCAGAGGGAACGACCATCTGACACATTCCAGACCTGCACCAACCCCTGCTGGCTGCTCGTGGCAATGCGCGTACTGTCAGGCGACCAGAGCAGGCTCTTCGCCACTAAAGATGAGCCAAATTGGGTGGTCATTTTCCCCTCTTGCACATTCCAGATCTGCACGCCAGTTTTTGACGGGAGAGCAAGGTGGGTGCCATCGGGAGAGAGGGCGGCAATATTGCCAGAGGGCTGTTCTATGCTGTGGCTCCAGATTGGCTGTCCCGTCAATACATCCAGCACCAGCAGGCCCGTCGCCGTCGCGTAGAGCGCCTTTGTGCCATCAGATGACCAGTAGACCGCCCTGGTGCCGGGAGCGCTGTTCTGCAACAGGCGCGAGCCAATCTGCGCCCAGTTCTGTCTGCTCAGTTGTCCAGTTGTTGTCTTAACAACTCCCAGTCCGTCGTCACTGGCGATGGCGAGACGAGCATTATCTGGTAACCAGGCAAAATCTAGCCCATTCCAGGCCAGGGAAAGCTGTAAATATGTTGTTCTGTTCCCTGCCGCGCTTGCTCCCTGCACTATCTGACTGCTACCCGAAAATAATAATCCACTGGCCAGTACCGCGCCAAATGTCAAACCTCCCAGAAGTGCATCGCGCCGTGTATAGTACCTCTCTCTCATTCTTATACTCCTTTGTATAGGATATCAACCTTTGCCCGTAGCGACCATCCTTTGCGGTTACCGCGAGAATTACACATATTTGCTTTCTCCACCGCGACAACCGCAAAGGATGGTCGCTACGGGCAAGGAATCGCAAGAAAAACAAGAGTCCAAAATCGCGAATCAATATTCCCCTATTGACAAACCATTATACATTTATTTACTATTGATTTGTATAGATGACTATGGACAAATTGATCGAACCAGATGTCATTAATTTGTGTAGAAAATACACATGGCACATCCCTCGCCAGCTTCAAGGGCGAATACAGCTACCACGAAGGAGGATGCCGTTCACAACACGCCTGCTCAGGACGTTTACCCCGCTATCGATCATCTGGTCTCATGCTCTCGTTGAATGAAACGCTATTTTTGCAACGAGAAAGACCTCATCTCAATTGTTTGGACAAAAGTGCTGATCGATGACGATTAGCAGAAAGAAGGAGTATTTCTTATGGTTAAGCAACCGGAAAGCAATGAGTTGATCCCTCTCACCACCCCGATTACTCGCCGTCAGGCCATGCAGCGCTTCGCGCTCGTGACTGGTGGCGGTGTGATGGCCGTCAATCTGCTGGCTGCCTGCAACGATGCTCCACCCAGCACACAGAAACAGGTCGCCTCACTCACGCCAACACCTCGCGCTCAAACCCTCGTCATCAATCAGGCCGAATTCACTACGTTCGACAGCGCGAATCCCTTTATCCCAAACGGCCAGCAATATAACGCCGGGCTGTATCAAGTCTGCGAGGAATTTCTCTTCTATTTCAATATGGTAACAGGCGAGATCACGCCCTGGCTCGCCAAAAGCTGGGAGTACAACTCGGCTCACACCCAGCTTACGGTTCATCTCAACCCGAAGGCCAAATGGAACGACGGCCAGCCCTTCACATCGAAAGATATCCTTTTCACCATCAACATGCTGCTGAAAAATCCACAACTGAGCGGTGCCAACAGCTATATCCCCTTTGTCAAAGATATGAGCGCCCCTGATGCTCAAACCGTCGTTTTTACTCTGAAAGATCCCAATCCACGCTTCCACTATAATTTTGTCGCCGGCATCGTCAATAGTCAGGATATCGTCGCGGAACACATCTGGTCCGGCAAAGATCCAATGACTATGAAGGACAATCCTCCTGTACGCACAGGCCCTTACAAACTGGATCGTGTCATCCCCGCCCAGAAAATGTTTATCTGGAAAAAGAATCCCGACTACTGGAACAAGGATGAGTTTGATCCTAAGCCTGAGTACGTCGTCTATCGCACCGGTCCGACACTCGATTCAGAGGTTGAGGAGTTTAAGCGCGGTCAGATCGATATTCCCGCCAATTTCGACCTCAACCATGCTAACGCGATTAAAAACGGTGGCTACCAGAATATCGTCATCGAAAATCAGTTCCGCGATCCCTGTCCTCGTGGTGTTCTCATCAATAGCGATCCGTCAAAGGGGCTGCTCTCCGATTCGCGCATGCACTGGGCTATCTCGTATCTGATTGATCGCAAGACGCTGGCCGCCTCGACCTGGCTGATGCCAACCGTCCCTGCACAATATCCCTGGGCCGACTACCCCGGCAACGAGAAATGGTCCAATAAAGAGATCGCCGACAAATATCAGTTGACGTACGATCCCAAGAAGGCCGCTTCGCTACTTGATGAGATGGGCGCGAAGGCTGGCTCCGATGGCAAACGCAACTACCAGGGCAAGCCGTTGCAATTCGAGATCATCACGCCACAAAAGCCTGGCATGCCCGAATATCTCAATGGACAGAAGCTGGCCGATGAACTGGGCAAGGTCGGCATCACTGCCACTCTACGCTACTATGATGGGGCCGCTTACGACGATAAGCTCAATAATGGGCAGTTCGATATCGTCTCTGGCTGGATCTGCGGCAATACATTTGATCCAGGCCAACTCTACACCAATTTTGAGATCAGGTACTACGTGCCAATTGGGAAGAACGCCTTCAATAACCAGTACCGTGTAAAAGACAAGGCGCTGAGCGATCTGGCAGTCAAGCTTGACAACGTTGATCCCAACGATCCCAAAGCAAAAGCTACGTTCGATCAGGCGCTCGAAGCTTACTACAAAGCCTTACCGTGGATTCCCGTCTACCAGACGACCTATCCCACCTTCTTCAACACCTCCTACTGGACAGGCTGGCCGACCAACGAGAATCTGTACAATATCCCCTCCAACTGGTGGGGCCAGTTCATGTTTATCATTGGCAAACTGCAACCAGCCGGGAAGTAATCGCCACAACGAGTGTCGAAATTGCGATATATCGTAGTACTTTGTCAAATCTTATCGTTGATGCATCCAGCAATTGAAAGGGGAGTAGCTCTAGGTAGAGAGGATGTTGGGTTATCCCGTAGCGACAGGGGGGGCGGTAGGGGTCTGCGGGGGCCTTGCGCTTGTCGCCCTCTAGGTAGAGAGGATGTTGGGTTATCCCGTAGCGACAGGGGGGGCGGTAGGGGTCTGCGGGGGCCTTGCGCTTGTCGCCCTCTAGGTAGAGAGGATGTTGGGTTATCCCGTAGCGACAAAGGGGGGCGGTAGGGGTCTTGGCGGGGGCCTTGCGCTTGTCGCCCTCGCCACATCGTTGGTCTGTTTCCCGGTCCCTGCGTGACCCCACCAGCGACAAGCGCAAGGCCCCCACAACCCCTCACACCGCCCCTTGTCGCTACGGATGGGGAGAACCTTCTCTCCCCGGAGTTTTTTGCTGGATGCATCAACTATCGCGCAACTACGACGTATCGGAGTTCTATGAAGAAGGAGAAACATTATGATTCACACCGCGACCGGCCCGGTCAACAAGCCCCTGGCAGGTATACGCTCCTGGCTGCTTGCGCACCCTCTGATCGCCTATGCCATTCGCCGCTTCATTGCCTATCTGGTGACGCTGTGGGGTGCTCTGACGCTAACCTTCTTTTTCTTTCGCCTCATTCCAGGCAACCCTATTGGTGCCTATGTCCAGGCTCTCCAACAAAAGCAGATCTATAATGCAGGGGCAAGCGCGGACATGGTGAAATACTACAAAAGCGTCTTTGGCCTCGATGGAAATCTCTTTGAACAATATATCCACTATATCCAACAATTAGTGATTAAGCACGATTTAGGACCGTCGATCCTCAGTTTCCCCACTTCGTCAGAAGTGCTGATTATGCGTTCGCTGCCCTGGACTATCGGCTTGCTCGCCCTCTCCACGCTGTTCTCGTGGGTGCTGGGCCTGATCCTGGGGGCTCTGATCGGCTGGAAACGCGACAAATGGGGATCGGAGTTCGCCTCTAATCTCTGTATTGCTCTTTCGCACATCCCCTACTACTTTGTGGCCCTGATCCTCGTTTTCCTGTTGGCCTATAAGCTGAACTGGTTCCCTTCTACTGCCGCCTACAATCCTGCCTGGGACCCCTCCTGGGACCCGGGATTTATTATGAGCGTCATTAATCATGGCACGCTACCAGCGCTCTCGATCATGGTGATCGGCGTCTCAAGCTGGATGCTCTCGACGCGCATGCTCATGGTAACGATTCTTGGTGAGGACTACCTGACATTTGCCGAGGCTAAAGGACTCAAGCCGCGCAAGATCCTCACCCGCTATGCCCTGCGCAACTGCTATCTGCCCCAGATCACCGGGCTGGGCATCACGCTTGGTAGCATCTTCAACGGTAATGTGCTGGTCGAGCAGCTCTTCGCCTATCCAGGCATAGGCAACCTCTTCGTGATGGCCACGCAGCAGCTTGATTACAACACCATTCAGGGTATTGTCTCGCTGGCTATCTTCGGGGTGTTAACCGCAAACCTGATCCTTGATCTGTTTTTGCCGGCGCTCGATCCCCGTATCAAGTATAATTAGGAGGGCCAGATGGGAAGATTTTTACAGGCAATGCACGGCCTCTGGAAGTCCAGCCACAAGGTGCAGGCTGGCGTGATTATTATCACCTTCTTTATCGTGGTGGCGCTTTTGAGTGCCCCCATCACCGCGCTGATCGGGCATGGTCACGATCCGCTCGATATTGATGTCTCCATCAGTCCCGCCTGGCAGTCGCCTAACGCTCAACACTGGTTGGGTACGGATCGCGTGGGCCGCGATATCCTGGCAATGACCGTCATAGGGCTGACCGCCTCGCTCGAAGTTGGTGTGATCGCCGGTCTTATCTCGACGGTCATCGGCACCATCGTTGCCTTCGTTGCCGGCTACAAAGGCGGAAATATCGATAACTTTCTCTCAAGCTTTACCGATATGTTCCTGGTCGTTCCCAGCTTTCCGCTGCTGATTACGCTCTCCGCCTACACTGCTAACGTCAACCTGTTTACCATCGCCCTGATCCTGGCGATCTTTAGCTGGCCGTTTGCCGCCCGCACGATTCGTTCGCAGGTGTTGAGCTTGCGCAGCCGCCCTTATGTTGAACTGGCGAAAGTGACCAAGTTTAACGACATGGAGATCATTTTCACCGAACTGATGCCAAACCTGCTGCCCTTTATCGGCGTCGGGTTCGCCAATGCCGCGCTTGGTTCGGTCTTTGCGCTGGTCGGCCTGGAAGTGATCGGGCTTGGACCAAGCGGCACCTTAGATCTCGGCCTGATGCTCAACTGGTCGCAGCAATGGGGCGCGTTGACGCTGGGTGCATGGCCGCTCTTTGTCGCACCTGTTGTGGTGCTGGGACTGCTCTTCCTGTCCGTCAATATGATCAACATCGGCCTCGAAGAAGTCTACAACCCGCGTTTACGCAAGACGGCTGGTGCCTAGAGAACAGGAGAGAAGCATTATGGCAAACAGTCTGACACAGAGAACCGAAGAGAAGCAAAGCGCAAACGGCTCATCGCTGCTGGAGATAGAAGATCTCAAGGTCTATTACGATACCATCAATGGTGCGGCAAAGGCGGTTGATGGCGTGAACCTCACCGTCAGGCGGGGCGAGATTCTGGGTATTGCTGGCGAGTCGGGTTGCGGCAAGAGCACGCTGACCACCGCGCTGCTACGGCTGACCCAGGCTCCGGGCTATATCGCGGGTGGCCGCATCATGTTTCATCGCATGGATGGCGACCCGATAGACCTGCTGAAGCTGAGCGGCGAGGAACTGCGCAAAGTCCGCTGGCGCAATCTGTCGTATCTACCGCAAGGATCGATGAACACGCTCAATCCAGTGCTGCGCATCAAAGAGCAGTTTCTCGACGTGATGCTCGAACATAGCGATATGAGCAAGCGCGAGGCTGAGAAGATGATCCCCAACCTGCTGGGCCAGGTCAATCTGGAGCCGTATGTCGCCAATATGCATCCCCACGAGCTATCGGGCGGGATGAAACAGCGCGTTACGCTGGCGATGGCGATTGCGCTCAACTCCGATCTGATGGTCGCCGACGAGCCAACCACCGCGCTTGATGTCCATGTGCAGCGCGTGGTGATCCAGATGCTCGCCGATCTGCGCGACCGATTGGGCATGACGATGATTGTTGTCACGCACGATATGGCGGTGCATGCCGAGCTTGCTGACCGCGTGGCGGTGATGTATGCTGGCGATGTTGTGGAGGTTGGAGACGTGCGCCAGATCTTTAAAGCTCCGAAACATCCCTACACGCAGGCGCTCATCAACTCGATTCCGCGCATCGGTGGCGAACGTGTGCGGCTGGCTGGCATCACTGGCAACACGCCGAGTCCGCGCAACTGGCCCTCTGGCTGCCGTTTCCATCCGCGCTGTCCCCATGCCATGCCGGTATGCAGCGAGCAAGCGCCTGCACTGCTGGAAGTCACAAAGGATCTCAATGGGATGCAGCCGCCGCTGGCGAGTTGCCATCTTTATACACAGGCGGGAGGCAATGATGAGTGAGAAAAATATCGCACTGAATAACGTAACACAGGTGTTTCGTGGCGCGGCGATGCGCAGTATGGGCGGCGAATTCCGGGCCGTCGATGACGTGTCGTTTGATCTCGCATCGGAGCCGCCACAGATCGTCAGCCTCGTCGGACAGAGCGGCAGTGGCAAAAGCACGATTGCGCGTATCATTCTTGGTCTGCAAAAGCCCAGCAGCGGCAGCGTGACCTACAATGGCAAAGATATATACAAGCTTTCCCGGCAAGAGTACGATATCTATCGCAAAGACGTACAACCGGTCTTTCAAGATCCATACAGCATCTTCAATCCATTTTACCGCGTTGATAGAATCTTCTGGACGGCGATGAGCAAGTTTAAGCTGACGCCCTCAAAGCGGGAAGGGCTGGCAAAGATCGAGGAGTCGCTGCACGCCGTCGATCTGCGGCCAGAGGATGTGCTGAACCGCTATCCACACCAGTTGAGCGGCGGACAACGCCAGCGCGTCATGCTGGCACGCGTCCATCTGCTGCGACCGAAGTTTATTATTGCCGATGAACCGGTCTCTATGCTCGATGCAGCGGTGCGCGTCCTTTTCCTGAATATTCTCACCGACTTTACCGAAAAGTATGGGATGACAACGCTTTTTATCACCCATGATCTTTCTACAGCGTATTATGTGGGAGGGAAGATTATAGTTATCTCGCGTGGGAAGATCGTGGAGAGCGGAGATGTGGAGCAAGTGCTGGTGCATCCATCGCACCCATATACGCAGATGTTGCTCTCCTCAATCCCTGTTCCCGATCCCGACGCCAGATGGACGGAGAAATCGGCTCTCCCCCTCGAAGAAGAGGAAACAGCGGAACAGGCGGATCTGGAAGCCCTTCCTCATCCACATATTTGAGGAAGCCTGGCTTCATTTAAAGAAAAGGTGTCAATTGCCATATCATCATATATATACAAAACGCGATCTGCGAGCAACTTTGCAGCGGATCGAGCGGGCGATCTATACCCCAATCACTGAACTAACAATCGAGGCGTGGGTGACGCCCGAACCAGTTCCCTATGCCGAGCGTCAAGCTGGTCAGCATAGCGTCCTGCACTTAGGACAGAGCTGGGGAAAGCTCTGGGACTGTGCGTGGTTTCACTTCACGGGACGCGTACCAGAGAGCGCCGCTGGACAGGCAGTGGCGCTCCTGATCGATCTCAGCGGAGAAGCCTGTATCGTCGATGACGGGGGCTGTCCCATTCTGGGACTCACTACCGTTAGCTCCGAGTTCGATCTACGCCTGGGCCGCCCTGGAAAGCGCGTCGTGCCGCTGAGCGACCGCGCCACCGGCGGCGAGGTGATCGATCTGTGGGCCGATGCGGGCTGCAACGATCTCTTTGGAAAGTATCAGGACAGCGGCACGATCAAAGAAGCTCATATTGCACTTTTCCACGAAGAGATGCAAAAGTTGCATTATGATTTCGAAGTGCTGTATGAGCTACTGGACCAGATCCCGCCTGAGAAGGCTCGCCACCAGCGCATCCTGTTCGCCTTACAGAGCGCAGCCAATGAACTATTTGAATACAACGCTGAAGAGGCACAACGGGCACGCGCACAATTGGCGGGAGAACTGGCAAAGAGCGGCGGCACGCCCTCGCTCACCATCAGCGCCATCGGACACGCGCATATCGATCTGGCGTGGCTCTGGCCCTTGCGCGAAACGATTCGCAAAGGGGCGCGCAGCTTCGCGACAACACTCGCGCTAATGGAGCGCTACCCCGATTATGTCTTTGGTGCCAGCCAGCCGCAACTGTATCAATGGATGAAGGATCTCTACCCGCAACTCTACGCAAAGATCAAGGCCAGAGTCGCAGAGGGTCGCTGGGAGGCGCAAGGGGCCATGTGGGTTGAGCCTGACACCAATATCTCCGGTGGCGAGGCACTCGTGCGACAGGTCCTCTATGGCAAGCGCTTCTTCCGCGAAGAGTTCGGCACCAATCCGCACATGCTCTGGCTGCCTGATGTCTTTGGCTACAGTGCCGCGTTGCCACAGATCTTGAAAAAAGCGGGAGTCGATTATTTTTTAACCATCAAGCTCTCGTGGAATACCGTCAACACATTTCCGCACCATACTTTCTACTGGCAAGGCATCGACGGCTCGCGCGTACTGGCCCACATGCCGCCAGAGGGCACCTACAACAGTTCGGCGGCTCCACGAGCTATCGCAGCCGCCGAAACGACCTATGCTGATAAAGCGGTCTCCGAACATTGCGCGCTGCTCTATGGCATTGGCGACGGTGGCGGCGGTCCCGGCGTCGAGCATCTGGAACGATTGGCACGCGAAAAGAACCTCGATGGACTCTCCCCGATCGTGCAGGAGCCAATGGAACGCTTCTTTGAGCGGCTCGCACAGGAGGCCGATCACTACAAAACGTGGGTTGGTGAACTCTATCTTGAGAAGCATCAGGGCACCTACACGACGCAGGCCAGGAACAAGCGCTATAACCGCAAGATCGAACTGGCTCTGCGTGAACTGGAACTGGTCGCAACGCTCGCCCACCTGACTGGTAACTATCACTATCCCTCGCAGGAACTCGACGCAATCTGGAAAGAGGTGCTGCTCTATCAGTTCCACGACATACTGCCCGGCTCCTCGATTACCAGAGTGTACGACGAGTCGCTGGCACGCTATCAGCAAATCAGTGAACAAATCGAGCATCTCATCAGACAGGCCCAACAGGTACTCACACACCAGACACAGCGCGATGTGGTCAGCGTCTTCAATCCCCTCTCATGGGAGCGCCAGGAGTGGCTCCAGATTGCGAACAGATGGCAGCGCGTCACCGTTCCCTCGCTTGGCTACGCTGTGATCGACTCGACCAGGTCCGAGCAAACTGAAACAAAACTGCTTGCAGCGCCCGAAACGCTGGAAAATGAGCAGTTGCGCATCCAGTTCACAGCCGATGGCGCAATTTCCTCGATTTTTGATAAGGAGCATCAACGCGAGGTGCTGGCTGAGGGCCAGCTGGCAAACAGGCTTGCGCTCTATCACGACGATGGCGACGCCTGGGACTTCTCTATCACCTATGACGAACGCACGCCGCGCTATTTCAAGCTGGTCGAGACGGTGGCTCACATGGATGGACCACAGGCCGTCGTCGAGCAGCAATATCGCTTCGGGCAATCGACGCTGCGACAGCGCATCGTACTGATGGCAGGGAGTCGGCGCGTCGATTTTGTAACCAGCATCGATTGGCACGAGCAAAACACGATGCTGCGCACCAGCTTCCCGGTATCTGTGAGCGCTTCGGAGGCCACATGCGATATCCAGTTCGGCTCGATCAAACGCCCGACGCACCGCAACACAAGCTGGGATATGGCACGCTACGAGATTTGCGCCCATAAATGGGTTGATCTTTCGCAGAGCGATTACGGTGTGGCCCTGCTCAACGACTGCAAATACGGTCACAAGGTGCTTGAGAACGTGCTTGACCTCAACCTGTTGCGCAGTCCGGACTATCCCGACCCACAAGCAGATCGCGCCCGCCACGAGTGCACCTATTCGCTCTATCCCCATGCAGGCAACCATATTGCCGGTAAAGTTGTGCAGGCTGGATATGAGTTGAACGTGCCACTGCGTGTGCTATCAGATGAGCTACAAGCCGATCTCACAACATTTGCTGGCCTGGACGTGGAGAACGTCGTGATCGAGGCTGTGAAAAAGGCCGAAGATAGCGATGATATCATTCTTCGACTCTACGAGGCCACCGGAGCAACCACCAGGGCCACGCTCACCCTCAACGTCAATTTGGACGCAATCTGGAAGACGAACCTGTTGGAGGAACCTGAAGAAAAGTTGTCTTTTGCGCACAACGCTGTCGAGCTAGCATTAAAGCCTTTCGAGATCGTAACATTGCGTGTGCAGGTCGCGAGAGCATAGGGCAGGCGTAACGCACCATAACCAGGAAAAAGGAGCTTCTGTCGATCTGGCAGAAGCTCCTTTTTCCTGGAGACTATATCATTCCGATCTATTGACGGATCTCAAGCATCGAATCTATACTCGTAAGAGATGCAGTTTCTGACTCAAAATGAAATGCCAGATCATAGACATCGGTTATACCAACGTCAAAAAACGATCTCATTAAAGGAAGACAGGATACAAATGAACCATCGTTTTCATGACCTTCTTGCCCGTCTCCCACACCTTGCTTTTCTGCTCCCGTTGGCAGGGCTGGTTGTTGTTTGCGTGATCGTCTTCTTCCTGTCTCCCCTGCACACGCTAGAATTGTTGTACTCCGGGGTAAACACGAAAGGCGTCGTGGTCAGCAAAATATCCTGCGATGCAGGAATGGAAGGAAGCTATGTTCCTGGTTCGATGCTCAGAGTCTCCTATACAGACCAGACAAGCAACTCCCACCTCCTCTTGACAGCGTGTTCCTCCCACCGACCCTCTAAGATTGGCAGTTCCATCGCTCTCCGCTATCTCCCTACCAGACCAGAGGTAGCAGACCTGGAGGAGAATGTTGCTTTAGCGATCAACCAATCCATAGGGATGTTTATTTTTGGTTTGCTGCTGGTAGTCATCTCGCTTATCTTTATCTATCAGTATACAGCAGATAATCTGCTCTGAACGAAAACATAGTCGGCTTTGCATGGAGTCTGCTCAGCAAATCATTATGTTGTTGCAGACATTCTCCTGATATTCCTTTATTGTCCGGTGTAACCTCGTCGTTGCTCCAATTGTCGTTGCAGATAGGCCAGCTTGTCGGGGCTCAGGATGCTGTAGAGTCCCACTACAGCGTTATCGCGAATATCGGGTAGGAGCACCCAGTTGAGATGGGCGTTGCTCCAGGAGAGAAACGCTGGCGTCCCATTCACCTCCTCAACGAAGAGTTGATGATCTGCTGGCACTTTGCGCCACAACGCAATGAACAATTTCGCCACCTTCTCTTGGCCGGAGACCGGAAGCAAACTGGTGTGGACCTTGCCGCCACCATCGGCCCAGGCCGTTACGTCGCTGGCAAGCAGTTGTGTCAACGTCGCCATATTTCCAGACTGGCATGCAGCGACAAACGAGTCAAGCAATTGCCGCTGATTTTCTGGCTTGAGTTCCACCCGCTGCCGCTTCTCCGCCAGATGGCTCTTCGCACGATGGAAGATCTGGCGACAATTGGCCGGACTTTTCTCAAGAATATTGGCGATCTCCGCAAACGAATAATCAAACACCTCATGGAACAGGAACACAGCACGCTCTGGAGGCGTCAATGTCTCTAAAAGCACAAGAAAAGCCATAGAGAGCGATTCTTGCCGCTCGATTTTTGTCTCCGGCGACTCCTCAACATCCACCGAGGTCAGAACTGGCTCAGGAAGCCATATCCCTATATATTCTTCCCGCTGGACATGGGCTGACTTCAGATAGTTAAGACTGAGATTGGTAACGATGGTAGTCAGATAGGCTTTGGGCGATTGAATGGATTCGGTATCCGTTTGCCGATAACGCAGATACGCATCCTGAACAATATCTTCGGCCTGACTGGCGCTGCCAGTCAGTCGATATGCAATCGAGAAGAGCAGAGAGCGATACTGTTGCACCGGGTCCATAGCGTGCTTGATGTTTCTCCTTCATGATGAGACTTACTGTATCATAGCTCACAGGATAAAAAGGCGCAAATTTTTCTCTTTATTTCACTGTCACATTTCCACTCACTCGCCTGTCCCCTTTCTAGAAGCGCAAAGAAAGCGCATTAATAAAGAGATAAAAGGAGAAATAGAAAATGCAGGTCTTTCTTACTGGTGCAACAGGAGTTCTTGGCAAAGCTACAATTCCTCTACT
This sequence comes from Reticulibacter mediterranei, assembly GCF_016587455.1. Lineage (NCBI taxonomy): Bacteria > Bacillati > Chloroflexota > Ktedonobacteria > Ktedonobacterales > Reticulibacteraceae > Reticulibacter > Reticulibacter mediterranei. Next base: position 1,684,005 of record NZ_BNJK01000002.1, on the reverse strand, counting down.
CATAGCGTCTGGTCATCAGGTCCACGCATTTAGCCATTCAGAAAAGAACACAGGAACTATTCGGCAATTAGGTGCAGAGCCGATCACCGCTGATCTTTTTGATCGCGCTTCCCTCACCAGGGCGCTCGCAGCGAGCCAGGCGACGGCAATTGTGCATCTGGCAACCAGAATTCCGCCAACGATGAAGATGGGCAAAGTTGCCTCATGGCAGGAAAACGATCATATTCGGCGCGATGGCACACGCATACTCGTTGATGTGGCTCTGGCTGCTGGCGTGCAAACATTCGTCTATCCCAGCTTCTATTATGTCTATCCTGATCGCAGCGCACAATGGATCGATGCCTCCTCCACTCCGATACAGTCTCATGTGATCCAGCAAGCCACTATTGATGCAGAGAAAGAAGTGGAACGTTTCACCAGCGAAAAGGAGCGTGGAATTGTGCTGCGGCTGGGCAATCTATACGGCCCGGACGTGCCATCGGCACTGGAACAGTTTCAGATGGCACAAAAAGGCATTGCGGCTCTCCCCGGTCCTGGAAACGCCTACCTCTCCTACATCTGGGCAGCCGATGCCGCTAGCGCCATCGTAGTTGCTCTGGATAAAGCTCCAGCCGGGATCTATGACATCGTTGATGATGAGCCGCTCACCCGCAATGAGTTTGCGCACGCTCTGGCACAAAGCGTCGGGAAACGTCGTCTTCTGCATATCCCTAATGGCGTGATGAAAATGCTAACAGGTGCGGCAGCAGATATGGTCAATCGCAGCCAGCGCGTCTCCAATCGCCGTTTCCGCGAACTGACCGGCTGGAAACCGACCGTTGAAAATGCACGTGAGGGCTGGGCCTTGATCGCCAAAGCCCGGCACGACGCCGGCGCATAAGATCAGGCTGCACCGCAAATATGGGTAATATCCCCCATGCGCTTCTTTTCATTTCAGAGTAGGATGAGACAGTAAGGATCGCAAGAAAGGATACCTATGTCAGAGCAACAGAGACAAGATTTGACTCCGAAAGAAATCTTCGAGTCTATGATAGAGGCGGCAAATCGACACGATCTGGAAGCGATGGTCGCTTGTTTTGCGCCCGATTATCGCGGTGAGTTGCCGTTTACCCCGGAAAGGAACTTCACCGGTCAGGCAGGTGTGCGAAAAAACTGGAGCTTCTTTTTCTCGACGATGCCAGATTTCCAGATAGAGATCCTCAGAGAAGCGGTAGATGGAGATACTGTATGGGCCGAGTTGTTATTTCATGGAACACAGGCTGATGGATCAAAGCAAATGATGCAAGGGATAAACATAATGGGCATTCAATCAGGGAAGATTGCCTGGGGAAAACTCTATCAGAATACAGTCCAGAAACCCGGCTGAGCCTGGGCAGATGATGACATCAACTACTACCTTCGATACAAAAACGTATGCCCGGTCCTGTGGAGGCTGGGCATGCTGATGAGAAGCAACATTTTTGCAGACATCACTTAGGAGCAAAAATATCATGGATGAAATGATCTTGTTAAGAAAGATCGAAGAAACATTTTTGTCTATCGGATATCGCCTCTCTATTGAAGGATTGTTCTGGCCATTACAGGTGCAGGGGGTGACGGCGCAGATCTCTTCTTTACCAAACAAAATGCTCAATCTGGTTGGTCTGGCTACCTTCACTGAGGCCAATGTAGATGAAGGCATTCAGCGAGTGATTGCCACTTACCGAAAAGAGGAAAAACCCTTTACCTGGTTTGTGGGACCAACAAGTCAACCAACCAGCCTGAGAGAACATCTGACCGCCACAGGATTAACCTATCGAGGGAGCATCAAGGGCATGGTCTTGCGCGACATTCATCATACAATCAAAAGCAATCCAGATGTCGAGGTCAGAGAAAGCTCCATTGCTGATTACAATAGACACATTGCCGTAATTGCCGGCGCATTTGGCCTGACGGTAGAAGTAACTAACATATTCAATCGCAAGTATGAAGCATTGGGAAACAAAGCGAAACTCTATCTCGCCTATGTACCGGGCCGGGAGGAACCAGTTGCCTTCTCAGCTTCCGTCTTCGAGGACCATGGCATAGTGGTGCTGCTCGGGGCCGCAACGCTGGAAGCCTATCGCGGCAGAGGCATTTATACGAGCATGGTTGCGAAACGTTTAGACGATGCATTGGCGAAAGGAGCCACAACCGCGATCATCCACTCTGATCCAAAAACATCCGCCCCCATTTGTGCCAAACTGGGATTTGAACATATCTGCTCGCTTGACCTGTATACGCTATAAATCCCAGATGCAACGTTGAAGTCACCAATGTTTCAAAGTTGGTCATACTGTACCGCAAATATGGGTAATATTCCCCATGCGCACCTTTCCATCTCCAGGTAGGATAAAAACAGTATTGACGATGCAGAAACAAATGCCTGATACCACGCAGGTATCGGATTGGAGATGGCTATGAACGGACTGGCACATGAATGTTTTTCAGAAAAACCGTTACAGTTTGAGAAAGACCCGATCCAAGTAGCTGCAATGGAGGAGAATAACGCATCTATTCTTGCCTGGGATCTGCTCGGCAAACGCTGGACATTTCGGATTATTATCCAGTTGCTCTCACGCTCCCAATCGTTCCTTGAGCTTGGCAAACACATTCCAGGCATCAGCGAGAGCGTTCTCTCCGACCGCCTCAAAGAATTAGAGCGCGCGGAAGTGATTCAACGGCAGGAGTATAATGGAGGCTCGACCCGCATCATCTACCGCCTTACAGAAAAGGGCAGGGCGCTTGAGCCTGTCGTCAAGGCCATCGGTGCCTGGAGCGAGCATTTTTGAATCGGCAATGCGACAAAGAGTCTTTAGGAGGAAATTCTCTTCCAAAGACTCTCTGTTGCTAACGACTTGCCGTCATGATGAGGGATCGTCTAATCTTCACACAAAGGCAGCAAGCTCTGATAACATTGGGTGGCCGCCTCTTTCGTTGGCAATTGCCAGAGCGCAGCATTGAACATTTCGATAGAATAATAGCCGTTGTAGCCGTATTCCTCCAACCGGTCGATCATCGCCCGCAGATCAATGATGCCCTGACCCGGCAATACGCGGTCGCTATTACAATTGCTCAGTTCGCCCGGCTTATTACTCATATCGTTGAGATGAACATGTTTGATCAGCGGCACAATCTCGGCGGTGAGATGCTCAAACTTTGTCACCGTCGTATGGTAGTGCGCGGGATCAAAGAGAATACCAAGCTGAGGATGATTCACGCGCTGCACGACATAGGCCGCACTATGCAGGCTCTTGATTAGCGGCGACCAGTTGAATTCCAGCGCAATCCTGACGTTTAACTCTTCGATCTGCCTCAACAGCTCGCCAAAGACGGCCACCACCGTATCCAGCGCCTCGACCGATGGTTGAGCGGGGCCATCGGTTCCGACAACCAGCGTGCCACCGCCAAGTTCATGGATCAGGCGCACATTCTCACGAAAGAGATCGTGATTCTCATGGAGCGCCTCGGGAGGAGCGAAACATGCCACGTGGGTCTGGAAGCCGCCAATCGAGCGCAGGCCGTGCCGCTCAAGCAAAGCGCGCACGTCGTCAAGCGTGTGACCTTGCGCGATCCAATCCTTCACTAGCGGCAGCACAAACTCGACGTTGATAAAACCTGCCTCCGCATAGGCTGCAAGCGCTTCTTCCAGATTTTGCTGAGTTGTCGAGACAGAGTTGATCGCAATCTGTGTCCGTTTCATCGAATTAGAATACCTCCGCGACAGTAATAATGCGATCCATCACACGCACATCCCACAAACATTTTTCCGCCGGAGCGCGCAGTGGTGCCTGTCCTGCAAGCGCCTGTACAAACCCCTCCGCCTCGCGAAAGAACGCCCAGGCAACGGGTGCATGATATTCTGTTGTCGCAAAACCGCTCTTTTCGCGGTGCAATAACGTCACGCGCGCCGATGACTGACGATTGAGCGGCGTTGGTGTGTGAATGGCAAGCTCGCCTCGCTCAAACGTGAGGACCAGATGCTCGCGCCACTCATGGGCCGCGCTGACACTGCCGCGCACCGTCACAGCCACGTCGCCACAGCGGAGCAACGCCTGCATTGCCCGGTCGCCGCGAAATTGGGCCGCACGCACGCTCATCTCAGCATCCAGAAAGTGATGGCAAAGATTGATGTTGTGCGAAAAGATATTCACGAGATAGTGATAGGCTGCGCGTTGCTCCGGCGTCTGACAGGCATCAGGAAACGTTGGCTGCAATGGAGGCAGCGGCGTAGGATCGTCAACGCTGATGGGTGTGCCGGCGTTCTGTATCCAATCACCCCCATTGCAATGCGCATCGATTGCCAGCAGCGCTCCCAATTCCCGGCTCTCCTGTAACTCCATGAAGAGTTGTTTTGCCAGCTCCACGCCTGTATCATAGCGCTTCATAAAGCCAACTGCGTAGTACACGCCCTTACTCTCTGCCAGCGCCACCAGTTCTTCCGCCTCATCAACGCGCCCAACCATCGGCTTCTCCGTCAGCACCGATTTCCCTGCATTCAAGATTCGCGTGACCAATTGATAGTTATTCGGCCATTGCTGAACACAGATCACCGCATCAATGCCTGGATCAGCCAGCAGCGCCTCATCGCTCTCGTACACCTGGGAGATGAGATATTTTTCTGCAACGGCTCTGGCAAGCGATGCTTTGAGGTCCGTCACGCCTGCAATGACGCACTCTCCACGATCACGTAACTGAGCATAATTGGCAAGATGAGCTATCTGGCCCATCATGCCGGTTCCAATAAAACCAATTGTCGGCCTGGTCATAAACTGTGTCTTTCCTTGTTTTAGTTGAACAATTCGGAAACACTCCCTCGCTATTGGACGGGGAATTGCGGAGGCGTGGAGAATGTTGGATCACCCGTAGCGACAAGGGGCGGTTGAGGGTCTTGGTTGGGGCCTTGCGCTTGTCGCTCTCGCCAGACCAATCCCCGCTATCTTTGCACCCATCCTCGTCCCCAACGGCGACAAGCGCAAGGCCCCCACGCCCTCTCCCTACCACCCCTTGTCGCTACGGGTGATCCAACATCCTTTCCTTCCCAATAGGGTTATCTATTACGTCTCATTTCCCTGCGTGTGGGTGAATCAAGGGGTGCAACGTCTGCCAGCCGCGCTCCAGCCCTTCATCGAACTTCTCGTTCCAATACACCGGGTCTTCATGCTCGATAGCAACGTCGTCGGTATAGCCGATCTCATCGAGGGCAGCGATAAACTGATGCCAGTTTATTTCGCCATAGCCCGGAACGCGGAAGCGGAAATAGTCTCCATTCACCCCACCACGATAGCGCCGCTCAGGAAGCATCTCTGTATCTTTCGCATGCACATGATAGACCCGATCCCGATACTCAAGCAGGGCGCGGATATGATCAATACCCTGCCAATACAGGTGCGACGGGTCGAATTCCAGGCCCAGCGCTTTTGATGGCACCACTTTGAACATAGCGTCCCAGGTATCGGGCGAGCCGCCGAGATTGACCGGCCTGAACGGAAGACGGCCATGCACGCTCATCCAGTTTTCCAGCGCGATTTGCAGACCGCGCTGCTCTGCTTTCTCGGCGATGGGACCAAAACGATCCGCGAATAACTGGATATTGCTGTTCCAATCGCGGTTGATATCGAAGCCGCTCATACTGGCAATCACGCGCACGCCAAGCGCCTCCGCTGCATCAAACACACGCTCATACGCCTTCGTAATCGCGGCAGGCGATTCAAAGTGACCCCCGCCGAGTTCATAGTACGCGAGCGCGTTGAAGCCAACGCCATGCTTCTCTGCCAGATGCCGCGCCTGAGCGATGGCGTCCTTATCGAGATCTGCCACAGCTGGCTTGCCAAAAGCTGTTGCTTGCAATTCGATGCCGTCGAAGCCGAAACGGGCGGCTTTCTCCACATCACTGATGTTCCCGGTGAGAAAACTTAACTTCACAGGTTATCCTTTCGCTACACCAGAGGTTAACCCCTGGATGAAGAGACGCTGTAAAAGCAAATAGACAACAATCATCGGTATCGCGCCGATTGCCAGAGCTGCGAACACCTGGCCCCAATCGGTCGTACGATACGCGTAAAAGAAGACCTGGATTGCCAGCGGGAGCGTGCGCAACTCAGGGGAGCGCACTATAATCAGAGGCAAGAAATACTCATTCCAGGCTCCAATAAACTCTAGAATGCCCACGCTGGCAATCGCCGGTCCTGAAATTGGCACGATCACGCGCAGAAACGCCGTCCACTGGTTGCATCCATCGACAAAGGCCGCATCGCGCAACTCCCCGGGCAATGTCTGGAAATAGCCCCAGAAGATGAAGATCGAGATGGGTAGTCCTGTAGCTACCAGAGGAACGATCAACCCCAGATAGGTGTCGGTCAGGTTCAACTGGACCAGCAAGACGTAGAGCGGAATGATCGGCACTGGAGCTTGCATGGTCAGCACAAACATCAGCAAGATCGCACCCGAAAAGCGAAAGTTAAACGCGCAAAACGCGTAGCCAGCCAGCGCCGACAGGATAATCACCAGAGCCGTTGTCACCAGCGCGACCACGAAGCTATTGAAGAGTGCGGTGCCAAGATCGGCCAACTGCCAGGCATGCGCGTAGTTCTGCCAGGCAACCGATCTTGGCAAGCCCCACAGATTGGTGAATAGTTCGCCCTGACTCTTAAATGAGGTCAGCACCACCCAGGCAATCGGATAGACGATAATCAGCGAGAACACGAGCAAAACGAGATGGCTCACAAACCTGGGCAGTGTTTTATACGTCAACAGCTTTGGCCTGCGTACGCTTACAACGCTCATACTATTTGCCTCCTTCCGCTGCACTCTTACGAGCATTTGGAGCCATCGACTTGATTTGCAATAGCACCAGCACGCTCACCAGGACGAACAGCGCATAGGAGAGCGCGGCACCGTAGCCCAGCTTATTGAACTGGAACGCCTGCTGATAGATATGCAGCCCCAACACCAGCGTTGCGTTGTTCGGTCCACCCTGCGTCATCAAGAAGGGAATATCAAAGGTATTGAGCGCACCCGCAAGCGAGACAGTCACATTGATGAGTAACACTGGCTGCAAGAGTGGAAGGGTAATTGCGAAAAATTGTCTGATCCGCGACGCCCCATCAACGCGTGCAGCCTCATAGAGTTCCGCAGGGATGGTCTGAAGTCCCGCCAGGAAAATAACCATGTGGAAGCCATACCATTTCCAGATATCCACGATGATCTCAGACCAGAGCGCCAGATAGGGATTGCCCAGCCAGTCCTGCACCAGAGAGCCAAGTCCAACGGCGCGCAAGAGGTTGTTCACCAGCCCGAACTGGAAATTGTACATATACGACCACATCAAGGCTACAACTACAAACGACATAATCACGGGCATAAAAAGTGCCGTACGATAGATGCCGCGCCCGCGCAACTCCTGCGTAAGCAACACCGCCAGGAAGAGCGAGAGGACGATCTTTCCTGCCACCGTTCCTACCAGATATTGCAGATTATGCAGCAACGCAATGCCAAGCGCATCATCGCTGAATAAACGCTGAAAGTTGCGCAGCCCGATAAATTCTGGATCGGTAATGCCATCCCATTTCAGCAAGGCGAGCCAGATACCAGAGATCATGGGGTAGAGCTTGAACAGGCCATAAATCAGCAGCGCAGGCGCGAGCCAGAGATATGGCTCTAGAGACCGCCGCCACGTTTTTCCAGGGCCACTTTTCATACGTCTAGTCCCGGCGCTATCCTGTTGCATATGCTCTGGCTGTGCTTCCATCCGAGGTACAGCCTTTGCCATTGTTCTGTCCCTTCTGTTTTTCACTGTCTGCTAGCTCTCGAATGTGTAGCCATCGGCCCGCAGACCATCCATCACCTTCTCAATCGCCTGCGCCGCTGCGTCGGGCTTGAGCGTGCCAGTCACCAGTCCTTGAATGTTCTGCTGAAATGCACTCGTAATCTCTGGCGGCCAGTACCAATCAAGATAGGTCGTCTGGTTTGGCGCACATTCGTCAGCATACTTAACGGCTAAGGGATCGTCGCTGGCCTTGACGTTCTTATTGCAGGAAGCAGGCGAGGCACCCAGGTCTGAGGCCCATTTAGACCATGTATCATTGGTCATCAGGTCAATTACCTGCATGGCAAGTTCTTTGCGTGCAGAATCGATCTTGCTGTAGACGCACAATGCATTCCCCGTGCCACCGGGCATCTGCCGCTTGATCGTAGTATCATTGACCGCCAATAGTGGCGGAATGAGGCTCATATCGAGCGCCGGAAACGAACCGTTGCGGTACGTGCTGATAGCGCCTGCGTGGGTATAGAAAAAGGCTCCTTTTGCCTGCGTAAAGTTTGCCATCGCGCCATCGTCATCAAGACTGTTGACCGAATCAATGAACATCTTGTCTTGAGCATATTTATAGATTAACTCCAAAGCAGCCACAACCTCTGGATCGGTAAACTTCTGGTCGCCAGCCAGCGTCTTTAACGTCTTCTCGATGGACTGATTTTTCGTGGTCTGTGCATAAGCCCAGAAGAACCAGACGGGCCATAAATAAATATTTTTGCCTGCATGCGTGAAGGGTGCCGCACCAAGCTTTTTGAGTTCGGGCGCAAGCTGCTTCAGATCATCGTAGGTGGCAGGCTCTTTCGTAAAACCCGCCTTCTCCAGCAATTTCTTATTATAGAAGAACGTGAAGCCACCGCTGCCTCCACGTGGGAGCGCCCAGAGCTTGTCATTGATCGTATAGGTTTGCTGGGCCACATCGGTAAAGCGATCGCGCTGCGGGAAACTACTCAGATCAAGCACCTGCTTGCTCACTGCATAGCGGCGCAAATCCTGGCCGTTGAGATCCATGAGATCGATCTGATCGTGGGCCACGCTTGCCGCGCTGAAGAGCGAGGTGAACTGTTCACTGGGAAAATTCCGCCAGACCACCTGGACGCCTGGATGAGCTTTTTGAATGGCCTGAATCAGCGGTTCGCTTTGCTTCTGCTCGCCCACGCTGACAATCACAAACTTCCCCTTATAGGGACCGCTTTGTGAGGACGATGCGCTCCCTCCACATCCCGCCAGCAGCGCGCCAAGCGCACCCGTGCCGAGCAATGAAAGCACCTGTCGTCGAGGAAGACCCTGGTTCGCCATTTCTGGAAGAGACATAGAAAATACCTCCTGGCAACGATACCAACAAGCAACGTTGCTGCAATAAAACATGCTATCAGCAGACAGCTTAAAATAAAAGAACGATAGCTAGAATTGTCATCAGGTCATACGGAGGTACACCCGCACGTTCTGCTGAAAACCGGCGTGTTATTGTCTTTGATGAAATTTAACTCATGTCGTAGTCGCGCGATTTATCGCGCAGGTGTAGGATCGCGCGATAAATCGCGCGACTACGACAACTTGGGATGTAATTTAGAAGTAGTTGGCGTGCAGCGTCGCACGTGGATGGAACATTTCGTCATTGTTACCTCCTTGAGTGAGGAAAGCTGGGCAACAGATAAGAATCAAAAACCGGGACGTACCCGAAGAGCAACATTGCTACAATAAACAACAATATTAAGAAGCTGTTCGCTCATCACGCCAGCCACGCCAGGGATTGGAGGCGCTAATGGGTGGACTAAACCATTCCTGGGTAAGCGTTGGGACGGTTGATTGACGGACAACCAGCGTGCAATCGAGCGGCTGAAGATCAACGATGGGCAACCCCTCCAATTTATCGGCAAGCTGTGTCATTGCCTGTCGCCCCATCTCATATACCGGCTGAACGATGGTGCTTAGTGGGGGATCATAAAGGGCTGCGATCTCCAATCCGTCATAGCCGATCACCGCGACATCGGCGGGAACACGCAAACCGGCCCGTTTCAGCCCTGCAATCGCTCCGATAGCGGCGAGATCCTGATGGGCAAAAATAGCGGTCGGCGGATCAGTTCGTTGCAGCAGCGTATCAACGGCGCGCAGGCCACTGGCATAATCGAATGCACCAGTCACGATGAGGTTGTCATCAATCGCAACGCCCCACTCTGTCAACGCGTCCACATATCCCTTCAAGCGATCGGAGCTGACATCCCCGCTGCTATCGATGGCTGTGATACAGGCGATGCGCCGGTGGCCCAGATCCAGCAGATGAGCACAGGCAACGTAGGCTCCCCGCACACTATCGGTCGTCTGGACCGTCTGAAACATGCACGACGTGTTGGCGACAACGCTTCTGGCATCCTCTTCCGCGATACCAACCACCCCTGCGGTACGCTGTCGAGTGAGGACGCGCAAATACTCTTCAGTGCGTGAACGACTATCGTAGGTATTGCAGAGCATCACGCTATAGCCGCGCGACTGCGCCACATCTTCCACTCCACGCGCCAGCTCTGCATACCAGGGATTGGTGACGTTTCCTAAAATAAGACCAATGGTATTGGTGTGTCCGTGACGGAGCGAACTGGCAACCATGTTCGGATGATACCCCAGTTCTTGCACCGCCTGTTTGACACGAGCAATCGTTTCCGCACTGATCCCTGGCTTGCCGTTGAGGACGGCTGAAATCGTTTGTTTGGATACCCCCACTCGTAAAGCAACATCGCGCATCGTAACCGGCATTTGTTGTTCCCCATTCTGGTACATGATCGGTAACATGATCGATCATGTAAAGAGTATGCCCAATAAAAATGGTTCTGTCAAGGGTAATCGCTACAAATTTTCGGCGACTAACGAATACAAAAAAGGCATTATCAATCGTCATACAAGGCGATTGATAATGCCTATCCCCTGACGTTTTCGCAAAGTCTGTCTCACCAAATGTGAGACAGATCCATGAAGTGAGCAAATCTACATCTTAATGCAGATCAGTTTGTGCATTCTGGCGAGCCTGCTTGATCAGACGGAGAGCAGAAAAAAGAAACTGCCAGCTTCCCATAAGGGCGTAACCAGCCAGGGTGCTCAGGCCAGACGTGGGCCGTCCAGCAAGTGCAATAAATGAGCTTCCAGCAAGAATAGAGACGGCTCCACCGAAGACGAGGACCGCTTGACCACTCAGTTCTTTCCATCGTCGTATTGCCGTTACTAATTCTATTCCGCCCGTTAGAATAGCCCAGACACCGAACACGCGTAAAATAGCCGGAACTCCCATCGAGGTAACAACGAGCACTACTATAACAGTAAGTAAGCTAATGACTACATTTGTTTTTTGAGCCAGGGTGTTCTTTGAGGCACGATGAACGTAAGCATCGTAGAGAGCAAAGCCAGCGTCAAATGCTGGATAAAGGATGAGCAGGAAGATAACAAGTGCAGGCATAGTAACCAGGCTGAGAAGGCCAAGCGCCCAGATCAACGCAAAAGCGGCTCGCACAAAGTACAGATTACGCATAAGAAGCGCAGTGTTAACACTCGGGTTAGCTTTCAATGATTTTAATATAGACATATTTTTTCTCCTTTTCAGTAGTGCCAGCAAAACATTGATAGAAATTAAATTGTACGCAATTTAATTTCTATCAATGTTTATAACAAATAAATAACCCGTTGTCAATAGTTTTGCCTACCAGGGCTTTCCAATTCTCCCATCTAGCGGGAGTGCAGAGGGCGGCAGCCCTTTGCTGGGGTGCAGGGTGTCCCCGCAAAAAACCTTTTTTCTTCTCTTTTGCGCGCCGCCGCAGGCGGCGCGCGAAGGAGGGAAGGAAACTGGGGACACCCCAGACCCCGGCAGGGAGACCCTGCACCCCTTTGAGCGGAGAACTGGAAAGCCCTGTTTTGCCTACATATTTGCTTGACACTATTTAATTGTGTGCTATAAAATTATTGCTAATATCTTTTTCATACGTGTCCATTCCTTCATGAAGGAGTCAATTATTATGTCAATTTCGCGGGAATCACAGAATGAGCGACTTCCCGACAGTGCCTTCACGCCGGAAAAGCAGAACAATATCGCCATCGATACCCTGCTTTGCTTTGCATTGTATGCAGCCTCACGCGCCGCAACTGATGCCTATCGGCCGCTCCTTGAAGATTTAGGACTCACCTATCCACAATATCTGGTCATGATCGTGCTGTGGGAACACGAAACATGTTCTGTCAAGGATATTGGAAGTATTCTGCACCTTGATTCTGGGACGCTCTCACCGCTACTGAAGCGCCTGGAGAGTGCAGGCTTGATTAAGAGACAGAGGCGCACCGAGGACGAACGGGTTGTGGATATCACGCTTACGGATATGGGCCTGGAATTGAGAAGGAGGGGAACCGATGTGTCTGCCAAAGTCAGTTGCAAATTTGGTATCGAATATGATGAGTATAGCGAACTAATGGGACTTCTTAAGAAGCTAACAGAGAATCTCTCTGCACAGGTCTAATCAATACTGGCATATTCCTAAAGAACACATAGGGCCTGATTTATCGTGGAAGTTACGATAAATCAGGCCCTAAGTTTTTTGGCATATCAGAAAGGGTTATGCTGGTGAGCTATTTTTTTACAGGTAATTAGACCTCGCGATACTCACCCTCAACATAGCCTGAACCGGTGTTCTCATCCGAAGAGGGCTGAGAAGGCTGCTCGCCAGTGCCAGCAGTTGCGCCAGGTTGACTGTAGATCTCCTGGCCGATGCGCTGCATGGCCTGCTCAAGCTCACTCATGCTGCTCTGCATCGAGTCAACATTTTGGGCAGAGATGGCGTCGCGGACCGCTTTAATCTTCTCCTCAATCTCGCTGCGCAAACCAACTGTAATTTTCTCGCCCACATCTTTGAGCGTGCGCTCGGCCTGATACGCCAAGCTATCGGCGCGATTACGTACTTCGATCTCCTCTTTACGCTGCCGATCTTCCTGCGCGTGCTGCTCCGCCTCCCGAACCATGCGGTCGATCTCGCCTTTGGAGAGGCCGCTGGATGCGGTGATGGTAATCTTCTGCTCGCGCCCGGTCGCTTTATCGTGTGCCGTCACATCGAGAATACCGTTGGCGTCGATGTCGAACGTCACCTCAACCTGTGGCACGCCGCGTGGAGCAGGAGCAATGCCCTCTAATCGGAAGTGTCCAAGACTCTTGTTATCACGGGCAAACTCGCGCTCGCCCTGTAGCACATGGATCTCGACCGCTGGCTGGTTGTCTTCGGCTGTCGAGAACAGCTCGCTCTTGCGCGTTGGTATCGTGGTGTTGCGCTCAATCAGCTTCGTCATCACGCCACCCAGTGTCTCAACACCCAGCGAAAGCGGGGTCACGTCGAGTAGCAGCACGTCTTTGACATCGCCCTTCAGCACACCCGCCTGGATCGCGGCACCAATCGCCACAACCTCATCGGGGTTGACGCCCTTATGCGGCTCCTTGCCAAAGATGGAGCGCACCATCTCCAAAACTGCTGGCATGCGGGTCTGGCCGCCAACCAGCACCACCTCATCGATACTGGACGCTTTCACCCCAGCATCCTCTAACGCCTTGATGACCGGTCCTCGTGTGCGATCAATGAGATCGTTCACCAGTTGCTCTAATTTCGCCCGCGTCAGCGACATGACCAGATGCTTCGGTCCGTTGGCGTCGGCGGTAATAAACGGCAGATTGATCTCCGTTTGCATCGACGAAGAGAGTTCAATCTTGGCCTTCTCTGCTGCCTCTTTCAGACGTTGCACAGCCATGCGATCTTTGCTCAGATCGATGCCCTGCTCTTTGCGGAACTCTTCAACCAACCAATCGATGACGCGCTGGTCGAAGTCGTCACCACCCAGATGCGTGTCGCCGTTGGTCGCCTGCACCTCGAAAACGCCCTCGCCAATCTGAAGAATGGAGATATCGAAGGTGCCACCGCCCAGGTCATAGACAGCAATTGTCTGATCCTTTTTCTTGTCCAGACCATAGGCGAGCGAGGCAGCTGTTGGCTCGTTGATGATACGCAGCACTTCCAGACCCGCGATCTTACCAGCATCTTTTGTAGCCTGCCGCTGTGCATCGTTAAAGTACGCGGGAACGGTGATGACGGCCTGTGTAATCTTTTCGCCCAATCGTGCCTCGGCGTCGGTCTTGAGCTTCTGCAAAATCATCGCCGAAACTTCTGGCGGGCTATATTCGCGCCCTCCCATAACGATGCGCACATCGCCATTCGCGGCACGAGTAATCTTATAGGGTGCGCTTTTGATGGTGCGCTGTACTTCGGCATCATCATATCTACGACCCATGAGCCGCTTCACAGAGAAGACGGTATTTTCTGGATTGGTGACGGCCTGCCTTTTGGCAACCTGACCAACGAGCCGCTCGCCGCTTTTCGTAATGGCGACAATCGAGGGAGTAATCCGCGCGCCCTCGCTATTCTCTAAAACTGTCGGCTCGCCAGCTTCTATCACAGCAACTACCGAGTTTGTGGTGCCGAGGTCGATTCCTAATACCTTTGCCATACTATTGTCTCCTTATCTATTGAAGAGATAAATTTTCATAACATCGTTGTGGTGCCTCCTGGGAAATCCCAGGAGGACCATAATTGGTGCGTCTGGCAAATGGTGGAGGGAAAGCCACCCGAATCTAGCAGGGGCGATGGCTGGTCCTCGCCCGGGAGCCGCCATTCCGACATGTGAATCAGGCGAGGACCAGCCATCGCCCCTGCTAGATTCGGTCATCAGGGCTTTCCAGTTCTCCGCTCAAAGGGGTGCAGGGTCTCCCTGCCGGGGTCTGGGGTGTCCCCAGTTTCCTTCCCTCCTTCGCGCGCCGCCTGCGACGGCGCGCAAAAGAGAAGAAAAAAGGTTTTTGCGGGGACACCCCGCACCCCGGCAGAGGGCGGCAGCCCTCTGCACTCCCGCTAGATGGGAGAATTGGAAAGCCCTGATTCGGTCATCCCCTACGATTTCGCGGACGCACCAATTATGATATTATTTATTTCCCGGTTTCGGCGGTTGGCTGCTCCGACTCCTGGGGAGCGATGCGGATGCGCTTTGGCTGGCTGGCCTCGCTAAAGGGAACCGTGATGCTCAGCACGCCATTCTCATAGTTCGTGGCGATTTTCTCAAAGTCCACCGTCTTAGGGAAGGTGACGCTGCGCTGGAAGGAGCCGGAAGAGATCTCGCGGACAAGCCACTGCTTCTGCTCTCCTTGCTGCTCCTGCGATGTATGATACTGGCCCTTCACGGTCAGGGTGTTTTCCAGCACAGTTACTTCGATATCCTCAGGCTTGAGACCAGGAAGCTGCACGCGGACCTCGAACCCCTTCTCATTTTCGGTGAGATTCATTGGTGCAACCAGGCTGCGCACACCCCAAGCAGGCTGTGCCACACTACGTGCTACCAGACGATCAAAGGCGCTGCGGCGGCGCAACACATCGCTAAACGGGCGATAACGTACGATCATAGACATATCTTTCATTACCTCTCTTGCTTGCTCCGAATACGTACTGCAAAACACTACAGTACATCATCCTGTCGGAAAGAGTGGAGAACATGGCTGCATCCGTATCACCCTTCAACCTTCCCACGTTCGCCACTGAGTTTCCGTTTCTCTTCTCTATCATCTCACAAATTTTGTAAGGTGATATTTTCAAAAATGTTAGGTCGCTTCTATCAATCAAAACATGTAAAGGAAAAGAAATATTCCCGAAAGGGGTTGTTGTTTTGAAGCACTGAAAGATACTTAGCGATCCGTTGAGGGTGGTGTTCCATCCTGGTTTTCGCGCGCCTCTGTAACCTGGCGGCGGAGAATATAGATTTCCTGGCGCATTTGCAGGATATAGCGAATGCCGTTAGCGTTGATGCCCTCGTTAGACAGTTCAACAATCTCTTCGAGGATGGAGATATCGTAGTCGGAATAGAGGCGATTCTTCCCCGATTGGCGCGCAGGCTCTAGCAGCCCAGCCTCCTCGTAGCGACGCAACACCTGTGGAGGCAGGTTCAGCAGTTGGGAGACGATCCCAATCGTATATTTCGGCATGCGTGTCATCTCGTCATCGTTTCTGCGTCCCGGCTGTCCTGGTCGTCGTCTCATGAGATCACCTCCTTTTCTGTCTCTCTCTTTCTTTCGATATCATTATATGTAACCTAACGAATTTTGTCAAGTCATCCTTATAGTTAATATCGATAGAACTGAAAACGAAAGAGTGCAGACGAACGTAACGTCTCGCGTCTTTCCCTGTGAAGTGAAAACGCTCTTTATATCTGTTTTCTTAATGTCTGTTTAAAGAACTCATAATATTGAGCGACGATACTGAAGCAATAAGAAGGTTTCAAACCGATGAAGGAGGGCGGTTGGCACATATGCATCAACTGCAAACAACCGCGAAACGACTATGGGAATGAGTACCTCTTCTTCTGTGTGCGGTAATTGTGGCACACAAAATAGTAGTAATGAACAGTTTTGTACTCATTGTGGCTATTCATTGGCTGGTGGAACAACGCAAATGACCCCGGTTCCTCGTCGTGTCACCGGCACGTTGCAGGCAGGGCTGGCGCTAGAGAGACGCTACCGAATAATCCAGATGATCGGCAAGGGTGGCTTTGGTGCGGTCTATAAAGCGACCGATGAGCGGTTTCAAGCTCGTGTGGTGGCGATCAAGGAAATGAGCGATGCACAACTCTCTCCTCAAGAGAAAACACAGGCGCTTCAAGCGTTTCGGCATGAGGCGAACCTGCTCGTCCAACTTAATCACCCGAACCTTCCCAACGTCAGCGACTTTTTTGAAGAAGGCGGCAAAGCCTATCTCGTGATGGAGTTTGTAGAAGGTCAGACGCTAGAAAACATCCAGGAGCAGGCGGCAGGGCCGCTTGACGAGAAACAGGTCATGGACTGGGCCTTCCAGTTGTGCGCAGTCCTCCACTACCTGCATGATCGACCTCAACCGATCATTTTTCGCGATATGAAACCATCCAACGTGATGCTTGCCGCAGATGGGCGGCTCAAACTGATTGATTTTGGCATCGCTCGCGTCTTCAAAGCGGCTGGTGTGAAAGATACGACGCTGCTTGGCTCTCATGGCTATGCACCATTAGAACAGTATGGGAAAGGGCAGAGCGACACACGAACCGACATCTATGCGTTGGGGGCCACTCTCTATGACCTGCTCACCAATACGGTTCCAGCCGACGCCGCCTCACGACGCGTGCAACCAGCAAACTTTCTCCAACCCCGCCAGATCAATGCGCACATCTCGCCAAAGGTCGAGGTTATCGTGCTCAAAGCAATGGAACAGGAGCCAGCAGATCGCTATCAGTCCGCCCTTGAGATGGCTCAGGCCATTCTGGATACAGGATTGATCTCGCAAAGCACAGCGCTCAATACCATCGGCAACCCTTTACAACCGCTTTCCACATTCAAGCCATCGAGCCAGCAACCAACAACCCCACAGGGGTTCGCAACCGCATCTCAACCAGCCGGTCCTGTTCAACAACAGACAATGGTTCCATCCCAAACTCAACTCGCTGGCATTTCGCGACGTGGCCTCCTGGTCGGTGGCGTTCTGGCAGGGGCCGTTGTATTAGGGGGCGCAGGAGTCCTCGCCTTTACCAGAAGTCAAAACTCCGTTTCCAGTTCACAAGGCAGCGGTTCTACAAATACGATTCCCTTACACTTCACATATAGTACCGAAAAGGCCGACTGGATAGAGGCCGCTGTCAAGGCATTCCATCAAAGCAACCCAACTATCAATAATCAGACGATCCAGGTGATGCTCGACCCACACGGCTCGCTTGAAGCGCAAGATGGCATCCTGAACGGTTCGCTGCAACCGACAATATGGAGTCCCGCCAGTTTCCTCGAATTGAACCAGCTTACAGCCGCCTGGAAGCAGAAAAACAGCGGCAAAGAGATTCTCATCTCGACGGGCGATCTGCTCCCAAAATCGCTGGTGTTCAGTCCGCTGGTCTTCGCCGTCTGGCAAGAGCGGGCCAGAGTCTTACAGCACAAATATGGCAACATTGACTGGCCCACAATCCACGATGCGCTCATTCTCAAAAACGGATGGAGCGACATTGGAGGGCCAGCAGAGTGGGGTCTGGTCAAGTTCGGGCAAACGCACCCCGCCCAATCGAATAGTGGGCTGTTGAGTATCACGTTACTCGCCTATGCGTATCATAAAATCCAGCGTGGGCTGACCATTGAGCAGGTTCGTGATCCCAATTTTCTCAAATACTTTAGCGATATCGAAGGAGCAGTCACCGCCTTTGGTCGCAGCAGCGGAACGTATCTGACGAATGAGGTTATTCAGAAAGGGCCAGCGGCCTACGATGTGACTACCACCTATGAAAATCTGGTGTTGACCTCTAGCAAAGATGCTACCTCGCGCTGGAATCAGCCGTTGCAACCATTCTATCCAGGCTTAAATATCGTGAGCGATCACCCGTTCGCACTGCTGCAAGGGAGCTGGATCACGCCCGAAGCACGCGAGGCAGCCCGCAAGTTTCGCGACTTCTTACTGACAGACGAGCAACAACGGCTAGCCCTCAAAAGCGGCTTTCGCCCCACGAATCCGAACATCAAGCTCACCGAAGCGCTTCCTGGCAATCCCTTTCTCGCGTCAGCCATTCAGATCAAGTCACAGATTCAACCGCTGGCACAAACGCCCGCTGGTGGCGTCATTACAGAACTGCTCAAACAATGGTCGGATCGTTACAAAGACGCTCCGACAGCTCTTTCAAGCACGTTTCAGGAGCAGAAAGGATTGATATAACATGCGCCTCTCTTATCAGAGATATCATAAAACATATCGAATGCTATATAGCCCTATATGCCTATTTCTACTATTCATATGTACGGCCTGCAATGCAAATAATGAGGCACAGAAGCCAGTAAATCAGCCAGTCCAAACACCGCCCGGTCACGCTATCCAATGCACAGCGCATTCCAGCAACCCGGTCACGCTGACCATGTATTATGGCAGTGAAAAAGAAAACTGGATGAATGACGTGGTGGCAGATTTCAATACGCGCCACTATGCGGCATGCGATGGAGCAATCACTGTCAAAGCTATCCCCATCGGTTCGGGTCAGTCGATGCAACAGATTGTGAATGGCACGATCCAGCCCGATATCTGGAGTCCTGCCGGTAGCGTCTGGTTGACACTCTTAAACACGCAATGGCAGCAAAAACATGGAAGCAACCTCGTCGGTACAGGAGCCACCGATGCCCTCCCACTTGTCAGCAGTCCTATCGTTATCGCAATGTGGAAACCCGAGGCTGAGGCGCTTGGCTGGCCGCAAAAAGCTATTGGTTGGTCAGATATTGCCAGCCTGAGTACAGACCCGCGCGGGTGGGCTGCCTATGGGCATGCCGAATTTGGGGCCTTCAAGTTTGGTCACACCCACCCCGAATACTCCAACTCCGGGTTAGATGCCGTCATTGCCATGAATTACGCCGCCGTCAACAAAGTGCGCGGCCTCACCACCGCAGAGGTCAACACCACCACCACCAAACAATTTATTAATAACGTTGAGAGTTCGGTCATTCACTACGGCGATAGCACTGGCTTCTTCGCAGATAAGATGTTTGGAGGGGGTCCATCGTATCTAAGTGCTGCGGTACTGTACGAGAATCTGGTTGTTGAGGCCAACGATGGCAAACTCTATCCCCATCTGCCCTACCCGGTGGTCGCCATCTATCCAAAAGAAGGAACCTTCTATAGCGATCACCCGTTTGCCATTTTGCAGGCTTCGTGGGTCACATCGGCAAAGCAAACCGCTGCTCAGGTGTTTCGTAATTTCCTGCTGGATCAACCTCAGCAAGTGAAAGCGCTCCACTACGGATTTCGACCCGCCAATCAACAGATAAAGCTTGCCGCACCTCTCGATAGTATACATGGCATAGATATTACGCAACCAAAGACCCTTTTACCGATCCCTGGCGCTGATGTTGTACAGGCCATTAAAACCTCCTGGAGCCAGCAGCGCCGCAAAGTTAATGTGATGCTGATCCTGGACCGCTCCGGCAGTATGGCCGCAACGGTAGACAATGTTTCTAAGATTGAAGCCGCTAAACAGGGCTTGCAGGAGTTCATCAATCTCCTGGGAGATAACGACCAGCTAGGTCTGACTGTCTTTAGCGATCAGGCGGATATTCTCAGCCCCGTATCACAGCTTGGACCCAAGCGCAAAGATCTTTTAAACCGCGCCAATAACATTTTCGCAATGGGAGGAACCCGTCTCTTCGATACCATGTCCGAGCAATTTCAAGCTTTGCAGCAGACTCCTTCAAAGAACATCAGGGCTATCGTCATCTTAACCGATGGCGTAGATACGGATAGCCACACAAAGCTGGATGGATTACTTCAGCAGATTACAGCGAAAGGCGAAGATGCGGGAACAGCGGTGAAGATGTTCACTATTGCGTATGGGCGAGATGCCAATGAGAACGATCTCAAGAAGATTGCAACCTCAACCGGCGCTCAAGAGTTTGAGGGCAATCCACAAAATATCAAGGAGGTGTATAACCAGATCAGCTTGTTCTTTTAAGAAACCGGAAATGTTGTTCGTAATGGAGCGATTTATCACGTCAGGCGGCCTGGAAGGGGTTTTCCCGACGTGATAATGGCTGCATCCGATAATGCAAGGGGAATGGCGAGGGGACAGAATATGTTGGGATTTCCCGTAGCGACAAGGGGTGGCGTGGAGGGTTGTGGGGGCCTTGCGCTTGTCGCCCTCACCACATTGTTTACCTGTTCCCGGTTCCAGCGTGACCCAGCAGCGACAAACACAAGGCCCCCACAACCCTCCCACCGCCCCTTGTCGCTACGGATGGGGAGATCCTTCTCTCTCCCGCCACATTTATCGGATGCACTGCCATACGCGCACAGCATGATCGAAATTGCCTGTGACGATCTGCTTGCTATCAGGGGACCACGATACCCCTGTCATAGCGGCGTTGCGCCTTCCCGTATCGTGTGCAACCAGATGGCCATCGCGGGCATCATAGACGTGCAGCGACCCATCCTTGGATGTTGCAGCAATCAGGCTTCCATCGGGCGACCAATCCACGCCATAGACGCTATCCCGGAAATCCGTGCGTGGGGAGAAGCGGTTGATGCCTGTTCTGGCCTCCCACACTTGCAACGTATTGTCCGAACTGGCTGAAGCAATATATCTATCATCGGGCGACCAGACAACATAATAGACAGAGGTGGTGTGTTTTTTATAGGTAAAGACAATATCGCGGGCGAAAACGTCCCACACCTCAACACTACCCGTGTCGTTGCCAACAGCCAGATAGGAGCTGTTATGCGACCACGCCAGTTCGTACAGTCCTTCGGGATGATGTGTATCGATCTTCATCGTTTCCCCGATGCGCTCGATATGAGTTGTATCCCAGATCTTGATCTGCCCAGCCCGATCTGAGGAGGCAAGATATCTGTTATTCTGGCTCCAGGCAATTCCTCGTATGGGGTTGCCTTGCGCGCCTTTGAAGGCTAGCTGGCCGTTTGTAACGTTCCACACACGCAGCATAGCATCATCGCCTCCCGATGCGACATATTTGCTATCAGGCGACCAGGATACCCGCCAGATATGGCCCATATGATCGCTATAGGAAGCAAGTAATTGCCCATTCCCGGCGTCGAGGATATGGACAGTGCCATCATAGCTTGCCGTCGCAATATACTTACCATCAGGCGACCACACCACTCCTTGCACGATATCTTGATGTGCCTGGGAGCTAGAGAGAAGCTTTAGCTGTCCTGACGGCGTTACCTGGATCGGTTGCGAGAACTTCGGTGGGAGGGCCAGCAAAACGGTTCCAATAATGAAAAGCAGCATGACAACTGCGCTCCCAATGAGAAGCAGTCGGGAAATATTTCTCCTATTGGATCTCCATGCCGGTATTTTTCGCCTTTCTTCTTCTACCCGTAATTTTTGGCGCAAATCCTGGAGTTTCGCTCTGATAATTTCATTATCTGGATCAAGCCTTGAAGCCTTTTCAAAATCGGCAATAGCATGAGGTAAATCTTTCAGCAACACATATGCCTCGCCGCGTTTCCTGAGTGTGGCGATACTTTTGTGGTCCAGGCTAAGTGCGTGTTCAAAACTGGTGATAGCGCTTTTGACTTCGCTCAGGGAGAGATAAGCAGACCCCCGCTCGATATATGCTTGCACGCATTTTTCGTCCAGCGCCAGAGCATCGTTACAGTAATCAATCGCACGCTGCGGTTCGTTGTTCAATACGCATTCACGAGCAAGTTGCAGATAATCGCTCACCGCATGCGGAGAAGATTCGAGGCTCTCACGTCCCTGCACCGCATCTTCGTACGCTTTGTTCAATTCGGTATCGTCGGGCAGGCGCTCCCTGGCTTTCTCATACCAGGAAACGGCCTCGCGAAGATCACTTGTACTGTATGCCTCGGCCAACCTCCACCAGAGAGCTGCCTCCAGTTCTTCACGATAGGAGGGTACAGGTTGAGAGAAGAAGATGCCTTCTCTATCGGCCAGTTTGACCAGAAAGCTAAGGCTGGAAAACTCGTCCCGCAATGGCTTGCGATTGGTGAGAAATTCAAAACAACGATCCGCCCATTTCCAATGTGTGCGCTCTGGATCTGGTATGACCTCTTCAAAAAAGTTTCCAAGCATACGCGCCTCGCGGTTGGCTTCGCGCTGGTAAATGCTGGCTGCGCACATAAATGGCAACAGGAGCCTGACTCCCCTGGCGGGATCGGTCCAGAACTCCAATTCGATCAGGTCCAGATACCATTTTCTCCACTCTCTGTCTTCCAGGCGTTTGCGCAGGCTACGATGGCGATACTGCCTCTCCCTGTTCTTGAACCGCTCAGCCAGCGAATCGCGCAGGCGTTGAATTATGGTCATAATCTCTGGGCTGGTACGATTTTGCAGCAGCCAGAAGCGCAGAAAGTGACGAACTTCCGAATGCATCGCAGGTTGTCTATTGGCGGTAAAAATAAATCCGTAGCGACGATGCAGGCGGCTAAGTTCTGATGCGGCCTGTTCTTGTGGCACAGCAAGCGCAACAGTCATCACCGCAGGTTCTTCGACCCGTCTGAACAGAGCCAGTCCATACAGACGAAGGCGATCAGAGGGATTGCTCCGCGTGTGAACGAGATAGCGCTGGACCATTTGATCGACGATTTCGCGCCTGTGATCGATTCCTTCGGTGATGAGCGCCAGATCAGATCGTTCCAGGTAGAGAGTCGCAGCGATTTTCACCGCCAGTGGAACTCCACGCGTCACTTCCAGAACGTTTTTCAACGCATCCTCCTGCGGCACAGGCAGAGTTGTTTTCTGACAAAGCATTTTGAAATAGTCGCTGATGTCGCTGAGGGTGAAATCGCCAACTCCATCGGCGCTGAAATCGACGGACATACTATGCGCAGGGAAAACAAGCTCACGATAACCAGGCTCAGCATCCTGGCTCCGTGCCCGCTGCGTGACACCAGCCCAGAGGTTATCGCGCCCTGAGATCGCCCAGCCTACCCGACTACCAGCCGCGCCCATGCAGATCTGCAACAGTTTGTCGCCTTCATCAATTTCTTCATACGTATCAAAGAAGATAAGCAGAGGATGACGTTCGGCAAAACGAGCGAGATCTTTCCCTAATGCCAGCCCCAGTTGTAAAGGAGCATCCAGATAATCGCTTAAATCTCCTCCCAGCTTCTCCTGAAGATAGACACGAAGCCGTTGTAACTGTTCTATTCCTACGCTGGCCCCGGCATCAAAGCTTTCTCTGATTTTGTCACGTACAGCATCATTACTCACCATGATACTGATACTGTCGGGAGTCAGGGGAGTTGTCAACAAAGCCAGGAGAATATCGCGCGCAATCCCCAGCCCCTTCAACCAATCGAAGCGCTCATCATCGCGTTGTAAATGATCCAGCACTTCGTATGCCTGCTTGCGAGCCTTATCAACGGCTTTTTCTGCCGTCAGATAGTCGCTGAACTCTTTCCGTTGTTTGCCAAGAGCAGAGGCCAGCCTCTTATAAATCAGATTGAAATATTGGTTTATATCAATTGTTTCACGATCAGTAATGTTAAAGAGAGTCCGCCTATCCTGTACTGCGACCTCCCAATCAACCGTCTCAGATACCTGAAGTTCCTGCCTATATTCCAGAGCGATCTGGCGATAGTGTTGGAGTAAAGTGCTCTTGCCAAAGCCTCCTCGCCCATGCAATAAGATAAAAAGTCCTTGGATTCTATTATTATTGGGAGAGGGGGGCATAGTCAAAGGGGCAGGAGAAGAGATGCTGACCGACCGCAACCACTTTTCGAGATAGGCGCGAAAATCATTTAGCTGTCGTTCGCGACCGATAAAGATTTCGTTGAGATCCAGATCTTCAGGTAAAACAGACTCATCTGGCATAAAGCACTCCCTTTTTCAGAGCAAAGACATGTTCCCACTCAATTAGACGTAAAAGACTCTTTGGCTTTAAATGAGAAAACATGAAGCAATCGGGATGCCAGAGGGATACTATAGATCTTCCCATAACATTCTCCCTGCGTTCTAGTTCTTTTTATATAGCAGGGAGAAGGAATCCTTCCCTCTACAGTGTAGAACGTAGGGAGGAGCAATATTTCACATATTATTCTATTATTTATCAGACTAATTCGAGATCGCCGCTGCGGACAAGGAGCCGGAGAAATTCCAGGTGTCGGGTTGCCTGCTCGCTGTCCTGGTGATACCACTGTCTCAACCAGAGCAGCGTACTGATTTCGGTGGAGGTAAATCCCCATTGGGCAAGCAGGTCTCTCTCGGCGGTGCTGGCCTCTGTCATTTCGGTAAGCTCCTGAGTATGCATAAACGGTTTCATTTCTCCGGCTCCTTTCTATCAGTAATGGTCGGGCATGCTCTTGATTAGAACTGCATTGGATCGGGGCGGTATTGACCATTGTAGGAGCGACGATGAATCTCCTCAAAGCTCAAACCCTCATTGGTCCACGCGTTGAAAACCTGTTCGGGATCGAAGTATGTACCCAGAGGATTCTCCATCGTCGGCAATTTGTTTTGCATCCACTCCGACGATTGCTGCCAATCACCAAACGTGTCTACTTGTAGTTCTACGCCATTGCCGTCCGGGTCGAGATAGTACATCGAGAAGGTCATGCCATGATCCAGACAGGCCGCTGGCGTGATACCAGCCTGCCGGAGCCGGACATAGGTGTTCATCAAGGCATCGAACGAGGTGAACTCGAAGGCGAAGTGGTGCAGACCGGTATGCTGATCTTTGTGCTCGTCGTCGCGCAGCCCGGGCATCGTAAGGAAGGCGAGACGATGATTGGCCTCGTCGTTTGAGAGCCATACGCCGAACGGATACTGGAAAAGTACCCTGGTTCCCAGCACAACGCCATACCATACGACCATTTCTTGCAATTTCGTTGTCTTCAAATTTACATGATGTAATGTTGGGTGTATGTTCTCCTGTTTCTGGTTAGCAGAAGATTCATTGTATGTAGATGATGAGAGGGTCATAATAAAGTTTTCCTTTCCAGTTTTTCAGCAAAACATTTCATTACATATATTTATGAGTTTGTGTCCTGATCTTCTTGCACAAGAACAGCCGCACGAATGGCGCTCAAGAGCTGCTCTGTCGGTTGCTGCTTCTCAATGAAGCTGGCAGCCCCGACCTGCTGCGCTCTGGCTCGTGTACTCGTATCTCCATAGATACTGAGCATGACTATCTTGCTGCATGGCACGATAGAGTGTATGGAGGTGGTCAGCGCAAACCCATCAGTATCGGGCAATTGCACATCCATCAAAACCACATCTGGTTGAAGCTGCTGCGCCTGTAAAAGCGCTTCACGCCCTGTACTGGCCTCGCCGATTACCTGCATATCCGCTTCCAGTGCAATACGCATCTTCAATGCCTGCCGCACTGTCTGTTCATCTTCAACCAGTAAAAGCGTTATCATATCAGCCTCAACGATATTTCTTCTCTTGTCCACCACAGAAAAACGATTGTCAATATGGTACAATAGCGATACAGAAGAGATTGTCCGTGTATCTTTTGCTGTTACCGTGCAAGCTGTTCGCTATCAATGAGAAGAGTATACATGGTTTCCATCCATTCTGGATCTGACGAAGGGCTGATTTTGGCCTACGACTAAAGACCGAGACGCGTACCCCCTCACATATAAGGGAGTGGAATATGGATGCTGCAATTCAGCAAACGCTACTAGAGCTTTTTACCCGGGTTGGCGACGATCCCTCAGCGATGCCTCGTATCCCCCTTGATGACTGGCCCGATCATTCGCCGGAACGACAACTCCTCGCTGGTTTCCAGCAGATGTTGACCCGCCAGCAACAATATCAACATCAGCTACAGCAGGAACACGAGCAACTGACACAACGTATGCAGGAGAGAGAAGAGCAATATCACAGTATTTTTGAAGCTTCAACGGATGGGTTATTTATACATGATATGGCAGATGGGCGCATTGTTGAGGTCAACTCTGCTGGTTGTCGGATTGGTGGTGTTCGTTCATACGAAGAGATCATCGGGCTATCTCCAATCGGACTGATCCATCCCGACGATCACTACAAGCTACTGGAGATGCAGCAAACGTTGCAGGCCGAACAGAACTATCATGGGCGCATGCTGGCAGTCAATCGCCATGTCGATCCGCCTGTACCCTATTACGTCGAGGTCTACGCCAGCCCCTTTACCTATCTTGGCAGGCCACACTTTCTCGCCGTCGTTCGCGACATAACCGATCAGGTGGAGGCGTATCAGCTATTGGAGCGGCGCGTTGCCGAACGGACGCGCGAACTCTCAACCCTGCTTCATATCTCGCAAACCGTCGCCTCAACACTGGAATTGCAACCCCTGCTCAACGTCATCCTCGATCAGTTGATCGCCGTTACGCAGTGCTCGGGAGCCTCAATTATTCTGCTGGACGGCGATCAACTGGAGATCGTCGAGGCGAAGGGCATCGTGGGAGGCGAACCAGTGCGCCATCTGCGTTTTCCCGTGCAGGCATTTGGTCCGTTCTGGCAAAAGCTCGCCGCCCACCAGCCATTGATTATCCCCGATGTACGCGCCGATGTGCCAGAAGCAAACCTGTTTCGGGCCGCGACCGGCTCGCTACTGGCGACGACGCTGGCCTATGTGCGCTGCTGGATGGGCATTCCTTTAATTCTACGTGGCGAGGTGATCGGCGTCCTGAGCATTACCTCTGCCGAACCGGGAGCCTTCTCGCAAACACAGGCTGAATTGACATTGACCATCGCAAACCAGGCGGCTGTGGCGATTGAGAATGCTCGTCTTTATGAGCGCGCGCAGGCTGCTGCGGTGCTGGAAGAGCGCCAACGGTTGGCCCGTGAACTGCACGACTCGGTCTCGCAGGCTCTGTACGGCATCTCACTCGGAGCGCACACAGCCTGTACATTGTTTGAGCGCGGGGAGGCGGCGCGTCTGCAAGAGCCGTTACGCTATGTGCTTTCGCTAGCAGAGACGGCGCTGACCGAGATGCGAGCGCTGATCTTTGAGCTGCGTCCCGAAACGTTGGAGAACGAAGGGCTGGTCAATGCGCTGAGCAAGCAGATGCAGGTGCTATCGGTGCGCCATCATCTCACCGTCAAGACGGAGCTATGTGCCGAGCCGGACGTATCATTTGAAATCAAGCAAACGCTGTATCGCATTGCGCAGGAGGCGCTGCATAATATCATTAAGCATGCTCAGGCTCGTACGGTGACGCTTCATCTGGAGTCGCACGATGGAACGTTGGTCTTGACGGTGCGAGATGATGGGCTGGGCTTCGATGCTGAGGGATCGTTCCCTGGTCATCTCGGCCTCCATTCGATGCGCGAACGGGCATATAAACCAGGGGGAACGCTCACAATTGAGAGCGCTCCGGGTGAAGGTTCTTGCATCACGGCTCGTTTGCCAATAAGTGGTGCCAGAACGTAGCGATTTGATCAAGAGGAGAGTGGTCATGGCTATTCGTGTGTTGCTTGCCGACGATCATAGCGTGGTGCGTCAGGGATTGCGCATGTTTCTCGCGCTCGATGGCGAGATCGAGGTTGTAGCTGAGGCAGCTGATGGAGCGGAGGCGGTCGCCCTGGCGCGACGACATCAACCCGACGTAGTGGTGATGGACCTGTTGATGCCAAACATGGATGGTATCACGGCGACCACGCTGATTCGGCGCGAACTGCCCGATACCGAAGTGCTGGCCCTGACAAGCGTGCTGGAAGATGCCTCGGTTGTTGGAGCCGTGCGTGCGGGGGCGATAGGCTATCTGCTCAAAGACGCCCAGGCTCCGGAACTCTGTCAGGCCATTAAAGCCGCCGCCGCTGGACAGGTGCAATTAACGCCAAAGGCCGCCGCCCGGCTGATGCAGGCACTTAACGCTCCTCCATCCGAGCAGGTACAAGCCCTGACCGAACGCGAAACCGAGGTGCTGCGGCTGCTTGCTCAAGGCCAGACCAACAAACAGATCGCCCGTACTCTGAGCATTACCGAAAAAACCACCAAGACGCATGTGAGCAACATCCTGAGCAAGCTCGGCGTACAGAGCCGCACCCAGGCCACGCTCTACGCTATCCGCGCCGGTCTGGTCGCCACATCGTCATAGCAATGCATCTTGAGGATTCTACTCCGCTTATATGTACACATTGTCGGCAGGGCTTTCCAATTCTCCCATCTAGCAGGAGTGCAGAGGGCGGCAGCCCTTTGCCGGGGTGCGGGGTGTCCCCGCAAAAACCTTTTTTCTTCTCTTTTGCGCGCCGCCGCAGGCGGCGCGCGAAGGAGGGAAGGAAACTGGGGACGCCCCAGGCCCCGGCAGGGAGACCCCTGCACCCCTTTGAGCGGAGAACTGGAAAGCCCTGACATTGTCGGGAACTCTCTTGCCAATGGTTTACTGCTGATGTTATACTTTTCCCGAAACAGATGCATATGCGAAAGGACGCATTCCAGTCTCGTAGATGGAGGGCTGCATGATCCCTGCACACATCTTCTGTAGCCACTGTGGCACCAGGAACGACCGCACTGCCACCTTCTGCTTTTCGTGTGGTCGCCAGCTTGCTTACACAACATCGGCGACTGGCACTATTCAGAACGTGCCCACGCCATCTACGCTTCTTCCATCCTCGACCGTCAAGGGTCAGCCTCCCATAATCTCTGCCGTAACCCCTCCCAACACCATCCTCAAGCAGCGCTATCGTGTGCTTCAGCCTGTTGGCAAAGGTGGTATGGGAGCAGTCTACAAAGGGGAGGATACTCAGCTTGGCAATCGCCTGGTGGCTATCAAAGAAATGAGCCTGTCCGCGCTCTCACCCGAAGAAAGAGAGGTCGCAACCACCCATTTCAAACGTGAAGCGCATCTGCTAGCGGGCTTGCAACATCCCAACCTGCCCAGTATCTATGATCATTTCAGTGAGAGTCAACGGTGGTATCTTGTGATGAGCTTTATCCAGGGCACAACCCTGCAAGAACATCTCACCTCTGCTCAAGGCGGCAAATTGCCCCTGGAAGAGGTGCTTCACATCGGCAGAGAACTCTGCACCGTTCTGCACTATCTTCACAGTTACACGCCACCAATCATCTTTCGCGATCTCAAGCCTGCCAATATTATGCGGGACAAGAACGGCCATCTGTATCTGATCGATTTTGGCATTGCGCGCCTCTTCAAGCCCGGTCAGCAAAAGGATACCGCCAGCTATGTCTCCTTCGGCTATGCGCCGCCAGAACAGTATGGACAAGCGCAGACGACCCCACGCTCTGATATCTACAGTCTTGGCGCAACACTCTATCACCTGCTTTCTGGCTATGCACCTTCGCAATCGCCATTTCGTTTGCCACCACTCCAATCGTTAGTGCCAACGCTTCCACCTCGCCTGGTGGCACTCATTACCCAGATGCTTGATCTGGATGTGGATCGGCGACCAGCTAATATGATGGCAGTCAAACAGGAGTTGCAGGCTATTGCCGGTTCTCCTGCAACTCCTCCATCAGTCGCGCTTCCAGCTTCATTGGCACGACAGGAGAGAAAACATTCAGGAGACAAAACGCCTGCTTCCGAAAAGAAAAGCGCTGCTCTTCCATCACAAACACCTGGAGGCCAGATTGTACCTACCCTCCCCAGATATGGATTCTTATATGCTCTCATCAGTGGCATCCTTACAGGCTCTCTCGGTTATGGCGTCTCGCTTGTGTTTCATTTTTGGCCTCTATTGCTTTTCTGGGTCATCCTCTGCCTCCTCGCAGGATTTGTGACTGGAAAGACAGCAAGGGATAGGAAAATGGGATGGGTCACAGGGATTGCCTCAGTGCTCCCGTTTTGTGCTATAGGAGCGATGAGCGGCAATTACAATGTCGCCGTCCCCATGATCCTTCTTGTCACAGCATTGCCCCTCGTATTTTGTGGAATCTGGCTGGCAACACGTACCCATCCTTACTAT
Organism: Reticulibacter mediterranei; assembly: GCF_016587455.1. Classification (NCBI taxonomy): domain Bacteria; kingdom Bacillati; phylum Chloroflexota; class Ktedonobacteria; order Ktedonobacterales; family Reticulibacteraceae; genus Reticulibacter; species Reticulibacter mediterranei. Next base: position 1,653,746 of record NZ_BNJK01000002.1, on the reverse strand, counting down.
CGCAACGGCGCTGGCTCATGAGCCAGCACCGTCCATTATGTTTTTATCACAGTGTATGCCACTGATATCGGCCCTGGTCAAGCGTCACCCGTCCAAAGACGGAATCGGCCAGATGGGTGCCAATCGCGATGGTCTCCGGCTTTGCCAGTTCTTGTAGCATGTGCTGGCGAGCAACCTTTGCCAGTTTGGGATCATGATCGAACGAGTTGGTCCAGGTGGGGTGCTCAATTTGTACAATGCTATGAAACGTATCCCCTAACAGGATGGCCCGTTGCGCGCCCGAAGAGACCACAAGTGATGTGTGCCCAGAGGTATGTCCCGGCGTTGCCAGAACAGTTATCTCAGGAGCTAGCATCTCTCCCTCTTCAATCAATTCAATACGCGGCTCCAACAGCTTGAGTGCATCCTCGACATCTGCTCTCGGCTCTGCTGGATTCGCAAAACGTTGCCACTCGGCACGGCGTACCAGCAAGCGGGCATTGGAAAAGATGAAGTCCTGTTCGGCGTTGACGCATTGACCAATCCCATTCACATGGTCAGAGTGCAAATGTGTAAAGAAAACGCTATCGATATCGGCGAGGATCAGTCCCATACGCTTCAGGTTTGCAAGGAGTTCGCCGCCCTGTAGAAAGATGCTCCCTTCAACATACTGACCGGGACCATAGCCAGCATCAACCAGGATCGTGCGATTGCGCGTCTGGATAATATATGCTCCAACACTGCTCACCAGTTGCCCACTAGCGTTGAGCAGACGTTGGTACGACTGCCAGTCTTCAAGAGTAGTCGTCGGGAAAAGATCTGTTGGGCTAAAGAATGCATACCCATCTGGCACATAGGTAACACGGATGGTGTCCAGCTGGATATGTTGTAGTGGCGCTGCTGCTACCATAGATGTTCTTCTCTTTCTTTCAAGGAGACAAGCGCTCGGCCCTCGCCTCCATACAATTGACGGGCGACCACGAATAGTGCTACATTCATCAGTGCTATTATAGATGTCCTATAATGGCGGAACCAGACAGCAGTGATAGTAGAATTGGATGTACCAGGATAAGGAGAAGTTGCGATGCTTTCGGATCAAAGGGTGGATGATGCCCAACGACGTACTGCTTTAGGAGAATTTCTGCGCACACGACGCGCTCGCCTCACACCCACGCAGATAGGTTTGCCTGCTGGCCCCCGCAGACGAACACCAGGACTTCGACGTGAAGAGGTCGCAGTTGCAGCGGGGGTCAGCACCACCTGGTATACCTATCTGGAACAGGGACGTGATATTCACGTTTCACGCATTGTTCTTGAATGCATTGCCGATGCTCTTCATCTTAACCAGGACGAGCGCCTGCATTTGTTTCTACTCGCGGATCAATCTACCACTGCAACGCCATCGCTGCTCCCTGAAGAAACTATCCCCGCAGCCTACCAGCTTGTTCTCGATGGACTCACAGAATATCCGGCGTATATTCGGGGGCGACGCATGGATATTCTCGCCTGGAACAAGGCCGCATGCGCTGTTTTTGGTGATTTCGCGCTGTTGCCGCACCGTGAGCGCAACTTCCTCTGGCTCATCTTCACGGATACGCCGTTCCGCCGCCTCTTCGTTGACCATGCAGGTCTGGCACAGGAGATGCTCGAAATCTTTCGCGAAACAGCCACTCGCTACATGAGCGCCTCATGGCTGCACGAATTCACTGATGCGTTAAGCCAGGCCAGCCCGGAGTTCCGCCAGCACTGGCAAGGGCACAATGTTCGCAGGAAATCGTACGGTGCAGTTTCCCGCGAACTCCTTCATCCCGAAATGGGCAGGCTTGTCTTTACGATAGCAGGTTTTCAGATGAGTGGCGACCCCGACATACAATGTTGCATCTTCACATCCACGCCAAACTCAGAGACGGCCACAAAGCTGCGCCAACAACTTCATAGCCCTGCTCCTCTTTGAGATTTCCCCTGAGCATGTTTACCCGTTTCGCCCAGTTGGTGCATCCGACAAAGCAAGGAAGCTTACGCCCATTTCCCGAACGCATCAGGAACACCGTTTTAAGGAACTACTCTGTAAATGCCTGCTCCAGATCAGCGATCAGGTCGTCGGTATCCTCGATGCCAACGGAATAACGGATCAGGCTTTCAGGAATGCCCATCGCCTCCCGTTCCTGCTGCGTTGACTCAACGTGGCTCGTCGTCGCGGGCACACCAACGATAGTTTCGACAGCGCCCAGGTTCGCGGCACGATGGGCGTAACGCAGGCGCGGCAGAAACGCTCGTACCGCCTCAAAGCCACCCTGGAGCGCGAAGCTGAGCATGCCACCGAAGCCGCGCATCTGCTCTCGAGCCAGTTCGTATTGCTCGTTCGTCTCAAGGCCCGGATAAAATACCTGCGAGACCTTCGGATGTGCCTGCAAATAGCGCGCGATGCGCAGAGCGCTCTCATTCTGCTGACGAATGCGCAACTGGAGCGTTTTCATGCCACGCAACAGCAAATACGCCGCCATTGGATCAAGCGTGGCCCCGGTGATTTCGCGATAGTGATAGATCCGCTCAATAAGCTGCTTCGGGCCGCACACAACTCCGCCAAGCGCATCGGCATGCCCGCCGAGAAACTTGGTGGCGCTATGGAGAACGAGATCAGCCCCCAGCGCAAGCGGGTTCTGATTGATCGGAGTCGCGATGGTGTTGTCAACGACGACCAGCGCGCCCACGCGATGCGCCGCCTGAGCCAGACGAGCGATATCAAGTACTTTCAACGTCGGATTAGTCGGCGTCTCCAGATACACAACCTGACAGCCCTGCGCAATTGCCATCTCAATAGCCCCGAAGTCTGTCGTATCGCAAAGCCCCACCTCGATCTGAAAGCGCGGCAGAAATTCAAGAAATATCTTATTGGTCCCGCCATAGGTATCCTTCACCGAGACAACCCGGTTGCCAGGCGAGAGTAGTGTAAAGAGGGTGTTGCTAATCGCCGCCATCCCGGTAGCAAAGCTGGTAGCCGCCTCCGCGCCTTCAAGCTGCCGGACCTTCTCCTCAAAGACCGCGACGGTCGGGTTGGTATTGCGCCCATAAATATGGCCCGTTTGTTGCCCCAGCGCGACCTCCTGCCACGTCTCGATATCTTCATAGCCAAAGGAGACGCTATGCACAACCGGAACCTGTGTCGCCCTCTGCCAGGATGAAGATTCCTCACCAGCCCACACGGAGAGCGTAGAAAAAGAGGGATGCTCACTTTGCGACATCTATATAGTCCTTTCTAGATACAACGATATATAGCAATCATACAATGATACCCTCTGGCTTGACTACGTAGCGGCTGGCTCACGACAATAGAGAATGAGAACGAAATCCCAACCAATTCAGCCGTAATACGGGATAAGGCTGTGCGCGGCATCGATCCGCTTGATTGACAGCTCTGCTTCACAGCCGTATACTGAACCACAAGTTGACACGTATGGATCATAGGAGGCCCGATGTCAAGGATGCCGCGTCTCTTTCTGGAGCGAACCCTCCTCTTCTCCTTTTGTATACATGGGATCGCGATGCTGACGATGGTCTTCTTTTTGCTGGCAGGTCTCCCCGGCGGCCCCAATGATGGCGCGGCTCGTATGGCTTATGTCGCTCATATGCCCTGGCTCTGGCGGCTGGGCTGGTTCACCTGGCAACTGACCGCACTTTCAGACCTGCTCATCTCGCTGGCACTGCTACGCATCCGCTGGCGCTTGATGGCCCTGCTCAACGTGCTACTTGTGGTGGCCGGGATGATCCCCGATCAGATGGGGCAGGTACTCTGGATGACGCAGGGCGTGGCGCTGGCCCAATACGGAACACTGACCCTCTATAACCAGTTTGAAGCAACCGTTTTTCTCTGGATCGGCGTTTTTGGCGGTGGCTTCTACACGCTTGCCGCCGTTGGCTGGACGTGGTGTTTCGCGACGGAGAAAGCATGGCGATGGTCACGCAATCTCACAATCTATTCGCTGCTGCTCTGGAGCCTCTTCGCATTCCTGAGCGTCAATCCTTTGCTCCCATCTTTCCTGCAACTCTCATCACTCTGGATCGCTGCCGGGAACGCGCTTGGCTTTATCCTCCTGCTCACCTGGCTTGCTCTGGCGGCAGAAACGGTGATGCGTGCAGCTCGCCCCGATCAGGAGGTTGGACGCTATGCCCCTGGCATCATCCCCGCACCCATCTCCTCGGTCTGATCGCCAATAGCCGCTTTCTCCGCACCCTCAGTGAGTATGTGCCGACGGTCGCCTTTCTCAGCGATATCAAGCATGTCATCTATGTCAACTACATTGTCGAGGCCGACAGGCTAGAGGCGTTTGTGCCAGTGGGATTGGAGCTACAACGCCTCGGAAGCGATGGGCGCTACGCCCTCTTTACCTTCCTCACCTACAAACACGGGCACTTCGGTCCTCGCTTGCTGGGTCCATTGCGCGCCCTCTTCCCATCGCCAGTACAAACAAACTGGCGCATCTACGTGCGCGATCCTCGCACCGGCAACTCGGGCGTCTTCTTCGTCACGAACGCCTGTAGCAGTACGCTGGTTGCGCTGGGCGCACGCCTGTTTGCTGAAGGGATGCCTATGCATGTGTTGCAAACTGGCAGCATCGGCGTTGGACAGGATGGAACAGTTGAGTTGTTGCTAGATGCAGGCAAAGGAAGCGCACCCGACGCACAGGGCACGTTGCACCTTATGACCGAACGGCCAATACACGGCCCCTGGGATATTTGTTTTGCCAGCTACGACGACATGCTGGCTTATTGTGTACCACAGGATCGCGCCTTTTCCACACAACCCTGGTACGCACGCCTGACGCGGCAGGAAATCACCCTCAATATTCCCCTCGCTATCTGCGAACCGCTTGAAGGCAACGTCCACTCCCATACAGCGACAACATTTGTGGGCGATAGCGCCCCGTTCTGCTTCATTGTTCCCACAGTCACATTTTGTTTCGAGCAAGAGATTCACTCTCCCCTGCTTATTAAGTAGGGGGAGCGCATTGAAAAACTGAGAAAAAAGAGCAAGATTTTACAAGCTTCATTTTCTATAGCTTGCTATACTATTAGCGAAGGGTATAATATAAAATAAAGCTAGCTACACCATTTTTCATCACTTTTTCTGATATTACTGCTCCTTCTTTTTAAGCAAAAAACAAACACAGATGTAGATCTGAAGCGTAGCACATAGCATTAGCAACAGGCTATCCCCACACATCTGTTTTTTTGGGAGGAAAGCTATAATATGATGAACAATAGAGATATTACGAATGAGCGAGACAAAACAGCGCTGGTGATTGGGGGGAGCATTGCAGGAATGTTGGCCGCGCGAGTCCTTTCCGAGCAGTATAGTCAGGTTGTGGTCGTGGAGCGGGATATCCCGCCCTTGGAGCCAATGAATCGGATGGGAACACCGCAAGCATTTCATCCTCACGGCATACTCCCTCGCGGTAGCAGGATTCTACAGCGCTTGTTTCCAGGCATTATCGATTATTTGCTGGCACATGGCGCATTCTTCATACAAGGCGGAAAGCCAGGCGTGTTCGTACAATCCACCCCATACGGCGATGTGGATTACCCGCTTCTAGAAAGAGGTGCAGGCGTCAGCAGGGCGCTGCTTGAATGGGTGTTACGGCGGCGCTTACAAGTGATGACCAATATCCGTTTTCTCACCGGACAGGAAGCGACCGGTTTAGTATTCAACTCTGATCATAGCCGGGTAAGCGGTGTGCATCTGCGGGAGCGAGGAAAACTGAACCGACAGTTGACGCTCGAAGCAGATTTGGTGATCGACGCGAGCGGGAGTTCATCGCAATTAGTGCAATGGTTACAGACTGCTGGCTATACCGTTGCGGAGCCAGAACGAGTGAAGGGCAAACTTGGCTATACCACAGGATACTACAGGCTTCCCGCACGCACTTCCGCACAAGTAGGGAGGATATTAATAGCACCTCAACCGTCTAAAGGGCTTCCCGGGGCCGGGTTGTTTCCGATTGAAAACAATAACTACATGGCATGCCTGTTTCTCGCTGGTGGACAGGAGTATCCTCCCATCAATGTTGAAGGTTTTGAACGGACGTTTTCTCAACTGAGCAGCCCACTGATCGCGGAGGCGTTATGGGGTGCTGAACTGACAACATCGCTGCGTGGTTTTCGTGTGCCGGAGTGCATTCGCCAGCATTACGAGCAGATGGAGCGCTGGCCGGCGGGATTGCTCGTCATGGGAGATGCGTTCTGCTATTTTGATCCAATTTATGGGCAGGGTATGAGTGTTGCGGCAATGGGCGCGGAGGTACTGGAACAGTGTTTGCAGGAACAGCAGATGCAGCCACAAGATGATTTCGAGCTGCGTACGCTTCAGCGCTTGCAAGAACAGATTGAGCCAGCATGGTGGTACAGCACCGTTTCGGACCTGCATTGGCCCGGCGTTGAATACAGCGGCTCCCTCTCGATGCAGGGTTTGACGCTCGCACAGAAATGTATAGCCCTGTATCTGGCAAAAGCGGTCCAGGCAGCGAACACTGGCGAGCGCAACATGAATCTGTTTAGCGTGTATATGATGGTGAACGGATTACTGATTTCGCCGCGAAAGATCATAAATGCACAGACGATTGAGGCGCTGCTCAAAGAAGATCACTCCAAAGAGGGGCAAAGACTCCGGGAACAGATAGACGAGCTGACGCAGGGAGGGCAGCGAAGCCTGGAAGCCGTGCTGGACGAGATCATCCCCACGTTCGCCCACGCTTTCGAGGCTATCCTAACATCTCCGATCTCTTCTCACAGATAACACATCTCGTCGTGGTACTCTGTCAAACTTCATCTGCAAATGGAGCGGCAGCCGGATATGGCAGGGGCGATGGCTGGATGCATCAACGGATGAGTTTTGACAGAATAGTAGTTGCGCGATAATGAAATTTAACAACCAAAATCGGGAATCACCTGGTTCGTTTATCGAATATTGTCTGGTGAGCTACCCTCGCTTTGTGGCGCTGATTTCACATTCGTCTCTTTCGTTTTTATGAATAAATCACACACGTTGACTTCCAGCGCATTCGCCACGCGCGCAAGCTGGTGGAGATAGACACTTCCGGCCTCCTGCGCGTTCAACATCCGACGAATCACCCGCGCGTCCACGTGAGCGAAATGAGCAAGCTCTAAGTCCGATAATCCCTTTTGCTCTGACAGTTCCTTTACCCTCAAATGGATGCTACGTTTACTTAGTGCCTGTCTCATTGTTCCTCCCTTTTGGATGGGAGGTAGTCCACAAATTTGTCATCGGTGAGCCACCAATCATTGTCCGTGTAAAAGCCATTGAGGGAGGCGAGAAGTTGATCCCATGTGGCGTAGAAGGTTGTCTGTGGCTCAACAACAACCACTTCCTTCTCATTCTTATACCCCTCTATTTGTCGCCCATAGAATCCCTGCTCTTTGCGAATGAGGTAGTGCAACATGCTTCGCCACTGTTGATGTTTGGCGGTTTTCCCATCATCAATAGCGGCTTTGAGGTCATTTAATCGAGGCATGGGGTTCTCCTTTGCGCAATTCGTGTACCTTCTCGACTAAGAGCCGTTGTACATCTGCTACTTGTGAGGCGATAGGGCGAAGCTCTGAGCTTGTGGATTGTCGCATATGTATCCAATAGTGTGCGATGGCCGCGTTGAGGATGGCGGCCTGTTCCAGGTCGAGGGTCAAGACGATAAACGGTCCTTCTTCCATGTCAAATTCTCCTTTTCACTGCCACTTTTTGCCGATTGTATGTAGGAGGGGCATTAGAGGCCCCCGCCTTGCAGCGTATGATTACAGGTGCCACACTGTCAAACGTATGCTCAGGCCCACTCTGTTGAGAAACACATGTTTACTGCTACAATGCCGCCAACTATATGACTTGGGGACAGGCATGATACGGCTAAAAGTGAAAGAGGTCGCTGCCGCAAAAGGCATTGGACAGGGGAAGCTGGCGCGCCTGGCAGATATGGACGTGAAGACGGTGAAGCGTGTATACCGTGATCCGTATGCTGAAATAAGCACCTTCACCTTGGATAAGTTTGCAAAAGCATTAGGTGTAGATGCCTCCGAACTAATCGAAAGCGTGCCAGACCAGCCGCCCGAAAAATCTTAATATAACCTTTATGAGCAATCGGTGAAAAATCGCGTTCCTCCCTTGCGTTGAAAGGAGGCGGGAGTCAGGCCCACGCGCTGACGAAAGAGCGTCGTGAAGTAGCGCACATCGGGATAGCCAGTGGCAAGCGCGACTTCTTTGATGGGTGTACGACCTTCGAGGAGCAACTGCGTCGCCTTTTCGATGCGCAAAGTGGTGAGGTAGGCTTTGATCGTCGTTCCCATCACCTGATGAAACAAACGGCTGGCGTGGCGTTCGCTTAAATGCACCTGAGCAGCCAGGTCGCGGACGGAGAGTGTGCAGCGGCTATAATTGTCGCGCAAATAGCGCAGCATCACCTGCACAATGGCCTCATCAGAGCGCTTTGCAGGCGGATCGAGGGGCACCGAAAAGCGAGGCAGATCAACAACGGCGCGGGCCGTATCCACCAACAGCTTGACGACCAGCGCCTCAATTGCCTGAAGATAACCCGGCTCCTTGCGCGCAACCTCTTCGGTGAGCAGTTCCAGCGTCCTGAGCATCGATGACGTTCTGGCACCGATCGCCTGCGGGGATGTGAGGAAGGAGGCCATCAGCACATCCCCGCCGGGCCGCTCCGGGCCGCTTTTCTCGTCAGGAAGCAGCGTATAGGCCCAGAAATAGATGCCCAGCGGATCATCCTGTGACGAAATGATCTCGTGAGCCTCTCCGGGCCTGGCGACAAAGACATCACCCGCCTGCACCGGCAATGTCTGATCCTGAATGCAAAATATGCCGCGCCCCTGATAGGCGTAGCAGACCTCGAAGAAAGAATGCACATGCAGATAGTTGCGCCACCAGCGCGGCTCGAAGAAGCCCCAGTACAACAGTTCACAGATGAAGCTGCCGCACTGAAGGGAGAGCGATAACAGATTCAGATCGGTAAACTGAGCTACGCCGGACACCGCATCCATCGCATGCCTTTTCTAGCGAGACAACGGATCAATACCGCGCAGCATCATGCCCTGGCCGCGCGATTGATGGACATCCAGCGTCGGGCGGTCCTCTGGATCGCGCATCTGAATCAGCAGTGTTGTCCGCGCCTCATTACTCACATTGACGCCTGAGCCGTGAATGGTCAGATAGCTAAAGAATAACACATCGCCAGCTTCGGCGGCGCAGGGAACGGCGGACTCAAGAGGATATTGCTCAAACGGCAGATGCCAACCGCCCTCCTCGATATGCTCTACCGGGCCGCGTTTGTGGCTACCAGGGATCACGAGGACACAACCTTTCTCAAGGGGCGCATCGTCAAAGTGGCAGATTGCCGCGATCATGCTATGTCGCTCGTGCGGAAAGAACGGGTGGTCCTGATGCATAGGAAAAGGCGACCCCTTCTCTGGCGGCTTGATAAACATCTTATTATGATGCAACTGCACGTTCGGACTCCCGATCAGGCTAGCAGCAATCTCTGTCAGCCGCTCATCGACGAGCAAGCGCGTAAAGGTTGCAGCCTGAAACTGCACATCATGGCAATGAAGCAACTGCGTCTTCTGCTTGACAGTTGCACGCGCACTGCCCCACGTCGCATCAATCGAGCGATGCTCTGACAACCTTTCCGCAAGCGCATGGCACTCTCGCCGCCAGGCCGCCGCCTCATCGCGTGAAAACAGACCCTTTACCAGCAGGTATCCGTTTTCTTGATAAAACTCCCGTTGTTCCTGAGCAATCATTGAGATTTTCTCCTTCTCAAAATTTCCCCACGTAGCGACAATCCCTTGCGGTTGTCGCGTGCATGAGGCACAATCTGCAACTAGATGCGACAACCGCAAGGGATTGTCGCTACGTGGGAATATTCCGCATTCCTCTTGCTAGTCTACTCACAGCAGTCGTATCGCTCAATGCAGGGACAGGACAGGTTTGTTTGTAAAACGGACAAGCCGAACCAGGAATTAGCAAGATTTTACAAGCCAGATGATTGCGGGAGTTTCTACAATAAAAAGAATATTGTGAAGAGCTGCATGCCCCGGTCTTTTACAGACATTTGAGACGCGGTTGGGTAGGCATTCCATAGCATAAAAAACGTAAAAAGGAGTTTTAAATAATGTTTAATAGCATCGTACGGAGACGAGTAAGCAATAATCCGATCACGAATGGCTGTCTGTTAGCTATCTTCGGCCTCGTGTTTCTAGGAGTTGGCTACTTTCTCCTGATGGATACTCTGAAGTTTTTGCCCGGCACGCTCTCTGCACAGGGCGTTATCACCAACTGTAGTTATGACAGAGATAGAAATGGTAGCTCGTCAGGATGCAGGCCAACGATCCGCTTCCAGACCCAATCCGGCCAATCGATCAGCGTCGCTCCATCAGAGAGTTCTAGTTTTTTTCATGTCAGGGATACCATAGCGGTTCGATATCATCCAGAGACGCCCGAAGATGGCCGCACCGATACGTTCCTATCCACCTGGATGCTTCCGCTTATCTGTACAGGCGTTGGCCTTATCACCTTTCTTGTCAGCCCGTTTGTATTGCTTCGTGGCATTATCCGCCGGGCAATGGGCCTCTTCGTCCTCTAAAAACATATATGCATATTGCTCCGCACCATGCAACAGCAGCAACGTACCATCTTCCTTCTTCATTTATAGTCCTACCCTGGAGGTTTTGACGATATTTTTCAGCTTCTTCTCATCTCCAAACACTACAGTAGAGGACGGCACTCCTGGTGACTAAAAATCTCTAGAAAGAAGATATGGTATATGCATAAATCCTCACTTGAAGAGCTGCAAAATACGCATTCCAACAAAATTAACACTATTGCCCGCTTTGCCAAGCAAGGATTGCGAAAGGTTCCAGAGGTGACTGTCTACTTCTGGATCGTGAAATTGCTGACAACCGCGATGGGCGAAGCGACCTCTGATTTTCTGGTCACGAGCATCGATCCCTATATTGCTGTAGCACTTGGCGGCATCGGTCTGCTGGTTGCACTGATCCTGCAACTCTCCGTCCGGCGCTATGTGGCCTGGATCTACTGGTTCGCAGTCGTCATGGTCGCGATTGTGGGAACGATGGCCGCCGATGTGATCCATGTGGTCGTGGGTATTTCGTATGTGACCTCAGCAGTGTTCTTCTCGGTCGCGCTGGCCGTGATCTTCATCGCCTGGTATGCCTGTGAGAAAACGTTGTCAATCCACAGTATCACCACGCTGCGCCGCGAGCTGTTTTATTGGGCAACGGTTATGGCAACGTTCGCGCTCGGCACGGCTGTAGGAGACCTGACAGCTGCAACTCTTCACCTCGGATACCTCGCCTCTGGTGTCCTGTTTGCCGTCCTGTTTGCTGCCCCGGCGCTGGCTTATCGCCTGTTTGGTCTGAACGAAATTGTGGCCTTCTGGCTCGCCTATATCGTCACGCGTCCGCTAGGTGCTTCGTTCGCCGACTGGTTTGGCAAATCGGCACTCGATGGTCTTGGGCTAGGCGACACAAAGGTTGCTGTAATCCTGACAATCCTGATCGTTGGCTTCGTCGCCTATCTGAGCAGCACGCGCAAGGATAGCAAGAACGAATGAGGCCAGTTGCCCTAAAAAAGGAAGCATTCCCCGCTTGAAAGGCGGGGAATGGTCAATTTACCAACTTTGTGATCAGGTTGATAATAGCAGGCACGAAGGAGGTAAGAAGAGGCAAAATGAGCGTGGCTCCTAAGCACCGTGTGAACGAGATCTCAACCGGCCAGGTGGGAAAGCTCGTCTTCAGATGTTGAGCGTTTCATCTCATTTCACGCGCCTCTCATAGCTATTTCCTCTAACAAGCTGATCGAGCGTTGGTGTTTGCACCAGACCAGCAAAGGTACTCTTGTAGTATGAAAATGCGCGACAGTCTAGGAATGGATGATGCTTGCTTTATGTAGTTGAAGTGACTGAAGGATGAGAAATGCTCCTCCTAGAAATGTCCAGCCGCCAGCAAGCAGTTCAGTGAAAGGTTCAATTTCGCTTGAAAAGATCAGGAACAGGCCCAGACCTATCTCGAACCAACCTAAGAGGTGAATAGACAGTGATTGCTCACGGGTCAAATTTCTATATGTGGTACGGCTAAAGATACGGACCAGCCCCACACAAAGTGCAATCAGACCAAAGAGTTTGATTGCCAGTTCTGACGCGAGAAGGTGTGCATAGACTGGGCGTAGCAAGATGGCCGCACCAACCACCATCTCCAGCACATCTACGACCAGCCACCATCCCTTTTTTTGATGGGTAGATAGGCCTCCTCGCAAACCCAGCAATCCGCTACTCAGCCAGTACATCGCCAAAAAGTTCGCGAACAGATCGTGGGCCACCTGGAACCAGGTAAGCAGCAGAATACCGATGATCAGCGCGACCACGCCGCGTAGCAGATTGATCCACCAGAATTTTTGCATTACACTCCTCCCTTTCTCACAAGTGTCAGTTCCAGGGAAGTAGAATCTGCAAAGACCTCCTATGACAGAGAGACTCTCTAAAATGCATGAGCACTTTTTATTGAGTATTGTTCTAATCGTTGGAAGAACGAAAGATGAAATACGAGAAAAATTCAACAAAGCAAATTTACTATATCTATTTCCATAAGTCAAGTCACCAGTAAAAACCATTGACATTGATAGTATTAGACTATTTAATCTATAAATTAATAATGGACTTTAACCATAAAGAGACAATAGAATATCTTCTCTAAAATACAGCAAACTGTCCGTCAATAGAGCAGGATCATGTTTTTGAGAGTGCTTCTCTGAAAAGGAGCCTATCATGGTCATAACTATTTGTGGGTGGATTTTTAGCATTTTACCCGCTTGTATAATGTGATCGATCACACTCACCACTTCCTCACGAGATCGCTATCTGCTACAGGTCAGAGACGAATGAAGCTGCCTGTATTGCGGCTTCAACCCATTTTGAAGGCAAACAAGCAATTGTAATAATACAGTTATTTCCTCCCATCTCGTCTGATCATCCACTTTCGATCATTGACAAATCGTTTTTGCCATGTTATAATGTGACCGGTCACAAGATTTGGAGTATGTGCTTCTCGTTTTTCGTTTCTTGGTCATCTCTACGTCTCGTCGATAGGATGTCGGTGAGATGAGATGGAATGTAAAGACTATAGCGAAGAAGCATGGCTTATCTTCGACAAGTAAGGATGCCGTAGGGGTTCAGACAGGATGGTGCTGAACCCCCTAGTTCTCTCACATTCAAGGAGGAATGAACCTATTATGCACCTCTCATTTCGCTCTGTCTCTCTCCGCATAGGGCTGGTTCTGACTACCTCAGTGCTCGCCGCAATTGCCTTTTTCGCCATCCCTTCCACAACGACGAGAGCAGCCGCAATCGATCAGCTCGTGGGATATGGTGCTGGCACCACCGGAGGCGCGGGCGGCAGCTCGGTCACAGTGAGCAGTTTGAGTGCCCTCACCAGTGCCGTGAGCGGCTCATCGGCCAAGATCGTCAATATCAGCGGAACGATCAGCGGAGACACAGATGTCAAGGTTGGCTCAAACACAACGATTCTGGGCGTCGGCTCAACTGGAGCGCTGGTTGGTATTGGCCTGGACCTTGATGGCGTCAGCAACGTCATTATCCGCAACCTGAGCATCTCTAAAGTTCTGGCCTCGGATACCAATGGCGATGCCATTCACATCATCAACGGGACAACAAAAGTCTGGGTTGACCATAACAATCTCTTCTCCGACCGTGACCACGACAAGGACTATTACGATGGCCTGCTCGACATCACCCATGCGGGCGATAACATCACCGTCTCCTGGAACCGCTTTCACGATCACTGGAAAGTTTCGCTTGTTGGTCATTCCGACAGCAACGGCTCCGAAGACACCGGCCATCTGCATGTGACGTACCATCACAACTGGTTTTACAGCGTGAACTCGCGCACTCCCAGCCTGCGCTTCGGCACCGGCCACGTCTACAACAACTACTTCCAGAACGTTGACGATAGCGCCATCCACTCCCGCATGGGCGCGCAGATGTTGATTGAAAACAACGTCTTTAGCGGCGTTTCTACACCAATCACCACCACAGGCGACAGCTCGCAAGATGGCTATGCCAATGCGACCGGCAACGATTACGGCGGGGGCACGCCCGATATCACCCAGGTCGGCTCCTTCACCAAAGCGCCGTATTCGTACACGCTTGATGCAACCTCTTCGGTGGTCAGCTCTGTAACGGCAAACTCCGGTGTCGGTATTGTCACTGGCGGCGGTGGCTCAAATCCTACGCCTACCCCGACAAGCTCAAATCCTACGCCCACACCAACGAGCGGTGGCTCGACTCCCACACCGACGCCAACAACGCCAACTGGCGGCTCAACCTATCAAGCTGAAAACGGTACGCTCTCCAACGCAACAGTACAGACCTCGGCAGGCGGCTATACTGGCACCGGCTATGTCGTCTTCAACAGCGTTGGCGGCTACATTCAGTGGACGGTCAACATTGCCAGCGCGGGCAAATACAATCTCACTTTCGGCTATTCCAACTCGGCCTCGAACAGCCAGCCCTGCGCGATCAGCGTAAACGGATCGACTGTGAAAGATAACATGACCTTTAAGTCAACCGGGAGCAATAGCACCTGGAGTACGGCAACCACCAGCCAGACGCTTGCGGCAGGCAACAACACCCTGCGCATTACCGCGAACGCCAGTGGTGGCCCGAACATCGACTACGTTCAGATTACTGCCGCTTGATCCTCCTTCTCACGAAGATCCTGGGAGAATACGAGTTCTCTCAGGATCTTTCGCTTTTTTGATAGCGCCTGTTGTAGTCGAGCGATTTATCGCGGAGGAGCTTGTCGTGCGATCCCTCCCGCGATAAATCGCTCGACTACAACAGGCGCTATGCCTCTTCCAGAACAACCACCGCGCTCACATCGATGCGGGGAACTTCAACGCGTACGCCTCGCTCGTTTGTCGCAAAGGAGAGCGTCTCCCCATCAACGGCAGTATAAGCGCGGGCAATTGACGTTGGAATGGCAAGCTCAAGCCAGATATGATGCAATGCAATGGGATCTTCGTAGTACTCGGTATGCTCCGGCGTGCGTAGATTAGGCGAGAAGTTGATGATGTGAACCATCCAGCGAGCCGGATGATTCGCTCCTGCAATCTGACGCGTCACGCTAATCTCTGCGCTGAGCGGTGCGTTGGTCTCGATCAATCGTTCTGGCAAAACGGTCCGCACCAGACGTTGAAAGATCTCTCGATAGATCCAATACCCATGATAATAATAGCTCGCACCCAGCGGGAAAACTATTGCCGCAACGTTGTTTTGCTGGATGACCGCTGGATATTCTGTCAAATGATCGAATGGTGTTTGCGCATGGCTTGTATAATGCTCAGCCGAACGTTGAAAGAGCGGATCTCCCAGCCTCGCCAGGATGCTCTCCTCCAGTCCATTTTCCAATCGCCAGCGCGTAGCGCCATCGTAGAGAGCGTACTCATAATCAGGCAATTCCATGCGCTGTGCCGACGCCAATTTGAGATAGGTTGGCACAAATGGCGACTCGCCCTCATACGTCAGTGCCAGATCTTCACCCCATGTATGAGAAGTTCCATGCAGGCGCAATGCGTCATGGCTCGCCACAAGCGCTCCACCACCGTGCAGATAGGCCCGCAGCCGCAGGGATGATGCGCGCGCGAGTAGAAACGCTCATCGATCCAGGGTGCTCGCATAGCTTCCGTCATTGCAACCTTATCCTTTCCTCATGATCTTTCGCGACTCGCTTGTCGCCCACTTGAGCGCCTCCGCAACGCTTTTGCGCTCGTGCAGGGCATCGTCTACTGCAACATTGAGAATTTCGGTAATGGCGGGCCACTCAGGAATCGGTGGTGGGCTATCGATGTTGTTGTGAACAGCCTCTATCGTGGCATAGACCGGAAACTGACGTAATATATCAGGGTCGCGCCAGGTGGAGTACCGCGTTGCAATGCAGCCGTTGAGCGCCGTGACACGATCCATCTCCTCGCTCGCCGTCGAGCGCAGAAATGCATAGGCCAGTTCTTTCTGTCTGCTGCCAGCCGCCACTGCCAGCACCCAGTAGACGTTGATCGAGGTATGGCGACCACCCTCACCATCTCCACGCGGAACGAGGCCCAGACCGTTCTTGCCCACGACGCTCGATTGCTCCGGCACCTCCGCCATCGTTGCAAAGCCACACCAGTTCACCATCATCGCTGCTCGCCCGCTGGCATAATACGCGCCAGAGACGACCGAATCGAACGTCTTCGCATCAGGGGGCATCACGTTGTAGCGGTTAAATAGATCGACGTGATACTGCAACGCCTCGATAGCAATTGGCTCATCAAAGATCGGCTGGCCTGCATCGTCGAGGAGACGCCCACCCCGGCTCCAGGTCTGGATCATGAAATCGTAGACGTTGTTGTGCGCATCGTTGAGGCCCGCAGCCACCGCACCATAGAGATCCTGCTCGGGACGCGTAAAGAACTGTGCGATGCGCAGATACTCGGACCATGTTTCGGGCGGACACAGAGGCAGGCCATAGCGCTCCTGAAACGCTGCCTGCTCGCGTGGATCATCGAAGAGGTCGCGGCGATAAACAAACATCATGGGGCCATCGTGATAGGGAAGGGCGTAGACGTGCCCTGCCGCGTCGCGCTGCAAGCCAAGCAAGCTGGGGGGCCAGCCCTCCGGCCAGTTCGCGGGAGGATCGTTTTGCAGAAAGGGGTCAAGCGGTGCCAGAAGGCCGTGCTGCATCGCTTCGGGAAGCCAGTCGGTCAGTGTGAGCGTGATGTCGATAGCCCCACTGCCCAGCTCGGAGCGAGCAATGGTGCTTTCATAAAGCGCTTGCGGTTCAAGAAACTCCCTCACTACCTCCACATCTGGATAAGACTGTTCAAAGGCGCGGGCTTGCTCGGCGAGAGCCTGCTCAAATCCGACAAAGGCTCTCCCAACGAAACGTAGTCGGGACATCATCGACACATCCTTTCAACTGCAACAGCGCTAGAGTGATGAAGGATCGATAGCACGGCGCTCCGCCATTGAGCGATACGCCGCCAGAACGAGGCGCAGAGTTCCCAGGTTGTCGCGCAGAGAGGTTTCCGGCGCTCCGTCCGCGCCCTCGATACCGCGCATCACGCCCGCCATCGTCCCGATAAACGCGTCAGGGAACCATGTGCCAGAGAGTTGCGGCTCGATCCAGGTTTCGGGCTGAAGACGCCGACTCATATAACGAAAACTATCAGGGGTACCGGTAGGATAGTTTTTCAACAGCCCCAGTTCGGCAACGGCGCTCCCCTCGGTCCCGTCAATACGAAAGGTCGCGTACTGATCGCGCAGACCGCCGTGATTATGATGGGTATCGACTACCGTTGCGCGCAATTGTCCATCGAAAATAAGCTGAATCGTTGTGCGCGTCTCGCCACGCGTCTGGAAGCCAGGAATGGTGCTACCATCGGCAAAGACGAGGCGTGGTTCCTGTCCGAGCAGCGCCCGAATGGTATCAAGATAATGGATCGAATGGTACATGACCTCGATTGTTTCGCCCGCCATGATCCAGGGCCATTGATCCCAGGGCGTCAACACATTGATCAGAAACGAGACCTGATACACCTCGCCCAACAAATTGCGCCGGATCAGTTCGCGCATCGCCAATGCTGCGGGCATCCAGCGCGCTTGCTGATTTACTGCCGCCACGATTCCCGCCTGTTCAACCGTTGCCAGAGTCGCTTGCGCCGTCTCCAGATCTTCCGCCAGCGGCTTTTGCAACAAGAGCGCTTTCCCAGCAGCAGCTACGCGGGTCGCAATCGCCAGATTTTCGCGGGCGGGCACGGCGACATCAACGATACGAGCAGGCCCACTCAGCAGTTCATCGAGGTTGGTATAGACGATGGGGATACCATAGCGAGTCGCTGTAGCCCTGGCTTTATCGATCTGCATGTCGTAAATACCGACTACATGAAAGCCGGCTTTACGATATGCCGGTAAGTGTGCATCGTTGACAATACTCCCGGCCCCAATGATAGCGATGGGATAATCACGACGAACGGGCATCGGTAACGCCGCAGTTATTGACCAATCCTCAGACATGTACTGCACCCCTCTCTTCACACAAACGTCAGAGTAATTTTGTATATAAAAAGTATAGTCACAGGTAAAACTTTGTCAAGGTCAGAGAGTCCGAAAAGGGTGCGCCTCACTTTTTTGCGGTGAGGGTAGCGTGAGAGGCCAGGGCGACTCGCGCGGGTCGCCCTGGCCTCTCACGCTACCCTCCTGCAAACAGTTGTCCCGCGCTCGCTCAAGGCTTCCCAGCAGCCTGGTGAGCAAGATCCCAGAATTCCTGGTCCCCTTGATAAGGCTGGCCGGTCGAGCTGTTCTCGACGCGCAGGCAACTTCCTTCATAGGCGCTGACCTGAAGAACGGGCAGACTCCACTGTGTGAAGCGTATGGTATACCACGTCGCTTTCCCGACCACCTTATCCGCTTCTGAAGGACAGTCTGGCCGCGACTGCACGGGGTGAAGTGCCAGGATGTGCGCGTAAAACGTTGCGATGAAGGCCTGATCGTCAATCCTGGCCGTCTGGCTCGATACAGATGCTTTTTCTTTCTGGATGAGAAACGAGAGTGCGTCGGGATGTGCCGGGGCGAAGGGAGCAGCGGCCAGGGTTGCTGC
Organism: Reticulibacter mediterranei; assembly: GCF_016587455.1. NCBI lineage: Bacteria > Bacillati > Chloroflexota > Ktedonobacteria > Ktedonobacterales > Reticulibacteraceae > Reticulibacter > Reticulibacter mediterranei. The sequence goes on along the minus strand of NZ_BNJK01000002.1, from coordinate 1,635,026 downwards.
AAGCATGCGCTTGAACTGGTCGTTCATCGTGTACACCCCGGTGCGTGATTGCAGCTTCCCACTCAGCGAGACAAGGTTGTGCTGCATGTCGATGGAGGAAGGAATAGTCTGGTGCGCGGTATGAAAGACGAGTTGGTAGGTAGCTGGGCCAGTCAGGGATCCGTTGTTTGGGACAGCAAGTGGGAGCGCCAGGATCGCATCGTAGAGGTGCTGGGTAGTGGCGGCAGAGAGAATGCGTGCGGTTTGAGACGAGTGGCCCGCTTGAGGTATGGGCATGAGAGCAAGCCATTGCACGCTGGCAGGCGGCGAAGCATGGTAGATGGCCTGATCGAGTTGCCTCCAGAATTCCTGCGTGGCTTGCCGGTCATGCGCCTCTCCTGCGAGAGCGACCGGGCGGCACCCGTCGCGCATGGCAATCACCCTCACCAGCGTTTTGTCGCCCTGGCGGAACATCAGGGTATAGTGCGGCCCGCGCTCCTGCGTGCAGAACTGGGAGGCGGGCATCTGTGGCAGCGTGTAGATCGTGGCATAGAGCTGCTGCACCATACTTGCTCTCGTAAGGGTCATGGCCGGCTCGCCCGCTGGCAGATCAACCTGGATACGAACGCTGTCCGGCAGGCTCGCTGGCACACTCCCTGTGGCTCCATTTGCGCTGCACCCACTGAGCCAGGCAAGCGCTCCCACCAGCGGCAAACAAAGTAGAAACGACAGGCTTTTTTTCATCAACATCGTTGCCTCCTGTGTGTATCCACATACCAGGGCTTCGTCAAAGTTCAATGGAGCAAGCGTTGCTGCTTACTTCTTCCTTGCGTCATGTGAAGCTATTTTAGCAGTTTTCCGGTGACTTGGGTATTCCCTGCGCAAAAAAGTGAGGCGCACCCTTTTCGGACTCTCTGACCTTGCTATTCCGTAAGAAAATGTGACATCTTGACAAAGTTTTACCTGTGACTATACTTTTTATATACAAAAGAAATGAGGAGGGTTTATGTCAACCGTTGTTGAACTTCGCGGCATCACCTGGAATCACACGCGGGGCTATTTGCCGCTTGTCGCCACAGCACAGCGCTTCAGCGAGCTGCATCCAGACGTCAGCATTACATGGCAAAAGCGCTCGTTGCAGGAGTTTGCCGACTATCCCGTTGAGCGGCTGACCGAAAACTTTGATCTGCTTGTGGTCGATCATCCATTTATGGGCTACGCTGCAAATCATCCGCTGCTGTTGCCTCTTGACGAACATCTCCCGGCCTCATTTCTCGCGGATCAGGCAGCAAATAGCGTTGGCCGCTCCCATGAAAGCTATAGTTACGGTGGTCATCAATGGGGATTAGCCATCGATGCCGCTACACCCGTCAGTGCTTATCGCCCGGACCTGCTGAAACAGATACCGCAGAAATGGTCGGATGTGCTGACATTAGCGCGTCGTGGACTGGTCGCGATCCCGGCGATCCCGGTCGATAGTTTGATGCACTTCTATATGTTCTGTTGCGCGCTGGGAGAGGAGCCGTTTAGCAGTGGAGAATATGTCATCAGCCCAGACGTAGGGGTTGCCGCGCTCTCTCTTCTCCGCGAACTGCTCAGCTATTGCGACCCGCGCTGTCTTGAGCGCAACCCAATTGCAACTTACGAGGCGATGATTGCAGCCGATCAGATCGCGTATTGTCCCTGCGCGTATGGATACGTCAACTACGCTCGCCCGGAATATGCGCGCAAGCCGCTCCGCTTTGGCAATCTCGTCAAGTTGGATGAGAAGCTGTTGCGCTCGACGCTGGGCGGTGCCGGACTGGTCATCTCCGCCCATTGTCAGCAGATCGAGGCAGCGCTGGCCTATGCTCAATTTGTCGCCGATCCTGTCACACAACGTGGCCTCTATTTCACGAGCGGTGGGCAGCCGGGCCATCGCCAGGCGTGGCAGGACAATACAATCAATCAAGCCTCTGATAATTTCTTTTTGAACACGTTGGCAACGCTGGACAACGCCTACCTGCGCCCCCGCTACGATGGCGCGATCCCATTACAGGACCATGCGGGGCTGATCGTGCATCGCTATCTGAGCGAAGGAGGCGATCCACGAACGGTATTGAAGGAAATAAATAGTGTATTTGTAACAAATTAATCGTATCATTCTACATAATTGTGGTGCATCCTGGAAATGAAATGAGGAAGGGAAAGTTCCCACCACCCGTAGCGACAAGGGGAAGAGGGGAGAGGGCGCGGGGCCTTGCGCTTGTCGCCCTCCCCAGGCCGTTTTATCTCTCGTGCTTGCACAGCGACAAGCGCAAGGCCCCCACCAAGACCCCCAACTACCCCTTGTCGCTACGGGTATCCCCAACGTTTCTTTCCCTTACAAATTCTCCTCTGATTGCCAAATGCATCAATTATAGGCAGGAAATAGGTGAAAGCAGGCAAGCATGAGCGATAATCAAGCGGCCAGGCCGTTGAGTGGACTACTCGTTCTCGATTTTAGCCAGTTTCTCGCGGGTCCATTCTGTGCCCTGCGATTGGCCGATATGGGGGCACGCGTCATCAAAATCGAGCGGCCCGATGGGGGCGATCTCTGCCGCCGCCTCTATATCTCAAACCTGGAACTCGATGGCGATAGCACGCTCTTTCATTCGATCAACCGCAACAAGCAGAGCTTTGCCGTCGATTTGAAGAACCCAAACGATTTTAAGCTAGTGAAAAGGCTGCTGGCCCATGCTGATGTTCTGATCCAGAATTTTCGTCCGGGCGTCATCGAGCGGCTGGGGCTTGGCTATGAGCAGATTCGTGCAGAATATCCACGCCTGGTCTATGCATCAGTGACAGGGTATGGCAACGATGGACCCTGGCGCGATAAACCTGGACAGGATTTGCTGGCTCAGTCGGTTTCGGGCCTGACATGGCTGAGCGGTAACGCCGATCAGGGACCGGTTCCCTTTGGCCTCTCCATCGCCGATACACTGGCGGGAGCCTATCTGACGCAGGGAATTCTCGCCTGTCTGGTGCGGCGCGGCATCAGCGGCCAGGGAGGATTGGTCGAAGTAAGCTTGCTGGAAGCGATTCTGGATTTCCAGTTCGAGGTGCTGACCACCCATCTTAACGACGGCGGCCAATTGCCAAAACGCAGCCAGATCAGCAATGCCAACGCCTATCTGAGCGCACCTTACGGCCTGTATCGCACTGCCGATGGCTTTATCGCGCTGGCAATGAACAGCATTCCCCGGCTCGGAGAGTTGCTCGCTTGCCCGGAACTGCTCACCTATACCGATCCAAAAACGTGGTTCACCAATCGGGACGAGATCAAGCGCATCCTGACAGACCAGCTAGCCACACAAACGACGGCGCACTGGCTGCATATCCTTGAACCTGCCGGGATCTGGTGCGCGGAGGTGATGAACTGGCATCAATTGCTGGAGCACGATGCCTTCAAAGTCCTCAAGATGGTCCAGCAGGTCAGTCGGGCAAATGGTGCCACGCTGACAACGACCCGCTGCCCCATTCGCATCGACGGCTCCCTGCTCACCTCAGCGGTCGGATCGCCCGCCATCGGTGAGCATACCGCATCTATCATCGAAGAATTTCAATTATAGCGCGCGACGTTGCGCCAGGAGCAAATGTTCGCAGACCAGCACAAGCTCCTGGCGCTGATTAAACACCTCGCATTTCTCCACCACAACACCATGATCGGTGCGTTTGGGATGGTCGCGCTTGTCCGCAATCGTCACCTGAACGTGGATCGTGTCACCGATAAAGACAGGCTTGATGAAGCGCAATCGATCATAACCATAGGAGAATGCCAGGGGATTGATCGTTCCAGCGGTCATGCCAACGGCGACACTGAAGATCAGAGTGCCATGCGCGATACGCTGCCCGAAATCTTGCGTTTTACACCATTCGGCGTCCATATGATGGGGGTAAAAATCGCCGGTCTGCCCTGCATGCAATACGATGTCCGTTTCGGTAATCGTGCGCCCGATTGTTTGCCGCTGCTCGCCCAACGCATAGTCTTCAAAATAGCGCTCTTGAAACACCTCTGCAATACCTCCTGTTATGGAGAGAATGCTCACATCTGTCGTAGTCGCGCGATAAATCGCGCGACTACGGCGGGTGCAAGTTACATTAAACAACAATCCCCGCCGCCCGGCTGATGCTGGTGGCACAGCGGCGCAAGGCGGGCAATATCTCGTTGAGGAACGATTTCTGTTTGCGAGACAGGGAACAGATAGCCAGGGCAGCCTGCAAGTGCGAATCGGGAGTTCCGACCAGCACAACCATATCGCGCACTCCATCGTTCGACTCGCCCACGATATATTCGTAGTCATGAGCGCGAATCTGCGCCAGCCGCTCTTCCAGCGCATCTCTCTCTTCTTCAGTCAGCGTCTTGTACTCCTCGTCCTGCTGTAACGTTTCTGCGCGCGTTGCCTCGTCCATATAGGAAAGCAACAGGCGTCCAGAGGCGGTGTGTAACAGGGGAAAGGTGCCGCCAACCTCAACGGAAAGACGCAGCCGTCCCCGACTCTCCTCCTGGGCCAGCACCACCAGTTTGCCGCGATGCACGACGCTGAGGTGACACGACTCTCCCACTTCATCGACCAACGTGCGCATCGGAGCGGCGGCGGCCTGCAACAAGCCCTGATAGGGAGAATGGGTATGGGCAAGCTCAAATAACCGCAAGGTCAGGCAGTACGCGCCGGAGAGAGGATCGCGCCGAATATAGCCGCGCCGTTCCAGACAGGTGAGCATACGAAATAGCTCGCTGGCCCCTCTTTCCAGCACCCGTGCCAGTTGCGCTTGCGTCAAAGGAGTATCATGCGCGGCCAGACACTCAAGAATATCCAATCCTTTTTCCAGCGCTGGCACATGGTACGTGGGGTGAGAGGATGTATCATCAAGATCGCGGATTTTGTTCATCTTTTCCTCGCGCTCTCGTTTTCTTATCGATGCAAGCTTCGATTATAATGGTAGATAACATCTGTACAGGCATGCAAATCTTCTAAAAATTTTCATAGGTGACAGTGGTATTCATATATAAACTATCATGTGGAAAGCGCGCTGTCAATCTCAGCAGAGGTAGCCACGACAGCACTGTCGCGGGATCAACGCATGTAGGTGCAATCGATCCCTTCTCTCATTCGAGGGAGAACCAGGCTCACTTCAGAGATACACTCACTCGTGAAGGAGGTCGCAATGGCGTCAGCAGAGGATCACGAAAGGCTACAGGGGCTAATCGCCAAGGTGGAAGAGAACAGGCTGGACATCGAGGCCGCTATCGTCGTGGAGAATGCGGATGACCCCGCAGAGACCCAGGAGTTGTTGACGAGCTTCAACGAGAACCTGGACAAGCTGCGGTAGGCTTTCCGTACAGCGAGGCGAGGGACGAGGGGATGCTGCCAGCGGCGCACCCCTCGTCCCCTGCTCTCCTATGTCTGTCGCGACCTATTTTCTTGAAAAACTACCCCTGAACTTTTGAAAGTGGACCAGCATTATCCGGAAAGGTACCAGAATTCAGGGCCAGAATACCAGCTTTGTGAGCGCCATTGAACGGGGTCACGACTGGCTCTTTAGCTCCCGGCTCACATCCCAGCTTGAACGGCGCTTCAGGATCGCTGAACCATAAACCCAGATGATACTGATTGGTTGGCGCAAATGTTGTCGTCTCGCCTCCTGGAGAGACCGAGAACGTCTTGGCGCTAAAGATGCCGCGCACCACCACGTCACCGTTGCCGTCTGCATCGGTGAAGATCGCTCCTTGATACCATGAGATGCCAAACGGTTTGTTGGGCAGTTGGGTTACAAACAATGTATATTTCTGTTTCGGGGCCAGACCATAGACGTTGAACTTCATCGTTTCGTTGAGACCATCGGAATAGATCGCCGCCTCGCCACGTGCATGGGGCAGGCAGTTTTGTACGGCGGAACCAGCAGCACTCACCGGGAAGGAATAGGTGCGCTCTCCCTGCACAGAGATCTGGCTCTGCGCCTCGGTGACATCCAGCGTGGAACTCTTGATCTTTGAAAGTGGGCCGGCGGCGTCGGGGAAGTTGCTGGTGTTCAGAGCGAGGATACCGGCCTTGTGAGCGCCATTGAACGGAGTCACGACCGGCTCTTTGGCTCCCGGCTCACATCCCAGCTTGAACGGCGCTTCGGGATCGCTGAACCAGAGGCCCAGATGATACTGGTTGGTTGGCGCAAACGTTGTTGTCGCGCCTCCTGGAGAGACCGAGAATGTCTTGGAATCGAGGATACCACGCACAATGACGCTTCCATTGCCGTCTGCATCGGTGAAAATCGCTCCCTGATACCACGAGATGCCAAACGGTTTGTTGGGCAGTTGGGTTACAAACAATGTATATTTCTGCTTGGGAGCCAGGCTATAGACGTTGAACTTCATTGTATCGTTGAGATTATCGGAGAGAACCGCCACCTCACCACGCGCATGAGGCAGGCATTTCTGAATGGCCGCACCTGCCGCCACGACAGAGAATTTTGTGGTAACACCTTTACCTTGAGAAGCAGACTGTGCCTGCGTTGCCGCGCTGCTGGGAAGACCTGCCGTGGAAGCTGGATCAGCACCACAGGCGGCTAATATCCCCATGATTAATAGACTAATACTACCTAACAACAGGCTCTTTATACTTCCTGTTAGTTTCATTCAATGATTCCTTTCGTTGAGCATTTCTATTATCGATTTCGACACTTGCTTTCACGAAACCTTATGTGTAGAGTCTACTCTTCTTCCCCTTTTATACTCATGGGTAGAATTACCCATAGCATTACCCATTTCCACAGAGATACCCTCTCCGCGCCTCTCAAGGAGATCTGTCACGTTTCGCTACGCTCTATTCGTGTTCTTAATCAGGAATAGATTTGAAATGCAAAGGAGAACACGGTGAAGCGCGAGATAAATACCGACATGGCCCGGTCCCGACCCGCCGAGCTAGCAACGGTGATTGCAATCATCTCGGCGGTCGTATTGATGCTCTTGATTTTCGTCGGCTCACGAGGTATGCGCGACTTCGATTCTGCTCTGATCGGCTATGCCGTCGCAACCCTTTTTGCCGTTGTTGCCCTCACCTATCGCTATGCGCTCTGGATTAGCCGACCACCAACCTGGCGCTACTTCCGCGCGGGTTGGGCCAATTTCTTTTCGTGGCGCAATTTTCGCAATTACACGTTATTAATCCCGAAAGCATGGTGGACCGATATTTTCGGTCAGACTTTTATCCTCAAACGCGGCCTGCGGCGCTGGATCACGCATATGTGCATCTTCTGGGGTGTGCTGCTCTCGCTGGCGATCACGCTCCCGCTCACCTTCGGCTGGTTGCACTTCACCTTACTGCCCAACTCACAGTATCAACTCTGGTTCTTTGGTATCCCGCTCCTTATCTTTCCGATCTCATCAGTTATTGGATTTGCTATCTTTCATGGGCTGGATTTCACGGCGCTCCTGCTGATGGTCGGTCTGCTGCTAGCACTATGGCGGCGCATTACCGACGCGGGACAGCTCGCCATCCAGCGCTTCGGCTTCGATCTGTTGCCCCTGGTGATGCTGGTAGCCATCAGCGTTACGGGCCTCGCACTCACCGCCTCGTCCTCGTGGTGGGGTGGCCGCTTCTACTGGTTCCTCTCGCTCACGCATCAGGCCGTGGTCGTCGTCTGGCTGCTCTCGCTGCCTTTTGGCAAGTTCTTTCATATCATCGAGCGCCCCGCCAGTATCGGGGTCTCGCTCTATCAGACTGTGAATCAGGACATGGAACACTACGATATACGACCCCAGACAGGCCGCTGCCGACGCTGTGGACAGGAGCTACCATCAGAGCAGTTTGTACAGGATTTACAAGCTGTGTTAGGAGATCTTGGCCAGCATTACGATCTGGGCGGAGATCGCGGCGCGCTACAAGAATATTGTCCCACCTGCAAACGCGTATTGCGCGGCGAAGCGTACTACCAGCTTATGGGCAAACGTTTCCTCTAATCGTCGTATGGCAGAGGCGATGGCTGCTCCTCGCCCATAGGGGCATCACCCTATCTGAGAAGCCGGGCGAGGAGCAGCCATCGCCTCTGCCATACAAGGGAGAAGAATATGTCAGTCAATAAAGATATCTTTGAGCCAGGGCGCGATTTCAACTACGATTTTGAATCCGCAGGCAAGCCCGCGCCGGGCTGGAGGGACGCAACGCGCCTGGCTGAAACGCTGGTGCCAACCCACTGCGCCTTTTGCGGCGTCCAGTGCGGCATGAACCTCAAGGTGGCAGATGGCAAGGTGATCGGGGTCGAGCCGCGCAACTTCCCGCATAATCGCGGCTCGCTCTGTCCAAAGGGGGTCGTCGCCTATCAACAGGCCGATCATCCCGACCGTTTACGCTATCCTATGATGCGGCGCGGCGGCAAGGGTAGTCCTCTGGAACGCGTCACCTGGGACGAGGCGCTGGACTACATCGTGTCGCGCTGGCAGCGCATTCAGGCCGAATACGGCAAGCACGCCGTCTCCATCTATAGCGGTTCCTCGATGACAAACGAGAAATGCTACATCATGGGCAAATTCGCGCGCGTGGCTCTGGGAACGCGCCACGTCGATTACAACGGGCGTCTCTGCATGTCTTCAGCAGCAATGGCTTATGCCAGAGCTTTTGGCGTTGATCGCGCGCCCCTGCCGATGACCGATATTCCCCTGACCGATTGCATACTGGCCGTTGGCGTCAACGTTGCCGAATGTTTCCCCATCATGATGCAATGGGTCTGGCAGGCACGCGATAAAGGGGCAAACCTGATCGTCATTGATCCTCGCGAAACGCCGCTCGCTCGCACAGCCGATCTCTGGCTCCCCGTGAAGCCTGGAACTGATATAGCTGTTCTCAACGCGATGCTGCGGCAGATTATCGCCGACGGGCTGGTGGACGAAGAATATCTGAAAACACGTACGCAGGGCTGGGAGGCGGTACGAGACGAAGTGGAACCATTCACGCTTGAGTATGCTGAGCATCTTTCAGGGGTGCCCGCGAAACGCATCCTGGCAGCGGCACGCCTCTATGGTCGCGCCGCCACCTCACTGATTATGCACGCACGCGGCATCGAACACAGCACGCACGGTGTTGATAACTGCCTGGCCTGCATCAATCTCGCGCTGGCTCGTGGACAGGTCGGCAAACCGGGCGGCGGCACGATGATGGTGACAGGCCAGGGCAACGGTCAGGGCGGGCGCGAGGTCGGACAGAAGGCCAATCAGTTGCCGGGATATCGCCATATCGACGTGCCAGAGGAGCGCGAACATATCGCTAGATTCTGGGGCATTCCGGTCGAAGAGCTACCCTGGGAAGGGGCAGCTGCAACGGAGATGGTTCATCTGATGGCCGATGGCGAGATCAAGAGCTGCATGATCGTCTGCTCCAATCTGATGGTCTCGCTACCCGATAATCAGGTGGTGCAAAAGGCACTGCAAAATCTCGATCCGCTGGTGGTGATCGATTTCTTCCAATCCGAGACGGCCAATTTCGCCGATGTGGTATTGCCGGGGAGCGTCTGGTGCGAAGATGAGGGAACAACGACCAACCTTGAGGGGCGCGTCATCAAAATCAACAAGGCTGCTGATCCTCCAGGTGAGGCGCAACCCGATTGGATAATCGTACGCGAACTTGCCAAACGGCTTGGGCGCGGCCAGTTCTTCCCCTATCAGAGTGCGCTCGACATCTGGAACGAGTTGCGCGAGGCGAGCAAGGGGGGCGTCTCCGATTACTATGGTATCACCTGGGAGAAGATCGACGAGCAGGAAGGCGTGTTCTGGCCCTGTCCCACGCTGGATCATCCGGGGACGCCTCGCCTGTTCACCGAACGTTTCGGCTTTCCCGATGGTCGCGCCCGCATGTTCCCGATTCCGTATCAACCCCCGGCTGAGGAACCCGGCGGAATGTATCCTTTCCGCCTCACCACGGGTCGTGTCGTCTATCATTACCTCTCTGGCAACCAGACGCGCCGGTTGGGTTTTCTCAACTCGCAGGCACCCGAACCCTGGGTTGAGATTCATCCCCAGGCAGCGGCACGGCTTGGCATCGTCAACGAAGAGATTGTGCGTGTGCGTACGCCGCGCTTCTCAATGGAGGTTAAGGCGCTGGTGGTGCCAACGATCCGCCCGGACACCCTCTTCATCCCTTATCATTACGGCGGCAAGCAGGCGGCCAATCAGTTGACAAATTCAGCCGTAGAGCCGACCGTGAAGATCCCTGAATATAAGGTTTGCGCGGCACTGGTTGAGAAGCTGAACGCACCTCCGGTCTCGCCGCAGGGCAATGGCGTTGTCGAGAACTTTACGTATGAGAATGCGCCTAAGATGTTCCCATATGAAATTGGAGAGACAAAGCAACCGCCCGAAAAGGATGCAAAAGCGTATTAGGGAAGATAAAGAGCATTCTTTAAAATAAAGCATAAAGGAAGGAAAAGGGACGTGGCTGTCAAAACACTATTCGTTGATCCATCGCGTTGCATCGGCTGTCGAGCCTGTGAAGCGGCCTGTCGCGAATGTGATTCCCATAAAGGGGAGAGCATGGTGATGGTCGATTTTGTGGATCGGGAGATGAGCGTGGCAACGCAGCCAACTGTATGTATGCACTGTCAAGACCCGGTGGCCCCCTGCGCACAGGTCTGCCCCGTGATGGCGATTCTGATTACGCCAGAGGGCGTGGTGCAGATGGCGGAGCCGTCGCGCTGCATTGGCTGTCGCAACTGCGTCTATGCCTGCCCATTCGGAGTACCGAAATTCGATATCAAGGCCCGCTTGATGAAAAAGTGCAATCTCTGCTATGATCGCACCAGCCAGGATCTCAAGCCCTGGTGTGCCCAGGCCTGCCCGACACAGGCGCTCTGGTACGGCGACTATGAAGAGTTCATCAACCAGCGCGAAGGACACGCCGTCAATCTCACCGCCTTTGGCACGCAGACTGTGCAAACGCGTGTCTATCATGTCTTGCCACAGGAGACTCCAAAGTTGGACCTGATGGCGCTGCTGAACAAAGCCGGGGCAAAGGCTGGCGAAGAGGCGGACTTCACGAGAGAGGAGGCCTGGGTGCTATGACGACGACAGATAACCACGCGCACCGATTGGGCAGTTCCCTGGCACGCAGATATAAACGCCTCACGCGCTGGCAGGCCGAGTTTCCCTATCATTGGGACGCGGACGATCAGGTTTCGCGACGCGAACTGCTCCGCTTTGCGGTGATGGCCTCCGGCACGCTCTTTGCTGCCACCGCTGGCATTGCCATTCTTAGCTATATCAAACCGCTCAGAACTGTACAGCGACAGGCAATCATTCAAACGACCGGGGTGCCTGTGGGCCAGGCTCACTACTTCCAATTCCCCACTGCGGAAGATCCTGCCATCCTGCTGCATTTGACAGATGGCCGCTTTGTGGCCTATAGTGGGCGCTGTACGCACCTCTCCTGCGCCGTCTATTACGATCAGCCAAGCAACAAGCTGCTCTGTCCTTGTCACGAGGGCGTCTTTGATCCGCGCACGGGGTCGCCGATTGCGGGACCGCCGCAACGGTCACTACCACGCATCAATCTGCAAGCGGACGGAACGATGCTCTATGCAGTTGAGGAGGTGCCAGGTGAATAACGGATCACGCCCATTGAGCGAAACCACCAACCACGTCGAACAAGGGCCACCACCGGGCCGCGTGGCCGTGCTGTTGACGGCGCTCTCTATAGGAATTCTTTTAATGGGAATTCAGCTCTGGCTGCTGACGATTGCGCTCGATCTTTACCTTGCTGGTGGGAGCATCGATATCTGGATACTGGTGATCATATCGGGCCTCGTCTTTCTTGGCGGCGTCCTGATATGGCGAGTGCTGAGGAGGAATCCGCGCTCGATACGGCAATTGAGTTAAGGAGAGCGTGAGCGGCAAAGAAGCTATAAAGGAGAACAGGAAAGTGAATCCAGAAACGGATAAAGCTAAGAAGCCAACGACTGGCAGAGAGCAACCCGAAACAGTTGCAAGGAGGCTAACGGCGAATCCGATAGATCGCGAACACCCTCTGGGCGGGCAGATGTCCGATGTCGTGCATGGCCTGCTAACGCATGTACGTCTCAACTGGTTGTTGCAACATTATGCTCAAATTCCAGTTCTCGCGCTTTTTAGCTTTATTAATGGCTGCATCAGTATTGGCTTGATGTCGGTCCTGGCCGTGATTACCGGCTCGCCATTCATCTTTCCATCACTCGGCCCAACGGCGTTTCTCTTTTTCTATACGCCCACAGCGCCGGCTGCTTCTCCACGTAATACCATTATCGGGCACGCGGTCGGCGCGATTGCAGGCTACCTCAGCCTGATGATTACGGGACTGACAGCGGCGGGACCAGCAGTCAGCGAGGGAGTCACATGGCCACGTGTCATTGCGGCGGCGCTATCGCTGGGATTAACGGCTGGCGTGATGGTGCTGTTGAAGGCACCCCATCCGCCAGCCGGGGCCACGACCCTCATCGTCTCTCTCGGCATCTTCCACCAGCCCTGGCAACTCGTCCTACTTATGGCTGCGGTGGTGCTACTCACCATCCAGGCCATCGTCATCAATCGGCTGGCTGGTGTTCCGTATCCGCTCTGGAGCGCTGCCGCGCCAGACTCGGGCGAGGGGAGAAAAGAGCAATAATTGTTTATTCTGCACTACTTATTCCATATTAAATGGCATTTGCCGCACAACTTGCTCGAATCTCGGCTCCTGATTTCTCATCAAACAGCATTTGCCGCACAACTTGCTCGAATCTCGGCTCCTGATTTCTCATCAAACAGCATTTGCCGCACAACTTGCTCGAATCTCTAATATATCCTTGAGCGTCAGCAGGTTGTATTCTAGCTGGCGACGAACGGCGCAGGCAATCAGCGGGCGAGTCTGCTCCGCATAATCCTCTATCAGATCTACCACAGCATCCTGAGTCACGGTGGTTCCGCCACCAGCGACCGACTCCAGTTGAAACCAGAAGAGACAGGGAGCAATACCAGAAGTGCTTTTGATCGTTAGAGAGTAAGAGGGTTCATACTCAATCACCTCAAAGATCATATCGTGCCAGCTGCCCAAAAACCGGATCGTACTCTGCACAGTCGCACCTACCTGAGTCGTTGCTGGCACCTCGCCGACACTGATAACGCTCGACCAGTTTCTCAAGTTTTCCAGCTCACCCAAATATGCAAAGATCGTCTCAGCTGGGAGATTGATGAAGACACTCTGTTTGACTTGTATGGTAATCAACAGGTTCTACTCCTCTTACTGATGGTCGTCGGTTACTTGCAACAGGCAAGAACTAATCAGCCATCGCGAACGAAGGGCAGCGCATCACACTGTTGACCTTCACATGCCCAAAAATCTCTCGCAACAGGATATGCATGTTTTTCTCAACTGCACACTCCATATTTTTCTTCGTTCTCGGCTCCAAGGTGAATGCTCTACAATTGCATTCAGCATTGATATGGATCGAGCATTGCTGGAATCCTGTATGAGGGTTAGCAGAAAAGCGTATGTCTACGTCGTCTACCATCCCTTCATCAAAGAGGTCCAGGAGAACGCGGCTGACGAGTTCTTCTACGATCAACTCGGCATGCTCCACTTCATCGGATGAAACCTCAAAAAATCTGTCATCGCACTGCGCATAAACTTCAAGAAGACACATATCTCTTTTCTCTCTCTCTCTTGATTTACCGGTTTGATCTAAGTATACTGATGAAAGCATCTCATCACTACCAATTTTAGTTACTCAAAGTCTACTCAAAATCCACTCAAAGGAAGAGATATGCTCAGGGTAGGTCGTCATTGCATGATAATTGGTGCATCCGGGAAATGAGGGGAGGGGAAAGGGATATTTCCACCATCGTAGCGGCAAGGAGAGGTGGGGAGAGGATGAGGGGGCCTTGCGCTTGTCGCCGTTGGGTATTGGGGGCATATTGGGGACAAATAGCGGTCAAACGGCCTGGCGAGGGCGACAAGCGCAAGGCCCCCACCAGGACCCCCAACCACGCCTTGTCGCTACAAGAAACCCAACATCCTCACAATTTCCGCCGACACCAATTATCGCGCAACGATGACATGCTCTGAGATAGAAAACCGGAGTCTATGAATGAGCAATGGATTTAGAGCAAGCGTTAAAGAATATTTAAAGAGCAGCGGCTATTCACAGATACAGTTGGCTCATGAGCTTGGCCTCAATGCGAAGGTACTCAGCCGTAAGCTCGGCAGCGATGGCAAAGCACTGATCACTCACCGTGAGATACGCGTCATCATCACCACACTGGCTCGCTGGCACGCCATTACCACCAGAGAGGAGGCGCACCACTTGCTCGAAGAGGCCGAGGTGGGAGCGTCCCTCTTTAGTCAGCAGGAATGGGACACACCCCCACTCAGCACACTGACGACGACCCTTGCCAACAAGCCAGAAGCGGTCCCGCCATCCGATCTCGCCAACCAGCCGCTCCAGACGCGCCGCCATAACTTACCAACCCTCACGACGCGACTGATCGGACGTGGCTGGACGGCGCATCGGTTGCAACAATTGATCGGGCGCGATGATATCCGTCTCATTACATTAATTGGCACTGGTGGCAGTGGCAAAACACGGCTCGCTTTGTCAGTGGCGCGTGAGCAGATCAGTGCATTTGAGCAGGGAGTGTGGTTTGTGCCGCTGGCTGGTGTGAATAATCCCGCACTGGTGCCGGTTAGCATCCTACAAGCGCTCGATATTCCCTCTCCACCCGGCTTCGCGCCATCGCGAAGCCTGATAACTTATTTAGAGCAAAAACAACTTTTATTAATATTAGATAATTTTGAGCAAGTGGGAGGGGCGACGGAGGTTATAGAGGAAATTCTGGCAGCAGCGCCGGGCGTCAAGATACTGATTACGAGCCGGGTAGCACTGCGGATGTATGAAGAGCATGCATTCAGCGTTCCCCCGCTCGATGTGCCCGATCCTGCCGTCTCGCTGGTGCCGAACGAATTGCTCCACTATGGGGCCGTGCAGCTCTTTGTTGAGCGCGCACAGGCGGTGAAACCCGACTTTGCACTGACTGAGGCAAATGCAGCAACCATCACTCGCATCTGTGCGCGGGTCGATGGCTTGCCGTTAGCCCTCGAACTGGCGGCGGCTCGCATCAGAATACTCCCCCCATCATCGCTGTTAGGGCGACTTGAACAGGCGCGACTCACCATTCTTACTGGGGGAGCTAAAAATCTGCCCGGCAGACATCATACGCTGCGTAACGCGATCACCTGGAGCTACGATCTGCTCTCCCCACTTGAGCAGCGCTGGTTCTGTCGCCTGGGCATCTTCATCGGCAGCTGGTCACTTGAGGCAGCTGAGGCTCTCATGCAAGAGATGGTAGGAGAGGATCAAGAAGTCGTCTCGGCTGTAGACATGCTGGAACAGTTGGCAGACAACAGCTTGATCGTGCAGATTCCTTACGATTATGGATTGGCACGATTTACGATGCTAGAGACGCTGCGTGAATACGCTCTGGAACAGCTTGACAAGCACGACAACGTCACGTGTTTGCGCAACTGGCACGCCTGCTATTATTTGCGCAAGGCAGAGACAGGCGAACAGGCGTTGCGCGGGCCACAACAGCTCGTCTGGCTGGCCCGACTCTCGGCAGATCGTGATAATTTCCGTGCAGCGCTAGAGTGGTCGCTACAAAGGGCGAAAGATGGTCTCAAGATCAACACGCTTCCCAGACCAGATCGCCCCCAAGATCAGCAGAGCGTTGCCGGAAGCCGCATTCTCTCCTCCAAAGGACGCGCACGCACCGACTTGCAGGCTCACGAATTCCATCTACGCCTCGCAGCGGCCTTGCGGCCCTATTGGGAATGGCAGGGCTATCTGACGGAGGCGCGGCACTGGCTGGCAAGCGCGCTGGCGCTCCCGGTTGCAGACGACGCAGGAGAGACTTTGTTGGCGGCCCGAGCCAAAGCGTTGAGCGAAGCCGCTCGCCTGTCGTCCCTGGAAAATAATCAGGAACGAGCGAAAGAACTGGTTGAGGAGAGCATCGTGCTCTGGCAGCGGCTCGACGATCCCGAAGGACTCGCAGGAGCGTTGTTACATCGCGCCTGGGTTGCCCTCGCCACGAGCGACTACGAAACAGGCCGCGCCGCCTGTCAGGAAGGTCTGGATCAACTCGCCCACACCGATGCTCCCTGGTTACGTGCTCAGTTGCTTTTCTATCTGGGCGCAGCCGCAGGCTTCATGGGCGAATTCAGACGGATGGAAGCGCTCTATGGGCAAAGTCTGGAGCTTTTTGAGCAACTGGGCGATATCAGCGCAACCGCCGATGTCCTGAAGGATCATGGCGCAATGCTTATCCTGGAGAGTCGCTTTGCTGACTCCATCCGTCTTCTGAGTAAGAGCCTGGAACTGTGCTATCGCATCCAGCAAAAACAATATCTGACGACGGGGCTATGCTGGCTCAGTATCGCGGCGGGATTGCATGGGAAGCCAGATGAGACGCAAGCCACCCTCTACTCAGCGCAAATCAAAGGTGCGGTCGAGGTCTTGATGGGCAGCATCGGCCTGAACTCCTGGGCAGAAACCCATCCGTTTATTCAAGCAGTCGAGCAATACATCCGCTCCCGCATTGACGAGGAAAGCTGGGAGGCTGCCCGCAACGTTGGGCGCTCGCTCACTATCGAACAAATCATGGATCTGGTGCGTACGATCGGTGAGGGGTTGTAAATAATTGATGCATCATGCAACCTTGGGGACGATTCGTGTATGGCAGGGGCAGATTCTTCGTCAATTGTTGTGATTCAATGTGCTAGAAGCCGTCACTCGGAATAGAAGAGCGCCAGATTTTGTTTTCCTCAGTGAGATGGCTTTTTTAAGCTGGCCCAAACTTCGTAGTCGCGCGATTTATCGCGCATTGCTCCCAGAGCAGAAGATTTCGGGAATGCACGATAAATCGCGCGACTACGAAGTTTGTTACATGATAGTAGGGAATAGAGTAGTGTGCACGCCTTAGTCCAGTAAAGGAAGATACTTATGACACAGGAACGACCAGTTCACACAACGGGAAGATGGAACTTTCACCTGCATATGGAGCAGCCACTCCAATTGCGGATCTCCTCAGAGCAAGACACCGAGATGCAGTTAACGATAGAGGGTCACGACATTAGCATGCTGCTGGACTATCTCTATGAGCAGCGAGACTCCATCTACGAGGCCACTCATGATCGCGATATGCGCCAGCGTGAAGCAACTGAACATGCATCATCGATCCTGCGACGAGGTACGCAGCGTGTGAAGCCAACCCGCTATTTGTATGACGGAGAAGTGCGTATTCTGGCAGACCAGGAACCGCTAGCGAGTGAGCAGTGACCAGACAGAACTTATATATACAAGCAATACATGCCTGAAAGACTGTTTCTTTCAGGCATTTTGCCGGCACCTGTCTGCATTGCACGATAGTCCTTAATGGTCTCAAGAACGGAAGGAATAGCAATATACGTTTATTTCCCTTGACATGCCCGTACAGAACGGGTATACTCAAAATAGTTAGAGTTCTAACTATCAGGGATGTTATTCAATAACGAAATTTGGTAGTGCTCTTTTTTTTTGAGAAGATGATTAGGTTTCTAATAATACGATTTCAACCTTTTTTGAGCTAGAGAGATGTCACAAATACAAGTACTTTCCTGTCATATATATAGGCCTCTAAGAGAGAAACATATATAAAGAAAAAGGAAGGTTGTGATGATCTTTGCCGTCGTCTATACTCCCGCCCCGGCCTGGATACAGGGGAAGCCAGTTGTTGAGCAGCCTTTTTTCAAGGAACATGCTCGCTATATGCGACGCTTCTTTGCTGATGGACGGCTCCTTATGGGAGGGTTTTTTCTCGATAATCAGGGCGGTCTGGGCATTCTGGAAGCCGCTGACGAGGCTGAGGCACGCGAGATAGTTGAACAAGATCCGGCTGTGCAAAACAAGGTTTTTCAACCCGATCTGCATCCCTGGTATCCAGCGTTCAATCAATACGCTCAATAGCGCAAACGCTGGCTTTTCCCACACATTATGAGAGGTGAAGAGTACTTGCTTCCCCATTGGAGGCGAGTACTCTCTTTTCAGAGCCAGAGTTGCTCACATTGCGAATCATTTACCATTTGCTGCTAAGGAAAGCATTATGATTTCACAACAATCACATATAACGCTTCAACCAGACGATTGTTTCACTGATTTAACGGAGTCTTCGGGCTACGATACACAATACGACGTGCAGAACGCCTGCCCCGATTGCAACGAGGAGGAGATAAACGCTGCTCTGGCTCGGGGAAAGTTGAATGCGGACCAGGCGTTCTGGCTGCACGAGCACCATATCAACTGGCGTATCACTGTTGATGAGTCTGCGCTCGCAGGAGGGTTACAGGGAGGCGAGGATAGGCAAGGGGCGGAATTACAGAGCAAGGGTACAGAACATGGAATATCCTGTACCCCTGAATTGCTAGCAGGTTTATTTCGGGCCGAACACCCCAAACTGATCAGCGTTTTTCGCGTTTACCAGTTCGCAGTTGACCAACTGGCGCTCCGGCTGGCCCGTAGAGCCGGATTTGATAAACTTGTCAGCCTGATCGACCGCCGTCTTAGCTATCTGCGCGGCAGGCTGCAAGACAGTGGCCTTGATGCCGTTCTTCTTGATCGAATCGATCACATACGGGCTGCCGTCGAATCCGACGACGTTGACATTTGTTTTATGCGCATCCTGTAGTGCGGCCCAGGCACCCAGCGCCATCGTATCATTGCCTGAAATGATACCCTGGATGTCGGGATGCGCCTGCAAAATGGTTTGCGTCACCTGGAACGCCTTTGTCTGATCCCAGTTGGCGCTCTGTTGCGCAACCATGTGCATGTTCGGATACTGATCGATAATGCTATGGAAGCCCTTTGAACGCACCGCAGCGTTGGTATCGGACGCCAGACCGAGCAGTTCGGCATAGTTGCCCTTCTCACCCATCAGCTTCACAAACTCCTGCCCGCCAAGCTGTGCTCCCTGCGAGTTGTTAGAGACGATCTGGGCGGCGGCTACTCCATTCGCGTTGATTTCACGGTCGATCAAGAACGATGGAATGCCCGCGCTCTTCGCCTTCTGCACGGCTGCAACCGACGCGTCAGCCCCGGCATTGTCAAGGATAATCGCGGCGGCATGACGTGCGATGGCGGTATCAATCTCCTGGTTCTGCTTGTTCACATCATCGTCGTGTGACAGCACAAGCGTATCGTAGCCAAGCGATTTCGCCTGCGCATCGGCGGCGTCGGCCTCAGCTTTAAAGAAGACGTTATCATGTGATGGGGTGATAATGACGATAAGCTTCTTCCCGCCGCTATTGCTGGCAGTCGTGGGCGTGCTACCCGCTGAGCCGGTCGACGATGATGTGCTACCTCCACAGGCGGCTAACAGCATCGTCAGGACGAGAAGAATCCCGCAGCTTGCAAATAATTGTCGTACCTTCATAGGTTGTTTACTCCTGATTTTCTCCATCGAAATTTTTCATAATTTCCGCGTTAATAAACACGTATTCCTATTGACCACGCGCGACAACCGCCAGGGATTGTCGCTGCACCTCCTATTGACCTGTCAAATACTCTTCCGTATCTATCGTTTGTTCTGGCTTGTGTGCCTCCTTTCCCTTTTCAGGTTTGAATGATCTCATCACCCGTAGCGACAAGTGGTGGCAGGGGGTCTTGGTGGGGGCCTTGCGCTTGTCGCCCTCTCCAGGCCGATTCATCTCTCTTTGCTCCAACAAGACCCCAAAACCCAACGGCGACAAGCGCAAGGCCCCGCCTCATCCACCACCCCTCCCCTTGTCGCTACGTGTATACCCTACATATCCTTCTCCCTTGAAATGACCCTATCCATTACGCTTTCGCCTGGGCTGCTCGTCGCTGTATGCGTACCTGCACCTGATCGATGACGACGGCGAGAATGATCACGATGCCTTTGACGACCATTTGCCAGAACTCGGAGACGCCGATCAGCACCATGCCGTCGCCCAGAACGCTGATAACGAAGGCTCCAATAATACTTCCACCGATTGAGCCACGACCACCAAAGAGCGAGGTTCCACCCAGCACGACCGCCGCAATAGCCGTCAATTCATAGGTATTGCCTGCATTCGGTTGCGCGGCCTGCAATTGTGATGCGATGATTAACCCGGCCAGCGCCGCACAGAAGCCGGAGATGGCATAGACGATCAGCTTGATACGATTGACGCGGATACCGGCAAGCTCCGCCGCCCTCTGGTTGCCTCCAACGGCGTAGACGCGCCTGCCAAACGGCGTTCTCGTGGCGACAAAGGCAGCAAAGATGCCGGTTACAGCCATCAACCAGATCGGGGTCGGTATGCCCAATATCTGTCCCGAACCCAGGAAGGGGAAGCCAGTATTTTCCAGGGCCGGATCACCCGCGAGGTTGGGGTAGGTCGCGCCGTTTGAGATCAGCAAAGCAAAGCCACGCGCGATGTAGAGCATGCCCAGCGTGGCGATGAAGGGAACCACGTTGAAGCGCGTAATCACCCAGCCGCTCAACAAGCCAATCAGTATACCCACGATCAACGTCCCGATCACAATCACCCAGACGTTGAAGTAGACGATGACGCCGAACATCGGCAGCGCCAACCCCTGATAGATCAGGTAGCCCGCGAGCATGCCCGCAAGCCCTACGATAGAGCCGACCGAGAGGTCAATGCCGCCCGTCAAGATAGTGAACGCCATGCCAATCGCCAGAATAGCGTAAATTGAGGCGTGGTTGATCGAGATCACGATATTACCCGGCGTCAGGAAGTTTGGCGAGAGAAACGCGAAAATGATCACGATCAAAAAGAGCGCGATAAACGCTCGTAGCTGCAACAGAAGCGTGCCCACGCCCTTTCTTTGTAGCAGAGATGCGGTTGGTTTCTTTTCTCCTGGCTGACCCGTTGGCTTCTCTTTCAGCTCCGCACCGGTCGTTGGTGACACCTTACTCATTGTTCGCTTCTCCTCTATGCTGCGTCGGCGGCTCGTATCCCACAACTGACGCCGCTACCAAAGCCTGCTCCGTCGCCTCCTCGTGTGTGAACTCCCCGGTGATGCGTCCCTTCGCCAGCACCAGGATACGATCAGGCACCGCCAGTATCTCTCGTAGCTCCGATGACACAAAAATGATCCCCAGACCCTCGGCGGCAAGCTGGCTCATCAGCTTGAACATATCGGCTTTGGCCCCGATATCGATCCCGCGCGTCGGCTCGTCCATCAGTAACACTTTAGGGGCCGTCAACAGATTTCTGGCAACCACAACCTTTTGCTGATTGCCGCCGCTGAGCGCCGTAATCAACACCTGCGAGCCAGCGGTTTTGATCGCCAGCTTCTCGATCAACTGGTTCACCGCCGCCTTCTCTCTGCGTGCCGACAGATAGAAGCCGCGCATGTATTTCTGCAAGCTGGCGAGCACAATGTTGTGTGCGACGGTGAGCGGCTGGACCAGCCCCTCGCGCTGTCGATCTTCCGGCACCAGCGCCAATCCCTGCTGAATCCGCTCCATCACTGTGCGCGCCTTGACCGGCTTGCCCTCTATCAAGATCGTGCCGCTCGCCTCGGGGTGTAGCGCCATCAGGCATTCCAGCAGTTCCGTGCGCCCCGCCCCCATCAATCCGTACAGGCCCAGGATCTCGCCGCTGCGCAAAGAGAAAGAGACATCGTTGAGAACGAAGCCTCCACCGCCCGGACGCGGCATGGTCACATGCTCAACCCGCAGCAGCTCTTTACTTTGCTCGCGTTGTGTATGCACATAGGTTTTGCTGACATCGCGCCCGATCATGCGTTCGACGATCCAGTTAGTATCGATGCTTTTCATAGGCGCTTCAGCGATAAAGCGACTATCGCGCAGAACAGTGATATAGTCGCCGATGTGCTGTAGCTCATCCATCTTGTGGGAGATATAGACGATGGCGACGCCCTGCGCCTTGAGATCGTTGATGATGCCAAACAGCACCTCCACCTCGGCATTCGTCAGGGCCGAAGTCGGCTCGTCCATAATCAAGATGCGCACATCCTGAGCGAGCGTACGGGCGATTTCGATGATCTGCTGCTGTCCCACGCGCAGATCACCAAGCAGCGTGCGCGGATCAATGGGCTGCTCCAGCCGCTCCATCAGCGCCTGCGTCTGCTCAAACTGCGTCTTGCTATCGATGACGACGCCATATTTCGTGCGCTCGTGGCTGGCGAAGATGTTCTCGGCAACGCTGAGATTGGGGAACAGGCTGAGTTCCTGATAGATGATGCCGATATGGTGGCTGGCAGCTTCGCGCGGCGACTTGAACGAGACGGGCTGGCCTTCCAGCAATAGTTGCCCACTGGTTGCCTGCTCAGCTCCGGCGAGGATCTTCATCAGGGTGGATTTCCCGGCCCCGTTCTCGCCAACCATCACATTGACCTTGCCCCGGTAGACGTTGAAGTCCACCTTGTTGAGCGCGACCGTTGCGTCGTAGATCTTGGTGATCTGTTCCGCTCGCAGAATAACTTCATCAGCTCTGGCCAGTGTGTTCTCTGAATCTATCGCTGTCTGCATTATGCACCTGCCCCTTCAGGGACGACCTTTACGGGCGCGATCATGATCTGTTCCAGCGTGGCATAGGTGAACGCGCCATAAAATGTGATCGTCTTGCCCTGCAATTTGGCCGCGTCGAGACTCTTGAGATCCGCCGCTGCATGGGCATTGAGGGCGTCAGCAACCTGCGCATACTGCACCTGATTCGTGAATTGGTTATAATTGATAAAACCAACGCTATCGCGAATGGCAGTGCCAAGCATCACAGGTCCAACCTGGACAAGAATGGTCGGTTGCTTTTTGAGTCCCTCGGATGCTGGCAACTCGATGCTCAACGTGCCGTTGCGCGAACTGGTATTGGTGGCGATGACCTTCCCGGTTCCCTTGACCATGAAATTGTAGAGGCCATCCGACGATTGCACTGCGTACTGCTTTTGTGCAGCATTGCTATCTTGCTCTAACGCTTTAAGCACAGTGCCGATGTCAACAGATTTATCGACAATTGTTGGTACGACTTTGCTCGACCAGTTTTTATCAGCATAGCTGTTAGGATCAAAGTTCTGATCGAACTGATCCGACTGACCACCGCCACCACTGGCGGCAACTGGCTGAATGGGCCTGGTGGTATACAGGCTACAGGCCGCGACGACCTGTACAAGCAGCAGCATCGTGAGCAGTACGACTCCCTGGTGCCATCGCACACCTGTTGCTGCTTTGCTCCTTATCTTCTCACTTTGCTTGAACATATCATCGATCCTTATTTCTCTGTTGTCTGGAGCCATCTCCTCAAGCGAGGGCGACAAGCGCAAGGCCCCCACCAAGAACCCCCTGCCACCCCTTGTCGCTACGGGAAACCCAACATTCTCTACACCCAAACCCTTGTCGCCCTCCACCCCTCAATCATCCTTGGTCGTTACGAATGGATGACCCAACATCCTCCGCAGGCCAACCATTTTCTCCCATCCGTACGCGTGGCCCCACATTTGCCGTAACAAACGATTCCCTCCCCACCACCCGTAGCGGCAAGGGGCGGTGGGGCGTTCTTGGCGGGGCCTTGCGCTTGTCGCCCTCCGCTGTCACCCCTCGGCGTTACGGGTGATCCAACATCCTCATCCACCCGAAAACCATCTCCCCACCCGTAGCGACAAGGGGCGGTTGGGGAATCTTGGCGGGGGCCTTGTGCTCGTCGTCCTCCCCAGGCCGCTTCATCTCTGGTCGCTACGTATAAACCCAACAATCTCCACAGGCCAACCATTTTCCCCATCCGTACGCGTGGCCCCACATTTGCCGTAACAAACGATTCCCTCCCCACCACCCGTAGCGGCAAGGGGCGGTGGGGCGTTCCTGGCGGGGGCCTTGCGCTTGTCGCCCTCCACCCCTCTGTCATCCCTCGTCGCTACGGATAGACCCAACATCCTCTGCAACCCTTACGAGCCGGGAAGAATCGCCTGCTCGATCGCTCTGCGCCACCCCGCATATTTTGTTTCACGTTCAGATGCGCTCATCTGGGGCACGAAACGGTCAGATTGACGCATCAACCCTTCGATCTCCGCTTCCGAGGCCCAGATTCCGACCGCCAGACCCGCGAGATAGGCCGCTCCCAGCGCGGAGACATCAGCGGCACTATTACGCTGAACGGGCAAACCCAGGATATCAGCCTGCAATTGCATCAGATCATGGTTCTGACTGGCCCCGCCGTCTGCCAGCAGCACATTTAAAGGAGTAGAAACCTCCTTCTGCATGGCGTCGAAAACATCGCGCACCTGATATGTGATAGCTTCAAGTGTGGCACGTGCCAGGTGAGCAGCAGTTGTACCCTGCGTGAAGCCAGTCATCAGGCCACGCGCCGACTCGACCCAGTAGGGCGCTCCCAGCCCGACGAAGGCCGGGACAAAATACAACCCATGCGTATCTGCAACGCTGTTCGCCAGTCTCGCCACATCACGCGCTGGATCGGACAATCCCAGGAAGTCGCCCAGCCATTGCACAGCGGCCCCCGTCACCGAAATATTGCCCTCAAGCGCGTATGTAACCTGTTCGCCCAACCCCCAGGCAATCGTGGTGGCGAGGCCATGACGCGAGATGACCGCCTCCAGGGTGGGCGTCATCAGCGAGGAACCGGTGCCATAGGTCGCTTTGATGACTCCGGGCTGAAAACCTGCCTGTCCAAAAAGCGCTGCATGCGAGTCGCCAATCATGCTGGCAACAGGCACGCCAGCAGGCAACGAGCCGATCTGAACGGTCGTGCCATGTATCGCACTCGACGGCTTCACGACCGGCAGGGCCGCCAGCGGGATACCAAATAACGCCAGCATCTCCTCGTCCCAGCGCAGGTTCTTGATATTGAAGAGCTGCGTGCGAGACGCGTTGGAGAGATCGCAGCCGTGAACCTGGCCTCCAGTGAGGTTCCAGAGCAACCAGCTATCGACCGTGCCAACACAGAGTTCGCCCTGTTCAGCTCGCCGTTGCCCATCCTCAACGTGATCAAGCAACCAGCGGGCCTTTGTCGCCGAGAAAAGCGGATCGATCATCAGCCCGGTGCGCTCGCGGATCAGTTCCTCGTACCCACCCGCTTTTAGCGCCTCGCAAGCTGCCGCCGTTCTGCGGCATTGCCAGCCGATGCAGGGACCGAGCGGTTGACCGCTTGCCCGATCCCAGAGCAACGCCGCCTCACGCTGATTGGTGATCGCAACCGCTGCCAGTTCGCACGTGCCAGCGGTCGATAGACAGGTCTCGATGACGCTCTGAACGCTGTGCCACAACTCCATCGCATCCTGCTCGACCCAGGCGGGAGCGGGATAAGATCGCCCTACTGGATGTGACGCACTGGCAACAATGGCCCCCGTCTCATCAATGAGCAAGGCTTTCGTATTCGTTGTTCCCTGGTCAATCGCCAGTATGTGACCGATCTTTTTCGCCATCTTTTCTAGACCTTCACTTCCGCCAGTTCCAGAGCTGCTTCATATATGCCCTGTGCCGTCAGATGAAAGTACTGTAACAGCCACGACGCGGAGCCGGTGGGGGCAAAGACGCCCGGCACGCCCAGGATGCGCATCGGCACGGGCTTATTGGTCACGACCACCTCCGCCACAGCGCTACCCAGGCCGCCGAAGATCGTATGCTCCTCAGCCGTAACGATGCCGCCCGTCTCGCTTGCAGCCGCCAGGACCGCCTCTTTATCTAGAGGACGAGCTGTAGACATGTTGAGTACACGAGCCTGGATGCCACGCGCCGCTAACAACTCGGCAGCTTCCAATGCTTGCGCCACTAATACACCATTGGCGATCAGAGTGATATCATTTCCGTCGCGCAAGCGGGCCGCCTTGCCGATCTCGAAGCGGTAGTTATCATCATGCACAACAGGCACAGGTAGGCGGCTGATACGCAAAAACATTGGCCCGATGGTGGAGGCGGCAACCTCGACGGCCTGCCGCGTTTCAACCGGATCAGCCGGGACGATCACCGTCATATTAGCAATCGCGCGCAGCCAGGCCATATCTTCGATTGAGTGGTGCGTCGGCCCCAACTCGCCATACGCCATGCCGCTGCTCATACCGCAGAGCTTGACGTTGGTGTTGGAGTAAGCGACATCGGCCTTGATCTGCTCAAGTGCCCTGCCAGTTAAAAACGGGGCCGCGCCGCTCACAAACGGGATCAGGCCACCATTCGCCAGACCAGCGCCGACGCCGATCATGTTCTGTTCGGCGATGCCAACGTTGATGAGACGATTGGGAAACTCCTTGCCAAATTGCGTCAGCTTGCTTGAGCCAACCGAATCGTTGACGACGGCCACAATGCGCTTATCCTGCGCTGCCAGTTCGCGCAACGTATCCTCAAAGGAGTCGCGACAATCATAGAGTTCGCTCATAGCGCCACCTCTTCCAGTTCTTTCAGCGCGGCGGCAAACTCTTCAGAGTTCGGTACTTTGTGATGCCAGGCTGCTTTATCCTGCATGAAAGAGACACCCTTCCCTTTATGCGTGTTGGCAATGATACAGGTTGGCTTGCCCGACTCGAACGGTACACGCGAAAAGACATCGAGCAATTGCGCGTGATCGTGCCCATCGACCTCCTGCACAGACCAGCCAAAGGCGCGCCACTTGTCGGCAAGCGGATCAAGATGCATGGTACGCTCAGTCAAGTCGCCCTGTTGCAGGCGATTGCGGTCCACAATCACGACCAGATTGTCGAGTTGGAAGTGGGCCGCCGACATCGCCGCCTCCCAATTACTGCCCTCCTGTAGTTCGCCGTCGCCAGTGAGAACAAAGACGCGCCACATGGCCTCAGTTAACCTGGAGGCCAGCGCTGATCCCACCGCCACAGGCAGGCCGTGACCCAGCGGACCTGTGTTGGTCTCGACGCCCGGAACTTTGTTGCGGTCAGGATGCCCGTTCAAGCGTGAGAGAGGCTGAACAAATGTATCCAGTTCTTCCAGTGGGAAAAAGCCAGCATGAGCCAGCGTGGTATAGAGCGCGCCCGCGCAATGTCCCTTGCTCAAGATAAAGCGGTCGCGGTCGGGCAAGTTGGGTGTGCGCGGGTCCACATGCAATACGGCGAAGTAGAGCGCCACCAGGATATCGGTAGCGGAGAGATCGCCACCGATATGTCCCAGTTTGGCGTTATAGATCATTTGAAGGTCTCTGCGGCGCACCGCATTTGCCAGTTTCGCCAGTTTGTCAACCTGTTGTCTGTCCAGATCCATTAACGCTCGTCCTTTGCAATGCCAGCACCTAGCAATGTAGTCAGCACAATCTGTTGCGCCGCAAGCGCATCCTGGCGATCCTGCGCGGCGGTGAGGGCGTTCAAATCGAGTCGATCAAGCACGCCTTCGAGGGCGCGAATTGTACTGATGCTGGCCCTGGCCGCCTGCACCGCATCCTCACGGAACGGGAACTGATCGAGCAGCAGCGGACCCTGCCAGTTGATCTGGCGCAACGCCTGAAGAAATTCGAGCGTCTCGATCAAGTGAACGGAACCGACCGCCATATCGTCATCCCACTCGCGCCAGTTGTCGTTTAGCTCAACGCTCACCAGTTTGCCACGACGGGCGACCATTTGCAGTGCCTCGGCGGGCGTCTCTTTCGCAAAGAAGGAGTGGCCCAGATCGAAGACGATACCCACATTGTCCACACCCATATCCTCAATTGCCAGCAACGTGCGCGCCGCTGAACCGAAGAACATATGGACGCGCGGCTCCTTCGCTTTATATTCTATGGCAAACTGCATCTCTGGTGCAGACTCAGCCACAGTGCGCACGCCTTCCACTGAATGCTCCCAAAGACGCCTGTAATCGGCCTGGAACGGGTAATCGAAGCCATCCTGTCCGGGCCAGAACTTGACATATTTCGCGTCAAGTTGTTGCGCGATCTCGATGGCCTTTTTGCCAAGATCGGTCGCCTTCCGCCTCACGTTAGGATCGGGATTGGTGAAGCTGCCTAGCTGATATTCACGCATATAGAGATGCGGGGTAATCGCCTGGGCGCGTAATCCGGTTCGTTTCAGCGTTTCACGCACCTGCTCGACCGTCACATCATCGCCTGCGAATGGATAGTTGATATCCAGCACCTTGATATCGCCAACCTCAGCAGCGCGTTCAATCGCCTCCAGCGTACTCACCGCAGGCCCGTAGGCGTCGGTGGCGTAGCGATCAATGAACTGCTGAAACATCCAGATCCCAGCCCCAAATTCGTAGTTAACCATCTTCTCCTCCTGAATAAATATTCACTTCAAAATATCTATTCGCCTAGTGCTATTGTACAAGCACTCTCACAAGATTGTCAATACTCGTTCAAAAAATTGTTAGCTTCCTGTGGTTGTTACGAGCGATACGAATCAAACGGGCAAAATCCAATAGAACGGACGCGATTATTGATGCGTCCGGCAAATGTTCCGAGGAGAGAAAAGATCTCCCCTACCCGTAGCGACAAGGGGTGGCGTGGTGGGTTGTAGGGGCCTTGCGCTTCGCCCTCCCCAAGGCCGTTTCCTCTCTCTTTGCCCCCAACAATCCCTCAAAATCCAACGGCGACAAGCGCAAGGCCCCCACCAAGAACCCCCAACCTCCCCTTGTCGCTACGGGTGCCCCAACATCCTCTCCAATTATTGGATGTTCCAATTAATGCACGCGTTGCACTCGCAGCGCTTGATAGGGCTTGCCGGGCAATGTTACTGATGTACCGCGCACTATTGGCTCTAGCAGCGGCGTGATGGTCATGGCTTCGATATCGATGACCTCGCCCCTATATTCTTCGTCCTCTGGGACGTTGACCGTTAATCGTGCGGGCTGGTGACGGCCACAGTAGATCAAGTAATACTCATGTTCCTGACCGGCACAGGCTGCACCATGCCATCTCCATGTGGTGACGCCGTCAATCGGCTCCAGGCCGGCTGTTGGACTCTCTTCTAGAATTTGCCGCAGGAAGGCGAGGCGTGGTGCACTCTGACCGTAGAGCAAGCCGCCTTTGGCCCACCAGAGGAGATCCTGGGGATGCAGGAAGGTGTCGCCATGCCCGACGTAGCCGCCCCGTGCAGTTCCCTCCCAGAAGCGATGCACCATCTCCAGCATCGAGATATTGCCCCAATGCTGCGGAATATTACCCTCATAACAGCACTCATCTATCACTGCTGGCTTGCGATACTGCTCACGCCATGTATTCGTCTGCTCCAGATCTGAACGCTGAATACTCAGATGCGTCACCCAGGGTTTGGAGTGGTCATAAAAGGCAAAGCAGTTGTGGATCGAGCGGAGATGCTGATAGGGGTCGGCCTCCTGCACAACGCGGAAGAAGCGGTCCCAATCGGCCATCGTCTTGCTGCGCATCAGATCGTACTCGTTCGCCATCGACCACCAGACGTTGCGATATGCACCCAGTCGCGCCACCACATAGCGCAGATAACGATCATCGGTCTCCGCATCCATCGTCGCAAAGCCCCAGCGATCATAGGGATGGAACAGGATCAGATCAGCCTCGATCCCCAACTCTTGCAGTTGTGCCACACGCTGCTCGAAATGCTGGAAGAACGCCGGATCGAAGCGGCTAAAATCAAATGACCAGCCGCTCTTCTCATCGCCCCACCAGCTACCCGTCCACTTACTGGAACCACGTGTCAGACACGGGAAAGGGTAACGCTCTGGCTCGTTCTCGTTATAGGCGTAATGCTTGGGGAAGACGCACATACGCAGTTTGTTGAATGGGGCCGTACGCAGCGTCTCTAGCGTTTGCTTCTCCATCTCATCGCCCTGATGCACCCAGGCATAGCAGGTGGTCCCGATCTGCTTATATGGCGTCCCATCTGCATAGGCGAAGTGATAGGTATTCGCTACCTGCACCGGCCCACGATTGTTCGCCGATGGAGCAATGCTGCTAAACGTCCCCTCCACGCCGTTCAACTCCGCCTGGTTGCTCCGTGTAGTATAGCTCCATTCGCCCTGCGTATCCGGCATAAACCGAACGCGATAGACTCCCTCGCCATCATAGAAGCCATCCACATCAATAGTGCGGTGCTTGTGGCGAAACTGGGCGCTCAGTTCCACCTCTAAAAACGGGTTGCCCTCCACACTCCCCTGCAACGCCACCTCAAATATCCCCCACTGCTCAACGTTCGCTGTACTGCTGATAACTGCCATGCTTGACTTGCTCCTGTTCTAGAAATATTTCAAAACTACCCCTTATTTTGTAGGGTCTGATGATTGGCGTATTCGGTCAATGAATAAATGCCCACCACCGTAGCCCAACATCTGATGCCCGCCTAACGGCGACAAGCGCAAGGCCCCCGCTCCTCCACCACGCCACCCCTTTGTCGCTACGGGTGAACCCAACATCCTCTATCATCCACTCGTCGCCCAACAACAATCTCCCACCATCCGTAGCGACAAGGGGTTGCAGGGGGTTCCTGGCGGGGGCCTTGCGCTTGTCGCGCTCCCCAGGCCACCTCACCTCTCTTTCCCCCAACAATCCTTCAACACCCAACGGCGACAAGCGCAAGGCCCCGCTCCTCCACCACGCCACCCCTTTGTCGCTACGGGTGAACCCAACATCCTCTATCATCCACTCGTCACCCAACAACAATCTCCCACCACCCGTAGCGACAAGGGGTGAATGGGGGTCTTGGTGGGGGCCTTGCGCTTGTCGCTCTCCCCTACGGGTGAACCCAACATTCTCTATACCCTCCCTGTTTCATTGACCGAATGCGCCAATTATCAACACTACCAGCAATTTATTCTTTTTCCCTCTCCCATTTCTTTTTGGTTGTAGGAATGGAATCGAGCAGGAGGCGGGTGTAAGCGTGCTGTGGGTCTGAAAGCACCTGCCTGGCCTTGCCAAACTCGACGATACTACCATGATTCATCACGGCGATATAGTCGCTAATGTAGTATGCGGTGGCGAGATCGTGCGTGATATAGAGGATGCTCGTTCGGTACTCCTGCTTGAGCGAAAGAAACAGGTTGATAATAATCATGCGGCGGGACGCGTCGATCATGCTGACAGGCTCGTCGGCAACGATGATGCCGGGACGCGGGATCAGCGCACGCGCAATCGAGACGCGCTGCAATTCGCCGCCTGAGAACTGGTTAGGATACTTCCCGCGCACATCCTTATATTCCAGCCCAACCGAGGCCAGCGCCTCTTCCACCGCATCAATCGCCCCCAGTTTGTTGAGTTTTTTGACTCGCGTTGCCGTCTCATAGAGGTACGAATCAACCGTCCGATAGCGGCTAAACGCTTCAAATGGGTTCTGAAAGATGGGCTGGACGGTGCTGAGAAACTCGGTCTTCTCCGGTTTACCCTTGCCGCGCTCGCCAACCACAACCCGATCCTGCACCGTCACCTTACCCGATGTTGGCTCTACCAGACGCAAGATGACCTTTGCCAGCGTCGTCTTCCCGCTGCCAGACTCCCCCACGACGCTGATAATCACCGGCTCGTCGCTCTCAATATTGAGATTGACATCGTTCAACGCATGAACGGGAATGTTGCGCGGGAAATTGCCCAGATGATAAACCTTGCGCAATCCCTCGGTCTTCAAAATCGTCGTCATTGCGCTACCTCTCTCGCTTCTTGCTGCTGAGATTCGGCATAGTGGCAGGCGGCGAAATGCCCTGACTGGTACTCAACAAACGCAGGTTCCTTCGTTCTGCACAGCTCGGTTGCCAGCGGACAACGCGCGGCAAAACGACAGCCCTGCAAGCTCTCCCACAGGCTCGGCGGACTGCCCGGCACGCCCTCTCGCGTCTGATCATCCCCAATTGTCGGTAGCGAATTAATCAGCATACGTGTATAGGGATGCAATGGCTGCGTGAAAATCGTCTCCGAATCGCCATATTCAACGGCTTTGGCTGCATACATAATCAACATCTTGTGCGTGATCTGGTAATGAACGCCCATATCGTGTGACACAAAAATGATCGTATTTTGCATCTTCTCTTGCAAATTCATCAATAAAAGCAAAATGCTTTTCTGCACCACCACATCGAGCGCCGTCGTTGGTTCGTCAGCGAGGATGACATCGGGCTGGAAAAACGTCGCCATCGCCACCATAATACGTTGCCGCATCCCGCCTGACAGTTGGTGCGGGTACGAATCGATTGACTCGGGTGGCAATCCTAGCTGTTTAACATACGAGCGCACCTTCTCCAAAATCTGCTTCTTGTTCTGCTTCGAGTCCTGAAAATCCACAAACTGCTGACGGATGCGCACCACCGGATTGAGCGAACTCATCGAGCTTTGCGGAATATACGAGATGCGCTTAAACCACTGCTTCTGAATGTTTTCACTTGTTATCTCTTCGTCGTTTTCATCGCGGATGCCATACTCGACGTTGCCGCTGGAAAGCGAGAGGGGAAAGCCTGTGTCGCCGTAGATCACCTTCATCAGCGTGCTTTTGCCGCAACCAGACTCGCCCGCGATGCCCAGAACGATCCCATCAGGAATTTCCAGAGTGACGCCATCTACCGCGTTGACCGTGCCACGCTGCGTGGTGTAGGTTGCGACGATGTTGTTGAGTCGAATCATGCTACACCTCGCCTAGTTGCTGAGAATTCGTTGTAGCCGGTCGAGACTAGAAAGAGGCCCAGGAAGAGTAGCACTGTCGCCACAATCGGTCCGATCAGCCACGTAATCTGGCCGCTAAAGAGCGCGTTGTAGTTCAAAGCCCAGAAGAGAATCGACCCCAGTGTCGGCACCTCTACCTTCGAGAGTCCAATCACCGCCAGAGCTGCCTCCGTATTGATGGCGAACAGGATCGTGTTGATAAAATGCACGACCGTATAGGCATAGACATAGGGGAATATTTCGTGAACGATGATGCGAAACGTGCTGGCACCGGAGAAGCGAGCCACATTCACGAACTCCCGCTCGCGTAGTGATAGTGCCATCGAACGCACCGTCCTCGCGCCCCAGGCCCAACCAAAGACAATCAAAATCACCCCGACGATCAGAAATGAGGTGTTGCCGCGCACCAGCGTACTAAGAATAATCAGGATGGGCAACACGGGAATGGTGATGAAGGCATCGATGACCAGCATAATCAGGCGTTCGTACCAGCCGCCGATATAGCCAGCGCTCAAGCCAACCAGCGTGGAGATAATCGTAATGCCTATGCTTGTGATGACGCCCAACAGCAGCGAGTTGCGAATCGCAAATACCAGGAACCAGAAGATATCCTGTCCTAGCGCGTTCGTGCCGAGCAAATGTTGCCCGCTGACCGGCAGGTTCTTGAAATAGGTGCCCTGCTGCGAAGGATCGACCGCCGTGAAGAGCGGCAACGTGAAACTGCCAATCACGAAAATTGCCAGAATGACGATTCCCAGCTTCAGCCGCAGATTACTCAGCAGTTTCGGTCGCTCGCGCTTCTCCGGTGCTGCTCTCTCGGCTGGCGCGGAATTGCTGCCTCTCCTGAGGCGAAGGGTTGAACTCATGATATATCACCTGCACTCATGCTATATAATTATCCCATCTGTCGTAGTCGCGCGATTTATCGCGCAATCTCGCACATGCGCGATAAATCGCGCGACTACGACAGAGTTTGTTCATCTGCATAACTCACCTGTATCGAATGCGTGGATCAAACAGCGGATAGATGAGATCGAGAATCAGCCCGGCAGTTGCAACGGCGATGATTGACATGGTAATCGCACCGTAGAGCAGGTTATAGTCGCCACTGCCTGCTGCCGTGCGCATCAACAGTCCCAGGCCCGGATATGAGAACAGGATCTCGGTAATCAGCGCCCCATTGAAGATGGTGCCGATTGAGAGGACCAGCGCCGTGATCTGGGGCAGCATCGCGTTTCTAAAGACATAACTGGTCATTCTGGTCCAGTCAGGCGTCCCCTTCAAACGGGCAAAGGTAACATACGCCTCCTCCTTCGTAGCATAGGCCAGCGATTTCATGCTCAAAATATTCCAGCCAAAACCAGCCAGTACCAACGTGAGCGCCGGGAGCACGGAATTGTAGAGGATGATCCCAACCATATCAAACGAGAAGCCGCCGGGTGGAAACGTCGGCGAGAGCGGGAAGATCGGCCACACGAAGGCAAGCAGCAAAATGAGCGTCAGGGCCAGAATATAGTAGGGGATCGGATAGAGAATAACGCCTATAACTTCCAGCGCCGTTGCCGCACGCTTGTTATGGTAATAACCGGCCATCAGCCCGATTAGATTACCGAGTAGCCAGGCAAAAAACGTCGTGGTAATGAGCAGCCCGATTGTCCAGGGCAGTGCCGCGAAGATCATCTCCGAGACCGGACGGGGATAGCTGGACAGCGATGGGCCAAAGTCGAAGCTTAAAAAGACGCGCTTGAGATAGGTAAGGTACTGCGAGAAGAGATCTCCCTTGAGACCGTACAGCTCCTCAAGCGAGGACCGCAGCTTTTGCGTCGCCTCCGGTGTCAGCGTTTGCCCCGCCTGACTCTGCATCTGCGCGATGTAGTTGTCAATCGGGTTGCTCGGCATAAACCGGGGCAAGAAAAACGTGATTGTGATTCCGATAAACAGCACCGCAAGATAGGTTGCAAGCCGTTTCACGAAATATTGCACAAACCCCATAATACACCTCATCGATAGGATGGGGCCGCCCTGAGTGTGACAGCCCCAATTTCAGTGAAGCTTCTCCTTTGTAACAGCTATTTCTGCCCGGTTGGCTCGATGTTCAGAACCATCTTTTTCGCCGAACTCCACCATGAATAAGGTGCGGCATAGTAGTTGTCCTGTTTGGGGTAGTTTTTCCAGTAATAGCTGTTCGTCGGAATGGTGGTCGGAATGTTCATAATGTTGATGTAGGCCATATCCTTGATGAACTCTTGAGAGATGGCGCGACCATTTTCCAGGAACTTCTCAGAGCTTGTGTCCATCTGCGAACTCGCTTTGAGCAGCGAACTGGCGGTCGGGTTTTTCCAGCGGAAGAAATTCCCGTTAATAGCCTCTGACGAATCGGCGGCTTTGAGGTTCTCCGGCTGGATGCTGCGCCACGAGGTCAGATAGTTGGTATTGAAGACACAGCTGTTCCAGTTCAGTTCAGTCACGAGCTTGGAGTTGGTATTCTGCACGTTGCCAAACTCGCCGTTGTCCACCTGACGCGCGTTGACCTGGATGCCAGCTTTGCGCCAGTTGTCGGCAATCGAGAAGCCGATGCGCTGCATGACCTTATTCCAGTCCGCAGGGATGACGAACTCCAACTGCCAGACCTGTCCATTAGGCAGCGTGTAGACGCCGCTTGAGTTCTTCTTGATCCCCACCGAGTTCAACAGCTTCTCGGCTTCTGCCGGATCATTTTTCCACCAGCCCATGCCAAACGCTTCGGAGGTCGCCTGATTGCCCTGTGGCAGTTCCGAGGCGGAGGTTCCCATCGTCTTTAGCTTGCTGGAAAGATCGGTCGCGAAGTTCGGGTCGAACGGCTGATAGCCATCGGCCAGTTTGAAGTCCTTGAGCCAGGATTGCAGCGGATCGAAGTAGACCGGGCGCAGAATATGGGTGTCAGGCATTGGCAGCGCCGAGGCTCGCAACTGTCCGTTCATCGCATTGATGCCAACGCTTTGCAGGTTCAGCGAGAGGGCCAACGCCCAGCGCACCTCCGGCTTATCTAGCGGTGCCTTCTCCTGATTCATGAGGATACCATACGAACAGGCGTCGCCCATGTCGTTGTACGGCATCTTGTCCGAAAAGGTTGAGATAGCGGAATTGCGCCCCTTCGCGCTCTGGATGCTATCAGGACTCATAAAGGTATCGACGTCGTACTGATTCTGGATGAACGCCAGTGTGCGCGTCTCCTCGGTACCGAAGTCTTTGTACAGCACATATTTTGGCTTCGGCTCGCCCATCCAGCCCCAGGCCGAACGCTTCCAGTCATCGCGCCGCTCCCAGAGCTGCCAGAAGCCATTAGGATCGAACGACTTTACAACATATGGTCCTAGTGTCACAGGCTTGGTGTTGCGGAAAGCGGCCAGATCTTTCTGCTTCTCAAACACATGCTTGGGCACCATGATGAACGCAGAAGACCACGTATAGACGCCCATTACCGTCGTGAAGTCGTAGGCGGGGTTGATGGTCTCAACGTCGAACGTATATTTGTCCACCTTTTTATATGACTTGATGTAGTTTGTCAGGGTGACGATATTGCCATTGGTGAGCTTGCCCTGGCCCTTGAAATAGGTATCGAGCGTGTAGATCGCGTCGTCGGCGGTAAGCTCAACGCCGTCGCTCCAATAGATTCCCTGCTTCAACTTCACGCGAAACTGGGTATTCTGTTTGTTGAGGATCTGCGGGAACCCATCTGCCACTTCGGGGTAAGATTTACCGGTTGCTGTATCCATTTCCCAGAGATAGCCCCAACCAAGCTCGCGGAAGCCGCGCCAGATCGCGTAGTTGCTCATCAGTGGGTTCATGATGTCAGGACTATTCGTCTTGCCGTCAAACGTCTGGAAAATTAACGTTTGATTGCGCGGCGTCCCAACTGAGGTCATTACGTTTTGCTGAGTGGATGGAGAACTACAAGCGCTCAGATCCATTATAACCAGCGAAAATAGGAGGGTAAATAAAAGGCCGCGAGTGAAAAAAGATGCCGTTCTTACCATCGTGCTACCTCCATTGATAGCAAATATCATCCATGCTCTACATAGAACTGCGAACGATGAGCCAGCGAATAATGCAGCATTCGCCGCTATGTGTGGGTGACTCTAGCATTGATAAGTCCCACATGGTCAGGATATGATCGCCAATGATCACCCCCTTTGCAACATGAAATTTCTCGGCTTTGAATATTTATTCACAATTGAAATTATATCGGGCTACAGTCATTATAAATGGGAGCTTCAATGAATGTCAAGGGGTGGACGTGCAGAAAAATCTGTCTCGTCATGAGGAGATTGACAGCGGGCAAAAGCTGTTGTACTCTTTACTGAGAGAATAAATATTTCGATTTGAATAGATATTCGCTTCTATTTCGGGTATATGTGGGTATGAGCGGAAGGTGCAGGGCGTGTATGGTAGGGGCGATGGCTGGTCCTCGCCCACTTTGCCCATGATTTGTGTGTTGCAGCCAGGGCGAGGACCAGCCATCGCCCCTACCATACACGATCAATCTGAAAGGATAAACACTCTAATGGCACGGATCGCCTGATCCAGCCCCAAAGGGCGAAAAATCTCCATCGTGCGAAAATCGAGGCAGGAGCACGAGT
Source organism: Reticulibacter mediterranei (assembly GCF_016587455.1). Lineage (NCBI taxonomy): Bacteria > Bacillati > Chloroflexota > Ktedonobacteria > Ktedonobacterales > Reticulibacteraceae > Reticulibacter > Reticulibacter mediterranei. The sequence goes on along the minus strand of NZ_BNJK01000002.1, from coordinate 1,597,843 downwards.
GACAGCGCTCAAGCAACACGCGAACAAACGCCCGGCAACCTATTGGGGACCGGGCGCTATCCTGTTTTCCTGGTGAGCATCATTGCAAAGAGCACTCTAGATATCGCCGGGGCTTCTGCGTGAATGAACAGGTGGTGCAAGTAAAAGCACAGAGGGAACCATTTCAGGTTCCGCCAGGCGCAGCAACGCGTAACCAATCCCGGCCAGACCGTTCATCAATCCTGGTGTCTCTCCTCCTAAAGGCACGCCCGTTATCCATTTACCAGTTTCGACGCTCTCTAGCAGCATCGCAGTGAATTGCTCGAATGATTGATCATACTGCCGTTCATCGAGCCGCTGTGTTGCTACAAGTAGTGTCTCCAGGTTCCCCAGATCACCGTGACAGAGCGAATGATTATGACCAAAGCCTTTCGCTATGGTTGTTTTAAGTGCGGCACCTATTTCTTCACGTATCTGAGCGTCGTCTAGATAAGCAAGTGAAGCAAGACGAGCCAGTCCGATCCCGGAAGCTCCATAACACCACATATGTCCATAGGTGAACTCCTGCTCAGTCGGGAGATTCCCGCTATCGCTCACCTCACGTAAGTCAGGCCAATTTTGCTCTTCTGGCGAGAACAGGCCGCGCTCATACTCCAGAGCTGAGAGGGCAGCATCCCGAAAGCGTGCCTGTCCGCTGACCTCGGTCAGAGCCAGCAGGCTGTAGGCAATACCAGCCGCACCGTGAGCGAAGCCGGTCAGGGGAAGTTTCCCTGCAAAGGTGGTCCAACCTGCACCTTGCTTCATTGGGCGAGCGCGAGCAAGCAGATGCTCACCACATTGGATTGCTGTCGCAAGGGTGGCTGTCGATGGAGTAACAGCATACAAAGCAAGCAAACTCATGATACAGCCTGCGGAGCCAGACAGTATGTCCAGCTTCTCATCCTGTGCGATTGAGTCGGGGAGGCATGCAACGATTTTCTGAGCTTCTTGAAGCAGGGCAAGATCGTTCCAGAGGCAACCCAGATGAGTGAAGAAGTATATGAGAGATCCCAGTCCATTAAAGGCTCCAATTGCATCAGGCTGAGGCAATTTTTTCTGTCGCTCTCTTTCAATCAGTACGGTGTTGAGAGCCGATCTGGACAGTGCTGTATAGCGCATTTCACCGGTAATCTGTCCAAGATATGCGAGGAAGAAGGCTATGCCTGCCGTGCCAGTGTATAAATCTTTCCCTACTGGTTGAAGCGCCCATTTGACTGCTTCGCCCTTCATCACTGCCGTCATGCCCAGCCAACTGGCAGTATCATCCATATACCAAGCGAGGCTACATAGGCGCTCACCTATGGCACATGCAGCCCTGAGAAGCCGTTCACGGGTTGGTGATATGCGTGCTGGCTGTAATGAAAGCATGGGGGTCATTACAGGGCGAGCAGTCATAGCTATACCAGTGAACGCGGCGCGAATTATCTCGATCTGGCGGGCGATATGTTCTGCATTCAGTTGCCGGAGACGTTGGCGCACCACGTTCAGACCAGATTCAACAAAGAAGTTGGCGATGCTCTCTCCTTGACTGGTTGTGAGGCTTCGACCCTCTGGAGAAGTCGTAAACAAAGGGATATTACCGCTTCGTAGATAAGCTTGCTCTGCTGCCACGATCTGTACCAGATAGGGTCGCTCTCTGGCTGCTACCCGCAGGCGATCCAGGTAGCGATCGCGCTGCTGTATGCTGCGCAGGTGATTAGGGTGAAAGCACTCTGCTAATAGCCGTATATATGTCCTGGTCGGACGAACTGCGAATCGGATTTCATCATGCGCAAATCGCGGCAAGATTGTCTCCAGGAATTCCTCGCTTGCTAACAGGCCACAGGTGTTTGCAAAGCCAGTAATGAAGTAATCGCAATAGTCAGGTGAGAGATCGTCAGACAAGAGTCCGGTGCCTAAAACTGACTGATTGAATGCCTGGCGAGTAGGATGCCGGAGAACATCTGGATTGTCTATCTGTGGTTGGAAGAGCATTCCCGCATCAACAAGCATCGCATGCTCGCCTGCCAGGATGAGGTTGTTCGTCTGAATGTTTATTGCCCCTAACACATAGAGCAGAGCCAGGTAAGACCCCTGGCGTTGATAAAGACGTGTCACCTCTGATTCGGATTGGCAGGGTGATGCAATCACGAACTCGGACCAGCCATAGGTGCCGCGATCAAGGAGGGTCAGCGGACGCAAAGGAGGTTGCTGACCGTGCTCGTTGAGCCAGGTCAACACGTGCTGGAAATGCACATCAACGGCCAGAGATTCAGGTTTGTAGACCAGTTGCCAGCCAGAGGCAAACGTGAGGAACAGCACCATCTGTCCTCTCTGGAAGGTATTTGCAGGCTTTGTCGTGATCTCTGTCAATGCCCCTGGATCGCCCGCCGGAGCAAAGACCCTCTGCAATGCTTGCCAGTCAGTGCAGAGGTGACGTAGGAATTCCAGGCTGTAGGATACCCACTGCTCAACAATTGCTACCAATTGGCAGGCCAGCACGTTGTACTCTTGCAGGAACGCGAGCAGATTGTGCGGTTGTTGGAGATGCTGCACATAGCTCCGCAGTAACTCATCTGTTGTATTACCAGATACATACCCTCGCAAATGAGCCACGTTGAGTTCCAGTACAACGGTACGACTTACCATAGATCCGACTTGCCTGATGAGATTGGCAAACAGCAGCGCAGGAATGCTCTGGGCATCAAAAGGGAGTTTGCTATGCTGCACAGAGATGGTCTGGAGACCGGTTTCAAGCTGGCGCAGACCTTGTTGGAGTAGAGGCTGAATGACTTGCAGATATGCGCCATCAGCATCCTCTTTTAGTAGTTGGGGAGGGAGGGGGAGGGCAGCATCAAAATTGGCAAGCGCCAACTGCCATTGGGAGTGCCAGTGAGAACGGTTGGACAAGCTCGTATTGAGAGCTTCTATTTCCTGCTTCATATGGCTGGTTTACCTCTCTTTGAGATTATGGCGTGCAAGTGATGAGCGCATGGATCGTCCCACTCCGCGCAGCGACAAGGAGAGGTGGGATCTTGGTTGAGGGAGCCTTGCGCTTGTCGTCGTCCCTCCCACCACCCATTGTCGCTACATAGGGTGAAAAAGGAAATCAGCTCGTCCCGTTGGTGATTTTATCTCCCCGCAGGAAACTGCTTATACCCGATCCCTCCCTCGACGTTTTTCAGTTCCTCGTCGTTCAGTTCTTGCAGTTCAACAGTGTCGTAGGAGGACTGGCCTGGTTTGCGGGCCTGTTCATCAGGCTCTTGCTTCCTCCTTTCCTTCGCTTTGGGCTTACGCTTAGAGGGCTTGTTACTCATGGAATCTCCCTTTCTTTCTAAACATTGTTGTGTGGCACATCGCACCTGTACCACACAGCAACCTGGTGAGGAAAAAGTGAGGCGACTACGAGAACACACTACACGAAAGAAGATGCAAGATGATTGGCTGACTTCTGTGGGGGTTGCGCAAGGTATGGTGGAGCAAGCAAGAGTACTGATGGCACTCTTTCCGGTTCCGCCAGACGCAACAGTTCATAGCCAATGCCAGCTAACCCCACCATCAGCCCAGGGGTTTCTACATTCAATGGAACGGCTGTCACCCAGCCGTAAGCAGTGATGCTATCGAGCAACATAGCAGTGTAGCGGTCCAGATGTTCGCGATAAGATGGCTCGACCTGTGTGGCGGCCAGCAGCGTTTCCAGGTTGCCAAAATAGCCATGACTGAGAGAGTGATTGGCATGAGAGCCTTCAGGAGACTGGTCAAACCCTTCGATAATGGTTCTCTCAAGAGCAATGTCTATTTCATCGCGTATCAGCGGCTCATCAATATATCTGAGAGATGCGATGCGGCTGAGGGCAATCCCTGGTGCTCCCTGGTTCCATGTCATTCTGGTTTTCTGTGCTCCCGTAGCCCTATCGGCAGAAGGCATGAGCCAGGTCTGTTTTTCTGGCGAGAACAGGCTACGTTCATACGCGAAAGCTTCCAGAGCTGCCTGCTGAAAACGTTCCTGACCGCTAGCATCTGCCAGGCTAAGCAAGCTCCAGGCTATGCCTGCTGTTCCATGTGCAAAACCAGGAGTGGGAGGATAAGGAGCATACGCACGTGTTCGCCAGCCTTTGCCACCCTTCATGGGTAGTGCATGAGCCAGCAGATGATCGCCGCACCGGATAGCAGTAGTGAGGAGTATTGGCGCAGGAATAACCGCATGCAGGCTTAGGAGACTGGCAATACATCCCGCTGAACCGGAGACGAGATCCAGTCTGTCGTCCTGCTCGATCATGTCAGGGAGGAATGATGCAATGTGTAGAGCCTCCTGGAGTAGGGCTGTCTCGTTCCAGAGTGCACCAAGATGCGAGAAGAGATAGAGAGGTGATCCCAGACCGATAAAAGCTCCGATCTCCTGCAATCCGGGTCGTTTCTCGATCTCGCTGATTCTATAACGTATCGCCTTGAGTGCGGTCCTGGCGAGGGCCGTATAGCGTTCCTTACCAGTAATAGAGCCGAGGTAGGCCAGGAACAGCGCAATCCCGGAACTGCCGTCATAGAGGCTTATATCTGCTGGCCTGATATTCCATGTGCGTGTAGTGCCTATGTTTTGTGTAATGCCCAACCAGTTGACGGCATCGGCATTGGAGATAGCTAGCTGGTCCAGACGTTCCCCTACAGAATCGGCCGCAGCCAGCAGTCGTTCGCGGGTCACGGGGGCACTTGATGGCATGAGCAGAGGGGGCATCTTCGCCACTGGTTGGCTATCTGTTATCATGCTGGTAAAGGCCGCTCTGATGATCCAGGTCTGCCAGAAGAGATCCTCTTCATCCATTTGCAAGATACGTTCAGTAACTACTGATAGGCTGGATGCCGCAAAAAACTCAGGAATACATATCCTTTGGCTCGTATAGAGGTCGCGAGAGTCAGGATGGGCGGTGAACAGGGGGATATCACCCTCAAGTAAATCAGCACGCTCGGCGTCGATCAGCCGGGAGAGATAGGATTGAGAGCGGACGCTGAACCAGAGACGATCAATACATCGCTCTCGCTGGAGTGCGTCGCGTAGCACATTGGGATGAAGGCTCTCAGAAAGAAGGAGATCATACGTTTTCGTGTGACGGACAAGAAAGCGAACCTCATCCTGAGCAAAGCGGGGGAGTAGATCTGTGAGCAGCGTGTCACGATGGGCAATCAAAAGCTGATACATATGTGTAAAGCCGCTGATGATCTGTTCACAATAATCGAGGGTCCGTACCTCGCGATCATTGAGCCGGGGACGATTCTGCTGACCTTCTAATGTAACGGGTTCCTGGACGAGCCGCATCTGGTCTGTACCTGCCCCCGTCCAACGAGGGATTGGGAGAGGTACGAGTTGTCCTTCCTGGCCTCCCAGACCGCTAATATCGACTCCTTCTTTCTCTCCGTTAGACCAGATACGTAGCGGCAGCAGCCCGATACCTAACACAGAACGATCCAGTACTTGCATCGCTGGTTGTTCAGCAGGACTCTCGTGAATACGAGGATGAAAGAGAGCTTCCAGATCAATCAACAGTGGATGTTCGCCTGCTGCAATCACGTTTTCAAAATGGAAATCCACTGCATCCAGCGCATAGAGTAGAGCCAGGAAAGCTCCCTGGCGTTGATAAAAACGCGCTACCTCTGGTTCGGATTGGCAAGAGGAGGCGGTAACAAACTCGGACCAGCCATAGGCTCCGCGATCAAGGAGGGTCAGCGGACGCAAAGGAGGTTGCTGGCCGTGCTCGTTGAGCCAGGTCAACACGTGCTGGAAATGCACATCAACGGCCAGGGATTTAGGTTTGTAGACCAGTTGCCAGCCAGAGGCAAACTTCAGCAGAAGTACTGAACGTCCTTTCCGATGTGTATCTCCTGCTCCTGCCATAGCCTCTATGAGCATGCCAGGATCATTTTCAGGGATAAAGTGTGTACGAATGGCTTGCCAGTCGGTACACAGGTGGCGCAAGAATTCCAGGCTATAGACAAGCCAGTTGTCGATATCTATTATGAGTTGGCGAGCCAGTACACTATACTCTGCAAGCAGCGTGAGCATATTTTCTGGCTGACGGAGAAGCTGCACATAGCTCTGGAAACGCTCCTCTGAGGTCTCTCCGGTCAGGCGTCCCTGTAGGCGTGCTACATTAAGCTCCAGCGCAAAAGTGCGACGCATTCCCGGTACCACCTGTAATGCAAGATTGCCAAGCAGTGCAGATGGAATTGCCTGCGGATCAAACGGTAGATAGCTAAACTCTGTACCTATAGCTCGAATGCCTGCCTCAAGCTGCTGTAGGCCACGTTGGAGAAGAGGGTGAATGATCGGGAGTATATCTGCCGTATCTGCTAAAAGTTTCTCTGGAAGCGATTGTATAGGCAGGTCGCGGGATGCGTCATAATTGGCAAAGGCTTGTTGTAGCTCACTCAACCAGTGAGGAACATGGCCGAGACGAGCTTGAAGCTCTTCGGCTGGCTCGGCTAGCAGGAAGAGCAATTCTTGCTCGTTGAGCTTATCCTGAGATAGGCGATCAGCAAAGAAGGATTCTTGATCAAAGGGCGATTGTGCCTTCCAGCGTTGCAAGCGCCGCTGTGCTTTCTCTATGTCTCCTGAACCGTCTGAAAGAGATGTATGCGCACCTGTACGTAAAGATGTAATCCGCTCGTTTAGCGTCGTTGCACGATACCAGTCTGCGCTCTGCCATACTGGAAGGGAACCGCCCATGATGATCTCCTTTCATTTTTCCGCTCGTTCAGAACGTGCCAGAACGCTCTCCCGGCTTTGATACGACGAGGCACTTCAAGCTAGAAGAAAGCAACGTAGAGGCTTCATCTTCGGTATACTCCTCTTCTTTTTCGTAGTGTCTCTGCTTTCCCGCTGGATTCTCTGGTGCTTGCGTATCCCATGTATCGTCTTCAGCTTTCCATGTGCGAATAATCTCGTCGGCACTCATTGGCTTCTCCTTTCTAGAGGAAAACCTGCTCAGATTGCATTTATAAACAAGATATTTTGGCGCAGGTACAGATGTTCTGGCTCATATCCGCGTCACCAGGGGCTTCACTGCCACCCTCCACCTGCTCTAAATCCTCATCGCTGAGTTCTTCCCCGGCAGGATTGGCCGGTGCATTCCCGTTTTTCTCCTCCTCATCTTCAGCTTTCCATGCGCGAATGATCTCGTCAATGCTCATCAGTTTCTCCTTGCGTTTGCCCTCTCTGCAAAAGGACAGGAAGCAGGCGTCAGATACATTCTCCTGGCCTGCTCATCCCTCCACTGAGGATACCCTGTTCTTATTCTGGACAGAGTGTCTGGTAGCTAGCGCAGTAGGGGCTTGTTGGATTACCATTGCCTGGCTCAGTGCCACCCTCCACCTGCTCTAAATCCTCATCGCTAAGTTCTTCCCCGGCGGGATTGGCTGGTGCGTCCTTGCCCTTCTCCTCATCATCTTCAGCTTTCCATACGCGAATGATCTCATCAGCGCTCATTGATGCCTCCTTGTGTTTGTCCTCTCTGGGGAGGAGGGTAAGCAAGAGATAAATAATTTCTCTTAGTCTGCTTACCCCTCCACCGAGGATAAGCTGTTCAGATTACATTTAACAGGACGTTTTGAGGCAGGAGCAAACGTAGGAACCTTCCGCATCGCCAGGGTCTTCGCTGCCACCTTCCACCTTCTCTAGCTCCTCGTCGCTAAGTTCTTCCCCGGCGGGATTGGCTGGTGCATCCTCGTTTTTCTCTTCGTCGTTTTCAGCTTTCCATGCACGAATAATCTCATCAGTGCTCATTGATTGCTCCTCTGGTATGCCCTCTGCGGGGAGGAGCAGCAAGCAGGTCCAAATGTTTCCCGCTTCGTCTGCTCGCTCTGCCACAGAGGGACAGCACTACTCTTTCGTGTTTAGCAGGAGAACTTGGCGCAGGAACAGGCAGTTCCAGCAGAGCCATCAGGTGGTGCCTCGCTGCCGCCCTCTACACCCCCCAGCTCCTCGTCGCTGAGTTCTTCTCCGGCGGGATTGGCTGGTGCGTCTTCGTTTTTCTCTTCGTCGTTTTCAGCTTTCCATGCGCGGATGATTTCTTCAGTGCTCATGAGATTTTCCCTTTCTTGATGTGAATTAAGGTGAGTTGGTTCAACATCTTCTCAGGCCATTGCCTGAAAATAGGCCCTGGAACAACCTACTATGAACTAGCTACAATTGATGACTATCTATGGAAACCGACTGTGCATCTACATCCTGGTATAATATTGGTGAACTGTGTCTGGTCAACACATGAATCCCTCGTGCGAGGATTGCATTTACGCTGTTCATACCAATTCATCTCCTGTAGCTACACATATGTCGGATATCCGCGTGTTAAAGGATATTTTTATCAACTTGACTGTACTTCCAATTGAATCGCCGGGATTTCACATAGACTCAATCTCACCGGTTGCTAGTTGGCTCTCAATAAGCCTGGCATAGTAGCCATGACGAGCTAAGAGCTGCTGATGCGTGCCCTGCTCAACGATGGCACCCCGATCTACGACCAGGATCAGATCTGCATTACGAATTGTGCTCAGGCGATGTGCGATGACGATCTGAGTGCAGGCCAGCTGGTTTAGGCTTTGCTCAACCGCTTTTTCTGTCACCACATCGAGTGCGCTGGTGGCTTCGTCAAGCAACAGGATCACCGGATCATTGGCGATGGCCCTCGCCAGTGCCAATCGCTGACGTTGACCACCAGAGAGGGCGTTTCCCCCCTCTGAGACGAGCGTTTCATATTCCATAGGCATCTGCATAATATCTTCATGGATGGCCGCAGCTCTGGCAGCCTTGATGACATGATCCATCGGCATAGAAGGATTCGACAACGCAATGTTCTGTCTGATGGAGCCGCTAAAGATGCTTGATCCCTGCATGACCACGCCAAATTGTGAGCGAACGGCCTGGTAGTTTAATGTACGCAAGGGAATGTCATCGTAGAAAATTTCACCCTCAGTTGGCAGATAGAGACCAAGCAGCAGGTTGCCCAGTGTGCTCTTCCCTGAGCCGGTTCGTCCGACAATCGCTACTTTTTGACCGGGGGCGATAGAGACCGAGATATCCTGCAAGACAAGGGCGGAATTGGGATCATAGCGAAATCCCACCTTCTCCAACTGAATGTGCCCCGTCAAACGCTCCGGCTCATTGACTTCCTCTGTATCCTGTTCTGGTCTCGCCTCAACAACATCTGTAATTCGTTCAAGATGTGACTGCACCAGTTGCACCTGTTGTCCCATTGCCACGAGCGAGGTCAATGGGGCCAGGAAAGCGGTAGCCAGTGCGAACAAACCGAGCATTGTACCCGTTGGCAATGAGCCGTTCAAGACCTGCACCGTACCGGCGATCAGCAGGAACAGTGGGGAAAAGGTGTGCAAGGTATTCAGCACGGTATTCGTCAATGAACTGACATAGCTGCGTTTCACAGCGGCGTTTAACTGATCGAAAAACAGGTTGGACCAGCGCGACAGTGCCCGCTCTTCGGCTCCAGATGCTTTGAGCGTTGCAATGCCGGTCAGCATTTCGGCGGCATACCCCTGTGATTTCCCCTGCGCCACCAGTTCGCGCATCGTCAATTCACGCGTACGATGACCGGTGAAGAGCAACAAAATCACCTGTAAGCAGCCGATTGCCAGAGCCAGCAGAGCAAACATGGGCGAGACCGCGAGCAGGATGAGCAAATAGACAAGCACAAAACTGCCATCCAGGATCGTAGAGACAAGCTGATTGCTGATGGTATCGCGAATAATGGTATTGCTGGCAAGACGGGCCAGAATATCACCGCTGGAACGTTGTAAGAAGAAGCTCTGAGGCAGCGTGAGCAGTTTTTCAAAAAAGCCCATCATCATCTGCGAATCTACCTTCGTTTGCAGATAGAGCAGGACAGATGCACGCAACAACATCGTCACCAGTTGAGCAAGCAGTAGCACAAATAAGCCAACGGCTAATAAGGTGAGAGCATCTTTGAGTTGAAAAGGAATGATCTGATCTATAACTATTGCAGTCAGCGCTGGTAAGGCCAGCCCAAAGAGTTGCAACAGGAGAGATGCCCCTAAAATTTGTCCCAACGCGACCGGAGCCATCTTGATATAGTTCACCGCATAACTACGCAGAGTGACCCGTTGGTTGGCCGTCTCGCGATTGAACTGGACCCCAGGTTCAAGCATGATCACGATCCCGGTAAAGCTGTTATCGAATTCTTTCGCTGTGACGCGCCTGCGCCCTATAGCAGGATCAACGAGATCAACATATTTCGGTGTCCAGCGTTCAACGACGAGAAAGTGATTGAATTCCCAGTGAATAATGGCTGGAAGAGTGATAAAGCGAAAATCGTTTTCTTGCAGGGAGATAGCTCTGACTCGCAGACCATAAGAACGAGCAGCCTTGACAATACTAAGAGCTGAAAGCCCATCACGACCGACTCCACAATGGTTACGAACCTCCGAGACAGAGGTTTTACGCCCATAATAGCTCAGAATCATCGCCAGGCTCGCAGCGCCACATTCTACCATGCTCATTTGTTGGAGCATAGGTACGCGCTTGCGTGTCAGGTGCAGCCTTTGCGCAAGGCTCTGCTTACGCACCTGAGCTTGCCCTTGAGAAGCAGGAGTAGATGGCGCTGACGAAGCCTCAGTTGAAGGTGCGGGCTTCTCTGTCTCTGTTTCTGCTGTCTCAGGCTTTTGCAATGGTGTCACAAGCGTGGCCGTCATCGCAGGGTCTTGATCAGGGGCAAGATAGAGGCCAAGAGCCATCGTATTTCTTGCCATCTGATGCTCTCGATGCTCTGCTAGATCCGCCACCTCCGTCGAGCTGGCCTGTTCACCAATATCCAGACCGGAAAGCAGGGCAGTGCGGCGTTTATCTGGCAGTAAACCGCTCGTTCTTCTCAGCGTGACCTGACCTTCATCATCGGAGGACGTAGCACCTGATTCCTCTTTCTGAAGAGCACGAATCAGATCATCGTTATTGCTAAGCTGCGTCGATTCGGGATCAAAGGTTTTCATTGGCTACACCTTCCTGAGTTGATTAAGACCTGGTAAGAGCGAGAGGATACGATGTGTCCCAACCTGTATCTGAGCATGAACAAGACTACCTGCATACAAAGCTGTTGGAACAGTCGTGCTCAACCTGATTGTCAATACGAGCGACGGCTGAGTTAGCGTCTCCGCTAGCGTGCCGTCCAGCCCATACCGTTGTCGTATGGCATCTGGACTCATGGCCGCCTGTTCGACCGTTGCGACCCTGGTGGTGAGTTGTGGCCCCGTTGATCCAATCTGTACCTGAACTGGCATGCCTGCCTGCACTTTAAGCGATGGGCTGGCTGGTAAGAAAATGACAGCAGTTGCCGGGTCGCTGTTACTGATTGGCACTCGGCTCTGGCTGAGAACAAGACCTGATCCAACCGCGTAAGTCGGAACTTCCCCTAACCAGGCGAGAAAGGTAGCGACAAACAGCAACCCAAGCAGAATCCATAAAAAGAGAAAGACTGGCGGCGCAATAAAGCGGGGTAAGATAGATTTTTCCCAACTTTGTGCGTAATGCTGAAGCGCTTTCTTGCGAAACTTGCTTTTTACCATGTACGCTCCTTATGACTCAGGATTGAGCTTTGCCCTCATCTATGATGAGGTAATCCTGCATTATCGTTGCTCTCTCATTCAAGAGGCTCTTCTTCGATGAAGCCAAGTTCTAGCAGCGAGTGAAGTTCGTCAACATCTTTCGGCAAAATTTGCGATAAATCTTGTCGTTCAATGGCTTCCTTCAGACGGGAGCTGATCAGCACCTGAATATGTACCGCTGGTCTATAACAGAGGTAGTAACCACCCTGCTGCGTAAACTGGACATCAGATACAAATCGTACTATGCACATCCCATAAGACCTCTCTGATTGCCTACCGATGGTGCTCCAACTCTCTACTTTATGCAGGATGCATTTTTGGTTGCATTTCCTGATTGACCTTGATCTCGTCTATTTACAATTCAATGCGGGGCATGCATGCCCCAATTCACCCCAGGTAGGAGCCGTTTCTACTGCCAGGACTGTGGCACGCATGCCCCACTCTTTCGCTCCAAATCGCCCCGTGAATGGGCCGACTTTGCCCATAAAGGTAGGTAGGAAGTCGTGTCACACACTCTTCTAGCGATTGGAGCATCTGTGCCCCATTACCGCCATACAGCATTGATATGCTTCGATATTTTCCGATGGCATACGCGTAAAAATCATCAGTAAAGAGGCCTGCTGGTCGAGTGTCAAGGCCATAAGCAGATCTGTACGGTTGCGTTTCGAGAGTGCAAGCGATTGTGCAACTGTATAAGAGAGAAGGCAAGAAAGACATATTTCAGCAGAGAAAGGAACAATACTATGTGGAGTTGCATCGCAGCTATCGGAGCTTCAACATGCTTGAGCCATTCTGTAGTGAATTACTGTTGTGATGATGGCATTATTCCAATTCGTTGATGAGAAGGGAATGCTCTTATGAAGCAGATGGGGATAACAGATCGAGAATGGGCCGACCTGAAGTGCTCCATAGAAGCAGGTAAAGCTCCTGTCGGCACATTTCTGGTAGGCGGACCCTCAGAGGCTATGACAAGAGAGGCCCAGGCTCTCTTATTGGCTGCATCTCATCCAAACTATCATGTCAGGTATTTTCTCTGTAGCAATCGTGGAGTTTTCCGAACTCCTTGTTTTTTTTCTGTTGCCAATGAACAGATGCAACCAGAACGGCTTGATGCTTTCGAGTTTCTTCAAGAAAAACAACCTGGAAGAGAGCGATGCCTACAATTGAAGGTAGAAGAGTTGGAGCGAGCCGCACTTCATGACTCCTCTCTTTCACAGATGATCGTCATAGAGTATCTGCTGCCACCTGTGAAGCTCGATCTTTCTTTTACGCTGCATATCCTTCGATCAGCGCTATCACGGCGCATTCCTATCATCATGCTATATCATCAGCAAAATCCGGCTTCTACAGTTCAATCCACTTTGCCAACAGGAAGCAAGATAGAGGATATAGTATCTCTGCTCTATCTGTGTGGTGGACGAGTACGCGAACTAGACTGGCAGAAGCTCGTAGCACACTTGCCAGAGGCATATGACCAGTTCATAGCTTCAAGGAGGGATGGAACAGATACTTGGATCTGTTATGCCAATCGCCTGACAACTGAGGAGGCGGAAAACATCTATCAGACGATGGATCAAGGGAGAAGACATCAACTCGCAAGGCACGCATTGCATGTTTTGCAACACTGCACCGGCTATCCCCTGCTGACCATAGCTTCTGAAACAGGCGATCTGGAAGCAATGCTCTCGGTATACTCACGCCAGGCCATTGAAGCCACGATCTCAGAGCCAGAGGGGCTGATACGCTACTACGAACGGTTGCGGCACGTGGCTCAAATGGCCTGCGATAACAACGTAAGTGGAGCTGCCTATACACTTGCGCAACTTGCATACCTCCTGCTAGATGATATGCAAGCTGTACAGGTGTATAGGAGGTTGCATGGTGTATTGCCCGACGCTATCGATCTCAGGACGAGATTCGCCTTCTGGATAACGCTGGGGCTGGCTCTTGCCACCCTTGCGCATCCTGAAGCCTGGGAGTATGCGGCAGAGTGCTTCCAGTTGGGCAAGGAATGCCTGAAGAAGCTAGATCAGAGGAGTGGAGCAAGGGCAAAGCTCGACCTGATAGGGGTTGTCAACGGCGAGGCATTGGTTGCCTACAAACAACACCAGTATGAGAAAGCGCAAAAACTCGTAGAATTCGTGTTGGCACACATAAAAGATACGACCAACAACTTTCGTATCCATGTCCTCACCAATCTAGGAGATGTCTTGCTGCGTTCTCCTGCCGGGAGAGAAGCCGCGCTCGAACGCTATGGGGAGGCATTACTCCTCTCAACACGGGTAGTAAGGAAGCTGCAATCCCGCTCGACATTAGAGCAGGTGCTTCCATATCGACAACGAGCTGCCCTCAAATTGGGGAATATCCTCATAGAGCTGGAACGGTATGAAGAGTCCATCCAGATTTTAGAGCGCTTGTTGCGTGATTTCGCAAAAGTCACAGGTCGGATCTGGATAGAGGAAAGATATACACAAATGGTGCTCAAAGCAAAGCTGACACTGGCCCAGGCATATCTTAAAGCCGGTCAGGAGCGCATGGCTGCCCTCTGCTACTGGAGCATCTTGCGCTATCCGTGCTGGCTTGATGTGGCGGTCTTGCGAGATGTTGCAACCAGGCTTTGCGCCTGCCGACCTGCTCTCCATGAACTGCTCCGCAGACGTATTGAGCGGATTGTGTCTGAGCAAGAAATGATCATGGCCGATGTGATGCAGATACAGGAAATATTTACTGAGGCGCGCTATAGTTTGCAACACGAAATGGTAGCATAGAAGGCAATGCAAAACATCAGCGTTGGAGAACAACTCGGCAACTATCGACTGGTTCGTCTGCTTGGTCAAGGCGGATATGCTCAGGTTTACCTGGGTGAACAGATCTACCTGGGCAATGAGGCTGCGATAAAGGTGCTGCACGCCCAACTGGCCGACCAGGACATGGAGCGATTTCGCTTCGAGGCCCGCACCATCGCACACCTGGAACACCCGCATATTGTGCGCATTCTGGATTTTGGCGTTGAAGGAAACACACCATTTTTAGTGATGAGTTATGCTCCTCATGGCAGTTTGCGCCAGATGCATCCCAGAGGAACCCGCCTTCCTCTGACAAAGGTCGTTACCTATGTAGAGCAGACGGCTCTTGCCTTGCAGCATGCCCACGAGCACAAGCTGATACATCGTGATATCAAACCTGATAATTTACTGGTAGGCCGCTCCCACGAAATCATGCTCTGTGATTTTGGCATTGCAGTGATTGAGGAGAATTCGCGCTCTTATGCTGCCAGGGACACAGTAGGGACTGTCGCCTATATGGCACCGGAACAGATGTTAGGCCATCCATGCTCGGCCTCCGATCAATATGCCCTGGGTATCGTGGTTTATGAGTGGTTGTGTGGGGAAAGACCATTTCAAGGCTCCTTCATCGAGGTTTCCACTCAACACCACCTGCGTCAACCATCTTCTTTATGCGAAAAAGTACCTGATCTACCATTAGAGGTGGAACAGGTTGTATTGAAGAGCCTGGCGAAAGATCCCGAACAACGATTTCCAGACATACTCGCATTCGCCTCTGCTCTCGCTCAGGCTGCTGACCAGAGTCGGAAAACGACGGGAGAAGCAATGTTTCTCCTCTCCACAGCAGAGCGTGAGCAGTCAGCGTATCAACAAGCTCGCCTCTATAACTTACCAGTGCCGACGACGATACTGGTTGGGCGTGAGCAAGAGGTGGCGGCAATTAGCGAACTTCTACGCCGACCAGATATTCGCCTGGTAACACTGACGGGTCCGGGTGGCGTTGGCAAGACACGGTTGAGTATACATGTCGCAGCCCGATTAAGCAGGCAGTTTTCTGATGGGGTGTTTCTTGTATCCTTAGCTCCGGTAAGTGATCCAGCCCTCGTTGCACCTGCAATCGCAGAGGCATTGGGGATTGGCAAAGTGAGCAATCAGTCACCCTTCACACTATTACAGGCCGCCTTCAAAGAAAAGCAGTTTCTTCTGCTCCTGGACAACTTTGAGCAGGTGGTTGATGCCGCTGCGGTCGTGGCAGAGCTACTCACAGCCTGTCCAGACCTCAAAGTAATGGTGACAAGTCGCGTGATGCTCCACGTACGGGGTGAGCACGAGTTTGCTGTTCTCCCTCTCACCTTCCCTGATCTTACCCATCTGCCAGATGTACACACGCTTGCACAGTACGAAGCAGTTGCACTCTTTGTGCAACGAGCACAGGAAGTCAAACTTAATTTCCAGTTGACGAGCGCCAACGCATCAAGTGTGGCCGCTATCTGTACACGACTGGATGGTTTGCCATTAGCCATTGAACTGGCCGCCGCACGCTGCAAGCATTTCCCGCTGCCAACCTTGCTGGCACGCTTAGAACAGGGATTAGCTGTTTTAGCGGGAGGTGCCCGCGACCTCCCCGATCGTCAGAAGACCCTGCGCAATACGCTGGCCTGGAGTTACAACCTGCTGGAGCCAGCAGAACAGCAGATCTTTCGTCGCCTCGCCGTCTGCGTAGGAGGCTGTTCGTTAGAAGCGGCTGAGGTAGTGGGAACAGCAGCAGGGGCATTGGCTGGCGATATTCTGGATATGCTCTCATCCCTGGTAGATAAGAGCCTGTTACGACAGGAAGACTATGGCGAAACTGATCTGCGCTTTCAGATGTTGCACGTCCTGCGTGAGTTCGGGCTGGAATGTCTGGATGAAGCTGGCGAAACCGAGATCACACGCACCGCACATGCAACATATTTTTTGGCCCTGGTCGAGCAGGCAGAGCCGCATCTGACAAACGGCGACCAGGGTTGGTGGCTTGATCGCTTAGAGCAAGAACACGAAAACTTGCGAGTAGCTCTTGGCTGGCTCCTGAAAGAGGCCGAGGAGACCGCTGGCATAAAGAGAAGAGAACGCACAGAACAGGCATTACGAATTTGTTCCGCATTATACTGGTTCTGGTATACCAGGGGACATATTCGGGAAGGGCGCATGTTCCTTGAGCGGGCGATGCTCCTTCAGGAGAAGGTGGCGCTACCTATCAGAGCCAGAGCGCTCGCCGCTGCTGGAGAACTGGCCTTTGCCCAGGATGACTTAGAGAGAGCAGAGATGTTAGGCAGCGAAAGCCTGGCGCTTTTCCGAGCGTTGGGAGATCAGCGTGGAGCAGCAGCCTCTCTTGATTTGTTGGGAGGCATTGCCTGGATACAAAATGCCTATGTCCTGGCCCGTACCCACTACGAGGAGGCTATCGCGCTCTTTCAACAAATTGGCGATGACTGGGGGAGAGGCCGTTGTCTCCAGGTGGTTGCACGTGTATGCAACGCTCAGGGCGATTATGCACAGGCAGGCACTCTTTTGGAGGAGAGTCTGGAAATTTACCAGGCTTTGGGCGATAAGAAGCGTCTCAGTTGGGGACTCCAACTGCTCGCCCGTGTGCTCTTTGCTTCTCAAAGCGATCTATTTGAAGCCTATGCCCTGGCGAAGCAGAGCATGGAAATCTGTCGAGAATTAGGAGACAAACCTGGACTGGCCTATGCACTCAGCCCTTTGGGAGAAATCCTTGCACAGCAGGGCAATTCAGCGCAGGCTCGTATCCTTGCGGAGGAGAGCGTCACGATTTTCAAAGAACTGGGCGATAAGTCTGGCACAGCCGAGGCTCTTCTCAGCCTGGCGCATGTGGCAACTTCCCAACATGATCTCCCTGCTGCCTACGCCTATTATAAGGAAAGTATGGCAATCCTGAAGACGATAGGCAATCAGGAACTCCTGGTCGCCTGTCTGGACGGAATCGCCGAAGTGCTGGCTACGCAGGAGGAAGTATTACGAGCAATACAACTCTGGGGAATGAATCAGACGTTACGTAAAACGATAGGTGTGCCTCTAGCGCCTGTTTACCAGGCAGCGTATGAGCAGGCTAAAACAGCGGCACGTCTGCTGGTAGGGGAGGCAGCCTTCGCAGAGATGTGGGCGCAGGGGCAGGTAATGTCGCTGGAACAAGCCTTTGTTCTATAGCTGGTTGCTTCGCACGGTTCCCACTCACGGCACCTTTCTACACTCAAGACATGTGAAAGACAAAAGAACAACTTTTGCACAATGCTGGGCCTGGTAAAATCAGAGAGTTTAACTAAAGGTTAGTAAGTAATCTTGCTTATTTTATTATTCTTGATTATACTATTTCTAATAGCCGATCTAAGAATAGAGCCGCACGTATCATAATTACTCATCTGGTTGCCAGGCACATTATGAAGATGTGCCGTTATAGTAAATATTTTCTAGCTCTTGAGGATGGAAAACCCATGATCGGAATGCAGGTATCTGTCCGGCCCGCTCCTGACGCCAGCCCGCAGCTTATTGCGGCTAACGCTATTTTACACCTCTCTACTCTCGAACTTGAACAGGCCATTACCCGTGAACTGGATGAGAACCCTGCATTAGAGATGGTGGAACAAAATGATGGTTCCACATATGATAGCAGGTCTGCCCCTGATTACGGGATACACTCTAGCGCCAATAAGTACGAGACTCCAACGTCCAGAGTATCTTTCAATGATCTTGATGAAGCACGATTAGAAGAGACTGATCCTCTCGCTTTTGTTCAGGCACCTCTAACGCTGGCTGAACAACTCTTTGGTCAGCTCAAGCTACTACTCACTCATCAGGATTATGGTATTGCACTCTATGTAGTTGGGAACCTGGATGAACATGGCTATCTCACTACATCAATTGAAGATTTGACTCAAACTCTTCATTGTGACACCTCTCGTATCAATGCAGTGGTGCAGGAACTCCAAAGTTTGGAACCCGCTGGCATAGGTGCTCGTAACCTGAGAGAGTGCTTACTTCTACAACTTGATCGCTTGATTGAAACAGGCATACAGCCACCTTCGTCAACGCGGACAATCATCGAGCGCTATCTCACGGAACTTGGACATCACCAGTTTGAGTCTATCCGCCTGGCCCTACACGTTCCCAGAACAGAGGTCGAAGCATGCTTCCTCTTCATCCGTACAAATCTGCATCCCTACCCGGCGTATCATTATTGGGCCACCAGGGATACTAGTCCCTCTGGCGCAGCCCTTCCAGTGCCATCTGTGATTATTCACCGCAGTAGTAGTTCTGCCTGCGGCTATGATGTTGAGGTAATAGAATCACAGCGATCTCTTCTCCGCCTCAATCCACTCTATCAGCAAATCAGGCAACAGTCAGGATTGACGCTCTCACCAGCAGAACGAGAACACATCAGCCAGTATATAGAGCGAGCGCGACTTTTCATGAGCCATATTCAACGCCGCACTCTTTTACTCCAGAGAGTAATGATGTATCTCGTGGATTATCAACGCGATTTTCTCGATCATGGCCCATCCCATCTGCACCCGCTCAGTCAGAAGATGGTTGCGCAGGCACTCGGCGTCCATGTCTCCATGATTAGTCGGGCTATTGCTGGCAAATATACCCAATTGCCATCCCAGAAGCTTTTACCTCTTCATCGCTTCTTCTGTGGCACAGTTGGCACGCAGGAGCTTATCCGACAGATCATCGCCGACGAAAGTGAGCCTTTGAGCGATGCGCGTATCGCTAAACTCCTGAGCGAGCGGCACTCTATCTCGCTTACACGGCAGATGGTTGCTAACTATCGTATAGAGCTACACATCCCCACAGCACGACAACGAATGGTACTACGCCGCATGCAAGGAAGCTCAGATGAAAGACAATGCTCTACAACCTCGCCTGCATATCTTGCTAATAGATAACCGGGTCTTTGAGCGTCCTGCGCTCTTAGTCATTTTACGCTTGAATTATAAGGTGACGGTAAGCCAAACAGCCGAAGAGGCCATTCCGACCTTATTGGATGACCCGCCAGCCATGATTATTATTGATGCTGGTGAACAAAATATGGAGTTCTTGAGTCTGATTGAAGAATATGATCAGCAGACACCTCTGCTTCTGGTAGGTCAACATCCTGATGATGAATATGCAGGAGATGGCTTCAATCGTAGCGCATTAAAAATGTGGATCGAGCACACCATCACTTCTCGCAAGCTCAAAACACAGGTGGCAAGCCTTGAAGCCGGAGATACGAAGGTACAGAGTTTTGCTAGCTTTATTACATGCAACCAGACTCTATTTCAAATTTTTCGCACCTTGCAGCGAGTGCTTGATACAGATGTCCCTGTTCTCATTACTGGTGAAAGTGGCACTGGCAAAGAACTCATTGCTCAAGGCATTCACAATCAAAGTAAACGAATGGAACAGCCATTTGTTGCACTGAATTGTGCCGCCATTCCAGAGACCCTCCTGGAGACAGAACTTTTCGGCTACGAAAAAGGTGCCTTTACAGGTGCTACGGCTCCAAAGATAGGGAAACTTGAGTACGCAGGTGAAGGAACAATCTTTCTCGATGAGATTGGTGATATGCCCTTGCTCACGCAAGCGAAACTGTTACGCGCTATCCAGGAACGTGCTATTGAGCGTGTTGGAGGTCATAAGTCCATTCCTTTTAAAGCTCGCATTCTCGCTGCCACCAATAAAAACCTGCCGGAGGAGATTCAGCGGCGTGCCTTCCGTGAAGATCTATTTTACCGTCTAAATACAGTCCATGTGGAACTTCCTTCCCTGCGAGAACGCCGCGAAGATATTCCTTTGCTCATAATGCATTTCCTTAAAGCATTTAGTCAACGTTACGACAAAAACATACTTGGCATCTCTCCAACTGTGCTACACGCTCTGCAAAAATACGATTGGCCCGGCAACGTTCGTGAGCTAGTCAATATTGTGCATCACGCTGTGCTTTTATCCGATGGTCCACGCATTGAACTCAAAGATCTGCCCGCAGAGTTACGTTTTGGCAGAGGAATCATAATGATGTTAGATCAGGTTGGCAAAGTCCCTCTCGACGCCCTTGTTGAGCAAGCTAAAAACGATTTTGAGCGGCAAATAATAACGCTTGTGCTCGAAAAATTTAATTATAATAAGGCTCGCTCTGCTCAATTCCTGGGGATAGATCGGAAGACATTGTATCGCAAAATTAAAACACTGCGCATCCAGGACGAAAAGTAGGAGCTGTGAGGGCATATCAAGTTTGTGGGCGAGGAGATCGACGTGCATAGCGAGCGGGTGCAAGCTGCTCCTTTTTTTGTTTCGTCACCGGAGCTCGCAGATGTAGGATATGGCTGGCTTGCCGTTGAGCGTTAACTCACCGACGGCGACGAATCCGTTGTGTTCAAGCACCTTGCGCGAAGCCGGATTGTCTAACGTGACCCTCGCGCGCAGCCTGGTGAGTCCGTACTCTGTGGCAGCGAGCTCGCGCATCTTGCGCACCGCCGCTGTGGCCAGTCCCTGCCCCGCGACCTTCTGCGCGATCCGGTATCCCAGTTCCGCCGACCCGCCTGCCACTTCGGCCAGGTTCACCCGCCCCACTACCTCGCCGTCCTCGGCCATCAGCAGGTGGAAGTAGTCTGTCCCGGCGGCCTGCCGCGCGAGCAGTTGCGCATGCCGCATGTCAAACTCAGTAAAGAACTCGTCCCCCCGATCTGGTATCACCGCCGCGAAGTAGGCCCGATTCTCCCGCTCGAACGCAAGCAGGGCAGGCGCGTGGTCGAGGCGGACCAACTGAAGGTCTGGCATGGGGAGTTGGAGGCGCGGTGTCGATTCCGACCCAGCTCCCCTGTCCTCCTTCGATTCCGTGTGCGCAGGTTTCCCGCCCACGGCCTGCCTCCCGAGAAAGGAACATTCACCAACTTCTGGCGCGTTTCGTTCGTCTCGTTCTTCCATGTGTTTCTTCCTTTGCTCAATGCTGAATTGTCAATCCCAGGATGCGCATAGCTCGCATAATAAATGAGAGCTTCAACGAATGTCAAGGGGTGGACATGCAGAAAATCTGTCTCGCTCCAGAGATTGACAGCATGCAAAAGCTGTTGTACACTTTACCGAGAGAATAAATATTTCGATTTGAATAGATATTCGCTTCTATTTCGGGTATATGTGGGTATGATTGGGAGTATATACTGTTTGAAAGGATAAACACAATATGGCGCGAATCGATGAACTTCGTCTGATGACGAAGGTGGCGCACCTCTATCATGACCAGGATATGACCCAGCCCGAAATCGCGGTCCAGCTTGATCTCTCGCAGGCCACAGTCTCGCGCCTGCTCAAGCGCGCCAAGCAGGAGCAGATTGTGCGCGTCACGGTCAACGTCCCCTATGGCGTCTATGCCGATCTGGAAGAGCGGCTCCAGCAAACGTACGGATTAAAAGAGGCCGTCGTGGTGGACACCGTTGAGCACAGCGACCAGATCTTGCGCGATATCGGCTCGGCAGCGGCCTATTACCTGGGAACAACGCTACGAGCTGGCGATATCATCGGCGTCTCCTCATGGAGTACGACCCTGCTAGCGATGGTCGATGCCTTGCAGCCCCAGGCGCGAGCATCGCAGATCAAGATATTGCAGATATTAGGCGGCCTCGGCAACCCTTCGGCAGAGATCTATGCCAGTCGGCTCGTTGGTCGATTGGCGAACCTGCTGCACGGCGAAGCGATGCTTTTGCCAGCTCCGGGCGTCGTTGGTTCGCCGGAAGTGGTGCCGATCTTGCTGGAAGACCGCTACGTACACGATGCCATGAACTTGTTCGATCAGGTCACAATTGCCCTGGTCGGTATCGGGACCGTCGAGCCATCGGGTCTGCTCGCCAGCAGCGGCAACATCTTCTCGCCGGAGGAACTAGATATGTTGCGTGCCGCCGGAGCTGTTGGCGATATCTGCCTACGCTTTTTTGACGCGTCAGGCACACCAGTAGTAACGCCGCTCAACGAACGGGTGATCGGAATGACGCTCGGCCAGTTGCAACAGGTGAAACGGGCCGTTGGGATCGCTGGCGGCAAAGAGAAGCTCAACGCCATTCGGGGAGCGCTGCAAGGCCGCCTCATCAACGTGCTGATTACGGATCGTTTCACGGCTGAACGTCTAATTTAATATCAGAAGCTATTCAGAAGCTATTCAGATCGGCAATTGGCAATGTAAAGGTAAAGCAGGTTCCTTCTCCCACCCGGCTCTCGACCGAAACATGCCCACCATGAGCATGCACCAGTTGCTCGACAATTGCCAGCCCCAGCCCGGTGCCTCCCGTCGCGCGCGTTCGTGAGCGATCTGCTCGATAGAAACGTTTGAAGAGATAGGGCAGATGCTCAGCTGCGATCCCGACGCCGGTATCCTGCACCTGCACCTCGACCTCCTGCTGTAGCACACGCGCGCTGACACGAATTGCTCCCTGTTGCGGCGTATGCTTGATAGCGTTGCTCAGTAAGTTGCGCATGATCTGTCCAACACGCTGTGGATCAGCTTCCACCAGGGGTAGGTCCGGTGGAAGATCGGTATCGAGCGCGAGTTGCTTGCTGGAAGCCTGCACCGCCACACCATTGACGGCCCCATTGATAATATCTTCCAGCGCGATGGGGGCACGTTGAAGTTGGAGTTGTCCCGCCTCCGCAAGCGACAAATCCTGTAGATCCGTTACCAGACGGTTCAAGAGCATAGCATCTTCATATAAAGAGGCGATCACTGCGGATGTCGGTTCCATCAACTGATCTTGCAGTGCCTCCAGATAGCCGCGAATATTGGTCAATGGCGTTCGCAACTCGTGCGCCACATCGTTAACCAGATTGCGACGCAGCCGCTCCGAGCGCTCCAACGTATCGGCCATCGTGTTGAAGGCATGGGCCAGATCACCAATCTCATCCTTCGACTTGATCGAAACCCGCTGGCTGAGATCACCCTTCTCCATCAAACCAGCTGCACGCGTCAACGCCTTTACTGGACGCAAAATCGCGTTCGACAGGAGCAGCGTCAGGAGCAGAGCAACAAGCCCGACAACAACAACGGCCTGCATTAGCGAACGGTTGACCGACATGCTAAAGTCTTCGGCGGGAGGATGATCGCCACGCGGCGGAGGCGGGTACTGTCCAAGCGAGATGCTCTGGTCTTCCGTCGAAAGGATCTGCACGTGGGCAGGAGGAGGCGGAACGGGAGTACTATATGATACTGAAGTAGACGATGATGTTGGAACTGTCGGGGCGAGATTGTGATTCCCCTCCAGTTCAAAGAGGATCGGAAGCGTAAGCGCCTGCCCGTTCAGCTGCCGATTCGAGTCTGCGATAATATGTTGTGAGGTATCGACAAGCAGCAGGCGAACGCGCGTCGTTTTCGCCGTTTGCTCGACGAGCGCCTGGACTTTCTGCGGATCATGTGTTTGTCTATAGGCCGCAAGAATGGGCATTATCAGGCTTTGATCGCTGTTTTCCTGGCGATTGATATAGCCTTGAAATTCTCTTCGTGCCGTCAGGCTGGCAAAGACCGCCACCGAGACAAGAGCAACGAGCGCAACAAGCATAAATGTTAAGAGCAGATTCACGCGTAAACTACGAACTCTCATGCTCTTCTCTCCTTAATTTATAGCCCACGCCATAGACGGTTTGCAGATAGATCGGCTGATCAGGCTGTGGCTCAATCTTCTTACGCAAGTTCATCAGATGGACATCGATAGTACGCTCCAGACCTTCATAGTCCAGACCGAAAACCTGATTCACCAGTTCTGATCGGCTAAAAGCTCTCCCCGGCTCTCTGGCGAGCGTCTCCAACAATTTAAATTCTTTCGGTGTCAGGTATACGAGTTTCCCATCAAGTGTGACCTCATGGGCCACAAAATCAATGACGAGGTTTCCCAGGCGAAACTGTGTCTGGTGGCTTGCCTGTTCCTGCTGCCCCACTCTGCGCAACACGACGCGCACACGGGCCACCAGTTCGCGGGGGCTGAACGGCTTGGTGATATAATCGTCTGCGCCCAGATCGAGACCGAGCAGTTTCTCTGCTTCGGTCGATCGCGCGGTTAACATAATAATAGGGGTCGATCTTTCCAAACGCAGCATGCGACACACAGCAGGCCCATCAATTTTGGGCAACATCCAATCGAGAATTACGAGATCGGGATTTTTCTCTCTGGTGACATCCAGGGCTTCCTGACCGTCATACGCTACCAATACCTGGTAGTGCTCCTTCTCTAGATAGAGCCGAATCAAATCAACCGTTTTTTTATCATCATCCACGATCAGGATTTTGCGCTGCATAGATGTGCCTCCACTAGCTCACATTGCAAACATTCATACGCGATAGGGATACTATATTTCCCTCTGAGTATATTCCAAACTTATGAAGTTTTTATGAAGATAGCCCATATGAGAGCGTTCCAACTTGTGTGGTCTTCCCCGCTTCGTAGTGGAGCGATTTATCGCGTTGGGGCCACATCACAAACACCTCCACCAACGCGATAATGCAGGTTAACCAAATAATCTGGGAATCGCCCTTCGGTTGTAGTCGCGTGATGAATCGCGCGACTACAACCGAAGGGCGATTCCCGTTATAAATTGTTAAGACGCATAATCGCTCCACTACGAAGCGGGGGGATGATCGCTCCTGGTTGTTTCATCAAAGCTCATTTTGTTCTGACAGCATCTTCATCAGATCTTCATAGCATCCCTGCTATAGTTAGAAGTGTCAAACAGGAACACATCCAAACTAGTTGAAAGAGGTTTTGCTTGAACGCGACTCAAGATACTGAAAATCCGGTGTTTATCATATTGAAGCAAAAAACGACATTTGCCCCTCGATGGAACAAGACGCTCACACAAATACTTCGCTTTGGGCTGGCTGGTGGATTAAGTACGACGCTAGATCTACTGGTTCTTAACCTGTTGCTCTGGCTTCGTCCAACCACCAATCCCTGGATCACTATTCTGTACACGATCCTCGCCTACGGCGCTGGCTCAATCAATACATTTCTCTGTAATAAATATTGGACCTTTCAACGCAAACAGCGCACGACCTGGAAAGAACTGGGACGCTTCGCCACAACGATCCTGACCGGACTGAGCTGGAACCTTGTGCTCATCTGGCTTGCCAGCATGATCCCGCATCCATTCATCAAAGATCAGGTGCTCTGGACGAATGCGGCAAAGCTGGTCGCGATTGCGAGCGCGGCCCTCATCTCCTTTCTAGGGATGCGTCTCTGGGTTTTTGTCCGACCTGCAACACAAAAGGATACACCTATGCACAACAACTACGACACAACGACACATACCAATCAACATTCAGCGCATTCCCTGGATCAGGACGCATATCCGGTTGAGCGGCGGTACGTAGGAGAAGAACCAACGAAGCCAATCACTCAGCATGGACTCTCAATTGTGCTGCCAGCCTACAACGAAGAACAGGTTATCGCCAGCACGATCCAGGATGTCCTGACGACGGTAAGCAAGTGGAAAATTGATTTTGAGATTATCGTAGTCAATGATGGCAGTTCCGATCAGACGGCTACTATCGTCTCGCAGATTGGCAACTTCGTGCCGCAGGTGCGGCTGGTCAACCATTCGAGCAATCGTGGCTATGGTGCGGCGCTCATGAGTGGCTTCGCGGCGGCAAGCAAAGATCTCACCTTCTTTATGGACTCCGATGGGCAATTTTTGATTGAGGATCTGCGCCGCTTCTTCACCTATATCGACGCCTACGACGCCGTCATCGGCTACCGCATCGTTCGCCGCGACCACTGGATGCGCAAGCTGAACGCGTGGGGCTGGAATCAACTGGTCAGCCTGGCGCTGGGCGTCTCGGTCCACGATCTCGATTGCGCCTTCAAGCTGCTGCATACCGATTTTCTCCAGCAATACACGCTGGAAACGGGTAGTGCAATGGTCAACGCCGAACTGCTCTACAAGCTGAAACTGGCTGGCGGCACTTACAAAGAGATGGGAGTGCGTCATCTGCCGCGTCGGGCTGGTCAGGCGACGGGAGCCAATCCGAAAGTGATCCTGCGTGCCTTCCGCGACCTG
Source organism: Reticulibacter mediterranei (assembly GCF_016587455.1). Taxonomy (NCBI): domain Bacteria; kingdom Bacillati; phylum Chloroflexota; class Ktedonobacteria; order Ktedonobacterales; family Reticulibacteraceae; genus Reticulibacter; species Reticulibacter mediterranei. The sequence continues at coordinate 1,571,369 of NZ_BNJK01000002.1, read as the reverse complement.
CTTACCTACACTGCTAAATGGCGTCGAGAAGAGCAGCAATATCGCAACTTGCGCAACAACAAGAATATGCAAGCTCATAGCATACCGTAAATAAAAAAAAGTATAGATTAAAAATAATGATAAAACGATTTTATCACGTGGGAAATTGCAGCGGAGAACAACAATCATGGCTAAAGTGATCGATACAACTATCAGCCAGGCATCCACAGATAGCGGCGTGGAGCGGCAGCAAGCCCGCTCCCGTCCCGCCATCTGGAGTTGGCTGGCACTGGGAGCAGTGATTCTCATTTCTCTCTTTATGAACTTTTTCCAGCTCGGCCAGAACGGTTTCGGCAACCTCTATTATGCTGCCGGAGTCAAAAGTATGGGCGACAGCTTGCACAACTTCTTTTTTGTCTCGTTCGATCCGGGCGGGTTCGTCACCATCGACAAGCCGCCGCTGGGCTTCTGGCTTCAGGTTATAAGCACGAAGATCTTCGGCTTCACACCATTTAGCGTCTTCTTCCCACAAGCGCTGGCTGGCGTGCTATCGGTGCTGCTGCTCTACTGGCTGGTTCGTCGCCGCTTCGGGACAACCGCTGGACTGCTGGCGGCCTTCGCGCTGGCGATCAGCCCCATCAGCGTCCTCACCAACCGCAATAATACGATTGATAGTACCTTGATCCTTGTGCTGCTGCTGGGCGCGTGGGCTGTGCTGCGAGCGGCAGAGACGGGCAAACTGCGCTGGCTGCTGCTCTGTGCTGTCTGTATCGGGCTTGGCTTCAACATCAAGATGCTACAAGCCTACCTCGTCGTGCCAGCTTATGGCCTGCTCTACCTGCTGGCCGCGCCCAGAAGCATCTGGAAACGCCTGCTACATCTGGGGCTGGCACTGCTACTGATGGCGAGCATCTCGCTCTCGTGGGCGGCAGCGGTCGATCTGACACCATCATCAAGTCGCCCTTACGTCGGTTCGAGCCAGGATAACTCGGAGATCAGCCTCGCTTTCGGCTATAATGGCGTACAGCGCCTGCTTGGTTCATTCGGTATGGGCGGCGGCAACCGACAGACTCCTCCCATCAATTCAAGCAGCACGACGCAAAGTTCAAGTACGACGGCACAAAATACAAATAGCAGCACGGAGCTGCCACCGATGGGTGATGGTGGACCGCAGGGCGGTAGCAATAATGGTGGGCCATTTAATACCGGTACAGCTGGCGTGCTACGACTTTTCAACGAGCCATTAGCGGGGCAAATCGCCTGGTTGCTACCGATGGCGCTCCTGGGCATCGTCGCACTGGCATGGCAGCGGCGCTTGAACTTCCGCGAGGATCGAGAACAGCAGTCGTTGATCCTCTGGGGAGGTTGGCTGCTGACAACGGCTGTTTTCTTTAGCATGGCGGGCTTTTTCCATCAATACTACCTGTCAACAATGGCACCAGCCATCTGCGCTCTCTTCGGTATCGGCGCGGTTATCATGTGGCGGGACTACAGGCACGCGGGCTGGCGTGGCTGGCTCTTGCCAGTGGCGCTTGTGCTGACCGCGCTTGAGCAGCTTCACATCATCACGAGCAATACCGCGTGGGGAACATGGATGATCCCGCTAATCGCGATCCCGTGCGCGCTCGCAGCAATAGTGCTGATTGTAGCTCGCCTGGTGCCGCTCCTGAAAGCGAACACACGTTTGCAAGTGTCGCTGGTCAGCCTCAGTCTAATGGCGCTGCTGCTCACCTCGGCGGTCTGGTCGGCAACACCAGTACTGCAAAACTCTGCGTCGAGCCTGCCCGTAGCCGGACCCAGCCAGCAATTCGGTGGCTTCGGTGGTGGAGGCAACGACCACAGTTCTACGAATACCAACCTCATCAGCTACCTTGAGGCCAACAAGGGCAATGCCAAATACCTGGTTGCGACCGCCAGTTCTAACGAGGCCGACTCGATTATTCTGGCAACCAATCAGTCGGTGATGGCTCTGGGTGGCTTCTCTGGCTCCGATCCTATTCTCACCACCGATCAACTTGCAACATTGGTGGCAAACGGAACCGTTCGCTACTTCCTGATTAACGGCTCCGGCGGTGGACCAGGAGGCGGTCAGAGCGAGTTGACAACCTGGATTACGCAAAACTGTACAGTAGTTCCGTCGAGCGAGTGGCAGTCAAGCACGAGCAACTCTGGCAACTCTGGTGGCGTGGGTGGCTTTGGTGGTGCTTCTCAGCTCTACGTTTGCAACACGGCTTCGTAAGCACAAAAAAGAGGAGCTACCCCATTTCACAAAGGGGCGGCTCCTCTTTTTCCTCTGAAGCTTTATACCTGATTATCGGGATTATCAGGGTTCAGAGCTTTGTCTACTTTTTGCTCGCCCTTACCAAAGGTGGATTGGGCCTTACCGCCGGCCTGTTTCGCCTTCCCCTTCGCCTCCATCTCCTCATTGCCGGTCAGCTCTCCGAATTTGCTCTGGACCTTGCCAGCTGCCTCGTTGAGCTTGCCTTTGGCAGTATTCTCCTGTCCTTTCGTCCTCAGATCTTTATCCTGCTCCTCATTATATGATTCTGTCATGTCGTCTTTTCCTTTCTGGATTACGAGCCAGTGGCACCACCGCTACGATATGGCCGCAACGGATAGTGCCGCCGGACATTGATATCGGTTTGCTGTTATGCGATTTCAACCTATCCTCTTTTTATACTTTTGAGGCTGGCAAAAAGATACTCAGCAGCGAGCAATCTGTATTGGAGGATATAGGACTATAAGCAAATTATTCTGAAGTGCAAAGGATGCCGTTGAGCGTTATACCATGTGGGGGTGGATTTGCTGGCCCTGTTGCCTCAAAGCCGATGATTTTCACGCTGCTGGCGGGGAAGCTGCGGCTGTTATCGAACGGATGGACCATAATCACGTCGCCATCTTTAAAGACATTGGCATTCCATCCCCGAACGAGATGAACGCCAGCGGGCAGCGTCCAATAGATCATCCATGTATTGAGTGTCTCGTTGCTTGTATTCTTGACCATCACTGTAGCCTGGAAGCCCTTTGACGAGACATGATCGATCTGCATCCGCGCCGTACAGGTTGGCGGAGGAGGGGGCGTGCGTACAACATATGGATTGGCGTTGTTATTATGCGCTTTTGTGGAAGAGGGCGAAGGCGTGCTTTTTGAAAGGGATAAGAAATGTGTCGAGCCACTTAGCAAGGGGATCAAGAGGATTGCCAGGCCAGCGAGAATCAGAAGCACGCTCAAGATGAACGTGCGCTTTGACTGAATGACCAGATATGTCCTTCTCGTCATAGCTGTAGAGCCTCTTTTATGCATCCATAAATACTATCTCTCTTCTAGTTTTTACTGTACCTGGATACATAGGGGAAGTCAACGAAATTCGCGTGTTGACCAAAAACTGCATAGCGTGCAACTTGTACGGACATGGTATGACGTATCCGTACAAGTTGCACGCTTCCGTAAGGGGGTGCTTTTTACTTTGAAATTCTCGTCTTATATTTTCTCCATTGCCGATCGTCAAGCCCTACGCGTTTCTTGAGTTCCCGCAATTGCTCGCCGGTTAGCCACTCCTCGGCCAGAAAGCAGCAGCGGCCCACATCTTCCTCTTTGACCAGAAGATCCATCGGCCACACCAGCCAGCCTCGCTTTCTCAATGTCTGTAATGCCTGCACATCTTCTTCGATACGCTTCTGCAAACGTTCATACACCGTCATGGTTTTCTTTTCTCCTTGTTCTTTCTCTTCGATGAGACGAACACTCATTGTGCATATTCCCTTCCTTAAAGCTTACCATTTCGTCACCTCTTTTTCCACCCTCTTCCAGCGTACGATCAGCACACTTTTTCGCCGCAAACATAGCAGGACAGTCACTATTGACACACATGGCGCGATCTTTTATCCTTATGCATCATAAGTTGAAATCGCAACAAACGGGACAGGAATATGCATCGTGTAGCATCATTGCCGATATTTAAAATCGAACAGGAGCAGCGCTGGCGGCGGTATCTCCTCGATACGCTGCTGGCGCTGGGCAGCATTTTTTCAATTACGGCGCTGATCTGGTTTTTCCAGTTGTATCAAAAGATCCCGGACAGCTTTCTGGTCTACACGCTGGCAATCCTCGCGCTGGCCGGGCTGCGTGGACTCTTCCCAGCGCTGCTGGCCTCATTTGTCGCGTTCTTTTCCTTCGACATCCTCTTTGTCCCTCCACTCTATCGTCTGGCAGTCACGAAATTTGAAGATGTCCTCACGCTGCTCATCTTTCTCATAACGGCAGTGATTACCAGCCAGTTCGCCGCTACCTTGCGCCAACGCGTGGAAGACGCACACCATCGGGAACAGGCGCGTATTCGTATGGAGGCGCTTCAGCGCACCGACGCTCTCCGGCTGGCCCTGCTCTCCTCCGTCTCCCACGATATCCGCACCCCGCTTTCGACGATCAAGACAGCCATCACTAGCTTAGGGGAGGAGGATGTGCAGTGGGATGAAGAAACGCGGCGCGGCTTTATTGCCTCCATTGAGCGCGAAACAGACCGGCTCAATAATCTAGTCGAGAATCTGCTGGATATGTCGCGCATCGAGGCCGGGCTGCTGCATCCCGAACGCATCTGGTATCCCCTGGATGAGCTAATCCTGGACGTACTAAACCGCATGGATACACGATTGCAAGGGCGCAAAGTAGAGACGCATCTGCCCAATCAGCTCTCTCCGGTCGAGCTGGATTATGTGATGATCGATCAGGTTTTGACGAATTTACTTGAGAATGCCATTCGTTACACGCCAGCTGGTAGCCCCATCGATATAAGTATCCAACAGCACAACAAAGAGGTTGTAGTGAGCATCGCTGATCACGGACCGGGCATCGCACCAGAGGAACGAGAACAGATTTTCGACAAATTTTATCGTGTGAAGGGCAAAACAAGCGATTCAGGCACAGCACAGGGGACAGGGCTGGGTCTGGCTATCTGCCGAGGGCTGATCGAGGCGCACGGAGGTACTATTCATGTTGAAGCACGTCCGGGAGGGGGTGCAGATTTCCGTTTTACGCTCCCTTTAAGCAATAGTGGGGGAATGGAGCTATTATGACAAAACGCAAACAACGTCTGCTGGTTGTCGATGATGAGATTGAGATCGTGCGTGCATTACAACGCAGCCTCACGGGACATGGCTATGAAGTTATCTCAGCTGCCAGTGGAGAAGAGGCGCTACAGGCCGTTGGAGAACGCCCCCTCGACCTGATGTTGCTCGATCTGGCACTTCCAGGAATGAGCGGTCTGGAGGTCTGCAAGCAGGTGAGAGCGCTCTCGGATCTTCCCATCATCGTGATCTCTGCCAAGAATAAGGAGCGCGACAAAGTGCTAGCGCTCGATCTGGGGGCCGACGATTATGTCTCGAAACCGTTTGGAATCAATGAAGTGCTGGCACGCATCCGAGTTGCCCTGCGCCACGCCGAACGTATGCTGCCAAGAACGGAGCCAACGATGCAGGTTGGACCACTGGAGATCGATTTTACGCAGCAACTTGTGACCATCAACGGGCAAGAGGTCAAGCTCACACCGACCGAATACGATCTGCTCGAAGTCTTCATCAAGAATCGCGGCAAAATCATGACGCAACAGATGCTCTTGAACCAGATCTGGGGCACGAACCGGGATGCCAAGTCGCACTATTTGCACGTTTACATCGGCCATTTGCGACGAAAGATCGAACCCGATCCAGCTCATCCACGCTTCCTGACCACTATTTCAGGTGTTGGCTATCGCTTTAATGAGGAATAAAACCGCGCAGGCGACAGACGCAATGAGTATTGGTGCATCCAGCAATTGGAGGATAATGGTGAGGACACAGAGGATCGTGGATCACGCGTAGCGACAAAGGGTGTTTGGAATGTTTGGTAAAATCGCTAGCGACATAATTCATCGCGCGTGTCCCTCTTTTGGTGAATGCCGGCAAATGTTTCATGGGATATGCTATCTCCACGTGCTTGGAGCCTACCCAGGCACGACTTATTCATATCAGGAGTGTTCCCATGAAACAGATCCCTCTCGGACAAACCGGCATAGATGTTAGCGCCTTGTGCCTGGGCTGTATGTTCTTTGGCACGTTGACTGCCCGGGAAATGGCCTATCAACTGGCAGACCGCTATTTTGAGGCTGGAGGGCGTTTTTTCGATACCGCGAACAATTACGCCTTCTGGATCGACGGTGCGACTGGCGATGAAAGCGAAACGGTCCTGGGGCGCTGGCTCAAGAGCCGCAAGAACCGTGATCAGATCATTCTGGCAACCAAAGTCGGAGCCAGACCTGGCAGGCCGGGCGGAGGCTTTGAAAGCTGGGAAGGACTTTCTGCTCGCGCCATTGAGCAAGCTGTCGAAGGCAGTTTAACGCGTCTGGGGACTGACTACCTTGATCTCTATTACGCACACATCGATGATCGGCAAACTCCCTTAGAGGAAACGCTCGCCGCCTTTGACCGTCTCGTCACTGCCGGAAAAGTCCGCGCCATTGGCTGTAGCAACTTGATGGCCTGGCGCATTGAGCAGGCCCGCAGCATCAGCCGCCTGCATGACTGGGCCGCGTATTGTTGCGTGCAACAGCGATATAGCTACCTACAGCCCAGACCAAAGGCGACCTTTGAGACACAGATCGTAGCATCCCAGGAATTGCTGGATTACTGCCAGATCCATAAGGATTTTTCGCTGCTTGCTTACTCCCCGCTCCTCTCTGGCGCTTACACTCGCCAGGATGTTGCTTTGCCACCGCAATACCGATCAAGTGATACTGAGGCCCGGCTGGGCGCACTGGCAACCGTGGCAGCCGAAACCGGTGCCACGGCGAATCAGATCGTGTTAGCCTGGCTTCTCCAGGATACGCCCTCCGTCATCCCCGTGATTGCCGCCAGCAACAAAACACAACTGGACGAGAACCTCGGGACATTGCAAGTTCATCTGACAGAAGAACACATGCGTACGTTGAATAGCCCTGACTTGTAGACCAGTTTAGGTAAACAGGTCGTGAAAAATGGCTCACAGGTTTTGCAAGATGCCCTTTGAAAATTGAATCCAGTAATCGCCAGGCTGCCACGCATACAACACAAAGGGGGATCTCTTCTCAAGGGAGATCCCCCTTTGTGTTGTTGCTTGTCAAAGACCTAGAGGCGATATCCTTCTTCACCGTGAACGGCGAGGTCAAGACCCTCGGTCTCTTCTTTCTCTGATACGCGCAGGCCCAGAGGGGAGAGGAGTTTGAGCAAGATGAAGGTGACGACGAACGAATAGACTGCCGTGACCAGAACGGCCAGGATTTGCGTCCAGAGCTGTCCGGGGTTGCCGAAGAGCAGGCCGTTGTTGCCAGCACCGTTGATGATCTTCTCAGCGAAGATGCCGGTCAGAATTGCGCCAGTCACGCCGCCCATACCGTGTGCAGCCCAGACATCCAGCGTGTCGTCAATGCGGGTCAGTTTGCTGCGAATGAAAAGCATCAAGTAGGTCACGATGCCAGCGATGATGCCAATGGCGATGCTAGCGACAGGTCCAACGAAGCCGCTGGCAGGTGTGATGGCGACCAGACCGCAGACCGCACCGGTAGCTGTAGCCATCGCGCTCGGCTTTTTATTCTCAGCCCAGCTCAACACCATCCAGGTTAAGCCAGAGGCAGCGGCGGCGGTATTGGTCACAACAAACGCGCTCACCGCGAGAGCAGAGGCGCTCAGAGCGCTACCAGCATTGAAGCCAAACCAGCCGAACCAGAGCAGAGCCGCGCCCAGCAGGACAAAGGGAACGTTATTAGAAACAATCGCCACGCCCTTCTGGAAGTTCCGGCGCTTGCCGATCACCAGGGCAGCGGCCAGGCCAGCGAAACCAGCGCTGATGTGAACGACGGTGCCACCAGCGAAATCGAGCGCGCCGAGGTTACGCAGCCAGCCACCAACGCCCCAGACCCAGTGGGCAATCGGATCATAAACTATCGTTGACCAGAGAATGACGAAGAGAACCAGCGTGCGGAAACGAATGCGCTCGACAAACGAGCCGATAATCAGCGCGGGAGTGATGATAGCGAACATCGCCTGGAAGACCATAAAGGCCAGTTGAGGGATCGTTCCAGCATAATCAGCGTTCGGCGCATAACCGACACCGGCCAGGCCGAAGAAATTGAGGCCGCCGATCACGCCGCCAAGATCTTTGCCGAAGACCAGACTATAACCGATCACAACCCACTGAACACTGACGATACCGAGGATGAGCAGCGATTGCTTAATCACGCTCACGACGTTCTTGCTTGTGACCATACCTCCGTAGAAGAAGCCAACCGCAGGTGTCATCACCATGACGAGTGCCGCCGAGGTTAATACCCAGGCCGTATCGCCTGCATTAATCTTACTTGCATCAAATGTTCCAGAGGAAGCACCTGCAAAAAAAGTTGAGGCGTACCCAACTGCCAATCCAATGACAGCTAAAATGATCACTTGCAGAAAAAATGAGCGATGGGCAAGTTCAATTTTTGGTGCCTCTTGTTGTGTTGATCCTTGTTGCGTTGTGTCAACTGTTGCCATCTGCTTTCACCAACCTGGTTATACCACTAAGCAGCCGTGATGTGGCCGCAACACAAAATAGATGGAATACTGATAAAAAGACCATAATCGTCATTTCAGCCAGGAGATACACAGCTCTCTGTCTATCTGCCATCAGGACTTACTTACGTTATATTGTACTTCTAACGTTTTTATCCTCCCTGCCAGATACAAGAAATGTAACGGCTGCACTAAACAGTGTCCTATGAGAACAATATGTTGCCCTCCCTAGCGGACTACCAGTCATCATGGGCGCAAAAACGGATAATAAAGAGATGATGACCAGGAGACGATCTCATCATTGAGGAAATCACCGGTGAAAACACACAGCATTGGGGCATCATCATTGATCGATTGATTGTACTTGTTGTTAAGTATAGATCATTCTTCTCATTCCTGTTATGGATAAACTACCAGAGAGTATGTAATACTTTTTTGTGCAGAATGTACAAACCCACCCGTTCTTTGTGCTTTTTTTGAGAGCAAATTGATTGATTTTTAGCTGATTTTTAGTTTGAACCCGACTATTTTATCTCATTTTGACCAAAAAAAAGACACATGTACAAATCATCCATATGTGACTTCGTTTTCTATCATATTTTTATCATACCACTACCACAAAAAAGATGCGCCATTTTCCAGAATGGCGCATCAGTAACATTCAAACTGAAACTGAAACTCTATAAAGGCGTTTAGCAAGGAATCGAGGCATCCACCGGGTCGGTGCGTAGGCCACAGATCGTGGAATTGACGGGAGCGACCAGGCCATCAGTTTTCGTGGGGGGAATGAAAGTATAGCCTTCAGCCTGTCCACTATCGCGATGCAGCGTCACGACAACCGCGCTATAGGCCGCGATCTTGATGTCCTCGAAAGGCCAGGAACCGGAAGAAATCTGGATTGTCGAGGGATTAACCTGTGCATGCTGCGTCAAAGGAGTTTTGTTAACGAACATCAAGCTGAGCGTCTTGCGATCTTTACTCGTGGTGGCGAAGACCGCGAGGGGATCATCCTGAATCGCCAGAGGAACGACGTGATCTTGCAGATGAGTAAATAGCTCAAAGACGCGTCCCATCGCTGTTTCGCTGCCATCGAGCGCAAAGAGCGAGGTTGGATTCTGCATAGCGGATGAGGCAGAATAAAAAGCCGCATATGCAACCTGCTCGTTCATCAAGGTTCCTATCGTATCGGCCAGCCAGAGAGCACCATAGGTCGGTGGAATCTGCGCCTGACTGCCGGACCGATCCGGGTTTGTATTCATCGCAGTAATAGCAATCGGCACATCGCGGCCTAGCGTTTTCTGTATCTGAGCACGCAGATCGGGCAGGATATAGCTCCACTCGTTGCCGCTGCTCATCAGCAGTCCAGGCTGAGCAAAGGGAGTGGTATGGGGATAATAGTGAAAGGAAATACCATCCAGCACTTTACCGTTGTTCTGCTTTTCATACTCGCCAATTTTTTGCAAAAACTCATCGATCCAGGTGTGCGCGTTGGCGCTTTGAAACCCGGCATTGGCATCAAAATAGGAACTGAGTTCAGGGCCAAAGACCTTGATATTGGGATTGGCCTGATGCATCTTGGTGGAGATCTGGATAAACGCCTGAGCATACTCATCGGCGGTGTAAGACTTTCCCGTCGCGGGATTCACCGTCAAATCAGGTTCATTGCCGATCGACCAGAGCTGCACCGACTTCATCGACTGGACCCACTGGGCTGCCAGTTGCGCCGGATCATCCTGTCCTTTCGTCCCGCTCAGGTGTACCTGCATCATGCCAGTCGTTTTGGTATCGGTCAGCATTTTATTGAAATCGTTCAACTGGTCGTTTGAGAGAATATGCTGCTCGCCCCACGAGCCGCCGGGGTAGCGCAGCATTTTGATGCCCATTGTTTGCAATCCCTGTGCGAGCTTCGGCGAATAGGGCATGACCCCCGAATTGTCCGCATCGGTCGAGTTTGAAGCAACCTTTGGCAGCACATTGGCCCCGAATAGATAGGGGCTGATCTCAACGCTCTTGCGCAAATCGATGATCGCATCTTGCTGGCTCGCAATGTGAATGGTCAGTTGATCGCCGTTGTTGCTGGCCAGCGCATTCATCCGAACAGCGGCGAAAATCACCAGAATAAGCGTAATAATAGCCAATATCGCTAATAAGCGGCGCTGTCCTTTTGAATTTCTATTAAAGCGTTGCGCACTGAGTTGCGCCCCCAGTTCTTTCCACTCCGCCATCGCCGCCATGTTGCCTGGAGGCGGCATCTGCCCTACTGGTCCCTGTGGGCCGTTATGATTGAATCCCATAACTTACTTCCTCTAGCTTCTCTATCTCAATCGAAGATGTTCCTCTATTTTATCGCACGTGGGAACGGAAAAATTGCTGATTCTGGCATCACGGTGTGCTGGAATCTCTATGAAATAAAATACAACTACAATAATGAACGTTAGAGGAGCCAGTTTGATAGCAGGAAATATGTACAGAGTGGGACCATCTGCTTACTAGAGCGGAAACAATGAATGCTGAAGGAGGGAGCAGCGACTGGGCACCCGTTCCCTCGGGTGCCACAATAGTTTATGCTTTAGATGGTGCCTGCGTGCCCAGAGGTTTGCTGCAATTGCTTGAAGACTGTATCAGCAAGCAACTCGGCAGCCTCCGGCTTCCAGTGCATCCACAGACTCGGCTCAACCAGTTCCAGCTCCATGAGGCACGGCGACCCTTCCATATCGCGTATAAGATCGACACGGGCATACAGGGTGGGCGAACTGAGAGCATCCATGACCTTGCGCACCAATTGCACCTCATCTTCGCCGGGCTGTACAAGTTCTTTCTGAGGCAGGTCAGCCTGTTCCTGTCCATCAGGACGTACAGCGTGTATGGGCGGACGCGACAACGCATGTGTGATCTCACCATCGATGACAATGACAGATCTCTCTCCACTGCTCAAGACGGCTGGCATAAACGGTTGAATCAACATATCGTGAAGGGTTAACATATGATCGACATATAGCTGGCCCTCCATAGCCATTCCCTCTTTGATCAGAATTGTACCATATGCTTCAGCCGAAACAGCTGGTTTAATCACAACTTCTGTCCAGCCACGCTCTTGCAGCAATTCTTCAAAATTGACCGAAGACCCCTTATTGAGCCAGGCTGTAGGGATAATCGGCACACCGCGCTCGTCAAGATCACGCAGGTAACTTTTGTGCGTATTCCACTGCAATAGTGAAAATGGGTTCCACAAAGTATGCAATTGTGAAACATGCCGCGCCCAATCCAGAAAAACATCACGCTGATTGAAATAGTCCCATGTCGCACGAATGATGCTCATGCGCGGTTGGGACCAATCCGCCGTTGAGTCGTTCCAGGCAAGTGCGCGTGCATCAATGCCGCGTGCAGCTAACGCCTTTTGCAAGACAGCATCAGAAGTGCTCAATTCCGGCCATTCTGAGCAAGTAACCAGGGCTACATCCATGAGAAAAGTGTACACTCCTTTTCAAACCATTTTGATTGAGATATGGTTCTTTCCATATCCATTCGCGATAGTATAGCACGAGCGCCCCTCGATTTGTTTAGATTTCCTCGTTATAATTGATTATTTCCTATATAGTGGGTATAGTGTAGTACTATTTCCCTATGTCATTTTTTTGATGCACAGAAAGCTTGATATTCCTGATTTATGATAAAATAAGCGGATATGGTGATTTTTCACAACCAGAATCGGGAATTATCCCCGTTTCTGGTTGTGAAAATTCATTATCTCTAAACATCACTTGACAGTGACCTAACGTCATAGTTTAGAATAGTATTCGGCCCGGAAACACATAGAATAAACATCTGGAAAGGATAATACAGGTATATGGAACAGCACTATCGAGAAGAACAGCTTCTGTTTGAGGCGGAGGGATATAGTATTCCGGCGGCGCTCACGTTGCCGCTTCAGCAGCAAACTGATTGGGCCATACTCCTCATTCCGGGATCGATGGGCAATGATGTAGATGGGAATTATCCCGAAATGCATATGAATCCTCATATGTATGCGGACCTGGCGCGGCAACTGGCAGAGAGAGGGCATGCCGTGCTACGCTATGCCAAGCGAGGGGAGGGAACAGGAGTCGAGGTGATCGATGAAGAGCAGAAACGGGCGCATCGCGTTTTCCCACGCCAACAATATATCGCAATGGCCGCAATCAAGCGGTTGCGCGAGCTAGTGCCCCAAGCAAAGGGGCTGGCGGTCGCCGGTCATAGCGAGGGGAGTGTGCATGGGCTGCTCATCTCGCAGCAGCGCGACCTGGGGATAGACGCCTTCATCAGCCTTTCGGGACCATCATTTCGTTATATGGATCTGTTCATCCACAAAGCGCAACAGATGGCAAAGGAGCAGGGCGAGATCATCGATTTTGGACCTTTCAAGGTCAATGCAGCAAACTATATTCGCGTCTTCGAGTTGACACGTGCGGGAGAACCATTCACGGAGGAGATTAAGGCCGATCCGACGATGGAATTTTTCGTGAAAAACTGGGGAAGTGATAGCCCGCAGGCGCAGGAGGGGCGAGAGTACATGCGCGATTATGACGCCATCGACCCATGCGCCGAAATTGCGAAAGTTCCCTGCCCGGTGTTGGTGGTGCAGGGCGGCATGGATGAGTCGGGCGTCCACTCCGACAACGGCGAACGGCTCTATCAGGCACGCCACGCCGCCTACCCGGAGACAACCCAACTGGCCTTCTTTCCCGAACTACAGCACTTCTACAAACACGCCGAACCGGGCCTGACCTCAGCCCAATCGATGGCGCTGAACGGAGAGAGTGATGTGCGGGTCAGCGAGGCGATCAGCGCATGGCTGAACACGTTGCAACCGTAGCAGGCAAATAGATAACGCTTCAAGAGCCAGGTTCGACGAACACTACTCCCCTGGCTCTTTGTTCCTAGCCGTATACGTAGTGACACTGCCTTGTTATCCGAACCTGCCAGTTCTTAGCCCACAACTCGGCACAAGCGCTTCCTCGTGGGGCATTCCAGTTGAGTATGTACTTCCACTGTCCAACGTGGCTGCATCCCCAGTGAACGTTTCCGTCCAGGCGGTACGAACCATTTCCATATGTAAAGCGCATCGAGGGATCGCAGACGTTGGCAGCAGCCGCGAAATTGGCACCATCCCAGTTAATGTGGTATCCACTCCCACTAATCATGTGTGCCAGTTGACCGGAGGGAATGCCTATCGACTGGCCCTTAACATTCACCGTGAACGCTCCCCAATACTGAACACCATATGCACTTGCCTGACTCGTCCCCGGCATCAGTACCAGGGCAGAGATTACACCCACCACTACCAGTAACATCTTCATCTTCAACATAAAACTTTCCTCCTCACCTCATCTCACAAGCAAGTGATAGATAGAAACAACAGTTCTACCTACAGTATAGGAATCGTTCCAAACACAACGGCATTCAGCAACGCCTCCCCCATCGTAATACTCTGTCAAGCTTCAATCAACACATGAGAATGATAGCAGTATATGGCAGGGGCGATGGCTTGTCCTCGCCCCTGCCATATACGGTCCCACCCCAGAGAATTTTCTAGATGCATCAACCAATGAGGTTTGACAGAGTATTACGACGGGCATCGCCGGGTTCTCTATTCCACCATCACACGCAACAGACCAGGATTGCCAACCTGCTCCTCTTTGAACATGTTGCGCACGATTACGGCCCAGTGCTGGGTATTTTCGTTATTGCCGGGTTTGAGCCAGCGTGTCAGGATGTTCTGGCTCTCCTCGCCAGGAAGCTGCGTGGCTCCAACGGCGGCCAGGGGGACGCGCAGCTCGTTCTTCTCGCAGAAGTCGAGGCTAAAGCGCTTGACCTGCCCTCCTCCCACGACACGAGCCAGCGCATCGGGCAGGCAGACATGAGCGATCAGGCCCGGCTCGTAGCTGGGAATGCGGATCACCAGTTCCAGATCGTCACCAACTTTGAAGCGCTTCTGTATACGCCCCTTGCGCTCCAGGGCGACCTCGACGGGCAATTTGCTCTGAAACTCGCTCCAATCCTCAAAGATTTCGGAGGTCATTTGTGCCGCAACCACCCCCTCCACGCAGTGCAACGATTCGACCTTGCCATCGTAGGCCAGGGCTGCCCCCAGCTCCATTTCCTGCCCATTGACGGCAACCCGGCCCGCCTTTCCACTGACAACCACGCCCGCATCGCGCAAGGCGAGCAGCAGCACCAGACAGGCGGCGGTATCAACGGTGCTGTAGAGCCGCCCCTCTTCGTTCAACTGCGCTGTGAGGAAGTTGGTGGCAGCTATCGCCAACCCCAGGTCGGCAGGTTCTTTCGCCGTGAAGAGGGTCGCGGCAGCGTAGGCGGTCTCCTCGCGCGTAGAAACGGCCCTGCCCCACAGCCTGTACGATTGCTGATCCTCTGGCACCTCCACGAACGTCTGCCCGTTGCGCTCTTTCAGGCGGGAGCGCACATACGAAGCCGCCCGCGCCTTCTCGTTCGGCGAGGCGTCGCTGACCACCACTTTATAGGCGTCGTGACAATCCTGTATTTTCGTTGGCGGATTGGCGATCTTGTAATAGGTAGCCGCCTCTTTCACCATCATGTGAATGTCGTCAAGCAGCTCACACAGCACCTTGCTTTTGATACCTGAACGCTTGCTATCAGGTAGATTGAGCAGGTGTTTGACGCCGCGTGGAGCATAGTGCGTGTCCGTCTTGCGCGCACCTCCATCTTCGGGTGGATAGAAGCAGAAGCCGCGCTGTGGAAGGTACATGCTTTTGAGCCGCTTATGCCACGCGATGATAGCGGCTTCATAGTCGCGTGCGGCCTCCGCATTGGCCTCATTGGTGATATAGCCCGTGTACTGGGCAACCAGCTTCATCGAAGTCTGCTCGATACAACCAAACGGATATTTCGCCGCGCCCTCGACAAAGAACTGGAATGGACGTTCCAGTCCCGGCATTGGTCGCAGTTCCAGCAGATCGGGCGACGAACGCAGCGTCACCTCATCGCCGGGAGTGAGCAGGCGCAGGCGGCGCATAATGTGGCGCAGCTTTCCTGGCTCCGTGATATAGCGTTCGCTTACATCGGCCTCTCCGCTCTGAGCATCACGCACAATGGCGGTTAGCGCGCCTGGGCGTACGGGGAAGCGCACGACTGAGCCTGAAGAGATCAGAGCATCGGCTATCAGAGGGTGTCCGGCCTCGTCGAAGAGCGGCAGCGGCGTATCGTCAAGACGAATCTCAACGCGCGCCTGACCTGATGCCGCGCCCACATCGAGTCGTCCTAGCACAGGATCACCATCTCTCACAAACGGCGAGACAGTTAACTCGCCATAGACCGACTGCGTCGCCTCAATCGCGGCCTCGGCCTGTTGCCAATCGAGCGTCTCACGATCTAGAGCAAAGGCTTCGATGCTATAGCGTGTCATGCTGTCGCCCAGCTTCACTTCAACCTGCTCTTCGCCCTGAACATGCACAATATTGTTATAGATGATCTCCGGGAACTGCATGCGTACACGAGTCAGCGTTTGCGCCGGAGCCGCTGTGGGAGCCAGCGTATCGGCGGCAGCAAGCTCGATCGCCCCCTTTTCTCTGATCTGCGAACCGGTCATTGCTCTACTGACGACACCACGGCCCGGCCCACGCCGGGGCCCAGCGCCACCAACCATCGTGGGAGGACCACCGGGCGCTGCTGCCATAGGAGGTGGGAGCGGAGCCGCCATTGCGCGGAACATGACGGGACTGGCCGCTGCTGCATAAGCAAAGCCGCCCTGATAGTCGGTCAATTGATGCTCAACCTCGCCTGTCGTGGAAAGCTTGTTCCACTCTTCCAGATTTTTCTTGATGCTGGCCGCCAGTTCCACCTGTGGATCGCTGGGGGCAACGAGGCGCTGATCCTTAACAATCAACTGGACTGGCACGGGACGCTCTGCCCGATTGGTTTTGAGCGTAATGGTCACACGCGAGCCGGGCCGGACTTCTGCCGGAGCCTCGCACGAGAGTTGTAGCTCAGAGGGACGCAGAACGGCGCACCAGCCCTCCCACGCCTTCTCCTCGATCAAGGCACCCAGCAGCACAACGCCATAGGGTGCTGGCAACGGCAGGCGGAGAGGCTGATTTGCCTGGAGATGTTCGTGGAGCGACTCGCTGATGTTGCCGCTGGTGGGGTCCACCACAACGACGCGCAATAGCTCGCTACTCGTGCGCGGGATAATCTCTACCTCTTGCCCGATGAGGCGGCGCACCAAAAATGGCGCGGTATTGTTGCGTTCGCTGCTCACATACATGTTACGGCACGCTTCAGAGTCGGGCAAGGGCAGCAGGCTGAGCACCTGCACCTCGCCCAACTCACTAATCGTCACGGTTTCGCGCCGCGCCTGCTCCGATCCTTTCAGAGCAACCGTCGCAGTCCGTTCGCCAGCAAAGACGTTGAGCGAGTAGGGGCCGGCTCCGGTCAATTCGACGCTGCCACGAAAGTTGCCCCTGTCATCGCCGCTCACTCGCTTGCGGGTTCCAACGCGCTGACCGCGCTCCTGCAATTCGATCTCGACGGTGCCAACAAAGGGCTGTCCGAAGGCGGTAATGTGCAGGGTGTAGCTCAGTTCGTTACCGGTCAACTTCTGCTCTACAAGGTCGGCATTGAGCGGTGCCAGCCGATATTCCGCAACCTCGAAGCGGCACACATCGGAGGTATATTCTTTTGCTGCGGTCGTGTCCAACGCGCTACCACAGTGCGAACAGAACGTGCTGGATCTCGTCTGAACGGCCTGGCACGAGGGACATGTAATTGATTCGGATGATAGTTCGGATATATGCACGGTTGCTTCATACTCACCTTCGGGCAAGTTTTGCATGGACCAGAGGGCGAGTCCGTACTCGTCGAGCGTGACGGGATAATCGGCATAGGGATTGCCGCTCAGTCTCAAGATAAGTTTGACTGTTGTTCGTGGCGCTTGAGGAGCGGCGACGAGCAAGCGCACGGTATCTCGTTGTGTACGATAGAGTGCTTTATCGCAGGTGAGCGAGACGAGCGAGGAAGATGGTAAGGGCGTCGGCTGGATGTGTACGCCCGGAAGCGTGAGGGGATCTTTGCCGCCACGAAAGGCGATGGCCGGGGGAGCGCTCGTCACAGGGATATTAGCGGTTGCCAGCAGCTTATCGACGCCGCTGCGGGTCAGCCAGGAAGACTTGAAGAAGACGAACCAGTTACCAACGAGGACTGCATCTTTGAGGTTTTCGATCATGCTATAGTCGCGAATTTCCACGCGATGGTCTACTACGGGGTTGCGCGAAGTCTCATTCGGGATCATAGAAATTGCCTCCACTTCTCAATACTGCGGCGCTGCGCCGACCATTCCCACACAGACCTGTCGTACACCATAGCCACTCTAAAGCATGGAGGCAAAAAAAACAAGATGCAATCTGGATTAGTTTCAGAGTGAACCAGGACCGGGAACTCCTCTCGTCGTAGTACTTTGTCAAACTTCATCGTTGATGCATCTATGAAACCCTCTGGAATGTGGACCGAATATGGCAGGGGCGAAGGCTTGTCCTCGCCCACCTCCAGGCCGCGCGATGAGGCACCTGGGCGAGGACAAGCCTTCGCCCCTGCCATACACGGGGAGCGCTCACCACTCCATATACCGAATGAAGCTTGATAATGTCGTAGTCGAGCGATTTATCGCGGGGCACTCGTTTCGTGATACCTTCCGCGATAAATCGCTCGACTACGACATTTGAGGCTATCGCATTCATAGTGGTTAAGCGACTGGAACCCAGACCAGATAGCCGACCGCGATAAAGGCCGCTAGCAGGAACAGCACAATGTTCACGCCGATGACGTTGTATTCTTTTTGTCTGATATGATAGATGGTGGCACACACCATCACCACGACGAGTCCGATTGCAGCTGCGATGGTCAATTGCGGAAGAATCCCGGTGAGCTTTGGCGCGACGAGTCCGACAGCGCCCAGAAATTCGGAGACGCCGATAAAACGGACAAACCAGGGTGGAACATGACCGACCCAGGGCATATTTTTCTTGAGCTGCTCTAGAGGCATCACGCTCTTCAGCACCCCGGCCACAAGAAAAGCCAGCGCCAACAATCCCTGAACGATCCAGAGGGCGATACTCATACTATGATTCCCTTTCACTCTGCAACGCTTGTTTGCTAAACAACAGTCATTGCATAAACGTGTCCTGTTGTTTACAATACTACTGTAGATTTGTAAGAACAATCAATGGGTAAAAGCGCGTTTTTGTTGTTTAGACAACAGTTCCCCTACAATTGTCGTGAAAGTCAGGCAGGCGAGAACTCTGTCGCCGGATGGACTAGAAGGAGTTTGTGTATGACCCTGATAGAGAAAAGCGTAGACCCACGTGTGAAGCGGACGCGCCAATTACTTCAGAAGGCTTTTTTCGAGCTGCTGACGGAGAAGGACATAGGCACGATCAGCATTCAAGAGATTACTGATCGTGCGACGGTCAACCGTGCCACCTTTTACGCCCATTTTCCCGACAAATACGCGCTGCTCGATTCCATCATTCGCGAGATGTTTCAGCAAGGGCTGGCCCAGCGTCTTCCTCCCGCGCCGATCTGGAACGTAGAGAACCTGCGAGCGCTGGTGAGAGCGACGTTCGGCTTTCTGGAAGAGTTTCATCACGGCTGTAAACCATCTTCGCAGGCATTCGATCCAATGGTAGAGCGAGCAATCCAGCAGGAACTTGCGAGCGTATTGCTGGACTGGCTCAAGCAGGCGCGAGTTGCAGGAATGCGTTCCGGGGTACGCGTGGAGTTTGTCGCCTCGATCATCAGCTGGGCGATCTTCGGTCCCGCTGTTCAGTGGAGCCGCCAGGAACGCACGCCATCCGCAGACGAGATGACCCGACAGACCATGCTTGTCATTACCGAGGGCCTGTCTCATCTCGCGCCCGGCTTCCTGCCCACAGAGAGAAATGGGCAATCAAGCAAACCATAAGGCGCATTGTTGC
Organism: Reticulibacter mediterranei; assembly: GCF_016587455.1. NCBI lineage: Bacteria > Bacillati > Chloroflexota > Ktedonobacteria > Ktedonobacterales > Reticulibacteraceae > Reticulibacter > Reticulibacter mediterranei. Next base: position 1,551,852 of record NZ_BNJK01000002.1, on the reverse strand, counting down.
ACAAAACAGGAAAAACCGCACAATTGCGAGACATCCATCCCCAAAACGTGTACAATAGAGAGGGAGAAGAGCTGCGAGGGCCATAGCATTTCCCGCGAGGCGCGAAGTGGTGGTAACGCCAAGCACGGTGCCTCAATAAGCACAATAATAGCGCTTAATCGGCTCCAGAGGCTCTTGTAAGAGCAACAAAAGCCTGGTATACTCTAATGAAGCAACGGGAAAATTCCCTCAAATTCGGCGAATCAGGCTTCTGCCTCGCAAACCGCCTTGCAGAGCCACGCGAGGCACCCCGCTGTGGGAAAGAGGTTTGACGCGGGAGCGATTGCAACATCCCTATTGGCTGTCCGAGCAGTATCCATCCAAGTGGAAAAGAGGTTCTTCGCGCGTCAGCGATTGCAACTCCTGATCCTTTGGCAAACCAGCCGCGCGACGGGCAGAGGAAAAGATGCTTGACGCGCGGGAGCACTTGCAACTTTGGCATTCGTCAAGAACTAGCATTCCTGTATGATTGGAAAAGATGCATGAGGCGTGTGAGCGGTTGCAACCAAATAACTGGCGGAGGAGTGCGTTGAGAGATCATAGATAGGGAAGGGGGATTTTGCGCGTGAGCGGTTGGCACTCTGGCACATCTGGGACGAGGTGCATCCAGGAAATTAAGAAGGGGCAGAAGATGTTCCCCTAACACATAGCGACAGGGGGCGGTGTGATGGGTTGCGGGGGCCTTGCGCTTGTCGCGGTGGTGGCGTAGAAAATATACAATAGAAAATAAAACGTGGGTGAAGAGCGACAAGCGCAAGGCCCCCGCCAAGACCCTCTAACCCCCCCTTGTCGCTACGGGTGATCCAACAACATCGTGATTGACAGGAGGCACGACAGCATCACGATTTACGGGCGATCCAACGGGTATATATCGTGGAAAAGAGGCGTTTCTCGTGTGAGCGATTGCAATCCCCAATGATTGAGAATGCTATGGAGGTGGGAACGTGGTAGAAAAGAGGCTCTTCATGCATCAGCAATTGCAACGAGGAGAGGGAAGCCATCAACGGCATCAGCTATCGGGTAGAAAAGAGGGGTTTGGGGCTCTCCCATACTTTGCATAATTGAGAGCCTCAAAGGCAGACTTCTACGCAAAGGGCGGGAGAGCCGAATAATGTTGAGATTTACAGCGAACAAGCTTGGCATTTGCCTCACAGGCGATAAGATGCTTCAAGGACTACGCCTGGAGTCGGTCGTTATGGTTAAGCGCCCACAACTTCACTGGCAGGAACCCACGCCTGGCGATGGTTGTAGTTAATCTCATACCAAAGGTTGCTGCTCGTATCATCCTCAATGAGTGTATAACCACTAAAAAAGGTCGCCCCATCAGTGCTACCACCAATGACATACCGGCTGTCGGTTGTTGGTCGGCTATAGATCTGTATATTCTCGCCCTTCATCTTGACAAGGGAAGCAGTGTGGAATATATCAGGTTCCGGCCTCTGTGTTCCATCAACACCATCACCGGGAGGGACCGCCAACCAGACCAGCTTCGCAGCGGCCAAATAGCTTGGCGTATCGTTGTGTACCTGATCTTCCTCGCCGTACCAGATCTGGTACATTGTATCACCGGTTCCAGCAGGATCCTGTACTTTATTCACGTAATGGTAGCTGATGCCTGGCTCCACGTTATAACTAACGTCAGTGGGGTCGCTGGTGTCCTGTGCCGGAATCAGTCCAGACGCAGTACTAGGACCAGTATAGAGCTTGAAAAAGTTATAATCTGCCGATGTTCCTACCTGGCCATACGGACCCTTTGGACCATGCAGCGCCTGATTATTACGGGGATGCAGGGTAATCGTATGGGGCAGAGCAACGGAGTTGAGAGGCGCTCCCTGTTGGCTAATCAGATGAAAGTAATAGTCCCATAACCAGTATGGACCTGGATCAACATGATTAGGCGAGGTACTCAGGGTTGAAGCGGCTACGGTACTATGCGCGAGAATATGCGAGCGATCCAGGGGTAGATGATATTTTTTGAGTAGATAGGCAACCAGCCTGGCTGAAGACAGATATTGAGCCGAGTTATACCACTGATACCCAGTCGCATCATAGCCAACATGCTCGATCCCAATCGAGTGCATGTTCGACCAGAAATTGCCATCATGGTACGAGATATCTTGATCGCGCACAACCTGGTAGACCTTGCCATCTAAATCAATGACATAATGAGCGCTGACCTGCTGGCAAGAGGAATTATTAGGGTTAGCGCCAAGACACATAAATGCGCTCAGCGTGCTTGCAAGCGAACCTTCAGTATCATGAATCACGATCTGATTGAGTTTACAAGGCTTGGTAACAGCCAGCGGTTGATTTGGAGCCACCCAGACCGAACAACTGGTGGGACGGTCGGAACTAGTATAGTTACAATTGCCAGGAGACTGGTCGTTATTGCAATCATAGGTCGTTGGGGGTGTGATAACACAGTCAATCGCGCCGGGATAGTCCACTTTGCCATCATTTGTGCAACCAGCAGGCAAAGATGAAGCTGCCTGGAGGCTGTCCGTAGAAGCATCAGGGGTCGAAGAAGCCTGATTAGCAGCCTGATTGTTGGAAGTCGAACTGGCGGCGTGAGCTCGCGTCTGGGAGGTTGTATAACCTATGGTCAGCGCGAGTGCTACCACAAACAGCAAAAAGACACTAAGCACAATTCGCATAGAAAGTCGTGAAATGGGCTTTCGCAAACGCATAAGGGGTCTTTCTCCATACAAAAACATTTATGTATTACACAGACGCTCGAAGCGCCTGTTTGATACCTTAATAATATATCGGCTGAACCTCCTCAATTATTACCATTCTCAACAAAAGTACTAATAGATCCTGATACCGCTCTGTTTCCCTATCTAATAAAGATGCTGATTGTTTCCGGTAACAAATACTCGAATGCATCGGGCGCGTGTCACATCTCCTGAAGTTGATCGACAAGAGTCGAGTGACATAAGCAGCCAGGGCTTTCCAGTTCTCCGCTCAAAGGGGTGCAGGGTCTCCCTGCCGGGGTCTGGGGTGTCCCCAGTTTCCTTCCCTCCTTCGCGCGCCGCCACAGGAGGCGCGCAAAAGAGAAGAAAAAAGGTTTTTTGCGGGGACACCCCGCACCCCGGCAAAGGGCTGCCGCCCTCTGCACTCCCGCTAGATGGGAGAATTGGAAAGCCCTGCATAAGCAGCCTTCAGGCCTGGCCCGACTTGCTCAGGTGTGGTATGCTGTTAACGCTTCATGCTTTTCTCGCTTTCGATGAAGCACTTGACGAAGAGGAACGTATCGATGACGCAATCAACCATGTTGTGCGGGAACTGTAGCGCGACCAATCGGACTACGGCCAAATTTTGTACAGAGTGTGGAAGCTCGTTAAAGGCCACTCCTACGCTGCTAAAGCAACGCTATCGGATTCTCACGGCAATAGGACAGGGCGGCTTTGGAGCGATCTATCAGGCGGAAGATACCCACTTTCCTAATCATCCCAAACGAGCGGTGAAAGAAATGCTCATGCAGTCTCGCGATCCACATGAGCAGCAACAGGCTATCGAAGCCTTCAAACAGGAGGCTCTCCTGCTCGCCGGACTGATGCATCCAAATTTGCCCCGCATTTACGAATATTTTGAGGAAGCAGGCCGCTGGTATCTGGTCATGGACTATATCAATGGCGAAACCCTGGAAGATCGTGCGCAAGCATCTTCAGGGAACAAGCTGCCTTTTCAACGGGCACTCCATTTCGCAATTCAGTTATGCACCGTCCTCGATTATTTACATAACCAGCAACCACCCATCATTTTCCGCGATTTGAAGCCCGACAACATCATGGTTACGTCAGATGACCATCTCTACTTGATCGACTTCGGGATTGCTCGCCTCTTTAAGCCTGGACAGGCAAAAGATACCTCCGCCTTCGGCTCTCCCGGTTATGCAGCTCCAGAGCAATATGGCAAAGCTCAGACCACAGAACGAGCCGATATCTACAGCCTGGGCGCGACACTGCACCGCTTGCTCTCAGGAAGCGACCCGAGCGACAACCCTTTTCATTTTTCACCCCTCGATTTGACGCAAGAGGCTCCAGCAGGCCCGACATGCGCGGACCTCATCGGGCAAATGGTCGCAATGGATGTGCAAAAACGGCCTCCCAGCATGCGAGAGATCAAACAAAACCTCCAGCATCTTGCTCAACAACCAGTGGTAAGCGGGCCTCTATCATCAAGGCTGGGACTCCCGGAGAAGAACACCTTTACACCATACACAGCAACAGACATGCCTGATGCGCCGCCTATCCAATACTCAGCAACTTCTTCTCAGACAAGCGTAGATGGCTATCTCAATGAAAGCAAGGCGCTTGTTGACCAGAAGAGATATCAAGAGGCACTGGCACTCTGCGGACGTGCGCTAGAATTATATCCCTCCGCTTGCCTGCTCTATGTCAACAAGGCGGCTGCCCTCAATGGATTGGCAAGATATCAGGAAGCTCTCGTTGCTTGCAATCAAGCTCTCCAGCACGACTCACAGAACGCTCTGGCTCATTATAACGCCAGCAATGCCCTCTGCGAATTGGGGAATTTCCAACAAGCCCTCAGTGCTTGCGAGCAGGCGATCCGGCTCGATCCCACCTTCCCCCTGACCTATACCAACAAAAGCTGGGCATTGATTGAGCTGGGGAGATATCAGGAAGCCCTTAATGCCTGCAATCAAGCTCTTCAGCTTAATCCAAACTCGGCTATGGCCCATCACAATGCCAGTGTAGCCCTCATAAAAATGGGGAGATATCAGCTAGCCCTCCAAGCTTGCGAGCAGGCGCTACGGCTTGACCCTTCCCATGCTAAAGCACGCACAAACCAGAATTTCTTGCGTCAAAAGCTCCGGGGTTAAGCTCCAGAGTTATTAGACGCAACAATACTTTCCACTCAAAAAGAAGCGCTGCCATACCTTTTATTGGCAGCGTATACAGCATTTGAAAAAGAGCAGAGAACAGCGTTATAATTATTAAATACATAAAATTCATGAGGGAAAGCATATGACTGTTTCGCTAGTCGCCACTCTACTTTTCTGTGGCCTCGTCATTTCGTTTTTTGGCGTGATCTTCTTCCTCTCCAAAAAGGTTGGCGTGCCCGATGCTTCTTACGGGCGTCGGTACAGGAACCGTACATACTGGAACCGCATCTTTTTTAGCAGTGGTGTCACCAGAGGCTCACTCAAAGCCAGTGAACGTTTCAGCGATCTGGTGCCAACAATACGACCATCTTTTATGCGCAAGCAATACCAGAGGCGTCCCTGGGAGCCGCGCTAATATCAGGTAGAACAACAAGCAAATTTTATAGCAGCGCTCATCTCGCCAGTTGCACATCGATGAGCGCTTTCGCCGCCTGCACCACCGGGAGCGACATGTCGGTCGGACCTTGCATGCGGCCCTGCATCAATAGCCCGTTCATGAGCATGAGCAACTGATCAGCAAGTACCTCTGGTTGGCGCGCACCTGCCTGTCGAGCGAGATCGCAGAAACGCGCTCGCACGTCCTGTTTGTGCTGATACGCAAGCTTGTGCGCTGGATGGTCCGGTTCAGGAAACTCGACGGCTGCATGCAAACAGGAACAGCCACAAAAGGTTGGATCGGCAACATCAGCGGCCTGCATCTCAAAAATCTTCACTAACTGCTCCCTGGGCGAATCAGGATGCTCATTGACAACCTGCTCAACCGAGGCCCAGAACTTTTCTATGGTCTGCTCAATATAGGCACAAATCAACTCGTTTTTCGCCGCAAAATGCCGGTACAACGTCATCTTCGCCACCCCGGAACGCTCGATAATCGTATCGGTTCCGACCGCTCTATAACCCTCACGCGAAAACAGATCGGTGGCCGTAGCGAGAATACGCTCACGCGCGGAATGATTGGACGTACGCATGTTTATTTCCTCCTTATTCCAATCTCTTATTTCAATCCCTTGACAAGAGGGAGACAGGTCTGTATACTTCATAAAAGAGACGGACCTGTCTCTATAATACTCTCTCAGCATGCTTCTGGCAAGCTTTCTGAAGCATGTCCATAGAAAGGATCAATTAGCATGGATCTGGGATTACAGGAAAAAGTTGTGCTCGTCACGGGCGCGAGTCGTGGCATAGGGAAAGCCATCGCCGAAACCTTTGCACGCGAGGGAAGTGCGGTGATACTTAATGCTCGCAACCCACAAGAACTCGAACGAGTCGTAAGTTCGATTCGACGACAGAATGACCGCGTATCTGGCATCGCCGCCGATCTCTCTCAGGCAAGCGAGGTAGAACGGTTGGCAGAGAAGGCGCTTGCACGCTTCGGAGCCATCCACGTTCTTGTGAATAATGTTGGCGGTACAAACAAGATCGCAACCTTCGAGGAGGCAACAGATGAGGACTGGATCAACGCCTTCCACTTGAACGTGCTTTCAACGGTGCGACTGATCCGCGCCATCGTGCCAGTCATGCAGAAACAGCATTGGGGGCGCATCATCAACATTGCCTCCGAATCCGGCACGCAGCCTTACCCGGTCATGCCACACTACGCGACCACAAAGGCCGCAATCATCAATCTCAGCAAAAGTCTCTCAAAAGCGTATGCCAGCGCTGGCATCCTGGTAAACTCGGTCTCGCCCGCGATGACCTGGACGCCGCTGGTTGAGGAGCTTTTTACCGCACAAGCCAGCGAGCAGGGCGTGACGCTCGAAGAGTATCGACAGACATTTATACGCGAACTTCGTATCGCGCTTGACCGCCCTGCGAGACCTGAGGAGGTCGCTACAGCAGTGGTCTATCTGGCTTCGGAGGCGGCATCATTTATCACCGGGACCAACATGCGTGTCGATGGCGGCACTATCGCCAGCATTTAGTCATGCACATGTGTTGTCATCCCAATGACTTCAAAGAAAAGGGAAACCATGAAAGCATCACCCCTGACCGGGAGACTTTCTCAACCGCAAAGCGAGCGATCAGGCTCACGGCAGCGCCAGATAGCGTTGCTCATCGTTTGTATCGCGGTATTTCTGGACGCCTTAGACACCTCCATCGTCAATGTCGCCCTCCCCAGCATCCAGGGAGATCTGCATTTGACCACGCTCGATCTGCCCTGGGTGCCGGGCGCGTACTTCCTCACCTATGGGGGCTTTCTGCTATTGGGAGGACGTGCTGCTGACCTGCTAGGTCGACGGCGCATCTTCCTCATCGGAACTGCCCTCTTTGGCCTGGCCTCGCTCATCTGCGGGCTGGCAAATAGTGGCTGGCTGCTGCTTGTTGCACGTGGGCTACAGGGCATCGGCGCGGCCTTGACGCTTCCTTCGGCGATCTCAATTATCACCACAACATTCGCCGAAGGACCGGAGCGGAATCGGGCCTTGAGCATTTTTACTGCTACTGGTGCCTCCGGCTTCAGCTTAGGATTAGTCCTGGGTGGCATCCTGACCACGTTCATCAACTGGCACTGGGTCTTCTTTGTCAATATCCCTTTCGCGTTGTTGATCTTGCTGTTCTCCCGCGCGTTTATCAAGGAGAGTCGCTTAACGACAGGCACACGCTCCTACGATATCGCAGGGGCAGTCACCGTCACAGTTGGCTTGCTGCTGCTGGGCTATGTGATTACGCAGGCCAATCAACCGGGCGCAACCATCATGAAAACGGCGGGATTGCTGGCCCTGACGCTCTTCATCCTGGCGGTTTTTATTCTGATTGAGTGGCGCTCCAAAGCACCGCTGATCCCGTTGCGCATCTTCCGTTCACGAACGACAAGTGCCGCGAATCTGGCCTCTCTCACGTTGCTGGGTCCGTTTTTCGGCTTTCTGTTCATCGCCGCGCTCTACTTGCAGGACGTACTCCACTACTCGCCTGTCCAGGCGAGCCTTGCGCTACTGCCGGGCAGTGCAATGACGGTTCTCGTTTCGCGGTGGCTCGCTCCTCGACTCATCAACCGCCTGGGAGTGCGACTGAGTACGGGACTCGGCCTGCTGTGCCTGGCGAGTGGCATCGCACTCTTTGCGCGTATCGGGCCGGGTAGCGATTATCTATGGACGATCCTGCCGCCAATGCTGCTCGTGATGGGGTTGGGTATGGGAATCGGCTATCCAACACTGGCGATTGCTGCCGTCAGTGGGATCGCCAACACCGAGCAAGGTCTGGCAGCAGGTTTGCAAGGCACGTCGCTACAGACAGGCGGCGGCCTGTGGCTCGCCATCACAGCGGCCATCGTCGCGATGAACACAGTTTCAACGCAAGGAGTCGCTCAGGCATCCACTGCCGCTCAGCTCAACGGCTTCCATGTAGGATTGCTGGTTGCCGCAGTTGGTGCAGGCGTCGGAGCGCTCATCGCCTACGTTGGCATTGTGGAACACGCACACCCGAAGCAAGCCATCGCTGATCATCCATTGGTTGAGAACGAGCTTCCTCTCTAGCTCCATTCTTTACAAAGATATAGAAGTTCTAACAAACGAACTCAGCGACCCCTCCTGTCGTAGTTGAGCGATTTATCGCGGGATGCTTGTAGCGCTTTCCCCCGCGATAAATCGTTCAACTACGACAGGAGTTAGTGAGCAGCATCCCAACGTTGCTGGATAGCGCGGTAAAAAGCCTGACGGTCATTATCAAGCGCGGCCTTGACGCCTCGGCTGCCTGGGTCCGCAAAGATATCTTCCTGGTCTTCCAGAATGCCTTTTATTGTGTTGGCCGCCACCACATCGGGACTCACTTTGGGGGCATCGATCTGCGCTGTCAGGTCGGTATCGATGAAGCCTGCATAGACGCCCGCTACCCGCGTTCCCTGCGATTTGAGTTCGATACGAATACCCTCTGTGAGCGAAAACGCAGCCGCTTTGGTCGCGCTATAGGTAGCAAGAGCGGGAGAGGTGAACCAGCTGACATTGGACAGGATGTTAACGATCATCCCGCCACCATTGCGCTTCAGCACCGGCGCAAAGGCCTGCACAATACGCAACATGCCAAAATAGTTCGTCTCCATCTCTACACGCGCCCCTTGCAACGATGTTGGTGCAAGAAATGACACAGAAGATGCAACACCAGCGTTATTGATCAAAATGTTCACATCTGGGCACGCTGCAACGGCTGCGGCAACATCCTGTTCGCTGGTCACATCGAGCTTCAGTGGATGGATACGGGTATCACTGCTCTCTGTTAGCTTACGGCTTCCCACATAGACTTTCCGCGCTCCAGCAGCGAGCAACGCCTGCACAAGCGACTTTCCAAGCCCGCGATTGCCTCCAGTCACAAGCGCCACTGAGTCTTTGATATTCATAGGAATGGTCCTTTCTCAATTGGATTTCTATGTTGGAATGTATATTCCAACATCATTGCAAAAAAATTAACGAAACATCGATAATGCGGTCTTCACAATATCTTCGAGAACGCGACGATCCTGTCGAGCACGCACCAGGACACGAATGCTGACGAGCGTTCCCAGCAGGAAATGAGCCAGCTGATGTGGATCACTTGTCCAGTCCAATTCGCCCCCGACCTGCGCTTTGATGAGCAGGTGATAAAATCCTTCCTCTATCTCTTTCAAGGCAGCCTGTACGACCCCGTTGACCTCTGGATCTTGTGAGGCCATCTCTAAACTCGCGTTGACCAGAAAGCAACCACGTCGCTCAGGATCGCTCAGCAGGCCATCAATGGTCATCTGAAAAAAGCGTTCCAGAATGTCATGAAGTGACCCCACTTGTTCCCGTAATGCTGCGCGTTGTGGTGTATATTTTGCAATATAGCGTTTCAGTGCCGCAAGGTAGAATGCATGCTTATCGCCGAAGGTGCCATAGAGACTTCCGCGCCCAAGCCCTGTACACTCCACGAGATCTTCAACAGAAGATCCTTCATATCCTTGCTTCCAGAACAGGTTCATTGCTTTGTCCAACACCTGATCGGGCAGAAACGTTTTCTTTCCAGCCATCGTTACGTTCTTTGTTCCTTTCTCCTGCCATAAGTATATATCATCCTGGAACGATTCGTCAAGGATAATATCAATCTTGCCATTTTTTCATCGACAGAAATTCATCGAAAAAAACATCAAAAATCGGTCACATTCTCGTGCTCCGTTCCGTCAGTGTGGTGACGAGGAAAAACAGAACAAATATAACGGCCTTGTCGCAAATGAAATCAGGATGTTACACAGTCCTGATCCAGTCAACAGAACAAAATGATTTGAGGAGCATAGTAACTATGACAGCACGAATGAGCAACCCGGCAATGATCCTTACCGACGTGAACCAGGGCGTCCAATCCCTGCTCAAAGCCGCATACAAAGGTGGTGTACCACGCAAGACTCTTGAGTTGGTCCATCTGCGCGCAAGCCAGATTAACGGCTGTAGCTATTGTGTTGACTCTGGCTCACGCAGCGCTAAAAAAGCTGGGGAAACGGACGAGCGCCTCTTCGCCGTCGCAGCCTGGCGCGAAACCCCCTACTTTACCGACGCCGAACGTGCCGCGCTCGCCCTTACCGAAGCTGCCACACGTCTCGCAGACCGGGTAGATCCCGTTTCCGATGAGATTTGGGAGGAGGCCGCTCGCCACTACGACGAGAAGGGATTGTCCGCCATCCTCGTCATGATCGCCACCACCAACCTGTTCAACCGCCTCAATGCCCCTATCAGGCAGGCAGCAGGAGAACAGGAGTGGTAATCCTGGACGAATAAATTCTCCAGTCGTCGTTGTGTGATTTATTGGTGCATCCGGCAATTGAAGGGGGAATGATGAAGGGACGAGCATGTTAGGCCTCCGTAGCGACAAGGGGTGGCAGGGGGTCTTGGTGGGGGCCTTGCGCTTGTCGCTGTTGGGGGTCACGCGGGAACCAGGAAACCGACAAACGATGTGGCGAGGGCGACAAGCGCAAGGCCCCCACCCCCCCCCTTGTCGCTACGGGTGGCGAGAGCCGTCTCTCTTCCTGGAACATTTGCCGGATGCACCACTACGACAGGAGTTCAGCCCTCCAGATCAGGACTTCAGATGCGCAATCCACTCCTCGCTCTGGATGACATCAGCCTGTCGTGGAAAGACTTTGGTTAACAGCACGCGGTGAACCTCTTCATCCGCATCGAGGCAGCAATTGGCAAGAACGGTCAACTGATAATCTCTGTCGGCTGCCTCCCGGAGAGTTGACAGGACAACGCCGCTAGTCGCAATGCCAGAGAGAACCAGATGTGAAATATTCTGCGACCTCAATACCACCTCCAGATCACTGCCACAAAACGCGCTAACACGCCGTTTTGTCACCACAATATCTGTTGGCTGCGGAGCAATAGCCGGGTGAACCTCTATTAAAGCTGGCGCTCCCGACGCTTGCGCTCTCTGGGCAACACCTGAGAAAGCCTTATTGCGAGGACTCACTTCAGGATAACCTGGACGAAAGCCTATAACCACATAAATGACGGGAATCGACGCAGCATGTGCAGCCTCAATAGCTCTGCCTGTGGTTGTGAGGATATCGCTATCCTGGACATAGCGGGCGACGATCCCCCCCTGCATATCCATGACTAAAAGGGCCTTTTTTGCCTGTGTATCTGACATATTTATTTCCTTCCTAATGGTGTTTCCAATATAATTTACTACACCATTCAATCCATACGCTGTCTGTTACAGCGCTGCGGCTTTCCTGAATTAAAGCCTGGAATGTGCTCACGTCAGGGATGTATCACCGAAAGCTTCCAGCAGCGTGCGCAACATGTTAGCAAGCTGTTCGCGCTGGGTGGCATCGAGCGGCTCAAGCATACGTGCGGCGTAGGCGAGATTCAAGCTGAGCAACCGATCCACAACTTCGCGTCCGTGTGGTGTCAGCCGAATGAGAACCGAGCGGCGATCATCCAGATCACGTATGCGCTCAACCAGCCCCTTGCTCTCCATCCTATCAATACGGTTCGTGATGGCACCCGACGTTACCATCGTCGCCTTGAGGAGCGCGCTCGCCATCAACTCGTACGGCTCACCCGCACGACGGAGCGTGGTTAGCACGTCGAACTCCCACTGCTCCAACCCGTGCTCGGTGAAAAACTTTTTGTACTCGCGCTCAAGCACTCGCTCCAGGCGCACAATTCGCCCAAGCACGCCCATAGGCTCGATCTCGACATCGGGACGCTCACGACGCCACTGCTCGATGATCGCATCAATTGCATCAGCCATAGCTTCCTCCCATCGGCAGATACCTTAACGTTAAAATACTTGACATTCAAATAATTATTCGTTATTATTTCAACGTTAAGATAATAACAGGCCGCTAATAGCGAGTCAAGAAACGGAAGGAGAAAGATATGACCATATTGATACCCCATTTTGACGACGCCATTATCGTACGCGAGGCCGACGCAGAAACGCTCGGCTGGACATCATTGACGACGAGGCTGCTTGCTGACAGTAGCGATACTGGCGGCGCAATCAGCGTAATGCGTACGACGATGGGCGAGGGCACGGAGGGAGCGAGGCCGCACACGCACAGCAAATCGGCCGAACTCTTCTATATCCTCGATGGAGAGCTACAAGTCCTGGCCGGAGAGCACGTAATCACAGTCGGAAAAGGCGATCTTGTTGTGGTCCCGCCTGACATGCCCCATGCATTCGCCACCACGCCGGGCCAGAGCGCCGATTTCCTGATCGCCATCGCGCCAGGGCTGGATCGCTTCGACTATTTCCGACTGGTTGAGCGCCTGAACCGGGGAGAGGCGACCTTGCAAGAATTGTTGGCGTCTCAGGAGCTTTACGACAACCATTTTCTCGATAGTCCCGCCTGGCGAGCCGCCCGCGCATAAGCTCACGTCTGATAAATATCAGATTTTGTAGCAATAAAATCTTCACTATCCCTTGACAAAGCGCTCTTTTTTCGGGTACACTTCTGGCAAACGTTTTCCGGGAAAACGTTTGCCGGGAATTCTCATATGTGATGCCATATCTATCACCGATGATTTTATCTATACTTTGACATCATGGTATTACGAGAGAAGCTCCGGCATGAAAACAGAGATGTTTCTCATATCATCTGCCTCGGCCGTCATTCGGCAAAGAGAGAGGGAGATAGAATTACAGGCACGCCGCCTGTCAGGAGGGATAGCATGTCTCGTCAACATCCCCTGAATGGTATTTCTAGTTATGATGTTCCCAATCGTCCTCAGAACAATACGTCCAACAGTCCGCTTTCAAGCGCAGTCTCACGCCGCAACTTTCTCAAGCAGTCTGCCCAGGTCGCGGGTGCCGCCAGCCTCTCCGGTGTCCTGGCAGCCTGTGCCGCCAGCGGTTTTGGCGGCGGGAGTAGTAACAACAATGGAGGTGGCGGCGGAGGCAGCGTCACCATTAATTTCTGGGATATGAACTGGGGCAATAGCTCGTATTTCGACATCGGCAAGCAGCTTGTGAACGACTTCAACAATTCCCACAAGGGCATCAACGTTGTCTATCGCGGCGTTCCCTGGGCTAACTGGTATCAGACGTTCACAACTGCAATCGGCTCTGGCACACAACCAGACATCAGCACTGGCGCATCGTTTATGGGTGCACAGTTCTACTCTACACATAACGTCCTCGCGCTTGATGACGTAGTGGACGAGGCAAAAAAGAACTCGCAATACGACGACTTTCTACCCAATTCCTTTGCGCCCATGCAGTATCAAGGCCACACCATCACCTGGCCCTGGGCCATCGACATCCGCATCCCTCTCTATCGCACTGATCTTTTCCAGCAAGCGGGAGCGAAAGTGCCGACTACGTGGGACGAACTGCGGGCCGTGTCGAAGAAGCTGACGGCCAACGGAAAATACGGCATGGTGAACTCAGGGGCCGACAATGTTACCGAACATATGTTAGAAATGTTGATGATCAATAACGGCGGAGGTTTATTTACGCCAGATGGCAAGCTCGATTTCGCGACCAATCCGCGCAACATCGAGGCTCTGCGCTTCTTCGCCGATCTGGTGCAGGATGGCTCGTTCGATCCAGCCAGCGCTGGCTATCAGAGCGCCGATGCGATTCGCGCCTTTGGTCGTGGTGACGGCGCTATCCTCGTGAACGGTCCTGGTGCTATCGCGCAAATGGATGCCGCCACTGCCAAAAATGTGAGCGTCCTTCCTCCCGTAGCCAGTCCACATGGCACCAAAGGCACGCTCTTCTGGGTCAACAATATCATTGTCTATTCAGGCACCAAACACCCCAACGAAACAAAGGCATTCCTGCTCTGGTGGAGTCAGAACAACAAACCGCTCTGGGCTAAAGGAGGCTGCTCCCCTCTACCAATTCGCACATCATTCTATCAGGACGAACTCTTCAAAACGCCCCTGATTGAAGCTATCAGGTCGCAATACGTGCCGATTGCCAAATCCGCTAACGCACAGGCAACCAGCGTCTTTCCCGCGCTCAACCCTCTCGATGGCGATGGTACTCTCGTCACGCTGGGACAGAACTTACTTGGCAAGAAGGACTTCAACGCATCGGTTCAGACGGCCCAGGCGGGTCTCAAAAAGGTGATGGATAGCAACCCCGGCTAAATTGCAATTCCACAGAGGAGGACGTTGCCGCGCCTCTCCTCTGTGTGTGCGAAAGGAAACCCTATGAGCATCACCCCAATGAACGCGAAAGCGCAGCAACAGACGACGGCTACACCGCCATCTGCGCCTGCTCGCCGGCATGTAGATACCCTGCCGTATCTGCTGCTGCTCCCTTCTATTGTGATGATCTGCATCATCGAACTCTACCCATTTATTACCGGCCTGCTCTACAGTTTTCAGAACGGCTCGTTGCTGGCTCCTGGCAGCTTCGTCGGCCTGGAAAACTATCTGGCAACCTTTAGCGATCCCGAATTCCTCTATTCGCTGGGCTTCAGCGCTCTCTTCGCCGTCTTCAGCGTCATCGGCAGCTACCTGCTGGGACTGGGATTGGCCCTGTTGCTCGTGCAAAACTTCCCGCTGCGTGGCCTCTTCCGCGTCCTGCTGATTATCCCCTGGATTCTCTCGTCCATCGTCACCATCGTCAGTTGGCGCTGGCTGATTCAGGATCAACATGGCAGCATCAATGTGCTGCTTAGCTGGTTCCATCTCGGCCCCATCTTCTTTTTGAGCGACACGCGCTGGGCGGTGGTCTCCGTCATCGTCATCAAAATCTGGCGCAGCTTCCCATTTATGATGATCTCGCTTATCGCCGCGCTGCAAACCATCGACGGCAATCTCTATGAAGCTGCGCGCATCGACGGAGCCGGGCGCTGGGCCTCCTTTAGGAGCGTCACATTTCCAGGCATCTACAATATCTCGATCATCCTCTGGATTTTGATGACCATCTGGAGCGTCAACGACTTTGAGACACCCTGGTTATTGACGCAGGGCGGCCCCTCCAACGCGACCGAGAGCCTGATGATTCTGGCCTATAAAGACACCTTTGCACGCAACACCGTTGGCTCAGGTTCCGCTGTCGCCTTCATCTCGCTCATTATCTTGATGGTCCTGGCTATCGTCATGATGCGCTTTAGAAATCGAGAGTAAGTGGAGAAGGGAGTATCTATCATGCAAACTGCATTTACGAAACAACATACAGCGAAGACGGGGCAGACAATTCGTAGGCAAACATCCCTCAAGAAGTGGCTGCTTACCCTGCTGATGCTCGTGCTCGTGCTGATCCTCGACTATCCCATCTTCACCATCTTCCTCAATGCGTTTCGCTCAACAGCGGAAATTCTCTCTACAGCGAGCATCATTCCGCAACATCCAACATTGGCAAATTTTAGCTATTTAAACGACCGCACCAACTTCTGGGGCTTTTTCACAAGCAGCATGGTTGTCGCCGTTATCGGCACCATTACCAGCATTATCTGTGCCGCCACCGCTGGCTATGCCCTCTCGCGCTACCACTCCCTGAAATTTGTCAGTGGCTACTCGCGCGGCCTGATGTTGATGCAGATGTTCCCACTCATCCTGGCCCTGATCCCACTGTTTATCATCTTCCGCAACACGGGGCTGGTCAACACATACTGGTCGGTCATTCTCATCTATACCGTCCTCAACCTGCCGTTCGCGACCTGGATGTTTGAAGGCTTCTTCGATGCCATTCCGCGCGAACTGGAAGAGGCGGCAGCCATCGATGGCTGCTCGCGCTTCCAGGGCCTCATCAGAATAGTGCTGCCGCTCTCTGGACCTGGAACGGCCGCCGTGACCATCTTCACCTTCTTGCTCTGTTACAACGAATACCTGATCGCCAACATCTTCCTGCGCGATCCTGATACCATGACGATTCCGGTTGGTATTCAGATGTTTATGCAACAATATTCGACCGATTGGGGCAGCCTGATGGCGGCTGCGTGTCTGGCCTCGATCCCCACCATCGTCTTCTTCCTGTTCGTGCAGAAATACATGGTTCGTGGCGTCGTGGCTGGTGCTGTCAAAGGCTAACCAGGCTACAGTTAGAAAGGAATACAATCGTACAATGACAACAATTAAAGTAGGGCTTGTCGGGTTAGGAGAAGTTGCCCAGGTCATCCATCTTCCCATTTTACAGGCACTATCCAACAAATACGAAATTGCCGCTATTTGCGATATCTCACAGGAATTGCTCGCGGCGATGGGGAGCGCTACAACGTTCCTCCCACTCAACGCTATCTTGACGCAGCAGAACTCGCTCAGCAGGAAGATCTCGACGCTGTGTTTGTTGTGAATAGCACAGAATATCATACAGATGCAGCGCTGGCCGCAATCCAGCATGGGAAGCATGTGTTGATCGAGAAACCAATGTGTCTGACGCACGCTGAGGCCGACGCGATCATCAAGGCGCGCGATAAAGCGGGAGTTCATGTCATGGTTGGCTATATGCGCCGCTTTGCCCCTGCCTTTCTCCAGGCTGTCGAGCAGGTGCGCGCTCTGGAAAAGATCAACTATGCCAGGGTGCGCGATATTATCGGCCAAAACGCCCTCTTCATCAACCAATCGAGCGTTGTTTTACGGCCAACGGATATCCCACAGGAGGCGATACGCGAGCGTGCGGAACGTGGGAACCAGATGGTCACAGCAGCTATCGGCGATGCATCTTCAGACTTACAGAGAACCTACCACCTGCTTGGCGGACTAAGCAGCCATGATCTCTCGGCAATGCGCGAAATACTCGGCATGCCTGAACGGGTAGTCGCGGCACAACAACATGGCTCTTTCCTGACCGTCCTCTTCGCCTATAACGACTTCACCACTCTTTATGAAGTTGGCATTGATCGCAACCGCCGTTTCGATGCTCATATCGTCGTCTATGGCGACACTAGAGAAGTACATGTACAATATGATACGCCCTATATTCGCCACCTGCCCACACGACTATTTCTTAACGAAACGCAAGGGGATGCATTTGAGCGGCGAGAGATACGACCGACATTCACCGATCCGTACACACTGGAATTGCAGCATTTCTATGAGGTCGTGACTGGAACAGCGCAACCAAAGACGACCCCAGAAGATTTCTTGCAGGATCTTGATCTCTTCCATATGATTATCGGTGCCCTGCGCAGCTAGCGTCTCTTCCATATCCGCTCTGTCCTCACATAGCCAACTATGCTTAGAGGATGGAGCGGCTCCTGACGCTGTGATAGAATAGTGTATGCAGGGACGTGGCGCAATCTGTTATGGATTGTGGGTGAAAAAGGCACAAGAAAGAAAAACATGGCAACTATACGTAATGTGGCAGATCGTGCTGAAGTCTCGATCTCAACGGTATCGCGCGTCGTCAATGGCAATCGTCCGGTACGTCCTGACATTCGTGAGCGCGTGCTGCAAGCGATCAAAGAGCTTGACTATCGACCAAATTATCTGGCTCGTGGGCTGCGCGCGCGCAACTCCTCCATGCTTGGGTTGATCATTCCAGACAACTCCAACCCGTTCTATGCCGAGGTTGCACGCGCCATTGAAGATGCCGGATTTGCCGCAGGGTATAGCGTCATCCTCTGCAACACCGACCTCTCGAACGAGAAACAGCAAGCCTACATTGATGTGCTTTTGTCGCATAAGGTGGAGGGCGTGATCCTGATTAACATGAACCTTGTCACGCTCGACAACCTTGAGCGGCTCATGACCGAACATGTCCCTGTCGTCCTCGCCAACAACGATATTCGCATACCCGCCACCGATCAGATACTCGTTGACGACTATCAGGGTGGCTATCACGCCGGGCAATACCTCTTGCGATTGAATCACCGGCGCATCGGCTGTATCTCGCTCCAGAGCCAATTTCCCCATATCCCTAAACGGATTGCAGGCTTTCGACAGGCATTGACCGAAGCTGGTATCGAACTGAGCGACGAGCTATGCACGACAGGCAATGGGCGCTACGACAGCGGTTATCAGGCCACGCAAGAACTCATCCGCCGCCAGCCCAATCTGACCGCGATTTTCGTCTTCAACGACCTGATGGCGCTTGGAGCTATGAACGCGCTGAGGGCAGAGGGCAAGCGCATTCCTGAAGATGTCTCGATTATCGGCTACGACAATATTTTCTATTCCTCCACGTTCGAGCCTGCCCTCACCACCATAGCCCAGCCTATCGCCACGATTGGAGAGGAATGCATCACGCGCCTGCTAGAGCGGATCGAGCATCCAGACAGGCCACCAATGCAGGTCACATTGCCAGTCGAGCTTATCGAGCGCGCCAGTTGCCGCGCTTGCCCTGATTAACGCATGTCGTAGTTGCGCGATTTATCGCGCTTTATAAGAAGATCGCGATAAATCGCGCAACTACGAATTGTTTAAAGCGAGGAAACAGTATGCAACCGGTTGATCCTATTTTCGTGCTTGATCTCTTTCCGCAGGAGCGGCAACGGCTCCTGGAGTTGCTCTCCGGCCTCTCTGAGCAAGAATGGAATGCCCCAACCGTTTGCCCTGGCTGGTCGGTTAAGGATATCGCGTTGCATCTACTCGGCGACGACATCGGCTATCTCTCCGGGCGGAGAGATCACTTCAGCAATCCCTTCTTCCGGCACAAAGATATGCACACCTGGGAAAGCCTGGTGAAAAATCTGAACGAGGCCAACGAACTATGGGTGCAGGCTACCGCACGCATCAGTCCACAACTCCTCTGCGAACTGCTCGCGCTTACTGGCAAACAATTTCACGCCTATCTGCAAACCCTCGACCAGATGGCGCTCAACGGCGTCGTGAGTTGGGCCGGACCAGACCGCGCTCCTACCTGGCTCGATACCGCACGCGAATATACCGAACGCTGGCTGCATCAGCAGCAGATCCGCGATGCCGTCAATAAGCCGGGCCTCAAAGAGAGAGCCTTCTTCTATCCCATTCTCGACACCTTCGTTCGCGCCCTGCCTCACACCTATCGGGATGTCCCGGTGAACACCCCAACCGCGCTCAAATTCGTCGTGACAGGTGAGGCCGGAGGCACATGGTATCTCTTCGGAGCAGACAATCGCTGGTCCCTCTACACCGCCGTCGATTTGCCACCGACCACAACAGTTACAATGGATCAAGAAACGTGCTGGCGGCTCTTCACCAAAGGGATCACGAGAGAGCAGGCATCCACGCGCACAAGCATAACGGGCGAACAAGTGCCTGGTCAGCAACTCCTCTCGACCGTCTCCATTATTGCTTGAGCATCATTGGTGCATCCACCAAATGCTCGAAGAAACACCATTTGCCGGATGCACCAATCATTGCGCCCTCCCCTCCCGATTTCATGGGGATCAGACACTATCTAAAGAAACGAAAGCGAAACCACCATCAACACCCGCGACGTTTTCTTGACGCCCATCAATACCATCGCTCCATTCACGCGCCCTATCATAGAAAGAGCCTATCAGTATTGTCGCAGGCTTTGTGATGAAGCTTGCTCACATGGATGCGGTGGTGCTGCATATGAATCTGATTGCTTTCTCGATGAAAACAAAGGGACTGCGTAACTTCGCGCGGCGGCTCTGGACGGTCTTTACACGCTTCGGCTTCACAGAAGCACGCACACGCACTGCCCTCTACGCCCTGATCGACCTGCTACACGATCATCATGCCGCGCCCACATTTTTTATCCCGGCAGTCGTCCTTCAGCGACATCCGGCTCTGCTTGCCGCTATTGTCGGGGCTGGTGCTGAGATTGGTATTCATGGTTATGTCCATAACGACTACCGCACACTCAGCACTATTGAACAATACAAGCAAACAAGGCAGGCTATAGAGGTATTTCAAGCAAATAAGATTCCCTATCAAGGATTTCGCAACCCGTATCTGGGCTGGACAGAGCAATCTTTGAACGTATTTAGCAGCCTGGGCATGGGCTATGAGAGCAACGAGGCGGTGATACACAATGTCATCGACCGTGCGCAACTGTCGCCCCTTCAGCAGGGCGGCTTTGAGAAATCGTTGCAGTTATTTCAGGCCATAGATCCTTGCGAATATACGTTGCGTCCCCATTTCGAGGGCTCGTTGCTACGGCTCCCGACCAGCATTCCAGACGACGAAATGCTCTTCGATCGTTTGCGCATCACCGATCCTGTCGAGATTGGGCGCATCTGGAGCCAGGTCATGCAGCGCGTGTACGACTATGGCGGCGTCTATATCCTCAATCTCCACCCGGAGCGAGGCGTTCTCTGCCGTCAGGCGCTCGCAACGTTGCTTGGTTATGCACGTAGCCGTCCGCACCCGGTCTGGATCGCACGCCTGGATGAGATCGCCAACTGGTGGCGCGAACGGAGCCGCTTCAAGCTGCGTATTACGCCCATCGCGCCCCAACGCTGGCGTGTGGAGGCGGATTGTACCTCGCGAAGCAGGCTGCTTGCTCGCCATCTCATCATAGAGGATACGGCAATAGTTGAGGCACCAATGAGCTGTCCGACAACGTGCATTGTGCAAGCTGAACAGTATCCAGGCATTGGTCTCTCGCCGCGCACGCTGCCGCAGGTCGCAACACTGCTTACCGAACAGGGCTATGCTCACATGACAGCTTCACCGGAGCAGGCCGATCAGTTCGGCCTCTATCTCGATCTTCCTGAAGGGCTGGGTGAGACCCGCGCTGAACAGCAATCGCGCTGTGGAACGCTCATTCGTCAGATCGAGCTGTTAGACGCGCCCCTGCTCTCCTTCCACTGCTGGCCCGACGACTATCAAGCTGCCCTGGCAATTAGCGGCGACATTGATTCAGTCACGATTCAGGATTTCTTTCTGCGTATTCTGGAAGTTTCATCTGCAAAGGTGCCTTATGTCAAAACTTCTCATGCCATCAACAACCAGAAGAATCTGGCCTGATTTTCGCTTTAACCTGATGATGTTCTCACCTGTCGTAGTTGCGCGATTATTGGTGCATCCAGGAAATGAAGGGGGAATAGCTCTGGGTAGAGAGGATGTTGGGTTCACCCGTAGCGACAAGGGGCGGCAGGAGGTCTTGTTGGGGGCCTTGCGCTTGTCGCCCTCGCCACATCGTCTGTCTGTTTCCCGGTTCCCGCGTGACCCCCAACAGCGACAAGCGCAAGGCCCCCACAGCCCCTCCACACCGCCCCTTGTCGCTACGGATGGGGAGAGCCGTCTCTCTCCCCGGAACACTTGCCGGATACACCAATTATGGAATGTAACAAATAAATCTGGTGATGTCCGTTGTGACAGAGAGGAGTTGCCTTATCAGCTCATTCTGGTTATAGCTATACTTTTTGCCCTTTTCGTTCTTCCAACCTGGAATGTTGATACAGCAACAAATATATCTTTATCTCAGATACATTATAATTTGAATCAAAATCCTATTTATCGTGAAAATCAAAAAAGTGGCACGACCAGCTGGCAATCGGCAGAACTCCAAAAGGACAGCCAGCAGCCGCTCATCTCGGCATTCAATGCTTCTCCCAATCCTACTGTGACGCCAGCGACGGGCGAAGGCAGCGGCAATGAGCCTGCCAATACGGTCTGGAAAGCACCTGTCATCAGCGGTTACGCGGACCAGACCAGCATCAATCATGGCGAGAGCATTCATTTCTATGTGAGTACCAGTCAGCCAGCCTACAACCTGGAAGTGTACCGCATGGGCTGGTATAATGGGAATGGCGCTCACCTGCTCTTGAAGGTTGCCAATCTCACGGGACAGAACCAACCTGTCCCGGAACCGCAACCGGGTTTTGGCCTGATCGAATGCAAATGGCAGGTCTCATACACGCTCCAGACCGCCAGCACATGGACGAGCGGTGTCTACCTTGCGAAACTTATCGCCAAAAATGGGGCCGTGGGGTATATCATCTTCGTGGTGCGCGCAGACGATATCGCAGCGGACATCCTCTATCAGATCCCCATTACCACCTATCAAGCGTACAACAATTGGGGCGGCAAGAGCCTTTATGACTTCAACTCTATCGAACATCGCGCCAACAAGGTCTCATATGATCGGCCCTACACATTGTGGAACGGGGCAGGCTTTTTCTTCGAGGGCGACTACAACATGATCCGCTGGCTTGAGTCGCACAACTACAACGTCACCTACGTTACCAGCCTGGACACACAAACGAATCCTCTTATGTACACCAACCGCAAGCTCTTTCTGACCAACTGGCACGACGAATACTGGTCCAAGGAGATGCGCGACAACCTGACAACGGCGATGAACCAGGGCGAAAACCTGGCCTTCTTCTCCGCGAATAATATTTACTGGCAGATTCGCTTTGAACCCTCGTCCAGCAACGTGCCCAATCGCGTGCAGGTCTGCTATAAAGATGGGCTATACGATCCAATCGGCCATGTCGATCCCGAAATCACTACCGTCCAATGGCGCGATCAGCCGGTCAACGAGCCAGAAAATGCACTGCTGGGCATCATGTACAGATCGGAAATCGACTATGGAACCAGCTTTCCCTGGGTTGTCACCAACGCCAACCACTGGATCTATCAGGGAACAGGCGTCAAAAATGGCGACAAGATTCCCGGCATGATTGGTTATGAATACGATAGCGTCTGGAACAACGGTCACACACCCGCTAATCTGGAGGTGCTATCGTCCTCGCCCGTGCGTGATAAGTATGGACGGCAAACGACGGCTAATAGTGCCATCTACACAACAGCCAGCAACGCCCTGATTTTCGCAGGCGGCACCATCTACTGGTCCTGGAAGCTTGACGACAACACCTATCAACACGGCGGGGCTGATCGGCGCGTTCAGTTGATGACCGCCAACATCTTGCGCGCCATGATCGATGGCACCTATCGCACCCCAGGCAGCCCGGAAAGCGCTTCAACCCTCTCAATGCTTACCACCAATCAATACCTGCTCGCGCTTGCAGGCCCGCTCGTCGTGATCGTCGCTGGCGCAGTACTGATTCGGCTGATCGTGCGCCGACGCCGGACAGCGATGAGCCGCTCGAAACGTTAACCTTGAGATGAACGCATAGGAGGCGAAAATGCTCGAAGAGATCTACACAAAAGGCGAATTTCTGGCAAAGAATCCGACCTGGCACGTCGAAGACTCTCCCTGGAAAGCAAAGCAGATACTCCATATGATGGCACGCAACCATCTTGCCCCTCAAACCATTTGCGAGGTCGGCTGCGGAGCAGGCGAGATACTGAAACAGCTCCAGGAGCAGATGGAAAGCACGTGCGAGTTCTGGGGCTATGACATCTCCCCCCAGGCCATCCAACTATGCGAAGGGAGGGAAAATGAGCAGCTCCATTTCAAACTCGCCGATTTGACAAAAGAGCAGGATGTCTCTTTTGATATGATTCTCATCATTGATGTGATAGAGCATTTAGAAGATTATTATAGTTTCTTACGCTCTATTAAAGACAAAAGCACCTACAAAATGATCCACCTGCCATTAGAATTAACGTTGAATATGGTATTGAGCCGCAAGCTGATCCAATCGCGTGAAACATATGGTCACCTCCATCATTTCATGAAGGATACGGCCCTACAGATGTTGCGCGATACCAATTATGAAATTATTGATTACTGCTATACGCATATGTCAAACGAGATGCCATCAAATCAGCTCAGCTACGAGATCAAACGGCAAGTGCTCAAAGGGCCAAGAAAGCTCCTTCTATCCATCGATCAGGATCTTGCGGTGCGGGTGTTAGGAGGAAGCAATATCTTGATGCTGGCGAAATAAAGATAGCATCTAATCATGCGGCGCGGGTGCGGTCGAAGCGCGCACAATCAGGCGAGTAGGAATAACGAGCGGTTCAGGGGGCTGACCGCCTTGAATTAGTTGCGTGAGCCGCTCCACCGCGCCCCGGCTGATCGCCTGCTTGTCTTGAAGAAGTGTGGTCAGCGGGGGATCGGATTCTTCGCTCGGGCCGATATCATCGAAACCCGCAATCGACATCTCTTCGGGCACGCGGATATTGTGCTCCCGCAAGGCGCGCATCACGCCAAACGCCATCATGTCGCTGCTGGCAAAGATGGCGGTGAAGTCGCGGCGCTGGGAGAGCAGCTTCATCGCGGCCTGATATGCCTCTCTGGTCTCCCAGCCGGGCTGCACCACAAGCTGAGGGTCCACAATCAGCCCGGCACGCGCCATCGTCTGCTGAAAGCCCAGCAAGCGTTCCGTGCCCGACACCCCGTTCGTATCGCCGATAAAGCAAGCGATGCGGCGATGCCCCAGTGAGAGTAGATGCTCGGTGGCCTGACGCGCTCCATCCATATAGTCCGAGCGCACAAAGGTCGTGTGCCGACCCTGGAAATCGCTATCGATAAAGACGGCGGGAATCGTGGAGCGACACAGCCCCTGAATGCGGGGGTCATCCGAGCGCAACGCCAGCGTAATTACCCCTTTAACGCGTTTTGTCTGCAACGCAAGGATATAGTTGGTCTCAGGATCTTCCACCGAAGAGAAGGTATGATATGGATTTGACGGCAAAAGCAGATCATAGCCAGCCTGTGCGACTTCTTGTTCAAGAGCGCGCAGCACTTCTAAATAAAAGTAGCATTGCGTATCGGCGATGCGCGAAAAGTTCAGGCCGTCGTTGCTACCAAAGAGCGCCAGAGCAATCACATTTAACTGTTCCTGGACAGGCGTGCGTATCAAGGCGTTCGCGCCATAGCCCAGCGTGGCGATTGCAGCATAAATCCGCTTCCTTGTCTCTTCGCTCACGTTGGCCGACCCATTGAGGACGCGTGAAACGGTAGCGCGGGACACGCCAGCCAGTTGCGCTACCTGTTCGCTAGTGACCATAGATGCTTCTCTTCCCCCTCCATCGTGATGCTCCCGCGCTTCGTTCTCAGGATTGATTGGAGAAACGTCTTATGTCTGACGTTTCTCTGCTGGCAGCACCGGCAATGAACATATGTAACATGGTGTTGAATACTATCGCACAGGAAGCTCAGAGTTGTCAAGCATCGGGTACTCATATACAGCTTTTCCACCACTTTTCAACCACAAAGCAAGCAAAAGCATTGACTTTTCGCATTCTTTCAAGTTACAATTGCATCACAATGAAGTTGCACAGATTTTTCCTGTGTAGAAATGTTACATTTTTACACCGATGACGGGCCAAGTTGAACCGTCATCAACGCATCTGGCCCACAGCTGATGCGCCTTTAGCACATTTCATCATGCCGTCATGATGAGCAGAGTGACTCTGCTTTATCGCTATTTATTTATCAAAGGAGATACACAATGGCATACGATTCCTCATCTTCCAACACCGTGAGCCGCAGAAATTTGCTCCAACAAGCAGGACGCGGTGCAGTTGGTCTGGCGGCTGGCCTGGCGCTTCCCGAAGTATTGGCGGCCTGTGGCGGTGGAGGCAGTAGCGGCGGCACCAGTTCTGGCGGCTCCAAACAGCTCACGGTTGCTTACTGGTCAAATGTCACTCCGGCACAGGATCTTCAGGCAGTCTTCGATGGTTTTGCTAAACAGGCGGGCGTCAAAGTTACATATTTTCAAGAGCCGCAAGTCTTTGGCGATACCGTCCAGAAGCTCACCACCTATCTCTCATCTGGGTACAGTGGACTGGATGTGCTGTGGATCGACGACTTTATGACCGCCACCTTCAGCAATGCTGGCTGGCTGGTTCCGCTCGACAACGTTTCGCCGGAAAATTTCTCTGCCATTGCCGACGCACAGTTAAAGCTGAGCACCTACAACGATCACAAGTATCGTCTCCCGGCCAATTTCGGCAGCGTGATCTTCTTCTATCGCAAAGACCTCTTCGATAAAGAGGGCATCAGCGTTCCGACGACCTGGGACGAACTGGTGGCGGCTGGCAAGAAGCTCACGAAGAACGGCGTCTATGGCCTGAGCCTGGCTGGAAAAAATGGCAATACCGAGCTTTTCAACGAGATGTGTTACTGGATGGGACAGGCTGGCGGTGATCCGCTGCATATGGACTCCCCAGGTTCCCGTCAGGCACTTCAGTTCGTTCACGATCTCATCCACGTTCATAAGATCGCACCTCCTGATGCCGTGACCGCCGATTATACGTCGATCCAGACCAGCTTTGAGAACGGCAAGATCGCAATGTGGATCTCGTGGGACGGTCTCTACGCTGGTACGGCAATGTTCCCGTCAGTTGCCAAGAACTATAAAATGGGCGTTGCTGCACCTCCCAAAGGACCGAAGAATAACGGCACGATCATTGCTAACTGGGGCTGGGCCATCAATAAGTACTCGAAAAATCAGGATCTTGCCGCTAAATTCATCGATTACGCCGCCTCCCTGCAATCCGAGATCACACTGGCAAAGACCGGCAATACGCCATCGCGCACAGATGCGCTCACCAATACCGATGTGCAGAAAGCGCTGATCCAGGCAACATATCTGGCTGACTATGTGAAAAATGTCGAACTGCACTATCGACCGATTACCGCCCATGCACAGCGTGTCTCCGATGCCTTTGAGCAGGTAGTCAACAAATATTTGAACAATCAGATTGATCTGGATGCCTGCGTCACTCAGGGCAAACAGGCCGTCGATCAGGCCATGCAGGGATAGAAGTTCGATCATTTGAGGAAGAGAGGTTCGTTATGTTCGTAGGAGCCGCAAAGGTTCCTGCGGCTCCGACTGCTGTAGGAACCCGCCGACGCCGCACGCGCCTGCTTCTGCTAGGATATTTGCTTGTTGCTCCGGCGGTCCTCTGGCGTCTGGCCGTTGCTATCTACCCATTCTTGAATACTATCTACCAGAGCTTTACCAACAATAGCCCTCTGGCTGGTGTTCCGCGCTTCATCGGGCTGGACAATTTCGCACGCATGTTCCACGATCCCGTTGTAATGCAGTCGTTGTCGTTTACCTTCATTTTTACTGCGGCCTCGACGCTCATACAACTGGTCTACGCAATGGGCATCGCACTCCTGCTCAACCGCCAGTTTCGCGCGCGTGGACTGGTGCGCGCCGTCAACCTGTTGCCCTGGGCCATGCCTGCTATCGTGATCGCGACCGCCTCGCAGTGGATGTTCAACAGCCAGTATGGGATGATAGATGATCTGATCGTGCGCGTTCTGCCGTTTCGCCCGATCTGGCTGGCTGATCCGACGCTGGCCCGGATGGTGGTGATCCTGCTCGATGTGTGGAAGAATGCGCCCTGGGCCTCGATCATCATTCTGGCCGGATTGCAGAACGTGCCGCGCGAACTGTACGAGGCGGCGCGGGTCGATGGAGCATCATCATGGCGCACATTCCGCTCGGTTGTGCTGCCGATGCTGGCCCCTTTGATTTTCACGCTGCTGATCTTCATTTCGACCTATCGCATTCTGACGTTCGATCTGGTCTATGGTCTGACGCAAGGTGGGCCGGGCAACGCCACCACGCTGCTCTCCTACCAGATCTACCAGCTTGCTTTTACCGGCCTCTATTATGGCTATGGTTCGGCGGTGGCGGTCTTCGCGTTTCTGATTGTGCTGGCGCTGTGCCTGATCTTCTTTCTGTTCATGCGTCGTAGCGAGAATGCTCTTTAAGGAGGTATCATCATGTCAACAGTCGAGACCTACACACCTCCGAGCACCACACCTGCGACGCGCGCTCACCCGGCTCGTCCCCATGCGGGGCGCAAGCTGCTGAGCCAGATCGGGCTATATGTCGTTGTGGTGCTATTCCTACTCTTCACATTGATACCAATCTATTGGATTGTGCTGTCGGCATTTACGCCCGTCACTGAGCTATTCACGTCGCCGCTCAACTACATTCCGGCGCATCCATCGCTCGAAAATTTTGTGACGGTGGCACAAATTGTCTCACTGGACCAGCAATTTCTGAACAGCACGATTCTGTCGGTGTCCTCGGCCTTCCTGTCGGTGGTGGTCTGTCTACTCGCGGCCTATGCCTTTGCGCGTATTCGCTTTCCTGGCAGTAGTATACTCTTCCTGCTGCTCTTGCTCTCCGGCTATCTACCAACCATCGCCATGATTATCCCGCTCTTCCAGCTCTTCCAGAGCCTCTCGCTGCTGGATTCGCTGGCGGGACTGGTTATTCTGCTGGTGAGCTTCCTGGTGCCGACAAGTGTGTGGATCATGACCTCATTTGTGCGACAGATCCCGATTGAACTGGAAGAAGCGGCTCAGATCGATGGCGCGAACTTTCTACAACGGCTCTGGCATGTGGTTATTCCAGTGTTGCGCCCATCGATTGCCACGCTCTTTCTGATCAATCTGGTCTCAAGCTGGCAGGAGTTCTTCTTTCCGCTGATCTTCAGCCGCTCAAACGACTCGGCAACCCTCACGCTTGGCATCACACAAGCGGCGGTCAATCCTCAATATCAGACGGTGGCATGGGGCAACGAGGCGGCAATGGCAATGATTGTAATTGTGCCGATTTTCCTGCTGACCTTGATTTTCCAAAAACAAATAGTCGAAGGTTTGATGGCGGGATCGTTGAAGGGATAACATATCAATATTACGTTTACCAAAGGAGACCCTTATATGACTGTCAAAATCGCCATGATCGGGGCTGGCTCAATTGGCTTTACGCGCACTCTATTGCGCGATATCCTCTCGGTCCCAGAATTGGCCGACACGACGTTTGCCTTTACCGATATTTCTGAGCGCAACCTCGATATGGTGGCTCAGCTCTGCCGCCGCGAGATTGCTGCCAGCAAGCTTCCCGCCACAATCACTGCCACTACAGATCGTCGGGCCGCGATTGCCGATAGCGATTATGTCATCAGCACGATTCGCCAGGGTGGTCTGGCGGCGTTCCAGACCGATATCGATATCCCGCTGAAATATGGCGTCGATCAATGCGTGGGCGATACGCTCAGTGCCGGTGGCATTATGTATGCACAGCGTACCATCCCTGCACTACTGGATTTCTGTAAAGACATTCGTGAGGTTGCCAAATCCGATGCTCTTTTCCTTAATTACTCGAACCCGATGGCAATGAATGTCTGGGCCTGCAACACATATGGTGGAGTGCGCACTATCGGCCTCTGTCATGGCGTCCAGGGGGCACACTGGCAGATTACACGCTGCATCGAACTATGGGCGAAACGTGAAGGGTTGCTCAAAGAGGATGAGGAGCTACATCGGCGCGATGTGGATGTTGTGGCAGCTGGCATCAATCACCAGACGTGGTTTATCAAAGTACAGTGGCGCGGTATGGATATGCTTCCGCGATTGCTTGAACTGTTCGAGGCGCACCCGACCTATCGCGAGACCGAAAAAGTCCGCATCGATGTGCTGCGGCGCTTCGGCTACTACAGCACCGAGTCTAATGGACATTTAAGCGAATATTTGCCCTGGTATCGCAAGCGGGTAGAAGAGATTCCGCAATGGATCGATCTCTCTAGCTGGATCAACGGCGAGACCGGCGGCTACCTGCGTGTCTGCACCGAGGGACGCAACTGGTTCGAGACCGATTTCCCCAACTGGCTAAAAGAGGAGCCGCAGCCGATCTCGCCCGCGCGCCGCAGCGAGGAGCACGGTTCCTACATCATCGAGGCGCTGGAGACCGGGCGCGTTTATCGCGGACACTTCAACGTAGTGAACCAGAACCATATTACCAACCTGCCCAACGGCTGTGTGATCGAGATTCCGGGCTATGTGGACAAGAACGGCATCAATATGCCGGTTGTGGGCAAGCTACCGCTGGCCTGTGCCGCCACCTGCTCTGCCAGTGTGCGCGTGCAAGAGATGGGCATGGAGGCTGCTGTGCATGGCGAAGTCACGCTGCTCAAGCAGGCGATGTTGCATGATCCACTGATCGGGGCGGTCTGCAATCCCGAAGAGGTCTGGCAGATGACCGATGAAATGCTCATTGCACAGGGGCAATGGTTGCCGCAATATCAAAGCGAACTCGCCGGGGCGAAAGAGCGTCTGGAGCAGTCCGAGCGCAACGGCACCCGCGTCAAGCTGGTGCAAACGGAGGGCGCGGCAAGACTGCATACGCGCACGGTAGAGGAGATGGCGAGCAATCAGGCCGAGGCCAGGGCCAACACTGCCGCCGCCGATAAAGGCAAAATGACAAAAGTTTCATAACGCGGCATGTGCGGCGTGGGAAGGCTGTCTGATAGACATCTTCCCACGCTACGCACGCCTGTTTAGCCCACTACATCAACATGTTCAGCCCCCCGAAGAATGTACCGATGCCGAAGAGGACAAAGACGGTGCCGCCGACACGGACGAGGAACTTCTCCAACCAGCCAGGCATCTTCTCCCCGAAGAGCAACGCCACCATCATGGCGAGCAGCGTCACCAGCATCGTGATGAAGATGGCCATCACCAGCATCGCCAGCGGCACGTTCAGCGGCTTTCCAGCAGCGGTCGGGTTTACCAGCCAGGCGATGTAGGCCGGTCCCACCGAAGTGGGAAAGATGATGGGTACGAAGATCTTCGCCAGGTCGTTGGAGAGGCGACGCAGCCAACCACGCGGCTTCGGCTCGATCTCGGCTCCGTTGTCCTTTTCCTTGTCGGTCTCCTTTTCCTCGTTGGGCTCCTGCGTCTTGACCAGCGTGGTCAGTAGCGACGAAGCATCGGCGGTTGAGTTTACCAACCGGGCCAGCAGCTCTGCCACGATCTCGGTTTGCATCTTCTGCCTGTCGTCCTCCATTCTGAAGGGCTTCAGCAGGTCGATCTTCAAAGGCTCAAGGCCGGTTTTCACGCTGACGACCCCACCGAGGATGCCTACGGCTCCCAGGGCGATCCCCATGTGTTCCAGGGCAGTGGAGCCGAAGAACGCGAGCGCGAGGGCAGCGACGGTGGCGATGGTGATGGTGACAATCGCCAGGGCGAGCCGCCGCATGCGGCCCACGATTCCGTGCTCCTGAAAGACCAGAAGCCCGAAGATCGCAGCTCCCTCCGGCCCCACGAGCAGAATAGAGATGGTCAACAGTGTTGCAAACATGCCTGCCTCCTTAGCAGGTCGTAGTGAGAGCGTACCGGGTCGATACGCTTTTTTGCTTTTCCCCCCTTTCTATAAAGAGCGCTGACGCTGTAGTTCGCCCCGACCCTACGATCAGAGGCACGCGGTCAAGCGCGATTGACATTCGCATGTGATACCTGCACCTGCGCCACCTCACGCCATACAGCGAGAGGCGTTCAACTCCTGATCCATGTTGAGCGACAGGAGATCGGACACGAAAACACGGCCCGGCTGGTGTTGGGTATAGGGATAAAAGATCGCTGATGAAAACGATCCATACGGATATGTTTCTTCCCTCCAGTACTCGAACAATCTCGACCCACTCAGACATACATCATGAAGTCAGGAGATCAGTTCAAGCATGAAATGAATCCATAGCTTCGACTACGTCAAAAAGCCCGGGAAGCATTTCCAGCAGACAGCGTTGGCGTGGCTGTCTAAAGGCTTGTGGCCTCGCCTTCATTGGGAGGATGAAACATCGCAGCTTACACTATGCAGTGTAGAGGCAAGGAAGCGGCATTGTCAAGCCGACCAAAATCCACCTATAGGCATTTTAACCACGCGCCCGACGTTGACATTCCAAATTTTCCTGTATTATAATGTTTGTTGTTACAAATAAATTTGGAACATCAGTGGAGACATCCAATAGAAAGGCACAAGGTCTTTTTCATGCGTCTGGGATTACAATTTACGAATTTTACGTGGCCCGGGGGACAGCAGCAACTTGGTCCTACCTTCGCTCGCATTACAGAGCAGGCAGAACAGGCCGGTTTCTATAGCCTGTGGACGATGGATCATCTATGGCAAACGCCCTTCGCAGGCGGCCCGGAGCGAGAAGTGCTAGAAGGGTGGAGTGCGCTGGCCTATGCAGCTGGTCGCACAAATCACATCAAGCTGGGCGTGCTGGTAACAGGCGTCACCTATCGGTATCCGGCGATACTGGTGAAGACGGCAAGCACACTGGATGTGCTTTCGCAGGGCAGAACCTATTTCGGAATTGGTGCTGCGTGGCTTGAAGAGGAACATCGCGCCTATGGTATCCCCTTCCCTTCCGTCAAGGAGCGCTTTGCACGTCTGGAAGAAACATTGCAAATTGCACATCAAATGTGGTCGGGAGATGAGAAGCCATACTATGGTACATACTATCAACTGGAACGCCCCTTGAATTCTCCTCAGGCGATCCAAAAACCACACCCACCGATCATGATTGCTGGTGGTGGCGAGCGCAAGACGCTGCGGCTGGTGGCGCAATATGGCGATGCCTGTAACCTCTTTGCCTCACCAACGAATCAAGAGGAGCTGCGCAGCAAATTGAGCGCGCTACGTGAGCATTGTGAGGCGCTGGGGCGGCCTTATGAGCAGATCGAGAAGACCGCTACGCTGATGGAGTTTCACCTGACCGCTGATGGTCGCAATGGAACATTCTCACCTCGCAGCGCAATTGCTTTCTTCGCTGAACTGGCAGAACTGGGCTTCGATCACGTGATCTTCAACACCGTTGACGTGTACGCACCCGAAACTTTCGATCTCCTGGCAAGCGAGGTTATTCCAGCGGTCAACCAGATACCAGTTGCTGGTCGCTAACGGGCTGCCTCAACTAGCGCGAAGAAGTAGGTAGCTTCGCCGGTTTTGTATAGGTGATACCAGGCATCAAGCACCGATGGCGTGTACACGTTGAGCTTTTTGATAATCTCACGGGCGAATTCGAGCGGGGCGACGCCGCTAGCGGTAATGAGATCGCCATCGGTGTATGACAGTTGGTTTTGATAGAAACTCCTCCTGTGAAAGAAAGAACGTCATAGGATTTGTGAACGAAATCACAGATTACTCACACAGCCTGCATTACAATGTCCTCATCTCTACTACTTGCTATAGTATTTTCTTGATACTATGAACAACCAGCGCGCTTTTAGGGTAAAAGTCTATTGTCTCTTCAAAAGCTGAAATTATCAACCCAAAGGCTGCAATATATGAAAGATAAACTGCATGGTGCTTTCTTCAAAAAACGCTGGCTCCTCTCTCTCCTGCTGTTCATCCTCCTACTAGGATGGGCCGGCGTTCCTCTTATCCGTGCTTTGACCCTGGTTGCAAATACAAGCAATCGTTCTACGCCCCGGATCAATTCCAGCATTCCCGTCCAGGAGGTCCATTTCACAGCGACCGATGGCGTTCACCTGGGTGGCTGGCTGGTCATGGCTTCAAGCCAGTCGCCTACTCTCATCCTGGTTCATGGCTTCAAAGGCTCTCGGGTAGATATGTTGCCCTGGGCGCAGCTGCTCTATCGGGCGCACTACAATGTCCTGCTCTATGATAGCCGGGGATGTGGTGAGAGCGAGGGTTGGGACATTACGCTAGGGGCACACGAACCTGATGATATCAGAGGCGCAGTACGCTATCTTGAGCAGCGCACAGACCTGAGGAACAAACATTTCGGCGCGCTTGGCATCTCTTTAGGTGCCGGAGCCGTCCTGTTAGCCGCCGCACGCGAACCAGCACTGCAAGCGGTAGTCGCGGATAGCGCCTGGGCGGACGAAAGCGGCCAACTCGATCGTATGGATCACTTCTCCTCTATCCCCTTGCTACCCTATGAACCCCTGGTCGTTAATGATCTGATAGACGCTGATCTGGCTGCTACCCGCCCGCTGGACGTGATCAGCCAGGTCGCACCGCGCGCTGTCATGCTGATTCACAGCG
Source organism: Reticulibacter mediterranei (assembly GCF_016587455.1). Classification (NCBI taxonomy): domain Bacteria; kingdom Bacillati; phylum Chloroflexota; class Ktedonobacteria; order Ktedonobacterales; family Reticulibacteraceae; genus Reticulibacter; species Reticulibacter mediterranei. The sequence goes on along the minus strand of NZ_BNJK01000002.1, from coordinate 1,517,923 downwards.
CCGACGACACCAATACAACGACCCCTCTCAGCGGCGAGCGGCGACTCTACCAGGCAGCGCAAGCTCCGAAAGAACAGTGGATCGCACCCAGTGGAGGCCATGCGGGTGCCCTCCACGCACATCCAGCAGACTATAAGGAACATGTCCTGGCGTTCTTCGCACAGTATCTCAACAAGACCTGATCGTATTCACGCCTGATCGAAGTTAGCCCTGGGTTTTGGGTAGAACCGATTCATGACCAGAAACTATAGCGGCTATTGCTTGAGCATCCCTGCTACCTATCATCTCTGCATGCTCATCCTGAAGGTTGCAAGTGAGATAAGAGGAGAGTGTCGTTCAGACCGGAATTACCTGTTTTCCCTCTTGACTTTTTTGGCAACAAGAAGTAGGCTTACCATGCGATTTGAAGGCTCTGCTTTTCATTTGTTTTGTATGAGGAAATACCGATAGTAGAAAATAATAAAGCAGCACTCAATGAAGGAGGAGATCGCGCGGGGTGTGCGGTCTGCGCGCCCTGGCCGGTGGTCGCAAGAATGTTATGACGAGAGAATATACACTTGAAAAGACTCGCAATATCGGTATCATCGCGCACATTGATGCTGGTAAGACGACCACAACGGAACGGATTCTCTTCTATACCAAAAAAATCCATCGCATGGGCGAGGTCCATGAAGGTGCGGCCACGATGGACTATACCATACAGGAGCGGGAGCGCGGCATCACCATTACCGCTGCTGCCACGACCTGTTTCTGGAACGATCATCGCATCAACATCATCGACACGCCCGGTCACGTCGATTTCACTGCTGAGGTTGAGCGGTCGTTGCGCGTGCTGGATGGCGGCGTCGTGGTCTTTGACGCGGTGGCGGGCGTTGAGCCGCAATCAGAAACAGTGTGGCGGCAGGCCAATAAATATCATGTGCCGCGCATCTGCTTCGTCAACAAAATGGATCGCACAGGGGCCGATTTCTGGCGCACGATTGATATGATTCGCGAGCGGTTGGGGGCCATTCCCGTGCCGGTCCAGATCCCCATCGGGAGCGAGCAGAACTTTCAGGGCTTCATCGATCTGATCACCCAGGAAGCTGTTATCTTCACCGACGAGCAAGGAACAACATCCGAACATAGCCAGGTGCCAACGTCTATGATCGGGCAGTTCGATCAGTATCGCGAACATTTGCTGGAAAGCGTGGCGGAGACGGACGAAACACTGACAATGAAATATCTGGAAGGCGAGGAGATCACGCCGGAAGAGCTGGTAGCCGGGCTGCGTCAGGCGACAATAGCAGGGAGGCTGTTTCCCGTGCTATGTGGAAGCGCATTGAAGAACAAGGGTGTGCAGGCGATGCTGGATGCGGTTGTGGCCTACCTGCCCTCGCCGCTGGATATTCCTGCGCCCGTTGGCATCAATCCTGACAACGGCGAGCAGGAGACGCGCGCCATCGCCGATGACGCCTCCTTCAGCGCCCTGGTCTTTAAGATCGTTATTGATCCCTTCGTCGGGCGTCTGGCCTTCTTGCGCGTCTATTCGGGAATGCTCAGCAAGGGCGCGGCCATCTATAATAGTAGTAAGGACAGGACGGAGCGTGCCGGTCGCTTGCTGAGGATGCATGCCAACCATCGCGAGGACATCAACGAGATTCGGGCGGGCGACCTCTGCGCCGCCGTTGGGTTACGCAACACCTTCACCGGCGATACGCTCTGTGATAAGCAGCATCCCATCGTGCTGGAGGCCATCACATTCCCGGAGCCGGTCCTCTCGATTGCCGTCGAGCCGAGGACGCAGGCGGAACTGGACAAGATGACGATTGCGCTGGGCAAGCTGGCGGAAGAAGATCCGACATTCCATGTGCATACCGATCCCGAATCGGGACAGACCATCATTAGTGGCATGGGACAGTTACATCTGGAAGTGATCGTGGATCGCCTGTTGCGCGAATTTAAGGTCGGGGCCACTATTGGACGCCCGCAGGTCGCCTATCGCGAAACCATCACGAAGACGGCTCAGGCGCAAGGCAAATACGTGCGTCAAACCGGGGGCAATGGACAGTATGGCGATGTCTGGATTCGCGTCGAACCGAACGAGCGCGGCAAGGGCTTTGAGTTTATCAATGCGATTGTCGGCGGGACCATCCCGAAAGAATTTATCAGGCCCGTTGAGATAGGGATTCGTGAGGCGCTGGACAATGGCGTTATTGCTGGCTATCCAATGATCGATCTCAAGGCGACGCTATACGATGGCTCGTATCATGAAGTGGATTCGAGTGAGATGGCTTTCAAGATTGCAGGGTCGCTGGCGATCAAGGAGGCGGCGCGTCGGGCGGGTCCGATCCTGCTGGAACCGATTATGCTGGTCGAGGTGCAGACGGCGGATCAGCATTTCAGCAACGTGATTGGCGACCTCAACCGCCGCCGGGGAACCGTGCTGGGCATGGAGACACGCGGCCTGACGCATGTAGTGCGAACGCATGTGCCTCTGGCCGAGATGTTCGATTATGCCAGCGACCTGCGCTCCCTGACCAGTGGTCGGGCGAGCTATTCAATGGAGTTCGCACATTACGATCCTGTGCCGAAAAGTATTGCGGATGAGATTATTGCCAGACGGAACCGCTGATGTGCAAATGCGCTGGCAGGAGGAATGATTATGGTAGACGGGAGAAGCAATCATGGATTTGTTGAGCTTGCAGGGGAACGGATCTTCTATGAAACAGCCGGAAAAGGAGAGGTAGTGGTCTTGATGCATGGGGGCTTGCTCGATAGTCGTATGTGGGATGAACAATTCCAGTTTTTTGCACAGCACTATCAAGTGATTCGCTACGATTCATATGGGGCGGGAAAGAGTACGATTATTTCTGCAAATAAATTGTATACTCCTTATCAGGAGCTTGCCGATCTTCTCACGCATCTGGACATCCAGCACGCCTCTCTGGTGGGACTCTCCGGGGGTGCGCGTTTCGCAATTGATATGGCAATTGCTTATCCTGAACGAGTGCAGCAGCTTGTACTGGTCTCGCCCGGCATGAGCGGCTATCAATTTGTGGACACATGGACGCATGAACGGGGAGCAATATTTGAAGAGGCGATGACAAAGGGAGATGTGGCTGGTGCCGTCGAACAATTTCTCATTATGTGGACCGATGGCCCCTATCGTTCACCGGAACAGGTGAAGAGCAGTGTCAGAGAGCGCAATCGTGAGATGGCAACGCAAGCCATTGCACAGGGCATTCTCGAACTTGAATGGCGCGAATTGGAGCCGCCTGCTATTGGTCGGCTGACAGAAATCCGGGTGCCGACGTTGATCATAGTAGGGAATCAAGATACAGCGGATATTCATGCAATTGGCGAACTATTGCGGAAAGAAGTAAGCGGCGCAGAGCTGGTGAAGCTGCCTAACGTGGCTCATACACTCAGTATGGAGGTGCCAGGTACCTTTAACGATCTCGTCTCTCAATTTTTGCAACGTAACGTATAACATTTATAGAGTTCGCGTATTACATTCGGCTTCTCAAAGATATTGTAGATGAGATCATTGGACATTAGAATTACCGAAACGCAGGAGCCGGCGTATGCTTCCATCCTCTTCTCTTCTTTGCCCAATATGTGGAGCATTGAATGCTCTTGATTCGTCTTTTTGTGAACGTTGTCGTGCTCCTTTGTTGTTGTCGGCCTATCTTGTCTCTCGGGTTCCGTTTCACAATCGCTATGATCTCATTGCAAAGCTGGGCGAGGGCGGGTTCGGTGCGGTCTACAAGGCGAGTGATACGCAGCGTGGGGACCGGTTGGTAGCAATCAAAGAGATCGGTTTGCGTGGACTCGCAGCGGAGGCGATGGCAGAGGCAATTGATACCTTTCACCGTGAAGTGGATGTGCTATCACGATTGGAGCATCCCGGCCTACCGCGTCTCCACGACTCCATCCGCAAGCAAGAGCAGTGGTATCTCGTCCTCGATTTTATAGAGGGTGAGACGCTTGAAGCCTATCAGAACAAAGCGCCGAACAAGCGCCTGGTTTTGAGCGAGGTCTTCGCTATCGGGCTACAACTGTGCGATGTCCTTGAATATCTGCATACCCACCAGCCTCCGATAGTCTTTCGCGATCTCAAACCCGCCAACATTATGCGCTCTCCTGATGGAAAGATCTCCCTTATTGATTTTGGCATCGCTCGTTTTTTCAAGCCAGGACAGAGCAAAGATACGATCCCACTTGGCTCACCAGGCTATGCGGCCCCGGAGCAATACGGCAGGGCACAAACGACGCCCAGCGCCGATATTTACAGTCTGGGAGCAGTTCTGCATCAAATGCTCACGGGGAAAGATCCTTCAGAGTCACCGCTGCGCTTTGCACGCTTGCAGGGAACAATGACGGCGAGCCGTGCTGATCCCGGCAGCCTCACAAGCAGTATGGTCGATATAATGATGAATAGCCTCGGGTTGCTGATTAACAGTATGCTGGAGATCGAGAGGAGCAAGCGACCGGCCAGTGTTGCACAGATCAAGCAGGAGCTTTATTATCTGGCCGCGACGTGGGGCGAGATTGTGAGGGACTATTTGCGGCCACATGTACCCCGGACATCCCTGGCGATGCCAGCAACGGGAAGTGACGAAGCGAGATAACCGGCAGGTGACGAAAAAGAGCTATCCGCTCGTTATACCACTCAGAGGCCATCCGTTTTTAGGAGTTTTAGGGGTTCCGAGCCAGCAACCCGGGTTGGACCCAGGACGACATAGAGGGTCAGATCGAAGGATTGCACAAAGTGACCCGAGAAACGCTCGTCAGCATCTTTGCAGAGGCGACTCCCTCGGGAAGTGTTCTCCCGCTGCTTGCGAAAATCGCAGCCCCTACCCTCCTGATCCGGGCAGACCCGGCCCTCGGGACAACGTTAGATGATACTGCCTGGGAACAAGCAAAGCTGTATCTCTCCACCCGGAGCCAGGCTGTTCAGCTTGATGGGGCTACCCATAATATTCATCGCAGCAAATTCGATGAATTTATGCAAACAGCGAATAATTTCACGAAATAAGGCAAGAAAAATCGCCCGGTATGGGCGGGTGAGATGGCGGCGTCCTATTTTCCCATGCAGTTGCCCACACAGTATCGTAGGAGCTGAAGAGCTTAACTTCCGTGTTCGGGATGGGAACGGGTGTACCCTCTTCGCTATTGCCACCAGCTCACCTGCACATCCAGGCGATCTCTTTGACGAGGTGTATAATACTATACCCGACCCACAATGTCAATACCCTTTTTGCAATTATCATAAAATTCGTTTTACATGTTTTACCCGCGACAACCGCAAGGGATTGTCGCTACGCAGGATAGAATTGATACCCTTGGCGGCTTTTTTTGTGATAAGATTCTCTTAAATTTAAGAGAATCTGGTGAAACCCATGTCGAATAGACCACGAAGAACGCCGTCGCTGGCGTTGTTTATCGTTCTCTCTCGCGCCTACAACTGGGTCAACGCCCATGTGACGCGCGATATCAGGCGCTACGGGCTGAATCCAACCGAGTTTGGCATCCTCGAACTGCTCTATCATCAGGGGCCGCTGCCGTTGCAACAGATCGGAGAGAAGATCCTGATTTCGAGCGGCAATATCACCTATGCAGTGGATAAGTTGGAGCAAAAACAGTTATTGATGCGTCAACCCTCTCCCCAGGATAAACGCGTCACCTTTGCGGAGATCACACCGCAAGGACATGAACTGCTGGCCGCGATCTTTCCACAGCACGAGGAGGTGATTCGCGCTGCGGTGAGCGGACTGACGCCCGAAGAGCAGGCGCAGGCCATCGAACTGCTCAAGAAGCTGGGCCTGTATGCACAGGAGCACTTTTCACGCGAACCTTGATTTGTTGACTTGCAATTATCTCAAATTTGAGATATACTGAGTGCAAGAGAAACAACGTAGCGACAATCCCTTGCGGTTGTCGCAGGCTTCAACAGGCAAGCGTTCATTGAGAAGATGAGCGTGAAAAGAAGAATAGAAGGTAATCAATGACAACAGAACTGGGCGGCCTGCATCATGTCACCGCTGTCAGTGGGAACGCATCCCGCAGCGTCGCATTTTATACACAGGTGCTTGGAATGCGTTTGATTAAGAAGACGGTCAATCAGGATGACGTTTCGGCCTACCATCTTTTTTACGGGGATGAGCTTGGGCGTCCGGGCGTCGATCTGACCTTTTTTGAATGGGCCAACATCGGCTTCCATCGGCCCGGCGCAGGCACGATCTCGACGATCTCGCTTGGCGTGACCGGGCGCGACACGCTCGACTGGTGGGTACAGCGCTTCGATACGTTGCATGTGACGCATGATGGCATTCAGACGCGCGGTGCAGATCGCCAGCTTGTGCTGCCGTTCCGCGATCCTGAAGGGCAGCGTCTTGAACTGGTGGATGATGGTGGGAGGTTGGCGGCACGAATTGGCAGCACGCCCTGGCGCAAGAGTCCCGTTCCAGCAGAACGGGCCATTCACGGCTTCTACTCGGTGCGACTGACACTGCGCGATCTCGAACCCTCGGCGCGCTTCATGACCGAGATGCTCGGCTTCCGACGCAGTGGTAGCTATGAGTTGCCTCAGGGAAGCAATGTTGCCGTGTTTGAGGTTGGCCCTGGTGGACCAGGAACAGAGGTCCATATCGAGGTTCACCCCGAACTGCCGTTCCGCCGTTTTGTGGGTATTGGCGGCGTGCATCACGTTGCGTTTCGCACGCCCAGCGATGAAGAGCATCGTCAGTGGCAGCAGCGCATCGCCCAGGTCAATCCGACCGTGACTCCGGTGATCGACCGCTTCTACTTCCGGTCGCTCTACTTCCGCGAGCCGGGCGGAGTGCTGTTCGAGATAGCGACCGATGGACCGGGCTTTGCCGTTGACGAAGATGTGGAGACACTAGGCGAGCGACTCGCACTGCCTCCCTTCTTAGAGCCACAGCGCGAGGCCATCGAAGCGAATCTCAAGCCGATTCGCGTTGAGGATGTAACAAAATAAGCTCAAAATAAGCTGTCCAGGACGCGCCAGTCGGGGGTTATGCTGGCTGGCGTGGCCCTTTCGACATATCCAGGATACACAATCTGGTTCCGAAAGGGTCTTGAATGACAGCACATTTGCCAATGACAATATCAAATGGCTCGACAAGGATCTGACAGCCCTGAGCAGCGAAAGTGTGCGTCGCGGTAATGACATCATCGACGAGATAATACACCTCAACGCGCGAGGGGATATCGGTCATGCAATGCAACACAATCTCTGCATCGGCTTCAGGGAGGGCTAATCCTGTCGAGGTTTCGTCGCTCCACACCTGCTTCAGCCCAAAGACCTCTGTATAGTAGCGGGTCGCTGCCTCCATATCATCCACACGAATCATCACGCAGTCAATTTTTTTGAGCATAAAAAATACTCCTTCTCGTGATTTACGATCTTGAGAAAGAGTATAGCAGCGAATACCTGACATCTCCTGCCAGGATTTTATTGTATTTTCATTATCGGTGCATCCGGTCAATGTGAAGGAAGAGAGGATGTTGGGTTTCCCGTAGCGACAAAGGAGATGTGAGGGGTGGACGTGGGGGCCTTGCGCTTGTCGCCCTCGCCAGGCCGTTTCATCACCCCTGACACACCGCGAAAGGAAGTGGAACCATCCGGTGGCGAGGGCGACAAGCGCAAGGCCCCCACGTCCTCATCCCCACCACCCCTTTGTCGCTACGGGAAACCCAACATCCCCTCTTCCTTCACCATTCCCCCTTCACATGCCAGATGCGCCAATTATTGCTATGATTTGCGCTCGATAATGAACACGGGAATTTCGCGGTCGGTCTTCTCTTGATACTCGGCGTAATTGGGGAAGACCTCAACAGCGCTAACGAAGGCTTTGGCGCGCTCTTCGCCAGATAGCAAACGAGCGGTAGCAGGGAATTTTTCGGTGCCAACCTCAACGGTCACATCGGGATTTGCCAGCAGATTGTAATACCAGACGGGATGTTTTGGTGAGCCACCCTTAGAACCAACGGCAAGATAACTATCGCCATAGGGGACGGACATCAGCGGATAGATACGCTCCTGACCAGTTTTGGCCCCCTTAATTGTTAGCAGAAGGATACCTCCCCAACCATCCACTTTGCCACCATTTGCACGGAATGTCTCAACAACTTGACGGTTGTGTTCAATGAAAGCAGCGTCATTCATTAATCTAAATACTCTCCTCTTAATACACATCAAAAAAGATGTAGAGTAACATTCGTTTCTCTTATCTACTAACAAATAAATAGGTTATTATTATTCCAGCCCACACTCATCATCAACAATCGGTCGTGAGAAATAGGCTCCTGAGCCACTTTACCCCAATAATTGCTCCGTTTATAATAGATCCATACCATGTATCAGGAGTAGAAGTATGCCAAGAGTATGTCCACAATGTGGAGAATGGTGCGAGGAGGAACCGGTTGATATCAGCAAGCCAGCAATTATCTGCACGTTTTGCCGCTATGCAGAACCATTTCTGCAATTGCCGCTCTTCATACTGACGGGAGCCAGTGGCGCAGGCAAAACGACATTGAGCCGACAGTTGCCCGCCGTGTTGCCAGAATGTGTCACGCTGGATACCGATATGCTCTGGGGCGTGTTGCCTGCGACGCAAGAGAAGGATTATAGCGATTATCACAATCTCTGGTTGCATATCGCGAAAAATATTGCGCAAAATGGCCGCCCGCTCGTGCTGTGCGGAACGGCGCATCCTGAGCAGATAGAGAACTGTCCACAACGGCGCTATTTCTCGACGGTCTATTATCTGGCGCTGGTCTGCGATAGCAAGATGCTGGTGGAGCGACTCAAGCAGCGTCCAGCCTGGCGTCAGAGTGCCACGCCCGAAGTTCTCGCGCGCATGGTCGATTTCAACCGCTGGCTGCAAGAGCATGCATCCTCCACGCTGCCGCCAATGACGCTCTATGATACGACGCAGCGCACAGTGGAAGAAACCATCGCCGATGCGGTGACGTGGGTACGTGAGAAGCTTGATCGATAGTCCAGCGGGCTACTGCCAGGTGCCAGCCTCCTCAAAGATCGAGAGCGCAAGCCGGGAACAGTACAGGGCCATCTCCTGGGGAGTGTAGGGGCGCTCCTGCTCAAGCCACCACGTGATCGCATCTACAAAGAGCGAGGCCAATAGCGTGGTGATAAAGCCATCCGCAAACACACGACTCCCGGCTATTGGCCTCCTCGTTGGCACCTGCGCGTGTTCTTTGATCAGTTCGGCCAGCGATGTGCGCATCTTCACAACAAACCAGGAACTCCCCTTCCCGCCAAGCAGAGGACGATAGAGCCTCTCATATTCCGCCACGTGCTTGAAGAGGTTGACCCACTGTTGCGGAGGGCGCTCCGGGCCATAGTTGCCCAGACCGCTCATCAAGATACGCATCTCATCGTCAAAAATGCGCTCAACCAGATCATATTTATCCTGATAATTACGATAAAACGCGGTCCGGCTCACCATTGCGCGTTCGATAATCTCGCTGACCGTCAGCGCGTCGAAGCCGCGCTCCTCAACCAGATCCAGCAGCGCATCACGCAACAATTTTTGCATCCGTCGCACACGCAAATTGTCCGCTTTCTGGGTCATTTTATGCCCTTTTGTTCCAAATGGAACAAATCCTTCCTATTGATACTTGTTTCTCCGTTCGCCGCCAACTACACTTGCAAAGAGACAGGATATGCTTATCGGAACAGTATGTACCGAATGATGCGACCTGTCAATATGTAACTTCCCGCATGTCGTAGTCGCGCGATTTATCGCGCAGTGGCCCCTCAACAGAGGCAGGAAGCGAGACGAGCGCGATAAATCGCGCGACTACGACATGCGGGAGATCACCATAAACACATTAAATAAGATAGAGGAGATAACATATGCGCGTTGTACGAGTTCGTCAATTTGGTACACCTGAAGTGTTGAGCGTTGAAGAGAGCGAGGAGCCACAGGCTGGTCCGGGGCAGGTCGTGATCGCTGTGGAGGTGGCTGGCGTCTCTTTTGGAGATACCTCGATACGGGCGGGCAGATACCCGTTTCCGCTCCCCTTTATCCCTGGATGGGAGGTTGGTGGCAGGATCACGCAGGTCGGACCAGATGGGGACCAATCATTAGTGGGAGAGCGGGTTGTGGCACTGGTCAAGACTGGCGGCGGCTACGCAGAGCGAGTCGTTGTGGATATTGCCACTATTTGCCCTGTTCCGCAAACCTTGCCAATCGAACAGGCTGTAGGGGTGTTTGTGGCGGGAGGAACGGCCCTCTATATGTCGAAAATGGCGCATATCAGGCCGGGCGAAGCTGTTCTGGTGACGGCTGCGGCAGGCAGCACTGGTTCACAGCTTGTCCAATTCGCAAAGGCGGCGGGAGCGGGTATTGTGATTGGCGCGGCGGGAAGCAAGGAGAAGTTGGCGCTGGTAGCACGGCTTGGGGCCGACGCGGGTATCAATTATCGTGAGGAGAACTGGACGGAACAGGTGCGCGACGCGACAGGAGGCAAAGGAGCGGATGTGGTCTTTGATGCGGTGGGAGGCACCATTGGACAGCAAGCATTCGAGGTCACGGCACGCGGTCGCGGTCGATTGGTGGTCTATGGCTCCTCTTCCGGCACAGAGACAACGATCGGGATGCATACGCTGTCGCAACGAGGCGTTACGCTGATCGGTGCGCTGGGAATCGCTATGACCAGGACGGAGCAGGAAACCCTTGCCGACTCCAGGAATGCATTACAGGAAGCTGTTGCCGGACGGCTGATAGCGGTGCTTGGTCCAACATATCCGCTGGAACGTGCAGCAGAGGCTCATGCAGCTATTGAAGCACGCGAGAACGTCGGCAAAATCCTGCTTATCCCCTGACCTTATTCTCCAGTTTTTGTTCAGGCCAGCGATTTCGTTGACATTAAAACTTGTTCCATATATGGTAAGAATAGAAATCGCTGGATCAGCATGTGATGACTGTTTCCCAAGTAGAGAACGTTTTTGAGCCTCTATCTCATGGATGAGAGAAGCTCTGTTGGAGCACATCATAGCGATATGGTGTGCGGGTAACGTTTGACAGCTTGAAGTATCTCTTGATACCGCTCTTGCTGTAAAAGGAGAGAAGCTTGCTATGACGGAAAAGGAGTCTCTTTCCAACAGGCGGCGGAGATGGAATCTCCTGATTGTGGCTCTGATAGTTATGGTGGTGGGCGTGGCCTCCGTGCTGTTTGGCCCCGCGCCTGCGGCTAAAGCTCATGGCGCGATGACCTCGCCCGCCAGCCGAACTTACGCGTGCTATCTGGAAGGGCCGGAGAATCCGACCACTCCGGCGTGCCAGGCAGCCGTCGCCGCTGGTGGTACGCAGCCGCTCTACGACTGGTTCGCTGTTTTGCGTTCGGATGGCGCAGGGCGAACGCGTGGCTTTATTCCTGATGGTCAACTCTGTAGCGCTGGCACCACCAAGTACGCAGCCTACGATGCGCCCCGCGCGGATTGGCCGGCAACCAATCTGACGGCGGGGGCGCAATATACGTTCGTTTACGGTGCCTGGGTGCCGCACCCCGGCAGTTTCCGGCTCTATGTCACAAAGGATAGCTATGATCCAACCAAGCCGCTCACCTGGGACGAGATCGAGGATCAGCCATTTTTGACTGCCGACCCGGAGCCTGCGGTGGTTGATGGTGCCTATCACATGACCGGAACGCTGCCAACCAACAAGACCGGGCGGCACATCATCTATTCAGTCTGGACGCGCTCAGACAGCACGGAGACGTTCTATGGCTGCTCCGATGTCGTCTTCGGCAGCGACGGCAACTATCCCACACCAACGCCAACGCCAGCTCCGACCTGTACCGCGACCGTGACGATCACAAACTCGTGGCAGGGTGGTTATCAGGCGACGGTGGACGTGAAGAACACCAGCAGCTACGCGATTATCCCCTGGGTGGTCTCGTGGACCGTGCCGAGCGGGGTGACACTCGCCAGCGGGTGGAATGCGACTGTCACGCAGGATAGCAGCAAAATTATTGCCAATGCACCTGATTGGAATCGCACGCTGGGAGCAGGAGGGACGGTTTCGATAGGCTTTGTGGCAAGCGGGCCGTCGAGTCCAGCTCCGAGCGGAGTGACGCTGAACGGTTCCGCCTGCACCTGATACTCTCACCATCTCTTTCTCTTACAGGAAAAGCTGGTTTCATGGGTTGCTGTGAAGCCAGCTTTTCTTCGCAGTCAATTATTGACAATAAGTACGTTTTGCTTTAAATTGACATGGAACATAAGTTCTGTTCAAAGGTGCTGCGTATGGAAGCAGTTAAACAGGGCAGTTTCCCTTGACAGCACGTACGACCCGACGTGTTTTACAATGTAAAAATGTATAACCCATAAATTAGATAGGTCGATATATGCGAACATCCAAGCTTCACGAAACCCTCGAGCCTACAGTTGAAGGGGTGAGGGTTATCTTCAGAGAAAGACCATCGGATTCCCCTTTCGTGGAAAGGGTCTGGAGTAGCTATAGCCAGGGGCATGGGATGTTTACGTCGATTGCCGCCTCTCATTGGATGATGGTTGTTACAAGGCTTCAAGACAAAATCACGCTCGACATACAAGGGCCAGAGACGAAAGCGACAAATGTGTACTGTCCTGCGGATGGTGAATGGACTGGTATCTTGTTCAAGTTCGGCACATTTATGCCCCTATTTCCCCCCTCTACTCTGGTGGATGGAGCAGTGACTTTGCCTGAAGCGACGAACCAATCCTTCTGGCTGCATGGATCAGGGTGGCAGTTTCCGAGCTATGAAAATGCCGAGACCTTTGTTGATCGGCTCGTACGTGAGGGTCTACTGGTGACTGAACCTGCCATCGAATCTCTATTACACGGTCAACCAAACGCTCTGTCAGCGCGCTCTTTACAGCGTCGTTTCCTCAACGCTACCGGAATGTCCCACACTGATGCTCGCCTTATTGAACGCGCTCGTCATGCGACGATTCTCCTGCAACGGGGCCGATCCATTCACGACGTAGTTTACGAGGCAGGTTATTTCGATCAATCACACCTGATTAGAGAACTAAAACGTTTTATCGGATGGACACCTGCACAAATCAAGGATAGAAATCGGTCGGGGCAGTTGTCGTTTCAGTACAATACCGCTCTCCTTGAATGAGTTAGGATAGTACTGTTTGAGGCAGTACCAATCTAAGGTAAGGAGAAATAGGAATATGAGGAAATTGGTTGTGGGCACTTTCGTCACTATGGATGGTGTCATGCAGGCACCCGGTGGCCCTGATGAGGATCGCGATAGTGGCTTCCAACATGGCGGATGGCTGGTCCCCTATATCGATGAGAAGTTCGGCGAGGTCATGTCCGAGTGGACGAGGCACGCTGATGTCTTTCTTTTCGGTCGTAAAACCTATGAGATGTTTGCAGGCTCCTGGCCCAATTCCCCTGATCCGGGGGAACCGCTCAACACCAGGCCGAAGTTCGTCGCATCCCGGACGCTCCATGAGGTCAACTGGAACAACTCTATCCTGCTCAAGGGCGATGTTGCCCAGGAGGTTGCGAAGCTCAAGGCACAGGACGGCGGTGAGATTCAGGTTCACGGCAGCGGCAACCTCATCCAAACGCTGCTTCAGCACGATCTCGTTGATGCCCTTCGTATCTGGCAGTTCCCTGTCGTTCTCGGTACTGGTAAGCGTCTGTTCGAGGGAGGCACGATTCCGCGCAGCTTTCGCCTTGTTGATGCACAACTGAACACGACTGGTGCAGTTCTGCATGTTTACGAACGCGTGGGTGGCCTCAAGTACGGCGAAGTAGAGGTGGGCCAGGAGACCGTGATCTTTGATACAGAGACGCAATAAACGTACCATTGATGCGTCGAGGGAGAGAATGTAACTGATCTCTCCTCTACGCTACGGCTGTCTAGCCGCCTCTAGAGAGATCTAGACGCCAGTCATTGCAACGCATGAAACTGCCTTTGGGGTACTCGAAATCACATTCCTCGATGAGTGTAAACCCCAGCTTGCGGCAAATCGCGTTTGATGGGAGGTTGTCAATCGATGGGAAGGCGTGCAGAAACCTACACTTGCCATCTGATCTGGCTCTGGCAATGGCCTCTTTGGTGGCTGCGCTTGCGATACCGCGCCCCTGGAACGCAACCAGAACCTCCCAGCCGATCTCATAAACCGGCTCACCATGCCAGATGCGCTCCCAGTAGACGACGGAGCCAACCGCCTCGCCGGTGGCCTGAAGGACAATCTTAAATACTCGGGCCGAGCCTTCCGAAGCGAGTCGTAGGAAGCGGGCGTGACGCTGGGTAAGCTGTTCATCACTCTCGGGGCCGCCCAGATGCTTGGTCATCTCTGGATCCCCCAGCAGCTTCTTCAGCAGCACCAGGTCGCCCTCGCTCCACGGCTCCAGATGCACCGCATTTTGGTCGGATCTGCCACTCTCTGGCGAACTTCCTGTCTGCACTTTCTTCTCCTCTCGATCTTATACACTTCTGGTGAAGGATGAGTTCTTCTTGCGACATACGGGAATTCTACCACAAAAAACTATTAGTCAGAACGTCTATAAAAAAACTGATAGTGTTTCAAATCCTCTTTTTGTTGATATATAGAGAACCAAAAGCATGGATAGCGATAAGAAGCCAACTCAACAATATTTTCCCACTGGAAGCTTGCAAGATGGGCGCTATATATTGGTGAACATTTCTGAGCAGGGAGGAATGGAAAGCGCTATTCTGGCACGTGATCTCCATATGGAGAATCAGTTGGTAACAATTAAAGCAATGATTCCTTCAAACTCTGGCCCGGAGGCTCGACACGAGGACATACGCAACTTTGAACTTGTACTGGAGACGCTATACAGGCTCAACCACCCACTCATTCCGGCAGTGACCGATAGCTTCCGAGAGGGAACGCGTTACTTCCTGGTGCAGGAATATGTGGTCGGTGCGAATCTGCAAGGTCTTATAGAGCGTCTCATGCGGCCATTGCCCGAGCGTGCAGTGCTTGCTCATGCTTCTCAAATGCTCGATATTCTCAACTACCTGGAGTACCAGACACCACCCATTGTCCACCGCAATATTAAACCTGCGAATATTATTGTGAGTAGCAAAGATAAGCAGGCACATCTCGTTGACTTTAGTATTGCTCGCGTGCTAGTCAATAAAAAGGTGAACCGTAAGCAGATAGCTCTGGGCACACCTGGATATGCACCACCAGAGCAATACCAGGACAAAGCTGACACTCGCTCCGACCAGTACGCGCTGGCGGCGACATTACACCATCTGTTGACGAACCGTGATCCGCAAAATCAGCCACCGTTTGCCTACCCCCCGGTTCGCTTATTAAATCCCCAACTGTCGCCTGACATCGAACGTGTGCTAGAGCGTGCTCTCACAATTGATGCGAAAAAGCGCTATCAGAATGCGGCAACGATGAAGCAGGATATCGATGAGATCCTGGTAGAGCGTTTTGGCGTGGACAAGTCGGGGTAAAATCACACAGGACTTGTTTTTGGGTGAAGGATGCGCGTATTATACTCATGAAGACAAATCTGAGGGGAGCGATCCTTTTTATGCCGTTTGCGACCTGGTGGCGAGGCGATCCTTTGCCCGACCTGCCACCTTTGCCTGAGCTTGTTGTCGAACGTTCGCGGGATGTGCCGTTGATAGCACAGTTGACGAAGGAGCCAGAGCAGGTTATCACGGCTCGTTTTGAGGCAGGGCATCATCTCTATATTGCCTTTATAAATAAGCAGCCGGCAGCTTATGGCTGGGTGGCTACGCAGCGGGGCCGGATCACTGAACTGCACTTTTCCTTCACCGTTGCAGCACATACCATCTATCTCTGGGATTTCCTCACGCTCCCTGCATGGCGCGGGCACGGCATCTATCCTCATCTGTTGCAGGCGATTATACGGCAGGAACAGACAATTGAGCGCTTCTGGATCGGCTTTGCGCCGGGCAACAACGCGTCGGAGCGCGGTATCACGAAAGCTGGTTTTGAGGTTGTGGGCGATTTTGTGATTACCCCCGATATGCAGTACATCACCGCACTGACCCTTTTCAATACCGGCGTCCACGCCAGAGCCAGCAGCGCATTCTTCCAATTGCCAGTGATTGGCGAGGCCGAGATGAGAGAATAGCACATCAAGCGGATAGCTATCTTTGAGGAAGTCTCTCATCCAAACAAAGGGTGATGAAAAGCTGCTCTCCTGTACCCTCTTTCACTGAAAACGCTTCTACCTGTTAGAACCTTTTGTCGCATTTTGAAGATGCAAAGATGGGCTAAACGACTTTTCTATGCTATATTTACTGCTATATTTATATTTTCTAAGTTTCTAAGTTTCTATGTTGAGAGGTGTCATATGCCATTTGATGGACTGCAACTTGGCAATTATCGATTACTCCGCTTGATTGGCAGCGGTGGAATGGGCGAAGTGTATGTGGCTGAGGATGTCAGAACACCCCGTCAGATCGCGGTGAAAATAGCACGCATCGATTCCCAGGTCTTTGGGCAAACAGAAACATCATCCGACATCACACGGCTCTTTCATCGTGAGATGCAGGTTATCATCGCGCTGGATCATCCAAACATCTTGCCATTGATCGATTTTGGCGAAGTAGAATATCAACAGCAGAGCAAGCTCCTGTATATTGTCATGCCATACCGGTCTGAAGGGTCTCTCTCCAACTGGTTAGCTCATCAGAACATCAGTGGGCCGCTCCCTCTCAAAGATGCCACCATCTTTCTTCTTCAGGCTGCCGACGCGCTTCAGCACGCGCATGAACATCAGATTGTGCATCAAGATGTCAAGCTCGCCAATTTTCTTGTGCGCGAACATCACACGCATTCCCGCTACCCCGATCTTTTGCTGACCGATTTTGGTATAGCAAGCATTGTTTCCTCAACCTCAATGCACAGCTTGCATTTTCGAGGAACTCCATCGGCTATGCCTCCCGAACAATGGGAAGGGAAACCGGTTCCAGCCAGCGATCAATACGCTCTGGCGATCATGGCCTATCAATTACTTACAGGCCACCCCCCTTTTGTTGGCGGGCCGGAACAGGTCATGATGCAACATATTATGAAACAGCCAGAGCCGCCAAGTCACCACAATCCACTTCTCACTCCAGGCATTGATGATGTTATTCTACGAGCGCTCGCAAAATCGCCCGAGCAACGTTACCCCTCTATCCTTGCTTTTGCGCAGGCTTTCCAGCAGCAAACCACTGAGCAGGCCGGAATTTCGCTCATACCAGCATTCACATCCGAAGAGACCCCAATCACGCCGCAAACCTCGCCAACACCGGTCGAAACCGCGCCAGCGATCGCGCAAGCATCAGAATCAGAACAGGCAACAACCATTCACCTCTTAGCAAAGCAGGCACCATCAGCGCGTAAGCTGCGCATGCGTGCATTCTTGCTTGCCCTGGTTGCTCTGCTGCTGCTTGTTCCTACCGGGATTATTGCTGCCGGACAACTGCATCAGGGACAAATGCAGTCAGAACGAGCCACCGCCGAGGCTGTCAAAAACAACAATCTCGCTCACCAACAAGCGACAAGTAGAGTCGCTACGGCAACCTCTCCTTCTAGCGCAGCCACTCAAGCTGCTATTCGTGCCACCGCGACGGTAGTATCTACCACTGCACGCATCACAGCCACGGCGCAGGCAACGCCATATAGCACGCCTACTCCTACCCCTACTGTGCCAACGGTGGCTCAGATCACACCCACTCCTACGGTTCAACCAACTGCCAATGTGCCGGCCACCGCGACAGCTCAAACCGCTGCCTGTTTCGATCAAGCCTCTTCTCTCGGCCCCTATACGTTTTCTCCCGCGGTCTATCTGTTGCCACCCACTACTCCCTGGTTCTCGACCTCCTCCAGGTGCAAGAACATCAGCGTCAACTTCAGTCAACTCACGGCCCCCGTTCAAATACAGGTTTGCTTTACCGATAAGGACTGTAAAGCCTGGGTAAGTATCAACAATACAAAGCAATGGTATGTCCTTGCCACAAATCCCGCTGCTCAGACCTCTTATCGCTTTGGCATCAATGCCCCGAAGCAAACAACGATACAATTCGCAGATGCGGCTTGATCGCCCTATCTGCGGTTATCTGCGAGGATCTGTTGCGCGACCTGGCGCGCACTGCCCATGCTGGGGTCTGAAAGGAAACCAGCGCCGATCCAATCGCCAGCCAGATAGAGATGAGCAATGCCCGGAACTTCTGGTTCTGGTCGGCCAGCATAGCCGCCAGCGCGAGCCGTAGGAAGCATGCCGATGGCCTCGATGTGCGGCAGAAAGCTTCGCCTGACCAGAACCTCGCGCCATCCTGGTTGTACGATATCAAGCAACTCTTCCAATGCTTGCTCGTCCTGCTTCGGATCGCCGGGCTGTGTCGGATCGAGCATCTTGAAGGTGGAAATCATTGCACCACCTTGCGGGGCAATTCGCGCATAGACTGATTGTGCCGACAAAAAGCGCGGGTGTTCCAGATCCTGGACAACCGGGTAACGCGGCTCCGGGAGGCGGCGCAAGGCGACATCCAGGCAAGCGACCCGTGCAGGAATGAGCGGATCGATGATCTCGCGTAAGGGCGTATAGGCTCCCCCGTCTACCAGCTTTCCAGCGTCATCCGGGCCAGTTGCCAGAACGACAAAAGATGCAGTAACTTCCGTCTCATCGGAGAGCTGCACTCCCCGGACCTGATCATCCTGAGAGCAAACAGCAGTGACGCGAGTGCCACTCCTGATCTGTACACCTGCCTGTAGAGCCGCCTGGTGCAGTCCATCGACCAGGGTTTGCCAGCCGCCATCGAGATAGAGAACCGGATGCTTGAGCGAAAGTTGCAGCTTCTTGACAAATACTTCCGCGCTGACCAGATTCAGATTAGAGCAATAGGTAAACACACGGGCTGTCGAAGCCAGTATCTGACGATCTACGGGATGCTTGATTGTCTGCTCCAGCCACTTCTGGACACTGACATGGGCCAGGCTTTCAGCCTTGAGGCGAGGCAGGGTGCTAAAGATGCTCATCAGCTCCAATTTGTCGCCCAGCTTGAGTAAAGGACTACCCAGAAGTGCAGAGGCGCTTGCAGGAAAAACATGAGCACCTCAGAGAAGAGCAAGTTAGAAGAAGTTTTTTTCGGGTCCACATGCTATGCTTCCGGGAAGGCGCTGTTCTACCCGCTCAATGACCAGATGAACAGAGCCATCTCTCTGATACGTGAGAGATGCATCAGATGGACGCAGCAGAGGGGCAGAGCGGTCGTGGGAAGTTGTCTCAGCTTGAAAGACCCAACGGTCTCACTTTTCCCTATTTCCTTCACAACCGAAGGGAGGTTTTTTGCATGAACGAACCAGTCACAACTATTGATACGCAATTCAGTGATCCAGATGCCACGGCCACATCGTGGGAGGAAACACGTCGCGTGCTTGAAACAGCCGAGTTGTTCTGGATTGTCACGGTCCGAGCCAATGGTCGCCCCCACGTCACTCCGCTTGTCGCCGTGTGGCTCGATGGCGCCCTCCATTTTTGCACTGGTGACACCGAACAGAAGGCCATCAATCTTCAGAGAAATCCACATGTGATTCTGGCAGTGGGCAGCATTCAGTGGAACGCAGGGCTTGACGTTGTGGTTGAGGGCGACGCCGTTCAGGTCACTGACGAGAATATGCTCAAACGCTTAGCTGAGGTGTGGACCACCAAGTGGGACGGGCGATGGCAATACGAAGTTCGCAACGGTGCCTTTCGTGGCGAAGAGGTAACGGTTCCGGTGTTCTCAGTCACGCCCACCAGGATTTTCGCGTTTGCCGAGGGTCCCTGCTTCGGCCAAACACGCCACCAGTTCTGATTGCCAGCTCAAGCAGTTCAAATTAGACGAGATGCATGCGTGCCGCTACAGCAATAGCATCGGCGCGTCGGCTCACGCCCAGTTTGCGATAGATATTGCTCACCTGGGTTTTAATCGTATTGATGGAGACAACCAACGTCTGGGCCATTTCCGCGTAGGTCTGCCCTGTCGCCAGAAGCCGCAATACCTGTCGTTCCTGCCGAGAGAGGGGTTCAAGTGATATATTCTGAATGGCATTCTGCGAGAATTTAGAGAGTGATTCGCTTTCCTGTGCAGGTGTGGTATCTCGCTCCAGGATCGTGAGCATTCGCAGCACTGAGGATCGAGAAAGGACAACCGTGCTAGACTGGGAGACCGCCTTCGGGTGCGCTTCCAACCAGATCGTGAGTACCTCTTTCATCAGTGGTTCTCCCGTGTCGAGGTCCAGGCGAACGTACCCCTCTGGCTCAGTGATCGTGAGCAAGCGAGTTGCCTCCTGGAGCGCCTGCTCGTGTTTTCCACATCGATGCAGGGCCAGCACCGCGAGAGCCGTCCACTCGACCTCCGTTTGGAGCGCCGCCGGTCGCTCAAAATATGGGCGGAAACGTTCCAGGGTCTGAGCAGCCAGAAAGTTTTGCTGCTGGACCAGCAAGACCCGCGCCAGCATGAGCAGTTCACATCGACGCAAAAGGTTCCAGGTTCCTTCTGAGAAGGTAGTCCTGGTTGCCCACGCCGATGCCTCCATCAGGTTTCCCTCCGCCAGCCACACCTGCACGCGAACCGCGCTGATCCAGGGAGTATGAAGAGCAAATCCATCCTGTTCTATCAAAGTTTCGAGCTTTTGCCTGGCTTGCCTGGCTTGAGGAAGATCCCCTTTTGCCAGCGCAAGCCGCACGGAATAGATCTGTCCTCTGACCAGCAGTTCCACCTGTTGCCAATCCTGGGCGGCCTGAAGCATCCGTAGCAACCAGTTAGATGCCTCTTCCAATCGATTGCAGGCATAAGAGACGCTGAACAAGGAATAATAGAGATGTCCTTCCCAGGGGGCATGCCCCTCTATCCGTTGGAGCAGGGTGACTCCCTCCAGGCATTGCTGCTGTGCTTGATGGAGCCGTGCGTGAAGAACCAGGAGGACTGCCAGCATGCTCTTGAGGCGGATTGCCATCTGATAATCTCTTCCCTCCATCATCCTCTGAGTAGCCTGTCGCAACCTTGTGATGAGAAGAGTAGATGCCCTGGGATGTGGTAAAGCCAGCCAGTAGGCAAAAGAGAGCGGGATGATTTCCCATATCGCCTCCTCATCTTCTGGCAGCACGTCCAGCTCTTGAGAGAGTTGCTGCAATCGCTCAATGTCACCACGTTTGCCAATTGCTCTTAGCTCGATCCAGGCACGCAACATAAAGAGACGACGTCTGATGAATGCCTCTTCGCTCTCAGAAAGCGCCCAGCGCTGTTTTTCGCTCAAAAGCCCTTCCATACGGGTGAAGAAACACTCCACCTGGACGGTCATCGTGGTATGAAGCATTTTTTTTGCTGAGGTTAGCGGAAACTAGCGTCAGCGGATGATTGACTATGGCCTCCAGTTCATCGAGCAGACGGGAACGCTGAACAAGGATCAGCGGCAGGTGGGGAGGAGAAAGTTTGGAGGCAAGCAGTGCCACGCGGGGTTGGTTCTGTTGGGCTGAATGCGGCTGCGTAAAAGCGGAAGAAGCAAGCGAGCAACTGAACTCTTTCGCCACCTGTTCCAGGAATGCCAACGTCAGCCGATCTCTCGGTCCCAGATAGCGCTTGTTCCTCTTGCCCTCTTCACTATGATAGGCATACCAGTACCCAGCCCCTCTCTTGCGCTTCTCTTTCAGCACATTGAGATGACCAGATTGCCCTTGAAAGGAAAAAGAGGAATGGGTAGCTAACCAGACAAACCACTGTTCTTCGTGACCAGTCACCAGTTCCAGCGGTTGTTGGTCAGGGGTAAGAAGGGTATAGATCTTGTTATGGACAGACCATCTCAGTGTATGAAGAGCAGGCTTCGGCATAGATTTCTTTCACCTCACCTGGTTTCTCCCCAACTCCCCAACAGGAGGCAAGTATACCACAATGTATAGCAATGTCCACCGGTCTGCCTCATTTTTCAGGGCTTTCCAATTCTCCCATCTAGCGGGAGTGCAGAGGGCGGCAGCCCTTTGCCGGGGTGCGGGGTGTCCCCGCAAAAACCTTTTTTCTTCTCTTTTGCGCGCCGCCGCAGGCGGCGCGCGAAGGAGGGAAGGAAACTGGGGACGCCCCAGGCCCCGGCAGGGAGACCCCTGCACCCCTTTGAGCGGAGAACTGGAAAGCCCTGCTCATTTTTCCTGTGCCTTTCAGATGCCTCATAGATGATATACGATTGATATAGGCACCTGTCCTCTCTTCCCCTATACTGGTGACGAATTCATGAGGCAACAATAATCATAGAACATATCTAAAAGTAGGAAGTATATCTGCATGAATGCCATCATTCGCACAATCCAGATGTTGATTACGGGCACGCCACAAAAACTTCTCACCGGTAGCATCGCCTGGATCATCCTGGCTGTCGTATTCGGTTTGATAGGTTTGATGGTGCCGAAAATAGCCAGTTTCTTCAATCCATGTACCTTGTTTTTGTTCTGTATGGCAGGGCTATTCCTGTTTGTATCCCTGCTCAAGTACGCCATCGCGGCCTTTAATCGGCGGTAGTACTTTGTCAAAAAGGAGATCGTTCTATGACAGCCAGTACGCCACAGCAAAGTACGCTTCCAACGCCCGTACAGCAGATCGCCACAGCAGATCAGCTTGGAGCATTCATCAAGCGCTACGACTATTCTGCTCGTGAACTTCGCTCTAGCATTGGCTATGGTGTAGGTGGCTTGCTTGTGCTTGGCTTTGCGGCCCTGATGCTCGGTGTGCTACTTGAGGATGATATTGCTCACCACAATATCGGTGCTGGAGATTGGCTTATGGCGGCCTTCCTCCTGCTCCTGCTGGGCATTATACTCGGCTGTTGCCGGCTCATTTTTCACGCGCTTGCGCTCATTATCAGCAAACCAAAGATCTACCAGTTCAAGCAAGGGCTGGTTATTTTGCGAGGAAATCGCGCCAGCAGCTATCCCTGGCGGCAGGTCAAGTTCCTCTGGAAGACCGTCATAGATCATTATCTCAAGCAGAGCGGCACGTTTACCTCCACAGTCACTTATCAAGGAAGATCCTATCATTTCACCCTTCGGCTTCAGGATGATCGCAAACTGCGCCTGGATAATGATCTGGAGCACATACGAGAGCTGGGCGAGCAGATCGATCAGGAGGTCTTTCAGGCGCTCTGGCCTGCTGCATTGGCCTCATTAGAAGCCGGAGAAACGCTCTCATTTGGCAATTTTCGCATCGATGCACAGGGACTTATACGTGGGCAAAAAGCTCTTTCCTGGAAGGACTGGCCGCTCCTCACCGTCAACAAAGGGTCAGTTACCATTAAAGCGGCTGGACAAGAGAAGGCGTGGGCTAAGAGCGAACTAGCTGAGATACCAAATTATCGCCTCTTCCTGGCTCTGATAGGCCGGCAGAGCAACTTATACTTGAACGCAAAACAACCCAAGTAAACTCATTGTAGGAGAAGAACATATGGAGACAGAAAATCGTAGATCACACACAATACCTTATTTGCGCATTGCCAGTTTTCTCGTCCTCGCGATTGCTGTAGTTATCGGCGGTGTGCTTGCTGGTATCAGACTCACCTATGCAGCAAGCAGCACACCGGAACTGTATGAGGTGCGTCAAGGTGGCTCTATCTGGGCCTATACCGGATCAGGCTGGCAGCAACTTGGCTCCGCTAACTCTTTCCAGACAGATAATCTAGTGGGGGGGTCGAATGCTCTCTATCAATTGCACACAGATGGTTCTATCTGGAGCTATAACGGCACATCCTGGACTGCATTGCCGCATAATCCCTCTAGCAGCCAGGTCAACAACTTCAAAGTGAGCAAGAGCGGAGATGTCTTTGAAGCACTGGCGGATGGTTCTGTGTGGGCCTATCAGTTCGGGGCATGGCAGCAGATCGACAACAGTGGCCCATACGTCCTAACGACCGATGCCGGTGATTGGGGTTTTCACTCTGCTGGCTAACCTCAGGACATAAACTTATCATAGCATGCCTCTGTGTTTGATACTTCCCTGCTTGAGGTGGTGCGGTAATGCGGAAGCATACAAATATCAGAGGCAACAATAGTTTTACAGCTCGAATATGGTTCTATAGGAGGCATACCTGCTTATAAAGGAGCCACCCTATGCGTTTCAGGACATTTTTGAATGTTGAATCACTATCGCGTTTGATCTCCTGGCTCTTTAGGCTCATGAGCTTGCTCCTGATGGGTTATCTGGTGATTTCCCTGGTAATAAATCCCCTGATAAGTTCCCTCACTCCGAAACCTTTTACCGAATTTAAATGGCCTGATAAAGCTACCTCCTCTCCTGCTAAGATCATTGCGGGGCCGGATGGTGCTCTTTGGGTGACAACAATCGCTACTGATGGCGATAACCAGATTGGGCGTATCACCACGCAAGGCAAGATCACGCTCTTTAGCGTGCCTGCCGCCGACAATCTTGCGGAAATTACCTCCGGGCCTGATGGCGCTCTCTGGTTTACTGAACGTCTTGCAGGCAAGATTGGACGTATCACCCCACAAGGAAAGACCACCGAGTTCTCGCCAGGCGATCCCAATCTTGAGCTTGATGACATTACGACCGGGCCTGATGGTGCTCTCTGGGTAGCAGGAAGAGATTCTAATACTGACTGTAAGATTCTACGCCTTACTCCACAAGGCAAGATCACCCGCTTTGACGTGCCACATTCCATCGCCATGCTTGAGAATATTATCGCCGGGCCTGACGGTGCGATCTGGTTTACTGCGGACAGGTTTAGTTCTTCCAGTATGACCAGTATGATCGGACGCATCACTATGCAGGGAAAGGTGACGCTCTTTGATGTGCGAACTCCCAGTCTCATTTGGGGGATGGTAGCCGGGCCTGATGGTATGATCTGGTTTACTGCGGGGGTGGAGAGTTCTTCTGGTAAGAAAATCGAGCGTGGCATGATCGGACGCATCAGTATGCAAGGCAAGATCACTGAATTTGCTGGCCCTAAATATGGTGCTGTCTCGATTACAGTAGGGCCAGATGGAGCCTTCTGGTTTACTGAACGTCTCCCTTCTAACAATGATCCATCTAAGATCGGGCGTATGACCTTGAAGGGTCTGATGACTGAATTTGCCGCGCCGTTTTCATTGTACAACCCTGGCGATGGGATTGTAACTGAGCCAGATGGCACCCTCTGGTTTACAAATGTCAATGCTATTGTGCGCCTGACGCCACCTCGGCCTTAGCAGAACGGTTGAGATCAGGAGAACAAACCGCGCACTTCATGACTTTTGCTCTATTTGCAGCCCCCGGCGATGTATCTCTGAGGAGGCACCAATGCGCTCTGCCAACTCTTGCTGTGACCATCCGCGCAGCTCGCGCTCACGTCGCAAGCTGAGATTGGGGATAGCTCCTGCTTTGTGTTTCATCAAGTATACCTCTTATCACGCTCTCGAGAAGTACAACGTCTGGCTAAGCCGATGGCTGTCCGGGCATGGCCCCCAGTTGCGTCAAGAGGCTCAAGGTGTCCATGAGGATCTGGCTCTCCACCAGTTGCCCCTCAACCACCCGATCAAAGACCATGCCCGTCACTGTGACCTGCTTGCCCGTCGCAGGCACGCCCAAAAAGGAAACGCGATGGGTGCCACGCCAGGTAAAGCGGCTGGCAACAATCTCCCCTTCGGCCACCATTTCATCTACAACCCACTCCAGATCAGGAAAGGCAGCGCGAATCGTGAGAATGACCGCTTTAAGACCCTCGCGACCTGGCTGTTGACCGGGGAAGGGATCGCGTTCGAGGAAGTCAGGGGCGACTACTTCGTCGGCGATGGCCGAATTGCCAGTATTAATGAATTCCACAAAACGAGTCAGGACCGCTTTGTTCTGTTCGAGAGACATAGGATGCTCCTTTCATTTCGACAAACAAGCGTGTATCATGATTCTTAACAAAGCATAACTGAGATCTTCAGTCTTGTCAATATCATTGAACACCATTGTATAGCGAAATATGGGCAGGCAAGCAAAAGGAAAGGGAACCTATGGCGCGCAAATACACGTTACAACAACGTGCGAAACAGCAGGAGGAGACGCGACAGCGCATTATTGAGGCGGCTGTCTGCCTCCATCAGACGGTCGGAGGTTCTAAAGCCTCCATCAGTGCTATTGCGGAGTTGGCAGGAGTCGAACGGCTGACGGTCTACCGCCACTTCCCAGATGAGCGCTCACTTGTCATAGCCTGCACCAGCCATTACCAGGCGCTCAACCCTCCTCCCGATCCTGGCCCCTGGCAAAGCATTCAGGACGCCGAACAGCGGCTGCTCAGAGGACTCAGCGAGATTTACGCTTTTCATCGGCGCACCGAGCAAATGTCGCAGCATGCTCTGCATGATATGGAAGAGAAGCCAATCCTGCGTGAAGTGCTTGCCCCCTACTTCGCCTATTGGGAGCAGGTCCGGGATCTGCTGGTTGCAGCGTGGGAACCCAAAAACGCACTCTATTCCGCACGAATTCGTGCCGCGATTGGGCATGCCATCAGCTTTCAAACCTGGCGCTCGCTCGTGCGCGAGCAAGGGCTGGAAGACGCGGAGGCTATTGAATTGATGGCAAGTATGCTCCGCTGTCTCCAGGCTCAGTAGTCCTCTGTCAAACTTCATCGTTTGATGCATCCAGAACCTCCTCTGGGGTGAGACCGAATATGGCAGGGGAGCCAGGCGAGGACAAGCCGTCGCCCCTGCCATATTCGGGGAATACACACCAAAACCACGCGATGAAGTTTGACAGAGCAGTAGGGAAAAGGGGATTCTGAATGCTCACTTGCTGGCAGAAGCAACCCACCGCTGTATATAATGAAGGGAACGCTACAAAGGACGATGTTCTTTCACCAGAAAAAAAAGGAGGCTGTGCTCTGCTCATGCAAACGATGGTGCAGGTATCTCTTGATCTCAGATCCATTCCCGAAGCGCTTGATCTGGCTCATATTGCAGTAGAGGCAGGGGTTGACTGGCTGGAGGCGGGAACTCCGCTCATTATTTCGGAAGGCAGGCATGCAGTGAGAGCGTTACGTGAAGCGTTTCCTGCGCATCCTATCGTCGCTGATCTCAAAGCAATGGATGGGGGCCGCTCTGATGTTGAGATGATGGCGCAGGCGGGCGCAAACGCAATCGTCGTCATGGCCCGCGCGCACCCGGAGACCATCAAAGCTGCCGTGAGCGCGGGCCGTGAGTACAATGTTCGGATCATGGGCGATACGCTGGCCTCGCCAGATAAAGTTGCAGCCGCACGACTCCTGGAGGAACTGGGCTGCGACTATGTGGTTCATCACATCGGCTTTGATGAGCGCAACGGCCTGGATGCCGCTGGACAACCAGCCCCCAGCCCGCTTGATACATTACAGCAAGTCGTGCAGGCAGTGAAAATCCCCGTGCAGGCGGTTGGTGGCCTGAGCGTAGAGCAAGCTGTGCGCACCCCAGAATTAGGAGCGCCTCTTGTCGTCATCGGCGCTCCCCTCGTCAGTGCCAGCACTCTCAGATCTTCTCGCAATGAGATCGAACGCGTCCTGCGTACCGTCTGCCAGCAAGTACACGCCTATAGATCGAAAGAAGAGACTACCTAACTGCCTTTTTCTCCATCGCTCGGCGTGATATTCTGATTCATGTGGAAGAGATTGCCGGGATCATAAGCGGCTTTCACCTCTGCCAGGCGAGCATAGTTGTCGCGATAGGCGGCCTTTACATTGTCAGCACCTTCATCCATCATCATGTTGATATAGCCGCCTCCCGCTGAATAGGGATGCAAGGCCATCCAGTAGTCCCTGGCCCATTGGATCATGCGCTCGTTGTTGGCCGGGTTGGGATCGACTCCGACGATCACTTCGGAGAAGTTGGCTTCACGAAAGCTGAACGCGGTGTCAGAAGAAGCGGGCCGATGGACTGCGCCGTTGATTGGATAGAGGTGCATGGTCGAGTGCATCGTCGGCAGCTGCGCGCCGTACTTCACATGCAAATCAATCGCCTTATCATTCAGATCGGTGAAGAAATCAGCCTTCCAGTACCACTGTAGACCTGCCGGGTAGATCGCATCGAACAGGCTCTGTAGCATCGGCCAGGGGATAGGTCCGGCGAAATCCATGGCAGGGGTGCCAAACGCGCGAATTGGCTTGAGCAGTTCTTCGGCTTGCTCTACCGGCGCAGTGGAACACCAGACGATGACACACATTTTCTGCAAGTGAAATTGTTCTGGGAAGAGTGGTGCGGGTGGTACAGTCACAAACCCGAACCAGCCGTTGATCTCCTCGGGAGCATTTAAGATGAAGTCGCGCCAGAACGCGAGCAAGTCAGCTGCCTGTTCCATCGGCCAGAAGATTGGTCCGCCATAGACGGTACTGATGGGATGCAGTTGGAACAGGAATGAGGTAACGACTCCGAAGTTGCCACCCCCACCACGTACTGCCCAGAACAGATCGGCGTGCTCCTGAGCACTGGCGGTAACAAAGCTGCCATCGGCGAGGACCATATCAACGCTGAGCAGGTTGTCCACGGTCAGGCCCAAAGTACGCGCGAGGTAGCCGATGCCTCCACCCAACGTCAGTCCACCAACGCCGGTTGTTGAAATGAAGCCACTGGGCGTCACTAACCCGAAGGGATGAGTAGCATGATCCACCTCACCCCAGGTGCAGCCGCCTTCAACGCGAACGGTGCGCGCGGAGGGATCAACGCGTATCCCCTTCATCCCTGACAGATCGATCACCAGACCGTCATCACAGGTTCCCAGACCAGGGCCATTGTGTCCGCCACCACGCACGGCCAACGTCAGGTTCTGCTCGCGGGCAAAGTTGACCGCCGCGATCACATCGGCTACGTCCATGCAACGGGCAATCAGCGCGGGCCGCTTGTCGATCATGCCATTGTAGACTTGCCGGGCCTGCTCGTAGCCAGCAGCGCCGGGATGAAGTAACGTACCGCGCATGCGTGACGCAAACTCCTGAACCGCCGTTTTATCCAGAGTAACTCCTATGTTTTGCTGTTGAGTCATACATTGCTCCTCGTTCATTGTATGCATTGCTGGTTATTCAATGGATAAGAGATCGACCGCAGACAAAAGCTCATGAAGGTGTGACGGGTGTTGCAAAATAGACAGAACACTTGTCGCTCTCAGAAGTCTCTGCACGTCGTCTGCAAGGAGCATAACTGAAATGGCGTTATCAAAACGTTTGGTGGTGTAAGGCGAGAACGATAAATGCGAAGGTCTCCACTCACGTGAGCGTTAGCAAAGCGTTATGTTCGGGATGTCGTAGTCGAGCGATTCTTGGTACATCCGACAATGGAAGGGAGGATGGCTCTGGACATAAAGGAGGATGTTGGGTCCACCCGTAGCGACAAAGGGTGGTGGGGAGAGGACGTGGGGGCCTTGCGCTTGTCGCCCTCGCCACATCGTTTGCCTGTTTCCCAGTAACCCCAACAGCGACAAGCGCAAGGCCCCGCAGCCTCTCCCCACCACCCCTTGTCGCTACAGACGCGCGAGGAGGAGCCGCGCGGCTTGCAAGTCTGGTGTATCAAAACCTTCGGTAAACCAGCAATACAGGTCGTCCAACTGTTGCCTGATGCATGTGGATCGTTCCTGTGCGATGGAGAGCCGGGCAAGGCTCATTGTCGCGCGGAGTTCCAACGACCTGGCCTGCTGGGATCGCGCAATCTCGATTGCTCGCAGTATTGCCGCTTCGCCATCAGAGGCATCCGCACCACGCATAAGCAGTAATTCCCCTCGCAACCTGTGTAACTCCGCATCCCACCAGTGCTCATTATGTGTATCTGCTTCAGAAAGCGCCTCATAGATGGATGCCAATCCCTCCTCAACACGTCCTGCTTTCTCATACACATGTGCCAGTAGAGAGAGATAATACGGCAGACGCACCCGGGCGCTTGATGCTTTGAACTGGTCGATTGAGTCACGAAGACGCCTGATGCACTCCTCATCAGGCTGTTGCAGGGCGAGTGCGTAGTTGACTAGAATGGCTGCCCAGGCGTGGTAGTAGGGTGCTTGAAGCATGCTGGAGAGCGCCAGCGCTTCCTCGGCACTCTTCCTTGCGACCTCCTCCCCGGAGCGCAGTTGCTGAAGCATAGCCAGATATGTTGACACCAACGCCTGATTGAAGGGTTGATCCAGATCCTGTGCCAGTTTCACTGCCTCCAGTCCTCGCCCGAGTGCTTGCTGCGGATAGCCCAGGCACCAGAGGTCGTGTGCTTGCCATGCCAGCGCAAGCGCTGCATAGTTCACTCCCTGCGATCCTTGAAGGTGCTGAAGTTGATCGGGATCATGTGCCGCAATAATCTCGGCAAATTGGGCGTTTGCTTCAGTCATCTTCCCCAGATGTAGACGCGCTCCTACCAACATCACGCGAGCAAAAGGTGGCACAGTGCCGTGAGAGCGATGATACAGGGTCTGTAGCTCATCGGAGACTATGTGTACGCCATCAAGTCGGGCCTGGACAATATACATAGATTGCAATCCATATAGGGTCTCAGCCCGCTGTGCGTCATCCCCAACCGTATCGCACAGGGCAAGCGCGCGATTAAGCACACGCTCCAGTTCTGGCGCGGTCCAGCCTTTGGTGACTCGATAGAGAGGTGTCAATGCGAGTTGCAAGCTGAGTTCCTGTTTGTCGCGCTTTGAACCAGAGGGCAGAAGTTCTAGCAACTCCAAAGCACGCGAGAGCAGGCTGATAGCATCCTCGTTCGCATACACACGCTGCGCTACTGCGGCTGCCCGCTGATAAAAGGGGAGCGCTTGCTCGATCATGCCTGCATGTTCATAATGCGACGCAATCTGACCACAGACCGAGTCAAGTTCCTCCTCACCATACATGGCTTCCAATGCTTGCGCGACGCGCCGGTGCAGCATACGGCACTGCGGCGCGCCGATCTCTCCATAAGCCACCTCGCGCAACTTATCATGGGTGAAGTCATAGCTATTGGCACCATGTTCCCGCACGATCCGCTTATGCCAGAGTTCGTCCAGTGCCTGAACGACAGTATCAGCCTCGGCGTTGCTAGCAGCAATCAAGAGATCGAGGGTGAATTCTCGGCCAATGGTCGCGGCAAGTTTCACAAACTCACCAGCCGAGGGTGAAAGTTGAAGAAGACGACCAGCGAGAACGGCATGAACTCTTGGTGGAAGCGCCTG
Source organism: Reticulibacter mediterranei (assembly GCF_016587455.1). Taxonomy (NCBI): domain Bacteria; kingdom Bacillati; phylum Chloroflexota; class Ktedonobacteria; order Ktedonobacterales; family Reticulibacteraceae; genus Reticulibacter; species Reticulibacter mediterranei. The sequence goes on along the minus strand of NZ_BNJK01000002.1, from coordinate 1,486,783 downwards.
AGACTCATCTCGTGAAGAGAGTCCAGGGGGGCGATCAGTCTCTGGCCGACTCGTAGTAGATACTCGTCCCTGGCCGGCAAGCACCATTTCGACCACGAACAGGGGATATCCCTCGGTTTCTTGAAACAAGCGCATGACTGAGCGCATATCCAACTCATGCTTTGTCACCTGCGTAGCCAGTTTCGCGGTTTCTGCGGCATCCAACGGCTGGAGCGCAATTTCAGTCACAGATGCAGAGGGGCGCAGGTGCAAGAGCAGGGTGCGTAGTGGGTGATGAGGGGAAAGTTCTTCTGCGCGTGCTCCCCCAAGAACCAGCAGGCGGGCAGTGGGGTCGAAGCGCAACAGAAAATGGAGCCATGCCAGCGTCTCCTGATCGCACCATTGCATATCATCGATCAAGAGGAGGATTGGTTGAGATGTGGCAAGGACAGCGCGGGTTAGCGCCTCAAAGAAGCGCTGGCGCTGACCATACTCAGTCACAGCTTCGTAGCGCGGTAAATCTGGTCGCTCGGCCAGCAACTCTGGCAGAACACGGGCGATCTCAGTGAGCCAGATAGCATCGAGTTGTCTGAAGGATGAGCGCAGGCCATCACTCCTGAGCCATTCGGTCACAGGGGCGAGCGAGAGCTGGCCCTCGGCAGCATAGGAGCGTGTTTTCGCGGTGATGACTCCTTGCTGGCTCGCCCACAAAAGGAATTCCTCGGCCAATCTGGATTTCCCAATGCCTGCTTCTCCCGTAATGAGAACGAAATGCGGCTTACCAGCGCTCACAGCATGCCAGACCTCTTGCAGAGCCTTCCACTCCCGCTCTCGTCCAATGAGAGACGGGGGAGCTGCCAGCAATGTTTGCTGGGATCTGGTCGCATTGATAGGCGTTTCGTACTGCATGAGTTGCTTGTAAGCTTCTTGCGTTGCTGGATCGGGGGCGACCCCCAATTCGCGCTGTAAGGTAGTAACACAGGTATGATACACACGCAACGCACTGGCACGATCATTATTAAGCATAAATAAACGCATCAGACGGCGCGAGAAATCTTCAGAGAGGGGGTCAAGCGCGAGCAAACGCTGAGCATACCCAATAGCAGTGACGGTATCGCCTCGCCCTTCAAAGAGGCGATACAATTCTTCAAGGCTTTGCTGATGGAGCTGACGCAGCCGGGACCGCTCAGGCAAGAGCCATTCATCGTAACTACCAGGCAGGAGTTCTCCCTGGTAGAGAGCACTTGCTCGTTCCAAAGCGGATTGGAGTGCATGCCGGTCATCATGTTGTCTGACCGCAGCAGCCTCGGTGAGTGCCTGTTCGAACTCAGCAACATCAATGGAAAATGGAGTCTCAGTGTGCCAGCGCACAGTATGCATGTCGGCAGAGAGGAATTGCTCTACAGGTGGAAATACCTGGCGTAACTGGTGGAGAAGTTGGCGCAAGTTATTGCGAGCCTGAGCTTCGGTAGCGTCAGGCCAAAAGAGGAAGGCAAGATGCTGGCGCTGTTGAGGGACATCGCGGTGTAACACGAGATAGGCAAGCAGGGATTGCAGACGCACAGCGTTCAGGCTCGTCACCTGCTGACCGTCGTAGATCAGGTTGAAATCGCCGAGCAAACGGAGGTGAAGGGTTGGCTTCATCACTACTTTCTCCCGATGAAGATGGATGACAAACATTGCCAAACACATACTGTATCATAAACGGACAGCATTATCTTTTTTTCAAGGCAGATGATTTCCAGACCACCATCATCCAGTATAGTCCAACCTGATAGCAAACACATCCGTAAAATAACCTGATTTGGGTCAGCCTTCGCTCACTGCTCATAACTCATCCCGAACGTTTGCGAAAAACGCATCTGTAAAATAACTGAAAAGAGCTTCAGCTTACCGTAAACCATAGGGATTCATCACGTGATCAGGCACATGTTACCTTTGCCCTCGCTCTTCCGTTTTTTCTGTACGCGAGAAGAATTGATCATAAGTCAATACTATGAGGAGATTTTTATGAGCCAACCTGAAAAGAATGCCACGCAGGAGTCCACCAGAAGCACCCCCACGACCAACAAGAAGTCCAGGGGCTTCGCAGACGAGGAACGGGCAGCGATGAAGGAGCGCGCGAAAGAGCTGAAGGCGGAAGCGCGCGCCAACAAGAACAAGGCGGAAGGGGAAAGCGACGTGCTCACGAGGATCGCCGAGATGTCGGAACCAGATCGCACTATGGCCATGCGGCTCCATGAGATCATCAAAGCCAGCGCTCCCGTCCTCTTGCCGAGAACCTGGTATGGAATGCCCGCGTATGCCAGGGACGGTAAGGTCGTCTGCTTCTTTCAAACCGCGCAGAAGTTCAACACGAGGTACGCAACGCTCGGTTTTAACGACACAGCAAACCTCGACGAAGGCACCATGTGGCCGACCACCTTCGCGCTGACGGAGTGGACTGAAGCTACTGAGACGAGGATCAGCGAGCTGGTGAAGAAAGCGGTGAGCTGAGTCCGCAGTTCAGGGAGAGGCATTCAGATGTTCTCCAATTTCATGTACATCTCACACTAAGTCTCTTTCAGCGTGGTAAAATACGCAGAGGAATTGATGATCGTCGTGAAAAGGCAGAACTGACACAAAGGGGTGAACTGATGCCGATAGCCGATATCACCAGCCGAGACTACATGCCGCGCGAAGCACTGCGCGGCCTCCAACTGGAGCGATTGCAAACGACCGTTCAACGAGTGTATGAACATGTCCCCTTCTATCGCCGGGCGCTGGATGAACGTCAGATCACAGCTGCGCAGGTGCAACACCTGGAAGATCTCTGTCAGATTCCCTTTACCACACGTGAAGATCTGATCGAGCAGTATCCGAGGGGCTTCTTCGCGGTCCCTCGCGAGCAGATTCTGCGCATCCACGCCTCTTCAGGCACCAAAGGGAAATCCAAAATTGTCGGCTATACGCGCCAGGATATCCAGGTCTGGGCCGAAGTCTGCGCTCGTGCGCTGTATTGCATGGGCGTGCGACCCGGCGACACCTTGCTCAATGCCTATGGCTACGGCCTCTTCACGGGCGGCCTGGGACTGCACTATGGGGCCGAGTACATGGACGTGACCGTCATTCCTACCTCGGTTGGCAACACTCAACGCCAGATGACGTTCCTGCGCGATCTGCAAGCCACCGCGCTTGCCTGCACGCCTTCGTATGCCCTGGTCATCGGCGAGATGGCGGAGCGTATGCACCTTGCGCCTACCGATCTAAGTTTGCAATACGCCATCTGCGGTGCCGAACCCTGGACCAATAGCCTGCGACAGCAGATTGAGCAACGCCTGGGGCTGCACGCCTTCGACCTGTATGGCCTGAGCGAAATTATCGGGCCGGGTGTGGCGGTTGAATGTCCAGAGGGGCGAGCTGAAGCCTTGCAGACCGGGAACGACTCCACCCGCTCTCTGCACATCTTTGAGGACCATTTCCTGCCCGAAATCGTCTCTCCACAGGGCGAGCCGCTGCCAGCAGGCACGGAAGGCGAATTGGTCCTGACCACCCTGACCAAAGAGGGGATGCCGCTGCTGCGCTATCGAACCGGCGACCTCTGCACACTGGAAACCGCTCCCTGTTCCTGTGGGCGTACCCTTATACGCATGAGTCAGGTCAAGGGGCGCATCGACGATATGCTGATCATTCGCGGCATCAACATCTATCCAAGCGAGATCGAGCGCATCCTGCTGGCGATCCCCACACTGGCTCCCTATTACCAGATCATCATTGAGCGTCAGCAAGTGCTCGACGATGCCACCGTCGAGGTCGAGGTAACCGCGCCCATTCAACAACAAATAGGGGACCTGACATCGCAAGATGAACAATGGACTGTACACGAACAGATACAGGTGCTTCAGAACAGAACCAGTCAGGCATTGCAGGAAGCAACTGGCCTGCGCTTTGCTGTACGCGTCCATAGCAAAGAGATGTTGCCACGCCATGAAGGCAAGGCCATACGCGTGATCGATAAACGTTAGGGAGGGCCATCAAAAGGACACATTGCACGAGCGCTCAGCCGCCTCGTTTTTCATCATGAGGATCTGAGTGGATAACAGGAAGGATCTAAGCAGATTTTCAACACTATGCGCAAGAAAACGATAGCATCTCTCTGTACTCCTGCTATACTCTTAGGGGGTATTCAAGGATAGACCTGTAGATACAGGTACTTTCGCGGCATACATACCCTTGCAATTTCCCGCGACACATCGATACCAACGAGTATGTATAATAAGGAAATAGAAGAGAGGAAAAACAACTATGATCCTGGTGACAGGTGCTACAGGCAACGTGGGAGAAGAGTTGGTCCGAGCGTTAGACAATGCCGGTCATAGGGTGCGCGCTCTGGTTCGCGCTCCAAAAGCGGGTTCATTGCCGACGAGTGTAGAAAAAGTTACAGGTGATCTCAATCAACCCGAGACGCTCTCCTCTGCTCTCATTGGTGTGCAGGGAGTTTTTCTGCTCAGCGGCTATCAGGATATGGACGGGTTGCTGGCTCAGATGAGCCACGCGGGAGTGGAACAGGTCGTGTTGCTGTCGGGGAGTTCGGCACCAACCGGCGACATGAGTAATGCCATCACGAGATATATGGTCCGTTCTGAAATCGCCGTTCGAGAGTCGGGGATTCCCTGGACGATCTTGCAACCCAATAGTTTCATGTCTAACGCGTTGCGCTGGGTGCCTCAGATACGGGCGGGTAATCTCGTACGCACTGCGTTTCCTGGCGTTCGTGTAGCAACTATAGACCCATTCGATATTGCGCAGGTGGCGGCAACCGTCTTCGCATCAGCCGAACATGAGGGGAAAAGCTACCGATTGAGCGGACCAGAGTCGCTCCTGCCAGCGGAACAGGTAGCGATCCTGGGGAGAGTGTTGGGCCAGGCGCTACAGTTTGAGGGTATCCCAGATGATCAGGCCAGAGTGGAAATGAGTGCTACCATGCCAATGGAATACGTCGAGGCATTCTTCAGCTTTTTTGCCGAGGGCAAATTAGACGAATCACACGTTCTCCCTACTGTCGCGAATTTGACCGGGAGGCGACCACATACATTCGAGCAGTGGGCGGTCGCGCATGCTACAGCTTTCCGTTAAACCTGAAAAAGATTCCTCATGGTTGAGGCTGCGCAGGTCACTCGTGCCAATTCTTCTGTTCCTCTCGTGCATGCCTGGCCCAAAAGACTCAACATCATCATGAGGATCTGGCGAGTGAGGCCGCTCTCACGGTCATACTCGCCAGCCCCTCGGCTCTCGGCCTTTAGAAGGATCGATAGAAGCTGGCAGATGTCAACTGTTCAGCGGTCGGCGGCTCAGCTACCCAGCTCTTGAAGTTCTCTATGAACGCTCGATATTCTGGCATGGCCAAAAAAGGATTGTCAACCCCGTCGTCAGTGATGAGGAGAGTGACAAAGTTTTCCCCATCGGGGAGCGGGCAGACGGCATACAGAACGCCCTGCGGGCGTTCTCGTTCAAGCGCCTCCAGCACACGCTTGCCCGCCGCATCGATTTCTGCGCGCTTGTCGAGTTTCACTTTGGTATGAGAAATTGCTACTTTCATGGGAACATTTCCTTTCACTTTTACACGGTTCGTTGTGCATAGCCTCTGGTCAGTGGAGAACACCAACCATCAGCGCATTTTGACATGGTCGTCCAGCCGGCAGATCGTCAGTATGTGCTACCTCTGTCACATTGGCCGGGTTTCCTTCGTCATTACTTCGACGAAACAAAACGAAGGAATGTGACCGATGAACGAATATACCTGGTTAGCACAACGCTTCGAGGCCGAGCGCCCCCACCTGCGGGCAGTGGCCTATCGGCTGCTGGGTCGGCTCGACGAGGTGGACGATGCCGTGCAGGAGTCCTGGCTGCGTCTCAGCGGCTCCGATACCAGCCGCATCGCGAACGTGGGCGCATGGTTGATGACAGTAGTAGCGCGAGTGTGCCTTGATATGCTTCGTGCTCGTCAAGCGCGGCGCGAGGAGTCCCTGGAAGTGTCGCTACCTGGAGTAGTGACGAGCAGTGAAAGCGAGATCGACCCGGTGCAAGAGATGGAAATGGCCGATTCGGTAGGTCTGGCGCTGCTGGTGGTGCTGGACACGCTTGCTCCCGCCGAGCGCCTCGCCTTTGTCCTGCACGACATCTTCGCCGTGCCCTTCGACGAGATCGCGCCTCTCGTGGAGCGTTCTCCGACTGCGGCCAGGCAGCTCGCCAGCCGCGCACGCCGCCGGGTGCGAGCAACAGAATCCATGCAAGATGCAGATCTGGCCGCTAATCGAAAAGTGGTCGAAGCCTTTCTCACTGCCGCGCGCGAAGGGAACTTCGATGCGCTGCTTGCCGTGCTCGATCCAGATGTGGTGCTCCGGCGCGATCAGGCATCCGTTACTGCGGGCCTCTCAGGAGAGCTTCACGGGGCAGCGGCGGTGGCGAAACAGTTTGTGGGACGTGCTCAGGCAACACAATCACTTCTGGTGAATGGCTCAGTGGGAGTTGTCGTGGCCCCATACGGGCGACTGCTCAGCATCCTCGATCTCTCAATCAGACACGGCAAGATCACCACGATCACTGCAATTTCCGGCCCTGCACGCCTGCGCCAGTTGCACCTTGCGGTTCTCGACGACTGACAAGCCGCTGCCCATCTTTCGCACATATACGCATCTACTCTGGCGATCCTACCTAATTTTTGTGAGGAACGACTTTTTCGTAGAAGATCAGGAGACTAAAGAGCAGAGGAAGCCCAAGGAGACAAAAAAGAAGTGCCATAGGAAGATAAAAACTTGCAATAGGGGCTGGCGGGTTGAAGGAATTATCTTCAAAAATCTGCCACCCAAAGCTGATAACCAAACCGATGACAGTAAGGGCAGCCAGAGAAAGAAGAGCGCCTCTGGTCGTGTAATGACCACGTGTTCTGACAAAAGCGAGACCAACTATAAAGCCGAAGATAGCATAGGTAATATATACATACCAGGGATTGAAAGGAGCAGAAAGCGTATCAGAGAAGATGTTGCCAAGCAAGTCTCCAACAACGGCAGTTGCTAATCCAACCCACGAGCCAAATCTGGCAGCAAAGAAGGCTGGAATGATCAGACCCGCACCAAGCGCTATGTTCAAAAGGCTAAAGCCGGCAACTCCGACAACCGGCCAGAAAGCCTGATACTGTGGAGAGCTATATCCATCGTTAGAAGCTGCAAGGAAGAAGAGGTCAAGGAAATAGCAGACACAGCCAAAAAGCGCAATGCCCAGCAACAAGGCCCATATCTGCTGCTTCTGCCCAAAACTCCGTATGCTTTCCGCAGGAGCCACATGAGGAGGAACTCCGGACCGCCGAAGCACTTGCCCTCCAGACACCTTTGCTGGAGAAGGAAGTGATGCTGGTGGACCTTCTGGTAATGTTGGAGCCAGTGAAGCTTCTGGTTCTATCGGTGTGAGCGCAGGAGTAGCAGGAGCCTCTGGTTCTCCCCTTGCGGGGACTGACATTGGTATCTCCTCACGATGCGTTTGGGAACCTGGCCACGCTCTCTCAGAAGACGGTGATGAATCAGATCGTGGGGCCAACACTATTGGCCCAACTGATTGTGCCGCCTGTTCCAACGCATGGGCAAACGCCTGCACACTTGCAAAACGCTGCTTTGGCTCTTTCGCAAGCGCCAGGGCAATCACATGCTCAACCGATGGTAAGAGATCCGGTACTTTTTCACGCAAAGGTGGCGGTGGTGCAAAAAGGTGCTGCGTGCAAATTTCTGTGAAAGAACCGTGAAAAGGACGATCACCGCTGATCCATTCATAAACGATAACCCCCAGAGCATAAAGGTCGGACGCCGTGCGCGGTTTACCCTGAATCTGCTCAGGTGCCATATATGCTACTGTTCCCGCAACCTCCTGCGTCCCCTGGTATCGGGAACTCTGTGCGATAAGAGCAATGCCGAAATCCGAGAGCAACACCTCATGACGCTTTCCAAACAGCATATTCTCCGGTTTGAGATCACGATGGATCACCTTTTCCTCATGCGCGTACTGTAGAGCATCGGCCAGCTGGTTGACATAAGAAATAATAAGGGCCAGGGGCAACGGTCTCCCTCTCAGATGATGCTGACGCAACGTACCACCCGGAGCATAATCCATCACCAGGAAGGGAATTTCACCATCCAGGCCGAAATCAAGTACTCGTATGATATGAGGGTGAGACAAACGCGCGATCAGTTGAGCTTCCCGCAGAAAGCTGCTCATATCTTCGTCGGTCGAAAGGCGCGTCTGCAAGACTTTGACAGCCACCTGCGTTTTGAGATAGACGTGCTCTGCCAGGTAGACATCGGCAAACCCACCTCTGCCAAGAAGTTGAATAAGGGTATAATTGCCAAGTTGCTGCCCTCTGCAATACGTCATCTTTGGCTTACCTTTCGATGCTCATGTCTCTTCGCTTCTACTCCATTGGGGCGCTTTCCTGTGACCGCAAGAACGTATGCAAGTCGAAAATATCCTGCACCCATTTCATGAAAAGGAACCTACTAGAAAAACGGAAATAGCGTTCTCTTTTCGCCTATCAATTTTCTCTTTTTCCTCGTTCTCTTCACTGGAATTGTCTCTAGTTTTATTGAAATTCTCACAGTTTTGCAAGAACTCGAAAATCTATTCTGGTCTTGACCCGTTTTCATCACAGGAACTGTGCAACCTTGACTGAAGAGAGCACACATCCTGCGTGGCTACGGCTATGCAGGATGTGTGCTCTCTTCAGTCACCACAGGCGTGCTTAGATTTTCAACGCATTCAACCATTCATCAGCGTTAATACTACAGGCGCAAATGCTCCTTGTATGTTTGCTACAACTATCACCATCAGCAATAAGGAAAGGGCGATTGTGACGGCTCCAGAGACAAGGAGTGCTCTTTCTTTCAGTCCCCACTTTGCCTCGCGTACCCGGGACTGCTTGATTAATGTCCTCCAAACACCTGTGCTGAGCGCTACGAATACAAGGAGCAACACACCACAAACAATTGCTCTTGTCGTATGAAATGCAATGCGTTCATGAACCTTTCTCTGGATAAGGGACGGAATGCTGGTACTACCCGACTGTACCCATGTATTGAACGCCTGGTAGCGTGTATCCATCTGCGTGCCGGCCTTTGGTGTCCCGAGCGAGTCGATGAGCAATGAAAACCCGTGCTGGGGATTCAAGACATTGGTTGCATTCGCAGCAACAATCAAGGCTATCAACAGACCAACGATGGTGCTTAATGCCCCGAGAGAGAAGTATGCCTTCTTTTCGAACGTCCATTTGTGCTTAACGGCCTCTGGTGCTCTCTTAAATTGCGTCCAAAAGAATAGGCTCAGCAGTATAAAAATGAGCACCAAAAACCCGCCAACAACAACGAGCACAACATGATACTTGATGTAATCGTTGATCAATGTATTCATGGCAGGATTGGACCGTGAGCCTGATTGAATCAGTTTGCTCAGCGTACTTTGCAGATTGTCGCTGTTCATAGTATTCCTCAATCCTTTGTTTTGCATTCATACCGTTCAGGTGAGTTTTCTCTCCCTGAACCGCCTGTATGCTACACCGCAATTCTCAACGAAACATAAACAAGGGGTGTTTTTGGGGGAAAGTGAGAAAAGTTTTGGAAAAGTTTATTTTTGCGGTGTATCATACCGTTGCAACAGGTGGATGCTTCCTTGTATAGTAGAGCAAAAGGCAGGGAAATCAGAGAGGCAAAACGTGTCATCTACTCGTAACGATCCACAAGAGGCTATTTTAGTGGTTGATGATGAGGATGAAATAGTTCAGTTTGTTCAAGATGCCCTGGAAGACAAAGGGTATACTGTGTGGACCGCGTTCGATGGCGTGACGGCGGTGAAAGAGGCTCGCGAGCGCCATCCTGATCTGGTCATTCTCGATATCATGCTGCCTGGTTGTGATGGCTTCGCGGTTTGCAAGGAGCTGCGTGAAGATCTGGACATCCCCATTCTCTTTCTCAGTGCGAAGCAGAGCGATGCCGATAAGGTGTGGGGGTTTAGCATGGGCGCAGACGACTATGTGATGAAGCCATTCAGTATCAAGGAACTCATCGCACGCGTCGAGGCCCATTTGCGCCGTCAACGTCGTGTCCAGGCGCGCAACCGACAGCAACGCCCGGCCACGCAGTTGCGTTGTGGTGAATTGACCGTCGATCTGGGCACCTATGAAGTACGCTATGCGGACTCGCTCCTTGCATTAACACGCAAAGAATTTGAAATTATCCAACTCCTGATTCTACATCCGCGCCAGATTTTTTCACGCGAGGTCATCTATGATCGCATCTGGGGGATGGATTCACTGGGCAATACCGAAACCGTCACCGAGCACATCAAGCGCATTCGGCGCAAGCTTGCACAGTGTGATGTGCAAACGGAGTATATCAGCACCGTCTGGGGAGTAGGATATAAATGGGTAGCCAATGTGTCACTCTAACAAAGGCCAGTTCGCGCCAGCGCCGTTCCAGTTTCCAGCGTCTCTTTATCTGGTATTGCATTGGCATTGTGATAGTCACCTTTCTGATCACTGGCATGTTAGAAGCTATCATCATTGCTTTTATTGATCTAGACAAGCAATGGGCAACAGTGTATTACCATAATCTGCTCTTGCAGAACATCGTTTTTCTCATAGCTATACTGCTCCCTTTCATCGTGCTGGTCGTGGCTATTCTTTTTTTCGCCTGGCTGATGGGCCGTAAAATTAGTCAGCCTGTAAATGAGCTTATGCAGGCCGTTGAGAAGATTCGTCAGCAAGATTTAGGCTTCACGATTACGTATCAAGGGAGCAATGAGCTGGGTGAATTGTGCGCTGCTTTCAATGAACTGCGCAGCGAATTGCAGGGATCGCTTGAGCGCGAGTGGAGGAAACAGGAAGAGATGCGCACGATGATCGCAACGCTCTCGCATGATCTGCGTACGCCTGTGACAGTTATTCAGGGCCATATCGAGGGTCTCGCAAATACAGAGGCAGGTGAGAAGCGCCAGCAACGCCTGGAACGCTATCTACCAGTGCTGGAAGCCAGTAGCCAGCGTATGATGCGCCTGCTCAATGATATACTGCTCGTTTCTTCGTTGGAGGAGGCACACTTTGTGATCCAACCTCAGCCTGTACAACTGGCAGAAGCGCTTGAGCGCAAAGCGGCTATTTACCGGCTCCAGGCCGCTACACATGACATTGCCTTTTCGTATGGTCATACTCTGGCACACGGCACAGAGCTGGTTCTACTGGATCTACATCGTCTAGAGCAAGTGTTAGATAATCTCTTCGAGAATGCTCTACGTTATACTCCTGCTCACGGCCAGATTATTCTCGACTGTACGCAACAGCCTGACCAGCTCTTCTTTCTGTTGCGCGACACCGGTTGCGGGATCGCGTCTGCTGATCTGCCGCATGTCTTCGAGAAGTTCTATCGTGGTCAGGCATACCCAGGCAAGAAAGCACGCAAAACGGCTGGTCTTGGCCTCTATACCTGCAAATTGCTGGTCGAGAAGCACGGTGGCACCATCGCTATCCATAATCATCCCGCCGGTGGGTGCGAGGTGGCTTTCCGCCTGCCATTGAACGCGGCCCATAAGAACTGATCCCGACATAAGATAGTTCCTCTGCCGCGCCATCTGTCAGAAGCTGGCCGGCAGACTGTCAGCTTGAGGGAGATCCAAAAGTCCAGGGCAGAACGTCGTAAGCAAGTCAAAGAGGGCCTCTCCACCGCGAAGCCCTCGTCGAGCAGTATCTCTCGGTCCAGAAACAAGAGACGCAGATCAAAGAGCCAACGGAGACGACCGCGCGACCGCGACTGAAGAGATATATCAATGAGTGAGCACGCTCGCGCTCATAAAGCCGTTCCTGGTTGCCTCGATCGGTTGCTGCTAGCGGCTTCCCCAGGAGTCTCGCATTACCTCGCGCAACCATCCATCGGCCTCCTGAGCCAACCGGAGCGGGTTGTTCCCCTGGCAATGAGCGTCAGCGCCTGTTTCCGCGTCGAGGATCACGAAGCTCTTGTGGGCAGATCGAATTGAGGCATGCCATTCCTCCGTCTGTTTCTTCCAGACTCCTCCTTCCTGCTTGCCGAGCACAGACAGAAATGGCACTTGAACGTTGCGCGGGTCCGCAGCCACACCGTCCCACCGCCGAATCAGCTCCGAGATGTCGGCCACGCCCGCTTTCCACAGGAGTACCTGACGGTTCTTGCGCTCCACGTCCGATGTCGTAGCCCCATCAGCTTCCTGTTTTGCGACTCCTGCAAATAGCTCGTCTGGACGGAAAAGCGCCGGGGTGGCGATCACAGCCGCAAGTCGCGGCTCATGCGCTGCTGCGCGACAGGCGAAGTAGCCACCGAGACTCATACCGAGGAGAGCCAGCTTGCGCGGCTCCACTCCGAAGCGCGCAATTAATGCATCGATCACCGCCGCGATCGGTCGCTCGGTCTCAGGCTCCCAGTGGAGTCCTTGCTTTTGCACAAGTCCCTGCCCCGGCAGATCGACTAAGGCGACCGAATAGCCCCGGTCAATGTAGTAGCGCCCTTGCGACAAGAACCGATCCTCGTGACAGGTATCTGCTCCTCCAATCACCAGCACGGTGGGCGCGGAACGGTCGATCGCCTGGTAGAAATGTCCGGGCAGCTCGCCGCCTCCGTAACGAACGGTGAAGCGCGTCGCTGGAAGGCCTAGCTCCGTCATGGCTTGATCGAAGAGCTTTTGGCTGGCGTGGAACAGCGCTGCGAAGCGCTCGCCCGGAGCAACAAACTGCCACGCCGACCGGTAACATGCGAATGCCTTCAGCCGAGCTTCACCGGCAGCACGGGTCCACCCGCGTTCCAGCCAGGTGTCGGCTTGCGCGTTCAGCACCTCGCCCTGATGTTCGAATGCCCGCACCCAAGAGTCCCCGTCGCCGTCTTCGATTTGCGTTGCTATGTAAAATGCCTCACCGACGGATAGTCCGCCAGCCGGACCCCATCCAAGAGCGCCGAGAAAAAAGAGATCCATGTTGGGATCGGCAAAACGATAACGCTGGCTCAAGCGCTGAGTTGAATAATCCCCGCTACGAGGAGTGCTTTCCTGATTGGTCATCTGTTACCTTCCATAGTGAGTGTGCATGCCGAACTGCGATGCTCTAGACACTAAATGCTAAGATAAGAGTATTCTAGAGGGGTGCATTACTGTTCGCTATGCACCAAGCTCTTAACGCTAAGATAATAGCATTTAGGAGAGGCGATGTCAAGCACACGTTCAGGGGGACGTAGCGCAATCGTGAGGGCCAGGGTGCTTGCCGCAGCAAGCGATTTGGTCACGACGAAAGGGCCACAGAACGTCACAATTCCAGAGATCGCACAGCGGGCCGGTGTTGCAGCCTCGAGCCTTTACCGCCGCTGGGGAGACGTAGGCGCTCTTCTGCTGGAGATGGCAGCAGAGCGTCTCGCCCAAAAGTTCCCGCTGCCAGACGAAGGCTCGATCGAGGGCGACCTGAGATGCTGGACGGAGAAAATTGTGCTCGGTTTGAACTCTACCGAGGAACCGATTTTTTTCCGCATTCTCTTAGCCGCAGGGGACGTAGCACCCGAAAAGCGGATCAAGGCGCTGGCTCCGCGTCGTGAACAGCTTCAGGCGATGCTTGAGCGCGGTAGAGCGCGTGGGGAGAGAACACCCACTGTTGAGGATCTGGTCGACCACCTTCTCGCGCCACTGTACATGCGGGCGCTCGTAGGCCTACCAGTCAATGAGGCGCTCGCTAAGCATCTCGTAGAGCGTCTGCTGAACACCCCGCCGTAGCGCACCTGATCTCATATCAAAAAATTACCTCAAATAATTTTCATATTTACACTTTATTCAATGAGTTTATGATCCCAGCTATAACGTATAGCACTTGCCCGTGAGGTCACGCCCAATTTGCTATAGATCGTTCTCAGATAAGAGTTCACGGTGGTACGAGTGATAAGCAACTGGTTTGCGATCTGAGTATTGGTAAGACCTTGCGCAAGATAGCTGAGTACTTCTTGTTCGCGCCCTGTCAATGCGTTGGCAGAAGCTGATGATAAGGCAGGAGGCTGAGCAATTTCAGCCTCTTTTTTGGAGACTAGAGGTCTTGCTCCGAACTCAGATCCTACGGATGCTCCCACATCTACCCTGGAAAGGTCTTATGGCAGCGAAGCTCTCACGCGCTACCCAGGCTGCGGCAAAGGCGATCAGCCTCAAGGGCTACGAAAAGTGAGAGCCTCTTCCTCTGCTTTGGGAGTAGCGTAGTGGGGATCTCAACACGATCCCAGAAGACGGCTTGACAGCCCAATTTGTAGGCTAAAGCCAGATATGTTACCTGGAATCAGGAACTATGCTTCTCAGAGGGCGAAAGAAAGCACGGATATCCTCAACAAGTGCCTGGGGCTGCTCCAGGGCGGCGAAATGACCACCTGCGGACATCTCTGTCCAGCGCTGAATGTTATAGAGGCGCTGGGCCAGGGAACGAGGCGGGACGGGGATTTCCGCCGGGAAAACCGCGACTCCCGTTGGAACCTCAACTCGCTGGGAGAAAACCGCGTCGAGTTGATGCGAGCTTTCATAGTACAGACGCATTGATGAATTGATCGTCTGCGTGACCCAGTAAATCATGATGTTGGTGAGAAGCTCATCTTTGGTAAAAACACTTTCAACATCTCCATGGCAATCACTCCATACGCGAAACTTCTCGATAATCCAGCCTGCCAGGCCAGCCGGGGAGTCATTCAATCCATAGGCGAGCGTTTGGGGACGTGTGCCTTGAATGTGACTATAGCCTGTCTCTTCTTGAATCCAGCGCGCCCGTCGCTCGCTCCAGAGCCTTTCCGCATCAGTGGTGACTTCCTGGCTCAAAACGGAACGCGACGGCAACATGTTGATATGAATGCCAACAACCCGGTCAGGATAGGCGCGACCTAGAAACGAGGTGACATAGCTTCCCCAATCGCCGCCCTGAGCAGCAAAGCGCTCATATCCCAACTCGCGCATCAAGGCGGCAAAAATGTCAGCCATACGCCCCGCCGTTATCCCTCGTGTCCTGGTCGGGCCGGAAAAACCATAACCGGGAAGCGAAGGCACGACAACATCGAAGGAATCCGCCGGATCTCCGCCAAAACGAGCCGGGTCAGTGAGTGGGCCAACGATCTTGTACATTTCAAAAAAGGAACCCGGCCACCCATGAGAAAGAACCAGCGGAAGGGGACGCGTTCCCTGCCCCCTCACGTGGAGGAAATGGAGCGAAACCCCTTCAATTTCGGTCTGAAATTGGGGGTAGGTGTTGAGCAAACGCTCCTGTGCTCGCCAATCGTATTCCTCCAGCCAATACCGCACCAGTTCTTGCAAATAGGGGAGGTTTGTTCCATATTCCCAATCCTCATTCGACAGCTCATCTGGCCAGCGCGTTTGAGCCAAGCGCTGGTGCAGATCAACAAGGATAGCTTCGTCAATATGGACGGTAAACGGAGAGTAAGTCATAACTGTATCCTTCCTTCTGCTTGAATACTTAGTTCGACAAGAGTAAAAACAAGGGGAGCCAGGTGGCGTATTCCAGATAGCAGGAAGGAACTCTGCCTCTCACAGTGGCTCGCCATCCAAATTGATTCCTCAAATTTGGAAAGAACGGGACGATATATACCTTATAGATAAAAGTGTTTTTTTGTTTAAGCTAACTCCATGTGCTACTGACCAAAGCCGTTGCCTACAGTTTTGGTCAGTAGCACATGGAGTTAATGTAGAGAAACTCATCGATGAGACCGAACGGCGCGTCTGGTTCCTTTTCGAGATCGTGCAGGGCATGAACAATACCGACTAACAACGCACCGATTGGCTTCACTCAGCACCGGTTGTATTTTGATCGCTCTCCGACAACTGAAGAGGGGATGGGTATGCGCTTTGCATTGGCAATCCAGGCAAGTTAGCGCCACCAGCCCCTTTTCACGCAAAAGAACGGAACTCATGATGTCAACTGAGACTCGTTGCAGACGGGCCTCAGCTAGCTTCCAGGTTCCAACCGCTTGATGTCTTGAGCAAGCTGAGGCAACCCTTCTGTGAAAGAATGTTGCTTCCCATCGAGCACTCGAACTGTTGCCTGGGACAGTTGTTCTTGATAGCGTCCCAGAGAAGAAAACGGGACATCTTCATCAGAACGACTGTGATACAGGAAGAGGTGTTGGATCGGGGGGAGGCGTGAAGCAAAATCATCTGGCACAGCGTACTCACGCTCCCAATCCTGCTTGCCCCAGTAGGGCACAGCCACCAGAAACAGCCCGGCAATCGTTTTCTGGTAGGTTCCTTCTGCCAGATATTTGAGCAACATTGAACCCCCTAAAGAGTGTCCAATGAGCAAGGCATCAACATTCAGCTTGCCTTGCTCTTGCTCAATCTGGCCCTTCCAGGCAAGGTATTTAGGATGGTCAGGATCAGGCATATCTGGAGCCAGGACTTCGTAATCGCTGCCAAGCTGTTGCCGTAGGGATGCAACCAATTTCCCGCTACCTAAAGGGTTGTGCTGATTGCCTGCACCATGAATGAAAAGTATTTGTTTGCTCACTCGTTTCCTCCTTTTCGCATGATTTCTTTTATCTTCATGTCCTGCTTCTTGACGGTGGTGTATCTTCCACGCATGACTGCTCTCGCAAATTCGACACAGGCGAAATGCTTGCGAAATGCAAGAAGACACAGTTGCTTCTTCCAAAACAAGAAGGGGAATTCGGAAACACGAGAAGAATCGAATAACCAGATCTTTTATTCCTTAGCGATTTGGGTTGTTAAAATTCATTATCTGCATCCTAGCGCTTTCGTTGCTCCTTCCGCGAAAAAGTCCTATTTCAAAACTTTCCCTCCTACCCTCCCAGTACATTACCCTCTCCATGTTACCCTTCCCTGTGAGTAGGAAAGAGAAAAAAGGTAAATTAGAGCATGATCAACCCTTTAGCAAGGAAGGAGCATCTCATCTTGATCCGAAAAAGGACTATTTTTTATCGAAAGAGGGGAAGGGGATTTCCAAGAACCATACTGCTTCTCCTTGTAGGAACAGTCGTTGCCGTCATCATTACTATCAATTATCCTGGCACGGTTCTGGCTCACGGTGCTATGGCATCGCCCATCTCTCGCGCCTATGCATGTTATTTAGAAGGCCCGGAGAGTCCTGATTCGCCAGCATGTAAAGCGGCTGTTGCTAAGGGAGGGACACAACATCTCTATGATTGGAATGAGATCAATATTGCCGATGCCAATGGCCGCCACCGCGAAATTATCCCCGATGGGCATCTCTGTAGCGCGGGCAAAGCAAAGTATGCAGCATTTGATGAGCCTCGCACCGATTGGCCTTCCACCACGTTGCAATCAGGCGCACAATACAACTTTCAATACAAGGCAACCGCCCCTCATACGGGGTCGTTTGAACTATATGTCACCAAAAATGGCTATGACCCGACACAGCCTTTGAAGTGGTCCGATCTGGAGGAGGCACCGTTCCTCAAGGTTACTGATCCACCACTCGTCAACGGCGTCTATGAGTGGACAGGCACCCTGCCCTCTGGCAAAAGCGGGAAGCACATCATCTATACAATCTGGCAGCGCTCGACGAGTCCCGAAGCCTTCTATGGTTGTTCCGATGTTATTTTTGGTGCAACTTCTGACTCTCCGCCTACGCCTACCCCTACTGCCACTTCTACCACAGGTTCTACTCCTACGCCCACTCCTACCTCCACGCTCACTCCCACATCGTGTTACATATCCACTCCTACGCCCACTCCTACTTCTACGCTCACTCCCACTCCTACTCCTACGCTCACTCCTACTCCTACGCTCACTCCCACCCCTACGCCCACTCCTACCTCCACGCCATGCCCTACTTCTACTATCACGCCTACACCATGCCCTACCTCTACAGTTACCACAGGTTCTACTCCTACTCCTACTCCTACTCCTACTCCAAACCTGACATCTACGCCTACTCCAAGTCTCACTCCTACCCTTACACCCAATCCAACATCTACATGTACATCGTGTTCAACATCTACCCCCACGCCAGGCTCTAGCCTGGTGCCTACGCCTGGCGTCAACCTGGGTAGCTTTCTTTATGGGGTGGATGCAACTAACTCAACAAATCTGCGCCCCTGGTTCCAGTCCTGTGGCTGGTCAGCAGACTACGTCATCCTGCACTATATTATTCCCGGTCAGGTGCAAGAGAACGTGTACACAACCTACGCTGGCGATGGTGGACGCTGGGGTTTCGATACCAATCGTATGCAATCAGGCCAGATACTCAAGTACAGCTTTACTTATAGTTATGATTACCGTCAATATGATACTGTCTGGTACACCTGGACACAACCGTAATTCACTATCAGAGATTGGCAGCCAATAAATCAAACACAGCTAGCCACATGTCAAACGTTTCGAGCGGAGCAGGTGGCGGATTCAGGTTCAAGCTCTGTGTGGCACAGATGAACATGAATGCCTCTTGCTCCTCTGGAAAGCTTTGTGGAAGCCAGTAATATCCACAAAGAGAGCCTTCCTGAGCGGCAGGCACAGCGAACGCAGAAGCCATCTGCATCAACACCCGTGGTCCTACAGGTGCTACTTGTGAGGGCATTGGACCAGCTAGAGGAGCAATTCTTTGCATGAGAAGTCGCAAAGCGGCCGGACAGAGGACATCATATGGTTGCTTGAGAAACTGAAAACTGTTCATGGCCCTCCGCTCTACAAGATACAGGCAACTTATCTGCTGGTCGCGAGGCGACATCCAGAGAAAGCGGTAAGCTCCCTTTGCACTGATGCTTGCTTCTGCACGTATCAGACCGTTGAAGAGGCGAACAGAGCAACGAGGGCACGGGAATGCAGGCAGGTGAGCGCTATTCGGCACACCGAGATGGTAGCTCAACTCTCTCAGGCGCTTTGGTGACAGGGGACACTCTGTTTCAAAGGGAGCCGCTTCGTACCAGGGGTTGCTACAGAGAGAACAGCACCAGAGTACCGACCGACCTCCAATAAGGTGGCGCGGAGCTGCTTGCTGGAGGCGATTAGGCAGATAGTGATCCTGGTGTACCCAGGGATCATCATACCCTATAAATGATTGATTGAAGGAGGAGAAAGACGATGGCATGCTCATAGGAACAACTCCTTTTGTGATAAAGGGAGACCAGCCAATGCAAGCCCCGTGCTGTTTCACGGAGGGATCTGGGATAACCCATAGCCGCTTCTACCCTTTTCATCTGATCTACTATATTTTTCAAGCCCAGAAAAGAAAATACGTCTGTTTGGAAAATTACTTTCCTAAAAGGAACCGTCGTTTATGTGCGAAAGTTGCATTTTTTCATTCAATTTTTCTGGCAATCTGAAGATTGGAGAAAACTCGTCTTTCTACAAAATTTCGTAGTGGAGCGATTTATCGCGTTGGTGGATACGCCTGTGATGCGGCCCCAACGCGATAAATCGCTCCACTACGAAAGAGATTCCCGCCTTTGAAAGGAATTTCCCTTTATTTCTTACAACTTTCTTGAAATTGAGAGAGTTTCCTCTAAGGAGTATGATTAAGGAGTGTCATGATATCGATGGATGACGAGTTAGTGGATATCCCTGAATGGGGTCGACAGTTTGTTGAGGATGTTCGTCAACAAGTAACACGGCTCTCAGGGCAGACTTATGACATTGATATTATTCAATGCACTATTCAGAAAACATTTCAACTTGCTATCGGCCAGCTCGAAGGACTCTCTGTGGAGCAACAGAAGAACAAAATTACAAAAGAGTGGATAGCACAACTGGCCACAGAAGCTTTCATCCAACTACTCCTCAACCGCTTATCGCTTGATCCTGCATCTCATTTCGGCTTGCTCTACGCGGCATTTCAACAAAAGATTCGTCATTATATCGTATCATATCTTAAAAAAGCCGAAGATGACCCTGATGTCGATGATTGCGTCCAGGGTACTTTTATTAAGATATTTCACAGTTTAATGAATAAAAGAAAGCGAGGCCAGACCCTCGTATATCCCTTTACTGGTTGGCTGTATAGTGTAGCGCGAAGCGTCTGTCTGGAGTTTTGGGAAAAACGCAAAAAGATGGGTAATATCTCCCTGAATGATCCTGCGAACCCTCTGGAGCAGGTCGATGAAGATAAACAACGACAACCAGATCTTTACTTAGAGACCAAAGAACGCAACGAAAGAGTGCGCATGTGTATTGAAGGGATACCCGAACCCTGCCGCTCATGTATTCTACTTTTTTACTACTCTGCATTTTCTCTGGCGGAAATCGCTACGCGTCTTGATATTTCTCTCAGCAGGGTAAAAACCTGCATCTACCAGCTTGCAGCACGGCATTTTCGCAAACTCTGGCTTGAAGAAGGCATATAAGCAGGAGAAAAGGAAATACGATCATGGAATATGAGAACCATCCCTTCGATCCGAAGCACCTCCCAGAGAGGCAGGACGAACACCAGGGAACACACCCGTCACCATCCTCGGAACGGTCACAACCTGTTGATCCTATCCTTTCCCGCTTACGTGCCCGCTTTGGGCTCGATGAGAGCTATCTCCCTGAAAATCCTTCAATACCAGCATTGCTTGCAGCCCTCAAGCATTCCGACTGGCGTGTACGCACGGCAGTTGCTCGGCGGCTTGGCAGCGCAGGGGTAGGAGATGAAGTAAGGAATGCTCTCCTTTCTCTCTTGCACGACCACATTCCCGCCGTTCGCGCCGCCGCAGTCCATGCGCTCTACGCTCTGGATGACAACATTCCCGAAGAGCCGCTTCTCTCCCTGTTACGTAATGATGAAGAAGACGATGACGTTCGCATCGCGGCTGTCCAGGCACTCTCAGCACGTGGCAAGCGTCTCTCCCCCTCTGGGGCGACGGCGCTCAGCAGCACTTTTCACCAGGAGAAACAAAATGGCATGTTACGCTCAGCCATCATCTATACACTGGGCGCCCTCGGCATACGTACGCCCATTCCTCTTTTGCAAGAAGCCCTGCAAAATGACCCTGATTGGATGGTGCGCGAAGCTGCTGCCCTGATGATGGGTGAACAAGAAGAGCGAGCCGATAGCGAACTACTCGAAGAACTGGTAGACAATGAAGATGAGCATCCAGTGGTCATCGAGGCAATCTATCAGGCGCTGGGCAACCTTTCTCGCTCCCAACGAGAGCGGCTTGAGCGTAGCGAGGCTCGCATCCAGGTAACGACCTCAGGCACCTTTGAAAAGATCGAACCTGCTTATAAAATGCCTCAGCGCGTGGGCAATGTCGAATTTGATGGCATTGCACCTGGTTCCTCCAATTTGCAAGATCGCATTCCCGTTGTGGTGCAAGCACTGGATAACCAGTGGATGCCAGACTCCTTGCTGAACAAACTCCTCAGCAAGCGTATTACCTTTGACAGTATTCAGCACTATCTAGCAGGATTAGTACGCACAGAATATCTCCGTTCGCTCATTAACGGTCAGCAAGTCATCATCAATCGCGCCTACCTCTACAACAATCCAGTCATTGTTCAGGATCACCAACAGCCAGGACCGGCCCGTGAAGTCTTCAAACAATTTCTCAACGAGGGCGTCATTGTCCCCTTCTTGATATACGAGAAAAGCCCGGATCAGCGCCCGGCATATGGTGTTCTGCCATCAGGCTTTGCCTCCTGGCAACAGGTCTGTCAGGACACTCACATGCAATGCTTACGCTTCTCCTGGCTCGATGAAGAGACAAATCAAGAGGAAATTAAGCAGTTCGCCAGCGGCCTGCACGGATTTGCCCAGTCTGATGAGAGGCTCAATATCAGTCGTCTGGTCAGAGATCTTGGACTCTTGCCAGAACAGGAAAGGGATTTGCAAAAAACACTGCGCGACATTCATACCTGGAGCAGACAGGTCTTCGAGCAGGAAGGAAAATGGGTCAACCGCGAAGACATATACAGAAGATATATCACCGTTGGTGATCCTTCACAGCGAGTCTATGATGGAAGTAAGGAGTTTGCAGGTACACTCAAGCGCTTATATGATGTCGCCTACAACAACAATCTGGCAGAAGCCCTCAGCGGCTATCTGCTTACTCCCCCGAACTCTCCTACCAGCCTTGTTTTGCAAGATTGGCGTCCTCAGCAAAACCAGAAATACATAAAGGCGTCTGATATTATTGATATGCTGCGAGGTAAAGTGTTTGAGATCGTGCAAAGTGGTCTCTATCTACGCTCAATTGGCATGTTACGCTTGCAAGATGTCAAAGAGATCAGAAAAACTGATGAATGGCAAGCCTATATTCAAAGTTTACAGCAATTGCTCAAAGCACCACTGGAGTTCGCAAACTACGCAAACGAGGTGTATCGACGCTATATCATGCTTGCTCAAGTCATTACCCGCCTCATAGAGAGCCGTAACACGCTGACAGGTGGCGCATTGACGGCAGAATGGATACCAACAACAAGCCTTCTCATCAATGTCGGGGGAGCTACAACTGAAATACGCTGGAACAGCGCAACAGACAGACCCATCACGAACGCAGCTCACCAGAAAACCTTTCTGCCAAAAGTGAGAGGTGGCAGCGCCCCTGTGAATATACGTCTGGTTATTGGCGATAGCGGCTCTCCATCGAAGCTTCAAGCAGGCTTCGATCTTATTCATGGCAGAATGCACAACGCCCAGGAGCAATGGATCGATTTATGCGACCAGCTCACCAAACAGATCTATTTGCGCGAGTTCTCTCTCGAATCACCCTCAACTTCAGCAGGGTCCAGGGAGATCTCCAACCTCAATGCTGTATAAATGCTTACGTTGTAACGAATTTTTCCTTTTCAAGGGCGGTGATCCCCCTGTCGTAGTCGCGCGATTTATCGCGCTTGGCCCGCCCCACAGCTACGTCGATGGCCACCAGCGCGATAAATCGCGCGACTACGACAGGAGGAGGATTCCCGATTTTGATTGTTAAAAATCATCACCAGAAAAGAGTGTGCGTCAAGTGATCAACCAGAAAAGATATTTCGAGCTTGTCCAACGATATCCAGAGCTATTCAGCAATCCGTCTGCTGATGGCATTACCATTGAGCTGAATCCAGAGAAGATACAACAGATCGAGCAAACAGTCATGCAACGCCTCTCAGAACAGGGGCTTCCTACTGAATGGGGCAACGTTGGCATCGCCTATGAGGATCAATACCTCCTCCTGTTACGCGATGCCGTTTATTTTGGCAATGGCAAACCAGGAACATATATCCGTTCCATTCAAGAAGCAAGTGCGCCCGGAGTAATTATCCTCCCTGTCTACCAAGATCGCATCGTACTCACTCACCATTTCCGTCATGCGACTCGTTCCTGGCACCTGGAGCTTCCAAGAGGTTTTGGTCTGCCTACAATGAGCAGTGAGGAGAATGCCCGCCGAGAGCTTTATGAAGAGATTGGCGCTAGCACCGCAACACTTCACTATCTTGGTCGTGCTCATGCCGATACTGGAATGAGTACAAATTGCAATGAGTTTTTCTTCGCCCGCATCCAGAACTACGGTCCCTCCGACCGCTTCGAGGGCATCAATAAACTCGAACTGGTGACTATATCAGAGCTTGAGCGTCTTATCCGCGAAAACAGTATCACTGATAGCTTCACCATCATTGCGTATACTCAAGCGAAGCTGCATAACATGCTCTAAATGGTGAGCCTGCTCCGATGTTCTGGTGATCGCAATCACGATCACCAGAACATCAGATGAAATGCTCTTTGGCTATCCGCTTGTCACATCTGCCTCGGCCTTCCTCTTGCGGGGGAGGTGCGTTTGGGCGAGATGAGCCAGATGCGCATAATGCTTTTGTAAGCGCTCCAGATCGTGTTCTGTGAGATCTTCACTCTCCAGGAGGCTGTTATCTGCCTGTTTGAGAGAGAAGATCAATTCATCCAACTTGACTTGCATGGCTTCACTATCGCGATTTTGCGTATTTTGTATCAAAAAAACCATAAGAAATGTGATAATCGTTGTGCTGGTATTAATAACCAGTTGCCAGGTGTCACTGAAGTGAAAGATGGGGCCACAAACCAGCCAGCCGAGAATTAAAAGGACTGCTCCACCAAAGGCCAACGGATGGCCCAATATCCGTGACATTGCACGCGCAAAGTGAGAAAAAACCTTACCCGGGTGCATAATGCCTTCCTTTCTTCATAGTAAGTAAAAAGAGATCTCTTTGAAGAACACGGCTCAGCCCCCTTTGTGGATGAGATCACATGCGCTCCTAAGCCAGGCTACTCTAAAAATAGATACACATCCCGCTGAAGTGATTGTCGCAGGGAGGAAAAGGCCAATCAGGAATTGCAGTCAAGAACGTTTCATCGACAAACTTCATCTCAATCATTAGTACTATTGAATTGACGCCCAATAGTTAATATCAGCTACAATCAACATTGTAGTACATAGTTGAAACCTTGACATTAAGTTATTGATTTTTGATAATTCCCCTATTGATCGGAAGGTGCTCTTCCTGAACCAGTTCCTCCAAAGGGACAATGAAAGGGATATGCTCCAAGCATGCAAAGTATACAACAGAAAAAGCTGCCCACACGAAAACGGCAATGGGGTGCGGAACGCCGTACAGAGCCATTGCCGATGATGCATGAGAAACCATCAACTCTGAAAATCGCCTACAGCCGCCTTGCAATTGTATTAACAATCGTTTTATGGATAATGTATCTTATCTCGGCAATTCTTCGTCAATTCTTCGATGGGCCAAAGACGTTTTCATTTACGATACAAGCCGTTTGCTATCTGCTCATAGTGACATTGCTGACATTCTCCGCACTCATGTACCTGGTGGCACGTCAGGGGGCGCTTCAGCGGTTTAGTAAGCACATACGCGTACCACGAGCCGAACTCGATAGGCATTTTTCAGAGCAACAACCCTCGATCACCGTACTCGTACCGTCATATAGTGAGGAGCCAGAAGTTATCCGTAAGACCCTTCTGTCGGCGGCATTGCAGGAATATCCTGATATGCGTGTCGTACTACTGGTTGATGACAATCCTCATCCCTCAAATCCAGCTGTTGCCGCCCGACTCAACGCTACTCGTAAACTTGGCAACGAGATCATGAAGCTTCTTGCTGAACCACGTACCTATTTGAGTAATGCACTCTACCAATTCGACCAACAGTACGCAAGCACAATGTCAGTGACGCAGGCGACGATTATGGAGCTTGCGCACCAGTATGCGCAGGCGGCAACCTGGCTCAATACACTTGCGGATAAAGAAGCAATTGATGATCATGTAGATATATTCTTTGTCGAACAGGTGCTCAAAGGTCTTGCCAACGAATTGCATCTCGTCGGCCAGGCGTTGAGGACTTCTTGTCAAGAGGGCGTCCTGATCCCTGTAGAACGTGTACGGCAACTGTACCGTCGACTGGTCTGGATTTTTGATGCCGAGGTCGCTATTTTTGAACGCAAGAAGTACGCTTCACTTTCCCATGAAGCCAATAAAGCAATGAATCTCAATTCCTATATTGGTCTGATGGGTGGTACATATCTTCAGCGCGAGACCCCGGACGGGCTGATTCTGATCCCGGTCGCCAGAGGTCAAAAAGGCGATGTGACATTCCCCGACAGCGAATTCCTCTTGACGCTTGACGCAGACTCCATCCTGTTGCGTGAGTACTGTCTGCGTCTTGTTTATTTCTTGCAGCAGCCTGATAATGCTCGAGTAGCGGTGACACAAACCCCATATTCGTCCTTCCGGGGGGCAGCGACACGTATTGAACGCCTCGCTGGTGGAACTACAGACATCCAGCACATTCTCCATCAGGGAATGAGCTATTATGGTGCAACATTCTGGGTCGGTGCGAATGCGGTCATTCGTAAACGAGCACTTGATGATATTGCTGAGACCGAATGGGTCGGCGGCTTCGAGGTGCGCCGCTTCATACAGGACCGCACGGTTATTGAAGATACTGAGTCTAGTATTGATCTCACACTGCACGGCTGGTCGCTGGTGAACTATCCTGAGCGTTTGAGTTATAGTGCCACGCCACCAGATTTCGGGTCGCTGATTGTGCAGCGCCGCCGGTGGGCAAACGGTGGCCTGCTGATCTTACCCAAATTATGGGCGCAAACACGTGAGCGTAAACATCGCGGCGAACTGGTTTCTCGAACTGAGATTCTGCTCCGTCTGAATTATATGGCCTCAATCACGTGGGCAAGCTTCAGTCTGATCTTCATGTTGGCGTATCCATTCGACGGTCGGTTGTTGAGTCCTTTCGTGGTGCTTGCAGCACTGCCATACTTCATATCAATGGCGAGTGATCTCAAATATTGTGGCTACAAGCGGACAGATGTACTGCGTATCTATGGATTCAACTTAATCTTGCTGCCGGTCAACCTAGCTGGCGTCTTGAAATCGCTCCAGCAAGCGCTGACGAGTAAGAAGATACCATTTGCACGAACACCAAAGGTCAAAAACCGAACCATTGCACCACTGCTCTATGTCATCGTCCCCCTGCTAATTGTTGCCTTCTCGGGGTTTTCCTTCTGGCGAGACGTCCAATTTCATAATTGGACCAATGCGGCCTTTGAGGGCTTTAATGCGTTGACAGCTTCATGGGCTATCGTTTCCTATATTGGTATAGGGAATGCACTGGCCGATATCTGGCATGGTTTAACAGATTGGCTCTACGTAGAAGTACGCCCCAAAACGCCCGCAGTTCCCAGCGATCCGGCGTTGGCTCTTGATTGGAGGGCGGTCCTATATCATGGAAATGCCAAAGAGAGGGTTCCGTTGAGCGCATTGCATACTGCGACGGGATCGTACCAATCGGCAAGCAATGAGCAAAAAGCACCGGCCTCCGATG
Source organism: Reticulibacter mediterranei (assembly GCF_016587455.1). Lineage (NCBI taxonomy): Bacteria > Bacillati > Chloroflexota > Ktedonobacteria > Ktedonobacterales > Reticulibacteraceae > Reticulibacter > Reticulibacter mediterranei. The sequence continues at coordinate 1,459,981 of NZ_BNJK01000002.1, read as the reverse complement.
TAAGCTCAACTTCTACAAAGAAGATGCGTGCAGGGTTTGGATTACTGGACGTAAGCTTGCTTTCTACAAAGAAGATGCGAGGTGTTGGATTACTGAACGCATACAGGAATCAGACAGGAGGCAGCCAATCTCATGAGTAAGCCTGGCGTAACACATGAGCAATACACAGGCGAACCACAGCGCAGGCTATCCCCCTGGCGCGTGATGCTGGCAATCTTCATTCTCATAAGCCTGTCTGCTGGCACCTTCTTTGGCCTACAGCAATGGCATGCGAACCAGCCAACCGTATCGAACAAGTCGTGGTTCGCGAGCTATGTCGATGTGACGGCCACGCCTACATTTGCCTTTGAACAAATGGGGACGACCGCAAAGCGCGATGCTGTACTTTCCTTCATCGTCTCATCATCTCTGGATGCGTGTACCCCTTCGTGGGGAGGAGCATATACGTTGAGCCAGGCTATCGGCTCACTGGATCTCGATAGACGTATCGCTCGCTTGCAGCAACAGGGTGGCAGCGTGGCAGTATCGTTCGGCGGCCAGAAGAACCAGGAGCTTGCAGTCAATTGCACCGATCCAGACAAACTTTTCAATGCATACCAGTCGGTCGTCAACCAGTATAACATCAATACCATCGATCTTGACCTTGAAGGTGCTGGTTTGACGGATGCAACCGCAGCCAGCAGGCGAGCCACTGCCATTGCTCAACTCCAATCACAGCGACGAGCAGCAGGGAAGTCGCTTGCGGTATGGGTGACACTGCCTGTGACGCCGCAAGGGTTAGCTGAAAATGGCACGGACGCCGTGAGCCAATTACTCACGCACCATGTTGATCTGGCAGGAGTAAACGTCATGACGATGGATTATGGCTCTAGCCTTGTGAAGGGCACAACGATGGCAAGCGCATCGGAAAATGCCTTGACCCAAACAGAGCGTCAACTTGGTGTTTTGTATCAGCAAGCAGGGATATACTTAAATGACGCTACGCTCTGGACGAAGATGGGCGCAACGCCTATGATTGGGCAAAACGATACAGCAGACGAAGTATTCACCCTTGCTGATGCGGCTGCGTTCAACCAGTTTGCGCTCTCTCATAAATTAGGGCGAATGTCGATGTGGTCGGCGAACAGGGATAGCGCCTGTGGCTCTAATTATGTGTTTACGCAAATAGTTTCTGACGCCTGTAGCGGTGTACAGCAGGATGCCAATGGTTTTGCGAATCGCCTCGGTGCTGGTTTTGATGGAAGTATTTTCCTGAGCGCTGGCCTGATAACGACGGCAGATACTACCTCAAAACGTGCCCAGCAACCAGATAATCCAGCCACGAGTCCGTACCAGATCTGGTCCCCCAAAGGGGCTTATCTGAAAGGAACCAAAGTTGTCTGGCACCACAATGTCTACCAGGCAAAATGGTGGACACAAGGAGATATTCCAGATAACCCTGTTTTACAGCAGTGGCAGACGCCCTGGACATTGATAGGCCCGGTCTTGCCAGGTGAGAAGCCGATCCCACAACCGACGTTGCCCGCTGGCACCTACCCTGATTGGTCCGGCACGACCACCTATAACACAGGTGACCGCATCCTATTCAATGGAGTACCCTATCAGGCAAAATGGTGGAATACGGGCCAGAGTCCAGCCGCCGCAACATCAAACCCTGATAGCTCTCCGTGGACACCATTGACCCAGGAGCAGATTAACGCTATCGCAACACCCACCAGATGAGCAGCAATCTTTCGCTTCTTTTCCTCGTTTTCCCCACCCGAATATGGTAGGGGCGATGGCTGGTCCTCGCCCGTTTCACCTATATTACATGCATTGTGCCCTGGACAAGGACCAGCCATCGCCCCTACCATATTCGGCCTCACCCCGGAAGATTTCGTGGACGCACCAATTATGTGCGGAGCATTCTGACTCTCTTTCGTAAATGTCTTGACTTTGACACTATGTCAATCCTTATACTCCTCAATAGACGTTCTATCAGCAAGGAGGAATAGGTATGTTTTCCATTGGTGAGTTTTCGCGCATTGCTCGCGTGTCCCCAAGACAACTGCGACATTACGAAGCACTCGGCTTATTTCAACCTGAGCGTATCGATCCTGAAACGGGATACCGCTTCTATAGCGCGCTCCAACTCCCCCGGCTCAACCGCATCCTGGCCCTCAAGGATCTAGGGCTGACGCTTCCCCAGATCCGACGCCTGCTCGATGCGAACATTTCGGCAGAGGAGATACGCGGCATGTTGACGATGCGTAAAGCCCAGATTGAGCAAACCTTACACGAAGAACTGGAGCGGATGCGCAGCATTGAGGCGCGGATCTTCCAGGTTGAGGAACAAGGCTTTCTGACTGATGATGTTGTACTCAAATCAATCCCATCGCGTAACTTCCTTTCTCTTCGGCAAGTTCTCCCGTCAAAAGAACAGGGATTTGCGTTGATGGCTCAGATCTTCCACTTCCTGCCACGACGGATCGGAAGAGGTGCTTCCGGCCAGTTTGCCCTCCTGTTTTCTCAGGAGAGCTTCGAGACGGAGAACATCGATGTGGAGATGGGCTTCATGTGTGACGAGGAGGCATTGGAACCAGTACCGTTGTCAGATGGTCGAGTCATGACAGTCCATCCCCTGCCAGCGGTCGAAAACATGGCGACCATGATTCACATTGGTATCGCCCATCATGAACGATGTTATGGCACACTGGGGATCTGGATAGAGCAAAACCACTATCAACTGGCCGGACCTGGTCGAGAAGTCTTTATCGAACCATTGCAGCCCGCTAAATTAGAGGAGGCAGTGATCGAAATTCAGCTTCCTGTGACCAGGGCAAACCAGGATCATCCTGCACTGACTACGAAATAACACCCAAAGAGAAGAGCAAAAGTCAAGACACAAAGAGGAAAAGAGACGATGAAACACATTGATAAGAACATCTTCGGCCCCTGGGCTGTCATCACTGGAGCCTCATCAGGCATCGGCAAGGAGTTCGCACGGCAGGTTGCGGCCAGCGGAATCAACCTCATCCTCGTTGCCAGACGCCTCTCCTTATTAGAAGCAACTGGAGAAGCTCTCGCCAGAGACTACAACATTGGCTACCGCGCTCTTGCGCTGGACCTTTCCCAGGAAGGCTTCCTGGAAAGGCTGGAAGCCGCCACGCGCGATCTCGATATCGGGCTGGTTGTTTCCAATGCTGGTACAGCGAACCCAGGTCCATTCTTGAGCAATGATCCTGATATGATGCACCAAACGGTGCGACTGTCCGTACTGGCACACCTGGATCTGACGCATCACTTTGGGGCAAAATTGGCCGCACGCAGGCGCGGCGGGATCATCCTGCTCTCAGGAATGGGAGCATCTCAAGGGGTTCCCTACATGGCGCACGACTCAGCAACAAGAGCCTATGTATTGACGCTCGGAGAAACCCTTCATACTGAACTCAAGCAGCATCATGTCCAGGTCACGGTACTCCTCCCCAGTCCAACGCACACGCCCCTGTTTGAGAAAATTGGCTTCGATGCCGCTAGCGCCCCATTGCGACCGATGACGGCGGAACAATGTGTATCGGAAGGACTTACTGCTCTGTGTGCTCACCGTCCATCACATGTGACAGGAGCACTGTACAGAGTAATGGACCGTCTGACGCCACGCTCGCTCTTCCGGGAAATGAATGGCAGAATGCTGCATAGAACGATAATTGAAAAGCAAAGAGGCTACGTTGGAGACACACAGCATGATGTCCCGAAGTCATGATCTAAGCCTTACAGGATATATATTGGAGAAGAAAACAATGAGACGGATTACCCTCAACACATTTGGTCCCTGGGCAATCATCACTGGAGCCTCATCAGGCATCGGCGAGGAATTCGCACGACAATTGGCAGCAAGCGGACTACATCTGGTGCTTGTTGCTCGACGGCTCCAGGCACTTAACACACTAGGAAGCGAACTGGCACGCACCTGTGGCATCTCCTACCGGGCTATCGAGTTGGACCTTACCGCTGATGATGCCCTCGAAAAGCTCTCGGATGCCACCAGAGATCTGAACATTGGCCTCGTGATCTCTAACGCTGGGGCGATGATCCCCGGTGACTTTTTAAGTCTAGATTATCAGGCATTGCGGCGCGATCTCCGCCTCAACGTTCAGGCGCACCTGGACCTGGCATACCACTTTGGATCGCATCTGGCACAACGCGGACGTGGCGGGCTGCTTCTCGTAGCATCGACGACAGGCTTCCAGGGAATCCCGTTTGCGGCTGAGTATGCTGCCGCCAAAGCCTATGTCCTGAGTCTGGGAGAGGCGCTGCATGTCGAGTTCCAAAGGATGGGGGTGCATGTCACTGTCCTCTCACCAGGGGCAACCGATACCCCTCTGATCGCGGCCAGCGGCTTCGACGCATCCACCATGCCTATGAAGCCGATGGCAACCAGGCAATGCGTCTCTGAGGGGCTGGCGGCTCTTGCCGCCAACCGCGCCGTCCACATCCCAGGATACTTCAACCGTATGCTGACCGCATTACTGCCACGTTCACTGGCAACCAGCATGTATGGCAGTATGATGCGCCAAGTCACCGCGGGGCGGAGCGTGCTATCAAAAGGTATCCTTCAAGAAACACAATAAGACCAGGACGGGGCGATGGCGGGCGCAATGATGCCCGCCATCGCCCCGTCCTGGCTGCCAACCATGCACTCAAAACAAGCCACATCGTTTCCCAGATGGAAACGTCAATGTGCATGATCATCTCTATTGTCAAGAAACCCTCTCACAAGAGAGAGGGAATGGGGCTACTCTCCCTCTCTCTTTGCTTCGCTGATCCTTGCGCGCACAAAGCCCATCGCCGGGAACCTTGATGATCCTGCTTCCATCTCCCCGCTTTCAATCTGCACAAAACCCGCTTCTTTGAGTAGAGCTGGCTGATCCTGGATGCCGCTGTTCCAGGGGCCGGTATGCACAGGCTGTTCAGACGGCTCTTCCGGGCGTCGGGTATCAACGATGAGCAGACGTCCTCCCGGTTGAAGCACACGGGCAATTTCTACCAATCCCTGACGCTTGAGTTCCTCTGGTAACATGTGCATCACAAAGGTCGAGAGCACCACATCAAACGACCGATCCGGGAAGGGCAGGTGCTCGATCACTCCGACCCGAAAGTCAAGAGGGCGGCCCACTCTTCTCGCTTTCGCCCTCGCTCTATCGATCTGCTTTGGCCCGGGATCAATCCCAACCACGCGACCCTTTGCCCCAACTTTCGTAGAGGCAAACAGCGCTATCGTTCCAGTACCACATCCCACGTCCAGTACCGTCTCTCCCGGTTGTAAAGTGGCTTTCTCTATGATTTGTTGCTCAAATTCATGCCACTTGCCACCTGAGAGAATATCGCTCCACCACAACATGATATCGTAGCGCCATCCCCAGTTGAGGACATGTCCTTGCGTCTCAGCGGCCTTCTGTTGATGAGAGGTGGACGAATGTATCATAGGTCTTGCTCCTTTTTGCTATCATTTTCTCGTTTGTTCAGAAAGTAGGTTCTTTGATATTGCCTCACGGTCGCTTGAGTGGCTGGTCGAACCGAGTATTTGCGACCGATGAAACATGATACAATGACTGTAACGTAGAGGGGGAGGAGAAACAAGTACGCAAAATTTTTTGACAGAGGCACTATTTTTTGCCTATCACATGGAGCTGGCATGGAACAGCAGAAGAAAAAAGAAGGATGTCCACTTGGAGTCATGACTCCTGGCACAGTCTGTAAGTTTGAAATTATCGCTCATTTGCTCAGTGGCACAAGGCGTTTCGGCGAATTGCAACGACTCATGCCTCAGATCAGTCGCCAAATGCTCACGCTGCAATTGCGTGAGCTAGAACAGGCTGGCGTCCTTCACCGACAGGTGTATGCACAGGTTCCCCCGAAAGTCGAATACTCCTTAACAGATGTGGGTCGCAGTTCTGAACCTCTCATCCGTCAGATGCAATCCTGGTATGAAGGGTACAGGACACAAAACTCCTCGCTGCATGGATAAGGAACTCGAAGAGGCTGGAGAGGAATCTTTTCTCCACTCCAGCCTCTTTTTCAGTCTAGAATCAAAGCTATTGTTCCGCTAGCACAGGGAAGCGCTCGCCTGCCAGCAGTTCACCCTCAGCCAGATTGAGATCGTTTGTGACCACATGTGGTTTTCCGTTAAAATGAACATCATCTGGCATATAGATGGTAATGACGGCCCGCCGAGGTTTATCGGTCGTATTCGGACCAGCGTAGTGAAAGGTTCTACCATCATGAAAGGTACAACTGCCAGCAGGCATGGGTTGAAAAACGGGCAGCAAAGAGATGCTAGCCGCCTTCTCTTCTGGGAGCAAGTGAAAAAGATCCTGGGGGTTCACTAAATTAATTGGCTCCAGACGCCCAAAGGTATGCGAGCCGGGTACAAACGCCATGCAACCATTTGCTTCAAAAACATCATCAAGGGCCATCCAACAGGACAGTGACCCATCTTCCTGCATGGGCCAATACGGAATATCCTGGTGCCACGCCGAGGCTTTGGAGTCTCCGGGCATCTTGACCAGCGCATGATCGTGCCACAAACGAATTTTGTGGGCGCGAGTCAGACAGCGGGCAATTTCGGCCAGTTTTGGTGAAAAGACATAGTCCCGCAAGCCTGCATGCGTTCGCCATACATTGACTGTTTGCACAAAAATCTTACGATATTCCACCTCAGAGGTGCTCATCTCATGCAGGTCCCCTTGTTCACGTACTATCTCATCCAAAGCTGACCTGACCTGTGCTAATTCTTCTGCTGACAGGACATTCAGAAATTGGATATAACCGTTTTCTTCATAGAAGCGAATCTGTTCTTCACTGATTGGATAAGATGATGTCATGTCTTCTCCTCCGGGATGTTACAAGGATACATAAACTTCCCTTCAAGGGCGGTATGAGTCATCCCGAAATGTTTTGCGGCAATCTCGGCCTGCACTGCTCTCCGCCCAGCGGCTCGCCCGTGAAGGAGGGGATGGTGGCTGGAGGGAGGCGCGGCCTCCCTCCAGCCACCATCCCCTCCTTCGGCAGAACGAAGTGCCGAAGGCGCTGAGGCGTGGGAAAGCCGCAGGAAAAACGTCCGGGATAACTCATAAATGTTCTTCCTGATTGGGTCAGGTGTTGCGTTGATGCCTCTAGTATAGCCAGAGGAGAGAGATTATGCCTCGACAATGTTATCTTCTTTGTTTGTCATTCTATCCCTGGAGCGGACGCGAAACTCGCTGGGGGTGACACCAAGAGAACGGCGGAAGCGTGTTGCGAAATACCGACTATCGGAGAAGCCAACCTCAGAGGCAATGGCGCTTACAGAATGATTGGTTGTTTTGAGGCGTGTGCAGGCATGTTGAAGACGTACCTGGAAGAGATATTCAATAGGGGAAGCTCCCAGGTGATGGCGAAACTTACGCACAAGGTAGGTTGGCGCATAATTGCTGTGACGTGCAATCTCCTCAAGCGTTAACGGTTCAGCATAGCGTTCCTCAATACAACGGAGTGCGCTCAGAAGTTCCGGGATATGACGTGCGCTCCGCGTATCTCCAGGAGAAGAAACTGGTGGCTCGCTATATCGATCTATCATCCCAATAATTTGCAGGGCCAATCCAGTACATATACCAGCATATCCCGCGCCCCCTGGTCTGCGCACTTCCTCGGCGAGCGTCATCAGGAGCGTATGAATAACCCCACGCCCTTGTGGAGAGAGACGGATGGAATGTGCAGGCATGGGAACAAGACCCTTATCCCTATTTGCAGAAGCGACCTGTGAGTACAAGATACGCGTATCTAAATAATGAGTTGAAAGCAGAACCTGCTTGTAGGCCATGAGAAAATCCTGTGAAAGCAGCAAGTTAAAGATGGATACACCCTCTTCAATAAAAGGGTAGGCATGCCATTGGCCCGGGGGTATAATCCACACATCGCCGGACAAAAGAGGCATACATCCCTGCCCATCTTCATGTTGCCCGTATCCCTTGATCATAAAAGCCATTTCAAGAAAATCGTGCCTGTGGGCGGCCATAGGCTCCGTGAGCGTAAAAAGATCAGCGTAGATTCCTAATGAAGGATCATGACAAAGGAACTGCTGAAATGCCAGGACATCCATATTTTCCTGAGAAGCTTGAAGAGACATCTCCACGTCACTTTCCTCCTCTGGAAAGAGTCTTTCCATTCTTGAGAAGCCCTGTACACTCCGATGTGTTTTTTTGCATGATCCTTCCTCTTTCTGTGGAGGACACCATCCCGAATTATATGTAGAGAAGAGGCCTTTCAAACAGGAGGTATCCCGTCAGCATCCACGTCGTCCTGAATGTTGTGGATCAGCCTTCTCCCGATCAAGAGCTTCGAGCAAACGCGCCTCTTGCTGCCCATCATCTCTCAGTTCAATCATCACTGCGTCAACGGACCCTGTGTCGTGTGTCTCCTTACTCAAAGTCTCAAGAATAGCTTGAATGGTTGAAACCTCCTGGTTGAGATACAAACCCTCGTATTCCAGCTTCTTTGTCTCTCCATCGATCTGAATCGTCAGCCTGGTTTTTCTGCTATTGAGCCAGGCCTTTATTACGGTAGCAATGGTCGTAGAAGAGAGGATACCCGAACTGATCACAACTATGATCTGAACAAGATCGACCTTCTTTTGCGGTGATGGGCCTTCATCCCATGCCCGTAATCTCTCAAGAAGAGTGTTCATACTGGTGTCCTCCTTTATGAACAGCCTAGTTCCTGATTGTAGGAGAGATGTGTTGACCAGAGTTCGCTGCCATCTTGCTTGCTTATGGCAAAGAAGTTGGGACGTTTCTCCCAGGGTAGGCTGTAGGGGTGGAGGTAGATTACCTGCTGCCTGGAGCTGGTGAAAAACGTAGGAACGTGCCCTTCACAGATGTGACCACCTTTCACCACCCGCAGGAGCTTGCCCGTGGTCCGGTCAATAGCAGAGAGGCGATACGCGGAATAATCGTAGTTATCGTGTTCCAATTCACCTGCGCACTGGCAGGTCAACAGATGATCCTGACTTTCCAGCAGCGTAATACTCTGATAGAGCGGATGATCTAGGATGGATTCATGCTCATAGCTCCAGAGCAGTTCGCCGGCGCGGGAATCAAGCGCGAGCAGATAGGGTGTAACGACGAGGTAGAGAACATTCCCTATTACTGATGCGGGATAGCATTTGCCACTGACGAGCTGCATCGTCCATATCGTACTACCGTCCCTGGCATCCAATGCGTGTAGCATGCCAGGCAAAGAAGCGCCAGGAGGATAGGCGGCATAAACCATCTCGTCGGTAGCGGCCCAGACAGACACCAACACAGAGGGAAAATGCTTCTGCCAGAGGACGCTTCCGGTTTGAGGATCAAGAGCGTAGACGCGATTAGGAAAGGGAGTTGATGGATTTTTTTCGTGAGCAGCCATAGAGATGGCTTTGCCTGCCACCGGACACAAAAAATCGTATGCGTTATCTTGCCCTTGCTTTGTCCAGAGCACCTGTCCGGTGAGAGCGTGCAATGCTGGAAGTACATCTTTGTAGTTATGGAGCAAAATGATGTCACCTAAGACTGCTAATCTTAGGAGCTGCCCCCATTGTCCCTGGTAGTGCCAGCAGATGCACCTGGTTGTTGCATCAATCGCCACAACGTCCCCATTGTAGTCGGTGAGATAGAGCATCCCATTGGACACCACAAGCGTTCCTACACCACCATCGAGCTGTATGGGGATCTCTTCGTACCAGAGCTGCTCGCCGGTCGTGGAGTGCAACGCACTCAGGCGCAGGCATGGGGGTTGGTAGCTGGCAAGGTAGAGAATTTGCTGACTTTCTCCGCTGTACATATCTTTGTCCTCCAGAAAAAGGGAAAGACTGTACTGCCCGAAATTGGGCATTAGAAGAGAGTACACTATTTTCTCCCAAAATGGAAGCCCTGATGAGGAGAGATTCCCGGGTTTGTTTGTAAAAAATCATAATTGGTGCATCCGGCAAATGTTCCGGGGAGAGAGAGGTTCTCCCCACCCGTAGCGACAAGGGGCGGCTGGGCGGTCCTGTGGAGGCCTTGCGCTTGTCGCCCTCGTCAAGCCGATTTATCGCTGCTTGCCACGCCGCCAGAGGGAGAGGAACATTCGGGGGCGAGAGCGACAAGCGCAAGGCCTCCACAGCCCCACCACGCCGCCCCTTGTCGCTACGGGTGGACCCAACATCCTCTGTCCCCTCACCATTCCCCCTCAATTGCCGGATGCACCAATAATCAGCAGCGCTCGGACATGAACGCTGCTAATTATAAAGCTTATATCTCATTGACAACGCCCCCTTCATTAGCTATACTGTGCTTATATTCATAAACCGAGGCTCTGTTTACTAATGAAAACCTGAGCAAGAAGAAAGCGCTCCCGCACGGAGAGAATGAACAGAGCTATTATTTGAGAGGCTCGTATGGTGAAACAACGCGTTGGCAACACGGCGCTTGGCGCGGCAGCCTGTCGTTTGATCGAACAGTATCAGCCAGAGGACATTCGGCTTTTTCACGATCCGCTGGTCAAAGACCTGATTGGCGCTCCCATCCGAGTGCTGATGCAGTTCGCAAGTATGCGCAATTTGACGATACAGCAGATGGACGCCATTACGCCAGGGATTTACGGCGTCCAGATTTCTCGTACACGCTTCATTGATGATGTCGTCCAGGAAGCCTTATCACAGGGGATCGAACAGGTGGTAATCCTGGGTGCCGGGCTTGATACGCGCCCTTACCGCCTGGCCGGTATGGAACGCGCACGCGTCTTTGAAGTTGACCTCCCATCAGTGCAGGCAGAGAAAAAAGAGAAGCTTCAACATCACTTTGGTCATCTGCCCGAACACGTCACCTTTCTCCCAATCGACTTCGACACACAGAGCGTGGAAGCTGCCTTTACCGGAACAGCCTTCGACTCTGCCAGTCCGACAGTCTTTGTGTGGGAAGGCGTAACGCAATATCTCACGGAAGAAGCCGTGAGTCAGACGCTCGCCTTTGTTGGCACCTCGGCACCCGGAAGCGTCCTCGTGTTCACCTACGTTTTGAAAAGCCTGATCGAGCGGCGGTCCAGTCTTCCGGGCGCAGACAAAATGATGGACAGGGTGGCGAAACAGGGTGCTCCCTGGATTTTCGGTCTGGAACCCGAAAGCCTCACATCGTTCCTGGAACCATTTCACCTGCGCCTGCTGGCAGACGTAGGGAGCGCGGAGTATCAAGCTCACTACTTCAAGCCGAAGAAGCGGGAGATCGTGGTATCCGAAATGGAACGGATCGCTCACACGACTGTTCCCAACAAAGAGGACATACATGGTACGCACAGTAAATGAAGCCGCCCACACTCAGAGGCGCAACGCCATTCTTGACGCGGCAGAGCATGCCGTGATAACAAAAGGCTATGAGCAGATGGCGATCGCCGATATTCTGAACGATCTTCAAATCTCCTCCGGTGCCTTCTATCACTACTTTGACTCTAAACCGGCGCTGCTGCTCGCGCTGGTCGAACGCATGGGGGACGAGATCGAGCAAGTCGTGCTTCCCATCGTCCATGATCCAGAGCCAGGCGCTCTAGAGAAGCTTCAGCGCTTCTTTGCCGCGCTCGACCAGTGGAAATTCACGCATAAACGCCTGATTCTTGCGTACCTGCCCGTCTGGTATGGCGACGAGAATGCTATTGTCCGCAACAAACTCTATAAGGCTCGCATCAAACGGCTCGCGCCCTGGCTGGAAGAGATTATCCAGCAAGGGAGCAGAACAGGCGTATTCACAGCCCCTTATCCCGATCAGACGGCGAGGCTGATCATCTCCCTGCTTGAAGACATTGGGTACGCCGCCACCGAACTACTCCTCGCGGAGAAGCTCTCGCCAGAGGATATGCAACGCCTCCAACGGATTCTTTTCGCGGCAACCGACGCGCTGGAACGCCTGCTGGGAGCGCCCTCTGGTTGCCTGCAACCCGCTTCGCTCGAAGGACTCGAACAGTGGGTGACGACACAAGCTGACTCGTGAGGTCGATCTCTTTCATCTGTCCCATTGACATCTTCATACTTATCTTTAAAAAAGAGGTGACATATGTCTCTCGCACTCAAAGCGTTCTCATTTCTCGTGCTTGGCATCGTGATTACAGCCTTGCCTCTGTTTCTTGCGGCAGGCACCCTCGCCTGGCCCGCTGGCTGGATCTACCTGATTCTGCTCTACGGCTGGGTTTTTATTGGGATCTTGCTGTTACTCAGGTACAATCCTGGCTTGCTGGCTGAGCGCGTCAATGTTGCCCCAGCGAATCAAAAAATCTGGGATAAGATGTTTGTCGTGCTGCTCAACGTGTTCTTCTTTGCCTGGACAATTCTGATGCCGCTCGATGCTGTGCGTTTTCACTGGTCATGGATGCCGCTCTGGGTCCAGGTGGTCGGGGGCGTCGCGCTGGTGGTCTCGTTCATTCTCATGTCCCTGGTCTTCCGAGAAAACTCCTATCTCGCGGCAACGGTGCGTATTCAGGAAGAACGCGGACAAAAGGTGATAACGACCGGACCATATCAGTATGTGCGTCACCCCATGTATGCTGGTGGCCTCTTTATGTTTCTGGGGATACCTCTGCTGTTAGGCTCCTGGTACGGCCTCTTGCTGGTTCTCCTCTTCTTACCGGCTTTTCTGGTACGCGCAGTACTGGAGGAACGCACGCTGCTTCAGGAGTTGCCAGGCTATGATGACTATATGACACATGTAAAATATCGCCTCATCCCCCATGTCTGGTGAATTGGCTCTTAGAATATACCTGAGAGCCGGGTTCATAAGGGACACAAGCCAAAACACCGAGGGGATCGGGCACAATGATTGGCGCATCCGACAATTGAAAGGGGAATAGCTCTGGGCAGAGAGGATGTTGGGTATACCCGTAGCGACAAGGGGCCGCTGGGGGTCTTGGTTGGGGCCTTGCGCTTGTCGCCCTCGCCACATGGTTTCCCGGTTCCCACGTGCCCCCACCAGCGACAAGCGCAAGGCCCCCGCAACCCCTCCACACCTCCCCTTGTCGCTACGGATGGGGAGAACCCCTCTCTCCCCAGAACATTTGCCGGATGCACCAATCATTGCGCCCGACCTCGCCCCATGCCTCCCAATTAGATAGCAACCACAATCAACTGCTACGACTTTCTTGAAGAGGAAGGGCTGGTGCCAGCTGATAACCTTTGCGATAGAGGGCCTGCACACTGAGAGAGAAACCTGGTTTTTTCAAGATGGTATTGAGGCCGCTGCGCTCTTTGGTCGCCCGGCGAACCATCTTGAGTTCTTTTTCGAGCGCGCTTTGCCCCCGGAGCGCGGCTTTTTCCAGTTGTCTCTGCCAGCGCTCTACCAGAGGTGCCAGGAGAGCAAGAGCCTCTTCATGAGATGATGTAGTCCAGACTTTACGGAAGATGCTCTCCGAGCAACACAAGCACGCAAGCAGCTCCGCATAATTGGCACCATATGGAGCGCGTGCCAGGATGAATAAGATGCGAAAGGCAGCAGGAGAGCAGCGACATTGCGCACGGATTTGGTCAAAGGCAAGCAACGTCACAATGTACTCATCAATGTTAAGGATAAGAGAATAGCCTTGAGGTAAGGCTGGGACTTCTTTATAAGAAAATTGTCTGAGGTCCGCCTGCATAGCATCCTTCCTCTAGTTGTTTTATGGCTGGGAGCTTCAAAAGTCACGATCTCTCCGTATGATATTGGTACCGGTTTCGGAAGGTAATATCGCCAACCTGATCATTTTTAGGTTATAGTAAAATTGGACAAGGGGTTGACTTGCTCTTCCTCTAGACGCGGTTGCATAGGTTTTGTTTCTGGAACAAAGCCCCAGAGCAAAGAGAGGAAGATATGCCAGGCAAGAAAGCTGCGCAGGCCAGGCCCAATCCCCTGCTGAGACGCGCGCGGCTGGAGCAAGGTTGGTCCCAACAGGAAGTGGCGAACCGTGTAGGAGCTTCTCAGGCCCATATGGTTGCGCGCTGGGAAAATGGCTCGGCCTTTCCTGGACCAACCTATCGCAAAAAGCTCTGTGAACTCTTCGCGAAAAACCCTCAGGAACTAGGTCTGGTCAGGCAATCTCTCGTGGAGGCGCAGCCAACAGATAGTGAGGCATCGCTCCAAGATCCAGCCATCCCGTTGCAGGCTCTACCTTTACAGAGGCTAGTGGGGCGAGACCGGGTGCTCACAAAACTCAGGGAGCAGCTTTGCGGCACTGGAGCAGTGAAACGTTTCGCCATTGAAGGCTTGCCAGGCGTTGGCAAAACCACCCTGGTCGCGGAGTTAGCACTCTCTCCTGAAGTGCGGACTGCTTTTCCTGAAGGAGTGCTCTGGGCAGGGCTGGGGCCACAGCCAAATCGCCAGGATCACTTGCGCCACTGGTGCAGCCTGCTCGGAATAACTGAAGCCGGGCAGGACGCTCAACGAGAGCATGAGAGGTTAGCCCAGGCGCTCCGCCAGGCATTGTGGAAGCGAAAAATGTTCCTGGTGCTTGATGATGTCTGGCACATTGAAGATGCGCTGGCCTGTATGGTTGGTGGTCCCGACTGCACCTATCTGCTCACTACACGCATCCCGGAAGTCGCAGTCGACTTCGCGGGAGAGAAACGCCTACATTTGGAGGAGCTTACGCAGGAAGAGAGCATCCGTTTGCTGGCCCAGATCGCTCCAATGGCCCATAAGATGGAGCCAGGTCAGCTTGCTTCGCTGGCGCAGAAGGTAGGTGGATTGCCACTGGCTTTGACACTCATGGGCAATTACCTGCTCTTGCAGGCTCGTCATCGGCAGCATCGTCGTATACGCGCGGCCTTACTCCAGCTCCAGCAAGCAGAAGCACGTTTGCGGCTAGAGCAGCCGCAGGCTGGTTTCAGGCGAGATCCACGCCTGCCAGAAGGGATGCCATTAAGTTTGCAAGCCATGATCGATCTGAGCGGAGCTAGTCTGCAAGAAGCGGAAAGACTGGCGCTCGCTTCTCTCTCGATCCTGCCACCCAAACCGGCTAGCTTTTCCGAGGAGGCGGCTCTGGCGGTAATGGAGGCGTCAACTGAAGTACTGGATCGGCTGGTCGCCGTTGGATTACTGGAGTATCGAGGAACCAATCGCTATAGTCTGCACCAAACCATCGCCACCTATGCTCGTGGCCTGCCGCGAGTGGAACACGTGTCCGAACAACGCATGATTACCTATGTTGTGAGGTATGCGGAGCGGCATCGAGCGGAGTATGGGGCGCTGGAGTCGGAACTCCCCCTGATCCTGGCAGCGCTGGAACTGGCTTCAGGGCTGGGTTGTCAGACTGAGTTTGTGCTGTGTGCATCGGCAATATTCTATATGCTGCGTGCGCGCGGCTTCTTTTCTCTGGCGGAACGCTTGTTGTGGCAGGCATATGAGATCGAGAAGCATCGAGAGGGCGAGCGGCATCTTATGCTCTGGTATCAGCTTGGCAGCATGCTGCGTGAGCGCGAAACATGTGCGCAGGCTGAGACAATATTAGAGGAAGGGATCGCTCTGGCACGCCAACAGGGAACGCTCTCTTCTCTGGCTTTTCTGCTTGCAAGGAGCGCGACGATTGCGGCGGATCGTTGCGCGTATACAATAGCGGAGACGCGCTACCAGGAGGCGCTCGTCCTGGCTCGCCAGCAGAATGATGTCTCCTGTATCTCCCTGGTACTGAACAACGTTGCCTGGTTATTTGCAATACGTGGCGATTTCGCGCTGGCCGAGGCGGGCCTGCAAGAATCTCTGGCTCTGGCCCGTCAGACAGGAAAAAATAGTGGTATTGCTCTTGCGAACCTGGGGTGGATGATGGGAAAACAGGGGAAGTTCGCAGAGGCCAGCGCTCTTCTGCAAGAGGCGCTCTCTCTGGCTCGGGCAGCAAGCAATGATCTGCTCCTGAGCACCTTTCATCTCTATCTCGGCTGGACGCAGCTGCGGCAGAATGAAGATGCACAGGCAAGATATCATGTGCAAGAAGCGCTTTCCCTGGCCCGGAGGATGGGACGGCCGAGGATCACCAGGCAAGCGAGTACGCTGATGGCTTTTCTTGCGTTAAGAGAGGGGAATATTGAATCATCTGAAATGCTCCTGCAAGAAGCACTTGCTGCGCATCAAGGGGACGGCCACCAGTCAGACCGGTGCCTCTTTTTCATCGTAAAGGGAAAGATGCTCATGCAACAGACCCAATATGTCCAGGCATGTGCGCTCTTGCAGGAAGGGCTGGCGCTGGCCTCACAGATCGAACACGCCGAATATCGTTGTGGCCTCTTGCTTTTACTGAGCGCCGCTCAACAAAGCCTGGACGATTTGAAACAGGCTTCTGCTTTGCGCCGAGAAGGGCTGGCGCTTGCACTCCGAGTTGGCCTACCCCTGCCTGTTGATGCTGGCCTGGGCGATTCAAGCGGGGGCCGGGCGCAATGGAATTGCCGCTCCTACCCGATCAGGCGATCAATCGCCTCTCTTCCTCGTTCCCCACGATGGCAAGGAGGTGAAAGACGCAATGATGCATCGGGCAAGTGAAGGGGAAATGGCTCTGGGCGCAGAAGATGTTGGGGCACCCGTAGCGACAAGGGGAGGTGCGGGGGTCTTGGCGGGGGCCTTGCGCTTGTCGCTCTCCCCAGGCCGATTCATCGCTGCTTGACACGCCGCCAGAGGGAGAGGACCATTTGGGGGCGAGAGCGACAAGCGCAAGGCCCCCACCAGCCCTCCACACCTCCCCTTGTCGCTACGGGTGGGGAGAACCTCTCTCCTTGGAACATTTTCCGGATACACCAATCATTGCGCCCAGTTCGCACGGCGTGCTGGGAATACGACATTATCTGAGAAAGAGAGAGAAAGAGGATGCCTGTCAAAAAAGCTGCTCAAGCGATCCCAAACATATTGCTAAGAAGAGCACGCCAGGAGCGAGGCTGGTCCCAACAGGAGGTAGCGGACCAGATCGGAGCCTCTCAGCCCTATATGGTCACACGCTGGGAAAATGGTACCGCCTTCCCTGGCCCCGTTTATCGGGAGAAGTTATGCCGCATCTTTGGCATGAATCGGCGCGAGCTTGGCCTGCTCAAAACATTGCCACCGCAGGAGACAATCATCGCTGAGAGGGAAGCGTTCATATCTGACCCTACTATTCCATTACACCTCATCCTGGTCCAACGCCTCGTGGGGCGAGATCAGATGTTAGCCCGACTCCAGGAACAGCTCTGCGGCACCAGCTCGGCCCGGATAATTGCTATTGATGGTCTACCGGGCGTCGGCAAGACCACACTGGCTGTGAGCCTGGTAACGGCTCCGGGCATCCAACATAATTTTTCTGACGGCGTGCTCTGGGCCGGGCTAGGCCCAGGTGCCAGCCCTCAGGCACACTTGCGCCGCTGGTGTCGATTGCTAGGGATCACAGAAAAAGAACAGGCTCTCTTTGAAGAAGATGCGCTGACTCAAGAACTGCAACGGGCGCTCTGGGACCGCAAGATGCTGCTTGTGCTCGATGATGCCTGGTCAATCGAGGATGCACTGGCCTGCACTGTAGGAGGCCCGCATTGCGCATATCTGCTGACGACACGCATCCCGGAGGTCGCAACTCACTTTGCCGGGAAGGAAAGCTTGCGTCTAGGAGAACTAAGCCTGGAGGATGGGTTATCTCTGCTGGCCCAGATAACTCCAGCAGTCTCCAGGATGGAGCCAGAGATTCTACGCGATCTCGTGGCAGCGGTGGGAGGGCTGCCGCTGGCTCTCACACTGATGGGAAATTATCTATTGCAACAGACACGCCACCAGCAGCGCCGCCGCATACAGAGCGTTCTGAAGCAGTTGCAGCAAGCGAAATATCGCTTGCAATTGGCACAGTTACAGACAAGCAACGAGCGCGACGGACACTTATCTGATGGCACATCGTACACGCTGCAAGCGGTAATTGGCTTGAGCGAGGCCATCTTAGAGGAGCCAGAACGGTGCGCTCTAGCGGCCCTCTCTCTCTTTCCAGCCCGTCCAGCCAGTTTCTCCGAGGAGGCGGCTCTGGCTGTAACCGCAGCTCCCGTTGAGGTGCTTGATCGACTTGTCGATGTTGGGCTACTGGAAAGCCAGGGAACAGATCGCTATAGCCTGCATCAGACCATTGCCGATTATGCTCGTACCTTACCAGGGAAGGATAGCCGCGCGGAAGAGCGTCTGGTGGACCACGTTCTGAATGATACAGGCAGATTGGGCGTCAAGCTCAGCGAGTTGGAGCAAGATCTGGCTCTGATTCTGGTGGCGCTCGATCTGGCCATCCACAGAGGTCGTTTGAGCGAATTTGTGCAAGGTGTGTGCGTCATCGCTCGTTTTCTGCGTCTCTGTGGCGGTATGGCCGTGAGCGAACCTCTGCTGTGGAGAGCCTGCGAGATTGCCAGGGCACGGCAGGATGAGTCACACCTCATTCCTCTTGTGTCCGAGCTGGCAATCATTCTACGTGAGCGAGGGAGTTATGAGCGGGCTATTGTTCTGGCTGAAGAAGGGCTGGCACTGGCTCGCCAGCGATCAGATAGTCGCGCCATCATCTTTTCGCTCTTCATCGTAGGTTCGATCGAGGCTTCGCGCGCGCAGTATGTGCAGGCCGAGACACACTTACTAGAAGCTCTGGCACTGGCGCTTCAGACGCATGATATTCACGCACTTGGTCTGGCTCTCACGAATCTGATGCTGGAATTGGATGTCCGTAAAAAATATATCCAGTCCAGTGCCTATCAACAGAAATCGTTGGCACTGGCGCAGCAGGCCAATCAGCGAACCTTTCCTGTTCAGCGCGTACCAGAAAAGGAATATCAAACACAGTCCGAATCACAGTTGTCAGAAGACGAGGTATATGATGCAGAAGAAAGCGTCACCTACCAGTTGGGGCAGTTCGCCTCAACGCTGTTGGAGCAAGAGGACTACCAGCGCAAGAAGCTCTACTGGCAAGAAATCTTCTCTCTGGCCCGCTACATGGCTCAATTGAGGCCCATTCCTGATTTTATCGATACAATGGTCGTGCTTGTGCTGGGAGCAACATTTGCCGAATCCTCCCTGGAGATGTTACAGGGAGAAAACGAGCCGCTGGAGAGCATGAGCGATGTTCAAGATAGCTGCCTCTATTGCGCGGCACAGGGCTGGGCGCAATTGGAAGAGGGGCAGTTCGCCAGCGCACGTGCAACGCTGCAAGAAGGGCTGGCTCTTCCCCGCCATAGCAACGATCTTGAATGTCGCTTCGCTTTAACGCTGCTGCTGGCTGCTGTCGTCCTGCGTCTGGGAGAGTCGGAGCGGGCAAACGAACTGCTGCGAGAGGTCGAGAACCTTGCTGAGCAGATCGCCAAGCCCTGGATCAGAGCAATTAGCTATATCGTCTGGGCTGATTATCATCTCTTCCTTAACAAATATGCTGAAGCGGCGGCGAACTACCAGGCGTTGCTCTCGATTATCCCGTTGGCTGCGCCCGATATTTTCGCCCGCATGTATGAAGATCTTCCCAGTCTGGTGATCTCACGACTCGGAGTCTACCAATCCTATCTCCAGGCTCAAGAGGTGCTACGCCGCTTTGAGACGATCGGCCAGGGTCAGACACCGGCAGTAAAACGCTGGTTCACAGAATTCTCTCTGTTTGATCTGAGCGATGTGTAGTTTGACACTCCAATTGTCCAGAATTGCAATGATATCAGTCAATAACAGACTGGACAATGTATGGCTCAAACCTACAAAATAGCCCATGTGCCTGATAAGCCATTCTGTAAAGCAGAGGTAAAGGACGTAACTCGATAGAATGGTATCTGACATCTCACTTTACCCGTATTAAGCCTGCTGAAGCACTGCCAGGATATTGCCTGCCGGATCGTGAAACCAGGCGATATCCGGCCCTATGTGATTGGCAAGGCCGCGCCTGATCCCTTTCTCGTCCTGGGCCATCCCGGCGTAGCGTTCAAAGCTGACACCCCGGCTCTGGAGTTCGGCGACGGCCTCATCAATGTTCTCTACCACAAAGCCGAGCGTCGTGTAAGTAGCTGGCTGGTGATTGTCCTTGGGATAGGCGAGCATAGTACCACCGCCCGGCAGGTGCAAAGTAAGCCACACGCCTTCTTCGTCCACCTGTAATCCGAGGATGTCTCTGTAAAATGCGCTGGCTTGGGCCAAGTCGTTGACTGAAAAACTGCTCAAAGCTGAGGTTGGTTGAAACATCGTCCTTCTCCTTGTCTCTTTCACTTTGTACGCTAATAATCACGGCACGAATAATCATACCATTAACAAGTTCCATTTTGAGTGTCAAACCACACAATGCAGGGCTTTCCAGTTCTCCGCTCAAAGGGGTGCAGGGGTCTCCCTGCCGGGGCCTGGGGCGTCCCCAGTTTCCTTCCCTCCTTCGCGCGCCGCCTGCGGCGGCGCGCAAAAGAGAAGAAAAAAGGTTTTTGCGGGGACACCCCGCACCCCAGCAAAGGGCTGCCGCCCTCTGCACTCCTGCTAGATGGGAGAATTGGAAAGCCCTGCCACACAATGCGAGCGAAAAATGAGGCGCTCCATGTGGTAAATGACTTGAAATGTGATCACTTTTTGCCCCTGGGATGGAAAAGCTTTTTCGCCGGAGTTGAGCGAGATGCCCCTACCGTGAAAGAGGCGCTGCACCTGCCCTGGAGGAAGGCCAGTTTCTGAGGGCAACGTCAACATCTGGAGGACGTTCAAAAGGCAGAGGAAAACAGCAAGATTTTCCTAGACAGCCTTCCTACAAGAAGCTATCTTGGGAGCAGGACGGAAGCGCAACAAGAGCCGTGCTGGCACTATCCATGAGCACTGGCGTTTCTTCATCCAGGACGTTCTTGTCTCAGGAAAGAAGGGAGGAAAACGTTCATGAGACCTCTCGAAACGAGAGCCGGGCGTGAGGAGGTCAAAGGCGGCGTTACGGTGTGGCGACCGTGGCAACTCAAGCCGCTCGAACTCTGCCAGGCAGTTGCTGTCTCAGACCCCTCTCGCCAGCAATGGAGACAGGAGTATCTGATCACCTCTGTGCAGTCAGGGACAGCGGACTTCCAGTATCGCAATACGCGTATCAGTGGTTCCCTCATCAATGGGACGCTCTTCGTGGTCGAGCCAGGAGAACCCTGGACCCGCCAGTTCAACGACATCACCTTCTATTGTCTCCATATTGATCCTGCCTGGCTGCAACAGTTCGCCACCGAACTGCTCCATTGGGAGAGGAGCTTGCCGCATTTTTCCAGCCAGACCTTCTTTGATCCGTCTTTGAGTCGGGCCGTGCATGACCTGGCTGCCAGGTCGCAGGCTCCGGCTTCTCGTTTGCAACAGGAGGAGACGCTGTTGTCCCTGGTTGCTCCGTTGCTGCTTTCCCATGCCGAAGATGCTCGCACACTGTCTCAGCCGGGCAGGGAACACCCTGCCATCAAGCACACGGAGGACTATCTGCAAGCGCACTATGCCCAGGAGGTGTCGCTGCAAGAACTGGCTCGTATGGTTCACATGAGCCCCTTTCATCTGGCTCGTGTCTTCCGCCAGGTCGTTGGCTTGCCTCCCCATGCCTATCAAACCCAACTTCGCCTTGCGCGTGCCAGAAAGCTGCTGGCACAAGGCTTCGACGTGAGCTATGTGGCCTTGGAAATGGGCTTTTGTGATCAATCGCACTTCGCACAGCAGTTTAAACGCCACTACCAGCTAACCCCAGGAAGCTACCGCAAAACCGCAAGATTTTTCTAGTCGGCCTGCCTTGAGACCGCTATTATGGAGCAAGACACATGCCTTGCTGCTGGAGTGGAGGCCGAGCCAGCCATCAAAGGTCGATCACCAACACTGAAGAAAGCGTTCGATCGCCTTCCAACTCTGCTGTGACGGCATCCGATCCTGAGTGTCTTTTTTGCCTGTTCAACAAAGAATTTTTCGCTAAAGGAGTGATATCATGTCTGTTGAAACTTCTCCCGTTGTTCTGATCACCGGCGCCTCAAGTGGTATCGGCCAGGCCGCTGCACATCTGTTCGTCGAACGTGGCTGGCACGTCGCTGCCACCATGCGGAACCCGTCCGATGGCACGGCGCAGGCCGAACATCAGCGGGTCTTGGTGCTGCCGCTCGACGTGACCGATCCCGCTTCAGTCGAGGCGGCGATCGCAGCAACGTTGGAGCATTTCAGCCGGATCGATGTGGTCGTCAACAATGCTGGCTATGGTCTGTTCGGTCCTTTCGAAACAGCGACCGACGAGCAGATCCGCCGTCAGTTCGCCACCAATGTCGATGGCATCTTTACCGTGACCCGCGCGGTCCTGCCAGCAATGCGGCGTCAGGGCAGCGGCATGATCATCAATGTCGCCTCGATTGGCGGCCTGATAACCCTTCCCTTTTTCTCCCTCTATCATGCAACCAAATTTGCGGTGGTCGGCTTCACCGAGTCCCTGTCCTTCGAACTCGCGCCGCGCGGCATCCGCGCCAAGGTTATCGCGCCAAGTGAGGTGGACACAAATTTCTCCGGTCGATCGCTCGTGCGTACGTTCGTGGAGGGTGAGCATGCCTATAGTGACACTCTGTCCAAGATCATGGCAGCGATGAATGCGCGGCGCGGCAATTATTCCAGCGCCGCGTTGGTCGCCGAGACCATTTTCACGGCGGCGACCGATGGCACCGACAGGGTCATGTATGTTGCCGGTTCGGACGCCGAACAGGCTTTCACGCTGCTCCACAGCTTGTCAGAGGCGGAAAGATTGGAAATGATACGGCAACTGTCCGGCCTGTAAGAGAGGAGGGACAACAATCTTTTCCACGATGCTTCTCATCTATGCAAGATGAGGTACGTCGCATGCCGGGCAAAAGTCGCATCACTGCACAGTGACCACATTTCAAGTCATTTACCACCTTGCATACCATTCAAGAGCCTCTCACGTTCTTCCATACGTTGATGCCCGTGAGAGGCCATCTGCCTCAAGCGCACTATTGAGCGTTATAGAGGACGTTGAAGAAGTCCATCAGATTAGGCGTACCCAGACCTGATGTGTAATTCCAACCAGGTGCAGCGTCGTAGTAGAGATTATTGCCACTGGTCACATTGTAGAAAGGCTGCAAATTGCCCGGGTGATTGGCCGCATAGTAGAAGATGGTAGGCCCATAGAAGTATATATGCTTTTTGAGCATGAGTCCTTCATTAGCCAGCGCCAGGCCCGCTGCCCAGATAGGAGCTGCGGCACTGGTACCATATGCCGTGATCCATTGACCCTGGTAATAGAGCGGCAAATTCGTTGCCGCTGCCGCAATGTCAGGCACCTGACGCTTCCCGGTTGAATACTTATTCGCGACCCCTGGCCCTTGCTGGAACGCGGGCCGCGCAAAAAATCCGCTCAGGCCGCCACCACTCCCCCATTTGTTCTGACACTGCGAGAGATTGGAGAGATCCTGCTGCCAGACTACCTCATTCGCCCTCGTATTATTATTACTCAACGTTATGCGCGTTCCGCCAACCGCAGCCGACCAGGGATCACTGGCCGGGAATGAAGTATCCGGCGTCCCTTTGTAGATTCCAGAGGCATAGGCTCCACAGTCCCCGCTTGCCACGAAAACCGTCATATGCTCAGCTTTAGTGAGGATTTGCAGGTTCTGATCTACAGCTAACAGAGTATCTTGCGAAAGATCGTCCTCTGCTCCTCCCAGGCTAATGCTCAGGGTGCTGCCCGGATGAGGAATATTCTGGTTATCATCGACAATCTGTTGCAGCGCGTTGTTGAAGGCAGTCCACCAATTAGACCCACTGCCATTGAGCAGTGCCGGGTCCATTTGATAATCGATGAGATGAACGTTGGGGGCCAGGCCAGCCAGCATCTCAATATCAATCAGCGCTTCTATCCCGACCGGGGGAGCGCTACTACCCAGATTCACGTAGTCTAATTTGGCGTGAGAGCCAGTACAGGCGAAGTAGTTACTCAGGTCGCTCGTGGAAAAGCCATCCATCTCAATGAGGTTGACCGTCATGTTCTCGCCATGCCAGCCTGATGCCCAGAGACGATCATAGCCGTAAGCATGAGCCAGCCTGTCCGGGGCGGCGACAGACGGGTAGAAATTGACGCAACCTGCATCGCTCTGATGGTGTGTCAGCCCACCGGTCAACGGCTGGGTAGCCAGAGCAGCTTTGTGTGTGGGTGGAGCGCTATAGTTATCGAGTCCAGTGACGGCCAGGATATAGCCAGCAATCGAGGCCGGGACTTTGGGCATCTGTTTGGGATCGGGGGTAAAGAAGGTGCGGCCATTGAGCCGATGTATCACAAATCTGGTTTGCAACAGATGGGCCACGCTGCTGGCTTTGGCGTCAAAGGTCAGATTGGTACGCGTTTTATTGGGCGTGATCTTGATATTGTTGCTGTCAAAATATTCCTGAATCGTCTTCAGGTTCTCATCGCTGATTCCCAACTTTTTGGCAAGATCGGGAGTGCTGCCCGTGCTGCTGGATTGCCCATTGCTCTCGCCAAGCTGATTGAGCGTCGCCTGATCTACTTTCAATGTGACATTGACGTGCAACATCTGATCGTCCGAGACTATGCCAGTGATCGGCGCACTGAGCGCCTTCTGCGGCAGACCCAGGTTCAGCGTCGTAAATTGCATAGGGGCAGTCGTCGGAGTGGGAGCTGGCGTGGCGTTGGCGAGGAGATCGCAGCCGCTGAGCACCACCAACGCAAAAAGCCCATTTACAAGTGCGACCCATAGATTTTTGCGTATGGATCTATTCCGGGATCGAACGTACAAATTCCTACCTCCATGATATGAAATGAAGAGACTATGATCGAGGGAAACGAAAAACTTATCATTGGTGCATCCGGCAAATGTTCTGAAGAGAAATTCTCCCCACCCGTAGCGACAAGGGGAGGTGTGGAGGGTTGCGGGGGCCTTGCGCTTGTCGCCCTCGCTACATCGTTTGCCTGGTTCCGGTTGCCACGTGACCCAACAGCGACAAGCGCAAGGCCCCCACCAAGACCCCACACCTCCCCTTGTCGCTACGGGTATTCCCAAACATCCTTTGTGCCCAGAGCCATTTCCCCTTCAATTGCCGGAAGCACCAATCATCAACGAATGAAGGTTGACAGAGTATTGCGCGTTTCTCCTGCATATGCTGATGTTAGTGACAACAGGTGAAATACCTAGTGTTTATTGTAATCAGCACATATTGTGTACATATCGGAGGAATTTCCCTTAGTATCATTGTAGCCGTTTTCACAGAGTTGTTCTGCTTGCGGAGATGGCGCTGAACAATTCACCTGTTTATCAGATGGGAGGCTATACGGCCCGTTTTGTCCAGCCAGGCAATAATTGTAAGCCTCTGTTGATATAGCGGAAGTAGAAGTAGAAGAGCTGGCCGGGTTCGAATCGCAGGCAACTACCTGGCCGTTGTTATAGACCTCCGTGCCCACTTTACAGGTATAACATGTGCCATGAATCAGTGTTTGCCCTGCTGAACAAGATGCACTTCCACTGCTTCCATTGTTGTTGCTAGTAGTACTCTTATTGCTAATAGTACTGCCATTACTCGAACTGCTGCCATAATGATCCACTCCATTGCTACTGTAGCCAAGGGCTTTCCAGGTTTGTGGGCCGACCCTGCCATCAGCTCCTATTTTTGCGGATCTTTGAAATGACTCAACAGCATTCGTGGTATTGGGGCCAAATTGCCCATCAGCCCCGCTTGAGCCGACCGAATATCCTTTGCTGATGAGAATATTTTGCAGAATCTTCGTTGTAGCGCTATCGCTGGTTCCCTCGGAGATATTGGGATAGCTGGTGCCGGTGCGAGGGACGGTGCTGCCGGTGCTGATAGTACTGTTGCTGGTGGTACTGCTTTTTGGGTCGGAGCCACAGGCTACCCCCAGCAAGCTCCCCCAGGTCTGGGGACCAACTTTACCGTCAACTCCCAGACCATGTTGGGATTGATAATCCATCACAGCCAATCTCGTCTCGGGTCCGAACCCGCCACCAAAGGCTTCGTTGCTTGTTGCCTGGAATTTGTAGGGATTGCCGTTCTTCAGATCTCCCTTGTCATAATGACTCTTCAATGCTGAATGCAATTCATTCACTTCGACGGTATTGGTCGCACCCTCCTGAATCTGTGGTGGGCAATTCACGGTGTCGGCATGGGCGAAGTTAACAGGGATGATGACAATAGCAGCTCCTGTAATGATGAACAGGCCAACCATGACGAGAAAGATCTTCCAATAGAGGAATTTGACAAAGTGGTTTATCATACTTATACTCCTTACGCCTGCGCGGTTTTCCCTCTATTTTCACCTGAGAACAGGTCCACACTATTTATTGAGAGTTGATCCCGCGCCAGTGAGTATAGCTGACGAGTTTGCGACGAACAACACATTTTCTTTCTTCATAGCGGCAAATCTAGTTTGTTGGACGAAATTGTCCCTCTTTTTCTCTCTAAAGGCGACCGTGAAACGTCTCATGTTCAGCGGGCAAAACTTCGCCCTTCCTTTTTTAAAGAAGTGTTTCGGGTGGGACATGCTTTGAATGAAGAAGGAAATGGCCCTGTTATGCGCCAAAAACTGAACCGGACAAAATCTGTCATGCATCTGTCCTTGCCCACGTGCTGAGCACCCTCTACAATGGAAACCCAAAGTGAAATAAGCACCAGCAAGGATCGGTTGCCGTGGGACCAGGTGAAGAGCTGCACAATAGCCAATGGGCGGGTAGTCGTCGAGAAGCAGGGCCAACAGGTTCGCTGGGCCGACATCGCCGCCGATGAATTCACGAATCTCCCGCTCCTCGATCGCCTGACAAAGCAAATTCTGGTGAGCAGACAATAGAAGAACACTTCCAAACTGAAGCGATCAAAATTGAAGCATTTCCGACTGAGGACGATCTTCATGCCTCCAGGTGTCCACTTTCCTCAGTTGTCCAAAAGCGTTGCAGTTTTGCACGGGTCTGTGCATCTGGAATGTGGGCTGTGACCCTGATATCTGGGTCGCTGAACAGGTGCAAGGTGAGATGCCTGAACTCCAGATGACCCAGCACCGGGTGCTCGATGATTTTCTCGCTGTCTACCAAATTGCTTGTATCGTGATGGGGCCACCAGCGAGAAAATTCGGGGCTGGCCTGTTTCAGATCCTCAATCAGGTCCTCGAACCATGCATCTCCAGGATAGCGAGCACAGGCGGTACGGAATTCTGCTAAGAGGCCTCGTGCCATCTGTTCCCAGTGAGTGAAGCGCTCTCGCGTCGTCGGATTCGCAAAGAAGTGCCAGATGACATTGCGTGCGTAGGGAGGGGATGCCTCTGAAATGGTGAAGACGACATCGGCAGCTTTGTTCCACGCCAGATAGTCCCACCGCCGTCCGATGACACACGCGGGGGTCGGGTTGAGGTCATCGAGCATCTGTTGCAGCTGCGGACTGACGCACTCCTCCGGCGGGAGGGCAGGCGACGGCAGAGGTTGCCCTGCGAGCAGAAACAGATGCCGCCGTTCATTCGTTGTGAGTCTGAGTGCTTGCGCCAGGCTTTCCAGCACCTGGGCCGAAGGATGCACATCGCGCCCCTGCTCCAACCAGACATACCAGGAGGTGCCAATATTGGCAAGTTGCGCGACTTCCTCGCGGCGCAGCCCCGGCGTGCGACGGCGGAGACCAGGTGGCAATCCTACCTCAGTCGGAGAAAGGTGTGCCCGCCGCTTGCGTAAAAAATCGGCGAGAGCCTGAAGACGTTCTTTCTTGTGCATCTGAGCTTCTCCCTTCACATCGTGGTGGTCGCAGACCTATGATCATGAAACACTGGTTCTAGTATCAGAGACACACTATACTCAAGAGGAGCATCCGCGTCAAGACGGCATCTGCGTCTGGTGGCGTGAAGATGGCTCAAGTCCTGGAAGAACATGCTTCTTTTTCTAGAGTTCACAGAAGTGAGGGAATTACTCATGTCTCTGCAATTTGGTGTGTCCCTGCCACAAGGCGGGATGATGGAACTGGCAAGCATCAAAGACTCGGTGGAGGCCTACGAAGCAATGACGCGTGTGGCTCAGACCGCCGATGAGGTCGGTTTCACCACTGTTTGGCTGAGCGATCAGTTCCATACCTTTCCGCAGCCGGTGCAGGAGATGACGTTCGAGTGCTGGGCGACCATCTCGGCGCTGGCACGAGATACCAGGCGTGTGCGTCTTGGTTCGCTAATCACATGCCCTACGTATCGGAACCCGGCGCTGCTGGCGAAGATGGCGAGTACGGTCGATGTACTCTCACATGGGCGGCTCACTTTGGGCATCGGTGCTGGTGGGTGGAACGAGCGTCAGGATCGTGCCTATGGCTATCACGCTTTCGATGCTCCTACTCGTCTGCGCCAGCTCCACGAAGCCATCCAGATCATGCTCAGTATGTGGACGCAGGACGAGGCAGTCTTTGAAGGCGAACATTATCATGTACGTGGTGCTATCAATTCGCCTAAAGGCGTGCAAACACCCCATATTCCTCTGCTGATCGCTGGTGGTGGCGAGCAAGTGACGCTCAAACTGGTCGCGCAATATGGCGATGCCTGCCATATCGGGGGCGATGTGGCGAGGATTCAGCACAAACTTGCTATTCTCAAGCAGCACTGCGAAGCCATCGGACGTGATTACGAAAGCATCCATCGCACCGCATCGGCCTTCTGTTCCATTGGAGAAACCCATGAACAGGCCATGGCGAAAATCCCAGAGGCTTTTTTGGGGTTCCTCAGACAGGTGGGCACCACCACGCTGATCGGCAGTCCCGCTACCATTGGCGAGGGTCTGGCCGCATTGGAGGCCGCCGGTGTCCAGGAGGTACTTCTCTTATTCCCCGATGTCCTACAACTGGACCCGCTGCGCATTTTCGCGAAAGCGTTCATCTGACGCCTCGCACATCTCTGGTAAACAGCCTGGAATTCCACAAGGTTTAGAAACATTTGTCCTCGTGTCCATGATGCGGGGCAAATGCTTCTCTTTCTGTAATTTACCCATCTTGTGCTCACCTGATAGGACTGGGCGGAAATTATCTTGCACTTTCCAGCTTTTTCAGCTACTCTATAGCTAGGAAAAAGCGTTGGCCTGTTATCATGCCCTGTATCATTACTCATCAAGGAAGAGAGTAAAGTCATATGTCACCACCTACTTTTCTACGATGGCGAACTCTGATCGCAGGTCTCATCTCCCTGTTGATGACTATTGTAGTGATTTTTACTCCTGGTGCCTCCTCATCAGCTCTTACTCTACAGAACGGCACGAATAGCGCTGCCGCGACGGACACGTCGAGCAACTGGTCAGGTTATATCGCAACGGGCGGGAACTTTACTTCCGTCACTGGTACATGGATCGTGCCACAACCGACCGCCAGCGATGTTAGCACGGCTGATGCTGCATGGGTGGGCATTGGTGGCGTCAAGAGCAATGACCTGCTTCAAAGTGGCACCGAGGATATGGTTGATCGCAACGGGCAAGTAACGTTTTTGGCCTTTTTTGAAATGCTCCCCAATGCCGCCCGGCCGCTTCCTGTCACCATCCAGGGTGGTGATTCGGTCACGGCCTCCGTGACCGAAATTGCTCCCGAACAATGGCAAATCATCTTCAAAAACAACTCAAGCGGACAGTCCTATGCAAGAACTGTGCAGTATCATTCTTCCCTCTCATCGGCAGAATGGATAGAAGAGGTGCCGAGTACAGGCCAGCAGTTGCTCTCCCTCGCTCAATTTGGTTCTGTCTCCTTTAGCGCGGGATCAGCGTTCCAGAATGGCAATCAGCAGACTATCGCCCAGAGCAACGCACAACCGGTGATCATGGTAGATACGCAGCGTCAGCCCCTTGCCACCCCATCCGACCTGGCAGCTGATGGGGCCAGCTTCACGGTGACACGCTCGAATGTGCCGTCCAGCCCATCGCAACCGGTGAGAAGACGACATAGAGGCTGGAGATACTAGTGGGTCAGCTAGCAATTAGCTCGATTTTACCCCTGCAAGAATGAGATCAACGACCCGTTCGGGCAACATTTCATCAACCGGTTCATTGACCACAAAGAAGCGCATGTACAGGATGCCACTGAGCATTTCTAAGAGGAATTGGCAATCTACCTGTGGCGATAATTCCCCACGGGTGATGGCACGATCAAAGAGAATCTGAAGGTGAGCACATCGATCTTGCCAGTGCTCCTGCCGCAAAGCACAGAGTTCGGGCACGTGAAGCGTCGCAACTGCCGTTTGGAAAAGAGCCTGTCCTACCCTCGATTGCAGAAAGAGCCGGAGAGACTGCAACACAGCGACAAGATCAGAGCGCAGTACTCCTGTGTCAGGAGCAGGAATCTCCTGTGCTACCCGCTGATTGACCGCGTCGAGGATCAGTTGCTCTTTCGTTTTCCAACGACGGTAGAGGGAAGTTTCGTGGACACCGGCACGCTCGGCAATGCAGGCGATGCTGAGCCCTTCATATCCCCTTTCCCCTAAAAGCTGGAAGGTTGCTTCAAACACAGCATCTTGCACGCGAGCACTCCGACCACCTGGTCGGCGGCGCACCGCATCTCTCCCCTTGTCTGTCGATATGGCTCCTGGCACGTTCGGGCGAAGTGTTTTCATATCACCAGTATACCCTGTGTCGCCTGATAACGCAAGAACTCTTGCATTACGAAAGCGTTTCGGCTATACTTAATGCAGTCTTCCCTGCGTTTAGGGAAGGGCATTTGTTGACTTCAGAGAAAGAAACGAAAGGAACAATCTATGTCTTCTCACTCTTCTGATCCCTCTACCCCCGACCGCGGACGCCTCCCTCATCATCGCGAGGTCTCTTTTCAGTCTCCCGATCCCTCAACTCCTCCTGGGGAGAAGATCCTGCGCCGCCTGCGCGAGGAACTGTTTATGTGGCTCATCACCGTTGATGCGACCGGGACGCCGCACACCCTCCCGGTCGCATTTCTCTGGGATGAGGCGCAATCCAGCTTTCTGATCTACAGCGCAGATGAGGAAGATCGCGACCGACTGATACAGATCCAGCAGAATCCAAAAGTTGGCTTGCATTTTAACCTCGACCTGAGCGGTGCCGACTCCTTTATCCTGACTGGTGAGGCGAAGGTGAGCCTGGACGATCCTTCGTTTGATCAGGTTCCCGCCTGGGTGGAAAAATACCAGGCGTTTTTCTCACAGATGGGGGGATTAACCATCCAGCAAGCGGCAGCCGTTGCCCCGGTGGCTTTGCGCGTCCGTCCTCTGACCATGATTGCCCGCTTCTAGAACACGGAGGAACAATGAGTCCTGGATATCCGTCCTGCCTTTTCCAGGACTCGAGTGCCAGGCGCATCAGCCTGGATTTCTGGATACTTGTTGTCAGACGCATCAATCTTCCCTCTTTCTGACACATCTTCTCACTGCAAAGACTCTATACTCTCATTGGGACTTTTCAAGAGAGTTGTCTTTCGAGGGAATCCAGTCAACTATCCAGGAGAAACAAATTGAAGCACAGATCACCCCTCATGAGAAGCTTTATTTTGATCATCACGCTTCTCATTAGTATGGGAACACTCCTCACATTTGGAGAAGTGCATGCAGCACCGGTTCAAGTCACAGGGAATCAAAGCCGGTCATCAGCATCCTTTGCCGCTAGCAGCACGCAACGAATAGTTACCCTCACGAATGCCACCCAACATACCGTCTGGGCGGTCTCTACGGGCAACCCAGGCTATACACCACCCGACGCAGGCGAATGGAAGCTTGCCCGCGGGCAAACTATCACCCTCACCTATCCTTCTATATGGAATGGGCGTATATGGGCGAGAACAGGATGCTCATTCGATGATGTAAGCGGTCAGGGAAGCTGCGAGACCGGCGATTGTGGGAATGGTATCACCTGTCCCAACGTTGCCAACGATATTCCGGCGACCCTGGCAGAATTCAACATGCAAGGAACCGGAATCGACTACTATGATGTCAGCCTGGTGGATGCCTTTAATCTGCCTATGACGATCAATGTGGTCTCGGGGCAGATGGGAGCACCTGCCAACGTCGGTTGTTTGACCGCAGCATGCGCCACCGATATGAACTCGGCGAGCGTCTGTCCAGACATTTTACAGATCAAAGGCGCAGAAGGAATTGTCGGATGTAATAGCGCCTGCAACGTCCTGCATCAGGATCAATATTGTTGCGCGAACGCCCATGCGACCGCTGCCACCTGTGATCCGAATACCTGGCCCGTCAATTATGCGGCCATCTTTAAACAGGCGGTCCCCTATGCCTATAGTTATCCTTTCGATGATGGAACCAGTGTTTTTACCTGTGTCAACGATTGTAGTTATCAGATCATCTTTGGTGGGTAAAGGAAGGCGTTGTGGGCTTAGATGTGAAGCCGCCTGGTCGTAAAGGGCCGCGCAAAGTCACGCTCAAGGTACGCCTCTGCAATTTCCGCAACCCGGTTCGCGCAGCAACTCTATTGCCTTTGTTTGGCGCGACTGGATAACAAGAAAAGGTGCAAGGCCCTTTTGAAGGGGTCTTGCTCCACCAAATGGGAGATAACGTCCGCACGTGAGCAGGTTTTGGCCCTCCGACCTCGCGCACTTGCCCTCCCCTATGAGCGACTTTCACACGCGTTTCCTGGAAAAACCGCTCCCCCTCAGGTATACTGTTCTTCAAACGTATCAAGAAAAGGACAAACAATGGGGAAGAGAAATTATCTGATCGAGGGAGTCTCCGGCACGGGCAAAACGTCGGTCTGCACAGAATTACAGCGTCGTGGCTACCAGGCCATTCATGGTGACCGGGAATTGAGGTATCAAGGCGATCTGGAAACGGGTACGCCAACGGATATTTTCACGTCTGATCGCTACAAGTCCCCCCTTTGGGATATAGAGAAAGTACAAGCTTTCATCGCTAACAAGGATGAGGCGGTCACCTTTTTCTGCGGTGGGTCGAGGAATTTTTCCCAATTCCTCGAGTTATTAGATGGCGTGTTTATTCTTGAGGTCGACCTTGACACCTGTCTCCGGCGGATTGATGAGCGAGTGGCACTGGACCCAACTGACTGGGGCGGAAAACCAGAGGAACGGGAAATCATTGCGCGCTTGCATCAAACGAAAGAAGACATACCCAGCAGCGGCATCGTAATAGATGCAACACCGCCGCTTGTCAGCGTCGTGGACGAAATCCTTCGCCATGTCCAAGCTTCGGCTTGATAAGGCTTTGACCTCAACGCTTTGTGCTCATAAGGGAGGGCAAGTGCGCGAGGTCGGATTCAAGCACTCAAAACCCTAAGATGGCACAAATTCGGTGTTCATCATTCACCCAGCTACGTGTAGTGATTCATAAAGCAAATTCGTCAAGGCAATACTAGAAAGCTATCATCTGCACCAGACCCGCTTCAATCGCATAGGCAGTCTATAAAAGATGCATCACCATGAGCGTGATCTTCACCACCTTGCGGACGACTCGCCTGACGTTTCTGTCAGGCCGTGTGCCTTGCCGACCGGGTTGAGCGATCAAATCGCCAAATAGTGTCGCATTTAGCGCTCCTCTTGTTTCCCCCACTGCGCAGCCATGAACTCCTGGGTGCGTTGAGCAGATCGGATCAGGAAATCCGCGATGGTCGCCAGTTGCTCGTCGCTATAGATGTCCAGCATCTCGTGAAACGCTTCCTGCACGGAAGAAAACATCTGATCCAGTTCTGCAAGTCGTTCCTGGTTAGGCTCGACAATGACCCGACGCCGGTCATGGGAATCGCGCACCCGGCGTACCATCCCTTTGCTCTCCAGCCGGTCCAGCAGGCCAGTGACGGAAGGGGTGGTCAAACCAGTGTGGGCCGCAATTTCCCCGGCTGTCAGGGGACCGCGCTTTCCCAACAACGCAAGCGTCTTTTCTTCGGTGGCTCCGAGTCCAACGCGCTCGGCCATTCTGGTGTGGAAAAATACTGCCATCGTACTGCTTTCACGGCTGGCCTGCCGCACTATCTCAATCAGACGCTCCCGAGGCTCAGGATGGCTTGACATGGGCGCTCTCCTCAGATATACTTAGTTTAAACTAATATCTAGCCATTCCTAGATATTAGTTTCATCTAGTTTATTCTATCACAAGATAGGAGGAACTGGCATATGTGCATGCCAGTTTCCGTCTGATAGCATACCAAGGAGGCAGAACATGGGAACATCCAAGAAGAAGAAAGCGCTCATCATCGGAGGCGGCGTGGCAGGTCCGGCAGCAGCCCTGGCCCTCCAGCGCGTCGGGATCGAGGCAACCGTTTTTGAAGCAGAGGATCAGCTCACTCGCTATCGCGGCTCGTTTCTCGTTGTAGCCAGGAATGGCGTCAATGCGTTGCGCACACTTGATGCCTTTGAGCCAGCTCTGGCGCGTGGCTTCTGGGTGGCGCGTATGGAGCTGAGCAGTGGATCGGGCAGGCGTCTGGGTGAACTGGGCATCAATTCTGGCGGGTTGGCTATTGAACGGGGTGAACTGACCGCTGCCCTGCGTGATGAAGCCATCCGGCGCGGAATCGCCTTTCAGACGGGCAAGCGGCTCCTGGACGCGCAGAGCACCCCACAGGGAGTCACGGTGCAGTTTGCAGATGGCACAGAGATCAGCTCCGACCTGCTCATCGGTGCCGATGGCATTCACTCCCATGTGCGCACCCTCATTGACCCGCAGGCACCGGCTCCCCAGTTTACCGGTCTGGTTGGCATGGGCGGCCTCGCCCGGCTGGTCCGTCCGCTACCAGTTCCACCCCCTCCAGAGACATTCCAGTTCGCTTTTGGTCGGCGCGCCTTCTTCGGCTGGATTCCCGCTCCTTCAGGAGAGATCTACTGGTTCACCAACATGCCCCAGATCAGGGAACCCGAGCGACAGAAACTTTCCACTATCTCACGGGAGGAATGGCGGCAACAGTTGCTCTCCCTCTTCGCTGATGATGCCATCCCCGCGTGTGATCTGATCAGCCAGACATCCCCAGAGGATGGCTTCCAGCCAACTATTCTGCATATTCTACGGCACGTCCCGCTCTGGCATCGCCATACCCTGGTATTGGTCGGCGATGCGGTGCATGGGACCACGACGAGTTCGGGTCAGGGTGCCTCCCTCGCGCTGGAAGATAGTCTGGTGCTGGCCAGATGCCTGCGCGATGCCTCTGATGTGCAGCAAGCCTTTACCGCATATGAACACCTCCGTCGTCCCCGCGTCGAACGGGTCGCCAGAATGGGCAGAAGAGGGACGCAAGCCAAGATGGTAGGACCACTACTGCGCCGTTTGCAAGATCTGATCATGCCGATTGCTCTCAAGCTCTTTCTCCACCCAGAAAAAGAGAGCTGGCTCTACGACTATCAGAT
The DNA here is from genome assembly GCF_016587455.1 of Reticulibacter mediterranei. NCBI lineage: Bacteria > Bacillati > Chloroflexota > Ktedonobacteria > Ktedonobacterales > Reticulibacteraceae > Reticulibacter > Reticulibacter mediterranei. The sequence continues at coordinate 1,424,729 of NZ_BNJK01000002.1, read as the reverse complement.
CGATTTCAATGAGCCGCTCCCAATTTGATAGAGTCAGCAAAGCGGCGGCGTCTCCTCTGCCACCTGGATCAACCGGCTCCTTTTGCGCGATACTTGCATCATAACGCTTCTTTCTCTTGTGTATCTGCAAAATGTTTTTCATACCAACTGTAGTATAGTACCTGGAAGTGACGGGAAGATGAACATGCTCACTTTTTTTTGTCACTGTTCTGTCATCTTGCTTGTTTCTGGAAGTCTACAGTAGTGCAAACGAAAACTCTTGTGGTCTCTAAAGCGGAAGATAAAATGAGGCATTTATGACAAATCTATGACAAAACAGGGTGACAGAATTCATGAGCTGGTCATCTTTTGTCTCTATATTGTGTTCATTCCTGCAAATTACAAGTAAGTGAATAGAGAGAAAAAGGTAGTTGAATGCCAGGCAACAGGCATTTTCAGAAAAATGCGAATGAATAGAATAGATGCAAAAAATGAAGCTAATGATACGGTTCTGATGTGGAAGCAGGCTTCCTTCATGAGCTGGAGTATGACGAAACAGTTCCCCTGTTATGCCTGCAAGGTGAGGGATGTCGCTGAAATCATGGAGGTACTCACTATTGCACGCATGTATGGCCTCTCAGTAATTGCACATGGCGCAGGACATAGCTATACAGATGCGGCTCTGAATACAGATGGAGTGATCATCGACGTAACAAATATGAGACGCATCCTTTCCTGGAACCCTGAGCAAGGGATCATGCAGGTTGAACCGGGAGTAACCTTGCGCGATCTCGTTCGTGTTGCCATGCCAGATGGCTGGTGGCCGCCTGTTACTCCATCTACGGCCGATGTTACTATTGGTGGCTGTGTTGCTATGAATGTACATGGAAAAAATGCCTGGAAAAATGGTTCTTTCGGGGAGCACTTGCTATCTCTTACGGTATTGCTTGCGAACGGGCAGATGCTCACGCTTTCACCCATAAGCCATCCTGAACTCTTCCACGCTTTTGTCGGAAGTGCCGGTTTATTAGGCATTATCATCTCGGTGACGCTCCAACTCCAACGTATTCCTTCGGAACACGTCAATGTTCGCGTACAACCAGCTGCTTCGTTGAGCGAGATCTTGAGGATATTGCACGAAGAACAATGCGCAGATTACCTGGAAGCCTGGGTGGATGCCTTCGCCAGCGGGCGATCTCTGGGTCGTGGGATCGTCACTTCGACCGCCTTCTGTGATGAAAGGAATGACACTGGCTTGCGGCTTCCGACTCCCCACATACCCGAACACTTTCAGGAGGGGTTGACTCGCTACATCGGTACTACCTGCCGACCGTTCCTGAAGAGTGGGGCGCGCATCGCCAACCAGGGAATGTATTGGTGGAGCAAATGGCGAGGAAGCGAGCATATTGGGCACCAATCACTATTTCGCTCTCTCTTTTATCCACCTGCCATCTTTACCGGTTATCGTGCTCTCCTGCCGCAGGGGACGGAAACATTTCAGGTTTTTGTCCCCTTCAGCCAGGCAGAGCCGCTTTTCCATGAAATTCTGCACCGTTCGCAGGACCACCATTTCATCCCGCTCTGGTGCGTCATAAAACAGCATTCCCAGGACCCATTCCTTCTAAGCTATCAGGTTGACGGCTTCTCATTGGAGGTCAATTATCAGGTCGTCCCACAGACTGTACAACAACTGCGCACAATGCTCCTGAAATTGATGGACCTTGTGATCGCAGTTGGAGGAAGATTCTATCTTGCAAAAGATTCTCTGCTCACCGATATTCTCTATCGAAGGAGTGTTGGCGATACTGCTGTTGAAACATTTCTCCACCTCAAGCAGATGTATGATCCTGAAATGCTATTTCAATCGGATCTATTTCGTCGTGTGTTCCAAATATCCCTCCAGTAAAAGAGAGATGTGCTATATATAGAGAGAAAGGAAATACTTTTGCTGCTACAGATCAGCACTCATCCACATCAGGTGATCCCTACCGCGAGAGTATAGGAGAATAACGATAGTGCTCCTTCTGATTTTTCTCCTTTTGATCCCTCTCTTCTGGCTAGCAGGATTTCTTCTGGCGACAGATTTTTCTGTCCCATCAAGCAAGTTGCGACCGTTTCACCGTATTCTCGTGATTTTCCCTCATGCCGATGATGAGGTTATCAGTTGCGGAGGATTCCTCCATCATGTTGCGAGAAGTGGGTGTGCAGTCACATTGGCATTTCTGACACGAGGCGAAAGAGGAACGCCCGATGCCACACTCAGCCCTGGTCTTAAAGCTATTCGCGAGAGAGAGGCTCGGACAGCATCAACGATACTTGGGATCTCCACGTTGCTTCAGCAAGACTTTGGAGACGCAATGTTGCACGAGAAAAGACAGGAACTGACAGCGTTCCTTGACACACTGATCCAACAGGAGCGACCAGATCTTCTCATCACCTATGATCTTGCCGGATTCTACGGGCATCCAGATCATATCACCTGTTCGGAGATCATCACTGAACTGCAAAAAAGTAGGTTTCGAGCGATTCCGCTGTGGTATGTGACCTTTCCTCAAAAGGTGCTGGCAAGAGTACGACTTCCTGAACATCTGGTCACTGATCTGTATGCTCCAGAAAAGAGAGCCTTACCCACCCATAAAATCTTTATAGGGAGTAGCGTGTTTCCAAAAATCAGAGCGTGGTCCACCTATAAGAGCCAGCGCTTCTCGTTTACGAAAGGCATCGGAAAGTTTCTTCCTCTCCGTTTTTTCCTTTCCATGATGCTTTTTGAGTACTTTGCTGAAGCACGTTAGTTCAGAGTTGTTTCTTGAGTGTCGTGCATTGATTAAAGGAAAAGATACCCAATGGAGAGAACAGAACACCCTTCGCGGAAGGCATTGCAAACCGCCGTTTTCGGTGTCGGGGCCGCCAGTTTGCTTGCGTTCCCGTTCGCAATAGAGGTTCGGCTCAAGCGAGCGACCCAACCCCTGACAGATGCATGGCGGAATCTGTCCATCGAACCTCGCCGTTCTACGCTACTTGGCATCAGCTTTCGCCCGCCACACCTGACCGCGCTTGGATTAGACGCACGCACCGCTCTGCATACATTGCTTGCCTACCCGTTTCAGCTCATTCGTTTAGGAGCTTACTGGAATCACATCGAGCCGGAACCAGGAGTATTTCATATTGATGAGCTTGATTGGCAGATCGATGCTGCTGAGCGAGCAGGCAAACAGATCATACTGTGTGTCGGGCCGCTAAAAACCTTTAGCTATCCTGAGTTCTTTGTGCCTGCACATCATCTGAAACACCCCTTTCCAGAGCATACACGCGTTGCGCCGTCTGCTTATCCTTCACTTCTGGTGGCTGCGACGGAGTTCATCACTCGCCTTGTGGAGCGATATAAGCAGCGGAAAAGCGTGGTTGCCTGGCAACTGGAACATGAAGCTGTTGATCCTCTTGGCGTAGAACACAGTTGGCGTTTGGATGTCGCTTTTGTCGAGAAAGAGATGGAAGCCCTCAGAAAAGCCGATCCCGGCAGGCCAATACTCATGAACGGCTTTCTGCCGACCTCTTTGCCAGTGCGTATTTCGCAATGGTGGCACACACATGATCAGGGAGACTCACTGGCGGTAGCGCAACGCCTGGCAGATATAGTTGGGATTGACTATTATCCGCGCCACGCCTTGTTGAAGGTTGGAAACAGAACCCTGTATCTGGATGGAAGCAAGAGTTCCTGGCTGCAACAGAAACAGAAGCAACTGTTCGCATCAACCCACACGAAGCGACAACAACTGATGATTACTGAGGGGCAGGCGGAACCCTGGGAGACAGTGACAACTCCGCCCAATCCATCCAGGCAAGGCATGTATAGTTGTTTACCGGAACAGGTCATCGCCAATTACAATACCTGCATGCGTTGGTCCCGACCAGAAGCTCCCCTGTATGCGTATCTCTTCTGGGGTGCTGAGTATTGGCTGCTGCGCGAACAATGTGCTGACTCAAGCTATCTCCAGGCATTTGCGCGTATTCTTGAACAGGCCTGACTCGTTCCAGCCCACCGGCATCAAATATCATTTGAGTGGCTTTCTTTTAGAGTGATTTTCTCCTACTCAAAGAAGGCACATCCAACATTACTCTTTTGAGCGATGTCTTTCCTTTTGTTTCTGAGATACACTAGCAGTAGAACTCGAACTGAGCATGAATGGCATCTCAATGCTCCAGGGAAGATACGACATGACTAGAAGAAACGAGCAACCAACTATGACCCCTCACAGCAATGTATGGCAAAGGCGTTTCTTCATAGTGCTGACTCTATTGGGATGGATTGCGCTCTTTGCCGTCATACTCTGGATCATCAGCAAAATTATTACGCCGATTATTCTTATCGGGTTCTCTGCACTCCTGGCTTACCTTATTTTTCCTCTGGTGCGCTTCTTTCAACGTCACATGACGCGCATTCTGGCGATTCTCTTGAGTCTGCTGGTGGTGTTGGCGGTGGTTGGCTTGATCCTCTATTTCGTTGTTGTGGCAGCTATCCAGCAGTTTGGGCTGCTGATCGGTATCATTCAGGATTTCGTCTTGCATCCAGAGAACCACGCTCTCTTCCGGTCCGGTCTTGAAAAACTGGAACGGCTGGGTATTTCACAGAATCAAATTCATATCTCGGGCCAGCAAGTTATAGGATATCTCCAGCAAACTATTAACGGAGTATTCCCTCTCATCAGTGGCGTCTTCGTTACGATGATCTCTTTGTTGTTGGTTGCAACTGTTGCGGTTTATTTTATTGTTGATGGACCCCGTGTGATCAACTGGTGGCGCTATAAAACGCCCCTGAAGTATCGTGGATTTATCAACATGTTCCTGAATGAATTAGACCACTCTCTGGGTGATTTTATACGGGGCGAGGTGTTGCTTGCCACGATTATGTCCATCATTGTTGGACTTGGGGCATTTATCATTGGTGTGCCCTATGTCTTCCTCCTGGCGCTAATTGTGTTTGTCTGCGAGTTTATTCCGCAGATCGGTTCCTATATCTCAGGAGCAATTGGCATTGGTTTTGCTCTTACCCATAGCTGGGAGACCGCGCTAATTTATGGGATCTTTGTCACTATAATGCAGGGAGGGCTGGAGGGACAGATTCTGGCTCCTCGTATCCTTGGTGGTGCAGTTGGTTTACATCCAATCCTCTCCGTTTTTGCCCTGCTGGTTGGCACCACCTTATTCGGTTTGTTAGGGGCACTCTTCGCCGCACCCGCCGCAGGTATTCTGCAAACATTTATCCGGTCTTTCTGGGATGTCTGGCGCGAGCGACACCCTGATCAATTTCCAGTAGAAGAGCAAAAGCAGAAACCTGAAAGTTGACAAGCTCGGCAGTTGAAGCGAGCGTAGCAGATAGAAGCAATCTCTTGAGATGCGCACGTCAGCCTCCATGACTGCCCGGTGTTGCCAGAAAGAGAACCAGAGGTTCGATCAGACTAAGCAAGAAGCCAATCAAGGAGAGGCCCGCGCCTATCATTCCCAGTTGCCTTTCGCCTAAGCGGCCCACTTTCCAGGTAATATAGAGCGAACTGCCGCAAATAAGACTTGCTGGTGCTGCTCCAACGAACAAATCGACAAGATAGAAAAGAATATCTTTTGTGAGGCCGTACCAACGTATGTAGAGAACAATCCAGACCATGGTGGACAAACCTACGACAATATACCAGAATAATAGCCCTCTGATGAAGTCTGAAAAAGAGAAGAGGCGGTGAATTGTCTCCCCTTCTTTTGATAGGGCGGCAAGAGAGTGAGAACGCTGGCCATATCTGCGCCAAAAACCAGCGCCGACAGCACCCATCAAGAGAAATAGCACAACATCTGGAATGACGTCGATCACATCGTTGATTGGTGTTTGAAAAATTGCGTACTCATCAATGCTAAAGAATACCAATGCAAAGAGAAATCCTATGAGGCAATCTCGCCACTGCCATCTTTTGATCGCCCCAGTAGGGGGAGGAAAAGCTACTAATGTTCCCTGGAGAGCTGCTATCATGAGTGTATAAACAATCATATCACCTATCTGCGTGACAGGATCAACGATATTGGAGGGTATGTGAATTTCCCTTAATACCTGTGCAAACAAGAAGAGCATGGGAGGTGCAAACACCGCCAAACCCCAGATACTTACCACAAGATGAGTAAAAAGGATGAGTACCCAGTTAAATATTCCTCGTGGCTTGCCGAGCAATTCATAGGAGAGATAGAGAAAACCTAACATCGTCGAGAGGATACCAAGAAAAGTGAAGCCGTGTAACATCTGCTCAGAGAAGATCCCCGGTAGAAGAGAAACATTCATCCCTATCACAGCTTCACACATATTTCACCTCTTTGCATATTACACCAAAATAAGTAGTTATTCCTTATATATTATATTTTGCCTTAAAAATCCTTTTCCACTATTTTCTCGCTTTTCGGTTTTCAGGAAACAATCATCTATCCTTCAACTATAAAAGAATACATACAAAAAGGCTACAGCGAGATAAAGGAAGTGTAGGATGTTCTCCAGAGAGATGAAAAACCTGTAGATTTCTATTTACAAAAAGAGGGCTATCCTTAAAAAATCTGTCAGATAAAGAAGAACCTGGCTATAATGATAGTCAGTTATAGCCAGGTGGTGTTGGTGTGAGTTGACTACCAGACGGCCTCTCGCAGGGGCAGAGGGTCAACAGTAGTAGCCATGCGGTCGCAGAGTTGTTCGAGTAGCTCCAGTCTAATGCTCTGGTAGTCGGGGTGATACCAGAGGTTGCGGGTCTCGTGGAGAGAGACTGTTCTGGCAAATAGCCATGATGTATGACAAAATTTGAACAGGCCGACAAAATTGTCGGTGAACTTAGCCGTATCAAAGGAATCAGGAGAAGATACATGTCACACGTACGACCTTTTCGCTTTGGCATCATTACAGATGGTACCCCTACCCGCGAAGAATGGATTACACGGGCACGAGAGGCCGAAGATCTGGGCTACGCTACCCTCTTATTGCCGGATCACTTTACCAACGAGTTTTTCCCTCTGGCCTCCCTCATGGCAGCTGCGGACGCGACGAAAACCTTGAGAATTGGCACATTGGTCTATAACAATGATCTTCGCCACCCGGTCCTTCTCGCGAAAGAGGTGGCGGCGCTGGATATGCTCTCCGGTGGACGTTTTGAACTGGGCATTGGAGCGGGCTGGAATCGACCAGAATACGACCAGGTTGGTGTGCCCTTTGAACGTGCCGGGCTCCGCATTGAACGCCTGGAAGAAGCCTTACAGATTCTGAAACAAAGCTTCAGCGATGAACCCGTCAATTTCACCGGCAAACACTACACCGTGACCGATCTCAACGTGACGCCAAAACCCATTCAGCGTCCTCACCCGCCGATCATCATGGGTGGTGGTGGCAAAAAACTCCTGAGCCTGGCCGCACGTGAAGCCAATGGTATTGGTCTGCACGTCAAGGTAAATGATAATGGCACAGTTGATGCCACAGAAAATATTGAGGAGACCCTGGCCGAAAAAGTCAGGTGGATTCGCGAGGCCGCGGGCGAGCGTTTTTCGTCCATCGAGTTGAATATGCTGATCTCTGGATTCGCCCTGGCACACAATCAGCAGGAGGCTGCGGAACACTATATCCGCGACAACGAACTGACAGATGTCACGGTTGAGCAGGTGCTTGCCAATCCGTATATCCTGCTCGGAACTACTGAACAAATGGTCGAGCGTATCCAGCTCTGGCGCGAGCGTCTGGGCATCTCCTACCTGGTTATCCGCGCCGAGTATAGGCGCGCCGAGTGTATACGCGCCTTCGCGCCAGTTGTGGCCCAACTGGCAGGGAAATAGATGAAGCAAGCTTCGAGTATCTCCGAGGAGAATTAACCAGGAAGGATCTTAGATGATATCAAGGAGCGTTGATCCCTTCAATCTCAGCGAGGAGCAACTACGGGAGTTGCTTTTCGTTCATTCTACCGTCTTACCAGAGCTAGAGGCGGCACGTAACAAGCTAGAGGCATTCAGATCCGCACCGCTTACCTTACTATGGTTGGCTCAGACTCAGGAGCGCATGGATGGCATTGAACAGATCCCGCAGGCAACCTATACCCAGTATCGGCTCTTTCGTCGCACTGGAGATCGCAGGCCATACCAGACACCTGAGGGGCGGAAACGCACTCAGCTCAGCATAGCCGCACTGCGCCTGTTTCTCATGCCGCAACCACAAATTGGCTCGGCAACCAGTCCCCAGGCCTCTTTCCGCCAACCTGACCCAGGAGACCAGGGAATGCCAGGCACCCTCAATGATCTTACGCCGACCAGACTCAAGGACATCGTGCAGGATTATCTCTGGAATATCTGCGAGGAGAGCAACTGGGTCTGGCCTGCCCATGAAATGTACCAGATCGATCTTGCAGCGGCAGAATTGGGTCTGACGCTGGCCGAGATACTGCACCTGCTTGGCGAGACGCTGGATGCCGAAGTGCGGCATCGTGTGCGAGCAGAGATCGAGCGGCGCATCTTTGATCCCTACCTCCGCATGCATCACCTGCACAGGTGGTATTCTAGTGGACAGAATAACTGGAGTGGTTTCTGCAATAGCGCAGTGGCAGCGATGTTCCTGCTCTTAGAGCCAGAACCAGGACGGCTCGCGCACGCGGTGAAAATCGCGCTCGACGGTCTGCGGCTCTTTTTGGAGACAGCTTTTGAGGAAGACGGCAGTTCGACGGAGGGGGTAGGGTATTGGCACTACGGTCTGGAGAACTTTGTTATCCTTTCCGAGATCCTCTACGCTCGCAGCGGCGGCGCACTCAACCTCCTCGCCACCCAGCGAGTACGCGCCATCGCATCCTACCCGGCGAAACTACAGCTTTCGGGGGCATCCTTTGCGAGTTTCTCCGACAGCGGTGAACAGACGGCATTCAATTTTGGCATTACCTCCCGCCTGGCCGAGCGCAGTGGAGAAGCATCGCTCTATCATCTGCTGGCGCACCCGGCGCAACCGACGCCACACTGGAACATCGCCACGCAACTGCGCACATTGCTCTGGTGGGACGGGCACCAACCCGAAACCGCACAACTCGGCGATGCGCAACTGGAAAGCGTGGGCATCGCGCGACTGGTGACAAAAGCGACTGATGGCACATCAGTTGTGCTGGTCATGAAAGCCGGTCACAACCAGGAAAATCATAATCATAACGATGTAGGCAGTTTCATTGTGCATGTTGACGGCGAGAACCTGCTGACCGATCCGGGAGGAGGTCTATATAACCGGGACTACTTTAGCGAGAAGCGTTACGAAAACATCTTTGTGAATTCCTATGGTCATAGTGTGCCACGCATTGGTGGAAACTTGCAGGCACATGGCAGAGCGTTCGCGGGACAGTTGTTGGAGAACAAAGTTACAGCGACAGAGAAGCAGGCCACGGTTGAAATTGCTCGCGCTTATCCCTGCTCGGAGTTAGTGAGTGCCAGACGCCAGTTGCGCGTTGCGACAGAGGGCCAGAAAGCAGGGATGATCTGGTTATCTGATCATTTTGCATTCAATGGTGCGGCTCATAAGGTTGAGGAGGCACTGATCACCTGGCTGGATTGTAAGGTAGATGGTGCTACGGCGTTGATACATGGACAACGCCACACCTTGAAGGTGACGATAGAGCAGCCACAAGATGCGCGATTTCAGCTGGAAGCCCTGGAAGAACAAAGCCGTGCCAATGGGAAAACCGCCATCCTCAAGCGTCTCAGCTTTATCATGCCCGCTGCTGAAGCGATAGAAGTCCGCCTGCGCATGGAATTGGTAAACGGGTAAATCACCTGGAACATCGGCAAGGCTTCAGATTAATTGAGACGAAATCGATTCAGGAAATACCAGAAGTCAAAGCGTCTTGTCGGCTTTCTGTCGATTGCCTCCTCGTGGCATTTCCGTGCTTGATCTGCCTCTTGGTGACGCCCTAGCCCATGGAGTGCAATAGACTTCTCAGCATATGCTCCTGTCTCAGTAACATCCACAGAGAGAGCGTGTTCGCTCGCCTGCAAGGCTTCCTCATAGCGATGGAGACGATTCAGGATAGCAGCTTTGGTTTCGTAAGCCTCAGCAGCGTTAGGATCAATCTCAAGAGCGCGTTCGCACTCCACAAGCGCTTCTGTATAGTGCCTCTGCTGCTCGTTTTTTTGTTCAGAACGTCCCAGCAAAAGGAGGGCAGTAGCCTTATGGACATAGACCTCAACATTCTGAGGGGAAAGGCGCACGACGTGCTCAAGTGCTGCCAATGCCGCCTGGTAGTTTCTTGCTCTATAAAGGAGCGCAGCTTTGGTCTCGTAAGCCTCAACAGCGTTAGGATCAACCTCAAGAGCGCGTTCGCATTCCGCAAGCGCCTCGCTGGTCACATTCCATGAGCGCATGGTTGGTCTGTCAAACTCTCTGGGATCAATCCTCAGCACAAGGCTTCTCGCTGTATTGAGATGAGCAAGCACATGATGAGGATCAAGGCGTAGGGCTTGCTTACAAGCAGTCAGAGCAGCCTTGTACCGTTGCATTGCTATGAGGATCTCGCTTTTTTTTGCATAGATGTCAGCATTGTTGGGATCAAGACGTTGCCCCTGCTCACAGGCAATCAGCCCATCATCGAATTGTCTGAGAGCATAGAGAGAGAGACCTTTATTGACATAAGCGCCAGGGTCGCCCGGATCGAGATGGATGACCTGTTCAAAGGCTTCCACAGCCTCTTTGTGTCGTCCTAGCCCCGCTAAAGCGATGCCTTTATCAAAGTACGCACCTGGATTATTGGGCACAAGAGCAAGCGCCTGATTACACGCAATGAGAGCCTCTTCGTACCGCTCCAATCCGGCAAGTGCTCCACCCCTGGTCTCGTATGCCTGAACATCGTTCTGGTCAAGTTGGAGAGCCTGATCACTTGCCGCTAATGCTTCTTGATATCGTTGCAGATTGTAAAGGGCTTGCGCCAGATTGACATAGGCGGCAACATCATCCGGATCAAGGCGTATGACCTGCTCAAAGGCTTCCACAGCCTTTTCATCCTGCCCGGAGGTAAAAAAGGCCATACCTTCATTGAACCATTCATCACTAGTCTTCATTTGTCTTCTCCGAAGCCGTTGAAGCCGATTTCTTCAGTCTATCACATTTTGCAGCAGCGAGATGGGAAAGAAAAAAGGGCCGACGCTTTTGCCTGGGAGACTTACACATTCTGCAAATCTTGCAGACGGTGCCACCACTTTGGGTTCTTAGGGTCGATCAAGAAAGGAACGGAACTTCCTACAGGAAACTTGTCAGGATTCCTGACCGGAGTTTTGAACACGTATGTTTTTCCCGTCTGAGGATTTTGCCAGCGTGCAACAAGCTGATGGATGGTGACAGGAGCCCTATTGAAGGCATGATTTTCGTAAGTCAAAGATGTTGCTTCCCGTGTTCTCACTTGCGCGACTGTTGCCATTACCTGCGTTCCCGTCTCCGAGAGCTGAGCTATCCTCCAAAGAGCATAGATGAACCACCAGAGGAGCAAGAGTGTGAGCATGCTTCCTGCAAACAGCCCAAATCCTGCTACAAGACTGAGTGAACCAAGCCTTTTCATTGCATTATCTTCCTTCCTTAAGAATCTTTCTCCTTCAGAAATACGAACAGGCCAGTCTCAGTGTTGGAATTGCTCGTCAAGAGCATCTGGGAACAAAAAAACTTTATGTTCTTCTCTTTTCATTCTTTTGCCTTGTACAGTTTCCGATAAACTTCCCAATAACTTCGCTTTCATTCATCTCTAGCATCAGGGCTTTCCAGTTCTCCGCTCAAAGGGGTGCAGGGGTCTCCCTGCCGGGGCCTGGGGCGTCCCCAGTTTCCTTCCCTCCTTCGCGCGCCGCCGCTGGCGGCGCGCAAAAGAGAAGAAAAAAGTTTTTTGCGGGGACACCCCGCACCCCGGCAAAGGGCTGCCGCCCTCTGCACTCCCGCTAGATGGGAGAATTGGAAAGCCCTGTCTAGCATGTACAACGCTATGTTTTTGCAACTTGATATGCTATGCTACAAGGGTATGAAGCGCATCAGATCGTATTGCTGGCCCCACATTGAGAGAATTTTTGATTGTCCAGGAATACGCACAATAGCAAAAGGAATTTAGCAATAGATGGTTAAGAATGACCTTCGTTCAGAACAAGATCAAAGGAAACAAGCAATCGTGATAGGTGCTGGCATCGCCGGATTGCTTGCCGCCCGCGTTCTTTCCGAACATTATGGACGCGTCCTGATCGTTGAACGCGATGTTTTTCCTTCACATTTCGAGGTTCGCGCAGGGACACCACAGGCTTTCCACGTCCACCGTATTTTGCCACGTGGCAAAATGATTCTGGAGCACCTTTTCCCCGGTTATAGACAAGAATTACTGGCAGAAGGGGCATATGAGGTACAGCACAAACTGGCGACGCTTGTCAAAAATTCGCAAATGTTGCAGTTGCATCCACCAGAACAGGATAGCTCATGCAGCAGAAGCGCACTCGAATGGGAGATACGCCAGCGTGTACAAATGCTCCCACGTGTTGAGTTTCTGACCAACCAGGAGGTAGTTGGTCTGCACTTTTCGCCTGAGAAAGCAAGCATCTCAGGTGTCAAGCTGCGCCAGCGTGGACAGGTCGATCAGATTACAACCGTGAGATCCGACCTGGTGATCGACGCCAGTGGGCGCACATCGAAGCTCAAGCAATGGCTTCAGGAAATGGGTTACACATTACCTGACGAAGAGTACGTTCGCGCTCATATCGGGTATAGCACACGCTACTATAAAGCTTCGCCCGAACTTGTTGACCAGGTTGGAACGATACTGGTCGACGAAAAGGCCGATGAAAGGATCCCAGGAATCTGCGTCTTACCTATCGAGAATCATACACTGTGCGTCACTGTTTATGCCTTGGATGGCAACTATCCATCGATAGATGTGGATGAATTTGAGCAGACCTTGAAGCATCCCCACTTTCTCAGCACAAACATTGCCATCAATCTCCAAAATGCTGAGCCATTGACTCCACCGCGCGGTTATCGTGTACCTCAATGCATTCGCTATCACTATGAGCAAATGAGTAGCTGGCCAGCAGGGATCTTGCCACTTGGAGATGCACTTTGCCACTTTGATCCTATCTACGGTCAAGGCATGACGGTTGCCGCAATTGAAGCAGAGACGCTGGGTACGGCCCTGAAAGAGCAAGCGAACCGTCCCGAGGCAGATTTTGAGCTGGCCGTGTTGAAAAAAATGCAGGATGCTATTGCTCCGGCCTGGTGGCTTAGCGCCATTTCGGATATGCGAGGACCAGGAGTAATATACGAAGGTCCGGGCAAACCGCAGGGCGTCAAATTACTACATCAATATATTGATTCTTACTACGGATACGCTCTGGAGCATCCTGTGGCAGAGGCCCAGAGCATAACTTCACCACTGCCAACGATCGCTAAATTTTTCCTGATGAATGGCTTGATTCTACCTCCGGCAGCCATTTTTAACGCGCCGACGTTGGCCTTGCTTCTCGAAGCGGAGGCCGCCTTCGGAGGGCAGCAGCTATTACATCAACGTGTTCAAGAATATGGTATCTCGCCAGCAGAGATCCTTGACCAGGTTGTGCCTCAGTTTCTATTCACTTTTGTTGCTCCTGCTGGAAGCAACGAAGGTTAGCTCACGTAGCACTAGCAAGATCTCCTGGTAGCACCCCGGTGTGGAAATATTGGGCGTTGGCGAGAACGACTGCCTCGGCAGTACAACGGTTTCTCGCCAACCAAGAGCAGGAACTTGCTAATGGCAATGAGCAGAACCGCTAAGTACTCTAGATTTACTCCTGCTCCAACTTGCTCTCCTCGGCCAATTTGCCCTGTGACCAACTAACTGGATAACAATTTGATAGAGTGTTCTCGGAACTTCCGTTGTGACTCACACCTGCATTTGCTGCAAGAGAAAGGCCAGTTTATCCGCCAATTCGGCTTCTACTTGCTGTTTGGTGGAACCCATGCCGTGTCCGCCCTGTTCCTCGACGCGCAGCAGGATGGGTTTGCCGGAGCAGGTGGCGGCCTGGAGACGCGCGGCCATCTTGGTGGCTTGCCAGACAACGACGCGGGGATCGTTGAGGCCCGTGGTGAGCAGGGCGGCTGGGTAGCGAACACCATCCTTGACTTTGGTGTAGGCATCCATGATCAAGAGGCCCTTGAAACCCTCTTCAGAGCTGACGCTCCCGAACTCTGGCACGTTGGGCGGGCCATTCTCGCTGGCCTCGAAGCGCAGGATATTCAGTACAGCGACTCGCATCACCATCACGGACCACAGATCTGGTCTCTTGACCAGCGCTCCGCCGCTAGGAATGCCGCCAGCACTTGTTCCTTCGCCTGCGAGCCGTTCTGGACAGGTGTATTTTTGTGCGATCAGGTACTCGGCACAGGCGATGAAGTCGTCGATGGTATGCTGCTTATTCAGTTTCTGGCCGGCTTTATGCCACTCCTCGCCATATTCGCCGCCACCGCGCACATGAGCCACAGCGTAGACGCCGCCGCGCTCATACCAGGCCAACATAGCAGGCGAAAACATGGGTTCAAGATTGATGCCATAGGAACCATAGCCGGTGAGCAGCGTGGGACGATTGCCGTCCAGAGGCAGCCCCTTTTTGTGAATAATCGAGAGAGGAATCAATACGCCATCCGGCGCGGGGATCTGCACCTCGTGCGCTTCGATATCGCTGAAGTCGATGGGGGAGGACGCAAGCCAGCCGCTATCGCGCAGCATATTCTGGGCGCTCTCATAGAGATAGATGCGAGGCGAAACGGTCCAGGAAGTCATTTGGAGGAGCGCGGTCCCACTGGTGGGAAAACTAGCGGCGCCTAACAAGGTGCCGGGGAAAGGAAGAGGAAGTGATTCCGGCAAGCCGCCAGCAAGGGGAACACGACGCATGCGGGTCATGCCAGCGTCGAGGTCTCGGATGAGCAGGTAATCACCAGAGATAAAAAGTTGCTGGATAACGACCTCACCCTCTGGTACAACGGTGGTGGCGTGGGCCAGGTTGGGAGACGTGAGCGAGGTGGCAATGACTTTAGAGCGTGGGGCATCTTTGTGGGTTTTGAGATAGATGGTATCGCCCACAAAGGCGAAATCTGTGACGGCATCCTCAACATCAGCGATTTTCGTCCAGGGGCAGGAAGCCGGTTCGCTAAGCAGGGAGACAGGAGCAGCGTACAGGGTCATTTCATTCTGCACGCCGTGGGCGATCAGGCCGATGACCCAATCGCTTGCGGGTGAGAGAGCGACGAAGGGCAAATCCTCTGGTGTAAAGGCAACACGACTATTGATGCCACGACCGAAGATGGGCAAATCTTGCTCTGGATCGCCACCAAAATGATGCAGGTAGATACGGCTGTCTTTGTAGAGTTCGGTCTCCGGCGCGCCAGGAGGTAAGGAGCGGAGACGATGATAGACGAACGAGCGAGAATCTTCAAACCAGCTGATACCGCCGAAACGTGTGCGACTGATTGCCAGATCGAGGTTTTTTCCGCTCGCGATGTCCAGGACAAAGAGCGTGCTCTCTTCAGAACCTCCCTGGGACAGACCGTAGGCCACGAGACTCCCGTCGCGGGAGGGGGAATACCAGTCGATGGAGGTGTGAACCTCGCCTACCAGCGTATTGGGGTCCAGCAGGACCAGTTCTGGTGCGTTGAGGCTTTTACGAAGGACGAGTTTGCCGACTTTCTCGCCGGGATCGCGCCGCAGATAGAAGAAATGCTCGCCGGTAAAAGCAAAGTTGGAAAGTGCGGGGGAGGCATCACCTAGCTCGGTGATGCGCCGCAAAAGGGCCGCGCGCTCTGGCAGAGCGTCAAGGAAGGTTCTGGTAGAGGCTCCCTGTTGCTCCACCCACGATCGCAGTTCCTCGCCGTGCCAATCTTCCATCCAGCGATACGGATCATCTACAGTTGTGCCGAAATAGGTATCAGTGACGATGGCTTTCCGTGCTACAGGCTGTTGCATATATCCCTTCTTTCTTCTCGTTTCTTCTCCTTCTTGTGTTCCTGTTTAAGTCTACAACATTTTTAGAGAAGTTGACGCACGATCTTCGTCTGGTCAGAAGGGTCCGGATAATCAAATAATAAGAGCCATGAAGCTGACCTCTTTTACAACACGTCTCCTGACAGGCAAACTGTGCGGAGGGAGGAGCTTACCAGCCTCGAATTGCTGCGCACAATAGTCGAGATCCTGTTCTGTCAACCAATCGGGAAGCCTATCCGTATTGGACAAGCAATCGACAAATCGCATCCCGGTCGGGACAACGCTAAATGCAGCGCTTACCTGCTGGGGAGCCTCTCCAGAAACCGTGTAATACATCTTGCGCAAGAACAAACGCACGTTTTGCTCCATCTCCGCTTCAGCTTGCCCCGGCTGCTGAAAGTAGTGGGAATAAAATGTACCGCCTGGGACCGACGTAATGGTCTGGTAGGTTTCCCCTCGTGGAATATAGAGGTAATTCAATGCGACGACTCCACGCACCCGGTCAGGCCGCATCATAGCCAGATCCCAGGCCACAACCGCTCCCCAGTCATGTTCCACAACGATCGTCTGCCGCTCTCCCAGCGCATCAAGCAGCCCCACGATATCGCCCACCAGGTGCAATCGTGTATACTTCTCGAAGCCTTCTCCCACGTACCCGGTCTGCCCATATCCGCGCTGGTCAGGAGCTACGACGTGATAGCCTGCTCGGGCCAGGGCTGTGAGCTGGTGATGCCAAGTGTACCAGCACTCAGGAAAGCCGTGCAGCAGCACGATGAGCGATCCCTGACCAGCTTCGGCAATGTGCAGAGGAATCCTTTCCCCTTTAAGTGGCGAACTCATCTCGGCCTATGCGGCAGGGGCATTGTTCGGCCTGATCTCCTGGTGGCTCACGCATCAATTCTCTCCATCTGCTGAGGAGATGGGAGCTTTCCTCTGGCAATTGACGGAGAAGGCTGTTACAGGATATATTGTTTCACCATCCTTAGACATCAGGAAGGAGATTGTCTAGGGAGCTTGATGGCCCTCGGCACGCTCTTATGTCATAGGGTGCTGGTGGGACTTTCTGGCCTGGAACCACGCTTCGGCTCGTCAGTTCGCCTCACAGAAGTGAGAGAAAGGGAGCAACACACGGGAATATTTCCTGCGATGACGCAGTATAGTAAAGCGAAGGTGACACCATTGGAGATGCCTTGCCTTACTATACTACTTCACCAAAGGAGAACACAGATATGAGAAAGAAGAAAATCGTCATCTTGATCACCTCTCTCATCATTTGCCTGGGGATTGCTTCACTGGCAACCGCGTTATTCCTTCCATCTGTATTGGCAAGCCGTACTAACAGCGCCTCTGCCATGGACAACACCAGGATCTCTGGCACCATCGTCCTCGATTGGAATAAGGAGCTACTCCACATCGTTCAGACGACTGGCGCTCAGCCAGCGACCATTCACCCGACGCGCAGTTTCGCCATCCTGCACGCGGCGATTTACGACGCAGTCGTCTCCATCACACATGATACTCCGCCGTATCGTTTCTCGGTATCCGCTCCAAGCGGTGCTCGGCCCGACGCGGCGGCAGCCACAGCAGGCCATGACGCTCTGCTGGCGCTCTACCCCAAGATGAAGACGCAACTCGATAAGCTGCTCGCGAACGAACTCGCCACGATTCAAGACGGAGCGAGCAAACAGCAGGGAATCCAGGTGGGTCAGGCCATCGCGGAGCGCCTGATTGCTGCCCGTTCTGATGACGGGTCTACCGCCACACCGATTCACTTTATGCCAGGCAACCAACCGGGCAACTACATGCCCACGCCGCCTAAGTTCGCACCTCCTGTCTTTTCTAACTGGAAGAATGTCACTCCCTTTGTGCTCAACAACGCGGCTCAGTTTCGCCCAGAGCCTCCCCCCGCTCTGACTAGCCAGGCTTACGCGCAGGCCATCAACGAGGTGAAAAACCTGGGGCAAGACTCCAGTACGATGCGAACGCCTGAGCAGACTGTGATCGCAAAGTTCTGGGCCGGGCCAATTTGGAACACGTGGAATGAGATTGCCGCGAACTCTGCCATCGCCCACCACACCAACCTGGCGACTACCGCTCGCCTGTTCGCTGCCCTCAATCTCTCCTTCGCCGACAGCACAATTGCCTTCTACGAGGCCAAGTACCACTACCAGTTGTGGAGGCCCGTCACGGCCATTCGCAACGCCGACACAGACGGCAATTCAGCCACTGTTGGTGTCCCGAATTGGACGCCGCTCACCGTGACAGCACTCGACCCCTCTTATCCAGGCGCTCATAGCGTGATCAGCGCAACTGGAATGGCCGTGCTATCCGCCTTCTTTGGGAAGCAGGATCAGATCCGCGTCACCTCTGACGTTCTGCCCGGCGTCGTTCGCACGTTTACTGGCTACAATGATGTTGCGACCGAGGCCGGCCTGAGCAGAATCTACGCGGGCCAGCACACGCGGCTCGATCATAACGCAGGTCTCAAGCTCGGACAGGACGTAGCACACTTGATACTTCCCCATTTTGCCAGTCAATGAAATAACTAGTGAACAAAAATACTCCAGCTTTGAACTGCCTGATCCAAAGCTGGAGTATTCTTTTACTTGTAAGAAGTCAGGGGGTGTTCTGTTGAACCAGCCGCACAAACTCCTGCAACTGTGCCTCCTCGAGATCTGACACCACCCAATACGACATGCCCGATCTGTTCCAGGAAAGAATATGGTATCCCTGCTGAGTAATAGAAGTCGTTCCCTGGCCCTCATTCTGGCCTTCCGGCCAGACAAAGAGATTAATCACATGTCCTCCATGTTGATAAACCAGGACCGCCACCGCTTTATTACGCACGTAGTCAAGGCGTCCACCAATCAAGGGATAGCCCTGTTGCGCCAGATCTACGACCGGTGGCGAAAAATCCAGTTTTCCATTAAACCAGGGCTTGACAGTATGCTGATTCGACGAGGATACATCCACCAGATGACCCGGCATGAGCGAACGAATATGACTGGCGAGAACTTCTTGCGTTAAAGAATTTGTCGTAGAAGTTAGCATAACAAAGCGCACCACATTCCAGGCAACTATCAGCAGTAGCGTGAGTGCCGCGGCAGCGATCAGCGTACGCCAGGCGATGCCGCGTAGGGGTGGCGGGCTGCTTTTCATCGATGATTGGATGCGTTTTTGCAGTGAGGCAGGGGCACGATAATAGAAGTTGCCGTTGCTGATAGCGCGATGCAGTATCTGTCGATTTTTGTATTCCTGCATACAGGTTACGCATTTCTGAAGATGCTGCTCGATCTCCAGGCTCCTGACCAGGTCCAGTTCGCCATCCACATACCCATCGATAAGGTCTTGTACATCATCGCAGTTCACATCATTGCTCCTTTTTCATCTGGCAGGTCAGAAAATGCTGGAGTCGCTTGCGTGCCCGCGCCAGTCGTGACATCACCGTACCTAAAGGAACAGCAGTAATAGTCGCGATTTCCTGATAAGACAATCCCTCCAACTCACGTAAAATGACGACCTCGCGAAACTCTGCCGGAAGTTGTTCCAGAGCCTGACGCAGCAATTCGTAATTGCTACTCTGGAGTGCCAACTCTTCCGGGTTCAATGCATGAGCATCCTCGATATCGCTCTCTTCATCAAGGTATTCTACAGGATCATGGATGCGCTTCTGTTGTCTCCAAGTATAGTACGTATTGCGTACTATAGCCAGTAGCCACGGACGGGCATCGCTGCCATGAAAGCTATGAAAAAACTTAAAGGCACGCAGATAAGATTCTTGCACGATATCTTCTGCGTCCTGCTCATGGTGCGTCAACCAGCGCGCCAGATTATAGGCTGCATCCAGGTGTGATAGAACTACCTGCTCAAAGCGTTTGACATGATTGGGCGTTTGCAACAGCGTTCCTTAATTTGCTCGACTTGCTACACAAATAGCCCGTGAACCACTTCCAGGCCATCCACAATAGAACTAAGTCTGCCCTCTACTGACATCAATCTTTCCCGCATCTGTATCCTTCAACTATACTATACTACGTGAGAGCTTTACACACATTCTCAATTCCCACGTAGGGCTTTGGAGTTTCTCGGTCTTTCCCGTCATGCTCGCGGGGCTTCGCCCTGCTCGGAGAAGAATTGCTGTTCATCGCTCCAATCAACAGGGCCTCGTCCATTATCATGCGTGACCAACACAACCATTCAATCTCAGCCTGCGTCAACACCATGCCTCCAAAGGGATAGATGCCTTGCTCAATGTCAACCTGGATTATTCGTCGTTGTGCAAGTTCTTCCCGGCATTCCTGTGAGATCTCCGGGCATCCCTTACAATTCATAGCACATACGAGGGACCTTGCGTCCGGGGAGAACCCTGGAGAGCTTTTCGCCGACGACGACTGCACCCATACGCTCATAAAAGGATCGTGCATGTGGGTCAGCCCCAAAGACAAGTGCTCTGGCACCCCACCGTCGAGCCTGTTCCACGGCATGTCGCCAGAGAAGCGCGCCGATCCCCTGACCAATGAAAGCTGGCTCAACAAAGAGATGGTCGAGACATATCTCCTCATCACTGACCACAATGAGATGTGAGACACCAGCAATGGCCTCCCCAACCTCTGCACAATAGACAGGATCGTTCTCAAGGGCTTTGGGAGAGAGAAGCAAATGAGCACGGTAAGCTTCTAAGAACGGTCGATCATACCCCCAGTAGCTTTTCGAGTGCATGATCAACTCGTTGAGCGCTTCTACTTCGTCGAGCCGTGCACACCGGATGAATGCTTCGTGTCTGGTCGATGTCATATTTCCTCTAAAGATGGCAAAAGGTCACGAACGACTTTTTCGGCGTTTGACTCACCTCTGTGCATTGTAGCACAAAGAATGGCAAGTGATAGACTCACAGCCCTTTCTCAATCTCGTTGCGCAACTCGTGAGATATGGCACCATTATCTGTGACTCAGACAGGTTATGCAGTTGCGGGATCAATCGCTGGCGTCGGAGAATTTATCCGTCCACGTTGTTGGTATTGATAAGCGCAAATATCCTTTCGTCAACGAACTGGTTGTTGGCATATTGACGATCGCGGAGGCGTCCCTCTTCCTGAAAGCCGAGCTTTTCGAGCAGGCGTGCAGAGGCGAGATTGGGATACGCAACCTGAGCTTCAATGCGATGCAAGTGGATGTGTTCGAAGCCGAACTGAATAATCGCAGTCAGGGCCTCTGTCATGATCCCTTTATTCCAGTAGTGTTTTGAGAGAATATAGCTCAGAGCTGCGTGTCGATTATCGACATCCCATGAATATCCACAATTGCCGATGACCCTGTTCTCACCCTTCAATAGAATGCCCCAGCGTAGTGCTTCATGTTGAGCAAAACGCCTTCGATGACGTTCAATACTCTTTTCTACTTGTTCGAGCTGTATCATCGGCGCTGGATCGTAGTAGCGCATCGTCTCTTCATCGGACAGAAAGAGGAAGGAATCCTGCGCATCCGTTGCTGCGAGTTGCCGTAAGATCAGGCGTTCAGTTTCTAAGGTCGGAAAGGTGTGCAGGTGGATATTTAAGCCCATGATGATTATACTCCCCTCAAGTATATTTTCGTTATAAATATGTGAATATTATATACTATTCATTTCGATTCATTTGATAATTATTCGTTGAAAGAAGGTCTATGCGCATACAGAAGATTTTGTTCGTGAGTTTCGAAGAGCCAGACCCGGACTTCCTCCTCCATCCTTCAGAGAACAACGGATGTGTCTTTCGTGATAAGATAAGCGACGAAGACAGCAATGTATACACCGATCATCCAGATCGTTAAAAGTAGACAGATGACATCGTTTCTCTTGCCCTAGAGTGATATCTATTTTAGTAAAGGCTGGACAATTCTGAAATTACAGGAGGAGCACTGGATATTCTATGAAGATCTACCTGGTGGATGGTACCTATGAGCTGTTTCGCAGCCACTTCGGCGCACCGTCGCGCAAAGCCCCGGATGGGCAGGAGGTCGGCGCGACGCTGGGCCTTTTACGCAGCCTGCTGAAGCTCTTGACGACGCCTGGCATCACCCACGTGGCCTGCGCGTTCGATCACGTGATCGAGTCCTTCCGTAACGATCTGTACCCTGGCTATAAGACTGGCGCGGGCGTTGACCCCGTTCTTCTCGCCCAGTTCCCGCTGGCCGAAGAGGCTGTTTCCGCGCTTGGGCTAGTGGTCTGGTCGATGGTGGAGTTCGAGGCAGACGATGCCCTCTCCAGCGCGACCGCCCGTTTCAAGAACGAAGCTGGGGTCGAACAAATCGTGATCTGCTCGCCGGATAAGGATCTGGCCCAGCTGGTCTCTGGAAGCCGCACCGTTGGCTGGGATCGCCGCCGCGATATTCTCATTGATGAGGCGGGCGTGGTGGCGAAATTTGGCGTGCGCCCGCAGTCGATCCCCGATTGGCTGGGGCTGGTGGGTGATGCAGCCGATGGCTTCCCTGGAATCCCGGGCTGGGGTGAAAAATCTGCGGCGGCCGTGCTTGCAAAATACGAGCACCTCGAATCGATCCCCACAGATCCGCAAACCTGGGGGTTCTCGGCCAGCCGTGCAGCGCGCCTAGCCGAGAGCCTGACACAGCACTGGGCTGAGGCGCTGCTTTTCCGCAAACTGGCGACACTGCGCAAGGATGTGCCACTCTTGGAAACGCTCGCCGATCTGGAATGGCAGGGTGCCTACGAGCGGCTGAAAGATGTTTGCCACCGGCTGGGCGATGAAAAGTTCCCCGGGCGGGTTCCGAGGTGGCGCGAGAGATGAATTTGGCACCTTCAAGCGGGGTAGCGCTCGGCTTTCTGTCACCAGGGGCAGCGTAGCAGCTACAACAGGCAAAAGATGCTCAATGTGGTTCGCAGCCTGACATGGTTCGATGGGCTTCCACGCGCTCAGACTCGACGCTCTGCTTTTGCGCGTCTTTATGATGCACCTTAAATGGATTCGCCAGCGGTATCACTTCCAGAAGCGAGCTTCTCTCAATTCGGCAAACCTGGGACTGAACTGATACCCAAGCATCCAGAACTGGGCAAGCCGCTGCCAGAGGCGTACGGAGGCGTGTTCGCACACACTGGAAACCAGGTGTTCCAGCACACAGACTCCAGGGAGTAAGACTTTGCGATCAATCAGTTGTGCCATCGCCAGGTCAAAAAGCACGGTGAGGCGTTCTTCATTCCACCAAGCACGGGTGTAGAGCCAGCGCAGAAAGCGAAAATGTTCTGGCTGAGAGCTAAAATCCTGGTAGCTATACTCCTACATGATTTCGTAGGCATGATCGTAACGCATCTGCTGTTCACGATAGCGGGAGAGAACCGTCAGATCGGCGATCATGCTGTATTCGCCCTTTCCACATGACTCGCCAAATAGTCTGTACATTTCTATACACTTCTGCTAAAATACCTGAGCAGACATCTGCTGTCGAGATCTAAGCACACAAATAGGAACACTGTCTACTAATACTCGCCAAAATCAGGCCAAAGCACTTCTGTTAAGGAAAAAGAGATGTCCGAAGAAGCATGCGTCATCCTTAATCTCTCCCTCATTACTCCTCGCCCCACCTTCTTTCTCCTCTTCCAGCTCTTCGAGGGCGCTGATGGAGAACCAGGCTACCTTCTTCTTTTGCTTTTTTGCTCGTTTCCATCTCGTTGCGCACCTCGTGGGCCTGGCATTCGTTTTGCTTATCGACCAAATACGAAGATTGGTTGTACTTCTACCTGTATGCCCCTGATCGCTTCTGCCAGCGGGCTTTTCTGTGAACTATGGAAACAGAATTCCAGCGCTGGACCCATCGTCATCTGCCGCTGCCACAAGCTGCCTTGTTGAGTGTATGCTCTCTGATGCAGCAATTCGTACAATTGGTCGTATTTCATGCCGGAAGGTTTCCCAAACCAGGTAGCGAAACGGATCTCGCCCAGATGATTGAGATTGAGGGCTTCGTCCTTCAAACGGTACAGACCACCGGTCCCGTTGTTTGCCAGGCGCGCTACCTGATGATGCGGTTCTTGGCAGATTCCAGTCACCGCTGCATTGTCCAGGGGGTCAAGTGCCGCTGAATTTTCAACGAAATACCAGTCCTCATAGACTTCACACCCTTCCATCATCCACGGCAATTGGGCCATTTCCAGGACGAGAGAGCCCACAAACCCCTGCGATTGCCGCTCTTGTAGTATCCGATGAAATGCAATCAGTTTCTCCCGGTAATCCTCTCTTACTACGTTATTCGCGCGCTGATGCCAAAACACATATGCTAACATCTTTTTTCTTTCCCTTCTTCCTGGACATTTGCTTCTTGAGGTATACTACAAGGAAAGTGGATATAAGAGAAGGGCCACTTTATGCAAAAATGAAAGAGCCACTTGAAGGAGAGGAGATCGCATTGAGAAGAGCGTCCCTTGATCTGTCAATCACGCTGGATCGTACGCGCAAGGAGTCACTTCATACCCAATTGGTACAGCAGCTCCGCCAGGCTATTACCGATGGGTTGCTTCCAGCTGGGGTACAACTCCCATCCACGCGAGCATTCGCCGCCGATCTCGGCCTCTCGCGGAATGTCGTCATCGCGACATATGATGAACTTTTTGCTGAAGGGTATCTTGAGGGGCGGCATGGATCAGGAACCTATGTCAGAGGGGATCTTTCGCACCACCTACGCTTGTCACGTCCTTCTCCTCCCTTCTACCCTCGATGGGTTCGCCCTCCAATGTTCCCTGAAATCTCCGCACCTTTGCCAGACCCCCACAGCATTGAATTTCGGCTCGGCACGCCCACGATCACGCCCCTCTCGACACGGATCTGGCACGAGGTCTGGCGCAAAGCTATTGAGCACTTGCCACCGAATATGTGTGGATCACCAAAGGGAGACCCACGTCTTCGAGCTGCCCTGGCGGAGTATCTTGGGCGAGCAAGAGGCATTGCTTGCCAGGCGGAAGATCTCATTATCACCTCTGGAGCAACCCAGGCCCTCGACTTGCTCGCGCGAGCCATCCTGACACCAGAGGATCTTGTGGGCTTTGAGGAGCCAGGATACCCTGTCGCTCGTCATATCCTTGCTGCTAGCGGAGCGCGGATGCTTCCGTTGCCTGTTGACGATGATGGGCTATGTGTGGATCAACTTTCCCAGTGCCCACGTGCGCCTTTGCTTGTCCATGTCACTCCATCCCATCAATATCCTCTTACGACCAGGCTCTCGGTAACGCGCCGTCTGACACTGCTCGACTGGGCACAAACGAACGATAGCCTGATCATCGAAGATGATTATGATAGTGAGTTCCGCTACCATGCACCACCGCTCCCAGCCCTTGCCAGCCTTGATACTACAGGGCATGTAGCTTACATCGGAACCTTTTCGAAGGTGCTTACTCCTGCGTTACGTATTGGCTATTTGCTTGTTCCGCCGCCGTTGCGGGAGTCAGTCGAGCGCTTGAAACGATTTTCCGACTATCACACGTCCTGGCCGACACAGCAAGCCCTGGCCATCCTGCTCTCAGAAGGGCATCTCGATCGACACATTCGCCGGATGCGACACCATTATGCACATAAACGTCAGTTGTTAAAGGAGGTTTTTGCGCCTATCACGCCCCTCGCGCAATTACGAGGTCTTGATGCTGGCTTACATGCCTATCTTGAACTACGCGCGGATCTGGACGCCCATCGTGTCGCTCAAGAGGCCAGGGGGCGCGGTATTCTCGTTTCAACAATAGATATATGCTATGCGGGAACTCCAGATCGCAATGGCCTTCTTCTTGGTTATGGGGGACTTTCGGTAAAAGATATTGCGCGAGGAGGGCAAATTCTCCGAGAGGTGATTGAGCATCTGGCTGGCGAGATAAGAGAGGATGTTGGTTGAAAGGCGTATTCTCCGTGCTGGCGTGTCTCCAAAGTACGGTACGCGATTGTATTGCTGTTTACAAATTTTATTTGCTTTCGTTATCTCAGCCCTCCCCTCCTACAGGAGAGGTAGGAAGGTGAAAGGAATTCATGCCAAAGCGGCTCACTCATACACTCATCTGGTCGGACGAGAACGGCGCATATTGTCTTCAGAGTCCAGAGCAACAGCCCCAACTCCTGACGGAGGAAGATGAAGATGCCTGGTTTACCTGGCTAGCGACGCATTCCTCCTTCACCTTTCAGGGTCGCACTAGCCGTCTTAGTATGCTCAAAGAGGCCCGCTCACGGGGAGAGGGATATTGGTATGCGTATCACACGCTTGCTGGGCGCACGCACAAACGCTATCTTGGACGAAATACTCGAGTGACCTTTATGCGCTTGGAAGAAGTGGCGCAAATGCTTCGCCGCGAGGCTGCATCAACTGTCCTCCCACCTGCGTTGCCGCAGCATCATTTCGAGCCACCGTCGATGTTACCGCTCGCCAAATTCTCTCATCCGTACCTCTCATCCTCGTTGGTCGCGCGAGAACGCTTGCTGACACGGCTTGATGCCGCTCTCCACCATCGACTCACCCTGCTCTCTGCCTCCGCTGGCTGGGGCAAGACCACCCTGCTCTCTGGCTGGGCGGCGCAGGCGTCTTTTCCTATTGCCTGGCTCTCGCTTGATGAACAGGAGAATGATCCAATATGTTTCTGGGTCTCAGTCCTGGCTGCCCTACGCGCTCGCTTACCCGAGATCGGGTCAGCAGCCCTGGCAATGCTTCATTCACCACAGCCCTCGCCTCTCACTACGGTCTTAACGGCCCTTCTGAATGACCTGAGCACTCTGACAGCACCAACCATTCTGCTCCTGGACGATTATCATCTTATCGATGAGCAAGCTATTCACAACTCATTGCTCTTTCTGCTTGAGCATCTCCCAGCGCACCTGCATCTGGTGCTTGCCAGTCGTGTTGATCCTCCATTGGCGCTTTCGCGGCTGCGGGTTCGCGGTCACTTGCTGGAGCTACGAGACGCCGATTTACGTTTCTTGCAAGAGGAGGCCGCCTCCTTTTTGACACACACCATGGGTCTCACACTTGAAGACAGTGAAATAACCAAACTGGCACATCGTACCGAGGGTTGGATTGCGGGATTACAACTAGCGGCGCTCTCTCTGCAACATCACCAGGACCATGCAGCCTTTGTGGACAATTTTACGGGCCATCATCGATACCTGCTGGATTATGTTCAGGAAGAGATCCTGGCTCGCCAGCCCACCCTCCTCCAGGCCTTCTTGCTCCACATCTCTCCTCTCCATCGTGTAACGGCTCCCCTTTGTCAGGCCGTCACCACAGAAGCAAACAGCCAGGCATTGTTAGAAACAATTGAACGAGCTAATCTCTTTCTGGTTCCTCTCGATGAGGAACGACACTGGTATCGCCTGCACGATCTCTTTCGTGAAGTGCTCCTCGCACGTTTGCAGGCCACGCAGCCAGAAATGATATCGTTACTCCATCAGCGAGCGGCTCGTTGGTATGAGGCGCAGGGAATGTGGCGAGACGCCATTTTGTATGCGCTGGACGGAAAGGACTATTCATATGCCGCTCGAATGATGGAACAGACAGCCGAGAAGTTCTGGCTCTGCGGTGAGACACAGACCCTCTATCACTGGATCATGGCCCTTCCTGAGGTAGAGATACGCGACCATGCTCGCTTCGTCCTGAACGCGGCTCTCTATGTGCTCAACGCCAGCGCGTCAATCCATACCACGCAACGCACGCAAACACGAACGCAGGTGGAACACATGATGGGACGGGTGGAGGCAGTGCTTGGGCCACAACGCCAGGGCGTTCTGGAAGCTCAGGACGTGGCTCTCTTTCGACAGCGCCTGTCCCTCCTACGCCTCTGGAGTGATGCGATTGAAGAGACTTCACAAAGTCGTCATGAGGCGTATTACCTCATTGAGCAGCGCATGCAGCATCTGAGCCAGGAAGACGAGATGATCTGGCAGATGATCCCGCTCTCCGTCACCTTCATTCTCCACTGGACTTTGCTGGGAGAAGGAACCTCCCTGGTCCAGCGGTTTGTCGACGCAAAGCAGCGAGCATTGCAGTCAGGAAGCCGCTTTGCGACCTTGAAAGTCATGCAATGGTTAGCGGGAATCTCTCTGAGAGCGGGACAGTTGCGCCAGGCACATCAGGAATGTGTCACGGCGCTCGACCTGATCGCACAGGTCGATGGGTATGCTCTCCTGGCCGGGTATCTTTCGTACTATCGCGCGTGCGTTTTGTACCAATGGAATCAGATGGACGAGGCTCGGTGCGTCTTAAAGACACTCATCCATGACGCGGAGATCTGGCAGCAGATAGACCTGCAAATCATTGGGAGATTATGCCTGATCGACACCGAGCTTGCATCTGGTGACCACGCTCGCGCCCATCAGGTACTGCAACAAACACAAGCCCTGATTCAGAGCCAGGGCTTTTCACTCCACCGTCTTCTGCTCATCTCGACCCAGGTCAGATACTGGCTGGCGACAGGAGACCACCTCCAGGCTGTACGCTGGGCTGCACAAGCAACATTTTCTCAAGATACCTGGGAGAATGAGCGCCGAGGGGAAGTGTTGATGCTGGTTCGTGTCTTCTTAGCGCAACAGCAGTACCAGGCCGCGCGCGAAACCCTGGAACGGTTCAGCGAGCACCTTGATCATCCTGAGAACTTCGAAACGACAACCGCTTTTCTGGCGCTCTCTGTGGTCGCGCTGTACCAGACGGGGGAGAGAGAAGACGCGCGAACCGCCCTCATGCGCCTTCTTGCTCTGACAGAACGAGAGGACAATGTTCGTGTATTCCTGGATGCCGGCAGACGCATGCGCTTCCCGCTCCAAAGCTTCCTGAACGAAGCGCCAAACCAGGCACATGCCGCACCGACGACGTTTCGGCTCTTTGTCTCACGATTGCTGACAGCATTTGCACAGGAAGAACAGACGTCAGCTTTGAGGATTGCGGTACAGCCCGAAGACGCGCAAGAGCAAGAGCAAGAGCGTCGTCCAGCAAGCCCCTCTTCACCACCTGTGCTCCTGGACCCCCTGACCCAGCAGGAGCTCAGGGTATTACGCTTGCTTGTTGCTGGGCAGACGTATGATGAGATGGCGCAGACCTTGATTGTCTCTCGTAATACCATAAAGACTCAGGTCAGCAGCATTTATCGCAAGCTTGGTGTGAGCCGTCGCGCGGAGGCGATCGTATTGGCCCAGCGTGTGGCCTTGCTCTAACACGCGCTCTCTCTTCACGTTATCAGCCCCTTTTCTGGAGTATTCAGCATCTCCTCAACGATGTTGTCATCACCCTTCACAATCACGAACAAGGGTGATGATTCCTCCTCCATTCTCCCCTATACTTCTCTTCAAGCACCGCAATACATGTGCGAGCGGAAGGAGAACGCCGATGCGTGTACAAATCCGTGTGAAGGAGCATCTCGACTCCTCCTGGCAAAGCAGACTTGAAGACCTCCTCATTACGCATCAGAGCGATGGAACCTCATTGCTCTCAGGAGAACTTCCAGATCAGGCAGCACTCTATGGTGTGCTGCTCGCCATTCGCCGTCTTGGATTGAGCTTGCTTGACCTCTCGACAAGCGTACACTCTTTACGCACAGAGACTGGAGAACATGCATAGCAGAGGTTCACACACGGCCAATCTCAGTATCTTTTCGCGTATCAAGGAGGGTGATTTTACCCTCTTTCAACCCTCCCTTGCTTTGGAAGGCAAGGAAACACAAGGAGCGATGAACTCATGAGCATACAACCATTTCAGATTGCGATCCCTCAATCCACCCTGGACGATTTGCGTGAGCGTCTGGCTCGCACCCGCTGGACCGATGAGGTCGAAGGCTCGGGGTGGGCGTATGGCGCGAATCTGCAATATATGAAGGAACTGGCGGACTACTGGCAACACGAGTACGACTGGCGCAAACACGAAACGGATTTGAATGCCCTGGCGCATTTCAAAGCTGACGTTGATGGTGTGGGCATCCACTTCATCTATGAGCGCGGCAAAGGGCCGAATCCAACACCCCTGCTGCTGCTCCATGGCTGGCCTGACTCCTTCTACCGCTATCATAAGGTCATTCCCATGCTGACCGATCCCGCTCGCTTTGGTGGCGACCCGAACACGTCGTTTGATGTGATCATCCCATCCATCCCTGGAACCGGATTTTCAGACCGTAAGGCGATGAACAATGACGCGCATGCTGACTTGCTTGTCAAATTGATGCGTGATGTGCTTGGCTACCAACGGTTTGTCTCGGCAGGGGGTGATGGGGGAACGCTCATCACCATGTCGCTTGCGCGCAATTACCCAGAAGTCTTGATCGCCATTCACCTGACTGATGCAGGCTATCCAGATTTCACGAAGACCTACGACCCTCCCTTCTCGCCTGCCGAGCAGGAGTTCGCGGGCTTTATCGGGCAATGGTGGATGAAAGAGGGTGCTTTTAATATGGTCCAGTCCTCCAAGCCACAAACCCTTGCGTATGGCATGAATGACTCTCCCGCCGCCCTGGCGGCCTGGATCATGGGCTTCATTTGTACAGGCTCAACGGTAGAGGACATTGAGCGGCGGTTCGGTAGAGATGAGCTGCTGACCAATATCACCCTCTACTGGGTCACACAGACAATTGGCTCCTCGTTCCGCTGGTATTATGAAATGGCTCACGCAACGCCGAAAGCAAATGCGGACGAGCGCCCATCTGTTCCCGCAGCTGTCGCTCATTGTCCCTGGGATGCTCCGCTGCCCCGTGAATGGGCGGAGCGTCAGGTGAAACTGAAGCACTTTACGGACTTTCCACGTGGAGGGCACTTCACGGCCTGGGAAGAACCCGAATTGTACGCAACTGATCTTCAAGATTTCATCAGTCAGCTTAGCAAATAGCCAAACGCTTGCTGTGTGTTATCCCTGGCGGCAGATAGGTCTGCTGCCAGGGAAGATTTTCTTTCGTTCCAATTCGGTTGGAGCAAAGGAAAGCGCCGCAGATCAGAGTCAGAGACGTTGTACCATCTATGATAGGAAGCTCTCACCATGAATACACTGAACAGAAGCAACCTTGTAGGAAAGCATAAATGGCAGTTTCTTCTTGGAGTGTGGATTGATGCTCTGGGGTCAGGACTTTTTCTTCCCTTTTCGCTGCTGTACTTCACGAATGTCGCCAGATTGCCTCTGGCTGCCGTTGGAGGCGTGCTTACCATAGCTATGCTGTTGAGCCTGCCTATGACTCCGCTGGCGGGGATGCTCGTGGATCGGATAGGAGCACGTCAGGTCATTCTCATCAGTATGGCGTTTGCTGCTTTGAGCTGTCTAGGTTATCTGTTCGTGCGCACCATTCCGCTCCTCGCGTTGACGACCTTGCCAGGGGCCATCGCAGGCCGCCTGTTCTGGGTAGCCTTACCCACGTTTATCGCAAGTATCTCGACAGAGGGAAAGGCACGAGATAGTTGGTATGGGCTGGTGGGAGTGGCGCAAAACGCGGGCAATTGCATTGGGGGCGCACTTGCAGGGCTCCTCGTTGCCTTCGGAGGTACTATCGCCTATCAGGTGATATTATACATTGATGTTGTGAGCTTTCTCCTGGCAATGGTCTGCATCTGGGGTCTGCCTGTAAGGGAAGCGCCAGTCTCCACAAGCATCCCTCTGAAAAGCCCCATAGGGCATGGGGGGTATCGGGCAGTCCTGCGCGACAAAACATTTCTCGGGATCCTTGTCAGCGGTTTCGTGTTTGTGCTTTGCTTAATCATGCTTTCTGATATTGTTCCCTACTATCTGGTAAACGTGTTGCATTTACCTTCCTGGATCGTAGGTGTGGAAGCAACGTTCAGCGCAATCCTCCTCACACTGCAAGCGTTGATCGTACGGCTTGTGATTTCCTTGAGAAGAACACGCATTCTGATCCTTGCTGGATGGGTGTGGATTGGATCAGGAGGCTTGTTTCTCCTGGCGCTTATCTTTCCTTCTGGCCAGCTGATCCTGTACATCTTGCTGGTCGTCGGGATCTATACCTGTGGAGGACTGCTCTATGGCCCGGCGATGAACGCTCTAGTCGCTGAAGTGGGGCCAGGGTCGTTACGCAGCCGGTACATCGCGACGTATCAATTTGCAGCCTGGGGATTGGGCCAGACCATCGCTCCAACCTTGTTCGCGTCACTGTTCACGTTGGGACCAGCCTATCCCTGGATCGTTCTTATTGGGCTCTGCCTCTTTGCCACCCTCCTCCTGTATAGACTGGAGGCGAGAGATCCACGGCTTGGAGAATCGCCTCGCGCCTTTCAGCAAAATGGCATTGATCAAAAAAAGCCGGTTCACTCCTAGCTTGCTTGTAGCTCGTTGCGCATCCCGTGGGCGGCCGAGCCTCTCGCAACGGGATCTTTTCTGGTGGCTTTCTGAGCACTAGATCAAGTAACAGGTCTCTTCTGCTGGCTGAGGGATGCCGAGCGTCTCGATTTTCCCCAAACATGTCTCACTGAGAGGTGCTGTCGTGAGCCGCATTGCCCTTGGCCGCTCACTTCCCGTCAAAAGCAGGTAAATTAACTGAAGGGTGAGAATGTACACCGAAGGATGGAACTTGGCGCGAGGATGCCAGGAAAAACCGCGCCATATCCAGGGTAGCATCAGAGAAAGTTGTAAAGAGCTCGAACGCTCTTGGCAGTTACCGCATCCTTGTCTTCTGGATAGGGTCTGATTATCGAGGAGGCACTGAGCAGGCTGAGACACGAGAACAGGTGAGCACTTCCCCCAGAGATCGTGTCGTTTCCTGGAGATGGATCACACAATGGGAAGGGAGGGAAGTGTGATGAGTTACCTCACTCGTATGTACGTCAATGCCAGGTCCTTCTCCCAGGCTGCTCCCTCTCGTGACATTTCACCCTGACTTTCCATCTTGTTGCCGTTGTCTTCTATGGTCATGGTGCATCGCTGAGAAAAACTGGGTTCGTCACGCCACCACTTGAGCTGATTTCCTGTCATGGTCACGTCGTATTTCCTTGAGACGCCACGCTCATCAAAGGAAAGCTGAAAATAGGTCTTCGCCACATCATCGCTGCCAAAAATCGCAACCCCGTCAGGAAAACGAGGGTGGTCAATCTCTGTGTGCATGATCAAGAACGCACCGCCAGCAAGCCAATCAAAAGTTGTACGGCCATGCAAGGTAATACCGGGAAGGTAGGGATGAGACCCAATGGTTTGCCATTGGCCCACGAAAACCTTAAAGGGTTCAAGCGCTGGGTTTGGTTGTAATGCTTCGCTTCCGATTTTTTGCTCCATGTTCTTGATTGTAGCTATGATGGCAAAAAAAATCAAGGCCGTTTTTGCGCCCAACCGGTTATGTACCACTTTCAAAGGAAAGTCTTAATGGGGGCTCTACCTTGATTATGAAATTCGTGTATTCCAACATCTTGCTAAACCTATCTCTTTTTTTCAAGGAAAAAAGCAACAGGTCCCTGCTGATTGCGAATAAAATCGAGCAGAGCATAGAGCAGATGGATATTGGGAACATCTTTATCTGAGACCCTGGCCCATGACGAAAGCATACCATCACTCTGCTGCTTGATCGTAATTACCCAGTTACAGCGAACTTCTTTCACTGCCTGCCAGGGGAGAAGTTGTCCGGCGTAGTGGATGCCATCCAGGCTCAGGCTGATCGTACCAAAGGTTACGAGATGCCCACGCTGATAGGAATCAACAGTCGAGGGCCAGAGGTAGGGAAGCGTTTCTTGCTCGACGATTTTACCCAGCTTCTTCATATTGAACTTAAATGAGTTCCCCCCGAATAGAGCGCCTTGCTTGTTTTGTATTTTGTAGATATCTATTATCGCGCCGGTCTCTTCAGGTCCACTTTTCTGGTGGACCTCATGCCAGATCAGAGCAACGTTTTGCCAGTGAAGCACATCAGAAGCAACGAGTTGTTGCTTCTGATATTGCAGGAATAGAAGACCATAGGTATAGAGTAGAAGTGATGAGTTGCGCCTATGATAGACATTTATCCACCCAACAACGATTCTGATTATCATAAAGAGGCCAGCACCTGGAAAAAGCAGAGCAAACAGTAAGAGCAGGAATGATGAAATATCCATTTTTAATTGAGCAGATTGAATAGTTGGTAATAATAAAAAAAAGGGCAAGAAAAAAAGTGAGGCAAATGCAATTGCAAAGATATGTCTGCAAAAAGAGGCATGAGCGAGATCATAGGCAGTACGCAAGGAGCCAAGTTTATGTTTATGAGCAAGCATATCTGCATCTACCTGACGGGTTGTCTGTTGTTGCATCTGTATTATGTTCCTTTTAACCTGGATGTTCCATGATTGGACACCGCCTGCTTGTTTCTCCTGACCAACTATTTACGCTTTGACACTTCCCCGGCTGAAGCACGGGGAATTCTTCTTTCACTCAGCCACCTTGCCCGTAGTCGGCTTGCGCCGAGGACGGGTAGAGGGTGACTGTCCAGAAGCGTTGTCTCCACCCGTTGATAGAGCCGTTTCTGTCTGCCCGACAGTACGGGATTTTGCTAAAATGTTGAGCGTCGCATTGTGGTCGCGGTCAAGCACGAGGCCACAGGAACGGCAGATATGCGTCCTGATGGAAAGTGATTTCTTGACCCGTGCGCCACATGCGCTACAGTCTTGCGTGGTATAAGCTGGCTCCACACCGATCACGGCAATCTCGTGGATCGCTCCATAATACTGCAACCAGAGAAGGAAGCGACCCAGGAGGCGTCACTGATCGACTTTGCCAGTTTCCTGTTTTTCACGAGATTGGCTATCTTGAGTGTCTCGTAGGCAATGAAATCGTGAGATGTCACCAGCGCGTTCGCCGTTTTCCTGACGAAATCCTCGCGCTGCCTCGTGACTTTGAGATAGCCTTTTGCTAATTTCTTCCTGGCCTTTTTGCGCCCTGATGAGCGTTTTTGCGTGCGGGAGAGACGGCGGTGCAACCGTTTGAGCTTCTTTTCTGCTTTGCGCAAATGGCGCGGGTTGGCAATGGTGTTGCCCTCTGAGTCGGTCAAGAAGTCCTTGAGGCCCAGATCAATGCCGGTCTCTTTGCTAGTTGCGATGTGCTGGACGCGCCGCTGTGCCTGCACGAGAAACTGCACAAAGTATCCATCTGCCCGGTGAATGAGGCGTACTCGTTTGATCTGTGTGAGGGGGAAGGTTTCAATGTCGCGGGTGCCAACGAGCCGGAGCCGCCCGATGCCACACCCATCGGTAAAACGGATGTGTCTCCCATCTGCTTCAAGCACCCAGCCTGTTTGTTTATATTCCACGGATCGACAGTCGTGTTGGAAGGTCGGGTAGCCTTTCTTGCCCGGTTTCTTGGTGCGGCAGTTGTCATAGAAGCGGGAAATCGCAGCCCAGGCGCGATCAGCGGCGGCTTGCCGGGCTTGAGAGTTGAGCGCTTTGGCAAAGGTGTACGCGTGGGCCAGTTCAGCACAATAACATTGCAAATCGTTGCGGTTGGTCCCCCTTGTCTCCATCCAGAGGCGCACACATTTGTTGCGCATAAATTGTGTCGTTCTGATCGCCTCCTCGATGGCGCTATATTGGACAGCGGTGCCATCAAGCTTGTACTCGTAGATCAGGGACATTGTCTTTTCCGCTTTCCTCTTGCGCTTCTGATGCATACATACTAGCATATCTATCTTTTGTTATCAATTCATGTATATCGATCTTATGCCTGTTTCGTATCTTTTCTCTTTGAGCGTTCCGAGATGGACCTTTCTTGTAGCAGGAACCTGTCCCATTGCCAAAGAAGGAGGGCCAGTTCATCATTGCCTACTATCTATAACAACTTTTCGTTGACACCTTTACCATTCCAGGGGAACATGCTTGAGACCATAAATGAAGTAGCTTGGTTTGAGTTCGAATGGCATGCTGCGTCTGCGTCGAATGGTCGGGAAGCGTTCGAGCAGCATTCCCAGTGCGATGCGTGCCTCCAGACGTGCCAGAGGAGCACCCAGACAGAAATGAATGCCATGACCGAAGCCCAGATGACGATTGGGGCTGCGTCGGATATCAAAGATCTCAGCATGCGGGAACTGCCGCTCATCAAATTGCTCCTTTCTTCCAGGTAATCAAGTCGTCTCGTTTTCCTGCCATCGAGCGGTCATATGTTCCTGCTCTGTATTGACTGCTCCATGATAGTCCACTCAAGGGAGACTGGCCAGGAAAATCTTGCGGTTTTGTAGGTACGTGCCTGGTGGTGTTACTCCTTTATGGTGCGATCAGAAGAACATCAGGAGGCCATCGGTGAAACATGCCCAATAGTGGATTGAAACACATCGTCAGGATCATACGCCCGCTTGAGATTGAGCAAATGTTGATAGTTGGACCCGAATGCCTGCGGAATGCGGTCTCGTTCCCTCTCATCGAGGAGATTGACGTATCCGCCTTTGAAGGCATATGGTGCAAGCGCATGGGAGAGGCTCTGTGCCCACTGAATATGCCTCTGCTCCTCGTCTGGAGATGATGGCTCCCAGCCTGCAATAATCTCGACCATCAGATGATCCTGACGGAGCGCAAAGGGAGTCTCGGACAGAGCCACGCGGCATCTCTAAAAAGCCACCGATGTATGAAGGCTTATTTCGATCAAGAAAGAGATCTGTGTCAGGTGCATTGGAGTACTTCCCATCATGTCTGTCCAGGAATTGGAGGGCGACAAGGAGGTCCAAATAATCCCGGGCACCTCGTGGATGAAGCTCAAGCCTCTCCGTCAACGCTTGGAGATCAAGCGAGCCTTTGGCAAGCTCTGTGAATATCCCTAACTCGACAGCAGTCAGAAGGGCTTTTGCTGGTGCAAAACCGAGCATCGTCTCTAAAATTTTCTCCGGTGTAATCAGTTGATTCATTTTATGTCTCTATATGTGTTCTGGATGATTACCGATCCATCTGCGATACTGTTCATTGGTGCCTCCTTGAGAGAATATGTTTGATTCTTCTCTCTCAAAAAGGCTCATTTTTCTTCCTACTCGCTACTGATTAGCTGCTCGTTGCACATCTCGTGGGCATTTGGGTCGGTATCGCACTTCACTTGACAATCCGTTGTGTCAAAACAGCCTTTGAGATTTGAAAATTAATCGGTGAGAGGAGGACCAGTCACAACTAAACCATACTCGGCTCCTAAAGCCGCTATCGCTGGTATATCCAGTTCGGGAGTTAAGTACAATGGTATCATCTTTTCTAGGAAGCCTCTAAGGCCACCTGGAACATAGGTGAGAAGTATTTTTCCCGCATCCTTTCCGATATTGCGCCATGTGTGTGATACCCCTGCTGGGATGCGAACAAATGCTCCTGGAGTAGCAGTAAACAGGCGATCCGCAATTTTTATACGGTAGGTTCCCTCTAGGAAGTAGAACAGCTCATCCTGGGTATGCGTATGTTCGGGTGGGCCGGCCTGTGGCAATGTGATCAGCTCAACTTGATCATATTTTCCATCAGTCATTTCCCCTGTGGCTTTCCACACCCAAAACTCACCACTTGCTTGAAATGTTGTCTCGCCTTGCCCTCGATCAAGGAAAAGTTTGGACGTGTCTGTGACCATTGTTAACTCCTTACGTTTCTTTACTAACGTTGATACATGATTGAATTATTGTTAATTTGCCGTTAACAAACAAAACAATTGTAGAACTTGTTTGGGAGGAAGAAAGAAAATTTGGCTGAATAAGTAGCCAATTCTGCTTTGTAGACTTCCTTTTTGATACGTTTTCGGTACGTGTCAAATCACAACGTGCTCTTAGCATAGAATCTTCTCGAGGTGAAAACTAGTAAAATCTTGCGGTCTTGCGATAGGCCCCTGGTGTGATGCCAACGTGTCGCTTGAACTGCTTGGTAAAATGCGTTTGATCAAAAAAGCCGGTTTCATGAGCGACGTAGCTCACAGAGAAATCTTGAGCCAGCAATTTTCTGGCATGCCACAGGCGTACCTGAACTTGATAGGCATGAGGCGGTAAGCCAACAACGTACCGAAAGAGACGAGCCAGGTGAAACTCGCTTAGATGAACCATGCTGGCGAGCGTTTCCAAGGAGACATCCTCGGAATAATGTTCTGCTAAGTAATCCTTCACACGCTGGATAGCAGAGCCTCCCCTCTCAAGTCTGCTGCTCCTCGATCGAAGGATCGCGAGAGAAGCAGCTGAGACACTCCTTGCAGCAGCAGATCCTGCTGTTCGAGCCGAGATGTGGACACAGCGAAGCGAGCAAAAAGATGTTCGAAGAAGCGGCTGAGAGTGGTATCGTGTAGCCCTGGGCCGCTTTCGCGTGACCAGGGTTTCTCATCTCCAACCATCTCTGCCGCAAGGTGTTGCAGGAATGTGGGCTCCACTAAGACATGAGAAAAAGTCAATGCCTCAGCCTGGCAGCTCCAGACTTCTTCAGGCTCAATGACATAAAAGGCTCCTCTGGTAAGCTCCTGTTTGGTCTCCCGATACTGTAAGATCCCCCTACCCGACTGGATCGTCCCAATCACATAGGACTGAGCAAACTGTTGACAACAGGGATTGGTGACACTGGTCCCCTGAAGCAATTCAAACTGCGAAAGCTTCCACGGACGCCAGAACTTCAGCCTCTCTTGCGCGTCATTCATCATCTCACCCTCCTTTCCCATCAGAGATAAAGATGGAGAAACAGAAGGAGGTCTACGGAGAGAAGTCCAATCGTTATTTTCATCTATGCCCCCCTGAACATGGGCCGTACGCGATCCTGGATCGATGACAACTGGATGGATGTCGACCTTTCCATTCCAGAGTTGGCGCACGTGTTCATGTTTTCTCCTCATCCAATTTGTAATAGTTGATCTCTAGATCAAGCGTCATTACAGGGTGAGGCCTGAATCGACGATGATTATCTGGCCGGTGATGCTCTCGTTGCGGGCTAGCATGACGTAGGCGGCGGCGACGTCCTCCAGCCTTGTTGCTTGCTTGAGTGTGGCTTGCTGGGTGGCTGCCTGGATGTATGCCGCGCTGAATGTGTCGTTCCAACGTGTCTCCATAAAACCGGGGGCGACGGCGTTGACGCGAATGTCGGGCCCAAGGGCGGTTGCCAGACATTTGGTGAGATGAATAGTTCCGGCTTTGGAGACCGAGTAGGCTATGCTGCTCCCTCCACTGGCGCGGATACCAGATATGGAGGCTGTATTGATCACGTGTCCTCCACCATTTTGTCGCATGAGCGGAACCGCTGCTTGCGTCATGAAAAAAGGAGCTTTGGTGTGCACGTTCAAGACGGTATCCCAATCCATTTCTGTCAGCGCCTCTATCTGAGGAAAAGGAACAGCTCTCGTGATACCAGCATTATTAATCAACAGATCAAGGCGTCCGAAGTGCTCTGCGACATCTTCGACCATCCGCTTACTCTCGGTCACGACGCTTGGTGCGTTTAAGTCTGCCTGAACAGCCTGCGCTTTGACACCCAGGTCCTGCAACATCGTGACAGTCTCAAAGGCGTCACGCTCGGAACGTGAATATCCGACAGCGACATGCATCCCTGCCTGTGCCAGGTGTCGGGCAATGACGCGCCCAAGGCCAGTGCCTCCACCTGTGATCAAGACTACTTTTCCTTGTATATCCATATTTTCTCTCCTACTGACTTTGCATTTCCGACTAACCATAAAGCCTTGCCACACCTCTGGATCATCATTGATAGCTATCCAAAAGTCGTCACACGGATAATTTGCTTGCGCTCCATCACTATAACAGAGTATGATATATCGAACAACACAAAGTATTCGAAGCAAACATTCATCTTTACTGATAGTTGGAGGATTATGGATCTACGACATTTGCAGACGTTCAAGGTGATTGCGGAGATAGGTAGTTTTGTTCAGGCTGCCGAGCGACTGCAATACGCGCAATCAACACTCACATTACAAATTCAGCAACTTGAAGCGGAGCTCGGAGTCGAACTCTTTGATCGCCAACGGAGAAAAATCCAGCTTACCGCCGCAGGACACACGCTTCTCATCCACACTCAGCATGTACTCAATCAAGTCGAGCAAATGCAGCAGGATCTCTCAGATCTCGCCGCAGGAGAGAGCGGCACGTTACGTGTGGGCATGATCGAGCCAATAGCACGCCTCTATCTTATGCAGGTCATGTGCACCTTTCGTGAGCGCTATCCCCGTATCCGTCTCACAATCGAGATCCTGAGCACAAACCGCACGCACGAACAACTCATAGCCAATCAGATTGATCTAGGCATCTCAACGCCACCACCCGCCAACGTAGGACTCATCTTCGAACCAATCCTGACCGAAACGCCTGTCCTACTACTCCCCAAAAACCATTCTCTACTGCAACAAGACGAGATCTTGCTGAGCGATCTATGCGCTGAATGCTTGCTACTCACGGATCCGCCCTGTGCCTATCGCACGGCTATCGAGCAAGCCTTTATGGCACGCGGACTTCCACTGGCAATTGGCATTGAGATCGGTAGTCTCGAAATCATCAAGCAAGCCGTCCAGCAAGGAATGGGAGTCGCAATCATGCCTAAATTCGCCACATACCATATTCCAGACGACACGGTTATCCGACATATCAAAGACTGGAAGCTGCATATGCCTCTTGGTCTCATCACCAGAGAAGTTCCGCTCCCACAAAGCAAGGCGATACAAGCGTTCAGCTCCCTGTTAAAACAGGCCGCCGCAGACGCTTGAGCAGCGGCTTGATATCTACCAACAGGACACTACCGCACAACAGAAACAAGGAAAGTAATTGCTGACAACCATCCATTTCCACGCAGGCTCATCCAGAACGCAGTGGGAGAAAATAGGAGCATTGAGCGGGTCGTCCCTTGCTGAGATCTCGATTCCAAATCGCTTGGTCGCCCGGCTCATTGTACACATTTTTCCGCTGCGTTCTGGGGTTTACACTGTGCGGTCAGGTCGGTAGCAGGCTGGCCTATCTATCACCCAGTTCACAATGTTTTTCGCTACGCAATGGGCACACGATCAAGTTGATTGTTGATCCGTGTGGCCAGGCCTTCAGGGGCTTTCTTGACATCTGGTGCCCAGTCGCGAGTGTTGAAGACAAAGACCCAGTCAACACCATCGGTTCGTGAGTATGCCCATGAATACGCACCGGGCGTGCTGCCAATACGACCGTTGTTGGCAGCACGCGGACCATTGCCCCAGACGGCGTGCTGGTGAATAAATTGAGTCAAGGCTGTAGCGGAGGAAGCTATTCCGCATGAACCAGCAGCAACCTCTTTGATCATGCCATCACCACCGTAGACAGAGGGAACCTGAAGTGTAGAGGTCAGATCGAGTGGACTCAGTCCCAGGCCCTGATCCTCGCAGATTGCCTGATTGGCAGGGCGCTGTTTCGCCAGGGTGGACGAAAGCAACACTTCTGTAATGTTGGCCGGTTGTAGCAGGGTCTTCTGCACATAGCCGAAAAAGTCCATGCCTGTGACATGTTCTACGACAAGGCTTAGGAGATGATAGCCATAGTTGGAGTAGATGCCGTTAATATTAGGATCAGGGCGAGGATTAGGAACCGTCCCTGGCTGGAAGTCGAGCTTCTGCGCATACATATATTGGGCAATATCCAGCTTGTTCACTGGCCGACCGAGCTTTTGCTTGATGGCAATGTCACGCATTGAGTATGTCGGATCGCCCGACTTGGTCGAATCGAAGCCTCCCTGATGATCCAGGAGGTTCTGGATCGTGATCTGATCGCTCCGTGAGTCAGCCGGACCGGAAAAGCCAAGCAGCGGGTAAGCAGTGGTCGTTGGGGTTAATTTGTTGGCATCATAGAGTGATTGAATAGCGGCGGAAGTGAAAATCTTGCTGCAACTCGCAAGCAGGAAGCGATCAGAGGGTTGCACCCGACGATATCCGTCCTCCGCCCAGGTATAGGCACGCGCTAGCTTCGTCACTCCATTTTTGGTAATGGTCAATTGACCTGCACGAATACCATGAGTCTGCATGAAGTTTTTCATAAGGTCGTCGAAAGCGCTCAGCGTTGTATTGGGCGCGCCTGCCACAGACCAGATACGAGACTCGGGGGTGGTACGTCTG
Source organism: Reticulibacter mediterranei (assembly GCF_016587455.1). NCBI lineage: Bacteria > Bacillati > Chloroflexota > Ktedonobacteria > Ktedonobacterales > Reticulibacteraceae > Reticulibacter > Reticulibacter mediterranei. Next base: position 1,382,818 of record NZ_BNJK01000002.1, on the reverse strand, counting down.
GCAAAGATGGCGGCATAGCGCGTTTGGTCACCTGTCCCTCCACCCTGGAGGCTGATGGGGAAGAAGCCCTTCGCCTTTTGCGCGTCGAACTCGGCCTGATAAGCGGCTGCGGTCAGATTGTGACGAGCAGTCCAGGGGCCGACGCGATCATCGCGAAAGACTGAACAATAGACCTGATCATTAGAGAGCGTTACATACGTCGGACGATGGTCCGACAATGTATATCCCGGTAATTGAGTCTCGGCGTTAAAGGTGTTCTGGTAATCAGTAATAGATTTCGATGGATAGAACTCCCACTTTGCATAACCAGGGTTAGCATGCCAGATGGCGGCATAGCGGCGATCAGTGGGAGTACCGTAAATGGCGACTGAGAATAAGACCATCTTCTGATTAGAGGCGTCCAGATTGTAGTTTTGCAACGTCCCCGCAGTTTTCTCATCCCCGGCTACCATATCGTGGTGTGCTATCCAGGCCCTGTTTATCCCTTGCTCGAAGATCGCAGCAAAGACCGCATTTTGTGCCGGGCCGGTTGCTGAAACGACCATTGGCACATACCCTTTGGCTTTCCATGTGTCAACAAATGCCTGGTAGCCTGCTTTGTCTACTCCGTGAATAGCTGCCCTGGCTGGGCCTGGACCCTGCAACCAGACAGCCGCGTAACGAGGATCGGTAGGATCTCCGTACACGCTCACCGAGATCATGCCATACCCCTTGCCAGACAAAAGATTAAAATTGCTTTGATGTTGACTGCCTGTAACCCCATAATAACTTATCCAGGGGTCTGCACCTGCTCTCTCCGCATCTGTCGCTGCCAAGGCGAACGATGGAAAAGAGACACTAGCCAGAACTGCACCGGCCAGCCCAGCCGGTGCGACACGCGTAAGCAGCTGCCTACGACTGATGCTCGATCCGTAAACACCATGTTTTTCTTCTTGAGAAGACCGGTCCATAGAAATCTCCCTTACATACTGACTCTCACTCACTATTCCTACAATCATCAGTATATATATCAGTATATATACTGGAAGAGATTTTTCCTATGGCACAATCTACTCCTAAGCTGTGTCCTCCATCACAACCTTATCATGAGAGAACCATCCCTTCATCTCTATAGATTCTCAGCATAAATGATTCTGGCTCACTTTTGGATACGCCGGTTTTCTCTTGGTGGCGACCGAGGGCCGAAGTCATCACTTCTCCGACGATGCCTTGATGCGCTCAAGTTCGGTGTGGACATCGATCTCTTCACCGGCGAATTTGAAGAGTAAGCGCATCGCGGTTTCGTCGGAGAGCCAGCCCTGTTGACGGGCAGTGACCAGGGCAGTGACGAGAGCATTGACCGAACTGGCGAGCTGCTGATTGTCCTCCACGTCGATCTCGGGAAAGGTCACGTCATAGCTGCTATCGCACTGCCTGTCGAGCCGTCCCGCCTGCTGTGCCTCGGCGATGACGCGATCGAGCATACAGCAGATAATGCGCCGGACCAGGCGCTGGCGGCGTTGAAATTTGAGCAACGTCGGCAGGCTCATTTCAGCCGCCGTTGCCCGGTTGCCTTGCGAACTGTCGCTGGAAAACTGTACACCTGTGAAAATGACGTTCACCCTCGCACGGGAAAAAGGAGACTCAGAGGAGGGAGGAACGCTGTTGGTGCGAGAGTTCTCTCTTTTCTGATCAGGGGTAGGCACCCAGGCTGAGAGAACCATCAGCAAGGAGTGTATCAGGCAGCGGTCTCCTGTCTGGTCCTCGGTGGGTGGAGCGAGTCAGATCCCACCGAGAAGATGAGAGGAACCCTCGCTTTTGCGGAGAGGGTGCCAGTCTCATGAGAGGATCTGCTTCGATCCGTTGTGAAAAGCGGCTTTCTCGGGAATGACGGCCTCGCTCAAGAGAGCCCGAGAACGGAGCAAGCGCCGGAGTTTGTCACAAAGGGACGCGAATAGTTCAATGAGATCTTCTGGTGAGACTGCTCCCCCTCATATATATGGAGATGATGTTGGGCTTGACGGATTTTCTTGGAGAATGTAAACTTGAGAGAGAGCATCCACCAGGAGAGTATCATGCCAAAAGAGCAAAGAACGTTCACGAAGGAATTCAAACTGGAAGCGGTTCGCTTAGCGAGGACGAGTGGAAAACCTATGCTCCACATTGCCCGTGATCTTGGGATTGCCGACAGCACCTTGCATCATTGGTGCAAGGAATTTGCCCAGGCTGGGGAAAAAGCCTTTCCAGGCAGCGGAAATCCTCCAGCGCATGAGGAAGAACTGCGTCGTCTCAAGCGAGAGTTGGAAGTCACCCGACAGGAGCGTGATATATTAAAAAAAGCAGTAGCCATCTTTTCGCGCAACCAGAACTGAGTTATCCCTTCATCAAGGACCATGCTCAGCTCTATCCAGTGAGTACTATGTGCCGAGTGCTTGGGGTAAGTGTCAGTGGCTATTATGCCTGGCTGGGGCGAGAGCCAAGCGCACACGAGCGAGAAGATGGCATTCTCTCCACCCACATCCTGCGCATTTTTCATGCGAAGCGAGGAGTGTATGGAAGCCCTCGCATTCAGATGGAGTTGCGCGATCTCGGCCTGCGATGTTCGCGTGAACGGACGGCTCGCCTGATGCGTGAGATGGATCTAGTAGCCAAGCCCAAACGACGTTCGCCTGTGGGGACCAAGCGGCGCAAGGGAGTCACTGCCGCTCCCAACCTGCTCAATCGGAATTTCCAAACTGAGCGCCCCAATAGCAAATGGGTGAGTGACACGACCTACGTCTGGACAGGAGAAGGCTGGTGGTATGTTGCCGTTGTCTTGGATCTCTTTTCGCGTCTCGTTGTTGGATGGGCGATGGGACCACACAATGATGAGGAACTGGTCCGCAACGCCTTCGAGATGGCACTGCTGCGCCGCTCTCCTCCCAGAGAACTGCTTGTCCACTCCGATCAGGGCAGCACCTACACCGCTACTAGGTATCTCACCAGGCTCGCCTCCTTAGGCATTGTGGTCAGTATGTCAGCTGCGGGCGACTGTTATGATAATGCCGTCATGGAGAGCTTTTTTTCGACCCTCAAGGGCGAATGCATTGAGCGTTCTTCCTTCGAAAGCCGATCCCAGGCTAGACAAGACATCTTTGAATACATCGAATGTTTTTATAATCGGGAGCGTCGTCATTCCACGCTCAATTAGGTGAGTCCGACCACGTATGAAGAATTGATGTGTTGATTCTCAAGTTTCCTTCCTCCGAAAAACTCCGAGAAGCCCATGTATCTGGATCAAGAGGATAAGCATGTTCCTCATCACAACACCATCTCAACATTTCTCCTCATCAAGACAAACCACTTCTCGCCACGTGCTTGCCGCAGGTGGGAAGTGGCGCAAGAGGACTGGTGACGGATCGAGAGCTAGAGCCTGTTCGTGCTTCAATTTCGAATCCTGGTCGGGGAGCACATTTTTTTAGCCTCAACGCTTGTGCGTAGTTTCTTCATTTGATTGAGAACCTGGTATACTAACGTGTATGAAAAGAAAACCTATCGTGTATCTTATTTGTGGATTTATCGGCGCTGGTAAAACTACTTTTGCAAAGAAGCTAGAAGAAAAAACTGGTGCAGTAAGAATCACGAAGGATGAGTGGTCAATTCGTTTCATTGGAAACGATCCTACCATCGATGGATATGAGCAATGGGACCAGAAAATCTGTGGGTTCTCAAGGGATGTGGCATTCCAGCTTGCTGAGAAGGGTATTGATGTCATTATTGACGAGGGATTTTGGGAAAAAGAGCAACGAGATGAGATGAGAAGAAGAGCAGATACCATTGGTGCTCAGGCGATACTGTACTATGTTGAAACGCCGATAGAAACGATACGAGAAAGGGTTGTGGGAAGAAACAAGACTCTCACGAATGACTCGTTTCAGATTAGCCGAAAATTGTTGGATACGTATCTGATGTATTGGCAACCTCCTAGTGAAGATGAAGATTACATTCTCGCCGGTGAGATGAAATAACAGAGATCAATTCCTCTGGAGTGGGAGACAAGCAAAAAAGATGTCCGAGCAATCTGGTATACTTGCTCATGAAAACGAGCCTCTCGCAAAGCACCTTCTCCACGAGCTTTCTTGGCCGGTTCGCAGCGAGAGGGTAGCAATGGGCGGCTTCGCGAGTGAGCGATTGAAATTCTTGACTTTAGGCAGACACCAAGACAAAAGCCAACCGTAGCAATGGGCGGCTTCGCGAGTGAGCGATTGAAACACATCGTATTGTCTGATAGATAGCTTATGGCATTCTTGTGGTAGAGCGAGGCTTCGCGAGTGAGCGATTGAAACCTGCTATCCGTCTAAGCTTCCCCAATAATCGGCGGCGGTGGTAGAGCGAGGCTTCGCGCTTGAGCGATTGAAATCCCTACCAGGATCGTGACCAACCACATCACAATGGCAGTTGCAATGATGGGCTTCGCGCTTGAGCGATTGAAATCAGCCTGACCGTGTCTGGTCGGAAGGCTAATGATGAAGTAGCAATGATGGGCTTCGCGCTTGAGCGATTGAAATTGTGAATCTCGTATGCCGCCTAGCCATTTTCCACACGGAGTAGCAATGATGGGCTTGAGCGATTGAAATAAACTCATCGGCTGCGGCGTAAAGCCGCTCATCAGCGGAGTTGCAATGATAGGCTTCGCGCTTGAGCGATTGAAATCCCTGTTGGGCAACAATTGCCAAGTACCTCGTATGGCAGTTGCAATGATGGGCTTCGCGCTTGAGCGATTGAAACTCAATTGAGGCCGAGACCGGCGTGGCGTTGCACGAAGTGGCAAGAACGATTTTCGCGCTTGAGCGATTGAAACAGTCAGGAAGACCTCGAAAGAGGTAAGGCGTTACCTATTGTGGCAAGAACGATTTTCGCGATTAAGCGATTGAAATGCCCAATAGGTGTTGTTGCGTGTATTCGTGGTGGCATTGGTAGCAGATCTGAGGTTCGCGTTTGAGCGATTGAAACGCACGTATGTACGGCTTCACCCCACACGTCGAGCGATTGCGAGACGTGGCAAGAACGGTTTTTGCGTTTGAGCGATTGATCCATGAGGAAGCGCCGAGTCGTTGCCGGAGGTTCCTCAGCAGCAAGCGAGGGAGCGCCGAGCACGCTCTCCTCGCTCTCGGTTCAGTCTTCGCTCTCGCCTCTCCCCTCAACCAGGGAAATGCCTAGCAGATGAGCCAGTTCCTTCGTCGCCTCAATCACGTATCTAGCGATTTCGGGACGTGTCAGATGATAAACATGTTCCTCATCACAACGCCATCTCCATCTTTCTCATCATCAAGACGGACCATTTCTCGCCACATACTTGCAGCAGGTGGGCGCGTCGCGCAAGAGGGCTGGGGACGGGTCGAGAGACGTGCCTAGCGATGGAGAGCCATCCTCAAACATCCCTTTTGCTCTGTATTAATCGTTTTGCGTTCTCTTGCTCTTTCTGCTATTTTTTTAGGATGACGGCCTATGTCAGCGTCTACTACGAGCTAGCCTGCTGGAGCGAATCCATCTACCCACGAATGGTCGTCTCCGCGACCAATCCCAGATGGAACGGTATTCCACCTGGTTGGCTGACCAACCAGACGACAAAGTCGCGGATCGTCGCCCACATAGGCCGCGATCGCTTTGGGATCACGTGTGTCCAGCACCTCTCGGAACTTCTGAAAGATCGCCGGATCGTTATGGACATTTGTCGATTTTTTCTAATTTTCGCTCAAAAAGATTCTCCGACAAGATTGAGGCGCTAACTTCGGCATTTTCTCTGCTGTTTCCAAGAAGCAGAGCGTAAAGACGGGAGAGACTTGGCCAAGAATAGCTATTCTCCGACAAGCGTTCTCTGACAAGAAAAGAGGCCTCTCAATAGATCAAACAAATGATACGTACTAAGCAGAAATACAGCTAGTAAAAGGCTGTATTTATAAGTTATAATTATATAGGTTTAAAATGTATCTGTGACAAACAGCATGAAATGGTCACCAAAAAAGCTATCGGTTGTCCTCGGAATGAGGATTGTAACAAACTCAGACACAATCCTCACGGAAATGTAGGGTGTACGAAGGTTATACATAAGTTTGACTTTTCGTGCTTATTCCATTTTAGTTCGTGAGTTTAAATAATGTATTTTGTAATCCTATAGTAATCCTTATTGGATGAAATACCATGAACCCTTTAGATTTAGTCAAGCTGACTACACTTATGGAACTGACTAGTGGTAGACCCGAAATCGTGATCGGACTCATGGATGGTCCGGTTGCTGCGAACCATCCTGCTCTTGCAGGTGAAAATATTCGCGGGATTCCTGGAAGTCTATCCAGTACATGCACGCCAAACAACAGCGCCGCGTGCATGCATGGAACCTTTGTCGCCTGTATCTTATGTGCTAAAAGAAATTCTCAGGCTCCTGCCATCTGTCCCGACTGCACCTTGTTAGTACGACCCATCTTTGCAGAGATGGCTCTGGGGAACGGACAGATGCCGAGTGCAACTCCCAAGGAACTTGCATCTGCGATCATCGAATGCGTTGAAGCAGGGGTGAACGTGCTGAACTTGAGTGTTGCTCTTGACCCACCATCAACTACAGGTCAACGCGAATTAGAAGAGGCTCTAGATTATGCAGCCAGGCGTGGTGTGATCACTGTTGCGGCGGCGGGCAACCAGGGAATGTTAGGCGGATCTGCTATCACACGACATCCGTGGGTCATACCGGTTGTTGCCTATGACCTAAGAGGAAGGCCTATTGGTGCATCGAACATGGGAAGATCTATTGGGAGACACGGATTGGGTGCGCCGGGTGATGATATTAGTAGCTTGGGCATTGATGGTAAGTCTGTCACAGTGGCAGGAACGAGTGTCGCAGTTCCTTTTGTCACAGGAGCCATTGCGTTATTATGGTCAGAATTCCCTACTGTAGGGGCTGCTATGGTAAAATTCGCTATCACACAAGCATCCACGCCGAAGCGAACAACAGTGGTTCCTCCTTTGTTGGACGCCTGGGCGGCCTATCAATTTATGACGGAGGCTCATTTGAGGAGGTAAATGATATGAACGAGGAAGAGACAAGGTATGAGTCCACTAAGAAAAGCAAACGTCAGCCTTATCGAGTACGCTTACCTGGATTCATCACAGATAAGGAGGTTGGCCTTGGCGACATTATCAAGCATACCACCTCTTATGTAGGCATTGCGCCTTGTGGTGGTTGTGCGCATCGAGCTGCTAGGCTCAACAACTGGCTAGTTTTTTCGGGGAAGCATCCATGAAGATAACACTTCTAGACTTACATTCTTTGTCTAGTGAACATCTATCGGCCAAGTGGAAGTATCTGGTAACTGGAACCTGTTGATTGTCCGTCTACAATTGTTGACGGACAAGTGACCTACTGCTTACTGAAGATCTAAATCCGCAAAAAGGAGTAACCTTATGGAGCCAACTGAGGCAATATCCTCTTCGCAGACGGGAGCAAAAATATGTGCCAACTGCGGAGGCACAGTTGCAACTGGAGATCGTGGAAGGACCAACCCTTCCTACATCTTTGCATTGGGACAAATCACAACGCGGTTTCCAAGCTTGGGACTGGAAAAAGAATTTGCTCAGGCGGCTGGGCGGGCTGATGTTGAAGGGCAGACAGATCGGCAGGTCTTCCAGTCAGTTCTCTTGGAGCAATCAAACCGCTATCTGGCGCGTCAACTCTGTTGGATATTCAGCATTGAAGGTCTGGAAACATATCTCTTGCTTCCACGCGATTCAGCAGACACTGATCAGCTACTAGATACTATCCGTGGCGAGCCGCGCACGGGAGATCTGGATATGGTTATTGGTATGCGAGGACCCATTGCTCCACCAGAGACGTGCAATGGTCTTCAGATCCCAATTGTCTTTTTCGACCAGATCTATTCCTTTGATCGTGATTCACTGCTTCGGTCGATTCCTCGGCCAGAGACGATACCTGCGGACCAAGAGGACCAATTTCGGTTAGCAGCGGGAGAACTCTTTGACAGAATCCTCCAGTTAGCAGATAATGCAGGTGCAGCAGACGAGCATCGTGCGCTCAACTATCTGGCTGTCCGCTATCCTGTTATCTACACCCAAGCTTCTGATGCCTTTGGGCGAAATTGCTCATTGACCGGAGTAGATGTGCGCCTTTCACGCCTCAGTGGCACACGAAAAATCGTTGATGTAATTTTCTCCTACACCCATCGCACTACAGATGTCACCGAAAAGTTCTTTGTACGTGTGGATGTTACTGAAGAGTTCCCGTTCCTCGTCACCAAGTTGTCACCATACTATGAGCGTTGAAGTCGAAAGTTCAGGGAAAAGGGACATAGGAAATGAACAAAGCAAATGTACCAGGATTTACGGGAGAAGCATCACTCTACAGAGCTAACAATTGCTATCATATAGATGACATGTATCAATGGGCTGAGCAAAAGACCCACCCCGCCGACTATATCGATCAGAGCTGTTTAGCACGCTGCCGAAAAGACTGCGGCGTTGAGTGTGCTGATGTAGGATTGGGTTTGGGTAAGGCAACGTGCATTCGGCGTTGTGCAGAGGAAAATTCTAAATGCGATGAAGCTTGCACGCGCCCTGGCTCGCCACCGTCTCCCCTTTGCGCATCTGGCATCCAGTGCGGTGGAATCTGTTGTCCTGAAGACTACCCAATTTGTAATACTACTGCTGAAGGACCTGTATGCTGTCCATCCTATTTTCCATATGCGGTGAGGTGTTTGGGAAGAAATTATTGCGCAGCACAAATATGGCCCTTGTGTACATTACGATAACACCATCTAGCCAATCGAAACTTAGGGAGACCCGATCAGAAACGAGTGTTGAGATCCATGCACTCTGCATGAATACAGGGAGAGTACGAGGGGAGAAAGCGATATGTCCAGCACCCATTTTTGAATGGTCTCCTATGGAAACCATCGAGCGGATATCGCTGAAAAGTTCTTTATGTGTGCAAATTTGACTGAGGAGTGACCTTCCCTGGTTACTGGGATTTCACAATATTTTGACTGTTGAATGTGAAGATGAAAGGATACAAATGAAATGAAGAAGATACCTGGATTTACTGCGGAGCGATCATTAGGTAATGGGCATACACTCGATAACCTATACCCTTACAAAGGCACTCCGAACCATATGCGTGCAACAGATGTCATCACCCCTGCTTGGTGGAGCATCATGAGGTGCGATTTAGGACTCTGCGTGGTTACTTGCGAGGAAAATGAGGCTGCGAAGGTGAGTCGCTGTGATACCTATATATTACCATAAGGAAAGACTGGAAGCCATTCAAAAACAGATACCGACATTACTAAAGTCATATATCGGTTATAAGGAGATAGAGAGGCGTGTGCAGCACCCATTTTTGAATGGTCTCCTTCCTCGCTCTCGGCTCACTCTTCGCCCTCGCTGAGGAGAGAGGCGAGGGAGATCCCAAGCAGCTCAGCCAATTCCTTCGTTGCCTCGACCACGTAATGAGCGATTTCGGGGCGAGTGAGGTGATACGCATGTTCCTTCTCAAAACACCATCTCAACATTTCTCATCGTCAAGACAGGTCCCTTCTCGCCACGCGTTTGCAGCAGGTGGGTACGTGCAAGAGGGCTGGTGACAGATCGAGAGCATATACTCAGCGATGGGGAGCCATCCTGAGCATCCCTATTGCTTCGTGAAGGCCGTTTTTTCCTCTCTCTGCTCTTCCTACTTTTTATGAAGTTTGACGTTTTTACTGGATTCTCTCAAGAGCAACACCTCTCAGACGTGGCACACCAAACGGAACAGGGCTGTCTCTCTGTGAGCCAGGCATCATCGTTTCTTGAGAGATGCTGTAATAAGTCGCATTGCCCTTGCCGCCCACCTCTCGTCAAAAGCCGTCAACGTCGAAGAGAGGTGACACATTCCTTCTGAAAGATCAAACGTTGGTACATATGATGAAGCGAAACCTGGCAAGTTTAGAAAATTTCAAAATTTGTTGCTCCACGCTTCAGCAATCTCTCATGTGATCTTCCAGCGGGAGTGAACCATCCTCAGCATTCCTCTTCCTTCGCGCTGATCGTTTTGCGCTCTCTGTGCTCTTCCTGCTGTTTGCTCTGGAGTGACGGCTTGGCAGTTGACACTTCCTGGTGGTAAAGTTGATGATCCCTCCTTCTGAAGGGATACTTAATCGGGCTGCAACAGAACTAAGAGAGGAAACAGGTTAACAAGCAGGTAAAATTGAAAAGTTATTGGATTTCTATAGTCACCCTAGTTATGTTGCTCATAAGGTTCACTCGTTTATAGCATATGACTTGGAGTGGAACCCATTGAAGTTGAACAATCAGGAAGTGATTAGGGTATTAACTTTTCGCTTAGATGAGGCATTAGATGAGACGAAGAAAGATTATCGCTGTGACCCCGAGGCGGCATTTGCGCTTTGGTTGTATGCTGCGAAAGCGAAAAATCTTTGATACAAAACAGCTAAGAGAGTCGTGTTGAGTAGATTTGCTAATTCTCTTCTTTATTTTTTTCTGACTTATATTCCATTAAGTTATCTATTATCTTATCCAGCTTTCTCTGTCTTCTTTCTTCATCAAAATATTTATTAAGAAGGTCTACTGCAAGAATAACATTTTGTAATTTTTTTAAGCTTTCAAAATATCTATCCATTTTCTTCGATGCCTGAGAGTTAAAAGTGAAAGCTAATCCTCCAATAAGTTCAGTAATAGCTGCTAATATTCCTGTTAAATATGATATAGATATATCAGTGGATTTAAAGAAAAAAGTAGTAATAACGAATATTGCCATTATCACTACTCCAATAACTATACCGGCTATACTGATGATAGAAGAAACAATTGCTTGTCTTTTTGCAAAGATATAATATCCTTTCATTTCATTAAGCTGTATTTGGATAGGCCCATATAGATCAACATCCCCAACTTTTGAAAGATCTGCGATTAGCTGCTCATTATTTTTGTCCAGATCTTCAATTTGTTGTTGATATTGTCTTCTTCCCTTTTGATAGGCCATTAATGATATTATTATTGTAATCACATAAACTGACACTATTACAATAATATATAAACTGAACGGATCAAGTTTAGATGCATCAATATTTGTTATTGTAGAAATTAAAAGCAGCGCAGTTGCATTTATTAGAGCTACATTTCTAAACGCATTTTTTAAAATATTAGTGCTTGATTTGACATAAAATCTTGAATATAAATATATTAAGAAAGTTAAAATAGTGCTACTTGTTATTATTATTTCGAAAACATTGAGTTGTGAATAAGAAAGTGACATTGCCATCTCCTTATGCCATAAAGTACCGATAGATATTATTTTAAATACAATAGAATATTATATTATAGAAAGCATTTCTGTCAAATTAAGCATGTTCTTTCTATGTTGCTTAGTATGTAAGTTTCTATGAACCTGTCTATTTAACTCCAAATTTGTATTTTATGTAAGATATGTTCACAAATTCCTACTTATATTATGCTGATAGCGTGTTATAATTTTAACAAGGTATAAGTACCTGCGTGAGAGTGGGTAAAATTATTCAGTTAGTCTTATGAGTACCTGTCTCTTTTGAGCATGTGTTTTTGATCAGTTGTGTGAACTGGCTTCAATGGCTGTTTTATAGCAAACAGCCGGAGTAATTATAAGTATATGCCTTCCAAACAGGCTACGTGGGAGCAAGCCTTTTCGCGACTGAGCGATTGAAACTCCCCTGATTTACGGGAGTCTCCAAGAGAGGCGCGGTGGCGAGTACCTTTTTTGCGACTGAGCGATTGAAACTTGCATGATTATTGTGCAGAGTGTGAGCGGTTGGAGTGGAGTACCTTTTTCGCGATTGAGCGATTGACCTATGGGGATACGGCTTGAGTCTTCTGAGGTAGTGCAACAACACAATCGGAAGGAAGCAAGGCAGGCCAAGCGAGGGGATATGCAAAAACGTCCTCCTCGCTCCGGGTTCAGTCTTCGCTCTCGCCTCTCTCTTCAGTGAGGGAGATGCTAAGCAGCTCAGCCAACTCTTTCGTCACAGAAACAACGTAATGTGCAATTTCGGGACGGGTCAGATGATAAGCATGTTCCTCCTCAAAACACCATCTCAACATTTTTCATCATCCAGATCGAGAGCATCTCGCCACTGGCTTGCAGCAGATAGAAGTCGCGCAAGAGGGCTGCTGACGGATCGAGAGACGTGCCCAGCGATGGAGAGCCATCCTCAAGCATCCCTCTCCATTCGTGCTGATATTTTTGCGCTCTCTACTCCTCCTGTTTTTTCTGAAGTGACCCTCTGCACCTCTTTCATTGAATTATCATGTAGCACTCTTTTTACATCTAAAATATGATATTTCGTGAAAATGAGCCAAGGCCACATTGGCGGCCCTACACACTGGAAGGACCACAGCACGTCTATCGTCGAGGGTCGCAACGCTTGTTGCGCGACTTGAAACAGGAAAAGGTGTAACGGCTTCATGCTTGCACCCCTTCTGCCCAAGGCCGATAGACAAAGAGGAACCAGACCGTAATCCGTGTAGAGAGCACACCACGTAGTACTGTCTTCGTGGTGTGAAGATTGAACGAGTCAAAATTGAAGCTACGATTGCCAATCCATCACCTGTACTATATACTCAAGAGAAAACGGTAGGGGTAGGCGATATGGCAAATGAAAAACATCTTGAGATTATCAAGCAAGGTACAAAGGTTTGGAATGAATGGAGAATAAGGCATCCAGGGATACAATCAGATCTCAGCGATGCCGACCTCCGCGGTATCAACTTCAGCCGTGCCAACCTTAGCCGTGCTCACCTCAGCGGGACCAACCTCAGCCGTGCCAACCTGGGCGATACCAATTTTGCAAACGCAATCGTTAGATGGACGATCTTTGGAGATATAGATCTTCGTAAAGTCAAAGGACTTGAGAGCATCAAGCACGATGCGCCATCGACTATCGGGATGGATGCCCTCATAAGATCAGAAGGGGATATCCCTGTATCGTTCCTCAAAGGTGCAGGAGTATCGGATAGTTTGATTGAGTACGCTCGGTCCCTGATAGGACGAGCCATCGAGTACTACACCTGCTTTATTAGCTATTCCAGTTTGGATCAGAACTTTGCCGAGCGTCTCTATGCCGACTTGCAAAACAAAGGCGTGCGCTGTTGGTTCGCTCCTCACAATATGAAGATCGGTGACAAGATCAGACCACGCATCGACGAGTCTATTCGCATATATGATAAATTGCTCCTGGTCCTCTCTGAGCATTCGGTCAATAGTGCTTGGGTAGAGAAAGAGGTGGAGACAGCTTTCGAGAAGGAGAACCGCAACAAGAGTCTGGTGCTCTTCCCGATCAAACTGGATGAAACGGTGATGCACACTAATCAAGCATGGGCCGCTGATATCCGTCGCATGCGTCATATTGGGAATATGAGCCAATGGAAAGATCATGATGCCTATCAGCGAGGGTTGCAACGCCTGTTGCGTGACTTGAAACAGGAAAAAGGATAGCTCTTCATGCTGGCACCTCTTGACCGATACCGACAACACAAGGGCAACCAAGCAGCAATCCCATGTAGGGAGCAACCACGTGGTACTGACTTCGTGGTGTGAAGATCGTACGAGCTAATATTGAAGCAACGATTGATGATCCATCTCCATTGCTGTATACTCAGGAGAAAACAGCAGAGGCAGACGACATGGCAAATGCAGAACATATGGGGATTATTCAGCAAGGGGTAAAGGCTTGGAATGAATGGAGAGAGAAGCATCCAGAAGCAACACCTGATCTCAGTTTTGCCAACCTCAATGGTGCTCACCTCAGTTTCGTCAATTTCGACAATACCAACCTCAGTTTTGCCGACCTCAGTTTTGCCGTCCTCAGCGATGCATCTCTCAGGAACGCTGACTTTACCGATGCTCTCCTCAATCAAGCGAATCTCAATGACGCCAACCTCAACAATGCTCATCTCAATGGTGCTAACCTCAGTAGAGCCACCTTCAATCAAGCCACCCTCAGTTTTGCCAACCTGAGCTTTATCAAATTCGAGAATGCTGATCTCAGCAGTGCCAATCTCAGCAATGTCGATCTTAGCAATGCGAACTTCTACAACACCAATCTCATTGATGCCACCCTCAGTGGTGCTAATTTTGCAAATGCACGTGTTGCACGAACGATCTTCGGAGACGTGGATCTTCGTGAAGCCAAAGGGCTTGAGAGCATTAAGCATGAAGGGCCATCGACTATCGGCATAGATACCCTTATGCGCTCGAAAGGCGACATTCCTGCTTCATTCCTCAAGGGTGCAGGTGTCTCTGATGAGTTGATTGAGTATGCGAAATCTCTGGTAGGAAGGGCCATCGAATACTACACCTGTTTTATTAGCTATTCGAGCCAAGATCACGCCTTTGTAAAGCGGTTGCATGCCGACCTGCAAAACGAGGGGGTGCGCTGTTGGTTCGCCCCCGAAGATATGAAGATCGGCGACAAGATCAGACGCAGCATTGATGAGTCCATTCGCCTCTATGATAAATTGCTCCTGGTCCTCTCGGAGTATTCTATTTTCAGCCAATGGGTGGAGCATGAAGTAGAAATGGCGCTGGCAAAAGAACGCAACACGAAACACACGGTGCTGTTCCCTATTCGAGTGGACAACGCCATCCTAGTGATGAACCAGGATGGGTGGCCTGCGGAAGTGTGCCATACGCGAAACATTGGCAACTTTGAACACTGGAAAAACCACGACCACTATCAGAACAGTTTCCAACGCTTGTTGCGTGACCTGCAATCTGGGAAGACCTCCAAAGGGGAATAAGGTGCCGTTGGTCTGAACGTGTTCACGCATCCAAAAAGGAGAGGCATGTTTCCCGCCGCCATATCGAAGCAGAGAAGGTCGTATGCTTGCTCCGTATTGCCACGAGGGACACAAACACAGCAACGAGAAGGCCATTCCCCCTTCTGGTCGTTGCTCTTCACGAAAGAAAAGATACCCATGAGCCATGCATGTCATCACGTCACACACCATCAGCTGGGCGGTGGCATGTTCGTTTCGGGGCTACTGATGAGTAGCATCCCATAAGCCTCAGCCTCCTGATCGGAGAAGTCGAACGCCTAGCTTGTTTCCCTGTTCTGGGTTGCCCTGCTTCACCGAACAATGACTGTAATTCAGGGAGAACATCCGCTAATCTCTTTAGCGGCACGAGGAAATTCGCCGGTCAGATGAGCCTGAACATATTCCGTGTAATAGGCCTTAAACGTTCGATAGTGGGACTGGTGAAGTCTCAGGAAAGAGGATGAAAATGGATGAGGGGTCGGACAGCAGCGCGGGAACGAAGGCAGAGCAGGCCGATGAGGTATAGTTGAAGTGGAAGCGGCGAGACGAGGTCGACCATTGGTGCTCTCTCGAATGCGCTGGTGAAGCTGACCCTGGTGCGTCTAGCAGAGCTGATTGCTGCCACGAGGTGACTCGTGAGCGCGTGTAGGAAACTTGTGTTCCTTTCGCACCTCTCGCCGACGTCCTTTCTGTTGTCAGTCTAGGAGAAAGGAAGTCGAGGATGCAAGTGCTTTTTGCCAGTTGTGCAGGATTGGATGTGCATAAAAAGACAGTGGTGGCTTGTCTGATGCTCACTCAGTCAACGGGCGAGGTACGCAAGCAGGTACGCACCTTCGCCACCACCACCGAGAGCTTGTTGGTTCTCGCTGACTGGCTGACGAGTCAGCAGGTGAGTCACGTGGCACTCGAATCGACGGGGATCTATTGGAGACCCATCTTCAACATCCTGGAAGGAGCCTTCAACGTAGTGCTGGTCAACGCTCAGCATATGAAGGCCGTTCCTGGACGCAAAACCGACGTGAAAGATAGCGAGTGGCTGGCAGACCTATTGCGACATGGCTTACTCAAGGCCAGTTTCATCCCTCCTCAATCCATCCGTGATCTGCGCGATCTGGTCCGCTATCGCAAATCGCTCATTCAGGAACGTACGCGGGAGATCAATCGGGTACAAAAGGTGTTGGAAACAGCCAATATCAAGCTCTCGTCAGTAGTCAGTGATGTAGTAGGAGCCAGTGGCCGGGCGATGATCCAGGCACTGATCACGGGAGAACAGTCCCCTGAAGTACTCGCCGAGCTGGCACGGGGTTCCTTGCACAAAAAGATCCCTCAGTTACGCGAAGCATTGCTCGGACGCGTCGATGCCCATCATCAGATCCTGCTCTCTCACCTTCTGAGCCACGTCGACTTTCTGGATCAGGCGATTGCTCGCTTGTTTCTACAGATCCAGCCCTATCTGCGGTCCTACGATGAAGCAGTAGAACTCCTAGTGAGTATTCCAGGGGTGGCAGCCGAAACCGCTGCCTGCGTCTTGGGAGAAATCGGGGTGGACATGAGCTGTTTTCCTAGCGCTGCCCATCTGGCCTCATGGGCAGGGCTATGTCCAGGCAATCGAGAGAGTGCAGGCAAACGGCTCTCTGGCAAGACTGCTGCTGGCAACAAACGCCTGAAAGCGGCCCTGGCGGAGGTCGTCTGGGTGCTTGCTCATATGAAAGACAACTATCTCTCGGCCCAATACCATCGTCTGGCTCGGCGTTTGGGAAAGCCCAAAGCGGTGATCGCAGTCGCCCATAGCCTCCTTGTCATCATTTACCATCTGCTCCGCGACAAGCAACCCTATCAGGATCTTGGGGCGACCTATTTTGAGACGATGGATCGGGAGAGGGTCGTCAAGGGCGCCGTGCGTCGGTTGCAAGGCTTCGGTTACACGGTGACCTTGCAGCCTCAAGAGGAGGTTGGTGCCTGACATCCACACGCTTCTTTCTGTAAATACGGCTCCTGTTTCTCCTTCGGGTTTTCCTCCCGGAAGGTTGGCTTCTGATTCTCTCTTCATCCCAGGGATTTATTTTCATAGGAAAATGAATGAGAATGGTCATCACCTCGCTTGGGGCAATTGCCTCCTCGCTCGCTCACGCTGGTTGCCTGCTACAAGCAAACAGGTTTTCCATTGCGGTGTAAAAGTGAGCATGAGATCATCGATATCACAAAACAATTCGAGTCCCCAGATCCTTCCAATGGAGGATAGAAGTTGTTTGTCTAACTTCTATCCTCACTCATCAGAGTGGGATCTCTTTATCCAGAACTCACGTTAAAGAGTTTTTTTTATGCCATGTGCAAAAATTTTTTCCCTCGATTTATTTGAGATTTAATTGTACCAACTGAACGGCCAAGTTTATGTGCAATCGCTTGATAAGATAACTCTTGTTGGTAATGTAAAGACATAACTGTTTGATACGGTTCTTTTAGCTGATCAATATTCTGAATGAATTCCTTTTGTATAGTATTCTTATCTTTCTCATCTAAAAGCTGTACAGTACTCTCCGCAGAGGATTGTTGTTCCTGGTAAACTCGATGAAAGTACTCTTTTACTCTATTTATACGTCTTGCAACGGTCTTTTCACTGACACCTAGCGTTCCTGCGATCTCTGAAGACTTTTTGTCCTCAATGTAATACAGTTGGAATAATTGGCGAAGCTCTTCGTCCAGTGTATTAATAACTGTCTGTATTTGTTCTTTCTCTTCTACATATCTCTCGAAGTTTGATTGTCTATTATCCGATGCTAACAAAATTTCTTGCTCAACTTCCTCATCCTGAAGAGACAACGTTGACAGTTGCCGTAATTTTATCTGGCGTTTGTATTCTCTGACAACATTTTTCGCAATTGCGAAAAGCCAACTCTTAAAATTGGCTCCATCTTTAATATCTCCTAAATGATGAAATGCTCTGATGTAAGTTTCTTGCATAAGATCATATACGATATCTTCGTCATATACCAATCGATATATATATCTAAAAATTGCTTTTTCATATTTCTTGTATAAAATTTCTAATGACTGATTATCTTTTTTCTGTGCAGAATATACTAATATATCATCTTTGGTATCCAAAGAGAGTCTTGGTGTATTCGGTGTATTTTCGTTTAAATGCGTCATTATTAGTTTTGTTGCCTTAGTAAGCAAAGATAGGAGGAGGTTAACAACCATCCTATCTTTGCCAAGAATACTACAGATTAACCCAATTGATATCGTTCTCTCCCAAAGGAACAGGAATTGGCTGATAAATATCTTCCCAAATCATATAATCACCTGGGGGGAGATTGTTGAAACACGCAACATAGATAAACTCAGAATCTACCCGTTTGCTCTGAATCAACGCTTCTTTCGTTTCGCTCAGTTGATCTCTTTTATCGGGGTATTGTTCCCATGTTATACGAGGTGTCGCATGGATTTTGTGACCCACGAACCGACTTTCAGCGAAAGCAACAATCTTGCCATTGAATAAAGTTGGGTTGATAGTGTTCTTCTGATCCTGGATAAACCGCTTTCTTACATCCGGCAGCGCTGGAATACTGTTTACTTTCTCCTCAACGCTTGTTTCACGGATTTCCTGCATTTGTCCATTATTCGCAAATAACCATGTAAGAAGAGAAATGAAGCAGCTAAACAGCGCGATAATTCCTCCTGTCACATTCAACCACACAGGTGAATTCGGAATAACGCCCAAACCAGCCAGCACCAAAAACACGCCTATTATCAGAGCGATCCCAAGAGCAACCCGGATGATAACAACTCTTTTACTGGGTGAGATCATTCGTGAAATATTCCTCCCCATATCCAGGAACAACAAGAGAACCCCCAATGCAGCCAGAGGCAGAAGTACAGTTCATAATATACCTGCTTTCTACGACAAAACTAGTAATCATAAGGTATAGTTAGATGAAACCTTATGTCCGAAGAAATTTTCAGAAAGAGCAGGTAGGAGATGATAGGAGGATGGTTTAGCAAGATGTATTCTACCTGCCCTATCCTATGTGTTAGTCTCAAGCGCTGCTCCATGACCTGCCAGATCTTTTTTTGTTACATTGCCCGGTATTAACACATAAGGCTGGAAAAGCCTAGAAGTTATATACCATGTTTCCTTTTTTTTTGCAAGAGTACTATATTATAACAAGTAAGCAGTATTACTAGTGTTTATTGATCTTTGTAAATTTATATATTTATAAATACAAATATTAATAAACCCATTTTTGGGACAATGGACACACTGTAATATTTAACGGATCAAAATAACTCTTTTTTTACTTAAAACTCTTATTTCCACTAATTTTATGAATTTTTTTTCATAAAACTCATGATGATTAAACACTTAAATGAAATTTATTTAAATTATTAATGAAATGCAACCATCTTGTCCTTTTTTCGTTAGATTATTCATCGTATTTACTGGAAGATACTTTTCGTAAGTATTCATTTTCAAAAAAGAAGTAAGCTAGTTGACTTGCCCTATCTTGTGTTAATTCTTTGCGCTGCTCCATGACCTGCCAGTCTTGCAACCTGGAATACACATACTATAGTACAATGATACGCAGCTTACTTCTCTTTTTTCCCTTTTATTCCTTTCTTGCTTGGAGCTATAGAACATTCACAATACGTCATCTTGATTAAATAATGAGTAAATTATTGATAGTCATAAGTAAATTACCTTATGCAAGAGCTACACACTTCACTACTTCAGGATGATCTCTAGTGCTTCACCGTAAACAGCAGAAAACAAGTGTACAGAGATAGCATGTGCATATCTATTTCCAGTTTCAATCTCAGCAGAACTACAAGGTCCATTGTTGGATGGAAACTAACGAATATCTCTACTCTCTGACTAATTGTAAAAGCAAAATTGCGTTGTTCCCAGGTGAGTGCCTTACTAAATTCAAATAGATGGACTTCTTTTCCAATTATTCTCCGTCCCTGCAACTGGAGGGCTGCTTCATTTGTACGGCTGGAGTGCCTTCCACGAGGGGGCAAACCAGTGACGCAATAGCGTATGCACCCCAGATCTCTTCATGGCAGACACGCATGCGCTTGCCGCTCACCCCATTGAGGACTCCACCTACTTCATGAGCTATTCGAGCAAAGATCAGGATGGCGTTGAACATCTGTACGCCGTCCTGCAACACAACGGGGTTCGCTACTGGTTTGTCCCTCACGACCTCGCAATTGACAACACGTTCCGTACATGTATAGATGAGTCCATTCGAGTGCATGACAAGTTGTTGCTGGTACTCTCTGAGCATGCAGTGAACAACCCGTGTGTGGAGAAGAAAGAGGTGGAGACGGCTGTCGAGAAGGAGCACCGCAGCAAGAGTCTGGTTCTCTTTCCTATCAAATTGGATGAGACGGTGATGCACACCGATCAAGCATGGGCCGCTGATATTCGCCGTATGCGTCATATTGGCGACCTCACCAGATGGAAAGACCAAGATCCCTATCAACGAGGATTGCAACGGCTGCTGTGCGACTTGAAATAGGAAAAGGCGTAACGGCTTTCATACATACACCTCTTTGACTATCGCCAACAACACAAGAGCAATCAGGCAATAAATCTATGTAGGTAGCACACCACGTGTTACCATATCTATGATGTGAAAGTTGATGGTTGAGCATTAAGGATAAGATTGATTATTCATAATGCTTGCCGTATACTGGACAAGAAAATAGTAGAGGTGGATGATATGGCAAACAAAGAACATCTTGAGATTATCAAGCAGGGGGTAGACATTTGGAACAAATGGAGGGAGGAGCACACAGGGGAAAGACCTGACCTCAGCAGTGCCGATCTCAGCAGCACCAATCTCCGTTTTGTCAACCTGAGTGAAGCTGCTCTCAAAGATACCAACTTCAGGTGGACCGATCTCAGTGGGAGCGATCTCAGTAGAGCCGATCTCAGAGATGCTTACCTCGACTATGCCCGTCTCCTCAAAGCCGACCTGAGTGGAGCTGACTTGAGCGGAGCCGACCTCAGAGATACTGATCTCAGCCGAGCTGACCTGAGTGGAGCCGATCTGAGCCGTGCCAGTGTTGGTTACACGTCCTTTGGAGACCGTGACTTTCGCCGCATCAAAGGACTTGAAACCATCAGCCACGATGGACCATCTCCGATGGGTATCAATAGCTTGTATCTCTCTGAAGGAGATATCCCAGAGGTGTTTGTGCGAGGAACAGGAGCACCCGACACTTTCATTGAGTATATGCGTTCGCTTGCCGGCAACCCTATCGACTACTATACCTGCTTTATTAGCTACTCCTGCCACGATCAAGCCTTTGCTGAACGGTTGTATGCCGATTTACAAAACAAGGGTGTGCGCTGCTGGTTCGCTCCTGAAGATATGAAAACCGGCGATGTCATTAGAGACCGGATCGATCAGTCCATTCGTTTATATGATAAGTTGTTGCTGGTGCTCTCAGAACACTCCGTCCAGAGCAAGTGGGTCCGCTTTGAGGTGGAAGCTGCTCTTGAAAAAGAGTGTGAGGGCAAGCCTCCCGTCTTGTTCCCTGTTCGCCTGGATAATGCCGTTCTCAACAGTTCGACGAGTTGGGCCGCTCACATCCAACGCAGCCGCCATATCACCGACTTCAGCCAGTGGAAACAGCACGACGACTACCAGAGGGCTTTTACACGACTGTTGCACGATTTGCAACCAGAGAAAAGGTAGCAACATGGCATTGACTATGCGAGAGATCAGAAGATACATGGAGTTTAGGATGTCTATTAACGAAGATACAGTTTCTATATTACCTATCCTTGTTTGGAAGAAAAAACCCACAGATATTTGACATGTGAAGGAAAGATGCGTTTCTGTAAGAGAAAGAAACATCAGCGCAGGAGGCAATAATGGCAGATCACCAGCACCTTCAGAGGCTTCAAAAGAGCGTTCAGGAGTGGAACAAGTGGAGAAGACAGCATCCTGAGATCGTACCTGATCTGAGCCATGCTAACCTCATCGATGCTAACCTCATCGATGCTAACCTCATCGATACTCTTCTCAACAGCTCTGACCTCAGCCGCGCTAATCTCAGTCATGCAACCCTCAGCCGCGCTAATCTTAGCGATGCTGATCTCATCAATACTAATTTCAGCGATGCTATCCTTCTCAAGGCTCACCTCATCAATACTAACCTCAGTCGTGCTAATCTCAGCTATGCAACCCTCAATGGAGTTCATCTCAACGGAGCGAATCTGAGTGGTACTGACTTTGCCGGTGCTGATCTTACTGGTGCTGACCTTACCAGTACAGATCTCAGTGCTGCGAACCTTGCTGGTGCTCATCTCAACGGAGCGAATCTTGCTGATGCTTACCTCAACTCTACCTCCTTTGGGGATCGTGATTTCCGCGAGATCAACGGACTGAAAACCGTTAGACACCGTGGACCATCGCCATTGAGCATCAACAGCCTCTATCTCTCTGAGGGCGACATTCCAGAGTCCTTCGTACGAGGCACAGGCGCATCTGAGAGCTTCATTGAGTACATGCGTGCGCTTGCCGCTAAACCGATTGACTATTACACCTGTTTTATTAGCTACTCTTCCAAAGATCAGAACTTTGTCGAACGATTGCACGCCGATCTGCAACACGAAGGAGTGCGCTGCTGGTATGCCCCAGAAGACCTCAAAATTGGTGATCCCTTCCGAAAACGCATTGATGAGTCTATTCGTGTCCATGACAAGCTCTTATTAGTCCTCTCTGAACATTCTGTGAACAGTGCCTGGGTGGAAAAAGAGGTGGAAACCGCTTTTGAGAAAGAGCATCGCAGTCACAAGCTGGTTCTCTTTCCGATCAAGCTAGATGAGACGGTGATGCATACGGATCAAGCATGGGCCGCTGATATCCGTCGCATGCGTCATATTGGGAATATGAGCCAATGGAAAGATCATGACGCCTATCAGCGTGGGTTACAGCGTTTGTTGCGTGACTTGAAACAGGAAAGGATGTAGTAGGAACTTATCCCAAACAAATGGGAAACAAATAATTAAATGGCTAAATCATGTATTTATCATACCATGTGCTACTGTATTCGTGGTGTGCTGATCGTAAGAGATAGTATCGAAGCTACGATTGATGATCCATCTCTATTGCTGTATGCCCAGGAGAAAATGGTAGAGGTAGACGATATGGCAAATGAAGAACATGTGAAGATTCTTCGGCAAGGGGTAGCCGTTTGGAACGAATGGAGAAAGAAGTATCCAGAGGTACGACCTGATCTCAGCAGTGATGCATTTGATGATTTCAACAAGGTTGGTAGAAACAACCTTGTTGGTATCAACCTTCAAGGTGCCAACCTTCAAGGCATCGATTTCAGCTTTGCCAGCCTCAGAGCAGCAAGCTTCGGCAGCGCCAAACTCAACGGAGCCAATCTCAGCCGTGCTGATCTTCTATTTGCTAGCCTTAACTTTGCCGATATCAGCGGTGCCAACCTCTATGAGGCCAATATCAGCTATGCTGATCTCAGCGGTGCCAATCTCTATGAGGCCAATTTCGCAGAAGCAAAAGTTGAATGGACGATCTTTGGGGCTGTTGACCTGCAATCGGTGAAGGGGTTGGAAACAGTTTTTCATTTGAAACCATCGATAATAAGCGTGGATACGCTGGAGCGTTCACGGGGCAACATTCCAGAGGCATTTCTGCAAGGCGCCGGGGTCAGCGATAATTTCATTGCCTATGTCCGTTCGCTGGTCGCTACACCGATTGAGTACTATACCTGCTTCATCAGCTATTCGAGCAAAGATCACGACTTTGCTGAACGACTGTACGCTGATTTGCAGCACAAAGGGGTCCGATGCTGGTTTGCCCCTGAAGACATGAAGATCGGTGACAAGATCAGGCCACGCATTGATGAGTCGATCCGCATGTATGATAAATTACTCCTGGTTCTCTCTGAGCACTCTATTTGCAGTGAGTGGGTAGAGCATGAAGTAGAAATGGCGCTAGCAAAAGAGCGAGCCAAGAAACAAACGGTGCTGTTTCCTGTTCGTTTGGATAATGCCATCCTAGAAATGAACCAGGATGGGTGGCCTTCGGAAGTGCGGCACACCCGACATATTGGCAACTTTGAACACTGGAAAAACCACAACCAGTACCAGAACAGTTTCCAACGCTTGTTGCGTGACCTGCAATCCGGGAAGATCTCCAATGAGGAATAGAGGAGCATTTCCATTGCCGTTTTCACGTTTGAGTTGTTGTGAGAGATGCAGTCGAAGCGCACTCGGAGGGATTTCAGTCTCCAGCAAGCTCTGCTTGAGATTCCTTCTTGATGCATTGTCTCGACCATTCACTGTATCTTACTGAGTCTGGTGATGACTGTATTCACGTTTGGTTTTGTGGACTCTCCAACTTGAGATCGTGCAGCAATCGCTCAAATGCTCGCTGATATACCTGGGGGTCCATCCAGCGGGTAAAGTCGCCAATATGGCGGGTGCGGCGCAGCTTCGCTGCCCATGCCTGGGAAGTCTGCATCACCTGCTCATCGAGCCGAATTGGAAAGAGCACGTCTCGTTGTTGCCGCTGCTCTTTTTCCAGCGCGGCTTCTACCTCATCTTCGACCCAAGTGCTGACAAGAGCATGCTCGGAGAGCAATAAGAGCAGTTTATCTTGGAGATGGATCGCTTCGTCGATGCGCGAGCGAATCTTGTCTCCGATTTTCATGTCCTCGGAGGCAAACCAGCAGCGTACTCCCCAGTCTTGGAGATCAGCATGCAGGCGTCGTGCCAATATCTCATCCTTGCTAGAGTAAGCAATAAAGCAGGAATGATACTGAATAGGCTGCATCATCATGGTTAGAAAGGAAATTGATCCATTCATCAGGCGCACCCGTTCCACGGAGAAAGCAGAACGCACTCCCATCTTGAGGTAGTTGGACGGTGCATAATTCGATGCTGGACGGACCCTCGTGATCTATATCGATTAACCCCTTGGCCTTACGCAAATCTGCTCTGGCAAGAATAGTTCGAACCATTCTTGCCCAGCCCAGGTAAGCACTGCCCAGATCGGCACCACTCAAGTTTGTGCCATCCAAGAGAGCATTGGCGAGGAGAGCGTTGTTCAAGTCGGCTTGAGACAAGTTAGCATCGCTCAGGTCCGAACGGACCAGATTGGCTTTGAACAGGCGAGCGTTAGCAAGGTCGGCTCCATACAAATGAGCACCGCTCAGATCGGCACAGACCATATTTGCATGGCTCAAATCCGCATAGGTCAAGTCAACGTCTCGCAAGTTCGCATAGCTCAGATTCGCTTTGCATAGATGAGCTTCGCTCATATTCACATGGGCCAGGTAGACTCGAATTAGGTCTGCACAGTCCAGACAAGCCCTGTTTAGGTCTGCATGGCTCAGGTCGAGGCCGCACAAATCGGCTCCACTGAGATCAGCATTGCGCAGGTGAGTTCCACTTAGGTAGGCACCTCTCAAATCCGCATGGCTTAGATCGGAGTTGCTCAAGGTGGCTTCACTTAGATCAGTATGGCTTAGGTCTACACCATACAAGTGGGTTCCGCTTAGGTAAGCACCGCTCAGGTTAGGATATATCTCAGGATATCGCCTACGCCACTGATTCCATTGCTTAACTCCTTGCTTGAGCATACTGAGATGTTTTTGATTTGCCATTCGCTATATCCCTTGCACATATGGCATCTATGTTTATAGATTTGATAAAAATGGAAAAGGAACTTATATCTAAAAATAGAGTAATTCAAGGATTTGTGATTTTTTCAGTTTTAAGATCGCGTAAAAGACGTGCAAATGCTTGTTGGTAAGTATCACGATTCTTCCATTGAGTAAAGTCGCCGATATGCCAGCGACGGCGTACATCAGCAGCCCAGGCTTTTGTCGTGTGCATGACGGCATCATCTAAGCGGATTGGGAAGAGAACGGGTCGTTGTTGTCGATCCTCTTTCTCGCGAGCCGATACGACTTCGCGTTCCACCCAACTACTTTGAACGGCATGTTCGGAGAGAATAATGATGAGCTTGTCGTAGAGACGAATGGCTTCATCAATGCGTTGGTGATAGTGGTCGCCAATCTTGAGGTCGTGAGGCGCAAACCAGCATCGCACACCGTTACTTTGGAGATCGGTATGGAGCCGTGCGGCAAAACCTTGATCTTTACTTGAGTAACTAATAAAGCAAGGATGATATTGAAACGGCGAGCTTGTAAGTGAGCGAATATATTCGATGAAATGGTCAGGAACTCCTGCTCCTCGCAAAAAGGTATCGGGGATGTTTCCCTCGGATCGTACAAGTGTGTGAATATCTATGTAAGAAGGCCCCCGATGATTGACTGTCTCTAAGCTGTTGACTGTACTCAAGTTATTGGAAGCAAAGATTGTTCCTCCAAGGAGGGCGCGATGGACATCAACTTCTTGAAGATTTGCTTGAGTGAAATTCGCCTTGATGAGGTTGACTTCAATGAGCTTAGCTTGTTGGAGATTTGCCTCTGTTAGGTTCGCTTCATCAAGAGCAGTATGAAGCAACGTTGCTTCCATCAGATTTGCTCTTTGCAGATCCACTTTCTGAAGATCTCCTCCTATAAAGGTAGTTTGTCGAAGATCCGCTTGAAAAAGGACTGCTCCGTGAAGGTCCGTGTTACGAAAGACCACTTTCTGACAATTAGCCCCGTGAAAAGTAGCCCGGCTTCCGACTACTCTGTCGAGGTCAGCTCCTACCAAGCAAGCGCCAGAACACGTCGCCTTATGCAAGTTAACTCCCTGGAGATTTGCTCCTTCAAATGTGGCATTGGTGAGTTCGGCCTTGCTGAGATTAACATTAACTAGGGACACATCTGAAAAGTCAACGCCGTTGAGACAAGCTCCCATCAGATCCGCGTCTTCGAGATCCAGATCTTTAGGTGTATGTTCTTTTCGCCATTGATTCCATACCTTTACTCCTTGCTTGAGCCGTTCAAGATGTTCCTGATTTGCCATATGTGCTTCTCCAACCTTAGAGATGTAAATCACGTAGCAGTCGCTGCAACGCTTGCTGATAGGCTGTTTCATCCTGCCATTGACAAAAATCCCCAATATATCGCTGACGAACGGTAATAGCCCAGTATTTCTCTGTCGTGAAAACTGTTTCATCTAGTCGCAGTGGAAACAACAAAAACGTATCCGTTTGCCGAAGCTCTCGGTCACGTGCAACATCGAACTCCTCTTCAACCCAGTGGCTCTCGATGGCATGTTCGGAGAGGATCAGCAGGAGTTTGTCTTGCTTGTTAATCGCCCTGTAGATTTCTGGTCGCAACTTATCACCTTGCTTCAAATCTTGTTCTGCGAACCAACAGGAGACCCCTTGCTTGTGCAAATCGGTGTACAATTTTTCTGCAAAAGCTTGATCCTCTGTTGCATAGCTCAAGACACAGCTATGGTAGTTCGATGATGGATGCTGTGGAACGACAGAGGACGCTGGTGATGGAGGAGTGATCTGCTGAGGAAGCGACGAGGGGAAAGCTGGCAACGTTTCTGGAATGGTTTGACTTCGTGGTAGCATTCTGACCATGTTTTCATCGAGAGCGTGACGCCAGACTTTATAGCGCGTGTCATCGGCATTTCTTGGTTGAATGACTTCTGAATGATCACCTTGAACCTGTGTCACGTTTATGCCTCTAATAGTGGCAAAATTGGAAGGAACGACACGATCCACCAAGCCAGCGACCACTAAGTGGGCAATATATCGATTATATAGGTGCTCCTTTGGACCGGGGTTTCTCTCTTTCCAAGCGACCACATGATTATGCCAACGATTTCCTATGTCCTCGATGAGGGGACTCTTCAATTGCATGTCTTTGAGTTGCCGGTTCCAGTTTGCCAGCGTCGTAACAGGAGCGCCGTTGTGGGGGGTTGCGTAAAATGCGATGTGACGGAGCTGCTCCAAACGATCACTATGACCACTTTCTAGCACATCGATGACCCAGGATTTGACCACTAGACCTCCCATACTGTGGCAAATCAGGAAAACATCCTGGTAATCGCGGAATTGGGTATGATAGGTGGTGTCCCAGACAGCTCCAAGCTGCTTAATCTGAGGCGCTGTCTCACGCAGGGTGAATTGGGTGGCGGTACTTATCATATTGTTCCACCAGCCAGATCCAACATGCGTTGGATACTTCCATACAAATACTCCAAACTCTTGTAATTGTTCGTCGTTGACTACTATATCAAGAAACGCGTGCCAGTAGTCTTGCGGATCTTTGGCTCCAATCCCATGAAGAAGGGCTATCGCCTTTTTTTGTCCAGGTCGTATCCAATACTCTGTTGTTTCCATGCCAATGCAGCTCCTCATCTTTTTGATGTAGTCCAGAAGCATTAGGATATGCTCACGCCATTATACGTGTCTTCTCAACATTGAACAATAGTGCATGAAGCTTGATCAGCTTTCTCTTCCTACTTAGAGATCATATAAACGGTGCTCAAATATCTGCTGGTAGGCAGCGTAATTTTTCCAGCAGGCGAACTCACTTTGAGATTTTTTCTCAGTTTAACGTATTCTACACAAGAATATTTTTTCATCGTTATCATCCTATTTGGCTGCTTCTCTCCTCGATGCTGAGAACAGCTTCCTGCCCGTCTTCCAGGCATACTGAACATACTGTCCTAGCATTGCTCTACATAGCCTTTGCCTTTCCAGAACGAAGGAATACAAGCAACATAGATACAGAGGTCAGCCGGGCGTGCCAGGGTTTACCATGCATCAAGCAGTTTGATGTCCGGATTAGGGAAACCATCCCTGTTGGGTTTGCCTTCCTCGTCTGCCATCTTGAAATTGACCAGGAACGTGTCTACTCCCGAAGTTGACCACACGAGGGACCATCGGGTGCATGTAATTGGGGGTTCTTTAGTCTGAGATGCTGCTACCATATAGCACCTCCTTTTTTTACCAAGTAGTGAAGAATGGCACCTCAAATGGTGAGAGAAGAAACGTTTATAGAAACGAAAACCACATGTGCAGAGGATGAAACAATGGCAGATCAACAACTGATAAAGCGGCTTTTGACAGGCGTTGACCAATGGAACCAATGGAGGCAAGAACATCCTGAAGAGGTAAGACCAAACCTCATCGAGGCAGACCTCAGAGGCGCAAACCTCCACAGGGCAAACCTTAGAGAGGCAAATCTCATCGAGGCAGACCTCAGGGGCGCAAACCTCCACAGGGCAAACCTCCACAGGGTGAACTTCGATAGGGCAAATCTTAGAAAGGCAGACCTCAGAGGCGCAAACCTTAGCATGGCAGACCTCAGAGAGGCAGACCTCAGAGAGGCAGACCTCAGAGGGACAAGGCTCAGCATGACAAAACTCATCAGTGTTAACCTCAGTGGTGCAGATCTTAGCGGTGCGGATCTCAGCAGTGCAGCCATTTATGAGACAACACTCAGCAAGACTAGGCTCAGCGGTACGAACTTCGACGATGCATCCCTCTCTTCCACCTCCTTTGGAGATCATGATTTCCGCGAGATCAAAGGATTGGAAAGCATCAGACATAGTGGACCATCCCCGTTGAGTATTAACAGCCTCTATCTCTCTAAGGGGGATATTCCAGAGGCATTTGTGCGAGGAACGGGCGCACCAGATAGCTTCATTGAGTATATGCGTGCGCTTGCCGCTAAACCCATTGAGTACTACACCTGTTTCATTAGCTATTCGAGTAAAGACCAAGACTTTGCCAAGCGATTGTATGCCGATCTGCAAAACGAAGGGGTGCGCTGCTGGTATGCCCCTGAAGACCTCAAAATTGGCGATCCCTTCCGAAAACGCATTGATGAGTCTATTCGTATCCACGACAAGCTCTTGCTGATCCTCTCTGAGCATTCAGTGAACAGTGCATGGGTGGAAAAAGAGGTGGAGACCGCTTTCGAGAAAGAGCATCGCAACGACAGCATGGTCCTCTTCCCTGTCAAGTTGGATGAGACAGTAATGCACACCGATCAGGCATGGGCCGCCGATATCCGACGCATGCGTCATATTGGCGACCTCACGAAGTGGAAAGAACACGACGCCTATCAACGAGGATTGCAACGCTTGTTGCGTGACTTGAAACAGGAGAAGGCGTAACTGTTTGCTCAATACTGGCAGACAGAGAGTAACCAAGCAGTAAAGCCATCCATGTAGGGAGCACATCACGTGTTACTGTATTTGTGTTATGAAAATCGAACGAGGGACGATAGCAGCTAAGATTGATGACCCTTATCCATTGCTGTATACCGAGATGAGAAAAGCAGAGGTAGAAAACATGGCAAATGAAGAACATCTGAAGACTATTCAACAAGGGAAAAGTGTTTGGAATAAATGGAGAGAGAAACATCCAAAAGTAGCACCTGATCTCAGTTATGCCTCCCTCAGTGGAGTTGTCCTCAGTGGAGTTGTCCTCAGTAGGACTAACCTCAACTGTGTTAAACTTAGCAACGCTAACCTCAGCTTCGCCATCTTCAGGGAAGCCACCCTCAGCAATGCCAACTTCAGTAACGCTAACCTCAACAATGCTAACTTCGAAGGCGCTAATCTCAGTAGAGCCAACTTCGAAGACGCTAACCTTAGTGGAGCCAACTTCAGCAATGCTGACCTCAGCAGTGCCAACTTCAGCAGTGCTGACCTCAGTGGAGTAGACTTCGGAGGTGCCGACCTTAATTGGGCCAATTTCATCTTCGCCCATCTTGTCCGTGCCGACCTCAGTGGAGCCAACTTTACAGATGTAAATATTGGCTGGACAACACTGGGAGACCTTGACTTGCGCAAAGTCGAAGGGCTTGAGAGTATCAAACACATAGGGCCATCGACTATCGGCATCGATACTTTCATACAGTCGAAAGGGGATATTCCCCCATCGTTCCTCAAGAAGGCTGGCATTCCTGATGAATGGATTGAGTACACGAAGTCCCTGGTAGGGCGAGCCATCGAGTACTCCACCTGTTTCATTAGCTATTCCAGCCAAGACCAAGCCTTCGCTGAGAGATTGTATGCAGACTTACAAAACAAGGGCGTACAGTGTTGGTACGCTCCTGAAGACATGAAGATCGGTGATAAGATCAGACCACGCATTGATGAGTCCATTCGTCTCTACGATAAGTTGCTCCTGGTTCTCTCTGAACACTCCATTGGTAGTAAGTGGGTTGAGCATGAAGTGGAAATGGCGCTGGCAAAAGAGCGAGACAAGAAACAAATGGTGTTGTTCCCTGTTCGTTTGGATCAAGCCGTCATGGAGATGAAGCAGGACGGATGGCCTACGGAAGTGCGCCACACGCGACATATTGAGCTTCCCCCCGTTTGAAAGAGTCGGGAAATGTGGAATATACTAGACTCAATCAAACGAGGGAAGAAAGATGACCAAAGAACAAAAAGCCTACACGAAAGAGTTCAAAATCGAAGCTGTACGCTTGGCCGAGACCAGTGGCAAACCTATCACCGAGATCGCTCGTGATTTAGGGATAAGCGACAGCACCATTCATAACTGGCGTAAGCAGTTTTCCGAGCACGGCGAGCAGGCATTTCCAGGCAGCGGGCATCAAACACCCGAGGCCGAAGAACTGCGCCACCTCAAACGCGAACTGGAAGTCGTGAAACAAGAACGAGACATTTTAAAAAAAGCGCTTCATATATTTTCACGACAATAGCGGTGAAGTTTCAGTTTATCGAAGATCACCGGCAAGAATATGCGGTAAAGACGATGTGCCGAGCACTTTCCGTCTCAGAATGTGGCTATTATGCTTGGCGCAAACGACCAAAGAGCGAGCGTGAGCAGAAGAACGAAGAACTCACGCAACACATTCAGCAAATTTTTGAGCACAATCGGCAGATCTATGGGAGTCCGCGCATTCATGTGGAACTGAACGATCTGGGGGTGAAATGTTCGCGTAAGCATGTGGCTCGTCTCATGAGAGCGGCAGGCATAAGTGCAGGACAGAAACGTCGCCGGGTTCGGACCACCGATAGCTCACATAAGAATCCAGTAGCGGACAATCGCTTGAATCGAGAGTTCAATGCTTTTGCCCCAAACACCAGATGGACAGGCGACATTACCGGCATTGAGACGGGGCAAGGCTGGCTCTATCTGGCGATCATCCTGGATCTGTATTCGCGGAAAGTGGTTGGATGGTCCATGTCCTTGCATCGTGATGAGGAGCTGGTCGAAAAAGCCTTGAAGATGGCACTGATCCAAAGATGCCCCAAATCAGGATTGATGCATCATACAGATCGAGGGAGTCAATATACTAGCCAAGCATATCAAGGTCTTTTAGCTAGTGCAGGAATCACCTGTAGTATGAGTCGAAAAGGCAACTGTTGGGATAACGCCCCTACGGAGAGTTTCTTTGGCACACTCAAACGAGAATGGACTCATCGACACCACTACCAAACTCAGACCCAAGCCAGGCAGTCCATTTTTGACTACATCGAAACGTTCTACAACCGCAAACGTCGGCATTCGGCACTCGGCTATCTCAGCCCTGTAGCCTATGAGCAGCTAAATAGAAAGGAGCTTGAAACAACTGTTTAAAACGTTGACGTAACGTATTTTTTCTGATAGAGTAAAAGTATCTTAAACGTTTAACGTAACGTTCTCTACGTTTTCTTCATCGAAAGCAAACTCATGAGACGTGGAACGCTCAGACGTTCTCCACACTCCTCGACTCTACGAAACGGGGTCAAGCTCACACTGGCAACTTTGAACACTGGAAAGACCATGACCACTATCAGAACAGTTTCCAACGCTTGTTGCGTGACCTGCAATCCGAGAAGATCTCCAATGGGGAATAGGGGGCGCATTTCCATTGCCGTTTTCACGTTTGAGTTGTTGTGAGAGAGGTGGTCAAAGCGCACCTGGAGGGATTTCAGTCTACAGCAAACTCTGCTTTAGATCCCTTCTTGTTGTTTCTTCTTACTATTGACTGTATCTTACTGAGTCTGGTGATGACTGCATTCACGTTTGGTTTTGTGTATTCTCCGACTTGAGGTCGCGCAGCAATCGCGCAAATGCTTGTTGGTATGCGCGTGGATCAGTCCAGTGAGTAAAGTCGCCAATATGGCGGGTACGGCGCAACTTCGCTGCCCATGCCTTGTCTGTCTGCATTACACTCTCGTCGAGACGCACAGGAAAAAGCACCTCGCGTTGTTGCCGTTGCTCTTTCTCCAGCGCCGCTTCGACCTCATCTTCGACCCAGGTGCTTGCAATGGCATGCTCGGAGAGCAGCAGCAGAAGCTTGTCTTGCATATGTATGGCCTCGTCGATGCGAGCGCGGATCTTGTCACCAATCTTCATATCCTCGGGAACAAACCAACATCGTACGCCGTGGTCCTGAAGATCGGCATGGAGGCGACGAGCGAGCACATCGTCTTTGCTGGAGTAGCTAATGAAACAGGAGTGATACTGGATTGGGGACATCATCTGCACACGATACACGTCGATCCACTCGTCAGGAATACCAACTCCATACAGGAAGTGCAATGCACTGCCATCTTGAGGAAGTTTCACTGTATGCAATACGACACGAGATGGACCATAGTGCTCGATCTCAGCAAGTCCTTTGACTGTACTCAGATCATTTTCTGCAAAGACTGTTTCCAAAAGACGAACTCCTCTAAGATCAGCTTCTCTGAGGATGGTTTCGCTGAGATCAGCTTCGCTGAGATTGGCTTCAGTAAGGTCAACTTCGCTAAGGATCGCATTTTTGAGGTTCGCTCCGGTAAAGTCAGTAAGGTGGAGATAGGCTCCACTGAGGTCCACTCCACTGAGGTCCACTCCGCTCAGATTAGCTCCGCCGAGACTGGCTCCGCTCAGATTGGCTTTTGCATTAGTGACCCGACGATTATCGCTTCCTGGGGACCATCTTCTACTAAACTTGATAGAGGTGATTCTGCTCCCATAGGCTTTCCTGTAGAAGCTTCCAGCCTCGTTGGTTTCTATGCTGATGACGCCTCTCAATGTAGCCCCCGTGAGGTTAGTAAGTGTGAGGTCAGCATATCTAAGATCAGTTCCGATGAGATTAGCTTCACTGAGGTCGGCCCCACTGAGATTAGCTTCACTGAGGTCGGCCCCACTGAGATCAGCACCGCTGAGGTTTGGCTGTATGTTTTGGTGGTTTGTTCTCCAAGTGTTCCAAGCAACAACTCCCTGCTTGAGAAGATCGATATACTGCTTCTTTGTCATATTGTTTCTGCCTCATGCATGTAAATCTCGCAATAGTCGCTGCAAGGACCGTTGATAGGCTACATCATCCTGAAACTGCCGAAAATCGCCAATGAAGCGTATCCACCTGATATCTCCTGCCCACGCAGTATTCGTCTGCATCACGGCGTCATCGAGTCGGATCGGAAAGAGGACCAGTGTTTCTGGTGGCTGACGCTCTCGTTCAAAGGCCAACTCCACTTCACGTTCCACCCAATCACTCTTCACAGCATGCTCAGAGAGGATCAACAGCAACTTGTCATTCTTCTGGATGGCCTCGTAGATCTGCGTGCGTAGTTTGTCGCCCGTTTTCAGATCGTGTGGAGCAAACCAACACGAAACGCCTTTGCTTTGCAGATCTGTATAGAACTTCTCGGCGAATGCCTGGTCTTGTGTGGCGTAGCTCAAGACGCAGCTCTGGTAGTCAGAAGAACTGTGCTGTTGCTGAGCAGTGGTTGAAGATGGCAATGGCAGTGTGCTCTTTTGTCGCGCAGGAGAAGATGGTGAGGATGCAAGAGCCTCACGACGGACTTGCCACACCGAGACGCCAATACCAAGTAACACAACGACGCCAAGAGCAGGCCAGGCGAAGCGTACATAGGGAGTGATGACTGCTGGGATGGTACTGATGGCGAGATTGCCGAGAATGCCTGCCAGAGCAGCAAAGATACCAGCGAGAACGGCCAACACAATGGTGACCGAAAGCCGTGGTGATGGTCGTGTGGGCATCTGGCCTTTCTCCTCTCACAGAACGTACAAATGCTTGGGTCTCAGTATGATAAACGATGGAGATCACTGGAAATACAAGAGATTCGTCTTTTGGCGTTTGTTCGGCTTTGAGATCACGTAAAAGCCGCTCGAATGCCTGTTGGTAAGCATCGTGGTGTTTCCATTGCGTAAAATCGCCAATGTGCCAGCGACGACGCACATCGGCAACCCAAGCTTTGGTGGTCTGCATCACAGTGTCATCCAGGCGTATCGGGAAGAGTACTGGTCGCTGCTCACAATCCTTTTTCTCGCGTGCAGCGACCACCTATCATTTGCTGGTACAATTGAATTGAGTTTGCATGTTTTCGTTTCGCGGCTCCATGAGAACGAGGAAAATCCAAAGTACGATTTCAGGTTTAGTTACATCTTCAAGAAGTGCCATTTTTGATACATTGAAATTAGAGACAATGACCAAGACGCTGGCGAATGATATGAGCTGTCTGGCTCAATATTTCTTCACGGGCCGCACGTCCTAATTTGGCAAGTGATTTGTCCTGAGTATTGATCGGATGAAATCGCTCTAATCCTGTTCTTGTCAGATCACAAGGACTGACCTGAAGACGCAAAATCAACGTTCTTTGTGTTTGAGCGCGGTAAAGCAATTGCGGAAGTTCCTGACAAGCAATTCTCTCATTATTGAGAAAATCTGCGCTAATGAGCAGAACTGCAACGGCAGCAGACTGGATGGCTTGTGTTCTTCTGGCTTCCCAGAGATCTCCTGGTTGAATGTCTCCAATATCCCACAGCCGGATCGCTTCCTGCCTGACCGCAGGCTGAAGATGTTTGAGGAGTTGGCGAGCGAATTTTCCATCGGTTTGACTCTCATACCAAATAATGCATTGTGGAGGAAGATTCTGGTCTTGTGCTGTCTGATGCAACGATACCACAGCTTCCGGTGCTTGAAGCTTTCGTCTTTGACGCAGAGAGGATGAAAGCTTCCCTTGTCGATTGCCTTTCGCGTTAACTCCCTCCGATTGATTCCGCCGCCTTTTTTGTGGTAGTGCTGGGAGTCGTGCTTGAAACATCCACTGAGCTATGTAGGTCAGACAGAGAAAAGGAAACGCAGCACTTGCATACCAGGCAGAAAGATTGAGCGCACACAAAAATGCCCCAACGCTACCGGTAAGAATGAGCAAAGAATACTTTAAATGCTGAAAACGAAGATGATGGGTACAAATGACCATCAATGACTGAAAACAAAGAATAGGCCCCAAGAGATAGACGAGGACTTTCAATTCGATCCATAACCACGGCCAGGAAGGTGCTGGGGTAAGATGGTTAGAAATGCAAATGATAACTGTTATTCCAGCTACACTATGGACGAACAAGAGCAGCCCTCCAATACGAAAAAGCATTGTCGCCATACTGTTGAGAAACAGTTCACGCTGTTGATAATTCTGCTTGCAGGTCACTTTAATAGGCTCCTTATTTAAGGATATTTCTTTACTCATTCTTGTTTAAACTAACAGCCTTCTACCAGAAGACGGCAAGCCGTTCCGTGGAAAGAGCAAAAACGCATGAAAAAGCCAGTCAGTCGTCTACCCTGGGACCAGAGGAGGCACTTTCGGCTTCTGATGAATGACGCGAAAGCGCTCGACCTGACGGATCATGGCCCTTTTTGTCGCCCAGGCGATTTTCCGCGTCGTTGTGGGGGACAAGCAGGGGTTCCCAACGGTGGCAGCAATTTGCTCATCCCTCGACGCACCCGTTGGGGAAAAGGGCGGTGCCGGTTTTCCCACGAACGAAGCTGGGGAGCAACCAAGTGACGAGAAAGCATCAGCAAATTGTGGGCAATTGCCACCTGATGGCTCCAGCGTTCAAACTGTTCTGGGGTTCGCAGCCTGGGCTTGTCCCACAACAGACTTTGTTTGTCAAAACGATAGTTACTAACAGACAATCAACAAAAGAGCGTTCAACAGCACACCCTTTAAAGAAGCGCCCAATACTTCATATCTCTTTTCAGCGGTATCTTTACCTTGTATGTTTCTGACGCCTCATGAATTACAACACTTGAGTATCGGACATACGCAGTATAGGACCTCCCCTCAACATACCCTTATGTTGGATTTTGAAATGTAAAACAGAAAACACAAAATTTTTTAATACATAGTATCATCATTTTATGATGTGTTACATATTATAAATGTTCATGAGAATATCACCTCTATATCATATATTAATTAGATGACCTCTAGTTATATCAGTTAAATATTTTATATATCACAAAAATGTGGTTTTCTCTGTTTTTTCATGAGATAAATGAATCATTAGTATAGAAAACCAATATAATATTCAATATCTTCATAAAAACATGGAATAATTATCTTTTCTTTAAGTCATAGTGTTGTCCGCTCTTCCCTTCTCTTTATCCCTTAAAAATGAGGAATGGAGAAACTTTTATACCCGACACGTTGATGCATAAGTTGTAGTACTTCTTGTACGACATCACTGGACAAAGATCTCGACTCTGCCCAGTGATATAAGAGGTCGAACGTAGAAAGAAGAGGAATATCGGGAACCAAGCGACGAAAGAAGCTACATGTCACAGGCATATCGACTCCAATCGCCCAGTTGCGGTGATGAGCAAGTGCTAGGGCATAGGCTTCACTGTCCACACCGAGAACTGGAGAATACGCATTCGTTGCATCCATCAGCTCACTTGACGAGAGTGTTGCAACGTGAATAGCGCCTTGCTGCACAAGTGGTTCCAAGTCCATAGGTTCTCTCTGAAGATTCTCGTACTCATATGTAAATGCCGTAATGAAGACTGGAGTTTTCCAAGATAGAAGAATTTCTTCCATTTGTCCTGACGCATACATATGAATAAGACAACAAGGATTTAACACAATACCAGTAAAAGAAGGTATGCTCCTACTTTCCACGTCCGTACTCCTCATTCTCTCACGATTGCGTGAATTGATCGCTTGGTGGTTGCTCTTCCACATGTTGCGTGAGTTCCCGCAACTCCGCTTCAATTTTGGCTGCCTCTAATCGGCTTACTTGAAGCAGGCGAGCAAAATACCCCTCAATAATCAATCCTTGCCGAAGGGCCTCAAAAGCCAACAACGTGTACCGGAGAGGAAATTGTTCCTCTCGCGCTGGAAAGTCTCCATGTCCCAAGCGGCGTTGTAATTCACGTGTTTTGAGTCCACGATCTTGCAATTTCCTCCATGTTCCTGAAGGAAGAAACTTCATCTCTTCAAGACGAAGAACAAGTGCTTGGAAAGAAACTCCATAGTAATGGGCCAAATTCCCAAGATCGGCTAAGGTGGGATTCCCTTTTCGTTGTATTTCTCCGTACTGGCGGGTGACGCTGCTGGTAGGCATTAAAAAGTATGCTGCAAATGCATCTGCAAAGCGTTCGCTTTCTGGAACTCGACGGTATTTATCATCGTAAGATACTGTTGGCCGATAGCGGTGAGCGAGAAAATGACCATAATCGTGTGCCAGCGACCATCGCCTTCGTTCCTCTGGATGGGCCTTATTGATCGCAATACATCCTCCTAATTGTTCCGTGTAGAGGTACATGGCCGAAAAATTTGTTGGCATCTCCAAATAGAAAATGCGCAAACCAACGTCTTGTTCTAGAATATCACGAAGAACAGGTAATGGTCCATCTCCTAACCCAAGCCGATTTCGCTCTTCAAGTGCAACGATTTCCGCTGCTTGTTCGGCTTTCAGGCCATGGAGCGAGGAGATAGGTGGATATTTTCGCCTGAGTGGTGATTGTGTTAACTGTTCTAGCTCCAAATAATAGCGGCAATAGTGTTCCAACTGATCTATATAAGGTGTGATTATTTCCTCATCCTCTTCAGTACGACCAACCGAGGCTCGAAATTGGACGACGAATGGCTCTAATTGTGGACGATCACGCACAAAGTCACTCACCTGGCATCCATAAGCATGAGCTAGTGCATCCAGTTCAGATGCTTTAATGCGTCGCTCCCCTTTTTCAATAGCTGTGATGGTCGTACGAGCAGCATTGATAATCTTAGCCGCATCTTCTTGCGTCAGTCCTTTTCTTTTCCGCGCTTTTTGTAATTCATCCCCAAGTTTGTACATATCAAGGGTTTCCAGCATGCTCTGATCCATAATCAATCTCCTTTCAGTGCTACGCCTCGTCTAGGTCTATTCCCTTCCGACATTTCAATGCCTTCACCAGGGGAGGCATACTCCCACTCTTGCACATAACGTGTATACAACCCAGTTAGTTGCTCAATCACCAAGTTTTGTACCATTCCCTTTGCTGCATGCAACTCGTCAACGATAGCAGCAAGTGACGTAAAATTCGTTGAGAGAGCTTCCCAGGGATCTGAGGCTTGCAAACAAGTACGGAATGTCTCGATCTGTGCATGCATGGCCCGTAAATAATCACCATCCGATGGGCGAATAGTTCGCTCGGACGATAGAAGCGTAGTGATAACATACTGTGTTGGGTCTTCCACTTTCAATGCCGCCAGTGCTTGTCGCCTCAGTAAGCAGGATGAGCAATAGCCACACTGCTGAGGATGATCACGGTGTGGGCGATCACAGGTAAATGTTGCGAGAACCAGTTGTTCCCAGTTCTGAGAAGTCAAAAGCGCCTGGCACATCTCAGCTTTTGTCTGGAAAAGAAATGGATTGTGGAGGGTAAAAGTCGTTCCCAGGAGTTGAGAAATGAATTCCTCCATGCGTAGAAGCGAAAGAGGATGCACAGAAAGTGAATGATCGAGTCCAACTTCTGCATCGCAATAAGGAAGATTCATCGCTCCGATTCCATTTTCATAGAGAGCAAGAGATGAGAAACCTTGAAGCACTGCGCAGACGGCACCGATCAGCAGAAATACAAATCCTCGTGACCGTTGCAAAGAGTGCTTCTGGAGTTCTTTCGTCTCTCGAATGCCATAAGGGATTTGGACCAGCGTGGTATCGCCTGGAAAGAGAGAAGCTATTTCATGTGCTGCCTGTCGCTGTGTATGAAACATTTGTGTGTTCATACCAGTCCCAACCAGGAGGAAATGCTTTGCGCGAGAGCATGAGATTCGACTGTAGAGGCCAGCAAGCGAATCAAGACCTCCGCTCCATAATGCCGTTTCTCTTGGTAACTCAATATCGGAGGAAAAAAGAAAAAGCTGTCGCTCCGCTAGCCGCCCGATCCGTTCACGAGGCAGAAACTCGAATGACCAATGATCATGGGTATACCAATAGAGAACGCTTTCTAATTGTTGTATCACGCCGAAAGCCTTGAAGCGCTCCGGATATCGTAGAGGTAAAATGATTTGGATATGACAAGAACTATCGTTTCTCCGAAGAGATAAGCGATCTGCAACCGCAACTGCGACCGCCAGATCTACGCAATCAGCCAAGTGTCCAGGAAGGCAACGTTGTAAGCGTGCCGCTACCTGACTATCATCAACGCGAACAAAGCAGGTATCAGCGACTCCTTTTGAGGCGCTGGCGATACAACGTACCGGGCTGTAGGCATCTTCAAGGTCATCGAAGTGATAGGTATAGTCTGGCTGTCGCATATTGATACTCTTTCTTAACGTAACAGGTCAGATAGATCACGATTTAAATCTTGTTCCAAATCTATTTTCTTGATGGGCGCTCTGCGAGGTCGGCGCAATTGCTGCATTGTCCCCTTGTGAAGCACTTGCTCTGCAAAGAAATGAATGCCTCTAAGCACGTGAGGGCGCATCTCCCCTAATGTCTGCTGCAAGGTATGCAGATCGACTGGACGATACAATCCTCTGGTTTGTGCCGCTTTTTTGGCAAACTGCGCATCATAGACATTCGTCAGATAGCCTTTCATGATTTCAAGAGAGAAATCGCTCACCATCCCTACATATTGTTGCTCTTTTTGGAGCAAGAGAATCTGCTGTTCGCACGTCTTGACAACTAATCCAAGCGCTCTTTTCGGTCCATCGACAAAGCGTTTCAATTCTAGAATGTTTCTTCGTTCCTGTGCCCAGTTGATTTCTTGCCCATTTTGCATTCTTATCGCAATTGCAGTGAAGAGGTCAGCCTCCTGAAAAATGAGATGGATAGGCGCATCACCGAACGCCTGAAGGTCCTTTTTCAGACATAAAAGAGCCTCATGAGCCAAAGCTCCTTCATCAAATGCTCCATCACATAATTGTTTATAGACGCTATTGTATCGGGCAC
The DNA here is from genome assembly GCF_016587455.1 of Reticulibacter mediterranei. Taxonomy (NCBI): domain Bacteria; kingdom Bacillati; phylum Chloroflexota; class Ktedonobacteria; order Ktedonobacterales; family Reticulibacteraceae; genus Reticulibacter; species Reticulibacter mediterranei. Next base: position 1,341,905 of record NZ_BNJK01000002.1, on the reverse strand, counting down.
TAAGAGTTGGATGTACAATATCTCCGTCTGGCATGTATATACCCCTCTATTTCCTTTACGGACTTTGCTCTTATCACAAGTAATATACGCGATAAAAATGACAATGTCAAGTGTTAATATCAATGTCACCAACAAAAATGTCAGGCTATTAGGTATGGAACATCTTTCTCCTATTGATAGGAGAATGCTTTATGAAAGCAGAAGTTTTACCTGCAAGGAAGCCAACCTTCCTGCCCGGAGCGTAGCAAGAGGAGTAGCAATCAAGGGCTTTGCGACTGAGCGATTGATACCGCTGAACCGAACCAACGACACTCCCCGTCACTGGAGTAATCGTGAGGATTTTTGTGGTCGGGTGATTGAACTTCTGGTCTAGATTGGTTTGAACATTCTGAAGATGGTACTACTGCTCAGACAGAAGGAAGCAAAGCAGACCAAACGAGGGAGCGCCTGACACGCTCTCCTCGCTCTCGGCTCAGTCTTCGCTCTCGCCTCTCCCTTCAACGAGGGAGATGCCAAGTAGCTCGGCCAACTCCTTCGTCACAGAAACCACGTAGCGAGCGATTTCGGGACGAGTCAGATGAGACGCATGTTCCTTCTCACAACACCATCTCAACATATTTGTAATTTTTTCTCTCTTCTCTGCCCTTCCTGCTGTTTTTTTGTGATCGTGACGGCCCTGGTCGGACTTGGTTTGCTGTTCTGCCTAGCAAAGTGTTCTATAAAACAACACATTCTTGCTCTTACTAATGGATAGACGTATACTATCTCCTACATAAACTCTTCTTAATTAGGGTGGAATATAGTCTGTAGGAAATAGTGACAATGGCACTAAAAATCTTTTATTGCTATGCCCACGAGGATCAAGCGTTCCGTAATGAACTGGAAAAGCACCTCAGTCCGCTGAAGCGATTAGGCAGGATCATCGACTGGTGTGATCGGGAAATTCAGCCTGGCGCAGATTGGAAGCAGGACATCGATACCCACCTAAATGATGCGGACATGGTTCTCCTGCTCGTCAGCCCTGGCTTTATGGCCTCAGAGTATTGCTATAGCGTCGAAATGCAACGAGCCATCACACGGCATCAGACAGAAGGTGTCCACATACTGCCGATTATTCTGCGGCCTGTGCATTGGGAGGAAACGATCTTAGGGAGCCTCCAGGCACTGCCGACAGGCGCAAAGCCGATCACCACATGGCGACGGCGGGATGATGCCTATTGGGATGTCGTCAACGGCATAACGAAAGTTGTCAAAACGCTGCTTGCACAGCAACACAGAGATGAAGGATGTGAACACCATTCTGTAGTTGAGGCGAGTGGAGAAAGAAGAGAAAGCATATCAGTCTCTCCAACAAAAGAACCTGCGCTATTATCTACCCACCCTCAACAACATCGCGTCCCCCAGCCTTCTACCCACACTAAGAAAAATCGAGAATATGCTGAGCGCTGGGGTTGGGAATATGTTACATATGAAACTCAACGTGGTGTAGGGAATGCCTTACTAAGTCGCCATCTTGGGCCGTCAGATGTTGAAGCTTGCCCACAACTACCCGAAGTCGCAACGGTGTTGGAGCATCTGAGAGTTACTTCTAGTGCTATCATTAAAGGTGATAGTGGGAGTGGCAAAACAATCACCGCATATCAAGCAGCATATGTACTGCATAAGCAAGGCTGGCAAGTATTTCGATTAGCCGAGCCTCACCATGCAACAAATGAACTGATCGACGGGATAAGCTACCTTCCACAACGAGCAATTTTACTACTTGACAACGCGCAATCGCTCGATCCAGGCTTTGTTAGACATTCGTTAGAACGCTCAACAGACAACCTTGCAGTGCTCGTTGTATCTACAGATGATGTGGTTCATCCCCTTGATGCTATTACTATTGCAAATGAACGCGCTGTAGCCGTCCTTGCACAAGATGCACGGCGTCGGAAAAAAGAGTTTCTTCCGATTGTTCAAACACTGAATCAGCGGCATGTTGGTGAAGGTTTTTTGGATATACCTTTAGAACGACTCGTTGAAGAGGCTGAAAAGAGCAAAACGCCCTGGCAGTTCAATTTTGTACTCACTGGTGGAGAACGATACGCAAATAATAGCTTGGCTGCGTTACGAGAAGTAGGTCGTGCTGATCTGCTTCTGGCTATCATTGCGGCTGGGCAAATAGTTACGCTTGATGAGGGTGTCTCAGGAACTTGGCTCAAACAAGCTGTACAGTCGTTGGGAAGAAATCAATTTTGGCTTGAAGAGTCTCTTCGGGCTTTACATGAGCTGCGGGTCATCTTTGGAAAACATTATTATCGCTGTTCTCATCTGCGCTTTTCCATGTATGTTTTGCGTATTATATGCAATCAGTCAGGCGATGCTGAATGGAACAACTTGACAACTACGCTTAGCGAAATTCTCACATGGCAGTCTACACCGTTACGTGGCATCAGTTGGCTTCTGAACGAATTACGCTTTTATGATATATTTGCATATCAGCAGCGGTATAACGCAGTCGTTACCTCTTCCAATTGGCAACAGATCTTTGAACGGTGTTGGAGGGCAACCAGTGACGAAGAACGAAGAGATGCGGCTTTTGCTCTCGATGCGCTCATAGATTGGTATCCTCCTCATAGGGAAGCTATCGTTGAGAAAGCGCCACTTTTGGTGCAATGGATCGAACAAGCAGGGGATCGTGCAAGCTTTAGCATAGGTACATTATTGAACAGCCTCGGTCAAGGGCGGGACGATGCCAAGCAGATGACGGAGGCAATGTGTGAGCAGATTGATCCTCATCTCATAGCAATGAAGCTTTCCCAAGTGAAATGGACAGAAGTTGTAGGGTGGTCTCACCTTGTCGGTCGATTGAGTTGGGCCGCCTCTAAAAAATGGTACAAGCAATTTGAACAAATAGCAGACTTTAGTTTCATCGAATCTCTTGTTGATACCATGACAACCACAGATATCTATGCGTTTTCTGAACTGCTCAAAAACATTTGTGGTTATCACCCTGAAAAGTTTTTAGGGGTATACAGAAGAGCTATCCCTACGCTGGTGGATGCATTCCATGTCAACGTCACCGAGGCTTATAGCGAAGCGCGAGATGGCATTTGGTACATACTTGGTTATGGAATATTTCGTCGCCGTGCCCCATCAGTTTCCCAACAACGAGTTGCGAAAAAATTTGTGGATGCCTTACAACCGCAGATCATTGCGAAAGCGCTCTCACATGCTCCACAACGCGATTGGAGTACTTGGGCGGATCTGCTCAGTTTTATTAAGCAAGCTTCCCCTAAACATGCAGTGAAAATAGCCGAGTTGATTGATTTTGCCCAACTTGACGAGTCAGCCCAAGGTCTTTGGCAACAGACTCCACACGAACTGTTACAACTCATTCTTTCGTTATCTATCCTTCCAGATTGCAATCCAGCTCGCTCATGGGTGATGCATCATGCTGGTGAATTAGGGGAAATGAGTGTCGTTCTGGCTTATGTAACGCCTCAAATTGTTGTTGAAAAACTGCGGACTGGCAACAACCTCCCACTTAGACTATTCTGGCCGGAACTTACGACATTGGCTTTGCATGCAATAGCAACCATCGACAACTCGCTTGCCATTCAAATTGTCGAGAGTAGTATTTCTAAAATCGCTGATGAGTTATCTGGGCTTGCCCCATATAACTGTAAAGGAGTTGCAAGACTCCTCAAGTATCTTCATGGTTTGTCTCCCACTACCTTCGGAGCAATTATCAAAGAGGTTGATCCTGAGAAAGCTAGGGAAAGTTGGGGCCAGTGTTTACAGGAAAAAGCAGAATCAAAGAAAACCATTGCTCTGATATTTGCACTCTCTCAATCTGTAGAAGGTCCAATCTCAGAAGTTATAAAGCAGTTGAAAGCCAAGTATCCGAAAGCTTCCGTTGCATGATGGCAATGACCAGGTAATTTATCTGGACACCCCTGTCTGTATACAGCAGAGAAAAGAAAGAGCCAAAAAGAGGGATGAATAGTTCAAAGGGATGCATATGCTTTTCACCGGCACCGACTGGACACATTGCCAAAGATCAGCACCTGGAAACGGCCTCGCTCATCCTCCTGCCGATGAGCGCAGATTCCAATCGCTCGATCGCGAAAACGCCCATTGCGACATAATCTCCTCTTCAACCGTTGCCTCTTTCGGTGCCGGGTTCCAAAAGCGCCGATTCGTGGACACACCAATCTACGAACTGAATGAAGAGACGGCCTATGCCGCGCTCATAACGCCTTCACTTTGATTTTGCCGCTATTGAGGACTTCTTTGAGCGCCTCGCTATTGCCGTCTTTCCCACTCAGCGCCCACATCTAGGTAATTTGTCCAAAATAGCCAGTGTTGCCCCGCCGTGTCCAAATATCTACAAATATTCCAGCCCTATTATCGAATAACGATGTGCTAACACCAACAATACCTTCTACTACTGCATTCCTCACTTCAGAAGCAGCGTTTTTTTTATTCCTAATATTTCCTCATACCTATCCGGCAAACTGAGGAAATCTATTCGACCGAAATAATATTCATAAAGAGCTTTATACATCTCTTCCCACGCTTCATCAGGCAACTTTGCGCGGTTTTCAGAATTGTCTGTACCTTGCACATCAGAATGCTGTTCCGCAGATCTTTCTATTTTTCTTTGTTCCTGCGAATATTTACTCTTCATACTCTTCCTGCTTTCAAATGTGACTTGCATCGGCTGGCTCGCTCGTTATTCCAGCTATCTATTTATGAAAGGGAATCTGTCGGTCATTTCTTGGCTGGATCAGATATTTTCCTTCTACAGTGGTTTCAGTCAGTGTTCTCAGTTTGGTGATTGCTTCCATCCTCGCCCTCTCTGAATCTATATAGTTAGATACATACTACATCTAACTACATTATAAAAAAAGCAACAAAAAGGGCATTGTTGCAAAAATCTGTCAACTTGGGGTACTGCGCCTCATTGGAAGCCATCACACCAGACGTGGCGAGGAGCGCGTCTCATACGCTCCTCGCTCTCAGTTCAGCCTTCGCTCTCTCCTCTCCACTCAGCGAGGGAAATGCCAAGTAGCTCAGCCAACTCTTTCGTCACAGAAACCACGTACTGAGCAACTTCGGGGCGAGTGAGATGATATGCATGTTCCTTCTCAAAACACCATCTCAATATATCTGCAATTCTCTCTATGTATTCTCTGCTCTTTTTACGGTTGAAGGACCACATGTGGAGAACTACTACATGTTGATTGTGGGAAGGATGCAAAGGAGGACATGGTTGACGGTGCATGACAAAAGGGAACCAACGTGGTGAACAGCGTTTCAGAGACAATCGAAGCTCCCTGCATTTCGGCTCTGCATCTTCTCATTGCTCAGGAGTTGGGCTTGCTCGCCCTGGTTTCACCGCTGCTTGTTCCACCCTTCTCGCCTCTATGTCTGGCTGAAAAGTTTGATTATGAATGGAAGGAACGGCAAAAAGCTTCTATAGCCTATCTCCCTGAACTGGCAGAGAGCGTAATCGCTGAAAACAGCGGAGAAGTGACCAGGAGCAGAGAGGGCAGGGCCACGACCCTCGCAGCTGACACGCTTCTCTCAAAGAAAGCTTCCCCAAGCAGGACCGACCGTTGCTCCCCAGCCGACAGACGCAGCAGGTCCGACATATGCCGTCCCCGTTGGGCTTGCCTTTCTCGTTCGCCATTTTGAAGTTGACCAGAAAGGTGTCGACCCCGAAGTTGACCACGTGAGGGGCCAGCGGATGTATAGAGTTGAGGGTATTCGTTGCAACTGCTTTCACTTTCATGCTTGCACCTCGCTTTCCTTGCCCAACACCGACAGACAGAGAGCAACCAGACAGCAATCCCATAGAGGTTGCACACCACGTGTTACTGTATTCGTACTGTGATGATCGAACAAGTGAGTATTCATGCTACGATTGATGATCTATCTCCATTGCTGTATACTCAGAAGAAAACGGGAGAGGGAGATGATATGGCAAATGAAAAACATCTGAAGATTATTTGGCAAGGAGTTAGCGTTTGGAATAGATGGAGAAAGAGGCATCCAGAGGTAGAACCAGATCTCAGCGATACCGACCTTAGCGGAGCCGATCTTAGAGGTGTCAACCTCAGCAGGACTGACCTCAGCGATACCAAATTCAATGATTACCAGCCCAGCGATTCCGACATCCACCATATCAAATTCATGACGGCCAACCTTGAACGTGACAATATCAGTGCCGCCTACCTCTTCTCTACCATCCTCTACAGAGCCAATCTCAGTGGTGCTAACCTCTACAGAGCCAATCTCAGTGGTGGTATTTACCTTGGTGATGCTGACCTTAGCACTGCTAACCTCAAGAGTGCTGACCTCAGCAATGCTAACCTCAGTAATGCCAATCTCACAGGTGCCATCCTCACAGGTGCCGACTTTTTCCATGCGACCATCGGGCAGACTGTCATTGGAAGGATTGATCTCCGTGTAGCCAAAGGTCTTGAGAGCATCAGACACGAAGGCCCATCGACTATCGGAATGGATACGCTCATGAGGTCGGAAGGAGATATCCCTGCCTCGTTCCTCAAAGGTGCAGGAGTCTCGGATGGATTGATTGAATATGCCCGATCCCTGGTAGGACGAGCCATTGAGTACTACACCTGCTTTATCAGCTATTCCTCCAAAGACGAGGCGTTTGCCGAACGGTTGCATGCCGACTTGCAGGACAAAGGCGTGCGATGCTGGTTCGCACCAGAAGACTTGCGGATTGGTGACAAATTCTGGCACAGGATCGATGAGAGTATTCGGATGTATGACAAATTGATGGTTGTCCTTTCCGAGCATTCGGTCACAAGCGAATGGGTGGAACGTGAAGTCATGGCAGCTCTTGAGAAAGAGAGCAAGCGCAAAATGACCGTGTTGTTCCCGATCCGTCTGGACGAAAGCATCTTGCAGTTGGACCCGATGCCACCGTGGGCTAGTGATCTCAAAAGACAGCGGCATATCGGCAACTTTAGTCAGTGGAAAGATCACGACACTTACCAAAGGGCATTCAAACAGTTGTTGCGTGATCTGCAATCTGGTAAGACCTCCAAAGACGAATAGGAGAGCGTTTCCGTTGCCCTTTTGAAGGATATCCAACGTTCAGAATGCCAGCAGAACTCTATAAGGATCAGGGGCGCTACAGGGAGGCGGAACCGCTCTATCGTCGGGCAGTCATGATTTGCTAGGAGTCTTTAGGCACAGACCATCCTCACAGCCAACAAGTCCAAGAGAATTACCTCCTTCTGCTGGCTGCCCTGCATCCCAACGCAGATGCCCAAGCCCAGCTTCAACAGTTTGCCCAAAGAGGGCAGCAGAGCACCCAGGAGCAAGAACCTTTGTCATAACGCGAAGACGAAGAAATCCCCCTTGGATGCGACGTTGCTCGTTCTCCCTCTTCTGAGCGTGGAGAACGAGCGCACGAGCAGCGCGACCTGCTCCTCTGAATCCTCTTCTGGCTCCATAGCTCAGACAGAAGGAGGAAGGCATGCAGATCAAGCGAGGGAGCGCGTATCAGGCGTTTCCCCCGCTCTCGGCTCAATCTTCGCTTTCGCCTCTCTCTTCAACGAGGGAAATCCCAAGCAGGTCGGCCAGTTCTTTCGTCACAGAAACCACGTCACGAGCGATTTCGGGCCGAGTGAGATGATAGACATGTTCCTCATCAAAACGCCATCCCCATCTTTCTCATCATCAAGATCGAGAGTATCTCGTCACGTGCTTGCAGCAGGTGGGCGCGTCGCGTAAGAGACCTGCGAGGGCAATGTTTGCAGGGTTGTCTCACTGACGACAAAGGGGATATCGCGGGGATCGTCGTGGTCTCGACGCCAGCCAAGGCGATATGGGCGGGGTAGACAAGGGCAAGCAGCGATCTTCAGGAGAAATATGAGGAGAAACAGTGCATTCATGGGAATGTATGCATTTCTAGTGATCGTTAGAGTCAACGTATGCTCCAAAGGTTGTGTTTCTGCTCAAAATACGGTATGCTTTTGCTGGATCTCTTGAAACAATGAGTAGTAATCCCGACAAAATGTGCTCAAGTGCTCTCGCTCCTGCACCGTGAAAAGACTGGCAGGAAGAAGAAACGTGAGAAAGCATGAGAGGCTCCACACCAAAGCCGAACATACCTATCTGAGCACAGGAAGGAAATGAAGCAGTGCCTCCTCTCCCTACTATTGTGTTGGTACATGGTGCCTGGGCTGACGGCTCCAGTTGGAGCGCCGTTATCGAGCGCCTCCAAGCCGATGGCTACCAGGTCATAGCTCCCCAATTTCCCCTGACCTCGCTTGCTGAAAACGTCGCCCGTCTGCGCCAAGTGCTGGCTCGGCAAAACGGTCCGCTTCTCGTAGCAGGTCACTCCTATGGTGGCCAGATCATCACCGCACTTGGCACAGATGCACCGGGGGTCGTCGGCCTGGTCTACATTGCAGCCTTCGGACTTGACGAGGGTGAATCGATTGGGGCGTTGCTCTCGCAGGGACCCGTGACTCCGGCGTTGGCGCATCTCATCATCGACCAGCAGGGCTTTGCCTGGCTACCAGAGGATGACTTCGTGAACCACTTCGCTGCTGACGTTGATCCGGTGAAGGCAAAGGTCATGTACGCCGTGCAGCAACCTTTGTCGGCAACCGCTCTTCAGGATGTGATGGGGGTTCCGGCCTGGAAAGCGCTGCCGTCCTGGTATCTGGTTGCCGATGGCGATCAGGCGATCCCACCCGATGCCGAGCGGCTGTTCGCTCAGCGTATGGGAGCAACTACCGTCGAAGTCCCGACGAATCACGTGGCGATGGTCTCCCACCCGGAGGATGTGGTACAACTCATCGAGACGGCGGCGCAAGCGACGCACAGCGAAGTCTGACAGAGGTTCGAGCCTCGGTCCCCTAATAAGACGAGGCTTTTCTCTGTTTACGCAGTGCTTGCAGCATCTCAAGGGCGATCACGCGCTTCTCATGGTCCGACTCTCTGTCATGCACTGCATCCTGGAGACGCTGCAATGCATTGTCTGGAAAGCGAAAAGCATACTTTGCTGCTCGCGCTGAATCATAGCAACCAGGCACCCAGACTTCACCGCTGGAGATGACAAAGTGTTCGCCGTATTTGTCTTGCAATCGATGAATCATTATTCTACCTCGCATCCCATCACCCGTAGCGCCATCACGCAGAGCCTTTCTGCCGTCAAATTGGCGAAGTCATTCCAACTCACCACAACATGCACCGGCCTCTCGACGCGACCCAGTTCCGCAAAGAATGCCCTCGCCCGCTCATAGGTATCGCTGCAATTGCCGATGAGGTGACGCTGCACCTCCCAGACCGTATTGAGACCTTCGCTGTAGCACAGTGTCACAGTTTGTTATGTACTGATGGCTTTCATTGAACGAGCATCGCGTCGGTGATCGCCAGTGTGGTATGCCACAGCGGACAGGGCTGATGCCCAACCATTGTATTATCGCCTCAATAGTCGAGCTTTCCCGTACAGCGAAAAAACGAGGGAGAGTCTATTTTATTATCAAATTTACAAATGAAGCAGATGTACAATTTACCGTTTTTTCTCTTTTCTTATGCTAAACACTGATAGATTGCTTACAACCAGTCAAGGGGTGAATGAGCAAAAACAATCTATTTAACAAATGGAGGATTTACTTCTATGAAGAGTATGACAAAACTGATAAGGACAAGTGTACTCTAGCCTTGTGTACACTGGCCTTGTGTGCGACGGCGCTGATCGTACCGACAACAACAGGAACTGCTCATGCCGCTACGCGTGCGACGGCGCAGTGCTCCCTGGCGACGCTGAAGGGGAGGTATATACAAGCTTATACAGGTGTCCAGAACGGAAGCAAGTACGCCTTCGCTTGGCAGTACAATCGCCTTCCTCCGAACAAATCCTGGGACCAAGGTGTCAGGCTTCTGTATACGGGGAACAGACCAGTAGATCGAATACTACAAAACACTATGCGCCACATGATGCGCAGATTTGGGCGGGCAGTCGAAGTGAGCAAAAAAGCCACCTCCTTGAGAAGGAAAACTGCCTCCCGAGCCGTTGAAACGAAATTATCATCGATGAACTTGACTCGCTTTCCCCCTCTCCCCCATCAGGGATTGCCAGGGTTTCACACCACTTCCACTGTCTACACACCTGAAAAGAGAAATGACGAAACTCTCTCGTTTCTTCGCTGCGAAAGAGGCCTATATGTATGGCACCGCACTTATCCTCTTCTCGTCGAAGATCATTTGTCTGCTCCAGTCATCGTATCTATGCGGCAAGAGCTGTCCATGCTACAATAGCTCTGCTTACTAGTGTGCATCTGGAAAGGAGATGCTTATTACTCATGAGGAGAGACCTGACGTGAACACCCCTAAGCATATCAGTAACGAGGCTTCCAGATCATTGCCCGAAACAAAGCCGGAGAAGAATTCGGCCCTAGAACGGCTGATTTTCTTCAGTGATGCCATCTTCGCTATTGCTATTACGCTCCTGGCTCTCGATATTCGGCTCCCATCGCTCCCCCTCAATGTCACTGATACCGACCTCTTCAACGCGTTGCTCGCCATCGGCCCGAAATACTATAGCTTTAGCATGAGTTTTCTCGCCATCGGCTTGTACTGGCTCGGACATCATCGCCTGTTCCAGTACATCGCACGCTACGATACGATCTTGCTGCTGCTTAATCTCTTACTCTTGATGTGTATTGCCTTTATCCCTTTCCCCTCAGCGGTGATTGGTGACTATGATAATCTGACGGCCAGTATCTTCTATGCGCTGACGCTTGCCATCACCGGATCGCTCTCAGCAGGGATGTGGCTCTACGCCAGTGCTGGCGGGCGTTTGCTCTCCGATGAACTTGATCGACGCTCATTTCGCTTCAGCCTCTTTCGCGTCTCTCTTGCTCCGACTTTATTTCTGCTTTCAGTCGGTGTTGCTGCCTTGAATCCCTTCCTTGCTCGCATTCTGTGGTATCTCATTGCCCTGGTGTCTCTCATCATTGCCCTGCTGGACCGCAAAGGCTGGAGAAAGGAGGCTTTGGAGCGGGAACACTGAAAACAAGAACGGGAATACTCTCTTGACCGAAGCTTTCCATTTTTGATGCGCAGTCCTGAGAGCGGCGCAATCAGGATCTTGCGCCGCTTCCTCATCGCCTCTTCCATGTTCCGCTTTGAAGTGCTTCGTTGTGCCCTCGATGAACAAGAAATAGCAGCGTTACATAATATTCGGTCATTGTCCATGTAGCTCTTCCATGTTAACCTGTCGTTGCAACTCATTCGTGTTTGTTGCAACACTATTCTCGGGTGAAATGGAGGTTGTAGTAGATGACGGAGGCAATCTTAGCATCAACTCAAATTCCCTTGATACCATTGGTATTCTCAAATGGCCTGTTTTTTGTCGCACATACCGCACTCGGTATTCTCCACTATGAGGCAATGAACTCACAGGGCTAGCCAGTACGTTTTTCGCGACTGAGCGACTGAAAGAGAGGGAAGCGGGTTGAGCATCGCAGAACGGTCATGTGCTTCATTGGAGGCCATCACACTAGACGTGGCGAGGAGCGCGTGTCAGGCGCTCCTCGCTCTCGGCTCAGTCTTCGCTTTCGCCTCTCTTCTCAGCGAGGGAAAGGCCAAGCAGCTCGACCAGCTCTTTCGTCATGTGAACCATGTAATGAGCGATTTCGGGACGAGTCAGATGATACGCATGTTCCTCCTCAAAACACCATCTCAACAGGTCTCCTCATCAAGACAGATCACTTCTCGCCACGTGCTTGCAGCAGGCGAAAAGTCGCGCACGAGGGCTAGTGACGGGTCGAGAGCATGTGCTCAGCTCAGCATTCCTCTTGCTTCGCGATGATCGTTTTGCGCTCGCTCTGCACTTCCTGCTGTTTGTTCTGGAGCGACGGCCTGCGTCGGTGTTCGCCACGTGCCACCCAGCCTCGCGTCACAGGCAGGCCACTGTATGAACATGGGTGGGCCAAGACCAACATCTATCGGAACCGGAAGACGAACAACAAGAAACACGAGATCAGGAGGATCTTCTCAGAGAGTGTGAAGCTTGGATATCTTACGGCAAGGAGGAGCGAACAAGGACAGCATGCGGCACATTGGCGGCTCACACATTGGAAGGACCACGACGCCTATCAACGTGGGTTGCAGCGCTTGTTGCGCTACTTGAAACAAGAGAAGGTGTAGCTGCTTCATACATGCACCTCCTTGACTGTTACAGATAACGCAAGGGCAACCGAACTGCAATCGTATGTAAGCAGCACACCATGTGGCACTATATCTGTGGTGTGATGATCGAATGCACGAGTTTTTATGCTACGATTGATGATCCATCTCCATTGCTGTATACTCAGAAAAAAAGGGGAGGGAGACGACATGGCAAATGAAGAACATGTGAAGATTCTTCGGCAAGGGGTAGTAGTTTGGAACGAATGGAGAAAGAAGTATCCAGAGGTACGACCTGACCTCAGCCGTGCTGATCTCGAAGGTGCTGACCTCAGCCGTGTTGATCTCAGCTTTACCAAGCTTAATGGTTCTTACCTCAAAGGCGCCTCCCTCATCAATGCCGACCTCGAAGGCGCTGGTCTCAAAGATGTCACCCTCATCAATGCCGACCTCGAAGGCGCTCATCTTGAAGGTGCTGACCTTAGCCGTGCTACCCTCAGCTTTGCCAATCTCTTCAGTGCTGACCTCAGCCGTGCTACCCTCAGCTTTGCCACCCTCGTCCATGCCACTTTCATCAATGCTGATCTCAGCCATGCCACTCTCATCAATGCTGATCTCAGCCATGCCACTCTCATCAAAGCTGATCTCAGCTTTGCTACTCTCAGCTTTGCTACTCTCAGCTTTGCCAACCTCTTCAGTGCTGACCTCAAAGATGCCCATTTTGCAGGCGCATATGTTGGAATGACAATCTTTGGAGACCTGGATCTTCGTGAAGCTAGAGGGCTTGAGAGCATCAGGCATATTAGGCCATCGACTATCGGCATGGATACTCTCATGAGATCAAAAGGAGATATTCCTGTCCCTTTCCTCAAAGGAGCAGGAATATCTGATAGTTTGATTGAGTATGCACGATCCCTGGTAGGACGAGCTATCGAGTACTACACCTGCTTTATCAGTTATTCCAGCCAGGATCAAGCCTTTGCGGAACGCCTCTATGCTGACCTGCAAAACAAAGGGGTACGATGTTGGTTCGCCCCTGAAGACATGAAAACAGGTGATGTCATCAGGGACCAGATCGATCAGTCCATTCGCCTGTATGATAAGTTACTGTTGGTACTCTCGGAACACTCGGTCCAGAGTAACTGGGTTCGTTTTGAGGTAGAAGCTGCTTTGGACAAAGAGCGCGAGGGCAAGCCGCCCGTTCTGTTCCCTGTTCGCCTGGATGATGCCGTTCTCACTAGTTCGACCAGTTGGGCCGCCCACATTCAACGCAGTCGCCATATCACCGATTTTTCCATGTGGAAGCAACACGACGACTACCAGAGAGCCTTGACACGCTTGTTGCACGATTTGCAACCTGAGAAGCCTTCCAAAGAGGAATAGGAGAGCCTTTTCCATCTCCGTTTTGGAGGAAATGCAGCGTACCAGAGACCATTGAGAGCTTGCTCTCCTTGTTGAGTAGAAGCCAGAGGAAGATCCTATCACCGTAGGGGCGAAGCAACCATGTTTCTCTCTAACCCTCCCATATCGTCAGAACGGGTTTCTGCTCTTTGCGACCATTCATCAAGCAACTTGATGGCCGGATCAGGGGAACCGTCCCCGTTGGGCATGTTTTCCTTTTCCGCCAGTTTGACGTTGACCAGGAAGATATCACCCCCGAAGTTGACCACACAAAGGGCCAGGGGATGGATATAATTAAGCCGTTCTTTGCTCTCAGATGCAGTTACCATAGAACACCTCCTCTTTATATTGAATAATGAAGAATAATGCCTTAAATGGGGAGGGAAGAGGCGTTTATATGAAAGAAAAACAAAAACGTGGAGGATGGAACAATGGCAGATCGACAACAGGTAGAGCGACTTCTGAGCAGCGTTGAACAATGGAACCAATGGAGAATACAGCATCCAATCATGTCAAGGTACGCGGCCCTCGTTCAGGACAGCCCTTGGAATATGCTGATGTCAATGATCTCTTTCAGAGGCTCAAACACAAGACTGGGCTTGACGCTCACGCGCATCTCTTGCGCCATAGTTCCTTAACAAGCTTAGCGAAAAATGGCATGCGGCCTGAAGTGCTACGAGAACGAGCGGGGCATGCACAGTTCCAATACACATACCAGCTCTATGTACATCCGAGTGAGGAAGAAATGCGCGAGGAATGGGAACGAGCACAACCGCAACTTCGACTTGACAAGCAAGAGAGAAAGGAACAGGTCAAATGACATCGTACATCCGTATAGCCTCTTTGTCATCTGACCTAGATCCCCTAGAGGCTGAGTTGACAAAAGATATTTGGGGCGTGAGGAACATCCCAGGTGCTCACTATGCAGCACACAAAACCCATTACCTCATTAACTTTACTTTGGCTCCAGCAGCGTTTCGCCCTGTACTGAAACGCTACATACAGCTCCTGATTGCGCAAAATTACTCATTAGGTGAGTGTACCGCCAGACTCCGCTTTGTGCGTTTGTTCCTCGGTTTCTATCTACAACGATATCCCTCTGCAAGTGGGGTTCAACAACTGAGTCGAGGAGACGTTGAGGCATATCTCTTCTCTCTGAGAACTGGCATGGATAAGCGCAGCAAACCCAACAGTGATTTTCATATTTGGAGGGCGGTCAACCATCTCCAGTATTTTCTTGACTACTTGGAGCGCACCTCAAGTGCTGAAGCCTCTCTCATTCCTGTGGGTAAGCTCATCTGGCCGAGCGACGTTGGGAATGCACCTCAATACCGATCATCGGAGGTAAAGTACATTCCTGAAACCGTGCTGCATCAACTTGAACAGCATATGTACAAACTACCAGCAAAGTATCTTCCCGTTGCGATCATTTTGCGGGCATCAGGATGGCGCATTGGAGATGTCTTGAACCTTCGTTACCATACGTGTTTAGAGAAAACCTCCAGTGGATGGTGGCTCTGTGGCGATGTTCTCAAAACAAATGTGTTCAATCACAAAGTCTCCATCTCAGATGAAATTGCCACCTTGATCCAGGCTCAATGCGACCTGGTCAAGGGGAATATCCCAGAAGGGAGCAATCCAGCGAAATATTTGTTTCCTTCCGTCCACAAAAGGCGAGAAGGTCGTCCTCTGTCTGCGAAATCCATCCAATACGCTCTCAATCAATTGGCAAGCAACTGTGAAATCAAAAATGATGACGGAACCATTTTCCATTTCAAGAATCACGCGTTTCGCCACACGAAAGCGGTCGAACTCATTAATGCTGGCATGAGCCTGCTGCATGTGCAAAAATGGCTAGCTCACCTGACTCCTGAGATGACCTTAGTCTACGCTAAGCTCTTTGACTCAACTAGGCAGAAGGAATGGGAACAGGCATTTGCCAGGGGAGCCCTGCGAATTGATCCCGAAGGCAGTCCGAAAGTCGTCAGTGCTGAACAATTGGGAAACGAGCAGGAGATCGAATGGGAGCATATCCGACACGACTTGGATGCTGTTCGCTTACCCAATGGCTATTGTTTCAAGCCGAAGAAGGCCAATGGTCCGACACAGGATACGCCCTGTTACACTTGCCGCCATTTCTGCACCACGCCTGATTTTCTTTCACAGTTTGAGCACGAGGAACGAGAACTACGTGAACTGATCGTACTGGGAGAAAAAGCAGGGAGCATGATCTGGGTGGAACGCAACACGCAAAAACTCAACAGAGTGCTCCCAGTAATCCAGATCATACGTTCAGGCAATCTGCATCATTCAGCAGGCAAAGCTATGCGCGAGTACACAAAAGAAGAAAGGGCAAAGCGAAATGCACACTGACCCCTCCACGAAGCCAAATATCAGTGGCCTACTGGCGCATGCACAACGCAAATCAGAGGCGGCACAGCAGCGTGTCCACCAGGCGATTGACCAGCTCCTCCGAGAGCAGCAAACTGTGAATTTCAACACGGTAGCGAAGGCCGCAAACGTGACAAAAAGTTATCTCTATGCTCATCAGGATGTGCGAGAGCGCATTGAAGCGTTGCGTGCACGACAAGGCCAAGCGCGACTCGAACGACAGTGGGCACAACGCCAGCAGCACCAGACTCGCACGGACAAAACAAAAGATGTGTTGCTGGCCGCCAAAGATCGTCGGATTAAAGCGCTGGAGGTAGAGAATCGCAAGCCCAAAGAGGATCTGAAAGTTGCATATGAAAAGCTTTACGAGAATATGTAGATCGTGCGAAAGAACAGGTAGAGGAGATTTCCATGATTACTGGGATACAGGCTAAAACGGACAGAGAAGACAGACCTTTAACGAGAAAGGATGTGGAGCAATTCCTTCGAGAGGTAGGGAGTTCCGACAAGCTGAATTTGAGCGGTCGGAACTTAGAGAGAATTGACCTCACTAATTTTCCTGCTCTGAGCAAGGCGAATTTAAGTAGAGCTAATCTGAGTAAAGCTAATTTGAGCGGGGCTAATCTACGCGGGGCAACTTTGAGCAAAGTCAATCTAAGCGGAGCTAATCTGAGCGGGGCTATTTTGAACGAGAGCAATTTGAGTGGAGCTACTCTGAATGGGGTTAACCTGCAAGATGCTAATCTCTTTGGGGCCAACCTCACCAGTGCTTGGCTGATCGAGGCAACCTTGAGTAGGGCCACTCTCAGTGGGGCTAACTTGGCCGAAGCCATTTTGGGTGGAGCTCACCTGATCCACACGAAGCTGATTGAAGCCAATCTGAGTAAAGCTAATCTAAGTAAAGCCAATCTGAGCGGGGCAGACCTGAGCGGAGCTATTTTAATTGGGACTAATTTAAGCTCGGTAGACTTAAGTGGTGCTATCCTGAGCAGGGTTAACCCAAGTGAGGTAGCTCAAAGTAGAACTCCTTTACAAGGAGTTGAGACCAACCTACGTGGAGCGAATCTAAGTGGAGCAGACCTAAGCGACGCTAACTTACGCGGTGCTAGCTTGATCGAAACCACCCTCTTTGAAACCAACTTAGACAGAGCTAACTTACGTGGTGCTAACTTAAGTGGAGCTGTTCTGAACAGAGCCACTCTAATCGAGACTGACTTAAGTGGAGCTGTTCTGAACAGAGCCACTCTAATCGAGACTGACTTAAGTGGAGCTAACCTCAGAGGTGCTGCTCTGAGTGGGATCACTTCGCATGAAAACGAGGTATCAGAACGTTTAGATGGTACAGAAACTGGGAACGCAGATAGATATCTAGATGGCATAGAAGCAAAAGCCACAGATAGCTCACCAGTATTTCGCTTTCGTATTCTCGAAGAACCATTAACTGCTCAAAATCTGAGCACAATCATTTTGGCACTGACTGAACTCTCTACGAAATATTGGCTCATTGCAAAAGGTCGCTTTGCTGACTTGATTGAGTACACTCAAACACGCAATGGCCGATTTGCCGAAGAAGCCAATGTTGTAGTGACAAGAATCACCCACAATTCTCCGATGAATATGGATTGGAAGGTGGACTTGAGTGCAACAAGCGTCGCTGAGGCACTTGTAACAACAATTGATGGTGTCGCGCAAGCCCCGAAACGACTCAAGCAGAAGGAGCTAGAAAATCAAGCCAAAGTACAAGAGATTCAGCGCGCCGAGCAACAGGCAGTCCATGAACAGCAAATGGCCTCTCTCGAACAAGAACAACGGCGATTGGAAATCGAGAAACAACGCTTGGAAGTCCTAGAAAAACAATTAGAGGTACAAAAAAAAGGCATCGAGTACGCGCTGGAGATCGCAGGGAAAGTTGTTGACCTGTTGCATCCTGGTGCTGATCCAGCAACACGAGCAATGGAAATCCAGGTGCTCTTGCCCAACCTAGTACAGCTTCAAAATGGTAAAGGACTGGAACTGGCGTTACCAGTATTACAAGAAAATCAGACGCCACCGGAACAACACTAGCAAATCGCCCAAATAAAGGGTTGTGTTGCAAAAATGATAGGTTGCCAACAAGCGTATGATCTTGTAAGCTCTGGAGTATTCATAGAATCAAGAAGAGGTAAGTTTATGAAGGCTCCGAGTCTTTTCAAATGGCGTCATTTCCAATCCGACATCATTCTATTATGTGTGCGCTGGTATCTCCGATACGCGTTGAGTTACCGGGATTTGGAAGAAATGATGCAGGAGCGAGGACTCACCATCGATCACACCACCATCTACCGCTGGGTTCAGCACTATGCTCCTGAGTTCGAGAAACGCTGCCGTCCTCATCTCAAAGCCTGCAATGACTCCTGGAGAGTAGATGAAACGTCCATTAAAGTGAAGAAAGCCTGGATGTATCTCTACCGAGCGGTCGATTCTGAGGGGAACACGATCGAGTTCTTCTTGAGTTCGACGCGCGATGCCGAGGCCGCCAAACGCTTCTTCTGCAAAGCATTACGATCCTCAGTGGAAGCCTCCTCTCAAGCTGGTTCAGTGGATGAAAACAAAACGAGGTCTTTTGCGCCAGTTGTTCCCCTCGTTCCCCGGTTCGTTCCTCGGGTTATCAATGTCGATAAGAACGCCGCCTACCCCAAAGCGATTGCGGAACTCAAAGCTGCTGGAGTGCTGCCGGAACAGGTGGAACTGCGACAGGTCAAGTACCGGGGCAATCTGATCGAGCAGGACCATCGCTTCATCAAACGTTTAACGAAATCGGGTATGGGCTTCTTTTCGTTTGAGACAGCGAGGAAAGCCCTGCAAGGCTTCGAGATCATGAACATGATCAGGAAAGGACAGCTACAAGGCGTAGCCAAAGGAGACGTGAGAAGCCAGGTGGCCTTGGCTACCCAGCTGTTTGCAGTGATTGCCTAAACGGAACAAGTGGGGCCATTTTCTGCTCATCTTGTTTCCTTTCCATTTCTTGCAACACAACCGTTTTACCTCGGTTCTTCCTACTTCGAGAAATTGCCGCTTCTTTCCACTCCAGCGCAAAGGAAACGATATAGCGCTGGTCTTGCAGCAGTCCTTGATCTGACAAGTCCTGCATTTGACACACTGGCACCTTCAATGAAAGTTGAAGCATGCAAACAGGTTGTGCTGTGCATCCTCAATGGTATCCTCAAGCTCAAATATAAAAATTGTGGCGGTTTGACACGCTTCAAACGTGTTGCTCCTGCCGTCATCGAGCCTGGCAGTGATTTTGAAGTCAACAGCAGTGGACAGCGAATCTCTACTGCCACCAAAGATCTCACAATAAGGGCTGTTATCGCTGCTGGTGACACGTTTCTTCGGGCGGCTGACAGAAAGCAACCAAGCACGAAGAAGATATGGAACATTGCCAGAAGAGATGCGACAGTTGCCAGAGCACTCTATCACTACGCAAAATCAGAAGATGTGGTGGAGTTAAGAAAAGTGGTCGAGGAGATTATGGTGGATACCGATACCCGATCAGCCACAAGGACAGGCAAAATCAGGAGCAGAGAATGGCTTCATCAGAGATAGACAGAACCGGAAATAGCAATGAGTAAAATGGAGGAGGCTTATGCGTTACTGCACAATTCTCTGATGCTTGGAGAGCAAGCACTGCATTGTATGTCATTTGCAGATGAAACACAAGCAAATAGATTCAAGGCTTCTGGCACAACGATGTCTTTGCAAGAGGCTAGAGACATCCTACATACGATCCTCACGAAATGGGTAACAACAAAGGCGTAATCACAACCAATGGTCTAGAGACCACAAACATTGCGATCCGTCCTAAAGCATGGCTTCTGGAGCCATGACACAAGAAGCAAAGCCAAAAAGATGCCTCGATGTGCTCTCCTTGTGTGTGAAAACGAGCCTCTCGCACACTGGGTTCTCCACCGATTTTCCTAGCAGGATCGCAGGGAGAGGAGTAGCAATGAAGGGGTTCGCGCTTGAGCAGCCGATAGAGAGGGGATCGGAACGTGGCGAGGAACGCATAAGGCGCGCTCCTCGCACTTGGCTCACTCTTCGTTCTCACCTCTCCCTTCAACAAGATGCCAAGCAGATCAGCCAACTCTTTCGTCACAGAAATCACGTAATGTGCGATTTCAGGACGGGTCAGATGATACGCATGTTCCTTCTCAAGACACCAACACCATGCTGTGGTTTCCCTCAATCAAGAGAAGAGGCAGCCTGTGGGCGGTGTTTGATGGCTCACTCACGTCTGCCTTCCCGACCACGCCTCTCGCGCTGGCAGGATGCTAAGATCCTGATTATACAATATTTATATGAGGTGGCTTCCTCGTTTTGGTAGCAACTGATGAGCTGCATACCCTGCTCTCGCTTCAACTTCCCTGATCGGAAAGATCAAGCGCCTGGTTTCTTGTCCTATTCTGGAGTTCCCCCGCTTGCCCAAACAGTGGTATCAATTCAGGAAGGGCATCGACTCACCGCCTTTGGTGGCACGTGGCACAGAGATGGCACTAAGCGCCTCGGACCTTTTCCTGGCAGACATACATTCGCTTGCCGTTTGCTCCCTTGAGTCCTCCACATGTTTCATGAGTGAGTCAAGCTAAAACCAGAACGCTTCCCGGTGCCCTGCATGCAGATCTGCTATACAAAGGCATTGGGTGTTGGTTTACCCCTCACAACTCACGAGGTGAAAGGATCACAATGCCTAACAGCGAGGGTTGCCCCGCTTGTTACGGGACTTGAAGCAGGAAAAGGGATAACGTCTTCATGCTTGCTCCTCTTTGACTGATACCGACGACACAAAAGCAACCAAGCAGTTATTTCATGTAGATAGTACATCACGTATTACTGTATTCGTGGTATGAAGGCTGAACGCATGCGTATTGAAGTGACGATTGATGATCCACCTCCATTGCTGTATACTCAGGAGAAAACGGGAAAGGAAGATGCTATGGCAAATGAAGAACATTTGAAAATTATCCGGCAAGGAGTAGAAATTTGGGACGAATGGAGAAAGAAGTATTCAGATGTAAAACCTAACCTCAAAGGCGCTATTCTCTACAGTACCAACCTCAGAGGAGCCAACCTTAGCAATACTGATCTCAGCGATGCCGACCTCAACGAAGCTGACCTCAGAGGCGCTGATCTCAGCGATGCCGACCTCAGCGGTGCCAATCTCAGTATTGCTTCCCTCAGCTATGCTAATCTCAGATGGGCAAAGCTCATATTTGCTATTCTCCACTCCACCAACCTCAGAGGCGCTGATCTCAGCAATGCCAATCTCAGCAATGCCAATCTCAACAGTACCGATCTCAACAGTGCCGATCTCAACAATGCTAATCTCGACGGAGCCAACCTCAGAAGTGCTAATCTCATCAATACCGATCTCAGCTATACAAAAGTACAGAGGACAATCTTTGGAAATGTTGACCTGCGTCACGTCAAAGGGCTTGAGAAGGTCAAGCATAATGGACCCTCGACGATTGGAATTGATACGCTTGTTCGATCCGAGGGAGTCATCCCTGAAATCTTTTTGAGAGGTGCAGGTGTACCTGATATCATCATTGCGTATGCCCGTTCCCTGGTTGCCAATCCGATTGAGTATTACACCTGCTTTCTTAGCTATTCCTCCAAAGATGAGGCATTTGCTGAACGCTTGCATGCTGACTTGCAGAGCAAGGGAGTCCGATGCTGGTTTGCTCCGGAAGACTTGCGGATTGGTGAGAAGTTCTGGCACAGAATTGATGAGAGTATTCGGATATACGATAGGTTGATGGTGGTGCTTTCCGAACATTCGGTGACAAGTGAATGGGTGGAACGGGAAGTCATGGCAGCGTTCGAGAAAGAGAGCAAGCGCAAAATGACCGTGTTGTTTCCGATCCGCTTGGATGACAGCATCATGCAGTTGGACCCGATGCCACCCTGGGCAAGCGACATCAAGAGGCAACGGCATATTGGTGACTTTCGCCAGTGGAAAAATCATGATGTCTATCAAAAAGCGTTCAAACGCTTATTGCGTGACCTGCAACCCGAGAAGACCCCCAAAGGTGAATAGGAGCGCTCCCCGTCGCCCTTTTTGAGGAGATACAGCGTTCATTGTACTAGCATGAAGCTGGAAAGAAGTCACTTGAACCGTGTTTCTGGCAAACGAAACTGGCACGAGCTAAACACCAGTTGAGTGTTTGGAGGTTGAAAGCGATGGGGATGGCATCCGTTTATTGCCTCGACCAACCATAATATGTTCCACATTACGCAGCCGATGCAGAGATGGGTGACTTGTCCAGATCGGTCATGTGGACACTCCCACCGACACAAGCAAATTCCTGGAACGAGCCATTGGTGAGAAAGATGGTCATCGGGTCGTAGTCAGAAAAGAGCCAGGGATGCTCAAGCCCGATAGAGCGGATCTGGGCATAGGGAAAGCGATGGATCGCTCCCTCGCGGGCGCGAAACACGAAGCCATTGCCTGTGAGGAAGCCCTTAAACGGATGATGATCGGTCGTCATAAGCTGATCGGAGGTGGATACCAGTTGTATTCCCTCGATAATCCAGTCGGAAGGGATACGACTGTGTTTGAGATCTAGCAGAGAAAAATGTCTGAGGTTCAGACCAATGGCTCACAGGGCACATCCATATCGCGTTAGGATTCTCTCTTTGATTCTTTTATCGAAAAAGCGTCTCTTATTGAGGAAATGAGATATACTTTTCTTGAGGTGTCTATTAAGAGTATGTACTGATAAACAGCTCTCACCTCCCTTTCACGAGAAACTCCAGAAGAGGAACCCGTAAGATTGAGGGTACAGAGTGAGCAGGTTCATAGGATGTCAACTGAGAGCGATCAATCCAAACAGGATATTTCACGTGCTGGGCCTCTACCACGATATTCTATCAACCAATATGTGAAGCATGCTGGTTCGATAAAGCAGATAAATGAGTGGTTATTAGAGGACTATCGAAAGCAACTCAATGCCCATCAATGTCAATCGAGAGAAAAAGACAGATTGTTGAAAGAGAAGACACAACAATTAACAGAAAAAGAGACTCAGTTATCGCTTGCAAAGCAGGAACTGAGCCAACTGAAAGATGTGTCTCTTGTCCAGTTCAGCCTCAATCTCCTTAGTGCTCTGCTCTCCGGGTTGGGGATTAATTTTGTCACATCAACTCCATCTCTTGAAGCTGGTTGGATGATGATTGGTGCTGCTGTCCTCATACAATGTATTTCTTTCATAATGCTTTATTTAGCTCGATCTCGAAAGTATGACTAATGAATGAGATTCAACTGCTTCAATACTATCTAAAACAAGCACAGGGCGAAGCCAATACAGAGCGAGAAAGCCTGCTTTTGGGTGAGTTGGGAAACATCTCTTTCACTCTGGGAGAATTTGCTCAAGCTGCTGAGCTTTATCAGAAGGCACTAGGCTGTGCAAGGATAGTCCATGACCGGTATAGCGAGAGCGCTACACTGAGTAACTTGGGGAATACATATGCAGCATTAGAAGACGAGAAACAAGCTATCGAGCTGCATCAAGAGGCATTGCAGATCGCTCAAGAAATGAGAGATAGGAGTCTAGAAAGCAATATCTTGAATAACCTGGGCTTGGCTTTTGATAAACAAGATCAGACCTCTCAAGCCATCGAGTACTATACAAAGGCATTGCAGATCGCTCAAGAAATGAGAGATAGGAGTCTAGAAAGCAATATCTTGAATAACCTGGGCTTGGCTTTTGATAAACAAGATCAGACCTCTCAAGCCATCGAGTACTATACAAAGGCATTGCAGATCGCTCAAGAAATGAGGGATGATGAACACATCCAGGACTTGATCCAAAAAATGTTTGGAGAATCAGAGACAGCTAGTAGAAAAGTAAGGGATGAAGTAGCTTCATTTCAGAGTCAAGCCGAGGGGGACATTGGGGAGAAAAATAGGATACATAATCATAATCCCTCTTCCCTTCCAAACAACATCATGATCGAAGAGAAACGCCTGCTGGAGCAAGTAGCTTTGCAGAGCGACACAAGAACTTCTCACCCGACAATCAAGAACGAAATACAAAAAGAGGGGCGTGAAGGTCATCGCAAGCGGAACGCAACTGTGCCAATAACCAATCCTTCTACTGCATGGAATGCTTTCGCTCGACGTCGGGAGCAGCGCCATCGGCTGCTTCCATCCCGGCAGCGAAGAGTTATTAAAAGAACTCTCGCACAGACTGGTTCTCGGACCACACCAGGAGGAACTGTACGCCGTTTGCTGCCTACCTATTACAACTCACCCATCCCTACACGCAGTGGAAAACGGCACTGGAAGCGAGACTTTCGGTGGCTGAGAATAACGCGGCAGGAAATTTTGATTGTGTTGATTTGCGTGGTTTTCTGCATTGGGCTACTAAGAGTCTGGACTCCTTTCATGCCTGATGTGATAGTTGATTTAAGTATTCTATTGAGTATAGTAAGTATCGTGGTGGGTATTCTGTCGCTATCATCATACTATGTTTCTCGAAGAGCTTCAAAGCGCAATACTGATCACCCACCTACATAAAGGTTAACTTCAAATGATGCAAGTAAGTTGGCACTGGACTTCACCCATTTTTGTGAAGTCGGAGAAGCAAGAGCGTGACAGCGCAATGGCTGGTATATGGGAAGCCTTGAGCTAGGCTCAAGGAAGAAAAGCATCGCCCCGCTTCACCCGTCTGAGGCATCAGGCTTCTCTTCAGAACCTCCACGCACATTGGGTTCCGCTGATCATGACAGCGCGATTGACAGAGAGTGAATCGACTTGAGCATTCCGAGATGGAGTTGCCTTTCAGCCGAGAAGCAAAACAGACGTGGCGAGGAACACATGAGACGCGTTCCTCGCTCTCGGCTCAATCTTCGTTCTTGCCTGCCCCCTCATCAATGGAGGTACCAAGGAGATCCGCCAACTCTTTTGTCACCTCAACCACGTAACGAGCGACTTCGGGACGAGTCAGATGATATACATGTTCCTCCTCAAAATACCATCTCAATATATTTATAAATATATATGTCTATCTCATCTTTCTGCTGTTTTTGGTGAGCTTGAGAGCCCTGATCGGCGTCCATCAAGAACCATCCCGCCTAGAAGGTGGCACGGACAACGGAGCAGAGCTGTCTCTCTGCGAGCCAGGGCCTCAGCCAGCATCGTCGTTTCATTCAGAGGCGCTCTCGTGAGTCGCATTGCCCTTGCCGCTCACCTCTCGTCAAAAGCCGTCAATATCGAAGAGAGAGGTGACACATTCCTCCTGGATGCTCAAACGTTGGTGCATATGGTAAGACGAAACCGGGCACATTTTGAAATTTTCTAAATATGTCGCTCCACGCTTCAACAATCTCTCGTGTGATCTTCCAGCGGGAGTGAGCCATCCTGAGCATCCCTCTTGCTTCATGATGATCGTTTTGCGCTTTCTCTGCTCTTCCTGCTGTTTTTTCTGGATGACGGCCTGTCTCGGCGTCCACCACGAGCCTGCCTGCCTCGCGCTCGCCTCGCGTCACAGGCAGGCCACTGCATGAACAGGGGTCAAGACCAGAACCGCCACCAGCATCCATGCGAATGAGGGTGGGCTTGCGTAGATACTCGACAATCAATACAGCTTCCCCGAACCAGCAGGGAGTGGAAGGGAAAGACTGCGCAGGGGTCTGGATCTTCACAGAAGAAGACGCGACACCTGTGCCTATTTCGTTGGCGAACTGGAACTCAAAACTCATTGATAGCCAGAACCCGAAAGGTTTGCTGCTCTATCAGGACATCAATTCGCTTCTGGCTCTCCTTGCTCTGAAAAGTGCTGACCAGGGTCGGGATACCTGCGTACTCGATCAGCTCTCCCTGTTGCCAATGGATACGTTTGTGTTTGTTCCAGAAGCGCTGGACTTGCGGTACGTCCAACGTCAGATGCGAAAGGGTGTTGTAGTGTGTCCGCTGGCAGTGAGAACACCCAATAGCAATACCGGCCTGCTGGCCCAGGCGATGATACTTGGAGGGAAGATCCTGGGCTTCTTTCACCACAAGTCGGGCTGGTTCTCCACAAAAGAAGCACGTTGGCTCCTGATCGATGGCTTGCCAGTAGTACCCATAGAGCCATTTCAGCAACTGAGTGCATCTGGTTGCGAAACTACTGACCTTTTGCCAGGTGCCAACATTCCCTTTTCCTCCAAGAAGGATGTGGCACCCTTGACACCGAAAAGAGCACATCCCGACCGACATGTCCTCATGAAGCACGAGATGGTCATTTCCACACCAGGGGCACCACAGGCGCGTCACCGCTGCCACTGGCTGTGTCCCCGGTGGGTAGATCCCGTAGGAGGCTAGCTCCTGGGAAAAATGGGTCGCACATGCAGCGCGTAACGCCTGTTTTCCCCGGTAAATGCGCTGGACCAATGTGGCCTCGCTCACCTGGAGGTGCTGGGTGATTTCATTATGCGTGGCTCCCTGGAGGTATCGAGCGACCAGGGCCGCACGTAATGGTTCAGAGACATAGGCAAGCGCCTGGCTCAGAAGCGCACTCAGTTCTGTGCGTTCAAGCTCCATTTCGACCTCATACATATCTGGGGCAGCAACTTCATCTATGCTCCATTCATCTTGTTCCAGGCTATTTCCGTCAACACCACTTGTGGGAAGGCGCGTCTGGAGCATGCGGTGTGCTCGCTCGTGTTGCTCTTCCCGTAACCAGCGCAAGCAAACATTGTGTGCAATGGCCGCCAGCCATCTTCGGAGCGGTTCTGGTTGCTCACTTTCGCTGTCCTGCCATTTCTGCCGATTGCGCCATGCCTCTAACAGGGTCTCCTGTGCCAGATCCTCGGCGGCATCCGCGTTCCGAACAATGCCAGCGCATTTGTGCGCCAGCCACACCCGTTCATCCGTGAAACGAGTATCAAGGGAGCGTCCGCTTTGTTTCCCGGACTTCGTCGGTGGCAGGATCACGGTTTCTTCATATGATGGCAACACCATCAGTTGTGTCTCCTTATCTCTTTGAAAGATGCTTTGTAGGGTAGCATACACAATGTAATCGCGAATGTGCCCAAAAACCTGACATCTCGCCTCTGTTGAAGCTCACCTCGGCAAAACATTTTTGTTTTCTACTGCCTACTTGCTTTTCAGCTCGTTGCGCAACTTGAAATAGGAAAAGGCATAGCTGCTTGTCCAGCACGGGAAAACTAGGAACAACAAGTAGTAAACCCATGTAGGTTGCACACCACGTGTTACTGTATTCGTACTGTGATGATCGAACAAGTGAGTATTTCTGCTACGATTGATGATCTATCTCCATTGCTGTATACTCAGAAGAAAACGGGAGAGGGAGATGATATGGCAAATGGAGAACATGTGAAGATTCTTCAGCAAGGAATAGATGCTTGGAATGAATGGAGAAAGAAGCATCCAGAGGTACGACCTGAACTTTGCAATATTGATGCCAGTAATATAAACCTCAGCAATATAGACCTTATCAATGCCGACCTCGTCGATGCCAACCTCAGCAATGCTATCCTCAGAGGTGCCATTCTCAAAGGTGCCATTCTCAAAGGTGCCAACCTCAGCAGAGCTGATCTCAGAACTGCTAGCTTCCGGAGTGCTGACCTGAGCAATGCCAACCTGAGCAATACAGACCTCACCAGTGCCAACCTCGTCAGCGCCAACCTCAAGGGAGCCAGGCTCAGCGATGCCAACCTCAGTAGAGCTAATCTCGTTAGTGCCAACCTCACCAGAACCTATCTCAACTATGCCTTCCTCATCAGTACTCGGCTCAGCAGAGCCAATTTTGCCGACGCACTTGTCGAATGGACGACCTTCGGAAACGTGGATCTTCGTGAAGTCAATGGTCTTGAGAACATCAGACATAATGGACCATCGATTATTGGTATGGATACGCTTATGCGGTCAGAAGGGGATATCCCTGTCCCGTTTCTCAAAGGTGCAGGAATATCCGATACGTTGATTGAGTATGCTCGCTCCCTGGTAGGAAGAGCCATCGAGTACTATACGTGCTTTATGAGCTATTCCAGTCAAGATCATGTCTTTGCTGAGAGGCTCTATATCGACTTGCAAGCCAAAGGCGTACGGTGTTGGTTTGCGCCTCACGACATGAAAACCGGTGATATCATCAGGGATCGGATCGATCAGTCCATTCGCCTGTATGATAAGTTACTGTTGGTACTGTCGCAACACTCTGTTCAGAGTAAATGGGTGCGCTTTGAGGTCGAGGCCGCTTTGGACAAAGAATGCGAAGGAAAGCCGCCCGTCCTCTTTCCGGTTCGCCTAGATGATGCTGTCCTCAACAGTTCGACGAGTTGGGCTGCTCACATCCAACGCAGTCGCCATATCACCGACTTCAGCCAGTGGAAGCAGCACGACGACTACCAGAGAGCCTTGACACGCTTGTTGCGTCACTTGCAACCCGATACGACTGTCAGCTTTTCTCCCCAGTCCGCGTCACAATCAGAAAAGTTGAAAGACTACTATTGAGGTATTACATTCTTACACATAGAAAAAAACCTGCTACCTGGTTGGGAGACGGCCCTGGAGAAAACCAGGGCGTTTTTCACAGAAGCGTTTGTCCGTAGTAAAATTGAAAGATACTAACTGGACTTGTGACAAGAGAACAAAGAGGAGGAAACTATAACCATCTTATTAGAGGCCACTTAGAGGCTACACCACTTGTGCATCCAAAACGGATCAAGCTCATATGATCTGGATTGCACATCTCAAATTACGAAAAAGAATTAGCAGCATCATTTCGTTCCCTAGTGGTATTCTTTCTATGAATTAAGATCACTTCTGTTGCTATAATCCATGACACCAGAGACAAGAAGCTTGAGAGGATCAAATTCCGCTTGACCTATGAAGAGATATTGAGACGTAGCAGGAAAGCTTTGAATGTTACTATAACGACTGCGCATCCATTAAGTAGATGAGAGAGAAAATAATGGATCAAAAAATTTTTTGGAATATTATGAAAGAAACCAAACAAAAGAGTTCAGGCGACTTAAAGCGTCAGGTTGTCCTTGTTGAAGCCTATCTATGGAATTTTTCACTCGCAGAGATTGAGATCTTTTATCGTATTTATTTAGCTTTTCGTATTCTTGCATCTGGTGAAAAGCTAGAGATGGAGATTGGTCAGCTTATGGGTTTCTCTGATGATAGCTTCGACTACTTCAAAGCCTGGCTCATTGCGCAAGGAGAGGATATATTTCGCAAAGTTGTAAAAGATCCTACCCAACTACAAAATTTTTTAAGAGGGAATTGTCAGCTTGAGGAGCTAAACTATGTTCCATATAATGTGTATGAAGCTAAGTTAGGTAGAGATTGGTTGGACATTCCTGGGAAAGGCGATTCAGAGCCTTATAATATAACAGGCTATGAGCTGCTATATTTGGATGACGATGAGAATAAGCAATCTGAAGAAGAGATGAGACTCCACTAAGAGAACTTGTATTCTCTTAGTGGAGCCTTTAATCCTTGAAAGGTTTTTAATAACAAATTATTTTCTAACAAATTAACAGTGTTGAGTAAAAATATAATGGCAAACCAAAGACAACTTATTCAGCTTCAAAAAGGTGTAAAGTCGTGGAATAAGTGGAGAGAGAAACACATAAATGTGTCGATTGATTTGAGCTTTGCCAATTTGAGTAAAGCTCACTTGAGCGAGGTGAACCTCCAGCATGCTAATTTAATTGGCATTAATTTGAGCGGAGCCTCTTTGGATCATGCAAATTTAGAGAATGCGAACCTGATTCATGCTGAACTGAATAATGTTGATTTAAATCATGCTCGCTTGAAAAACAGCCAATTATATAGTACCCATTTAAGAGGGGCTATCTTGAATAATGCTCTCTTAGGAGATGCTATCTTGAGTGCTGCTGACTTGAGTGGTTCTGATTTGGATGATGCTGATCTGAGCGGTGCTCTTCTAATTGGTACTAACTTAAAAAATACAAAACTCCGCCAAAGTAATTTAGTAGGTGCGAATTTAAGCCGAGCAGATCTAAGTCAGGCAGATCTAGGCCAAGCTCGCCTGACTAGTACCTCCATGAACGATACAATCCTAAAAGGTGCGAATTTAAGTCATACTGACTTGACCTATGCGCACCTGTTTGGCTGTTCGTTAGAGGAGGTAAATTGGACCAATGTACAAATAGGGTGGACGCAGTTAAATGATCTCGATTTACAAACAATTCAGGGATTAGAGACTGTCAAACATGAAGGGCCTTCTACTATTGGATTAGATACCATTTATCGTTCGGGAGGGAAAATCCCCGAAATATTTTTACGAAAAGCTGGTGTTCCGGCTTCTTTTATTGAATATATGTATTCCTTGACAGTTCTTCCCATTGATTTTTACTCCTG
The DNA here is from genome assembly GCF_016587455.1 of Reticulibacter mediterranei. Classification (NCBI taxonomy): domain Bacteria; kingdom Bacillati; phylum Chloroflexota; class Ktedonobacteria; order Ktedonobacterales; family Reticulibacteraceae; genus Reticulibacter; species Reticulibacter mediterranei. The sequence goes on along the minus strand of NZ_BNJK01000002.1, from coordinate 1,311,571 downwards.
TTTTATTTCCTACTCCAGCAAAGATAAGGCATTTGCCGAACGCCTCTATGCCGACTTGCAAAACAAAGGCGTGCGGTGTTGGTTTGCCCCTCATGACATGAAGATCGGTGACAAGATCAGGCATCGCATTGATGAGTCCATTCGTCTCTACGATAAGTTGCTCCTGGTTCTCTCCGTACATTCCATCAATAGCCAATGGGTAGAACATGAAGTAGAAATGGCATTGGCAAAAGAGCGAGGCAAGGCACAAACGGTGCTGTTTCCTGTTCGCTTGGACAACGCCATTCTGGAGAGAAATCAGGATGGGTGGCCTGCGGAAGTGCGCCACACCCGACATATTGGCAACTTTGAACAGTGGAAAGACCACGACCAGTACCAGAACAGTTTCCAACGCTTGTTGCGTGACTTGCAATCCCGGAAGATCTCCAATGGGGAATAGGGGAGCATTTCCGTTGCCGTTTTCACGTTTGAGTTGTTGTGAGAGAAAGGCGGTCGAAGCGCACCTAGAGGATTTTCAGTCTCCAGCAAGCTCTGCTTTCGATTCCTTCTTGATACATTGTCTCTTCTTGCCATTCGCTGTATCTTACGGAGTCTGGTGATGACTGCATTCGCGTTTAGTTTTGTGGACTCTCCGACTTGAGATCGCGCAGCAATCGCTCGAATGCTCGCTGATACGCCTGGGGGTCCATCCAGCGGGTAAAGTCGCCAATATGCCGCGTACGACGCAGCTTCGCCGCCCATGCAGCGCCTGTCTGCATCACCTGCTCATCAAGACGCACCGGAAAAAGCACCTCCCGTTGCTGTCGATGCTCTTTCTCCAGTGCGGCTTCTACCTCATCTTCGACCCACGAACTTGCAATGGAGTGCTCAGAGAGCAAGAGTAGCAGTTTGTCTTGCCGATGGATCGCTTCGTCGATACGGGCGCGGATTTTGTCGCCAATCTTCATATCTTCAGGAGCGAACCAGCAGCGTACACCGTGTTCCTGGAGATCAGCATACAAGCGATGGGCGAGCATGTCGTCTTTGCTGGAATAACTGATGAAGAGTGAATGGTACTGGATCGGGTGGTTGTGGAGAGTGTGTATGAAGTCAATCAGAGTATCAGGGACACCAGCACCTTGAAGAAAGGCCACAGGAAAGTGAACTTGCGAACGATATATCGTATCAATGCCAATGATTGAGGGCCAACGATGATCTACGAGATCCAACCCTTTCACTGCACTAAGATCCACTCCTCCGAGATTGGTGAGCCCCATGACGGCGTAACTAAGATCTGCTCTCGTCAGGTCTGCTCTTGTCAAGTCAGCATCGATCAGGAACGTGTTGTGGAGGGAGGCTCCAATGAGGGACACTCTGTTGAGAGACGCTCTGTAAAAGGTGGCTTCTTTGAGACAGGCACGGCTCAGGTTGGCTTGGTTGAGGGCCGCCCCTATGAAGTTCGTACTGGTGAAGTTCGCTCGCATGAGATTCGCTTCGTGGAGATCCACCTTGTGGAGATTGGCAAGACTGAAATCGGCAGAACTGAGATCCGGACGTATCTCTGGGTGCTCTCTTCTCCATTGATTCCAGACATCTACTCCCTGCATAAGAAGACCAATATGCTCCTGATCGGCCATACAATCAACCCTCCTTACACCTGCAAATCCCGTAACAGTCGTTGTAAGGCTCGTTGGTACGCAACGTCATGCTGCCATTGCCGAAAATCGCCAATAAAGCGTATCCGGCGGATATCCCCTGCCCATGCCGTATTCGTCTGCATTACCGCATCATCAAGACGAACAGGAAAGAGAACCAGCGTTTCCGGTGGCCGACATTCCCTCTCAAAGGCCAGTTCCACTTCCCGCTCCACCCAATCGCTTTTGACGGCGTGTTCAGAGAGGATGAGCAGCAATTTGTCATTCTTCTGAATGGCCTCGTAGATCTGGGTACGAAGCTTGTCGCCGACTTTGAGATCATGTGGAGCAAACCAGCAGGAGATGCCTTTGCTTTGTAAGTCAGCATAGAGCTTCTCGGCAAATGCCTGGTCTTCGGTGGCATAGCTCAAGACACAGCTATGATAATCTGAATTTTGAAGCTGACCTGGTGTTGGAGAAGGCAACTGAGAAGAAATAGAGTGTTGAACAGGCTGCAACGAAGGTGGATGTGCATGAAGGTGTTCAATGGCTGCACGAATAGTTCTCGCGACATCTGCAAATGCCTGGTCGCGATTGGCCCAGGTTGTTACTGGTTTGGCATCTGTCGGCGTGCATTGCAGATGGGAGAAAGGTGTTCCTTTCCAATCTACTGGCCGTAGAATGACCGGAATCACAGAAGCTTCCCCGACTTTGTGCCGTTCTAATGCATGCTGCATCTCAATGCCGTAACAATAATCGGAGGCCAGGAAATCAGGACTGATCAGCAAAAGAATAATGTTGGCAGTGGTGAGGTGCGTATCGATGCTCTGCTTCCAGTTGGTGCCTGCCACAATCTTACGATCATGCCATTCAGTAATGACTCCTTGCTGTCGTAACGCGCTTAAATGCGTTTCCAGGCGTTTACGGAGCTGTTCATCCCGATGGGAGTAACTGTAAAAAAGCTCAATGGGGTGCGATGCTTCCTGCGTCATCAGAAGGGTTCCTCCTCATCACAAATCTTCTCTCAGAAAGAGATACCTCTCTTACAAAAGACGAAAGAGACTGCTAGAAATGCAAGCAATTAGCCCTTTGGGTTGTGTTCAGCTTTGAGATCACGTAAAAGGCGCTTAAACGCCTGCTGGTAGGTATCATGATCTTTCCACTGTGTAAAATCGCCAATCCCACGCATTGTGCAACGAGGTTGTTGAAGAGCTACATACCGTTTTGGTGAAGGGGACCACCCAGAACGGAGTTTCCTACGGATTGAATAAGCAGAAACAGAAGGATACAGAGTGGAAAAGGGAGAGGGCGGGAAGAATCGGAAAACGAGCCGGAGAAGAGAGAAAAGGCTCCATGCGGACAGCATACTTGTCCGCGAAAAGAGCACGCAAGACAGAACAGGAAGCGTCGGTCAAGTTGCTATCCAACCGAGTGAGATCGCAACGTGTTCGGGAACGCCGAAGAGTCGGATCGTGACCTGCCCACCCGCTTCAGAGCGCGCATTGCGCGCCAGTCGCTGTGTCCAGGTGAGACGATAATGGGCCCGTTCGGCACGGGAGAGAGGTGCGAGAGCGACGGCTGGAGGAGCATTCCCAGACTCGACCTGGACCTCCACGCGCTGATAGCGAAGCAGGTGGATACAGCTATGCCGATGCATTCTACGTCCCCAATCATGCCAGAGGATAGGAGCAGAACCGATCATCACTGGATGCAGCAGGACGCTCACCTGACGCGGTTTTGCCGTTGTCCCCCCATTCCATTGGCACTGCTCGCGTAGAGAGCAGGGACGGCAACTACGGATACTGGCTCCATACACTACGCGCAGGCTGCCATCAGTTTCTCGGCGTCGCTCATGGGGAAAAAGCTTCTGGTGGGCAGGACAGCACAGCGTGCCATCAGGTTGGAGCGTGAAGTCCTGCCCCGAGAAACGCCCCACTTTGAAGGCAACGGCAACCGTCGGTTTACCATACCCACAAGTGGGAGGCTCCGGCTCGTTGGTTTCGGACAGAGCTTTCGCAAACTCGGTCGTGCGCAGCGCCTGAGGCTTGAGCTGATGCCCGAGTTCGAGCCGGAGGTTCCAGATCCACTGCGAGATCACCTGCCAGCATTCCTGCCCCCAAGCAGAGTGAGAACACCAGCGGTCTGGGTCTTGCTCATTGTCTTCATCGGAGAGTGTTGGCTCAAAGGCACCGCGGTGCAAATACAGTTCGACGACATCGCAAGCGGTGAATGCCTGCTGAGGCAGATTGGTGAAGAAGAGTTCATAGACGACCCCTTCCCGTGTCACGCCAACGGGACTCTTCTTGTTGGAAGCCTGATGGGTGGCCACGATCACCCGGCACAGCACGCCCTCGGGTCCCACTGGCACATCAGGACAGTCGTAGAGATTGCGCACCATCTGGCTTTCCGGGCGCTGTTGGAACTGATCAGGAGGCAGGTGCAGGCGCGTTTGTACCTGTGGATAATTGAGGACGGTGTATTCCTTCCCGCGAGTCAGAAAGGCGAAGCCTGCCAGATCCGCGAGTACAGCTCCCGTTCCATATTGGCCGTCCAGTCGCAGCAGTGTGTGCGAAGGGTCGAGCTGATACGCCGTCAGATATCGGCGAATGGCCGAAAGCCCCTGGCGCAGTTCCTCTCGATATCGCCCGTTGCCCCAATTCCCGAAACTGCCCAGCCACTGATAACTATGCGCCTGAGAAACCGTTGTGCGTGTCCTGACAACCTCTCCACGCTTGCGTCCAGTGTAGCCAGGAGCACAGATCTCATCTAATCGGCGAGAGACCGGCGGCAGGTCTTCGGTCTTTGGCAAGGCACGCTGACGGGCAGCCTCACGCGTGCCATCAAGATCAAAGACGATCCACTCGTCACCTGCCCGATCCGCCAGACCTCCCACCTGCTTCTCGTCTGACAGTGGGCGGCTCGACAGATCATCAAGAAAGAGTGTGCGCAGCGCTTCGATGGGTTCCTTCGTCAGCGCTGCTAAAAAGCGCGAAAGCGCCGAACGGGAGGGGAGCCGGTCACGCTCAAACAGAGCCATGAAAGGGCCTGCAAAGGGGTGCAATCGTGCGTAGAAGGCTTCCAGGGTACGTTCTCCGCTGATGGCATAGCCGAAGAGCACGGCGAGAAAATCGATGATCTCGTAGTGTCCAAAGCGTCGTCGCGCAAAGCGTACCCCCTCACTGATTTTGGTCAGGACACCATGCTTGCGCAGGTACTGGGCGATCAGCACGGCCTCGCCAAACCATGCAGGCGGAGTAGGCGCAGCTTCTGAGGAGGCCTGGATCGCGATAGAAACGCGTGTGCTACTACTCATCTTTTCTGATCCTTGAGAGGAAGGTCCCTCACCTTGCTTGATTTGCTCATCGTAGGCAATACGCCTGGCATCGGGAAGAGGAAGTGATGAGAGCATGTACTTTAGTTCCCGGTGCCAGATACTCCTGATCCTCAAGAACAGTGAGGACAGAGAACGAAGAGATAGGTGTCAAATGTGCAGCACTTGACTCATCTCTGACTCCTTCTCTCCATCTCATCATTCACCGGAGATGTCAGGATTTCCATTTTCGTGTTCCTTATCGGCATTCCCTCTCCACGTTTGCGCAACCGCACATCACGCAGGAAAATCGCGATGATGAGGACCGCGACCCCTACTCCCAACGTGATCAGAAAAACGTGACCGAGACTCACCACGAGTAGCTGCCTTGCCGCCGGAGCTACGTGAGAAGTTTGGGCCGAACGAGCCACCAGCGCGCCCAGCACCGCCGTGCCAAGTAATGACCCCATGGCACGCACATAGTTGATCGTCCCCGTCCCGGTTCCCAGGCGCTCTACAGGAATGGCATTCTGCCCAGCTATCGTGTAAATTGGTTGGAGGACACCGATGCCTAGACCAACGACGATCATATTTGCTGTAGCTGACAAAAAGCTTGTCGTGACGTCCATGCGTGTAAGCAAGAAGAGCCCAACCAACAAAATCAGCGCGCCGATGATTGCGAGAACGTGATAGCGTCCTAGCCTGGCAATCATCTGGCCGCCAATCATCGCACTCACGGCTAAGGGGAGAAACATGGGGGCAAGCGTCGCGCCGGAATGTGTGGCCGTCTGACCGAGTACGCCCTGCATAAACAACGGCAGGTAGAAGATCATGGCGTAGATGATCATGCCAAGCGTCAATGCAAGCAGAGAACTGGCCACGAATACGTGATTGCGCAAGAGGTCAGGGGGCAACAGTGGCTCTTTTGCTCGGCGTTCGAGCACAAAGAATACCAGAAACAGAAGAGCAGCCCCAACCAGCACGCCAATGACCAGCGGCGAACTCCAGGGAGAGGTCGAACCACCCCAGGTCAAAGCCAGTAAGAGACAAATGGTCGCGGCTGCCGCCGTGATCGCACCTGCGAAATCAATGCGGCGACAGGCCTCCCACCCACGATACGCTCGACGAGGTGCCGAGAGCCTGGAGGGAAGCCACACAGCGAGGAGCACCAGGGCAAGGCCGCCTACCGGCATATTCACGTAAAAAACCCAGCGCCAGCCTGCATGGTCCGTCAGCCAGCCACCGAGAGCCGGAGCGACAATCAGGACCAGTGAGAGAACGCTGGCAAAGAGACCTTGCCAACGTCCGCGCTCCGCAGGTGGAAACAGATCAGCGACGAGCGTAAAGGCCAATGTCTGCATGAAACCCGCTCCCAGCCCTTGCAGCCCACGAAAGAGAAGCAGTTGGATCATGGTCTGAGCAGTCCCAGCCAGTGCCGATCCGAGCAAGAAGAGACCAATACCTGTCAGGACGAAGCCTTTGCGGCCAAACTGATCGGAGAGCTTGCCCACGAGAGGAACGACGGTGGTAGACGTGAGCAGATAGGCTGTCACCACCCAGGAATACTGATCAAAGCCATGCAAGGCTCCGGCAATGGTGGGCAACGCGGTGCCAACAATCGTCGCATCCAATGCAGAGAGGGCGAGCGTGAGCAATAAGCCGCTCACAATGAGCGCAAGGACCCAACCACGCGGATGAAGCGTTTCAGCGGCTTCACGCGCCATGAGATCAGGTAGACGATCAGTCATGGAAACCCTCCTCAAAGAGACCCTCGCTCTCTGCGAGAGCAAGAATGGTGGTAAGTGTGTTGATAACGACGCTCAGTTGAGTATCATCCAGATCATTAAGGATGGCGTGTAAACGCTGCTGTCCCGCGCGTTGGCGTCCCAACAAGGCTTCGCCGGCTGGGGTCAGACGCACGATGGCCCGGCGGCGATCATTCGGATCGTCGCTTCGTTCGGCGAGATGAGCCTGAACAAGCTTATCGACCTGCAAACTGGCAGCCGATTGACCAATATGCAAACGGTCGGCAATCTGGCCGATGGTCGCGGGCGCAAGATGAAACAGGACGAAGAGTAAACGAATCTGGGGCAAACTGAGCCCCCGGTCAGCCCAGTCCTGTGTCAGGCGTGCCAGCACGGCCTGAACCAAGCTTTGGAAAAGCACGTGGGCCTGATCGACGTGTTCATCATGAGTCATGAATGTTTCTCCTTTCTCAATACTATGAGTATAAATAATAATTTTAAGTTCGTCAATAATATTGGCAACACCAATATAAATAACCAGACCTGCCAGAACGCGCATAATGATGGCATGGAAAAGCAAGGTGGGCCGAGTGCATACAGGCAAAAGTACAGCAATCATTCGCCTCTGTGGGCGTTTACGATGAAGAGAAAGGGAGAATGAAAATCGTCCGAAAGACGAAAAACTCAAATTTCTGGAGAGAAACGAAAGAAGAAGGAGCAAAGAGGTATGTTACCGGGGATGGTTGGCATCATTCTTTCTTGGCCCATTACGCTCTCTTGCCTCTTGCTATCTCGTTGCGCAATCCGTGGGATACGGCAACTAGTTTGAACAATCTAGCGCTCCTCTATATGGTACAAGGTTGTTACACCGAGGCTGAATCACTCTTTCGGCGATCACTCTCCATCCAAGAAGAGCAGTTGGATGCCAATCATCCCGACACAGCGACCAGCCTCAATAATCTGGCAAGTCTCTATGTGGAACAGGGTCGCTACGAAGAGGCCGAACCTCTGTATCGGCAGGCAGCGATGATTTGCCAGGCGTCTTTAGGTACAGAGCATCTTGTGACCCAGCAGGTTTTCAAGAATTACATAGTCTTTCTAGCTAGGCTGCTTACCAACGGAGATGTCCAAGCCCTGCTGCAACGGCTCCCCCAACACGAGCAGGATGATCTCTAGGAGCAAGAACCCTCGTCCTAACACAGAGACAAAGAGATCTCCTCCTGGAGGCTCTGCACACTGCTTTCTCCACTCGCTCAAAAGAGGAAGAACGAGCGGACGAGAAGCTCTTCTTGTTCCTCACCGTGAGCTTGACCCCGTTTCGTGGATCTCCCGCAACTTTCGTGCTCGGTTAGGCAGCTTGTAAAAATCGTTGGTGTAACAAGGCAAACTTTTCACGGCCATACATGCTGCGCTTGACGTATTTAAGTTTATTGACCTGCCCTTCAACAGGTCCATTACTGTAAGAAAATTGAAGAGCGCCTTTCATCGCAGAATATTCTCTTTTCAAGCCTTCAGCAAAGGTCTGCAGATCAGGGACCTTGCTCTTCTCACATGCTTGTAGCCAGTTATCCAAGAGATCAGCTTGTTGTTCTCGTACCATCTCGAAAAACCGTTGTACCAGTTCATAAGTGGTATTGAGAGCTTCTACCTCACGAAGAAAGGCAAGCTTCTGTTGTTCTTGCACATTGAGACTGCCAGGATCACGTAACAGCAGCCAAGTGAGATGTCGAGGAGACTCTAATGGCTCAACCACCAGAGACAGGCTCTCTCCTTGTGCTGTTTCCATCATCTCTTCTGTCGAGAAAACCACTCCTTGTTCTGCCTGCACAACATCGAAGAATGCCTGACGTTTAGCTATTTCCTGTTGCGAAGAGTTGCGTCCCGGTTTCTCCAGATACTCTCGCAGCCAGGTGTTGACCACTTTGTATCCATGAGTAAATCCTTGTTGGCAAATCTCCTGCCAGAGCAAGCTGGCATTCTCACATCCTTCCTGCACACGTTGTTCTAGATACGGAAGGTACGGCTCCAGTCGAACGATGCGCCGACTTCTGTGAGCCGATCGTTCTGGGAAGGCTCCCGCGTAGACGAATTTGCGGACGGTCGTTGGACTCATCTGGAGTTGCTGCGCAATGGCGGCAATACTATTGCCTTGTCGGTAAAGTTCCACCACCTCTTCATACCATGCTTGACGCCGTAAGCGAGCTACCTGGGAAGCGGCAATTTCGCTGCTACTACGCTTTTTCTTGTACCGCGCACGAACAATGACTCCAGCGTCTTTTTGGCGCTGCTTCAAGCTGGCATGATTTCGGTTGACAATGCGCTGGACTACTTCGCGGACATTTTTGAGCACGTGCCACCGATCGAGCACTTGTTGGGCCTGTGGAGCGCCTTCTGTTGCCCCGCGCATATATTCACTGGATCGATCTCGACTGATAAATTCGATGCCGGGATGCTCTACCAGCCACTGGGAAAGGGTTTCAGCCGTGCGCTCGGGGAGCAGATCGATTGGACGATGCGTGGACAGATCAACGATGATCGTGCCATACGTTTGCCCACGGCGGAGCGCAAAATCATCCACGCCAATGGCCTTGGGTGTCTTTGTAATGGGCAGTTGGCCGCCTTTGACCAGCCGTAAAAGGGTATCAGGACTAGTGAGTATTCCAGCATCTAAGAGCAGACGAGCCCCTGCTTCCCCGCTCAGAGCGAGAGAGAAGGCATACAGGAGCCGAGTCAGCCTCACCGTTCGCTGGGCTGAGACTGCAACCAGTTCCGGCAACCGTTCCACAAACGTCTGACGAGGACAGTCTTCATTCTGACAGCGAAAGCGCCTGACGGAGAGTTGGAGGTGTACTGAGAGACCACTACTCGGGAGATCATAAGGTGAACGCATGTAAGAGCTATGAAGACGCTTGCTCGTCTTCCCACAAGAAGGACAAATGGCAGTTTGACTAGTAGAGACAGCAGTAATGGTCAGCATGCCCTCAATATGAGTGGTTTGCTGGATCTCAAAACCTGGAAGCAGAAAGGGAATATGGGACAAGATAACCACCTTGAAGCAATGTTTGATCGAAAATGTTCCTCTATCTTTTTTACGAATCAGGGTTGTATTGGAAGCACGAAAGTTGCGGGAGATCCACAAAACTGGGACAACAACAGATTTATAAAGTCATATGTAAATGTTAGCAGGTTGCCCTCAAAGCTCTTTTGTAGATCACCCGGACAAAGAAACAAGCCTTGCTGAATGGTGAGCCGCTCGTTCATCCGAAACGGTTGTAGCGGCGCGACAAACTGGATCGGCGGATCGGTGAAGAACACTTCACGAAACGTCTCTGGCCTTCCAAGAGATTCATCTGGGTCCATTTCCTTCATCCGTCCAGTTGACATTATCTGTTGTATAGCTTGTTGTTTGCACCATTGCAGATCAATCGCCCAGAGGGCGCAGTTGCCTCCCGGGTCGCGAGGTTGATCTAGCGCAAAAAACAGCGCTACATACGGCGACTTGGTCCAGTCCAATAACCGAGTGGGAGCACCATGATGCTGCAACAACGCTAACCATTCGAGGTAGTCGTCTTTAGCTGGCGGATCGGAGATGTAATGATGCACTCGGCGCTGAAATGTGGTTAACAAATATTGCTCTGCTACTACAGGAGGGATTTTCAGATCCAGACGTTCGAGTGAAGATTGGAGGCTCCATTCTTCTTTACCGACCCCACGAAACGCCCAGGATGCTGTGAATGATGTCCCGAAGTACATGTTGAGTTTCTCTTGCAAGTCGAACCAACTCAACGTAGAGATCGGATTTACGTTGGCATTGACTCCGTTCATCGATTTCTTCCTCTCGCCTTTTCTCTAATGTTTCCCTCTATGCAGGAACAGTTAATTAGCCCATAATTCGGATGCCATTCCGAATCTGGTGGTGTACCACTTTAGCTATTTTTGACTATCGCACCCAAAAGGTAAAATAAGGAACCATCAATTATTCGTTCCTCCAAATGATCCAGGTATTTATCTTTGGACGAAGCTTCACGAAGTACATGAGTAGTGATGATTCTGGCTATTATAATGACGAAGGAAGTATGGTATTTTTGGACGGGGCTTCCCTAATAAATGTCTGGAGTAAGCCTCTTTGGGTCAATCTCACATGTGTATAACATAGATTGAGAGGCAATATCTGCATTCTGTGACCTCTGGCATCTCTCCATTTTCATTGGAGAGACCCACATCACTTCCAATTACCTCCCCTTTTCCGCTCGCATGCCAATGGCGTCACGTCGCTTGACCACCGAGTTCGCAACATCGCAACTTGTCGATTATCTGCGGTATAGTTGCATATAGCTGCATATTGAGATGAACTAAGTAATAAAAGTACATATGCGAAAAAATATTCCCCCTTTCGTCTATCTACTATGCTGGGCAGAACAATTGAGTTGACATCTTATCCCTACATCAACAGCAGAGAGGACAAAATTTTATACCAGGGCCAGTGAGAAGAAGTGTATAGTTCAGAAAAAGGAACTATGTCATGCTCGCTAACACTACCAGCAACTCGAACCAGGACGAAAATAACAGATCTGGCAATAACCAGACAAGTCCTCCAAGCATATCCCTTCCCAGGGGTGGGGGAGCTATTCGCGGTATTGGGGAAAAATTTGCTGCGAACCCGGTTACGGGCACAGGGTCGATGACAGTCCCCATTGCTACTAGTCCAGGCCGCTCTGGGTTTGGGCCACAGCTTTCGCTCTCTTATGACTCCGGCACAGGCAATGGACCCTTCGGCTTCGGCTGGCATCTTTCACTCCCTGCTATCACCCGCAAAACAGATAAGGGGCTTCCACGCTATATCGATAATGAGGAGTCAGATGTCTTCATCCTTTCCGGTGCTGAAGATCTGGTCCCGGTTCTGATTCGAGTTGGTGAAGAGTGGCGACGCGCTGCTACTGAGCGAACGGTGGATGGCATTACCTATCGCATTCAGGAGTACCAGCCCCGCATCGAAGGGTTATTTTCTCGTATTGAGCGCTGGACGAATCTGCAAACAAACGAGATTCACTGGCGCTCTATCACACAGGACAATATTACCACGCTGTATGGCAAAGACAAGAATTCCAGAATTTTTGATCCGACTGACCCTGACCCAGAACGTCCACAACATATTTTTAGCTGGCTCATCTGCGAAAGCTATGATGATAAGGGCAACGCCATTGTCTATACGTACAAGGAGGAGAATTCTGAGGGCGTTGATCTATCCCAGACGCACGAGAGCAATCGCACCCCTGAGAGTCGTTCCACTAATCGTTATCTGAAGCGCATCACCTACGGCAATCGCACCTCGCGCCTGACTCAGCCAGACCTGAATCAGGCCAACTGGATGTTCGAGGTCGTCTTCGACTATGGCGAGCATGACGAGCAGCGTCCGCAGCCGGGTGATATGGGCAAATGGCTCTGTCGCCACGACCCATTTTCCTCGTACCGTAGCGGCTTTGAGGTCCGCACTTACCGCCTCTGCCAGCGCATCCTGATGTTTCACCATTTCCCTGATGAGGAAAGCGTCGGAGAGAACTGCCTGGTGCATTCGACGGACTTTACCTACCAGAGCAGGCGCAGCCACCCTGACGATCGCAAGAAAGGCAATCCTATTGCCTCATGTATTGCCTCCATCACACAAAATGGCCACAAGCGACGGGGGACGGTTATCTAAAACGTTCTCTGCCGCCGCTTGAGTTCGAGTACAGCCAGGCCATCATTCATGAGGATATGCGAGAGATCGACGCCGCAAGCCTGGAGAACCTGCCCTTTGGATTGGACGGCAAAGCGTACCAGTGGGTAGACCTGAACGGCGAAGGCGTCTCCGGCATTCTGACGGAGCAGACTGACGCCCTGTTTTACAAACCGAACCTGGGTGATGGACATTTTGGCCCAATACAACGCCTGGCAACGCAACCCTCTCTGACTGCGCTCGGCAGCGGACGGCAGCAATTGTTGGATCTGGCGGGCGATGGGCGTGTCGAACTGGTTCAGTTCAGTGGTCCGGTGGCAGGCTTTTATGAGCGAAGCACTGGGGATGGCTGGCAATCGTTCCACACCTTCGCTTCCTTGCCGGATATTAACTGGTCCGATCCCAACCTGCGTTTTGTCGATCTCACAGGAGACGGACTTGTTGATGTCTTGATTACCGATCAGCAGGCCTTCATCTGGTATCCTTCGCAGGCACAACGCGGCTTTGGAACCGGGAAACGCACCTACAGCAGCTTGAACGAAGAAAAAGGGCCGACACTTGTCTTCGCCGACGGTGAGCAGTCCATCTACCTGGCCGATATGAGCGGCGACGGGTTAACTGATCTGGTGCGTATTCGTCATAGCGAAGTGTGCTACTGGCCCAATCTCGGCTATGGTCGCTTTGGAGCCAGAGTGACAATGGACAACGTCCCCTGGTTCGATACCTTCGACCAATTTGACCAGCGACGTATTCGCCTGGCTGATATCGACGGGTCAGGCACGACGGATGTCATTTATCTCGGACGCGAGGGGGTCAAACTTTTCTTTAACCAGGCTGGCAACAGTCTGAACCAGCCACGCGTGTTGTCCTGGTTCCCTCGCACTGATACCCTCTCCTCCGTCACGGTCGTTGATCTGCTCGGTAATGGTACTGCATGTATTGTCTGGTCTTCACCGCTGCCAGGAGACGCGCCCCAGCCTATGCGCTATATCGATCTTATGGGAGGTCAAAAGCCGCACCTGTTACGCTCGGTCAAGAACAACCTGGGGGCGGAAACATATGTAACCTATGCCTCCTCCACACGCTTCTACCTGAAGGATAAAGCTGCCGGGCATCCCTGGATTACCCGCCTGCCATTCCCTGTCTCGGTGGTGGAACGGGTGGAAACCTTTGACCGTGTCAGCCGCAACCGCTTCGTTACCCGCTATATCTATCATCACGGTTCTTATGATGGCTACGAGCGCGAGTTTCACGGCTTCGGCATGGTGGAACAACTGGACACCGAAGAGTTCGCCGCCCTCACCAGTCACAATGAACTATCTCCCGCAACCAATATTGACAAGGCGTCTCACGTGCCGCCGGTTTTAACGAAGACATGGTTTCATACTGGTGCCTATCTTGAGAACCGCCTGATTTCCCGGCAATATGATGAAGCCTACTATCAAGAATTTCATCTGGGAGAAGAATTCCCAGCTTTTTCCCCTGCACAGTTGCAAGCGATGTTGCTAGACGATACCATCTTGCCAGGAAGTATCCGTCTGAGTGGGGAGAACCGCTTGCCGTATAACCTGACAGATGATGAGGCGCGCGAAGCTTGCCGCTCTCTGAAGGGTTCAATCCTGCGCCAGGAAATCTACTCGCTTGATGAGAGCGAGGAGGCGGAGCACCCCTATAGCATCTCAGAGCGCAATTATACCATTGAAATGTTGCAGCCACACGGTCCCAACCGCCACGCTGTATTCTTCACCCATGCTCGCGAAACCATCAATTTTCACTATGAGCGCAAGTTGTTCCGAGTAGATGGCCGATGGCTGGCTGATCCGCGAGTCAGCCATACTATGATGCTGGCAGTGGATGATTTTGGGAATATTCTGCGCTCTGTCGCGATTGGCTATGGTCGCCGTCATGACGATCCCAATCCTCTGTTAACCGAAAGTGATCGAGAGAAGCAAAGGCGCATCCTGCTCACCTACACCAAGAACCGCTACACCAATCCCATCCAGGAAGAAGATGCCTATCGCAAGCCGCTGTTGTGTGAAACGCGCACCTACGAACTGTACCATGTCACGCCCGACTCGCAGCAGCCCCATGTCACAAATCTCTTCCGCTTTAACGAAATGCAGCGCAAAGTAGCTGCCGCCAGTGATGGATACCACGATCTTCCCTACGAGGATATGAGCGGCAGCAGCGCGCATATAAACCAGCCTTACCGTCGCTTGATCGAACTTACGCGCACGCTGTATCGCCGCGATGATATGAGCGGCCCGCTGCCGTTGGGCAAAGTAGAGACGATGGCCCTGATCTTCGCCAGCTACAGGCAGGCTTTCACGCCAGATCTGCTCGCAGAGGTATACAGGCGCAAGCGCAATGGTGATGTGGAGGACTTATTGCCCGATCTGGTTGCTATGCTTGGGAATGAAGGAGGGTACATTCAGAGCAACGAGTATAAGACAACTGGCTGGTTCCCACATGACGATCCCGACGATACATGGTGGACGTTTTCCGGGCAGGTTTTCTACTCTCCAGACAGCAACGATACTCCCGCTCAAGAGCGAATATATGCCCAGCAGCACTTTTTCCAGCCTCATCGGTACCAGGATCCCTTCGGACAGACCACCACGGTCTCCTATGACTACTACGATCTATTGCTTTTGGAGACACGCGATGCTATGGGGAACCGCATCACCGCCGGAGTGCGAGACCGTGATGGCAAGTTGCTGATGGCAAGTCTCGATTACCGTGTGCTCCAGCCCACACTGATCATGGATGCCAACCGCAACCAGGCTGCTGTCGCCTTCGACGCGCTCGGCATGGTGGTAGGCACGGCAATCATGGGCAAGCCAGAGGAACACCTAGGCGACTCGCTCGACGACTTCGAGGTGGATTTACCAGAAGACGTCATTGCTGCCCACGTGGAAGACCCATTTGCCGACCCATACAGCATTCTCCAGCACGCCACGACGCGCCTGCTCTACGATCTGTTCGCTTACTGGAAGACGCGCAATACCCCGAACCCGCGCCCCACATTGGTATACACAATGGTGCGGGAAACACATGATGCCGATCTGGCACCCGGCCAGCAAACGAAGATCCAGCATAGCTTTTCGTATTCTGACGGCTTTGGACGTGAGATACAGAAAAAGATGCAAGCGGAGCCAGGACCATTGGAAGAGGATGGGCCGGAGATCAAGCAGCGCTGGGTGGGCAGCGGCTGGACCATTTTCAACAACAAGGGCAAACCCGTGCGCCAGTATGAGCCGTTCTTCAGCGACACCCATCGTTTTGAGTTCGCCAGAAAAGTCGGGGTCAGCCCTATTCTGTTCTACGACCCGGTCGAGCGCGTGGTCGCTACCCTGCACCCCAACCATACTTACGAGAAAGTCGTCTTCGATCCCTGGCAGCAAACGACCTGGGATGTCAACGACACTGCCCTACAAACAGAGCCGCAGGACGACCCGGATGTGGGTGATTTCTTCCGCCGCCTGCCCGAAGCCGATTACCTACCAACATGGTACACCCTGCGCGAAAATGGCGCGCTGGGTTCACAGGAGCAGGACGCAGCGCATAAGGCGGCAGTGCATGCAAGGACGCCGACCGTTGCCTATTTCGATACGCTGGGCCGCACCTTCCTCACTGTCGCTCACAACCGCTACGAGCATGACGGCACGATCAGCGAGGAAACGTTCGTGACCCGTATCCTCTTTGACATTGAGAGCAACCAGCGCGAGGTCATCGATGCCCGCAACCGCGTCGTGATGCGTTATGACTACGACATGCTGGGCAACCGCATTCATCAAGCTAGCATGGAAGCAGGCGAGCACTGGATGCTGAACGATGTCGCAAGCAAACCCATCTATGCCTGGGACAGCCGGAGGCACAGGCTCCATACTCTCTATGATGCTCTTCGCAGGCCAATCGAGGTACACCTGAATGAAGACGCCAGACAAGCATTGCTGATAAACCGTACTCTCTATGGCGAGAGCCAGGATAGCCCTGCAACAAGGAATCTGCGTGGAAAGGTATACCAGACTTTCGACTGTGCGGGCGTAGTCACTAGTGACGAGTACGATTTCAAAGGCAATCTGCTGCACAGCAGTCGCCAGCTTACCGTTGATTATAAGAACATTCCCGACTGGTCGGCACAGGTGGCGCTGGAAGAGCTAATCTACAGCAGCATCACCTACGACGCGCTCAACCGTCCCGTCACGCTGACATCGCCGGATAACAGCATTATCCGCCCTGCCTATAACGAAGCGAATCTGCTGGAGCGTCTCGAAGGGAACCTGCGCGGCGAAGCAAAGGTGACGACCTTTGTCAGCAACATCGACTATAACGCCAAAGGCCAGCGCACGCTGATCGAGTACAGTAACGCGGTACGGACACATTACGAGTACGATCCAGAGACGTTCCGCTTGAAGCGCCTGCTCACCCTGCGTGGCACAGCCTTCCCAGACGACTGCCCGCCCCATGTCCGCTCGCACTGCGGCGTGCAGAACCTCCACTACACCTATGACCCGACCGGCAATATCACCTCTATCCGAGATGAAGCGCAACAGGCCATCTATTTCCGCAATCGGAGGGTAGAGGCCAGCGGCGAATACACCTATGACGCAATCTATCGATTGATCGCGGCAACGGGGCGGGAGCATCTTGGACAGGCGGCAAACGGTCATCTCGTGCCGATACCGACTAGCCCCACCGATATGCCTCGCGTGGGCCTTTTACAACCGGGCGATGGTAACGCGATGGGCCGCTACCTCCAGCAGTACGTCTATGACGAGGTAGGCAATATCCTGAAGATGATTCACAGTGGCAGCCATCTCGTCAATCCTGGCTGGATGCGCACCTACACCTATGACGAAACCAGCCAGTTAGAGCAGGGCAGGGTCAACAATCGTCTGAGCCAGACGCACGTCAGTAGTGAACAGATCGAACACTACACTTACGACGCCCACGGCAACATGACCAGCATGCCCAATCTGCCGCTGATGCAGTGGGATTACCGGGATCAGCTTCAGGCCAGTGCGCAACAGGTGGTCAACAATGGTGGCGTGCCAGAAATCACCTACTATGTGTATGACACCAATGGACAACGGGTGCGTAAAGTAACCGAGCATGCCCTCACCTCGCAGCAGGCCGCAGCCGGACAAGCGCCAACACGCATGAAGGAGCGCATCTACCTGGGCACCTTTGAGATCTATCGTGAGTATGCTGGAGACGGCAGCACCGTGACGCTGGAACGCGAAACATTGCATGTAATGGATGACAAAAATCGTGTTGCTTTGATCGAGACGCGCACGCAAGGAGATGATGATTCACCGGAACAACTTATTCGCTATCAATTCAGCAACCATCTCGGCTCAGCAATGCTGGAACTGGATGAGCAGGCGCAGATCATCTCATATGAGGAGTATTACCCTTACGGGAGTACATCGTATCAGGCTGTGCGAAGGCAGACGGAAGCGCCTGAGAGATATCGTTACACCGGAAAGGAGCGGGATGAGGAGAGTGGATTGTACTATTATGGGGCGCGGTATTATGTGTGCTGGTTGGGGGGGTGGGTGAATTGTGATCCGAAAGGAACAGTGGATGGGGCGAACATTTATGCTTTTTCACGAAGCAACCCTATTCGCTTCCATGACCTTGATGGAACACAAGCGATAACTCCGCATCCACTTGAGGAAGAGGCCCAGGCGAGTCTCCCCGAGGTACATGGAACACCTCGAGAGGAAGAGTTGCAGATGACCATTCCTGAAGAGCATCCCGAGATCATGAGTATGCTGCCGCCTCCAGCTCCTCCGTCGCAGATGCCACTGGCAGCGGCCTCTCCATCAGGTCCTTCTGTACCAAGCGAGGATCCGTGGTGGCGATTTACCTACCCAGCTTTCTACTATCAGACAGGACAGCATGACATCTTTCAACCCGTTGGGCGGTATGAGTCGGGCTATGTTGCCTGGAATATCATTGCAAATCTATCCCATTCCCTTAACAACCTTGCTACTATTCCATTCAATGCGCTCTCTGAAGCGGCTGCATTACCAGATGAAGCCATTCGTGCTCTTGGTGGTAGTGAAACGGATGTAGAAGCATGGCATTTTGCATCCATGATGATTGGTGTTGGTGAAGTCAACGCTCTCGCCGAAGCATCTGCGGCAAGTAGATTGACCAGTGAAGCCAGATTTATCGAGGAGGCAGTGCCAGTCATAACAGCAGATTCTAAAATTGCAGCATCAAGCGCAGCTATTTCTCCTACTATTGTCGATGCAAATGTCTTAGTCAAAGCAAGCACAGGTAATCAGAATGCGTTAAACGCAATTCGTGCTGGTCAGCCAACTGTAACATTCAGTCAACTTCGTGAATTCTTGGATGTAGAGAACGAGGTACAGCAGACGCAGAGAGCACAATTTCTTCTCGAAGAAGGTATCACGCCTCTGAGTACACAATATGGACAATTGAGTAATCCAGAGATGCGAAATTTATTCTGGCGTATAGCATGGCAACAAGGTGCAGGAGATACTACAGCAGATGCTGCATTAGTGATACACGGCATTCAGACCGGTTATTCGATTGTTACTGGTGATCAAAGACTTATCAGGTTAGTCCAACAAACGTTGAAGATACCGAACGTTTCTTTTACTCCTGTAACTTGGTAAAACTAGCCGATTGGCAATAATGACAATTTTAGAAAGTGGATCTGCTTAAAGAGCCAACGAGAAGGAGTGGGAACTGTGCTTAACCTGATTACACACTCTCAACCCTATAGTCTTATAACGAGTTGAGCACAAATCGAATCAATGGTTCGTTCACACGTATCTAGAAACCCTGGTTATCTTCGCCTGGGCGAATGCTGTGAATGTTTTGAACAGCAGGAGGAT
Source organism: Reticulibacter mediterranei (assembly GCF_016587455.1). NCBI lineage: Bacteria > Bacillati > Chloroflexota > Ktedonobacteria > Ktedonobacterales > Reticulibacteraceae > Reticulibacter > Reticulibacter mediterranei. The sequence goes on along the minus strand of NZ_BNJK01000002.1, from coordinate 1,292,312 downwards.
TTGCAATGGCTGACTATATTGTTATTCGACTTACGCCGCCGTCACCGGTGGACGGGGCTACCTTTGCCGCCTATCTCGATGATCTCCATATTCAGGTGTTCCCGGCAAATCTTCCGCTTGGCACACCACCACAACCTCTCGGTTCAGCAGTATACTCCTCGCCGCTGATATTGATCCCGGCCCCTGGCGTACTTCAAACCTATCTTGGGATCGCGTCAAAACTCACAGCAGCGCCGACTGCTCAGGTTGGACCGAACGATTACGGAACGGTGCTGGAGTTTGCCTCTACCGAGGGTATTGCCGTTGGTTCGTGGCTCTTTAGTGCCCAGGATCATAGCCCCTTTGCTCCCGGTATCACCGTCATCGAGGTAAAGGAACAATCGGTTACGCTTAGCAATTCTCTCCCCAACTATGTGCCAGCAGGTACGACTGCATCGTTCATCTTGGATTACGGGAATGTCGCACCCTGGATCACAAATCCTCCTGCTCTCTCCTTCGCTAAGAATACGAACGCTGCGATTGCAGCGGGAGCGACGGTCTTACAGTTCACCTCAACCGATGGCATCACGGTTGGGATGACGGTAAATGCACAGCCAGGTATTATCGATAACAACACAACCGTTATCGCAGCGAACCAGACCTCAGTAACGCTCTCCAGGCCGACTTTAAGCAATCTACCCCAGAATACTCCCGTCACTTTCACCTTCAAATTGAGTGCTGGAGTTATTCAGCAAGTTAACCCAGATGGCATCTCTATTCCTGGTTTCGGCTTCCTCGGCTACAACCCGGCATCCGTAGCTACAGCAATTATCGAGTTATCTGCGCCTCCACCAGCATACCTTGATATTTCCGTTGTCGCTTCACGGCATGGCATAAAGATTCCTGTCGATACCACCTTTTACGATGTACTGGTGAGTAGCGGCCCTCTGCCGACGCCTGATGAGTATCAGAATATTCCGTCACGTGCGACCAGTTTCTACATGACCCTTCCGGCTCCTCCTGCGAGCAAGAATCCGGTGAATCTGACGCAGTCGAGCAATGGCACCCCTCCTCCGTTCAACCAATTGCTGGCCGCGGTACAGAACGTGCTGAACGCCACGCCGGGTGGGCCACCAGCCCTGGAAACATTAACTGAAGCACAGTGCCGCAAGATCGCCTATGAAATTGTATGGAGCCAGCAGAAACCACTTCCGGCACCGCCCGACCCTCTCGGAGACCTCTATACCAACCCTCCTAACAATGGGGATTTACTAGATGGAACCAACCCGAATAAAAACGAGGGGGACCGCCAGCAGTTTGAGGGAGATCTCCAGAAGTATTATGCGAAACCCAACGCAGAAGCGGAACGACTGGTAGGATTCGTCTACTCGCTCTCGGCGGCCGTAGCCTGCTTTAAATTGAGCCAGCAGGCACCTACCGTGCGCTTCCAGTTTCCTATCATCGTCGATCAGAGCAAAGCAGCACCAGCGGGAGTTAAGGAAGGCGCCGTTCTGCTAACGAACGGGAATGCGCCCATGAACCCCGGTTTTGCTGTTCCCGTCGAGTACTTCTACGCACTGGGCGCTGGCCTGCCAACCCAGGTCACGCCGCAGCAGCAATACCAGATGGCCTGCCTGGCAAGCAAACAGCAGCTTCTGCCCAAACTGCATCATGCTATCGATACAGGCATCATCAGTGCCCCGGTGCTTCCTCCGAATCCTCCGAACCCAGAGGATCCCGATGCACCCACCATAACGCCAGAACAGGCGGTACGACAGTTGAACGCATTGGGCAAGATCAGCAGCACAGACCCGACAGGCGCGATTACTATCGACGACCTGCCATCTCTGGTTGGGGCATGGCTCGGCGTCACTGGCGACGATGCAGCCATCGATACCTTCTGGCAAACTGCTGTGACAACCTACAAGAGTGGCTACCTGGACCTGATTCTGTGTGTGGTGACTGGCGGCTTCCAAAAGTTGATCGATGCGATCAAGGCATCCTGGCAATATCTCGATGATGGAAATCTTAAAGTTCTTACGGTCGGAACGGTCCAGGATCTGATCCAGGTAACAGCGGAACAGTGGCATGATCTGTTTATTCCACCACAACCTCCACACACTCCACCGCCACCACCTCGGCTCGATCTCTTACCTCCTTTCATCGCAGCCGGAACTCCTGATCAGCGTGTGAAAGCCTTTGTCCGCCAGTTACAAAACTTCTTTACCGTCTCCTCGGGATCGACGGGGCCATCAACCCCAACATTGGGCGCTCCTCCAACATTTCCTGGACTCATGGGAGATCCCCTTCTCAGCTTCATCAACAACTATGGCTCTCTCACATTTGGCTCGGCCTTCCCATCGCAGCCCGCATTTCAGAATGCGCTCGATGCCACCTTCCAGGATGATGAGGCCGCTAAAGCGTGGTTGACGCAGGTGCTTGAAACAATCAACGACCTGTATATCATGACAGCAAAGGATGTCCTACCACCAGGCCAGCCTCCAGCGGCTGACCATCACAGCCAACCTGAATTGCAATTCTCTGTAATGGAAGCACTCTACGCTCGCGGGGTGACAAACCTGTATCAAGTGCAACATTCGACACTTGATAATTTCCAGGAGGCGCTGACTGGCACAATAGCCTACAACTATGCCGCGCAGATTTATCAGAATACTCAGGCCGAGAAGCAGCCGGGCGAGCCAGGAGATCAGGAATTCCAGCCGATCAATCCTGATGGCTGCCTCGTGAACTGCGTACCGCCGCTCTACCTCTCGCCGCTTGGCCCGGTGGCTTACCTGCATGATCTGTTGAGTCTCTCTGTTGCCTCTACCTGCGAGAATCCATTGCCGAAAGATGTTAAGCAGACGTTGGAGGATATGATTGCACAGCGGCGTGGCCCTCTTGGGTTGCTGCAGGTCACTGAGGCTAACCTTGAGACACCTCTGCCGCTCATCGACATCGTGAATGAGTGCCTTGAAGCCGTCGCCGCTCAGGTGCCAAGTCCTCCTGCCGGTGTTGTGCATAACACAGCTGGCGATAGGCTCGACGAACACAAACTCTGCGCGGTTGAGGATGACACACACGGTCACCACCACTCACACAAGCACAACAAGCACACCGAATCCTGTCACAACCCGGCAGCACTGTTTGAGACCGTGCCACAGTACTCCTCTCCGGCTACGCTGGTAGCTCAGGCGGGCGCTTATGACCAGCTGAAAAGCGATTTCTCCTCACCATTGTTGCCTTACTCCCAACCACTGGACATTTCGCGCTCTTACCTGCGACAGTTAAAGACGAGCCGCTACGCAGTGATGCGGAGATTCCGTAAAGATATCACCGAGTTCGTTCTCGATCCCGCTGGTGAGCCGGGCGACTTCCAGCGACATCTCTGGCGCTACCCGGTACGTATCGAGATTGCCAGAGAATACCTGGGCATCACTCCCGAAGAATATGACCTGCTCTTCACACAGGATATCGTCACGACACAAGCAGATAACCAGCTTCTGCTCTGGCAGGTCTACTACTTCGCTTCCGAAACGTTCGTAATCAGAGATACAGATGTGCATTGGACGCAAATTGTGGCCCAGGTTCCAGAATTCCTAAAGCGAACAGGCCTCTCGTACTGCGAATTCCTCGAACTGTGGAAGTCAGAGTTTGTGAAGTTCCGGTGCAGCAGTGAGCGGCAGGCTGACGAAAATGGGGCATTTCCTGACTGCGAGCCGTGCTGCCTGGACAATTGCTACATCGAGTTTGAGGAACCGGAGAACCCGGACGAAGCTCTCAAGCTGCTGGCCGTCTTTGTCCGTCTCTGGCGCAAGCTCCAACACGTAAAGAGCGCAAGATATTCGTTCACTCAGTTGTGCGACATCTGTAATGTCCTGAAACTATTTGATGGCGGCTCAATCAATCCCGACTTTATTCGCCAGCTTGCGGCGTTCCAGATACTGCGCGACCATCTGGGACTCTGGCTCACCAACAACACAGACCACATGGCTGCGACAGGACAGGCTGGAGCGGACAGGACGCATCTGCTGGCTCTGTGGGTCGGTCCAGGTGCCGACAAGTGGACGTGGGCTGTGCAGCAACTTCTTGATCGCGTTCAGCATTACGCACGAATGCGCCACCAATGCGGCCCCCGCCCGGCACACTTCATCAAGCTGCTGGCAGAGAACCTTGACCCGCTTTCTCAGCTCTCGGGTTTCGATCCCAACCAGCCCGCAGATACCTGGCACGCTCTACCCACCCACACCCTGCGCTTTGCCGAAGTTCTCTCCAAGATCTACGCATCCGATTTTAGCGTCGGCGAAATCCTCTTCCTGTTTACGGCAGACAAGCACCTGGATGGTGACGATCCATTCCCCCTACCGGAGGATAACGAGGCGCTCGATTTCCCCCTCGATTTTCCAGACGATGACGATAAGGAAGGGTTTTCGCTCCAGGCATTACGGCGCAAACTGCTGCACGTTCGCATATCGGAGGAGGAAGCAGAGCGATGGACATGGTGGCACATCGAGTCGTCGCTACGCTACGAGTTTGGCTATGAGCCGTCTGTCGGCGCGGACCCTCTGCTCTCCATTGGGGAACACTTCTTCCCCGATGTTCTCTCGGCCTGCGGCAACCACGTGGATATGAAGCAGCGACAGTATCGGGTTCCTCTTGCTGCTGTCAGCACCACCCCGGCCATGTGGAACACGCCAGATAGCCCATTCCGCTATGACACCGCTACGCAAGAACTCTGGATTCGCCTGCCGCTGATGGATGAGGAGGTGTTTGAGAAGCTGAGCCATATTCGGCAATTGAACCAGGAGGAACAGGACGCAGTTCAGAATCTATACTTTGCGCCTCGTGCCGATCTCGCCGCCTTCACGTTCATCTTCTCCAACTTTGGTACAGCAGTAGAGTACCTCGTCCAGGAAGATGACGAAGAAAAGCGTTGGTCCTACTTCCGGCATGCATTTGCCCACTGTCACGCTCGCAGCCACGTCATTGCCGAACACCTGACCCATCACGTGGCTGCCACGACCGGGCAGGAGCAGCCCGATGGAGTCAAACTCGCCTGGCGCTTGCTACAACATCTCTTTGCCGACGAGAATATGGCAACGGGTCCCTGGGAGGCAGATGACGGGCAGATACCAGACATCACCTGGCAACCCCGGCCAAATGGCGGTGCCTTCGCAGCACTGCTGGGGCTGACGGGAACTGGGCTGCTCGGCGAATTTCTCCCTGAAGACGGCAATCTTACCTGGCGTGAAGTACGAGGTCCAATGAACGCCTTTGGACATGAAAAGAATCGCTGGAATATTCCCGTGCCAACCGTTCTGCCATCGATGGACCTGAGTCTCTCGCCTGCCCAGGCGCGATTAGCCGGTATCCGCAACGGTTTTGCTATAAAGGGACGCAATGCAGAGCCACTCGGTGGGCCGGAAGGCTTCGGCGTGCGCTGGCAAGGCATCCTGCTCATCGAACACGAAGGCATGTATGAATTTTACGCTGGTGCACCGACACCCGAGGGGGAAAGGCCCGATTTCGAGGCCGCCGAGCAGCACGGGTGGTGCGTCACACTGCAACAGGGGCAGAAAACCTGGGTCGTCCTGGCTCATCACTGGCCCAACACACAGGCACCGGCTGCACATGCCGCACCACTCCAGCTCAAGCGCGGGGCCTATCAGCTTACCGTCGTATTTGTGCAACCTGAAGCGGTCTTCACCCAGGTGGAAACCTGTCCTCAGCATACCGGCTTCGAGGTGAAATATCGCGGGCCGGACAGTGAAGATCACCTCGTCGCCATTCCTCTCGACCGACTGTACCGTGATGAACAAGATGAAATACTGGGGCGGGAATCGAGAGAAGCGGCGCGGCCAATGCGTTCCTGAACCTGCATTTTACTAGCACCCTGCGCGACATGCGACGGACGTATCAACGCGCCTTCAAGGCGCTGCTCTTCGCGCACCGCTTCGGCCTCTCCGCGAAGCCCATCAGCGAGTATGGGCAATCCGAGATTGGCTACATGCTGGCTCACCCTGATCTGTTTGAGGGCACGTCATACTATCGAAAGGAACAGAATGCTGGATTTGGCACGCACCATGCCTACTTCGACTTCAATTTCCTGCCTCTGCTCGACAACTATCACGTGCCATCGCCCACAGAAGATCAGCGCGTGCAGCCCTCGGTCAGGCGGCAGCAGGCGCTCTTTGACTGGTGGGAACGCATCTTCGACTATGTCCAGGTGCGCAAGGAAACGCGACATGTGCGCGAGCATCCCCTCTGGCTGCTCTTCGACGAAGCGGCTGAGAGGCAGCCGGATAGCCCGGCCCAACTGCTCCGCCACGTGGGCGTGGAGCTTGACCACGCTAACCTGGCAACCCACTACTACCAGGGCTACACCATCAGCAGCGACGATCTAGAAGATGAGCGATGGGCTGTTCGCGCCTGGCGGGCCGAGCGGTGGATTCGAGACCTGCATTCTAACTTCGCGGCAAAGGATTTTCAGATGGCGCGTCCCGACCTCTGGGCCTCCGATGACCCAAATGCTGTGCAGCCCGGGGAAACGCGGTCTGGAAATGAGAACCTCACGAGCTTTGTACGCGATGGTTGCATTGAAAATGGCAGGCCGCGCCGCTACAAGGATGTCAAGCGGCTCAATGACGAACTGCGGGGGCATGCCAGGCGAGCGCTACTGGCCTACCTGTGTGGCATGAACCGCGTGCCGCTGCCCTGGGGAGGCTATGCGCAAGAGGCAGATGACCTGAGCGCCCTGCTGCTGCTAGATGTCGAAGTCGGTCTCTGCGAGCGGACAACGCGCATAGAAGAAGCGATCAGCGCCGTGCAGATCTATATCCAGCGCTGCCGCCTCGGCCTCGAAGCTGATTTCGCCGCGTCCTTGCAGTTTATCCAGCTCTGGGAGAGCAGCTTCGCCACGTTCCGCACATGGGAAGCCTGGAAGCGCCGCGAGTTGTACCGTGAGAACTGGATCGACTGGGATGAACTGGGGAAGGCGGAGCGCACAGAAGCTTTTCGCTTCCTTGAGGCCGAACTCCAACGCTCCATCCTGACCATGCCCAAGCCGGGTGGCATGGAATACTGGCTAGAGCAGCGCCCACCAGCGCCCACCAGGTTCGCGCTACTCCAGCGACACGATCCCTCGCATATACGAGCATTTGCTCAGCCACCGCAGCCGGAAGGGCTTGACTTGCTCGGTACGCCGGAGCGTGATGCACGCCTATCGTGGCTCTCGGCGGTATCGCTAGAAACTCCCTCAGAAGACAACGGGAACCACGATGGACCGGGTATCCTGGAAGTAGATAATCCACCATCACAACCTGGTGCCTCGCAGAAGCTGCCATTATGGGTCGAGGCGGCTATTCGGCTCAACGTGCGCTTTCTGCGCGTGGTCGCCGCTACCGAGCCGCCTACCTCGACTATGTTCGCTCCTCACCACAGGGACGAAGAAGCAGGCTGCTGCGAATGCGGCAAGGTACACCTTGCCGTTGTCGATGAGTATTACTTCTGGCTGCTCGACTCGCGCTTCTACACAGCGCAAACACAGGATGCTACCTGGGACTGGCAAAATGCGGACGTCCTCCCGCCGTTGCTCCATTGGGATGACCAGCCGATAGTGCACCTGGCGTGGTGCCGTGTTCACAATGGCGAGTTCCAACAACCTCGTCGGTCGGATGAGGGTGTACCCATTGCTGTAACAATAGATAACCAGGGCAACAAGACAGTGGCGGTTGCTCAACTCAAACTTAGCGGGAGAGCTGGCGATTCGCTCACCTTCGAGGTGGTTGGGGCCGCCGACCCACTTGCGGGCTATGCCACTCACGGGCGGCCCGGCTTCCGCTACGATCTCGTGACCGATACAGCCGTGACACTGCCGCTGGTGGTCGCGCCACCCACACCAGCGACGAGTCCCTACCCTGGCGGATTGGCAGCTTACCCGTACTTTGCCTACTTCGAGCCGGGTGCGCCGATCATGCCGCGCTCTCTGGCTGGCCCGGCGCTGGTGCTTGCCCGTACACTCCGCATACATTGCCGCTTTGAGGAGGCGCTGAAATGGTACGCGCTGGCCTTCAATCCTCTCGATGAAGACTGCTCGTGGTGCTCACAGAAGCAAATAGTCATTACAGAAGAGAGCACTGCAAGTCCTGTTGAAATCTCTATCGAGGTGCCAACAACGACTCCTGTGGCAGTCGTTGCAGAGGCCTGGAACCCGTTGGCGGAAGGCTCAAGCGGAATCAACGAACCCGCACCTATGCCGACGAACCTGGAAAGTGTACCAGAGTCCAGCCTGCCATCGGGCGTAGGCGAGGTCAGCACAGATGTTACTGCAGCCGAGAATCCATCGGATGGAGCAAGCGACAATAGTGATACTGCCAGTATCGAGAGTCCTTCTGAACAATCGATTATCAATGCAGAACTTGAGCAGGGGAATGGACGTGTGCTCAGAGAGTTGCCCTGCTGTTCGAGCATCACGTTCTCGGACGAAGTGGCGTGTCATCGTTCCATCACCCTGCACTACCTGGAAACCTTGCTGGAATGGGGTGATGCCTTGATGCGCCAGAACTCGCTGGAGGCGTTTCAGCAGGCGCGGGTGATCTTCGATACTGCCGAGCGCATTCTGGGGAAACGCCCTCGCTCCGTGAGAGACATGCAGGTCAGCAATGACAAAAAAGGGCAGGGGCCGCAGATAATTCTCACCTTCGTCCCGGCCTGCGCTCCTCTCAATCCTCGTCTCCTTACCCTCTATGAGCAAGTAGACGACCGGCTGGCCCTGATCCATAGCTGCCTCGATGAGCGCAGATTGCGTAACGGACGCCTCGCCCGCGAGATGCCCTACTGGGGCAACGATACACGGCACAACGGCTGGCAGACAATTGTCAGGGCTGGAAGCGAGATGTGCGCTGACGAGGGCGAACGATGCTGTCCTCACAGCCCCTATCGCTTCCTGTTCCTTATCCAGAAGGCACAGGAGATCGCCAACCAGGTGCGAGAGTTCGGTGCATCCCTGCTTGCTGCATTCGAGAAGGGTGATGCCGAGTACCTGGCCTCGCTGCGTGCCCTCCATGAGCGCCAGATACTGGACCTGACCCTGGATGTACGCCAGTATCAGTGGCGAGAAGCCGACTGGCAGGTGCAGGCGTTGCAGAAAACGTTGGAGGAAACACAGGCGCGGCTGAACTACTATACAGGCCTCATCCAGAACGGGCTGATCAGCAACGAGGTCCAGTACCAGGTCCTTACGGGTACCTCCCTGGCTGCACGGTCGGCAGCCACCATCTCTGAGGGCATTGGTCAATCGATGATTGCCGTCCCGGACTTCTGGTTTGGGGAAGCCGGATTTGGCGGTTCTCCGCTCTCCTACAACCAGTTTCCCCTCGGAACCAAGCTGTCAGCGCTGTTCGCTGCGGCAGCACGCATCTCCAACATAGCGGCTGACATCGCCAGCACAACGGCATCGCTCGATTTGACAGAGGCGGGCTGGGACCGGCGCTTGCAGGACTGGCAGTTCCAGGTCCAGGTTCTCGGCATCCAGATTGAGCAGATAACCCGACAAATTCTTGCCGCCCAACGACGGCGGGATGCGGCGCTGCGCGAACTCAATAACCATCAGCAGCAAATGGAACATGCAGCGGAAGTGCAGGATTTCCTGCGCGATAAGTTCACGAATCACGCGCTCTACCTGTTCCTACAACAGGATACTGCCATGTTGTATAGCCGCATGTATGAGCTGGCGCTGTGTGCTGCCCAACAGGCCCAGCGAGCATTCAATTACGAACGCGGCCACACAATGCGCCGCTTCCTGCCTGGCGAACTATGGGATAACCTGCACGAGGGGCTGCTGGCGGGCGAACGGCTGCAACTTGCGCTGCGCCAGATGGAGAAGGCGTACCTCGACGAGAACGTGCGCGAGTACGAATTGACGAAACATTTCTCTCTGCGCCTGAACTTCCCGCTGGAATTCCTGCGCCTCAAAGCGACTGGCTGTTGCGAGATCGAGATCCCTGAGTGGATGTTTGATCTCGATTATCCCGGCCACTATATGCGCCGTATCAGAAACGTGTCGCTGACTATTCCCTGCGTCGTCGGCCCATACACAGGTGTGCATTGCCGTCTCACTCTGCTACAAAGTATGACGCGAGTTCACCCAGGCCTGCGCGACCCGCTTATCTCGTGCTGTGATGACGATGAGTTCGACAACGGCTACCGACCAATCTACGATGACCCGCGCGTCGTCACCCAGTACGCTGCTACCGAGGCTATCGCTACGTCGAGTGGGCAGAACGACTCAGGCCTCTTCGAACTCAATTTCCGTGATGAACGGTATCTGCCATTCGAGTTCATGGGAACGGTCAGCCGCTGGCGCATTGAGCTGCCACAGGAGAATAACCAGTTCGACGTTGCTACCATTACTGACGTGATCCTGCATCTGAACTATACAGCACGCGATGGCGGGGGGGTTCTGCGTCGTGCAGCGAACGAGTTCGCGCAGCGCTACCTGCCCGGAAATGGCTTGCAGTTCTTCGACTTCAGGCATGATTTACCGGAGGCATGGCATCGTTTCCAGAGTGTACCGACAGGCGAAGAAGCGCATAGGTTGCTTAATCTTCGGCTTGGCCGTAACATGTTCCCCTTCCTACCCGGCCATCGTGAACTGCGGATCAACCGGCTAGAACTCCTCTTTGAGGCCCCCGAGGCAGAACCAGGTCGTCACCTGGTAGTCGAATTCCTGGTTGGTCAGAAGACAAAGAACGGAAAGGAAGATCGGGACGATTGTAAAGTATATGCTATCGACTGCATCGCGAGTGCCGATTGGCCAGGACTCTATCATGGAGTTCTTAACATCGAGTTGGGGCCTCTTCGTCACAATGCAGATCACAACCTGGGAGCTTTCAGATTCCCGTGTGATAGTGGAGAGATCTCAAATGCTTTTCTGTTCTGTGGCTATGAAGCCAGATCTAGGGGTTGTGTTGCAAAAAAGAAAGCTGATCTGATACAGTGAAGAGAAAAGAGCGAAAGCGATTTCCTTCATGAGCAATCACAACCAGAATCCCTTCACATGGCGTCATTTCCACTCCGACATCATACGGCTCATGTGTCCGCTGGTATCTGCGTTATTCGTTGAGTAGTCCCCCACACTGAAGGTGATGCCTGGTTCTCGTTCCCTTAAGAAGGAATTTCCTCGCGTGAGGGATACAAGTGTTTCAGTTTGATGCGTGCATCGGGAGGAGTAAAGCGCCACTGCACCATGGCTTTTTGCGCGTTGCGTGCGTGCTCCCATGCAGCAATTTCTTGACGGAGTTGCTCGATATTGCTGATACGCCTCTTCAAACATTGGTTGACTAAGACCGATAACTCAATTTCCACCATATTCAACCAACTCCCGTGGAGTGGTGTGTAATGCCATTCGATCCTTTTTGCCAAACGGAGTGCTTCTGGGAAAGGAAACGTTTCATACAGAGCAGCAGGCGTATGTGTATTCAGATTATCGAGGACTAGCCGCACTTTGGAAGCAGAGGGATATTTCTCATCAAGCAGGTATTTGAGACAGTCGGCGAAATCTCGCTTCGTGCGGGTGGCTTTGACCAGAGCATGCCGCCAACCCGCTTGTGGCTCAAACATCAAGAAAGTGCTACACGCACCATGGCGCGAAAATTCCGTATCCTCGCGAGCCAGGCGACCCGATTGCACTGGTTGGGGTGGTTGCAGGTGTCCAATCAGTTGACAAGGACGCTCATCGATGCACACAACAGGGAACGCTGGATCGTAGGGCTGCATGTACAAATCCAGGAGATCTTCCATCCGCCAGACGAACTCCGCCCCGACTTTCGGAATACACCACTCTTCTTTCAACCAGGGCTTGAGTTCCTTTTTTTTAAGACGCGACGAACTGTCTCATCAGAAATGCTGTCCACGATGTGCAATTGCACCAGTCGGTTCGCGAGCAATTCGAGCGTCCAGCAAGTGCGGCCTTCGGGAGCATCACTGCAAGCAAGCGCGACCAGATAGGCTTCTTGCTTCCCATCGAGTCGAGGCTTTGCGCCAGGACGAGGGAATTCAGTGAGCGCATGATCTAACCCTTTTTGACAGTACCGTTTGCGAACCCGTTGGACCGTTGCCCGACCGACTTCCAGCGTCTGCGCAATTTCGTCGTCCGATTTGCCTTGATGGGCTAGTAATAAGATGTATCCTCTGGCGATGGTTCGGGCGGAATGTTCCCCCACTTTCAGGAGGTCATGCAATGTTGTCCGATCTTCGTCGCTCAGACAGACTTTGTGGATGAGGGCCATGCGGTTCTGCTCCTTTTTTTCTCAGCATACCTTAAGGAGCAGCCAGGCATCAACTTTACTGTGGTGGACTATTGAGCTATCGCGATCTCGAAGAAATGATGGTTGAGCGCAGTCTGAGCGTTGATCATACCACGATTTATCGCTGGGTCCAGCACTATGCGCCTGAACTGGAGAAACGCTGCCGTCCCCATTTGAAAACGTACAATAACTCCTGGAGGGTTGATGAGACCTACATCAAGATCAAAAAAGTATGGGTCTACCTCTATCGAGCCGTGGATTCAGATGGCAATACCTTGGAGTTTCTCTTGAGTCCAACACGTGACGCCGAGGCCGCCACACACTTCTTCCTCAAAGCACTGCACGGCGCGTGTTCAGTTCCTCATGCTCGTCTGCTTGAGGAGCCAGTGAGCCAGTCCACTGTTTCGGCTCATCTCACCATCACTACGCCAACTCCGCGAGTGATCAACGTCGATAAAAACGCGGCGTATCCCAAAGCAATTGCTGACCTCAAAGCAGCTGGAATCCTGCCTGAACACGTGGAATTGAGACAGGTGAAATACCTCAACAATATAATCGAACAAGACCATCGTTTCATCAAACGCTTAACAAAACCAGGGATGGGCTTCTTCTCGTTTGAGACAGCCTGGCGCACATTACAGGGATTCGAGATGATGAATATGCTACGCAAAGGGCAGATCCAAGGAGTGGCAAAAGGAGATGTGAGAGGCCAAGTCGAGCTGGTTGCCAAGCTGTTTGGAGTGGCCGCCTAAGAACGTTTGAGAGAGCCACTTGCCCTCAACTTCTTTTCCTCATATTTTTTTGCAACACAACCGAACAAAACGGTCTACAGCGGTAGGCAGAAAGGTTGAACCGGTGATAGAATACAAGGAGGAAAGTAAGAAGCGGGAAAGCAGAAAAAAGGAGAAGCCAGTGAAAGCCTACTCAATCGACATGAGAGAACGAGTACTGCAAGCCGTCGAAAAGGGATATCCACGTGAAGAGATCATCAAACTCTTCGGCATCTCCCGATCAACGATCAAACGCTACCTCAAGCAATGGCATGAGACGGGCAATGTCGACAGAAGGCCAATTCCTGGTCGACCTTCCAAGAAATTTGCGCCGTTACAGGCAGGACTGACTGCCCAACTGCAAGCACATCCAGATGTAACCCTGGAGAGGCACTGCCAATTATGGGAACAGGAGCACGGTCAACGGGTAAGTACGACGACGATGGGGCGTGCCATTAGGCGCATGGGATGGACACGTAAAAAAAGACGATGGGTGCCACCGAACGAAACGAAGAGGCGCGAAGTGCTTGGCGAGAACAGCTCAAGCAGCTCGACGCCCGCAAACTGGTCGTGATTGACGAGTGCGGCTCCAATATTGGGTTGACTCCCCTGTATGCACGAGCGCCATCCGGGCAACGAGCCTATGGCAGTGCCCCACGCAATCGGAGGCCGCGAATACCACCTTGATTGCAGCCTTAACCTATGAGGGGATGGGCGAGGCAATGATCATTGAAGGATCTGCCAATACAGTCGCTTTTGAGCGCTATATTGAAGAGATCCTGGTCCCAAGCTTGAGTGTGGGACAGATCGTGATCATGGATAATCTGGCAGCCCATAAAGGCAAGAAGGTTGAGCAGCTGATCCAAAATAAAGGATGCCAACTGCTCTTTTTGCCAGGCTACTCTCCTGATTTCTCACCGATTGAGGAAACCTTTTCCAAAGTGAAGGCGTTCCTGCGCCGAGCGGGAGCACGCACACGGGAAGCCTTGCAGGAAGCCATCTGTCAGGCGCTCCTCACGGTAACTGCGAAGGCGTGCTCATGGCTGGTTTGCTCACTGCGGCTATCTTCCTGCACAAGAGCTGTCGTGATGGCTCAACCTTTTGGCTCAACGCTGTAGCGCAACTTTGTTGAGAGTGGATCGGGGAGAGTAGAATAAAGGGAGAGGAGGAAGATGAGATGACGAAACGACGAGCTATTCCGACTGCGCCCGAGCCGCTGGAAGCGTATGCTGGATGCTTTGATGACCTGTTCGGGAAGAGCAATCAACGCGATGAATTCCGCCGCTACCTGGAGGGTTTGTTGTTGCCAACCGAACGCAACAAAACGCTGACGGGTCTGGCGAATACCGAGCCAGACGTGGGAGCCCAGCATCCACGTGCGCAAGGGATGCAATGGTTTCTCTCGGAATCGAACTGGCAAGAGCGGCTCGTCCAGGAGCACCGCCTCCATGTGCTGCTGGAGGAACCCAGTACGGCCCCCAACGACCAAGGCGTGCTGGTGATCGATGAGCATGGTGATCGCAAGCGTGGCCACAAGACAGCCCATATCGGCAAGCAATACCTGGCCAACCTGGGCAAGCTCGACACGGGGGTGGTTTCGGTGACGAGTCTGTGGGCTGACGAAGGCGTGTACTACCCAGTCGATTTTGAGCCGTACACCCCGGCTGATTACTTTGAGCAGGGCAAACACGATCCCGCCTTCCGTACCAAACTCAAGATTGGTGTCGAGCTCGTTCGTCGAGCTGTCCAGGTGCCGCTTCCCTTTCGTGCCGTGGTGGCTGATTCCTTCTATGGAGAGGATCATGGCGGATCGCACAAGGCTTGCGTGACCTCCATGTCGGCTACGTGTTAGCGCTCAAGCCATCGCATGCGTGGTATCATCCCGAAACGGAAATCGGCTCGTTCCAGGAGGCCGCTCAGGAAGCGAGGTGGGAAGGAACAGGCCATCCGGGCCGCTGGATCAAGGTCACTCGCACGTTTCGCGATGGCTCCTCACAGGACTGGTGGGCGCTGGAACTCGACATCCGTCCCTTTGGACCCGACAAACCTGAGCGGGTCGTGGTCGCGACCACTGATCCAGCCACCTTGCCTGATCTGAGCACCTTCTAGTCTTTTTACCAATCTCCCGACTCCAGGTTCACCGCGCGCACAGAACAGTGAATTCGCGGCTGCAAGTGTGGAAGAAGTGGTTCGTCTCTATGGACTGCGGATGTGGGTCGAAGAGAGTTACAGGCAGGTGAAACATGCCCTGGGTTGGTCGGAGTATCAGGTCAGGAGTGATCAGGCGATGCGGCGGCACTGGCAGCTGGTGTGTTGTGCCTTTTCTTTTTGTTGGTATCATCAAGCTCACGCCTTTGCAGCAGAGCCGCTGACCGTCCCAACTCAGTCTCCTCCCCAGGCTTCGGAAAGACAAAAAGCCGGGGAAAAAAAAAGCGGACGAACGGCCACGGGTCTCTTGGCCCAAAGCGCTGCGAGCGGTTCGCGGATGGCTCGAACCTTGGATCTTGCTCCAGAGGTTTTGGCACGCGTGGTCGCCACATCCCCCACCTCTCCCGCTCCAGCAGCTTTTTGAGCATCTCTGGCGAGGCTCCCCACTCTACCTGTATGCGACCTATTGACCTGAGTCAACAAAGTTGCGGTAGGCAGAAATGAGCAAGTGGATCGTCAATGGTATCTCACAGATCGGGAAAACGTGCAATCAGCAGAATGATAGCGGACCTCCAATGTAGTCTCTTCCTCCCATCTCCCCCTTGATGCAGGCCTGCTCGCCCAGCGTCGCTAGGTCAAGATTGATTCTCCAGCCGTTTCCACTGCGAACAAGAAAATAGAACGGTGTATTGGGTTGTATATGCCTTGAAATCGGGGGAAAGAAGCAAGAGGCGTGGAAGCGCGGGAAGAGGAGAGTCACTGTTGCTCTAGGAAACGCTACCCCCTCGTTGCGTCCCTATTCTCCATACTTGCTCGTTGCCATTTGGGAAGCACGAACCTCTTTCGTCTATGACTATGAGTATACCAGTATATGCAAATCATCTCTAGGTGTAGTATACTAGGCAGTATCGGGAGGGAGGGGTTTTTCTCTCAATGCCGAGTGCTTCAGGAAAGCACTTCAGAAGAGGAATGAGATACTCTGTGTTAGGAAGAATGAGCTAACAGGATCGATGACGGATAAGGTGACTAGATCATCGCAAGAGAAACTGCCCGGCAAAAAGCTTGTGAGAAAGCAGGTAACATATATTGGTTCTGAAAGATAGGATGTGTGGCTTTTTTCTTCCCAGAGCAACGAAGTCGGAAACATATGATGTGAGGAGCCGCAATAGCATGGAAGAGCAGCAACAGCAGCAACAGGAGCGGGTTGATTTCTTCATCAGCTATCACAACACTGGCAAGGATCAAGCGTGGGCTGAGTGGATTGCCTGGCAACTAGAGCAAGCAGGGTATCGCGTTCACTTTCAGGGCTGGGATGGGTGCCCCCAATCAAATGTCGTGAAAGCGGTGGATGACGCAACAAGGCGTGTCGAGCGCACGTTTTTTTTATACTAGCAAAAAGGATATAGGCAATACATGACAATACATGTTTTCTACTCTTACGCTCAAGAAGATGAAATTTTACAAAAGAGGCTGGAGACGCATCTTACCGTTCTACTCCAACAAGGAGCAATCACGGCTTGGAATAAAAGAAATATAAGTGCGGGTACTGAGTGGATGAACCAGATAGATGAGCATATCGAAAATGCACAGATTATTCTTCTTCTAGTGAGCGCTCATTTTTTTGCTTCCCAATATTCCTATGGGAGTGAATTGCAACGAGCTCTCCAAAGACATAGGCTTAATGAAGCTCGTGTTATTCCGATTATACTTCGTTCAGTCGACTGAAAAAATTCACCTTTGGGTGAACTTGAGGCTTTGCCTCGGGATGGAAAACCAGTAACAGGCCGTAGTTGGAAAAATATGGACGAAGCTTTTACAGATATTGTTCATGGTATCCGAGGTGTTGTCAACCAATTAATAGCATATGCAGAGTTGAAATCACAGCTACCTATTCCATCTGACATTTCTCAAGCCTTACCTGCCTTCCTTACACCCGAAGTTATTGGACAGTTGATAACATATGCAGAGCTAAAATCACAACTACCTGCTCCATCTGATATTCCCCAAGCTCAATCAACTCCTCCTAAGGTGCTAATTATGGATGATGATACAGTAATGGGTAATTATCTAGAACTCCTCTTAAAAAATGCTAATATTGGAAGTCAACACGTCATTAATGGTGAGCAAGGTTTAATGGCTGCACAAAAATTTTGCCCTCATCTTATTGTGCTTGACTTAGCAATGCCTGTCGTAGAAGGGTTTGAAGTCATACGACGCTTGCGAGCGTTGCCAAGTACTCGTTCCACTTCTATCATTGTACTAACAGGGCTTGATAGTGAAGAGTATCGGATGAAAGCTTTTGAACTTGGTGCTAATGACTACATAAAAAAGCCATTTAGAGCTGAAGAATTACTTGCCCGGGTAAAAGTTCAACTTTCTAAACTGTAAACTCTACAATTGCGTACATGTTGCATATCAAGTTTCTAACAAGGTATAGTCATCAAGTAAAACTATTTCAGAAGATCGGTCGATCTCAGTATCTAATGGTGAATAATAAAAAAAGAAATATTACATGCACCTACAGAAAGCACACCGGAAAGCTAATGAAGCTGTATTATTCGGTCTTGCATCTTGTTGCTCAATACATACGATTCGCACTTATTGAGATGCCACGTTAAGAATTCAGGTTTATCCTATATGCTAGTAGTCTCGGTCTGCTTGTACAGAGGATACATCCATTTGGCAAAAATAGCCACTTGGCTCCTCGGCGATGATCACGCGCTTCTTGATATCGACGGGCTTGCGATTGAATTTGGCTGACAACCCATATCGTTTATGATGCTCGTCGATCTCCTCTTTGTGGTCATCCAAATACTTCTTGATAGCAGCATGCCTGCCGCCAACAAGATCAACGATCACCGCAGGATTGATAAACCAGCGACTTTCTTCCTGGATATCCGTGCGGTCGTTGTAGTACATAATGGCCTGGAGCGCGCGGCGGAACCGCTTTTGCAACGAGCGATTACCCTCTTTGAGGGGCAGGTGGAAGCGACTCATCCCACACGGCAACCAGCCTGAGCAATCTGGCGCAACTCTATCAGGCCCAGGGCCGCTACAGCGAGGCGGAACCGCTCTATCAACGAGCGCTTACCATCCGAGAGGAACAGTTGGGAGCCATGCATCCTCACACAGCAAACAGCCTCAATAATCAGGCGGCTCTCTATGTGTATCAGGGTCGCTACGGGGAGGCAGAGCCGCTCTTGCAGCGAGCACTTGCCATTGCTGAGGAGCAGTTGGGAGCCAACCATCCTCACACGGCACAAAGCCTCAATAATCTAGCGATGCTCTATCAGGAACAGGGTCGCTACCTGGAGGCGGAACCGCTTTATCAGCGAGCGCTTTCCATCTATGAGAAACAGTTGGGAACCAATCATCCCGACACGGCTACCTGCCTCAATAATCAGGCTCAACTCCATCAGGATCAAGGCCGTTACAGTGAGGCGGAACCGCTCTATCAGCAGGCACTTGCCATCCGTGAAGAGCAGTTGGGAGCCAACCATCCTCACACAGCTACCAGCCTGAATAATCTGGCACTGCTCTATGTGGAGCAAGGTCGTTCCCAGGAGGCGGAACCCCTCTTGCGGCGGGCTGCCAGGATTGCCCTTGCATCTTTGGGCGCGAGCATCCTCTGATCCAACGCTTTATGGAGAATTACAACCTTCTCTTGACCGACCTGTATCCTCACAGAGATGTCGAAACGATGTTGCAACGGCTTCCCCGACCAGAGCAGGATGGCCCCCAGGAGAATACGTCTTTCTCCTGACCCTTTGGACGAGGAGATGGATACTCAGCATTGGTGTGGCGTCTTGCGGCAAGCACGTGCCCCATGATGCCATCACTGGAGGCAGAGAGATCAAGCAGACGCAAACGTTATGTGAGGAAACGGGTTTTGCGCTGGCAAGAGCCTCTCAGCAGAAAGCGTGGCGCTAGACAGACGATGTGCTTTACTCAACAGATCGAAGCATTAAAGGAGATCCTCGGATTCGGCCAAGACGCTCCCAGCACAAATGCAATAGAAGATCACCTCATACCTCCCTCTGCAACACGGGGAGTAGTTCTTTGAGGTGAGGCAAGATCTTGTGGATCTCCTGCATGGGTTACAATGTTGCTTGCTCTGCTGTAGGGAGTCCATCCTATGGGGCATCAGATCGATCATGAACTCCTCATGTGGCTCCTGGTCTAGCTCGCCTCGATGCAGATCTGCTTGCCCAGCGTCGCTAGGTCAAGGTTGATTTTCCAGCCTTTCCCACTACGAGTGAGAAAATAAAACGGAGTATTGTGTTGCAAATATCTTGAAATCGGGGGCAAGAAGGAAGAGATGTGGCAAGCGCGGGAAGAGGAGAAACACCACCTACACAAAGAAACGTCATCCTCTCGTTGCAGCCTCATTCTTCACATTCACTCCTTCCCATCTGGGAAGCGCGACATCTCTTCGTCTATGACTATGAGTACATCAGTATATGCGAATCGTCTCCAAGTGTAGTATACTAGGCAGCATCAGGAAAGAAGGGCTTTTCTCTGGAAGTCGAGTGGTTGGTGAGAACACTCTTCAAAAGAAGAAAAGGATGCCTTGTGTTGGAGCGAAGGAGTGAGTAGGATCGATGTCCGATGAGGTGACAGGATCGTCACAAGGGAAGCAAGCAGGGAAACGGCTGGCTGTCGTGGTGGGAGTCAATGGGCCATCCGCTCCTGGCCGAGCGCCTCTGCGCTATGCGGAACATGATGCAGAGGCGATGGCTGAGGTCTTGCAGAGTGAGGCATGTGGTTTTGAGTTGTTCGCTCCTCCTCTGCTTGGAGAGCAGGCCACCGCCGCCGCCATCAAAGATATGATTTTTGATCTGGCTGAGTCTTTGGGTGAGGAAGATACGGCACTCTTCTATTTTAGTGGGCATGCCGAGGTGATGCCCATTGGAGCTGATCTCGATGAGGTCTATTTGATCAGCCATGATTTCAAGCCGACGCGGACGCGTTACGACAAAGACGCAGAGCTTTCCTTGCGGTTGCTCCGTCGCTGCTTGTTTGAGCATGAGAAGGCACAAAACATCCTCATCATCCTGGACTGCTGTTATGCAGGTCAATTTCGCGACAGCGCTCCTGATCCGTATCTGGATGAATTGCAACATCGGTTGCGCTATTATTTTGGGGAGCCTGGAGCCGAAAGTCCTGCCCGTCGAGGGGGAGTGCGTTTGGCGCTCACCGCCACAGGAGAAACCGTTGCCAAAGAAGCTGATGGGCATGGTCTCTTAACAGGACATCTGCTCACTGCTTTGAAGGGGGAGCGAGAGCAAGCGACCACGCAGCAAGGAGAAATCACGTTCACCAGCCTCTTTGGATATCTTGCGAAATGTATGCCGCTGGAGCAAACTCCTCATTTCTTTGGAGCGGGTCGTGAGATGATCCTGGCAAGATATCATGACTTTTCACAAGGGCAACGTCAAAAACGAGAGCAGGAGGCACGACATGCGGAGCGAGAACAGCGCCTTCGCTCCCTGCTCGCCGATCATCACGGATTTCTGAACGACCGCCTAGAGAGTTTTGTAGGACGTTCGCAGGAGTTAGAAGACGCACGCCAGCAGGTTGCTGCCCTTCGCTCAACGGGAGGGTATCTCACCATTACAGGGCAAGCTGGTCAGGGCAAGAGCAGTCTGATCGCCAAACTGGTTGAGGAACAAGCCCAAGCACAAGGTAGTCTGGAACGGGTCGTCTTCCACTTCATACCTCTGACGCCTCCTCCCGATTATCAAGTGGCGCTGCTGCGCAATCTGATGGCACGGCTCATCCTCAAATATGATCTCTCGGACTTGTATGTTGCCAGCGAGAGTCGAGCGGCACTTGGAGAAGGCTTTCCCAGAGTCCTGCAAGAGATCGCTGAAAAGGGGAAGCAAGAAGTTCTTTTCATCGACGGGTTGGACCAACTGCAAGCGGACCCGCAGACAGGACTGCGTGATCTGAGCTTTTTGCCGCAAGGTCCAGGTCAACCGCCACCCGGCATTGTCTTTGTCCTGGGAACCCGTCCCAATGATACGTTGCGTCCCCTTGAACTGCTCTCGTCCCATCAAGAATATCGCCTTCCCCCTTTGAGCCGTCACGATTTCGATCAGATCTTAGCCCATCGTAGTGTCGTTCTGGCACATTCTCTCGCCGACCGCTTCTACCGTGCGGGAGGGGAGAACGCGCTGTATCTGGATTTGGTGGCAAAAGAATTGGCGGCTCGCCCGCTGTTGTCGGAGCCACATGTCGAAGACATCGTTCGACGCTTGGCAGATGATCCAGCCAATGTGTTTTCTTTGACCATTGATCGGCTTCGTCAATCAGAATCGCTGTGGACGACGGTGATCAAACCAATGCTTGGCCTCCTGTTGGTCACACAAGAACCGCTCCTGCGCGAACAAATGAAACAATTGCTCAACCTTATCCCCTCTTCCCATGTCGATGGAGAACAGCTCAATCAGGGATTAGAGCGGCTGGGCGGTCTGGTGGTGATCGACGCCCAGCGCTGTTATAGTTTGTTTCATCTCAAATTCCGCGAGCATCTCCACCAGAAGGAAGCTCATCTGACCAAGAGATATATTTTTGACATTGAGGATGTGCAACATTTTCACACATATTTCATTGCATGGTGTGAACTCTATGGGGTGGAGGGTATCTGGGAAGAGGCCTCCTCTCATCTCTCGGAGCAGCAACGTCGTCGCTATGCACGAGCGCATTATATTATGCATCTTTATGAGGCCGGTGTGTGGAAGAAATTGTTTCAGATCTTAGATGAGGGCGTTTACGGCAAAGCCAAAATCCGTACTGATCCCAGTATGCGCAGCTATGCTCTGGACCTAGATCTGGGACGACAAGCATTGAGTCATCTAAAGTGGCATTGGAGAGATGCACTCCAATCTCTCCCTCGTCTGTGGCAATATACCCTCTTACGTGGAAGTCTGGCAAGCAGGGCTGATAGCTATCCACGAGAGGCGTTTCTGCTTCTGCTTCTGCTGGAGCAGGAAACAAAAGTGTTGGGTTTGGCTGAATTACTGACGAATCCATACTATAAAGCAGACATTTTCATGTTAATTGCCAACCATTTGATGATGAAACCTGACCGGAAACAGGAGGCGTTGCAACTGTTTGCACGATCCAAACAACTGATACTTTCTCTCTCCGTTTTTCACCAAAGAGAGAGAGCATTAATGACATTGGCAAAAGCGCTAGGGCAAGCAAGGCAGTGGCAGGAGGCAGAACGGATTGTCGTCTCTATCGTTGATCCAGCGGCCAAGGCACAAGTGTTGACCATCATAGGGAGCATGTTAAGACAAGCTGGACATTGGCAAAAAGCCAAGCAAAACTGGAAGAAAGCCGCATACATTTTGCTCTCTATCACTGTTTCTGAAGGGAGAATGGATGGACTGATCGCATTAGTAAAAGCGTTAGGGCAAGCAGGGCAGTGGCAGGAAGTAGAACGGGTCATCCACTCCATGTCTGACGAGTGGTGGCAAGCCAGAGCTGTGAGTGAATTGGTGGTGGCATTGGGGAAAGCAGGATACCAGCAAGAAGCAGAACGGATTTTTCTTGCTATCTCTGACCAAGAACAAAGAATGAATGTCTCTATCAAGCTCGCAATAGCATTAGGACAAGCAGAGCAATGGCAGGAGGCAGAACGGATCATCTCCTCTATGCCTGACGAAGAGAGGAAAGCCGCAGCCTTGAGTGAGTTAGCTCTAGCGCTAAGGCAAGCAGGGCAGTGGCAGGAGGCAGAACGGATCATCTCCTCTATGCCTGACGAAGAGAGGAAAGCCGTAGCTTTGAGTGAGTTAGCTCTAGCACTGGGACGGGTGGGTCAGTGGCAGGAAACAGAACGCATTATCAGCTCTATTCCTGATGAGTGGATGAAAGCGGAAGCCTTGAGTGGGTTAGTAATAGCGCTGAGGCGAGTAGGTCAGTGGCAAGAAGCGAAGTTGGGTATTCTTTCTATTTCTGACCGAGAGCAAAGAGTGAAAACGTTTATCAGGCTCGGCATTGCATTGGGACAAGCAGATAAATGGCAGGAGGCAGAACTATGTTGTCAAGAAGCAGAACGGATTTTTCTTGCTATCTCTGACCAAGAGCAAAGAATGAACGTCTTTATCAAGCTTGCAAGAGTATTGGGACAAGCAGATAAGCGGCAAGAGGCGGAACGAATTATCTCCTCCATGTCTGATGAAGAGAGGAAGGGGGAAGCTTGGGGCGAATTAGCTCTAGTATTGGGACAAGCAGGGCAGTGGCAGGAGGCAGAACGGATCATCAGCTCTATTCCTAATGAAGAGAGGAAAGTCACAGCCTTGAGCAGGTTGGCAGTAGCATTAGGACAAGCAGAGCAGTGGCAGGAGGCAAAACGCATTATTGGTTCTATTCCTGGTGGATGGGTGAAAGTGGAAGCCTGGAGTGAGCTAGTGATAGCATTAGGACAAGCAAGGCAGTGGCAGGAGGCAGAACGAATTATCTACTCCATGCCTGATAGGCGGGTGAAAGCCATAACATTGAGCAGGTTGACGATAGCGTTGGGACAAGCAGGGCAGTGGCAGAAAGCAGAACGGCTTATCGGCTCTATTCCTGATGAGTGGATGAAAGCGGAAGCCTGGAGTGAGCTAGTGATAGCATTAGGACAAGCAGGGCAGTGGAGGGAGGCAGAACGCATTATTGGTTCTATTCCTGGTGGGTGGGTGAAAGTGGAAGCCTGGAGTGAGCTAGTGATAGCGTTGGGACAAGCAGGGCAGTGGCAGAAAGCAGAACGAATTATCTACTCCATGCCTGATGAAGAGAGGAAAGCCGCAACATTGAGCGGATTGGCGATAGCGTTGGGACAAGCAGGACAGTGGCAGAAAGCAGAACGAATTATCTACTCCATGCCTGATGAAGAGAGGAAAGCCGCAACATTGAACAGGTTAGCACTAGTATTGGGACAAGCAGGGCAGTGGCAGAAAGCAGAACGAATTATCTACTCCATGCCTGATGAAGAGAGGAAAGCCGCAACATTGAGCGGATTGGCGATAGCGTTGGGACAAGCAGGACAGTGGCAGAAAGCAGAACAGCTCATCGGTTCTATTCCTGATGAAAGTCGTCGAACGCAGGCAATTTCTCACCTCATACGTGTTTTTGCTCAACAGAAAGAAGCAGACCATATCGTTTCTCTCGTGCAAAAAGAATGGTTACGTGCTGTCAGCAGAGAGCAGGCATGTGAAGTCTTCCCCCTTGTTCTGCCTCTCATTGCTGAGCATACCGAGTTAGGCATAGAGTTGTATCACGCCTTTGCTTGGGTGGATTCCTTCTTACAAGGATAATGTCTGGCCTGAAGTGCTAAGGAACGAGAATAGTTGCTCTTTTTGAAAAAGGGTAGGTTTGAGAGGAGAACCGTCCATGACGCAGATATCCCCTCGGTCAGAGGATGAACAGAAATGTACAGTCATATTAGAATTGGTCACAGACCCGAATGACCACGATCCTGCTCTGCTGAGTGCAATCGGACACGAGGTGGTTCACTTGGCGCAAGCAGAAGGCTACACCACGCGACCTGCACCCTATACCGGAGAACGAGGGATCGAAAGTTTCCTGGTCGAACTGGTCACATTCATTGCAGCCAATCATGCGACCATTGCAGAAGGCATTGCCGATCTCAGTGGGCTGCTCACGGTTTGTACCTCCTTGGTGCCGCTGCTCAAGCGCACCAAAGAGGCCCACACCCAACACGTCGGCCAACAGGACAGCGCGACTCATCCCATCAAGCTCACGGTCGAGATCGATGGCAAACCGCTGGTGATCGAAGCAGTCGATCTCACTCAGGCCGATGCTGCCCTCCAATTGGCTCTCAAGTATCGTGCGTTGTACCCGACCACCGCAGCTCAGGTAACGCCAACCAGCACGATCAAAGTGCAAGGGCAGATATCTGCACGCAAGCGTAGGAAGCGCCGCTAAGATGCGCAGGAGCGCTATTGATGGTCTTGTCGTGTTTGGAAGAGAGAGCGAACAGGCTTCTTCAATGCGCAATTGATGATGGTCCGAGAGGTGGGGAGCGGGTTCTCTCTTCCCGGAGCTCTGAACAGGAACCGAGTGAATTGAGGAGCAGCACCAGCATGGACGAGCAGGAACGGGTTGATTTCTTCATCAGCTATCACAGCACTGGCAAGGATCAGGCGTGGGCCGAGTGGATGGCCTGGCAACTAGAGCAAGCGGGCTATCGCGTTCACTTTCAGGGCTGGGATGTGCGCCCTGGATCAAACATCGTGAAGGTCATGGACGATGCCACTAAGCATGCCGAACGTACGTTGCTGGTGTTGTCTGCCGCTTCCCTGGCTTCTGATGAGATGGTGGCACAATGGGCAGTGGCCTTCCGACGTGATCCAGCAGGCAAAGAGAGGCGGGTGCTGCCCGTGCGTATTGATGCTTGTGAGATTACAGGGTTGCTTGGATCTCTTGCCTTCATAGATCTGGTAGATCTGGAGGAACAGCAGGCACGCGACCGACTCCTGGAAGGGGTCAAACAGCAACGGGTGAAACCTTCAACCGCTCCCTTTCCGGCCTCTGAGCCACGAGCGATCTTTCCACCATCTTTCTCTCCCCTCTGGCATGTGCCTCATCCTCGCAATCCCTACTTCGTTGGACGCGATGACGTTCTGGAGACGTTGCACCAACGATTGGTTCCTGGGGAGAAAGCGACTGCAATTACCCAATCGATCAGCGGATTAGGCGGCATTGGCAAGACCCAACTTGCTCTCGAATATGCTCATCGGTATACACAGGACTATACAAGCGTGCTCTGGGTGCCAGCCGACTCCCTGGAGACCACCACCGCCTCCTGGCTTCAGATCGCAACGCAGGTGCTCGGACTCCCTGAGCAGCAAGAAGCTGACAAGCAGATTGCGGTGGTGAAGCGCTGGCTTCAAACCCATATTGGCTGGTTGCTCATTTTCGATAATGTTGAAGATCCTCACGATATTCTTTCCACCTTCGTTCCCAGCAAACATCATGGCAGTGTTCTCATGACCACGAGACGGCGCGATGTGGGAGCGCTGGCCCAGAGTGAAATGCTTTCGTTGTTCTCCGAAGAAGCAGCTACCCTCTTTCTGTTGCGACGGGCTGGACGAATAGCCAGAGACGCGCGTGTGATTGAGGCGAGCGCTGACGACGTGAAGCTTGCCAGAACCCTGTGTCACCTGCTGGATCGATTGCCGCTTGCTCTCGATCAGGCTGGAGCCTACATTGCCGAGACAGGATGTAACTTGCAACGCTATCTCGACCTCTATGAGAGCTATCAGTCCAAGCTCTTAGCGCGTCGTGGAGAAGCCACTGAGCATCCCTCGGTCTTCCTCACGTTCAAATTGTCTTGGGAGCAGCTTCACGAGCGTCATGAATTGGTCGCACAAGCACTGAGCTTCTGCGCTTTCCTCGCCCCCGATCAGATCCCTGAACAGATGGTGATGGATGCCTTGCTCTCTTTGCAGAAGAACGACAACCCCCCAGATGCACTCGCTCTAGACGAGGCGCTGGGATGGCTGCATCGCTATTCGTTGATTGAACGGAGAGATCAGATGGTGTCGCTGCATCGGCTTGTACAGGAAGTCATACAAGAGGTGCTTTCTGAGCAAGAGCGAGAGCTGTGGATGCAACGAGCGGTGCAGGTAGTCAATGCCGTGTTTCCCAGCGGAGAGCATGGCACGTGGTCGCTCTGTGAGATCCTGCTTCCCCATGCCCTTCTGTGCGCCGGGTGGTTGCGTACCATGAACCAGCAGACCTCTCAAGGAGCGCGATTGCTCAACAATACTGGTGGCTATTTGTCTGAACGCGGCTTGTACAAGGAAGCAGAACCGCTCTTGCAACGGGCACTTGCCATTGATGAGGAGCAGATGGGAAACACACATCCCGACACGGCGACCAGCCTGAACAATCTGGCCGGTCTCTATTGGCGCCAGGGGCGCTATGCCGAGGCGGAACCACTTTTTCGGCGAGTGCTAGCCATCTTTAAGGATCAGATGGGAGCCACACATCCCGACACGGCGATCAGCCTGAACAATCTAGCAGAGCTTTATAGAGAACAAGGCCGCTACGCGGAAGCAGAACTGCTCTTGCAGCGAGCACTCGCCATTCGAGAAGAACAAGTGGGAGCTGCTCATCCCCAGACAGCCATCACCCTGAACAATCTGGCAGGTCTCTATGTGGAGCAGGGCCGCTATCAGGAGGCAGAACCGCTCTTGCAGCGAGCACTTGCCATTCGAGAAGAACAAGTGGGAGCTGCTCATCCCTCCACAGCGACAAGTCTGGATAGCCTGGCAGGTCTCTATGTGGAGCAGGGCCGCTATCAGGAGGCAGAACCGCTCTTGCAGCGAGCACTTGCCATTCGAGAAGAACAAGTGGGAGCCTCCCATCCTCACATGGCGAGGAGTCTGAACAATCTGGCAGAACTCTATAGGAAGCAGAGCCGCTACCAGGAGGCGGAATCACTGTATCAGCGAGCACTCGCCATTCGAGAGGAACAGTTGGGAGCCTCCCATCCTCACATGGCGAGGAGTCTGAACAATCTGGCAGAACTCTATCAGATGCAGGGCCGCTACCAGGAGGCAAAACCGCTCTTGCAGCGAGCGCTCGCCATTCGAGAGGAACAGTTGGGAGCCGCTCATCCTCACACAGCGACCAGCCTGAACAGCTTGGCAGGTCTCTATTGGCACCAGGGCCACTACCAGGAGGCAGAACCGCTGTATCAGCGAGCGCTCGCTATTCGGGAGGAACAGTTGGGAGCCGCTCATCCCTCCACAGCGACCAGCCTGAACAATCTGGCAGCTCTTTATAAGAGTCAGGGCCGCTACCAGGAGGCAGAACCACTCATGCAGCGAGCGCTCACCATCTTTATGGAACAAGTGGGAGCCTTCCATCCTGATACGGCGGCAAGTCTGAACAACCTGGCAGGACTCTACGTGGAGCAAGGTCGCTACCAGGAGGCAGAACCACTCATGCAGCGAGCACTCGCCATTCGAGAGAAGCAGGTGGGAGCCTTCCATCCTGATACGGCGACGAGTCTGAACAACCTGGCAGGACTCTACGTGGAGCAAAGTCGCTACCAGGAGGCAGAATCGCTGTATCAGCGAGCACTCGCCATCTTGGAAGCACTGTTGGGAGCTACGCATCCCAACACAGCAACGAGTCTGAACAATCTCGCGACGCTCTATGTGAAACAGGGCCGCTACCAGGAAGCAGAATCGCTTTTGCAGCGGGCACTAACGATTTGCCAAGCTTCTTTCGGGATGGAGCATCCTCTGACTCAGCGGATTGTCAAGAATTACATGGTCCTGCTGGCCGACCTGCACACCAATGGAGATGTCGAAGCCCTGCTTTACCTGCTCGCTCAACACGAACAGGAGGAGCCTTCGCCATGATGTTTTGTATGAAGAAGTGGCTCTAAAATGAAGAAGTATTTGGCACGTCCTTGCACTGAGATGAACGCACCTTTGCCATCTTCCTCAAGATGATGTTCTCTCGTTGTCACACGTTCCCTTTGTTTCTTGAGCAAGTCGAACTCCTAGACGAAGCAACCATCTAACCACTTCTTTTCATACTTTTTTGATTGATTACCGGAGATTTCTTAGAGGTTGTCCTGTACGCTCTAGAAACATGGAATTATAAATGCTAATGGAGGACCATCCTGTCATTTGCTGACCCCATGTGTTAATTGGCAATCGTTTTCCCTCAAATTCTACAGTATCACCATCGACAATTGTGGCAAAGCGATCCGGGCGTTTGCGTGTGAAAACGCGCTCACCGACGACGACCTTCCCTTCAGCTATCAAGTCTCTCAAACGAGGTTTTGTAGATGATGGGATCTCTTGACTCGTTTCCGATTGACTTCCATAGCGAGCCATCATCTCTGTCGCTACATCAGTCGTATAGTGTTTGATCGCATCGAAAATGGTTTCTGCTCTTTCTTCAAGAAAAAGCTTAAAGTGTGAATTCCACGTTTCATCAGTAATCATATCGACAGGAATAAGATGAGATGGTAAACACTCAGCCAGTTGAGAATTCACTTTCTGCTGAAGTTCAGACATATACTCTACGGGGGCCTTCTTGCCCATTTGAATATTGAGGATCTTAGGAATAAGGGTTCGGTTTACGACGCAATCAACCAGTTGATCGGCCTCGTTCTGATTCATGCCTACCATTTTCGGCTTACTTGCAATGTACGCACGTGGGTAAATGTGATGGTCTTCCAAATCCATTGAGACGGTGATTTTATGCGTGCTTTTCCAGTCTTTTAGCCCTTGAGCCGCATATCCCAAGAGGTTGAGAATACCTCGATAAATGGTACTTGATCGTTTGGTATAACTGAATAAATCGCTTGGTTCGGTTATGAGTGGGCGCATACGCATAAAGTAATTCCGTGCAGTGATCCGCTCTCCGCTCGCAACTTGGTGAAGCGCTCCACTATCGATAATAATGATCTCATTGGAAGACGTACTATAACGGTTGGAGAAGATGGATGTCCAATACCAATACTCAAGAAATTTTCGTTGGTTCTCACTCATCGAGTGAAAGTGCTTGATCTGTCGAAGAAACATCATGAGGGGAATAATCATATTCTCGGAAGGCATCCAGGCTTGAGAGAGGATATAATGTTGGTCTGCCAGATAACGAAGACTCCGAGTATAGCATTCACATGTCGTATCCCAATAGGTTTGAAAATCTTTCGCCTCAAGATGCCTCAGAATAAATTCCTTGTCAATAGAAATAGAACTGCGTTGTTGAGTACCAACGATATAAGCAATGGCTCGAATAATAATTTCCCGGTTCAATTTGAAAGGACTTTGGCTCTCAAATTCTTCGATCTTCTTGCGGAGATTGAAGCCATCATAGAGCTTTGCAGCCAAGATATCCGTGAAGTTGAGCTGAATACCTCTGCTATTACTCCGCTCAAAAAAGGTACAAAATTTATTTAAACCCATATCGAGAAGATAGAAAGCAATTAACTTCTGTTGTTTATAGAGATCGATAAGTCGCTTGATTGCCAGGCGATAGAGAATTCTGGCCTTCTTTTGTTGGTTCTCGTCGAGTTCGAGAGACATTCTCTGCCCATAGAGCGTTTTCCCAAATCGAGTATTCAAGTCATCTTCTTCGAGCAAGTTTTTTCAGTGTCATAGGCATCTGAGAGTTTGACGGAAATGGCAGAAGAACTTTCTTCCCCTGCAACGTGTTGGACCATTTCCTCTAATGAGAGCTGTCGAATCGTGTCAACATCCTGGTCAACTAGAGCTTCATGAAGCATGATGTATACGGTATCAAAGCCCACAATTGCGCGATAAATTGATGTGATCCGTTGCTGTCCATCGAGGACAATACGAAAATTTTGCGTTTGTGCCTTTATTTTCATTTCATCAGCGGAGTAGCTGTAGGTGTGTAACTTTGTCATACTCCCCTTTCCCTTACGAGGGCGAGTATCCAGTTCACGAACTGTCATGCCAAATGAAGGCTTCCCATAAATTAGCGTCCCTATAAATATTTCGCGAATTAATGAATCGAAAAGATCATAGGTTTGATCGAGTTCCCAACGAAAATCTCGTTGAAACTCTGGTAGCATGATCGTCTGCTTTTCAATGCTTCTCACAATCTCAAGGAGTGACTCTGTTTGACTCTGAGTATCATTCACAATACGTTCCCTTTCCATGTTTGCTTCATTCTATACAGATAGTGCTGTATTTATATTAAACGCTATTTGAGCAATTGAGTAACAGAAAAGGAGTGAAAACACTTTGTCTGCTTCTCCTCTATTTCCCTTTGAAATGTGTTCTTAATCTTTTTTTGAAATCAGAGAGCACTTGCCATCTATGAGGAGCAGTTAGGAGCTCCTCATCCCCACACGGCAATGAATCTGAACAATCTGGCGAGGCTCTATAAGAGTCAGGGGTGCTTCTAGGAGGCTGAAGCTTTCGTGCAGTGGGCAGTCATGATTTGCCTAGTGTCTTTAGGAGTAGAGCATCTTCAGACCCACAAGCTTCTCAAGAATTATATAATTCTCCTGGCCGACCTGCACGCCAATGGGGATGTCGAAGCCTTGCTTCACCTGCTTGCTCAAAAACAGCAGGATGGCCCCCAGGAGGAAGAACCTTCGCCATGACACATTGGACGAAGTGACGAATACTCAGCATTGGTGTGGTGTCTGCTGCTGTACCCCTCCCATGATGCCATCAACAGAGGCAATGAGGTCGAGCAGACACGGGTGCTATTTGAGGAAACGGGTTTTGCGCTGGCAAAGGCAGGAGCTTACAGAGAGAAAGCCGCATCAGGCGCAAGAGCATAGCGTGAGGGAGCGCATTGAGGCATTGCGAGACATTCTCTCGGAAACAGGAGGTGTGCCATCAGCCAGCAGAAAAGATCTGAAGCAGGCTCAACTCCCGGATCGCGAACCCCATCATGTCATGACCAACCAGGCTCAGCATCTTTCTGCAAACGAGTGAGAACATGCAGGCGGCTGGAGGGAAGAAGCTCTCTTCCCTCCAAATGGCAAGGTTACGTGAACAGCGAAAAGTGCTTGCTCACCGCCTCTTGGATCATCTTCGTCACAGCTCCAGTGAAGATGCTTCGTACGTTCTGGAGCCGTTCTAGATGCTCGATCCAGGGCAGAGAAAAGCTCCAGTGATACTGCTTGTTCTGACGGGTGAACGTGAACTGCCAGAACAATGCCAACAGGGTCAACGAGGACAGATTTCATGTCTTCTGACGCTCAATCTGGTAGGGAAGCAGGCTCAGCAGGAGCCAGAGCCAATGGATGCGGATTCCTGCTATTTAGTGCTCATGAACTTTATCCGTCGTTTCAGTTGTTAAACGCGAAAACTATGGTTGTAGGGAGAGAGGTTTGGCTTCATACTGCTGACGATGTTTCGCACAGAGCCACAAAATGTGGCCGTCAGGGGTAACCATTTGCTCAAGACCTCCCCATATTCTGTTTGGGTCAACACTCTTGAGATAACTATGCAGAGCGCGAAGTGCAGTCCCAGTCACCTCTTGTTCCCTGCGCAATACAGGAATAGTGGTGCTACGATCCATTGAATCGAGAGAAGATGCTTGAGGAATGTTTTTTGTGATTTCCTCTACAAGGCCCAGAGCGTTTTGCATTTTTTTGAAATCAACTTCATCGAGGGCGACACCTAATACCTTTCCTGCCATAGGCACCCCAAATTTGAGGAACGTGACAAGATGTTTGAGCCAGGGATGTATGCTTACCCACCATTCTTCCGCTTGTCGAAGAGAGTAGGCATGTTCTATTGGGTGTGGCTGATGAGGATGTTGACATATCAAGAAGAGTTGATATTGCTGACTTACCCAGTTTTTTGGATTAAAAGGTCGATTGTTACTTGGAAGGAGCATAAAGGTATTTGGGCATTCAATTTCTGCCTGGGCCATCATGAGGTTCCACTGACGAGTAAAATTGCGTCCAATTAATTCAGACTGTTGGTCCAGCTTTTCTAAGAGGATATCGAGTTTATGCAGTTCTGTCTGTTGCCGTTTGATTTCCTGTCGGTTTTGCTGAATTTCAGCGATGATTTGATCGTTGGTGCTACTATGAATACCATATAACAGTTTGGGTACAGATACATCGACCAGCGTATCAGGACACTCTATAGTATACTTCTGTGCTTCCATGCGACGTATGAGATCTTCATATCGATAGTTGCGTGAGCAGGGATCGTCTGCTTTTCGCTGCCAATGACAGATGCAGGGGATTTCTCGTCTGATCGTCAACCCTTTAAAACGGGCCAAGATTTCATCCATGGTGTTCATGAGGACTGTAAAGAAGTTTTGTGGCAGTACACCCTGAGCAAGCAGTTTAATTTCACGCTGCATTGGGTTAAGTTCTACTCGTGCTTGGTGTCCCTCATACTCCAAGATCACACCCTCGCGCCAATGCAGGTCTTTCGTATTGTAACGGTGTGTGCGTACAATGAAGCGACTCATAATACCAGCTGGAACGAAGTTGAGACGATAGACCATCTCAACTTGGGTCTGATCTTTGGGTGGGATGTTGGGCCAGGGGAGTAGGGGAATAGGAGGTTGATGTGGAAGCAAAAGAGGGATTAGGCTTAAAGTCGCACTTTTTTCTGGCAGGTCGCTATCAAGTTGGTAGCTCAATTCAAAGCGTTCCATGAGGCGAAACAAGATGGGGTACAGCCGTCGTTCATAAGGTCGCCCACTGGCGTCTTGTTTCCAGATGTGTGGAAGATCGGCATGTCGCAGAATCCCTTTAGCCTGACGAATGACATCATTATCAAGCACCTGTGCAATGGCCTGTGTGACCCATTCGGGTTGCAAGACAACAAGATCGCTCAACAAATCTTCATCGCGAAAATAAAGAATCTTTCCGAGATCGTGTAAATAGTTCCCCAGTGTCCCATTGGCAATATTCTCCTCAACGCCACAATTGGCACAATTATGCACATAAGTGAAGGCATCGATATAGGATTCTGTGTGTGCGGAAAGAACATTCTCTGCATCAAGCCATTGTTGGGGCCACGGCTGTCCCATGAGAGGAAGCTTGAGCGCCACTAAGGAGAGTGCTTCTTTAAGCGCATCAATACCTATACCATTCTGATTACTAATACTGAGATTGCCTACCAGTTGAGGATACGTGTTCTGATACAATGGATAATTGAGATCGGGTGGGCGTTCGTCAATATGTGTAGCAACAAGCAGCACGGGAGCATTTGGAGCGAGTGTTTTAATGGTATCTAGCCAATAATCAAGCCTTCCTTGCTCTGCTCCTAAACGAGCATTCCAAACAACAAGATACAACGAGCGTTCAGTAAGAAAGAACTGATGTGTTGCGTGATAAATATGCTGTCCTCCAAAGTCCCACACGTGCAGTGTCATGTTGTAGGCCCCAGAAGAAAGAGATAACGGTTGAATAGCGATGCCATGCGTAGTAGCAAGATGAGGATCAAAGACCTCGTTATGGAGAGAGCGCAATAATGACGATTTCCCAGTACCTCCTTCACCAACAATTAAGAGTTTTGCCTCATAGCGCATGGTACTGTTCTTCTGGAGTTCTCGCAAAAATGTCAGTATCGCGGAGGTTCTTTGTGAAACGATTTCAGGTGGTGGAGTGAGTAAGGAAGGATTGTTGCTCAGATTAAGCTCTTGTAAGCTGGTAAGCTGTCCTAGCTCCACAGGCACCTGGCTCAACTGGTTATCATTCAAATAAAGAGTCTGCAAGTTGGTAAGCTGTCCTAGTTCCGCAGGCACCTCACTTAACTGATTGTGGTACAGAGTAAGCCTCTGCAAGTTGGTAAGTTGTCCTAGCTCCGCAGGCACCTCACTTAACTGATTGTGGTACAGAGCAAGGCTCTGCAAGTTGGTGAGCCGCCCTAATTCCGCGGGCACCTCGCTTAACTGATTGTTGCTCAGATCAAGAACCTGTAAGTTAGTGAGCTGTCTTAGCTCCGCAGGCACGTAAGTTAAACTGAGGCCAGAAAGATCAAGATGAAGCAGTTTATTTTCATTGTAAAAAGTAGCTGTGATAGGATCAATGTTTATTATTTTTGCAAGCACACTGATGATCTCTCGATCTCTGCTTACTATTGACATCTCTTTGCTCACTTACTATTAAACACATCACTATAGTTGTTATCTATATAGACGAAGAAAACCCCTCATTTTTAAGGTGAAAGATTGTCTGGTCCCTGGAGGATGTTGCCTATCGTGTCCTCTTTCGGGGAGGAGATGTCTGACCTGGCTCAAACGATGGTGCGCGGACTAAGCACCAGAGAACAGAGTAGCACTCTTGAGAACCTTGAGCATGTGAAAAGCATCTGTTGCCACCACAAAGAATGTTTGGATCTACGTCAATAGAATCGACTGTCCCCTAGTACTCAGTCAATGGTGCAAAGAGGGGTAGAGGCGCAGGAGCTTGATGCGTGCATCCTGGGTAGTAAAACGCCAGGAAATTTTCGCCCGCTGTTGGTTGCGTCGCTCTTGCCATACCAACACCTCTTGTGCCGCCTGTTGCAATGACCCCAAACGCTGGTCGAGCACCTGGCGATCCAGGACACTCAACTCGATCTCAGCCATATTTAACCAACTCCCGTGCTTTGGCGTGTAATGGATCTCCAGCTTTTCCGTGAGCCGTCTGGCTTCCGATGGGGCAAAGACCTCATAGAAGGAAGCCGCGTATGGGTATTGAGATTGTCGAGAACCAGCACCACTTTCTCTGCGTGTTGGTAATGGACATCGAGCACCTCCTTCATGAAATAAGCCCAATCTTGCCTGGTCCGCTGGCTTCTCACCTGGGCGAAGCGGTTGCCTGATAACGGCTCGACAGCGAGAAACACGTTGCAAACCCCTTCTCGGGAGTATTCGTAATCTTCTCGTCGTACCTTTCTCGGCTTGTGCTCAATTGGCTCTCGTTTCTCGCCGGAGCAGTTGGGTATTGACCTCATCTATGCAGATTTGAGGATACTTGGGATCATAGGGGCGCTTGTACACTTCGAGAATGTCCTCCATGTGAGCAACAAACTCCGCACTCTGCGAGGGTGGGAATACTCCACTGTTTCTTCTGCCAAGGCTTTAACTGATTTTTTTTAACACCGCTCGCACGGTTTCATGGCTGATTTGCTCGACGATTTCTAGCTCAACTAGCCGGGAGGCCAGCAAGCGCAGGCTCCAGCGTTTTCGGCCGCAGGGTGCTGGACTACAGCACACCGCAATCAGATGCGCCTCTTGTTCCCCATCCAATTTGCGACGACGTGCTGGGCTTGCTTGTGGCTGGAGCAGAGCCGCTTGGAGCCCTCCTTCCACAAACTGCTTCCTTGTCCGTTCCACTGTCGCATGCCCCACCTCCAACGCGTCAATAATCTGCTGGTCATACCATCCTGGACCCTGCTCACCTTGATCGGCTTTCAACAAAATCCTCGCTCGTCCTATCATGCGCGTCGAGGCTACAGTGGCGTGGACCAGATCGGATAAGAACTGGCGTTGTGCCTGCGTCAATCTCACGATATACTTTTTCATGGGAGTCTCCTTGAACTTTTATTGATGAGTTGTTCAAAGATACTCCTTTTTCTTTCACTCCTCAAGGCCACATTGACTGAGTACTAGAAGGTGTCAGTTTACGCAGAGCCAGAGGGCTAAGCAACAAGCAGAAAGAAGCCTGCAAAGCAAAAGGTGCCATCATTGATGAAGAGCCTACAACCAATATATCCCAGTCAGCAGCTACACCTCCTCAGTCATCGCAAAGCAACGACGAGCAAGCCCCATCGGCTCCCTCTCCTCAAGAAAATGGACCACCTTCCCATGTCGATGAAAACAGTGCAATAGTCCCTGCTCAAGACAGCCCTGACAAGAATTCGTAAGAGTTGGTTGGCTGATAAGCCGTCTGAGATTGCCATACGATATATGATGCTGGACCACCTGGCAACAAAAAGACCAGGGTAGCGCATTCCGCTCAATGCGTGCCTGATCTCCTACAACACAAGCAGTATAGCACAAAAACCGCCTCCTCGAAGGCGAGAAAGCGGCTGGTCATTATACTATCAGTATTTCATCTGTCCTTTCGCTGTTAATTGCGGCGCAATGTTAAGACCATCGGCAACCGATCAAACATCATCACGCCAACAGGCAACAGGATGAGCGTCAGGCAGCAGAAGTAGGCAAGGTTGGCCCAGATGTAGCCAGCCCACCAGCCAACAAAGATGAAATACAGCGCTCGTATCAACATATTCTGCTGCTGCGTGCCACCGACATTCACATTGACATTTTGTACCATCACTGATGGTCCGCCAGCCTGTTGCACTGCGACAGTGCTGACGTTTACGCTGGTCGAGGTGCCAGACTGCTTGAGCGTCATCACCTGTGGTAAGCGGTTGAGCATCATGAGTCCGAGAGGCAACGTGATAATGAGCGAACAGAGGCCGAATCCGATGCAGAGCCAAATATAGCCGAGCCACCAGCCAACAAACAGAAAATAGAACGCTCGCATGAGAAAACCTGGACCTTTTTGCTGGACATTGACATTGATGTTGTTCTGCATAATTTGTTGTGGCAGCATCGCCATCATTGGTTGCATTGGCATTTGTTGCTGTTGTGGATACATCATCTGCTGCGGATAGCCTGCCTGCTGTATCATCGGTTGCTGTGGCGGAAGATAGCCTGACTGTGGTGATGCCATAGGTTGTTGCGGATACATCATCTGTTGCGGTGGATAATTCGGCGCAGGCTGGCCGGGAACTGGCATAGGTGGATATTCTGGATGTGGCTGCGTGTATGGCTGTTGCTGGGGTGCGAAGCCTGGTTGCGACTGAGGATAGCCCTGTTGAAATTGCGGTTGATACATCTCTGGTGATGGTTGTTGTCCTTGTGGTGGTTGATACATATTGGTACATCCTTCATTTCTTGTTTAACCCATAGCATATAAACTATTGAGAGATATCTGATTCATGCAACGAACGAATATATTTGATATAACACCGTTTGTTTGATATATCTGTGATAAAATATATATTCGTTATTCGCTTCTCTATCCGTTGTACATGACCAGTGAAATTCAATACATCGAAGAACGTTTCGATGCGGAAAGCTTGTGTAACTCCGGTCTTTCGTTTTAATGGCTATACAATGCTCGCCAGACGCCGCCATGCTGAGAACAAGCTCCTTGCACGCCACCTGAATGACTATAATAGCCGCTGTGACATTCGACTACATAGCCATTCGAGCGCTCCCAGAAGTCGCCAACACACTGAAAATACTGTCCGGCACAGAAGCCAGGGACAGGACTATAGAGCAGCTGGCCGCCAGTTGCGTCAAAGTCATACCCCCACGG
The DNA here is from genome assembly GCF_016587455.1 of Reticulibacter mediterranei. Taxonomy (NCBI): domain Bacteria; kingdom Bacillati; phylum Chloroflexota; class Ktedonobacteria; order Ktedonobacterales; family Reticulibacteraceae; genus Reticulibacter; species Reticulibacter mediterranei. The sequence continues at coordinate 1,254,300 of NZ_BNJK01000002.1, read as the reverse complement.
GTTATGATTGACGCCATAGTGTAGTTTTGCGGTTGGTGCCATTGTTGGCAGCGGGGTATGGCGAGCATAGAGCGTGTTGGTGGAGCTACCAGAGCCGCCTGAGTAAGATTCATTGCTATCGTCAGGTGTCACGACGGTATAGGTATAGTTTGTAGCAGGTGGTTGATGGGAGCTTGCCCACAGCACAAGAAATAGCACACCTACCAGGAAGAGCAAGAGGATAAAGAGACCTTGCTTCTTTCGCTCTGGTGGATAGCCTGGTGGTTGATACATGGAAAATTCTTCTTTCTTCTTTTTATACGCCATTTACATCAACGGGCGAAAAAGAAGAGAGTAAAACGCTATCAACCAAGCAAAGATATAACTAGCGAAAGCGCATCTAGAGCGGGATGAGAAGGTAAACTTATGCTTAGCACGAACTTATCAAGAACTTATCAATCTTCATAGTGTTACTTTCTTTAGATTTAAATGAAAATAGAAATGCTTGTATGATAGATAGCATATTATTTTATGAATTGATATTTGGAGAAACGACGATGAACGATGTAGATCTTAATGTCTATCGGCACGCGCAGGCGCTTGCGAACAGCGGTCAGATGTCCCTTGCACTTCAGATGTTTCGCGAATTACGGAGTCATAATTCAGATATTGAAATTCTCTTTGCCATCGCTACTACCACGCCCAATCCCGTTGAGGCACGAGAGATGATTGACATGATCAGGAACTTGCAACCCTATCATCCACAACTTGCACAACTGGAGACGCTGCACAAACAAAAGATACAAGGAGCATATACAGCAGATCCAATCGGACCAACGCTGCTTTGCCCATACTGCCAGCAACGAACACCAGCACGCATCAAGTCCAGAATCTCAACTGGAGGTTGGGTGTGGTTCGCTGTATTCTTTATGATATTTCTATGCTTTCTGTGGGCGCCAACGACAGCTGACAACATGAAAAATATGGAAATAGCCGCCTTTTTCTTTTTAGGCGTCGGTATTGTTGGCATGCTCCTCATCCACAAGCGTATTTATATATGCGGTTCCTGCGGATCAAAAATTACAGATGCCCACTAACAAAACACCTCTGGTCATTGTGGCCAGAGGCTCTCTGTTTCTTTCCAGTCAACTTAACGACTGATGCGACTTCCTCTTGAGAATATCTTGTCTTGTTCTCCGTCGAATATCCTTCACTCTTTTCATTGAACTTGCTCCTGGCTTCATCTTCGGGGAACCGCCACCATCCTTCAAAAATTCCTGAAAAGTCAGATGAACCTTGTTATGGTCGCCTACAACAAGGCCATAGACATCTCCTTGAATATGTATGTTGTCAGGTGCTTTCTCGCGGATAATCGGTTGCAGAACAACAAAGGCCTTTTCCAGATCTTTATTTGCCTCTCTATCAGAGAGAACTTTCTCTTCTATCACCTCTTGTCTTTTTTCCCGGTCAAGTGGTTGATTGTCATATGCTTTGACAAGCATATCTCTAGTTCGATCTTGCAGGTCAAGACCAAGTTGGTTCTGCTTCTCTTGAGTGAATGCATGCATGTCTGCCTCTGATTGGGCCATCTCTCCCTCTGCCATCCCCCCAGAGAAGAAAGATGCCAAGCCATCCACAAAAGCAGAGACAAGCTTTTTAGGGTTAACTGCCGCATCAACCGTTGCTGTAAATCCTTCAAAAAAAGCGTCAGATGCTCCTTGTTCCTGTTGAGTTTCCCTATTCTGATTTACTAGTTCCCGCAATAGTTCTTTTTCAGTTTCACCCTTTATCCCCGATTTATCAGAATCATCAGATTTTCTCTCGTAAGGTATTTCAAGTTGACCTTGATTGCTATCGGCTATGATGCTCTTCAATAATTCTATTCCCGGTTTACCAGAATTAACAGACTTTCTCTTATAAGGCATTTCAAGCTGACTTTGCCTTATTTCAGTTTCACGAGACTTGGCGGTATCCCTCTGATGAGACCTTTCAAGCTGCTGTTGATCTGTAGAAGCTTCAGATATCTCTATTTTTGGCTTTCTTACAGTTTCATATCCCACCTGTTTGCCTCCATATCTGCGGCTCTCTTCCATTTTCTTCTACGTAAATGACTACTGGATTAACGCCTTTCCTCAAGAAACATTCATACCCATCTGTGTTTACTTTTTCTCTTTAGGTTCTCCTCCAAAGTGCATGGTCACGTTCTGACCATCACCTTGAGCGAAGCCGTGAACATCGCCTGTAATTTGTACGTTATATCTGCCCTTTGCTGCCTGTCGAGGCTGTACAAGTTGCATGACTCTTTGTGCCGCTTCCATAATCTGCTGATCCTGATCAATATGTTCCTGTACTAGCGCTTCTTTGAGAGGAGCTTCCCAGATTTTAGGGTTGCTTTCGTGTTCTGTCAGAACCATTTCCGCCTTTGGTTTACCTGCAAATTTGCGCTTGATGAGCGCTTTGAGACCTGCGTAGCTATCTTTGAGAGCATCGCCAGCAATAGCCTGTCCACCAGTTGCCGCCCCTGCTGCGAGTGCAGCGAGAATAAGTGCAAGAGAGTCCATATGCGCGCCTCCTGAAGGGCATGTTAAAATAAACACTCAGCGCTATCAGATTACGTTTGCCTTTAGATAAACGCACTGATGCAGATTTTTTGTCAATGTATTTCTCGTATTCATCTTTAACATGAAAAGGAAGCTGAAAAGCTCTATGAAAAAAATGCTCGTCATATCCTGAGTTTCGAGATGAACGAGCCTGAGAGGACTAAGCTCTTTCAGATGTCGTCCCGCAAGCCAGACATGCTCTTCTTTCCTCCACAGGTACGAGTGACTGCGAGTAGATACTTTGATGTTGTTCTCACTCTAGCTTGAGCAAATTAAAAACGCTCCCTGAGCAGTGAGAGCGTTCGTGTTGGAATTTGATAAGGTGTAAGGCACAACCTCTAGGTACAGTATACGATCAGCGAGAAGGCTGTTATCGTGTGGGAAGCGTCTGCTCTACTGTTGCGAAATAGGCATCCTGGCAGCTACCGCATTCATAGACAGTCTCACGGGTGATTCGCGGCAACTCGCGGTCGTTGCGATAGCGGCCTGATAGTATGAGCAGGCATAGCAGCGGGAATTCTCTCTGCGACATCTGGCTTCTCGAAATAGGCAAAGGATACTGAATTATTGCTTTTTTATAGCGTGTCATGCTACAGTGAGAGCAGTGCAAAGAAAAAGCCCATCAGAGGGGTACAAGTAATTCATTTATCGAAGTGTATAAAAACTGAATTTGGCGCTGAGCAGAGATCGTTTGCAGTTGAGAGAGAGTATTTTCTTGTTGGCTTTCAATGAATGCGGGTAAAAAAGAGGAGAGGCGCTCTCAAAATGAGAAGCAGGCAAAGCATAGTCTTCAGAATGCGCTGGTCTAAGTCGGAGGAGGTAAGGGTTGCTGGCGAAAGGAAGCCTCAATCGAGAAATGGATAAGTTGCTCTTGTGGAGATAGAGGAAGAGGTTGAGCAATCAACTACCTACTCCAGTGAGGATGCCGCCAAGAAGCTGATTTTTCTAGAAATGAATTACTTGCACCCCTCTAGGTGAGAGTTGAAACCATAAAGCGTCAAACGCGCAACCCCTGGGTATTACGGTCATTACGTGAGGGAATTTTTATCCTATTCATTTTGAGAGCTTGCGAGTCGAGGACCTATGCGTATTATCTCCTGGAACTGCAATATGGGATTTGAAAAAAAGCGCGATGTAGTGATGGGCCTCCATCCGGATATCCTTGTGCTACAAGAGTGTTCAGAAAAAGATATTGCCAGGACAGATGCTCCTTTTAAATATTGGGTAGGGTCCAATCCTCACAAAGGGATGGCCATGATTGGTTTCGCCAACTATACCTACGCCCTTGATCGTTCCTATACCGAGGAGTGGCCCTGGTTTCTTCCCGTCCGTGTAGAGGAGGTGCCACTGCATATCCTGGGGCTATGGGCCTGTGTAAAAGATCAACGCCTGCGCTATGTTCGTGTCACGCATCAAGCGATAGAGCATTATGCGCAGTTTTTATCAGTGTCACACATGATCGTCATAGGAGATTTTAACAGTAACGCGATCTGGGATCGGCTCTACCGTGAACACTCTCATAGTGCACTTGTCGCAAAGCTGGCAGACTTAGGACTGGTGAGCGCCTACCATACTCTACGCGGAGAAAAACAAGGACAAGAGGCCACCCCAACACAGTTCATGTACCGTCATCTCGCCCAACCCTACCACCTCGATTATGCTTTTATTTCACATATGCTCAGTCGGTCATGTGGGTTACACATTGGAGAACCAGACAAATGGCTCCATACGAGTGACCACATGCCACTTCTTCTGACGCTTTCACTCTAATGTGCAATGTTCTTTTCCAGAACTTTAACAAGGATGTGCTTGTAAGCTTCTCATCATCCCTGTTGAGTAGTCATCCCATAGAAAAATGCGGCCCTGGTTTTTCCCCATGAACGGCAATCATGTCTGGAGCAAGCGAGCTTCGATACGAGCCAGGTAAGCGAGAGGGTTCTTGCGGAAGCGACATTGCTGCCGTCGCGCTTCAGTATACTACGGACAGAGAAGACGACAAGGAGGGATCAGATGGCGAATCCGATCCACCTACCTTTCTCAACTCAGAGAGGGGTAGAGTCGTGGAACCAATGGCGACTGATACAGATGACAGCGGCGCGGGACGAACAGGGATGGCACAAGCCTGTGTACACTGACCTGAGTGGAACTGATCTCAGTGGAGCGAACATCGTGTCGCAGATGAGAAGGAAGCCAAGTGCCTGGTCCGTTATCTGCAAATACCGGCCAGAAGTCTCGATTTGGTGTTCTAAATAAACCGGCAAAACAACTACGGGAAATCTGGTACAATAGAAGGACAAAATAGCCAAGCCAAACGAGGAATCCAGGATGAGTAGACCAAGCGAGGTGTACGTGCGCCTATTGTCGACTGAAGAAAAGCAATGGGTCCATCGCCTCTATCAACAGACCAGCCATGCCGGCTTGAAAAGCCGATGTCATATCATATTGCTCTCGACTCAGCATTACAGTGTACCCCAGATTGCAACATTGCTCTTCACCAGTGAAGACACCGTCGCCCGCTGTATTCACGACTTTCATCGATCTGGTCTGCAAGGAATCTTGCCTCAGGAACGCGTGGGACGCCCACCCAAAATCACGGAGGAATTCCTCAAAAAATTGCTGGAACTGGTCGAATGTGATCCCCGAGACTTGCACTATCCGTTTTCCACCTGGACAGCAGAGTTGCTGGCGTTGGCATTGAAGGAACAGATGGATCTGGAGGTCAGCGAAAGGAGTGTTCGTCGTAGCTTGCATCGGCATGGCTACAGTGTGCAGCGTCCAGTGCTCTCGGTGAGTAGTCCCGACCCAGACTATGAGCAGAAGTACACTCGCTTGCAACAGTTGCAACAACGGGCCCTGGCAGGTGAAATTGACCTATACTATGAAGATGAGGTCGATCTTGCCCTCTTGCCAGGTGTCATGCGCTGTTGGAGCAAGCAGGGATATCAACGCAAAATCGAGACGCCTCGTCAGAACAAAAAGCAGTATGGGGCTGGACTCATCCATTGGGTCAGCGGCAGGTTGTACTGGGCAACAAGCGACCACAAGAATAATGCATTGTTTCGCTCGGTGCTCTCACAGGTCATCGAGCCAGATATCCGGCAGTCGGTTCGCAAAAAGTATGTCGTGGTGGATACTTATCGCATCCACTTTGCCAAACCCGTCCAGGCCTTTTTAGCGGAGCATCAGGACGAGATCGAACTGGTTTGCCTGCCAACCTATTCGCCCAAGTTGAACCCTGTTGAATGCTTTTGGAAACACCTGCGTCGCCAAGTCACTCATAACCACTTCTTCCAGAGCATGGAGCAACTCATGGATGCTGTGACCTCCTTTTTTCAGGATATGGCGGCTGCTCCTGATCTCGTTAGCAGTGTCGCTGGGTTAGCCGCGTAAATTTCGTCAGTTCATTTAGCAAGGAAGCCACATATCAATATGCAACCATCAAAAATTCCTCCCTCACCAGAAATGATAGCGATAGCTGAGCAACTGCTCACGGAGAGGTTTGAAGGGGCTGTTCGTCTTGGGGAGGGAGACGATCTAACTGCTAGCGGACGGACAGGAATCTATCGTTTTCATGTTCTTGCTGGCCCGGCTCATGCACCAGCCAGCGTGATCGTCAAACAGGTGCGCAAATTTCCACCGTGGACGTTTTTCAACGATTGGGCTAGTCTCCAGTTCCTGAATCAGGTAATCTCTGCTGATCTGTTCTTTGCACCTCGTTTCTATGCTGGTAATCCGGTCGAAGGAATATGTATCATCGAGGACTTAGGAAGTGGTCAACGCCTGGATCAGTTGTTGCTGGGTAATGATCCGGTTGCCACCGAAGCTGCTCTCATTGAATACGCAATCGCCCATGGTCGCCTCCACGCCCTGACCATTGGGAGGCAAACAAGCTATGACGCTATTCGTGGGCCGCTTGGCTCGTTGGTAGATGAGGATGAGGATGTAACACTTGGATGGTTGACATCTACCTTTCATCGTTCCATTGAGATGGTTGGTATTCCACCTGCACCCGGTGTAGACCGTGAGTTATTTGCACTGGCGACTTCTATGAGAAATCCTGGACCATTCCTTGCCTTTATTCAAGGAGATAGTTGTCCCGACAATTGTCTCTACGTCGGTTCTGCGCTCTATCTCGTGGACTTTGAGGGAGGCAGATTTGCACATGCTCTTTTAGAAGGATGCTATGGGCGCATGCATTTTCCCACCTGCTGGTGTGTCTACCGGCTGCCAGAGCACATTCTAGTGCGTATGGAGACGGTGTATCGTGCCGAACTGGTTAAAGGATGCCCTGCTGCAACGAATGATGCCCTGTTTTATCGTGCGCTTGTCGAAGCTTGCTCGTTCTGGGTCCTTGACTGGCTTCGCTGGATGCCACTGGGCAGGCTCCTTGAAAGTGATCGGATGATTATCGCTGCTTCTGATCGCCAACGTCTCTTGACACGTCTGGAAATGCTTGCTCAAACAAGCGAGCAATTTGGATATCTGGAAGCCATTGGCGCCACGATGAGAGCACTTGCAACCCAACTCCGTTCTCTCTGGCCTGAGACCGAGGAAATGGAGCTATATCCAGCGTTTCGTTAGGTTGCTTTGGGCAAAGAATCTGGAGATAGAACTTAAGAACTATTGGGAGAGAAAGAAAGGAAATATTTAGCTCCCGTCTCTCACGTTTCCCGTAATTATTTCGTCGGTTTATTTAGCGTGGCATGACCCGTGAGGAGATAGTGGAGCACTTTGGAACCAGCTTGCAGATGATGTGGTATTAGTGTGATATGACTGGGAAGAAATAGCTAAGTTAATCTATCGCTTTCCAATTCAGAAGCTATCAGTGCACATAAATGCTGTTATATTCGTCTATGTTAATACTAGATATTATTTCTGCATAGTTTGTTATATGGATCTGTAATGAACCGAGGTACATTTCTAATAAAATCAAACACCAGTTCTTGATCGCTGAGGAAATTCTGTAACGTGTAATGCTTTTCGGCGCTTCTATAATCAAACATTCGTAAATGTGTATTGAGGGCCTCACCAGACAAATGGACCAAATTATTTCTGACAAGTCGAATAACACCATCAAATTCTTCTGGTAATATTGTAGGATCTAAAAACTTTTCTTTGTGTCTAGCAATTTCTAAGGCCTTGCCAAGTCCACTTATTGGCTCATTTGCTGCTGCTGGTTGAATAACCGTATTGCTCGACCAGTAGTCAACAAGATCCTGTGGGTTGATCATCAATAGATCGACTCTTCTCCCTTCACGGGCAATATTTCTTCTGATCTGAATGTTTACGCTATTACTGCCATCTGTGAGGAGCAGTTGGGAGCCACTCATCCCAATACGGCAGGTAGCCTGAATAATCTAGCAGAACTTTATCATATACAGAAGCGCTACGAGGAGACGAAACCGCTTTTGCAGCGAGCGCTTACCATCATAGAAGCACAGTTGGGAGCCGATCATCCCAACACGATAGGCGGTCTGAATAATCTGGCAGAACTGTATTGGGAACAGGGCCGCTACGCTGAAGCCGAACCGCTTTACCAGCGTGCAGTAGCGATTTCCCTAGCGTCTTTAGGCTCAGAGCATCCTCAGACTCAACTGCTCTTGAAGAATTCCATCCTCCTGCTGGCCGACCTGCATACCAACGGAGATGTCGAAGCGCTGCTTCAACTCCTGGCCCAACACGAGCAGGATAACCCCCAGGAGGATGAACCTTCGCCATGACGCTTTGGACGAGGTGATGGATACTCAGCATTGGCGTGGTATCTGCTGTACCCCCCATGATGCCATCAACAGAGGCAGAGAGATCGAGCAGACACGGGTGCTATTTGAGGAAACGGGTTTTGCCCTGCCCAGCACAGCCGCTTGTGGAGAGAAAGCCAGAAGCGTCGAGCATGAGAGAACGGATCGAGGCATTGCGAGGCATCATCGCGGAGAGGGAAGGCGAGTCGTGAGCAGAGAACGCTTCAATGGAAAGCGGTGCGGTCTCTTGGGTCCAGGGATCAGCAAGCACCCTCTTCTCTTCCTGGGGATAATCTTCTTCCCCCACATCGTGAGCAGCATGCTTCTCCTCATGGGGAAGCATGCCACCCAAACAAGAGGTTTTTCCACACGGCAATCGCCTCTGAGCTTACAGCAATGAAGAAGCCATAACATCATCCTATATACTTTTCCACATCTCATAAGGCAACAATCACAGTAGTTTGTAAGAACCTCTTTTAGACACACATAAACCGACTTGAGAAGCCATTCTCTATTATGACTATATTCGTTCTCTTCTTCAAAGATCAGCAAATCACCCCCAAGTCAAACATCCTAGTATATGCTCTACTAGCTAGCTACCTAGCATACTTCGATCTTTCTGCAACCCCAGACGACATGAAAAAACAGATATATAGAGTTCATCTCTTTACACCCGTTTCATTTTCAAATTCCAGCGAGCATCCAAGCCATTTAGTCCATCTCTAGAACGTAATGTATATCAACTACAGGGGAGAATCTACATGAAAAAAGGGTCGGGGGCCGCGCAAGCGCAGCCTCCCAGATCCGATATGCTCAGTACATCGTCACGACCTTTTGGAGGGAAAAGAACCTTCACTCAGGCAGCAGGTCTTTGACACTTCTTGAGGAGGGCTTTCAGCGGCGTGGTATCGCCAGCCATACACACAGACAAGGCGACTCTCCACTCGAAGTCGGAGATCCCACACTCGCGCAGCAACCTCGCATACTCCGCCTCGGTCCTCTTCTCGATGAGTCCTCGAAGCTGCATGGAATTGCCGTGCTTGGCCATCAACAAGGCAGCTTCCAGCTCGAAGTTGGAGAACTCTGGCTGCTCGTCCGGCGTTTCCATCATGACGGTCTCACTTTCGGTCAGGCGAGAATGTTCCTACGAACCATCCTCGCGAAATGAGATCTTGCACTGAGTCATCAGGTTATGGCCTCTGTCTTCCTCGTCATGCAATTGGATCTACATCTCCTTACATTCGGCGGAAGTGGTTCATAGCGAGACGAGGGCCAGTCGTGCTCTCATTCTTCCGGCAATCTCTCCGCGAGCATGCTCAGCGAGCAAGACCCACGCAAGAACGTACGGGATGAACCAGAACCCGGTCACTTAGTCAGCCGAAACCAACTTCGTTGTGACGCCCGATACACTCACCTCTAGTATAGTTCCGAGTTGTCTTTTTTACTACCTTTTGCCTTCCCCATTGTCCCCCAGTTTTTGCCGTTTTTGCAGTGCTGTCAAAATCTGCAAGAAATAGCTGAACGAACCTCTTGTTCGTGCTGAAACAGTCCTGCCGCTAGTATATGCTCTACTAGCTTGATCGAAAACTAGCGATAGAAGTATTTATATGGTAAGATGAGATTGCAGTGATAAAGTGTAGATAGAGGTATTGATAGATGACAGTATCAACAACACCATTAAAACTCTTCTACTGCTATGCACATGAAGATAAAACCTTACGAGATGAGTTAGACAATCACCTTAGCCTCCTCAAGCGTCAATCCCAGATCACCAGTTGGTACGACCGTGACATTCTCCCCGGCGCCAAGTGGGAAAAAGAGATCGATACGCAACTCAATACAGCACATATCATCCTGTTACTGGTGAGTGCCTCTTTTTTAGCCTCTGACTACTGCTATTGCATTGAGATGACAAAAGCACTAGAACGGCATCAAGCAGGAACGGCCTGTGGAATTCACCCGTTTTTGTGAAGTCGGAGAATGAAGAGAGTGAGCACAGCAAGAGCTAGTTTGTGGGCAACTTTGAGCCTGCTCGGGTGAAGGCCAGGAGAGGCAAGAGTATTGTTGAACTTCACGCGTTTGGGTGACATCTGGCTTCTCTTCACAGCCTCCACCAAATCGGGTCACGATCATCTAGAACGGGTGAATAGAGCTTACCATCATAGGCAGAGAAGGCAGAAGCAGTTTATCTCCACCTCATTTTATCGCACATAGCGAGGACATAGTTCCATAAAAGAACGTGATAGGAGAGGACTCCATATGGCAAATCAAGATACTTTGACATCCTCAAAACAAGAAGATGAAATGTGGAACAAGTGGAGAGAGAAACGTCCTGAAATTGTCCCCGACCAAAGTAGAACTGATGTGAGCCGATGCAATTTCAGGAAAATCAACCTGAGTAGCGCTGACCTCTGTAATGCCAATCTCTTTGAAACCAATCTCAGCGAGGTGGATTTGAGTACGCCAACTGCGAGGCTGCTGAACTTAGCCAGTTAATTTTGAAGTTGCTAACTGGAGCAGTACACGTCTCTATTACGCCAGCTTGAGACAAGCTAATCTGAGCAAATCTCTCCTTTGTGGGGTCAATCTTGGCGAAGTGACGCTGAAGAAAGCGAATTTAACTCAAGCCGACCTTACAGGATGCCAGATCTATGGAATATCTGCTTGGGATCTCCAACCGGGGGAACAGTACAGGTGAATTTAATTATCACTCACGAAAGTCAGCCTGCTATCACCGTTGACAACCAGAAGGATGAACCTTCGCCATGACGCTTTGGACGAGGTGATGGATACTCAGCATTGGATATATGTCTGCTGCTGCAAGCACATCCTACTCTGATACCATCTCCACAGAAAGAGATCGGGCAGATGTGGGCGTTATGAGAGGAAACGGGTTTTGCGTTGCCGATCTCGCGCACCAACTCAAAGCCACTCCAAAGCCTGTTCGCTGGGGTAGCAGAGAAGAGCGAGGAGTTGTATGGACATCTGCCGCAACAACTGGTGCATCGGGATTATGACCCGTCAAATCTCTTAATGAAAGATCAACGAGTCACGGCGGTCTTGGATTTTGAATTTGCTGGCATCGACCTGCGGATCATGGATGTGTGCGTGGCCCTTTAACTTGATGGGAACAGGGAAAGAGTGGGCAGTGATCGACGCATTTGCCGGTGGCCTATGCAACCGGCCTCCATTTGAGCGAAGAAGAAAGACGTGCTATTCCAGATGTGCTGCGATTGCGAGAAGCGGGTGGACTCATCCATCACATGCAACGCTACTTTGCTGGGATGGAGACGGATGCCAGGATCAAGGCACAGGTGGAACAGGCACTCTGGAGAGAAGCTTGGCTGCGCACTCATGGCAAAACGCTGCGTGAGTATGCCATGACCTGGTGAGAATTGGCATCAGGGAAATGGGGTTGCGTATGCAGGCAGGATGCGCGCTCACCTTCCCTTGACCATCTGATGCATCTTCCTTGCGTGCGAGGAGATGGCACGCAGTCAAGAGGAGGTTGCTTCCTCTTCATGCTGCCTGAGGGGCATGGCCGCTTATCTCTTTTTGAAGCAAAGTAGCCCCTTTGTTTGGCAAGGAACAAACGCCTCCTCATTTACACAATTTCCGGGGTGACGTGCGTGAGCAAAAAAAAGGGGCATTTGTGTTCTCTCCAATCCTTTTGTCAGGAGGACGACGACACAAGAAGGATGCTCCGTCACCGCAAAGAAGAACAATGCGGTGACAGGTTGCAAACAGATGATGCCTCTACAGAGGGCATTGAGCGCTTCCTGGTTCTTCCGCCCGAACCGTCGAACCCTAAGATAGCTGCACAGGAGGCGACTTCCTAGAACCCCAATGCTTCTTTCACCAGCAAAACTGAGATGCGGCCTGGCATTTCCCCCTCGACGAGGAGAATCTTCGCTGGGAAGCTGTCCATCCCATAGCGGGTCTGCATGCGCTCGTTCTCCAGGGGATAACTATATTCCCAGATACGGCGCAGTCCTTCGTCCAGGTCGCGCACGATTTTTTGTGCTCCTACCACCCAGATCACATGACTCGCCCCAAAGGTATAGCCCGCAAGCTGGCTGCCGCTCCCTGAAGCAATCAGGACCTGCCCTTGGTGCGTGATAGCATGGACGCTACCAATCACATACTCGGGGCTTGCCATGAGCTTGCGCCCGGTACGTGACATGCGCCCTTCGCGACCGAGCTTCTCTACCTGGGAGCGCAGCGAGATGTAGCGAGAAGAGGTATTGATCTCCTCGTGCAAACCGAGAACCTCAAGCGTCTGGGATAATGCCGTATAGACTTCTGCTCCTTCGGGCAACAAGTCAAGCATGCGGATGCGGACTTCGGCGCGATTCTCGAAAACTTCGGCAGCTATCCCTTTCGCCGTCAGAGCGGCAACAACCGTTGTGATATCTTCATCGCTGGCCAGGCGAGCAAACTCCGTATTAGGAACCAGTGTCGTCATTAAGATATCCTCACTTTCCGGCCCGCCATAGGAGCGGAACCGACGCTATGAATACAGTGCACGAGAGCACTTGTCTCTCCCGTTTATCAGAAGTATACTGGAAAGAGGATGATGAACACAAATCATATTCGTCATAGCACTATGAAGGAAAGACATCATGAACTTTTCTCAACTGCACTGTTTTGTAGCGCTTGCCGACACCGGCAGTTTCACGGAGACGGCCTACACGACCCACCTGACGCAATCGGCAGTGAGTCATGCCCTCGCAGCACTTGAACGCGAATTAGGGGTCACCCTGCTTGAACGCAACAACCGGGGCGTGGTTGCACTGACTGAAATTGGACGTTCACTCCTTCCTCACGCGCGGGCCTTGTTGGTCCACGCCGAAGCCATTGAGCAGGGAGCACGGGCGGCACGCGGGCTGGTTAAGGGCAATCTGCGACTGGGAAGCATTCCTCTCGTCTCTTCGCCTTTGCTCGCCGGGGTGCTCGCTCATTTTCACCAGCAGTATCCCGACATCGACGTGGTGCTCTTTGAAGGCTCCTTTCATGAAGTCGAGGAGTGGCTTGACTCCAATGTGATTGATATCGGCTTCTTGCATCATCCGACCAAAGGAATGGAGAGTATCTACTTGGCGAACGATACACTGCACGTCTTCGTGGCGAACGAACACCGCCTGCATACGTATGCATCCGTCATGGCAGACGACCTGCGCGAAGAAAGCCTGATTATGCCGAGGACAGGATGCGACTTGCCAGAGATCTTTGATCAGAAACACGGGAAGCATAATCCATCCATTCGCTATCGAGTCAGCGAAGGTACTACCATTCTCGCTATGGTCCGTGAAGGACTCGGCATCACCATTATGCCGCGCAAGATGCTTCCTGACAAGCTAGAAGGAATCACGAGCATTCCACTTGATCCTCCACAAACGTTGCAGATCGGGCTTGCGGTCAGGTCGATTGCTTCGGCATCTCCGGCAGCCAGGTTGTTTGTGCAAACAGCAGTCATGTGGGTCCAGGAGCAGGTCGCTCTGCCCCTGAGCGCTCGTTGAGCTGCCGAGTCTGGTGAACAGCAGCACGGCTCCCTGTGCAGTGACCAGACAACTTACCTCCACGCAGAGCCTCTGCCTATCTTCTCTACTTTTTCCAGCCTCTTTGAAGAGAAAGGCTCTTCATACACAATTCTCGGTATGGTGCCAAGAGATCTCCTCCTGGAGGCACTGCACACTGCTTTCTCCACTCGCTCAAAAGAGGAAGAACGAGCGGACGAGAAGCTCTTCTTGTTCCTCACCGTCCCCTTCTGGCTCCTTCAAAGAAAACGTAAACGGCACAGGTGTCCAAGGATCTAAGGACCAGGCACCAGAGATGAGATGCTGAGGTTGTAACCAGGACGAAGAAGAGGGCCACGCGCCTCACTTGAAAGCTGCTCCATGCTCTCAGCTCACCCACATTCTCTCTCCTTGCTCGCTCCATTTTGGGAGGCATGAACCTCCTTCGTCTCTGACTATGAGGGCGCGAGTCGATGCAAATCCTCTCTTGATGGAGTATACTAGGCGGTATCAAGCATCGCGTGACGTGAGGAGCAGCATCAGCATGGACGAGCAGCAACAGGGCGAGCAGGGGATCGATTTCTTCATCAGCTCTCGCAGCACTGGCAAGGATCAGGCGTGGGCGGAGTGGATCGCCTGGGAGCTAGAGCAAGCAGGGTATCGCGTTCACTTTCAGGGCTGGGATGTACACCCTAGATCCAACGTCGTCAAAGCAATGGGCGATGCAGCAATGTGTGCTGAGTGTGCATTGCTGATGCAGGGGTTTAAAAGCCAACACGCTCATCTCTCCTCTTCCACGCAAATGCCTCGTGTCAGAATATAGGCATAACGCCGAGACTCCAATAAATCACAGTCGCAATCATCGATGTGAAAGTACAAAGCAAACCATGCAGGGGATGGCCCTCCAATAGAACATCCATAACGCTGACGTTGTTCATCAGTCAAAAAATCAACTGGCGTACACAAGATCCTCTTTCCACGCTTCCCACAAATACACTATACATTTGCATGCCCTTCTGCTAAAATAGTTGAGCAGACATCAACAACGCAAACCTAATCATGAAATATAGGTCTCATGTCTACCCATACTTGACAAGATCAAGCAAAAAGCCCTTCTGTTCATACTGGCAGGGAGCAGGAACCATGAATTGGAATACACAACAGGAGATCTCAGAAGACGGCATGCTCGCTCGATACCAATATAGGCAGGTACTCCAACGCCTTGAATATCTCTCCCCTCTCGCCATTCGCAACTATCTGAGTGATCTCTTTTGTCTTATGCCAAGAGTCTTCACATCAAGTATGAGACAAAAGAGATCATGTCTTTACTTCACGAGCAGTTGTTCCGGAGTTGTTAATGCGCTATCGGAACTACCTCCAGATGACTCTCAGTTTGAAACCATCCACTGTGAAGCGAACCCTACTGAGCCTGAAATGCTATTTTGTCTGGGGAAAAAATGCACCTCATTCAGTTCAATCCAGCAAGTTCCATTCTATTTCTTCCCAAAGAGACATCTTCCCTCCGACATTTGGACGATGAGGAAGAAGATGCACTGGTGGGTGCTGTCAACGCGATTGGAACGCTACGAGATCAAACCCGTGATCACACTCCTGCTCCATACAGGCATACATGCACAAAAATTGTATGCCTTGATACGTCAGCAAATTCACTTGGACAAACGAACTGGGATGTTACGGCTTACTTGGAACTGCAAGAATGTGCGTGAGGCTCTGCTCAATACCACCAATCGATCTGCTTTGAACGTGTATCTGGAGGTGCTTCCACCAAAGAGTCAGTACCTCTTTCCTTCGGGAAAAATGCGCTGTGGGTACACTGTATGGGCGCTATGGCATCTGGGAATGAAATATGCGAGACAGGCACTGTTCGCTGATCTCCGTTCCTCATGGCCTACGCCATCGCATGGCAGAGGTGGTTTCTCTGCACTGGCTCACCCGAATTATGAGGCATGCTCGCTCGATACCACCATGCTCTATATTCACTGGATCAAGTAAGATCTCCAACAGGATGTGGAGAAAATTGCGTAGGTATAACTGCGTCATTCCTTTCTCTATTGCTCAGATCATCATAAATGAGAGATACAAAGCATGGGAATACAATCAGCAAAGTACATCAGAGTTTTCTATTGTTATGCTCATGAAGATAAATCCTTACGAGATGAGCTTGAGAAACACCTTGGGCTTGACGGACTTTCTTGGAGGATGTAAACTTGAGAGAGCATCCGCCAGGAGAGTATCATGCCAAAAGAGCAAAGAACGTTCACGAAGGAATTCAAGCTGGAAGCGGTTCGCTTAGCGAGGACGAGTGGAAAACCCATGCTCCACATTGCCCGTGATCTTGGGATTGCCGACAGCACCTTGCATCATTGGTGCAAGGAATTTGCCCAGGCTGGGGAAAAAGCCTTTCCAGGCAGCGGAAATCCTCCAGCGCATGAGGAAGAACTGCGTCGTCTCAAGCGAGAGTTGGAAGTCACCCGACAGGAGCGTGATATATTAAAAAAAGCAGTAGCCATCTTTTCGCGCAACCAGAGTTAAGTTATCCCTTCATTAAGGACCATGCTCAGCTCTATCCGGTGAGTATCATGTGCCGAGTGCTTGGGGTGAGTGTCAGTGGCTATTATGCCTGGCTGGGGCGAGAGCCAAGCGCACACGAGCGAGAAGATGGCATTCTCTCCACCCACATCCTGCGCATTTTTCATGCGAAGCGAGGAGTGTATGGAAGCCCTCGCATTCAGATGGAGCTGCACGATCTCGGCTTGCGCTGTTCGCGTGAACGGACGGCTCGCCTGATGCGTGAGATGGATCTGGTAGCCAAACCCAAACGACGTTCCCCTGTGGGGACCAAGCGGCGCAAGGGAGTCACTGCCGCTCCCAACCTCCTCAATCGGAATTTCCAGGCTGAGCGCCCCAATAGCAAATGGGTGAGCGACACCACCTACGTCTGGACAGGAGAAGGCTGGTTGTATGTCGCCGTTGTCTTGGATCTCTTTTCGCGCCTCGTTGTTGGATGGGCGATGGGACCACACAATGATGAGGAACTGGTTCGCAACGCCTTCGAGATGGCCCTGCTGCGCCGCTCTCCTCCCAGAGAACTGCTTGTCCACTCCGATCAGGGCAGCACCTACACAGCTACTGGGTATCTCACCAGGCTCGCCTCCTTAGGCATTGTGGTCAGTATGTCAGCTGCGGGCGACTGTTATGATAATGCCGTCATGGAGAGCTTTTTTTCGACTCTCAAGGGCGAATGCATTGAGCGTTCTTCCTTCGAAAGCCGATCCCAGGCCAGACAAGACATCTTTGAATACATCGAATGTTTTTATAATCGGGAGCGTCGTCATTCCACGCTCAATTAGGTGAGTCCGACCGCTTATGAAGATTTGATGTGCTAATTCTCAACTTTTCTGCCTCCGAAAAACTCTGAGAAGCTCACCTTACTCCATTGAAACGTATTGGCAAAATTGTAACTTGGTGCGATCGCGCAATTTTGCCTGGAACTGAGTGGGAACGGAAGATTAGTGAAGAAATCGATACTGCTGATATTATCATCTTACTTATTAGCCCTGATTTTATGGCATCTGACTATTGCTACGGGAAAGAAATGAAACGAGCTTATGAAAGACACCTTGCAGGAGAGGCATATGTTATCTCTATTCTTTTACGTCCAGTCCTTTGGAAAGGGACTACCGTGAGTAAGTTTCAACTCTTACCAACAGAAGGAAAACCTGTCACGACATGGACCAATCATGATGAAGCATTTGAGAATATCGCACAGGGGATCGATCAGGTGGTAGAAGTCCTCCTCTTTGGGTATATTGGAGGACAACACCCTATAAACAACAATCGGGGACAGCCTCGACAAAGTACGGGAGACTTCCCAGGATTGTCTAATTATATTTCACAAGGCGCCAAAAGAGTAAAAGATCCTTCTCGCTTATCCGTTCCTATAGAAACAGGTATCCCTAAGCAGCCTACCAAAGGCATGTACAATACTGAGCAAGGAAATCTCGCCCGTCGCACTGTACTCCATAATCGCTATATGATTCTGCGCACTGTTGGGAGAGGAGGCATGGCGGTTGTCTACCGAGCACGCGATATGCAGCGTCATACAATTTGTGCTATCAAGGAGATGAATCTTGCGTGGGTATCCGTAGATGAACGTCCGCAAGCTATCCAAATTTTCCAGAGAGAAGCAAAAATACTGTCGAGATTGAGTCATCCTAACCTACCCGCATTTCATGGTTTTTTCTTTGAAAACCAGCGCTATTTTATAGCAATGGAGTATATAGATGGTTCGCCGCTTGAAGATGTGTTAGAACGTAATGATGCCCCTTTTTCCTGAAGAACAGGTATTAGATTGGACGCGCCATCTCTGTGATATTCTGGAACATTTGCACTCGCAAAATCCCCCCGTTATTTATCGTGATATGAAGCCAGGAAATATTATACTAACACGGAACGAGCATATCAAGTTGATCGACTTCAGTATTTCACGCTTTTTCCATCCGAAACACGCGCAGGATACTCAGTTGCTTGGTACTCCTGGTTTCGCACCACCAGAACAATATGGTACGGCACAAACTGATGAGCGCTCAGATATCTATTCGCTTGCTATCACTCTCTTTATGCTGTTGACCAACACATTGTCCGAAAATGGTTTTGGCTTAAAAAACGTGCGCTCATACAATTCTGCTATCTCTTCTCGAGTTGCACGTGTGCTGGAGAAGGCTGCATCGCTCTCTCCCGAAGATCGGTACGACGATGTTACCGCATTTCGGCGTGCTCTATTTGGATGATATGAGGCTCTTCAGCACTTCCTTCCTGTTTGCCTCTTCCAAATTTTTTGTTTCAGCTCTGGACAAATTCCAACAAAAGGGAGTCTTCTTATCCTAGTATAGCTCAAAACCTGAACAATCCCGTCCTTCTCTTCTCTATGAGCATCAAGGCTGCGCTGCACTGAGGCCGAACCTCTCTTGCAGCGAATAGCAAGGATTTACCTTGTGTCTTTAGGAGAGAATATTCTCTGACTCAGCAGTTTATGAAGAATCACTTGACGCCGCTGGCACTCCTGTACACCGCCAGGGAACGCGTTTATAAACGCTGGGATAAACGAATGAAGAATCACTTGACGCCGCTGGCACTCCTGTACACCAACAGAGATGCCGAAGCCCTACTTCAACGTCTTGCCCAACAAGAGCAAAATGACCTCAATAAGGAAGACTCTTTCTCCTGATGCTTTGGACAAGGAGAAGGACACTCATCAGTTAATGTCTGCTGCTGTAAACAGGTCATGGTTCCGCCATCATCAGGATAGAGAGATCGAGCAGACACGGGCGGTATTTGAGGAAACGGGTTTTGCGCTGGCAAAGGCAGCCACTTACAGAGAGAAAGCCAGAAGAAGCCAGTGTGAGGGAGCGTATTGAGGCGTTGCGAGCCATCATCTCGGAAACAGGAGGGGTGCCCTCAACCAGCAGAAAAGATCAGAAGCAGGCTCGCTCCCCTTCTCCAAACGAGTGAGAGGATACGGACGACAGGAATGTTCCACGAGGCAGGAGGGAAGAAGGTCTCTTCCCTCCCAAATGGCAAGGGTTACGTGAACAGCGAGAGGAGCTTACTGACTGCCTCTCGGATCCTCTTCGTCACGACCTCTATCCTAATCAGGAGAAAGAGTTGCCAACAACAGATGATCATAAAGCCGTAGATGACTCTTGAGTTTAGAAGCCTTGATTGGGAAAAGAGCTATCCAACTTTCATCTCTCAAAATAGCCGCTTCGTTTACATATAGATACCAATAACTCTTAAATTAGGATATTAGAGGCTTATTATGTGAGCGAAGAGCAGTGAGTAGTTATGTGCTGCCAAGCTTTGGAACAACATCAATAGGAGAATGCAAACTATGACTGCTTGCATCTTTCCAGGAAAGAGGAAGGGTGGGCAGATCGTGAGTTCCATCCCGTAATGTCCACCATTTGCAGTCGGAGCATATTCTAAACATAAGTTCCTGCACTTCATCATGGCTAGGATAATCGTCCTTTCCCCCCCCTTCAATTTTTTTTAGCTGCTCCTTAAAGAATCTGTACTTCTTTTTCACCTCGGCTGTCGGGAGTTGCTTGATCAAAGGATTACCTAAACCCCGCAACCAATCATAAACACTGGCTGCTAATGAAAGATCGTCGTCTTTATCATAGTGTTTTGGATCTAATCCAGACAAATCTGAGGCAAATACTTGATAATCATATGGGGTCGCTACAAAGAACGCACAACGATGTCGATTTCGCTGCGTGTTGAGTGCATGAAATAGCGCCATACCCATCTCAATGGGCATATTAAAACGTGCAAAATTATTGCTTCCTTCACCTCGGCTTCTCGAAAAATCATGAATCGAATAATGACAATGGGTGATCGCATCCACCAACATTTCTAAACGTGGTCTATCAGGAGCATTTAAATCATTTGCACAGACAGGGATGAGGCCAGCCGCAACAACTGAAAAATGTAGAGCCTGCGCAAATGGCTCAAACTCCTCATCGAAAGGATGATTTAAAAAAACTTGGTACATATCATACGCAGCAAGACTCCCTCTCATACTGTGCGCTCCTGCTTATCAGTTTCTTGGGCAATACTCAGTGTTAAGTCTCTCATCAAACGAGTAAAAGCCTGTTGATATGCATCGTGATCTTGCCAATGTTGAAAATTACCAATGTGTCTTGTCTGTAGTAGAGGCTCTAACCTTTGTGGAGGATTTTCCAGAACTGTGTTATCAAGACGTATCGGGAATAAAATAGTTGTTTTCTGTTTTTTTTCTTTAAAAAGTGCCTCTTCCACTTCTTTTGCTACCCAGTTGCTCGATAGAGAATGCTTTGATATAATGAGAAGGAGCTTATCGTAGAGTTGAATTCCCTCATCAATCCTATGCCAGAACTTCTCGCCAATCCGCAAATCTTCCGGCGCAAACCAACACCGGATTCCGACTGTTTGGAGATCTTGGCGAAGTTTTTCTGCGAATGCCTGATCTTGACTAGAATAGTTAATAAAACAACTATAATATTCAATAGGTGGCTTAACCAGTGACCGGGCGTAACTAATGAAATTATCAGGCACTCCAGCGCTACGAAGAAAAACCTCTGGGATATCGCCGCTAGAACGATAGATTGTATCAATACCAATTGATGAAGAACCAACATGACGAATGCTTTCAAGTCCTTTTGCACTGCTCAGATTCACATCTCCAAACATGGCAAATGCTAACTCGGAGTAACTCAGATCTACATCTTTAAGGTTTACATTTTGAAAAGTTGTCCCTATAAGAGTAGCTCCAAAAAGATTTGCGCTCTGAAGATTAGTATTGCTGATGTTTGCCTGGCTAAGAACTGCTCGCATGAGGTTGGCTTCGCTTAAGTCAGTGCCATCTAATAATGCTCTTCTAAGATCAGAGTCTCTCAGGTCTGTCCTACAAAGCCTAGCCTCAGTAAGGTTAACATTACTGAGATTAATGCCAGCGAGATTAGAGTCACAGAGATCAACTCCGGTAAGATCAGGGGATATGTCTGAATATTCCTTCCTCCACTTATTCCATATCTCAACTGCTTGCTGGAGAATATGCAAATGTTCTTGGTTTGCCATTGCTCTTCACCTTCCTCTGCGCTGATTAGAAGCTTCTCAAGAAATCTTCCAATTCCCACATATTTACTTTTCCCAGGTTGTTCGGATGAATAACAATAGTTAGCTCTGGTGTGACTAACTTTTCGCGAGAAGCAAGGATAAATGAGAGAACTATAAGTTTTATCAAATCGGCATGCGAGGCATTTCCGATACGAGCCAAATCAGAACCGATCACAGCCATTGCTACTTTGTCATGTTGCCCTTTTACTCGAATTTCCTCCCACAACTTTTCCAAACTGACCAAGAGTCGTTTGATGTCTGACTCACATTTCAGATTGTTTCCCATATAGCTATAGGCCGAGTAAAAGTACTTTTTTGTCCCCACTGATAAAGTTGCAACAGTCCCGATGGGATAGCGTTTATTTTTCCCTCTTGTCTTTTGTTTATCTATCTTGCCAGAAATTCCCTGGAGTGCTGTGTTAATATCTTGATCCAAGCGAATTCTGTCATTCTGATAAATGCTCGTTAAGCATTGTCCCTGGATCGAAGTGGGCTTGATGATATCTCCTAATTCAGTGTCAAAGGCATCACTTACACCAATGACGAGGTTGGAATCTTCTTGAAATAAATCTCCCACTTTAATAGTAATCTTGGTGTCTGGCACTGATAATTGATGAGAAATTGCTTTTTTAGGACGTAAAGTCAAAAGAGAGCCTACAAGTGATATGCCTACACGTCGTCGTTTCGGATAGGACGCGTTCTCTTGTTCGCTGTACTGGTTCTGATTCTCATCGCAGGCTATTTTCTTTTCATCGCCAGACCAACGCCGCCCGATGGATACATGGATAGAGAAGATTCACTCACGAGTCACGCATTACGTTACCTCCACTGGACAGAAGTGAATGGGCAAGGAAGTGGCTGCTAGAACATTGCCGAGAAAAAGAGGTCACGAGCAAGCACCTCTCTCCCGATATCGCAGCAGGATCATGAGCGAAGTCAATCCTCCTTTTCCTTCGTGCTGATGGACCACAGACGATCATGGGGATGATGGACTCCCGATGTGCTTGACTGCTCTTAGCTCCCCTCAATATGGGTCTGTTGGCCCAACGTCATCAGATCGAGATTCATCCTCCAACCTTTTCCACTACAGGCGAGAAAATAGAACGGGGTATTGTAGGAGTGAACCCATATTGCCGTAAAATGGGTTTGCTCCAAGTTATCCCGCTCATCACTCCTCTTCTACACTCTGCCTCACTCACTTCTCCGGTTCGGCAAGGAGAGGTCATCGAACAATTGGGGGTCACTAGATCAAATCGGGAAAAACCTACGCTAAGGATGTTTGCAGATCTCATTAGGCATCAGAAAGCAGTGTTCTCAGAGGGCGAAGAGACAGCGGTTTTGTCTTGCGATGGCTATACCTCTGCTGTGCCATCCTGAGAAGTTGTTGGGGCTACGTCCGTGCGTTGTGACGGCGTTGGCGCTGGAGCCTCTTCCTCAATGAGGGCATTCCCTTGTGTGGATGATGCCGATGATGTGGTTTCCTGAGCAAGGGCTGAAGTCGGAACCTGGTTTGGGAAGGGCGAGGCTTGACACCATCCCGGATTTTGTGTACTGACAAGTTATGATGAAACCCGTGCAGAAGTAGACCCTGTTGGCGAATGGCAAAACCGGTAGATCGGGCACGCTTCTACTTGTGTAGGACCTTTTTTACTCCTTCTCCTTGATCATTGGAGCAACAAATAGCCAGTTATGGGATGTATATGAGCAGAAAACAAGTTATTTCATGCGCATCTTTTACCCGTAGTGCTATTCACCAACAAAGTCGAAGGAGAACGGGCACTGGGATCTCTATTAGTTCCAGGATTCTGCGGCTCTCCCTCACTTTCCGTGAGAAGGTTTGCAAGAAGAGGAGTGGGCAAAGGCTTGGATGCCTCCAGAAGGGGGGGTGAAAGAGAGAAGTTCCTTGATAAGCTCATCTTTTACAGAAAGTGAAGGAGAGCCGCAGAATTCCCAAATTAACAATCGAGGGGGAAGACGGAAAGGCAAAAAACCGCGTGGCGACCCAGTTGATTTGATAATGGGGGAGCCAGGCGTCTACTATAGTATATGGAGGCGGGATTGAGCGGTGAGGTGTATCAGCCTGGAACAACTGGAGAGAACAATGAGCGAACAACCAAATCCTGTGAAGGATTCTCGAGCGTTTTCTGATGCCAATATCGCCTTGAACGTACTGGCAGCGTTCGCAATCGGGGGTATCATCTCCCTCTTTCTCAGCATCCTACTCAGTATCCTTCATCGCAATATCACGCCGGCTCTCCTGGCTGGCCTGCTGGGAAGCATCATTTATTGCGTGCGGGTCTTGCCGCAATGGATGCCCGGCCGAAGGTCAAGCGCACCAGCTCCACAGAGGAAAGCACGAGTTATCCCCTGGACCGGCTCACTCAACATCAGAAACCAATTCATAGCGATAGCGATCTTGAGTTTGCTGGTCATAGCACTGGGGGGCGGGTTGAACCTCTTACCCGATCAACAACTCATCTTCATATTGCTTAGCGCAGTCCTTGGATTGCTGCTCTGTGTCTGTCTGTTTGTCATTGGTCTATTGGCGCTGGGCATCTTCCTGGCGCGAGGAGATCGCCACAATGTTTTCATCGCAGTGGCGGATGATGCGACGGAGCAGGGAGAGGAAATAGACAAAGGCAACTCTTGAACCCGACCCACAAAAGATGAGGAGAAAAACAAGGGAAGCCATGCCGATAGTTGTGCTACTAAGGAAAAAGCTTTTCAAAGAAGGAATTTGGAGATAATAATACAGGCATAGACTGGTCTTTAAGGACATTTTTCACATTACCCCAAAAGGAGGGTGTTATGCCTGTACCCAAGAAAAATCCTACCACATCGGCTCCTGGGAATGTAACGGGAGAGTCATCGTTACACGCACTACCAGAACAAGAGGAATTTCGTGCGTACCTCCGTCGCCTGGCTATCAGCGCAGTCCAAGTCTTGCTCGAACAAGTGATGCGTGAGGAGCTAGAGCAGTGCATCGGAGCGTCATGGGGAGAGTGCACCCTGACACGCCGTGGCTACCGGAATGGCTCCTACACGCGCGATCTCGTCACTCCAACTGGACGCATTGAGGATTTGAAAGTGCCCAGAGATCGGGAAGGAGCGTTCCAGACGCAAGTGTTTGAGAGCTACCAGCGTCATGCTCCAGAGGTGGCCGAAGCACTCACTGAGATGTTCGTGAGCGGGGTGAGTACGCATAAAGTAGGCACTGTTGCTCAAACCCTCACGGGAGTTGCCCCTTCCGCTAGCGCAGTCAGTCGTCTCAACCGCACCCTCACCGAACAGTTTGAGGCTTGGCGCGTGCGTCCCCTGCAGGCTCATTACCGCATTCTCTACCTGGACGGCGTTCATTTTACGATTCGACATGGAACTCAGACTGACTCGACCATTCTCCTGACCGCGCTTGGCGTCGATCTGCAAGGGAACAAGGAGGTATTGGCCTTGCGGGTGTGTGCCGAAGAAGACAAAGATGGCTGGTGTTGCCTGTTACAAGATCTGCGCACTCGTGGGGCGACCCAGCTGGATCTGATTGTGACAGATGGGCATGAGGGACTGCTTGCGGCTGTCTCTGCCCTCTTTTCCGCGACCCCTCGGCAACACTGCGTGGTGCATAAGCAGCGCAATGTGCTCAATGCCATCCCTCATCGGGAACGCAAAGAGGTCGGTGCCGAACTAGCAGGGATCTTTAAGCAGGAGCAGAAAGACGATGCATTGCTCAATTTGACGGCTTTCAAAGCGAAATACCAGAAGCGCTATCCCGAAGCGATCCGCAGCCTCTGTGAAGATGAAGAGTATCTTCTTACTTTTTACTCATTTCCACAGGTGATGCATCGCTATATTCGCACCACCAATGCTATTGAAAGCTTCTTCAGTAACGTGCGACAGCGTACTGACCAAATTGATGCGTTCACGACAGAAACATCGTGTCTGACCATTGTCTGGGCTGTCATGAGCGATATCCATTTGCCCAGAATACCTGTCTCGTAAGATCAGTATTCTGATCGCTGTCTGGTCATGCACAACCAGCCAAAAAGGGTGGTTCAGGAAGAGATTTCTTGTGCAGTTATTCCCTGTGTAACAAGAACACCTCCAGCCTCTTTCCTCTGGACTGGTGAGCTATCAAGAGCGTCTTTTTTTCTGTTCTCTCGGATTCTTTGGACAGAGGATCCTGATCTTGCATCTCTGCTTGTTTCTTTCTTGCTGATCTTTACACACGAATCGACATGGTGTCCGAGGCTTGTAGCGTGTCCTCCTGGGAAGGCACAGCGACCCCGGCATTGTCTTGTGATACCAACGCTGGTGACGTCACCGTTTCATCAATGATAGCGCCGCGTGCCTTGCACGTTGCGAGCTGCACTGATGTCAATCCTGTGACACCGCGCAAATCTGCTTTATTGATCTTCGCTGTGTCAAAGTATTCGGCAAAGTGGAGATCGGACTCGCTGAGAATGGCCTCCCTGAGAATGGCAAAGATGAGATTAGCTCCGTAGAGAAGGGCTGCGCTGAGATTAGCTCCTCTGAGATTAGCTCCTCTGAGATCGGCTTCTCTCCAGTTAACGCCACGGAGGTTAGTGTAAATGTGATTACTGGATGGCGTAGTTTTTTGATAATTATGTGACGCTTATCACAGACAGCTTTCTCAATGGAAGAGTACCTGGACCAGCCGAGCTTTGGTCTCTCCAGAGCTTCAGGAAGAAAAAGGCCATACTGGTATTACGCCAGATAATTATCAAATTTTGCCGCCATTCAGTAATCACATTTACAATCAGAGTTAGCAAAGATTCCATTCGTGCTTTGCCGACAAAGTTTACCTCCTCCGAAAAAGTCCGCCAAGTCCATTTAGGACTCTACAAGCTTCGTCCAACATCCATCTGGGTTCTTGGAGCTATCTGCGCACAACGGGTATCCTGACAATAGCCGCACCCACTCCGTGGCTTCTTTGAGGGTGGTTTGTCCTGCCATTTTTGCCAAACGCAGCAAGCAAAGCAGGACTGGGATCGGATAGCGTTTGCCCGCCCCACGTCTGGGATCAGGAGGCTGCGTTAAGAGAGAATAATCCATAGAGAGTTTTTCTTGTGGTTTGGTTTTTTGAAGTTTACAAGAAGCTCTCTTTTGTTGTCTCTCAAGGCCAAAAAGGCTATCTTTCCCTTCTTCTCACTTATTGATCAGCTTTTTTAGAATGGGAAAGCCTTGATACTCCATCTTGTTCCAGTGAAAGGCTCCCCCGTAGTAGGAGCAAGACTGACGAAACCATCCTGGGTCCGGCCATCGAGAAACTGATGCTCTTGATTATGAATGTGTCCCTGGCACTTTAATATGAAGACGCCACTTGAAATCTCAATCTGTTCCCACATGGTTCCGGTGAAAGGCTCCTCCGTAGTATGAACAAGACTGACGAGACCATCCTGGGTCCGGCCATCGAGAAACCGATGATCTGGATTCTGAATGTGTCCAAGACACCGAAATGTAAAAAAACCATTCTCCAATGGACCAGTAATTTCCCACATGGTTCCGGTGAAAGGCTCCTGCGTATTCGGTGCAAGGCCGACAATCCCAGTAGAGGTATTTCCATCGAGAAACTGATGCTCTAGATTCTTAAAGTCTCCCAGACATTGCAGAGTTGCTCTAACCACGTTCATGTTAGTTTCCTCCTCAGAAACAAGCTACTTTCCAACTACTCTTCTCAACATTCAACATGAAAAGGACAACAAACACACGCAGACCATATTACTCCAAAGGGAGTATATTCTTCTCCAGGAGCGTGCTCCTTTGTCACTTTTCAGCTTGCCTAGGGTCACTAAAAACTACGATTGGGAAATGACGTCCGAAGTGAGCGGGTTTTGCCCTCCGACGTGAACACTTGCCTTCCCATGTGAGCACTGGTCCAAAATTTCCCGGAAAAACGCTTCACATCCAGGATATCATCAGAGAAAGGTGTTAAATAACCTGCCAATATTCACCTGCCCACTGGAGACCATTCAAAATCAGGTGCTGGCTAACCAATGGTTGGTTTTGAATGGTCTCCTCTTAAACCAGTCCGATGAGAGCGTATGGAACACGCCTCCCAGCGCTTCCCAATCAGTTGGGGAAGGAAGCCATTGGCCATCCCAGACCTTGTGATCCATCTGGTTATCGGTTCCTAATCCGATCCTGAGCGCAGGTGCTTGCCGAGATGAGTGAGCGGCTCCGTGCCTGCCTGCGGCTTTGCCTTCGCGTTCTTCCCTGGCTCTCGTGCGCCCTGTCTCCTCCATCTCGCCCGCCGTCGTTCTCCTCATAAGTCTACTCTGTGATGGCTGAGAATACACCGTCAGAACTGAGGGTTTTTCCTGGAAGGGATACCCGTTAGTTTTGAGGGGGAGAGAGGCCATCAGCGCTGAGGTTTCTTGTAGCTCTTCGGCTTAGGATACCCGTCAGTTTTGAGGGGGAGAGAGCAGGCGCATATGAAGAGAAGGAGGCTCTTGCAGTTGCTGTGAGTCAAGCTGCATCAAGCAACATTGTCGTCCGTCGAATATCACTTCGCTGGTCTGACTCATATAAATTTTTCGTGATTCGCCTGGAGGAACATGAGAAGCTTATTTATGATAGTTTGCCGCAGAGTGGCTCTGCCACAAATCTTTTCCAGGCAACAGTGAACCGTTTTTCGCGAACCTTGGCTGACCAAGCAAAAGGAAAACATATCGTTTTCTGACGCAATTCCTTTCGTTAGGCTCTCTCAGAGAGCGAAAGTCCCAGCGTTGTTTCTGCTACCAATACTTTTCGTGATTCTGGCAAAAATGGCCTTTGATGCGATCTTCATATCAAAATTGGCGAGCCGCACAACCAGCATGATCCGTTGCTTGCGACCAAGTTCCACCAGCCTCACCCACGTAGCCATCTGGTCTCCCGTTCCCGCCTGGTCGAGGTTCTCAGCAAGGAGGCAGCAGTAAAGGTCCACCGCGAGGCCCACGGCCTGGAAGCCGACGAAATCATCGAGGTGCAAGAAGGCCGCTAAGACGCACGGCGTAACTTGCTCCCGTAATGTATGGTGATCGATGCCTGCCGCGCCAGAAGCGACTGCATCGTCCTATTGGCACCGGGGTCCGTTTGCTCGGTGCGGCGTCAAGTTCTCGCAAGGAGGATGACATGACTCGATTGGCTTTCACCCGGGTGGGTAGCGGCCCGCCGCTGGTGCTGCTCCATGCGCTTGGGCTGTCCCGTCGCGCCTGGGATCCGGTGATCCCGGCGCTCGCCGAGCACTTCGACGTGCTGGCCCTCGACCTGCCTGGCTTTGGGGAGTCCGCACCACTGCCCCCGCAGGTGGAACCGTCTCCCGCAGCGCTGGCGGCAAGCGTTGCTGACCTGCTCGACGCGCTGGGCATCCGCTCGCCGCACCTCGTCGGCAATTCCCTGGGCGGGTGGATAGCCCTCGAATTGGCGCACCTCCGTCCGACGGCCTCCTTGACCCTGCTCGCCCCGGCCGGACTGTGGAGGGGGAATACCCCGCTGTACGACCTGGCTAGCCTGCGAGCCACCAGATGGGTCACCCAACACGCCACAGGCCTACTGTACTGGCTGGTGAAACGCAGGCTGGGACGCACCCGGGTCTTCGGCCAGGCACACGGCCGGCCCTCCAAGATGAGCGCCGACCAAGCCCACGTGGAGGTGGATGCCATGCGGACCTGCCCCGGCTTCGACGCCACCCTGGCCGCCACCATGACCCGTCGCTACCGGGCAGGTCCTCCGATCAACGCCCCGGTCTCCGTAGCCTTCGGCTCCCGTGATCTCGTGTTGCTCCCGTGGCAGTCTCGCCACCTGGACGAACTGCCGGCCGGGACGCATCTGGTGACGCTGGCAGGCTGTGGACACATCCCAATGGGCGACAACCCGGCCGCGGTCACCGCCCTCATCACCGCAGCCGCCGGATGTGGCCTTGTGGCCAGCACTGAAGATACCCAATAACTAGCCTGAAGCGAAAACATTGACAAAGTGATCGGCAGCCGAGCAAAAGAGAAACAGACTGTGGTCTTCCGCATAAGCGTTCATGCAGTGCCATGAACGCGCTCATCAAGCCGATATCAAACGGCGTCATTTCTGACTCGTAACTTTTCGCACCAGTGTGAAAAAGGCCGTTTGAAGCCATTCATGAGAGCCTAAACCAATTAGTTTGCAGTCTCGAAAAGAATTGCGTCAGACAGAGCCGAAACTGCACCGCTTCTGCATCTCACATGCTAGAATGCTCGAACGGATTTGAGTCAAAAAGCAAACGGAATTCCGTCAAACGACAAACATCCCTGGGGATGGGAAGGTCTCACAACAGGTGGTGTTCGATGGCATAGCGCGTCGCCGCACTGCGGGAGGACACACCCAGCTTGCTATAGATTGAGCGCACATGGAAATTGACCGTGACCACGCCAATGACAAGCTGCTTGGCCATCTGCGCGCTGGTCAAGCCTTGTGCGAGAAGACACAGCACCTCAACCTCCCGGGGCGTGAGTCCGTCGAAAGGAGACGAGACGTTCCCTATGCGTGGAACGGAGGACGGTTCTGTTGGTGTTGCCTTCGGAATGGTCACTGCTCCCTGTGTGGTCAGCACTTGCTCGAGAGTCATGGTACGTCCCTGAGCCCAGGCGACTGTAAAGGCCTGCTCACCCAGCTGGTTTCGTGCTGTTGCAACAGCCTGTTCATAGCCTGGACGCTCAACTAGTGAGAGTGGCGCCCCAATGGCTTCACGGAGCACTTCCGCTGCTCCCCACAAGCGAACCGCCCAGGCAGCATCTCCCTGCACAAGGACGACTGAGGCCAGACCTTCCAAACCAATCCCGAGCTCCAACTGCGTCCTGCGCGCGCTGGCTGCAGAAAGACTCTGCTCGTAATAGCTGCGTGCTCTCGTCAGATTCCCTTCTGCAAGGGCAATTTTCCCCAAGAAAGAGAGCACCCAGGTGATCCCATCCCAATCACCGTGCTCTTTGAAGAGCTTCAGGCTCTCTTCGGTCAGCCGAAGCGCTTTGGAGAGATCCCCTTGCTCAAGCGCAACTTTGCCCTGCAGAAAGAGCACTTCCGCAACCCCTACTGAATACGTTGCCCTTTCTGTTCGAAAGCACTGGAGGCTCTCTTCGAGGAGAAGACCCGCCTGCAATACGTTTCCTTCTGCGAAAGCCACCTCTCCTAAACGAAGCACTCTCTCTGCTTCGAGTCCCTTGTTTCCTCGTTCCCGACAAAGGGTTTGGCTTTCCTCGGCCAGGGTGCGGGCCTCGGTATACCTCCCCTGATGGATAGCGACGATCATCAAATCGAGGAGAATGCCAGCACAACTGTGCTGGTCTCCTAGCTTCCTGCAGAGTGTCAGACTTTCCTCCAACAAGGAGCATGCTGCTGCATAGTCGCCCCGAGCATTGGCAAGGATCCCTAACTCATCGAGGCGGAACATGATTCCTTTCAGATCCCCCAGTCTCTGAAAAAGAGCCAGGCTCTCCTTGAAGCACTCCTCAGCACGATCAAGATTGTCGAGATTGAGGATCATCATTCCCAGGGCCGCGAGAGCTTCACCGCGCTCAGTCGTCATGACCCCTTCCGTCCCGGCAAGTGCTCGCTCCAGCCATTGGCGCCCCTCGCTCCAGGCACAATGTTTCACCCAGTAGTGACTGAGCGCGCTTGCCAAGCGTAAGAGTTGCTCCAACGCTTTTTGCGTTTGGGTCCAACTCAGTGTGGCACGCAGGTTCTGGTACTCCTGATCGAGCCGCTGCATCCAAGTGGTTTGGTCCAACCACAGGGTTTGCCGGAAGCCTTCACGTTCGGAATGCTTCTTCTCTGCAAGAAGCAGATAGTAATCAACGTGCGCTTGTTGTGTCACTTCAGTCTGCCCACTTTCTGCCAAGCGTTCCCATCCATACTCACGGATGGTTTCTAGCATGAGCAGGCGTGACTCTCCTCCTTCTTGCTCATGCTGTTGAAGCAAGCTCTTGTCGACGAGCGAAGCAACTCCCTCCATGACCGAATGTGCCGCGTCTTTCTTGTCAAGAATGGCACAGACGGCTTCTACGGCCTCCAGGGTGCAGCCACCCACGAAGACCGAGAGCAACTGGAAGAGCCGCTGCTCCTCTGGGCTCAACAGTTCATAGCTCCACTGGAGGGTGGCCCGCAGGGTCTGCTGCCGGACCGGGAGATCCTGTGCCCCGTTCGTCAAGAGGTCGAACCGATGCTGCAGACGGCTCAGAAGCTGCTGAGGTGAGAGCAGCTTGACGCGTGCGGCGGCCAGTTCAATGGCCAACGGTAAGCCATCCAACCGTGTGCAGATCGCAGCAATAATCTGAGCGTTCGTTCCAGTCGGCGCGAAGTCAGGGACAAGAGCTTGTGCACGTTGGGTGAAGAGCGTCATGGCGGCATTGCCTCTGAGCAGTTCGACGTCTGCATCCTGCTTCGGGTCGGGCAGGTCCAATGGTGAGACCTGGACCTCATACTCGCCCCGGACGTGGAGCAAGGCACGACTGGTGACCAGAGCCTTGAGGTCCGAACAGGTTTGCAGCAACTCCACCAGGAGCACAGCGGCACTGGTGACCTGCTCGAAGTTGTCGAGCAGCAGGAGCAAGTGTTTGTCGTGCAGGCAGGCTTGCAGATGCTCCAGCGGAGATCTGTCTCTGGCTTCGGGGAGGCTGAGCGCTTGGGCCAGCGTCGGGAGAACCAGATCAGGGTCACGGAGGGGGGCCAGTGAGACAAAGCAGACTCCATCAGCAAACGTGTGGCGAAGCTCGCTTGCTACCTGCAAGCCCAGGCGCGTTTTGCCCACCCCTGGAGTGCCGGTGAGCGTGAGCAGGCGCACCTGTGGGCGCGAGAGGAACGTCTGGGTAGCCTTCACGGCCTGCTCGCGGCCAATCAGTGGAGTGAGCGGCCTGGGGAGGGCAGGCGTGATGAACTGGACAGTGTCACGTGGAGGTGGCTCTGGAAAAACGATAAGGTTGTCCTGCATATCCTGTCTCCCCTTCAGCCCCAGGCGATGGTCTCGACGGCCTGAGGCAAATCATGTTTGATTCCTGAAGATCCACAAAAGCCCTCTCGGAATACTCCGCTGTGCGAGCGTCAAGAGGTGGGAGAGCTGCATACCCTGGAGGAACTGACGCAACAAGGTCCTCACCTCCCATCCAGATGGGAGAGAGAGGGCATTGGTCTCGTGTAGGCATGGAAAGTTCAGCACGGACAGAATGAGAAGCATGTGCAGAGGGGGGCCACAAGGCTCTCACCGCATGAGCCTCTGGAGGTGCTTTGAGCAGAACGTGTTCCCATGGATCAGAGAAAACGAGTGCCGTCTCTCTCTCCACCCAAACATCTCTCCCCTGGTGAGGAAGATGAGCACGGAGGTTCATGGCAACACCTTGGTCAGAGCGTGCGTAGGAGAGAAACACAGATGGTCGGTCAGGTGATCCTGTCATCGCATCTTCTCTCTTCCACTCAACGAGAGTGACTCCCGATTGAGAGAGAAAGGTATCGGAAATACGTCATTTCAAAGGGTATCTACCACAATAGACGCACGAGAACACAGCTTTTTCCACAGCAAATTGTCTGAACGTGAGAGATCCTCTCCCAGAGGTCAAAAGCAGAGCATAGCTTGAGCAATAGTGCCA
Source organism: Reticulibacter mediterranei (assembly GCF_016587455.1). Taxonomy (NCBI): domain Bacteria; kingdom Bacillati; phylum Chloroflexota; class Ktedonobacteria; order Ktedonobacterales; family Reticulibacteraceae; genus Reticulibacter; species Reticulibacter mediterranei. The sequence continues at coordinate 1,221,190 of NZ_BNJK01000002.1, read as the reverse complement.
CCTTGTCCCCGAACCCACCAATGGATGGATGAGCTCTCCTTAAAGAGGTCTTCGTGTTTCCTGATCCTTCTGTCGTCGAAGTCGTTCGTGTCGCCTCTCTCACATGAAGGACAGATTTGGTGCTTCGGAAATTGCAGAGTGACAACAACTCATGAAAGAACGGCCTCCAAAGTAGAGGAAGATTCCTCAAACGTCCTGATGGTGAGTTGTAAATGTGATTACTGGATGGCGTAGTTTTTTGATAATTATGTGACGCTTATCACAGACAGCTTTCTCAATGGAAGAGTACCTGGACCAGCCGAGCTTTGGTCTCTCCAGAGCTTCAGGAAGAAAAAGGCCATACTGGTATTACGCCAGATAATTATCAAATTTTGCCGCCATCCAGTAATCACATTTACATACGGGCCGATATGGCTGTCGTGAGAAGCAATCCTTGCTATATACCAAAAACACTTACAGACCTTCTTTGCGCTGCATCTGTAATGTTCTCACAAGACGAAGCCGTTCCTGTTCCCCCTGGAGAGCCTTTTGTAAGGTATCGATGCGCTGTTGATGGTGCCGTTGTAGCGCTTCCAGGCTGAGAATCTCTCCACACTCTTTGCAGATTGGTTGTGTCTGTCCCTCAAGCGTGAAGAATTGGTCGTCAGTAGGGTCATAGCCAACGTCATGTCCTGCTGGACAGGTAAGGTGAATAAGCCTGGCTGCCCGTTCAGCCCGCTCCCGTGCCTGGCGTGTGGCTTCCCGCTTTTCAAGTTCGGCCTCGATGAAGCCAATGAGCGCTCCACTGGCTTCGAGCGTCTCAATGCTCGACACTTGACCAGCGGGACCATATTGCGATAGTTGGCACGACCAATCTCGTCGTTTTTGTATCTGGCAACAAGAAGGAATGTGGCCCATCCGCGAGCGAGACAATGGTTGCTCTTGCGGCGAGCAGCAGCGATTACACTCGCCTCTCTCGGCACCGAGCATCCTCAAACCCAGCAGTTTCGAGATCATTACAAGACCCTCCTGGCCCACTTGCATCCCAACGGAGAGATCGAAGCGCTGCTTCACCGGCTTGTCCAACAAAAGCAGAATGACTCCCAGAAGGATGAACTTTCTTCATGATGCTTTGGACGGGGAGATGGATACTCACATTACAGCGGGATGCCTGCTGCTGTCAACACACCACCCTCTGATGCCATCACCAGAGGAAGAGAGATTAAGCAGACGCGGGGCTATTTGAGGAAACAGGTTTTGCGCTGGCAAAGACAGGCGCTTACGGAGAGAAAGCCAGAAGCGTCGAGCATGAGGGAACGAATCGAGGCATTGCGAGGCATTATCGCGGAGAGGGAAGGCGAGTCGTGAGCAGAGAACGCTTCAATGGAAAGCGGTGCGATCTCTTGGGTCCAGGGATCAGCAAACACCCTCTTCTCTTCTGGGGGATGATCTTCTTTCCTCCCATCGTGAGCAGCGTGCTTCTCCTCATGGGGAAGCATGCCACCCAAACAAGAGGTTTTTCCAAACAGCAATCGCCTCTGAGCTTACAGCAATGAAGAAGCCATAACATCATCCTATATACTTTTCCACATCTCATAAGGCAACAATCACAGTAGTTTGTAAGAACCTCTTTTAGACACACATAAACCGACTTGAGAAGCCATTCTCTATTATGGCTATATTCGTTCTCTTCTTCAAAGATCAGCAAATCATCCCCAAGTCAAACATCCTAGTATATGCTCTACTACAAACAAACTGCTTACTTCACCCTCCCCTCACCCATCTGCTTAATATATGAGTAAAAAACACTCATGAAAACTTGATATTTTACTAGATGTATGTTATTATCATATAAACCGGTAAATCAAGAGAGAAAGAAAGAGAAATGCGATGGAGAATAAGAAAATACCAAAAATAAACCTGCCCTATTTCTCTTTTCGCAACAACAGATTTCCTGGGTATCCATTTATAAATTTATGTAAGAGAAATAGGGCAGGTTTAGAAGGACTTTTCCTATGGAAGAGTATATTCCCAATCTACCTGAAGATTTTGATGTAACAGAAGTAACAGAAATTTCAGATGAAGAAACAGACGAAACAATTTACGCTGGTGAAGTAGAAACATGGCAACAACGAGAATTTTTAGAAAAAGCAAAGATACGTCCCTACCTCACCATTCTCTTCATATCAATCTGGATTATCGCTATAGTAGTGAGTGCTATTAAGATGTATATCACGGGGAATCTCACCCTTATCATCCCACCAGCACTTTTTACCGCACCAGTATACATCATCCTGAAATTTTACTTCAAGGGAGGTTAGGCGACAACCAACCGTATCCAAAGATACCTGTTTGCACAGGAGAAACTATGAACACAGCAAAGACAAACAGCAAACAACGCGTTCAATTCGACTTTTCGCCAGAAGCCCTTAAACGATTGGAAACAATGCAGGAACGCCTTGAAGCATCTACAAAAGCAGAGGTTGTTCGTGACGCACTTAAATTATACGACTGGTTTACCCAAGTTGATCCTGATTTTACTGTAGAGCTACAGGATAAAGAAGGAAAAACAGTATTCCGCATCCCTTTAAAGATACTGCTCTCTTAGCACAAACAATAGTCACTATACAATCTCCCAGATATGTAATTAAACATATCTGGGAATATCTAAACGGCAAGCCATTAAACTTGGACAAGCATTTATTCAGTAACCACAAATGGGAGCAAAACTGGGAGCAAAACCACTAGACACAGCTTGAAAAAGTTAGACAAGATTCGACAAAATAACAACGGCTCAAGCTCAGAATGCCCATCAATACGGCATCCAAGCCAGCGAAAACAAGCCCATTGCGGAGTTCAACTCTCCCTCATCTCCACCAACGAAAAGGCGAGAAGCAAGGGTCATGAACCTGCTTCTCGCCTTTGTTTATATGCCTCACCTTTTCACCTACAACCAACCAAGCAGAGCAATTGACATCCATTTTGACATCCAAAATAGAGATAAGACCAGCAATACATCTTTCCACTTCTATATCGTTACATAACTCCCTGAAGATTCTCTTTATATAATACTATAAATTTAAGATTATCAATAATTAGCGTGATTATTTAGTGATAATAAATCTTCATTATGTGATTGATTTGAGATTATGATATTTAATATTTAAATAGATGCAATTAAAATGATGCAAGAACATAACCCTGTTTTGCTCATCTCATGCAAAGCCAGCTCTTCCTATCTTGGAGTTCGATTAGTTGAATATCTCATGGTGGGATTCTTGGAATAAGCCAGTCCGAGAGGTGATCCAATGAAGGAATTAAAGACTTATGGTACTGTGGTTAAACTGGAGGCTGCCGTAGTAGCTTGCGGTTTTATTGTGACAATTATCTGGGCGATTTATGAACCTCATAAGTTTGATCCATACGTAGTTCTTCTTGCAACAATTCCTGTGTTTATAGACACCATTAGGAGAGCAAGAATAGAGCTTGATTTAAATAGCGATGAACTCTTTGCACTGGCCTACATCAATACTGATCAACAGGCTAAGACAAGGGGTGCATGGCTTTACCCTCTACACCAACAGTTAACCTATCGTGGCTACACAGCGTCACAGGTAACATCTATTTTATCCAGCTTAGAGGATAAAGGAATAATAAAGCATGTTAATGCGCCTACATATGACTCACTAGAGAAAAGGGAAACTGAAGCACCTGCTTACAAGATAACCTCAAGGGGAACAAAATTCATGCAAGAGAATAGCAAACGGATGCCGAGCATAAAAGACGTGTATAAATATTTAATACGTCTTTATGGAACCAGGAATGATAATCAAGTAGTTTTAGATCATATCAAAGAAGACTTGGATTTTGTTCAGGCCCAAACACGCTTTGTTACAGAAGATAATAAGGATCTGTGTTCTATCTGCCTGTTTGCTTACAAGCCAATAGATGATAAAGTCATTAGAAGGATCGCAAAGATATATGGAAGGCAAATCTACGCGATTAAGGAAGAGCCTTAATGATATCTTTCATTGTTTCCGTGAGTCAGGATAACCAGCTTTTAGTATTATTCGTATGTAAATCATGGAATTAAAAGAGAGAACTCCTATGTATAAATCAGGAGTTCTCTCATTCTTGGGTTAGTTGCCAATTAAAACAACTCGCTTTATAATATCTAACGACCACATTTTATCATTAGCCAAAGAACCCACCTAATTTTTCAGCAATCGCTTCCTGCATCGATGGCAAGACATGACCATAGATCCCCAGCGTCGTTTCAATATCTTTATGGTCCACCAATTCTTGTATAGAGCGAGCATCGACGCCCAGAGCCAGCAACAACGTAACAACACTGTGGCGCAGATCATGAAATCGAATATGCGCCAGGCCAGCCTGGTCTAACGCCTTACCAAACAGCTTGAGCATATAACGAGGATTGAAGTAGTTTCCTGTCAATCCAGTAAAGACCAGGCCCAGGTCAGACCAACCATCACCGACCTTTTCCCGTTGCTCTAACTGGCTCAGTCGATGTAATTCTAACTTCTCTATCGCAAAAAGAGGAAGTAGAATTTTACGAAAGCCCTTCTTCGTCTTCGGTTTCGTCTCAACATAGCCATAATGAGGAATAAAATCGACTGTACGACGCACTGTAAGCACCCCGGACGAGAAATCAATATCAGATCAACGCAAGGCCAGCACTTCACCACGACGCATACCAGTTGCAAGAGCCAACGTCAAAACCGCATCCAACCGACTACCACGCACCACCGCTAACAAATGTCGCGCTTGCTCCAGGTCAAGAGGTTGCATCTCATATTGCTCTACGGATGGACAAGTAACCTGGTCGATCACATTTCTCGCAACCAGATTCCACTTCACCGCATGCTCCATTGCCCCATGCAAAACACTATGAACAGACTGAATAGTCTTTGGAGCTGGCCCCCACTTTCGCATCTTTGTGTATAATGATTGAACACTCTGAGGTATCAACTTCTGTACCTGGACCTCTCTCAATGCAGGGAGAATATATGACTTGATTGTTTTCTTGTACTTGACATAGCTACTCATGCGCAGATCGGGCCGCTTTATCTCTTCTAACTACTGGATCTCATCTAACCACTGGTCCAGAAACGCTCCTAGCTTCACTTTCGATCCATCGACAAGCATACCTTGCTCATACTCACGTTGAGCCTTACGCAGCTTCTCAAGTGTCTCATAGACAAAACAACGTTTCCGCTCAGCATCATAGAAGCTAGCCGCCCAGCACCCATCTTTGCGCCGAGTGACTCTACCTTCACCGTTCGTACGGCGTTTACTTTTTGCCAGAGAATATCCTTCTCTAATGAAACGCCCCACTACTGCTTCCCCTGCTCGCTCAACACAGCAAGATGATCCCCAGGAGGATGAACCTTCGCCATGATGCCTTGGAAGAGGAGATGGATACTCAGCATTGGTGTGGTGTCTGCTGTAACCCCCCTATGATACTATCAACAGAGGCAGAGAGATCGAGCAGAGATAGCTATTATTTGAAGAACAGGGTTTTGCGCTGGCAAGAACTTCTCAACAGAAAGCGTGATGCTAGACAGATGGTGTACTTCACCCAACGGATCGAGGCAGTGAAGGCGATCCTCGGATGCGGCAAAAACGCTCCTGGCACGAAATGAACAGAAGATCGCCTGATGCCTCTCTATGCTACAGAGTGAACAGTTCCTTGAGGGAAGGCAAGATCCCGTCGATCTCCTGCATGGGCTACGATGTAGCTTGCTCTGCTGTAGAGCACCCGCCCCGTGAGTCATCAGAGCAGGATTGGATCGATTATGGACTCCTCATGTGGCTCCGGCTCTTAGCTCCCCTTGATGCAGGTCTACTGGTCCACCGTCATCAGATCGAGATTCATCCTCCACCCTTTCCTACTACGAGCGAGAAAATAAAAGGGAGTATTGTGTTGCACATGCCTTGAAATCGGGGGCAAGAAGGAAGAGGCGTGGCAGGTGCGGGAGGCGGTGGGCCACCACCTACTTTGAGAAGTGCCATCCTCTCGATCCATCTTCATGCTCCACACTTGCCCGTTCTCATTTGAGAAGCGCAAAACTTCTTCGTCTCTGACTATGAGGACATGACCGCATTCGTGTTTTGCTTGTGTTCTCCTTTCGTCGTCTTTAGAGAAGAAGAGCACGATAAAAAGAGAGGGAGAAAGGCACTGCAATGGCAGATCCAGAACAGGTAGCACGTCTCAAGCGCAGCATTCAGGAATGGAATGTGTGGAAGCAAGCGCCCTATTTTCAGTTGGTTGATCTCAGCAGAGCCATCCTCGACGGGGTCGATCTCAGAGGTGCTGATCTCATCGGAGTCGATCTGAGCCACGCCAGTCTCACCAGAACCAATTGCAGAGGTGCCGATTTGAGAAGAGCCGATCTCAGAGGCGCGAGTCTCGACGGAGCTGATCTGGGTGGAGCTGATCTGGGTGAGGCTCTGCTCAGCGATGCCGATTTGAGAAGCACCGATCTCAGAGGTGCTGATCTGAGAGGCACCGATTTGAGAAGAGCCGATCTCAGAGGTGCCAGTCTCAGAGGGGTGAGTTTGAGAGGTGCCAGCCTCGACGACGCTGATCTCAGCGGAGCGAGTCTCGACGGAGCCGATCTGGGAGATGTCGATCTGAGCCATACAAGAGCGGGTGCCCTCCTTCCTCTTGACTGGGCTGGGCAAGCGTTCGTTCTTGGAGCAGGCGTCGTTGGGGTGTTAGTCACGGTCTCCTCTCTTGCTCAGGGGATTGAGGTCGTGAGACAGTGGTGGATCGCAGGCAAAACAACACAGGGTGTTCCTAAGCAGCAGGGTTCTTTTCCGCCAGAGATTTCCCCCTCTTCAGCCACAGATATTGTAGCTATTCGCCTTTGGATGGCAGCAGGCTCAGATCACGAATGTGTGGAATGGCTCACTGATCCAGACCGCTTGAAAGGCTACCTTGATGCCTTTCAAAAGCCGGATGCATCTCTCTGGCCTCTTCATGCCGTTTTTGTCAAAAGAAATGGTGACGAGGTGAAAGCGAATGTGCTACAAGAGAGCGGCAATGATCAACGTGAGACCTTCCTCAGTTACCTTCAAGGTTCTGCAATGGGTCCAGCGAATCAAGCTTCATCGTGCTTGGATTGGCGCATGCTTGTCAAGGAAGAAGGGAATGATCTCCTGGTGGGAGAAGCGGCCCTGCCTGCGATCATCCAGGGACTTCGTGCCACTGAAGAGCAATGGAGAAGGCAACAGGAGCAAAAACGACAAGGACATCCGCGCGTTTCCTCTGAAAAAGACATCACGGATATTTGTCTGGTGCACAAGAGCAATACACGGCAATGGATCGCTGATCCAGATACCCTTAACAAGCAGATGAAGGCATTGATGAGTACTGTTCCTGTGAGCAGGAACCTGTCTCACGCCATCTTTCTCAAGCGAGAAGGACGAACCCTCGTCATGAATGTGACCAATGAGAAGCAAACTCATCAGCAGCCAAATGTGATCTTGAAGTATCTTGAGGCTGACCCTCAGTAAAAGAGCCAACTTCATGAGAGGCAATCGTGGGTGATCTTGTTGGTTGCTGTTTCCCTGTTCCTGCCACCTGGAAAACTCATCACCATCTTTTAAGGTGGTGGCAGCCCAATACCCTGCAAAGAGGTGGAAGAGCGCTCTTGATTATCTGGATTTCTCCAAAGTCGTTTGTCTGTCGGCTCGCTCACTTCCTCAAAAGAGGGAGAACTCCCGTATGAGCAGCGCTGTCTGCTCTTCTGAATCCCCTTTAGGCTGTATCAGCGAAAACGTGAACTTCACGGGTATCCAAGGAGGGGAGGGCCAGACGACAGGGAACGACATGCTGGGGCTATGACCAGGACGAAGAAGAGGGCCAGATGCCTCCCTGTGCTATGTGGTGAGCAGTTCTTTGAGATGAGGCAGCAGTTCAAGGAACGCTTGCACTGCATCAGGTTCTTGCCGTTCTACCTGATGCTCGAAAAAGAACAGAAGAAGGGGAAGAAGGACGCCTGCTGGTTAGGCGTCTTCTTTTCTTCGTGCACTTGCGCGAGGCTAATGCCGAGCAGATCGGCTAGCTCCTGGGCCGTTTGGACCACATAATGAGCTATCTCGGGGCGCATGAGCCAGCTAGCGCAATGGAGAACCCATCTCATCATCTCTTGCCATTCAAGAAGCGCAGGTGGGAGTTCCCAATCCTGACACGGCCACCAGCCTGAACAATCTGGGGATGCTCTATCGAGACCAGAGCCGCTACGCGGAGGCCGAACCGCTCTTGCAGCGGGCGGTCATGATTTGCCAGGTGTCTTTCGGAGTGGAGCATGACTCATGTTGTCTGATTTGACACGCTCCCTACCTGTTTCAGACATGAAAACCTCAGCAGGCCATCCAACTACAAAGGAATGAAACCACCGTTTTCTCTGTCTCATTCTCCTTCCCTACTCAGCAGGCGTTTCACTTCCGGCAACAACTGCTGGATCTCGCAAGTAGTGGGGGTGAGCGATGCTGCCAGGGATGCAGAGCGCTAGTGGAATTGCTCGCCAGCAGAACGACCAGTGGCATTGTGACTTTCATGTGATTCTCTGGCTCTCAGTGTTACCAACTTGTGAGAACGTTCTTCTATATTTTTTTTTGAAACCTTTTCTCTCCGTGTTTCTCTATAGGGAGTTAAGCAATAAATAGAAGAAGAGGTGGAAAGTGGCAAGCCTGCTGCATTTCAAAGGAGAAGATGATGTTTGAACACATTCTCGTCCCGCTGGATGGCTCCGAACGTGCAGAGCAAGCCATCCCTGTGGCGACACGTATTGCTCGGGCAACCAAAGGGAGTGTGACGCTCCTCCATGCCGCTAGCCTTGAATTTTTCTATGTTCCCTCACACACTCTGTCCTCTTCCTATGCTCTTCTCGAAGCAGAGCTTGCTCAGGCGAGGCAGTATCTTGAGAGTACTGTACGATTGGAAGCGTTCACAGACATCAAAGTTCACAGGGTATCTCTTTCAGGAATTGCTCACCAGATGATTCTTTCCTACGCAAAAACGCAAGGAGTAGATCTGATCGTGCTCTGCCGTCATGGATCTACTGGCCTGAAGCGCTGGGCGCTGGGTAGCGTGGCCCAGAAAGTGATCAGAGAGAGTCCTGCACCAATCCTTGTGCTGCCAGAAGAGAGCCAGCAAGCGAAACCATTGTGTCCAGACGAAACTAGCGACATCCGTTTACTTGTTGCATTAGATGGCTCTTCGCTGGCAGAAACGGTACTGGTATCAGCAGTGCATCTCGCGGCGGCATTAGCGTCTCCTCAACGAGGGCAGGTTCATCTCCTGAGGGTTGTCCCACTGCTGACGAGGGAAGAAGAAGTGATCTATCAACGCTACCACATCAGCCTTGAGATGAGGCTCGCCCTCCTCTCTGACGCCGCAAGCTATCTCCAGGTGGTCAGCGAAAAGGTCACACGAGAACTCGCAGATGGCCTTGGCATCGGCATTTCTTGGTCCATCAAAGAAGGCAGAGATGTGGCAGAAATGCTCCTGAACATGGCCGAAGTGAGTGAGAGAATAACACGTGAGCGCCCCTATGATGCCATGGCCTTGACGACCCATGGGCGTAGTGGATGGCAGCGTTGGTTGATGGGAAGCATCACCGAACGAGTCCTCGCTCATGCACATCTCCCTTTGCTGATCATACGTCCTCAAGCTGTGCAAGAGCAGAAATCATAGACGCACGTCATACGGACGCTTCAGCAGCCAAAGAAGCGAAGGAGCAGAGCGTGTGAAGTATTGTGCTAACAATTGCTCAGGCTAGCAGCACTCCTCTCAATCTCCCTGGAATGAACAGGAAACCGAGCGCGGGGAGACTACAGGCGGAGAAACGAGATAGTGGCGAGACTTCGGGATCGTCTGCCAGTCGAGAGGCTAAGAGTTCTGGAGCGGCCATAGCATTTCACAACTCAAGGTCATGCTTGAGACGTGGGAGGGACCACAGAGCTATGGAGGTGTTCGACAGGGTGAGTAGGTGGCCTTGGGTGAGTTGCAAGGGCGGCACCATCGTCTGATACAAGACCTGCCCCCAATCAGGATGGACCAACAACCCGCCCACTGCCCACGTAGCTCAGATAGATGACACATAACGCGAGCAAGATGCGTTCGACATATTTGTACTCCCCTCACACGGCCAGCAATCAAATGATGATGGCGGAGAGTGACACAGCGACGAAAGGACTGACGCCGGAAATATCCACTGCGCCTGCAATTCCGGCAAATTCGGCCACCGTCGTCGCGGTATTGGGGACCAACAAGAGCATCATACTCCAGAATGTCGCCCGCCTCCCCAAAGCGTTCACGGATCAGGTGGACCGGCCCCTTACCAGTGACCACACCTATACGCGCAACCATTTCCTGGACCACGGCTTCCTTCCTGTCTTTCTGGTTCTTGCCCTTTCTGTGGTTGTCCACTCTCCCAAATTTCCCTTCCATATTTTTCTGGATTAAGAACACAGCGACTCAGCCTACTGTGTTCATGACCCCTGATGATGATCCATTTGCTCGGCTCCACCTATCCGAGCAGCGACAGTGTTCAACCCGCTGAGGGTTCTCTCATGCAAGGCCGATCGCTCTCATGGTTGACGCTTGTGGGAGTCGAGTAGGCACATGACTCCACGTGACCCCGACTCTCTTCTGTTCGGCGGTGTGCCAAGTTGGACTCCCTTCTCCAACACACGTCGTGCGCCCTTCATGGAAGACGGCTCATTTTTTATCACTATGGCTCTCAGGATGCTCGTTTGCTTGATCTGCCGCGAAGAGATGGGTACGCAAGAACTGGACCTGATCAGCAACCATCTGCTCAAAGCCCGCGCCGAGGTAGGCAGCAAAGTGGGTTAGCGGGTAATGCCGGACCTCGGCACGTGGGGCAAGATCCGCAGCCCGTAGCGCAAGCGTGGTCGAACTCGCCGTGTCCTGGTCGGCGATACAGATCAACAGTGGCATAACCACGTGCTTTGCTTTCGTCCCAGGTCGGTACATCAGCAGCGAGAGCAGCACACGAGCAGCGATGGCGTTGCGCCAGGTGGGAGCCATGGGAGCCAACGCATCCATCCATTTTCTTGCATCCTCGTCGGTAAAGGCCGCCAACTCTCCAGGATGACCGACAACTTTGATGAGAGAGGGAGGTCTTCGCAAGAGCGCATGCATTGCATCAGTGTATGCAGCACCAAAAAGCTGGCGTGTTTCTTGCCGTGATCGTGGATCGGCCCTGCTGAACTCTACCCCCATCCACGGAACCTGCGAGACCACGGCTGCAAGACGTGGATCGGTCGCTGCAACGGCGAGGACGTGCCCTCCGCTTAGTGACGTTCCCCATAGGGCAATTCGCTCTGGGCCCACACTCGGGACACTGCGCGCGAAGCGGATGGCCGCCCGATAGTCCTCTAGCTGATGAGCAACCTTGATCACCTGGCGTGGGTATCCTCCACTGGTTCCGAAGTGGCGATAGTCGAACGCGAGGACAGCCATCCCAGCGGCAGCAAAGCGCTCTGCATACGCAGCCAGTCCCAGATCCCTGGTTCCCGAGGTTCCATGTCCCATCACCACGCAGGGAACGTGCCCTTGCTGCTGAATCGGCAAGTAGAATGAGGCAGCACATGACGCACTCCCAGAAGGAAAGTGAACTTCCGTTGGCTTCATGTTGTTCATCTTTTCCGTCTCCTTTCAAGCAGAAAACAACGCATCACGGAAGCATTCTTGCATCTCCAGGTGACATGTTTGTCACAGGTGCAGCAAGAATCCTTCCACTCTCATCACAATAGATGGTGCATTATCGCAGGAGGCAGCGTTGGCTCAGGAAGAGCCCAGACGATGAGTATACAAGAAGCCCTGAGATAGACATGTTGCAAATGGACAGATGATTAAGCCTGTTGTGATAGTTTTCTGATGGCATCATCTGTTCTTGTGATGTGAGAGTGATACTCGTCATATATGATAGAGGCCGAAATATTGTCTTTCTCTTGAATACATGAAGGATGCATGGACCATCAAGCGAGGGGAGAACGAAGGAGGGAGACAGGTATGAAGAAGCTGTCTACAAGCCAACGGCTGCTCGAACAAGTGCAAGACGAGCGCAGCAAGCGCGTGATCTTCGTGTCACACTGCTTGCTCAACGAGAATACCCGTTATCTGGGTGGAGCATTTCAGCGGGGATGCGTGGACGAGATCGTAGATGGCTTGCAGCAGGAGGGCCTGGGTCTCTGCCAGATGCACTGTCCAGAACAGCGCGCCTGGGGTGGTGTGCTCAAACGCTCTCTGTTGCCTCTCTATGGTTCAAAGGGAACGTTGCTCTATTGGCTGCGTCATCTGCTGTTACCTCTCTTCCTCCGCTACACCCAATGGAGATACCGGAGCCTGGCAAAAGAAGTGGTGAGGGACATCGAGGACTATGTGCGCTCGGGGTTTGAGGTCGCGGGTATCGTGGGAGTGGGAGGCTCACCCTCGTGCGGTGTATGTAGCAGCCTCGATCTGCGTCGTTCCCTTGAGGTCGTCGCAAGGTGTCCGCTCGCTCGACTCGATAGGCGCGTAATCAATGAAGAGGCTGTTGCCGGGTGTCTCAGTGCAGGAGAAGGACTCTTCATCGCTGCGCTCCAGCGTCAGTTGAGGCGCAGACACCTCACGATCAGATGGTATGAACACGATTTGCTCAGTGAAATCACAGGGCAACCGCTTCGTTTGCAAAGAAAAGAAAGCGAATAGAGCAGGAAAAAGCTGACCATAACAGCTCTGAGCAGCCTTTTCCTGCTGCTCTCTCTTTTCGGATATATTCTGCTGACCTATTGGCGTAATCGCAGGAGAGCATCACGCTTCTATGATGCTTGTGGGCATCTACAAGACGATGGCACGCGACTTACGCTCTCTCCTGTGAGAACTCTTGAGGTGCTGCCACTGATCGATTGGTATGCGGCACGAGGGGACCTGGAAACGGAAAGCGGGGTGTCCTACCTGATACGCGCAGATGCCACTACCATCCTCTTCGATCTGGGTCTCAACCGCAAAGGAACACAGGACCCGCCTCTTTTGCGCAATATGGCACGATTGGACATAGACCCTGCTGAGATCGATTTTGTGATGTGGTCTCATCCTCACGGAGACCACATAGGAGGCTTCAAGAATCAGTTTGCCCGCCAGGCCATTGTTCGACAGCAGCACGATCCTCTCGCTGGCAAACCGGTCTATACAACAATTCCCCTCAGGCTCACGCAAGGCCGTAGTATCCTGATCCAGGCACCTCGCCTTCTCGCTCCTGGCATTGCGACAACAGGGCCGCTCTCGCGTGCGTTGTTCCTGATGGGCTATGTTCAGGAGCAGGCGCTGGCGGTCAATGTCAAGGGAAAAGGTCTGGTGTTGCTGGTGGGATGCGGCCATCCTGGTATCGAGGCGCTCATTGAGCGCGCAGAACACCTCTTTGCCACGCCTGTCTATGGCGTGATTGGCGGGTTACACTTCCCAGTCACCGACGACCGCGCTCATGTTGGCCCGTTCAGATTCCAGCAATTGCTCGGCTCACCCACCCTACCGTGGCAGCCGCTTAGCAAGCAGGCGGTCAAGCAGACCATTGCCTATCTCAAAGCCAGAGACATCCATTACATCGCGCCATCAGCACACGACACCTGTGATTGGAGCCTGCGCGCTTTCGAGGAAGCCTTTGGCGATGACTACCATCCGTTGAAGGTGGGTGAGACGCTCACCATAGAGGAAGAACATGGCGGACAACAGAGCAACCTCTAAGAAGGGTAATCTCTCCCCGATCTTTTGTGGACTGGCTCTGGGCACAGCTATCGGAACGTTGTGTACTCATCGCGTTGGATGAGTATACCATATGCCAAATATGAAATCCTGGCGACAAGCGTTGATTGCCACCCAAGGAGGGAAAAGATCGCAAGATAACAAGCATTGAGGGCGCTTCTAGCCTCAGGAAGTGCTCTTTACTCGTGCGCCCGCACCATCAAGAGCGGAAGTTTTGTGCCATGCAGCACTCGCTCTGCGACACTCCCAAGCGCCCAGCGTTGGAGTCCACCTTGCCCATGCGTACTCATCATGATAAGGTCGTAAGGATGAGTTGGCTCATTGCCTTTCGAGTCCCTGCTCCCTTCAGCTTCTTGCAGCAACGCGCTGGTTATGTCGGAGGCCATAATGATAGACTTGCTCACAGTGAGGTTCCCGGCCTTGGCAATACGATCTTGCAAGTGGTGTTCGATTGTATTGAGATAGACATCTGCCTGTTGTTGGACAAAAGCCAGTCTCTCGTGCCCGCCAGATGCTTCACTTATTACGTGCACAAGATGCAAGGTTCCCTGCTTTTGTGTAGCAAAGAGAGAGAGCATTTCAATTGCTGGCAGAAGCACGGTTTCCGAGGCTGAAGAACCATCAAGCGGGATCAGGGCATGAAGAGAACGCGTACTATCGAGAAGAGCCTCACTCTTGTGGGGATCTCGTAAGACCAGGACGGGGATCGTAGCATGCCTGATCACCTTTTGTGCCACACTGCCAAGAATCCAGCGAGAGAGGCCACTGCGTCCATGACTACTGATAACGATCAGGTCGCACTGTTGTTGCTCGACATAGGCAAGAATACGCTGAGCGGGCCACCCATACTCGATCTTGGCCTCTGTCACAAGGCCAGCCAAAGTTTTCGTCTGTGTTACCTGTTTGAGATAGGACGCGGCCATCTGCGTATCGATCTCAATAGCCTGCTTGACGAGGATGGGAGGCTCTCCGATATAGGGCCCTAACTCGATGGGAGGAACAACACACTCCAGGAGAACGATCCTCCCCTCACAATGGCGTGCAATCGATGCTGCGACTGCCAATGCTTGTTCCGCCAACTCAGATTCATCCAGTGGTATCAGAAGACGTTGAAACATCATGTATACCTCCAATTCATCTGCCTGCAAAACAATTCGGATGTGCATCCTGTGTCCTGTCCCCATCCACGATCTCCGCACCGAGCGTGATCCGATAACCCGAACCAGCAATTGCCACAGAAGGTATTCCAAACGCACATCTTGCTCGTGCCGTCATTTTCTGTGTCATGATCGCCCCCTTGCATTCCCTCACAGGCGTTCTCTCCGTTCCCAATTATAAAGTACCTTCCTCTCGGAGGCATCACCATCTCGTCTTGAGGCGTCACAGGAAGGTCACACGTTTTTGACAAGAGGGTAAATTATCCCTTGCTCATCTTTCTTGCCAGCAACAGGTGTTGGCATAAAGCAGTTAGAGCATGTTCGGGCAGCAAGCGTGATGTGGCGACTTTGTCTTCTGGGCCGAAAAACGAAGACGATTTGGTATCATCTCTCTTGCATTGCCATTGCATTGTAAGCATATTGAGAGAGTTCCTCTCTGCTTTGTGAGGTATCTGAGATATGGCTTTTCTATCCTTCCTCAAGGAGCACGTATGATTTGAGGAAGGCGTATCTGGGAGAGAGATCACATGATGGACTATGAAAATCTGGAGCAGTCCCCGGCCTATCGCTGTTCTTCCGCTGCTGTGGTTGACGCGCTGGGAAGTGATGTCAGAGAAGGATTAATCTCAGAAGAGGCCCATACCCGTTTGCAACGCTACGGGCAAAATACATTGCCAAGTGCGCCTCCAAGACCGGCCTGGCTCCAATTCCTGGCTCAATTTGTAAACCCACTCACCATATTGCTGCTCGCTGCGGCTATCATCTCCCTGGTTGTCTGGTGGATCGAGCACGAGAGTCCTTTCCCCTACGAGGCGCTAACCATCTTTGCCATTGTGTTGCTCAATGGTCTCCTGGGGTATGTGCAAGAACACCGTGCTGAGCAAGCGGCTGCTGCACTGCAAGCCATGACAGTTGCGACCGCCCGCGTGGTGCGCGCTGGCACGGTGCAAACGCGTCCTACTGCCGAGGTGGTGCCTGGTGACATTCTCGTGATCGAGGAAGGCGATACGATTGCCGCTGATGCACGCGTGCTCGATGCCATTGCCCTGCGCGTAGCTGAGGCCGCACTGACCGGGGAGAGTGCCCCCGTCTCCAAAAAGAGCGCGTCGATTGAGCAGGAGGTGGGCATCGCTGATCAGACAAATATGCTCTTTGGTGGCACGACAGTCGCTGCCGGGCGGGGGCGGGCCATCGTGACCGCGACGGGAACAGCCACCCAGATCGGACGCATCGCTGGCTCACTTGAGCAAACCGTGGAGAAAGAGACGCCACTACAGCGGGAACTCGATCATGTAGGCAAATGGCTGGGTCTTGTCGTGATCCTCATCGCCATCGTGATGAGTGCGACGATCTTGCTGGTGGACCGGGTAGGAGCACTGAACGAACTCGTCGATATCTTCCTGCTTGCCGTCTCACTGGCAGTCGCTGCTGTGCCAGAGGGACTGACAGCCATCACCACCATTGTCCTTTCTCTTGGGATGCAGCGGATGGCCCGACGGCATGTGATCGTGCGCAAACTCTCAGCAGTGGAAACGCTTGGCTCCACCACCGTGATCTGCACCGACAAGACGGGCACCCTGACGCAGAATGAAATGACGGTACGGGCCATAGTAACCGCCAGCGGACGGGTTGACTTCACGGGAACGGGGTATACTCCGCAAGGGGCCGTCTTGCAAGCAGGGCAGCCGCTCGCTGATCAGCCCCTGAAGGAAGAGGTGAAGGCGGCGTTACGGGCGGCCTATCTGGTCAACAACGCCTCCCTACTCTTGCTTGACGGCTCCTGGGTTGTTCAGGGAGATCCAACGGAAGGGGCCTTACTAATAGCAGCGCATAAGATAGGTTTGGAAGAAGAGAATCTGCAAGGACGGTTCCCGCGCCTCTCCGAGGTTCCCTTCTCTTCTGAGCGCAAGTTGATGAGCACCGCTCATCACGACGCGGTGCATGGTGAGCAGATCCTCATCTATTCCAAAGGTGCCCCTGATGTACTGCTGGCTCGGTGCGCGTTCGAACGGGTTGGTGGCAGAGGACAGATCATTCCGCTGACTGAGGAGCGAAGGACAGAAATCCTCGCGCAGGTCGCGTGTCTGGCAACGGAAGCGTTACGTACGCTTGGTGTGGCCTCACGTGCTCTTGAGCGCGAGAAGATCGATGAGATAGGAGAATTGGACGAGTGGGTGGAGCAAGAGTTGGTCTGGCTGGGTGTGATCGGTATGATCGATCCACCGCGACCAGAGGCGGCCTTATCGGTACAACGAGCGCAGCAGGCGGGGGTGAGAGTGATCATGATCACAGGGGATCACCCGGTCACAGCGGTCGCGATAGCGCGCGAACTAGGAATCCTCAAAGAGGGCGAGCGGGCCATGAGTGGGCTGGAATTGGAACAGGCAAGCGATGAGGAGTTCCAAGCTATGGTGCGCACCGTCTCCGTCTATGCACGTGTGGCTCCAGAACACAAGTTGCACATTGTGCAGGCGCTCAAAGCCAATGGAGAAATCGTCGCGATGACGGGTGACGGGGTCAACGATGCACCCGCGCTCAAGGTGGCCGACATCGGGGTGGCAATGGGCAAGACGGGCACGGATGTAGCCAAAGAAGCTGCCGATATGGTGCTCACTGATGACAACTTCGCCTCGCTGGTCGCCGCGATTGAAGAGGGGCGTGCGATTTTTGCCAACATTCAGAAGTTCTTACGCTACCTGCTCTCCTCGAATATCGGCGAAGTACTCACTATGTTCTTTGGCGTCATCCTGGCGAGCAGCATCGGGCTCATTAGCGAAGCCGGAACGGGGCTAGTCGTCCCATTGTTGTCAACGCAAATTCTGTGGATCAATCTGCTGACAGACTCGGGGCCTGCGCTGGCGCTAGGCGTTGATCCCCGCGATCCCGCACAGATGCGCAAGCCTCCTCGCGATCCCAAAACGCACGTCATCTCGGCCAGCATGTGGAGCAGCATTAGCGTTATTGGCGTACTGGTGGCGCTCGCGACGCTGCTCGTGTTGGACTGGAGCCTGCCTCAAGGACTGCTGGTTGGCGCTGGGACGTTGCGTTACGCGCAGACGATGGCATTCACCACCCTGGTGCTGGCGCAACTCTTCAATGTCTTTAACGCACGTTCCGATGAGACCAGTGCATTCCGCTCCCTTCTGATGAATCGCTGGGCCTGGCTGGCGATCCTCCTGTCGCTGTTCTTACAGGTGTTGGTCATCTACCTCCCGCCCCTATCAATGGCCTTTGGGACGGTTCCACTGAGCATTACCGATTGGCTCTTCTGTCTTGTTGTTGCTAGTATCGTGCTCTGGGGGCGAGAACTGACGAAACTCCTCGCGCGCCTGCTGAAGAGGAGGAGGACGAATTGACAGACACGTCTCGTGAGAAGCATATAACCTTCGGCTCCGAGAGGATGACATGAAACAGCCTTCACTGCGTTTGTATATGTTTTTATCCATCGCTGCCGCTGTGGTGACGATGGTCATCAAATTTCTTGGCTATCTGCTGACTGGTTCCGTCGGCTTGTTTTCCGATGCTGCTGAATCGGTGGTCAACCTGGTGGCGGCCCTGGTAGGACTCTGGGCAGTAACGCTTTCCGCACGCCCTGCCGACGAGGATCACACCTATGGACATACCAAGGCCGAATACTTTTCTTCTGGCGTTGAGGGCGCGTTAATTCTGGTGGCTGCCCTCGTGATTGCCAGTGAGGCCATTCCTCGCCTGCTGCATCCAGAACCCATCGAGCAAGCCTCCCTCGGTTTAACCTTTTCCGTCATCGGCGCTCTGATCAACGGGGTCTTGGCCTGGTTTATGCTGCGCGAAGGGAAAAAGCAACGCTCAATGAGCCTACAGGCCGATGCCCACCATTTGTTCACCGATGTCGTGACCACCGCTGGCGTTCTGGTTGGCGTGCTGCTGGTTGTCCTCACCAAATGGTATCTCCTCGATCCGCTGGTGGCGCTCCTGGTTGCGGGCAATATTATCTGGACAGGCGTGAAATTACTCCGACAGACCGGATTAGGCTTGTTGGATACCGTACTTCCAAAAGAGGATCGGGAGGTAGTGAGCAGCGTGCTCGATCCCTACCGGCAGCACGGGATTGATTTTCATGCCATGCGAACACGTATGGCAGGCAGACGCCGGTTCGTCTCCTTCCATGTGATTGTGCCAGGGGCATGGACGGTCCTCAAAGGGCATGCGCTCTGTGAAGAGATTGAACTGGCGCTGCACAGTGCGCTACCAGACAGTACGATCTTCACCCATTTGGAACCCAGAGAGAACCCGGCGAGCTTTGACGATACGCAACTGGATCGCACCTTACTGCCACCATAAGCGACCTGCAAGAGCATGCTCTTGCAGGCGTGTGGCGGAACCGTCCAGGCAAGCAGGACGATCTGGTCAGAGCTAGTCAAACACACAGCGTTCTCTCGTCCCTGATCGAAGACGGTCCTCTCCGTCGAGGACAGTCATCCTCTCGTGCATCCCCTCGTGATATGGAAGAGGAAATGATATCTGCGGCGGATCGTTGCGAAGATGTGCCGATGGCTCTGATCTGGAAGCTCTTCCTTGATCTGAGGAAGATGTGATGATACTGTGACCCCCAACATCTTGCTGTGATTGGTCCTCGAAGGTCAGTGTGTTATCCTCTGATGAATGAAGAGAGGTCACATCTCTGGCAACAAGCAGAAAGGAAAATGGGTGTCGAGCAGCAGTGGCGGCCCATCTCTCATGAAAACAAGGAGCGTGGCATGTGCCCTGGTGAAAGAGCATATTTTGCAGGACGAAGGGCGGTGGTGATCCATAGCCCCCATGCCGGAAGATCAGCGTTGCTCTCCCTCGCACTTGCGGCACTGGAGCATGTGGGAATCGACATAGCCCTGGTCCTGCCCATTTCCAAGGTTGAAGAGGCTAATGGGGTGGTGGGGCTCTGGAAAGCCAGAGGGATCAATCTGATAGTGGCAGCAGGCGGCGATGGGTTGGTGGGAAGCGTGGCGAAGTATGCCGTGGAGGGGCAATTGCCTCTGGGTATCTTTCCCCTGGGTACGGCCAACGATCTCGCACGTTCGGTTGGGATTCCGCATGATCTGGCCGCTGCCGCCCAGGTGATGGCATCTGGAGCCTCTCGCAGAATCGACCTTGGCCTTTCCCGTTCACCTCAACAAAGCTCGCCCTCCGCTTCCTGTCCATCTCCCCGTTCTCAAGAGCCTCGGCTGTTCACGCACGCCTTGACCGTTGGCCTGAGCGTGCAGTTTGCGCAAGTGGCGACCAACAAAGCGATCCGTCAGCGCTACGGACGCTTGACCTATCCCTTTGCCCTCTGGCAAGCCTTCCAGGCGTATCATCCTCTCGACGTGGAAATCCACTTGCAGGACGTTGCCCTCCGCAGCACGCCGTCGTCCTCATTGCTTCCCGCCCAAGCGCAAGATCACCTGGTCCTGCGCAGCCAGATTGCCCAGGTCACTGCCGTCAATGCCCCCATTTTCTGGGGAGTCTTCGAGGGAAGCGTCCCCAGCGTCAGTTTCACTGATCGTCGCCTCGATATTGTGGTCATTGAGCAGACAAGCCGATCCCAATTGGCCCGACGGATGCTGCACTTCTTTCTGAGCCGGGACCAACGCTTACCAGACAAGCAGAGTTGGCATGCGCGCTATCCCGATCTGCTGCCAGCAGAGTTGACCGCTCTCCCTGGTATCCATCATCTGCAAGCGCGAAGCATGACGATTTTCACCGAGAACGAACCGCAGCCTGTGACATTGGACGGGGAAGTCTCGACACAGACCCCTGTGGAGGCGTGCGTGGCCGATGAACAACTTGAACTGCTCGTGCCGCAAGACGCGAGTGGGAGTGCCGCAAGCACCAAGGCTCAAGCGATGTGGACCGCACGTCTCCGGCTCATCCTGCGCGGCCTCTAAATGCATCTCTCATCCCTTTTCTTTGTTTGCAGTGAGAGCAAGCGGGCTCTACGTGACGGGTTCCGTCTTTAAGGGAATGCTGACAGAAGGGGTAGAGCCAGGATCATGACGAAAATGTGTATGAGCGAAACGGTCATCTACCGATAGTTTGTTAGCTCGGGAAATCGCTCCTGATTTCGAGTGTATATTCTGAACAGTTTGAGCTCAGATGAACACTGTCGGATGGGTTTAAAACGAGATAAAATCCCGAGCCAACAAACTACCGCTAAAAGGCTGTGCGGAAAGCTTGCTGCATTTGCGTGTCCAGATGCAGCACACGATTCTGATGCAGCGTGGTGGACACTGAGGGTAGGTCCAGTTCCCGAATGAAAAGAAGACGCTCAACGATTTTGTTGATGCTCTTTGGGGAAGGATCTCCCGTAGTTGCTCTCAGCTAGGCTAATCGGGTATGCCCCCCAAGTCGAGTCTCGTTCTGCAAGAGAGCATCCAGCCGCTGCTTCTGCTCTGGTGTGAGTTGTGCTGTGAGTACAGTATACAGGTGATCTTCCGCCAGGCGCAGGACGATCCAGATCAACTTTTCCGTTTGGACCAATGTGGGCGGCAGGATGCGCTCTTTGCTCAGTATGCCTGGGAGGGGCGCACCATTGAAGCCCACCGAGCGCAGATACGCGAGATCACGAAGATACGCGAATTCCGTCGCGCCGATGAAGATTCCTTGCTCACCTGGCTTGCGACTTCCATTATTCCGCATGAACACCACCCCGAACGTCTCCGCGAACTCATCCGTACCAAATGTCGAACACGCACAGTTGATGTTCCTGATGATCTGGCCACGCTGATTGAAACGGGATTCGCTTCCTATGAAACGCAGATCTATGCCGTGGTCATGGCCCGTCTTACCCCAGAGGTACAAAGCCGCCTGGACGCCCTCCTGGTGTCTCCTCCAGTGACTGAGGGAGAAGAGGAGGAAGAACTTCCGCTGAACCTGTTACGCCTGGGCCCCGGCTCAGTTGGTGTGGAGAGTGCCTTCTCGGAGATCGCCAAGTTGCGCTCGCTGCGTACTACTGGCTTGCCAGCAGACCTCTTTCAAGGATATACACCAAAGCTGGTGGAGCGCTTGCGGCGGCGCATTGCTGCTGAGTCTCCTTCCCGTATACGCCAGCATCCCCAAGCCATTCGTATGACGCTGCTTGCGTCCCTGGTCTTTCAGCGGACCCAGGAAGTGACCAATGCCCTGGTCACGTTGCTCATCCAGATTGTGCATCGTATCGGCAAACGAGCAGAAAAACGTGTGGAAATGGCTTATATCAATGATCTCAAACGAGTGGCAGGAAAAACACGTCTTCTGTATCAGATCGCCGATGCTGCGCTCGAACATCCTGACAAACCCGTTCGAGAAGTGGTTTTTCCGGTCGTGAACGAACAAACCTTGCGCGACCTGGTGGCTGAGTACAAAGCCCAAGGAGGAGTGTACCGGCAAAAGGTGCAAGAGGTCATGCGTTCCTCTTATCGCCATCATTATCGCCAGATTCTCCCGGCCCTGCTGGAGGTGCTCGATTTTCATTCCAACAACACGGCGTATCAGCCAGTGGTTGAGGCGCTTGCAGTCGTTCGTGAGTATGTGAGCAGCCGGGTTGCTTGGTATCCCCTTGAGGTCAGCCCTCCCCTTGAGGGAGTGGTTCCCGCCTCCTGGGAAAACATTGTCACCGAGAAAGATAGCACAGGAGAAACCCGTGTGAATCGTCTGACTTACGAGTTAAGTGTGTTGCAAACCTTATGAGATCGTGTGCGCAGCAAGGAGATTTGGGTCTCTGGTGCCGCCCAATTTCGCAACCCGGAAGATGACCTCCCGCGTGATTTTGACCAGCATCGGGCAACCCTATTACACCGATCTCAATCTACCGCTCTCGGCTGATGAGTTTGTCGCTTCCCTCAAAACGCAGTTGACCACGGCCCTCACATCATTTGAACGCTTTATGGCAAAAAAGCCGAACGATGTGACGTCCACTAGAGGGGAGGGGCGTCATTCTCTGACCGCCCGAAAGCTCGCAAAAAAAGAATTGCACCCGCACGTCACGTTCCATCCTTCAGTTCATTTACCAACCCTGGCTTCGCTCAAATAGTGGCAAAACAGTTGGAGGTCGTTGCGCTGTCGCCGCAAAGTGTTGGCTGAACGGCGATCCTGATAGTCACTGAAAATTGTCTGTGACGCAATACGCGTCAGTTCTCGATGCCAGCAGGCTAGATCGGCACGCCAGAGCGTTGCATCCGGGGATCGTTTCGTTCTCCGGGCAGCTGGCCCACACGCTCTCATGTAGGGCGCCCAGATCATCCAGGTGGCTTTTTGCCAGGAAAGAACCAGGGATCGAGATCGGGCAAACGTGGGAAACTTGCGCTCAGATATGCAAGCTCAAGAGCAGAAGAACCTTGAAACTCGATGACCTCATTTCCATTAATACGCTACCGAAATCCTATAATATCGCGTTGTGAAGGTTTAAGCGCGAACTGAAGAAATGCCCGTAGCGCAAGTTTTTTTAAAATGGGGGGAAGAAGAGTGGTGGATCTGCCGATGGTGGGAACTGGTTGAAGAATGGGCAGAGCGATGGAGGAACCAGGGGGACAGGCCCATGAGGAGAGAACACAAGACCCCAATACTGTTCCAGATAGGGTCGCGCAAAATGTGACCGGTGATGTCGAGTGCAGGGCCAGGATCAAATGCATACATACTCTCTTGCTCCATGATGGGATAGGGATTGCATCCCTTAATGGAATAAACGGATGAGATGAGGAAAAGTAAAACACTTCTTCCCGGCGGCAGAGCGCGATGATTCATCATGGACGGACCTCATGCAGGAAAGAGGGGAGAAGCGGCTTCCTCTCAACACATCAATTGCTCCCCCTCTCTTTTGTGATGTTATGTCTTGCTTATCTGGGTATCCTGGCTGCTTCCTCTGGTGAGCGTTCTGTCTCGTTTCCCTCTAGGAGTTCCTTGAGATCTCGATACAGCCTTGCTATCTCTTGTGTATTTTCGGTGAGCATTGCTTTTGGTCGAAGTGCTGATGCCAGGCATGGGAAGGAAGCAAACGATGATGTTCCTGGGCCGTGTTCCTTCACCTGCTTGCCGACTGATAGGAAGAAGCTCACTGTCATTCACGTTTGTCGCACGTCGCAAGGCTCTTCATTTGCTTCCTCTCATTCAAACGAAAGCAATCTGGTTCATCTACTCACCGCATACCGTCAACAAGAGAACGGAAGCCAGATGCATGAACGTCTGGCTCCCATGACCTCTTAGGGTTCGTTCACTTGCGCCAGGCTGATGCCGAGCAGCTCGGCTAGTTCCTGGGCGGTTTGGATCACGTCATGGGCTATCTCCGGTCGCATGAGCCAGTTCCCGATGCAACTGCGCAATATTGTGACAACCAGCATTCCACCGCTCTGCCACCTCTTTGAGCTGGGGATCGAGCCGAGTCCTGAGTTTATGATATGCTCCTGGTTTGCCATCGTCTGCATTTCATTGCTGCATTTTCTTCGTTCATCACTTTTTAAAAGAAAAAGGTGAGAGCAACAGGGAGCTGATAACGAACCAGCGTCTCTCTTGTTGCCAACCAGAGCGCTGTTCCATCGTGATTGAAGGCGAGAGCCTCGATGGGTTGGACGAGACCAGTAGACACCTGGTCTAGCACGCTTCCATCCTCGCAACAATAGAGCCGCAGTTTATTCTTCTCATCGATCGCTATCAATGATTTCCCACCGGGAGCGAAAACGAAGGGATAGAGATAGGAGGTTTCCTGATATGCCGACCAGAGCCGTTTGCCCGAAACCACTTCATAAGCCATCAGAAGTGCATTTTTCTCTAGGGCGAGATGAAAGACGACGATGCGGCTATCTGGGCTGAACGCCACATATCCCGTTAAATCACTGGGAATTGGACTGTCGCCCTGATCCAGATCTCTATGGAGCATGGAAAGCGTTACAGTTCTCCTGAACTGATCAGGGAGGGTGGCGTCGGATTCCTCGGGTGGTGGGCAGGGATGCTCGCCAGGATCAAGCTGCCATAGCGAGAGTGCTCCCCCGCCCTCAAACATAATGATCCCTGCCACGAAGCGGGAGGCGGCATCAAAGGCGAGAGCGGAAATGCTGTCGCCGCTGCCCCGGTAGTCGGCGGCCCGGCAACTACTCATCACTTCACCGCTCAAGCGATCAAAAAGGATGAGATGTTCTGCTGTGTTAGCAACCAGCCAGCAACCATCGGGAGAACATGCAGGGTTACAGACCGCGCAAAATTTCGTGGGGAAAGTGATCGTGCGGACGGTTGAGAAATCATGCCACTGGCATAGTTCAAGGATAGGTTCATCGAGATAATCACGAGGATCAATATGGACAAGGGCAAAGGTTCCATCGTCCAGCGGCGCGGAGAGTCCTGCTGAAGCGACGAAAAGTTGACCATTGGCCCTATAGCTGCATTCGCCCCAGGAAATGAAGCGTTGGAAAAGTGGAGTGGCAGGAGTTGTCGCCAGGGACCAGCGCGTGAGCCTATGAGAGCCACCCGCATGGGAGTGGACCAGGGTAAGCGCTTCGTGGCACGTGGGATGCAAATAGAAGAGCATGGATCTTCTCCTCTCAATAGTTGTAGATTTGAAACATTCGTACACTACATTCTTCTTCCACACCTGCCAAGAAGTGTCAATCACAGAATTAAATGGTTCATTCGCGCTATTTCCCTGTGTATAATGGGACTCGTGGAGTAATCTTTTTGCTGCTCATACCCCCAATGTTGGATTATGTTCTTTGAATTTGTTTGAATGAAAGGATGTTGTATTTGCCTCAGTTGTTAGCATTGGCGGGTGTATGGGCTATTGTTGTCATCAGTCCAGTCCCTGATTTCGTTATTCGGTTGTCACTGTCACTCGTTTTGCCATGCCTTCATTCTACACTATCTAAACGGATTTGATATGATCTCCTGCTCTTGGCTCCTCTCGATAGTGGACCGCTGGCCCAGCGTCATTAGATCGAGGTTGATCCTCCAGCCGTTTCCACTACGGGCGAGAAAATAAAATGGAGTATTGGGTTGCATCTGTCTTGAAATCGGGGGCAAGAAGGAAGAGGTGTGGCAAGCGCGAGAAGAACAGGGCTGAAAGTCTCGCAGCACATAGGCTCATACGACGGGACATCTTGTGTCTCGCCACAAACACGATTCCATCAAAGAAAGCTTCCCCAAACAGGACCGACCGTTGCTCCCCAACCAACAGACGCAGCAGGTCCGGCAGCACCCTCCCCATCGCAACCAGTGGAGCTTATGCTTCAGATCCTCTCCCGCTTCGGCTTGCCCTCCCTTGCTCCTAGTGACCTGTGACCAACTGGAGAGCCTCCCTGCTGAACAGCCTCTCCAATTCAGGCAGGATCGTGGAGGGTCTTAATGAACGGCATTTGGCTGGGAACGCTTGCTCAGAAAGAAGCACTCAGATAAAGGTGACGAGGAGAGCGCCAGACACGCCCTCCTCGCTCTCGGCTCAATCTTCGCTCTCGCCTCTCCCTTCAACGAGGGAGATCCCAAGCAGATGAGCCAGTTCCTTCGTCGTCTCAATCAGGTATCTAGCGACTTCCGGCTGAGTCAGATGAGACGCATGTTCCTCCTCAAAACACCATCTCAACATTCCTCACTATCAAGACAGACCGCTCCTCACCACCTGCTTGTCGTAGGTCGGAAGTCGCGCAGGAGGGCTAGTGATGGGTCGAGAGCTAGTGGTCAGCGGGAGTGAGCTATCCTGAGCATCCCTCTTCCTTCGTGATGATCGTTTTGCGCTCTCTCTGCTTTTCCTACCTTTTTTATTAAGTGTAACGGTTTTGCCGGATTCTCTCAAGAGCGACACCTCTCAGAGGTGGCACGCCAAACGGAGCAGAGCTGTCTCTCTGCGAGCCAGGGCCTCAGCCAGCATCATCGTTTCATTCAGAGGTGCTGTAGGAAGTCGCATCGCCCTTGCCGCTCACCTCTCGTCAAAGGCCGTCAACGTCGAAGAGAGGTGACACATTCCTCCTGAAAGATCAAACGTTGGTACATAGGATGAAGCGAAACCTGGCAAATTTAGAAAATTTCAAAATTTGTTGCTCCACGCTTCAGCAATCTCTTGCGTGATCTTCCAGCGGGAGTGAGCCATCCTGAGCATTCCTCTTGCTTCGTGCTGATCGGTTTGCTCTCTCTGTGCTCTTCCTGCTGTTTTTTTCTGGAGTGACCTCCTGTGCCAGTGTCCACCACGAGCTATCCTGTCTCGTGCGCTCCCTGCGTCGGGCAGGCCACTCCACGAACATAGGCCAAGACCACTGTGGGGCAACGATACGACCCATCTCGATAGACACCTCGTTCATTACGCCCATGAAATGATAGAAAGCTGTTTATGGACACAACGAGGAGAAACAACCATGCACGCCTCCTCTCAATGCCGAGAACATGACCCACCCAATGGCATAGCAATGCGAGAGACAGCACGTCTGTGTTACTCGATACGGTTCCAACCTGCTTCGTTTGAGGGAGCTTCCTTGCCAACAAGTCGTCTCAACAGAGCAACCTCTTCTCTTGCCTCTTTCAGCGCTCTTTGCATGTGTTGTATCTCTTCGGCTTCTTGCCGCAAGCGCTGGAGACGAGACAGCAAGTTATTAAGAGAGCCTGAGATCTGCCACAGTGCATTCTCTTGGGTCAGAGGAACACGTGCATTGAAGTCTCCATTTGCCACGCGTGCATGGGTTTCCACAATACTTTGAATGCTCAGATCTAACTGCTGCTTTTGTTCCGCAACCGTTTCTGCATTCTGGAGCACCAAATCATGTTCGAGTTTGGCAATCTCTTCGGCACGCTCTGCTCGAAGCAGCGCTTGTGTCGCTCCATGCACCCACAGAAAAGCCACTAGTGAGACAATGACCTGGCTGAGCACAATTGGAGTGACGATACCAGGAAAGGCGACTTTGAGGACTTCGTGTAACTCTCCTGAACTCGGCAAAAACCTCAAGACAGAGAATGCAAAAAGGCAATTTCCCGTAGCAATCACAAACACCCACCATGACGGCAGAAAGGAAACCGCGCACATTAATGGAAACACCAGAAGGCCAAAAATAGGGAGAGCGCTCGTGTTCACTCCCCCTGGAGTCGTGATAATATTGACAGTAGGGCTTGCAGTGAACGCAAGGACCACCAGGATTCCCGCCAGATTGCATCTTCCCAGGTGATTGAGGAACAGTGCCAATGCGAGGATAAAGAGATCGATAGTCAGGATCATCGCCAGCAACGAGTTCGATCCAGCAAAGGCCGCCGGATAGGAAATGAAGACCAGAATGAACAGGACAATACTAATCTGACTGCCAGTTCGTCCACGACGAAATACCTCCCGCTCTTCAAACGATGCCGACTCCCCTGGCTCAGGAGGGGAGGTCATCCGATACCACACGTGAAGCAGTCGAGCGATCCCTTCGTCGCTCATTTCCCGGGAAGGGAAAGAAGAAGCGGCTTGTGGCTCTTCTTGTGAAACCTCCCCAGGAAAAGTGGGCATGTTATTCATACTTGAACCTCTGTATTGAAACATATTTTTCACTGCTAGAGAGAGGTGCCATCTCATGAAGAAGGCAGAAAGACAAAGAGAAGAAGAGGATCAATGCATATTCCTGTTCTTGCAAAGACCGGATCTTCTCCCCTCTTCCTGTCGCTCTCCCCGTTTTCGGTGCTATTCCATTATAATTACCTTCATCGCCTGTAAATCACGCAGAATGCCTTCGATAGTTTCAGAAGGGACCATGAGCACATCCGCTATTTCTGCCGCGCTTCTTGCCCCATCGACTAATCCATAGACCAATGTATGCAAACGTTGCCAGGATTGCATCTGCCATTGCTCCACCACCATCGCCCTGCGTGGGCGAGGCGTCGTGTGTCTTCCCATCGTCTGGGAAGCAAAGCCAGGACGCCCAACAGGAGACACTGATGGAACAAAGGTCCAGTGGAGTCGTCCCAGACGCGCTAGTTCCTGATACGCTTTGTCTCCTGTGAGAAGAACACCGCGAAGACTCTTAATCGTACAGGAGACCACAGCTCCAGCTTCCAGCATGATATCGACGTGGCAAGGACCGCGTAGGCCAGGAACTCCTGACGGCAGATCAGTGTGGAGATGTCCCGTTTGTTTATGCTTTTGCATGATTTGCCGCATTGTTTTCAGATCGAGCGTGTACACTCCTCGCTCTCCATTCAAAAGATGGTGATAGAGAAAATTTCACAAAGAGAGTACAGTCACAGTCTCCATTTCCCCTCTCACGTCTCTTGTTGCTATTGAGGAATCCTCGCCGTATCTCTTGCTATCGAGAAGATTTCACCAATGACAACAATCTCGTCATCTTTTCATTGAGAACTGTAGATAACTGTACTCTAGAGCGTGTCTGTAGTTGCACTTGAATAGGTTTAGCAACGATTCTGCCTTTATAATAACAGAGGAAAGAGACAAACATCTATAAAGATTATATTAAAAAAATACTGCTGAGATACTGTGTTCACTCTCGCTTGTTCTCAGAATACACTATAACAAGTTTATTCTCACGAAGGAATTTAGAGCTTTTCACTCGCACAGAAGAACCATTTTCACTAGCAGTCGAGCAAGCATTCAATGTAGCAAAGAGCATGTTTTGACCAGGAAAAGGCACCATTTCATGCCAGGAGGAAGCTGCTCTCCTGGCATAAAAAACAATGATACAAAATGACATAATTTCTATAGTTTTACTCCAGGAGGCGTCTCCTGAGCAGTGTTTGAGCAATTGACTTTAAAGCTCGTCTATGGGTATACTTGGAGAGGGGGAAAGCAGAACGCAAGCCGTTGCGGTAATAAATCAGGAAAAGGAATATTTTTCGACCGAAACGGATCATATGCAGATGAAATCCTCTTTTCTCTTCTCTCCTTTTTTGAGAAACGCTGGCTTCTTTCCTGGAAGAGCGTGTGTCAACGTAGGACGTTTTTCTGTAGCTTCGTCGTACGTCCTGTCTACCTGCCGTAGAGTAGACATGTTGGTATGACCTTTGTGCGTCGCTGTTTCTCTCGTACCACATAACCAGTTGTAACGTCCCTTGTAGAATGCTCTCACCGTCGAAGACTAGAGACCGAAGCACAAGGCGAGCCTGGTTGGAGCCAGGAGAAAGAGAAAAACCAATGCGCCGCGTCGTTATCACAGGTATGGGTGTCGTGAGTCCGCTTGGCAACACGGTGGACGATTTTTGGGAGGGACTGGTTGCTGGGCGTTCTGGCGTCAAGTCGCTCAAGGATATCACGCACAGTGACCTCTTCGAGCATCTTGGGAGTGAGTTTGCCTCTCAGGTCATTGCAGAAGTGGAGCAGTTCGATGAAGCGCAGCAGTTGCCTGAGCCGATCCGTCAACGTGATCGTTGCGTGCAGTTTGCAGTGAGTGCAGCATTACAAGCTGTCCATGATGCACAGCTTGAGGGAGCATCAGCAATCATGCGTGATAATTGGGGCATCGCCTTTACCACCGCGATAGGAGCTGCACATACGACTGAGGCAAGCTATTGTCTGGCAACGCACAATGGAACCCAGGCGCTTGATCCAGAGAAGATCCCACCTGCATTCTATCTTGACTGGCTCTACCATACACCGGCAATGATGCTGGCGCACCTCTTAGAGGTGCATGGACCATGTGACACCATCACCGCAGCTTGTGCGAGCGGGGTAGATGTCATTGGACATGCCTATGAAATGATACAAGATGATGAGGCGACCCTCATGCTTGCCGTCGCCAGCGAAGCTCCCATGTCTCCAACGCGGTATGGGGGCTGTGACATTATTCGTTGCCTAGCCCGGGGCTTCAACGATCAACCACACCGCGCTTCACGCCCATTTGATAAGATGCGAAGCGGCTTTGTGATGGGGGAAGGGGCGGGAGCCTTTCTCCTTGAGGAGCGAGACCACGCTATTGCTCGTGGAGCGCCTATTTACGCCGAAATTACCGGCTTTGGCCTGACCAGCAATGCAACTCATATGATTAGCCTCAAGCCAACCACCTCTCCACACTTAACCAGAGCAATTCACCAGGCGATGAACGAGGCCGGAATCACTCCAGAAGCAATCCATTATATCAACCCTCACGCCAGTTCAACAAACCAGAACGATCAAACAGAGACGCGTGCCATCAAAGGTGCGCTTGGACACCATGCCTATGAGGTTCCTCTGAGTTCAACCAAATCAGAGCTTGGTCATGGTCTCTCAGCGGCAGGTTTCTTTGGGGCGATAGTCGCTACACTCAGCCTGACAAGAGGAATGATCCATCCAACCATCAACTACGAAGAGCCTGATCCCCTCTGCGATCTCGATTATGTCCCCAATCATGCTCGCCCCTTTACTGGAACAAATGCGCTCGTCATCACTAGTGGATTTTCTGGCACCCACGCCACGTTAGTCATGCAAAAAGCAGAGAGGTCTGTATGAGCCAACGAAGCGTTGCTATCACCGGAATTGGAACACTAACCCCGGCGGGAAGAGGAACGGATGCCCTCTGGAAAGGCATCTCTTCCGGTCACAGCTACCTTGCTCCCATTGACCCGGAAACGTATTTTGATCCATCCGGCTTTGCCTGTCAGGTAGCTGGTCAGGTGCCTGTCTTCAGTGAGCCACGTGTGCTGACGGACTCGCTGCTCGAACAAACGGATCGCTGCTCTCAAATGGCCTTAGTTGCTGTGCTTGATGCTCTTGATATGGCGAAGTTGCCAGGCGATTTTCGAGCAGCAAACTCACCTGTCTCCCCAGAACGTGTCTCCCTCACCGTCGCCTCCATCGCAGCAGGATGGACCTATGCCGAGCGCGAAATGCAAAAGATGTGGACACAAGGAGTGGAGACACTGAATCGGTATGGCATGACGGCGAGCTTCCCGGCTGGTCCTCAAGGGCACATCGGCATCTTCTTTGGAGTGCAAGGACGCATGCGCACATTTGTCTCTGAACGGGCCAGTGGTGCGCATGCGCTGATAGAAGGGGCCAAAGCGATAGTGCGGGGAGATGCAGAAATCGTCATTGCTGGTGGAACGGAAGCTCCACTCACCCCTCTGGTATGGGCGGCGTATCACTCGGCTCAGATGTTGCAACCAACGACTCAGCGCGAGAACGCAGCTCAGGCCGCTCACCTCTCAGCTCACCACCACTCCCGGATGCTGATTGGCGAAGGGAGTACCTTTCTTGTCCTGGAAGAGCGCAAGCATGCCAAGCAGCGAGGAGTTCCTATCCTGGCTGAGATTCGTGGATGGAGGAGAGGCACAGACCCGTCTCCTCTCGGTGAAGCAAGCAAACAGCTAGAAATGGGACGTATACGGGCCATTCGTGCGTGTTTAGCACAGGCCGATATTCACCCGGAAGCTGTTGATCTCCTCTTGCCTGCCGGTCCCGCTCTGCCAGAAGAGGATAGCGCAGAAGAGGCTGCTGTCAAGAAGATTTTTGACCGTCCTCTTCCCATGCTCATGCCTAAGACGATCCTGGGCCACTTGCAAGGGGCTGCCACAGCAACCGATGTCGCCATTGCAGTGTTGGCCTGTGATCGCCAGATGCTTCCTCTCACTGATGACATACGCTCTTCTTCTGAGAAGGCGAGCATCGGGAAACGCGCCGCATCTCCTCTCCACCATGCGCTGATCTTTGCCAGTGGATTAGGAGGAATGCATGGCAATCTGCTGATAAGCAAACCTGAGCAATGATCTCTCGTTGATCTTCCCCCGGTTTGATGGTTCTCCGCAGAAATGATGCTCAACAATACAAATAATGAACGCGGAACTCTCGTAAGAAGGGAACGAAGGGCGGTCCTTATGAGCAAGCCGTATCTGAAGAGGAATACACGTATGTTCCTCTTCAGGGCACATTTCATGGCAGAACATGTCAATGGCTGAGTACGATTTCTGCGGGAGATCCAGAATTCCAGGCACTAGACATGATTGTCACGACGAGGGATGGAGTCTTTGATGACTTCCCGACGACGAGAGCGGATTACTTCGCTTTGGTTGTTGAGGTCACAAGCAGTTCCATGTCTGACACGTTCTGCTTCACCCTCGATGAGGAGCAGCTTTTTCAGGAAAGTTTGTTCCGATGTGCAGAATTGAGGCGAATGTACAGATTTCAGGTTATTGGCTACTGAGATCGACGGCAAGTTGCTGTGATCGAAGCCGCCGATCTTCCCCAGACCGATGCTGCACTCAAATTGGCCCTCAAGTATCGTACCTGGTATCTGACGACCGCAACCCAGGAGACTTCAAAAAGCACGATCAAGGTGGAAGGGCAGATACCTGCACGCAAGCGTCGGAGGCGCAGATAAGAAGGAGCGCTCCGCTCCGCCTGCTAGAGCCAACGGGCCGCTACCGTGATGGTGCGTGCTGGCGAGCTGATGTATGCGTGTGACGCATGGATGGATGAGTATGTCCAAGAAGCAGAGCGAGGGAAGCAACAAGAGCCAGATGAATGGTGCAGGCCCTCTGTTGTGAGAGCCTGCTTGTTTAGTCAGGTGGGCGGTCCCACTGGATGCTAGCGAAGTTTGTGCCCTGTTGGAGTGTGAGTTCCATGATGAGCAGCCAGGGGATATTCCGTAGGTCAGCCCCCTGGAAGTTGGTAGCGAAAACAAAGGTTCCTGTCAGGTCGGCCCCCTGCAAGGCTGCTTCAAGAAGTGAGGCATAGCGCAGATCTGCCTTGCTCAGGTTCGCACTGAGCAGATTGGCATGGCTCAGATTGGCTTTATACAGGTTAGCATGGCTCAGGTTCGCTCTCAACAGATCTATACAGCGCAAGTTGGCGGCGAGCAGGTCGGCACTCTCCAAGTTGGCCTCGCGCAGATTGGCATGGCTCAGATTGGCTTGGATCAAATCGGCATGGCTCAGATTGGCTTGGATCAAATCGGCATGACTCAGATCAGGGCGTACATCCCGATCTCGCCTTCGCCAGCGGTTCCACGACGTGATTCCCTCCCTGAGTCGATCAACATGCTCCTGATTGCCCATCGGTTCCCTCCTTGCAGCATATATGCCCGTAGTATACTGGCACCTTCGCTGCAAGGCAAGCTGGGAGGGCCTGAGTTGCTAAAGTATGAGCGTTGGCAGCCTCTCGAAGCCGGGAAAGAGGAGGTTCCACTCCCAGAGCCTCTTTCTGCTCCATGGCAAGCAGTTCCTTGAGGTGAGTTTGCAATTCGTGGATGTTTTGCATGGGCGACGATGGCACTTGCTCGCTGTCGGATGGATCACCCCAAGATGCATCAGGGTGGAATGAGGTCGATCATGGACTTCCTATGTGGCCTCCTGTTCTTCGCTCCCCTCGATGGGAGTCTGCTGGCCCAGCGTCATCAGATCGAGATTCATCCTCCAGCCGTTTCCACTGCGAGCGAGAAAATAAAACGGAGTATTGTGTTGCAAGTGCCTTGAAATCGGGGGCAAGAAGCAAGAGGCGTGGCAAGAGCGGGAAGAGGTGAACCACTGCTGCTCTAGGAAACACGATGCTCTCGATTCATCTTCATGCCCTGCACGCGCTTGTTGCCGTTTGGGAAGCGTGACATCTCTTCGTCTATGACTATGAGTATCCCAGTATATGCGAATCCTCTATTGATGTAGTATACTAGGCAACATCAAGAAGGAAGGGCGTTTCTCTGGAAGCCGAGTGCTTCAGGCAAACAACTTCAGAAGGGGAATGGAATACCCTGTGCCGGAACGAAGGAGTGAGCAGGATCAATGGGTGATGAAGTGACAGGATCGTCACAAGGGGAGCAAACAGGGAAACGGCTCGCCGTCGTGGTCGGGGTCTATGGACAGCCTGCTCCCACACCAGAGGAGGCATCGCCGCCAGTCAAAAAGACGAGATCGCGCAAGAAGAGCGAAACGAAGACGCCTGCCACCCCTACGGAACAAGGAAGTGTGTCCCAGGCTGAATCAGGAGGAGAAGCTGCACCTGCACCTCCCAAACGTGGGCGGCTCAAGAAGAGTGTGGAAGTAGAGGCACGGGACGGCGAGACAGCAGCAAGACAGATGGATGCTGAAAGTCTCATCCCAAAGCCTCCACCGAAGCGCAAAGACGCGTCGGGGAACCAAAGCCCAAACGATATGCTGTTGGTGAACCAGAAGTCCAACCTCCCACATGAGGAGAGTATCTGTGGGATACCACAAACGGTATAGTCATTTCTTGGCTGGTGATCTGTAGTGGAGACTTATTTTTCAAGCGAGGGAGGGCCTAATTATGCGTGGGTATCTTTTGTTCCACTTTCATAGGAAGGTTCAAGGCTACGCTACTGATTATTTCCAATATGATCCATTTATATGGCACAATCCCTACATATTAAGCTTTTGTCATATGAACATGATTACTGGGAGGTATATCCAGAAATGTAATCATCCATCAGACATAGTCATTCTAGGTGTGACACGAGTAGGAGGACAATTTTGCTGCTCCCTTGTCTTTTACATAGGCGATAAAAGACCATTAAGCGTAGCAAGAGCGACTTTTCCCTTTGCAAAACACCATTTTGTAAAAGGGGAAAAAGGACATTATGCATATTATCATGCAGTTCCCGAACATTTTAGTCTTATTGCAGATATGGATCGCTCGTACATACCACAACCTGCCGTTCCAATTGAGGATATGGTTAATGCAGAACGGCAGCGTCTTTATCCAAAAAGATACCGACCATTATCTCAATCTTGGAAAAAGCGTAGAGGTTGGATACGTCTGGATCCTATTGATAGGCTGTTGACCTACGTGGATAATCACGCAAAGTACAAGCACTATGGTGCGCTGCCATTTTCCCCTTTACCTGTGTAAGTGATTTGCATGAGATGCTGAGGTATCAATTCTATTTTGTCCTGTGAAGGGTATTTTGCATACTTCCTGCATCATTTTACAGAAAATATTTCTTAATCTAAGACGCAAGGCAACCAGCATGAGCAAGCAACAAATGGCATCGCAACAACCTCAATCTAAAAACAGACGAGTCCGGCTTTCTATCTTGATCTATGGAGCCATTGCTGTTTTGACGATTGTTGTTGTGCTGGTGAGCTATTGGCTCTGGCAGCTCTGGGGGCTCAGTCTGTTGTCTACGGCAGTAGGCACTATTGGAGCCTTAATTGCCATTATTGCCCCGCTATATGGTTTTTTACTGCGATGGCACAAAGACTTCTCTGAAGAAAAACACTCTTCGTCGCCACCGCAAACAGAAACTCCACCAATGGCCTCCTCACTGCGAGAGATTGACAAACAAAAGAAACACTCCCCTGAGGTATGGAATGTTCCGTATCACCAATCTCCCTTTTTCACAGGACGAGAAAGCTTGCTCAAGCAGATCTACGACAATCTCACATCAGGGAAGACCACTGCATTGGCTCAACCGCAAACGATCAATGGGCTTGGTGGTGTAGGAAAAACGCAGTGTGCAGTAGAGTATGCCTATCGTCATCGCCAGGAGTATCGCTATGTTTTCTGGGTGAATGCAGCCAGCCGCGAGACGTTCATCGCCGATTATGTGACCATTGCTGCTCTCTTGAAGTTGCCAGAGTCAGGAGAGCCAGAACAAGCCAGGGTCATTGAACGCGTCAAAGGCTGGTTGGCTGAACACGATCTTTGGCTTCTCATCCTGGATAACGCCGATGATTTGAATATGGCTTACACCTTTTTGCCCACAACGGGGACCGGTCATATTCTCCTCACCACCCGCGAGCAGGCAGCGGGACCGCTTGCCAGAAGCATTGAAGTGAAAGAGATGGACATTGAAGAGGGAGCCGTTATGTTATTGCGGCGAACCAAATTACTTGCTCGCGATGCCTCCCTTGACCAAGCCAACCAGCAGGAACGAGAGCAAGCGAGAAATATTGTCCTGATGATGGGGGGACTGCCACTGGCACTGGATCAAGCAGGAGCATACATTGAGGAGAATGCATGCACGCTCGCCGAATATCTGGAAGCTTTTGAGCACAGGCAAGCCGATTTGTTACGGCGGCGAGGAAGATATGGAAGCGATCATCCAGACCCGGTAGCAACGAGTTGGTCCCTCTCGTTCGAGAAAGTTGAGCAGAACAATGCTTTAGCTTCTTCACTGCTGCGTTTCTGTGCTTTTCTTGCACCCGATGATATTCCCGAGGACATGATTGTGAAAGGAGCCATCAAGCTTGGTCCCGCACTGCAACCACTTGCCCACGACCCAACGTTGCTGCGTGAAGTCGTTGGAGAACTCAGCCGGTTTTCACTGATACGACGGAGTCCTGATCATCATACCCTCTCTATGCATCGGCTGGTGCAGGCGGTTCTCAAGAGTACGATGAGTCAGGATGAGCAACGCCACTGGGCAGAGTGGGCCATACAAACCGTCAGTTATGTTTTTCCTGTGGTGGAGCCGACGACATGGCCGCAATGTCAACGCTATCTGCCACATGCTCTTGTCTGCGCAGAACTGATCAAGCAGTGGCAGATAGAATCTATTGAAGGAGCATGGCTTCTCCATACAACAGGGAGGTACTTAAATGATCGCGCTCAATACGCTGAAGCCGAATCACTCCTCCAACGCGCTTTATACACCTATGAACACCTGCTTATCCTCGACCACCTCGATCCCACCACAAGCACGAAAAACTTGGCAGGTCCCTACTATGCTCGTGGTAGATATGAGCAAGCTGATCTCCTCTACCAAAGAGCTATTCACATCAAGGAACACGCACTTGCTCCTGATCATCCCAACACAGCCAGTGGCTTGAACAATCTGGCCCTGCTCTACCAGGACCAAGGCAAGTATGAGCAGGCCGAGTCACTCTTCCAGCGTGCCTTGCTGATCTACGAACACACATTTGGCCTGGATCATCTTGATACCGCTACCATTTTGAACAACCTGGCGCTTCTCTACCAGGATCAGAGCAAGTACGAGCAAGCCAGATCGCTTCTCCAACGAGCTTTACATCTCTATGAGCAGACACTTGGGCCGGATCACCCCAACACCGCTATGGGGCTGAACAATCTGGCGCTTCTCTACCAAGATCAGGGTAAGTACGAGCAGGCTGAACCACTCTTCCGGCTTGCCTTGCACATCTACGAACAGGCACTTGGCCCAACTCACTTGAATACTGCTATGAGCTTGAACAACTTAGCAAGGCTCTATCAAGATCAGGGTAAGTACGAGCAGGCTGAATCACTTTTCCAACGCGCCTTGCGGATCTATGAGCAGGCTGAAATCCTCTACGGAGAACATACACTTGGACCGGATCACCCTAACACGACTATGAGTTTGAACAACTTAGCGCTTCTCTATCAGGATCAGGGCAAGTATGAGCAAGCAGAAACCCTTTACAAACAGGTTCTTGCTCACAGGGAAAAATTGTTCGGTCCTGACCATCCCACGACACTGAGTACGTTAAAGCATCTGGATGAGCTGCAACAAGCATTGAAGCAACGGGAGGCAGGCAAGAATCCATAAATGACCTTGACTCCATTTGTAAGAGCCAACTTTTGATACCTTTACCTATCTTGAACTTTCTTTTTTTCTCCTCAATCTCATAATGCGGATAAGCAGAGAATGAACGCGTTTTTTGGTTTTCTTCTAATTTCATTCTGATTTCTTCAATAAGCGGTGGAAAATCATGGGATAATGCGTGTTGCGTATATAATCCTATTTGTCTCCCTTGTTCTCTCCCAGTACCTTTGTCCTTGACAACGATAGTGAAGATGCCATTGAGATCTATATCAAAAGTTACTTCGATTTGTGGTACACCTCGTGGTGCTGGCAAAATACTATACTGGACCCAGAAATTTGGTTCTCCGTCATCTTCTGTGCAAAAATCTCATCAACAGTATGCTGAAAAAAACGGATCTGCTCTGGAAGCGGACGGCGAAAGAGAGAAAGTTCTCATAAGCTCATCCTGCACAGAAGATGACGGAGAACCAGAAATTTGGTTCATCGCCACTTTTCGTGCCAGGGATTTTGCAATCCTGGTTCGTAGAAAAAGGAGAAGAGCAAAATGCTCGATAAACACTCACTGAAATGGAGTTCTCCTTTTTTCTTATGCTTCCTTTTTCTTTACCTGGCGTTGAGGTGCAAGAGATCTCCGATAGCGAGACCATCCTCACTATTACAGCTTGCGCTACCGCTCCAACAGCATGCTGTCCCACCTGTGGACAAGAGTCCCACCGGATTCATAGCTATTACACTCGTTGCCCTGCCGATCTGCCTATTAGCGGACAAACAGTTCGCTTGTTTTTACAAGTTTCGCTGCCAGAATCTCACCTGTCGGCAGCAAACGTTTGTGGAACCCTTGCCAGAAGTAGTTCCACGTTATGGAAGGCAGGCGAAACGACTACGAACCGTCCTCAAATTGTTTGCTATGATCCTACCCCGAATTGATAGAGTCAACAAAGCTGAGATATACTTTATCAAAGAAGGAAAGGGATCAGCATGGCAAAAGTTCAAAAAACCTACACGCGAGAGTTCAAAGAGGAGGCTGTGCGGCTTGCTCAAACCAGTGGCAAGCCCATCACGCAAGTCGCCCGCGAGCTGGGTATCTCGGACACCTCGATTCACCAATGGCGCAAGGAATTGACTCATCACGGGAAAGATGCGTTTCCAGGGAGTGGACATCAAACGCCGTTAGAAGAGGAAAATCGCCGCCTCAAACGCGAACTCGAAAGGGTCCAGCAGGAGCGGGATATATTAAAAAAATCAGTGAGCATCTTTTCGCGGGAATCCAAATAAAATATCAGTTCATCGAACAACACAAGCAAGAATTTCCCATCGTGGTCATGTGTCAAGTGCTTGGAATCTCGGAAAGCGGCTTTTATGCCTGGCGCAAGCGTTCCACCTGTCAGCGCCAACGAGAAGATGCTCAGCTGATTCAAGAGGTTTGGCAGGTCTTTGTGACCCATCGAGGCAGATATGGGAGTCCACGCATCCATGTTGAATTGAAGGACCAGGGGCGAAGAATCTCTCGCAAACGAGTGGCCCGACTCATGCGTGAGGCAGGAATAAGTGCTAGGCGCAAACGGCACCGCGTGCTCACTACCAGGAGAGATACTTCTCATCCAGTTGCTCCCAATGTCTTAAATCGTGAGTTTACAGCAATAGAACCGAACACCAAATGGACAACAGATATCACGTATATTCCTACGATGCAAGGTTGGCTCTACCTTGCTGTCATCTTGGACCTGTATTCGCGGGCTGTGGTGGGATGGTCCATGTCGGGCTGTTGTGATGAAGAACTGGTAGAAAATGCTTTGAAGATGGCTGTGCTCCGACGCCGCCCCAAAGCGGGACTGCTGCATCACAGTGATCGAGGCAGCCAATATACTTCACGAGCTTATCGTCTGAGGTTAGAGCAATCTGGGATCATGGCCAGCATGTCGCGCAAAGGCAATTGCTGGGATAATGCGGCGATGGAGTCCTTCTTCGGTTCTCTCAAAGAGGAATGCATGGGGAGTGACGTCTATTCATCCCATGAACAGGCTCGGCAAGCGCTTTTCGAGTATCTGGAAATCTACTATAACCGGCAAAGACGCCATTCCACTCTCGGCTATGTAAGTCCGCTCATGTATGAGCAACTCGGAAATCAGCAAACGAAACGAAACATTTGACGTAATATATTTACTAGGATAGAATAGAAACGTTAACGTGACGTGACGTAGAAACGTCTTCCATCCTCTCAGCTCCAAATCAGTGGAGACTCTACAAAAACGGATCTCCCGCAACTTTCGTGCTTCCAATACAACCCTGATTCGTAAAAAAGATAGAGGAACATTTTCGATCAAACATTGCTTCAAGGTGGTTATCTTGTCCCATATTCCCTTTCTGCTTCCAGGTTTTGAGATCCAGCAAACCACTCATATTGAGGGCATGCTGACCATTACTGCTGTCTCTACTAGTCAAACTGCCATTTGTCCTTCTTGTGGGAAGACGAGCAAGCGTCTTCATAGCTCTTACATGCGTTCACCTTATGATCTCCCGAGTAGTGGTCTCTCAGTACACCTCCAACTCTCCGTCAGGCGCTTTCGCTGTCAGAATGAAGACTGTCCTCGTCAGACGTTTGTGGAACGGTTGCCGGAACTGGTTGCAGTCTCAGCCCAGCGAACGGTGAGGCTGACTCGGCTCCTGTATGCCTTCTCTCTCGCTCTGAGCGGGGAAGCAGGGGCTCGTCTGCTCTTAGATGCTGGAATACTCACTAGTCCTGATACCCTTTTACGGCTGGTCAAAGGCGGCCAACTGCCCATTACAAAGACACCCAAGGCCATTGGCGTGGATGATTTTGCGCTCCGCCGTGGGCAAACGTATGGCACGATCATCGTTGATCTGTCCACGCATCGTCCAATCGATCTGCTCCCCGAGCGCACGGCTGAAACCCTTTCCCAGTGGCTGGTAGAGCATCCCGGCATCGAATTTATCAGTCGAGATCGATCCAGTGAATATATGCGCGGGGCAACAGAAGGCGCTCCACAGGCCCAACAAGTGCTCGATCGGTGGCACGTGCTCAAAAATGTCCGCGAAGTAGTCCAGCGCATTGTCAACCGAAATCATGCCAGCTTGAAGCAGCGCCAAAAAGACGCTGGAGTCATTGTTCGTGCGCGGTACAAGAAAAAGCGTAGTAGCAGCGAAATTGCCGCTTCCCAGGTAGCTCGCTTACGGCGTCAAGCATGGTATGAAGAGGTGGTGGAACTTTACCGACAAGGCAATAGTATTGCCGCCATTGCGCAGCAA
Organism: Reticulibacter mediterranei; assembly: GCF_016587455.1. Lineage (NCBI taxonomy): Bacteria > Bacillati > Chloroflexota > Ktedonobacteria > Ktedonobacterales > Reticulibacteraceae > Reticulibacter > Reticulibacter mediterranei. Next base: position 1,179,650 of record NZ_BNJK01000002.1, on the reverse strand, counting down.
CTCCAGATGAGTCCAACGACCGTCCGCAAATTCGTCTACGCGGGAGCCTTCCCAGAACGATCGGCTCACAGAAGTCGGCGCATCGTTCGACTGGAGCCGTACCTTCCGTATCTAGAACAACGTGTGCAGGAAGGATGTGAGAATGCCAGCTTGCTCTGGCAGGAGATTTGCCAACAAGGATTTACTCATGGATACAAAGTGGTCAACACCTGGCTGCGAGAGTATCTGGAGAAACCGGGACGCAACTCTTCGCAACAGGAAATAGCTAAACGTCAGGCATTCTTCGATGTTGTGCAGGCAGAACAAGGAGTGGTTTTCTCGACAGAAGAGATGATGGAAACAGCACAAGGAGAGAGCCTGTCTCTGGTGGTTGAGCCATTAGAGTCTCCTCGACATCTCACTTGGCTGCTGTTACGTGATCCTGGCAGTCTCAATGTGCAAGAACAACAGAAGCTTGCCTTTCTTCGTGAGGTAGAAGCTCTCAATACCACTTATGAACTGGTACAACGGTTTTTCGAGATGGTACGAGAACAACAAGCTGATCTCTTGGATAACTGGCTACAAGCATGTGAGAAGAGCAAGGTCCCTGATCTGCAGACCTTTGCTGAAGGCTTGAAAAGAGAATATTCTGCGATGAAAGGCGCTCTTCAATTTTCTTACAGTAATGGACCTGTTGAAGGGCAGGTCAATAAACTTAAATACGTCAAGCGCAGCATGTATGGCCGTGAAAAGTTTGCCTTGTTACACCAACGATTTTTACAAGCTGCCTAACCGAGCACGAAAGTTGCGGGAGATCCACAAAAACGGGTCAAGGTCAACCTGTTGTGATGAAGAGTTGGTAGCAAACGCATTGAAGATGGCTGTGCTCCGACGCCGCCCCAAAGCGGGGCTGCTGCATCACAGTGATCGAGGGTGCCAATACACGAGCCGGGCCTATCGCCGACAACTTGAGCAAATGGGAATGGTAGTAAGTATGTCTCGGAAAGGCAATTGTTGGGATAACGCAGCGATGGAATCCTTCTTCGGTTCACTTAAAGAGGAATGCATGGGCAGCAGCATTTATTCGTCTCAAGAGCAAGCTAGACGCTCGCTCTTTGTGTACTTGGAAGTCTACTATAATCGGCAAAGACGACATTCCACTCTCGGCTATGTAAGTCCGCTCATATACGAGCAAATTTGAGATCAGCGTACATGACGTACTGTTTGACGTAGTATATTTACTCTGGTAGAATAGCAACGTCAACGTGACGTCACGTCAAAACGTCTTCCATCCTCTCAGCTCCAAATCGTTGGAGGCTCTACGAAAACGGGTCAAGGTCACAGACCACTTCTCGCCACGTGCTTGCAGCAGGTAGGAAGTCGCGCAAGAGGGCTAGTGACGCGTCGAGAACACGTGGGCAGCGATGGGGAGCGCTCCTTAGATTCCTCTTCCTTACTTGTGACTACAGAGATAACCATATAACTCATAAGTGGATAAGAACGCTTGTGTATAACGACCCAAATTTGTTGATGCATTCTATGGCTATACGAATAACAAACAGGGACTTGATCTTTTTTCAGCCCTTGTCACCTTGGTCGCCTTGACGATGCTCCCTGTGACAAAGCCTGCTACAAGAGGAACAGGTTATTCCTCTTCATTTGCTCGCTTCACTGAGAGCGGCCCTCCTTTCCGCTCACGCTGCCTCCACCGGTTCGCAGCTTCACATCCACTTTCCTTCTGCCGAAAAGAGGCCTCGCTTCTCGTTCGACACTCCGACTTGTCTCTTTCTCCTTTCAGCAGGTCTCACTTCACGCTCATCCATCACAGCAGAGGGAAAGCGAGCCCAACGAGGCTCCTCATCTCCTCCTCTCATATTGTTCGGACTCCCACCAGAGATTGGCGCATTTTCTCCCGCTAATCCCTCGACAACGTATCTTAAAGAACGAGATACCTGTGAATGTAACATTCACCCGGTCCCACGAAAACAGCGACCGCACAGATACAGTTTCCATGCACGTGCGAGCGATTCATTGTTCTGATATGGAGTGGGAAGAGATGCCTAAGATCTCCTCGTACTGCTCCAGCAATTCTAGGAACGTTATCTGTCCCAGATGGTGTTTGTAGCGCAACATGCACATCTCCTTATAGGTTTCCTCAGTCAAGGGACGCAGGGTCGCCATTGGTAGCCTCGCGCCCCCTTGCGGGGATGCCAGAACAGTATCACTCTGGGCAAGAAACAGGGAAACATCCTCCTTGGTCAGCCCAACGAGTGGATCAATGAAAGCAAACAGCGGGTCAAGCCATACAAAGAGATCATCACCCATAGCGCTCTCCTACGATGACGCCCCCGCTTTGTACGCGGAGAGAATGCCATCAAGTTTTTGACCAGTAAGAAAGTGGAGAGATTCAATCACAGGCTCGTCACTGTGCGGTAAATGAAAGGTCGCTTCGTCAAACTCCTGGAGAAACGAACAACAGCCATTCTGCACGGCCTGTCGGACGGCTTTCAAGTTTCTTCCTCTGATCTCAACAGCCAGAAAGCTGTACAGAAGGGTCAAAGCGGTGTCCTCATCGATACGAAACACGGCCCCCAGGAAGAACCGGGATTGTGGAGACTGTGAGGGCTGGGAGACGCAACGGAATTCTGTGTACGGGCATGGCTTGTCTGCCGTGTCGAATGCCTCGTAGGGCTTCTTCTTCCCATTGTGCCTCTCTTGAGTGGCGAAGCTCCTGTGCGATGGAGCGATGCTAAGGGGGAATGTGTCTTGCTGCATGTCATGATACCTCCCTTTTCAGTGTGTTCTTTCATCATGGTGTAATCTGTGCTTGCTTTCCTAAGCACGTGAGCGGAAGAGCTTCTCCAACTTCGGTTTCTAAAGATGATCTCCTGCTCGCTTTGCAGGCATTATGCCCTTCGCTCTCTTTTCGGGATGCAGAACGCTTCTCACACGATATCTCCCAGATCTCTTGTCCAGCAACAGAGCTTTTCCACGAGTGCCAGGAGAGTGGCTCGTTCTTCTGCTTGAGAAGACATGAATTGCCCAAAACAAAGAGAAACGTCTCTCCATTTGTGAGAAGTCATTTCTCAGAGAAGAAAGAGCACAGTCCGATGGCGTAGCCCTCACGTATGGATCAATCGTGAATCGCTCGCAGGGACGGGAATTGACACAGGACGTGGCTGGAGTGGAGCAGGTTGCCCAGCACCTACTACATTGGAGAGAGAGAGACCTCCCCTGGGCTGGGTGGAAACAAGATGAATCGATAGCTGTATGCCCATGCTCACTCCTCTTTGTCGTTTAGCTTTTATACAACCGTATGACATGACGCCCTCTTGACAGTAAGATGAGGGAGAGGAGTGGCACGTGCGCTCGAAGCACACACGACCCACCCCTTCAGTTATCTCTGCACGTCCCATGTGATGCGGATCTCCTTAAAAGTATAGTGGGTGCTTGCCGTAAAGAAAAGGAGTACGTGTACCAAAACGTGAGAAGGATTCGGCTTGCGCAAACATTGCGTCCGATTGGGGTCTTCACATGACTCTCTGGTGAAGGCGCATACCACAAGCAGCGGCAGCACACATGGCTCATCCCTCAGTGCTCATCGGGAAACGGTTTGTTGTGCAGAGCAAAGTTAAAATAATTGTAACTTTGGACGCATGACCAACGCTGATCATGTTCTCCTCACCGTGTTGAGACCACCCAACACGCCTCTTGCCCCAAGCACTTCGGCAAATTTTGAAATTTTCAAAATTTGCCGAAGCGTTCTCTTCTTCTGTATGATAAGAGAAGAAAGAGAAAGGCAGGAGAAGAGGTGATGATCGACCAGCCGCGCCCGAACAGGTGCGTCTGCGCTTGCCGCTCTCGGCTTCCCACATCGAGCAGCAGTGGTCGCCTTTCGTGAACGATTCTAGGCTCCTTGCTATCCGTACATCAAAGGACATATAATCTATGGCATTCTGCGTTTTCCCGCTATGAGAGCGCTAATATTTTGTATGGAGCCAACAGGCAATAGTAAAGCAGCTTTGTGTGGGTAACGATAGTAGTAAGTTCAGTGTATCATGCATTACTTTATCCAGTACCTATGTTTCAATGAAAGTAGGATCAACCGATCCGAATGAGATAATCTACTAGGTCTTCTGTAAAATTGTATCTTTTAACATTGGTGTTATCCCAAATCCTTGTAATAAGGTTATGGTTGCATAGGATTGTGATTTTATCATCCAGGTTATCATGTTCTTCATAATGATACCTTAGAGGTTGATAGCCGCCCTCCATTCCATATTGCGATTTTACCCTTAATTTGAATTTTAGGCACTACCTGTGAGGCATATAGTGGCGGCAGATCTAGACCAGAGGCCAATTGAGAGCAAGCGGTCTGCATACAATCTCTCGACAATTTGTAGGATAGCGTGACAGTGATTCTGATTTACGCGGCATATCATGGCAGTGGGTCGTTGTGTGATATTTTTCTCTCCAAACCATCATACGGCATCTCGTTTTCGCAGCCACAATATGCTTCATATTGCCATCATATGCTTCACAGGGATTGTTTTTCTCTCCAAAATACGCTATGCTTGTGATGTATTCACTCTCTCGAATGTGTCCATCTCGTAGGTCGAGCCCTGTACCTTGCCCCAAACGTAGCGCGAAATGGTATTTGACAGGACGCCAGAGAGAGGCACCGTTGACCCACCAGAAGCTTACCACGAGGATGACGCCAGAAGCCTTTGAGCTGTGGTGTCGTGCGCTCGCACTTCCGTCAGCCACCCACGACTATCTCGCCACCATTCGTGGCAGACTTCCTGTTCGTCGTGTCAGTTCGCGTGCGGGCAATGTGAGCGGGACCTATCCGTCTCGAAAAATGGGCGTCACCATCCAATTTGAGAGCCACAAAGTGGAGTTGTGGGCTATCCTCGTTATGGATCAAGACCCAGAGGTGCTCGAATTTTTTGACCAGCCAGACACCTTCAAACTGTGCTATCCAGGCACACACACAGGAAAGATGCAGGGGCACTACTACACACCCGATTTTCTGGTTTTGCGTAAGGGATCTGTCTGTTTCGAAGAATGGAAAAGCGAGTCCGATTTACACCGTTTAGCCCAGCGTTCCCCCACCCGCTATCAACCAGTGGAAGGAGGAGGTTGGCGCTGTCCTCCAGCAGAAGAGGCCACTATCCCTCTGGGACTCCCCTTTCAGGTGCGATCTTCAGCGGAACTGGACCCGACCTACATCGACAACCTCATCTTTTTAGAGGACTACTTGAGTGTTCCTCTCACTGTCCCTGCGCAAGTGCATGCATACGTCTTGCAACGTATCCAGGAGATCCCCGGGCTGCCACTTGCGGCTCTGGTTGGCGATGGGTCAGGAGCCCGCCCTCATGATATCTACGCTCTGCTGGCCCAGAACTTGCTGTATGCTGATTTGTATGCGGCTCCCCTGATTGAACATCGGCACGTCCGTCTCTATCTCTCTGCTGACCAGGCACGAGCCTACGCGCACCGCTTACCCGCCACCCTCGCTTCCCGGGTGGGTAGCCCGTTGCCAGAAGTGACGCCTCCCTTGATCCCCAACACCCCGCTCTTGTGGGACGGACTGTGCTGGACCCTCATCAATCCAGGCGAGACGACCACGACCTTGTTATCAGAAAAAGGGCAGCCAGCCCAGATTCCTTCTTCCCTCTTTTTCCGTGCACTGGATACCGGGGAGATCAAGCCCCTGGGCGTTACCTCTGAGCTTCCCATTACGTCTCCCGAAGTAGATCGTCGCTTATCCCTGGCTAGTCCTGAGGATCTGCGCCAAGCCAATGAGCGATATGCCCAGGTTGTCGCCTATCTACAGGGGGAGAAGGAGACCTATGCAAAGACGCCGCCTCGCACCTTGCATCGTTGGGTAGCGCGCTGGCGTTCGGCAGAAGCAACGCTGGGCTGTGGGTATGTTGGCTTGCTCTCGCGCAAGGCAGCCCAGGGCAATCGGACGCCCAAAGCCCCAACCGAACCGCGTGAATTGATGGATACGTTCATTACTGAGCTTTTTGAGACGCCCCGGAAGGCTCCCGCTGCCGCCGTGTATCGCGCCTACGAACAAGAATGCAAGAAGCGCAACTTCACGGCGCTTTCTGCTCGTGCCTTCTATGACCGCATCAAAGAGCGATCCGGGCCTGAGCAAACGGAAGCCAGGGAGGGTGCGCGTGCTGCGTACCGCGAACGGCCCTGGTATTGGGAACTCCAACACGATACACCCCGGCATGGCCGTCGCCCGTTCGAAATTGTCCACATCGATCATACCGAATTAGATATTGAGGTACGCTCTTCCTCCACTGGTCAACTTCTGGGCAAGCCCTGGGTCACGTTCATGATGGATGCCTACTCCCGGCGCCTCCTTGCCGCCTACCTGACCTTCGACCCTCCCTCCTATCGCTCCGTGATGATGGTACTGCGCATTTGCGTGCAGCGCTTTGAGCGTTTTCCTCAGTCCATCATCGTTGATGGAGGAAAGGAATTTCACAGCGTCTACTTTGAGAGCTTGCTGGCGCAATATCGTTGCACCAAGAAGTACCGCCCGTGGGCACAGCCACACTTTGGGTCGGTCATCGAGAGACTCTTCAACACGACGAACGAACAATTCGTCTACTCGCTGCTTGGCAACACACAGGCGGCCAAACGCGCACGCCTGATGACCAGGGCTGTTGACCCACGCGAGCACGCCCTCTGGACGCTCCCTGATCTCTACACGTACCTGGTCGAATATCTCTATGTGATCTATGACCAGAATGAGCACAGCAGTCTGGGGATGTCTCCCCAGGCGGCGTACCTGTGGGGTATGCGGCAGGGCGGTGAGCGAGAGCATGTTCGCGTAGCCTACACTGATCGCTTTTTGAAAGAAACCTGTCCCACAACGGCCAAAGGGACAGCTATGATCCAGAAGGGCAGTGGGATCAAGGTGAACCATTTTTACTACTGGAACAATGCGTTTCGCAGTGGAGAAGTCGTGAAAACCTCTGTTCCGATCAGATTCGACCCCTTTGATATCTCTACGGTCTACGCGCAGGTCCAGGGCCAGTGGCTCACCTGTCGCTCGTCGTATGTGACATTGGAAGGACACACGGAGCGGGAACTCTTTCTTGCCACGCAAGAACTGCGTCAAAGCGCCAGACGAGATGGCAAACGTGCAGAAATCTCTGCTGCTCGCTTGGCGGAGCATATGAGCAAAGCAGGAACTCATGAGGAATTGCTCCGGCAGCGCTGGAGCGATTTGGAAGGGAAAAAGGTGTTCGCTCTCATTGCTGGTCAATCTGGGCACCCGCAAACACTCGGTGGGATGATACCGCTGCCGGTAGTTCCGCCAGAAGCGGTCAAAGAGGTAGCTAAACTCGCTGCCCTCTCTCAACCAGTCGATGTGTCACGCTTGAAACGTTTGGGGGAGTATCGCTAATGGACCTACGCGATATTCACCATCTTTCCATTGAAGAGAGAAAAGCCCGGTTCCGACAGGTCACTGTCACGCATCATCTGTTGGAACAGACCCACCGCAAGATTATGCGGGCGGTACGTGAGCCAGCCGGGTTTACCTTCGTGCTCGTGTATGGTCCCACCGGGGTAGGGAAAAGCAAAATGATTGAAACCGTGGTCCGGCAGCTGGGTGAGGAGCTACGAGTCCCGTCCACTCCGGCGTTTCTTCGCCCTCGGCCACCTGTACCCACACCGATCCTGGTAATCGAGGCAGACCAACCAGATAGATCCGTCTTTGATCGCGGCGACTATTATCGCGCAGCACTCACGCTCATGGGAGAACCAACCTATCAGCAGCGCCTGCATATGGATATTCACGGCGAGGCGCAGCCAGTCAAACGGCGACCCTTGCGCGGCAAAGCGGCGGAGTCCAATGATTTGCCTGAACTAAAAGCGGCAACGAAAGAGGCCATGCCCCGACATGGGGTACAAGTGGTGATGATCGATGAAGCGCATCAGATGCTCTCCGGGGGCAGTGGGGCAAATGGTGCCACGCTCCAGGAACAGTTAGAGTGGCTCAAATCACTCAGTTCTACTGCACAGATTATCCACATCCTGGTGGGAACCTACGATTTGCTCAATGCTGGAAAACTCAATGGGCAGATCGGCAGACGCTGTTTGCCGGTCCACTTTTCGCGCTATCGGCTTGAACGGGAAGCAGATTGTTTGGAGTTCCAGTCTGCCCTGGTCTCACTGTTAGAACAAGTGCCGCTGCTCTGTGATGTGGAAGCCTTTGTCGGATCATATTGGGTGTATTTCTACGAGGGCTGTATTGGCGCTATCGGGGTCTTGAAGGATTGGTTGACGCGTGCGGTCTCCGCCGCCTTCGATGAAGGCCGGGAGACTCTCACGTTAGATTGTCTGCACGATCATATGCTGCCAACGGACATCTTACGGCAAATGGCCCTTGACGCCTCGGAAGGAGAGCAGAAGCTCGAACAAACGGAAAGCAATCGGGAGCATCTGTGGCGAATCTTGCAAGGGGGTGAACTGATTGCTCCTATCCCACCCCTTCCTCCATGCAAGTCCTCTCCATCATCAATGCCAGTTGATCCGCCAGAGCCACAGAAACGTAGTGGACCTCGAACATCTGACGCGCCAACTCCCACACCGGAGGTTGCAGAGCCGCCAGTTAAAAAGACGAGATCGCGCAAGAAGAGCGAAACGAATACGCTCATCACTCCTGCAGAGCAGGAAAGCACACAAGAGGCTTCCCCAGATGTTTCACCTGTCCCTGCCCCGCCTAAACGCGGGCGGCGCAAGAAGAGTGCGGAAGCGGAAGTGACATCAGGCGAGGCGCAGACCATCGCACCGGCTACGGTCGAGAACAAGGCTAAGGCAAAACAGGATGAGACCGAAGAAGCTCCCTCAAAACCGAAGCCAAAGCGCAGAAGATCCGTTGGAGAACCATCTCCTAAACGATATGCTGTCGGAGACGTAGCAAAAGATCATTCCCCATGAGAAAGGGAGCCTTCTGCTCTGACGTCGAGCTGATCATTTCTCTCGTCGAGATCGACAGGTGGTCCACATCAATCAAACCAGGCATCCGTCCCTACGATGACATCAGGGACGGGTGCCTTCTCGATGGCTACATCGGCCCGGCTACGGCAATCAAATTGCCCTCCGGGTCCGTGAAGTGACCTACGGCAAGGGTGCCCTCCGGGTTCTTTTTAGGACCCATCCGACGCGTCCCGCCGAGGCTCTCGGCTCTTTGGAGCGCAGCCTCTACGTCAGGAACGCCGACGTAGAAGATAACATGCGCTTCGTAATCCCTTCCCCCACCGATGCCGCCTGGAATGCCGACGCCATCGCTCGTCGTATTGTGGTCCACACAGCCGTAGTTTCCTGGCTCGGAGACCGCCTCCGAGACCGGTGTGCGCATGTCGAACGTCCATCCGAAGAGGTCTCCGTAGTAGCGACGGAGCTTCTCCGGGTCTTTCCCGATAATCTCGAAATGTACTACTGGTTGTCCCATGATGTGTCCTTTCTGTTGCGCGCCGATAGCCGACGCCTCTGCATGATGCTTCAGAATCCGCCTACAGGGTTCTCTGTGTCCAGACAAAGAGGAAATCAAGATTCTTGAGTACAAACGGATTGACTTCCACATTCCTCCTCACACGTTTCGAGTAAGCCAGGGATGCTACCGTGTTCCTCATCAGGCGCATCCAGTGTTATGACAGGTTGCGACCGAATGCCAACGATGGCAACGATGGCCCCCAGTGCTGCACCTGCTGCTATCACGAGTATCCCGGCGTGTAAACCACTCAGTTGAGCCGTTACCGATAAAGCTGAAGGCCCTCCAACACGATGTACTGAAGGTGTCCAGGCAGTGACCACCGTTGCCGCGAGTGCCAGGAAGAACCCCGCACCCGCCTGTCCCAATGTTCCTTGCAGACCAGAGGCAAGACCCTGTTCCGTCTGCTTCACGGAGCTTGTGGCTGCTGCTGGCAGTGTGGGCAGGCACAGTGCCATGCCACAGGGCATAGTGAGCAGTGTGGCTGGCAAGATGAGTCCCACGTAGTCGAAGGTTTCTCCCGCTCTCAAAAAGAGCACGATGCCGCTCACCAACCCGAGCATGCCCAGTCCCGCAGTGAGCTTCATGCCCAGCCGATTCATGAACCAGGGGGCGACAAACTGGGAAACTGGAATGGCAGCGATGGCCGCTGGTAACAACGTCAGACTCGTGTCAAGGGGAGAGACGTGCAGCACATTTTGCAGGTAGAGCGTGTAGATGAACAAGAAGCTAAAGTACGAGCCCATCGTAAACGAGACTATACACGCCGCGCCCAATGTCCGAGACCGGAAGAGCCGCAAGGGCAGCAGGGGAGCTTTGGACCTCCATTCAATGAGAAGAAAAACCACCAGGAAGGCGAGTGCCAGAGCGAACAGCCCTGTCGTTTTCAATGGAGTTGATCCCTCCTCATTGGCCTGAGTCATTGCATAGACTAGCAGCAGCAACCCTGCCGTGACCGTGAGAGCGCCTCCTAGATCGTAGGAGCGCGTCCCTGTTTGCTGTTTCCCCTCATGTATCACAACGGGGGAGAGCAAAAGGATCAAAAGGGAGACAGGGACATTGACAAAGAACACCCAATGCCAACTGATGAATGTGGTGAATATCCCACCCAGGATTAACCCACCGGCAAAGCCCGCCCCTCCTGTGGCGATAAAGATGCCCAACGCCTGGTTGCGTGCCTTCCCTTCTGGAAATGTGGTGGTAATGATAGATATTGCCGCTGGCATTGTCAGGGCTGCGCCTATACCCTGCCCTCCACGTGCCAGAATCAACACCCACCCGCCGTGAGCCAGTCCACCTACCAGTGAGGCGAAGCCAAAGAGGGCCGCGCCAAGCAGAAATATGCGCCGACGACCAAACAGATCAGCAGCACGTCCTCCCAGCAACATAAAGCCGCCATAAGTCAGGATATAGGCTCCTGGAACCCATTGAAGTTCTATCGTTGTCAACTGGAGATCGAGCTTGATCGCGGGCAGGGCCACATTCACGATAGACACGTCAACTGCGTCCAGGAAGACCGCCATGCTTACAATGACGAGTGCCACCCAGGCTCCCCACGTTGCTCGCAGCTCTTGTTGCTCAAAACGGTTTTCTTGAACCGAAGCACGCTTCATTGGTTTCTCACTTTCTTCTGGCAGAGACTTCCATCCTACTATTCTCCCCGCCTCTTCGCGGAACACAGCGTTGAGCGTGGGCAGAAACTCCCAGTATTTGACGGGAGGAAGCATGCCTTTTTGCTCGTCAGGCACTGGTTACTCCTCTACTATGGGCCAGATCTCGATCACAGGATGGTCCGGTGCGTGAGCAACTGCCCATGCCCTGGCGAATTGCAACGCCTCATCCAGGTTGGCTACCTCGATCTCAGCCACCCCGCCAATCACTTCCGTTCCCTCAAGGAACGGGCCATCAGTCACGAGTGGTTTGCCTTTCGCGTCAGCATGAACACTGGTGACAGTATGGGGCAGATGGAGTCCATAGATCCATCGGACCTGGGAAGGGCCATGCTCTTGCATCCACTGACGGGTCTTGGCTCGTGACTGGATGCGCTCCTCCTCAGAGAACGCCTGCCATGCTGCCAACTCTTCTTGATTGGCACAAAACAACAAAAGGTATTTCATCGTCTCTTTCTTTCCGTTCTTGAAATGGCTTTTCAAAGGATGTGAAGCATTCCGCCTTTATACATAACGACGAACAGACACGGTCTGAAAAGGACATGAATGCTCCGAAGATGGATGTCGCGTGGCAAACTGGAGAACGTAGGAGACACGAGGAGAAGCATGATCTGTCCCATGAAGCTCGACATCCGCAGACAAATGGGCCTCGCCTCCGAGCATTCTTCTCTGCTAACCTGATGGAGAGAAACAGTAACGCACGCCGAAGAGAAAAAGAGGAGTTCCATCTCGCAATCGATAGATTTTTCCAGTGATCCTCGTCCTACCTCTACCAAACACTCCGCATGAGTGTGACAAAATATCCTTCACAGACCATTTTGAGTTGATAGGCGAGAGAAAGATCCTTCTACTCCTTACTCAGATTGTTTCGTGAAGGATAAATTGGCAGTTCCTTCTTCGATGTTTATGAGGGAGGAAGTATGAATGATGCGATGATGTTTCTACTCGCGCAAATGGTACACGTCAAGCCGCCACGTAGGTATGATCGCTCTTCCCAAGCCGACCGAACTGGCGAGAGCTTTTTCCTTTTAACTTAAATCCCTCTGTGAAGGATATTATGCCGCTTCCATTTTGAAGCATATGTGGGTCCTTATTTGCCACTGTATGGGTAAATTTGCACATATCCCTGCCTCTTGTTGCGCATCAAAATAAATTCTCTCTTCAATGGATAGCCCTTTAAGTCGTTACGCATCTCTTCTAGCAACTCTGGCATCATCTTTTCTATTTTGCTAAAAACCGCCAACTTTGCTGCCTCATGTTCATTACCCGTTTCTGCAATGATTTTCCATGCTCGCAGTAGCTCAATTGTGTATTTCTGTGAGTCTGAGTCAATGAGTTTGGCGCACGTTCCGCAAAGCCAAATGCCGTTGTGAGCTGATCCTCTTTCCTGAGCGGATAAAGTCGGATCATACCTCTCGCCTCCTGGAGCCGCAGCAGTTATGTGGGCGGCAAAGCCGATATTTACCGCCTTGTTCTCATCAGAATGGGCCATAGATGTTTCTTTTTGACATGAGGGATTGGAACAATTGCCTCGCGCCCGTTTGAACAAAACATCTTTGGTCCTTGGTGAAAAATCATCTCGCATATGAAGGTTTCCCTTTCTGTTTGCAAAGAGCCAACGCTTTGCACCGTAATCTCATCTAGATAATCTGTTATTAAGAGCAATTAGCTGGATTTCAGTAGAAAGTTTATCAATGAAATCTATTGAGGTATTGAAGTATCAGAAAATCTATATGCATTTAGGTAATTGATAAGGACATCAACAAAGAATGGTATTATTTCTGCAAAATACTCATGCGGCCTACCCTCGAAGCTTCTATTCTTTCATTAGAAATATTCATACCCCTCGTCTCTATTATGCATGAGGCACTAATCAATTCCCTTATTTTTACTGCAAATCTTCTCAACTTCATCTAATATCTTAGCTAAATCACGGTCAAAAAAATTTTTCAATTGCTTTTGTGGTGAAGCCAGAGGATTAGCGCTATTACCGCTTCAACTTAGCATATCTCCGCTTTTGCGAGGGTTTACTATTAGGTGTGCTCTTTCCCATTTAGGTTCGAGTGGTTTCGTCCGCCAATGGCTCTGATAGATATTTGAATCTTCAAATAGCACATAATTTATATATTTTTCAACAATATCCTCAAATGCGTGTATTTCTTCATCTCCAATGGATGGATTTGTTACTATTACCTGTGTGTTGTTTTCCCCGTCATGAACTGAATTGTTTCTCATTTCTCTGAAGTGAGAAATCGCTTTTATATCGATATTCTTTGTGGTCATATTTGCTTGAGTAGCAAGTGTTTCAAATCGCTTCATGAGCGGTGGACTTTGCTTGCTCATAAGCTGGTCAAAAAAAACAAGCAATTGTTCCTGTTTCTCTCCACCATGCTTAGTAATTAAACTTCGTATCTCTTTGGCATTTTGCCTCATGTCCAAAGGCATTTTACTTTTTACACCTTTAAGAAGCATTTCAAGCGCAGTAAAGAGAGCATTAAATTTTGAAATAGTGTCTCGTTCTGCCCATGCTCTCATCAACCATCCTAAAATCGTTTCCTTCCACTGCTGCGCCAATTCATTTTTGACACCGCTCTTAGTAAGCAGTGATGAGAAATGCTCCATCTGCTCAATTCCTTGAGCACTCATCTGAACGGGTGCTAAACGTTCGACCGTAGTACCAATGATAGACATCACAAAACTATCATCGAGGATAGCCACAAAGTTTTCATTTAATAGTTCCATGACAAATTGCCGATGAAATTTGAGGCCAATGATACCACCGACAAGATCAGCAATACGACGATAGACAGCAGCATCATTCTCTACAATTTTGAGGACTTCAGCTCTTGCTCTCTTATTCTGGCAATGAAATGCTTTGGAAAGTGCCTCGCTTATTTCTATATCGCGAAAGCAGCAAATTTCAGTAAAGAAGTGGCGAGGATACGATGATTGTGTTACATCCTCATAGTATGAAGGGGGATTTTTATGGTTTACAATTCCAGGATAAGCATAGTAGTCATCATTTGTTTCAGTGCTAATGCCAAATCTTGGTGTAGAACCTATATAGATTTCTACCTGGAAGATTCCCTCAAAAGGAAACGTGATGTGTATTTCATCGCGCCCTTGAATTGAGCAACCCATCGCATCATACAGTCTACGGTATCCGACTTGTTCGATTGGCATACTGTAATCCTCCTACTACATAATATTTGATATATTCATCTGTATCACCTCAATTCTGGAAATCATAGCACAAAAGCCCCCTGATGTCACGCAGATCCCGACGACAATCACAGTATTTCTCTCCACAGCGGGCACGTTTCGTCTGTGGAGTCGAGAACTGGATCTGGGATGAAGCGAGGGGAGTGCGGCAATGTGGTGGTGACTAACACCTCCATGCACAACGGCTACGCCATCAGTAGCTCCGGGCTGACGGCAACGTTTCTGATGGTGACGCCTGAAACACGCTTCAGAGGGAGAGCGGCAAGCCTCAGACGAGAGACAGCAAGATGTTCTCTGCTCTCCCCCTCATCGCAGCGGATTCACGTGTTTCTGCTCGCTCGGCAACACAGAATATGCGCTTGAAGGATGGGAAGAGATGCACTCCTGTTGAACAAACGCGTGCAGCTACGTACCAATTGCTTCTGCTAGGAGACGCTGATCTTTTCTGCTTTGTGGTCCCTTCCAACGAAATGAGAGATCACTTGATTGAGTTCTACTTGTACCATATGTGGCAGTCAAGAAGAAGGTGGAGATCTGGGTGATGAGTGCCTTTGTCCTCATGGATGCGCCATTGCTCTATTGACGACTATACATGTTATACTACACATGGACAAGGCAAGAAAGTGACAAGGATACCATCGAAAAACTACCGATTTTCTTTACTAGAAAATCAGCGTTTCGTTTCATGGAGGAACAGAGGCGTGTTGCAAATTGGCATCAAACTCCCACAAGAATGGCAAATCGAGCAGATCGACGCGATAGTCGCCTATGAGACGATGACGCGGGTGGCCCAGGAAGCAGAAAAGTTAGGCTTTACATCAGTTTGGCTCAGCGATCACCTCTTCTCGGATGCCGCACCTCATCCAGAGGAACGCCTCTATTTTGAGTGTTGGACCACCACCGCCGCACTCGCTCGCGATACCAGCCGCATCCACATTGGGCAACTTGTGACCTGCAATAGTTTTCGCCCTCCGGCTCTGTTGGCAAAGATGGCAAGTACCGTCGATGTGTTAAGTCATGGCCGACTTGTCTGTGGGATTGGAGCAGGTTGGTACGAACGGGAGTATCATGCCTATGGCTATCCCCACCCGGATCCTCCTACGCGCCTGCGCCAGCTTCGAGAGACCCTCCAGATTCTTCAAGCTATGTGGAGGCAACAAGAGGCGACATTTGAAGGCAACTACTATCAGATCCGAGGAGCGATCAACCAGCCCAAAGGAGTGCAACGCCCGCATATTCCGCTTCTTGTTGGCGGCAAGGGGGAACAGGTCACACTCAAGCTGATCGCTCGTTATGCCGATGCCTGTAATTTCACGCATCCTTCGTCCGAAGAGCTGGCACACAAATTCGCTCTCCTCAAAGCATATTGCAATGCCATTGGCCGAGAGTATCACCAGATTCAACGCACCATCTATGTCAATGGGTTTCTGGCACCTACTGACGCCGAAGCTGAAGAGCAGGTCTCCCGCGCTCACAGCAAGTTTTCTGTCGAGCATGTGCGTACACGAGGGCTCCTGGGCAGCCCTCAAACGGTTCGTGGGCGACTTGAGGAGTTGGAGCAAATGGGAGTGCAAGAAGTGATTGTGTTCCTGCGTGATGCTCACGATCTGGAATCGTTACACCTGCTGGCACAAGCTGCTCACCTGGAAAAGGGTGTTCACCATCTGCCATCCACACAGAGATGAGACGTAAGTGGAGGCAATCCTTCAATTAAGATTGCGGAGGAAAGACCTGGGCAAGGAGTTTTCCTAACTGCTTGACTTCTATGTGTTTGCTGTAGGGACTCAGGCGCAATTTGTTATAGAGTGCATTGACCCGTCCCAGATGGGCAGTGGCATGTACTTGCTGACACTCGCAGAAGGCACCGAGGGCATTCTCGGTGGCTGTGTGATAATCTCCCTGGTCGAAAGCGGCTTGTGCGTAAAAAATATGTGCCCAGCCTCGTCTTCGGGTATGCATTACTCCAGGCTTGAGTTGTTCCAGGTCATCAAGTTCGTCGATGGCCTTTTCCGGTCGCTGCAACGCGAGAAAGATTTTTGCTCGACCTAAGTGCAGACGACGGGCATCCATCCCTTGCACGTCACCATGAAGCAGAACCTGAGTATAGAAATCGTCACGGCTCTGCACACCCACAAAGGGTTCTGCCTGTTCTATCAGCTTGAGAGCGATCATTTCATCCATTGGCGTGCTCCGACTCAGTGCTTTGGCACGCGCCATCTCGCAGTAGAGAATACCTTTGAGGGATGGACTGGCTTGAGGGAGAGTACGCTCAAAGTCCATGAGGGCTGCGTCGAGCTTTTCTTGGGAAAGAAAGACTCTTCCCTGTTTAATGTGATTGCCAAAGGCTCCCCAGGCAAGATTGACAATGCCACGAGTATAGTGCGAGGCAGCGAGCAAATACCGCGCAGATGGATCATTCCCCATGATTGTACCCACGATTTTTGCGCAGCGCACGCTTTCGTTGGCAAACAGATATGCTTGCTCAAAATTGCCTCGATCTCGCTCAAGCGTGGCAGCCAGGCGGTAGTAACTATTGAGGATCTCGCTCACTTGCCGGCGCAGGTCCCCTTTTGCCGTTTGTTGAATGACTTCCAATGTACTAATCGCCTCCTTGAGATCAGGAAGGACATCATGGGCGGTTTGTGCATAATGCAATTTCCAGAACAACTGGGCATCTTTCTGATGGCGTTCCAGGTCAAGATGGGTGTAAGTGAGTAGGGGAGGCGTCTGAGTGGCGGTAGGGGGGCGGTAAAGCACGATGTTGAGTGACGCCAGACCAAGCAGGCAGGCAGGAATCTCAAGAAGCTCAGCCAGGATGCGACGCCTAGTAATATCTGTTGGGACTTTGTTTTGCCGTTCCATTTTGAAAATCCATCTGGCAGTAATAGGTGTGTGAATGGCTTGCCCATAGCGTTGAGCCAGTGTTTCGGCGCTCATGTTCTTCCTACGCCGGTAATGTCGAATCACCTCACCTGCGTGCGGCCAGCCATCTGCTTGCATGGGAAAAGGACCATATGCTCCCTGTTCTCCCCAAAAGATCATCTCACTTGTCATTATATCCTCCACATGCCATTCGCCATGCTCTTGCTCTTACTGCCTTTTAGTATACAGGAAAAGAATGCCTGAAGTTATCTTTTCGACGACAAGTGAACTTGCAGGTTCAGGGGAAAAGACAAAGCATTATACTCATGCACTGAAGGAGTGCCGAGATTACAAAAACAAAAGACTATTGTTTGCCGCTCTATATAAGGAAGTGATGCATTTTGATAGTAGCAAAAAGTGGAAACGTTCTCGTGACACTGAACTATGTTTACAACACCTACGAGTAGAAGGATACCAGCGCACTGCTCATTCAATCATCGAGAAGAGGCCGCTCCTCTTTGTATCCAGTAGCTTACCAATGAATAATGCGTTGTCTGAGTTCTGCTATGTATTTGTCGTCGGGCCAAAGGGTACTCATCATCTCATAGGCAGTGAGTACCTCGCCAAATCGCTGCTCACTCTTGAGCGTCAGCGTTGCCTCTAATCCTGCTTCCCAGAGCTTTGCCGAATGTTCCTTATCTTTCTTTGGCAGTTTCAGCGAAGCCTGAGTCAAAAAGTTGATTGCTTGGGGGCGCGTGTCCTTCGAGAACGATGTTGTCTTGAGCTGGAATGTGTCCGGGTCGATCACCTGCGAGATCGTCTCGTAGGCGGCTTTTGCATCTCCATTGAAGTAACGTGTTCGCCCTTCAAAAAGGACCAAAAGATCCTTGTCCCACGCTAAATAAATTGGTTCATCTTTCCGAGCGTACTGATAATATAAACTCGCTAGATGGACATCACGTTCAGCGTTGGCTCGTTCGCCATTAACTGCTTGATAGAGAGCTGCATCACCATAAAGAGCGCTTTGCATCAAGGCCGGTATCTTGATCTTTGCTTGCTCTGCCTCTTTTGAGAGATGCACCGTTGCGAGTGCTTGATGCATCGCCAGCCGATGCTGCTGGTTTCCAAAAAGCATCCAGGTGAGTCTGGACGAGGCTGCAATCTCCATGATCTTATCATTGCTTTGCCCAGCATAGAACATGGCTTGTTCTGCGTACTTCACGGCTTGCCTAGAATCATACAGGTGGATGGCAATGCCTGCTTTTTGGATGTATGCCTGTGTCACGAGACGAGCTGCAACCGTCCTATGCTTCGATGAGTTCTTCACGATAGCTTTCAATGATGGCAGATAGGAAGAAAGCGCTCGGGATGCTTCTGCAATTTCCGTCGCATTGCCTTTGATGAGTTGCTGACATGCAGTGATGCCAGCAGTGCATTGCCTGAGAATCTCCTCGGTTGGTTCTTCGACAATGTTGGTTGGCGAGAGGTGATGCAATGCCAGCGGCAGACCGATGAGCGCGAATACCGCTTCCTGCATTGCTTCCCGGCGTGAAATCTTATTATTCATGGTTTCTAGTTCTTGCTCTATCTTTGAGCCAAGATCAATGATTTCCCGGCTTGATATCGTTGTTCTTCCATTTACTAACGCTATAAGGCGAATAGTCACCCCCTGTCTTGAGAGCGAAGCGAGCGCGGTATGGTTGTCCTGGTCCTGTTTTTTCTCCTGACGACGGCGAGCTAAACCTAAATCGTCCTCTGACGATGCTCCTAGAACTTCCATGAGTCGCCACTTGTTCCGTCCTTGCGGCATCGATTCACCATGTTCCCAGCGTCGTATGGTGGCAACATCCACGTTGCACTGTTCTGCAAGCTGATCTTGTGTCAGCCTTTTTTTTTCGCGTGCCTCAATCAACTTTGCCCGTAGCATAACCAACCTCTCTTCTCTACTTGGTTGCGTCAAGAACATCGTACCATCATTGACATTGGTTTACAAGATTTTTGCGCGGTTTTGCATGGTTGTAATAAAAATGCACGGTTTTGCTCTGTATTTCCCATTGAAGGTAAAGTACTATACTTCATGGGTCTTGTCGCTTCTGTAGGCGCAAGCGACAAGGAGAGTGATGTGTTCGGTTCTCTATCCCCATAGAACCGTATTGCTTTCCTACGACTGCATAGCCAGGCGTGGGCTTCACACCTGTTCGCTGCCTGGCCGCGCTTTCAATACGATGTACAGCATCATATTTGCACAGCTTGAGACAACGGACGGTACAAACATTTCTTGGATATTCGTGCAATACCAGTGATCGCTTTTTTGAAGGGTTATCCTTAACCAACAATAATGAACTTGTAAGTTCAGTTAGAGAAAAAATACGCTTTCTATGAAGAAAAAGATGCTATGCTTGCACCAGAGACAGAGATAGAGAATTATCTTTTTCCCTGTGAATCTTGCATTGGTTTCATCATTTCCTAATCGCAGGATGCTATGCAAAACGAAGAAAAATCTCTCTGTTGAGTAAGAGCTATTATGAAAAGGGCAAGAGTAACATGGAAACGTGTCATGCTTTATCTACAAGTGCATCATTTCCTGGGCAAAAAAGATGTAATCGGACAGGGGGAGAGTGCTGCTGCAAGGATTGGCGATCCCTCCTTCTTTGGATGCTCCACCTCGCAATCGGGGTGATAAAACAAGACGTGCAACAGAGTTCTTGCATTCCTGATGAGTTGCAGGAAGCTATCATACGTGAATACCAGAGAATCAATAACAGATGTTCACATCTCTATGTCAGCGCGCGCCACGAGATCTGGAGGCAGCAATATCACCAGATTGAACTGTATCGGGAGCAATTGATCGATCTCGTCGGGGAATACCAAGCGGATGAGCTTCTTCTGTCTCTCTATTTTGGGAGTGAACCCAGGAAGCATTATGGGTCTGGAAGCTCCTCGATCAAATCGTGGATACTGACGCCTATAGCCGCTGCGAGCTTCTCTAAGATCTCTGTACTGGCTGATCGGTGGGGATTACGCCAGAGGCGTTTCACTGTGCTAAAGCTCACATCTGATCTGCGCGACAGTTGGCTCATATTCAGGCCATGCGCTTCGGCCACTTCTTTCACTCTTAAACGAATCATGCTTTTGCTCTCTCATTTCTCGCGCTCATTCTAGCAAAAATAGGGTAGTGACAAAATTAAGCAAATCTAAGTAATCTCATTTGACTAAGCAATCTTGAATGGTTCTCGTTCATTGATCTGATCGGTTGGTTGAGGAGAAGCGAACAGAGGCCCTATCGCAATAAGTGGAAAGGGTGAGATGAAGCCGCAAGAGAAAAAGGAAGCAAACGGCGAGAAACAACACAGCAAAAAGGCCATCACCATTGCTGCTCCGAAAGAGGAGTGGAAGGATGTGGAGAGCTTGATCAGTCCTATCGACAATAATGTAAGGTAATGAAGCACTTTACTGCCAAACTGGAGCGGCTCATCCGTTTCCAACAACGGTTGACACAAGTAACGGGGGGAAACCTCCTGACGATTATTTCATCTCGTCCATGTAGCAGAGGGAATGTATGAAAGAACGCACACGACTGATCGATCCTGAGAATGTGGCTGAGATGGCCCGCTGCATCAATTGGGAGGAGGTGTTGAGAGAGGTGATAGGCGGCTTGTGGCCCAATGTGATTGAGACATCCCCCATCAAGATGGTGCTGGATCTGGGATGTGGTCCGGGACAATGGGCCACCACCGTCGCCTTTGAGCATCCTGAGATCCGCGTGATCGGGGTAGACTCATTGAGGGAGCGGGTCCAGTATGCGCGTGAATGCGCACGGGTTCAGATGCTCGCTAACGTCACCTTTACCATGATGGATGTGCTGCATCCTCCACTCGCGTTTCCTGATGGCACGTTCGACCTGATCAGCGGCAGGTTCCTCTCTGAACTGCTCGATCGTGCCTCCTGGCCCCAGGTGCTTGTCGAGTGCAGGCGTCTCTTGCGCCCAGGTGGGGTGCTCTGTCTCGCGGAGGAGGAGGTATCTGTTTCTAACAGCCTGGCCCTGCAACAGATCTACAGGAGTCTCTATCGTCTGCGGGCCGATGAACGGCACACCTATGCAGTGGATCGGTACTCGGTAGGGATCTGTCCGGTGCTCCCTGGGCTGCTGAAGCAAGCCGGGTTCTGTGACGTTGCCAGTCGATCCTTCCATCTGGATAGCTCGGCACACGCTCCGTTGCACCTGGCCCTGTGCCAGGATCTAGAAATACGCTTAGCCTTGCTCAAGCCCGCTTTGCTGCGCACTGGGATCATGGAGGAGACCGAATATGAAGCGTTGCATGAGCAGATCCAACTCGATATGAGAAACGAACACTTTGCGCAGATGGCCTTTGGCTTACAGGTGTGGGGGTCTGCTCCTGCTCGCGCCACGACATCTGCTGAGGCGGAAAGGCGAGAACTGATCGCTCTCTGACAGTTCTCACCACTGCATCTCAATCAGAAAGAGGAGAGAAAGGTATGCACGAGCACAGAGCGAGACTGGGAAATCTGTCTGAAGGGAGTCTGTTGGTTGATGAGCGCTTTCTGCGCCAAGTCGCTACCTTCTACTACATCGAGGGCAAGACCCAGGAGAACATTGCCAGCCTTCTGTCTTGCTCGCGACAGACTATCAGCCAAGCGCTGCACAAAGCAGAAGATCGAGGGATCGTGCGTATTGCTGTGCAGCCAGAAGAGCGGGTCGGCTATCTTCATGCCCTGGCCCGTGATCTGCGTTTTCGTCTTGGCTGTCAGGAGGTCATTCTGGTGCCAGGCAGCTACGTTGAGAACGCAGAGGCCAACGAGGAGGTCGTGACGGCCCTCGCCGATGCGACCGCCCTCTATCTGGATGACCAGTTGCAGCACGGGGATGTGCTGGCTGTCACCAACGGGAAGCGCATCTTGAAGCAGTTCCATCACCGTCTCATGCCGAGCAAATACCTCCCTGATGTCCGGGTGGTCTCTACCACGGGCTTTACAGAGACTCGTGCTTTGCCCAAAGCAGATGCCAATGTCATTGCCGACATCATTGGCAATGCCTATAGAGGCCGCTCTGCCTGGCTGCCTATTCCTGCGCTTGTCCATACTCAAGCGCAACGGGAACAGGTCCACCACCTGCCATTGGTGAGAGACGTGCTGGCCGTTCTGGAGCAAGCCACCCTGCTCTTGATGGAAGTTGGTCCGGTCGATCTGGACCATGATCTGGTGAAACAAGCCATGCTGTCTTCAGAGCAGATCATGGCCTTGCAGCAGGCTCATCCAGTGGCCGAAGTGAATCACTGGCTTTTTGATGCAGCGGGACGCTCTCTCCATGAACTGCTTCCCTATGCGGTGACAGGGCTAGAGATCCCGCATCTCACACGCCACCCTCTCACCATCCTCGTTGCAGGAGCAAGTCGAGCGTGCTTATCAGCAATTCAAGCGATCATCAATACAGGCTTCGTGGATGTTTTCATTACCGATCAAATGACGGCTTTCTTTTTGAACGAAAGAGGAGGATGCTAATGGGAACGCTTCAATTTCGCGTGGAAAAGGGACGGGTACTGGTTCCCGTTGGGATTCCCTGTCCATTCGGTTGCAAGTATTGTTATACCCGCAGTGGGGAAGTGGGACCGCCACGCGTCACCCCCCAGGAGATCTTGCGGCAGTTTCAAGCGTTCGCGCTCCTGCATCATGCCGCGTTTCACACGATTCAACTGGGTTACGATAGCGATCCGTTTGCCTATCCAGAGCGCGGGATCGAGCTACTGCACGGCCTGTGTGCGCTGGGCAAGCATCTCAATCTCAGTACCAAAGCCTGCATCGAAGGAGAGGCGCTGAGAGGACTGGCAGAGGTACGCACACATCTGGCCTCACATCTGGTCCTGAGCGCATTGGTCTCTTTGAGTTGTTGGGAGTCGGCACCCACTGTCGAGCCACACACGCCGACGCCTGCCCAACGGATGCTCACCATACGCAGCCTCAAGCGCATTGGCGTGCCTTCGCTTGTCGCTGTGCGTCCGGTGCTGCCACATATTCCCGATGCTGAGTACGAACGGCTCTTTGATGAGGCCATACAAGCAGGCTGTGAGGGTTTTATTTTCGGTCCTCTCTACTCTGATGCAGAGGAACGCTTCGTCCGGTTCGTGCCGAAGGAAGCATTGAGCACAACGCCGGGGCGTCTGGTCGTCGTTCCCTGGTCGGCACATGCCCCCACCTGGACGCGCTATGAAGACGAGGCACGTATGCAATGCCTTGCGGCTCTTGCTACAAGTAAAGGTGGACACGTCTTCTGGTCGTCTGCTCTTGCTGTTGCGAGTCTCTCCAAGCAAGAGACACTGCTGGAAAAAAGACCAGCTGGTTCAGATCCAGACCGGCTGGTTGGTGGGATCGCCCTGTATCAAGGGCCAGGTGGTATGCAAGCTTTTTTTGATGCGAGAGGCACTTCTTGAGAAGGTAGAGCAATGGAGTAACGTAGGAGGTTGTCATGAAGAATGGCTATATTCTTGACCCTGAAGATCCAAGTGAGTTGGTTCGGCTTCTCAACCTGGACCGAGCCATCACTGCCAGTATGGGTGGTCCACTGGCAGGTGGCATTGCTGAGATACAGCCGCTCAAGAACATGCTAGATTTGGCCTGTGGTCCTGGGGGATGGGCGTTAGATGCGGCCTTTGCCTTACGTAAGCGGGAGGTGGAGGTGGCTGGCGTCGATATCAGCACCCCAATGATCGAGTATGCCAATGCCCTTGCTCGTACCCAATTGCGCACCAATGCCTCTTTTGAGGTGATGGATATTACCCAACCCTTAACATTTGCTGATGGAGCCTTCGATGCGATCAACGCTCGCTTTCTAGTTGGCATCCTCAAGGGCCGGTCGCAATGGGAGGCGTTGCTGGCCGAAGGTGTGCGACTGCTGCGGCCTGGCGGCATGATCCGTCTGGTGGAAAGCGATGGGCTGGTCATCTCCACCTGCCAGAGCCTCGCCCGTCTTCAGCAGAGCTTGAACCGCAAGATGCATGAGCGCGGCTATGGTTTTTCGTCCGATGGTGGGCAGACATTAGGGATCACGCCGGTCTTGCCTCATCTGCTGCGTGAGGCTGGGTTTCAGCAGATTCGTCTCACGCCCTTTGTCTTTGATGGGTCGCAGCCCAATGGGGCATGGATGACCTGTTTGCGGCTCTGCGAGTTCACCTATTACCTCGCGTTGCAGCAGGGCTTGCTCGACGACATGGCGCTGGCTGAGGGCGAAACGGTTCCCCTGGTCATTGAACACATGCTTGCCGACATCAACGCGACCGCTTTCGGGTGTCTTACCTATGGGCTGATGGTCACTGCCATGCGCCCTGAATAGAGAAATGAAAGGAAAAGGAGGACAGTCCATGTGAGGGATGAGGCTGCTGGCAACTCGATGGAGAGTTCACTTCCACTCCATGATCTCATTGATTTGCTCACCGAGCAAAAAAAAACGGGAACGCTTGAAGCGACTTTCATGCTTCAACAACGAGCATTCCGAGGACGATGTATTGCTCAAGTTCAGATGAAGGAAGGAATCATTCAATCTTGTTTGCTGAGCAATCAAGAACTGGGGATGAAGATTGAGGGCCAGCAAGCCCTCAATCTTCTCTACCAGCTTCGACAAGAAATTACATGGACGCTTGGATTTGGCAGTGCTGAATCGAGAGAGCCAACACCGTTTGATAGATCTGAGAACAAGAATGCTCCTCTTTCAGCGTCTTTTGCACCTCGCAAAGTAAGAAATCTGACCCTGGAAGAAAGCCTGATGCTTTCTCGTAAAAACATCAATGTATTTCAACTTATCGATGGAAAGAGGAGCATTTGGAAGATCGCGCAACTCAGGAATTTGCGATCAGAGGAAGCTGAAGCTATTTTGCATGATTTGCGAAACCATGGGTTAGTTGAATAAGAAGGAAATGTAGATGAACACGGTACATAAGCCAACATCTCGCTCAACCGCCCAATGGGCGCATGAGCGTATAGGAGAGCATCGATTTCGGAGGTATGAGCAGTTTTTCGCCTGGTGGTTTCGCTTTGCTGCTCCGCCCGATGCAGGTGCAGAGGCAACGGATCGCCAACGCAATGCTGCACAGAGAGGAAGATCTCTCAGTCTTCTTCTTCTCTTCTTACTTCCGATCATGGTTGGCGTTGGGATCATGGGTCAGATCGGAACCAATCCCCAGATTTTTTGGACAGCGATTGAGGTATCAGCGGTCGTTGTCGCATGTATTTTCATGAATCATCTGGGCAAAACAAAAAAAGGTGCCTATTGGGGGGTGAATGTCAGCGGCATTACGCTGGCTGTCTCCATCAATATAGGGATGTATCTTTCTATCTTAAAAGCGCCGCATGGAATGAGCCTGGATGATAAAGATATTCTGTATATGCTCTTTTTTTCGGAAATGATATTTGGGATCGCTCTCCCGGCTCCCTGGATTCTCGTTCCCTTGATATGCAATCTTGCCTTTTCGTTTTTTCAGATCTTCTTTGGACACCATACTCCAGAGCTAAACACTTTACTGGCGTCGAGTCTGTGGATAGTCCTTATTCGGATTGTGCAATCTCATTCCTTTCCGCTGGCAAATATTCTTTCACTTGCCTTCACGACGCGAGAGAGTCAGGATCGTGCGAATTATACAGCAAAAATGGTGCAATTTGAACATAACATGGTTCTAAGGGAGCAAGAAGAGAAAGAGAAGGCAAAGAAGCAGGCACAGCAATTAGAGAAAACTGCTCACGTCATTATTCAAGCGAACAAAGGCGATTTCTCTGTACGCATGCCTGTTGAATTTGAATCATCATTGATGCAGCTTGCTGGTCCTCTCAATGCCTTGATTGGTCAGCTTCAACGCAGCCAAGAAGTTGAAAAGCAACTTCGTGCTTACCAAGAACGGGAAGAAGAGGTACGCTTGCAATTGCATCACCTCGCGAGACTGAGAAAAGAAATAGATTCAACTCTTCAGGTCATCGAAGCGGCAGAGAAGGAGGGCAAGCCAATACGCCTGATACTCGGCGGAGGCACCCCTCTAGAGTCGCTTCAACGCATCCTCAATGGCAAGACACTTCAGAACGCGTCCCTATTCAAATAACCTGAGAAAGAAGGAACTAGCCGATGTCGTGGAATTCCTTTATCGTAGAGATGATGGAGCAACTTTCCCCTCTCTACGATCATCTGAGCAAGCAGATGGAACAAGACCCGGACATTATGGCATTTGAGGCATTAGTGCAACGGCATCAGCCCTGCCCTATTACCTTTTTTGCGGCGGTCAATGCGCTGTTGCTGCGTGATCGGCAGCATCCACTCGCCAAGTATTACCCCTATATGACCGATGTTGCCCAACCAGCACACGACGCGTATCCAGCCTTTCGGCATTTTTGCCTGATGCATCAGCAAGAGCTACGGGCAATCTTGCCTCATTTCCGCTTGCAAACCAATGAAATTACGCGCTGTGCGAACTGGCTGCCAGCGCTTGATATGGTCTTTCGCTGGTTCGGGAGAAAGCCGATCTCCCTGGTGGAACTGGGGTGTAGTGCAGGACTCAACCTGCTGGCAGATCACTACAGCTATCGGTATCGCATTGCTGAGGGACCTGGGAATGAAGCGTGTATCGGCAACTCATCTGTGGAAATTGCCTGTACACTGACAGGGGGATTGCTCCCTCCTCTTCCAACAAAGATGCCAGTCATTGCACAGCGGTTTGGCATTGATCTGTTTCCCATCGATATTGCTTCTCCTGCACATGTGCGCACGCTCCTGGGTGCGATCTGGCCGGAAGAACGAGGGCGCTATGTGATCCTCAAAGAAGCGATTGCTCAAGCCCAGCAATTGCCAGCCGTTTCCATCCTGCAAGGAGATGCAGCCACCTGCTTGCCAGATATCATCGAGCAGATCCCTCAAAAGCAAACAACGTGTATTCTCCATAGTTATGCGCTCCGACAAGACGACCCTTCTGTATTGCCACGTGTTGAGGATGTTTTGAAAGCGGCCTCAAAGGAACGCACCATTTCTCAGATCTCTCTGGAAATTGAGAAAGACAAATGGGACAAGCCGAGGCTGGAACTCTTCATCTACCGGGGAGGTGACCTCTTTTTTCATCGGTGGCTGGCGACCTGCGAAGTGCATGGGGATTCCATGTGCTGGCGGGTTCCGGTGGAGCAATTGGGGTAAGAAGAAGGCGTGCCAGCGGTGGAGACCCGTTCCCACTGCTGGCAGAGGATGAAAGGGAATAGTGATCATGGCCGAACGTTTGCGTGATCCGTCAGAGGAAGAGGCAGAACAGACCGCTGCACAATCCAGTAGGCAAGAGGCAACCGTGCCGCCCGAAGCAGACCAGAAGATGCAAGGAACCGGGAGCGCTGAACCGCATGAGCACGTCAGAACACAGGGGCCGCGAACCAGCAAGGGGTATCTGCTGTGTTATGCGCTGATTTGTATGGTGGGTGGCCTCTCTTCCATTTGCATTAAGCAATTGATCTTACCGTTACACGTCAAACAACTTGATCCTGTACATTTCTATACGTCCTTTGCGCTGGTGGCATCGGCAGGAGCAGTGGCAGGACTCATCGCGACCCCGTTGTTCGGGGCCATTTCTGATCGAACGACGTGGAGGCTGGGCAGACGACGCACCTGGATGATCATCGGGGGGATCAGTGCAGTGATCGGTTGGGGCATAATGGCACTGGCGAGCCGCATTCTTATGCTATGCCTGGGTCAGATACTCTCTCAAGTAGGGGTGGATACGGTCTTTGCTGTTTCTACAGCCCTAATCCCTGAGATGGCTCCTCGATTGCGTCGTTTTGCTTCGACGATCAATGGGATGGCTCCAATGGTGGGTGGTGTGCTGGGCGTCAATCTGGTGGCCCATGTCACTGATACGCGAGTAGTGTCACAGGGCTATCTACTACTGATCGGCCTCTCAATGCTATTTACCATCCTGTTTTTGTGCATCTTGAGAGAAGAACCTCTGATCCAGCCTCCACCTCCATTGCGTCTGGGACGCTTTCTCGTGGGGATGCTGGAGCCATTACGCACCAGGGCGTTTGTCTGGCCTCTCGCCTCTCGCTTGTTCGCCTTTCTCGCCTATACCCTGCTTGGATCGTTTTTCCTCAGCTATTTGCGCGATGGATTGCACGTGGGCGAGGGAATAGCGGCCTCACGGTTGGGCTTCTTTCAACTGCTCTCCACTACGCTCTTATTGACGACCGCACTCATTGTAGGCTGGTGGTGCAAAGGAATGAAGCAGCGCAAGTGGTGTGGCATCAGCGGAACAGTCATCATGGCGATTGGTGTAGGGATTCTGGCGCTGGCTCCTGGCTGGCCTGTGATGTTGGTGGCGGCAGCAGTTTTCGGCACAGGCTTTGGCATGCATGCAGGCGTCAATGTGACGTTGGCAGTGACAGTATTGCCGACGACCAAAGAGAGCGGCAAATTTCTGGGCGTCTTGCAAGATGCTATTTTCCTGGCGCTGATTGTCTCTCCTCAGATTGGAGGTGGGATCTTGACTACCTTTCCCCGACAATTCGCTCTCGTTTTTGCAGCAGGGGCGGCGGCAAGTCTGCTGGCGGGAGCCGCGCTCTTGCCAGTGAAGGCGGGTCATAACGAGCAGGTATCTCTGCCACCACATTGATGTGAGCTATCTCATCAGTCTGTTCATTTGCTCTATCGCTCTCATCTCTGCGTGAGAGCGACACGACATGCAGTAGTTGGAGAAGAACAATGGCTCTCAAGCCCGTGCATACACCAGCGGAAGGCATGGTGGTTGTCTGTTTTGACCGACCTACTGAGCAGGTTCGGGTAGGACGTATCCAGAGACTCCAACGAACAGCGAAAGGATTGGAAGTGGATCTTCTGTATGCTGATCAGCATTTGCAAGCTGGAGACCTCATCTGGAGTACCTATTTTTATAGGAAGAGAGATGCACCTGCTCACTCAGGCATATTCGAGTGGCCTGGTGATTTGACATTGACCTTTGATCTGGCAAAACGGAGCCTGACATCTCGCCCTGGATGGTTGGTGAATCTTGTCGTTGAGAAAAGCTCCTAGTCAAAACGGAAGGAACGTAGATGAATCGTCGTTCAGTTTTACTCTTACTCGGCAGCGGTTTGCTGTGCTGGCCGAGGCCACAGGATGTGTTTCTGGCTGCCGTAGCCCTCCATCAGCAAGGAGTCGCCTGCTATAACTCTGCATATTATGTTCAGGCAGAAAGCTATCTCATTTCTGCTCTCCATCTCTATGAGCAAGTGAAAGGTGCTGCTCACCCCGAGACGGCTCGAACCCTCAATGCGCTTGGATTACTGTATAAGGAGCAGGGAAATTACCCACAGGCAGAAGAGGTGTATGGCCGCGCCCTAGTCATGCGCGAGCAGACATTGGGTGCTGGGCATGTCCTTGTGGCTCAGAGCCTCAACAATTTGGGCTTTCTCTATACGGAACAGGTCCGTTACCAGGAAGCGCAGGGACTCTATGAGCGTGCGCTACTCATCTATCAACAGGATGCAACGGGAGACCATCCTCAGAGCGGTTCTTTGCTCAATAATATGGCGATCTTGTCTCGCAGGCAAGGCAACTATGCTCAGGCTGAAGGGTTCTATCAGAGAGCGCTTGCTCTCCATGACGCTTCGGCTGATCAGCAAGCGTATGCAAGCAGCTTGAATAATCTGGCTTTCTTGTATAAAGAGCAAGGACGCTATCAAGAAGCGGAGGGGCTGTATGAGCGGGCATTGGCTCTGCGTGAGCAGGCGCTTGGCGGCGAGCATCCAGATGTGGCAGATAGCCTCAAGCATCTGGCAGGAGTCCTCAAAGCGTTGGGCGACTATCAACGGGCAGAGCTGCTCTACCAACGCGCCTTATCTCTGCTGGAAGGTCGGCTGGGACCGGACCATCCGACAGTGGCCCTCACGCTCAATAACCTGGGCCATCTCAGGCGTCTACAAGGGCAGTATTATCAAGCATTGCCCCTCTATGAACGGGCATGGCAGATCTGGGAACACGTCTTTGGCAGAGAGCATACGTTCACGGCGACCATCATCAATAATCTGGGATGGCTCTATCATCTGTGGGGACAGGATGAGCGAGCAGAACCATTGTTGCGCGATGCGCTCAGCATCCGGCTCCAGCTTTTCGGTCCCCTCCATCCCCATTCTGTGCAAACGTTGAAGAAGCTGACCGAATGTATTGGACACCTCCCGATGTGACCAATAGGCTTTACCGCTTTTCATTGGCTTCGTAGCAGTGCTATCTTTCCTCTCTATTTCTGGTAGAGGGGGAAGATAGCAGTTGGAAACAAGGAGACCATATGACGATCTACTTCTATCATCTTGATGAAGACTTTGGATGTTTCTCGAATCTCTTTCCATCAGAAGTGTCTATCGATGGAAAGCGCTGGCCGACGACGGAACATTACTTTCAAGCGCAAAAATTTGCCGGAACTGCACGCGAGGAGGAGATACGCCAGGCACCTATCAAAGAGGCTATTTGCCTCGGACGAGATCGCACGCTCCCTCTGCGTCCCGATTGGGAACAGGTGAAAGATGAGGTGATGCGTCGTGCTGTCCTGTGCAAGTTTGAGACTCATACTCAGCTTCGCGAGATCTTACTAGCTACTGGTGAAGAAGAGATAGTTGAAAATACCAAGCATGATTACTACTGGGGCTGTGGACAGGACGGCAGCGGCAAAAATATGCTCGGTCAAATTCTGGGAGAGGTACGGGCAATTCTGAGAAACAACCGCATTCTCTGCTACGACCCTTATATATCTATCACAAAAGTCGCAAAAGCTCTTACAAGCCCGAAGAGACTCTATATCATACATCTACTTTTAAAGAAAGGAGAAATGAGTGTAGCTGAATTAGCAATGGCTCTTTCTCTGACAGAGCCAACGGTCTTTTCACATACGAAGATCTTACTCGACGCGGATATCATCACTGTTATCCAACGAAAAAACAGTCTCGGAATAGGGAAAATGAATTATTATAGGATAAAAG
The DNA here is from genome assembly GCF_016587455.1 of Reticulibacter mediterranei. NCBI lineage: Bacteria > Bacillati > Chloroflexota > Ktedonobacteria > Ktedonobacterales > Reticulibacteraceae > Reticulibacter > Reticulibacter mediterranei. Next base: position 1,148,402 of record NZ_BNJK01000002.1, on the reverse strand, counting down.
AGGTCCCTGTGATGATTCAGACGTTTGCCGATTTGGATCTCCCTTCATCGATTCATAATGAAGGATAAACAGTATGACATGCATTGTAGGTTGTGTTGAAGGAGGCATTGTCTATATAGGGGGAGATAGCGCTTGGTGCAATAATTGGGAAATGAGTGTGGGAGTCGGTAAGAAAGTGGTGAGAAATGGAGATGTTCTTATTGGCTGCTCAGGTGATCCCCGCATAAAAGATATTTTGCAGCAGGTCTTTGTCCCCCCAATCTATGTTTCTAATAAGAAGAAAAGCCTGCTTGCTTTCCTATTAACAGATTTTACGAATGCAATGAAATATTCGCTCAAGTGTGCTGGGGAAAAGGAAGATGCATTAGAGAAGGAATGCTCCCTACTCATAGGGATGCATGGTAGACTTTTTCAGATGGAAGGAAACTTTCACATACTAGAAGCTGCGCATGGCTATGATGCTGTTGGCTCTGGTGCGTACTTTGCATTAGGGGCCATGCATGCAACTCCCGACTTGCTTCCCTCTGATCGCATCCACCGGGCGCTGGCAGCAGCCGAAGCCCATTGCCCTAGCGTACGCGCACCCTTCATGATAGAGCAACTCGGACCCCGCTATCAAGCTCCAAAGAAGAGAGGTTTTGCTTACGGGTTCAGATGAAAGACGCTGGAATGGTTTTTCTCTAGAGAGGCAAATCGGCGAGGGTTATGATGTGCATTCTATAAAAAGGGCTATCATGGCCGCTCATTGGGGAAACTGAGTATCGTTGAGCGACTCGATGAGGAAGCATTATGCAACCGAGTCAGCGCAAAATTTGCGAAGGCACCAATCATCTTCGGCACATTCTTTAAAGAGAAAAAGGAAGAGTTGTAGTAGAGGGGCCGGAGATTTAGAGCCATCTCCGGCGTTGGCTTTGCTGGATTGGATGATCCAGCGCCCGCATGCATCATTTAGATGCAGGATATAATACTGCATTAATCAATCTAAGTCAATGAAATGCAGTATTTCATACTCTATGAACGAGAACCGCTTCATCTGAGACAGGCACTTTTGCTTGCTTCTTCTCCTCAGAGTTCAAGAAACGAGTGGCCTCCTGCTTCTCAGGAGACCACTCACAACAAGCATGGATATGGTCAACCCTCTTGCCGTGCAAGGAGAACACAGATGGGAGAGAGGAGACACGAGACGGCTCTCTGTCTTTGACAAATTTTGAGCAATTGACAAAAAATTGTCAAAATACTCTAGGCAAATGAAGTGTTTTTGGATATACTCTTGGTAGTAGGAGCCTTTGCCTCTCTAGGAAAGAAGAACGGAGAGAGCTTCTCACATGAGGTTCCTATGATGATGGAGAGAAATGGTGTGAAACAGCCACAGCAGGAAGAAACATGGAGCGAGGCGCTTGTTCGGCTCCTGAAATCGACGAAAGAAAAAGAACGAGTGGCCCAAGCATTGGGTTGTTCTGTGCGAACTTTAAATCGGTTGATTAAAGGAGATGTTGGACACGTTCGGGGGGGAATGGACAAATTGAGAGAGCTGACAAAGCTGCTTCCCCAAGAACATCAGACACCGATGAAGGATCTTCTCTCGCAGGCATTCCCCTCCTTATTCGAGGTGGAAGAGGTGGTCATGGAGATTCCGAACGCTCTCTATGACCTCACTCTGAGAGGGATGGCACTGACACCCGCTGCTATTCGGCAAGACAGTCTCTATAGTTTTCTTGCGCAGAATATGCTCAAACAGTTGGATCAGGATCGAGTAGGGGTCGCAGTTCAAGTCTTCCTTTGCCAACCAGGAGAAGATGGCTTCGTGCGAGGGTTGTTGCTTGCTTCTTCATATGGAACTGGAATATGGAGACTTTTACAGTATCAACCACGAGCGTTTGTGGGAGAAGGGACACTTCCTGCACGAGTCGTTCTGTCTCGACAAGCTGAGTTGGCAACGTCGGCTGAAGATGCACTTCTCGATCAAGCGACATGCATCATTGCCTATCCTCTCTTGCGGGGAGAAATGGTTGCTGGAGCAATGGTGGTCAGTAGCCGAGAGGTCGATCATTTTACCAATACTCATCGACTCACCGTTGTAGAGAAATATAGCTATCTCTTCGCGATGGTCACTGACATCTATTATCCTCCCACGACTATCGCCTTTTGCCCGCTTCCCTCTCCTTCTGTGCAGCTCGAACTCTTGCGCAGGTGGGGAAAGCAAGCGAACGATCATGATACAGAACACTGCTAACGCCAGGAAGGAGCCAACATGGATCATTCATCTTCCGACTATTTTATTGACCATGAAAGCCCAGCGGAAATGTCGCGGCTAGAAAACCAAGATCGACAGTTCACGAAAGCGATGGGAGGCTTATTTGTCGAGAGAGGCAACGACTTTACGGATCTCCGTCGTGTGCTCGATGTAGGATGTGGCCCTGGCGTTTGGGCGCAAGAAGTTGCCTTTACGTCCTCAGAGATCGAGGTGGTTGGGATCGATATCAGCCAGAGTATGATTTCCTATGCTCAGACACAAGCACAATTACAAGAGTTGTATAACATCTCGTTTTCGGTGATGGATATCACCGAGTCATTGAAGTTTCCTGATGCCTCATTCGATTTCGTCAACGCCCGTCTCTTGGGTTTCTTAACTCCCGCTCAGTGGTTCCCACTGCTTCAAGAATATATGCGTATCACACGTCCAGGCGGTTTTATCAGGTTGACTGAGACGGAGATGACCCGGACAAATAGCCCCGCTCTGGCCCGCGAGAACGCGTGGTTTTACAAATCAGTGCATCTCACTGGGCAAAGTTTTGCTCCAGATGATCACAGCCTTTCTCTCACGGTCATGTTGGCACCATTGCTACGGAAGGTTGGTTGCAAGAACGTGACAGTGAATGCTTACGGGATCGATTGGTCTTCAGGAACCGAGGACCATGATGGCATGTCTAAAGATCATGAGGTCTGGTATAAACTCATAGAGCCTTTTTTTCTGGCAACAGGAGTTGCAACGGCAGAAGACTTGCAGACGACTTATGATGCGATGAGGATTGAATGGGATCAGGATGATTTCTGTGCACTCCATTTGCTCGTGTCTGCTTGTGGTCAGAAGCCCATCTAGCCCGTTTTCTTGCACGCTGAGGGGAGCACTCTTCGTCTCTTGAGAAGGATGCTCCTCATTTTCTTCTCTCCTCCGTTTTCTTCCACCGAGAATCATTTCCCTCCCAAACAACAAGCATACCCCAGTATTTTGACTCCTTCCTTTCATCTTTCCTCTTTTCTGTCAACATTCTTATGCATTTTTTAGACAATTGGCAAAGATTTGACAAAAACATCTAGCAAAACAGCATCTTTTCGGCTATACTCTTTTTGTAGGGAAAAATTCTTTTGAGAGAAAGTGGCGGGGGAGCCGTTTCTCTGCGGAAACAACAATCTCTTGTGCAGAAATGGAGCACCACCGTTCAGGCTCTTCTCATGATGTGGTGAAGGGTCAGCAGGTCACTGAGCAGGGCACTCCCTTCCTGTTTGTTTCTTATTTCTTGCTTCGGCTTCGGAGATCTCGGCGTGCCCAACCATTGATGAGGATGGGAATGCGAGCACGCGCCTCTCCTGATACGTTTGCGTCGTCTGTGCCAATGATGTCCCAGTATCCATCGCTAGAAAGGATTCTTGCTCACTCTTATGAAGGACGCTCCAGTACTTCCCTTGATTTCCAGTCCCTTCCTCACTCCTATTTCCTTTCACGGCTATAAACTGCTGGTCTTAGAAGCACTTCATGTGGCCTTTCTTTGTCAGCAGGTCAACGTCTTGCATCTGTCTTTACCCCCTCAGAATTGGTCATCTTGCCGGGATTGGTGCAAGCCCCTGCGGGCGCAGTGGTGCCGTTTTCCATCCTGTTTCCTGCCCTGCGCGCTTCGGCGGCACATCAGCCGTCTCAAGAGGAAGCTGCCTGCTGGGTGGGAAATCGTCTCCAGCCAGCAGGGATGCCGACTTGAGATTCTCCCTGCTGGAGAGGCGGTGCCGATGCCTTCACCCACCCAGAGGCGCTGGCCCCGTGTGCGGCGAGTCAGGAAGGGGTGAGCGCCCGTTTTCTCTTGCCTCTCAAGCGTGTCGGTGGACACTGATGCGGACGCCGCGCGTTTGAGGGGCAGAGCTTCACAGGAACAAGCAACGCATAAGCACGTTCTCTGACGAGTGGAAGAGCGCTCGTGATGACATACTCATGTAGGAGGAAGCCATATGCACACCCCATCTGCGGTTCACCAAGATTCCCCTTATCCGATTGAACAACGCATCTATGGAGGATATATGATCCTCTTGTTGCGCCATATCCATACCATCTTTCTGTATGATCCAGAGACCTCTACGCTGCATCATTTTGGCACGAGTAAGGGGGAATACACGATCATGGAGCAATTCGTACGTGCTCCCTGTGGCAGCCTGCTCCCCTTTTCTGCCTTTGCTGCGACGACGAAAGAATCCCCCCTCCCCTTACGCCGCTTCATCATGAGGCTGCGGAAAAAATTGCCGGAAGGATGGGCAATTCCTTGTACCAAATCCTCCTCTGCAATGGGAGGAGGCTATCGCCTCGTTCCTCCAAGAACCAGGACCGGTGAGCCTTCCTTCGAGCAAGGGGCTGAGGCCGTTGGCTCTGTGCTGTTGCCTCCTTCTTGATCGGTTCGCTTCGTTGCACGAACAGGGGCGATACCTGATCAGCGCGATGGTCATGTGCTACCCCTGCTCGTATCATGTCCTCTCACCAGAGGTTCTGTGACCCCTCCATCAAACGCAATGTGTGCGCGAGCCGAATCCTTCTCACGTTTTGGTACACGTACTCCTTTTCTTCGCACCAGCCACCTACTATACTTGTGATAGAAGTATGGAAGGAGGATTCTTTATGCTTGTGTTCCCTGCTCCTGAGATGGAGATGAAGATGAAGAAAGAGGTGTCCCAGACTATTACCGGACCCTACGGCATTCCACTCTCCGTTGTCACCGCTGGCGACCCGGCAGCCGAGGAGGTGGTCTTACTGGTGCATGGAGGCTTCCAATCCTTGCGCTGTTTTGACAAGCAGATCGCACGTTTCGCTCGTGAGCACTACGTGGTCGCGGTGGACCTGCCCTATCATGGGCATTCTGGGGTGCTGCCAGCGGGCCTCTTGCCTGATTATAGCGTATGGGTCGAGAGTCTTCGCGCCGTCGTCTCTCACCTTAGCCTTGCAGATCGCTCTCTCACGATACTTGCCTGGTCATTTGGAGGACTGGTCGTACGCAACTATCTCCTCACCTATGGGCACCAGCGGCTTCACGGGCTGATCCTGGTTGCTTCCCTCTTTGGAGGGGTCGGTGCCTATCAGTCTGTTGCCCGCCCAGAGGTCACAGCGGTCATGACGAGGATGATGGACCCGGATATCCCTTTCCCCCAGCGCCTCGATGCGTTCGAGCGCTGGATCGGTTGGCTCACGGCGCGTCCCTTGCCTCCTCACGAGGCAGAGGCCCAATACGGCTACACTCTGCGTGCCTTTGTGCGCAGCCTCTCAGCGGCCCAGCACTGGATGGACGAACGGCCTTGCGACGACCCTGCGCTGTTTTTGCAGCAGATGACGATTCCTACGCTGCTCATCCAGGGGCTTGAGGATCGGCTGGTTCCTTTCACATACACTCGGCATCTGGCTTGTTCTTTGCCGCATGCCCAACTCCTGGAATATGAGGACTGCGGCCATGCGCCATTTTTAGAGGACCCGGAACAGTTCAATCGTGATGTGCTTCGTTTTCTCTCACTGCGCACCCGTTCTCTGAAGAAAGGAGATGTCTCTTCATGAATCAGCGTGTTCTCATGCTCGTGACTGGTCATAACGTCTTAGGGTCTACAGAAAGCAAGACTGGCACTTACCTGCCAGAATTGACCGACTTCTATGAAGTGCTGAAACACGAGGGCTATCAGGTCGAAGTCGCCTCTCCTCGTGGTGGGCAGGCTCCCGTTGATCCAAGCGGCCTCTCAGCAACATTGTGGCCCTTTCTGCCACTCTTGCAGCAGACTCACGCCTTTGCCCAGGTGCAGGCAACCGACTTTGACGCCTTCTTTCTGGTTGGCGGACATGGGGTGATGTGGGATCTGCCGGAGCATCCCGCCCTCATTGCCCTGCTGGAGCATGCCGCTTCGCAGGACAAGGTGCTGGCAGCAGTCTGTCATGGACCAGCAGGACTGCTCCACCTTACAACTTCTGGGGGACGTGCGCTTGTCGATGGCAAACAGGTGACAGGCTTCTCCAATGAGGAGGAGGAAGCGATGGGCCTCTCTGAGGTTGTGCCGTTTTTGTTGGAGGATGCCTTGCGCGGCTACGGGGGTCTCTATACCTCGGCTCCGGCCTGGCAGCCCCACGTTGTCACAGATGGCACGCTCATCACTGAACAAAACCCAGCCTCAGCTCGCGGGGTTGCCCAAGCCGTCTGTGCGCTCTTGCGTCCTGAGCCAAAGAGCAAGGAAGAGGAGGTGGCCTCGTGATGCACGGCTTTGCCTTGCCGAGTCTGCCTCTTCAGGCTCAGGCGGGCGATATCGAACGGTTGGTGAGCCGCTTTCTAGAGGAGGAGCAGACCCTTGCCGTCGCACCAGATGCGGCCCTCAGTGGAGGAGTGAACAAGCCCTGGGGCCAGGAGTATCGCGTCTATGCTGATGCGTTCTATGATCTCTGGTTTTTGGAGCTGAAGGCAGGACAGAGCACCTCGCTGCATTGCCATCCTCGCAAAGTCACGGCCTTACTGGTCCTGGCAGGACAGGCATCAGTGCAGTTCCTCCAGTATCCACCTCGGACGCTTGAAGCGGGGGAGGCGCTGCATCTGGGACGTGGGCTGTTCCATGCCACCCACAACGTCGGCACAGAACCGTTGCACCTCATCGAGGTGGAGGTGCCACGCAACAAAGGCGATTTGGTTCGCATTGAGGACTCCTATGGTCGCGAGGGCATGGGCTATGAAGCACCCGAGCAGATGACCCCGCTGCGCGTCGAGCTTGGTCCCTCTCCTCATCGACCTGGAGCCAGACTGCGCTCCTCGTGTGTGCAAGGACGCTATCGCTTCGCCATTGGTGGCAGCGGCCACGCGCTCGACCACCGGGGTGCCCCCGACCATCTGTTGTGGTCGGTGTGCCTTTCCCTGCGCCTGGCACTGGCCCAACATATCGCCGTCTTTCCCGCTGGCGCGAGCATGCCAACGCATCTGCTCGCCGAGCCATTTTTGACGATCAGCAGGCAGGAAGATCCCTGCTAGCCACAAACAAGAGGAAGGAAAAACATCGTATGCCACGAGCGGTCATTCTCACGGGTCCAGGTTTTCAGGATCACGATGTCATTTACACGTATTATCGATTGCTGGGCACTGGCTATCAGGTCGAGGTGGCGGCACAAGGAGGCCAGCGGGTCAAGGGCAAATATGGGGTGCCTCTCCCCCTGGATAAAACAGCGCGGCCCCTGATCGGGTTTGAGGCTCTCTCGATGAACGACTATGATCTCGTCATCTGCACGGGAGGACATGAGGCACCAGATCGTGTCCGGCAAGATCCCTCCGTCCTCGCCTTTGTCCGAGGGATGGCCGAGGCAGATCGCGTGGTGGCGGGTCTCTGTCACGGACCCTGGATCATGATTTCGGCTGGGGTGATGGCCGGGCGTCGTGCCTGTGCCTATGTGGGCATGAAAGATGACATGAACAATGCCGGAGCCACCGTCATCGAAGCGCCGGTCATGGTTGATGGCCCCATCATTACCTGCTCATATTACGCCTATGTGGAACCCTTCATGCAGACGGTGCTCTCCGAAGCGCAGCGCCGTCTGGGAGGAAGAGCGTCATGAGCAACACATCCCCGGTGCTTGTGCTGGATTTTGAGGGGGTCATCTGCGATGCGACCCAAGAAGTAGCACGTCTCACCCGGCATGCAGGAGCATCTCACTCCTTTGAGAACACGCGAACGATGCAGGGGCATCCGATTGATCCTATCCTGCTTCACCGGGTTGCCCAGGTGCGCCGCTTTGCTCGACATCTGGGCCATTTTCAGGTGGCCCTTGTGCCTGATGCTCACACGGTCAAGACGCCAGAGGAGTTTGAGGCACTCTATGCCGCCTCCTTCGATGCGAGCAGCCGCGAGCAGTTTCTTGCCAGCGCCACCCAGCTTCGCAGGCAATGGCGTGAGCAAGAGCCGAAGTGGTGGCTGTCCATGCTCACCCTCTACCGGGGCATGGGAGCCTATCTGCGCAAGCAGCGCACGCTGTATCTTGTGACCGGACGGGATCAGGAGTCTGTGCTGGCCTTTCTGAGCAGCAAGCGGGTCGTCGTGCCACCAGATCGCATCTGGGAAGCAGGTGCGAGCAAACAGGAGGCATTGCTCGCCATTGCCCAGAGGGAGCAGCGTGCTCCCTCCCAGCTTCTCTTTGTGGACGATCAGCCAGTCCATGTAGAGGCAGCCCGGCAAGTAGGCATCCGGGCCTACCTCGCCACCTGGGACAATGCATGGCAGGCAACGGAGGCTCCACCTCCCGTCGTGGCTTCCGTTCCCACCATTAGCCTCCGAGCGTTACAGACCGGGCGTTACCCGGACAAAGATCTGGCTCGGTTGTCGCTGTCATAGCTGCAAGGGAGCCGATATGCTTGAACAGGGGACGCCCCAAGCGGAGGCGTTCCCGCACACGAAAGGAGTCGTTGTCCTATGCCACAGCCACATCTCGCGATTGCCACTTGTGCACAGCCTGCGCTCTATAGTCAGGAGCCGGATGATGCCCTCTTACAAGCAGCGCTGCACCAGGAAGGGATCAACACCGATCTGGTGCCCTGGGATGACCCTACCTATGACTGGTCACGCCCTGATCTGGTGCTCCTGCGCTCGACCTGGGATTACCCCACCCGTCCAGCGGCGTTTCTTGAATGGGTGGAAGGCGTCTCCCAAGTGACGACGCTCTGCAATCCTGCGGAGCTGGTGCGCTGGAATCTCCAGAAAACCTATTTACTCGATTTGCATCTGCGAGGCGTTCCCACGATCCCGACCGTGTGGCTGCCTGCTCAGAGTCCGGTCTCGCTTACTTCACTCATGCACGCACACAATTGGAGTCAGGTGGTCATCAAGCCGGTCATTGGCACCAGTTCACGTGAGGCGCACGTCGTTTCCGCGCAGACGGTGGAGACAGGACAACGACACCTCAGTCGCCTGCTAGAGAGAGAGGCGGTCATGGTGCAACCCTTTCTCCCCGCGTTTTATGCGGCGGGGGAGCGTGCGCTCATTTTTATCAACGGCGTCTTCACCCATGCGATGCGCAAGCGCTTTACGCTCATGGAAGGATTGGATCAGGCGGGACAGCAGAGTATTCCAGTCTCAGAAGAGGAACAAGCCTTTGCCAGAGAGGTGCTCAGCCGCTTGCCCCGCGTACCACTCTACGCCCGTGTCGATCTGGTGCGCGACCATCGACACACACTGGTCCTCAATGAACTGGAGATCATCGAGCCGGTCCTCTACCTGTCTCATGCTCATGAGGCTCTGGGGAGGCTGACGGAGGAGGTCAGTCGTCGCACGCGCCAGGCACAGCAGCGGCAGGTCACACAGACTGAACCGCTGCATCAGCACGTGCGTCAGGGGCAACGTATGCAGGAGGCACCCCCTCTCGTTGTTGACGGTGTGGGTGGTTCGTCTGTGTCCCTGCTCTCCAGGCGGTAAGAGGCAGAGGCTTCTCCTCTCATCTGTCGAGGAGGGGAGAAGCCATCTCGTGAAAGGAGGCAGGTTGTATGTCTGAAAGCAGGTGTCACCTGGCGTTGCAACGTGGGAGGAGCGTGAAAAAGCTGCGTACCCCCTTGCTGTTGCTGCTCTTGGGGCTGCTGCTGATCGCGGTTGGAACCTTTTGGTCCGGCCAGCAACCAGAGCGCATGGCAGCATCGGTGTGCCAGAGCAAGAGCAGTGGGTCGAGCAGCGTTGCTGCCGGACCCGATGGTGCTCTCTGGTTTGCGGAGCGGGATGCAAATAAGATCGGACGCATTGGTCCTTTCGGCACCCTCGCCGAATATGCGCTCCCCCATCCTGACAGCCAGCCGGAGGGGATCGCTTCTGGAGCTGATGGCAATCTTTGGTTTCCTGAGAAGCGCGGCAATCGCATTGGGCGCATCAGTCCTTCCGGCACCATCACGGAATATCCCCTCCTGCATCCTGACAGCCAGCCGGAAGGGATTCTTGCTGGACCTGATGGCACCCTCTGGTTTACCGAGCAAGACGGCAAGCGTGTCGGACGGATCAGTCCATCAGGGAGCATCACCGAGATGCCATGTCCCCAGTGAGAAAGGCAAAAGCAAATGAAGCTGAGAAAGAAGAGCGTGTTCATCGGTCTGGTGCTCATGATCGTCTTGGCTGGTTCCTGGTTCTTCTTCTTCCAACCCATCTCGAACCCGCAGGGGCGCACCGCATTGCGTCCTGGCTGGAAGCTGATCGATGCTTTGAGCGGCAAGGGCAACACGATCATTGCTGGACATCAGATCGTGTTGCCTCATCTCTGGGGCTATGCCCTGGAGTGTTCTGAAGGTGCGGTGCGCCTCGTCCTTGATGGAGTGAACAGGCAGATGGAGTTGGGCCAGCAACCCTGCTCTGTTCCTTCGCTGCTTACAGACGTGCCCCAATCCATCGAATATGACCTGACCCCGTTGACCATCTCCACGCTGAGCATTACGGCGGCACCCAGGACCACGTGGAAGATCGCATTTGTGCAGCCAGAAAAGCCCTCTGCCTTGCACCTGGACCCTGGATGGAAGGGGATCATGGGAATGGGCAGCGCTGGTGGCCCGATAGAGGGGGAGATCGGCTCCTTCGCACCCGTCCAAAGGATCTGGGGGCTGGTCGGCGTCTGTATGGGTAGAGGGACAATGACAGCACGTTTGACCCCTGGAGAAAAGCTCGTCACCTTTCCAGTATGTGATGGGCAACCCCGGCTCATGGTGGTCCGGTACTCCTCGCCAACGAGGGTCCACAAGGTGGAGGTGAGACCTTCCTCTAACAGTCTGCTCTCGACCGTGGTGGTGGTGTGTGTCAACGAACAGCGCTGTGGTCTTGCTCCTGAAAGCACCGAGCTAGAGAACCATGCTCCAATGACGGCTCTCGGAGCAAGGTGTGGTTGTCTTCCGCGCCTGGGGCATGCGCCGTCTGTTACCAGGAGCGGGAGATCGTTGCTTGACGAGCACCGTTCGCTTCTCCAAGCGAGCGTTGCAGGGCTGTACAGTATTGCACATCGTTCCAATACTGCTTCCATTCCCCTTCATTGAGCAAGGGCACCTCCAGTCCATCCTCCCATACTAACAGGACCATCCAGTGCTGCCCAGAGCTTTCCTGGAGCACCTCCGCTGTGCCATGCTTGCCAGCCGCCGCAAGCGCTTCCATGACCTGCGCGGCCAGAGCGGTGGCAGCCTCATACTCCAGGTGCTCCTGAGCCAGGGCAACCGATGGGTGCATGAGACGTTTCTCTCCAGAAGGGATGGTCGCATCCCTCCCTTCTCGGTGTTCCGAGAAGTTCATGAACGTCCCTGGAACCGAGGGAGCAGGAATGGCATCCCACTCCACCTGCTCCGGGCGACGATGCCCCTGCTCGAACAGCGCGGCCATCTGCTCATACGTGAGGCTGGTTGCCGCCCAACGACGCACTACGCGTGGGATCTCCTCTTCTCTCATCGCAAAACGTTCACAGGTGCGGCAGAACCAGGCTCCCGGACTCTTCGGTCTCCCACGCCAATCGGGTTCGTAGCATCGGTAGAGCGTATCTACGACAGCGAGATGACGAATGGGGGCCGGATACAGTTGCACACAGCGCACCAGCTTGCCTATCCAACGGTCCTGTCCGTCGAGCAACTGGGCGTAGTACGCAGCTTCGCGCCGGATTTCTGCGTGGTTTCTTGGATCATGATATTCCTGGCTGGTTTCTGCCGCTCTCGGTCTGGTTTCTGCCTGCACTGTCTGCGTTGCTTGTCTGGTTTCGGCCATCCCCATCTGCTCGCCTGGTCCTGGTATGCTCTCAGGTGTGGACCGCGTGAGAGACGCGCTCTGTGCTGATGGAGGTGACGAGCGGACGGCAAGAGCGTCAGACGCATGGGACATTGACCCAGACTGCGCCTGTGAGGGGTGGATGAAAGCTGGCCCTTGCTTGCTCAGTTGAGCCTCTGGCCTGGATTCCTGCGTCTCTGGCGAGAGGGGATGACCTGCTGAGGTGGTCATCATCTGCCTGCTCATGGGAGCAGACATGGGTGCTGGAGACGCGTGTGCGGTGTGGCGTGGTGATCCCTGCTGCTCTTGATCGATCAGCGCTTCTCTTTCCAGATCTCTTTTCTTTTGTAATACAAGAGAATCGCTCATCGATACAGTGGTGGTCAGGTTTCTGCCGGGTTTGCGAGGCTCAGCTCGGCCTTCTGTCGGGTTTCTGTCTGTGTGCGGCAGAAACCCGCTCTTTTGTTCTGGTGGGCAGGTTTCTGCTGCTCGGACTGACGATTTAGTGGACAGGTTTCTGCCCATGTGTGGCGAAAACCCGGCAGGGTGCTCTGAGGTGCAGGTTTCTGCCACTGGCAGGTTTCTGCTTTCCTGTGGGAGCACTCTGTCGAGTGCATGTGGCACGTTTCTGTCTCGATGGGTCAGGTTTCTGCCTGGTGGCGTGTGCGTGGAGACAGGGAGAGAGAGCCGTGCTGAATGCTGGAGCACGAGGCGGAGCATCTGCTCGATAAGCTGGAGCAAGTCAGCCTGGGGTATTCCTCGCTGAACGCTCCCTTCGACGAGCTGGCGCATGTGTGTGAGCAGCACCTCCACTCCTCCTGAATGGAAGGTGGAAGGTGCTTCAGGGGCAGGGAGCACTGACAGATGACTCTGGAGGCGGGCTTGGACTTGACGGAGGAATCGCCCAAGACGCGGATTGCGGTAACGGCGCTCAAGCTCCTGACAGTGCAAGAGCACGCTGGGGGTGAGGCGACAGGGATGCAAGGTGATGAGAAGCACTGTTGCATAGTGTGAGCCGAGGCGGTGGACGCGCCTGCTCACGATGCCCAGCGCCTCACAGATCGTCACGAGATGAAAATAGCGATCAGCTCCGCAGGGCGAATCGGAGGTGTGTGCCAATGCCTTGAGGGAGCGCACGATGACCAGCGCGGGAGGCTGATCGGACGGCTCACTCACGCGTGCGGCCCACAGAGGAGGCAAGGTTCGCGAGGGCTGGAGCGTGGCGTAACGCAGCAGATGGGCCAGCACCCGCAGTCCTTCCTCTGGGAGTGCCAACTCAAGCAAGCGTTGGGTGTCAAGAGGCAAATGGTCCAAAGAGATCCCTTCGGGATGCGACCCCTCTAGAAAGAGGGGGTCTGGGTGAGAGGGAACGTTCTCGTTGGAGGGCGTCGGGGATGGTTGAATATCGTGTGCTCGCATCGTGCTCATCGCATGTGGCTCCTCTCAGATGAAATGGCTCAAGGATGCTCGTGACGATGAGAGGCGAGCATCCTTGAGCGGGAACAGAGACCCGCTCAGGAGAGCGGGGTTGGGATCGGGGTCACGACAGGGCGAACGGTCGGACTGGTCGCCGGGGTCGGGGTCACAGCAGAGATACTCGTGGCATAGACCGGCACACAAACGAACGGCATCGTCTGCTGAGGCTGACCTGTCGCCGGAGAGAACGGCAAGCAGAGCGTTCCTGCTGCTTGACCAGCGCTTCCTGTTTTGCCAGATGCATCTGTCAGAGGAAGACAGAGCACACGTGCCGTTCCCTGTTCCTGAAAACAGAGCTGCGTGGTGGCCCCACTGGTGGCAATCGTCGTGGGTGTGCTGCCAGGCGTGCTCATGGGAGTGATACTCCCGGATGGCGTTGGCGTGGCTGAGGCGAAGACCTGGGCCTCAAAGGTGCTTTGGAAGACGACGCCCGCCGCTGTGAGCGTCTGCGTGCGATCATCGATCAAGGGGAGCGCGGTCGTCGTCAAGGCAGACTGGCTGGCGGCAAACACCGTGTCGCGGATCAACTCAGCGATGGCTGTGCTCATCCAGGTTCCCAAGAATGCGCTGTTGGTGGCACGAGGATCGGTCTGTGGATGGGCATTCCAGGTATAGGCGGTGATGGCAATGGGCAACAGACGGCCAAGCGCCTGTTGCATGATTGTACGCGCTTGCTGGATGTGCGTTCCCCATGTGGTAATCCTTTGCATGCAGGTCGCATCAGGATCGTTGCTCCCGCAGGTCTCTTCGTGCCAACTCACCGCATCGGGACGTGGATTGGCTTGTTTCAAGAACGTGCGAAGATACGCGGTATCTGCGTGAGAGGTGACAGGGCCGATGAAGCGTCCTGCGGGAGCAAGCGGTTTCACTTGGGCGATCACGGTATTCCAGCTCGCAGTATAGGCCGCTGCACTGATCCCTCCGTTGGCAGGCACATCCTGCTCATTGCCAAATTCGTAGTACACTCTCTGGGTGCCAAAGACGCGATTCATCATCTGGATCAAGGTCTGATCGGTGGTCACTTGCTCCACGCCATAGGGCAGGATCAACAGCGGGGTGGCATGCAGAGCCGCAATCTGCTTGGCCGCTGCCTCCGTCACGGCGAAGTCTCCCCGGTAGGGGAAGCGGATCAGTTGCACATGCATCTGTTGCGTAAGCTTCACGGTGGCGGGATCGGTCAGAAAGAGATCCTGAGCAGTGGACAGATTCAGATTCGTCCCCCAGATCAGCGGGGACACGGGAGCCGAGGCCAGGGCCGAGGGTTGGGTTTGTGCCACCAGCCCCGTGAGGGCCACACTCACACCCAGCAGCGTGAGGAGTTGGAGACGAGGAGAGAGCAGTGCTCGTCTCCGGCTGCGTCTTGTCCGACGAGGGGCAGGGGTGGAAGGTGCAGCCAGGAGCCAGCCATGCAAAAGCCTCGTGCTCACAGGCAAGATGAGATAGGTCAGAACGAGGACCAAAATCACCGTCACCACCAGATTCAGGAACAGAAACGGCCACTCCGGAAAACAGGCACCAAGGACCGGAGCCAGGACGGAACTGATCAGCCAGGCAGGAAGGATGGTGATGAGGGATTGCTTCCATTTGGGGATCGCCGTCTGCACGTTGGTACGTGGGGGAGGCGTTGCCCCGTGCCTGTGCTGGGTGGGATGCGCTGAAAGATCGAGCGATGGCATGTGAACTTCTCCTTTTCTCTTCTTTCTTCTGTAAGGAACGCTGGCGTGCATTTTCCCCATCTGCTGATGGAGGGACCATGACCAGAGAAACGCGGCGACTAGGGAGAGGCCCAGGTCTGCGGCACGTGTCCCTGCGGGGAAAGCCTCCTCATTCGCATGCGAGCAGAGCGGCTTCCTGTTTGCACCAATGACGGTTCAAGCAGGAAGGCAATCAAGAGGATACCCAGTTGTATCCAACAGAGCAGCGCAAAAATACTAGGAAAGCTGGCTTGGGCATGCAGCCAGCCAATGAGGGCAGGCCCGAAGGCGGAGGCGGGAGCGGAAAGCAGCATCGTCACGCTTTGAGCGGTTCCTCGTCCGAGGTGCTGTGCCTGCCCGATCCGATCCGCGTGGGAAAAGACGCTACTGTAGGGCAACGTCCAGCCTGCCACAGCGAGCAACACGCCTCCCAGCGACACGAGCACATGAGCCACAGGTGGCGCTTGTCCCGCAAAAAGCATCTGGAGCGCAGTCGGACACAGCACCAGGACCAGTAGCCCGATCCACGCGAGGAGTCCTGAGACACGCAAGAGTCTCGGCTTCCAGGGACCATGTGTAAGCAATACCCCTCCCAATGGCCGGGTCATGGCTCCGAGCAACAAGCCACAGGCTCCGATAGTAGCCGCCTGCGGGAGCGAAAGGTGAAAGAGGGTGGAGGCGAAAAAGACGGCCAGCCAGGGAGCCACCGCCTGTCCCATGCCCAGCGACCCTAGATGCACCAGTCCCAGCAGCAGAAGCCGCCTTTCTCGGAAGGCGACGAGCAGACGGGGCAGCATCGCGGCTCCCCTGCGTGGCTGCGGTGCCTGGCCTTCCTGTGGTTCTGGTGGAGCACCGCGCATCCACGCGAGGGCAAGAGCCAGGGCAAGCAGCCCCCACAGGGCAAAGATGCTTTCCCATTCCTCCACAAAGGGGAGTAAGAAGGGGGAGGCGAACAAGCCAATCCCTGCTCCTACCTGCATGGCCCCCCCAAAGAGGCCCTGTCCAATGGGAGCGGCGCGTCCGGGCAACCGTGCTGCACTCTGGCTCCCGGCGACAATGGCGATGCCTGCGGCCACCCCAACGAGCAAGCGGCATTGCAGCACCCCTTTGAGAGAGGGCATGAAAGCGAGTTGCTCATTGAACAGCCCGATCCCAAGCAGTGCCCCGATGAGCACCCGCCTGGGACCAAAGCGATCTACGAGCAACCCTCCCAGCACATAGCCTCCCGCAATTCCCACATACAGGAAGGTGGAGAGCAGACCGATGGATTGACTGCTCATGCCAAGATCGGCCTGAAGCGCCTCTTGCATGCCCCCATAATTGGTAAAGTTGCCGCTAATGGCGACAGCGACCAGGGCCAGCAGGCTCAGGCGAAGAGGCAAAGCGAGCCATTGGGCGCGTGAGGCAGGCTGCTTGCTCATGTGGTTCCCCTTCCTTATATATGCGTCTGCTCATGGAGAGGATGGCTGAGCGGCCCTGTGGGCTGACGAGCTGTAATGACACGACCCATGACTGACCAGTCCAGCTCTCCCCAGCCCGACTGAGAAGCTTGCAGCAAGAGATCCTGCGCCAACTCTATCAAGGGGAGCTGAGTGCCATTTTGCACTCCCTGCGAGAGGATCAACTGCACATCTTTGAGACCCAGCGGCACCGGAAAACGAGTGGGCTGGAAGACATCATGACCAATCATCTGCCCGTACTCTTGAAAGACTGTCCCGGTAAAGAGCGGTGTCTGAGCCAAGAGAGCAAGGATTGGGGCAGGATTAATCTGTTCAGCTCGCAGGAAAGCAGCAGCATAGCCGAGTCCGAGGATCGATGAAACAATGACGCCATTGCACATGAGCTTGACCAGTGCGGCGGCATCTGGGCGATCTCCCAGATCATAGACAGACCCCAGGCACTCCAGCAGTGGACGGACTCGTGCTTTGGCTGACGCTTCTCCACAGACAAACACGGTGAGTCTGCCCTGCTCAGCCAGCGGTGGCCTGCCCAACACAGTGGCCGAGACAAAGTGACTCCCACGTCCCGCCTGCTGGTACTGCTTCAGTGCCCAGAGGGAGAGTTGGGGGGAAATGGTCGAGAGCGAGAGATGCACTCCATTGGAGAGACGTGGGGCAAGCTCCCCGATGATCTGCTCGACCGAGGCATCATCAGGGACCATTGAGCAGATCAGGTGAGAGGAGAAGGCGAGGCTGCCTGGGCTGTTGGCGACAACGTAATCTTCATCCAGCAGAAGCGCGACGCGTCTTGGATCGGGATCGTACACGCGCAAGGAGTAACCGTGCCGTACCAACTGGCGAGCAATGGGCAGGCCCATGTGGCCCAGCCCCAAAAAGCCCAGAGGGGGGTCTGCTCGTCCTCCACCAGGCTGATCAACAAGAGAAGAAATCATACATGCTATCCTTTCACAGAGATTGTAGAGAGAGCCAGAGCTTGTGTGATGGGAATGCGATGGCAGCCCCCAACGTGCAGTTTAGATGGGCGAACGAACGCCCTCCGTCCATCCAAGTTGCACACACGCAAGCATCAAGAGCTAGTATAAAAGAGAGCAGGCAGGGATGAAAAGGAGTACGTGTACCAAAACGTGAGAAGGATTCGCGGAACCCACAAATTGCGTCCGATTGGAAGCATCTTCCTGCTGTCTTCAGGTCCGCACGCAGCTCACAATCGGACGCAATTTGTGGCGGGAGGAATCTTGTTCTCGCTGTTCCCGCTGAGACGTTCTCACCCGAATACACACCTGGGATATCGGCTCCACAGGCCGCTGGTTGCCTGTGCCACCCCCCTGTTTTGGGGGGTGTTTTTTCTCATGTATGCCATATGAAGCCGCATGGAGTGCCCCTTGACAAGCAAGGCCCGATTCTGTACAACAAGAGGGACATAGATGGTTCCAACTGAGGTGGAACCACCTGCCCCCACGATCTTTGGATCTGGCTGGCAGGGCATCGTGCCAGTGTTGCTCGCACGATGCAAGGTGTGCTCAGGTAATCGCTGCAAAGGGGAGGTTGAGCACGGCTCCCCCTCTTGAGAGCGGTCGCGCACCGACTGATCGGCGCTCGCGTTGAGCACGGCTCCGCGCATCGATCAGGACTGGGCCAGGGATGAATCACCCTGGAGAGGATCAGACCATCAGAACCAGGACATCGAGCGTGCTCTGTCCTGACTGATCGCCGCTTGCCCTCTCGAAGCGATCTTTGAACGTTGTTCCCCACAGAAAGGAGGCACCCACACACAACTGAATCACCTCACCCTGCAAGACGGGAGAGGACTGCTCGCGGAGTCGGAGCAGCCGTGAGAGGTGGTGTCTCTTTTTCTGTGGCTCGTCCCTTTCAGGAAAGGATTCCCTCTCATGGCAAAGCAGAAACGTTCTCATCGAGACCATCATAGCGCTTCATCGTCGTCTTCCTTCGTGCCCCGCTGCTCATGTGGTCATCCTGCCTGTGAGATGCTGGAAATTGTACGGCTGCTCGCCGAGACGACCGATAATTTCCTGCTGCTGCAAGCAGGAGTCCAGACGATCCAGCAGCAGGTGCTTCCACTGCTCGAAGAGCTGCACAAAGGTCAGCTCTCTTGCCTGGAGCACTGGCAGTTGGAGTTGGATATCTACCGGGGACAGATGAGCGACCCCATGCGTCCCACGATGCGCTGGGAACAAGCCTCACGGGAAGAGGAAGCGCTCTCGCGCAGGAAGGAAGGGGTGGAGCGGTGGTATCACAACGAACAGGAGCGTGTCCAGCAACACCTCCAGCACCTCCAGGAGGCCATGCAAGCCCATGAGTCTCATCTGGAGGAGTGCGCCCAGCGCTTCGTCCAGCAGGGATTACGCCCTGGCTGTATTGCGGGCATTGCAGCGGTGCTGACAGAGCACCGGGAGCGTCTCCAGGGACGACGTGAGCGGTTAAGTCACGAACACGAAGCACGAGGGCAACAGCTCACAGCACTGCAAGCACGGTATCAAGACGAGATGCAAGCGTTGCAAGCATCCCGCCAGGGCACCGAGGCACAGTTTGCCCTCAAGAGAAAAGGGATCACGACGGGTTGGGTTGTCCAAAATCTCTTTGGGATCGGCACCCCACAAAGTTTGACCCTGACCCAACGGGTGATGCAGCAAATGGAGGCGTCTCACCAGTTTCACTGGTATATTCGTTGCGCAACCCACTACTTCTGGTATGTGGAGCAGGTGTGGGCGCTCCACTCGGAACTGGCGGCCAAAGTGCACGTGCTCTCCGCACGCTGGACCCATTGGAATCGCTTGTTAGGCGTCCTGGATGAAAGCAGTGACCCTACCGTTGTGTTGCTTGCGCTCTCCGGGCAATAGTTCGTTTCTTTTCGGGACATCCCTAGAGGACAAAAAGATCACCAGACAGACGGTTTGCTGGTGATCTTTTTGTGTTGTTCTTTTTAGCCTGTGGAAGGAGACTCTTGCGTCTCTCGCACACCTACAGACGCAACACCCCCGATGCTATAGCAGAGCACCGGGGATGTCTTGGCTGGTCTCCCTTTCACAAAAAAGGAGTTCATATCACTATGACTATACCATTGTCTGATGCCGTTTTCAAGGTTCCGCGTGGGTATGATGACCCCTGGCAGCGGCAACAGGATCAGATGCACTCTGTGTTGCAGCAATTAGCACCGCTGACTCCCGATGGAGGGCGTCACGTGTTGTGGCGCTGTCCACTGTGTCATCAGCCCTGGGTGGAGAAAAACAGGAGCAGTGTCCAAGAGCATCTCTCGCCTGAGCAACTGGCAGCGCATGCCTTCCATGTAGGGATCGAAGATCTGGAGCGTTTACCGGCATGGCTGTGTCCAACGTGTTCGAGTCGCGAGGTGGGAGGCAGGTTTCGCGTCGAGAGGGACATTACCAGTCAAGGGTACTCTCGCTTTGTGTGGCACGCGGCAACCTCCGAGGAGGTGCAGATCTTCCACGTCATGATGTTTGAGGCTCACGTGCTTGCTCAGGCATGGGGGCGAGGCGATCTCTCTGGAGTGCATCGTGCGTCGATGCACTCCCCAACTGATCTCTTACTCTCAAGAGCCTATACGCATCTGTTGCTCCATATGCTGATGAGATTACCCCAGCCAGAGACCCACGCGATGCGCCCTTTAGATGTGACGGCACTGGCTCTGGAAGCCAGGAGGATGTGGTTGCCTCCCAACGAGCTGCATCTGCGCGGCTATTTCTGGCATCCTGCCTCCAGCGTTGAGCCGGAAGAGGGACGCGAAGATGATCTGCTCCTTGCGTTGGTCTCGGCCTCTCCACCTTTTGCCGAGCATGACCCCCTCGCGCTCGTTGCCATCTGGCAACACCGTTTTGAGCGGCTTGCACGCCTGCTGTAGTCCCACCAGAAAGGAGCCAAACATGGCTGAACAGACCCTTCTCGCTCTCATCAATGAGCACTTGCAACAACGTGGTCCCTTGTTGCTGCCTCGCTTTGGGGGATCACGGTTGCTGGTTCGGCTCTTTCGTTGGGAGGATGCCTATGTACTCCTGTCGAGCAATGACGAGATGCGATTGCTCTCGGCCTTCGACATGCTGCTCTTTGGCCGGGCATTGGGACTCTCCCCATTGCGCTGAGGCCGAAGCTCTTTCGATCTGCCTCTCATGCAGATCTTTTTCAAGAGAGCAATCCAATGCCAGCAGGATTTCCTCTCGTTATGCGTGTGACTGGCATCTTATGCGAGACCTCTTGGGTCAAGAAAAGGAGTGTTCTATGTCCCCGTTGCTTCTTCCCGTTCCCGAACCTGTGCTTCCCGCCATTGCCGAGGAGCATCCCGTGCTGATGGACCTCAAGGCGCTGACCCACCCGACACGGTGGCGTCTGCTCTGGATATTGGAGCGCCGTGAGCATCGGCTTTGTGTGCAAGAACTTGCCGTTCAGATTGGACAGTTCTCGCAGCCCACGATCTCCTACCACTTACGCTGCTTGCGCAAGGCAGGCTTCATTGAGAGCCAGAAGAAAGGCACGCATATCTACTATTTCTTGCGGCGAGATCGGCTGCGGGAAGTGAGCGAGGTGGTAGCCCAGTTGGGCAAAGAAGGCCGATAAATACTTGTATCTTCTCAAAAAGAAAAGGAGAGTATCCTTGTAATTCTCAAAATATCATGCTATAGTCTTACTGTTTCATTGGTTTCAGCGGAGCTTTACTGGAGATCTTTCTCAAAAGATACTCCACCCCTCTTGCAGAGATAGTTGAGCGTGGCTCCTCATCTCTGCAAGGACGGTCTCCCTGAGCATTCTCAGCCGTCGAGCGCGGCTCCGGCTGACCTCTCCTGTCCAGGAAATCGTGTGCGTTTCCGGGCAGGGGGATCTCCTGCATTTCGTGCATCTGTCTCACATTTTTGGGGCTTTTGCATGGATGAATAAACAGGAGAGCAAGATCGCGGAGCGTCTTTACTCGCCTTGCAGCTTCGGAAATTCTCTGAACACGTCCGTCGTTCATGTCATGCAGAAGAAGTAAGTAAAGAAGAAAGGGGCACCGCTATCGGCAAACGCAAAGGCATGTTGTATGAAGCACTGGAGCGGCTCGATGCACTGATGGCAATTGGCGAAAAGCGCCGAGAAGCCAAAGCACAGGCGGCTGCGCGAGGGGAAGCCACCTTTGCCTTCTCGGATCAGCGCATCCATAGCTACCAAAGCCGGACGACCTATCAGGACGTGGTGATGCGTTTCCTGCGTTGGTGTCGTGCCTCCTTTGGCCTCAATCGGCTCACAGACATCGATCTGTGCGCCGAGGAACTGACCTGCGCGTATCTGGAGGAGCGTATGAGGCAAGGCTATAGCCCCTGGACGCTGGCAACCGAGCGTTCAGCGTTGCGCCTGTTCTTCCAAGAGCGGACGCTGGCCGAGAGCGTGAGCTTGCCCAAGCGCCATAGCTCGCAGATTACCCGTTCACGCCTGCCTGCTCAGCGCGATGGACACCTGCAACCTGCACATTGGCAGCCCCTCATCTCGTTTTGTCAGGCATGTGGGTTGCGCCGGGAGGAACTGCGTGATTTGCGAGTGCATGATGTGTGTGTCCGTCGCTCGGACGAGCGGCTGGTGGTTCGAGTCGTCCACGGCAAGGGAGGCAAATGGCGAGAGGTTCCGGTCCTGGATGGGCAAGAGGAGGTGGTGCTCGCTCAGGTCCGTCATCGTCCCCCCGATGAACACGTCTTTGCCCATCTGCCAGTCCACCTCGATATCCAGGCGTATCGACGTAGCTATGCGAAGTGCCTCTACGAGCAACTGGCTGGTGGTCCTCTTCCGCCTCTCTCATCGGATCGTCGCTTGCAGGCAAGCGAGGTGGACCAGCAAGCCGCTTTCCAGGTCTCTGCCGCGCTAGGGCATGCACGCCTGGATGTGGTCTTGCTGTATTATCTGCGCTAGCATCTCTCATTTGGAGGCTGCCAGTCCGTCACCCTTAGATGGGCATGGCTTCACCATCGGCCTTCCTCATCCTCTCATGATACCTTTCCCGTGCAATCCCCTTATGTCTTTTTCCCTTCCCGCGAGAACACGTCTGTTTCACCTCTTTCCTATTTTTCAAGGCACCCCATCGTTGTGCCTGAAAGGAGATGGTTCACCTATGTCCCAAAACAAGGAACACGACCCCAAACGACGCTTCCGCATCTTTGGAGGGCAATCGGCTCCCATCAGTACAGATGGGAAGGGCAGGCAGATTTTGTATCGCTGCCCGTCCTGTTCAAAAGTATGGTTGCAAGATGGCCCCAAGCCGCTTCTCGATCTGGCTGCCCAGATGCTTGCGCCCCTGGCCGAGCGCCTTCAGGCAGATCTAGAGCACTTACCGCTGATGCCCTGTCGGCTCTGCCTGCTCAAGCTCAATGCTGGAAGCCTGGAAATCGATGCCTACCCAGAATCCGGCTATGGGCTGAATTACGAAGAGCCGGGAGGTCGGCGGCTGCAATTGGGCATCCGACCCGTGAAGTTGCTTTCCCATCCCATGCAGGGGGCGGCTGAGATCCCCACCAATGAGCAAGAGCTGTTGGCGCTCCTGCTCTGGTTTGCGGGCCTGGATAGCTCGCTGTCGGTGCGTCTGTTCTCCCAGCAGGAGAATGAGATCCTCTCGCGTGAACCTCCTGCTCCAGATCGGCGGTGGAAAGGGCTGTCGTTTGTGCTGCCCTGCCCGCCACTGAGGGATGCGGTGATCGTGATGATCCTCAGCGCCTTGCCAGTCGAGGTGCCACTCGATGCACAAGAGACCATCCTCCTGTGGAAATTGCTGACCGCACTCAAAGCAGCAGCGATGATCCATGAACAGTGACCCCTGTTTGTTCCCTGCCCTGACCCCTCGTGCTCGTGCGCCTCCCTGCCTCGCTGAGAAGACACGCGTACAGACCTGATGGAAAACCGCTGATGCCACATGAGCGGCAAAGCGACGTGTTGTGAGGAAGAGCCTGCCTCTCCTGATGGAAAGAGAGAAGCAGGCTCTTCCTCTTTGTTCCTTGCTCCCAGAGAGCAAGGCATGCATGAAAGGAAAACGTATGCCACAAAACAGATCATCTGACCACGCTCCGATGATGACCCTGTACCAGTGTCCGAACTGTCAGCAACACTGGGTCCAGGACGGAGCACAAATCCGTTTACGGGTAGGTTCCGCCGAAAGTGATGTGCTGGCTCGCACACTTCAGATTGATCTCGATCAGGTGCCTCAAGCGCCTTGCCGTTTGTGCCTCTTTCGTGCAGGTGCAGACACAGGCCGCTTTGAGGAGAATGCCTATGGGAGAACGCAAGGCTATGGGCTGACCTGGGAAGCCGCCGAGCCGGTAGGCGCACATCTGCTCATCTCGGTGCTCTCGGAAGCCTTCTTACTCCAGTCGCGTCTTCCTCCGGCGTCTCACGAGATCCGAGATCGTTCGCATGTCCGGCAGGTGCTTCGTTGGTTCATCGAGACGGAGCATCTGCCGTGTGCGCATATCCTGGATGCCCGCGACCAAAGGGATATGGCCGCCGGACTGCCTCCAGGACACGGCATGAGCGGGACCGAACGCTGGCAGTGGAAAGGGGCAATCTTCCGAGGAGACTGTCCTCCTTTGCAAGGAATAGCCCTCATTACACTCGCTCTCGCCCTTCCACAAGAAGAGCTGCTTCACCTGAGCAGTCTGCTCCATCTGACAAAAGGCATGCTGGAGCTAACCCTGACGCGCCAATGCGCCCAATGAAAGCCGTTTTGCCGCTGATGCAGTATCAGCGGCGTGTTGTTAAGAAGAATCTGCTGCCCTTGATGGAAAAAGCAGCAGATTCTTCCTGTTTGTAGAGAAACAAAGGAGTGGTATGAAACAACAGAAGAAAAAGCGTCCAAGCAATCAACGTCAGAGGATCAAAAAGAAGCAAGAGGTGCGAAGAAAGAAGAAAGGAATGAAAGAAGCTGGAGCTTCTGCATGGGAGATCTTTGGACAATCCTTGCCACATGCCTCGAAGGGAGCGGGGCAGCAAATCCTCTACCGCTGCTCCCTGTGTCAGCGGCCCTGGTTCCTGGATGGTCGAGAGGTCTATCTGCGTCTGGAGCCAGAGCAACTGCACTGGATTGCCGTCGCTCTAGAAGCGGATCTGGAGCAGTTGCCCACAGCGACCTGCCGCCTCTGCCTGTTTCAACGCGGTCTCGGCAGTTTCGAGTTTGATGAGTATGGGTTACAAGGGGAAGTTGGCTATGGGATCAATTGGGAAGCAGCCTCACCAGTGGGTGCACACTTGTTGGCGGCTGTGCTCTCCGAGGGGGAGTTGAGGAGGCTACCCGTCCCACCCTCTCCTCATGTTGTTTACAACTATCAGCGTGCCCGTGCGGTGCTGACCTGGCTCAAAGAGGAGCGCTCCTGGCTGTGTGAACGGCTGCTCTCTGCTTTTGAACAAGGGGTCATGGCCGCAGACAATCCTCCAGGACACGGGATGAGTGGAACCGAGGGCTGGCAGTGGAAGGGGGCATTCTTCCATCAGCACTGTCCACCTCTCGGGGGAATGGTTCGCACGCAATTGGTGATAGCACTTCCCGCTGATGAGCCGTTGGAAGTGCATTCTCTGGTCGCTCTCTGGCAAGACATGGCAGCCCTGGCCCTGGAAGGCTCTTTCGTCGGGGAACATCCTGGAGAGAAGGAGCAAAGACGCTGATGATGCACCTTCCAGATGTATCTGACCTCTTATCCATGCCTGTTCCTCAGACGGTGCAGGAGCATTTTGCCGTGATCCGCTTGACGCTGTTTCAGTGCTGGCAGGCGCTCGGAGATGGGAAGGTCGTGAAACATGCTACGCTCATTGCCCTCACCCAAGCATGCCTCACGCGTCTTGAAGCACTTGAGGCGCAAGAGAGGCTCTCGCTCTGTTTGGGAGGCGTGCAAACGATCCGCGTCCATCGATTTTCCCGCAAGCCACAGGCAGAGGAGCTGCTCATTCACGTGCCAAGCGGCTATCTCGACATGGCTCGCGCGGATGTGCTCTTTGCTTTCAGCGAGAGCGTCCGATGCGCCAGTCTGTGCCTCGATACGCTTGAACACTGTGAGGGGGAGCCTGCTGCTCTGGCGACCGATCTCATGCGCAGACGGGCAAAAGCATGGCAAGCTGAATGCCTGCTCGCTTTGCGGGCGACCTACGCGCAGCATGGGCTACCCTGGACGCCCTCGCTCTGGGTCGAGCGACTCCTGACGCGCCTGCCGAAGGGATTGGCGAGCTTGCCCAAGCATCTGCGACCTTCTTCCTCTGCGTCCAGGGTAGCCCGTGAGTGAGTTCCCTGCTCAGAGATGCTTTGGGGGAAGCTCCCAACGAAGGTCTCCATCTTCCATGCTGGTCGGAGTCCCCTTGTCTCCTCACTGTTGTGGTCCAGAGGCTCTGGAGGAGTCGTTTCCCCTACAAACTCATCAATATAGAAAGGAACAACGCATGTCACTTCACGCATTGTACGAGGAATTCTGTACGCTTCCTGTGGCCTCAGAAGAAGAGGAACCACAGGCCATTCAACGGACATTTGAGCGCCTGATCCAGACGCTCAGTTCCCCTGATGTGCTCTCCTTGCCACAGGAGCTTCTCAGCCTGATGGCCTTCTTTGCCGAACTGCTCAAACGGCACGCCCTGACGCTCGCACTTTGTGAAGAGGAGGAGATCTCCGCTGTCACCTTCGCCGTTCGGGGGAACCGGCAGGAGCAGACCGTCCAGCTCTGTATCTTGTTTCCCAGCGACTATCTCGCTCAGGTGCGAGCGAATCCCTTGGAACAATTGGGGGAGGTTGTGTGTCTGGCAAGTCAGGCGCGTGATTGTCTTTGTCAGCGTCTCGACCAGGATGTCTCTCTGGCGCGTGGGTGTGTGTATATGGCGGTCTTTCTCCAGGCAATGCGCCCCCTGCATGAACAGGAGCGTCTCATCTGGGCGCTCTCCGAGACGCAGCAATTCGTTCTCGAAACGTTCCCAGAGGGGTTGAGCAGTGCGCTGGTGTATCCCACTCCTCCCCTGATGATTCTCAACCGCCTGGAGAACTGATGTGCTTCGTCGTGAGCACATCTCTTTTCACCTCTCAGCGTGTTCATCTTCTTCCTGTCTGCTCTCTACGGAAAGAAGATCATCTCGTGCTTCTTCCACCTGTGTCTCAAGGACTTGACGAACAAGAAAGAAAGGATGGTGTCAAGATGACACTACAAACCCTGTATCACGAATTGCGCACGCTTCCTAGTGCTTCTCAGCAGGCGGCAAGTATCAGGAACGTGTTTGAGCGCCTCTGCGTGCTCCTGCTCGCTCCTGATCTCTTGCCTGCCCAGGAGCCAGTGCATGTGCTCATCGCGCTGTTCTCCCAGATGATGAAGCACCACATCATCTCGCTCAGCCTCAAACCGGGGGTTCCGACCGTCGCATTTGCCATTGCTTTTCGTCTATCGCAGCCAAGCCGGACGCCTGTGATCGTGATCCCGCCCAACTGTCTTGAGCAGATTCGCGCGAATCCTCTCCATGCACTGGGAGGGATGGTCTTCATCGCTAGCCATGCGCGCGATTTTCTCTGTAATCGGCTCGAACGGCACCATACGCTGCTGCGTGCTTATGCATTTGAGGCCGAATTCCTGCGGCAGATGCGCTCCCTGCACAAGCGCGAGGGCTTGCCCTGGGAACTCAACGAGTACCAACAAGCTCTCTTCGCGCAGTATCCAGAGGGGCTAGCGAGCCTCTCATCAGATCTTGTCTATCCCACCCCTGCACTGACCATACTCATCCAGATACAAGAGGAGAGGAACGATGAGTGAAGCAGGCTCTATCTCGGCCTGTGCATTGCGAGAGAGAAAGGAGTCGCAACGATGCTCGTGTTACGACGAAAGGTTGGGGAAAGCCTCGTCATCGCTGAGGTCGTGATCGTCCCCGTCCTAGAGGTGGAAGGAGAACGCGTCAAACTGGGGATTACTGCTCCCCCTGATGTCTCCATTGTGCGGGAAGAACTGTTGGATTTTCCTGACCCTCACCCCGACACCTCTTCTCGCCAAAAGAGGAGCACCTAACATACACGACGCTCCTGTCTCACCACGCTCGGCATGCCAGCAGGAGTGTCTCAGAGCAGGACGGTTCTCCAAATGCCCTGAGAAAGCACAAGAACCGTCCTCCTCGCGATTGCGCAGGGGGTACCTGAGCGCTGATAGCGTACCACATCAGGTTCTCTCTGCGCAATGTGTTCGCCCCTGTTCCTACTGTCTTCGTTTTTGTCTGCTCTGTTCTGAAAGGAGTCACTCAACATGGCAACAACGATTCCGGCACTGGCATACCTCAAGGATGGCCGGGGAGTGGAACGATCCGTTCTCCCAGGGTTGTTGACCCAAGCCTTTGCTGATAAACTCATCCCTCCACACGTCGTGATGGATTTGCTGCAACAGATCCCTGGTCCCTTCGCTCGTTTGCTTGCGCTCTTCTGGATGCGGGAAACTGATGGGCTAATTCCCGGTCTCCATGAGGCGTTGATGCAGAGTTTGTGGATACCTACGCTCCCGCACTATCAGGGAACGTCGGTTGAAAATACAAGTATTGATGAGCGTATCTGTACGACAAGTCATGCCCGTCGTGCCCTCGTTGGACGAGGGAGTTGTTTTACTCTCCAGCTTGACCAGTGGTGCCAGATCCCCGCGCACACGCCGCTGCTTCAGACGCCTGTGCTCATTCTGGGGGCCGGACCCAGCGGCCTGCTCACCGCACGAGCCTTGTTCGATCTAGGGTTCCGCCGCATCACGGTTCTGGATGAACAAGGCAGCTATGGCGGGATCTGGAACAGCCCACAGGTACAGTTGACTCGAACCAATCCCTTTGCCCTCCGCTATCGAGGACCGCGCTTCTCGGCCTCGGTGCCTCCAGCGCCCGGATCGGGGAAAGCGATGTCCGCCTTTTTCCACCGGTTGGTTGAGGGCAGTGGAGGGGAAGATGACCTCTTGCCTGCTGTGGTCCAGGCACAGGTGCGTGGGGTGATCGCAGGCGACCTTTCCCATGCGGTGCTGTTGCGTGATCCCTCCTGGGGGGAGCGGATCGTCCAATCCCCGCTGCTCATCAATGCGCTGGGAGTGGGTGTGCCTCGCCCTCTCTCTGCTCGCCATTCCATGCAGACCGATGCCGAGGAACAAGCGGTCGATCAGCGATGGCAGGAAGCCTTGCGTGAGGAGGATCTCGCACAGTGGCAGGGGCAACGGCTCGTGTTTGTCGGCCTCTCTGCTAGCACCCTGACAATGGTGCAACAAGCGCAGCATGCTATTGATCGAGGATATGACCTCTCCTACACTGTCCTGACGCACCATGATCCAGCGTCTCTGCTGGACCCGGTGGCCTCTGGGCTGGCTCGTGATGTGCGTCGTGGGGATCTGGATGGCCTGGCGCTTGATCTGCCAGCGGTTCGCGAGGCGTTCAGGCGACTCTGTGGGAGCCAAAGTCAGCGGGAGCAGATGCTTCCCCAGGTGGCCCACTGGAGCATTCGGCAGGAGGGAGATGGCAACCGCAGTCTGATGGCGACCAGCAAACAGGATCAGGTGCTTGTGTTGCCTGCTCTTGCTCGTGTGTACGGTTTGCTGGGGTATGAGCAGCCCATCCACACCCTCAATGCCTGCGGGATCGGAGTCATTGAGGGTCGGGCGCTGGTGGACGTGGACGGAGAAGTGCAAGCGGCACACGAGCGGCACGTCCACCGGGGGTATTTCGCCCTGGGGCCGGTGGCGCTCGGCCACCCAAACGCCAACTCGCTGCCCGGCATTCTCTACCGGGTGGGAGAACTGTTGCCAACGCTCATTGCCCGTGCCGCCGAATATACGACCATTGCCCGGTCATGAGCATCTCGAACGCGCCGCGTGTCCTCTCTGACGCCAAGAGCCGAAGCCAGGAGCAGGCATGGTGCCGAGGACCACCTCCCCTTCACCTCTGTTCTCTTCCCTTGACACTTCTCTTCCCACTGCTGGCAAGACGGCTCTTGCTGTGCGGATGCCAGCAGCACTGTTTCAAGATATCTCAACACATCAAAGGAGTATGCAGATATGACATCCTTTTCTGACTTCCACAAGCGAGCCTTGCTCCAGACCAGCCTGAGTGCCGCTGTGCCACTGCGAGTGCTGGATTACTATGAGCAAGGCGGCCCAACGGCAGCCGACGTTGAGGCTGCACGCGTCTATGGGCGAGATGCCCTGGCTCCACACGGAGACCTGCTCTTGTTTCGTTCGCGCAAAGAGGGGGAAACCGCAGCCCTGTTCAACGGACTGGCAAAGGCGCTGGCCGTCCTCGCCTTCTTGCCAGGAGGGGTTCCTCCCCTCTTGGGAGCAAGCGAGGGCTTTGATGCACAAAAGATTCTGGCAGGCTTTTTTGGGCAAGAGGAAGCCTCGCAGTATTGTCAAGGCGTCCTCCAGCGTGCCCTCGCCGAGGACGTTCCGGTCTGGGCTGCCTGTTATCTGCTTGGGCAAGAGGCGGACCCGCATGCCTTTGCCATCACGACGAACCTGCTTGCCACATTGAGCCTCCAGGATCTTCGTGACCTGCGCATCCAACGCTACACCAATCGAGGCATCGGGGAAGATGGCCGACCTCGTGTGTCTGTCGAACGAGTCACCTCGCGACTGTTGATGCAGGTGGCCTCTTCCGACCTCCACATCGCCGCGCTGGTGCAGCAGGCCGTGAGCAGAGGTGAAGCCCTCCCGGTGTGCCGTCTGGATGGACTGCAAACCGAAGCGTGGATCAGGGTCCATCGCCCTGATCTGGCAGGGGAAGGTGCGTCACATGAAACTATCTGATGCGTCTGGCTGGTCGGAGTCGGTTGCCGTTGCCCAGCCCATGCAGAAGGTCCTGGATTACAAACTCTCCCGCCTGATTATGCATGCGATTGGAGCCGTGCTTGCCGCTCCCTATGACAATGCCTGGCGTGCATGGCTGGCCTTCCCCAACGAGTGCGAGCAGGCCATGTTGATCGAGGGCTTTCTGGTCATCGATCTGCCAGAAGAGGTGATCTTGTGTGAGCACGGCTGGCTCCAACAGAAGGACGGATCGATCATTGATCCGACTATTCTAGTGCAGCCACTCCCCCCTGGAGCACGGGTCTTCTACGTCGCCGGGGTGCAGCGCACCCGGTTGGAGGTGGCCGTCCTGTTGGGCAAGCCACAGCAGTTCCCAGCGGTGCGCAGTGATCCTCGCTTTGGGGAGGACGGCATGGGCCATCCCCAGTACCGGGCGGCCTTTCTCGCGGCCCGTGACCACTGCCTCCTGCGCGCTCGCCTCGGCTCACCTCCCAAAGAGATCATCTTCCTGTTGGCGCAGGAACCAGATGCGAACCTGACCCAGGAGGTCATCGGAGGAAAGCTGATCCTGGAAACGCAGGGAAAGGAACCATCGGAAGGAGGAGGCGATGTCGAGAGAGCGTGAACTGAGGTCGCCTCTGCGCTACGCAGCGTCTCTGGCTGTGGCCTGGAGCACGGGAGCAGTGCCCCACCACTGTTATGCCAATGTCCGCAATGCGCTTGACGAGATGCCATTCTTGCACGATGCCTTCCTGGTCGAAGGCTTTCTCCTGTGGGAGCAGGAGACACGTTGTGTTGTCATCGAGCATGCTTGGTGTCAGCAGCAGCAAGGCAGCGTCATCGATCCCAGTATTGTGCTGCTGGCAAGCATCCGTCAGGCCCGGTGCTGGTATCGTCCGGGCATCATTCATGAGCCGAGCGCCTGGCGAGCGCTTGCTGCGGCAGATCTGCCAACCGTGCATCTGCGCGACAGAGAGGAAGAGGGTGCCTCGCTTCCTGTGAGCTATCAGGAGGCGTACCAGACGGCCCTCTCGCTCGCGCACCGTTTTGCGGAGGCACGTGTCCCTCCCAAAGAGGTCGTGATCGAGCCATCGCTGGCACTCGCTTCGCTTCATCCTCCTTTCCGGCTCCACACCCATGTTGTCTCGTCGAGCGACTGGCTCACGGGAACGCATCACCACACACGAGAGCCGTGATCGCGCCTCCCCTTTCCCGTCACGTGAGGGCAGGGATCGAGATGCAGCGCTCATCGTGTGTGTGTCTCGATCTCTGCTTGTTCTGGGCAGAGAGGCCAGCACTACAACTGGCTCCTCTGTCCTATGAAGGAGTGTGTTCTATGCACCATGATCATTCTCTCATGCTTTCCGACCCTTCCTCCTGTCGAGAGACATTGCTGGCTGCCTTGGATCAGGCGGTCGAGCGCACATTGTTGCCAGCACGCGACCGACAGATTGTGCATCTGCGCCTGGGATTACTGGATGGGCAGATTGCGACCTGCGCCCAGATCGCCGAACATCTGGCGATATCATCAGCACGCGTGCTGCAACTGGAAAACCGGGCGATCAATACACTGCGGACGCATCCGGCCACCTATGAGCCGCTCAAGCGCTATCTAGAGATCGTGCCCCCTTCAAAAAAGCATCACCGGCAACCTCCCTGGCTCACGCGTGAACGTGTGCTGACTCCACTGCGGCGTCAACGCCCGATGATGCGACAGATGAGGGCTGAAACACGGGAGGCTCGCTCATGATTCCGTCTCTTCTCTTCCACCGGCTCTGGCAGCGCGTGCGGAACTGGCGGCTGGAGCCAGCACGCGTTCACGGTGACGTGACTTCCCACAGTGGAACGCTCTTGACGGACAAGGAACTGGAGCAGTTGCTCAATGGTTTCCACGTCACGCTGTACGGATCAGCCCCTTCCCCGCACGAGGAGGGAGAGGCACGCCTCACGCTGTTGCAGCGCTCACGGCACTACGAGGCGCTCTACAAAGTCGATCTGGTGGCAGGCCATCCTCGTCTGCTTGTCCTGCTTCCCACCGAGCACCTCCTGCGTTTTGAGGGCTACCTAGTGCATCTGGATCTGTCGCATCCCCTCTTTGGCATGCTGGTTCCACTGGTGACCACGCATCAAGGCAGTCCAGCCTTCGAGCAAGGTCGGGCTGATCTGGAGGAATGGATGCTCTACGCCCTGGCTGAGTCGATGAAGTCCCTGTTCTGGGCAAGCGTGGAAAACGGGGGGCAATTTCCACCCGAACTGCGGGTGGAGCGCCTCCGCTTCGAGGCCCAGAGTTCCCAGGAGTAAAAGCAAGCCTGTTTGCTCTTAGAAGCAGGCCATGTGTTTTACATGCATGAAAGGCGTGAGCCAGAAGTGCATGACCCCGCTCATGCCTTTCTTTCTCTGGAAAGGATTCCCTCTGGTGCAATCGCGACTCTTTTCCCACCTCTTCAGCCTCCAGGCTCGGCGCATGCGCTATCTGCGGGTCGATCCTCTCTTTCGCCCCTATTGGCGCGAGGTTGCCAACCGCCCACTGCTCAATCAGGAGGAAGAAGCCTGTTTGCTGGCTCAAGCGGCAACCAGCAGCGTAGCCCGCAACACGTTGCTGGAAGGCAATCAGCGCTTGGTGATACTGATTGCAGTTGCCTTTGCCGGTCAAGGCGTGCCCCTCTCGGAACTGATCCAGGAGGGCAATTTGGGATTGTTGCATGCCCTAGAACGCTTCGATCCCCACAAGACACGACGACTTTCTACCTACGCCAAATACTGGATTGTGCAGCATATACAGCAAGCGCTGTGCCGAAACAGCCATGCGGTTTCTCTTTCAGAGCGCACGGTGCAATCGCTTGCTCAGATGGAGCAGCACATCAGGCAGGCGGAGGCGCAAGGGATCGCGCCTGATCCGCGTGATCTGGCCTCTCGATGCCATCTGTCAGTCGAGCAGGTGATGGCCCTGCTGCCACTGCGAGAGGGGCCGCTCTCCCTCCAGCACTCGTCTCTAGAGGCTGGACCGCTCTCGGAGATCGTCGCGGCTCCTCCTCTGCTGCTGCCCGACCCGGAATCGCAGTCCACTTGTCATCCCGCGCTCATGTCGGCGCTCGCTCGCTTGAACGAGCGCGAGCAGCAGGTCCTCCGCTTGCGCTTTGGCTTGGAGGAGGATGGAGTGGTTCATGACAACTATCACGAGATTGCCTGGCTGGTGTTTCACCGGCAGGGCAAGCGGGTAGACGAGCGCATCCGGCAAATCGAGAAGCGGGCACTGGTCAAGATGCACGCATTTCTTGAAGGGAAGGAGCCTCCTGCGCACAAGAGGAGGCGTCGTCCTACGACAGCAAAGAGCGCTGCGAAGAAGATCTCACAGCGACAAAGAAAAGAGGCACGTCTGGATGAAGACGTGCCTTGTTCATGAAAGGAAAACGATGGACATTCAAACGGAATTGGTCTTACTCATTGCCTTGCGGCTTGGTCGCATCAATCAGCCGCCAACAGGACAACAACACGCTGATCTGCTTGAACAGATCAAAGGGCATCTGCTCGATCAGCACGTGTGGCCCTCTGAGGTCATCCTGCATCAAGCGAGCTTCTGGATTGAGGAAGGGAACAGGCTGCGAGAGAATGGAACGCTTTCGGAGGAGATGGCTGTCTCGACAGAGCTAGCCTTACGCATTGGGCTGGCGCTCGGTCGATTGGGGCAACCTCCCAGCGTCCCCCGGCGCGTCCAGATGTGCAGGCAGATCAAAGCGAGACTTCGCGCCCCTCATACCCTTGCAGCTGATCAGCTCACGCGGCGGATAGACCGGATGATCGAGGTCGCCCTCTTCCACCTGGAGAGGCGATCACACCCTTCTCGCAAGGAGCGGGAAGAAGATGCCTGGGACTGAACAACGTTTCTTGCCGCATCAGAGGAGCGTGGGAGCACACTGCTTCTGCTCTCCTTTTCTCTTTTAGGGAAGGGTCACTCCATGAGCCAACCGAAACAGTTTCTTGTCTATCAGCAGCAACGATCACACACGCCTGGACCAGCGCAGGCACGCCATGTTATTGTGGCTGGTCCCTTTGAAGAGGAAGCGCAAGCCGAGGCAGTGGCACGAAGACGCTGGGACCGGGATGCCAAGACTGCTGTGCGCGAGATTGGCGACACCCTGGGGCTTCATCCAGAGCCGGTAGGCTGTCGGTGTGATGAGCAGGCTCCAGATCCAGTCTGTCTCATCGGCCCCTA
Organism: Reticulibacter mediterranei; assembly: GCF_016587455.1. Classification (NCBI taxonomy): domain Bacteria; kingdom Bacillati; phylum Chloroflexota; class Ktedonobacteria; order Ktedonobacterales; family Reticulibacteraceae; genus Reticulibacter; species Reticulibacter mediterranei. Next base: position 1,113,838 of record NZ_BNJK01000002.1, on the reverse strand, counting down.
TCTGGTTGAGAGAGGAATGGCACTGGGGACGCTCATCGAGCCGGTAGGCTTCAACTACCTGCCTGCATTCCTTCAAGGACACCTGGAACACCAGCGCGAACGCTGGCAGGGAAAATATCTCCTTCATCTTTCGCAAGAACGTTCACATGAGGCGTGAGCAGATGCGCCTCTCCACACATTCACCTCTCAAAAGGGATCAGTCTGTGTCCCTGGCGAGGAAGAAAGGATCTCGATGCAACGATCTCTCTTAGCCGCCCAGTATCGTACCCTGTTCGAGCAGCAGCAGGACCGGGACAATACCGCCGAGTGGCGGGTCTATCGCGATGCGGTCGATCTGCTGGAAAGCCGAACATCGCTTCCCCTGGGCGTCGAGTTGCTCACCCGCGTCTGCGCGGACTGTCTCTTGTACGCCAGGCGTGATGGAAGCCGACACGATAGCGTCTATGGCACCTATGGAGCATACATGTTGTTGAAGAAGCGTCTCTACGAAGACCTCATGCGAGAGGTGCTCATCTGCCACTATGAGGAACTGATGGAGAGCACGCCTCTCCAAGAGGATCTGGAGTCCGTGCTGGCTCCTGACATCTTGCCTCTGCTGCGTGAGCCAGCGCTAGCGAGCGTGAGGACACAGTTGCGGGACCGTGCCTCTACGCTGGCAGCCCAGGCTTTCCATGATCCTCGCACGAGAAAGGTCAAGCGCAAAGCCGCGACCATGTACGCCCACCTGCTCTATCGTCTGGGCGGCTCACTTACGGCTCCCAGTCAGGAATCCTCCTGGGAGCTGTCTTCGGACACATCGCCACAACAGAAATAGCAGGCATGAGAGGCATCCCAGGACGAACCGGGATGTCTCTTTTTCACGTTTTTGGAGGAACTCATGTTGGTGTTTGATTGGATAGATGCCCACGTGTATCTCATTCCGGGAGGAGACCCGGACTCCCTTGTCGCCTACACTGGCATCACGACCTTCATGGAGGAACACAAAGACCTCGGACTTTCTGTGTTTCGTGGACCCCACCCCAGAGATCGGCAACGCTGGTTCTTGATCCTCGTAGGGGAAAAGACTTCGATGGCTCGATACAGACACTACCTGGATCGGATGCTCTCTCAGGTGCAGGCACAGCCCTTTGGGGTGTCGTTGGAAGAGATCGCACCCTATGTCGAGCAATTTCTCGCCAGGCAACGAGAAATGCTGCTCACCGGACAGACCTTTCTCGAACGCCATACTCCTCTCTCGCCGTCTCGGTCTCATGCAAAGAAGAAGCAACAAGATCGCCGCCACCACAAAAGAAATAGGAAATAAAGGAAGAAGAAGCATACTATGGAAAATACTCGTCCTGATGTCTTGGATTGGAAATTGCTGCGCGTTTCTCCTCTCGCCAAGCGTCTGCTAGAGATCGCGGCAAGCGGTCATCATTCAGCGGTTCTCATTGGTCCTTCCCAGACAGGTAAGGTGACCCTGGCTCGATCCATGACCACGATTCTCCCGGATCTCCCGCTCATTGCTCCTGATTCCATTGCATCCTTACGGAGCGTGTATGAGCACCATCGCAGCAGTCTCCTGGTTCTTGAAAGGCTTGATCGCTGGGATGAGGTGTCCCTTGCCTGGGTGCGCCAACAGATGGCACAGTGCTCTCATCCTGGCTTGCTGATCGCAACGCTGTGTCCTTGCCCGTGTGGAAAGGTGGACAACGATTGTCAGTGTTCTCCCGAAGCAAAACAGGCACATCAGCAGCGCTTGCGCCCGACGCTAGAGCGCTTTGCCTTGGCAGTCACTCTTTCTCACAGAAAGGCGGCTCCCAATGAGCCATCTGATGAACCGTCTGCACTGGTGCGCCAGCGCGTTGAGGCTGCACAATGCGTGCAATTCCAACGCAATCACGCTCGGCTCAATAGTCGCGTCTCCCTTGAGGAATTGGACCACTGCATCCCATTGGATCTTCCTGGTCAAAAGCTGATGGAGGCGGCACACAAGCATCTGGCGCTTTCCTCTGAGCAGACCCTCCTGCTTCGGCAAGTGGCTGCCACGATAGCCGATCTTGCTGGAGATGCCGTGCCCTCTCCCTGGCTCAAACTCCCTCATCTGGCCGAAGCGATCAGCTATCACCCTCACTGGACCTGAGAAGAAGACAGCGAAAAGAAGAAAAAGCATGATGGAAGGAAAGAACACACAGCACTATCTTGTGCTTCAAGTCTGTCGGGATGACCCCTGGAGGCGTCCTCCTTTTACTCTTGTGGCAGGACCGTTTGAGAGTGATCAGGCATTAGCTGAGCAGAAACGCCTTTGGGAACAAGAGGGTCGATGGGCGGTGCTCCAAGAAATTGGAAACGCCTTTTATCTCCCTTTTGCACCTCCCTTGCCTGCCTGCACATGTAGTGAGCAACATCCTGACCCTGCGTGCCTTTTTGGTCCATATCTGTTCAAGAGGGCAACGGATCTTGAGGCATTGGTGCAACATCAAGGCTTCCTTTCTTTGTCTGCTGACCTCCAAGATCAGGTGCAGAGACAACAAGATGGGTGGCTCAAGAAATACCGACAACATGTGCTGTTACAAAACGAAATCACCACACGACCAACAAGGAAGAAACTATGAAGCACCTCATCAATTCCATGCAACTCGGTTTCACTTCTCTGTGTGCCTTCTTGCTCTATGGTCCGAAAGAAGCATCAGCCATGCACAGAAGGGGGCAGCAGCAAGCACGCTGCTTTCTTGTCCTCTTCGGGAGGCGTGAACCCACCACGGCTGAAAGAAACATGCTCAAGCAGGTGTATCAGATGCACCGCACCTTTGAAGAGGACCAGAAGCGAGCAGCCACCGATGGCGAGGTGTTTGACCTCTTTTTTGCAGCGATGAAGCACAAGTCTTCCTCAGAGAGTGACCCTCCCATCGCTCATCGTGACAAAGAAGAGATGAACAACGGATATGGCGCACCTGAAGCAGTGGATTGAAATATCATATGAAATTACTAATAGCAAAGGAAAATGTCGATGAAACGAGAGAGAACAAGGGAAGAAGAGAAGCAGGCTTCTCGAGTGGCGTTGCTCAGAGCGCTGGATCAGGCGGTTTGGCGAGGGCTGATCTGTGAGCGAGAACGCTTTGTGGTGAGCCACCGTTTGGCTCTGTATGGAGATTGGTCTCCCCTGGCACCTCTCGCTGAGCAGCTAGGAGTAAAGAAAGAGCGGGTGAGGCAGATCCAGAACAGTGGTTTGTCTCAATTGTGTACCGATCCCGACTCTTTCCAGATGCTCAAGAGCTATCTGGAGTTGGTCCCACCTCCGCACAGACGACATATCAAGCCTCCCTGGCTCTCTCAGGAGAGATCCCTCGTTCAAGGCCGCAGCCTTCCCAGACCACGAAAGAAGGACTACTAGTACCGTCTTCGTTTCCCCAACGTCGCTTGGGGCTGAACCAGCAGAACGATTTGCGCGTGTTTGTCGCTCTGGCGACGGGAAGAGCTACATGGATAGCCTTCCCTTCCAAAAGCGCCTGGCTTCCCTCAAGAGGAAAACCAGGCGCAATACCTTCGCGCATCATGCCTACGAGATTCTGGTCCGCGAAACGTATCACGTGCATTCGCTCGATGATCTCCAAGAAGCCGTTGAACGGCGTGGAGCACATTGGCAGCGGTGTGCTCTTTGGGATCTCCCAGGCTCTCAGGTGTACTTGCATGTCTCTGCGACGGTGAAGCGCCTGTTCTCCGAGACATGAGCGAATGTTCTTGAAGAAGGCTGTTTTTTCGGGAGCCGCTCCGGCAAGCTCCCACAAGATATGAAAGAAAAAAGGTGAGGTGTTATGAACCCACAATGGTTCCCCTTCTTTACAGGCTGCATGGTCTTCGTGTTGTTTGGCGTGATAGTCTGCGCCTTGTACCTCTGGTTCCCCTTTTCTCAGCGGAAAAGATCTTCTTCTCCAGTCTATACCATGATCACCCAACTGGTGCGATGGAGCTTCTATGCAGGAGTCTTTTCCTTCTGTCTGAATGTCAGCGCGGTCACGCTGGCAGTGGGATGGGACTGGCTCCTGCGTGGATGGAGCGGCGGTCTCGCTGCCATTGTGCTGGGAGGTGTTGTCGTTGGTTGCGCTTTGCTTACAAGCAAAAGTGCCCGGATGAATGCCTGGCTTTCCCGCCAAGCATACCGCTGGGATGAACGCTTTCGTCGCGATGAATAATCCTGCTTCTCATCGAGAGCAGACAGAGGGGTTTGCGTGAGCTGACCCCTCTTATGAGGAAGAAGGTGATCTATGAAAAAGCGTTTTTTTGCGCTCTTTGCACATCCTCTCGTTGTGTGGGGCGTGAGAATAGTTCTTGTTGTTCAAATCATCATGGATATTCTCACCACACCAACGTTTCTCAGGGAACACGATCTTGATCGTACGTTGTTCAGTTTTGCTCTCATTGGAGGCAACATGATCGTGTTGCTTCGCGTGTGTTGGCCCAAAGGAGGCAAGAGGCCAAGCAGGGAGGAGAAACAACGCACCAGAGAAGAGCCTGGAAGAGCAAAGGAGTCGTAGGATCTGAAAGGCCCGACGCGTTGGTGGGAGTTGGAACGCTTGCTGGCTCCCACCCGGCGGCTTTCAGGGAAACACCTGCGCTTTTTTCGTTTTGGGCCGTTTTCTGCCTCTCCTGCTCCTCGATGAGGTGCTCTTTGAGTTATTTTGGCAAAGGGCATGAGGTGAGAACACATACCAGGGGAGGAGAGGGCCAACCAGTCCGATGTATGTTGATCGACTGCGGTGGCGGTGTGGATGGTCAGGGTGGGCAGGAGAGGCAACAGGCGTCGGCACCTGGACGTGTTCCGGGTTCTGGTGAGGCAGGCGGGACGTGGGGAAGAACCCGGAACGGAGGCCAGGTTCTCTCGTTCTGGTGGCGTCGATGCACTCAAGGCATATCTCTAGAACAGATGGAAACTCAGGAGGAGGAACGTTTCAAGTGCTGCCAAGTCGCTGCTGCTTCTTCCCTTGAAAGATGGACCTGTTATTTGATATTTGACGCTTGGGGGCCGTTGCAAACCCTGCCGGGCTGGATCTCCCCTTGAGAGAGCTACCTCTCTAGTATTGCTTGAGAAGCCGCCAAAATCTACTCGTTGCGAGCGTCCCATGTTTTTGGCTATTTTTCACTCTTTCAAAGAGGAACACTTTGACCACAAATGGTCCCTCAAGTAGCTTGTGGAGCCTTGCGAGTATCTCCAACTCAAGCTCATCCTTATGCCCACGGGATGCGCAACGAGATGCGCTTTCCTGTGAGCTGGCTCTGGACCTGCTTTTGATGGGTGACCATTTTCCTATCTTGGAAGAGCACCCAAGAAAATACAAGCAAGCTAACAATGCTAGTAAAGGAGCTTGTGGAGGCTGCCCAAGCAATTCCGTCTCCTTGCTGTGCATCTCGTTGCGCACCCCGTGGGTCACAGAGACCCTCGCGGCTGAGTTACCTTCATGCTGAAGAAGTATCTTCCACTTGGTTCGTTGATAAATCCATATCCAACATTGATAGCGCACTCGAACGGGAGCAATTCCCAACGGTTTAACCCGCCTGCGGAGTAAGCAAGATAAACCTGAAAAATATGGCATTTATGGCACATCTCAGATATACTTTCTCTGAGATAAAAAAGAGATAGGCGATTTTAGCACGGTGGAAGCACAAGACAGTCATAAACATAATCTCCGTGGTATTCCACTCCTGGAGCTAGCACCTTCGGTTTCACTCTGACTTAAGGAAGGAGTAGAAAAGGATTATGAAGAATAAATGGAAACGTAAAGAAGATAGTGCTCCTAGTGTTTGGAAGACTGGAGACTGCATCTTAGGTGAGTACGATGTGACGGGCATTGTGGGGGAAGGTGGCATGGGGATCATCTATAAAATCTACCATCGCACTTGGAGGCGCGATCTCGTCGTCAAGAGTCCTAAGCCAGAGATTTTTGCTAGGGAAGATGGCAAAGAGAACTTCATTCGCGAAGCAGAAACTTGGGCGAATTTGAGAGAGCATCCTCATCTAGTTCGGTGCTATTTGGTGAGCATCATAGGTGGCATTCCACGGATTTTTGCTGACTATATCGAGGGAGGAAGCCTTGCGGAATGGATTCGTCAGCGTCGGCTCTACCAGGGAGGGCCAGAACGGGCGCTGGAACGTATGCTCGACATCGCAATCCAGTTTGCCTGGGGGTTGCACGCTGCCCATGAACAAGGATTGGTGCATCAGGATGTCAAACCGGCCAATGTGTTGCTCACTTCTGAAGGAATCGCGAAAGTGACCGATTTCGGCTTGGCAAGAGCCAGGGTAATAGCTGGGCAACAGCAGAGCGGGCAAGAACTGGTGCAGCAGAGTATCCTGATCAGTTCACGCGGGATGACCCCTGCCTACTGCTCACCTGAGCAAGCTACCGGACAGAAACTCGGCAGAAAGACAGATATCTGGAGCTGGGGACTCTCCGTGTTCCAGATGTTCACGGGAGAGGTGACGTGGAGGAGTGGTGTAACAGCACGAGAAGCCCTCGCCCGCTACAAGGGAATGCATCCGGGGATTCCTGAGATGCCCGCTGAGCTGAGGAATTTGCTTAACAGGTGTTTTGAGCTGCACCCAGAGAAACGTCCTGCGACGATGTTAGAGGTGGCAATGAAGTTGCAAGCGATCTACGCACACTGTGTTGGACACCTGTATGCCCGTGACATGCCTAAATTTGCCGAGATAAGGGTGAACACGTTGATTAACCGAGGGTGTTCGCTAGCCGAACTAGGGCGGCTAGAAGAAGCGCTGCTCACCTTCGAGCAGGCCATTTATCTTGATTTCAATGATGCCACTGCCTACTATTACGCAGGCCATGCACTCCGGGATCTGGAGCGGTTCAAGGAGGCGCTACTGGCCTATGAGCAAGCCATTCGTCTTGATCCCAACGATCCCCGTGCCTACTTTAGCAAAGGTGGTGTGCTTGAACGGCTAGGGAGGGCAGAAGAGGCATTGCTGGCCTATGAGCAAGCCATTCGTCTTGATCCCAACGATCCCCGTGTCTACTATAACAAAGGTGGTGTGCTTGGACAACTAGGGAAGGCAGAAGAGGCACTGCTGGCCCTTGAGCAGGCTATTCGTCTTGATCCCAACGATGCTGATGCCTACTATTACAAAGGTAGTGTGCTTCGACAACTAGGGCGGTTCAAGGAGGCAGAACAAGCCGAGCAAAAAAGACGAGAGCTTTCTCATTGAGACCACTCCTCACAACTACAACTCCAAGAAGAGTAGAGCATGCCAGCCGACGTGCTAAGGCAGCAAAGCAATAGGGGGAAAACCATTAGGAAGTTTTGCGGGACGTTTCTCTTCAAACTAAGACCAGGGAGAACTTTTGTACGCCCTGGTTTCTTTTTACCGATGTAACGCCCTTGTCCTTTTCGGTTGACCCCGAACCTGATCAACTCTCCTCCCGCAGGTTGACCCACAAAGTGGGTAAGCGAGATAAACTCACTCATACAAACAAATACCGCAATATCCCTTTAAAATAGGAGGATATTGCGGTACTTATTCTTTTGGATCTTCAAGCTCTCACGAGTCCCCAATGCCTTTTAGACCACATGTTCTACTTCATCGAGCAGAAGCACCTTCGGTTTCAAGCTCTCACGAGTCCCCAATGCCTTTTAGACTCTCAGAATCTCTCTGCTATGGCATGAAACATCCAGGTTGCAAGCTCTCACGAGAGGGGTGCAACTAACTCATTTGTGGAAATCAGGAAATTCTCCGATTCTGGATCGAAGAGCATTTCCCTAAAAACACGAGCAAGTAACGTTCCAATGGAAATCCGCCGTTTTTCTCGATCAGAACACGAACACGTCTCTCATTGCTTCACGCGCTGATTGAACAAGAATCGAGCAAGTAACTTCTGGCTCAAGCGACTCCCACTTCTGTAGCAGAAACGTCCTTAAACGGATGTTGTTAGAAAATAGCCCTATCAACTTGAGAGAGGAAAAGATTGTTCTGGCAGCGCATCAGTGTTGCACACTGGAGTTGTGTGTTCGTTCCATAGGACCGCGCAATTCCCGCCAGGTATCCAATGGTTCTCAGTCCCCCTTGGTTGCGTTCTTCCCCTTTGGTCTGTGTCCTTCCTCCATTTGCCCATGTTCTTCAATATCATCATGATGCTATCTCCCAAATCCTCGAAGACGTAATCCATCTGAAGCAAGGCTATGGTCGCCATGAAAAACAATCCGCCAAAGAATCCATAGAACCCGACTACGATTGCAGACACAACCAAGTCGATTGTACTGACTGTGCTTGGGTGAACGGGGGTATGACCGCCAGTATTGAGATCAGGGATGTAACCGCCACCAACAAGAGAACCCAGGAGTGGAAGCACAATGATGCCGAGATAGGCACCAACAATACCTAAGAGGAGATTGAGAGGGATTCTGAACCACAGGTGAGAGTGCTGGTCAGGCATGAAATAATCGGGCAGATGGACCATTGCGCTGATAGCTGCAATCGTGCCAGCTAGCGGAACGACGAGGAACCAGATCACAATGCCTGGACTCATAGCTGTGAGGATGATACTTGCACATGTCATAGGACGTGACCTCTCTTGACCAGTCACAAACTGGAAATACTTCACAATCTGTGAATTTAACATTCATTTCACTCAAATGAGCGATAGATTCGTTCGTCACACTATCTCCATGCAACACACCTCATGTGAATGCATCAAGAGCCAAGCGAAAGACCTCGACACTCAACGTCCGAAAGTTCTTCGTCGTCGCTCGGTTGCCAATCTCAATACGCCTATGTATTTGGTTATCAATGTACGTGTTCTGGATTGGGCCAAATCGATCAACAGAGGACTTCTACAAATGAGTTAGTTGCACCCCTCCTAGTATAGTCTGAGAAGCCGCCAAAATCTACCGTTTGCGAGCGTCTCATGTTTTGGGCTATTTTTCACTCTTTCAACGAGGAACACTTTGACCACAAATGGCCCCTCAAACAATTATATGAGCCTTGCGAGGATCTCCAGCTCAATCTCATCCTTACGCCACGAGATGCGCAACGAGGTTTAGCTTAGCAAGGAAGTGGCTTGAGAGCATTCTTATCATTCTTTCGTTTTGATAAGGCAGAGATATTTCTGATCCGATGCCGAGAAACAAGCGCAAGCATTGAACGAGCCAGTGAAGCCGCTTCAGCTAAAAGTGCAGCTCGTTGCGCATCCCGTGGGTTACGGAGTCCCTCGCGGCTGAGCTATGAGTATGCTGAAGAAGTTTTTTTGCATCTTTTAGGAGTTCCATTGATGTCATGCCTCCAACTTATCATCTGGAATGCCACATCCTTCTTTAAGGCTACCCTACATGTCCATTGGTAGAACATTGTTTCATCTTTCGGATAGAGCTAAATAGAGCAGACGTAATCAGCGAAGGCAAGCGATGATGAGCGAAGCCGAAAACAAAAAGGCATAGCTCTAAGCGGCTGTACCTCGTATCTAACAGAGAGCATGCTATATATCACTGTGATATGTCAAGTGGTTTCACTGAATTTCTTGCAAATTCGTGATTATCTGCGAGAATTCGTGCAATCCCCATAGATCTGAAGGATACTGATGAGTCTACTGCAAATCATGAATGAAAACAAGTATCTAGTCAGGACAATAGAATAGGCGTGTATTTAGGGAAATGTGACCCTAAAGTGGCCGCCTTTTGTCCTGGGAAGCTTTTTTCCTTCCTGCTATGCTTTGTCTGCAAGAGCAGCAGTGCTGTTTTTGGTAAAACGTGAACGATGTTTTTTAGATGAACTGCTTTGTATGTTTTCTAGGAGGATACCTGCATGTTGAAGTTAAGGAAGACCCTTGCCACTCTGGGGCTATTAAGCTGTTTGATTGGCTGTTTTCTCTCGTTCTCTCCGCCAGCCTCTGCCGCATCAGCACAACCTCATGGAGTCCATTATTGTCAATGTACCGAATACGTGAATTCTTATTATCACATGTCTGTTCCGGGGAACGCATATCAGTGGAAGACAGAACTTCCTGGCTATGGATGGCAGCAAGAGTCTAGTGGCACTATTCGTGTAGGTGATATTGCTGTGTGGGGTACAAACTTTTCCACCTACGGTCATCTTGCCATAGTGAACAGTATCAGTGGTTCAAGTGCAGGGGCGACTATTACGTTTCTTGGGGCTAATCAAGACGGGAGCCGATTTACTTCGCTGAATTGTAATGATGTGAGTTATTGGTCGACTCCTTACTATTGGAGTCTTGCGGTCTATTTCCATCATTAATGTTCCTCATGAGAAGAATAGCTGAAGGAACTCAGCGATAACCGCTGTATGCAAGGTGCAAAGAGAAAGACCAAGCCTACATCATTTGAGCAAAGAATAGCCCTGGCCCGATGGAGAGCCAGGGCTACGTGGTACGATAACGGGGATTACCTATGTATATGGGTGCGGTCTTTTCTCGGTTGTGCCCATGAAATAGGAAGCTGGCGCGTTGCCTCGCCACCAGAAGGGCTGGCAAGAATATGACCTGAGCGCAGCATTCTTCGATCCCTTACTCTGGGCAGTTGATACGTTTCCAACTCCCCAGAATCTACCGTTTGCGAGAGCCTCGTAAAAAGTGCTTTTTGTGGTCCCTTCCTGTAGGTCAAGTGCTGTTCGCAACTCATCTCCTTCCGCTTCTTGAGTCTTGCGAGCATCTCAAGCTCAAGCTCGTCATTACAGAGACTCTCACGGCTGAGCAACGGACATGCTGAAGCCACATCGCGCTCTCGTATGAAATGGGAAAGGATATAGTTCTCTGACTCACTGGAAAAGATGTGGCATCGAAGCCCGTTCTAGCGTGGCTCCTGCCTCCACCTCTCTGCTTCCATCGTGGCTCGTTCACGCTGGGTATACAACACGTCTTGCATCTCAGAGAAGGCTGTTGCTATCGCTTGTTTCGCCTCTGTCGTGCCATGTTGCATCACAAAGCTGATGAACGCTTCGATGGTCGCCTGTGCTTCCTTGCGATAGAGCCATTTGACAGCATCCTCCAGTGCCGGGTCTATTTCGTCCCAGGTGAAACAACGCTCTGAATTTGGGATGGTGAATGCTTGCTTAGGATAGGCTCCAGTGAGAAGCGCTTGGCGGCGGGCTTCATAGGCGGCTTGAGCAAAGAGGTCGTTCACGTCTGTTCTCATGGGTCATGCTCTCCTGTTCTCATTGGATATTCTGTCGCTCTTATTTTGTTCTTTGGTGGGCAGAGCATTTTTGCCCTGCTCACTCGTCTCCTCTTGCCCGAACCGTTTCAGGTCGCAAGCCGATGTCCATCGGTCGTGCGTAGCACCATGACGACATCCCCCAGTGGCACGAGCAGCAATTCCTCTTGGACGATGGGAGCCTGCACATGGTCCCAGTGGGCAGGGAGCACGAAGCGCTGTTGCCAGAGCAGAAGGCACTTTTTTACACTCAGCGCTGTCACCTCATAGGCGGAGGTGCCGATCTGTTGGCGGGTGACGACGTAGATCACGTCCCCTCTCTCTGAGAAGGCGGGAGGTGAGATCTCAGCTTCTGCTTCTGCATATTCCCAGAGGATCGTTCCCGTCTGTGGGTCAAGCCGCAGCAGGCGTTGCGCGTCCGTCTCAACATAGAGGTGTCCCTCCTTCCAAAAAAGCGAAGTGGCAAGCTGCTCCTGAGTAAAGAGCGCGGTCACGAGGGGGATCTGCCGTTGCCAAAGCTGCCTGCCCGTCTCTTTGTCAAGGGCGTAGATGGAACCTGCCGCCACATAGAGGTGCTCCTCGACCAGCAGCATGGTGGGCAGGCTCGTCTTGAAAGTGGGTAGGGAATGATGCCAGAGCGTGCGACCGCCTTCAAAGGCAAACACGCTTTGGCCTGTGAGCAGATAGTGCCGCATGGGATGCGCTGCGGGACGCAGCACCAACAGCCCTGCACTGACGGCTGCGAGCAAGAGCAGGAACAGGAGCAACCAGAGCACGGGTCTTTGCCTCCTGATCGGATGATCATGCGTGCTTTTCATAGCATGTCCTTCTTTCTTTTTCTCTTTTTTGTCTGTTTCTTCTGCTTGTACTTGTCCTACGAGCGTGTGCGATAGGAGCGTGCAAGCAGGGGATAGCGACCGATCTCCTGCAAGATCAAGCGGTGGCCGACATGGTGGTACAAGAGGCGGTAGGTGCGACTGACACTACACATCCAGGTTCCCGGACGAGCACGTACTCGCTGCACGTGCAGCGAAGGATGGCGTGGATCAATAGCAAGGTACGCGATTTTGTGCTGGACCGAGCGCTGGACATCGGGGGCGAGCTGCTGCAAGGCTCGCCGAAAGGTCTGTGTGTGGATGATCTGCCTGGGTCGTTTTGCCGGGGGATCTGGGTGCGCCTTGTCAGATCTCCCTGTGCTTCGTGATGGTCTGTGTTTCTTCACGGTCGTCTCCTTCTGAACGTATCATGTGAATGGTTCTCCATGAGTCTTTCTCTGGGTGTTTCTTGTCTGAAAGCAAGAGGGAACTTCACGCCTCACGGGATGGGAAGCTAGCATCGAGCAGGCTCACCCGTACAGGGGCTTTCTCCTCCGGCGCGCCTCGTGTGGGCAGCAACGACCACCAAATCGGAGCAAATGCTCCTCTGGTGTGTATCCTGCCCATCGTCGTGCTGAGCAGTGACAATGGCGTAAGCAAAGGAGCCTCCTGTGTCAGACCCCGTGCGAAGCGCCGTTCCTGGGCAGGTCCGTCCAGGACCACACAGAGTCGTGGGAGCAGGGCATCTTCGGCTCTCCAGGCTCGCGATTGCACATAGCGCGAATAGACGAGCAGGGTCCGCTCTATTGTGCGCCCTGAAGGATCGCCTGCCAGGTACTCCAGCCAGTAGCGCAGACGATGTTCTCCCGTCCGAATCTCGAAGAGGACATCAGGCTGGAAGAGGCAGATGGTGTCCTGCCACCGGTAGCGGCGCGTGCCAAGCTGCGCACTCCACCAGAAGGAATGCGCTGTTCCTGCTTCGGACATCATGCGGCAGGCGCGAGCCAGGTGCGCACAGATTGCATACACGCCGCGCTGGTGCCGCCAAGCCGCCTCTCGTCGCAGCATGGCCGCTCGTTTGGGCAAAACGGTGGAGTGACCGGCTGGGGAACCCTCCACAACGATCATCTGGGGGCCGAGTGGCAGAGGCGATGTCGCAGCCAGGGCCGAGAGGCTCCGCTCAGTGAGCACCCAGCGTGTGCTTGCTCGTGTGTGTGGGTGTTCCGGCAGGAGCGTGTGCGCCTCCTGCACCCACTGGGCACGGGCTAGCTCTCCAAGCTGTCGTGCGACGGTCGAGGGACGCAGCCCCAGCCAGGAGGCCAGTTCTTCCACGCTGGCAAACGGGCAGTGTTCCAGCAGGGAAAGCAGCCCTCGCTCTCTCTCCGTGAGCGTGAGGGCTGCGAGGGGGACCGGCAGATGGTGGAGCCGCTGGCTGGCTCTGGCACGGGCGATTCTGTTGGCAAAGCGTCCTCGCACGATGGGCGTGGCACGGGAATGCTGCTTGGTGGCCTTTTGCAGAGAGGAAGGCATGGCTTGCTCTGGCATGATTGGTCGCAGAGTGGGGGTGGTCGTGGCTTCCTCGTTGCCAAAGAGCACCTGCATCGCGGTGGGGAGCGTATCGAGGGCAACAGGGGAGAGCACGGAGTCCAGGCGTCGTGCTGTACCTGTTCCCAACTGCCGAAAGGAGCGCAGCCAGAAGTCCTCTGCCTGGCGCGTGGTATCTGGTGTGAGCACCGTCACGATGGCTGAGAACGCGGTGTGCGGCTGTTGCTGCTCACCAATCCAACGAGCACAGGCATGCCAGAGCGCCTCACGCTCAGGGGATGCCAAAAGCACCACGACAGGCGAGAACCAGGGAGCGTGAGCGCGAGCCACCATCAAGCGAGCGAGCCACCGCTCGATAGCGCTCATCGAGAGCAGGGGACTATCCTGGAGGAATTGCAGCGCATACCAGGCTTCATGAGCGCGGGCCTGTTGCTGCGCCGCTTCCTCTCGAAGCGCATCAGGATAATGGGCCACCTGTGGGCGTCGGCGCAAGAACACCAGTGCTGAGACCCGACAGCGCGATCCTTGACGCTCACCCTCTGGGACAGGATAGGCATAGTCGTGGACGATGTGCCAGGCAATGGCGCTACGCTGGCCCTGAGAGGTGAGATGCTCGGGGGCCGACAAACACACTTCCCAGAGGATCTCCTGAAGCGCGAGACGCTGAGGGGCGCGTGGCAGCAGGCGCAGGAGGGCGTGCTCGGTCGCTCCCCATTGGCGGGCGAGGTGAACGGGATCATCCCCTTGTTCGTGGGCCAGCCGAGCGATGCCCTGTGTGCTGAGATAGTAGCAGGAGCAGGAACGCACCCCAAGTGCCGGGATGGAGACAGCCTCAACCCACGTGTGCTGCTGCATCCGAGCCAGCAGGCGGTACAGCGTGGCGCGGGAGAGGCCGGTGGAGATATGCAGATCTTCCACTCGGAGCAAGGGGGTGTGCAGCAACCTGCTGAGCACAGATCGCTCATCTGCCTCAAGCGGTGTGTGTTGTCCCGTGCTGGCAGGTGTCTCCTGGGAGCGGTTATGGCCCATTGTCTTCTCCTGTTTCATTGGTCGGAATATCCGCACTCACGGTGCGATCTCTGGTCTCTCGTAACTGCGCACAGGCGTGTTGCAGTCGGTTCACTGCCTCCTCGACTTGGGAGAGTCTTTTCCAATCGTCGTGTCCAAAATGATCGGCATCGAGTGGGGAAGGCCAGCCGATGAGAAGCTGAGAAAGGATCTGCAACGCCTCCTGTGTTCTGCGTTGCCACTGAGCGTTCATGTGAGCGGTGGGCCGCTCCTCCTCTTGCAAGGCTGCCGCCTGAGCGTGCCGGGCCTGTTCCTCAGCTTGCTTCGAGAGCGCATCTCGCTCCTGGGAGAGCCTGCGGAGCTTCTCTCGAAGCGCGGCTAGCTCGACTTCGGTTGCTTTGGGCACCACCTCTTTGATGATGGTTCTCGGTTCTGCTTGTTGCATCAAAGGTGGGGCCTCATGCTGAGGAGGTACATCAGGCTCGTGCTGGTGGTGCAGCACACGCTCTTGGGTCTGTTCTTGCTCATCTGGGGTATTGCTTTGTGCCTGCTGCTTGGCTTGCACGTTGGCCGCGTGTTCAGCCTGTTTTGCGGCCTTGATCGCTCCCAGCGTGGGAGCCAGGTGTCCGGCTTCTACCTGAGCGATAATGTTCTCTGAGATGGAAGGCTGGGCAAGCAGATACAAGACGGAGGCGGGGAAATTTTGAAAATTTCTAAATTTGTCGCCGAAGCGCGAGGCAACGAGCATACAGTTATGGGCGGTGTAATAGTTCATCGCAAACTCGGCCTGGAGCCAGGCCATGAACCGTCCGTGTCCCAGGCGTTGCTGGACGGTGAGCAAATTGTGTCCAATCTGAACAATCGTCTCCGTTGTGCGCTTGAGATAGACATGGGTTTCCTCTGTCTTCTGTTGCACGAAGATACGCGTTTCTTCATCAAGAGCGCTGTAATCAAAGGTCACGACTTCGTATGGCTCAGGAGTCTCTCCCTGGTGTGTCTGATCTTCTTCCCAACGCTGTTCACTCATCGGACGTTCTCCCGTCGAGCAGCTCAGTCTCTTCATCATCAACATGGCGTGTTGCTCGTTCCAGGAATGGGTGCGTGACCCCTTTGGGCAGGGGAGCAAGGGGGTCAGGCAACAGAGACGACTCGGAGAGCGTCCGGGCATGGGTCAGATAGAGCTGCTCGATCAACTCGGTCGCCTGCTCTTGTGGCTCAGCAATGATATGGTGGATGGCTTTGGCGATCTCAGCGGAGAGGAGGGTGAGGGTCAAGAGCCGTTCGACTTCCTGAGCCACCCACGGATCAGCAAAAGCGGCTTGCTGATATTTCGCCTCCAGCATGTGCCAGAGCACAGCGAGGCGACTCACTGCTCGAAACCAGGACAGATGTTCGCTGGTGGCAATCGCCTGATAGCGCTTGGTGTGAGCGGTCATCAGAAAACTGCGGTATCGTCGGATCACCTCATCGCTTCCCTGTACCAGGGAGCAGAGCGTAGAAGGGGGAAACTGCGCCTGTGACAGGAATTTCTGCCAAGTCCGCTCATTGTAGAGATCTTTGCCGTGGATGGTCAGCGGCTTGCCACGAAGGGAAAGCACCGTGATCTCTTCTGAAAGATCTTGCCGAGAGAGAGATTCCGTAAAATTGGCAGCCCGCCTGAGCGTGAGGACGGCGCGTTCAGCATATTGTTCCAGCAAGAAGGCTTGTGTATGCGCGTCAGGTTGCGAGAACATGGTTCTTCCCTCATCTACGTGTGCGAGGGACTGGTGTGTGCGATCTACAGACATACGAGAGCTTCCTTTCTTCACGCTGTAAAAGTACAGCAATTAGGGCAGCAGAGGTGGAGGTGGCGGCTTGCTTACGTCATCCTGTTCCTCCTCCAGTAAGTCGTGACTGCTTCCTGCCGGGCGAGGCGCGAACATCGGTTTGCGCGTGCGCACATGCTTGCGTCCGGTTCCGGTCGGTGTTCCTGCGACGTGGGGGAGGGGACCCTTTGCAGCGTTGTTAGACGCAGAGGAGAAGGGCTGGCGACCCTTTCCCCGACCGGTTCCTGGTGCAGGAGGGAGCGGTTGATGATGCAGGGCATGTAATTGGGCGAGGAGCGTGTCTACCTGGGCCTGTGGTCGCCCATCGCGCTGGGTGCTCGTGGCGCGGATCTGCTCTTCCTGGATCGTGGAGCCAGCAGCAAGCTGTCGTAGCTCAAAGGAGAAGAGCGGGAGGCGTTTGTGCGAGCGTGCCCAATGCGCATAACACAGATAGTCTGGAAGCGCAATCACCTCCTGGGGCGTCAGCGGCGCAAGCACCTCGCGCAAGAGCACGGCATCCTCGACGGAGGGCGTAAAGACGAAAAGGTGTTCGCTATTACCCAGCACCGTCGAGCGCAACCCCGCATCAACCTGCTCCAACTGGGTGAGCGATTGGGCAGCGAGCACCAGAGACAATCCGGCTTTGCGCCGCTCGGTGAGCAACACCCCATAATCGACGGGGTAATTGGCAAACTCATCGACGAGTGCGAGGAAAGCTCGCCGCTCGGCTTGGGGCTGTGCGTACTGCCTGGAGAGACCTTGAGAGAGGGAGCTGAGGATGGTCGCTCCGAGCAGGCTACTGATATCGGTTCCGACCTCCCCTGATGCGGTATTGATGAGCAGGAGGCCGCTGGTGCGAATCACCTGCTCCAGATCGATGGTCGAGCAGGGTTGGCCGATGATGCGCCTGGCGGTCTCGCTGGATGCGTAGGCAGAAATCTTACTGATGACTGGCATGATGAGATCCTGCTGATGTTGTGCGTCGAGTTGTTCATAATACGTGTGCCACCACTCCAGGACAAAGGGATCGTGGACGAGATCGAGGACACGGCGGCGAAAGACCCTCACCTGTAAGAGAGGGACAACATCAAGCAGGCTATATTGCTGCATGAGACCCGCACTCGGGTCGCCTGTGACCAGCGTCAGATTGGCTTCCATGAGCGCACGCAAACTGTAGCGCATCACATTTTCGATGCGCGATCCCCAACTGCCAATCCAGATACTCCGCAACGTCGTGAGGATGGCGCTGGTCGAAAGATCCATTTCCAGACGCCCCGCGCTTGCACTATTCCACCATTGGGAGACATCGAGCAAATTGAAGCCGACCGGGTGGTCCCGCTCGGCAAGATCGATCAGGGTGACGGCTCCTGCCAAATGCGCGGGAATGCCTCGCAAGAGCGCACGGATCAAATCGCCATGTGGCTCGATCACACACAGCCCTGGCTGATCTGGGTGGCCGTCCCGCAGCGCCAGTTGTGCCTGGGCCAGGTGCTCAAAGAGGGTGCTTTTGCCTTTGCCGGTGCGCCCCAAGACAAAGGCATGCTGTCGAAGCGCCTCTGGGGGATAAAACACCTCGGCACGCATCCCGGCCTGCTCAGAGATCCCGACCTTCCAGCCGGAGCCAGAGGTCACGTCAGCAGGGGCCAGGATGGTGCGCTCCTGCCGCTGTTCGAGACCGGCCATCGCCTCGGTCAACGGATGCCAGAGGAGCGCGACTTCCTCGCCAGTGAGCACCCAGGTTCCCGAGCGAGGGAGGGCTGTTCGTCGAAGCGCACGAGTCGAGCACCGACGAGAGCGTATGCCCACTGCCGTCGTCTCGTACTGACGGTAGCTGGCGAGCGCCAGCGTGAGGATCTGCTGCCGAAAGCGTCGTCGGGTGCTCTGGCTCCTCCACTGCACGTATCGCTGGCTCATCCAGGTGGAAAGCGGGGAGAGTCTCGCCTCAGCAGGCACCAGCAGGGCATAGTAGCGTCCAAAGAGCCAGCGTACCAAACGCATGTGTCCCAACCAGGAACGTTGCAGACGGAGCGAAAGCCGGTCGAGCACGTCTGCCCAGCGTCGTGATCCGGGGGCGCGAGGCAAGGGCGTGGGTGCGCCTGCTTCAGTGGTCTCAATGAGCACCAGCCGCAGTCGTGCCTGATACGCTCGTTTGGAAAGCTTGTCGGCAATGCGTCGTGGATCGTAGAGGGTGGGCGCTGGATGCACCAGCCGGACAAGCAGGCGAGCCGCGATGGAGAGCGTCACGAGCAGGATCGTGCAGGCAAGACCCGCCAGGATGAGTTGGAGGCGTTGGGTGGCACTGATGACGGGCATCTGTCCGTGCAAGAGCGTGAGAAGAGCCTGCTCCCCCCACGCGGGCAGCACTCCATCGAGTCGTCCCGCCCTCCAGAGCGAGAGGATGAGGACCAGTAGCCCCATGCCAATGATTGCCCCCCAGCCAGGAGTACGTCCCTGTCGTGTGCGCGAGAGCGTCTCGCGCTGGCGTTGGCGTTCCTGTTCTAGGGGATGCTCAAGCGCCAAGCGGCTGTAGGGGTGTGCCCACTTGGGAGATAAGGGGGTCAGCGAGAGTTGACTGACCAGCCGGAGCGACGCAGGAAGCACAGCTCCCACCGAGAGGAGGGCATACATCGGATCATTGTGAGGGGTCGCCCATTCGCGGATCTCCCACTGCCGCAGGCTTTCATAGACGGGGCCGTGACGCAGCACCTCAAGAGCACTGGCCTGCTCGGTCTGCGGCTCCAGGTGCAAGGGATCATCCTGGTGCGAGACCGGACGCACAACAGCCTGCGGGTAGAAGGTCTGAAGCTGGCGGGTGGCCTGCGAAAGTGTGCTCTGCTTGGTGGCTCGCAGCAGGAAGTGTGGCCCCGACTGGCGCTGAACGATCTCCAGACTGAGCCGTGCGGAAGGGACGACGAGGGATTGCATCAGTGTCTCTAGTGTATGCAGGCCAAGCGGCGGCACGTTCGCAGGAGGCACAATCTGCACCACAAACGAGGGGTCGCTTCGACGAGAGAACAGACTCATTGCGCACCTCCTGGGGTCGTGGCGGTGATCGCCTGCCCGTTGGACGCGTGCTGGTCTGCCTGTGCTCTCAGCGCTGGGACTGGCGCGGCTCTGGCAACACCCGTTTTGGCGTGCCTGGAGCGGGTGCGTGCCGTCCGCTTGCCGTGCAGAGAGACGGTGTTCGTGGCACCAGAGAGAGGCTCCTCTTGCTCCCTCAACACGGGTGCTGAGAGGGGAAGCTGCTTCTCTTGCGCATCCGAATCGATGGGGACCACCTCATCTGCCTGCTGGTCGCCTGCCTGTACTTGCAGCTCTGCCTCCTGTGATGAGGCAGCCACGACAGGGGGTGGAGACGCGTGCCTGCTGCCGCTGCGTGCCGCCCGCTTGCTCGTCCTGGCAACCGAGGGTCGATCCTCTTCTTTGCTTTCCTGGAGAGCATCTCCCCGCTCCCCCGGCACTGCTTTCTCGGCTGCTGGCAGAGCAAGTACCTCCACGTGCGTAGGAGGATCAGTATGAGCCAGGTCGTATTCCTCTGCATTGGCGGTGATCTCCACGATCAGCCGCTTCGATCCCACGAGCAGTAGGGCTTTCTTGCGCTCTAAGCGGGTGAGCCGCTGCTTTTCCACTGGTGTCAGGCCAAAGGCGGCGCTCGCTGCCTCCGCACCGATGGAGTCGAGGCGTTTCAAGACTTTGGTGAAGGCGTTTTGAGCAATCACGCTGCCATGTGCATCCATGATAAATTGTTCGGGATTCTGCGTGATGGTAACAACACTCATGTAATATTTGCGCATCTCACGGGCCATGCGCTCTAAAAATTCGCCGCCTTCCTGATACTTGATGAGCGACCAGGCTTCATCGATGTAGAGGCGGCGCGGACGACGCTGGGAGAGTGCCTGGGTCCAGAGGAAGTCGGAGATCAGGAAGATGCCTGCGGGCTGGAGTTCGCTGCCTTCGCGCACCTCGCGTAAATCAAAGGCGAGCACAGGCGCGGTGAGGGCAACATTGGTCGGACGGCTAAAGAGACCGGCCAGACTGCCAGTGAGAAAGCGTTGGAGCCGCTGGGCCAGCCGCAGCGCGTGCTTGTCCTTCTTGTGGGTGCGCAAAACCTGCGCCACATCGTGTAAGAGGGGGGCCGGTCGTCCATGCGTCCAGGGATCAGTGGTGACGCCTGCACGGGCGTAGACCTCGTAGAGCACGTCGTCAAGCAGTCCCCGTTCCTCAGAGAGGTCGATTCCAGGAGTGGATGGAGCGTTGGTGGCGAGCAGGATATCCAGAAAATTATGGAGATTCTGGATTTTCTCGGCCAACCGATCACCTTGTTGCTGCTGGACATAGTGGGAGAGATCCAGCCCTGCGGGAACCAGATCAAAGGGGTTAATGCTCTGGGCTGAGCCAGGAGCAATGCGAATACAATCGCCTCCCATCGCCTCGATCATGGCACGATACTCGCCTGCCGGATCGATGACCACCACTTGCAGGTCCGGGCGGATCAGTAATTCATGCATGATCCGCACCTTGATGGCAAACGATTTGCCGGAGCCAGAGATGCCCCCCCAGAACTCATGGGGATTGTTCATGTCTGCTCCCCACGGATCGAGCAGTACAGGTTCGCTGCTGCTGGTCAGCCCTACAAAGACGCCAGAGGGCTGCATCATCGTCGTGCTCGTGAAAGGCAGCAGGGCCGAAAGTGCGGAGCTGGTAGTGGTGAACGGACGTGAGGGGTTCGCTCGTCCAAGGGGCAGGGTTGTCCCATATGCTTCAAATTGTTCGAGCGTGGTCGGGTGCGCGGAGAGCAAGCCGTTGTGCAACGTGCTCTCGATACGCTGCTGAGACGCGTGAACAGCCACCTCGCTGGCAGCGCGGGCCATGATGGTCATCCCGACTTCCAGGAGCCGTTCCTGCCCAGAGGCGAGCTGCGGGATGAGCCATTCGGTATCATCTCGTGCCACGGAGAGATCCGGGTCGGAGAGCATGCCGCGCTGCTTGGTGATCCGCTCCGTTGAGCGGTACTGTGCCTGTTCGCGCATCAAGCGGCGCAAGACGTTAGGCGTCGCCAGAGGGCGCACATGCAAACTCACCTCCATCTGCTCATCAAGGGCAAGCAGGGGCAATAACACCCCGTCGCTGACCTCACGAGGCAGACCCACCACTGCGCTGCCTGCCAGATAGTTCTCTCCGACTCGCAGATGATCCGACGAGATCAGCAGAACGGAAGGCACAAGCTGATCGAGGGCCGAGGGGGTAGACAGATCCATCTCCTCCTCATCCTGCTCCTCCTCTGCTTCGTCTTCCTCCTCTTGCGGTGGCACCGAAAGCAGTGCCTCTTCCGAGAGTGCCTGCTCAGTATGGGAAAGAGGAGAGATGGCTCCCGGCAGCGGGTGGACCAGATGAGCCAGCGTGAGCGGTGTCCGTCTCGCACTGTCTCCTCGTAAGGAGTGATCGAGCAGGGTAAGCAGATCCTCTCCGACGAGCCTGATCCCCTCCAGTCCCATCTCGGAAAGCTGGTCGAGCAGCGATGCCACACGTAGATCAAGGGCACGACGAACCTGAGCAAGCTCGGTGTGGCTGGCCCGTTTGGACGCAGGGAAGATTCTCGCGAGAGGCCAGCGCGACTCCTCACGCTCTGAGCACACAATGAGATAGAGGCGGCGCTCCAGCAAAAGCTGCTCACGCTCAAGAGTGGCGAGCGCCTCCAGGTGGGCACGTGCCAGCCGATGACGCGAGGGCAAGGGCTGGCCTCGTGGGTCAGTGGTGGTCTCCTCTCCAGAAGAGGGTGACTCTCCTATCGCCTCTCTCACTCGGCGCACATAGCTGGAGAGATCGATGCGGCGGCTGCTCATGAGGATCTGAACCGGGAAACGCAGTGCCGATAAGAAGGCGCGGAAGCCTGTAAAGAGCGTCTGTTGCTCTTCAGGGGATAAGAGGCTCACATTGACCGTCTGGACCTCGATGATGGCAGCATACTGCTCAGGAGCACGGGCATGGGCAGTTCCCACCTCGACCAGATCGTGCAGAACGCGTCGGATCGGCAAGAGGCTTTGCACGCTCGCAGACCGTGAGGAGGAACGGCCCGTTGTCTGGTGGGCAGCACGCCACACGGCGCGTTTCGGTTGGGCGGCAAATTGGAGGGCCACCATGCCCCAGAGTTCGAGGGGACGCGAGGCAATGCTGGCAAAGGCCGCCACCAGACAGAGCACGAAGGGGAGCAGCGCTGCGACAATGCGCACCCCGACGCCAACACTCCTCCACGAGGCGGGGATCACCAGACCCAGACGGAGCCAAAGCCAGTAGGCCAACGTGCCTCCCACCAACAAAAAGAGGATCTGGCGCACAGTCAGGCCAAAGAGCACTTTATCAGGCAAAAACAGATGCGTCGGGTGGGTGTGCCGACGTAGGGCTTCATGCATAGTGTTGTCCTTTCTTCTTTGCATCGTGAGTGTTATTGGGTCGGCGCAGCAATCTGCGGGGTTCCGCCCGCCGCAGTAAAGAAAATGCTGGTGATGATGGCCGTCAGCAGGGCAAGGGCGAGTGCTCCTAAAATGCGGTAGATATTCTCTTTCGCCAGTTCTTGTCCACGCTGTCCGGGAAACATGAGACCGATGCTGCCCCAGGCAAAGAAAAAGGCAGAGATGCCGTAGAGGGCTGGAGCAAGACCCTGATTAAAGAGATTGAGAAAAAATTGACCGATGGAAACGGTCACGGCAAGCGCGAGATGCAGAGACATAGATGGTTCCTCCTCCTTCTTCTTTGGCAGAGGACAATGTGCGTGTGCAGACCGATGCTCAGGTCAAGATCAAGACCAGATAGTGCTGGGTTTCAGCAGGTAAGCACTCCTGCCAGGGACGCGTGAGATTGCCACAGCGTGCCACCGCCGCATCCACCCCTCCCGGACCCGCATTGTAGGCAGCCAACGCTTTGCTGAGATCCCCCTGATACTGCCGGACGTAGCTTGCCATGAGTCGCGCTGCTCCGCGCAGGGCTGATGGCGGGTCCCAGGGGTTGATGCCCAGACCGGCGGCTGTGCTTGGCAAGAATTGAGCAATGCCGATGGCTCCGGCTGGCGAGACAGCAGAAGGGTTGAAGCCACTCTCGACCTGAATCTGTCGGACAAAGAGAGCCGGGGACAGACCTGCCGCGACCGCTTCCGTCTGGGCGAGGGCCACATAGGGACTGGAAGCACCCCCCGGACGTGCTCCCGGTGGGAGGATGCCTGAGCTACCGAACGTGTTTCCTCCCAGCGGAGACGTGAGGCTCTGAGCGGTGCTGGCCGTCACCAGCAAGCAGAAGGCGGGAACGAGCAGGAGCAGCCCAGCGGGCAAGCCACACAGAAGCATCCATGTGCGCAGCATATGCACACCTCCTTTCAACGATTTAGAGCGCCGCAACAAAGCGGCTCACGATGCCTGTGGTCGCTCGTGCGGTGGTCTCCCCAGCAGCCGTGAGGGGACGCAGGGCAAATTCTCGTAGCATCGAGGGGACACGCAGCACCAGAAAAAAGAGGGCATTGGAGACCAGCAGAGAGATCACAAGCTGGTCGGAAAAACCCTGGAGCAGATTGCCTGCAAAAAAAGCGGCGAGCATCCCACCGAGAGCGAGGGCCGACACCTGAATGAATTGGATGAGCACAACGGTCACAAAGGCACTGATCCAGCGTGCCAGCCAGGTTTCGCTCAAAAAGGCAAAGGGCGTCAGGCTCGTGAGCAGGATCACGGTTGCCAGCCGGACCAACATCTGCCAGAGCAGGAAGAACACCTGCACGATCAGAAAGAGGGACAGCGAGAACAGTAAAAGCAGGTTCACCGCTCCTGGCCCAGTAAAGCTGTGGAAAATGGCCTCAATGGAGAGACGCAAGAGCGACGTTTGAAAGAGATCATCGACCCCCTGGCACAGCGAGTTGTTGAATTCGATCAACCATTGACACACGAGCAAGCTGTTATGAGCCAGAATGACCAGCAACGCTAGACGAGGCAGTGCCTCTCGCACGGTGAGGCTGGGCAGACCAATGGAACGACCAATCAGCACGTGATAAGCCATCAGCAGGAGGCGCACGGCGAGGGCCGCATCAAAGACAAAGATGCCAAAGCTGACAAAGCGCTGGACCACTGGATTGGTATAGGTCGCCGCATCTGGCGTCCTGGTCACGAAATTGAGCGGGTTGTCCTCGATCCAATGCAGCAGCGGGCTGACCGCTTCAAAGAGGCGGGTGGCAATGGTGGTACTGGCTTGCCCGATGAGGCAATCGATGTAGCCTGCATCAAAGATCGAACAGACGACAGGTGCCGGAGGTGGTCCCGGCTCGGCCATCGTCGCACGGATGAGGCGGGTGGTGGGAGTCTGCTGTGACGTTCCCAGTGCAACAGATCCCGCCTCCTGGACCTGTTGCACCGGTAGAGCTGACGAACGGACATACGTAGGGGCGTTCGAGAGCAGGAGTATGCTTCCGAACGCTCCAAGCAGCAGATACAGGAGTACACGTCTCACCACCGGTCGCCTGTGCCCACTTGAAGGAAGAGGGATGCACGACATACGCAAACTGATCCTTTCCAGCACTCCCCCCTTCGTGTGAGCGAGTGCTCTGCCAATAGACAAATGCTTTGGCTGGTGCCTCATTGCCCCAGGAAAAGCCCTTGACACGAGTATACCGGAGGGACGCTGGACCTGAAAAGGAGTACGTGTACCAAAACGTGAGAAGCTTTTGGGGTAGCGCAACATTGCGTCCGATTTGGAACCCCATTGGCTTGGGTCGCTTAGCGACACAGTGCTGGAGCAGATCGGTTCTGCTCCAGAGCAGATGGTGCGTGATGCCAGGGACGCGTCACTTCTTGACGATGGGGTCGCTTTGCCTGCATCTCGACCTGCAAGTGGTAGCCGCTTCGTCGTTGATAGTGAATACGCCAGGAGGCAGGGAGTTTGCGTTTGAGTCTACTCACGTGCCGTTCAAGTGCTTGTCTTTTGTTCGTCTCCTTGCCTATGTGATGGTCCTCCATCAACTGCACAAAGAGCTGAAATTCTGCTGGGGAGAGAGGCAGATAATACAGGGGTCTTCCCATTTGGCTCAGCAGGACCAGCCGCAGCGCTTCACAGGCCAGTACTTCGTAGTCAGCAATGTAATAAGACTGGACATGCATTGTGAGGGAGGGAGAGGTTGTCTGCACTTGCATGAAAATATCCTTTCTCTATGAGAGACATCCTGTTTTTCAAAGAAACAGGGGGTTCTTTTCAATGAAAAATAAGTATCTAACTCATTTCCTCTTTTCTTATTCTATTCACTGATAACATCATTAACAATACTTCATGGGATTACTTTTCCATTTCCCCTTTTTATGTGATAGCGAACGTCTGAGAAGAAGAGGAGAACACTCTGCATCACCGAGAGAACAACGTCATGACACCCTTCTTAGGAAGGACGGTATCCTTGCGAGAAGCAATCTCTTCCTGCTCTCCTCCTGCTCATCGCGTCTTTTTGAGGTGACGAACGAAAGCGGCCCGGCCTGGAAATCTGGAACCGCTTTTTTTTGTGGACAAAACCTTTCTCCTTGAGATTCAGGTGGAAGAAACCGTATGATTCGCCTCATTTTGTTCCGGCTTGTATCCAATGTAGGTCACGAGGTCGTAGAATCCCAGGAAGTCCTGATTCCTCATATCGCTGAGCATCTGCTCATACAGTTCATCGACTTCTGCTTGGGTGATGGAACCCTGTTCGAGAAAGAAGGGCTGAGACAACTTATAGGCTGCTTTCCAATCTTCGTAAAACCCTGCATGCAGGGGACTGCCAGCCGAATACTCACCCAAAATCTCTGATCTGGCAATTTGCTCAAATCCGTGTTCACACAGCAAATGAGGCAACAGGAGTAACATGCCCATGTGTGGACCTGGCACTCCTGCTCCATGCCCTGCGGCTTTAAGCGACTGAATGAGCAGTTGAGCAAAGCGTTCGAGCGCTGGGCTACTGGTATAGCCTAGCTCGCTTTCCGTGATCCGCAAGACGCCTCCAGGGCGCAGCAGACGGACGACTTCGCTGAAAAACCGGTCATGTAGACGGCGAGGCAAGAAGCCGACAAGAAATCGAATGTTGACCAGATCAAAGATCGCATCAGGAAACTGCAAAGGCTGGGTAGCATCCATCACGCGAAATTGTGCGCTGTTCTCAAGGCCCATCTCTCTGGCCTGGACCTGGGCATATTCAATCATCGATTCGCTTAAATCAATCCCCACTGCTCGCTTGTGTTCCTGGCGAGCTACATCCAGAACCCAGCCACCTGGCCCACAACTGACATCCAGCACATCCTCTAGACGCGTTACCACTTCCGGTGGCAGTTCAGGCCACACCGCTCCCTGGTACATTTGAGAAAATAAGCGATGTTGTCCAATTAATCGAGAAAGCTCGGCGGAACTCTCAACATCGATGAAGTACGAATTGGAATCAGTCATGAAAACAACCTCCTTGCATCGTCATGCGGGTTTCCAAATCAATCAATTGTTTCTCATTCTCTGCTTCTGGATCGATCACGCTGTACAGATAGCCTGACCCGACCATCTGCTGCATCCACTTGATCTGTTCTTCTCGTGAAGGCATGGGGACCAAGGATAACTGGTCCGTTCGGTAGAAATCTTTCTCCCAAAAGCAAGCAGAAAATAACGAGGCGTAGAGCGCTCCTAGTTGACACTGGACCTGACTAAAGCCAAAGGAAGCCTGTGTCGTCATCCACAGAGAGCCGACCACCTTCCCTCGCCTACTCAGCGGATAGGCAAGCTCTCCATGCCCACGCGCGACGACCTTCTTCGTGAGAACGGCCTCTGCCGGAGCGCTTGCGGAGCCGACAAAAAACAAGGTGGTGAGCGAGGAGCCAGAAAACGGGAGCGTCGCCTGATCATCGTAAATCATCCCTTCTCGTAGATACAATGTTCTTTGAGAAGGAGAAATCTGCATGAGATAGAGCGAGGTCTTCTCCCGTTCACTGACGAGTTGTGTTGCCAACTGCTTGAGTCCCAGTGTCAATGCCGCCCAGGTTGAGAGGCCATCCGATTCCTGAAGGGCCGAGAGGACGCGCTGATAATAGAGGCTAGGAATAGCGACCAGAGCTTCCTCCTCCCTGGCAGCGTTCTCGGTTGTCGTGGGAAAGACCTCTGGGTACTCTTCAGCCAACAGGTGCCGGATCTGCCCCTGTTGAGTCGTGGGAAAAAGCTCTGGGAGTTTGAGCAGATAGGCGACACGAGGCTTTTGGGTTGAGCCTGGAGCTACCCAACGCCAGAGAGTAGAAAAATTGACATTCAACTCGCGGCTGATGCGCATCCGTTCTCCACTATCGTCGAGTCGTTCTCGTAGCAGGTCACGCCACGTCTTTTCAGGCAAAGGCATAGTGCAACTCTCTTCACCGTTTCTAAGAAAATAACCATTTTCTGTACCTTGTGGACGAGAAGGCAAGTGCCAGCGTTTGAACACCTTCTTCTCATAGAAGTATCTCATGTATATGCAATTTTTGCAATAGCTTTTATTGCAAAAATTGCATATACATAGAAAACATGTGAAAAACGAAAGAGGGAGACGAGAGAAGAAGAATGTAGAGGGGGAGTGATCTGCTTCTCTCATAAGAAGCAGACGAACGGCGACCAAATAGCGTTCTGGCCTGGCAACCTGGAATTGCTTATGGGTTTCGTGCTCCCCTATCTCCTCTGGCATGTTTAGTATACCTGCTTGTACTCCAGAAGAGGAAGCTAAAAAGCGTCAGGAAAGCGTCAGGAAAGCGTCAGGGGTGCCACGTTTGGTAAAGGCTGACAGAAAATCTATCCCCTCTGTCTCCAGAGAGGATAAACTGAAGAGCGTAGCGCGTCATCCCACATGGCATAGGCACATGCGAAGAGAGGAAACATAGTGGTAAAATCCAAAGAGAGAAAACGTCCATCTACGGGCGCTTTCCCCATACACTGAGGAGATAGTAGCATCCCAAGAAGTTTGGATCTTGCATTTCATAATCGAATTGTTGGCACAGAGCATCAAAGGCATCCTTTGTCGTGACACCTGTTTTTACCAGAAATGCTCGCATCATTTCGAGACCAGCTAGTATCATCTGGTAGTTGAGCGCATGTGACTGGGTTCCAAACGATACATCAAGATGATATGCCTGTTTTTGGATATCTTCCAATCTGGCTTCTCGAAATAATTTCGGGAGTGCCAGCGTACTGCCAAAGCGTTTGCCATCAGGGGAAAAGGATTTTCCTGTGAGCCATTGCGCACGAGTGGCGAGATCGGCAATCTTCTCTCCTGCCTCGCTATTGGTATACAGCCATTCAGCCTCGGTCAAGCGAATGATTCCTCCCGGACGCGTAATCCGCTTACCCTCTTCAAGAAACGGCTTCCAGGCTGAGACTGGCATAAAGCTGGAGATGCAGCGAGCATTGACAAAATCAAAGGCTGCCCCTGGAAACGGTTGTGGGTCAAGAACAGAGCCTTCCTGAAAGGTGAGGTTGGGGAGTCTTTGGGCCTGTGCTTGCGCTCTGGCATAGCGGATCATGGTGGAACTGATATCGACCCCATAAAATTCGCTCTCAGGATACTCAAATGCCGCCTGATTGACCCATCTTCCAGGACCACAAGCGAAATCAATCACCAGACTCCCCGTTGAAGGGGTATAGCTGTCAGGAAAGAGACGTTCTCCCATAGCCCTCGTCATAAGAAGATCATAATCAAGGAGGCGTTGTGTTTCTCCGCTGTCATTGGGGTTAATGAAATACGTCGTTTTATTCTCAGATGGATTGAGGGGAGGTTGCATGGTTACTCGCTTTCTATCATTAAGGCGGCTTCCATCTGTTGAAGCACCAGTGTTTCAGCCTGAACAATACTCAGTGTGTGCTGCGCTCGTCGCAACTGACGAAGACGATCTTGAAATTCGAGCAACAGATGTTGTTCCCGTGAAGGTGCGAGAATAGTCATTTCGCGCAAGGCAATCCGTTGGCTCTCATAAAAATCGGTTTCTCCCATCGGGAGAGCAAGGAGCTTGGCATAAGCGTCGAGACAGTAGAGACGCAAAGGCGTCCAGGCATTCTCAATGTTGCTGCTTGCCATCAGGCATCCACCAATTTTTCCGGCTCGCAGGATCGGATAGGCGGCGGCACTTTTTTCCCCTGTGGTGATGCGAAATGGAAGCAGGCCGGGAGAACCAAAGTCTTGAATGACGCTTGGCTCGCTGTGTTCCACGACCCAGCCAGCCAAGCTCTCGGAGCCTAAGAAAAGGAGGCGACGATCAACGCCACTGGGCCAGGGAGGATTGCCGATGCCCATCACCTCACAGAGGCTTTGAACGTGTACTCCTTCTGATCGAGGAGGGATACACCGGATGATTGAGATATCCATGCCCTCCTTTCCAGGATCGAGCAAGCTCAAAAGTTGTTCGAGGCACTGCGTGCGGATGTACCAGGCGGCAAAGGGACCGCTAGCACGGGCATATTCGCCAAGCACCTTGAGCAGAAATTCCGAAGGAATAGCCTGCTCCGGTGAGAAGACAGAAGGGGTTATCGGCTGGGAATCGCGCAGATGGATACCATACTCCTGTTCGATGAGATCAATAAATTCCTCACGATGGGCAGGAAAGGCATTGGGTAGCTCGATCAGGTTTTGCATCGTTGGCTTGGAGGTGCCTTGTACCCAACGTACAAAAGTGATCGGATTGAGACCTATCCGTTCTGCCGCAGCAGCACGCTCTGAGGGTACGGCGATGAGTCCTTTCAACAGCTCACGCCAGGAAGATGAAGAAGCCATGGCGTCCCTGCACTTTCTACAAAGTTGCTTATACTATACAGCAATCCTTCCAAAAGAGCGAGAAGGAAGCAATGAAGGTTCACATCGCTGTCATCTGTTATTGTTTCCTCGATTCCATGTAATAACATTGTACTGAACATGATAGAGAAAGTCAAATAAGTTGTATGCATCCCTTTACAACAATATATACATAGAATGTATAATTTCTTGTGTTTTTACATGAATGTTGACAGATGTTATTTCTTGTGTTACGCTAAAGCTAGTCTCCTAATAGGATAGAAAGTTGCCTACGCCTATTCTTCTTGTAGAAAGGATAGTTCCTTGGATGCATTTGAAAATCATCTATGACTTTGCTTTTGTTGCATAGAGAGAGGACCTCATGTCGCTTTTTTTCTCATACATTTTCTCAAATAGAGGAGTGTAATTGCTCTTCTCATACATTGTATGAGAGTATACATGCGTGTCGTCAACTCGTAACTGTATCCCGTTTATCCTCATAACATAAGGATTGTGTCTATGAGTGAGTCATTACCGTATTTTGAGAGCATTCGGTTAGCCCGTCGAAAAAAAGGATGGAGTCAACGGGAACTCGCAAAACAACTCCGTGTTGGAGAGACAACTATTCGAGCCTGGGAAAAGGGGAGACATCGCCCCTCTCTCGCTCTCCAGCCGAGTCTGGAATCTGTGCTAGGCATTTCCCTGTGTCAGGACACATCGTGTCTGTCCTGATCGTCATCAGTGGTGCTCCTGCAAAGAGAAACAGTGACTTCAGCGCAGAAGAGGAAAAAGGTGTCATAGTCGAGCCGAGAGCACCTAAGAAGCGGAACTCACCACTATCGTCGCTTTGCAAGCCTTACAAAGGAGGCTCTGGGAACCGGGTGGTTCCGAGCACGACAATCTGCCTCTCGGCGAGACGGACGCCTTGCCGAAGGTGTACCTTGTGAGTCTGGCTATGAATTGCCCCTAGTGGCTCTTCCAGGTGTCCAGGCAAAAACAGCGGGACCCAGCCTTCCTCACGCTCAGCAAGCGTGCTCACCTCCCAGACAAAAGAGAACTGGGCGACAAAACGATCCCCTTGACGAATCAGGCGCATTGGTGCTTCCTCCACAGTTCGTATCGTGCGTCGTGTTTCTTGCATCGTCTTCCTCATAATATTACAACAAGTGAGACGGGCGGGTCGAGACAGCTCTGATGGCTTGTGAAGCGGGACGAGGGTATACAGAGAAAACAGGAACACTTCACCATGTCTCTGGAGTATATTTTTGACCCTCGCTCACGCTTGATGCCTTACTGGAGCGACGAAGAGAGAAGCCCGAGCCGTGAAGTCACCTTTATAAGCGCCTGATCGAGGTTTCTTCAGCAGAAAGAGGCGTTCCACTCGAAGAGAGAAACGAAGGCATCTGCCTTCACCGTGTTTCCCATACTTACACGGATACGTCAAATGGTACAAGAGAGCAAGGGAGCGGCAATTGGCTTGCCTCCTTGATTGCCTGCTTGAGAAAGGCTGTGACACCATGAGCGAAAGATATTTGCCCGTTCCCGTCTGGACTAGCTGTGTAGGCTGGTGGGAGCCGGTCGATGTTCGCCAGGGATAACAGATCGTGAGCTGGCCGCAGGGGGTTGATCCCACCTCGTTGCCTGCGCCTGCATACAGCACGGGAGATCGAGTGCAATTCGTGCGTGATGAAACCTGTGCGCGCGAAGGGGTGATCTGCCAGGTACTTTTGCGTGGAGGAGCCTATGGCCCATTGGAAACGCAGGAGGACGCCATACGACGCTGCTACCTCGATGCCGAGAATATTCTGATCGTCACTGCGCGTGGACACGATCATCGCATCACGGCTGGCAATATCCTCGGACGCTTTGTGTCCCTCCAACGCCTCTCACCGATCTTTCCCCTACAGGAATAGACGAACATCATGTGTTCATCAGGATAAGCACCAGGGACAGGTCTTTTTGCTTGTAGGGGTAGATTGCCCCCTCAAGCACAACGGAGCGATAAGCAACAAACGAAGCTTGCACACGAGTTCTTCCAACGGGCCAACACCGCTCAGGCAAACGTTTCGACAAAGGACAAGAGGGCGAAGAGATCCTCGACGGTGACACAGCAGTAGAGAATCTGCTGCTCATCATCCTGACGCTGAAATGCACATAAATAGGCTGTTTCGTGTTGCCTGCTCGCCATCGCGGTGCATTCCTCAAAACCGTGTTGCTGGAGTCGGTGGATGGCCTCCTCCAGAGTACCGTGGACGCTTGTACCCATAGCTATCTCCCTTTCCTTACCAGATGGTGCCATACTCTTTTGAGAGAGAATCTAGAGGGACTGACACGGATTGTCAATGAAATCTTCATAAAAATATGGTTCAGCGAGAGAACAGGTGATGGATTGGCTGCGGTTCTCTCATGCTTGTCTAGATCGCGTGTCGTGTGTGCTCCTCGGGCAGCATCGCTACCACCACGTAGAATCCACAAACGGTTCAGGCCAGCGTGACGCCCACCGCACGGGCACAAGCCACCGCAGCCACACCTATGGAACTGCTGCCGACACCAACAGAGCAGCCATCTCCAAGCGCCATGCCATCGCCGACACTCCTTCTTGAGGATTGAGTTCTGGCGCATAAGCAGGCAGGCGTTCAAGAGCAGCGCGCATCTGCTACAATGAATGTACAGGAGGAGGGAGATGGGAACAAGTACGCAAATCTATGTGACTGAAAGGTGGAGTCAAGAAACGGCTCTTGACCACTTCCGTGGTGTACGGTTGGATGTCAGTCATTTTTTTGCAACGAGCTGAGGGTGGTATTCACCCGATTTCGTGGAGTTATCTCCTTTGAAGATGAAGCGAGACATGGAAGCATGGGCGCTCAAGGCCTATTCGCCTCAGGAAGTTAGATGGTTTTGTGGCGAAGTGGAGCTTCTAGGAGTTGCCTCCCACTGACGACGAAGCAAAGCTGTCAATTGCCTGCCGTTCCGATCCAGCATCCGTTTGCTCAGTAAGTGCCGATCCGTACCCGAGATCTGGTCTGCCTTCGCTATGAAAACACGACATCATCGGCGTGACGTAGACCAGAGGCACTCATAAGGCAGTTACTCCCAAACAGGGCTGCTAAGCCAGGAAGTAACGTCTCCCAATCTAGGCAGCAGTGACCCAGGCAGACGAGGAGAGGGAGATGCTCCCTCTCCTCGTCTGCCTCCTCATCAATGGAGATGCCAAGGAGATCTGCCAACGCTTTTGTCGTCTCAACTACGTAATGAGCGATTTCGGAACGAGTGAGATGATACGCATGTTCCTCCTCAAAACGCTGCCTCCATCTTGATGATTGAGCTTCATCAAGATCGTGGATCAGCTCGCCGCTTGCTTGTAGCAGGGGAGATGATGCGCTAAGAACTGGTGAGAGGTCGAGAATAACCAATCAGCCATTGTTTGCGATGTTGGTCGCTTTTCTTCATTCTAGGGCAGAACTGAGGAAATTTAGAAATTTTCTAAATTTGTCGCTGCCACGTTTTGATGAGAGAAAGACATGAGCCTCTCGCAAATGGCACGGTCCATAGGCTTCCATGGCTGTTGCTTTTCGTGGGGGGAGCAGAACCGAGGTTCGCGTTTGATCGATTGAAATAACCTATCCAGATCAGGAGATGCATTAGTATACCGAATTTTGAATTCCTTTAGAGGGCAACGTTTCTTCAAGTAGAGAATAGAGAGTGGTGCGAGAAGTCCTAACAACTTCATTGCGCCCATCGCTTCCCAAAGAGGAACACGCTCATGCCAAGAAAACCTGCGCTGCTGTTATCTCTGCTCAACCTGATGCTCAAGCCCATAGCAAGACAGACTTCAATACAATCGAACCAGCTTCTCGCGCTCCCCCAACATCCTCCTCCCCATGATCACGCAGCGTGGCGTATCTACTGGCAAGCCCAAGATCAACCCTGGCGTACTGAGCCAGAGATTGATGTCAAGCGTCAGGAGTATCTTTCAGTGCGGCGTGCCATTTCTCCAAATATTCAGCAAGGGATTTATCCTTTTCAGCAGGTGAAGCTCAATCGAGC
The DNA here is from genome assembly GCF_016587455.1 of Reticulibacter mediterranei. Classification (NCBI taxonomy): domain Bacteria; kingdom Bacillati; phylum Chloroflexota; class Ktedonobacteria; order Ktedonobacterales; family Reticulibacteraceae; genus Reticulibacter; species Reticulibacter mediterranei. The sequence goes on along the minus strand of NZ_BNJK01000002.1, from coordinate 1,079,711 downwards.
AGATATCGAATGGTTACTCTCAACCCATGAGAATGGTCATGGTCCAGTGGATTGGAGTGATGAGTGTCAACGGGAACGCGAAGGGATCGATCTGCGAGGAGCCGATATACAGCACGTGAATCTGAGTTACTTACCGCTAGCAGGCTTACGAGGGGGTCTCACCTGGAATGAACGGAACGAAGCCACTCAAGATCAACGAAAAAAAGCTCAAATGCAGATGGTAGGGGCCAATCTCTTCGGAACCCAATTGCAAGGAGCTAATCTCAGAGAAGCACAGTTACAAGAAGCTGACTTGAGGCAAGCTGACTTGCAAAAAGCAGATCTGCGAAGAGCTTGTCTGGAAAAATCCGACCTCAGAGGAGCACAACTGAGACAAGCTGACCTCAGAGGAGCCTTGTTACAGGAAGCTGATTTGAGGCAAGCACGATTGCAGGAAGCGAATATGAAAGGAGTTCGATTAGAGAAAACCGATCTGAGAAATATCCTATTCAGTGATCCGTGGCACTCAGCCCCAATGTGTGCAGATGTGCTCTGGGAGAGCATCTACCTTTCTGGAATTCAATGGTCGCAGGTACGCATGCTTGGTGATGAGCACGAAGCCAGAAAGAGCAAACACAAAGGGAAACGGAAAAACAAAGCTCTGCGTTTGTCTGAGTATGAGACAGCGGTCCGTGCCAATCGGCAACTAGCCATTGCACTTCAACAACAAGGACTGAATGAAGAGGCATCTCGCTTTGCTTACCGTGCTCAATGCCTACAGAGGCGTGTCTTTTGGTTGGAGATAGTCCAGCCAAGAGCAAAACTGAAGCAAAAGGGACAAATGTGTAGCGCCTGGCTCTTTTCCTGGTTTCTCTATCTCATAGCAGGCTATGGCTATCAGCCCAGCCGTAGCTTTCTTGCCTATTTTCTCGTGATCGCTAGTTTTGCTACAGCCTACTACCTTCTTGGTTACACTGTCGGACCAGAGCTTTCTCCACTGGGAGCTTTAGTCTTCAGTATGACTAGTTTCCACGGTCGTGGCTTCTTTCCAGGTACAACTGTCTCACTCGATGATCCGCTAACGGTCCTGGCCGCACTAGAAGCGCTGGTGGGGCTGATCACCGAAGTGACATTCATCGCCACCTTGACCCAACGGTTCTTCAATCGGTAAATGTCTCTGACTGTGGATTCAGCGCTTTAGAGAAATGACGTGTTGAAACTCCTGAAGCCAAATTGTTGTTACTGACAGATGTGGCTCGCCGAGCTATCTGAGCCACATCAACAAAGTATTTGGGGCAAATAGTTTCCTCTCCACGCACCAGGTGTCCAAGGATCTAGGAGCCATTACTAGAGTGGCAAGACCAAAAAGATGTCCACGATATGTGCTCTCCTTGTGTGTGAAATTGAGCCCCTCGCTAAACGCGTGCTCCTTCGGCTTTTCTTCTGCCCTCAGCGCTGTGAGGAGATGGCAGTGAAGCGGCTCATAACCGAGCGATTATACCCTTTCCCAGACAGATGTATCGCGTGTCAAGCGAGGAGCAAGTACCACGCACTCCTCGCTCTCGGCTCAATCTTCGCTTTCGCCTCTCCCTTGGTAAATGACTTCCGATATGAGCGACTTCCACCAATGCACTTGAGCAAACCGCTTCCCATCTGGTGTATCAGCAAAGAAGAGTGGAAATAACGACGAGATTTCTCCCCCTTTGATACGCCGCCGATCTCCTGCGCGTAGCGTCGAAAATCGGGTGATAAAATGCTGCCACGCTTCCCCGGCTCATCCTCCGTCAGCCGCAGCTCGTTCATACAGAGGGTTCTTCCGTTCTGTGATGCAGACGATGAGTAGTTGGTGAGGAGATAATGAGCGTTCGATGGGTCATTGCTCTTGCAGCATGTTTCTGTTTTACCCTATACTTGAAGGGATATCTCAAGTGAAGGATCATTGGACTTCTATGAACAGGCAAAAGCTTTCCTCGGGGCATGGAATGCTGCTGGCGGCGCTACTGATCATTGGTGGCGTGAGCAGTTGTGGCAATATATCTCCCCCCGCCTCATCGCCAGGAGCGCAGGTGAGGCCAACCGTTACCGCACAGGCAACAGCCGTTTCATCAGTGCCACAAAGGTTTGTAGGCAGGGGCATTGATTTAGCGAATGGCTTGTACATGGCGAGCGTGCAAGTGGGCTGGGCCAGACCATATACTCCTACTGGTCAAGGTTCGTTGTTTCGCACGACTGATGGAGGCAAGGACTGGAAGCAGATCACCCTCCCGCAAGAACCAGCGGGGTGGGATTTCCTGCTCAATGTGTTCGATGAAGATATGGCTTTCCTCCAGCCATTCCAACCTGCCAATACAAGCACTGTTTTCCCCCCTTACTTCTATCGTACCGTTGATGGTGGGACGACATGGCAACGTTACAACTGGCCCACAGCGCCAGAAATCAAAAGGCTCGGCATGCAAGCGTCTTCGTTGACCTTTCTTGATCACACGCGTGGCTGGGTGGTGCTGTCGCCGTCAGACCAGAAGACCTCGACAGGTGGGAGCAAGAGAACGTCATCTTCATCGAGAGATGCGATGCTTTTCCATACCACTGATGGAGGCAAGACGTGGCAACCTCTCCCTCATCTCCCCCAACCTATGCTGGTAGCCTCGCCTTTATTGACTCACAAACAGGACGATTCAGCACTGCTCTCGACGGTTCCCAACGTTCTGATGGATCTTCCGAAGCCGCGCTCTATGAGACCCATGATGGTGGGTCTACCTGGAAACCGTCGTCTGCCCTTCCCCTTCCTGCGCAGGAAACCTCGAAACCCAGTACCATAGATACTCTCCCGTTTTCCACTCACGCTGATGGGTATCTCACGGTCTCATTTGGGAAAACAGACGCGCATATCGCAAGATATCTGTATGCAACACAGAATGGTGGAAACACGTGGCGGGTTGAGGGGGCGGCCCTTCCGACGAATCCTACCTACGAAGTGAATGTGGTAGACACCACCCATATTGATGATGGATACTTCTTGTTCACGCTCTCCAACGGACAGTGGGGGCAAACGTCGAGTACCCCTGTAGGGGGTGATGTAACCAGGTGGAGGGTTGAGTTTCTCTCTCCACAGGTAGGGGTGGCGCTGGTGGATAATACAGATGTCTACAAAACCAGTGATGGAGGGCTGAACTGGCGGCTGATCTCTCTCTTGCCCACATCATAAATCTGGCGGTATCGACATCTTTTGCCAGGAGAGGGTATCCAACGCGTTGGTCGCTTTGCGTGGACCAACGATACATCAAAGCGGTGTAGTTCTGACCGGCTCTCCTCTACCAGAGAGTTCTTGTCTGGTAGAGGAGAATCAAAAACCATCCAGACGGCAAGGACGTGGTGACCGCTCGGAGTGCTCAAGTAGTTATTTATTTACAACCTTCTCTGCTGGTATTTTAGTTATGGAGCGGTTTGCTCAAGTGCATTGGTGGAAGTCGCTCATATCGGAGGGCAAGTGCTTATGTCGGAGGGCTAAACCTGCTCACATCGGAAGTCATTTACCATCCCTTCAACGAGGGAAATGCCAAGCAGGTCGGCGAGTTCGGTGGTGACTTGAATGAGGGAATGAGCGACTTCGGGGCGAGTCAGATGAGTTAAATAACGACAAAAACACCCTCATGCACAAAATATGGACCTGTTCGCCAAACGTGTGCTTTTTTCTGCACGACTACATAATGGGTGTGGGCTTGCTGCTCAATGAACAAAACCTGCGCTCTCATTCAGACGTACATACAATGAGGCCCTGGAGAAGGACCCCGAACCATTGAGAATCCCAACGGGAGAAAACGAGACATCATTATGATAGACTATCGAGCACAACGCAAAGCCGACCGTCGGCAGATGCGCGGCTCCTATGAAGGGGTTGGCGGTCTGATCGGGTTGATCGTGATCGCGAGCCTGGCGATGATCCACCTTTGGCAACTTTCGATCCTCGCCTTCATCGGTCTGCTCTTCTTTTTTCTTGTGCTGAGGCTCATCCTCTTGAGCACAGCTCATGCGATGAAGCGGCAGCAGTACAGCCAGCCGAAGCAAGAACCACCTTTCTATCAGCAACCCTCTCACCCTTCCCGGTTGTGTTGCAAAAATGATAGGTTGCCAACAAGCGTATGATCTTGTAAGCTCTGGAGTATTCATAGAATCAAGAAGAGGTAAGTTTATGAAGGCTCCGAGTCTTTTCAAATGGCGTCATTTCCAATCCGACATCATTCTATTATCTGTGCGCTGGTATCTCCGATACGCGTTGAGTAGTCCACCACAGTAAAGTTGATGCCTGGCTGCTCCTTAAGGTATGCTGAGAAAAAAAGGAGCAGAACCGCATGGCCCTCATCCACAAAGTCTGTCTGAGCGACGAAGATCGGACAACATTGCATGACCTCCTGAAAGTGGGGGAACATTCCGCCCGAACCATCGCCAGAGGATACATCTTATTACTAGCCCATCAAGGCAAATCGGACGACGAAATTGCGCAGACGCTGGAAGTCGGTCGGGCAACGGTCCAACGGGTTCGCAAACGGTACTGTCAAAAAGGGTTAGATCATGCGCTCACTGAATTCCCTCGTCCTGGCGCAAAGCCTCGACTCGATGGGAAGCAAGAAGCCTATCTGGTCGCGCTTGCTTGCAGTGATGCTCCCGAAGGCCGCACTTGCTGGACGCTCGAATTGCTCGCGAACCGACTGGTGCAATTGCACATCGTGGACAGCATTTCTGATGAGACAGTTCGTCGCGTCTTAAAAAAAAGGAACTCAAGCCCTGGTTGAAAGAAGAGTGGTGTATTCCGAAAGTCGGGGCGGAGTTCGTCTGGCGGATGGAAGATCTCCTGGATTTGTACATGCAGCCCTACGATCCAGCGTTCCCTGTTGTGTGCATCGATGAGCGTCCTTGTCAACTGATTGGACACCTGCAACCACCCCAACCAGTGCAATCGGGTCGCCTGGCTCGCGAGGATACGGAATTTTCGCGCCATGGTGCGTGTAGCACTTTCTTGATGTTTGAGCCACAAGCGGGTTGGCGGCATGCTCTGGTCAAAGCCACCCGCACGAAGCGAGATTTCGCCGACTGTCTCAAATACCTGCTTGATGAGAAATATCCCTCTGCTTCCAAAGTGCGGCTAGTCCTCGATAATCTGAATACACATACGCCTGCTGCTCTGTATGAAACGTTTCCTTTCCCAGAAGCACTCCGTTTGGCAAAAAGGATCGAATGGCATTACACACCACTCCACGGGAGTTGGTTGAATATGGTGGAAATTGAGTTATCGGTCTTAGTCAACCAATGTTTGAAGAGGCGTATCAGCAATATCGAGCAACTCCGTCAAGAAATTGCTGCATGGGAGCACGCACGCAACGCGCAAAAAGCCATGGTGCAGTGGCGCTTTACTCCTCCCGATGCACGCATCAAACTGAAACACTTGTATCCCTCACGCGAGGAAATTCCTTCTTAAGGGAACGAGAACCAGGCATCACCTTCAGTGTGGGGGACTATTGAGTTACCGGGATTTGGAAGAAATGATGCAGGAGCGAGGACTCACCATCGATCACACCACCATCTACCGCTGGGTTCAGCACTATGCTCCTGAGTTCGAGAAACGCTGCCGTCCTCATCTCAAAGCCTGCAATGACTCCTGGAGAGTAGATGAAACGTCCATTAAAGTGAAGAAAGCCTGGATGTATCTCTACCGAGCGGTCGATTCTGAGGGGAACACGATCGAGTTCTTCTTGAGTTCGACGCGCGATGCCGAGGCCGCCAAACGCTTCTTCTGCAAAGCATTACGATCCTCAGTGGAAGCCTCCTCTCAAGCTGGTTCAGTGGATGAAAACAAAACGAGGTCTTTTGCGCCAGTTGTTCCCCTCGTTCCCCGGTTCGTTCCTCGGGTTATCAATGTCGATAAGAACGCCGCCTACCCCAAAGCGATTGCGGAACTCAAAGCTGCCGGAGTGCTGCCGGAACAGGTGGAACTGCGACAGGTCAAGTACCGGGGCAATCTGATCGAGCAGGACCATCGCTTCATCAAACGTTTAACGAAATCGGGTATGGGCTTCTTTTCGTTTGAGACAGCGAGGAAAGCCCTGCAAGGCTTCGAGATCATGAACATGATCAGGAAAGGACAGCTACAAGGCGTAGCCAAAGAAGACGTGAGAAGCCAGGTGGCCTTGGTTACCCAGCTGTTTGCAGTGATTGCCTAAACGGAACAAGTGGGGCCATTTTCTGCTCATCTTGTTTCCTTTCCATTTCTTGCAACACAACCTTTCCAATTGCTTGCGTTGTGTTTCGTCGAGCTCAACTTGATACTTTTTCATCGAGCCTCCTTGAGTTTGTGTCAATTGCAATCGGTGTGTCGTCCTTTTGGTACTGCTCCCTGTCGTCTGTTTGAATTGCTCCGCTGAGAAATCGGTCAATGACGACAGGGAACAAGGGAAGAAGGACGACACCGAACGATCTCATTTACAGATACCTCAGAACAGAGGACTCACCTGATCAGCTTTCTTCCATACCTTCCGCGCCACGAGCCTCCTCGCGTCCGGCCTGGCGGATATGGCGGTTCAGCGTAAACAGCAGCGCGCACAGGAACAGCGCGCCCCAGGAGATGAGCAGGGTCGGGACAGCCCCGATCTGCTGGAGCAGCAGTCCGGTGACGAAGAGCCCCAGCGGGCGGGCAGTTCCCGGAAAGAGCCGACAGACGCTGAGTACGCGCCCGCGCAGTTCTTCGGGGATAAGTTTCAGTCGATAGCTAAAATAGGCCACATCTTCGATCGGATCGACCAGGCCAACTCCAAAATCGACCAGGCCCATCATCCAGGGAAACGGCACCAGCGCGTACAGGGGCCAGAGGAGCACAAATGCCCAGCGGCAGAGGAGAATAGACTGTCCGACACTCAGCCACTTCCTCCACATCGGTGCCAGCGCCGCGCCGACGATCGAGCCAATGCCTCCCAGCGCGAAGATACAGCCGATGAGAAAGGACGAAGCATGCTGCTGCTGAGCCAGTACGATGATGATCAACGGGAGGCCAGTGCTAAACAAGGCTCCGGGCGCTGTCAGCAGGGTCATGGCACGAATAAAGGGCTGGCACCAGATCCAGTTCATGCCAGCACGCACCTCTGCCAGCAGATGGCGGCGCTTGATTCCGCGCTGTCCCTGGAAGGGGACGCGAATCAGCAGCAGCGTCAGAATGGAGACGGCATAAGAGATGGCATCAGCGAGGAAAGGCAGCGCCCGGCTCAGGCCAAAAAGCAGGCCGGAGAGCGAGGGTCCACCAAGCGCGGTCGTCCCTTCCATTACCTCATCCAGCGCGACCGCAGTTGACAACTGGGCCTCTGTGGTGACCTGACTCAGACTGGCCGTGTGCGCCAGGCCGAAAAGCCTGGCCAGCGTTCCCTCGACCAGGGCCGTTATGTACAGTTGAGAGATGGTCAGGTGGCCCGTAGCGAGAGCCAGTGGGATGCTGGCCAGGCTCACAAAGCGGCCCAGGTCGCAGAAAAGCATCACGCGTTTGCGGTCCCAGCGATCGACCAGCACACCAGCTGGCAGTGCGAAGAGCGCGGCGGCCAGAGCATTCAGACCAGCAACCAGACCCGCCTGAGCCGGTGAGCCAGTCACTGCCAGCACGAGCAACGGAAACGCCAGATCCGAGACGCTGCCTCCTATCGAGGAGATGGCCTGGCCGAACCAGAGCAGCAGATAGTCGCGATTGCGCCAGAGCGATCCCGCTCCAGGCCGCGTTTTTACCGTATCGCGTGTCATTGTCATCGGGACAATCCTTTCACCAGTTGAGATCAAAACAAAAGCGGGCAAACAGATACCGTCTCAACTGCGAGGCGAGCGCGGAATGGGTCGATGAAGCGACAAAGACAAGCAAACCGGGAAGCCAAGCAGAGAGACCATATGCTACCCGGTCAGTTGGAAGAGATGGTTAAGAAACGAGAGGGAGAAAACAGTACACGGCAAATTACCACCCGGCGCGCAAAAACGCCGGGCTGAAAAACGCGCGTGGCACCATTTTCAGCCGCATAAGCCAATAACTGTGCCGGGCTTATGCGGCGTGGATGCTTGTGTTGCGATTACGGTTGCGATGGATCATCCATCCGGGGATTTTCAGTTCCCCCATCAAAGAGAGAGATTGCATAGCTCTAGAATAACAGAAAACCTGCTTACCCTGCAAGAGTGTAAATGAGACCAAGCCGCTCTGCTGTCGTAGCAACGGGAGGTTTCGCGACTGAGAGGGGTGCAACTAACTCATTTGTAGAAGTCCTCTATTGATTGATTTAGCATGCTGCAATGCTCGCACGTTAATAACTAAATAGATCAAAGTATTGAGGTTGGCGACAGAACGTCCGTTGTGGACGGATGGCGGCATTCGATGCCAAGCTCTTTGGCCTGACTGTTGATGCGTTCACACGATGTTCGCTGGGTGTAAACCGCCTTGTAGAGCGGGCTGGTGCGATCCATCAGGAGGCGAGCGCGACCTCCTGGTTCGTCATTGATCTCCTTTTGGCATCCTTTGCCCTTGAGAAATTGCTCGTGATCGCAGCTCTGACCAACCGCGAGAGGAAACAAGAGCGGGCAGCGGTAGCGCAAGGCGCGATAGCCGTTGGTGTGAGCATAGTGGAAGGTGGGGGACATACGCAGTCCGATGGGATAATGTGGGGTGCCATCAGGGTCAAAGGTGGTGGTGCTACGCGCATTGAGCGGGATGGCAGCGATCCCTCCCCGACGCGCCACCGTGTCGTAGACATACCACGCATCATAGGCGGCATCAGCGGTGATATGAGTGGGGAAGTGATCGAGGGCCAGGACGCTTTGGTGGTACAGCGGGCGGAAATAGGTGATATCGCCTTCATTGAAAGGCAATGTGTGTTCAGCCAACACGATATCGCCATAGTCTGGGGTGGTGGCAGCAGCGACGCCGGTTCCATAGCCCCAAATGAGTTCCTTTTTCTCTTCAGTGGTTCCATCTGAGAGTTCTTTGTTGAGGCTCGCGTTTGACCCCAAGCTTGCAGTCAGGATCACCGAGAGGAATGCGCATTTTGTCATAGCGGTCTGGGACATAGGCACGCCAGTTATTTTCTTTGACCCAGGAGTAGATGTGCTTCACATCGAAGGCCACAACTGAGCCGAGTCCAGGGATCTCCTCCTTTAAAGCAGTGACAGTAGCAGCAAGCAAGTCACTGAGCAAGGCATGGTCGAGCTTCCGCAATTTTTCGCCGAACCAATAGCGCGTAGGAAGCGTCGCCTCGACATCAAAGCCATAGTCGGCGCTCGGATCAAGCCGCAAGTCAAAGCCCAACTCGATGATGAGCAGAGGATGCCTGCACAAAAAGTCACGCAATTGCGAGGCTGCGATCAAGCCTTCTCTGATCCGTAGCAGAAACGCTTTGAGGTAGGCGGAGAACGGATGGCCGTGGGAACCGTAGCAGTTGGAACGGCGGGCAAGGCCCTCGATCAACCACCGACCAATCAAAGAGAGCAAAGAAGGCACGATAGTCCTGGACAAGCGGATCAACATCGAGCAGGGAGGCGAGGGTGGACTGGTCAAAGCGAACAGATGCAGGTATCTGAACTATCGACTCCTTCGTGTGAGTGGATGTAGTTTTTTGATACTCTGCACGAAGGGTTTTTCTTGTTGCAAGAGGCCCAGGACGTTTTTGCTACAGGAACGGGAATCGTTTCAGCGAGAAGTGACTTGCTCGATTTTTGCTCGACCAGCAGGTGAAGAAACGAGGGATGTATTCGTGTTCTGATCGAGAAAAACGGCACATTTCCATTGGAACGTTACTTGCTCATGTTTTTGGGGAAATGCTCTTCGATCCGAAATCGGAGAAATTCCCGATTTCCATAAATGAGTTAGTTGCACCCCTCGTTTGAGCGATTGAAACACATCCTGCTGCATCTTGCCCTGTTCACGGCTGATATGTAGCAAGAGCAGGCTTCGCGTTTGAGCGATTGAAACGTTGCGCAGTTCAGCAGGAGCCTGCTGGTACGCATCAGTAGCAAGAGCAGGCTTCGCGTTTGAGCGATTGAAATACTTGCAGCTTGCGCCATATAATATCTTGTACAAGGTAGCAATGGGCGGCTTCGCGTTTGAGCGATTGAAATATTGTGCTGATGATTATCCAAGCCATTCTGGGTGATGTAGCAATGGGCGGCTTCGCGTTTGAGCGATTGAAATCCCATCCAATAGCTCATGCATGCCAGGATGTGTCTTTGGTAACAATGAGTGGCTTCGCGTTTGAGCGATTGAAATATACTGCTCACCAGGCAATCCCCAGAGGATTTGTTGATGTAGCAATGAGCCGCTTCGCGCTTGAGCGATTGAAATTTGACTTTCAGCTTATGGCCGATCAAGACGCAAAAAGTAGCAATGAGCCGCTTCGCGCTTGAGCGATTGAAATCTTGGAGTCGATATGGACCCTCAAGGACATTTGAGCGTAGCAATGAGTGGTTTCGCGTTTGAGCGATTGAAATTCGGGGCGGGATGTGTTGCATGCGTTCTGTAATGGTCGTAGCAATGAGTGGCTTCGCGTTTGAGCGATTGAAATAATCCTTTTTGGCTGTACTCAATCCCGACGATGTTGTAGCAACGGGCGGCTTCGCGACTGGGCGATTGAACCAATGTAGTTATTCGCGGCGACTCGACGCGCTTCAATGTGGGAACAAGGCTTTTCGCGACAGAGAGGGGTGCAAGTAACTCATGAATAGAAATAGGGAATTTTCTCGATTCTGGATCGAGCAGTGTTTCCCCAAAAACACGAGCAAGTCACTTTCCAATGGAAATCCACTGTTTTTCTCGATCAGGACACGAACACGTCCCTCATTGCTTCATCTGCTGGTTGAGCAAGAATCGAGCAAGTCACTTCTCGCTGAAACGACTCCCGCTCCTGTAGCATAAACGTCCTTTCCCTCTTGCGAGAAGAAAAACCCTTCGTGCAGAGTAGTAAAAAACCACATCCACCACACGAAGGAGTCGATAGTTCAGATACCTGCATCTGTTCGCTTTGACCAGTCCACTCTGGCCTCCATGCTCGATGTTGACCCACTTGTTCAAGAATACCGCGCCTTCTTTGCTCTCTTCGACTGGTCTGTCGTTGATCGTTGGCTTGCCTGCCGCTCAGCCTGCTATGGCTCTCACCACCATTCCCTCACGGCCTACCTCAAAGCCTTTCTGCTACGGATCAGAGAAGGCTTGATCGCAGCCTCGCAATTGCGTGACTTTTTGTGCAAGCATCCTCTGCTCATCATCGAACTGAGCTTTGACCTCCAGCTTGATCCAAGCGCCAACTACGGCTTTGATGTCGAGGCAACGCTTCCCACGCGCTATTGGTTTGGCGAGAAGCTCCGTCAATTGGACCGCACCTTGCTCACCGACTTGCTTGCTGCCACCGTTGCTGCGCTCAAAGAAGAGGTCCCTGGGCTGGGAGAAGTGGTTGCCTTCGATGTCCGCGCACATCTACGCCTGGGTCCGCGAGAACAATCCGTGCGGCATCAGCTCCATTCGTTGTCACTCCCACAGATTGAAGTGCTTCTACCAGCCGATCTGTCATCCGTGCATACCGCTGGGCCAGTCCAGGAAGCCGTTCTGCAAAAATGCGTTGGGAACACGAAACCTCACAGCAGATCCACTTGCGCACCAACAGTTTGAGTATCAAGCGCCGTGCGCCAAAGGTGACATCGGCAATGGTGCGGACATAGCGGCTATGGACCCGAGAGCCTAGCGTCCCACATCGTGGGCAAAGAGCACGTAATGAGGCGGTCTGAAGATGGACGATGATGGTCTGATCCTGGACCTCGATGGTCTCAAGGCGTACCGTTGAAGGAAAGGCAAAAACAGGGGGTGAGATCGATGGAATGCCTCCAGATAACTCAAATGATTGGAACTGATGCTATTCTACCACAAAGTCAAGTCAGTAAGCACACCGAATATGTCCCAAAACCATTTTTTAACTTTGACTATTTGTGTCTGCGTATTGAATACTTCCCTCTATCCAGCCGTCAATGTATTCTTCAATCTCCCGCATAGTGTCAGTTTGCGTGAACCCATCGAGGTATGCGGTGAGATAGAAAAAGAAAAAATGATAGCAGTAATACGCCAGCCGCTCCAAACGAAGGGTGTGTCTAATGCCGTTCTGACACAGAGCCTTAGAAAAAGCGTCCCTTGCCCAATCTCGGCTGCACATGACCCATGCGTCACGTTCCGGCGGCGCGAGGATGGGGGTGTCCCAATCCACGATGAAGTACCTGTCGCCGTTCACAATCAGATTTCCTCCGGCATCGCCGTGGGTGATGAAGAAGTCCGCTGTGTCACCTTGGCACAGCTCGGCAAAGTATTTCAACCTCTTGGCTCTTTGCTCCAACTTGGCGCGATGTTTCTCAAGCAGTGAGTGAATCTGTATGTTATCCAGCACGTTCCATTGCTCGAAGAACGTATCGGCACTTTTGCCCGAAAAATCTTCACGTCGAATGGGAACGCCACAAGACGGAACTGCATAGACCTTCGCCAGCATTTGATATTCTGGGATTTTTGTCGCGTCTGTTTCTCTGTTTTCACCGTCAATCCAGTCGAAAACGCCGAGTATTGCGCCGTCAAATCGTGTGGACAGGTCGTCGTCTTTTGTCTTTACGATTCGGCTGATGAAGTCAATGCCGTGGTCACATAGGTGCTGGATGAGAGAAAAGCTGCGTTCATAGACGGCTTTATGCGCGGCGGGGTAAACCAGTTTGAGAAAATAGCTGCTATCCGTAGCGTCCAGCCGCCACGTTTCACCGTAATAGCCGCGTTTTGCGGGAGCTAGTACGGCGGCGCTTATTCCATATTCCTGCCTAATGAACTCAAGCAGACGATGTTGGTATTCCTCGGAACGGGGGATGTTGCTGTACAATTCTTTCTCGCTCCTTTGATTGAAACTGATGCTATTGTAGCGCAAAATCAGGCCGAGGAGGCACATCGAATGTGTCGAAGATCCGAAGAGAGAGAGAATTGCAGATATATTGAGATGGTGTTTTGAGAAGGAACATGTGTATCATCTCACTCGTCCCGAAATCGCACATTACGTGATTCATGTGACGAAAGAGCTAGCTGACCTGCTTGGGATCTCCCTGGGCGAGGTGATACCCAAGGGGTGATCTTGCCTCCAGCGGGGGAGCGACTGGGTGACTCCCTCGCGCCCTGCCACCTGGATCGGGGGGATCGCTCGAAGGCAGGAGCTTCATGTGCTTGGTGAGCCAGGCCAGAGAGGCGGTGCACCCTTCCTCACCCAGGAGGGCCAACCCCCATTTTAGCTCAAGGAGGGGATCACGTGCAGGAGCCGTCCATCTGGATCTTTTTGGTGCTTCTTCTGATCTCATCTCTTATGGTCCTCTCTTGGAACGAAGCTCTTGGAGGTCTTGCCATCTCCCTCTTTTCAGTATACTTGTAGGTGCACATCTATCAGCCTCGTGGTCTTGGCCTGCTTGGAGAGCCAAGCGACGTGAAAAGCGAACCAGCGATCAGAGTGGAAAATTGACTGGCATCGGAGGTGATCCTCGCCCTCTGCTCCCCTCCGCTTGAGAAGGAGGCCGGACGATACCACACTGTTGAGGCAACGGTGGTGAACTGTGAAGCGGTTCGCGGATTTCAATTGCTCAGCCTCGAACCCCTATTGCTCTGGCGGAAGGAGACGACGCGTATGTGCAAACAGGGAGATTTCAATCGCTCAAACGAGGGCGGCGCTCAGGGAGAGGGAGAGGCCCAACTCCAGATGCTGGCTGGTGGTCACCTGCCGGCTCCAATACGAGAGATCAAACAGATGCTCTGACACCTCAGTCCTCACTGGCTGGTAGTGCAGAGCAACACGGGTAGTTCCATGAGCGGCATCCTCTTGCGCCCTCACCTGGATCATTTCCCTACTGAGTGGGCGGGTTAGGCCATAGCCCAGCAGCGCGGAGAGCACAAACCTCACCCGACGCTTTCCGCAGTGTACAAGCAATGGTTCTGTCTCCGTATGGATGATCAACAGCGTGCGAGGAAAGAGGGCTCGCTGTTCTTTCAACAGCTCGCGGGCCACTTGTACCAGATCACTCTTCTCCGCAGAGGCGAGAGCCAGACGCTCATCGTACAGGAAAGCCAACTCCTCAAGCAGGGTGAGCAAGTAGTGAACGCGCCGTAGCTGACCGCTGGGAGCCTGGGTGAATGTCTCCAGGAATGATTGAACAGATCGACGATGCTGTAGCATCACTCGACATCGAGCTAACAGAAGAAGAGATCCGACAACTAGAAGCACCATACACTCCGCGCTACGACTTCCAGGGAATCTCCGACGATGCTCAGCTGCAGGCGATCATGGCGAAAATACCACAATTTACTACTGCGAACTGAGGAAAACCTGTCCCTACTTACCCCCAAAAAGAGCATACTCATCGAGTATGCTGGATCAAATGCTGCTGTCATTTAGCCGATCATTTCTATGCTTTCTCATGAGAAGAAGGGAGATCACAAGCAATTCATCTGAAGGGTGTTATCCAGGAAACGCTTGAAGAGATCTAAAGAAGCGAAGAAGTCAGCAGAGTCACTACAGTCGCATGTCCATCTCGTTGTGCATCCCGTAGATAGTAGTGACTTAACAAATTAGCATCGAAAACCTTACATCATCCCTCTCTCCTCATAGGAGGGGGGAATGTTATAGATTGGAATAGTTTGTGGCAGATAATCCATCTAGTAAAAGAGATACAAGAGAAAAGCTCAGAGAAAAACGCGAAAAACAAAGCCAGCAGGGTTCATCTCAAGATTCAGATGCGTTACGTTTCCATAATCTTGATACAAGTCACGAAGGGACGCAATTTCGTACAAGTGCTTTTCTTGATGATGAGGCAAGTTCCCCGGAAGCCAGGAGAGGATCAATACCATTCTCTGGGAAATATGAAGATTCATCTCCGAAGACATCTAGAGAAAAAACACAAGTATCGATGCCGCCTATACGAGATTCTTCTATGCCTGCTATGTTTGGAGACCAAACACACCTTCCATCCACACTTCCAGATACACCAGGCAACTATAGTAGTACATTTTTTGATGATAGCAGGTCCTCCATAGGAGGAGAATCAAGGCAGGGAGATTACCGCAAGGAGAGTGTAGCATCTTCATCAGATTACAAAGCATTCTTAGCGAGAGCTAGAGAGGCAGATCAGAGGAGACCATCTCTATCAACGCGAGCGGATGAAGAGCGTCAATACAGCCTGATGGTTTCTACGAGAGGGAGTGGCAGTGAGAAGAGCACGTCTATGATACCTGAGACTCCTAACATCTGGCGTCCGAGTCAGCCACTTGGGCCTGCCGATACCACGAGTCCCTGGCTCGTGGGGCCACATGGGTCTGCCGAGGCTACGAGCGAGAGGCGCATATCTGTGGCCTCAGGCTACAAAGCCTTTGAGAACTGGCAATTTGGAGATCCGACCGCGATAGATCATTCGCAGACTCAAGCGTTTGAGACAGGAGATACATACGTAAGTCGTATTGACAATCAGCTAGAATCCTCGGGTGCCAAAAGACTGGCTAATATTATAGATTTTCTCCATACAAAAACAGGAGAAGATGCGAGCCAACTTATCTATTCCACCGCAGCGATTGGTGGGAATGAAGTAAAAGTTGACTTAATCCCCGTAACAACGAAAGATCCAATGACAGGTCAAGATCAACCTACGGCACGGGCGCGGTTTCAAGGGTATTTCAATACACCCTTTGAGAACTCTTATTATATGACAGCGGCAGAACGGACCACCCTGGACACACACATTCTGGGCAGGCAGAGTGCTGTGGCAAGGGCTAACGCAGATTTGACTTCTGGGTGGTAGCTCACCTCTCCCATGAGAGGTTCTCTCAGAACTCAGAACAAGCCCCATTTTGTGGTATACTCAGGGTCATTGAACGCATCTTCATGAAGAGTCATCCATGAGTTGTCGTCAAGGCACTGATGATCAGAAAGAGCAGAACAGCAAGGTTATCAACTCTCGTGTGGTTTTGCTCTTCCTGATTTTGCTTTGACCTCCTCATATGTCGTTCTCTTGCGTCTGATACTGAGTGGCTTTCCCCAACCTCGATCTTATCCATTGTGTTCGAGCCTTCGAGACAGATTATTCTGGATCTGTTTCATGGTTCGCATCATGTGTGCCAAGTCTTCTTTGCTTACTCCTTCTAGCAACTCCGCCTCGAAGGTATCTGCGTGGGTACCCATCTCCGAAAGCACCTGTTGTCCTGCTGGCGCGAGGGAGACGAGGGTAAAACGATTGTCGCGGGGATCGACCCGGCGGATGATCAAGCCTGCCGCCTCCATTTGTTTGGCAAAACGCGTGAGCAATGTTCCTTCCATGCTCAAGCGGCTCGCTAGTTCCGTCTGGCTGATTTCCCCTGCATGCCACAATTCATGCAGAAAGAGCAGGCGAGAAAAGCTCATGCCCATCTGTTGAGAGAAGGTTCGCGACATATCTCGATGCAAATGGGTGAGCAGCACAAAGGGATTCTTGCCCTCTTGTTCTGGCGGCAGATGCTCTTCTTCTGATCTCATAGCGACCTCACGGCAGAAAAACCAGGCGACGACCAGGTGTGTCTTGAGACTGCCAGGCGTTCTCCACCTCGGCTAGAGGGACCGGGTCAATATCCATACGCAACTTCCCCTGTGCAGCGAGCGCAAATATCTGGGGAAAGGTGTCATAGATCGCCTCTCGCGCAATGCTGCCTCCCCCACTCCCAGAGATTTCCAATCCACAACTGCGCAAGACCGCAGCCGGAATGGAGGCCGTCGATCCGGCCATTTCCCCAATGGAGACAAAACGAATGCGAGACGCCTCTCCCTGGAACGCTGGGCGAGTCAATGCGCCCATCACTACTTCGGCGGGGTGTCCCCATAAAAAATCAAGGATGATGTCACATGGGTGGTGAGCAGCCTCGTTCGCCACCATTTCTGTCAGTGTTTGATCCGACTGGTTCAGGGAAATCACTGCATCAGCTCCAAGATCTGTCAACGTAGCAAGGATGGCTTGGTTGCGTCCGGCAGCCACGACACGTTCAGCTCCAAGCTGCCTGGCAACTAGGATGGCAAGTTTGCCAGAAACGCCTGTCGCCCCCAGGATGAAGACGCTTTCCCCGGGCTGGAACTGTGCGCGAAAGACCAACGCAAGCCAGGAAGCCAGAGCCGCGTTGGGCAAGGCCGCAGCGGTGAGGTCATCGATCTCATCAGGGACGGGGATACACTCGGAACGAGAGACGATAGCGCGTTCGGCCATCATGCCATACGGGGGCCGACACCCGCCACAGTAGACACGTGTCCCATCCTCAAGCAGCCCAACCCCGTTCACCCCACACACGACAGGAAACTGGGGAGTGCCGTTTGCTCTCATTTTGCTCAAGTTAGTCAATGGGGCGGCTTTGACACGCACAAGCACTTCACCTTGCTCTGGAGTTGGTTCTGGAAACTCTTCAAAGCGAGGTGCTTCCCCAGGCATATGCAGGACAGCAGCTTTCAAGGACTCTTCCCTTTCTTTTCCCATGCACTGCTAATAAGTAACGAGTTGATAATCAACTCATTTATGATTGATAGGTTTATCATAAACAACGAAGAAGAAGTTGTCAATCCGTTCTCAAAGCGAAGAGGAGGTTGTCCCTTTGTTCTCTGCTTTCTATAAGCCTCGTTGCGCATTCCGTGGGCAGCTCAGCTTTTCGCAGAGAGCCATGTTGTCTCGTGAGCATTGGAGGACAACAAAACCCATGAAGTGCTTCATCCTCCATTTGCCTTGAGATCATTGGGTTGGCAAGGTGGACGAGCCAATACGTCGCGCTGCGTGTTGTGCTCAGTCGTCTGTCTCTAGATTGTTCGATTTGTTCGGTTCTCTGTCCTGTGCAACAATCGTAGCTATCAAAACTATCGCAGTTCATGTATCTGACGAAGACAAAAAAGAGAAGCGACGAGAGTCAAATCGCTTCCCCCAAGAGAAAGCGCTTCCAAAGCCAAGCAAGCATCAGGAACCGATGAGTGAGGAGAACACACGTGGACGTGAAGAAGCTAGAAAGGTTTTTGTAGAGAAGACAGGTAACACGATGCGCGTGCGAGAAGAGGAAGCCTGAGAGTCATCTGCGAGGTGCCTCTCACGTGAACGCCCAACGGTTGTAGAGAGCAGACGACTCTCATCCAGAAACACGTAGACACCTGCACCAAAGGTGACACCTGCTCGACGCGTCGCGTCCACCAGCAATACTTAAGTGCTTCTGCTTGTGCAACCTCACTTGTGTTTCATCCCCTCGCAGGCGTAGCTGATAACAGGTTCAGATGGGTACAACAAGCTGAGTTGCAAGCCGACGCGGGAGGAAGAGAACCTATTAACTCGCCCACCAGACTGCCTCAAATGCGAACGCTATGCACATCTCTCTCATAGAAGACGCGAGCAGGACCGGGATAGTAAAATTGCATGAAGGCTTTTCAGGTGTTTGAGGCAAGCCGTCATCATCAACTAGTATGCTTGGAGGGACTGCATCTCTTTCGTATTCCAACACATCATAGACAAATACATGGAATGCAAGTGGATCAATGAAGGGGAGAGAGGTGGAATGAACCCCTAAAACCGGTTCATGCACACTTTCGATGATGCAAGACCCGTAGCCGCAGCAGGTCAAAATTCGCCCGGCCATACATGCTGCGCTTTAAAAACTTCAAGCGATTGACATGTCCCTCGACCATCCCATTGTTCCACTTAAGTACCAATCCAGCTTGCACTGCCTGTTGATCCTGACGCAGTTTGTTCACAAATGCCCGTAATTCGGGGATGCCTGAGTGAAAAGCGGCGTGAAGCCATTGATCTAAATCTTCGCCTCGGCGATCTCGGAGCATTTGAGCAAATTGCTGGAACAAGGTATTGAGGTGCTTCACCTGGGGATGGGTCTGGCAAACCTGCTCAAGGGCCAGGCGTTCCTCTTCGTCCAGGTCAATACCACAGCGAAGCATCAGACCCACAGCGCGCCGTGGTGTCAATTCGACTGAGGTCGCTGTCTGACTCACTTCGATCCCTTGTTGCTCCATCCGGCGCAGTCCCAGGAGAAACCGCTCAATAGTCATGCGTGAACCTCTGTATCCGCGAGTCGTCACCTCGCGGAACAAGCCAACGGCATTGTGCTCTCCTTCGACCCAACGCGTTCGCAGATACGTTTCATACGGTGCCAGTATGCCTGGGTGAACTGGCCGTTCTGTTCGTTCGGGAAACGTCTTCGCACGGGCATAGCGAATGACGGACTCCCGATGGAGATGAAGTCGGCGCGAGATTTCTTTGTGTGAGAGTCCTTGCTTGGCCAGCAATTGGACGGCTTCGTATCGCTCGACGAGCTTTGCACGTGCCTGTTGCTTCCGTCGCTCGCGCTCCGGACGCTGATGGCGCAACAACGGCGAGGCAGAGGCGGCTGGCTTGGTCACCAGATGAATGGCTTTTAATGCTCGACGATGCTTACCCAGGATTTTCTCGGCAACCTCTGCCAAGTTGCGGAACACATGGAACCGATCTGCCGTTTGCAACGCTTCTGGAGCACCAAGGCGTGCTCCACGGGCAAATTCTCCGCCTCGATCCCGGCTGATGAGTTGTACTCCTGGGTGATTCTTGAGCCAGGTTTCCACGCTAGCCGCGTGACGGTCGGGCAACAAATCGACAGGAGTTCCTTTCTCCAGATCAATGAGAAGCGCGCCATACTTTTTCCCCCGTCGATATGCCCACTCATCAATGCCGAGCATTTTCGGTGTGGATACCGCTGGAGCAGACGTTTGGCGCAGCAATCTCAAAATGGTCATGCGAGAACCTCTCAAGCCGAGAAAGCTCCCCAGAGCGGCTGCGGCTTTTCCTCCCAGTGCAAAGCCCAGTTCGGCAAGGATTTCTTTACAACGAGTGGTTCGCCGTGCATATACACTGGTCAAATCAGGGAGCCGCTCGGCAAAAATCTTGCGAGAGCAGACCTCGTTTTGACAAAAAAAGCGGCGAACCAGCACCAGGAGCCGTAGGTTTTTTTCCCCCGCAAGGCAGGTCGGCAAGTGTGCGCGTGTAGTGGCTGTGAACACGGTGGGAAACCTGCTGACACAATGGGCAAGCTGCTTCGGCTGTTTTTACTCTCAGGAAGAGGGTGAGCAATTGTTGTGTGATTTCGATCTGATCCAGGCGCAAATGAGCAGGCAGACCGAGTAAATGGGTTGGTTGGATCATGGGTGAAATTGAAACCAGAAAGGGGTAGAAAACAACATGTACGGCTTAGTATATCACATCTTCATCATCGAAAGTGTGCATGAACCCTAAAACCGGACAGTGATCGAAGTCAACTTCTCCCAATCTGTTGTACACTAAGAAGAGCAAAACTAGAGAAGGAGAAGAAGAGATGCAGAAACGCCAGCACAGTCGCGAGTTCAAGCTTATGGTCGTCCGCCAGGTGATTACCGGGCAAAAGCGACCAGCCCAACTCTGTCGGGAATATAGCCTGGCTGAAAGTGTGCTCTCCCGTTGGCGCAAAGAATACCAGGAACGGGGAGAGGCCGCTTTCCAGGAGCCGGCATCTGGTTCGCCATCAACTGATGCCCAACGCATTGCAGAACTGGAACAGTTTTGTGGGCAATTGGCTCTGGAGAACACTGTGTTAAAAAAAGCGTTACAGGCTATGAGGTCAGGCGGCGGCATCTCATGATCACACAGGCACATGAGCGCTATCCCGAACTGAGTGTGCAACGGCTCTGTGATCTCTTCGCAGTGAGTCGGAGTTGGTATTATGAGCAGCTCAGCTCCCCAGAGCAGGATGAAGAGGAGATCGCCTTGCGTGATGAGATTGAGCGCATCATCCTGGAGTTTCCTGGGTATGGCTATCGTCGGGTCACGCGAGCACTTCATCGACAAGGGCAGATCGTCAATCACAAACGGGTGTTGCGCATCATGCGCGAAGAGTCGCTTTTGTGCCATTTGAAGAAACGCTTCGTGGTCAAGACCACTGATTCACGCCATCATTTCCCGGTCTATCCAAATGAGTTGGCAGGGGTGCTGCTCACAGCTCCTGATCAAGCCTGGGTGGCTGATATTACCTACATTCGCTTGAGAAGCGCGTTTGTCTATCTGGCAACGCTTCTGGACGCCTTCTCGCGACGCCGTGTAGGCTGGCACCTCTCGCGAGAGATGACCACCTCGCTCACCCTGGCCGCCTTGCATCAAGCCATCTGGGAACGCAAGCCGCGGCCTGGCTTGATCCATCATAGTGATCGGGGGATGCAATACGCTAGCCATGATTACGTTGAACAACTGAACCAGATTGGAGCTGTGATGAGCATGTCGGATGTGGACAATCCCTATGACAACGCCAAAGCCGAGTCGTTCTTCAAAACGCTCAAGCAGGAAGAAGTGTACCTCAAAGACTATCAGACATTTGCTGATGCACAATCCAATTTGGCGGTTTTCATTGAACAGGTGTATAATGTCAAACGATTGCATTCCAGTTTGGGATACCTCCCTCCCGTTGAGTTTGAGGCGATGTATGCCTCACTCCCCCGAAGTTGACTTGCCTTGTGTCCGGCAAAATGGGTGCACTCCAAGGAACTGCTTGCTCTTCCCCCTCTCATGCCGAACTTATTGCCCGCTGATCGTGCGTCGTCAGTGGCTCTTTGATCGTGCCTCCCAAGACGGGAAAGTGTGCCTATCCCACAGACAAAACGCACAATGGCGTGTATACTAGTGGAAATCCACAAAACACGTCTATCGTGTAGCAAGAAAGGATGCTCCCCCATGTCCATCGAGGATGCAAACCGGTATGTGATCAAAGATCAAGGCGTCGAACTGGGTCGTCTTGTGTTGCAAGATCAGTTGTATACCCAGGCGATAGGAGGACTGTTTCCTGAAATTGAGCTTGCTGGCATTCAAAGAGTGCTTGATATTGCCTGTGGACCAGCAGGATGGGCGATTGATGTGGCCTTTGAGTATCCAGAGATGCAGGTGGTGGGAGGGGATAGTAGCGAAAGTATCATCGCCTATAATTTCGCGCAAGCCAGAGTCAGACACCTTGAGAATGTGACGTTTGAAGTGATGGATGTGAGAGCACCCTTCCCCTTCCAGGATCACTCCTTCGATCTGGTCAATGGTCGTTTGCTCGTTGGGGTCATGGATCAAGAGTCCTGGCCGAAACTGCTGAGGGAGTGCAAACGCGTCCTGCAACCGGGAGGAACCATTCGCCTGACCGAGAGCGAAATCGTCATCTCCAATAGTCAGGCGTGTCAGCAGATCAGCGGGTATTTTTACGAGGCCCTCGCCAAGCAGAAGAGAACCTACTCGGTTGATGGTCGCTCTTTGGGGATTGCGTACAGGCTTCCCAAGCTCTTGCAAGAGGCAGGGTTCCAGGAGATCCAGAGCAAAGCGTTCAAACTGGACTGTTCTTCTGCCACGCCTCTGCATTATCCCACCTTCAGGAATATGGAGGCGGCGTATACACTACTCAAACCGTTTATTTTGCAGCACGTGCCTGTCACCGAGGAAGCCTATGATCACCTCTATACTCAAATGGTCGCCGACTTCCAACAAGAGGAGTTTCTCTGTTTCTCCTTTGGGTTAACAGCATGGGCAAACACCCCAGAGGAAGCCTAAGAGCAGGGGGGCTGAGGAAGGAGTCTCTCCAGAGAGGAAGTCGAACGTGTTCCATCAAACGGGTGGGCTTCACGAGCGAGCCTGGGCCTCACGTCTCTTCCCTGACGTTCCTTGAGTAGACGAGAGAAGACAGCACCATCAGGGGAAGTCATTGACAATCCTGGAGCCTCATGTCATACGACAGCATGCATATCTCGTAGGAACTGGAGACGGAAAGAACAACGATGGCGACGTGAGAAGATGATCGTGTGAAGTTGGGCTGGTCGAAAGCCAAGCTTGCTCGTGAAGCTCACGTTGATCCAGCAACGATCAGCGATGCGATAACAGGCAAGAACATCTATAAGGCGACAGCCGGAAAGAGTGCCAATGCGCTTCGTGCCGCACTCGGACAGGAAATCACCTAGAAGGACCTTGAGGGCTTGCAACTGGCTGATTGAGAGCAGCCATTCCGCCTGTGAGCGTCAGAGCTGGAAGACCGGTGGATGATGCTCGCAGGAGCGTTCGTCACCTCCCCATTGTTCCTTGTCGCCCAGACCTGGAAAGGCTGGAGGGAGCCATAAAGCACTACATTATTACAAGTAGTGCTTTTTTTCTCCAAAGATATCGAGAAGCAATCTTTCAGCTATTTACTTTCCTCAGCTAGTAGGCTGTCTCCGTTGGAATGCTCTTTCTGTGGCACCTGTGAACATGGTGTTCAAGGCTTAGATCCTTGAACGCCTGTGAAGTTCACATGTTCTTTGGCGCAGTCAAGAGAAGGCGATGAGGAGCAGGCTGGGCTGCTTGTGCGCTTGTTTTCCCTCTTTTGAGCGAGTGAAGCAAGCAAGACTTGGAGCAACCAGGCTGCCAGGAAGGACACAAGTCAGGACGGCTCGCGGTGGACGCCGAGACAGGTCGTCACCCCAAAAACACAACACAACAGGAAGAGCACAGAGAGCGCAAAACGATCAGCGCGAAGGAAGAGGAATGCTGAGGATGGTTCACTCCCGCTGGAAGATCACATGAGAGATTGCTGAAGCGTGGAGCAACAAATTTTGAAATTTTCTAAATTTGCCAGGTTCCGCTTCATCATATGTACCAACGTTTGATCTTTCAGGAGGAATGTGTCACCTCTCTTTATTAACGCCTGCGTAAAAATGACCAGGATCGACGGCATATCTCCTTCTTTGCCATCGGGAGGGGAGGGATTGCAATCGGCGACCAGAAGCCTGAGCATGATGCCTGGTAGCTTGTCATCCCAAGTGAGTTATGTTGGCGCAAATTACATTGGCGCTGACACTCTTCGACGTTGACGGCTTTTGACGAGAGGTGGGCGGCAAGGGCAATGCGACTCACGAGAGCACCTCTCAATGAAACGATGATGCAGGCTGAGGCTCTGGCGCGCAGAGAGACAGCCCTGCTCTGTTTGGCGGGCCATGTCTGAGAGGTGTTGCTCTTGAGAGAATCCGGCAAAATCGTCAGAATTAATAGAAACAGTAGGAAGGGCAGAGAGAAAAAACGATCATCACGAAGCAAGAGGGGTGCTCAGGATGGCTCCCCACCGTTGACCACGTGCTCTCGACCCGTTATCAGCCCTCTTGCTCGACTTCCCACCTGTTGCAAGAGGCGAGAAGTGGCCTGTCTTGATGATGAGAACTGTTGAGATGGTGTTTTGAAGAGGAACATATATATCGTCTGACTCGTCCCGAAGTCGCTCATTTCCTGATTGAGACGACGAAGGAACTGGCTCATCTGCTTGGCATCTCCCCTCAGCCGGGGAGAGACGAGAGCGAAGACTGAACCCGGAGCGAGGAGGGCGTTTTTGCATGCCCCCTTGTTTGGTCTGCCTTGCTTCCTTCCGATTGTGTTGTTGCCCCCCCTCAGAATACTCAAGCCGCATCCCCATCGGTCAATCGCTCAGTCGCGAAAAAGGTTCTTGCCACGTCCGACGAACAGTGAAGTTGTGCAAGAGGCTTCCTTGTGTTTCAATCGCTCAGTTGATGGGTGGGAACAATTTCTCATGTGTTCCTCATCTTTGTTGGAGACAATAGCAGATATGAAATCGACTCTGAATGGAGAAGCTCAAGCAGATGATCCACTTAGCAACTTCTGACTTGGTACGGCTGCTGGCAACCTACGGCTATCTCGCCGTCCTGCTCTTTGTTGCCATCGAGAGTACTGGGATTCCTTTTCCGGGTGAGACGATGCTCCTGGTCGCTGCTATTACCGCAGGGACGACTCATCACTTATCCATCCTCCTGATCATTGTAGTTGCGGCCTGTGGTGCGATTCTCGGCGATAACCTGGGGTTCTAGGTGGGTCGCGAGGGAGGGTTCCGTCTCCTGCGTCGCTACGGACGGTACATTCATCTCAATGAGCGCAAGCTGAAAGTCGGGATGTATCTGTTCCGCAAACATGGGGTAAATTGGTCTTCTTTGGCCGCTTTATCGCAGTCCTGCGTGCCTGGACAGCGTTCCTGGCAAGGAGCCAACCGCATGCTCTGGCCGTCCTTTTTGCTCTTTAACGCGCTGGGGGGCATCACCTGGGCCACGTTCTATGGTCTGGGAAGCTATTTCTTGGGCGAGAGCATCCACCGATTAACCGGACCTGTTGGCACTGTCACGATTGTGTTCGTCGTGTTCATCATCATCGCAGGGCTGGCGCTGATCTGGCGCAACGAGCAACGATTGGAAGAGTTAGCAGAACAAGCGCTGCCTGGATCGCTGGATGTCTACTAGAGGGAAGCCACGAACGGGTGAAAGAGATGCCCGAGCTGCTTCGGGGATAGCCCGAAATGATCAGGGAAAAAGGTCTCACAAGCAGTTTTGCACTCATCCATGAAGGGGTGGCAGATGAGAAAAATGATGAAGTATACTGAACAGCATCAGGAATGAAGGTTTTTTCTCTTGGAGCCAAGGATGACTGAGATCACCACCCTGCTGATTGCCAACCGGGGAGAAATTGCCCGTCGCATCTTGCGTACTACACGGCGCATGAGCATACGAACAGTAGTAGTCTATGCTGAGATAGATCGTGATGCTCCCTGTGTACAGGAGGCAGATGTTGCCGTTCCCCTCATCAGCGCGACTGGCACCGAACCATACCTCGATCAGTCCCAACTCCTGACCATTGCTCGGCAGGTGGGAGCTGATGCTATTCACCCAGGATATGGTTTTCTGTCAGAACGTGCCTCCTTTGCCGAAGCCTGTGAGGAAGCAGGCTTCCTCTGGATCGGTCCACCAGCACATGTCCTCCAACAGATGAGCCACAAATTGGCGGCGAAGGAGGTGGCTCGTACCGCTGGTATTCCAACGCTTCCTGATGCTGTTGTCTCCACTGACAGGGAAAGCGGTTGGGAGCAAGCTGCATCTCAGCTTGGATATCCCTTGCTGGTCAAAACCAATGCCGGTGGGGGCGGCAAAGAGATACGATTGGTCGCAACCCCTTCTGACCTCTTCAAGGCCATCAGGGAGGTGTCGCATGTTGCTTCCCACTCCCTGAGCGAAACAATCATGTTTTTAGAGGGAGCTTTGTCATCTCCACGACACATTGAGGTTCAGATCGTCGCCGACATGCACGGCTCCGTTCTCCATCTCTACGAACGGGATTGTTCGATCCAACGTCGCTATCAGAAGGTGGCCGAGGCAGCTCCACCGCTCGGGCTTTCATCCAGGTTACTTCAGCAGATGAGAGATGCCTCCCTCACGCTCGCGACACTGCTTGGGTATGTGGGAGTGGGAACGGTCGAGTATCTTGTAGAGGGAGATCGCTTCTTTTTTCTGGAAATGAACCCGCGCTTGCAGATGGAACACCCGATCACCGAATGCCTCACCAGCCTGGATCTTGTCCAGCTTCAGCTTCAGATTGCTTGTGGAGGGCCTCTTCCCATGCAGCAGCACGAGATCCCTTGTGCTGGCTCTGCGCTCGAAGCACGCCTCTATGCCGAAGATCCCCTCGCGGGTTTCCGTCGCACCTTTGGACGCCTGGAACAGTTTGATCTCTCGCCGCATCCTGGTATTCGCTACGAGACTGGAGTTGCCAGCGGGCAGATGATCTCACGCTACGGCCTGCTGGCAAAAGTCATTGCCCATGCCCCAACCCGCAGCGAGGCAGCACACCGTCTGGCTCATGCCCTCAGAGAGATCCAGGTGAAAGGACTACGCACCAACCGGGACTTCCTGCTCGCCATCCTCACGCACCCCGATTTTCTGGCAGGCAGTCCTCCTACTGATTTTGTCCACACCCATCCAGAACTGCTGAATCAACAGGAACAAGAGCCTGAATGACTCCAAGCTCTTGTTTGAGGAGCAATGACTCCTGCACAGAGTGGACCTCGACTCACTCCTGAACAATTACCGTCAGGCTCATGTCCTGGTGGACGGTACAGTAGAAGTGAAAGGTGCCAGCAGTCGTAAAGGGTCCGATCTGATGACTTCCCTTGTCCTGCACCTGGAGCTGCACCGATGGCGCGCCTGGTTCCTCCTGATACAAGGGTATCCCATTGCTCTGCCAGACGCCATTCGCGATCACATGCAACGTGGAAACATCATCGATCAGGGTAACACTCTCCCCCTTGTTAATCATAATGCTTTTTTGCACAAACTGTTCGTCGTCCATATGCACGGTATCTGGCGGCGTCGTGGGGGAGGCCGCAACCACCGGAGAGGTAGAAGAGGACACGGTGGGCGCTCCATCACGGCTACATGCCACGATCCCCATCGTCATCAGGCTGACAAGCACAAACGCGATCACTATCTTCTTCATCACAGTCTTCCCTTAACAAGAGTGAAGAGGCACTGGATCAACCTATCACCTCTTCACCGTTCTGTGCTGCTTAGTTGTCGTCTCCTCCACCATTTTGCACGACGACCGTGAATTGCTGCGTGGGAAATTCTTTACATGAAATGGTGTAGGTGCCATTGTCATGGAATTGCAACAATTGATGCTCATTACGATCAAGCTGGATATTGCCCAGATCCGCATCCGGCTTGGCCGTGAAAGTCAGGTCATAATCGGCCAGATTCGAGAGCGTAATACTCTGCCCTTCTTTGATGGTCACGGATTTGGGCGTGAAGAAGTACTGGTTTTTGGGGTCTTTATAATTGGCATCGAAGCTCACCGTTGCCACCGGGGTAAAGCCACAGGTCACGCCTGCGGTACTCTCCACCTGGACGGCAAGCTTGGCCGTTGGGTGTTCCTGGCTCGACAGCGTGAATCCACCCGCCTTCTGGAAAGGGACATGCTCGGTTTCCCCTGGATCAACAATCGTCAAACGGATACCCGCATCGGGCGTGGTGGTCAGGGTAAATTCCCCTTTGGTGCTATTGACGATGGTGAGTGTATCCCCCATTTTGAGCGATACCCGACTCTGGTTGAATGTGTTGTCAGCACTCAGTGTGACCGAAACTGGCGCATCGCATTTGCCAGTGGCACCTGATGTGGTCGTCTCCTGCATGGGAACGCCGTTATTGGGATAAGGACTCACCGAAGCTCCAGCAGCAGCATTAACCACAATGGGCTGATACATCCCCGCTTCCCAGTGTCCGCCGTAGTGACAGCTAAACTCCAACGTACCAGAGGGAGCCGTGTGATCAAAGGTGAAATCCAGGGTTTTCGTTTCCCCAGGAGCAATATTGTAAATATAAGCCAATGAATCTTTATACACATCATCCATGACCATCGTTTCGGTATTCATGCGGTGCATGATGAGAAAATCATGGTGATGTTTGCCCACGTTGGTCACGACAAAGTGATACTTCACGCCCGTTTCAAAGGTCGTCTGAGGAGATCTGACATCAAAATCACCAATAGGAATCTTCACCGTCTGTGAACCGGTGGACGCGCCGTTGCCCGTCGAGTTGGAAGAATCCGTCGAGCCTGTCGTTGCTGGGGCAAATCCTCCGCAGGCTGCCAACAGGAGCAGCAACCCCAGGGAACAGAGAATCACCAGGATGCCGCGATGTTTGATACTCATTGTCTATCCCTTCTCTTCTTTCGTGTGTTTCCGCTGTCATGATGATCCATCGTGAGTACGACCACCTAAGATATGTGAGCGTCAATTGTGCCTCTGAGAAGATCATCAGACAGTGAACAGGGATGAGTGTCGCAGCGACATGTTGAAATAGTTTGATATGTACACCCATCTATCAGCGGAGTATACTAGATATCACGCTCTATTACACTTCTGCTTGTCTGATTTCCCCAAAAAGTACCAGATAGGAATGAAGATTTCCACTTTTTCTCGTCTCTTCGATGCTCTCCTGTGCTATTAGCACGTGTTAATGAAACCGCCTGCCTTCTTACATGAGGGACTCTTCTTAGGG
This sequence comes from Reticulibacter mediterranei, assembly GCF_016587455.1. Classification (NCBI taxonomy): domain Bacteria; kingdom Bacillati; phylum Chloroflexota; class Ktedonobacteria; order Ktedonobacterales; family Reticulibacteraceae; genus Reticulibacter; species Reticulibacter mediterranei. The sequence continues at coordinate 1,050,798 of NZ_BNJK01000002.1, read as the reverse complement.
AATATTACAAATATACTAGCAAGAGGAGAGGTATTATGGATGGCTCGCTGTTGCAAGGCCATTGCAACTATTATAGTTTTAATAGTGCAACATATGTTGCATCTTCACCCGATCTGTGTTGATTGGAATCTCGCCCTTTTCAGCGTATACTGATACCAATGCTGATAAGAAGAAGATGGAGCGAGCAAAACTTCTTCGTGTCTTTTTGCTTGCGAGAAGGAGCCTCTCGTGATCAGGAACAGAACATATCGCCTTCCCACCCACATCCGTGCGGCTCTGGTCGAAGCCAAACAAGATGTGCAGGAGATGATCTTCTCCTCCCCTCAAGCGAGAATGGTCGCCACCGCATTGGTCAGGAGTCAGGCATTTCGTGCTGATCTGCGTCTGCCTCCTCAACAATGGTTCCATTGGAAATGTGGGATTGTCGCGCCTTGCGGCTGTGATTGCCGTCTGCTCAACAGCATTCCCGATGTTCGGCGCTTGCTCGATAGAGCGTTGACCAAAGCGGTGCAATCTACGTTCCCGGATGCAACGTACGTCGTCGGGGTGGCAAATGCCGGTATTCCCTGGGCAAAGACGTTAGCCGACCGTCTCCATGTACCACTTGCCTATGTCCGCAGCACTCCAAAGGCAATGGGGAAGGGGCATCTAGTCGAGTGTCGTCCCCAGGGAAGGCAACGTGCTCTGCTTCTTGAAGATATTGTCGTCAGTGGAAACAGCACGCGCCATGCCATTGACGCCATTCATCGCGAAACTGACCTCAAAGTTATCGGAGTCCAGAGTCTTGTGAACTGGCATTTTCCATCTTCGCGAGCCCTCCTGAGCGACTATCGGGTACGCGCTTTGACCAGTTATCCTTTCATTGTCGTAGCGGCCTTGCAAGCAGGAATGATCGATGAACATGGATTTATGCAGTTGATGACTTTTTACCGGGCACCCTATCACCACCCCTGGGCGCACTATTACCAGGAACCTGCACCTGACGCTGCTGTAACGCTGCCTGGACGAGCAGGTGACTTTCCCGATAGGTAGCCATAAGGTCGTAACTATCACCACAACTCCGCTCGCACAGGTCCAGCAGGAAACGATCAGGCAGACGCTCCAGAAACGCGGGTAGTTCGGCGCGGTTCCTGGCACTCAACAGGAATTTGCAGAGACGAACATTCCAGACAAAATCGGAGGCCTGGATGATGCCCATCAAATCATCCAGCGTTTTGACAAAGGCATGATTGAGCCTATCTTCTATGGTCGGATCGAGAACTGCCGAGGGATGGATGAAGAAACTGGCAATATGGAGAAAAGTGCGTGAGGCGAGAGGCTGGGTCTCGGTTGCCTCTCTCAAACGCTCTTGATGCGCCCCACTGACTTTGATATCATCGATCATCACCAGATGCGCGCCCTCAAGCGCAGCCGGGTCAAGCGAGAGCGTATTGCTACGCATGAGCAGGCGGCGTTGCTCGATGGGAAGGGTGCCATAATCGCCAGCAGAGAGATGGTATCGCGCGATCTTGATAAGGCAAGCCGGAGGAAGGTGCCGCCGGTCTCGTTCCAGATTGACATGACGGAGAAACAGACAGGCGAGTGCATGGGCTGCGGTTGGCACATATTTATAGGGAGAAGAGGCAATCAGCAGGGATGGCGCAAAAATGAGATGAGGAAATGCGTGTTGAAACGCATCTCCTAAAGCAGAGGCAAACCTATCAGCAACGGCAGTCGCTCCATACTTGTAGCGGCTATAGTCGGCAGCGACAAAAGGAAACGGACACGTGCTCTTGACAGGAAGACCAGCTTCATTGAGATGATAGAGTGCGAGTTCATGTGTCGGGATCTCTGGCATCGATGATGTTGTCTTTCTAGAGCTGCCCCATCCTTGAGGCAACTACAATCTATGAAAGGAAACTCCTCACAACTTGTGCTTCGTCTCCTCCCATGCTTCCTATTCCAAATGCCAACAAGGCCGCCACGAGCAAGAGTCCTAGACCTGCGAGCAGCTCATAGCGGACGCGTATGAAGCGGGCGATCACTTTCCCGAGTTGCAATCCAACCAAGGACCACACAAACGTCATAACGCCAAGGAACACTGCCGAGTAGATGGGGGGAAAGCCAACCAATCCCAAGCCAGTGCCCGCAATCATATTGTCCAGGCTGAGAGGGAGAGGCAGACCGAAGAGCACAATACGATCATCTGGCTCCTCCTCCTCTCCCTCAGCCCTCTTCACCACCACCACCCGAACGAGGAGGTAGATGCCATACCCAGCAAGCACGATCGGCCCGATAATGTCGGCCACTGGACCGATAGCCTTCCCCAGAAGGTCCCCAATGAGCAAACCGACCAGGGGTGCAATGCCATCCCAAAGCCCGAACACCAGTGCTATTCGCAGCGCACGACGCCAAGTGTGCTTAAACGTCCCGACCGCAATCGAGACCCGGAAATTATCCTGGGAGAGGGCAAAACCGAGGATGAGAAGCGAGATGATGTCTTTCAAAACGTACCAATCCTTTCCTTCTTCTCACTCATGGGAACGTGATCGCAAAGCCTGGGTAAGCCAATGGGAGGAAAAGCTGAGATCACGTGATTTAGCAGGGCGGCACCAAAGAGCAACAGACGGAGGCGAGAGAACCGAAATGGGAGATGCATGCAACCATCCTTCCAAACAGCAGGAAGAACCTTCTCAGATTCTTCACGGGCGAAGCTACAATGAACTCCTCTCTATAGGTTGTCTTATCTTACGTAACACACGTGCTCAAAAGCATCTGCTCCTGTCACAAAGAATGGCAGATGGCTCTCTCATCAAAAAGCCTGTACATGCCCCTTTGCTCTGAGAGATCCACTGTTTGCACAACTCACACGTTTCTTTCTGCAAAAAAGTATACCTGAGAATACAGAGTAATTCCAGCCTTTCTGCTATAATAGAGGGGATATTTGTAAAAAATTATTTTAATGTAACATGAATACTGCAACATATGTTACATCATTACGTGTAACACAGCGAGAAGGGGGTTGGCAACATGGATGTGCGCCAATGGGTGCTTTTTCTTCCTCAAACGCCTGCTGTGCCGTCAAGTTTACGCGTCTCGGTTTGGCGACGGATGCAACAGCTTGGAGCCGTGGCGCTCCAGAACGGGGTCTGGGTGCTTCCACGCATGGGGAGCATCGAGCGAACGTTACAGAAAGTTCTCACTGACCTTGAGGCTCAGGGAGGTGGTGGTTTTCTGCTGACCGCCCAGGTGCTTCAGCCCGAGCAAGAAGAACGGATGATCGAGCGGTTTCGTTCCGAACGAGAGCAAGATTATACCGAATTTCTTGATCGCTGTGAACGCTTCCTGGGTGAAGTAGAAAAAGAGACAAAAGCGCAGAAATTCACATTTGCAGAATTACAGGAAAATGAAGAAGATTGGCATAAGTTGAAAGTCTGGCTGCGGAAAATCCATGCCCGTGATTTCTTTGGCGGACCACAACGTGAAGCTGCATCCGAGGCTCTGCTTCGTTGCCAACAGGTGTTAAAGGACTATACTACTCAAGTCTACCGACAGCAGGGATATGATCCCCCGGCAGATCTTGATGTGGGCGAAGAAACACCCCTGGAACGTTAGATTTGCATCCATATGGTGCTTCCTGGTGAACACTATCGCTCCTGAGAAGGAGCAAGAAAACACTTCTCAGGAGCTTTTGTTTCTGCCCGAGTAGTGCTCCATCCCTGGTCTAAGGGGTTGCCAGGAGAGTGCTCCTAGAGACCAGCCATTGTGTCAATCCCTGTTTTCCCAAAGCGTGAGTACTGCTACCTACGTGTTCTCGCGAACAACGAAGAGGCAGCAAAAAAGAGAGGAGGAAAGATCTCTCTCTTTTTTCTTCACCAAAACTCAGTACTTTTCTTGTGCATGTCCATCTGTCTGTGCAAGAAAACCAGAAAGTGCTGCTCTGTTGCAAAGAGATCATGTTTCTCCATCCCGTATCAAGATGGAGGAAGTGACGGTAAACTGATCATGGTGTGCATGCTGTTGTACAAAGCGATCACGGGTCCGTTCCCAGAGCTTGCGACCGACTCTCACAGTCTTCCCATCGCGGCACCTGAGCCAATAGGCATACCCTCTCGTTGCTGGGAAATGTCGCTCTGCGCTGATCTCTTCTATTTGGCTCCAGTGGATGATCGTTGTGATCTGCTGGCTTGCCCGCATCACAAACAATCCTTCCTGACATTCATACAGGCATTCATGCCTTCTCAAAAAGAGCGTCACCAACTCTCCTACACATACCAGGATGCCCAGGACAGCGGACCAGCCTCCCAGCACTGACACCACCAGGAGAAAGGTGCGCCCCAGATCCAGCCACTGAGTGATTGGCATCTTTCCAAGAAGGGAGTATGTCATCAGAGCAGAGCAAGCAACACATGCCACAGGGACGAGCAAGAGAAGAGATCGGACCGTTTTTCTGGCAGAAGGCCGATAACAGCGCAGAGGAGCGCCAAGATGAGAGCGGGCAGCCTCTTGGCACACCTCTCTAGGAAAAGCCGTCTGCACTGCGCTCCGCTTCCAGAGTGAGCATGATGAGGAACGGTGTTGTTGATGGGTCATGGCGGTATGTTCCTTCTCAATGGTTCCACTCCTCCCACTGAAGAAAAAGCAGAGATGTGCCAGAACGACCAAGATGGGAAGAGATCACGCGTAATACCGGAAGAGCAGGGAACAGATGCCCTGAAGGGCATACATAAATGGGTGAGTGGCAGGTGGTTCTGATAGCTCTGGGCACCCTTTCCCAAATAGCATCCCTTCTTCCTACATACACCTCTGCACATGAGTCTCTTCCTCAGTATACCCGAGAGTGTAGGGAAATTCTAGCTTTTTTTGCTTTAAAAAGCTGGAATTGCAAAAGTCTCTGCGGGAGAAACATGAATAGTGAAACAGATGTTGCGTTAAAAAATGCAACAGGGTGAGAAGGGGCTGGTGACATGGATGTACGTCAATGGGTACTTTTTTCCCTCAGACCCCTGCTGTGCCGTCCCTGTTCAGGAGCCTTTGTTGCTGCCTGAACCCCCGGTTTGTGGGTGTTGTCCAGAGAGTTCTCCTAGAGATCAGCCGTTGTGTCAATCCTCGTTTCCCAACGCGTGGGTACTGCTGTACACGTGTTCTCTCGAACACTGAAGGTGCAGCAAAAAGAGAAAGGGGCAGGATTTCTCTTTTTTCTTAACCAGAACCCGGTACTTTCCTGTGAATGCACATCTGACTGTGCAAGACCATCAGAAATTCATGCTATCCTGCATCAATAAATATCTTCCTGCATTTTTTTGTTGAGGAGATGCACCAGACTCCCAGCTTCCTTCAAAAAGCTGGGGATGAACATGCTCCTTCTGAGCGGGAAAAACAAGCAATGAGGACCACACAACCGAGGGTGTACGCGATGTGGCAGACTGGTGCCTCCACATCGTCACTGAGATGAAACAATATAAAGGAGACAGTCTTCCATCATGATGAGTCTACTCATATTTCTGCTCCCATTAGGACTGGATAGCTTGAGCGTTTCGCTGAGCTTGGGCATGAAAAGTAAGACAACGAAAAGTGATTCAGCTCCCCATCTTCTTTCTCTCTGGCTCAATTCTGCACTTCTGTTTGCTGCAACAGAGATGCTGATGCCGCTGGTTGGACTGGCAATAGGATACGAACTCTCCTGGGCGCTCAGCGAAGTGCTGAGCGTGATAGGACCACTCCTCTTGATCGGCATTGGCTTGTGGGAGGTCGTGGAAGAAGCACGGGAACTGCTAGAAAAGCGAAACCAAAAGATGCATCCTGCAACAGTCTCTTCTCCACCTAAACCTTCCCGTACACGGCTGGCATGGGCCCCCCAATGGATACGCCCCCTCCTGCTCGCGCTCTCTATTAGCATGGATGAGCTAGTCGTTGGATTTTCGCTTGGCAGCGTGACGCCTCTGGCTGCTCATGAAGGAAACGTCTCTTTGCTAATCATCTGTTTGTGTATCGGGATACAAGGGTGTCTGATGACGATTCTCGGATTGGCCCTGGGTCGCTGGCTCGGCACGTCTATGAAAGCGGTCAAACAGTGGAATGAATGGATTGCAGGATTGTTGCTCATTGGGCTGGGAGCCTGGCTCCTGCTCTTCAATGGCTAATACGAAGAGAACAGGCTGGCTCCATTGGTGAAGGATGCACCGATGGAGCTGGCAGGCGAACCTCTTCGGCATCTATTGCAAACAAGCACGTTGTCAGAAAGTCTGTTTTGGCCCCTGCGGCATCTTTTTCTCTATCGTTCTGAGAGATCCCATTAAGCACGCAAAGAAGAAGATGCAAGTGTATGATAGGCTCCAAGTCACCCCAATCTTCAAAGGAGGATGCTGGGGACAAGGAAATGGATACTCATCATCCGTGTGATGTCTGCCGTAAGCACGTCACACGAATGACGCCATCCCCAGAGGAAGTGAGGTCGAGCAGATGTGGATGTCATCTGAGGAACAGGGCTTTGCGCTAGCAAGGGCTTCTCAGTAGAAAGCGTGATGGTAGACAGACCATGTGCATCACCCAACGGATCGAGGCAGTGAAGGAGATCCTCGGATGTGGCAACAACGCTCCTGGCACGGATGGAACACAAGATTGCCTGATACCTCCCTTTGCTCTATGGTGAGCAAATCCTTGAGGTGAGGAAGCCACTCGTGGATCACTTGCATGAGTAGCAATGTTACTCCCTCCAGTGTCGGGTTGCTCCCCCACAAGGCTGCGAACTAGATGCAGGTCGATTATGAACACCCACGTGCTCGACTTTCCTGAGCTACCCTTGCTCTCACGCTGCTCCCTACAGACGAGCAGGTCTGGGCTGCTTTTCCAATTGGGACAACAGAGATCAGGCATGTGCAATATTTTGTTCAGACGAGCGAATTTATTGCGGCGGAAACGGAGCTGCTGTATAATAAGCCCTACTATAAATGATTTGATGCCTTGTAAGCAGCAATGTATAGGATGGAAAGCGAAGGATAGGGTAATAACACCATGCCTCAGAAGAATATGCCCTCTGAATTGTTAGAACTAGCGGTCTCTGGAACCTGGATAGCCGAGCATCGCCGAATTTGGCAGATGAAGTTTCTCAACCCTGAAGAGCTTGCACAATTTTGCTCTGATCGTGGATTATCTAACTTTGGAGAAGAAGACATTATTCATTTATGGCAGTTGGGATTGCTAAAAGCTGATCTTATAGAAAGTGAAACTGAGCTTCATGATAAAGGGTTGGTTGATCATGGTATCAACCAGTATAAGTGCCATATTTACTCTGATGAACGCCAGCTTCAAAAGTGTTCCGATGAATGGAATGCTTTGGTACAAAAGCTTGCACCCCTTCAGAATGGTACAGAGCTTCTTTTCCATCCTTTCCGTTACTATGTACTTCATTGTCTCAATAGAGCAAATGGCCTAATTAAGTTTGATATTGCAAAGATGCAAATGTTCAATCAAAGTGGTCTTCCACGTCGCCTAGATTGGTGTATATCTTTCTTCAAACAATGGTTCGGTTCAGAGCAATTTATGGCAAAGATGAAGAAGTGGAACGATACAGCATCCCTCAGTATTGTTACTGAGCCATATACCTATATGCGAATCTTCAACTCTGTGAGATATGATCCATCTGACACTATGAGTTATCAGACCGGAGTGGAAGAAATACGCCAGCATATGGCCGACTATGGGGAGCATATGGTCAAGAGACTCTATCAAACTTTTGGTATGAAGCGATTGGAAGAAATACGACAAGACCTCTGTATTGAAACACAACTGCTTGATCCCAACAGGTGGATACACACCTTGCTCTGCCTGGGAGAGAGTGAACTACGCTTAACATTAGAAGGTCACTTAGGCGGCGCACTTCTTCTGAGAACAATGGCAGAGATGCTCCGACGAGCAACTGAGAACACTTTTAACAAAGTATTGCGCGAAGAGGATGAATTGGGACTTGGATGGATACCAGAGAATGTCAAAGAGAAGCTCTACGGTTCTAATAGAGTCCTAGATGACCGCCAAGCAGGAGGTGCATTTGCTCGACGGCATGGCTTAAACTATAAACCTCGTGTCCACTTGTATGGGGAGGGAGAAACTGAATTTGGCGCACTTAGCAGCTTTTTTAAGACGCTAGATGTGCCAGTTACTAATTTGCATGGATTGATCAAACAAGGCAATTCAATGGGAGCTTTTTTTAGGGATGAACTGCAAGCTGATATAAGAAATCAAGTCTATAGCCTTGTCATAATTGATAAGGATGTCCCTGAAAATGTGAGGGTTATGGAAAGTGCGGCAAGGAATAATCAAGCCAATCCAGATGATGGAATTTTCGGCAGGTTTTTTCTCTCCGACCTCGATTTTGAGTTCGCAAACTTTGAAGTAGATGAACTGGAAACAATCGTTTGGAAAATGGTGCAAGATGGGGAACCTAGTCAAGCAGACCGTGACCTCCTTCATAATTATGTGAAAGAAACAAAAAAATCGGCACCTTTTTTTAAAGCAGTAGAGAAGGCATCGCTCACCATCCCTCAATTAATTGAGTTTAAAAAGGGTAAAAAATGGGGAGAAGCATTAATGAAATATGCATGGGAGCACCCTTTTAAACAAGGAATAAAGAGGCAAATCATAGAAGCTGTAGAATTGGCTTTGTTCTGGGAGAAAACGTCAAGCCTAGAACTGTATGAGGAATCCAGAAGAAATTATATGATTCATAAAGATACAGGTGAACTTGTAGAACGTACTACCTAGTATCCTGAACAATCTAGCGGCTCTCTATCAGGACCAAGGACGCTACTCTGAGGTGGAGCCACTCTATCAGCGAGCGCTTGCCATCACTGAAGAGCAGTTGGAGGCCACTCATTCTGATACGGCACGGAGCCTGAATAATCTGGCACTGCTCTATCGGGATGAGCGGCTCCTACCCGTTCCTCTCGGATGGTAAGCGTTTGCAGCCAAAGGGGTTCGGCTTCCTTGTACAGACCGCTGATCTTGACCCATTTTCATGGAGTGGCTTGCCTTTGACGAGAGGCGAGTCAGCGGGAAATGCCGCTCACAACGGCTCCTGTGAGCACGCACCACAATGTTGGTCTGGGTCCTGGCTCGTAGAGAGTCAGCCCTGCTCCGTTGTCCATGCCGCGCACACGGCAGGGTGGCTCGTGAAGGACGCCGAGACAGGGCGTCACTCCAGAAAAACCAGCAGGAAGAGCAGAGAGAGCGCAAAACAATCATCCTGAAGGAAGAGGGATGCCGAGGAGATGGCTCACCATCGCTGGAAGATCACGCAAGAGATTGCTGAAGCGTGGAGCGACACATTTTGAAAATTTCAAAATGTGTCCGGTTTCACCTCATCCTATGCACCAACGTTTGATCATCCAGGAGGAATGTGTCACCCCTCTCTATGACGTTGACGGCTTTTGAGGAGAGATGAGCGGCAAGGGCAATGCAACACCTCTCCATGAAACGATGGTGCAGGCTTCGGCCCTGGCTCGCAGAGAGACACCCCTGTTCCGTTTGGCGTGCCACGTCTCAGAGGGATAGCTTTTGAGATCATCCGGCAAAACCGTCAAACCTAATAAAAATAGCAGAAAGAGTATGAAAAGATATAAGGCCATCATTCCTCATTGGCAGGCGTCTCGCCATGACGCACAAGCAGCAAACGCGTGGTAGATGACATTAGCAACCTCTCCTCAATCCTTGCAAAAAACTGCCCGGAGCGTACCACAACTGCCGTTTACAAACAATGAATTAGCGAAGGGGTGACCTTTTCAAACCAGCTCTTAGATGATCCACAGATTTCGCGTGATGAACTGCGTTTCAATCGCTCAGTCGCGAAGCTTCCCATTACCACCTTCTCGCTGTGATCCGGCCAAGAAAGCCAGTGGAGAAGGCGTGTTGCGAGAGGCTCGTGTTCAGGTGCAAGTCTACCACATTTCTGATCCACCTTTTTAGCTTGGCTCTCACTCCATCGGCTCCAGAGGCGCTGCTCACCAACTGCACAGCCCAGCCTCTCGCAGAGAGGTGATTGTTCCCGCTCTCAGAGCGTCGAGAAGCATGGAGGAAGCCGCGAAACCAGGACGGGCAAGCCCAATGTACCTGACACGTCCCGAAATCGCTTGTGACATTGGTTGAGACGGCGCATGCAGGTCTTGCGACACCTCACTGTACATGTTTTCGGGTGATCGTCGCGTTCACAGCAGGTTCTTGTCCACCATTGTCTTTCGACTCTGGGCAAACTGTTGACCTAAGAACATTGCTCCAGTTCTTCCTGGTTGCACCAGGGATACTCTCATGCGGCACGGCGTCCACTCGTGTCCCGTAAGCAATCCCGAAGTTCACTCAATTCGTGTCAAGACTGGCCTGTGTCCTTGTCCATTATTCTCTTTCCTCTTGAAGGTGAAGCGATCTTCGCATGGGTAGAATTTCCTGTCTAGCCCTGTGCAAAAAATGCTGACTTTATTGTAAAGAGGGGATTGATACGCGAAACGATCCTTATTATACTTCAGGTTAAGATGGTCGCTTGACACCGTTCAGTGCAGCTCACTCATAAGATACTCTTCTGGATTCATTTCCTCACGATTTCGTTGCTCTGGGGGAGTATTCTATTTTTCTTTTCAAGAAAGGGAGTTCTTCTTTTCTCGTGATTTGATCCTGCCCATTTCTCAATCGTATCAGCTTGATCTCTCTTGCATCTCATAGGTGGAGTGTCAAGCCTGAATCACAGAAATTTTTGGAGGTCATTTTCTCATGGCAACAACGACGACTGAAAGTAGTAAGGGCGAGGTCCTCCGGTCAGAACGCATTGCAGGAGGCATTCTCTCCAAAGTTCTCAACACCTTCGATCTGGTGGCTATTTTTATTGCCATCGTCCTCTTTATCACGAACGCGCCTGGTATAGCTGCCGCAGGCCCAGTGGCCTATATTTATCTCGTGGCAGGATTTTTGACCTTTCTGATTCCAGGGGCTATCGTGGTTGGACAACTTGGTCGGATGTTTCCCCAGGAAGGATCGATCTATGTCTGGACGAATAAAGCCTTTGGTCCTTTCTGGGGTTTTTTCGCTGGTTTCTGTGCCTGGTGGCCCGGCATCTTCGTTGTGATGGTCTGTGGAAGCCTTGTGAGTACCTTCATCAGCCAGTTAGCAGGTCTGTTTGGCCTGACCATTCTCGCCGAGCCTTGGCAACTGGGACTGGTGATTCTCGCGGTCACAGCTATATCTTTCTGGCTCTCTGCTATCCGTTTCCGCGCCGCACAAAATCTCGTCAACATTATGTTCGTCCTGTACGGCGCTGCTATCGTATTGATCGGCATCGCAGGAGTGGCCTGGCTCCTCTCTGGTCATCCTGGATTCACGAATATGGCTGTGAGTGGAGGCGGTTGGGCCATCACCTTCGGCAGCACTGGCAATTTTACCATCTTTGGCTTCGTCATCCTTGCCTTGTTGGGTATTGAGGTGCCCTTGAATATGGGCGTTGAAGTGACCAGTGAACGCGCCGTAACTTGTTATCTGGTCTGGGGAACCATTGTCGTCATGGTCGCCTATCTCCTCACTACTTTTGGTATTATGACGGCTGTCCCTTCAGCATGCCCACAGGTGACGGCTACCTGCCTGTCTAGCTATGTGAATACCAATCCTCAGACGAATCTCTGGGCAATGGTCGATGCTGTTCATAATGGTTTTGGCCCTGCTGGTCTGGTGCTCTCAGTGATCGTTGACCTGATCATGATTGGCTTCGGCCTTTATGCGGCTCTTATCTACAATTATTCGTTTGGTCGTATGCTCTTTGTTTCTGGTCTGGATCGCCGCTTGCCAGCTGCAATGAGCAAAGTGAACGCTGCTCGTGTGCCGTGGGTAGCGGTGCTTGTGCAAAGCATCATCATCGTGGTTCTTGCCATAGCCGTCTACATGGTCATTCCCTACACTGCGGCATCGAATACCACCAACCGCGCGAATCTAGTGAACCTCATGTACTACATTCTCTTCGTGTCAATTGCGGTGATCTGGTGTATTTCGATGATCTTCCAATTCATAGATATTATCGTCATTCGCTATAAATATCATGAAGAGTTCGCTGATGTCCGACTCGCTCCAGATTGGGTGTTCTATCTCTGCTCAATCGTGGGGATGCTTGCCAGCGGTATTGGTCTCTACGCGACTGTGTCCGCCCCTGGGTTCCCAACTTGATCGAGATTGGCCCCTGGGATATCTGGATTGGGGCTATCGTCGTGGTATCGCTGATCGCCGCCGCTATCATTTACCTCATTGGTCATGCTCGCATCAAGGATGATGTGACCGATGAGCAGGTGATTGCTGAAGCCATAGGCAGCGCAGAAAAGCCTGACAAAGTCGAATAGGAGCTACCCTACATTGTAAGATTGGGGAAATCAAAGAAACCATGCAAGGAGACGCAAAAAAATTTTCCCCTTCATCTGAGGCTCCTCTCTCAACTGCTCAGATGACGTAAGACTATTGAGAGACGAGTGGTCATGTCCTCGCGTGACAGGTGGAGTCGTAGGGGCAAATGCTATCTCCTCGCGCGTACCGCCAAAAGAGGTGAGCAGAGATCCTTCCAGAATTGCAGGCATTGTTCGGGGAAGGAGGGCAACTCCAGGGCAGAGAAGAAAGCAAGGTGCTCGATCTCTTCGATCAAGGGGCTGAGCTTGACCCCGTTTCGTAGAGTCGAGGAGTGTGGAGAACGTCTGAGCGTTCCACGTCTCATGAGTTTGCTTTCGATGAAGAAAACGTAGAGAACGTTACGTTAAACGTTTAAGATACTTTTACTCTATCAGAAAAAATACGTTACGTCAACGTTTTAAACAGTTGTTTCAAGCTCCTTTCTATTTAGCTGCTCATAGGCTACAGGGCTGAGATAGCCGAGTGCCGAATGCCGACGTTTGCGGTTGTAGAACGTTTCGATGTAGTCAAAAATGGACTGCCTGGCTTGGGTCTGAGTTTGGTAGTGGTGTCGATGAGTCCATTCTCGTTTGAGTGTGCCAAAGAAACTCTCCGTAGGGGCGTTATCCCAACAGTTGCCTTTTCGACTCATACTACAGGTGATTCCTGCACTAGCTAAAAGACCTTGATATGCTTGGCTAGTATATTGACTCCCTCGATCTGTATGATGCATCAATCCTGATTTGGGGCATCTTTGGATCAGTGCCATCTTCAAGGCTTTTTCGACCAGCTCCTCATCACGATGCAAGGACATGGACCATCCAACCACTTTCCGCGAATACAGATCCAGGATGATCGCCAGATAGAGCCAGCCTTGCCCCGTCTCAATGCCGGTAATGTCGCCTGTCCATCTGGTGTTTGGGGCAAAAGCATTGAACTCTCGATTCAAGCGATTGTCCGCTACTGGATTCTTATGTGAGCTATCGGTGGTCCGAACCCGGCGACGTTTCTGTCCTGCACTTATGCCTGCCGCTCTCATGAGACGAGCCACATGCTTACGCGAACATTTCACCCCCAGATCGTTCAGTTCCACATGAATGCGCGGACTCCCATAGATCTGCCGATTGTGCTCAAAAATTTGCTGAATGTGTTGCGTGAGTTCTTCGTTCTTCTGCTCACGCTCGCTCTTTGGTCGTTTGCGCCAAGCATAATAGCCACATTCTGAGACGGAAAGTGCTCGGCACATCGTCTTTACCGCATATTCTTGCCGGTGATCTTCGATAAACTGAAACTTCACCGCTATTGTCGTGAAAATATATGAAGCGCTTTTTTTAAAATGTCTCGTTCTTGTTTCACGACTTCCAGTTCGCGTTTGAGGTGGCGCAGTTCTTCGGCCTCGGGTGTTTGATGCCCGCTGCCTGGAAATGCCTGCTCGCCGTGCTCGGAAAACTGCTTACGCCAGTTATGAATGGTGCTGTCGCTTATCCCTAAATCACGAGCGATCTCGGTGATAGGTTTGCCACTGGTCTCGGCCAAGCGTACAGCTTCGATTTTGAACTCTTTCGTGTAGGCTTTTTGTTCTTTGGTCATCTTTCTTCCCTCGTTTGATTGAGTCTAGTATATTCCACATTTCCCGACTCTTTCAAACGGGGGGAAGCTCAGGCTGAAGCAGGAGCATCGTCTACTGCTTATCAGGAGCCACCGAAACGGGCACTCTCCTGAGTTGTTGTCCGATTGGTCATAATCAACGTAATGAGGGGAGAACAAACTGAAGTAGGAGAGGATTTAAGCAACAGGCTGCTATTGGGTGGAGGGACTGACCGATCCGTTGTGTCTTCTAGCGGCTGAGTGGCTGAAGGCGCTGTTCTTTAATAGAAGGTGTTACTTCAGTTTACATGAGATAGGAAGAATGTTAAGATGAAAGGTGTTCAGCAGTCTGAGCGAATAGGGTCGTCTATGGTTCATCGACGAACATCTTTATCTCCTCATACGAAGACATATATAAACACGGCTATTAAAAAAAGAGGTTTCATAGAGGTATGCCTTCATCTTTAGACAAAGAAATAATGGGAGATCGGAACAATTTCAAAGGCACAGAATATCATCTTGTGTACGCACTCTGGTTATTACTCTATAAAAGAGTCTCTTCTGTCGCTTTTTATCAAGGAAATGACCTTCTTGCTCAGGCTATGCCACCTCCTCAACCAATTGCTTTAGAGACCAACCTGCATGTGGAAGAGTCCTCTAAAGATGTGTGGATTCAACTGAAATCGACCGAAACGGATTGGAACCTTAGCGACCTCCTAAGAGATAATTTGCTCCCCAACTTCATATGCAACGCTCTTTATTCTCAAGAGCATGGTCGATCTTGGGAAATACAATTAGTGACTCAGGGGAAGATTCCAAGCAACGACATTCGGGAGTTTTTGAAAAAGCCTCATGAGCATTCACGCTCTTTTCGGTCCTTTCAAAACAGAATTAAACAAGCACAGCAACCTTAACTCCACCCCCTAGAGAGCGAGACCATTCAAAACTGGGTGCTGGTAAAGCAGTTATTCCCTATCAGAATGTAATGGCCCGTAAATGGTGTTAGAAGGCATGTTGCATCTGGCTCGTTGAAGTCCAGCAGCCGAGATTGAATGATTTCGTCTGTTACTTCGTGCCGAGAAAAATAGCTTGATAAAGCGACTGAAAGGGGTCCCGATTAATATCGACCTCGATTTTCCAATAGTTAAATCCCCCTTCCTGAGAGGTTGTGCCAAGATCAATGTCTATGTTTGGAGACTTCGCAGGTTTTTTGACACTTCCCCACGCCTCTTTGGTTGGCTTGACGACCATTTGGTTGAGTGCGTTCTGGTCAAACACCAGCTTGCTCCGATCAATTTCTGCAACGGCGAATTCATCAGCTTTTTCCAACGTTATGATACCAGAGCCGACGTATTTCTCAAGTTTCCCAAAATCTGCTGCCTGAAACTTGACAATCAGCTTCTTCGCCTCTCTAAGCCTGTCTATAAACTCGCTGAACTGTATTGCGACTTTCTTAGCAGCTGAAGGCAGTTTGATTTCAGTGGGGGTAGGTATAATCCAATATCCGTCTCTATTAAACGCGATATGTCCAAAATCCAGAAATTGCTTTTCTCCGTCCACAGTCTCAAGCAGGAATTCCACGCCTGCTGATAATTCTCCGAACTCCTTAGTTACGGAGATGAGCTTGTTCCAGGCATCTATCATCGTATACGATTTGTTGGACCTTATTGAATCGTTAATAGTATTGCGGGCGTCCTGGGCAGTTTCGTCAAGAAATCTCCGTACGGGTCCATATTTGATATAGCGCTCGAACAAAATGCTGCCAATAAACCACCACTTGCGGCCCTGTAGGCCACGCTCAAACTTCTTGATATTGGTCACTTTTATACTGGTCACTTTCCCTTGAACAAACGCCGCAAAGTCTTTCCAACTCTTAAAATCGAAATCCTTGTACCTAAGTCTCACAGATTCAAGGGCAGTCACAAGACGCTCCTTGAGATTCTCAAAAAAGATAGCTGTTAATTTGAGCTTTTCAGCTTCACTGGCAAGCAACAGATGACCCAACTGCCTTGTGCGTTCGCTCTCAAGTCTGCTCACTTCCTCGAGCCGCCTTAACTCTTTGGCAGAGTCTATCTCCTTTTCCATAGCTTCGAGTGAAGCAGTAGCTATCTGCGTTACCTTGATTTTTGTGAGTGGTGACTTGGTTTTAGGCATCGCGAACTAATCCTCCAGTAACATCTTGAGGTCTGCATAATAACCACGCCAGTGCAAAAATTCTTTAAAGATAGGCCATTTGCCTCCAGCAACGAGCAAGCCAATTTCCATGCTCATCGTTTTTGTGATTTGTTCAGCGTATTCTGCTCGCATAGCGGTGAGTTCGCTGATAGCCGCCAATAATTCAATATTCGTGGTAGCAGCTTCAGCTAGCCGCAGATTAACAGCTTGTTCAAAAACAGAGAGTTGATGAACTATCGAATAGATCTGAAAAAGCAAGAAAGGAGTTCCCAGGGCGACTGATACAATTCTCAAGACAGCAGCAACTGGTAGATCAACCGGTGCCAATGCGAGTGCTATCGAGAGGCCAGCTCCAACTTTTGCCAGCGCTTCAAAGAAGCGTTTGAAGGTCTCTTGAGACTTTCGCGCCTCTTCTATTTGTCTCATAAGGATGAGAAGGTAGTGGTGACAAACGACGTGGGCAAGCGTCCCATATTCGACACCGTTAGTTTTAATCAAGTGATTTAGGGTTTCCTCACTCAAAAGAGCGAAGTAAGCCGGATTATCTACAGCCTGAGCAATGGCTTTTTCTGCGCAAAGGGCTTCAATGTGATAACCAAAAGAGAACAGAATCTCTAACTTTCGTGCGGCATCTGGTGCACTCCCTTGAATACCCGGAAAATCCATTTCAATCCGGCTCGTTTGTGGGTCAATGGCTTTCGCTAACTGATCTAATTTGCCATAGAAAGGCCAAAGCGCCTCGCCAATAGCACTCTCCATATCTGGTTGTTCGAAGCCTTGCTTCAAGAGTGGCAATGCCAGCAATGCCAATACCGCCTTTTTACTTATCTGTTCAAGCAACATTGCTAAAACATCATTTGTTTGTTGGATGAGCTTTTGGGCATCTTCGAGATCAAGTACAACACTATATGGAGGACCTCCTGTTGCCTCTTCCCCAATCTCCTCAATATCGCTAGTGAGGCGTGCTACTTTTCTGTTTTGCTCATCCACGTATGCTCTTGCGTTTACCGCTTCACTGAACAAGGGGAAAAGATCATCGGATAGCTGTCGATTACCCATCGAGTAGACAGTCTTTTTCTCCGGCAAAGGTGTGTCCAGTGAAGCACTGGGTATCAATCGTCCCGTTTTTATTTCTTTACTCGAAAAGACGAATTCTGTTTCCCAGGCAGTGGCAACTGTGATGGCCGTCAGATTGAGCCGAGAAACGATAATTTGAGCCGCCTTTTTCTCAATTTCGATTAATGCCTGGCGGATAAGCAGAATGAGTCGGTTTCTGGTAAACAAATAAAAAGGTAAAATAACCCACCATGGTTCAAGAGAGCGGGTTCGAGGATTCTTCTCAGCATCTTCAAGCGCCTGCTCTAGCCTGAGAATGCCATCCCAGCCATGGAGCCCATAGATCTCCATTAAACGAGCGTCCAGTTCTTCGTCAAACACGATGGTTTCGGTTCCACCGGGGAGATCAACCTTGAAGGTTGGACGCTTGTCGGCCCACTGGGAATAGCCAAACCGTATTTCCTTATAGCCTTTCTCTAAATCCCGCTTATATTGACTAACTCGTTCAAGATAGGCAACTGCAAGCAACTCCGCTAAAGTATTGCCCGTGCTAGTAACGAGCTCGGCTGGTATCGTCTCATCATCGTCCTTATCAAAGAAGCGGTTAGGCTCAGGAACAACTTCAAAAGAAATAACTTTTATCATCTGTTCCTCTCTAAGCTGTGTGATCTGGAAATGTTGGCAACGTCGTACTGCTATTCTCCAGATAAATGAGCGAGGTGGGCAGAACAAATGTCCACGGCTCCCCTTCTGGAATCGCGTTGTAGAGATCATCCTGACGCTTGCGCACTTCTTCGTACAAAGGAATAAAAAGTGGATCACCAATGACCGGCGTTGGTCCGCCTTCCCAGGGTTCGCGCGTAGCAAGGAAGTGCTGAACTGCACACTCGTATGCAGGCGTCACAGCAATAAGTACCTTCACGGAACCGGCCTGGAGAAATGCAGCCATGTTCGGGTCGGTATCATCGACATGATTCATTATCTCGATCCATTTTGGTCGACGTGCCCAGAAGTACGGATAGAAAATATATGCGAGCTGCTGCCACTCGAATGCCTGCTCTAAAAACTGAATGTAACGGCCCTTCTCTCTCGCCTTATCTTGGATAATGGCAGGGTAAGTAATTGCTTCATTTGCTTCACTAATAGAAAAAGTCGTTTTGGGAGGATCCAGTTCCAGTTCTTCTTTTATTTGGAATTGATGGAAGGTGAAGTGATCGTCAATAGGCTGCAACGCATCTATCTTCTCAATCAGAGCGTCGGAGGGGCCAGCGAACTCCTTGGTAAGCATGGTGAGACAATGCTTCTTCAATTCTGTGCGGATAATCTCGCTATTGAACGCCTCTGACTGCCCTTGCAAAAGTTCGTTGACAGATGTGGCCTTCAACTCATCTCGACGATTGCGGTATGTAGCCATCTCTGTGTTATATGCGAGTTGCTTCTCCTGGTTAATTTTGTCCACCCTTTGTTGCTCGATGGTGCGTATCTTGTTGAAAACCTGCGTTTGCCAATTATGATAGGCTTGTTGCCCAAGCACCAGTTCAGCATAAAAGCTTAGGTTGTAGAGACCGATATCCCAAAAACCAATCGTCAGCGCAACATCGTCACTATCAAACAGGATAGTGTTGCCCGGCGAAAATTCCATTCCTGGATTCCACTGCCACCACTCCGCAGCCTCATTTTGTTCACGAACAGCCTGATTGCCAGCGATATAGACTTCGAGAGTATTAAGTTCCTTTGGATCGGTTTCGTTTCTGCCTTGGTACTGCATGTAACCAGTAATAGTCAACTTAGAGAGTACGTAGCTCTTAGCATTGAGCCGACAAGTATACGTTTTGGCATACCATAGGCCATTGCCATCAATACCTCGTTCCTGAAAAAAATCTTCGCCTGTGACAGGATTGATAAACGCGACCGACCTAGTGCGCTCTGGGAATGAAAACTCTGCCAGGTCATACTTCTGCTGGAGTTCTTGAAACTTTGTCTCGTTGATTTCGTCCGGTTTGAAATCGAGTGAAAAGGTTTCAGGAACTGGCTTCTCTGGTGGTTGTGGGACATCTAAGGTCGCCTCAAATGCACAAAGCCGCGATTCGATGAAGAAGGCCGCAGGTTCGGGTATCAGGAACTCGAACATCATTCGCTTGCCATAGTTGAAAAGTTGTGCCTTGTACTTTTTATCAAGCCAACGGTAGATACCACTGACATGTCCTTTTCCTTCTACATTATTGAAGCCATGTTTGTCTGTTTCCTCGGTCTCAAATATCTTAGTCACAGAACGTTGTTCTGTGGTCCTTGTCTGCACACGCTCCATCGCCTTGGCAAGTATTTCCCTTGAAAATGTGTTTGATAGCTTGGTCTGATCAGTAGCGTCCTGTTTATAACTAAAATTTGCACCAACATTAGCTATAACAGCGCCAGAATTATAATTGTATGTGACGTTGGCATTCGCACCTACACTTAACTCAGTCTTCACAATGTTTTCGACTTCCCGTTTGAGTTCGAAACGATCAGTTGTCTGCGTATCTTTTTGGGATTCCTGTGTGGAGTCGCTTGAAAAGGAGAATGTCTCCTCAGTTTTTTCCAAATGACGATATGTTCGATCTTTGATCTCCCCTTTCAAGACATTTTCAACATGGGCAATCTCGCCAGCCTGATAGGCAATCAACCATTGCTTGACCACTTTTAGATCACCAATGCCAATCGGCTTTAAATCATTGAAGGGATGCTTATACCAGTGCAATCTCGCAAAAATCGGATGGATAATTGGCGTAGCGGTGAGACACGCATGAAAATCAGTTTCTGTTTGGATGAGCGGCAATCCTGAAAGCGTATCTGAACCATTCCAGTCGGTTATCTCAGGATAGAGTGACTCCAAGAGTGCCTTCTGCAATCGGTCTAGTGATCCTGCTTTCACTTTCCCAATCAAGCTGTCTACAGCAAGGGTCTCAAGTACGTGAAGCACGCGCAATCCATCCATCATATATTCGAGATTCACGGAGACAACTCGACGCAGGATGTAGAGGAGATAGAGTGTATCGAAGAGGAGACGCTTGGTCGTGCGAAAATCTTCTGTATAAACACCCCTTTGGAAGACAACATCCTGCAGAGGGCGCTTGTCGAAGACGTTTTCCAGTTCCTTCACTAACTTAGGCAGGTTGAAGCTTCCTCCCACTCTTTCCATGATGATCAATGCGCGTAGCAATTGGGGGGACAATTTCAATCCCTCGATCTGTTCCAACTGCTCCGGTAACAGAAGATAGACGTTTCCATAGGAAATATATGCCCGACGCTCTAATTCAAAGATCGAGAGTGGTCTTGCTTCTGCATGTTCTCCTCCAACAGGCGATAGCCCGGAACAAAGGGGTTGATACGGTGTCAGCAATTGGAAGATATCAGCTAATAGATAGTCAAGGTCTGTCTCAAAACCTTCGGCACGACGCTTACAAAATACATGCTCATATACTAATTTGCCAATGGCCGAAGGGCTTTCTGCCGACTGAAGGTCAGCATCGAGGCGGCAGGGCTTCTCGTCACGAAGGCTTACAACATCGTCTCGGATGTAATTTTGGCGGGATACTTTCCCTGGAAGGGAATATGGTGCCCGCAGTTCCATAAAGCGGAAAATATTGGTCATTTCAGATGTATCAGCCATGATTAGAACTCCTCTGAATTCATTCTGGTCCAATCAGATGGGTGCAAGAGACCTCTTCCCTTTTGAAATTGTGTAGCTCTAATGCTCACTAAGCACCTTTCAAGATGCTAAACATATTTATCTCAGGTATAAAATATCATATAGATTCAATAAAATCAAATATTTAATCAACCAATCTATATTTAATGATGGCTATGAATAATCGTACGATTGCTTGTCGGAGAATGCCTCAGCCTGTTGAAAAATCCCTTGTTGAGTTAAAAAGAAGAGAGAGGCTTGATGGTCCAAAGCTTGTTTCCAAGTGATGAAATACGAGTAGTAAATGAAATAAGAAAGAGAAAAATATAAAAATAATGAAAGTAATAGAGTAGAATAGGGTAAAAAGCGACAATACTGCTGCTTGCCAGAGAAAACGGCTTGGTCTTTGCCTCGCTGAATGCCTTGACAACCTCCCAAGTGGCGAGGGATGCCATAGCGATGCTAGCTCTCTGTCTTCTCATCACAGGAGTTCTTGAGAACGCTTCGGTTCCTCCACCCGCTGGAGGTATCAGGGCCACCGCCTCGGTCGGAAATGGACGCCGCCCCCACCCGCGCTTTTTCAAGAGGCGTTTGAGATTTTGTCCCGCTGCTCGCAGGAGTGCCTCGCTGTTGACACGCCAGAGCCGAGGTAAACGGAAGCGTCTCATGCCATGCCAATCTTTTCCTTCCGCAAACAGCGGCTCGACCCAGACCTGCCGCTTGCGCAGCGCCTTTTTGTAGCTTTCCAGATCTTGATAGGAACGGACTCGCTCCAGAATCGTCTCCTCCACACTACGGCAGAGGCTGCGTCCCTGAAGGTTGGTAGTACATTGGGCTTTGAGCGGGCAGCAGTTGCACTCCTTGGCACGGGCTCGATAGCGCAGCGCCCGCTCGGTTGAATGGGCCCGATCAAAACGCAGTTCTTTGCCGGTTGGACAGATGTAGACATCCCGCTCCGGTTCATAGCGG
This sequence comes from Reticulibacter mediterranei, assembly GCF_016587455.1. Classification (NCBI taxonomy): domain Bacteria; kingdom Bacillati; phylum Chloroflexota; class Ktedonobacteria; order Ktedonobacterales; family Reticulibacteraceae; genus Reticulibacter; species Reticulibacter mediterranei. The sequence goes on along the minus strand of NZ_BNJK01000002.1, from coordinate 1,028,963 downwards.
AAGCGATCCGAACTGAAGAAAGCGGTGCGGTGGTCATGATCAGGCAGAGGAATAAAGGCGCGGATATGTTGAGCTTCAAGGGCGACAAGGTTGTCCTCCGTACCGTATTTGCGATCCCCAGTCGCCTGTCGAGGCCACAGTTTCCAACGAAAACGGGTTCGCCAAAGGAGATCAAGCATGGGTTGATTATCCATGACTTCCGATGGAGCCACCAAGACCTGGAGAATGATACGGGATTTTCCACCGTCCACGACATAATGGGTTCAGTAGCCCACGTCACTGCCCGTCTTGGTTTCCATGCGTGTCGCATCTGGATCGGTGGTGCTGACCCACAGGTCAGCGAGGCGATGGTAGCCACGCGTCGTCATCTTCCGATTTTGCGCTCCCAGTTGCTCGATCCAATCATGACGCTCTTGATTGCTTTGAGCGAGGATTTCATGTTCTTGTTGAGTGAGCGAAGCGGGAAGGAGTTGGGGGACGTGTCTCTCCTCCAAATCTACAATCTTTTACATCTTCGTGGGAAGCCGATTGAGCCTGTTCACGGATAAGGAAAGGAGCTGAAATACATATGGAAACGTATGTGTTTCGCCGCGTGCAGGCAGCGCCACTTTCAATAGCGCATCGCTTGCAAGCGGCATGGTATCAAGCGGTGCGAGCAGTAAAGGACACCTGTTTGTGCCGGGAGTTTTGGCGTCTTTTGTTGGTTGCGTTGATTCAGACAGTGATCACTCACTTATTTCATTGGTAAGGAGGGATCGATGACCACAGGGGAGCAGCAGCGAGAGGATCTCGTTGTTGCCTCCCCTTTTTGGCTACGCAGCAATTGTTGCATAGAACCGGGTCACGATTGCTTTCTCCTTTCCACTCTTCCGCGCTGCGCTTGCGCTTTGCCTGCGATTTTGCCTACTTCGATCCAGTATTGGAACCGATGCATAGGCACGAGATACCTTATCGCAGGAAGCAAGACCAATGGGGCAGAAGCAAGAACGAGGTAGGAAGCGTTTTGCGTGAAGATGAAGCCAAGCAGTCCTGTGCAGACAGAAGCACCGTATCCTCCGGCAAGAATGATGGCAAAGAACCATCTGAGACGCCAAGCCATTTTCAGAGCATACATCCTACGATCAGGCAATGCTTCCCCTGGTGGGGAACTGAGGATATGATGGGTGTTTTTGAGCATGATACTCCCTTATCATCGCTAGTTGAAGCGAAAACAAGGGGGGGCTTCTTTTCTGGCAAGCTGTATTCCCCAAGTGAAGATGCGGTGAGCTTTTCCCGCGCCGAACTTTTTTGCCATGCCTGATCCTGGGAACCGACAATCTTCACACTACTTCATGGGTCGTTATTTTGTCTCTCCACTCCACGTTGCCTGAAAGAGAGTCGCTCAGACTTCTCACCCCAATTGTATCCTATTCTCCTGCTCTGTGCAAGAAAACAGTTCGGGGCAGCAATCGCTGCACGCGGCAGTGTCACGATTGCTGCCCCGTCACCTGTGGAGATCGAGAACGTTGGCCGCCTTATGCTGTGCCGGTGGGAGGAGACACAGGTGGAGGTAAGGATGTTCATGTATTCAGCTCTGCTTATCCTGCTTGTTGGGATGCGCTCTGATCTCTGCAATCAGGACAGGCACGATACGCGATCTGGTGCTGCTGGCAGTAGTTGATGAGAGCGCGGTGTTGTGCTGGCGTGAGCCACCATTCCCGCTTGTTGCGCTTCGCCTCGCCTTCGCGCTGATAGATCGTGATCGCGATCTCCCCTGCCTCAATGCTTTTTTGATCTCCCACAAGGTGATGCCAGGCTGATGAATCCTGACAAACTTCACCAGCGTTATTGTCTCGTCCGATAAGCCTCGTTTTTCGAGGGCCGTCAGTTGCCTTTGTGTCGCAATCTTTCTGGTGCGCTGGGGAGCAGCATCGGCGAGCGCATCGGCTACCAACTACTTCAGCAGGACAGCCGCTTGCTCTGTTGAGAGATCGCCTCCCATTGATGCGTTGATGGCGGCCAGCACATGCTATTGTGTTTGTGCCTATTCCTACAGTTGTAGATGAACGAGAGAGAAAGCCATTCAAGGAGAAGTTCTTTCTTCTCAAATGGAGCGATGATGCTGACCATCACCATTTGCCTCTGGACAAAAAATGAACTGCACCCCGTGCGAAGAGAACACTTGACATTTTAGTGAACAATGTTCTATACTCCTTACAGGAAAGGAGATGATCACGGTGGGTATCAAGCAGCGGCGTGAGCGTGAACGTGAAGCAACCCAACAGGCCATTTTGCAGGCTGCGCTGGAGATTGCAACTGAGGAGGGCTGGCAGGCTGTGACTATTCGTCGGGTTGCTGAGCGCATTGAATATAGCCCGTCTGCTCTCTACAAGTACTTTGAGGATAAAGAGGACATTCTGCGCACACTCCTGCTCCAGGGATTTCAACACATGGTAGCTGCTTTAGAGCACATTGCGGCCCAAGAGCATCGCCCATCGGATCGCTTGCAGCAGATGGCCGCCGCTTATTGGGACTTTGCCTGGCACCAGCCCACTGTGTATCAACTGATGTTTGATCTGAAGGGGAAAATTCACGAGGTTGAGGAGGCCAAAGCCGCCTTTCTGGTGGTACGAGCAGCTATCGAGGAGTGGGGCCTGGTAAGTGGCGTGAAGATGAGTGACCTGGACCAGGCTGTTGAGATGATGTGGGCGACGATGCATGGTTTTGTCGCGCTCACCCTGGCTCAGTATATTTCCGGCGGCCCAACGCGAGCAAAGGAAACGCTGACACAAGCGGTCAACGATCTGTTGCTTGGCTGGAAAACACGCCTGGATGCCACGCTCCCCAGCAATGGTCACTAAATTTTTTACCATTAAGTGAACTTAGTTCTCTTTAGAGACAAAGTTCGCACAAAAGAAAGAGAGGAGAGCATGAGGTCTCAACGTCTTTCATCACCCTTCCATCCCGGGCCAACTGTTCCGCACTGGGTCAATCGTCTCGTCGCCGGATTGCTCCGCTCACCCTTCCACGCGCTGTTGAGTCGCACAACCATGTTGTTGACTTTTACCAGGCGAAAAAGTGGGCGTCGTTACACGATCCCGGTGCGCTATCTGCGTACAAATGAGACGGTGCTTACCCTCACTGATAGCCCCTGGTGGCGCAACCTACGCGGAGGGGTGTCAGTTGACCTGTCTATCGCAGGGCAGAACATGCGAGGACGTGCCGAGGTGAATACTGACCCAGATGATGTCGAACAAGGGATCAGAGCCATGCTCCGTCAGGCGCCCTCCGATGCTCACTTCTACCAGGTCCGCCTTGATAGGCATAGTCAGCCAGACAGAGCAAGCTTGAAGCAAGCTGCACAGCTTCATGTGCTGATTACGATCCAGACGGAACATCCTGCCTGACGGCATAGTGCGACTCGCCTTCAAAATGGATGGCATTTGTCGTCTCGTGTTTTTATTTTTTCAGGAGAGAGGAGTTATGCTTCGACCTAGTACGATGATCTTGCAAGTATTACTTGCCCTAACGTTTACCGTTATTCCACTCAGCCGGATATCCGGAGCACCGACGCTTCAGCAGGTGCTCGCGCTTGCTGTGCCTTCGTGGCTTATCTGGCTCGCGAATGTGATCGAATTGAGTGGCGCAGTATTGCTGCTGTTTGGTCTCCGCGTGGATCTGCTGGCAGTCATCGGGGCACTGTTGATAGCTGCATCCATGATGGGAGCAACGCTGGCCCATGTACGAGCCGGGAATCTTTTTGCTGAGGTGCCCTGGACCCTCGTCTTCCTCGGCCTCAGCTTGAGTATTGTCCTGCTCAGATGGTCAGCGATCCAGATCATTTTGAGGAGATAGGAAAGAAAGGTGTCTCCCTTTGGGAAGAAGTGCCAGGACAAGAAGGAGTCAGAGAATGAGCGAAACAACGGAACTGTACCTGACATCGCCGGCATTCAAGGCCAATCCCTTTCCGGCTTTTGCTCTGTTACGCGCCGACGACCCGGTGCATCAGATCAATCTATCTGATGGGCAACGAGTCTGGTTGATTACGCGCTACCAGGATGCCGATATTGTGCTGCGCGATGAGCGTTTTGTCAAAGAAAGGCTGAAACATGGACTACTGTCATGGGAACAGCCGCACCTCCCTGGTCCAGTAGGCAAACTCATGAACCAGATACTACTCAATATTGATCCGCCCGATCATACCCGCTTGCGCCAGCTTCTCACCCTTTCGTTCACACCTCGCCTGGTGGAGCAGTGGCGAGGGCGCATTCAAGAAATTACGGACGAACTGATTGATGCTATAGAGGGACAAGGAGTCATGGACCTGATCGATCAGTTTGCTTTTCCGCTCCCGATCAGGGTCATTTCGGAAATGCTCGGTGTGCCTGCCAAGGACAGCGCACAGTTTCGCACGTGGTCGAATGTGATCGCCGAAGCGATCGGCGACCCTCTCGCTTTGCAGCAAGCTGGCGACCAATTCCAGGCGTTTCATACGTACCTCCTGGCACTGATCGAGGAAAAGCGTCAGAAGCCCGAAGATTCCCTGTTAAGCAGGCTGATTCAGGCCGAAACCGAGGGTGACCGGCTCTCGCTCGGAGAACTGGTGTCGATGGTCTTCTTGTTACTCATTGCCGGGCATGAGACGACGGTCAATTTGATCGGCAATGGCATGCTTGCACTCTTAGAGCACCCCGATCAGATGACATTGCTCAAGCAGAATCCCGCGCTGATCAAAACAGCGATAGAGGAGTTCCTCCGCTATCGTGGCTCGCTGATGCTCTCGACGCCGCGTTGGGCCAGCGCCGATGTCCTGTTAGGCGGTAAACTGATCCGTCGTGGCGACCAGGTGCTGGTTGCCTTGGTCGCAGCGAACCGTGACGGTGAGACATTTACCGAACCAGATACCCTGGATATCACCCGGCAAGAAAATCGGCATCTCGCCTTTGGCAAGGGGATTCACTATTGCCTGGGGGCACCATTAGCCCGCCTGGAAGGACAGATTGCGCTTGGCACGCTGTTGCGTCGTCTCCCACATCTCCGATTGGAGAGCGACCGAGAAGCCCTGGTCTGGCGTCCAGGTTCGATGATCCTGGGATTGCGCCATTTGCCAGTCGTGTTCTAAACGTTTTTCTAGGTTTGTGTCCTTTGAGCATGATCCGCTGAATCTCGAAGGGCACAAGCTGTTGCGGTGAATCATGAACGAACATCAGGCGAGAGAAGGAGGAACAGACCTATGACGACAACACGAGTCGTGCTGATTACGGGAGCCGCGACGGGGATTGGTCAGGCTACTGCGGATTTACTCAGCGCACAGGGCTACCGCGTCTTTGGGACAAGTCGCACGCCAGATCGGTATGGAGAAAGAGCCTTCCCTTTGTTGGAGATGGACGTTCACTCGGACGAGTCGGTCGCGCATGCCGTCCAGTACGTCCTGGCCCAAGCGGGGCGCATCGACGTGTTGCTGAACAACGCCGGGACGGGCCTGGCTGGCGCGAGTGAAGAGACTCGACTTTCTGAAGCCCGGACGGTCTTTGAAACCAACTTTTTTGGGGTGATGCGTGTGACGAATGCAGTACTCCCAATTATGCGAAAGCTTCGTTCGGGCAAAATCATTACGATGAGCTCAGCAGGTGGTTTCGCAGGCATGCCTTTCCGCGCGTTGTATGTCGCCAGCAAATTCGCTCTTGAGGGGTATACGGAGTCACTGCGCTATGAGGTGAAACCATTTGGGATCAGCGTTTCGCTTGTCGAACCCGGTCCCGTCAGTACACCGGCAGCAGAGGTAGTCCCACATGTGAGTCACGAAATTGCAGCCTATGCAGCGAGCCGGAGCCGATTCACAGACAGATTCAACGCCTCAATGCGTCAGGGAATGTCCCCACTTCGTGTGGCCAGAGTGATCAGACGGATCATCGAACAGGATGCGCCGCACTTGCGCTACACCGTAGGTGCCCAAGCGACCATGCTAGCGCTTCTGCGCAGGAGCATGCCACAAGGAGGCTTCGAGATGCTCATGCGACGCCTTTTTGATCTGGAAAACAAAGCAAAGCGCTTGGAGAAAGTGGATGAACACAAACCATCATCCAGAGAACTTGAAAACAATTGACGGTCATTTGGTAAACACGGAGAACCATTCATGCCTCTTCCATATCCCGACGCCGGTTTCTCTTCATCTCCTAGTGAGATATGGACCTCGGCCTTCAACGAACTGAGTCAACGGATCAGCTTCTGTTTTACACGACCAGAGCCGTATCAGCGAGCCCTTGCCTATGTGCTGGGGTTGATGAGTAAAGCTTCACGAAAAAACGGGTGGCAAGTAGCGGAAGAGGTAGGAGAAGCCACCCCGTATGCGATGCAGCACCTACTCGACCGAGCCAGGTGGGATTGTGATGGGGTACGAGACAAACTGCGGACATATGTCAAGGAAACACTTGCAGATCCAAAGGGGGTATTGGTGATCGATGAAACCGGCTTTCTCAAAAAGGGACGCAAATCGGTGGGGGTTCAGCGACAGTACAGCGGTACGGCCGGGCGCATTGAAAACTGTCAGATAGGCGTCTTTCTCTCTTATGCGAGTTTACATGGACACACGTTGCAGGACCCTCGAATTGTATTTGCCCAAAAGCTGGACCGACGACCTGGAACGCTGCCGAGAAGCTCATGTACCTCCAGAAGTAACCTTTGCGACAAAACCCGAGCTAGCCCAGCGCATGCTAGAGCGAACCTTGGACTCAGGTCTTCCTGTCGCATGGGTCACAGGAGATACTGTGTACGGAAGCGCACAATCGCTTCGAGCTGCTCTGGAGACGCGCAAACAGGCATATGCGTTGGCAGTATCCTGCAAAGAACATGTGGAGGTGCAAGGAATCCGCAAGCGAGTGGATCAGGTAGCGCGTAATTTAGCGAGGGAGGATTGGCAAGAACTGAGTGCAGGTGTGGGGAGTAAAGGGCCTCGTCTCTTCGCATGGGCACGAGTCGAACTGACAGCGTCAGAGATCAGCGGGTGGCAGCACTGGCTGGTGGTGCGACGAAGCCTGGACGAGGGGGCCAAACCTGCGGAGACGGCCTATGTGCTGGTTTTTGCTCCCACTGATACATCTTTAGAGGAGATGGTAGAGGCTTTCGGCGCGCGTTGGACAGTGGAGCAGTGTTTTGAGGAAGCCAAAGGAGAAGTGGGCCTGGATGAGTACGAGGTCCGTTCCTGGCACGGATGGTATCGGCGCGTAACTCTTTCAATGCTTGCTTTAGCTTTTTTAACGGCCTTGCGAGCCAACGGAGAAGAAGACGCACACAAAAAAAGTTTGAGCAAACGCCCCAGTCACCGGAGCCAGAAGCAACCGACCCTGTTCAATCCCACATGTCTTCTGATCTCCCGATCATGGTTCCCCTCAGCATTGCCGAAATCCGGCGGTTGTTCTTTCGTCTTGTCGGCAAATCGCATCACTCTTCCGCCTACTACCTAGCTTGGTCATTCTGGCGACGCGCGCATCAAGCTCTCGCGCGACTTTGCCATTACAAACGCCGAAGCATTCTTGCCAGTTATCTACAACTGTAGGACTATCCTGCCGTCTGCTCTAACTGCTCACGGAGCGAACGGACTTCACGTTCTAACTGCTCTACACGTCGGACAAGCGGGTGAGGTGGTGTCTCGCGTTCGCGCATCACCTGCTCTAACACATTCAGATCGATCTTGACACGGTTGAAGCGATCCCGTACAACGGGTAGGATCTCCTAGCGGGGCGTTGGGCCTTCATCACACTTGCTCCTCCTTTCCTTTACCCAGGATCGTGCGCAAGTAGTCGAGGATCGGCCCTTGATCCATCTTGCCTGCCGCAAGACCAACGTAGCCATCAGGACGGACCAGGATCAATGCATCACCGCTGACACCATAAAAGCGGTGGACGTCTCCATCCACATCGATTAAGACGTGCTCGCAAGCTCCGGTTGTGACTCCTGGGTGAATGACCGTGTACATTGCTATGAAAGCATTGCAGACGTCGGACAGCCGTGGGAGAGACCTGTCACCGAAGGTGAGCAATGTCCAGTGCGGACCCCGAAAGAGATCGAACAACCGCACCTTCTTGGAACTTGCAGCAGGGATACATGGTGCATCGGGGGCACGGTCGCCAGCGCGAATGCCGATCGTCTCATCGAGGTCGCAGGCAAGCGGACCACCTCGATAGGTAATGCTCAATTGGGTCGCATCGGCGATAGCGTCTTTACTCGTGAGTAAATCGCTGATTGACTGGATGAGGGCTTTGCCATCGCCGCTCGCCGCCTCTTGATGGAGCCACATCTTGTGGCGAGCGGTCGTGGTCGCCAGCACGGCCCCAGCGATGGGAAGGCGTTCGGCTTGATATGTCTCCAACAGAGAGTCCGGTGCCCCCTTCACGACGTGGGCCAGTTTCCAGCCGAGATTGTAGGCATCCTGGATGCCGGTATTCATGCCTTGCCCGCCAGCAGGAGAGTGCACATGGGCCGCATCACCAGCTAGAAAGACTCGCCCGTGGCGATACTGCTTGACCATGCGGATATTCGGTCGCCAGATGGAGGCCCAGCGCAGATCGCTCAAATGGACTCCGGGCAACCCGGCCCGTTCGTCGAAGATGTGTTGGAAGGTGGAGAGCGAGGTGTCGTGCTGCTCGGGCGAGATAGCCGCCTGAAAGACCCAGATTCCATCGTGGGGCATCGGGGACAGAAACAACCCTTGCACTGGATCTGCCCAGACGTGCATATACGCTGGGTCCAGCCCATTGACGAGGAGGCCAGCGTTGAGGTGGTGTTCGTTCGGGAGCGTCTCACCCAGGAAGGGGAAGTCACACAGGTAGCGAACGGTGCTGTGTCCTCCATCACATCCCACCAGGTAACGCGCCTGGATCGTCTGTTTTTTGCCACCATGGATGACCAGAGCAGTGATATGGTCTGCGTTTTGGGTCAAATGCACCAGTTCGCAGTCAAGCTCTACGTGTACACCCTGCCCCACCAGGTGCTCACGCAGCACCGTTTCGGTTTGTGCCTGACTGATGATGAAGGCTCCTCTGTAGGGTGCATCGGGTGTCGGCTGATTGGTCGGATCGATTGCCGGATCTATGTCGCGGACAAGCTGATCACGTTCATAGAAGCGAAAGAGCCGGTTACGACTTCCGCGAGCATGGATCTGCTCAAGGATGCCCAGATCCTCGAAGACTTCCTCTGTGCGCGGCGTCAGACCCTTCGCTCGTATCTCGTTGTGGGATGCCTTCCGTTGGTCGATGATACGGCAAGCGATGCTGTGCCGGGCTAGATTATTCGCCAAGGTCAGACCCACTGGACCTGCACCAACAATTAGAACGTCGGTGAAAGAAGAATCCGTCATAGGAGCAGCATTTCCTTTCTCTGTTCACACATCAGCCGCCACGAGCAGAGGGAAGCAGATACTCGTCGTGCATCCCGCCTGATGATGCGCCCTCCTGATGGGTGTGAGTGAGGGGTGTGTTCTTTTCTGCTTGCTGGCACGCGAACACACAAAAACGGCCAGCACAGCAGAAGCATACTCCACAAGATCCTGGCCTGTCTTGAATAAAATGGCAAGCAGCATCGGACCCGGACAGGTCAGCGAGACAAGAGAGCGGTGGGGGGAGATGCAAGAGGGAGAGGGCCTGGCATGTGCATCCTTGCGAAGTGAGCTGGGGTCTGTCCCATGAAGCGCCCCAGGGATCGGGTCAGATGCGATTGATCGGCATAGCCAGCCTGTCCCACCACATCGAGGATCGAGACGCCTTGTTGTAAAAGCGACATAGCGTAGCGAGCACGCTCAATCTGACGAATGCTCACTTGGGTCAAACCGGCGGCTTGTACAAAGCGATGCCGCACGGTGCGTGACGACCGCTGGTGAGGGTGAGAAGCTCGCACGGCCATCACCACGGGATCAGAGAGGAGCACTTCCTCACGTACTAGCCAGTCAATAAAGGTCTCAGCATTGTCATATTCAGGCACTTGCCACGTGAAGCCTCCAAGCGGGAAGGAGTTCCTGCGATCCTGAGACAGGATGGCCTCCCCATCCAGGAGCGATCTGGCGGGCACAGGTCGCAGAAATGTACCAAGCTCAAACTTGATGACGAGCCACTGGGTTCCTTCACGGTGAATCATAGGGATCGGCCTGGTCATGGGACCCTCGACAGAAACATGCATCGTTCCATGTAGTTTTGCGAAAAGGAGTTTCCAACGTCCATCAGCAGCGCACAGCAGAGAGGTATCGCTCTGGGCGCTTCCCCGCCAAATCGACTCGACATACGGCGAATCTGACCATCTCGCTTGCACAAGAAGGCTCATGTTTCTCCCTCCTCAATAGGATGTGCTCAGAAGTTCAATGGCAGCTACGAGCAAGGAATATACCTTGTTCTGGAGACAAGAAAATCTCTTCCTTAGGAAAAGGATACCAGAGTGTAACAGGTGTATCTTACCACTTTCATCTGTTCAATACGATTCTACGGAGACCCCTTTTTTTCTCCAAAGATATCGAGAAGCAATCTTTCAGCTATTTCCTTTCCTCAGCTAGTAGGCCGTCTCTGTTGGAATGCTCTTTCTGTGGCACCTGTGAAAATGACGTTCAAGGCTTAGATCCTTGTCCACCTGTGCAGTTCACGTGTTCTTTGCCTGAGCCAGAAGGGGAGCGAGTTCGGCGGTGCCTCACCTGGCTTTGAGCCTCTGGGCATCTGGGTCACATAACGAGGCAACGAGTCTTGCTGCTTCGTCTCTCCATGCCTCCTGAAGGCGGCGGGCGTGGTGATCGTGTTGCTCTCCTCTCACAGAGAGCGAGACACCCAGCAGGAAAGATGATACAATCACTCATTGAACAGTGTCAATCTATCTAGGAGTCTCCGACGAGACGGACAGACCACTGTGGAGGAGAGACTATGCAGGGATGTGGAGAGAGAGGGTCACAGAGATCAATGAACGTCTTCCAACCGCAACAGATGATGAGGGCAATGTTTCAATCGCCCCGACGATCTTTCCGCCTGAGTAGTTTCGTGGTCGTCGTGTTCAATAGCCTCTTCTTGTGTTGGTTGCTCCTCAAGCCTGGGCCTCAGACGATCTTTGGGAGAGGAGATAATGTGGGGCAAGCGCTTGGATGGCTTCTGGCAACGATACTCTGCCTGGTTGGGTTCACCTGGCCCTGGCGCAAGACTCTCCCTGCCACAGACTCCGCCTCTGCTCTGGGGACCACGACTAGCTCTGGGCAACGCTGGGTGCCGCTCTTGCTCGGCCTAGGCATCTTCTGCCAATTCATCGGGCGGGTCATCTCCATTTTTTATGATCTGCATCACCGGGAGCCATTCCCCTCCTGGGCAGACGCCATATCTTTGAGTACGTTTCCCTTTTTGCTCCTGGGCATCCTGCTGTTGCCCACCCGTTCGCTTCCAGCCAACACCCATTCACGGGTCACCCTCGATGGCTTCATGATTGTAACCACCTTCGCTACCGTGAGTTGGTATGTTGTCCTGGGTCCAGATATTCTGCACGGGCAGGCAAGCGTCTTCGCCAAGATTGTGGGCAGCGCCTCTCCCCTCTTTGACCTGGTGTTGATCTGCTGTGTGTTTCGCCTGCTCTTTCGGGCTGATACTGCTGTCCCACGTCTTGCTGTTCTCCTGCTCTCTCTTGGCCTGCTCATCATTGTCATGGCTGATAGCAGGTACTTTGCCCAGATCTTGCATCTCAGTTCTCTTCATGGCTGGCAGGATGAGGAATGGCCGCTGGGGTATATGTTCATTGGTCTGGCCGCTCAAGTCGTCAATGGATGGCTCTCTCAACAGCAGCCTTCTTCTCCGCGTGCCGGTCAGGGAGAAGGTGCCACCGATGCTGATTGGCAGGTCTCCTCTTACTGGAGCATGCTGCTGCCGTATGGACTCCTTGCCGCCGTCCTCCCACTGACCATCTTTGCGTGGCAGACCGGCACCAACCCTACCCTCGTTCACGGGGTGTACCTGGGGGCAGCCGTGCTGATCGGACTGCTTCTCTTGAGACAGTACTTCCTCATTCGCGAGGCGCTCTTCTACAACACCGCCTTGCGTCGCACGCAACACGCCTTGCACCAAAACAATGAGGTTCTCAGCCAGGTGAATAAGCGACTGGAGGAGCAGTCAGCACAGATTGCGGAGGCGTACGAGCAACAACGTTCCCTCAATGAACTCAAAGACCAGTTTCTCCTCAATGTCAATCATGAATTACGCACGCCCTTGACAGAAATGCAGGGATACCTTGAACTGTTGAATGAACACGCAGGAACGATTGACACCCAGATGCAAGCCACCTTTCTCTCCCATGCCCTTCATGGCTGTGAAGAACTCCACCACCTCATTGATACCGTGCTCGATGCGCTTCGTGGGAATCTTGGGCACGCTCCACCACGCACCCAGGTCCTCGCTGTTGCCCCGATGGTCGAGGAGGTGCTTCACCTCTTTGGGCCTCAAACGCGGCACGACTACCAGATGGTGCTCGATGTGGCTGACCACCTCACGGTGATGGCCGACCGAGGCTATCTGCACCGCATCCTCCTCAATCTACTCTCCAATGCATGTAAGTATTCTCCAAAGGGGGCCACGATCAGCATCAGTGCGCAGCCTTCTCACGGACACGCTCTCAGGAACACACTGCCACAGAGTCCCTTTGCATCAGCGTGAAGGATACTGGGCCTGGGATCCCCCCTGCGGAGAGCGTATTGCTCTTCAATCGATTTGTCCGTCTCCATCGCGACCTGGCTGGCTCCATTCGGGGAGCGGGACTGGGCCTCTTCATCTGCAAGCAACTCGTCGAGACGCTGGGGGGACAGATCTGGGTGGAAAGTGCTGGGGTGGCAGGGGAAGGCAGTCGCTTTTGCTTTACCTTGCCAACAGCCCCCCATGTCAGCGCTCAAGAGGGATAGCAGGAGGCTGGGTGTGCCACGGACCTGCCAGGACGTTCCATCGTAGACACACCCGGATTTCCGAGCATTGTTTCTACTGGAGAGGTGAGAGAAGAGGAGGGAGGTATAGGCAGCAAGATCCTGCTATCTCTGAAAAGCGTAGCCTTCACCCGGGCCTGGGAAGGGGCCGCGCTTTTTGTTGCGCTTCCCTTGCTGAGGCAAGCTTTGTACTGGGCTTGACGGATTTTCTTGGAGAATGTAAACTTGAGAGAGAGCATCCACCAGGAGAGTATCATGCCAAAAGAGCAAAGAACGTTCACGAAGGAATTCAAACTGGAAGCGGTTCGCTTAGCGAGGACGAGTGGAAAACCTATGCTCCACATTGCCCGTGATCTTGGGATTGCCGACAGCACCTTGCATCATTGGTGCAAGGAATTTGCCCAGGCTGGGGAAAAAGCCTTTCCAGGCAGCGGAAATCCTCCAGCGCATGAGGAAGAACTGCGTCGTCTCAAGCGAGAGTTGGAAGTCACCCGACAGGAGCGTGATATATTAAAAAAAGCAGTAGCCATCTTTTCGCGCAACCAGAACTGAGTTATCCCTTCATCAAGGACCATGCTCAGCTCTATCCAGTGAGTACTATGTGCCGAGTGCTTGGGGTAAGTGTCAGTGGCTATTATGCCTGGCTGGGGCGAGAGCCAAGCGCACACGAGCGAGAAGATGGCATTCTCTCCACCCACATCCTGCGCATTTTTCATGCGAAGCGAGGAGTGTATGGAAGCCCTCGCATTCAGATGGAGTTGCGCGATCTCGGCCTGCGATGTTCGCGTGAACGGACGGCTCGCCTGATGCGTGAGATGGATCTAGTAGCCAAGCCCAAACGACGTTCGCCTGTGGGGACCAAGCGGCGCAAGGGAGTCACTGCCGCTCCCAACCTGCTCAATCGGAATTTCCAAACTGAGCGCCCCAATAGCAAATGGGTGAGTGACACGACCTACGTCTGGACAGGAGAAGGCTGGTGGTATGTTGCCGTTGTCTTGGATCTCTTTTCGCGTCTCGTTGTTGGATGGGCGATGGGACCACACAATGATGAGGAACTGGTCCGCAACGCCTTCGAGATGGCACTGCTGCGCCGCTCTCCTCCCAGAGAACTGCTTGTCCACTCCGATCAGGGCAGCACCTACACCGCTACTAGGTATCTCACCAGGCTCGCCTCCTTAGGCATTGTGGTCAGTATGTCAGCTGCGGGCGACTGTTATGATAATGCCGTCATGGAGAGCTTTTTTTCGACCCTCAAGGGCGAATGCATTGAGCGTTCTTCCTTCGAAAGCCGATCCCAGGCTAGACAAGACATCTTTGAATACATCGAATGTTTTTATAATCGGGAGCGTCGTCATTCCACGCTCAATTAGGTGAGTCCGACCACGTATGAAGAATTGATGTGTTGATTCTCAAGTTTCCTTCCTCCGAAAAACTCCGAGAAGCCCAGTACGAGCTTGCTGCCTTGTCTGGAAGCGTATTCGATTGGTACACTCTTTCGTGAGAGTAGCGAAGAACGATTCCATTGCAGCGTTATCCCAGCAATTTGCAGTGCGACTCATGCTGACTTCAATGCCTTCCTCACGCAAAGCTGCCTGATACCGCTCGGAAGTAAATTCAGTTCCTCGGGAAGACGGATGAAGCAAATCAGATCCAGGATGCCTGTGCGCTACCGCCAAAAGCCTCGCCAGCTCAGTCAGTTCCGAATCCTCCGATGTCCCCATCGCCCAGCCGACCACCATGCGCGAGAAGAGGTCCAGGATCACGACCAGATACAGCCACCCCTCAGCAGTCTCGACGGCTTTGGTATCCGAGACCCACTTCGTATTGGGTGCATCCGCGTGAAATTCTCGTTGGAGGAGATTAGGAGCAAAACGAGCATGAGGGTCGCTTTTCGTTGTCGGTTTGCGCGACCGTTTGGGCAGCGCTGACAAGCCCAGCTCACGCATCAAACGTGCAACTCGCTTGCGAGCTGTGCTGATCCCTCGTTCTTTGAGCAGCATATGAATGCGTGGACTCCCATAAAGCTTTCTGTGCTCCAGGAACAGTTGTTGAATTTCGGCGGCGAGACGGGCATCTTCTCGACAATGCTGGGAAGGCTCTCGATTTTTCCAGGCATAGTAGCCACTCTCCGACACCTCAAGGGTCTTACAGAGCATCGTGATGGCATAGTGTTGGCTCTGCTCTGCAATGAAAGGAAAGGTCAGAGCTGGCCGCGCGAGAAGATGCCCAGCGCTTTTTTTAAGATATCACGTTCTTGGCGCAATAATTCGTTTTCTCTCTTTAATTGTCTCATTTCTTCTTCTTGAGGTGTTTGATGCCCACTTCCAGGAAATGCTTGCACCCCATGCTCGTCAAACTCCTTACACCAATGATGCAGCGTGCTGGAAGCCTCGCCCAAATCCCTTGCAATTTGGATCATCGGCTTTCCACTGGTTTTTGCGAGTTGGACTGCTTCTCTCTTGAACTCTCGTGTAAATGTCCTTTGTTTCTTTTGCATGGTCTGTTCCCTTTCTGTGGAAGTCCATTCTCTCTAGTTTACCTTCCACACTTTTCTGGGTCAAGACCAATTTATATTAAACGCTATTTGAGCAATTGAGTAACAGAAAAGGAGTGAAAACACTTTGTCTGCTTCTCCTCTATTTCCCTTTGAAATGTGTTCTTAATCTTTTTTTGAAATCAGAGAGCACTTGCCATCTATGAGGAGCAGTTAGGAGCTCCTCATCCCCACACGGCAATGAATCTGAACAATCTGGCGAGGCTCTATAAGAGTCAGGGGTGCTTCTAGGAGGCTGAAGCTTTCGTGCAGTGGGCAGTCATGATTTGCCTAGTGTCTTTAGGAGTAGAGCATCTTCAGACCCACAAGCTTCTCAAGAATTATATAATTCTCCTGGCCGACCTGCACGCCAATGGGGATGTCGAAGCCTTGCTTCACCTGCTTGCTCAAAAACAGCAGGATGGCCCCCAGGAGGAAGAACCTTCGCCATGACACATTGGACGAAGTGACGAATACTCAGCATTGGTGTGGTGTCTGCTGCTGTACCCCTCCCATGATGCCATCAACAGAGGCAATGAGATCGAGCAGACACGGGTGCTATTTGAGGAAACGGGTTTTGCGCTGGCAAAGACAGGCGCTTACGGAGAGAAAGCCAGAAGAAACCAGTGTGAGGGAGCGCATTGAAGCGTTGCGAGCCATCATTTCGGAAACAGAAGGTGTGCCGCCAGCCATCAGAAAAGATCTGAAGCAGGCTCACCACCCTTCGCCAAACGTGTGAGAGGATGCAAACGATAGGAGTGTTCCACCGGGCAGGAGGGAAGAAGATCTCTTCCCTCCCAAATGGCAGGGGTTATGTGAGCAGCGAGAGGAGCTTGTTGACTGCCTCTTGGATCATCTTCGTCATGACCTGAGTGAAGAGGGTACGTACGCTCTGGAGCCGCGAGAGATGCTTGATCCAGGGCAACGAGAAACTCCAGTGGTATCGCTTATTCCGGCGCGTGAAGGTAAACTGCCAGAGCAGTGCCAACAAGGTGAATGAGTACAGATTTCGCTTCTTCTGACGTTCAATCTGATAGGGAAGCAGGCTCAGCAGGAGCCAAAGCCAAAAGATGGGCATCGTTTTCTCTCTTTCGTGGAAAACGACGTGCGCATCATCGTTTCCTGTGTGATTGGTTTTTTGTCTATCGCGATGAGTCAATGATACGCGGGGCCGTGTGCAGTGCCGCTGCACACTCACTGCACATCTTTTGAAGAGGGAAAGGTCATGAGGGAAGAAGCGGAAACTCTCATCTTTGGGGAACTGGTTGCCCGGTGGCGAACACAAGCCGGATGGAGCCAAGACAAGTTGGCGGAACACCTGAGCAAAACCCGACAAGCGGTTAGCAGCCTGGGAAGCGGGAGAGTATCTTCCCAAGATCAAAGGGAATCTGTTGGAGTTGGTTCGCACCCTCCATCTTAATGCAGAAGAAACTACGATACTGTTCACAGCAGCAGGCCTTGATCCATCAGGGGCGATCTGCTTGAATATCTTCTCCAGACACGAGAGTATAAGATGCAAGGTTACATCAAAGGGGGATGGGCAAACATCTGTCGCGAGGGGCTACGAACAGATGTGGCAAAAAAACTTGCAGACGCTTGCCTGAGTGATGATCCGGGCGTGTGGTTTCAAGATATTCAAAGCAATCCGTGCTCAGTAGAAAGTGGGGGAGAACATAATGCTAGAGAACGACCTCGACCGAATGTTGTTTGGGCAGCCAACGAAACCAGTGCTAGACCAGATCCAGTTCGCGCTACGCATCTTGCAATCGATGAACGATAAAGGCTAAAGCATTGCGTTTCTTTTGACACTGGAAGGCATTTTAAAGAAGGAGGATCGGGAAGCATCTGTGCATACGAAGTTGCTATATGTATTTGCACCCGAGACAGAGGAGCCAGAATGAGCCAGAATATATATGTGGATGTTAATGCAAGTTCTCCGCTGACGCGCTCTGATGTTGAGCGGTTGCTCGTAGAAGTTGGAGGATCTCAGAATTTATATCTTGCGGGAAGGGATTTGCAAGAGATTGACCTAGCTGGGATGCACTTAGAATACGCTGATCTCAGTAGAGTTAAATTGCAACAGGCTGATTTGCGGATTGCCGATTTACAGGGAGCTAATTTACAGGGAGCTAATTTACAGGGAGCTAACTTATTAGGTGCTAATCTGCTAGGAGCCAACTTACATCAAGCCTATTTAATGGAGGCACATTTACCACTTGTCAGTTTACAAAGTGCTAACTTACAGGATGCCAACTTACAAGGTACTAACTTACAGGATGCCAATTTGCAAGGTGCAAATTTACGAGGCGCAAATTTGCAAGGTGCTAATTTACAGGATGCAGACTTGCGGTATGCTGATTTGCAAGATGCTAACTTACGTCATGCCAATTTGCAAAATACTAAAGTACAGAATAGTAACTTGGATAGCGTCGAATTATTAATCTCCGATCTTATGTTGATCAAAGATCAAATCTTCAAATTTTATGGTTTTTTGCAAGTAGATAGTGCTGAGCAGATTGTTACCTTGAGAAAAGCACAAATAGGTAAGTTTCAGGCAACTGATGTACAGAAATCCTTGATGAAAAATAGCAGCATCTTTGAAATTCTGCCTATCCGTCTTAACGGGGAGCCTCTCTTCGCCTGGAAAGTTGCAAGAACGATCACCGTCCTCACAGAGCTATCTACCATGTGCTGGCTGATTGCTCATCGTCGCTTTGCTGATCTCTTCACTTACATACAGACGCATGAGATACGCTTCGCTGAAGAGGCACAGGTTGAGATTCTCCGCATCTCGAAAAACTCTCCCATGAATATGGATTGGAAGGTGGATTTGAGCGCCCCCAGCGTTGCCGAAGCACTTCGCACAGCCATCGATGGGGTCACACAAGCAAAGCAACGCCTCAAACAAATGGAATTAGAGACTCGGGAGAAAGCACAACAAGTCAAGCACGTCGAGCAGCAAGTTGCTCATGAGGAGGCAATGAACGCGCTTGAAGAAGAACAGCGTCGCTTGGAACTAGAAAAGCAACGCCTAGCCGTCCTCGAACAGCGTCTCGACATTCAAAAACGAGGAATCGAGGATGCGCTAGCCATTGCCGAAAAGATGGTCGTTCTTTTATATCCGCAAACCCAGGAGGAGATGAAACCACTCCTGGTTCGTACATTGCTAACGCCTATTCTACAACTGAGCGAGATTCCAGGATTAGAACTACTTCCTGCCATTAGTGGAAATCAACCTTCAACAGGGAAGGAAGACCAGAAATGAAACGTATTAACTCCTTAGGGCCTAGCCTTCTCGCCTTGGGAACAGGCATGCTTGCAATGCTTCTAGTATGGTTTGTTGCACAGCAAATCTTTGACCCGGCTGCTACAAAAAATGTGAAACCATCGCCACCGCCACCCATAGTCATACAGTTCCCCCCTTGGTGGGTCATTCTATCTTGGACTGCTGGTGTGATCGTTTTCTTTCTTCTTCTGTTCTTGCTTGCTGGCCCTAGTGTCCTTTTTCTACGGAAATATTATCAAAAATTTTATATCCCAGCATTCTCGGATGAGCTTCCCAGCGAAATAGAAAAAATTGCCCAGGTCAATCCTGCCGATATTCAGCAAGTGGTTGCAACTCAACTAGCGATCAGTTCTAGCTACTATGAAACAGTCCTTCAACAATCCAAACGCAGCTTTACAACTGCCATCATCTTCGCAGGCATAGGGCTTTGCTTCTTCATAGGAGGCGTTAGTTTTATTGTTTATAGAGATCCAGGAGCATTTGCCAATCCGAGTCTTATTGCTGGTGCATTAACAGAACTTCTTTCAGGCATTAACTTTTATCTCTATGGAAGCGCAACGAAGCAATTAGAGACTTTCCACATTCGGTTGGATGGTATTCAAAGGTTTGTGATTGCCAATAGTGTTTGCGAAAACCTAGAAGGGGAGATCAAGCAGACCACTCGTGCAAAGTTAGTGCAGGCAATGTATGCAGGTTCAGTTGAAACGGATCTTGAGAAAAAATCACTACCAGAAAAGGAAGGGAAGTCATAGCTCAACCATTAGAACAGAGGAGCTGTATTGGCAAAGGAGCAGAGTGTGAGGGAGCGCATTGAAGCGTTGCGAGCCATCATTTCGGAAACAGAAGGTGTGCCATCAGCCAGCAGAAAAGATCAGAAGCAGGCTCAACTCCCGGATCGCGAATCCCATTATGCCATGACTGAGCAAGCTTACTGCCCTTCTGCAAACGAGTGAGAGCATACAGGCAGCAGGAGGGAAGAAGGTCTCTTCCCTCCCGAATGCTAGGAAAGTGGTGTCGAAGAAATGGGGCCACGCATCTCAGCGCAGAAGCATAGCCCAGACGACCCTACTTGGACGACCGACGCTCTTGAAGGAACGTGAGGATCGCTAGTCCCAGGGACGCAATCCCCAGCACAACAGAGAACCACTCATACAGACTCATCATCTCTCCTTTTCGTTATAGAGCAGGACGTAAGGCAGTCATGTTGTTAGTAAGTCTATAGCTACCCTGAAGGAACCAACCCAAGCTCCTTTAGGGTCTTTCCGTACAGGTCACGCAACGCTCGTCGTCCTGCATAGCTGGGGAAATGCCGTCCCGCTTCCCAATCACGTAAGGTTCGCTCGTCTACACCTAGCTGCTCAGCAGCCTCCTCTATCGACCAACCGAGCGAGAGCCGCTCTCGTTTTATGCGCACGTACCAGGGTCGTTCCGTCTGATTGTACATCTGGTAATATCCTCTGCTTTCTTGATGAGGACAAGCACGGCGATACGTACGCTCTCGCCCAGCTTGGCCGCTGGTGTGCTTCCACGCCTGCGTGCGTGGGGTCTCGTCCCATCAACGGGACACGGTACTAGTATGCTCCCGACGCGGTGGGAACCCCAGGAGAAGAACCGGAGAAGCATCGGAAAACCAACGGAGAACTTGCTCCACACAGAACACGCTTATATCGATGCAGCAACCGAGCATTGTGCGCTCAGTATGCTCTGGTGCAAATTCCGCTTCTTCGTGCGTTTTAGAAAAGGGAAGTCATGTTCCCTTTTCCATTGGCAGTGTTGTTCTTCACTGTTCTCACCCGCAGGGCCATCGTGGTGCGCACCACGATCTGATCGATAAGCATCATGAGAAGTATGCAGCTAAATACAGGTGGATGGGTGTGCAATCACTGTGCATGTGCTGTGCAAAGGAACAAGGAGGCGAAAATTGGTAGATAAAATAGACTTCGGAGCACTCGTCAAGACGTATCGCAAGCAATGTGGATGGAATCAGAAGGAACTTGGGGAAAAGATAGGCGGCGTTCACCGCAACACGATTTACTCGTGGGAACAAGGAACTATTCCACCAAGAGATGTTGTCCTCCAATTGGCTGATGTCTTTGAGCTTTCTGCCGAGCAGCGCAAAGCGTTTTTGCAAGTGGCGGGCATTGAGCAGATCCCTACTAACTATTGGCATGTTCCCTTTTCCCGCAATCCTTATTTCCTCGGTCGTGAGGAAATTCTTCAAACACTGCGCAAGAGGCTGGTGTCAGGAGCAAAGACCACCGCCTTAACCCAATCCATCAGTGGAAGGAGGCATCGGCAAGACCCAGGTTGCCATCGAATACGCCCATCGCTATGCCCAGGACTATAATGTCCTCTGGATCACCGCTGACTCACTGGAAACAGCAACCACCGCCTGGCTCCAGGTAGCAACGCAGGCATTAGGGCTACCACAACAGCAAGAAGCCGACAAGCAGATTCGTGCCATCAAAGACTGGTTGGACCAGCATTCTAAATGGCTACTCATTTTCGATAATGTCGAGAACCCACACGAGATCCTTTCCACCTTTGTGCCAAGCAAACATGCTGGCAGTGTTCTTCTCACCACCCGAAGGCGCGAGGTGGGACCACTGGCCCAGAGCGAAGCGCTGCCTTTATTTGCTGAGGAGGATGCTATCCTCTTCCTCTTGCGACGGGCTGGACGGATCGCAAGTGACGCGCCTGTAATAGATGCCATCCCTGGCGACTTTTTCCTTGCGAGAGACCTCTCTCACCTCCTGGATCGACTTCCCCTCGCGCTCGATCAAGCTGGAGCCTACATCGCGGAGACGGGATGCAGCCTACAGCACTACCTCGATCTCTATGAACACTTTCGACCGCTCCTGCTGGATCGACGCAACGCAGAGAGACAATCCAATCATCGCCGTGAGAGCGATCACCCTGAGTCGGTGCTCGTGACCTTCTGGATTGCCTGGGAGCAGCTTCAGCTCCGCAATCAGCTTGCTGGGAAAGCGCTTGAGTTCTGCGCATTTCTCGCTCCAGAGACGATCCCAGACTCGCTGGTGCAGGACGGCGTTCTTCTTTCTAAGCAGAAAGGAGCCGAAAACGATCTGAAGATGGATGAAGCCCTCGGTCTGCTTCATCGCTACTCGTTGATCGAACGCAGAGACCAGATGGTGTCGCTGCATCGACTTGTTCAAGCGGTGATGCAAGAGGTGCTTTCCGAAGAAGAGCGAGGGCAGTGGATGCAGCGGGCGGTGCTAGTGGTCGATGCCGTCTTCCCCAGCGGAGAGCATGACACCTGGACACGCTGTGAGCTTTTACTTCCCCATGCTCTCATCTGTGTCAGATGGATGCATGTTCTGACACAGTTACCACTTGAGGGGACGCGATTGCTCAATAAGACAGGTAGCTATTTATACGAACGCGGGCAGTATCAGGAAACCGAACCGCTCTATCAGCGGGTACTCACTATTCGAGAGGAGCACTTTGGCGTCTCTCATCCTCTCACAGCGGCCAGCCTGAACAATCTGGCAGTCCTCTATCGAGACCAGGGGCGCTACCAGGAGGCGGAACCGCTCTATCGCAGAACATTTGCCATCTATGAGGAGCACTTTGGCGTCTCTCATCCTCTCACAGCGGCCAGCCTGAACAATCTGGCAATCCTCTATCGAGACCAGGGGCGCTACCAGGAGGCAGAACCTCTCTTACAACGGGCGCTTGCTATCACCGAGAAACAGTTAGGAGTCACCCATCCTGACACGGCAAACAACCTGAACAATCTGGCGCTCCTCTATCAGAGTCAGGGGCGCTATCGGGAGGCAGAACCTCTCTTACAACGGGTACTCGCTATCTATGAAGAGTTGTTGGATGTGATGCACCCTAAGATAGCAATCAGCCTAAACAACCTAGCAGCTCTTTATCAGAGTCAGGGGCGCTACCAGGAGGCGGAACCTCTCTTACAACGGGCGCTTGCTATCTATGAAGAGCAGTTGGGCATCTCTCATCCTCTCACAGCCACAAGTTTGAACAATCTGGCAGAACTCTATCGAGACCAGGGACGTGATACAGAGGCGGAGCCTCTCTTACAACGGGTACTCGCTCTCCGAGAGGAACAGTTGGGAGCTACCCATCCCGACACAGCTATGAGCCTGAACAATCTGGCGCTCCTCTATCAGAGTCAAGGTCGCTCCACTGAGGCAGAACCGCTCTATCGCAGAGCACTCGCTCTCCGAGAGGAACAATTGGGAGCCACTCATCCCGACACAGCGACCAGCTTGCACAATCTAGCAGGACTCTATGTACACCAAGGCCGCTACGCAGAGGCGGAACCACTCATGCTACGAGCGCTTGCCATTTATGAGAAACAGGTGGGAGCCACCCACCCTGACACAGCACGTAGCCTGAACAATCTAGCAGGACTCTATGTACACCAGGGCCGCTACACCGAGTCAGAACCACTCATGCTACGAGCGCTTGCTATTAGCGAAGAGCAGTTGGGAGCCACCCATCCTGACGCAGCACGTGGCCTAAACAACTTGGCAGAACTCTATGTGAGCCAGGGCCGCTACGCAGAGGCGGAACCACTCATGCTACGAGCGCTTGCCATTTATGAGAAACAGGTGGGAGCTACTCATCCCAATACGGCGAGCAGCCTGAACAATCTGGCAGCACTCTACAAGAATCAGGGCCGTTATCAGGAGGCGGAACCTCTCTACCAGCGAGCACTTGCTATTCGGGAAGAGCAGGTGGGAGCCACCCATCCTGACACAGCACGTAGCCTCAATAATTTGGCCCTCCTCTATGCGAGTCAAGGTCGCTACACCGAGGCAGAACCGCTCTTGCGGCAGGCTGTCATCATTTCCCATGTGTCTTTAGGCAGAGATCATCCTCACGCCCAGCAGGTTCTCCAGAATTACTTGACGCTCTTGGCTGATCTGTATACCAATGGAGATGCCGAAGCGCTCATCCGCCTGCTTGCTCAAACGAAGCCGGACGGCGCCCTGGAGGAAGAACCTTCGTCATAACGCTTTGGACGAGGAAATAGACACTCAGCATTGGGCGTGGTATCTGCTGCTGCAAGCACGCCACCCTCTGATGCCATCGCCAGAGGGAGAAAGATCGAGCAGATGCAGGCGTTATTTGAGGAAACGGGTTTTGCGCTGGCAAGAACTTCTCAGTAGAAAGCGTGACCATAGACAGACAATGTGCTTCACCCAAAGGATCGCCTTCAATGCCTCGATCCGCTACAGAGGGAGCAGTTCCTTGAGGGAAGGCAAGATCTCGTGGATCTCCTGCATGGGCTACGATGTCGCTTGCTCTGCTGTAGGGCAGGAGCCACATGGAGCATCAGAGTGGGATCAGATCGACCTTTGACTCCTCATGTGGCTCCTGTCCTTCGTTCCCATCGATGGGGATCTGCTAGCCCAGCCTCATCACGTCAAGGTTGAGCCTCCAGCCTTTCCCACTACGAGCGAGAAAATAAAACGGAGTATTGTGTTGCAAATGTCTTGAAATCGGGGGCAAGAAGGAAGAGACGTAAGTAAGTGCGGGAAGAGAAGAGCCACTGCCGCGAAGGAAACTCTATGCTCTCGTTGCGTCCCTATGCTCCACAGTTGCTCGTTCCCATTTGGGAAATACGACCTCTCTTCGTCTATGACTATAGTATGCAGTATATGCGAATCCTTTCTAAATGTAGTATACTAGACAGTATCGAGAGGAAGGGCGTTTCGCTGGAAACCGAGTGCTTTAGGGAAGCAGCTTTAGAAGAGGGATGGAATATTCTGTGCTGGAATGAAGGAGAATGCCTGAGCAATGACAGATGAGGCGACAGGATTGTCACAAGGGGAGCAAGGAGGGAAACGGCTCGCTGTAGTTGTTGATGTCAATGGGCAGCCTGCTTCTGGTCGAGTACCTTTGCACTATGCAGTGGAGGATGCAAAAGTGATGGCTCAGGGCTTGCAAAGGGAAGTATGTGGCCTTGAATGATTTGCCACTCACTGTTTGGAGGGCAGGCCACTGCTATTGCGATCACAAAGATACAATCTTGGATTTAATTGTAGACTTAGTGGGCAAGATATGGCGTTCTTCTATAGTAGTGGACATCCCCTGGGCAGTCAGGATTTCAAGTTTGAGCGGGTTCGCTGCGATAAAGATGTGCAATGCCTGTCGGCATCTGTGTAGTGGGGTGAACTATGATCTCCCTGGCATGGGGAAAACTGAGCCAGCGAAACAATACGCCTAACGGAACCTGTTCAAACCCTTCTTGCCAGAATCCTTATGTGTTTATCTATTTCGATGATTTCATAGAGAAAGAGGATGTTGCTATAACTGTGTATTATCCAGAGGATATTTACTTGGTGAAACAGATTATGATGCAGGTAGATCGTATTATAGTTGAGAAATAGTTCCGAATAGGTACAAAAGAGGTGGAAGGAACGGTACGTGAGAAGCTCAATATCGGGCTGGGGTCAGCGAGACTTCTTCTTGAGGCGTCTCGAAACCGTTCGTTTTTCAAGATAAAAATGATTTTTATAATCTGAGCCAGTTTTTTCCGGCTTTCAGATCGCGGGAGAACAAGATAGTGCTTTCATTTAATAAGGATATAGAGACTATAATTGCGCTTTGGCCCTCCCCTGGGGAAATAGATACCAGAGACGAAAATGATAATGCCTACCTCGGTGGGTTGACGGTATACTATCGCTCGCTTGATGAACTAGAGATGGATCTCTATCGTACAACAGTTTTTAATGGATGGAATAGAGAGGAAGATTCCGATGGGGATTCTCCGCCGACTATTGCGGAAATCCTTATCTGGATAGGTAGCTCCGGTTTATTGTCTGGTGCAGCTGTCGCACTTTATAAGGTTCTTAGCTCATGGACCAAGAAGGTGAATGGACGCCGGATCAAAGTTAAATTCCATGGTTTTGAAATTGAGACAACCCAATTAACTGAAGAACAATTTGTGAAACTGTTCCAAAATCTTTTGGAACTGGATGAAAAAATGCGGGAGCTTGTATTTACAAAGAATATGATCGAAAGAACTGCTTTGAGAAAGGAGCTTTTAGAAAAGGAGCTTTCAGGTTACTCTGTGGAGAACGAGGAAAGTCTTAGTGTACACAAGCAGAAAAGTCATCTCTGGGGACTACAAAATGAAGTAGGAGAAGAAATCAAGCAGAAGCTATTTGCATTAGGCGAAGGCTTAACGGTTAACCTGGAGGATACGTTTTCAGATAAGGATGAATTGCCAGCGCAAATGAGTCTTTTAAGCGAACAGGCAACTAATATTCGCCAAGATCAAAAAGATGCCGCCTCATATCAACAAGAAATGGTTACCAAACACGAATCTGAACAGCATCTGATCAATGTATCTGGAAAGACAAAACATTTTGTTTATATATATCTCTCTTCTGCTTTCACACCAGAAGATGAGGCACTTCTCAATGATCTAGAGAAACAACTCAGTATGCTGAAGCGACAAACAGATGTTTATCTCTGGGATAGACACCACATTGTACCAGGTACGGAGCGGGAGCAAGGGGCCTCCACTTATATAAATCAAGCGCATCTCATATTACTATTATTAAGCCCAGACTTTTTTGCGTCTAACGAATGCTACAAAGAAATGGAACTAGCAATCAAGAGAAGCGACATAGGAAAAGCTCGTGTTATTCCTATTCTCATGCGGTATTCTGCTGGCTGGCAAGACACTCCCATTGGTAAGCTTGAGCCACTGCCCTCTGATCGAGAACCCATCAGTGACCGAGCCGATCGAGAGAAAGCAATGCATGATATTGCCGAACACATTCACCATGCTGTCAAAACAATACGTCAGAGCGCCTCTGAGTGGTGATGTCAGTTATGGTTGTTCTAATATTGGTTGATGAATAAGAGGGAAAGACGGAAAACGTTCTCCAACTGGTCTGTCAATGTCTTTTGACGAAAAACACTGATAGGCCCACCTCGGCAAGTTGGCCGTATTATAAAAATTCACTTCACCATCGTCCTATCATATAGAAGCTATTATCGTGCGTTTTGAAATCCTACAGCGCTTGCGAAGATTTAAGAAAGAAGTTGAGGAGTAGCTATGAGTAGAGGCTCACCAAATAATTCGTCTTTCTTTAATCGTATGATTTTAACCTTATTTCGTTTCCTTATTGCTGTGGGTGTTCCTCTAGGAGCAGGCTGGACCTTTGCACAAACTGTGACGAGTCATATTTGGTTAGCTATAATTATAACGCTTGTGTATGAGTTCAGTCTACTATTATCTGGCTTTTTCGGTGAAGTATGGCAGAAACTCAAAAATCCATTAGTGGATTGGGTGGTTAAAAATATTCAATGGCAAGCACAAGTAATCTTCTCTCATTATAAAAGGCACTATCGCCAGTACATCATTTATGAGCATCAAGTCTTTGATGTCAAAGGGCTAAGTACACGAGCCGCACATGATCTTGAACTTGAGCATGTGTTCGTTGAGTTAGTTATT
Organism: Reticulibacter mediterranei; assembly: GCF_016587455.1. Classification (NCBI taxonomy): domain Bacteria; kingdom Bacillati; phylum Chloroflexota; class Ktedonobacteria; order Ktedonobacterales; family Reticulibacteraceae; genus Reticulibacter; species Reticulibacter mediterranei. The sequence continues at coordinate 1,001,785 of NZ_BNJK01000002.1, read as the reverse complement.
GAACCAACACCAGCGCATCAAGCTTCAGAGGATTTGCTTAAGGTCGCCGGACAACTCCATTCTAAGCACGATCAAGATATTTGGCATTACCTTACATCTTCCTCACTTATGAAACAACACTTTGTGATTGTTGGGCCACCAGGTAGTGGAAAAACAACTTTGCTCAAACATATAGCGTTACAACTAGCCCAAGAGAAAGGAAAGCAGAACCAACGAATACACAAACTTCCGATTTTTCTTTATTTACGTGAACATGCCGAAATGATTAAAGACAAGCCTGATTATTCATTAGTCGAAGCAATGCAAAATCATATTCGTAGGAAATGGCAACAAGTAATACCTGAGCAATGGATTCTTTCTCATCTCAAAAGAGGGAAATGCTTGATTCTACTTGATGGATTAGATGAAGTTGCAGATACAAAGGTACGGAAGCAAGTGGTAGAGTGGGTCCAGCAGCAAATACTTGCTTATGGCAACAATCGGTTTATTCTTACTTCGCGCCCTTACGGCTATCGCGGTAACCCTATTGATGGTGTTACTATTTTAGAAACTCGTCCCTTCACTCTTAAGCAAATTGAGCGATTTATCCAAAGGTGGTATTTAGCTAACGAACTTAAGAGCTGGGGAAAAGAAGATCCTGGAGTGCATATGAGAGCGCGCAGCGGAGCGGAAGATCTTCTGCAGCGGCTTCGTCAAACGCCTCCCCTCCTTGCTCTTGCTATCAATCCACTACTTCTTACTATGATTACCACTGTACATCGTTACCGAGGCTCCCTACCAGGCAAGCGTGTAGCACTTTATGGTGAAATCTGCGAAGTCTTTTTAGGAAAACGTAGAGAAGCTATTGGTGTCGCTCAGGAACTGAGTCCTGCTCAAAAACAGCAAGTCCTTCAGCCACTTGCCTATTATATGATGAGACAGGGAAAACAAGCCATCCCTGTTTCCGAAGCATGTAACATTATTGCTTCCCCTCTTCAACAAGTAAGCACGACGAGATGGGAACCAAAAGTGTTCTTGCAAATGGTCCAGGAGACGAGTGGCATATTTATAGAGCGTGATCCCGATCTCTATAGTTTTGCACATAAAACATTTCAAGAATACCTCGCTGCAGTGCATATCAAAGAACACCAATTAGAGAAAACACTTCTAGACGAGATTGAAAGCGGTTGGTGGCATGAAACGATTCGATTGTATTGTGCTCTGGCTGATGCTTCAACAGTGCTTGTAACATGCTTGGCGAAAAGTCAGACTTCTTTAGCTTCTCTTATCCTCGCTATTGGATGTCATGAAGAAGCACTTAAAGTAGATCCTGATATCAGATTACAATTTGAAAATCTCTTGAAGCAAGGATTTGATGATATAGATCCAGAGCGCCGTAAAATAGTGACAGAAGCGATGTTAAGTCAGCGTTTGCAAAAAATGATTAAAATTGATGATGCGCTTTTTATGGATAATTCTTTAATAAGTTGTGCTGAATATCAGCTATTTATCGATGCGCAAAAAATACAAGGGACTTCCTTCCAACCTGATCACTGGACTATTGATCATTTTCTTCAAGGCGATGGGAAAAAACCTATTTTAGGTGTACGACCAACTGATGCCCTAGCATTTTGTGAATGGTTAACTAAACGAACTTTAGATGGTCGAACTTATCGATTACCAACAATTAAAGAAAATGATAAAATTAATATAAATAATGGATATTGGATAAAAGGAAACGATTCATTTCTTTTGTCGGAAAATAGTTATCATATGTTGGAAACCATTAGAAAAAATGATATTTATGTTTATGTTAAGGATGCTCTGGAAACGGTGCTAAATGATGAAAGCAATATTAACAAAAAAGACGATAAATATTTACAAAATAAGGTGCATATTACTATTATTGAACGCAGAATGCAGGAGAGTAATTATGGGATTACTTTTACAGGGAACCTAACCGCCAACTTTATCTCTGCTCTTAAGTATGCCTCCTATCATACTCCTCCTTCCCGTCTCAAGCAGACTTTTAATTTCGACCGCACCTTCGATTTTGCAAGCAGCCTTGCTCACGTGATGAAAAATGATCAAATTCTTGCTACTATCTCTGACGCAGACCTTGCGAGTACTTTAGGTTTAGATCGCGATATAGGACTTAAGCAGGCTCGTGAGCGCTCTCAGGCGCGTCATCGCCTTGAAGTTATAAACAGTACTTTGGCACGTGCGATTGATCGTACACTTGGTCGTAAGTGGAAAGATGTTCTTTACATCAATTGGGATGGTCTCTTTAACCTTGATCACAATTTTATTCGTACATTTCATCATACATCATTAGATATCTTTGATCAGGAACTTTTCCTAACCCTTGAGAGTATTCGCAATTATGCTTTTGATGCAAAGCGTTTCTCATCAAAGAAATACTCCCCAGAGAACGAAGAGTTAGCATTTCTCCGCTGGTACGTTCGACTCCTTGCTCAGATGTTAGCTACATATCTCCTTTATTGGTCAGAAAGAAAGAAGAGTTCAAAGCAATATTTTATATCCTTGATGAAGTGGATTGGCAAGCCAAGTGCGCCCTTAACGCCTGCTTTAACGGAATTTTCCCCGCTTCTACATGAGAGTGGATGGAGCCAAAATGTGCCAACCAACCTCTCATCCACAGAACGAAGCATTGGGTCCAATTTCTTGAAGAACTCCCTTTTTAAAAGTGAGTGGAGAGACAGTGAGGAAGTTCAACGAGCAATCGATAGTTATCTCGACATCTATATAGCTTTTGCGTTAATAGAAGGAAGAGTTCAACATCTTTTGAAGCCATGCGAAGGAATTCTGGTCGTGGGAGAAAACTGAAAGAAAACATTCTGAAGCCAGGGTTCAATATAATCCCTATAAATGACAGTATGTCAAGTATTAACTCTCCGTTAGAAGAGGGAAAACGAGCGTGCAAGAATCGCGGTTTGATCCTCTGACTTCCCTTCTGGCCTTGCCCAAGAAAACGTAAATTGCACGGGTGTACAGGGATCGAAGGATCATGCACCAGGAGGAAATAAAGACCGGAGGCATCCTATCTGGGTCACGGCGAGTTGATGTACCCACTCTCAATGAGATCGCTTGTCTCACCGGCAAGCTTTTCTCCCACCTCGCGTCACAACAAGGGTATAGGCAGAGTTATCCACTTTTCGCAATCACGTTGATAGGTCATATGAGATGAGAAGGATGATGGTGAACTTCCAGTATGGCCTCCTGCTCTTAGCTCTCCTCAATGCAGGTCTACTGGCCCACCATCAGATCACGCGGTTGATCCTCCAGCCGTTGCCACTGCGAACGAGAAAATAGTAGGGTGTATTGTGTTGTAAATGTCTTGAAATCGGAGGCAAGAAGGAAGAGGCGTGGCAAGAGCGGGAGAGGAGGGCCACGAACCGTGCGAGGAAACACTCTCATCTCACTTTCTCCTCTTGTCCCCATGTCAGTGAGAATATGTGAGAGATAGCGGCACCTTCGTCTGTCACGAAGAAATCAAGGAAGACGTAGCGAGGGAGCGCTAGACCCACGCCCCCCTTGCTCCCGCTAGGGGCTCCCCCTGCTCCTTCATCGTCTCAACCACGTCATGAGCGATTTGAGGACGAGTTAGTTGTACTTCGTTGATGACACCATGCCGTATTATGTGGAATGGGAAAATGTCATTGTAGAAGTATCTTGAAATGGTGAAGCAAGAAAGTAAAGAGAGAGAAAAAGCTGAGATCGAGTGCAGAAACGAAGGGATTGTACACAAGATCACAAAAAAGAAAGATATTCGTGTTCACCAACTCTGAAAGACTGGTTGGTTCCTTCAATCATTCAAGCCCTCATCAGCGTTTAGCTGACGGGAATCCGTGGCAAATGAATATCTTGCATCGTCGCCCACACAATCGTGAGACAGGATGTTTCTGTCGTAAATGTGTCAATCTGATCTGTTCGCTGCCGTACATTGCTGAAAAAGCTTTCAATGGCGTTCGTTGTGCGGATATAACGGTGCATTACCAGCGGAAAGTCGTAATATGTCAGAAGATGCGCTTCGTCTTCACAGAGGCTGCGTATGGCTTCAGGATACCGTTTCTGATATTTCGCTTTGAACGCGGCCAAATTGAGCACGGCGTCTTCTTTCTTTTCTTGTTTGAAAATGCCTGAGAGTTCTGTACTCACCTCTTTGCGCTCACGATGAGGGATCGCATTCATGACATTCCTCTGTTTATGCACGACGCAGCGTTGTCGAGGCGTTGCCGCAAAGAGTGCTGTGACGGCAGAAAGGATGCCTTCGTGTCCATCGGTGACTATCAGATCGATCTGCGTGGCTCCCCGCTGGCGTACATCTTGGAGCAGGCAACTCCAACCATCCTTACTTTCCTTGGCACAGGCACGCAGAGCCAGCACTTCTTTGTTTCCATCCAGATCCACGCCAAGGGCAGTCAACAGAACGGTTGAATCGGTTTGATCTCCGTGACGTGCTGTGAAGTAGACTCCATCGAGATACAAGATGCGCCAGTGTGCTTGAAGTGGTCGCTCACGCCAGGCTTCAAATTGTTGCGTCAACGTGTGATTGAGGCGGCTCACGGCGCTGGCGCTGGGTGTCACTCCTGTGAGCGTTTCTGCAACCTCGCCCACCTTTTGCGTGCTCACTCCAGCCACAAACATCTGGGTCAAACCCTCTGCGATATGAGGTTCATAGCGACTGTAGCGATCAAAGACCTGCGTGTGAAAGTCTCCGTCACGGTCTCTGGGGACCTGAAGGTCTTCAATCGGACCCGAGGAAGTCGCCAGATCTCGCGTGTAGGTGCCATTGCGATACCCTTTCCGCTCAGATGTACTCTCTCCCCAGGCGGCCCCCAGGAATTGCTCCAGCTCCTCGCGCATCACCTCTTCGATGACCACACGCACGGCATTGCGTATGAGAGCACGTAAATGCTCATGGAAGGTGTGTTGATCTGGCAGTGATGGCGTCTCTGATTTCGATCTTGAGAGGTCTGCGTCCGATGTGGTACGCTTGTTCTTGTCAACAGGCATAGCTTTCTCCTTTTCAAGAAATGAAGGATTTGTTTTAAAGGGATATCTATGCCTGTATTATTGTCTTCAATTATGCGATTTGGGAAGGTTTTCCATTACACAGAACTCGGCACGGCGTCTGAGACTGCTCGACTCCACGACAATCGTGCAAGCTCACCTCCGTTCTGGATTTCCTTGAGCCAGCAGGCAAATCCCCAGCAGGTAGAGCGAAAGAGCTTATGGCGAGAGGATCTCCTGGGCAAGGTGAGCAGGACGATGGAAAGGAATATCGTGGATGGTATCAGGCATCCACACGATATGGATATCTGGCCGAAGCGCGTGAATCTGCTCGATCCCCTGACGACGTATCTGCACCAATGTGGCCTGTGTGTCGTTGGTAGGCTGCTGCTCTGCGACAATCAGCTTCAGGGGACAACGCACCTGGCGGTAGAGATCGAAAAGGGGTTGATCCCACATGGCTCCAATAATTTGCAGATGATGCTCAAAGTCCAGACGTGGTGCGACGGTATCGTCTTCACGCAGGTGGACGATCTGCAAGATACTCTCCTCAAGTTCAGCCGTCCATTGCTCTGCCAGAGGACCACGACGATAAAAAGAGAGGAAGGTCTCTCGTGGCATCCCAGCAAAACGTGGTGGGGCCAGCGCTTGGATCGCTTGATCCCGTGACCAGTTGGGACGGAGAGAGAGTTGATTGGTGGCTCCATCCACTAGCACCAGAGCCGTCACGTTCTCAGTATGGACGGCGGCATAGTGCAAGGCGACTGCCGCTCCCCAGGAATGTCCAACCAGAATGGGTCGCTCAAGGTCAAGCGTTTTCATGGCAATGTGATCATCGAAGATGATGCTGGCAAAGTCATAGCCCGTTTCCGGTTTGTCACTTTCGCCATGCCCTCGCTGATCAAGAGCAATCACATGATACCCCTGCTCTGCTAACAACGGGGCGACAAGATTCCAGATCGAGGCCGCCGAAGCCAAGCCGTGCAACAAGAGAATCGGAGGGAGATGTGGATCGGGAGAAGGGGCAGACCAACGACGATAGTGCAGTTGAAGTCCATTGCCAGATGTAGAGCCATCGACAGGGTGAAGAGACATCGCGTTCCAACCTCCTCGCATGCTAGACTCACCATGAAAACATTCACATTTCTCATGAGTATAGCGAACTGTCGTGCGTTTTAGCAAGATGCACCATCTCGTTTCAGTTTACAAGACCTTGACCCAAGAGATCCTGAGAAAAAACACATTGAGCCCTGTCGTCCCCAACATGTATTTGTTTGGATACATCATTATACTGAGGAGGAGAGATGCACCACTACTTTCAGGCCAACAAGAACTCCACTGTGGTCCATCCTTTCGTTATTGCTTCCCCCTCATTGCCACGTATTGCATGTGTGACATACAAAAACCCACGAAGGATTCCACATAAATCTGCTCCACACACCAATTTTGAACGGTTCTCTGATACAGCGAAGCAAAATAAATTCTGTTGTTGCATTTGGATCAATAAATACAATGAATGTAGAGAAGCGCTCCGCCGCCTGGCGTTCCATTCACTCCTATTATGACGGGGCAGAGTCCTTCTTCTGAGAGCCATCTTCCGTTCCACTCCAGGGAGGAATCGAGTGATCTCAAAGAGATGATATGCCTCCGTACATATCTAGATATGATCCGTCAAAAAAAGAAATGCAACTCATTGACAGCGAGTAAGTATCTCTATGAATAAACATAGTCATATGCACATAGACAGAAATCACGTACAAGGAGAGAGGCTTCATTCCTCTCTCGATATGATGCCTCCTACAGAACTGCTCCCACCGCGCCCCTTACGAAAAACGCGCCTGGAACGCTTGCCGCTCAGCGAGATTACCACTGCCATGCTCTGTGTGGTCAACCACGTTTCTGCGCTTCCTCTCGATCCCGAAACAATACCTGTACCCGAAGTGGTGGAAGGCACTCAAGAACAACTGGCACTCCGCAAAGGCTTCCACGCGCTCTGGTGGCACATGAGAACCGATCCGCTTTACAGAAACTCGCTCTTTAACATGGCAAGCACCTTTCTGTTGGGTGGACTTGGCTTCGTCTTCTGGATCATTATCGCTCGTCTCTATCAACCGGAATATGTTGGGATTGCCACGACCTTGATCTCTATCATGACACTCCTCGGAAATGTAACGATACTGGGACTCAACTCCAGTTTAAACCGCTACCTTCCCAAAGCTCCTTATCAACATGAACGTATTCATTCCTCCTTTGCGCTTGTGACTGCTGCCTCTATCCTCGCTTCCACCTGTTTTTTGCTCGGTGTACATATCTTCTCTCCTCAGCTCGTCTTCTTACGCTCTCACCCTCTCTATATCTTCTCATTCCTCCTCTTTATCATTTTTTGTTCCTGGAATACCCTTGTAGAAAGTGTCGCGATGGCGTTTCGAGCGGCGGAGATCATTCTGCTCAAAAACGCGCTCATCAGTCTCCTCAAGCTGGTGCTTCCCTTTACCTTTCTGGCTCTTGGCAGCTATGGCATCTTTGCCTCGACTGCCTCAGCACTCTCTCTTGGGGTCTTGGTCGCGCTTCTCTTTTTATTGCTCAAATTCCGCATCAAACCAGCTTTTATGATAAATATCGCCTTTCTGAAAGAAACGCTGGCGTATTCTTTTGCCAATTACATCAATGGCTTTATGTTGAACATGCCTTCATTGGTTCTTCCCATCATCCTTTTAAATGGGTTATCGTCAAGCTATGCCGCCTACTTCTATATTGCTTCTATGCTGCAAAATATCCTGCTCATCATTCCACTCGCCACCGCCCAGTCGTTATTGACGGAAGGCGCTTATAATGAGGTGGATCTGCCCAAGCATACGAAAAAAGCCCTGATTACGATCTTCGTTCTCCTGGTTCCAGCAACAGCAGTCATCGTGTTCTTTGGCAACTTCTTATTGCAGTTTTTTGGCAAAAGCTACGCGAGCGAGGCTCTCCCATTTTTGCAACTCTATAGCCTCTCTACTCTCTTCACCGCACTTCTGCTCGTTGCCAATGCAGTGATGAATATTACCCATCGCATCAAACTGCTGGTGTTGACCAATACCGTTGCGGCACTGTTAACCCTTGCACTTGCCTCTCTCTTCATTTCTGGCAAACTCATCGGGGTGGGATGGGGGTGGATGATTGGTCAGGCTCTTGCAGGAGTCTTTGCGCTCGGCTTCGTCCTTCGTCCCTCATCCACGCATAGAGGACGGAGGCGCGCCTAAACGATGCTCTATCTCAGTGTGTGTCGGAACTAGGGTGTAAAGGAACGGAAAGGAGCCAAACGAGTCAGAAAGAGTCGGAGAGAAGCGATCTGGATGAAAGCTTCACTGCTGGAAGGCAATCCCTCATAATCGCGAGCTAATCGTCGGTAACGGATCAGCCAGCCAAAGGTGCGCTCCACTTTCCATCGTTGGCGTTGCACCTGAAAGCCGCCTTGAGGACCAGGCAAGCGGGCCAGTTCACCATTGATGAGAACCCATTGCTCCGGTTTGGGGACAATCTCGGTGTTCCAGCCCAGATGCGTCTTGATCCAGGCGAGGAGTGGGCCTGTATACCCACTGTCGGCGAACAGATGCCGCAGACGTGGGAAACGACCAGCGAGATCTTGAAGGAGCAAAGGAGCTCCACGACGATCAACCAAGCCAGCTGAATGCACTTTGACAGCTAGGAGCAGCCCAAGCGTATCAACCAAAAGGTGTCGTTTGCGACCGTAGATTTTTTTTCCCGCCGTCGAAGCCGCGTTCGTTGCCTCGCACGGGACTGGTTTTGATCGATTGACTATCGATGATGGCCGCACTTGGTTCCTCCTCGCGTCCCAGGTGGGTGCGTAGCCGCTTGCGTAAAGAGGTCATCGCCTTTTCCCAGGTGCCGTCTAGTTTCCAGAGGCGGAAATAATGATACACCGTTTTTCCGTTGGGCAAATCATGTGGCATTTGCCTCCACGAGCATCCAGTTCGCAACACATACAAGATGCCGTTCACAATTTCGCGTCGCGAGATCGGCAAACGCGGGGAATAGCTTCCTGGTTCTGGGATGTAGGGAGCAAGCAGTTCCCATTGGGCATCGGTGATATCTGAAGGGTATCGTTGTCTGGTAAACTGATTGGTCATTTCCGCCGATCCTTTCTGTTCGCTTGACAGCCTCCTTTCTTTTTCTTTATCGGTAGCTTCTTAGTTCCGACACACTCTCAAACATACTCCAGAAAAGAGACTTCATGTGAGAAAAAAGACATCTTCCCCTAAAAAAGGCTGTCGGACGTTCCTCTGGATGAGCAGCATCTGTCTTCTAGGCAGTCTCCTTGCTCATCTCCTCTTTCCCGAAGGAGAGAACCTCCTGTCGCTTTCTCTGCTTCCCTTCCTCTCGGCTCCAGGCTCTCGCACCTCGTTTTTCTACGGAGAAAATATCGATATGAGTCAGGTACTCCCGACTTCGCAGCACTATGTTGTCAACAGTCAGGGTCAAGATCTCATTGATATTGCAGCAACCCTCGGCATTACCCTCGTGCGCCTCACCAACGGGGCACGCAGTATCGACAATGACGAGGACTCGTTGTATACCAAAGCACAATGGGGCCAGGTACTGGGCAAGATGCAGCGCAAAGGCATCAAAGCGATTATTCTCATCGAAACAGCCAGCCACAATCCTGAGCATTACACCTTTGCAATGCAACCTGTATACTTACAGCTCGTTCGTGCGTATATCAAAAGCGGTGTTTTCGCTCATCCGAACGTCTATGCCGTCGATATCAAGAACGAGCCACTGCTTACAGATGCCAATATTGCGTTGCTTGAGCAGGCCCATCACCTCATTCAGAACGCATATCCTCACTTGAAACAAACGGTTGGATGGTGGGCGGGTCCAACGCCAACAACTGATCCATATGATCCAACGACCTTCAACTGGTCAGATGGGGCCGCTGGTCGTAAACTTGACCCTATCGTTGATTTTTACTCTCTTCACCTATATGGACTCACTAGCAGTCCCTTTGGAGTCACGCTTGGTGCAACAGTCAAAACAAAACTGTTTTTCTCGCAGGTGGAGCATGGCTTACAGACGAAAAAACCGCTCCTGCTGGAAGAATTTGGCGAGGCCAACGGGGAGGCTGTAAGTGATCAGAACACGATTGGAAGTCCTCAACTTCAGGCTGCCATCTATCAAGGGGTGTACCAGGCGCTCCAGGACATGCACAACTCCCAAATCATCGGAGCACTTGCCTTTGATTTCTTCAGCCGTACACAGTACCACGATGCCTGGGCTATCATCAAAAATCGTGGCGATTATCGCTTCCCTGCTGCTTCTGTTTTGCAAGCCTACGCTCTAGGAACAAAGGAACCCACACTTCAACAGGTTTCGATGATTCAAAACACACTCCTGGAGAACGATGATAAGAGCAAGACAAAACAAGTTCAGAGATATAGTCGGCTCGGCCTGAAACTTCGATTGGAGAGTGGCACCAACTACACTCTTGCAGAGAGTACACCTGGTATTGTGCAGCCCATCGATCCACTCCACTATGATCCATCCTCAGACACATACATCGCCCTCTACTGGTCTGCCCATCAGGGGCGGGTGACGCTGCGCATCCTCCCAACAAACAATTGCATATCCTGCCTCATCGAGAAAATCCCAGCCTATACAGTCACCATTCTCGTGACGACTCCACCATGATGAGTGTGGCAACCTCCAAGCAACTCGATCCAGCAGGAACAGAGGTGGCCCACACGACCATCCTGGAACATACGGAAGTCTCTGCCTACTACAAACGCTATTGGACGCAAGTCAAACTAGCCAAACGGTTCGCAGGAAAGAAGCGCTCTGGCACAGAGCCAACAATCAAAACAGACCGCGATCAAGCTCATGTCTGGCAACGTTACATGAAACTGAACCGAGAAGAACTGGTTGACCAACTTCTCTTGCTGGAACGGCAGTACGCCCAGTTGAACGAGCGTTGGCTCAACCTCAACGACCATGTGCTAGAATGGCAATTGCGGGCGGAGCAGGCAGAGAGACGGTTCGAGCAGCGACAGCAAATACCCGTTGATGTGTGGCCTCACCCTGGACAAACATGAGTGAGGAGAGACATTCTATGACAGAGATGCCGCAAAGTGATCCTTTCAGATGAGACGCTGAGTGAGATGCAAGTGAGCTCTTTAGAAAGATGTTCACGAAACGCAAGGAAGCGTGAACACCGGCTAGCGGTAGATGTTATTGCGCCCGTTACTATAGATCAGGTTTTTATTCTCATCTAAAAAAGGCTTCGACGAGTTATAAATCAATACATCGCGATCAATAGAGACCACCATACGGCTGGAAATTTCTTGATAGACATAGGCATTTTTGTGAATCACCTGGGGAAAAATTTCGTTGAAAGCTTCGATCCCTCCATAGGTGAGCAACTTATTGGTTCCTGAGAGATCCGCCTCGACAGGATCATGGTTGGGATTGTGATGCACGAGCCAGGTGATTGCCAGCACATCGGACGTATGAACGTAATAGGCGTCGTAATATAAGCCAGCATTATCCAGAGGCAACTGAGGATAATAGTTGCCCGTGAGATGGGAAACAACTCCTGTCAAATTCAGAAAAAACAGCACCGCGACGATGCCTGTACACAAGATTCGCTGATGGTCCTTGAGGAAAAAAAACAGGCTTTGCACACTCAACACAATGGGCAGCGAAAAGAGAAAAAGAAACTGGAGAAACATGCGTAGGAGTCCATACTCTACAGAAAGTGCAGGCAGCAGTATCTCAAGGATGAGCAAAAAAACGGCTCCTACACATAGCAACATATACTGCACATCAAAGAGCCGTTTGTGTTTCGAGAAGAGGATCACGCACAGCCCAAGCACCACAAACAGTTGCATACCCGTTGCTGAGAGTGATCGTAACGATGACTGAAGCGCAAAGACTGGCACGTGGAATGACTCAAGGAGTTCTCCGAGCGGGGTTGGGGCGAGTATCTCCTGCTGCATGGGAACGACCGGATACGTGCCGGTGAGCGCGGGACTATAGAATTGAGATGTCGTGCCGCCCTGTCCTGCTCGTGCCGACTGGACAATGCCCTGGATGTAATCCTGTAATTGCGCTTTGGGATCAGATTTGGTCGCAAAGAATATGCTGTAGGAGAGATCGCTTGACCTGGTATTTCTCGACGTGAGCAGCAAACTGCTCACCACTTCTGCCGCGACGGAACCCGCGTGGTCTGATGACTGAGTATACAGGCTATTCCAAGCATAGGTACCTCCCACGAGCAAGATGAGCAGGGGCAGATTGAGAAACGCTTTGTTGGCAAACGTCGTTTGGACAGGCAGACGCGATTTCCTCACAAGACGCACAAGCACCCGTTTGACAGCAGACAGGGAGAGGAGACGATTGCCGACATAGACAAACGTGACGAGAATAACATCGACAAAATTGGTCGAATAGTGAGAAACGACCACGCCTAGAATACAGATCCCAAAGAGGATTCTCCTCATTGGCAAAGAGAGTTCTTCAACTAGCACTGTCTCCCGCACATAAAATTGCCGTTTCCAGTTGCGCTTAACCATCATATAGAGGGCCAGGCCAAAGAAGAGAAAGCCAATCTCCTGACGATTGAGCATCGGCATATCGTTAAAAAAGGTGGGAAACGACAGAAAAAAGAAGGCGGAGAGAAAGGCGATCACGGGCTTCGTGTAGGTATTGATAATAAAAAACACGGCTACTGGCGCGAAGGCAAAGATGATTTGGAAGATGACCTTAAAGACATACATATCCTGGAGCGGGAGCAGATTGGTGAGAATCGTCGGTAGAATGGTAATGCTCAGGCAGGCGTTATAGGCATCCCGATACCAGGCCATGTTCCAAAAATGGTGGGTATTGGTGAGCTGGAATACGTACATTTCTCTTTCGATATCGTGCCCAGAGATATACCAACTGCGCAGAGAGGTCGTAAAAAGCAAGGCCATCCCGATGAAAAAGAGTGTGAAGGGATAGAGTGAGAGTGGTATTTTGTGACGCAGGAGAACCAGCAGCAGGCTATAACAGGCAATCGTTCCCAGCAGGATGAGGGTCAGCATATTACTCTCTCCGTTGTTGAGGAGAATAGCTCCTTCCGCTGCAAGCAGGGGCAAGAAGACTGGAACCAGAAACAAGACCTGCACGGTAGACGAGGGAATGGCAAGCTGGATGTGGATCGCATCAGGCGGGGTTCTCACCCAGGCAACCGCAAGCAACAAGGTTGTCAAGAGCGCAAAACCACTGAGCAAAGTATCAAAGGCGAGTGGATCGTTCACGCCAAAGGCTGGTCCGAGGACATTGATGAGCAATCCCCCAAACTCCAAAAAGGCAATGCTCAACCCGACCACGAAGAGAAGATGTTCCCAAAACGAGAGCGCAGAGATACGCAAGATAAGCGAGAGCAGTATCCCTGGCAAAAGGAGATACGTAAAGCATGCCAGACAGATGGGAATATACCATACGTGCAGATGGGCTGCATTGAACAGCAAGCTGAGTGTCGCACATCCTCCGAACAAAGCAAACAGCGCGTTTTTACTGATACTCATGGACAAGCTCCTCATACACATGGTCAATGGCAGCAAGCATACTCTGCCAGGAATACGTGCGGGCTTTTCGGACCGCAAGCGTGCTCAGATGTTTCCTCCTCTCCTGATCGCGTACCAGCAGATCCAACACCTGAGCATACGCACTAGCAGTCGGGTTCTCGATGAGCAGACCACACTCCCCCAAAAACTGGCGAATCTCTGGCCGATCAGAAGCGACAACGGGCAGGCCAGCCGCAAGCGCTTCAAGCATCGCGAGGGAAACGCCCTCTTTCAACGAGGGAAGCACGAAGATATCTGCGGATCGGTAGAAGGCAAGCAGCTCTGACCCGGTTTGTTTTCCATGCAGCACGACTTGCTGGAGATGATACTGTCCAAGGAGTGCCTCAAGAGCTGCTCGCTCCTCGCCATCTCCCACGATATCCACACACGCACGCTCTCTCATCAGTGCAACCGCCTCGATGAAGAGCGAGAGATTTTTTTGGGGGAGAGACGCCCGACAAACAGGAGCCGTGGCACTGCATTTTCCTCCGCTTTGGCCCCGACAAAATACTCGCCTGCCACCCCATTGGGGATCACCGCTATCGCTTCTGGCGACAAATGATATTTCTTGGCAATGAGCTGTTGCTGGGGCTCGGACAGGCAAATGACTTTTGCAGCAGCGTGTAAGACCCGTTTGAGAAAGAGACGCTTATATGGTCCAAGCAGAAAACCGAACGGACCGGACGGATCGACATCCAGGTGCATATGAGCCACATAGGGAATGCCCCGAAGCTTGGAGACCAGATAGACCACTTCTGGGGCAAATGCCTGAGAGATATGCAAGTGGATCAGCGTACGACGTGGCAGCGCCAGGAGATGGAACACCAGCGTGAAGATGATAGGCGTATGTGCCCATTCCCATGCCTTGAGATAATGAACCTGCACTTTTGAGTGCAGAGCCGTCTGGCGGGAGTACCCGCGATCTGAGGTATAGACAGAGACGCGGTATCCTCGCTCCACACATCCATCTGCGAGATGGGCGGCACAATTTTCCATGCCGCCAAGATGAGGAGGATAATAGGCAATGACGTGGACAATCTCTGGCTTGTCAGATGTTACTTGATGCATGAGGTCACTACTTTCTTTGTTCGTTCGACACAGCTCTCCCAGGTAAAACGCGCTGCCACTTTTGCTGCCCCAGCCTCTCCCATACGCCGGGCATCCTCTGGATGCTCAAGCATATAGGAGATAGCCTGAGCCAAAGCGCGAGCATCTTTTGCCGGGACAACCAGGCCATCGACCCTATCGTCAATGACTTCAGGAATGCCGCCAATAGTGGTGCCGATCACAGGGGTCTGGCAGGCCATAGCTTCAATGAGCACCATGCCAAAGCTTTCCATATGGGCAAGGGATGGCAACACAAGCACGCTTGCTTGCTGCATTTCCTCAACAAGCGCCTCCCCCTGCTTTACCCCCACAAATTCTACATGCGCGTTCCCAACCTCAGCTTTTTCCCCGATCACACGTAAGGTGACATCGTTGAGCAGGTGGATGGCCTCGATGAGATAGGAGAGACCCTTCATGTAATACATATTTTTATGGCGTGCAATAAAGAGGACACGGCGTTCGGCTCTTGTTTTGCTAAGATCAGGCCGGTAGAGAGCGCTAGTGACACCCGGCGGGATAATCGTCGTTTTCGCAGCATACTGCCGAAACACACTTTTTTGCACAAAACGAGATACACACACAATATGAGTGGCTTTGCGAGCGGTAGAGGGGAGCACCAATGTTTCATACATGCCAATGAACACATCCATCAGAAAGCGCTGTTTCTTCATCGTGCCAGCATGATAGGTGAGGACAAAGGGAATATCCCCCGCAGCCCACGCTGCTACATCTCCTAAACCCATGACAGGCTGATGTGCATTGATTGCATCTGGCCGTTCCTTGTGCATAATCTTTTTGAGGGCAAAGTACCACCACAGATGAACAGGCGTGTGAGAGATCTGGAACATGACCGGGAGGCGATAGACTTTGAGACCCTGATACATCTCCACGATCTGGGTTGTCGCATGGACATCCGTAGTCACCACCACCACCGTATCCTGATAGGTCTGCTGGAGTCCAGAGGCCAGATGGAACGTATAGTGTTCAACTCCTCCAACTGAGGGAGGGAAATGCGAGGTCACCAGGAGTATTTTCATAGATGCACCTTTCGTTGCAAGGTTGTCAGCGCTTCGGTATTCGTCTGGTGGACCACATGTGACATGGTCGCAATGTAGGCCAGCACCCGTTCGAGCTTCTGCCACCCGTTCGTTTTCTCCAGTTCCCAGGAATGGCCCCACAGGTGAAAGAGACCTCCCTGCTGACAGGTGCGCTCAAAGAGCGCGATAGCAAGCTGTTCCCAGTCCCAATAGGTTTTCATCTGAGCCAGCGACCAGTGGGAGAACCGAAAGATCGTCGGGAGATCAGAATAATGCGCATAAGTATGAAAGCTCGTTGCCATCTCGAACGGATCATGAGGTACATCAAAGGCATAGCGGCGCGTGGTTCTGGCAAGCATGTATCCGTGCTGCTGGACCAGCCGTTTCACCTGGCTGTTATAGTGCCCATAGGGATAGCAAAAGGCAGTAATGTCCCGTTGCAGCACATCTTCTAAATAGCGTTTCGACCGCTCAATTTCATCGCTGGCCTGCGCAAGGGGTATCCGTGTCAGGTGAGGATGCGTCATGGTATGGCCGCCAATCTCAAAGTCGTCGGCAATCGCACGCAGCTCCTCTGGATGCAATAATTCCTGCCGCTTCCACTCCTGATCGTGTGGACAGACATAAAAGGTGCCTGTGAGACCATAGTGTTTGAGCAAGGCGGCCAGCCGGGTATCAAACCGGTGTCCATCATCCCAACTGGTTGTGACCACGACGCGTGGGGGGTCTGTGTCGTTTCAGGCTTGCGACGATACACCTCGACCAGCTTTGCGCTATTGGTCTGCCAGGAAAAATGCTGTGTCGCGACGGTCTGAGCGTACTGGCTCATGTCCTGCTGTAACACGGGATTGCCCTGAATCTCTTTGATGGCTGAGCGTATTTCGGGTGCGGTGACGCCAATGGAACGAATCAAAGGATGAACAAGCGTCTGATCGAGCCTGTTTGCTTTGCTAGTGATGATTGGCAACCCCGTCGCCATCGCTTCCTGAAGAGAGAGAGGAAACCCCTCTCCATAGGACGGCAAAATAAAGGCATCGCTTGCTTGATAAAGCAAGGCAACCTCTTCTGGGGGCAGGGGTCCAAGAATCCTGACTTCCTCATCTGAGTGGAGCGTCTCTGGGATGTTCCCTCCACCAACAAATACCAGGAGATACGCCGGATCTTTGGCGCGATAGAGGACATCAAACCCCTTTTTAGGAACGAATCTGCCGACAAACAGGACGAGAAATTTTTCTGCTGGCAGGCGGTAACGGTGACGAATGGTCTGCTTTTCCTGGGGTCCAGGCGGATGAAATCGAGTGAAGTCCACTCCATTGGGCAAACAATAAACCTCATCTTTATACTGTTTCATCCATGTGTACACGTCCTCAGTGAGAACCAGGACCACATCACTGGCCCGCAAGGTTGCCCTCCCAACCGTTGCCTCGGCCAGCATCTCTATCAGATTCACGATGGGACTGGCATAGTACACATGGGGAACATGCTGTGTCAACACCACGCGTTTCCGATAGAGCTTGGCAATGAGCGCGGCAAGCAGAGAAGAAGGATAGAGCATATCGTGAATATGAACGACATCAGCGCGTTGTATCGCTCGAAGAGCATGCTGGTCGAAGAACAGAAACGGGACTGGGATATGGAACCGTTCCAGCCATGCGACTGCTGGCACTTTGAGATACGTGACATGGTTGTGCTCAAATCGCTGCGAGGTTCGCGGAATATTACTGCTAATCAGAGTCACCTGATGGCCCTGGGAGGCCAGCGTTTCCGCCTGGGAAACCGCCACCACACCCAAACCCGATCCAATATATGGATGAGCATAGGTAACAACAATCGTCACCGAAAGCAATGGCGTGAGCGTGCTTTGAGTATCTTGGAAATGTGCCACCTTCATTCCTTTCTTTCTCTCTTGAAAATGGAAGAGTTCGCTTGTCAACAACGGCAGGACAACCAGCCCCTCTCCATTGAAGAGCGGACAGCGCCATTGTTAAATGAAGAGGGGTTCCTTGTGTTCTCTCTCCTGAAGGATCGCCACCTCTTTGTAAGAAGGAGACCAGAATAAGTTGCGCGAAAAAGTGGAAAGAATCTTGAGTCCATCCTTGACGGGAACGATTTTTGTTTCGCCTTCACGTCTGGAGTAAGAAATGGGAACAGAATACATTGAGTAGTGCAATTTTGCCAATTTTGTAATCATTTCCATCTCAATACGAAAATCGTCTGCACATAAATGCTCTCGCAGTGCGAGTACGACATCTTTGCGCCAGGCAAAATAGCCGCTAAGAACATCAGTGATGGGAGTGCCATAAAACCCCCGAACTAATGAGGTATAGGCCGTGTTGACCAGACGATTTTGTGTTTTGAGCGCATGTTTCGTGATTTTCCCATTGAGCCGCGAGCCAACCACAACATCACAAAAACCAGCCATAAGGGGTTCCAGGAGTCGGAGCATTTCTCCAGCATCGTAGGTATTATCTCCATCAAGCATCACGACATACCCTGGTTCTGTTCCAAGACAACTAAATGCCTTGCGAACTGCATTCCCTTTGCCTTTGACAGGTTCAAACACAACCTGTGCCTCTCTACTTTTTGCCACAGATGAGGTCCGATCAGAGGAATTGTTATCAACGACAAGCACCTCAGTTTCAAAACCTGCACGCCTGAGCAGATGAGAGGGGATGCGGTCAAGAACTTTTGCGATCCCTTGTTCCTCATTATGACACGGAATCAAGACGGTGACAGTTTTTTTGTGCATGACTTATCTCCCTACCCAAAAATCAATGGACTGCTTTTTGTTGAGTAACGCCACGACGATCTGTTGCTTGTGCGTAACATCCTTGAGGGCAACTTGCTCTCCCATGAAAGCGTATTGACCGTTTTTTACAACAAGTGTGCCATGATCGAGAAGAGACTGCGTATCACCTCTCACGACCATGACGGCATAGGTATATTGATAATCGATAGTTTCAAGGTTATGGATAACAAAGGTAAAATGAAGAGCCTGATGCGCTGATACAGATGGAGGTAACTGCTCTGGAGCATCGAAGTACAGTTCCGTCGTCTCTTCAGATTGAGGAAGCAGTGCATGGGCGAGAAGTGTCTGGCGCAGTGCTGCGTTCTCTCCAGTAAAAAGAAGCAGTATTCCTACGAAGAGTATTGTTCCTACGAGTAGAGGAGCGCATCTAAACAACACGTGTTGAATCATACTCTCTCTCAAAAACCTTTCCTAGAGCTTCAGCGAGCAGGGATCTCCCTATTTGAGAGCGTCTGAACGATCTTTGCGGCATGAGAAGGTATCCTCTACTACCTTACCTGTTCTTTTTGCACCACATGGAAAGTGCAAATATATCCTGCTCTTTGATCTATTGCCTTATGCCAATTCATATGACACACGTAGTATGCCGTATGAGACCCTTTTTGGGAAGGGAAAAAAGCAACAATATGGTTGAATTTTAGTAAAATTTGAATTAAATAAGTGTCGATTCATTAACTATTTGATCTATATATTTATACATGTATATATATAGAAATGAAACAGATCTTTTCGTGATTGTCCTTTGTCTTCTTGAATACGTCTGTCCCACGGGATGCGCAAAGAGGTAAGCACAAGGAATAGGGTGGTTTGAAGAAGGCAAGCAGAAAAAGGGGAGAAAACGAGTCGTACGGAGACAAAGGTCGACGAAAGAGGAGCATTCAGCCAGCAGCGAACGGAAGGGTTTGCGCTGCAAGAGCTTCTCAGCAGAAAGCGTGACCATAGACAGACAATGTGCTTCACCCAACGGATCGAGGCAGTGAAGGCGATCCTCGGCTTTGGCAAAAACGTTTCTGGCACGAACGGAACAGAGGATCGCCTCATACCTCTCTCTACTACACGGCAAGTAGTTCCTTGAGATGAGGGAGTACCTCATGGATCTCCTCGATGGGCAACGACGTGACATTCTCTGCTGTCGGACAAGGGGTTGCCTGCATCATTGAACGACTGTGATTGGCAGTGGGTTTGAGGGAGTGAAACGAGGACGGGGCTAATGGGCAGGGAGGGTCATGGCGCTTGCCGTTTTCCCCCTCTCTCACTGCACCGGAGAGGTGGTGGTCGCGCTGCCACAGGAGAGGATGCGGACCATCAAGGGCAATATGGAGGCTCCGTGCGCTATCTTCCCTACCGAGGTGAGAACTGGCTTCTTTCATTCAATACAATGTTGGTGACGAGAGGTCTCTCACTGTTTCCAGTGGTGTCGTTGTTCAAGAAGCCACTGTTGGTAATATCTCAATCGAGCGATGAGCGTTTGTACTTGCTCCAAGAGAAGCATCCGTTGTTCTAGCAATCCTTGTCTTTCATGTAAGAGCTTGAGACGATCTTCCAAGAGCTTGCTTCGATGAATGTGCAGATCGTGGCATGCTTCACTGAGAGAGTGAGAGTCAGTGGAATCATGGAATTTCATAATGTCCTCTTAGCAATATCCTGAAAAGCATTTTACTCACTATTCTACCGAAAAAGGCTCTCCCATGCGAACACATCCTTATTTGACACTCGCCGCAGTGTACAAAGCTTGCCTCAGCAAGGGAAGCGCAGCAAAAAGCGCAGCCATCACCTGAGCCTGGGAAGGGTCACTCCAGTGTGGTCCTCTTCTTCTCCGTTCTGGTTATACCCCCAGCATGTCATTCCCTGGCGCGTAGTCCTGAGATCCTTGTCCACCTGTGACGTTCACGTTTTCTCTATGGCACACGATCCCATCCACCTGGAGCCAGGCGACATGCAATCGTTGGGTGGCAGCAACCAGGCGTTCTGCTTCTTGCTGATCCATTGCTCCATCTCCTTGGCTTCTGGGCACTCTCATCTGAAGGATTTGGGTTCTCGCTATCAGCGAGAACATCTGATCAGAGAGCATGCGAGCCACACGCCTGATGGTGCGGTCAGCATCGGGATCTGGACGGGTGGAGGCATACCATCCTCCGGCGAACATGGTGAGAGCCAGAGCCAGACACCAGAGCATACCTGCCGTCACGACCATCATTTGAAGCCACAACACGAGGTCTATTTGCCCCAGATGATCGACGCGTTCGAGTACCCAATCAGCATAAGATGCCATCGGACAGGTACGAGCATGATTTTTCCGTCTCCTTTTCCGCGAGAGACACGCACCGTGTTGGTGCATGCCCGTGTGGGATGGGCACGCTCCCATCGCAAGACAACGATGCTGGTCTCTTCTCTCTCCAAAGAAGAGAAAAAGGATAGAGCCATCTGGCTCTTGCTCCTGGAGGCTTGACTGCCAGCGCACCTCCTGCTCGTCGATACTCAGCGCTACGCATAGCGCACGGAGATTCGGGGCAACATACCCGCGATCAGAGAGCGCCGCTCCCTTGCTTGCCCAGGATACACAGATGGCACGCGAATCCCTGCCGAGAGCGTGAGCCTCGATCTTCAACAGCATGGGCTTCACCGTAGTGATCACGGTACACGCCTCTCTGCACCTCTTCTTGAATATCATGAAGATTGACTCTCATCCCCTGCCTCTCTTTCGATAAAGATATGCACCTGGGCCACCCGCAGCGTAAAAAACTCCTCGAACGGGCCGTGAAGTGGATTCCAGGGACGATAATCGTAGGTCAGGTGCAGTTCTGCTTGAAGCCCAGGCAGGATGGCAACCAGAAAAATCACGAAGCGATCCTCCTGCTCACATGGTGCCACATACACGAAACGGGTCTGGGCAGGCCAGTAGATCACCAGAGGAGGAAAGCCACTGTCCAGGTACTCTTCGTAGAGATACCCCTCCCCATTTCTTCGCACCATTCCGCCTGATTGTAGCAGGATTCGCTCCGCCTCCGACTCAATAGCTTGAATGACGGTGCGGTGCGGGAGTTGTGCTACTTGGAGCGTAGCATATTCGACTTGGAGCTTTTCGACTGGTTTGCCCATCGAGGCTCGTCCTCTTGAACTGCTCTTTGTTATTCACACAAGCCTTTGACGATGATCTCTTCACCGGCTTCCCGCCCCTCCTCATGGCCGCTATTCCTGTCGCTTGCCCCGACCTTGATGTGCGAGTGCGACGGCCCGATAGAGTGCGACCTGCCCGTCAAAGGAGGCTGGTAACGGTCCTTCCTGCTCCAAGGTAATCAGGCGGTAGGAACGGGTGTCAATCCGCACATAGCCCCCGGCAGGCACGACTTCGCCTGCCTTCCACACCGCAATCTTCGCTTCATCAAGCCACATGAGGTTCCTCCAGGTGCATCAGAGCACCGCTAGTATGACGATTTACCTATGACTCTCTTGCTTCCTCCTCTTCCTCCCACTCGAACCTGGCAGTTAGTCCAGCCGAGAGGCGAATCCCCACCCGCGCAGGGGTCAACAAATACCAACCGTGTTGGTCCTGTCGCACCTCTCCCACCACCCAGCTATCAATGACCAGAATGGAGAGGTGATCGCCATCGCTCACCAGCTGTCCATTGAGTAGGAGGCAAGGCCAGGTGATCTGTTTTGCCTGGATACCGACGTAAGCGTGCCCAGGGTCCACAGAGGAAACAAGGTCGCTCAGCGCCTCAAGATGTCCTGCTTGTTTCATCGTTCTTCTCCGCCTTTCTTTCTCCCTCTGCCTCTCGCAGCGAATCCAGCGTCACCAGGATGGCCGTTGCCTGTTCGATCCGACAGCTTAACTGAGGCGGCTCTGTAGTCCGGCTTCTCGTTTCCATTCTCGCCGTGATCCAGGGATGTCTCACCGTTCCTTGCCCCAGAGCAGAGCACGCGGCGTCCTCCTCCCTCTCAAGAGCCTAACTAAGCACTGCTCTCTCGCTCTCATTGGCGGTACATACCTCTGCCTTCATCGTGGTGTGTGCTCCTTCTCTACGAGGTTTTGTTCTTTCCCTGCGACTTTCCACCACGTCCTGCTTGCGTGAGCAGGAGAGCAGCACATGCCTGCGCTTGCTCCACATGGGTGATACACGCACGGCAGGCGGCCTGTCCGTCCCGCGCCAGAATGGCCTCAAGAATGCGGTGCATCTCCACCACGCTCTCTTGTGCTCGTCCAGGTTGCGCCAGCGTCAACCTCCGTAAGGAGGCAATACGGTCATGCAACGATTGCAAGAAGATCGTGGCTCGACGATTTCCACAGCCAGACAGCAAGATCTGGTAAAAGCGGTCTTTGGCGACCACAAGATCCTCCAGGATTCCCTCCTGCAAGGCAGCTTCAATCTCATGCATGGCTGTCGAGAGGTGTGTTCGCAGTTCATCTGTCGCTTGCTCAGCAAACAGCCGCCCTGCCAGGCCCTCCACGACCGCACGGAGTTGATACACCTCCTGGGCCTCCTGCGGAGTCATGGAAGCGACCACCATCCCTTTGTGTGGGATGTTCGTGACGAGACCATCGCTTTCCAGCTGCCGCAGGGCTTCACGCAGCGAAGTTCGGCTCACGCCAAGCTGCGCGCACAGTTCTCGCTCAATGAGCCGGTCCCCAGGGAGAAAGTGCCCGCTCGTGATGGCTTGACGTAACTGCTGTTCGACCTGCGAACGTACAGGAGCGGCGATGTGGGCAATCGTAAAAGGGGTTGCGCCGCTCGTGGAAAGGGAAGAAGACATACGTGGATCACATCCTTTCAATGAAACTTGCCTGACAATCGTATTGTACGACAAGATGACATAGAAATGGAAGGGGAAGCATCATTCACAGGGAGAAAACCCACCCCTCCCGCGTGCTTTTGGAGACAAGGTCACGACGCGATGGAGAGTCCCCTATCCTGATATCTTGCAAGAAGTGTCAGCGCCGATGTAATTTGCCCCAACAGAACTCACTTGGGATGACGAGCTTACCAAGCACATGCGGCATCGCTTCTGGCCGCCGATTGCAATCCCTCCCCTCCCGATGGCAAAGAAGGAGATATGCTGTCGATCCTGGTCATTTTTACGCAGACGTTAAGAGAGGTGACACATTCCTCCTGAAAGATCAAACGTCGGTGCATATAGTGAGGCGAAACCAAGCACATTGAGAAATTTTCTCACTGTGTCGCGCTTCAGCAATCTCTTGCGTGATCTTCCAGCGAGTGAGCCATCCTGGGCATTCCTCTTGCTTCGCGCTGATCGTTTTGCGCTCTCTCTGCTCTTCCTGCTGTTTGTTCTGGAGTGACAGCCTGTCTCGGCGTCCACCACGAGCCACCCTGCCCCGCGCTCGCCTCGCGTCACAGGCAGGGCACTGCATGAACATGGGTCACGACTAGGCATCGGCAGGAGAGGGAGCCTCCATTCTGACAAGCTGCAACTGGACCAGCCCCATGTCCGATGTCCGAGACCAGGACTCAGCTTTCTTCCGGCTCTCGATAGTGGATTGAGGAACGCGGTACGAAGCAGCTAAAGCACGTATACTGACTCTAGCCTTGTAGTCTTCTTGTATCGCTTTCTAGTCTACGCCATTGTCACTCACTTATCAGGACTTATCAAAATGCCTTATCCACAAGTGATCCTCATTATAGTAGATCTAACCTCTAAAAGCAAGAATACTGGTTAGCAATATAGGTTTCAACGTATGTGCAAGAAAGTCTCTTCTCTCGCGTTTTTGACGTAAGAGTACATTCTGGAATGTTGATCATCGTGTGGAGGCTGTACCTATGGATCGGCGAACGTGCGTCCTGTGGAAAGTCGGTATCACTGTTGCTGGCATGCTGCTGCTTTTAGTACTCATGACATGGGTTCCTGTATCAGCGGCAACTGTGCGGGAAAGAGCGTCAGGATCAGCCACGAAAGGCTCGGTTACAGCGCAGGCAACGCCGACAGAAGATGCCACTAAGACCGCTCTAGAGAAAGAGAAGCTCGACGGCGAGATCGCTGGTCAGCAGCACACATTAGGCAATTGGCTCTGGAATAACGTCGCGACGATCCTCTCCAGTTTTCTCTCAACCCTCGTGATTGTCATTGGCGCACTCGTTGGTCTGTGGCGCTGGCGCAAAGACCAGCGTACCGAACTGGAAAAAAGAGCAGAAGAGCGTTTCCAAGCTGCTGTCACAGGGCTAGGAAACGAGAAGGAAGGAGCCAAAGTCGGTGCCGCCATTCTCTTGCGGACCTTTCTGCGTCCGGGTTACGAACAGTTTTATACCCAAACCTTTGATCTGGCCGTTGCCAATTTGCGACTCCGATACCTCGATCCTGCTGTGCCTGAACCTCTTACTTCGCTCAGTCAAGCACTCGTCATGGTGTTCAAGGAATCATTCCCCCTTGCTCGCAAGAAGCTCAAACAGTCTCCTCAGTTCCTTGATGCATCGTGTATCCAATTAGATAATGCCCACCTTACCCAGGCAGACCTGCGACAGGTCTGGCTTCCTGAAGCGTCTCTGCGGAATGCAGCACTTCGCAGAACGGACTTGAGCGAGGCGGCTCTGTACAAAGCAAATCTTGCTCAAGCAGATTTGAAAGAGGCCATTCTTATGAAGACAAATCTTTACAAGGCAAATCTGGTTGGTGTAGATTTGAGTGAGGCACATCTTTCGCAAGCAGATCTCAGAAGTGCCAATCTCCAGGGAGCCAATCTCCAGGGAGCTAACCTCCGAGAAGCCAACTTTCAGGGGGCCAACCTCGGCGGGGCTGACCTTGATTGTGCTTATTGTCTAGAAGATACCAACTTGCGCAAAGTCAAAGGACTTACCAAAGAGCAACTTGAAGCCTGCAAAGCCAAAGGTGCCATCATTGATAAAGACCTCACAACCAATGTATCTCTGTCAGTTATCACATCTACCTCGCCGTCGCAAAACAACAACCAGCAGACTTCATCGGTTCTATCCCCTCAAGAAAATGCACCACCTTCCCATGTCGATGAAAACAGTGCAGTAGTCCCTGCTCAGGACCGTCCTGACGAGAATTCGTAAGAGTTGATTGGCTGATTGATAAGTCGTCTGAGATTGCCATACGATACACGATGCTGGACCATCTAGCAATCGCCGCCTTCGAGTAAGCTGAACTTATTATGTGCTTATCAACTTGCTAACACCCTCTTTGCACATGTGTTACATTTATGAAAACTGCTCGTTCCGATTCACAGGAGAGCTACTATATATTAAAATGAAGGACGTTCTCATGAAGAAAACATGTGTATCACTTTTATTTCTCGTGAGGCTGGTATGGATATTGGCGGCATGTCAGACACCGCTTGCCTCAAATCCTGCCCCTGATGGGTATATGCGCGTGAGTGATGATGGTGTTCGGTATATGACGTGGACCGTGAATGATGATAAAACCATTAGTGTCACTTGGAGCTTTCTGGTACCTATTAACGGGAAATTGACCCCTTTTACTGGGACGCTTACAGGACATCAGGACGGTGAGAAGATCACGGTTACGACTGATCCTCTGGGGAAAAAGATCACCTCCAATGGCACCATTAAAGATGGTGTGATGGTCTTGAACGCCGTTGATCCAAAAACCGGAGCGATCAACAAAGTGACCTATACTGGCGTGACCACCGAGGAGTTCAATCAGGCACTCATAGAGTTCAAAAAGAAATATCCCCCAGCACAACAGGGGTAATCTTTATGAAGGAGAGGATTTACCAGAGCCAATGGAGAGGTTTTACTGTAAATATACTATAGTTCAGTAGACTACCACTTTTCTCATTATATTGATCTGAACCGAGAAAACTAAAGGAAACAGCCCGCATGGGCGAAATACTGGCAAAGGATGGACTGGCGATGCCTCAACCGTTCTTTGGCACGACATACTTCCCGTTGGAAGTGTGATCGCCTTCACCAAAAAACAATCTGAGCCAATTCTACTCCATCATTCATATGACCAATTACGTTGATAATAATATCTAACCTTCTAGGAATTTGTTCGCCCAGGTAAATGCTTCGCCAAGCGTAGTACCTAGCTCAGGCTTTATAGAAACAAAGCGTAAGGCGAGTGGAAAAAGAGAAATTGCTTCTTCGCTGGTCTCCGCTTGCATCCATGATAGTTGTACTAAATTCAGTGCTTGCTGCCACTTGCCCGCAGCACATCGTGCTTCTACGACGCATCGAAGATCCCAGGCTCTGCTATAGTAAGGGGTGATCGAATGTGCTATCGTCTCTGCTTCCTCCCAAATCACCTCGGCCCGCTCTTGTTGCATCCCTTGAAACAAAGCCGTCCCTAGGGCACATAATGCCCGGATTTTTTCGTCATTTTTCTCTATCATGCGAATAATTGTCTCTGCTTGCTCCCATTGGTGTGACTGAGCGTATGCCTCAACTAACATGCGTAGCATCTCCGCTCTTTTATCATGGTCCTCAATCTTCTGAATGATGGACTCAGCATGTTCCCACTGCTTCGCTTTGATTAATGTTCCTGCTAGAGTATGAAGTTTCCAATCCCACTTAGAAGCCATCTTAGAGGCAATTACTCCCGCTTCAACCCAGGCAGAATGAGCTAGTTCTTGTTGCTGGGCCTGAAATAAGGCTTCTCCTAACTCATACCAGGCCAAGAAGCTTTCCTCGTTTCTCTCGATTAAGCGGATAGCTGCCCGAGCCCTCTTCCATTGTTGTGCTTTAATAAGTGTCGTTACCATTACATGTAGCATCTGCGCTCTTTTCTCAGGCTCCTCTATTCTCTTGATGATTGTTTGTGCTTGACTCCATCTTGCTTCAGCATATTCCCAGTGCTGTGTCTGAGCAAATACTAGTGCTAACTTACACAATCCCTCTGCTCTCGCAGAGTTTCCTCGTATCTTGTAGATCACTGCTTCGGCACATTTCCATTGGTGCGTTTGTATAAGCCTTATCGCAAGCGTCTCCAATGCCCCATCTTGCTCATCAGAATCCTCTATTGTACGCATAATAGCTTCAGCATACTTTCGTTGTCGTGATTTTATCATTTTTGCCATTATTTTATGTAAAATAGTATTTTTCTTAAAATAATATTTTATGTATTTAGAAGTGATTAAAAAGAATCTCCATTGCTGTAATTGGGCAAATCCCAGTTCTATTTCCCGTAACACATCAGCTCTTTGATCGAGGTTCTCGATGTTCCGGGCAATTTTCTCTGCTTCCTTGAAACTTTCTTTCGCCTGTTTTTTGAGATGCGTTTGAGCCTGTGTTATCCCAAGCAGATGCCATGCTTGTACTTTTTGGTTACTATCTTCTATCATAGAAATTGCCCTCTTGGCCTGCTGCCAGTGTTTAGCCTTGATCAGTGCTTTCGCTAGATCATGCCATCCACATGCTTGCCAGAAAGTATCTTCAATTCTTCGAATGAGTATTTCAGTTCTTTCCCATTGCTGCGCTTG
Source organism: Reticulibacter mediterranei (assembly GCF_016587455.1). NCBI lineage: Bacteria > Bacillati > Chloroflexota > Ktedonobacteria > Ktedonobacterales > Reticulibacteraceae > Reticulibacter > Reticulibacter mediterranei. The sequence goes on along the minus strand of NZ_BNJK01000002.1, from coordinate 973,801 downwards.
AGCTAATATTTTTGCTATCTCACGCAAGATCTCAGGTCTCCTCCGGTCTTTCCCTTCTATGAAGTAGACCTCCTTCTCGGCATCCTCCATCGCTAGCTTCGCCTCTATCCACATCTGGGCTTGAGCAAACACAATTCCCAGTTCACAGAGAGCTTTTGCTTTCCAAAAGTGATACTTTATTGCCTGGATCTCTGATCTCGCCTCTTTCCATCTTTCTTTAGCACTTTCTAAAAGTTGTACTTGGGCTAGAGCTCTCCCCTGTTCTCGTAACAGACCTGCTCTCTCATAGTAATCCTCTATCTTCCAAATGACCTCTTCCGCTTGTTCCCACAGTTGTGCCTTGATCAATGTCATCGCTAAGACCTGCAAAGCTCCATGTCTTTCATCATATTCCTCTATCATCAAAATCGCATCTTCTGCCTGATTCCACTGTCTTGCCTTGATCAGTGCTTTCCGTAATTTCCTTAACACATACCTTTTGTTTTCGCCTTCATTCATTCTTCTGATCTCCTCCTTCGCCTTCATCCACCACTCTTTGGCACGCTCCTGTTGTCCTGTGCGAGTAAACATCTCGGCTAGCGCCACTGATACCATTGATTTCTCGGCCAGTTCCGAAACCATATTAGCTGTTTGCTCCGCTGCGCTCCAGATTATCTCCGATCTGCTCCACTGTCCCGCCTGATACAACGCTCCTGCTAATTGACTCAAAGTCTTCGCTTTCTCATCCCACTCGTCTATGGTCTGAATAATTGTTTCAGCACGTTCCCATTGCTGTTCTTTGATAAGAGCCTCTACAAGTTCGTGTAACGCCATGTCTTTCTCATCCCACTCGTCTTCGTCTATGGTCTGAATAATCGTCTCCGCACGTTCCCATTGCTGTTCTTTGATAAGAACTTCTGCCAGTACGCGCAATGGCCATGCTCTAAGATCATCCTCTAACGTGCTGATAATCGCTTCGGCTTCCAGCCAAAGTAATTGAGCCGATTCATATTGCTGTTCTTGAGCGAAGGCTCCTCCCAAAGCACAAAGTGCTTTTGCACGCTCATCAGGCTCTCTTATAGAATGGACTATATGTTTTGCTCGCTCCCACTGCTGAAATGATACAAGCGCTACTGCCAAATCACGTGATGCCGTAGCTTTTTCAAAGTTGTCTTGCATCGCCTGGATAGCTTCTTCAGCACGATCCCACTGTCGTTCTTTTATAAATGCCTCATTAAGTTTACATAATACAGTAGTTCCCTCATCACTACTTTTCGCTGCCTGGAGAATTGCTTCTGTGCGTTCCCATTGTTGCTCGTTCACTAATGCCGTTATGAACTCGCTCAGCACATCAACTCTCGTACCTTCAGACTCTATCGATTGAATGATGGCCTCTACACAGTCCCACTGCCGCTTTTTCGTCCATACTTGTGCTAACTCCCGTAAAATCATCCTCTTTTCATCAGTATTTTCCATCGAAAGTGCTGTTTCCCACGCACTTTTATATGTTTGAAGTCCCTCTTGCTCGCGCCCAGGCTGGATCACGAGGTAATCCGCGATGTACATCAGAGCTCGTGCTCTGATGTCTGGTTGGGTCTGTAAATTTGCCAGACCTATAGCCTTTGACTCTTGGTTTAAAAGCAAGAGTAACTGAAATGCTTGCGGTGGATACTGATTAGCTCGACTTGTCAAGCCACATCGTAGGACGGTATATCGCCATATGTAAGGAAGAAATACGATGTCTTCTTCTGTTGTCCGTGTTTTACTCGCTGCTGCTTGCCGACCGAGATCGAGGTCCTGAGCATACGAGTGCATGCTAGAGTCGCGCATCAATTTCTTACGCCCGTAGGTGCCTTCATCCAGTACTGCAAAGAGCCGTTGCCATTTTTGTGATTGATACAGATGGGTAATATAATGCCGACGTGCATATTCTCTTCTCCCCTGCTCAAGAGGCTGATGTTGGGCGTCCTCCCAAATAGTTGTTATGGCATTCCCTTCACAGCAATCTACTAGAATCTCATGCCATTCGATTTTCGAAAGAAAAAAAGTGTTTCGTACCTGTACACCATTCATAATAAAATATTGGGTGTGCAGAAAATCGCTAAACGACTCATGAAAGAGGCAGTATCTTCTTACGATATCTCCATGCTCATCCTGGGATGTTATCTCTTCGAGAAACTGTTGGAGGTCACCGAGATATTGCCAAATAGTTCCCTCCTGTTGTGAGGTAAAAGCTTGCAATTGAGCTGCTGTCAAACTCTCTTGTGCTATTGAAAGAATTCCCAGCAGTGGGCGGTAATTGACGAACCAGTCGCGTCTCTTGGCTTCAACCACGCGTATTAGTGAGTCGAAGTACAACCAGCCTAGACCTGTCGGTAGCCCCTTCAATTCCATTAATCCGCGTTGACCTTTTGCCATGCTGTCGAGCAGGAAGCGAACAAATTGGAAATTGCCTTCAGCCTTGAGTGGCAGTACCTCAATCAATTGAGCCACTTGATCATGATCTGCTTGTTCAACTTTCACTGCTAATAGCGGATCATTTCTTAGCCTCATTTGCACGTATTGACTGATATCTTCTCGACAACGTTGATCATGTGGAATGGAAATTGAAACTTTTCTTACATCTATAAATTTACGCACCACTTGTTCTTCAGGACGCGTAGTTAGGATGAAACGCACGTGAGGTGATAGCCCGTCAGTATGCGCGAGCAAAGCAACGATGTTTGACATTCCACTATAGGTGAGAGCCTCATCTAGAGCATCGACGAGAATAACAACTTGTTTTTCTGATCTTGTTCTAAACAAGACTTCAAGAGGTTCTAGCACAATGCGATTAAAAGCAGTTTCTGGGGCTGGAGCATTAACATTGATGATTACCCCTACTGCTTGCCCATTCACGATTTGTTGTACATTTTGCCGCACGTTAACGTAAATTTGCTGCTCCTTACGCTGACTATTCAATAGATTGAGATAGGCAGGATAGCAATTTGCGAGTTGGGTGGCAATTGAATTCACAAAAGCAAATGGATCAATCGATGACATATCACGAGCATTGCAGAAATGAATAGCACTTATGGAACTTTTTGTGAGAGCTGTCAAGTGTTGTTGAGGAATTGCTCCTTGCGAGATTTGGCATAATCTGGCCGCGATTGCTGTTTTCCCACTGCCTGGCTCACCTTCAAGGAGAAAGAAACGCGATCTATCCAAATTAGCAAGCCAGTCATCGATAGTGCTGAAGACCCATTCGCGAGCAGCAAAATTCTGGGTTCGCTCTGTAATGTAGTGGCTAAAATCGAAAACATATTTTCTGATGTTCTGTACCATCTTCTTACACAGAATAGTCAAACTTTCGACAATGCACAGAAGACTATCTAAAAAGGAGAGAATATCTTAGCCTAGTAAGTCTAATTTTGCACCCGTCACCCTTTCCGCTTTAGCGATATCCTGTGTCACCTTGATTCTACCGCTTCTCATCTCTCTTGCTCTGAGTCCAATAACATCCTTCCCCTCCTCCATCTGCTGTGTAATTTCGAGTATGGGACCCATTTCTCGCAGTAATCGAGCTATTTGTTCCGCCAGATCGTGGTCCTTAGCCAGTTTTTCCTGTAGTATATCTTCCACCACTATTTGGTAGCGTCCTGGCTTCTCTTCAAAGTGAATCAAGCTCTCTGTTGCTTCTTTGTCTTTGGTCCATTTCTGCTTCAAAATCTCTAAGATCGTCTTGGCTTTTTCATAGGCTGCATCGCCAACCTTCAAAGCAAACTCCTCTGTACCCTTTGATACAAAAGGTAATAAAATTGTCATTATTTTCGCTACTAGATCTACAATTGTAGGGTCCATATTTGTTGCTCCTTTACGTACTATGATATCTTTTTCTACAGAGGAGATAGTATATCATATAATGAGTTCTATATAAATCTCTTTAATTGTAGACGCTTTTCACTTGGTCTAGTGCATCTCGCGGCTTACGCAACACAGTATCAGTAGTGGACCAGATCATAGAGTGTTTTAGCGAGAAGCTATTGCCGAATCTTGCGCTCCTCCGGCAGAGCTACCAAGTCCAACGCAGGTTCTCTGAACAACAGAAAAGAGGATGAAGAGCAGGGCATCGGCGGCAAGCCGCCTCGCATCGATGAGCCGGTCACGTGTACTCCCCTCCTCTTCTTTATTCACTGCCATGTCAAAGGCATTTATTCCACAATAAACACTTCAGCACGCAATTATAGTTCCCCTCCATTTCTGAGAGTTATCTACCAGAGTAGACGTCAGTATGATGTGAAGCTAAAAAGTATTTTATTAGTTCTAATTGAGAACTGGAACTTTCTCAATAAATGAAGGTTTTTGACGTTCAGCAGTTTCTATACAGCGAGACACTGGAAATCCCGCCACAGACACGCTTCCATCAAAGAAAGCTTCCCCAAGTAGGGCCGACCGTTCCTCCCCCGCCAACAGAAGTCGTAGGTCAGGCAGCAACCAACCAATCGCAGCGTGTGAAACCGCTTCACGAGATTTGAGGTCACTAGGATCGCTGCGTTTCTCTATCTATGAAAAAGTCAATGGCTCAAATCGAGAGGAGCTAATGATTATGTCTGAGCACTTGGAAACGGAGCAAATTAGCCGTCTCTGGGAGCATTTTTTGCATCTGGATACTAATTTCTACAATCGACTCAACTTCTTTTTAGTCTTTGAGTCTGTGCTTCTTGGCGTCGTTGGTCTTCTCTACAGCAGACCGAATGGTAGTCTTCTTGGGTTGAAGTTGATAATGCTTCTTGGCTTTAGTCTAACTATTCTCTGGGGGTACATCCAAGCCAGACAAAAATATCTCCTTGATGACCTTGCAGAGCAAGTCAAAACTGTTGCCCCAGAATACAGAATGACCCTAGAAAGACGGAAGCACGCAAAATGGCCTGTCTCTAGTGTCTGGCTTTTAGCTTACATAGTTCCTATCCTGGTAGCGCTGATATGGCTGCTGTTTCTCATTTTTTTGTAACGCATGGTATCTTTGAAGAGCAGGCGCAGGCGCTTGAAAAAGCGCTTGCCACCTTTATCAATGGTGAATTTCGTGAGCATGCGGCAGTAGGTATCATTGGTCACCGCATCTTTGCTGCCTAACACCTCCTCGCGAGACGCCGTAATCCAGATAACCGCATCCTGGTCGGGAAACAGGGAGATGCCTGCGAACACAGCAGAATCTTTCATGCTTGTTCTTCCTCCTGGTTCAAGGGATCTGCTGGTATCACCGGGAGCGCTGTCGTAGTTTGTGGTGCTCCTGTCATCTGGAGGGCAGCTGCGGCGAACAATTCACTGGCAATGAGCAAGGCATCAACTGGCGAGAGGTCCACGGCAACTTTAAAGGATGGTTCGAGAAGATTCAGCTCCGTCGGGACTTCGCGACGGAGCTGGAGCATGATGTGGTTCTGGTTGCTATAGATCAAGACCTTGTCCCCGTTGGGGAGTGTGCGATGAAACTGCTTCAATCCCTTCGGCGTTGCCATTGTATCGTCTCCTTCCCCCTTCTGATCATGCCGTAAACAGTTATGCCGTGAGTGATTGGCGCTGATTGTATCTGTGGGTGACATATAGTGTAATGTTGTTGTGCTCATCAAGGGCGGAGTTATTCGCACAACTCACGGCTTAAACTACTTTAAGCCGTGAGTTGTAGTATACCACTGCTATTTTCTCTGTGAACTTGGAACTTGCTGTCACGTTACTATTTTGTCTGCACTGATCTGTGACTTTCGTTTGCGCTGAGCCAGTGCTGTCACTTGTCGCTTTTGTCTGCTCTGAGAGGGAGTTCGAGGAATGTCCCTTTAGAAAGAAAGTTCTTCTATTTTCTCGATAGAAGCAAAGAACTCTTCTCTGGGAGACATTTGGTTTATCTGTGAATCTTTGACAAAAATTTAGGTTAAAAGATGCATGAGGATTTTATGGAAGATGATCGTCAGGGGAAAGAAGATAAGAAATGCGAACAGTGCGAGCAGTGGAAGATGCTTGATGCGTTTCATCGGCGCAGAAATAAGACAGATGGACGTATGCGGATCTGTGCTGACTGCTACGCAGCTAACCTTCAACAAACCTATCAGAGGCAACGAGAGCTTGCGCGGCAGTGGGAAGAAAAACGTAGACGTGAGGAAGAAGAAAGGCGCCAACAACAAGAGGAAGAGCAACGTCGCCGAGCAGCAGTGCGGCGTCAGATCGAGGAAGAGCGCATTAGACAACGCGACGTTTGGCTGAGGCTCCAACCAGATCGCCAATGTAGTACCTGCCGACAGAAGCTGGCAGCAACTGCTTTTCCATGCGAGCGCTCCAGGCGAGGTGGATATATTTTGCATGATCAGTGTACAACCTGTGTTGAAGCAGAAAAACAGCGCCAGAAAGAAGAGAAAAAGCGGTGCCGAGGTTGCCAGGGCATGTTTGCAGTCAATGATTATGGCAGCTTGTGCGTTCCTCTACTGGAAACAGATATCTCACAGTGCTATTTATGTGGTACGTTACTCCAAACGGAGCAACAATTAGATGGGAGCACCGAGTATCGATGCGCTTCCGATTGGTTTCACACAGCCGGAGTTGGTCAATCAGGGTATTATAACGGGACAGGGACGCTTTGTCCTCGATGCCGCCATAGTTATCGGAAAAGGAATCGACAAGCCAATCCGCTCTGCCCAATGTGTGGCACTCCAACATCCGTCTGGGACTTCCTACGCGAATATCAAGGCTATCGGCTCGACCGTATCAAAGTATGCTGCGAAACGTGTATCCCCCGATTCAATACGCTTCCTGAAGCTGAGCAGATAAGGCGATTGCGTAATGCCATGAGGAATGCGTATGGTGAGAGCGCTGTCATCTATGCGCTCCACTACGATGCATCTGACACTGTCTGCCACATCGGGAGAACAAAACATCTGACGCGACGCATGGCCGAGTATCGGCGCAATTGGGACAAGCCGATTCATCACTATAGTGTACTGGAGGATATCATACCTGGCGCTCTTTCGATGGAGCGTGAAAGCCGGTGGATGCTGCATGCGTTCAAATATGGTTGGCCTATCGACAACTTTGAGTTGCTTCAAGGCGGAGATGATAGACTCAGTGGTTGGCACACGCAGGAGAAGTTAACATTGGCTGTGGCAGACTTTGAACCACTCACCGCCCCGTTTGAGGTTATTGAGCCATTGCTCCGCTACTTCTCTAATACGTCCGACACCCGCATTGTTCACTGGCTCATGCATTGCTTTGTTGGGGAAAAAGGAAAGTAACTGTTACTGGTGACTTTGATTTACCCTGATTTGTGGTCTTCATCTGTACTGGAACAGCTACAGATGAAGACCACAAATCAGGATAGACGAAAGCTGAATGTGACACTCACACCATGTGGTCGGTTTTTCCCAGCACTGCTGCGCACGATCGAGTTTCAAGGCAATGAGCAAACCCGCAGAGTCCGGTCAGGCCACTGCTCTCAGCTTGGTTAAGCCAGGTAAACAAAGTGCTGCACAACTTGGATGAAAGAGGCTACGGGGATGTACCAGAAGTAAGGGGATTCAAAGAAAGAGAAGCTGCAAGCATAGCAAGAGAACCTGAGGAAAAGCCCAGATTCTCTTGCTACTTCATTATCCTCCTTGCTGGCCTAGCTATCCGTCCTGATGCACGAGTCCTTCACAAACTTCATAAAGTCGTCGCGCCAGATGAGGGAGACTTTCCCCAGCTGGTATCCTGGCAATTTGCCTCTGCGACACTGATCTGCCGCCGATCACGTCCAGGCGACGGTAATATATTCGGATAAGGCGAACGAGCGCTTGATGCGTGTGCTTCTCGTCAGGGAAGTATTGCTCATCAATTCACCTCGGAGAGACTCATGCCGAGCAGGTTGGCCAGTTCTTGGGCCTTTTGGATCACATAATGAGCTATCTCTGGGCGCATGAGCCAGGGTCTTGTTTTCGTTTACCATGCTCAGTGGATGAAAGCTTCACAACAGAAGAGGGTGAAGAAGTTGTTACTGTCAGGCAATTGTCACGTTGTTATCTGCAAGTAGCCTCTTTGGTCAATGCTGTTCTCTCTGTTGCTAGAAAATCTAGAAATCGCTGTTGTGGATATGTGAAAGTGGAAAGGGAGGTTTTTCTCTTATGCATTATGAGACGCCTGAGCATTCGCCATTGTTTCGCCTTACGTCATTTCCTGTGCCAAGCGTACCAGATTTGACGGTGCCACAGACCCCTGTAGCCATCACCATGCCTCAATTGAAAATAGAATTGTTCCCGATCAATCCAGCCAAGATTCCTCCTCTGGTTGCCTATATGCTTGATGTGCATGGCGGCGAACCAACCGAATTAGGCACTCGGCTTGCCTGTCGCTGTAATGATATGTTTCCTGGATGTTGGCTCTGGACCGAGCATCGTCTAGTGACCAATCATGCAGTGACAGAAACGCAATTTCAGCAACTCCTCTCCTCGCTTTGGAAAAGCATGCCGACGATCTTTGGGTGTGTCCATGCCATTCAGCAAGATAGCACGTTCCAAGTGAGCGCTCAGGTCCAAGCCGATTTTGTCGCACACTATCTCTCAACGAAGGCGAAGGTCCGTAAGCACATGCTTCACAGCCTCGCCAACTATCATCAGAAGCTCTCTGAGCACCTCACCATACGTCGGATCTGCACCCCGCGTGGATGGGTAGTTGATGGAAGGCCAACCATTGCCCTCTCTATGACTTCTGAAATTGTCGTGAACCAGAATTTGCGAGCATATGCACGTCAGTTGGCCGATCCTGAGCAACTCAAAGGGCTTCTGGTACTGGATAGAAATAGAAAGTGCAAAGGGCAGATCGTCGATGTCTACAAAGATCGAGCTTCTGCTCATCGAGAGCGGCTCCTCAACTTGACGCTCAATCACGTGACCCGTACTCTTATTGAGAAAGCTGAGGATGATGAACTAGTGGTACAGATGCGTCCTGGGAAAGCTCTGGCCAATAATCAAGCGAAAAAACCCTTAGATTACGTCGCGAGTGCATTGCAAGTGGTGGCGCGTGTGGAGGACGCTTCCCAATTTGGGGTGAAGACTCAGGCTCTATTACAGAGGTTGCGTCTTTCACCCGAAGATCGCTCACAGATGATCAGTGCAGTTGCTGCTGTCCTGCGTCGGATTGAGTTGATTCAACCTGCCTTTACCTCAGAAAAGCACACCTCCTCTTTCTTGCGGCCAGCTGACTATGACTTTGTGCCGTATGTGTTAGTTGGTGGGAACCATCTGGTCAAGGAAGAGATGACGGTGCTTGCGCAGCTCCGTCGTTATGGTTTCTATCAACGCAGTGCAGCCTTTCCAGAGGGCACACCGATTCGAGTCGGATTGCTGCTGGGCGTGCCTGATCATCGTCTTGAGATCCGTGCCTTCTTGAAGAATTTGCAAAAGGAATGTCACGTATTCAAATTTCCTCTTCGTTTCGTCGGGCATGCTTCTCTGGAACTCTTCACGCGGGCTGCTCTGGAACGAGCCATTGGATACCTCAAAGAACAGCAGCCGGATATTATCCTGGCCTTGTTACCAGAGCGTGTTCGTGAGCAGATAGAACTGAGTCGAGATGAGGGCTATCTGAGTGTCAAAGACGTGACTGTTGTGCGGGGAATACCTAATCAGGTTGTATATGCAGCAACGTTGAGCAAGACGGATGCGGTGCCTAATATTGCGTTGGGATTGCTCTGTAAAGTGGGCAATGTCCCATTCCGTCTTGCCGAACCACTTCAGTATACGGATGTGGTCGTGGGCATCGATATTGCTCGTATGAATAAGGCGCGATTAGCTGGGAGCATGAACACGCTAGCAACCACCCATATCTATCAAAATAGTGAGCCGGCACTCAAGTATGCGGTTCATCAAGTACTCATCGAAGGCGAGACGATTCCTGAGCAAACGCTCCAGCAGTTTTTCCCAGCAGAACAGTTTGCCGGATTGCGGGTTCTGGTCCATCGCGATGGGTGGTTTCGTGGCAATGAACGTGCAGCTCTCAAGGCATGGGGGCAGCAAATTGGAGCGACCTTTTTTCTGGTCGAGGTTGTCAAATCTGGAGCGCCCCGCCTCTACCATTGGATGCCAGTGTCAGACGGGCAACAGAAAGGCCAACAACAATTCTGCCAATGGCTTCAGCCAGCGAAGGGGTCGGCCTTTCGTCTGAGTGATCAAGCCGCTTTTCTCGTCTCGTCCTTACCTCCCTTTAAAAAAGCGACTCCCTATCCACTCTATATTCGTGCAGAGGCTCCCCTCTCGATTGAGCATGCTCTGCACTCGGTGTTATCCTTGACATTGCTACACTATGGTTCGCTCCTAGCGCCACGGTTGCCAGTGACCACCCACTATAGCGATAAAATGGCGAGTCTGGCGCTACGAGGGATTCGCCCACCAACAGCAGAGGGAACGGATCCTTATTGGATCTAGGTTGGTGAACCGTGTTAGCCCCCGCTTAGCGCTCATTATATCCATTGCCTTGCTTGTATGCGCCACGTCGCCCATCCAGCCGGTGTACATCACGAAAACGAAGTCCGTGCCTGCCATCCTTTTGCCGGTGCGGACCGTTACTGGCAGTGTACCGGTCAAAGCTACCGGGGTCAAGCAATATCCAGCCATTACTGCGAGCGGTACGCTGACTATCACGAACGGCGGAATGCTCGTCCAGTACCTCCCGGCAGGCTTCCTGCTGGCCTCGAACAGTGGCGTTGAGGGAGCGACTGACGAGAGTGTCACGGTCCCGGCTGGCAACGGTGAAAGCTATGGCACGGTAACGGTAAGCGCCTATGCGATGGCGGCAGGGCGTAACGGTAACATCCCTGCATATAGCATCAACCGAATATACGGCACGGACATCTTCGTGAAGAACACCAGAGTGTTCAGCGGCGGACGGGACGCCTCCTCGATCACCTCTGCGGCTGATAGTGACAAACAAACGGCTCTCATGAGTGCCAGGTCACAAACCACATCTCAACAGCCGTTCGGTTTGCATTTGAAGCCGTGGAGCGAGGTGACGGAGGTGAGTGACAAACAGGCCAGGGCGATCCCGACCTGCCAGCCGATCACAGACCACATCCCAACGAGGGCGCATGTCCTGAGTATTCGCGTGAGGGAGACAAGGGTGGTACTGACGTGCCGGGGACTGGCTGGTGCGTGTGAGAGAACGGAAGAAGGACGCCCAACCAGCAGGCGTCCTTCTTTTCTTCGCACACTTCCGTCAGGTTGATGCCGAGCAAGTCGGCTAGCTCCTGGGCGTTTTGGATCACGTCATGGGCTATCTCGGGGCGCATGAGCCAGAGAAAAGTTGGTTCTGGTAGAGCGGCTTTCATGGGAAAAGGCCAGAGCTAGCCATGAGAAAATCCAGAAGCAGTAGGTTGCAGATGTTCAAGAGCAACTCCACGTTTTCCCACAACTATCCACATCTCGCTCTTCAACTGTTTCCTGAGCAACTTCGCCAAAGGCACCGAGAGTTGCTCCTCTCCGGAATACATAGGACAAGCCAAGCCGTCCCAAGGGACAAAAGGAGAAATTTTCCACTGTGCCCAGCGAGCATCTTCTCCGTGCCGTTTTCTTCCTGCAACACCTCCTGTCTCTTTTCCCCTGTTGCTCAGTTGAAGAAAGTGCACCTTCACTTGTTCGTTCAACAAGAGCAGGACGGCCCCAGAAGGAAGGTTCTTCCTTCTGACGATTTGGATGAAGAGATGGATACTCAACATTGGTATAATGGATCAATAGTCAATCTCCTTACCAATCTCTCCTCCAACCTCCAGGAACCATAAGACATCGTAGGCATAGTCGTAGACATAACGATTCTCATCTTCATCCGGCTTATCGAATTCCGTGTCTGTGATCGCCTGTATGACGAGACTCTTTATCATTTCACCTGAGTGAATAGATCGTCGTCCTATCAGAGCCAGGCTCTCAGCACAAGCTGAACACACAATGGAGCGTACCACATTATGCTCACTTCGTCGTAATCCATTCCAGAGCACGTCGATGATACTGTTATCATCCTGGCCCAATTTGCCTAATAATAGAGCTGAATTGCCACGTAGTCTTGGGTTATGCGCTTTGGCGAGAGCCTCAACGAGGACAGCAATCATCTTCGGTGATACTTGTCTTAATCGCCCCAAGCTCTCGGCTGCTTGATAACAATTCTGGCGTGCTTCATCGGATAATGCATCCATCAACCCTTGTATCATGTCAGGTGATGCCTGCCCCAATCGTCCTAAACTCGCTATTCCATAATTACGTGTGTGTGTATCTTTATCATGCAATATGGCAATAAGAACTGCGACAACTTCCATAGAAGCCTTTCCTAACCATCCCAAACTACGTGCAGCTTCAGCGCGAACCTCGTTATCTGTATCGGACAAAGCCTCTATGAGTGCAGTAATAATCTCTATAGATGCTTGACCCAATCTCCCAAGACCCCATGCTGCAATTCCGCGTAGCTCACTATCTTTTTGCTTTAGAAGAGATAAAAAAGCTTGGATCGCTTCAGGGGTTGCTTGGCCTGTCCATCCTAAGCTCTCTGCCGCCCCGTAGCTTAATTTGGTATCTCCACTCTCTATGGCCGCAATCAGAATGCTTATCACCCTTTCTGAAGTCCGTCCGAATCGGCCTAAAGCTGACGCGGACCAATCTTGTACTATTCTATCTTTATCATATAAAGCGTTGATGAGTGCAGTGATAACTTCATCGGATGGCTGCTCCAGATATCTCAGAGCCTTTACTGCTAACCCGCGTTTGTTTCTGTTTTTATCTTGTAAGGTAGCAATAAGTAGAACAACAATATCAGATGACATACGTGCAAGAGTTCCTAAAGTCTGAGCTGTATCCCAGATTGTCTCTGTATCGTCATCTTGGGCAGCAACAATCTCTTGCGAAACAATAAGTAGATCGGTATTTGCTTTATCTGATATTTTCCCTAGCTGCCCTAAGCTGTTTGCTGCCCTTTGACGTGCTTTTCGATCTTTACTACGAAGAACTGCAATGAGGCTATCAAACATTTCAACTGATGTATATTCTAGCATATTCAGACACTCTAATACATAACACCTTTTCATATTATCTTCAGTATGAAGGGCAGCAATGAGACGAGATAACAGTATGGGGGTAACATTGCTGTTTTTCAAATATCTTACCTTGCTCATCAACTCATCTCGGTATCTGCTAAACTTTCCGCGTCCACTCTGATTTAATAACTCATCCATTAACCTCTCGATTAATTTTTGTATCATCGTCGGCCTCATAGGAATGTTGTCTCCCAGACAGCGCAACGAGAACAAGAAATCTTGGCCTAACAGTTTTTCATGTTCACTTGGCCTCAGCCCCAGGGTTCTCGCATCTTCACCTTCAGCCAATATTGCAGTCTCTACTAACTCTTGAGCCTCAAAGCGAGATTCCAAACCGACAAACCCCAACGCTAAGAGAATTGGCTCATCCCAACGTGGGTCATGCAGGTGCTGGCGTATCAGTTTAGCACGGATTTTGCTGAGGGCAACGAGGTAGCGTGCCGCGTAGTATTCCTCAAAAGTTTGGTGCATAAAACCATAGTGTCGAGGAGCACGCTCGACAAATAATCCTGTATGTTCCCTCACATTGAGAAGAAACTTACTAATTTCTTCTCGAATCTTCGTATTCAGCCTGTCAGGGTTCCATTCAAAATCATGTAGGTTGGCCCATTCCTCACCAAGCACATTGTACAGTTCACGCTCAGTAACAATGCCTGTGGGTTTGTGTACATGCAACCAGTAGGCAAGTTTGCTGAGCAAAGGCGTAAGATATTCTTCTTTGACAATGGCAGATTCGGGGACACCTTGGGCTGTGCGCCACGTTCGAGCAAGTGTGTCTGCTACAAGCCTGTAAAGTTCAATACGCTTCTGAGGCAACTGTGCTCCTGTGCGATGGATCATAGCGAGAACACGCAGGAGCAATGGATTAGTTGCAAGCCGTCTTACACCTGTAGCGTTTAGTATCGCTTGCATAACACCGTTCATCTCTCGCTTGGCTGTAATTTCGCGTGCTTCGGCGGAGAGTTCAGGCGTTTGGGCTGTTTCGACTGCGAAACACCAGCGCTCAAGGTAGTGATGTATCTGCAACTCATCCATATCTTGAATGATATAGTGAGCAAATAGCCCTCCTAATGGTGTACTACGATAGCCCGCAATGCGACTGGTGATGATGAAGCGGTTGGGCCTGTTACCATGACGAGCTACAAATTCGTCGATCTGACGAACGACGTTACGACGTTCATCAGCATTAACAATCTCGTCCAGCCCGTCAAGCAAAACGATACAGGTTCCTTCTGTAAGCTTCGTCATAAGCAAATCAGCTAATCCTTCATGGGAGCATTCGTGCTTCTTGTAGTAATCGACCAGAAAGTCGCTGAGCGATTTGCCTTTAGGCATACCATACTCGGCATAGTCGGCGATACGGACAAGGATCGGGAAACGAGTCACGCCAAGATCTTTCCCTACATCTGCATTGCTGGTCTTCATAGCTTGGGCATGCTTGAGTGCAAGGTAGCGCAAAAGTGTGCTTTTGCCACTGCCAGGATCACCAAGGATCACCAATTTATCATGTTGCATGATGGTTTCAGCAAGTTCCAATACCTCACCCTTGACCTCTTTGGCGATCAGCCATTCCTCTCGGAGGCGTTCCAGCAGGAGTTCGTGCTGGTCATCTCGTTCCTCTGCTATGAGACTATGGATGTCACGCTTCGTCTCTAACTCAGCTAAATCCCTTTCCAAGAGACGGCGATCAATGAAGCTTGACCTCTCCTCATATTGCGCTCGCATCGAGATATAGACCTCATCGAGCCTAACCTGCATTGATCGTTGCGTTTGCAGTGTGCCACGAGGATCAAGGTAAAGATTGCACTCGATAAACCAGTTCAAGTAGTCGCGCAGCGTGCCAAGCGTGGCTTTGTTGTTGTCGAGCCTGCGGCAGAAGGTATCTAGGATGGCGTCGAGACGATTCACGGTGGCATGCGTATTGGTAGCGATCTCGGCTGTGGTGCGGCTGTGGTTGAGGACTTGCAACTCCGGCTCTGCTTTCAATGCATTGTTGAACAAGACAAGAAAGTCAGCTGCAACTGGCTCTAGTTCGCGAATGCGTGCGGCGCGTTGTTCGCTTTGATTCAGGTTGAGAGCATTGGCCCAGCATACGGCTAAATCGCTGGGACTGGGAGAGCCTTCCGGGAGGAGAAATTGAGCTAAGATGGGCCTGGCTTCCTCGCTGAGAAAATCAGCATCGAAGAAGGATGAGGTCCAGTCAGGATACCGTTTCTCAAATTCCGCATAGGCGTGATTGAGCGCATGATGAAGGGCTCCTTTTACAGGATTGCGACGAAGTTTGCTGCGTATCTCTTCACCAATACCGCTCTGATCGAGGATGTAGCCAATGACATTGTCAATGATAATCGAAGTCCATTCGATAGCCATGCGCTGTACCTGCCTTTGTTGAACATGTAGATCGGCAACTCTAGAAATCCACTCTATTGTACCAATCAACTCCGCGCATGAAAATAGCCTATGAAATATGGAGGACTAGAGGATCGGTCGAGAAATCACGCAGCCGCTTGAACCTCAGTAGCTTTTACTGAGAGCAAGCTAGAACGTGTAAATTGTGAACGACAACGTAGCGGCACAGATCGAAGAGATTTTTGCGCACGTCGCAATAGAGTACATGCTGGCCTTGCCATCGCCCAATTACACCATGCGTCCAGCACCTTATACAGGAGAGCGAGGGATTGAGCTGCTCACATTCATTGCCGCCAATCATGCCACCATTGTAGAAGGGATTGCCGATCTTAGTGGTTTGCTCACGGTCTGTACCTCCCTCATGCCGCTACTCAAGCGCACCAAAGAGGCTCATACCCAACACGTCGGCCAACAGAACAGCACAACTCATCCCATCAAACTCACGGTCGAGATCGACGGCAAACCCCTAATGATCGAAGCTGCCGATCTCACCCAGGCTGATGCTGCCCTCAAGCTCACTCTCAAGTATCGTGCGCTCTATCCAACCACCGTAGCTCAGGTCACGCCAAACAGCACGATCAAGGTGCAAGGACAGATGCCTGCACGCAAACGCAGGAGGCGCAGATAGAGGAACAGGACCGTTGCTCTCAGATTGGCTCTGAGGGGTGAGTAGGTCTTGCCCTTCAATCACTTCTCGCTCACCTATGTAAGAGCTGATACAGACTTCTTTCAGTATCTTGGGTATACTCCTGCCGATAACCCTAAATTTGGGCTGTGGTATATGCAGTTTTTTAAGGGACCAGTTGCTATGGTGTGGTTTAAGCAGAGAAAGTAGGAAGAAAGCTGATCTCAGCTATTATTTAGTGCTGCTTCTATTTCCAGATGGAGAGATCGCCTGCTGAAGTGTAATTAGTCGTATGTAGGTTTTGTAGGAAAGTACAAGGAGTGGTAACTCAGAGTGTACGAGACAAAAGAGAGAAGCAAACCGGACATGGAAAAACACGTAGAAACGATACATATATTCTACTGCTATGATGATAAGGATAAGGTATTCGTCGATGATCTGGAAAAACATCTCGTCCCTCTGAAACAGTCTCTCAACATCCATACTTGGTGGGAAGCACTCATACGAGGCGGTGCTGACCGGAAGCAGGAACTGAACAAGCAGTTGGAACAAGCAAACATTGTTTTACTCCTTGTAAGCCCAGATTTTCTTGCCTCTGCTCACTGTGATGAAATCTGGCAACAAACTCTGAAATTGCAGAAGGAAAACAAGATTTTTGCTCTCATCCCGATTCGCATACGTCCAGTCGAGTTGGAGTACGTGGAAGGTATGAGTGGGCTGCAAGCGCTCCCTAAATATGGCTCCTCGATCAGTGGAGCGAGAAATAAAGATAAAATATGGTTAGACGTACGTAGGGGAATCGTAGAAGTGATTGAACAATTTCGTTCTCAACCGCAACAACTGGAGGATGTGAGAGAAGGCTTTCTGTTTCTTGGTTTCGCTCCACTGAACGGTTATCGTTGGGATTATGATTTGCGTCTTGCCCCTGGCTTTGTCATGTCAACTGATTTGCCAGAAGCGCCCTGGCTCGTTTCGGAAGCTATTGGCAGAGAGGAAATCAGCCGGAGATATTCCTTGTTTCGAGAGGAAAACGTATTACGGAAGTTCGCGAACCTACCTCAGACAACTGACGCCATTAAGCAATTTGCTGACCAGTATGGGGAACTGGGTACTTCTGTATTTCTCTATTATCCAGGACCAGCGAGTATCCTTTGGAGTGGAGAAGCGCTCCAATTTTGGGTAAACGAGATTAGTGAAATGCATCTGCTGGTGACTGTATGGGAAATGATTCAGAGTGGACAGATAGAAAAACTTACAGAGCATATTCTCTGGAAACTGGATACAAAGTGTGTCGCATTCGTCTGGAAATATCCCAATGGAGCACAAAAGAGCAAAGTGATAGCTGCTTCGGAAAATATACGCCCCAGCTTATTCTACCAGTTTGAGTGGGGCGAGGTAATCAAACCTGCTCTCTACTATCTTTCTAACGAAGTCGAGGAGAAGTTAAAAGGTCATGTCAATCCAACGCTCTCGCTTGCACAACGGAAGCTGTATATGGTTCCCGACAGCTTACTTTCTGCGCTGTATGTACTGCTCTTGCTGGAAGTGCACGCATATGAAATCGAGCATGGCTGAAAAGTCGGACTCTCAGATTAGTAGCGTTAATTGAAGTGTTACATGAGATTGGCTTTCTGGAGCTTATAAGATCATGAATGGATGCAACTAATACTTATTTGATCAAATTCCATGCTTATTCTGCGTATAATTGCTTTATATCTATTTTCCGCCCCATCGCCTGTAGCAGAGATGTATATCGCTTTAGTAGTTCTGCCGGACGTCTCGGTCCCAACATTTGTGCATAAGTTGCCAATGCTCTTCGGTAGAATGCTTCTGCCTCTTCATATTTGCCTTGTTTATGGTAGAAGAACGCTAAACGAGATAAATTTGCTGCTGTAGAGGGATGCACCAATCCCAATGCCTGCTCACATATTGCAAGTAGCCGTTGATGCAGCAGCAATAGATCTGTGGGCTGGTCTTGTCTCACATGAAATTGGTCAGCACCATGTGAAATATTTCTCAAAGAGACATGTTTTGCTTCTAATAATTTCTCATAAGTGCTGAATGCTTTCTGGTACAACTGCACTGCTTTTTCATTTTTCTCCTGTTCTTCATAAAGCTGAGCAAGACTACTTAGACTTCCTGCCGTATGAGAATGTATCGGCCCGAATGTTTGTTCATCAATAGCCAATATTTGTTGATAGAGTGACTTGGCATCCTCAAATTTACGTTGACTTCTGTAAATTTGTGCTAAACCAGACAAGCTACTTGCCATATAGGTAACTTCACCAAGCGTCTGTTCATAGATTGCCACTGCTCGTTGAAACAAAGGAATTGCCTTCTCATATTGAGCTTGCTTATGGTAAAAGTGTGCTAAACTGGATAAGCTAGCTGCTGTGCAATGATGCTGTGGTCCCCATATCCGCTCTTGAATTGCTAGTTCTTGCAGATGCAACCATTCTGCTTGTGCATATTTGCCCTGTTCTTCATAAAGCTGGGCTGACATTCCTAAGTAATATGCAGCAGAGAGAGTTTTGGAGGTTGCTAGCTGTTCATAGATCTTCAATGAACGCTCATATAAAGGCTCTGCCCTTTCATATTTCCTTTGCTTGCGATAGAGCCGTGCCAAACTAATCAGCATTTCCGCAGTATCGGGATGTGTTGGCCCAAAAATTTGCTCACGGAGCGTCAATGCATGCTGATACAGTAATTCTGCCTCCTCATCCTGTCCCTGGCCCGCACAGAAGCTTCCTAATCGAGCCATGCTCTGCACGGTCAGAGGATGCATTATCCCCAGTTGCTGTTCGCGAATCGTGAGTATTTGCCTCCACAGAGGTTCTGCGAGAATATACTTCTCTTGTAGACTATAGGCCCAAGCTAAATTTATCATACTTTGCACGGTGTCTTGATGTGTTGACCCCAATAGTTGTTCACGAATCCTCAATGCTTGTTGATAGAGTGGTTCTCTCTCCCAGTATCGTGTCCGCTGTTGAAGGTAATGAGCTGCCTGATCCAGTAATTGTGCTGCTTCCAAGAAAACTATGTTTTCCAGCTCTATCAGTCTGATGCACTCCCGCACATGAGGTAAATATTGCTCACAACGGGAGTAGCGTGTGTGGTCTTCCCTGGGGAATGTGACAGCAACTACCCATACTGTTCGCTCCGCCCATATGTGCAAGAGTTCCTTGTTCATAGCATCCTTGAGTACAGCCTGGACAAGCCGATGGATGGAAAGTACGTGGTGATTTGCGTCGCGATGTATAAGCGAATAAGCTAGTAGAGTTCCAATGGCTTGATTGAATAAGAAAGCATCTGCTGCAACAGCAGCAAGCCTCGGGCCGAGGTATTGCGAACCTTCGGTAATCATCTCTTCCGGGATACTATCAGGTGCAAGAAAAGCACACAGTCGAAGCAGTTCAGATGCTGCGGGGTTGACTTGCTCAACTCGCTCAAAGGAGAGTAACCATGTTGTTGCAACAGATTCTGGATGATCAGGAATGATTCCACGACGCTCCTTCAGCAGGACAACCCGATACTGTTGATAAAGTTGTTGATAATCTGAAATATTGCACCCTGCCTCCTCGATATATGCTCCTGCTTGGTCGAGGGCTAGTGGTAACCCTCCAAGTTCTTGCGTGAGTTCTAGTGCGCTCTCACGATCTGAAATCTTTACTTGTTCCCAAGACATATCTGGAGGAATAATTGCAGCACGTCGGAGCAAGAAGAGAGCTCCCATTTCAGGAGAAAGGGTGTCTACCTCGATGCGTTGCCCAAGTCGTCCCATTGCATGGGTACGAGTCGTCAAGAGGAGATGACCTTCAAAAATAGGTGGTAGGAACTCTCGAATCATAGCTAAGTCGTCGGCGTTATCCAAAATAAGTAGCCAACCCGAATGAGTCTGAAGCCATTCTTTGACTGCTTGAACAGCGACAGGGTGGTTATACGTCTCCCTCTCCGAGAGTCGAAGCAACGATGCAATAATAACAAAAGATGAAAGAAGAGCCTCGTAAGTGTCTGCTTGTGCCCAAAAAACCACTTGATAGTTAGAGCGATATTGATATGCATACTCAAGAGCAAGCTGAGTCTTGCCAACTCCCCCTAAACCACTAATAGCCTGCGGCTGCGAAAGAGCAGTTGCTTGACCAGCCTGTAGTTGCGTGGAGAGCCTTATGAGGAGATCCTCACGACCGATGAAAAAAGGATTACGTGGAAAGGGAATGTGAGCTTGACCCCGTTTCGTAGAGTCGAGGAGTGTGGAGAACGTCTGAGCGTTCCACGTCTCATGAGTTTGCTTTCGATGAAGAAAACGTAGAGAACGTTACGTTAAACGTTTAAGATACTTTTACTCTATCAGAAAAAATACGTTACGTCAACGTTTTAAACAGTTGTTTCAAGCTCCTTTCTATTTAGCTGCTCATAGGCTACAGGGCTGAGATAGCCGAGTGCCGAATGCCGACGTTTGCGGTTGTAGAACGTTTCGATGTAGTCAAAAATGGACTGCCTGGCTTGGGTCTGAGTTTGGTAGTGGTGTCGATGAGTCCATTCTCGTTTGAGTGTGCCAAAGAAACTCTCCGTAGGGGCGTTATCCCAACAGTTGCCTTTTCGACTCATACTACAGGTGATTCCTGCACTAGCTAAAAGACCTTGATATGCTTGGCTAGTATATTGACTCCCTCGATCTGTATGATGCATCAATCCTGATTTGGGGCATCTTTGGATCAGTGCCATCTTCAAGGCTTTTTCGACCAGCTCCTCATCACGATGCAAGGACATGGACCATCCAACCACTTTCCGCGAATACAGATCCAGGATGATCGCCAGATAGAGCCAGCCTTGCCCCGTCTCAATGCCGGTAATGTCGCCTGTCCATCTGGTGTTTGGGGCAAAAGCATTGAACTCTCGATTCAAGCGATTGTCCGCTACTGGATTCTTATGTGAGCTATCGGTGGTCCGAACCCGGCGACGTTTCTGTCCTGCACTTATGCCTGCCGCTCTCATGAGACGAGCCACATGCTTACGCGAACATTTCACCCCCAGATCGTTCAGTTCCACATGAATGCGCGGACTCCCATAGATCTGCCGATTGTGCTCAAAAATTTGCTGAATGTGTTGCGTGAGTTCTTCGTTCTTCTGCTCACGCTCGCTCTTTGGTCGTTTGCGCCAAGCATAATAGCCACATTCTGAGACGGAAAGTGCTCGGCACATCGTCTTTACCGCATATTCTTGCCGGTGATCTTCGATAAACTGAAACTTCACCGCTATTGTCGTGAAAATATATGAAGCGCTTTTTTTAAAATGTCTCGTTCTTGTTTCACGACTTCCAGTTCGCGTTTGAGGTGGCGCAGTTCTTCGGCCTCGGGTGTTTGATGCCCGCTGCCTGGAAATGCCTGCTCGCCGTGCTCGGAAAACTGCTTACGCCAGTTATGAATGGTGCTGTCGCTTATCCCTAAATCACGAGCGATCTCGGTGATAGGTTTGCCACTGGTCTCGGCCAAGCGTACAGCTTCGATTTTGAACTCTTTCGTGTAGGCTTTTTGTTCTTTGGTCATCTTTCTTCCCTCGTTTGATTGAGTCTAGTATATTCCACATTTCCCGACTCTTTCAAACGGGGGGAAGCTCAATGTTCCACAAATATGGAAGTGATAGAGGAGAAGCGGGAAATGAGAGAGAATGCAAGTGTTCAATAACCCTACGAATTCCTATGGCTACATCTGTCAAGGCTCCATCATGATTGTCCCATAGAGTAATGGGCTTAGCACCGGTTGGCAACACTTGAAGACCCTCAAAGGGAGTACCTTTCCAATCAACAGGCCGCAAAAGAATAGGAAGCACTCGTGCCTCGTTCGCTTGATGTCGCTCCATTGCTCGCTTCAATTCCGTTCCATAACAATAGTCCGATGCGAAGAAGTCGGGACTAATGAGCAGGAGAATGACCGAAGCGGCTTCCAAATGCACGTCAATTGCTGTCGCCCAGTCAGTACCAGGAACAATATTGCGATCATGCCAGAGCGAGATGAGGCCCTGTCTTTTGAGAAGACTTAAATGCGTTTCCAATTTCCTCTGCCATACTTCATCGGCACGGGCATAGGAACAGAAGATCTCGATAGAGGTTTGAAAAATTGGCATTGATCACTTACCTCTGCTGCTTATACGATGAGTAATACATCTTGCAACTGCTTGGCTGAAGTATAGCGTAGAATCGGAAGCAGAACAAGACCGGGGAAGTAAGAAGGGGAAATGGATATTCCCCGCTTTTCTCTACAATACTTGAGATAGGAGCAATGCTTACGAAGGAAGCCGCTGTGGAAAACCATATCTCAAAAAGAACGGAGGGAATTATTTCTTTGTGACAGAGAATCCTACGGGGGGACTCGGTGCAACGGATTACCCTCGATACGCAAAGACAAACAACCTGTCTGTCCTGAATTGCTGAACCAGTGGAAACGAGCCCTTGAAACCCGCGTGCAGCACCCTCTACAGGAGAATGAAGGATCGAACGTTTCCTGTTCTCGTTTGTTACCCTCATCAGACAGGGAAGCCGTGACCACGCGGCCAATTATACCGTTCTTGCAGAAGGGATTGCCGATCTCAGCGGCCTGCTCACGGTCTGTACCTCCTTGGTGCCATTACTCAAGCGCACCAAAGAAACTCATACTCAGCAGGTCGGACCACAAGAGAGCACGACACATCCCATCAAACTCACGGTCGAGATCGACGGCAAACCGCTGGTGATCGAAGCCTCCGATCTCAAAGAGGCCGATGCTGCCCTCAAGCTCGCTCTCAAGTATCGTGCGCTGTATCCAACCACTGCAACCCAGGTGAGTCCAAACACCACAATTAAGGTGCAAGGACAGATGCCTGCACGCAAACGCAGGAGGCGCAGATAGAGGGAAAAGATCGCTGCCCCAGACCAGTTCTGAATGGTGAGCAGATCTGGACCGCGAGGGAGACGGACCAAGCCGCACCAGGAGAAGGGGACGTTTATACCCCAGAGCTTCCCTCTAAGACACGGCGAGCAGTTCATGGATCTCTTGCATTGGCAAAGGTGTCATTCCCTGCGCTGCTGGGCAGCCTACCCCATGAGGCATCAAAGTAGGATCAGATCGATCATGGACTCCCCTTGTGGCTCCTGCTCTTCGCTCCCCTCAATGCAAATCTGCTGGTCCAGCCTCATCAGATCGAGATTCATCCTCCACCCTTTCCCGCTTCGAGCGAGAAAATAGAATGGTGTATTGTGTTGCAAATGTCTTGAAATCGGGGGCAAGAAGGAAGAGGTGTGACAAGTGTGGGAAGAGGCGGGCCACGGACTGCTCTAGGAATCGCCATTCTCTCATTTCATCACTATTTCTCGCACCCGCACGTTCCCATTTGGGAAACGCGAAACTCCTTCATCTATGACTATGGGTATCCCAGTATATGCGAATCCTCTCTTGATGGAGTATACTTGGCGATATCAAGCATTGTATGACGTGAAGAGGAGCAACAGCGGCATGGGCGAGCAGCAACAGGATAAGCAGGAGCGGGTCGATTTCCTCATCAGCTCTCGCGGCGTTGGTAAGGATCAGGCATGGGCTGAGTGGATCGCCTGGGAGCTAGAGCAAGCGGGTTATCGCATTCACTTTCAGGGTTGGGATGTTTGCCCTGGATCGAATGTCGTCAAAGCAATGGACGATGCCACCAGGCGTGCCGAACGCACAGTGGTCGTGTTGTCTGCCGCCTCCCTGGCTTCTGAGGAGATAGTGGCACAATGGGCGGTGGCCTTTCGACGTGATCCAGCTGGCACACACGGTCGGGTGCTACCTGTGCGCATTGATGCTTGTGAGATTGAGGGGGTGCTTGGGTCCATTGCCTTCATAGATCTGGTGGGTTTATGAGGAACAGCAGGCACGCGACCGGCTCCTGGAAGGGGTCAAACAGCAACGGGTGAAACCTTCATCGGTTTCCTTTCCCTCCTCTGGGCAACGAGCGATCTTTCCACCGTCCTTCTCTCCTCTCTGGCATGTGCCTCATCCTCGCAATCCCTACTTTCTGGGGCGTAATGACGTTCTGGACACGTTGCGCCAACGGTTGGTTCCTGGAGAGAAAGCCACTGCGATCACGCAATCCATCAGTGGGTTAGGTGGCATTGGCGAGACCCAGGTGGCTCTTGAATACGCCCATCGCTACGCCGATCAGTATAGCGCCATCTTCTGGATACCGGCTGACTCGTTGGAGACCGCGACAGCCAGCCACCTCGCTTCAAATAGCGACGCAAGTGTTAAGACTAGCAGAGCAACAAGAAGCTGACAAACAGATGGCAGCAGTTCAACACTGGTTGCTGCATCATCATAACTGGTTGCTCATTTTCGATAATGTCGAAGATCCTGAAGCGATCCTTTCCGCCTTTGTTCCCAGCAAACATCCAGGCAGTATCCTCATCACTACCAGGAGGCGCGAGGTGAGAACGCTGGCTCACCTTGCCATAATTTTTCGTTTTCCAGGCTTCCAGATATGCGGTACAAGCTATGAAGGCCAGGTCTTCCTCAAAACCCTCGTCCGTCTTTGTGAGCGTATACGATGTCCATGCGCCTAATAATTTCTTGTCACTTGCATTCTCTATGATCTGACGGATAATGTCTTTCCAGCTCTTTTCAGGAGGCTTTGGTGTCTCCGCTTTCATTTTAGCCGTTGCTCAGTCCATGACCGCAAAGAGCATATTCCATGCTTTCGTAGCGACGACAATATTGTCAAAATGAAGCACGGTGCCGTGCATGATGCCGTGCGGTACAATTCTTCAACAGGCTCAGTTATTGTGACGCTTATTTGTTTTGTAAAGACCCGCTGAACACGTCCGATGCCCTGGTGATGTGAGATCGGACTGTCCCAGGCGCTCAGTTCTTCGCTACTCCGCGCATGCAATCCCTATGCTCACGCTCAAGCTCATTCACGAAACCATCGGCGACGGATAACAAAAGATAGATGCAAGCATAATAGCGTCCAGCAAAGTAGTCATCACGGGCTTTTTCAAGAAGATGCCTGCGCTTGCGCAATGCCTCGAAGCCGCTGCAACGCATAAAAGCAAAGCGCAAAAACTCAGGGTCATTATAGAGAGCAATGAACTGGCGTTCTGCGTCCTCCGCACCTGCATTATGCTGAATAATAGCACGTACTTTCTCCATATTAAGCAGGTCATGAAAAATCCAGTGCCTATCGCCGAGCAGTTTATAGAAATCATCAACTGTGTCAACCATCTGTTTGAGTTGAGCTTCTAATTTTTCGAGTTCGCCGCGCTGGTCCTTCGGTAACAGAAAGCGCAAGGGCTTCAGGGCATTCAGTTGTTTAGATAATTCCACAAAGGAAGGTAGATCATGTACGGAGCTATATGCCATGCTCCCATTGTATGAAGGCTGTCAATATCTTATGAGTTTTTTCGTAAAGGTGGCTAGGCTACAAGTGATTCCTACCAAATCCAATCTTGCTCGCCTTTATCTTCCCTATTCACGAACGGCGGGATGCTCGTCCAGTACCTCCCGGCAGGCTTCCTGCTGGCCTCGAACAGCGGTGTTGAGGTAGCGACTGACGAGGGTGTGACGGTTCCGGCTGCTCACGACGCCCCCTCCAGCTTCGCGGTGCTCTCCTTGTTGCTCTGCATCAGGGAGTCAGGTGATGAGAGGAAGCTTCTGCACAGCAAAAATGTAACGAGAAGGCGTTCTGGTATAAAGTAAAATACCTCATCACTCCTTGGACCCAATACAACATTCTTTTTAAGCATAGCTCTTCTTCTCTTGTCGAACGCTCTCAAGGTCGCTATAATTACATCCATAATTGTTGATCATGAGAAAGAGAACATAAGGGACTGCACCATGAGCGATCAGCAAGTCGTACACACGCCAATCGCACTGTACTGCTCCTACGCTGATGCAGATCAACGATTGAAGCAAGAACTGGAGAAACACCTCAAGATCTTGCTGGACCAGCACTTGGTGACCTTCTGGAGCCATGACCAGATACAACCTGGCAACGAAACGGCACAAGTCATACAGAGACAATTCTTCTCGGCCTCCGTTCTCCTCTTATTACTCAGCCCCGACTACTTCAGCTCCGATCAATGCCAGCATGAGATGGAACAGGCGATCGAAAGACAGTACAGCGGGACGGCGCGTGTCTTCCTCATCCTTGGGCGTCCCTGTTCTTGGGAAATGGAGACACGCCTACAGAGGCTTCCCGTTCTTCCAGAGCACACAGAGCCAGTGATCCTCTGGAGAAACCGCGATCAGGCATGGCTTTCGATTGTGCGAACCCTCTGTCAGCGATTTCACCTCCAAGCCTCGGTGTTTTCTGCCCGGCGACCAGCCATTTTCGAGGCCCGCGACTTGCCTGCTGGGTATGTTGCACGCCCGGTTGAATTCAACGCGGTCAAACGGCTCCTACTGAGCGAAACCGGCATGAGAACCCCTGTTGCGATTACGACCGCACTGCATGGGGCTGGTGGGTTTGGGAAAACCACTCTGGCACTAGCACTCTGCCATGATCCGGATATTCAAACGACCTTTGCTGATGGCATTCTCTGGATCACCTTGGGCGAGACGCCTCCAAACCCACTGAGTCTCTTGAATGCTCTCGTTACGTCTCTTACTAAGAAACATGCGAATTATATTACGCTAGAGCAAGCGGTAGCACGCTTGCGAAGCCTCCTCTTATATCGCTCGTACCTGATTGTGCTCGACGACGTGTGGGAAGGAGTCGATCTCACTCCTTTTTTGGAAGGTGGGCCGCACTGTGTCCGTCTCATCACCACCAGAAATACCAGCGTCCTGCCAGATTCAAGCAAACGAGTATTCGTTGATACGATGCGGGAGAAGGAAGCTATCCAATTGCTCTGCCAGGGATTGCCAGCGAGCCTCCAAAAGCCCCCCTATGTCGTCACTCTCTCCGCAATCGTGAAAGATTTAGGAGAATGGCCATTGCTGCTCACCCTCGCTAATAGCACACTCAAAGAATGGCTCAATAGCAATCAAAGTTTCTCGAATGCTTTGGCCGACCTACACGACGATTATAAAGCCGATGGCATAGTTGCCTTTGACAAAGCCAACACAAACCAACGCCATCAGGCCGTCGAGCGGTGCCTAACCGCAAGCCTGCGGCTCCTGAGCCGTGAAGAGGCTCTTCGCTACCAAGAACTCTCAATCTTCCCAGAAGATGCCGACATTCCGCTTGCCACTGTTGGAAAACTCTGGCAAGTAACGGGGGGGCTTGATCAACGGAAGGTAAAAAAACTGTGTCTGCGCTTATTCAGTCTTTCTCTCTTGGTCTCCTGTGATCTGAGGACCCAGACGATTCGGTTGCATGACGTTCTGAGAAACTATCTGCAACAGATGGCGACAGCACATGTCACAAGTTTCCATCACGCGTTCTTGAATGCCTATCATCTTCCTACTTGGGGAGATCTCTCCCTCGAAGAACCCTACCTATGGAAGCACCTCTTTTTTCACCTCAAGGCAGCGGACAGAATACCGGAGTTGTTGATCATCGCACATAATTTTCACTATCTGACCAAAAAGGCCTTCTTGCTGGGTTCCCACACAATCGAAATAGATTTGCAAGAGGCTATAACGCTGGCTCCACATGACCAATCGCTGATGCTCTTGCATACAAGAATTGCGCAGATTGGGCACCTGATGAATTACGATGACGTATTATCAAACACCCAATGCCTCTTTCTGAGTTATCTCTGTGATTTAGAGCACTATCGTGAACAATGCGCTATCCTGGAAAAGCACATCGAGGGTGTGTACGTCAAGGCATGCTATACTCTTGCAACATCATTCCCAAGCATGTTCTACCGTACCTTGTCCGTGCATATGGAAGCAGTCAACGGATGTACCATCAGTGCCGATGGGAAGTTTATTGTTTCTGCCTCAGATGATCCAACACTTATCATTTGGTCGCGTGAGAACGGAGAGATCGTGCGTACCCTGCGGGGACATACGGACAAGGTTAATGGATGTGCGATCAGTGCCGATGGGAAGTTTATTGTTTCTGCCTCAGATGATTGCACACTCAGGGTCTGGAACCGCGAAAATGGAGAGATCGTGCATACCCTACAAAGGCATACAGCCAAGGTCAATGGATGTGCGATCAGCGCCGATGGTCGATGGATTGTTTCTGCCTCAGATGATCGCACACTCAGGGTCTGGAACCGCGAGAACGGAGAAGTCGTGCGTACCCTACAAAGGCATACAGCCAAGGTTAATGGATGTGCGATCAGTGCCGATGGGAAGTTTATTGTTTCTGTCTCAGATGATTGCACACTCAGGGTCTGGAACCGCGAGAATGGAGAGATCGTGCGTACCCTGCGGGGGCATACAGCCAAGATCAATGGATGTGCGATCAGTGCCGATGGGAAGTTTATTGTTTCTGCCTCAGATGATTGCACACTCAGGGTCTGGAACCGCGAGAACGGAGAAGTCGTGCGTACCTTTGATGAGACACTCAGGGTCTGGAACCGCGAGGAAGAGATCTGGCACATCTTGGAGGAGCATACGGATAAGGTCAATGGATGTGCGATCAGCGCCGATGGTCGATGGATTGTTTCTGTCTCAGATGATCGTACGCTTAGAGTCTGGAACCGGAGGATCGGGGTCGGGGAGGTCGTACACATCTGGGAGGAGGAGTATACGACGGGGAGGGTCACCGGATGCGCGATCAGTGCCGATGGTCGATGGATTGTTTCTGCCTCCTGGATTGGGCCACTTATGATCTGGGACCGCGAGCCTAGAGAGATCATGCGTACCCTGCAAAGGCATACGAGTTCAGTCAATGGATGCGCGATCAGTGCCGATGGTCGGTGGATTGTTTCCGCCTCCTGGGACGGGACGCTCAAGATCTGGAACCGCGAGAACGGAGAAGTCGTGCGTACCCTGCCAGGGCACACGGCTTCAGTCAATGGATGCGCGATCAGTGCCGATGGGAAGTTTATTGTTTCTGCTTCAGATGATCACACACTTAAGATCTGGAACCGCGAGAACGGAGAGATCGTGCGTACCCTGCGGGGGCATACGGACAGGGTCAATGGATGCGCGATCAGTGCCGATGGGAAGTTTATTGTTTCTGCTTCGTCTGATCACACACTCAAGATCTGGAACCGTGAGAACGGAGAGGTCGTGCGTACCCTACAGGGGCATACACGTTGGGTTCAGGCATGTACGATCAGTGCCAATGGTCGGTGGATTGTTTCCGCCTCCTGGGATGGGACGCTCAAGATCTGGAACCGCGAGACCGAAGAAGTCGTGCGTACCCTGCAAGGGCACACAGCTTCAGTCAATGGATGCGCGATCAGTGCCGATGGGAAGTTTATTGTTTCTGCTTCAGATGATCGCACACTCAAGATCTGGAACCGTAAGACTGGCACAGTGGTACACACTCTGCGAGGCCACACAGGTGAAGCCACCAGATGCGCGATTAGTGCCGATGGTCGATGGATTGTTTCCTCCTCATCTGATAATACCCTCAAAGTGTGGGAGATGCAAAGCGGGAGATGCCTCTGTACGCTTGCTCTTGAGACGTATTATTTAGATATATGTTTTTCTTCTGCGAGTCCCTATTTTGTTGCTAGTGGTGAAGACGTATATTTCTTTGAACTCGTACAAGGGAACACGTCCATGTTAAGTACCTGGTAGAATAGACAGTGGAAAGAGAGAGTCTAGAAGGTACGAGAAAAAATGACGCAGAAGAAACAGTATACCGCCGAGTTCAAATTCAAAGCAGTGATGGAAAGCTACCAACGGGATACGACGATTGAGGAGGTGTGCCGCAAGTTCGGCCTGGCCTCCTCCGTGCTTCACCGCTGGCGCAAAGAGTTCCAGGAGAGTGGCCCGGAAATTTTTGCTGACAAACGGGACCAGGAGACCCGCAGGAAGGCACAAGGGTTTGCGAGAGGGGAGTCACCAGACGAACTGAAGCAGTTGATCGGTGAACTGACGGTCCAGAACGACATCTTAAAAAAATCCCGCGGGCTGTAGGACGCGCTCTCGCAAACAAGAAAAAGTGGAACTGGCGCGCACCCTGTGTGCTTCCGGCAGCCCAATCAACAAAAGCCAGTTGGCCCGTACACTGGGCGTTGCACGAAGCAGTTTCTCCACCCACCCGAAGCGTCCGAACATGGATAAGGCGTTGGCAGTACGCATTGAAGCGCTGCACGAGCGAGACGATACGATGGGCCATCGCAAGCTTGCGGTCTTGCTTCACACGGGCAAGAACCGGGTCAAACGGGTCATGCACAAGTATGGCATTGCCGCGCGGCGCAAACGCAAGAAATACCTCTATCCAGGCAAAGCGGCGGAGACTCGCCCCCAATCTGCTGCGCGAAGAGGAACTGGATTGGGACAGCACAGATGTCATCTTTTCCGACATCTTTGAGATCAGACTGGCTGATCGGTCGCGTGTGCGAGGATGCTTTGCCTTGCGCCATCGGACCCGTCACGTGTTGGGCATCGCCTTTGATTATCACATGCGAGCTGATCTAGTCACCAATGCCATCCAGACGATGACCTTTGAGGGACCAGGCAGCATCTGGCATAGCGATCAAGGCAAGCAGTATGGAGCCGAACAAACGCGCCAGTTGCTCTTGCGCAAAGGCTTTGTGCTCTCCATGAGTCGAGCTGGCACGCCAACTAACAACAGCTTTGCCGAGCGCTTTGTCGGTCAGTTCAAGTTCTCAGTGGCTCAACGTCGCCCCTATCACACGTTGGGTGACTTTCTACGGGCAGCAGAACAGTGGATCAATTTTTACAATCAGGAGCGTCCTCATGAGGGGTTAGACCAGCTTTCTCCTCAGCAGTATGCTCAGTTGCATGGCTTGGAGCAAGTCTCCCCTCTTTCCCTTCTTTAAGCGTCTAAACCCGCAGGTACTTGACACCACACACTAATTGTTCCTCATTGTGGTGTATGAGAGGGACAATGCACAGGAGTGTGGAGCTCATGGTATACTTCGGGAGAGTTTGGACCTTTGATCAAGAGACGAGGAAGCCCATTGCAATGGCACCAATTATTTCCCCAGAACAACGTCAAAATCCTACACTCATCACTCTCGTGAGACAGGAGTGCATTGGCATCGTACAGTTAGAGAGCTATAGTACACTCGGTTGATAGGCATCCTTTATTAACGAGAGATCGAAATTTTTCTGGTCGAATTAGTCATCCTTGTTGAGTAGATAGTATGATTACGGTCATTGCTGGAGGAATTGCTGATCTCAGCGGCCTGCTCACGGTCTGTACCTCCCTGGTGCCGTTGCTCAAGCGCACCAAAGAGGCCCATACCCAGCAAGTTGGGCAACAAGAGAGCGCAACACATCCCATCAAACTGACCATCGAAATCGACGGCAAACTCCAGGTGATCGAAGCCTCCGATCTCACCCAGGCTGATGCTGCCCTCAAGCTTGCTCTCAAGTATCGTGCGTTGTATCCAGCCACCGCGACCCAGGTGAGTCCAAACAGCACGATCAAGGTGCAGGGGCAGATGCCTGCACGCAAGCGTAGGAGGCGCAGATAGAGGCACAAGATCCCTGCCCCAGATTCAGCTTTGAGTGGTGAGCAGACCTGGGCCGCGAGAGGGGGATGCGAAGCAGAACCGTGAGAAGAGGCTATTCAGCTCCCAGAGCCTCTCTGTTACACCGCGAGCAGTTCCTTGAGGTGAGGGAGCAGTTCATGAATCTCTTGCATCGGCAACCGTGTCACTTCCTACGCTGTTGGGCAGCCTACCCCCACAACGCAGCAGGGCGGGATCAGGCTAATGATGGACTTTCTATGTCTATGTGGCCTCCTGTTCTTAGCCCTACGCGATGGGCATCTACAGGCCCAACGTCAGCAGATCGAGATTCATCCTCCACCCTTTCCCACTGCAAGCGAGAAAAGAGAAGGGGGGATTGTGTTGCATATATATTGAAATCGAGAGAGAAGTAATAAGAGTGATAATAGCAGAAAGAGGAAGGAAATAATTATGCGAGTAGCTACTATCCTCTATGCTGCATATGAGAAGATGAATACTCAAGCATGCAACTGGAACAAATGCTTCTATGCCTGGATAGACAATGGCGCAGGCAGCTAGTGCGTCGTGGTATGTCTGTGGGGAACCTCTCACACTGCTTCAAGAAGGTAAAAATCAAACAATGTGTACCCTACTGATAAATAGTATTTTATAGAAATGAAATATGATCATATGGCAGAAAGACACTAACTACTCGACTACATCAGTTGTTACTTATATATTGTTTAACAGCTTGAATATAACAAGTATTTGATACATAATAATTATTAAATACTTCATTTCGCAGCATAAGTCAAACTTGTCACCGTTTCTGAAGGAGGAGATATGCTTTCACCTGACGATACCTCTCAAATGGATGGAGTCCTGGAAATCCTGCCTCGTACTTTCTCCCGTAGACACCTTCTCAGCGAACGGAGGCAAGGAATCATACAGCAGAAACACACAGTTGAGGTATTACCACTCTCGGAGTATGATCCCCATGCTAAAATCATGCGGCGGCAAGTTGTGCAACTGCGCGAAGAAAATAGAAGACTACGTTTTGAATTAGAAGAGCAGAATAGGTTGAAAAAAGCTCTGGAAGCACAACCTGAACATGTACAAAGCCTTCAAGAAAAACCGATCCACTATTATACTTGCTTCATTAGCTATTCAAACAAAGACGAGGAATTTGCTCGCTATCTCCATACTGACTTAGAGGCTATTGGGGTAGATTGTTGGTTTGCGCCACATGATATGAAAATTGGTGATAAAATCAGATTACGTATTGACGAGTCTATTCGTCTGTACGAGAAACTTCTTCTTATCCTCTCAGAACACTCAGTTCTGAGTCAATGGGTAGAGCATGAGGTTGAAACCGCTTTGCACAAGGAATATGAAGGAACACCAAATGTTTTGTTTCCAATTCGTTTGGACAATACTGTTGAACACATCAAAACTGGATGGATCACAGATATTCAAACACGCCACATTGGAAACTTTTCAAGCTGGAAAAATCCAGATGATTATAAGCATGCTTTTAAACGTCTGATCCGCGATTTAGCGAGTGAAAAGTCACTGCGTTGATCGATGCTCTATCTATATAGCATTAAAAGCACATACGTAGAAATACATTTGCCTCACAATAAGAAAATAAAACAAAGTAGAGTGTTTGTATCAAAGCAGTCATCACTATAATTACATTTATAACACGAATTAGAGATATTACAGAGAAAAGATGTCCGAGAGAAAAGAGGTTCTTATCTGGAAATAGTGATGGACGTGCGTGCTAACGATGGGAAGTATATACATGTCGATAACAGACTCTTCTTTAAAAGCAAATTTGCTTGTGAACTGTATCTAAATGCTGAAGGATTGAAGGGAAACATAATGACAAACCAAGAACAGCTTGACATCCTCAAACAAGGGGTAGAGATTTGGAATGAGTGGAGACGCAAAAATCTTGATGAATCTCTACAACTGAGTGAGATTGATTTGGAGGGAAGCAACCTCAGTGGAATAAACTTGAGAGGCGCTGATCTCAGTAGAGCAAACCTGAATAATACAAATTTAAGCGAAGCCGATCTGAGCAATGCACGTCTTTGGAAAGCGCATCTTGAGAAAGCCAATCTCAGCCACATCTACTTGAGAGACGCTTACCTCTATAAAGCATGGCTCAAACAAGCAAACTTTCAAAGCGCGAACTGTGAGGGAGCTACTTTTGCACGAGCATATCTCCATCAAGCAGTTCTTCACAAAGCAGACCTAAGCGTGACGAACTTCAACGGCGCTGACCTCAGTGAAGCTGATCTGAGGTCAGCCAATCTTACGTCAGCCAGCTTTGTGAGTACAAATTTAACAAGAGCAAATCTCACAGGATGTTCTATATTCGGCATCTCTGCGTGGCGTGTTCACTTGCAAGACACAGTACAATCTCATCTCATTATTGATGATGGTAAAACTACTATCACGGTGGATAACTTTGAAATAGCTCAATTCATTTATTTACTTCTTGAACATAGGAAGCTTCGTGGAGTAATCAACTCTGTTATAGACAAAGGTGTTCTCCTCTTAGGTCGTTTTGATTACAATGGTCTCGAACTATTATATGCTATCGCTGACAAACTGAGAGAGATAAACTATCTTCCAATAATCTTTGATTTTGCAAGACCTAAAAGTCGAGACTTGACAGAAACTATCATGATCCTTGCAGGCTTATCTCGGTTCGTCATTGCTGATCTCAGCGGACCATCAGTTCCCCAAGAACTCTATGCAACCATCCCACATTTTAAAATACCTTTTGCTCCTCTTCTTGAAGAGAAGGAGAGATCTCACTCTCTGTTCCGTGATTTCTTGGGGTATCCTTGGGTACTACCCCTTGTTGAGTTTCGCAGCAAAAAACATTTGATAGAACTGCTCATTCCAAGCGTCATTCAACCTGCTGAAGAAAAATTCCAAGAAAGACAGGCATCATTAGACGCAGTATTCAATTGCTAACCATTGAGAGAGTCTGTTGGAGAATTTGGTTCTTGAATGTATCTTTGGAGAGGACATGACGTTTTCTGATAAACACCAGATTGTTCTGTCTTTCACACTTCCCTTGCATGATTCAGCAGTATAAGATGCTTCACTTTTTTCTCATGAGCTACCAAATCTAGAAGCTTCTCAAGAGATCTTCCAATTCCAGCATGTTTACTTTTCCTACATTGTTTGGATGAATCACGATAATTAGCTCTGGCGTGACCAACTTCTCGCGAGAAGCAAGGATAAATGAGAGAACAATAAGTTTTATCAAATCGGCATGAGAGGCAGTTCCAATACGAGCTAAATCAGAACCGATCACAGCCATTGCTACTTTGTCATGTTGCCCTTTTACTCGAATTTCCTCCCACAACTTTTCCAAACTGACCAAGAGTCGTTTGATGTCTGACTCACATTTCAGATTGTTTCCCATATAGCTATATGCCGAGTAAAAATACTTTTTTGTCCCCACTGATAAGGTTGCAACAGTCCCGATGGGATAGCGTTTATTTTTCCCTCTTGTCTTTTGTTTATCTATCTTACCAGAAATCCCCTGGAGTGCTGTGTTAATATCTTGATCCAAACGAATTCTGTCATTCTGATAAATGTTCGTTAAGCATTGTCCCTGGATCGAGGTGGGCTTGATGATATCTCCTAATTCAGTGTCGAAGGCATCGCTTACACCAATGACGAGGTTGGAATCTTCTTGAAATAAATCTCCCACTTTAATAGTCATCTTGGTGTCTGGCACTGATAATTGATGAGAAATTGTTTTTTTCGGGCGTAAAGAAAGAAGAGAGCCTGCAAGAGATATGCCTCCAATTGCTATGACTCCTTCATATCCAAATTGGAGGATACCTGGAAATAATATGTCCAAAATCCCTAACAACAAGGCTATTGATCCCAGGATTTGGAAAAAGGATGCAATGAGTCTTCTGAAAGCCTGTCGAGATAAAGCAGTTTTTTTGTATCCCTTTAGTTTCATAGACCTAAACTTTCGTAGACAGAATCGAGATAACGATAATTTCCCGTTCTGATACTCTTGTATTTCTGGTAATGGTCTGCAAAATCATCCAACGCGTCCTGAATAATGTTCATATGGAATGCAACATGCATGGTATATACTTTAGTTCCTATCGCTCATGATCAGAGTGCCACATCATACCCGCGCTTTTTGTTGAAATTCACTACAACAATAGGAATGTCTTTTTTCGGGCAAGGGAAATCTCCCAAGAAACGAACTTATGCAAGTATTTTGTTTTTTCCCTACCAGTAAAATCATTTGTGTTGTATTTGCCATGCGTTCTCGTAGCTGCGCTTTAATGGATTCTCGGAACTCGTATCTCTTGCGCTGTTGATATCGTGAGCATCGTAAAAATTGAAATCTCTCTGCTCATGTTCTTCCCATGTTTGCATCATATGATGCACCCATATATCTTTTTCCCCATCAAATGTAACATATGTTTTATTTCGATAAGCTATACCACGCATTTCTCTTCTCATATCTTGTGCAATTACTATTTCTCTTTGATAGAGGAAAAATCCGTATTTTATTTATGGAAAGTATAGCAGACATATATTTACCTGTCCAGTACTATTACCTAGTGATATGTTTATCGATGATTATAAAGTTGCAGAGAGCAGTTTGCATGAATTATCTTTACTCCTTACCTATTTACTCCTTCTCATATTTTATAATCCATATACTTACGAGCAAGTAGCCAGGGTAAGTGCAACCAAAAGGCACAGATCAAGATGTTGATAGAAGTGATCGGATCATGTCAGTCTGCTCATGAAGTTCGGTGTTGAATAAATCCCTATGCTTTTTGTTGCATTTGTATTTTCGCCGCCCAGCTCCGTTTTGGTAATTGTCAGTCCTCCTCAACCAATTAGGTTGGTAGAAGGCAGAACCAGCTTATCTCCACCTTATTTTATTGGATAAGGAGAGAACATAGTCTTATAGAGAGCGTGAGAGAAGAGGAACATGAAATGGCAAATCAAGAGCATCTTGATATTCTCAAACAAGGAGTAAAGATATGGAACTACTGGAGAAAGATACGGAGGAACATCGAGGCAACGCTCATGGAAATTGCTTATCTTGACTTAGCAGAGTTGGCCAACATAGCTTCAAATGAACTGGATCTGAGCAGCCAATTCGCGCAATGGGTAAGCCAAGACTCATTCGATCTGAATAAAACCACTTTGAGTGTGGCCTTATTGCAATGGGCTATACAGAGAAGACTGGTTCTGAGTAGAACTGCCTTCAGCCAGCAATATTTGCATTGGATAGGGACTGACGAAGAGGAAGAGAGAGAAGTGAGCAAGGAATTCTTGCGATGGGCAAGCCAACGGTCACTTGATCTCAGCCACACACTTCTGAGCAAAGAATTTGTGAAATGGGTCAAGCAGACGGAGATGGGAGGCGGAGGCCCAAGATTCCTACATCCAATAAGAGATCGGGATAGCCGGAATATTACATGGATACCAAAACTAGATAAGATCTATCAACGCAAGATAGATCTTTCACAAGCCGATCTGAGTGGAGCAAATTTAAGCAATGCTAATCTCTCGCAAGTAGATCTCTCCCACACTAATCTTAGCCATGCAAAGCTGAATGGAGCCGAGTTGCAGGAAGCTAATCTCAGAGGAACAGATCTCAGTCACGCACATCTTATGGGAGCTGATCTCAGAGGCGTGGATCTGAGTGAAGCAGATCTAAGTAGGATTGACTTGACCAGGGCCATCTTAAACAAAACTCTTCTCATCAGGGCTAAACTTATTGAAACACGCCTCAAAGGGGCAGATCTCTCGCAAGCGGATCTCTCCCACGCTGATCTTACAAAAGCTGATCTTACCGGGGCCAATTTATCTCACTCCATTCTGATCGAAACGAGATTCATCAGCACCAGATTGACAGAAGCAAATCTACTCCAGGCAAAGCTCAGCAGTGCGATCCTTTCGGATGCCAATCTCAGAGGAAGCTCTTTACGTGGAGCTATCCTTGACCATGCTCATCTGAGAAGGGCTGATTTGAACGGAGCTTGGCTCGATGATGTTCATGCAACCGAGGCCGATTTCAGCCAAGCGATCCTTTCGGATGCTGATCTGAGCAGAACGCATCTGGCAGGCTCCAATTTGAGTGAAGCAGTTCTCTTTCATGCCAGGTTCAAGGGAGCCAACCTGAGCAGAGTTAACCTCAGTAGCGCTTTTGTCAGCGATCTCGATTTCAGCCAAGTGAATCTGAGCGGAGCGAATTTGAGCGGTCTTGATCTGAGAACCGTGAAGTTGGACAAAGCTCAACTTTATCAAGTCAATCTCAGTCGAGTGAATCTGAGTGAAACCAATCTGAGTGGGCTAAACCTGAGCGAAGTTGATTTCACTGAGGCCAATTTGCGTGGGGCGACACTGAGCAAAACGAATCTGAGCCAAGCCTGTCTTGAGAGAGCTGATCTGAGCGGGGTAGACCTCTTTCAAGCCAATCTGAGTGAAGCACAGATCAGTGGATGTCGCATTCATGCCATTTCTGCATGGAATGTGTGCTTAGAGGGAGCGGTGCAAGCAAATTTAATCATCACACCACCAGAAGAGCCTCCTATCACTGTAGATAATTTAGAGATTGCTCAATTCATTTACCTGCTCCTCAATAATCAAAAGATCCGTACTATCATCGATACCATTACCTTTAAAGTTGTTCTTATCTTAGGGCGGTTTACACCTGAGCGAATGAGAATCTTAAATGCCTTGCGAACCGAACTGCGCAAGAAGAACTATACACCCGTGCTGTTTGACTTTGATAAGCCAGCCAACCGAGATATTACAGAAACGGTCTCGACATTGGCTCACATGGCTCGATTTGTAATTGCCGATCTCACAGACGCGAAAAGTCTTCCCCAAGAACTACAAGCAATTGTGCCTAATCTTCCTTCAGTTCCTATTCAACCATTATTGCATGTTCCAGATCGTGAGTATAGTATGTTCGAGCATTTTCTAGGATATCGTTCGGTTCTTCCTCTTCATCATTATACAGATCAGGAAAGTTTGTTACAAACGTTAACTCAGGATGTTATCGATCCAGCCGAAAAGAAAGCAAAGGCACTGATTCAGAAGAACGGGTTCTTCAGTGCGAAGTAAAGGTTATGCTGAGGTTAGAGCTATGGAAAATCGATAACGCAGAGTGATTAGTGAGTGCTTGTCGTTCGAGAGGAACAGGTAGGAGTCGCTCATTCCAACTCGGCGTCAAGCCTAAACAATCTGGCAGGACTCTATCAAGACCGGAGCCGCTATGGGAAGCGGAACCAATCATGCCGCAGGCTGCAACGGTTTACCAGATATCTTTCGGTGTGGAATACTATACTGGCCCATTTTTAATAGCCTGCATCAGATGTAGTATCAAGCGACTCCACAAAGTCCTTCAGTTTGAGCATGTCAATGTGTTTCGCATCGTGCTTGTTGATAACAAAACGGAGGTGATTGGTTGGTCTCCTTGTAATGCGGCTATAGCTGTATGCAGACAGTAAAATCTCTTTCAGAGCTAGCTCGAAATCAGTATACAGCCTGGCCTTGCCGGTGCCAATGACTGGTATGGAAATAGTCTCGTTATCTGCGGTATTTTCAATGCAGGTCCAAAGATTACATAGTGACTCGTGGAAAATTTGCTGTGTTGATTGTGCTCTCCCATCCCCTCCCATCTTAGAAATGGCGATGAGATAGTAGCGTTTACTCTTCTTCTCGATGCAGAGAACAGTTCCTAGCGGATACCTGTCTGCTTTGCCAATCCGCTTTGAAGTGTCTTTGGTTGCAAGCGCTTTACTTTTTCGGAGCGCCTGCTTAATATCTTTGTCGAGCGCTTTTACATCATTGTTATACACTTGCTTCGTAAAGAGCGCTTGTAAACTGTGCTTACTGATTAGCTCACTGCTTACCTCTGTATCAAAGGTATCGCTGAAGCTGATAGCAGCACCGTCATCAAAGGCAAAAATGTCACCAACAACAATGGTGAATGTGATACCTTGTCGTCGGAAGTGGTGACTGAACGTTCTCCGGTTGAAGAGCAGCCAGCCGGTAATGCCGAGCGTGATGACCACCAATGCTATAAAATACCAATATACTGGCAGCCTGTGCTGTGGGTCGATGTAGCTGCTTATATCGAAAGGCAGCCACAGTATGCCTGTAGCCGCCAATACTCCCACGAACACCTTCTTGAGAAACGTTATCACAAACCCAAACCCTCATACACGAAGTCTTTATAATAATATGGCTCTATCTTTGGGGCGTCCGCTATCAGGTTATTCTGAAATTCGGCCACATACTCATCCAGCGCATACTTGATAATCTTTGGTTGCCACGCCACTGAGATCGTGTAATAATTTGAGGCCAAGCTTTCTGGTAACTTCAAGGTTTGCACTTTTCGAGATTGATTCAAGTTGGCAAACACGACTGGCAATCCTCGCCGACGTACAGCCTCTACCTCATAATGAAGAAAAGAGGTTTCCCTAGCTGCTTTTGAGCGCGTTGTATCACCAACCAGAAGAATAGCTTGTTTTGTATTAGCCAACCGCTCTCTAAGACGAGCTATGATCGTTTCAGGTTGGCTGGTGTCACGTGCTGTATTGAGGTCATGAGCATTGTGGAAGTCAAAATCTATATGTTCGTTCTCTCTCCAGGCTTGCATCATTCTATAAGCATAAAGGTCGGCTTCGCCATCGAAGGCGATATAGGTCTTATTTCGGTATGCCATGAAACACGGACTCCTACAGATGTCAATTAAAAGGTATTTTCTCGCTACAGCTTTTTATTTTCTAATAATCTCGACCTATGCATTTTAACGCTGTTTCGAGATCACTTTATCGAGATGCTCCTGATTATAACAGAACGATTTGCAGATGTATAGAACTTATTGTCTAAAATAGAAAGGTTCTGGCTACATAGTTACTACTTCATTCACAATATTACGAGTATAGCTATACATTTTATTCTATTTACGAGATAGAGTATCTGGTAACAAATAGCCTATATATATTATGGAATCGGTAATTTTATATCGCTTGATTTATCTGTTTGGCCGTCACCTCACATTGGTAGTCTTCACACAAAAAATCTCAACAAGAAACCCGGGCAGAAAGATAGTTTTGGGAGGCGTTTTCTCAGAAACGACAAGGTGGAGCCGAGACAGATCGATGAGACGGCACAAGGTGAGCTTATGAGTGGAAATACCTGGAGTATGTAAATTGGAGATTGAAGCCCGAAAACTGATACGCGCTGAGAGGAGCGTCACGTGGTCTTGCGGCGAATTGCTCTGATGGTCGCTGACCCCGTAGAATCGCCTCTCAGCGCTAAATTTGTGGAATCGCCTCTAGAGCCATGCGAAAAAGCGCTCTGTGAGATGTACGACTGTTGGCCCCTACTAGTTCATTTGGTGATGGCATCGGCTCTGTCGTGGAGTGTGGCGACGGTCTGTATTCCAAGTCTGGAGGTCAGAAAGGAAGCTACTCGAAACATGAAGGCGAGCAAGCTCTTCTGTACTCACACTCACTTCACAAATTGGTTGGTTCACCTTCGGCCAGCCTCTCAACGAAAAAGATGCACCACTGGAGTGTACGGTGTTGTTGAAATCGGGGCAAGAAGGAAGAGGTGTGACAAGTGCGGGAAGAGGAGTGTCACCAGCGATTCTAGAAAACGCCATACTCTCGATTCATCCCATTTCTTGCACTCGCTCTCATTTGGGAAGCACGAATCTCTTTCGTCTATGACTATGAGTACACGAGTATATGCGAATCGTCTCTAGATGTAGTATACTGGGCAGCATCAAGAAAGAAGGGCGTTTCTCTTGAAGTCGAGTGGGTGGTGAGAACACTCTTCAAAAGAAGAAAGGGTTGTCTTGTGTTGAAAAGAAGGAGTGAGCAGGATCAATGTCCGATGAGGTGACAGGATCGTCACACGTAGAAGCGCAGGGGAGACGACTGGCTGTGGTGGTTGGGATCAATGGAGAGCCTACCCCTGATCGAGCGCCTCTGCTCTATGCAGGGGAGGATGCAGAGGCGATGGCTCAGGTCTTGCAGAGTGAGGCGTGTGGCTTTGAATTGTTCGCTCCTCCGTTGCTAGGAGAGCAGGCTACCACTGCTGGCATCAAAGATACGGTTTTGGATCTGGCTGATGTTCTGAATGAGGAAGATACAGCACTCTTCTATTTTAGTGGGCATGCCGAAGCGATGCCCACTGGAGCTGACCTCGATGAAGTCTATCTGGTCAGCCATGATTTCAAGGCAGCTCGCATTCAGCGTGACAAAGACGCACAGATCTCTCTACGCTGGGTACGTCAGATCTTGTTTGAGCATGAGCAAGCGAAAAGCATCCTCATCATTTTGGACTGTTGTTATGCAGGCAAATTTCGGGATAGCGCTCCCGATCCGTATCTGGATGCATTGCAGCATCGATTACGCTATTATTTTGGGGAGCCGGGAGCCGAGAGTCCTGCCCGTCGAGGGGGAGTGCGTTTGGCGCTCACTGCCACAGGAGAGACGGTTGCCAAAGAAGCTGATGGGCATGGTCTCCTAACAGGGCATATTCTCTCTGCCTTGTGTGGAGAGCAAGAACAGGCGATCACCGCACAGGGTTACGTCACCTTTACCAGCCTCTTTGGGTATTTGGATGAGAGCATGCCTCTTCAGCAGCGTCCTCATTTCTTTGGGGCTGGCAGTAGCCTGATCTTAGCCAAGCATCTTGCCTTCTCACGAGAGCAACGCCAAAAGCTGGAGCAAGGAGTACGACGTGTAGAGCGAGAACAGCGCCTCCGTACGATGTTCTCAGAACATTCTGGCTTCTTGCAAGATCGGTTAGCAAGCTTTGTGGGTCGTGAGGAGGAACTGAGGGAGGTACACAAGCGGATCGAGGCGCTTCTCTCAACAGGAGGATATCTCGCCATTACAGGGCAAGCCGGTCAGGGCAAGAGCAGTGTGATTGCCAAACTGATCGAGGCACAATCTCAAGCGCAAGGCAATCTGGAGCGAGTGGCCTTCCACTTCATCCCACTGACACCACCTCCCGATTATCAAGTGGTGCTGCTGCGTAATCTGATGGCTCGGCTCATTCTTAAATATGATCTTTCGGATTTGTATGTGGCCAGTGAGAGCCGAGCGGCGCTTGGGGAAGCCTTTCCCAGAATCCTCCAAGAGATTGCCGAGAAGGGGG
The DNA here is from genome assembly GCF_016587455.1 of Reticulibacter mediterranei. Taxonomy (NCBI): domain Bacteria; kingdom Bacillati; phylum Chloroflexota; class Ktedonobacteria; order Ktedonobacterales; family Reticulibacteraceae; genus Reticulibacter; species Reticulibacter mediterranei. Next base: position 931,018 of record NZ_BNJK01000002.1, on the reverse strand, counting down.
GACGGGAACTCATTTTCATCGACGGGTTGGATCAATTGCAAACGGACCCGCACACGGGATGGCGTGATCTCAGCTTTTTGCCACAAGGTCCAGATCGACTTCCGCCTGGTATCGCCTTTGTTATGGGAACTCGCCCCAACGATACCTTGCGCCCTCTCGATCTGCTCAAACCGGCTCAGGAGTATCGCTTGCCCAACCTGAGTCGCCATGATTTTAATCTCATCTTAGCCCATCACCGTGTTATTCTGAAACGTCCTCTCGCAGATCGCTTCTACACCATGTTAGGAGAAAACGCTCTCTATCTGGATCTTGTTGCTCAAGAACTCGCTGTCCCCCAAGGCTTAACAGATCTGTATGTTGAGGGGATCGTTCGGCGACTTATCGATGATCCAGACAACGTATTTTCATTGACTATTGATCGCCTCCGCCAGCAGGGTTCACTCTGGGCGCTTGTCATCAAACCTGTGCTTGGTCTGCTGCTTGCTGCACAAGAGCCTCTCATGCGGGAACAGCTTAAACAGTTGCTCAACCTTGCGATGAAATCGAACGTCGATGGTGAGCTGGTCAACTTGGGATTGGAACGGCTTGGCGGTCTTGTGATCATTGATGAGCAGCAACGCTATAGCTTGTTTCATCTCAAATTTCGTGAGCATCTCTCTCAGAAGGAAACCTCTCCCAAGAAAAACTACGTTTTTGATAGAGAGGATATACAAGGGTGGCATGCACGCTTTATTGCTTGGTGTGAAATGTATGGGATGGAGAACATCTGGGAAGAGAACACATCTAGCCTTTTTGAAAAAGATCGCCGCCGTTATGCACGCCAACACTATATCACCCATCTGTACCACGCTCACTGCTGGAAACAGCTTTTTACTGTGTTAGATGAAGGGGTCTATGGAAAGAAGAAAAAGCGTTTTGATACTGGTGGACAGTTATATATGCAGGATCTATGGTATGGTTGCCAGGCCGCATGTTGGAGTGATTGGACATTAGAAGAAAGTTTGGAGCACTTGGTTCGACTTTGGCGCTATACGTTATTGCGGTGTAGTTTGCGTAATATTGTAGATCAGTATCCACAGCAATTATTTCAAACTATGTTAAGCTTGGGCAAAGAAAAGGAAGTGCTTAATCTGACCGATCTCCTTACACAACCAGAAAAAAAGATCGAAATTTTGCTTTTACTCATTCCCGTGCTTATGAAGCAACCAGAGAAGAGACAAGATGGAATGGCAATCATTCGTCGGATTGAAACGATTATCTGGAGCCTTACTGACATCACGCTGCAAGCAGAGGCATGGAAGAGCCTCGCTGTAGTACTTGCTCAAGCACACATGGGAGAATATGCAGAGGAAACATTCTTACATGTAGAAAGGGTAGCAGAAAGTATTCAGGATATCGAAGATCGGGTGAATATATTAAAGGAAATAGCTTTAGCGCTCATACAGGTACATAAGCAGGAACATGCTCAAAAAATTTTTTTGCAAGCAGAAGCTCTACTCCGAAGTCTTCAAAACGATTCTTATACCCAATCAAGAGCATTAGAAGAGTTCGCCTCAATATTGATTCGGGCTCAACAATGGGAACAGGCAGAGAAGATGGCGCGAAGCATTCGGGATGACCAACGACGCGACGGAGCATTGAGTGAACTTGTTTGTGCATTGGCCCAAGCCCAGCAATGGAAACAGGCAGAACTCATTCTACCCGCTATTCAAGATGCTTCGAGTTTGGCGTCAGCACTCTGTGGACTTGTTTCAGCGCTGACGCGGGAACAACGGCGGGGATATGCCCGACGATATATTCCTCAGATAGAAAAACAAGCACGCAGCATTCGGGAACCTCAATGGCAATCTGTTACCTGGGAGAAGCTAGCTTCAACACTCATTCAGGCGCACCAGTGGAAGAAAACGGAGGAGATAGCTCGAAATATTCAAGATATTGATATACGAGTAAGGGTGTTAGCGAAACTAGCTTTAGAACTCAAAAAAGCAAAGCGTATGAAATATGCAGGACAAATTTTTCTTCAAGCAGAAGAAATAGCACGAGAGAAGAAAGAGGCAGAAGATCGGGAAAGAATGCTTATACGATTGCTTTCGGTGCTGGTGGAAGCACAGCAGTGGAAACAAGCAGAACAACTTTTTCATCGATTAAAAATGGCTATAGATGCTATTGGGCATAGCGGTTGGCAGTCGCTATTATTGGAAGAACTTACCTTCGTGTTAGCTCAAGCACAGCAGTGGAAAAAAGCGGAGGAGGTTGCGCGGAGTATTTCAGGTACGAATCGGCAAGCGATGGCTCTGCGACACGTAGCATCTGGCTTGGCTCAGGCACAGCAATGGGAACAAGCAAAACAAATTGCTCTGAGTATCACCAGAGTTGAAGAACGAATCAAAGCCTTGGGTGATCTTGCCTTAGCCCTCACGCAGGCACAGCAATGGGAACAAGCAAAACAAATTGCTCTGAGTATCACCAGAGTTGAAGAACGGATTAAAGCCTTGAGTGATCTTGCCTTAGCCCTCACGCAGGCACAGCAATGGGAACGAACTACACCTTTTATCGCGTTAATAGAAGCACAATATGCTGCAAGTTCATATCAGCAAGCAAGAGCCTTGAGTGAATTTGCTACCTACCTTGTCTTGATGGAGCAGCAGGAGTACGCTTATTGTTTCTTCAATCTTGCAGAAGAGATCGTAAGCACCCTTTCTTTAGAAGAGCGGGTGAATGGATTGCATGCGTTGATTTTGGCCCTCGTTCATGTACAGCAGTGGGAAGCCGTTCGTCGCCTCTTAGATGAAGTAGAAGAAGCAATTGAATGTTTTGTTATATCTCAAGACAGGCTGGAGGCGTTTGGGGACTTGGCAGGGGCCTTAGAGCAGGCACAGCAACCCTCTCATGCCAGACGTTTCTTCGGTTTGGCATGGGAGGCTGGAACGCAGATATTGAATCAGTATCAACAAATCGATCTGCTAGATGCATTACTGCGGGAGGAAGAGATGAGTACTCGTGTTGCTCGTATCAAAGATATTTTTCGTTCTCTCCCACATTCTCCCCTACAAACGCTTGCAATTTTGATTCGATCTGACCATTCCCCATATAGCGTAGACATTGACGGTGGGGAGGAGATACTCACCACCCTTCTCAAACAAGCACGAGTGCAACATTGGCGCAAAGCAGAAAAGATAGCACGCACTATTCAATCCGAATCTCATTATGATGCTTTCAGAACATTAGCCTTAGTAGCCTTAGCAACCTTACTAGCGCAAAAGGGCCGTTGGAGTGAAGCGGAGAGAATAGCTCATTCTCTTGGAGCATTTGAGCAAGCCGCAGTACTAACAGATTTGGGCGTAGGCTCGATGCAAGTAGGCTTCACGGAGCAAGCAACTCGCTTTTTCAGGCAATCAGAGGAGATAATCAACTCCATTCAACGACCAAGAGGGCAAGCGCGAGCGTTAGCTGTACTCGCAGCGGGGTTATCCCAGGCTCAACAGTATGAGCAAGTCGTGGCCCTCATACAACGATCCTGGCAACGTACCAATACGAGAGACGAAGCAGTCCAAATACTTCTCCTTACGGCTGGGTTGATTCGCTTCCACCACGATTTAGGTGCTTCCTTGTTCAATGTCTTTCAGGAGGTAGAAAATTTCCTTCAAGTGAGTTATGAAGATCCTCTTGAAAAGGCAACATCTTGAGGAGATCATTCCGTTTTCGGAGCTATTGATTTCGATAGCAAGCCGGTGGTGATCGAAGCCGCCGATCTCAAAGAGGCCGATGTTGCCCTCCAATTGGCCCTCAAGTACTGTGCGTTGTATCCGACCACCGCCGCTCAGGTGAGTTCAAACAGCACGATCAAAGTGCAAGGGCAGATGCCTGCACGCAAACGCAGAAGGCGCAGATAGAGGCACAAGATTGCTGTCTCCAGATCAGCCCTGAGTGCTGAGCAGACCTGGGCCACGAAGGAGGCATGCCAAGCCGAGCTGGAAAAGAGGAGGTTCTTTTCCGCTCCCAGAGCCTTCTGCTACATGGTGAGCAGTTCCTTGAGGTGAGGCTGCAATTCGTGGATCTCCTACATGGGCAACGATATCACTCCTGCGTTGTCGGGCAGTTCACACCACATGGGGCAGCGAAGTGGGATCTGATCTATCAAGGACTTGTGGGGTGATCTCCTGCTCTAGTTCCCCTCGACGCCGGTCTGCTGGCCCAGCGTCATTAGATCGCGATTCATCCTCCAGCCGTTCCCGCTGCGAACGAGAAAATAAAACGGAGTATTGCGTTGCACATGTCTTGAAATCGGGGGCAAGAAGGAAGGGGCGCGAGCAAGCGCGGGAAACAGTCCTTGACAGGTAGGAAATTTCCTACGTATAATACACCTACTTCGATCCGTAGGAAATTTCCTACGGATGAGGAAGCGAAAACAAGGAGCGTTTCGATGCTGGATTCGATTGACACCATCTTTGCGGCCCTTGCAAACCCGACGCGGCGCGAACTCTTGCGTCTGCTCCGCGAGGAGGGAGAGCAGTCGGTCCAATCTCTCGCAGCACATTTCGCTATGCAGCGGCCCAGTCTCTCCGAACACCTCAAAGTGCTGCGTGAGGTCGGACTGGTCAGCGAGCAGAGGCGGGGACGCCAGCGCTACTATAACGATTCTAGAAAACGCTCTATTCTCTCGATTCACCCCATGCCTTGCATTCGCTTGTTCCCATTTGGGAAGCACGAACCGCTTTCGTCTCTGACTATGAGTACACCAGTATATGCGAATCTTCTATTGATGTAGTATACTAGGCAGCATCAGGAAAGAAGGGCTTTTCTCGTGAAGTCGAGTGGGTGGTGAAAACACTCTTCAAAAGAAGAAAGGGTTGTCTTGTGTTGAAAAGAAGGAGTGAGCAGGATCAATGTCCGATGAGGTGACAGGGTCGTCACAAGAGGAGCAAGCAGGGAAACGGTTGGCCGTTGTGGTGGGCGTCAATGGGCAACCTACCTCCAGTCGCGTGCTCCTGCATTATGCGGCCTGTAGGGAGCTGTTCAAACCCTTCTTGCCAGCAGCTTTGCGTGTCTACCTCTTCTGATAATTTTACAGACATGAGGATGCTACTACAATTGTGTGTATTCTCAGAGAGAATATTCACTTAATTGAGAAGCTCATGGTGAGGTAGAACATACTTTGGCCACGAACCAGCTCCGAGTAGTTCCAAAAGAGGCGGGAGAGACGGCACATGAGAAGCTCATCATCGCGTTGGAGGCCAGCGAAATCTCTTGTTGACTATAACTGGCAAACAGCCTTTTTGTTAAGGATCATTCTACCCTCATTGAGAAAATTTGAGGAATGAAGGTGTCTATATCGAGCGCAATGAGATAAAAAGGGTGAAGTCTTATGGCAAAATCAAATCTCCCAGTACAGATAGTTTACTGTTATGCCCGCAAAGATAGTTCACTCCGTGAAGAGTTGGAAGAGCACCTTGAGTTTATACTACGCTCTGGTATAGCTATTTCTTGGCATGACCGAAAGATCCGTGCTGGAGAGGATTGGCAAAAAGCCATCAATAACCACCTTGATCAGGCCGATCTCATTCTACTGCTCATTAGCCCCAGTTTCATGCGATCCGATTATTGTTATGGAATAGAGCTACAACAAGCTTTAGAGAGACAGGAATGGGGATTAGCTTCTGTTATTCCTATCATTCTACGGCCTGTCGTTTGGCAAACGACTCCGCTAGGCCGTCTTCAAGCCTTGCCGAGAGACGGAAAACCTGTTGTATTGTGGGGTTCACAAGATGAAGCTTTTACCCAAATTGCCCAAGAAATCTATAATGTAATCCTTCAGCAACTCTCTGAGGATCGCCATCAAAAAGAATATTGGATGCGTGTAGGTCATTCTCAGTTTCAATCACAAGAGTACTCAGAAGCCTTGTACTCCTATCAGCAAGCTTACCAAATTGATCCTGCTAATAGTCTGCTCTTGGGTCGGATAGGAGAGATTCATGCAGAAGCTGGGAACTATGACGAAGCGCTGGCTATATTTGAGTCTATTCTTCAGCTTTTACCAGACAACGAGAAAGCATGGCAACGAAAAGCGGAAATGTTATTGCACCTCCAACGTTATGAGGAAGCCCTTACTTGTTACCAGTTGATACTTAGTCATTTTCAAGTCACTCATCCTTCCCTTTGCGGCAAGGGCCTGGCTCTTTTTGCATTAAGGCGCTATAGTGATGCATTGAGTGCGTATGATGATGCTATTGCAATATATCCAGGAGATGCCTATCTTTATCATTATAAATCTATTGTTCTTATTCATCTTAGGAAATGGAAAGAGGCAATGCTGGCTTGTGAACAAGCTATTCATCGCAATCCTTTCGAGAGCAGCTTTTATCTGAATCAAGCACGCATTGATGAACAACTTCACAATGAGCAGCAAAAAGACCTTGTAGAATTAAGCAATGAGCAGCAAAAAGACCTTGTAGAATTAAGCAATGAGCAGCAAAGAGGGTTTTTAGAATCGAAATTTGAGGCTCTGCAAAAGGTTGATCTATCTGAAACATATTTAAGTAAATTAGCTTTCAGCGAGTCAGTAGAGTATTTTCGCGGACCAAAGCCGTTTTGGAAGAAAAAATCTGTCAGAAAGGGAAATAAATATTAACAAAAAAGAAACGAAGAAAGTACTGGAGTTGCGCAAATTTCCGCTGACCCCGAACATCTGCCTCAATTCCATGATCCTCTTGGCTGATTTGGCTGAGTAGAAAAGGGAAGATATTTCATTACTTTCTGCTGATTCTAGATGCGAGAGTTGGTCTCCTCTCGGCCCTCCTCTGGCTCATTAAGAAAACACATAATGTTCACGGAACGAACGCGAAGACGCCTGGAAACAGTGTTCTCTGTAAGGGGCGGCAGATCGCTTCAGCCGCCTTCGATGATCAGATCACGTGTGAGCGTGTATATCTATCTCCTTCAGTGCCCATTCTCCTCCGGTGAGGCGCTTTCTGCCAATTTCCTCAGTTCTTGCGACTCGCCAGCGGGCCTGCCTTTCTGTACTCTGTTGGGCTTGCTTCCAGGTATCGTTGTGGTAGCGGAGTCAAGAAGAAATCTTCCTTGTGTAAGCAAGAGAGTCAATGCAGTTCGTTTTCTCCTGCTTCGATGCGGTGTATATAATTTCCCTTGCTCAATCACGTGCCTCCCTTCTGCTTCACTTACCTAAATGAACCGAAGCAGGGTATGTGAAGCAAAAGATATAAATTTCTCTCTTGCCCTGCTTACAAAAGAGTGGCTGAGAGGCACAGCCTGAACACTTCTTGCTAAGACATATATGATGCAGTATTTATTCGTTCTTGTTCATTGATGAATATATTAAAAAAAACAGGAAGCCCGCCTTCTTTCCGGTCGTGTAACATGTTCAGGCAATGTGCTGAGAGGAGATGAGCGGAGGGCTGGAGACCATCTGAACCAAAAATGGAAGAGGCTGACGCTGGAAAGATCTTTCTGTCATCAAAAGGAAGATCTAGGAGGAACGCTCCTTCCCTTGCAAAAAAGCGTCAACCCAGTGAAACCCTTCAAAGAAGGCGAGACCGAGTTCGGGCTTGAGGGAGACGACACTTTCAACGAAGCTCGCAAAAATCTCAAGGGCAGCGTCTCTGGTTTCGACCTGCATCAAGGATTGCTGGACCAAGTGGCATAGCCTTGTTGTCTGCTGATGTTTGCAAAGAGCGTGTACTCCTTCTTTCAATATCCCAGCTTGCTTCCTCTTATCAGGAATGGAGCGGGCCACGCGCTCAGCTTGTTCCCACCGTTCCATTTGCGCTAAAGCGCTTGCCACCCCACCTAATGTCAGAGTTCTGCTCCAACTATCAGGAATGGAGCGGGCCACGCGCTCAGCTTGTTCCCACCGTCCCGTTTGCGATAAAGTGCTTGCTACTTCGCCCAATATCCAGATTTGGATTCTTTTGTCAACAACGGAGCGGGCCACGCGCTCAGCTTGTTCCCACCGTCCAGCTTGTGTTAAAGCACTTGCCATTTCGCCTAACGCCTGAGATTGGTTCCAGTCCTCGGTAATGGAGCGGGCCACGCGCTCAGCTTGTTCCCACAAAGGTTCAGCTTGTTCCCACCGTCCAGCTTGTGTTAAGGCGCTTGCCACTCCACTCAATGCTGTAGCTTGGACCTCATCGTCAGCGATGGAACGGGCCACGCGCTCAGCTTGCTCCCACCGTCCAGCTTGTGTTAAGGCGCTTGCCACTCCACTCAATGCTTCAGTTTGCTTTCTCTTATCAGCAATGGAGTGTGCCACACCCTCAGCATGTTCCCACAAAGGCTCCGCTTGCTCCCACAACCCAGCTTGTGTTAAGGCGCTTGCCACTCCACTCAATGCCTCTGTCTGCCTTCTCTTGATAACAATGGAGCGGGCCACGCGCTCCGCTTGCTCCCACAGCCCCGTTTGCACTAAAGCGCTTGCCACTTCGCTTAACGCCCAGCCTTGGACCTCATCGTCAACAATGGAGCGGACCACGCGCTCAGCTTGTTCCCACAGCCCAACTCGTGCTAAAGCGCTTGCCACCTCGCCTAATGCCCTGGTTTGACTCTCCTCATCGTCAACAATGGAGCGGGCCACGCGCTCAGCTTGTTCCCACAAAGGCTCAGCTTGTTCCCACCGTCCAGCTTGTGTTAAGGCGCTTGCCACCTTGCTCAATGCCTCTGTCCGCCTTCCCTTGGCAGCAATAGAGTGTGCCGCTCGCTCAGCTTGTTCCCACAACCCGGCTTGTATTAAGGCGCTTGCCATTTCGCCTAACGCTTCAGTTTGCTTTTCCCTATCAGCAATAGAGTGTGCCGCTCGCTCAGCTTGTTCCCACAGCCCGGCTTGTATTAAGGCGCTTGCCATTTCGCCTAACGCCTGAGATTGGTTCCAGTCCTCGGTAATGGAGCGGGCCACGCGCTCAGCTTGTTCCCATAGCCCGGCTTGTGTTAAGGCACTTGCTACTCCACTCAATGTTTCGGTTCGCCGCTCCTCATCAATGATGAACCTTGCCACTCTTTCAGCTTGCTCCCACAACCCGGCTTGTGTTAAGGCACTTGTCACTCCACTCAATGCTTCAGTTTGCTTTCTCTTATCAGTAATGGAGCGGGCTACGCGCTCAGCTTGTTCCCACCGTCCAGCTTGTGTTAAGGCACTTGCCATTTCGCCTAACGCTTCAGTTTGCTTTTCCCTATCAGCAATAGAGTGTGCCGCTCGCTCAGCTTGTTCCCACAGCCCGGCTTGTATTAAGGCGCTTGCCATTTCGCCTAACGCCTGAGATTGGTTCCAGTCCTCGGTAATGGAGCGGGCCACGCGCTCAGCTTGTTCCCATAGCCCGGCTTGTGTTAAGGCACTTGCTACTCCACTCAATGTTTCGGTTCGCCGCTCCTCATCAATGATGAACCTTGCCACTCTTTCAGCTTGCTCCCACAACCCGGCTTGTGTTAAGGCACTTGTCACTCCACTCAATGCTTCAGTTTGCTTTCTCTTATCAGTAATGGAGCGGGCTACGCGCTCAGCTTGTTCCCACCGTCCAGCTTGTGTTAAGGCACTTGCCATTTCGCCTAACGCCTGAGATTGGTTCCAGTCCTCGGTAATGGAGCGGGCCACGCGCTCAGCTTGTTCCCACAAAGGTTCAGCTTGTTCCCACCGTCCAGCTTGTGTTAAGGCGCTTGCCACTCCACTCAATGCTGTAGCTTGGACCTCATCGTCAGCGATGGAACGGGCCACGCGCTCAGCTTGTTCCCACCGTCCAGCTTGTGTTAAGGCACTTGCTACTCCACTCAATGCCTTATTTTGCCTTTCTTTATCGTAAACAGATCGTGCTGCTTCTTCTGCTCTAACAGTTATTGCTTTAGCATACTCTACTTGGTTTGAAGAAACAAGGAAGTTTCCTATTGTACTCAGTATCGTGGCTTGTATAAGATTATCGGAAATAGAGTGGGCCATACCCTCAGCTTGTTCCCACCGTCCAGCTTGCGTTAACGATCTTGCCACTTCACCTAATGCCCTGGCTTGCTGCCCCTCGTCAACAATGGAGCGGGCCACGCGCTCAGCTTGTTCCCACAAAGGTTCAGCTTGTTCCCACCGTCCAGCTTGCGTTAACGATCTTGCCACTTCACCTAATGCCCTGGCTTGCCACTCTTTGTTAACAATGGAATGGGCCACGCGCTCAGCTTGTTCCCACAGCCCAACTCGTGCTAAAGCGCTTGCCACCTCGCTCAACGTTTCAGTTTGGCTCCTCTTGTCAACAATGGAGCGGGCCACGCGCTCAGCTTGTTCCCACAACTCGGCTTGCGTTAAGGTGATAGCAAACACCTTCCACGCCAGAGCTTGCCTTTCCCTATCAACAATGGAATGGGTCACTCGTTCAGCTTGTTCCCACAAAGATTCAGCTCGTTCCCGCAACCCAGCCTGTGTTAAGGCGCTTGCCACTTCGCCTAATGCCAAGCCTTGCCTTTCCCTATCAACAATGGAACGAGCCATACTCTCAGCTTGCTCCCACAAAGGTTCAGCTTGCTCCCACCGTCCAGCTTGTGTTAAGGCACTTGCCACTCCACTCAATGCTGTAGCTTGGACCTCATCGTCAGCGATGGAACAGGCCACGCGCTCAGCTTGCTCCCACCGTCCCGTTTGCGTTAAAGCGCTTGCCACTTCGTTTAACGCCCAGCTTTGGCTCCGGTTATAAGTAATGGAACAGGCCACGCGCTCAGCTTGCTCCCACCGTCCTGTGTGCGATAATGATCTTGCCACTTCGCTTAATGCCCAGCTTTGGACCTCGTCGTTGGCAATGGAACGGGCCACGCGCTCAGCTTGCTCCCACCGTCCTGTGTGTGATAACGATCTTGCTACTTCGCTTAACGCCCAGCTCTGGCTCATGCTATCAAAGAGGGAATATACCAAATCGGTAGCTCGTTGAGTGAGGAATTCACATGCTGCCAGCTTATCTGATTGCGTACTGAGTATGGTTGCAATCTGTTGGAAGATACGAGCCTTTCGAGTTGAATCGGTCAAAAGTTCTGCCTGCCCAATAGCCTCTTGCTCACGGTCCATCCGTACCAGTAAGGTAAAGAGGTCATCAGGATAGTTATCGGCACGACTTTGCACGCTACATCGGAGCAAGGTGTAGCGCCACAAACGCGATAGATGCTCCCAGGCTTGCTCCTGGCTCCAACCTTCCCAGGCGGCGGCTTGACAGCCATACATGAGATCCTGGGCAAAGGAGTGCATGCCCTCCTCTGAACGTTCTTTGGCTCGTCCATAGCTGCCTTCATCCAGCACTTTAAAGAGGCGCGGCCACTGGTGCGCCAAGTAGAGATGCGTCAAGTAATGGCATTGGGCATAGTGTCGTCTTGCTCTCTCACTTGCTTGGTGCGTCAACTTCCAGAGTACCAGCAATCCTCCTCGCTCACACCAGGAGGAAAAACAAGCATGCAGCTTCTCTTCTTCATCAGAGGCAAAGATCCTCTCGTTCTCGTGGGCAGGATGTCTAAGATACTCAGCGAGCTTGAGGTGGAAGAGGGTATAGCGTTGCTCCTCTGTCGCTCTCAGTAGCCCCCCCAAGCGTATGATGCCCTCAGCAACTTGATCTAACTCCAAGTGAAGCAGATTGCTCAAATCGTCTGCTGAGAGCGGTTCACGAGTGATCAGCAGTAGTCCAAGCATCGGTCTCATGACTTCGCGCCATTCCTGCTTCTGCCTCTTGAGCCGATCCAGCGCGAAGAAGAAGATGTTCTCAGGATTGTTGGCAAGACGCGCAATGATGGTTTGAGGGGAGAGCGCTGGTTGGAGGACGAGTTCTTTTGCCACGAGATCAAGATAGAGGGCATTGTGATCCAACGTGTGATACAACTGGTCGGCCTGCCGATGATCTAGGGTCACGTGCCTGTGGTAGAGCATCACAGCAAAGTCCTCTCGGCTCAGCGCCGGTAGCTGATAGTGATCCAGGGGTTTGAGCAGTTTGAGTGGTTTCAAGGTATCATCAGGACGTGTTCCCAGCACAAACACGATACCCGCAGGAGGATTGAGCGGCAGGAAGCTCAAGTCTCGATCCCCGTTGGGGTCGGCTTGCAGTTGATCCAGACCATCCACAAAGATCACCTCCTGACCTCCTCGTGCCACCACTTCGGCCAAGACCTTGGGGAAATATTCGCGCAGGGCTGCACGGGTTTCACTGGCGACATAGAAATCGGGCAGGTGGTATTTGAGGATGAGGTAAGCCATGAGATGACGGAGCAGTCCGACTTGATACTCAGGACCGGGGTTCAGCTCGATGAAGTGATAGGCGGCGACCTGCTGACGGCCATACGCCTCAATGAGTTTAGCGATCAGACTACTTTTGCCTTGCCCTGCCTCTCCAGTGATGGCGACATAGCCTCCTGTTTGCTGTCGTTGTGCAATGTCGTGTTGTACCTGAGCCACCTCTTGCTCTCTTCCTACAAAATGAGCCAGCAATTGTTGCACCACACTACTTTGATCAGGAAGCAGTGATTGGAGGCGTTGGAGTCTTTCGCGTTGCTTTTGCTGGGTCTCTGCTGCGACAAGATTGGCATGATGTGCAGAGGTATTCACGCGATCAAGAGAAGAGGCGGCACGCTGCGACAGATGCGCTTCTTCAGCACCCACGGGAAGAGGATCAAGATAGTGCTGGAGTTCTGCTCTCCAGGAAGAGTGGTCTAACGGATAGTCCATCAAGGTGAGCAGATCAAGCGCTTCGTCCCAGGTAGCAAGTGCTTGCCACTTGGCAAGAGTGACGATGATAGCGAGAACATTCTCCTCGGTGAGCCGCCACACTCTCCCACTCTTCTTATCACGATGTCCCCTTAACTGTTTCCCAAGTTCTTTAGGATCAAGGCTAATGGCATGGGCAAGATCTTGCTGCGTATATTTCTTGCCATTCTCTTTAGAGATGGTCTGATAGTAGTGCCGAACCTTCTTCCGAAACGCCTCAAGCTCACGCATTCGTCACCCCAGTTGCACGACAAGCACGACTTTTTTGCACGACAAGCACACCCTTTTTGCAACCAATACTGGCTATACTCTCCATAGACATTGCAATGGCAACGATGGGAAACTGAGCACCTTCTGGTGAGCGGACGGCACCAGAAGATCGGTACTCATAGATCAATACCTAAGAAAGGAATACGCATGACCCTCCAACAGCTTCTTGAAACGGTCAAGCAATTGCCGGTCGCAACCCAGGTGGCTTTGATCCTCTTCGTCCTGGCAGTGCTGCTCCTGCTGGCATTCGTCCCTACAATGGGAACAAGTGTGCTAGGGTGTATCTGCAAAGTCGCAACCTCTGCCGATAGTCAGAAATATGAGAAGAGGAGAATTGACAGACGAGCAGTGGGAGAAGCTTCGTCCCTTGCTACCCCCTCAAAAACCGAACATTGGACGACCAGCCCACGACCATAGACGTATCCTCAATGGGATCTTGTGGATCTTGCGAACAGGTGCCCCGTGGCGCGATCTCCCAGAACGCTATGGTTCTGTTGGGACGGTTTCCAGCCGCTTTTATCGTTGGCAGCAAGCGGGGATCTGGCAACGTATCTTGGAAGAGCTGCAACAACAAGGGGATGCTGATGGGTCCATTGATTGGGAAAAGCACTTCGTCGATAGTACGATCATTCGCGCTCATCAGCATGCGGCTGGGGCAAAAAGGGGGATCAAAATCAAGAGGCGTTAGGAAAGAGCCAAGGTGGTTTTAGTACCAAACTGCATCTACGAGCCGAAGGAAAAGGCAAACCAATGACCTTTGTTCTGACTGCGGGCCAGCGTCACGAGATGACCAAAGTGAAAACCCTCATGGAACAGGGGGCTGTCAAGCGGGTGGGGCGGGGGCGTCCCAGATTACGGCCAAAGCGAGTATTGGGAGACAAGGCCTACAGCAGTCGAAAGCTTCGTCACTACCTCAAGCGGCGAGGAATTGGCTACACCATTCCCCGCCGCAGCGATGAGACGCGCACCGGGCCGTTTAACCGAGCCTTGTACAAAGAACGCAACTACATTGAGCGCCTCATTAATCGCCTCAAGCAGTTCCGGCGTGTCGCGACTCGCTACGAGAAGCGAGCGGTCAATTTCCTGGCGATGGTGACGATTGCCTCCATCATGCTTTGGTTATGATTTGCAGATACGCCCTAGCCTTCCTGATCGCACTCAAAACCCTGAGTAGCAAATAAGCAGACGCTCAGGCAGCGAATTGCTCTTGTCCAATAGCTCATATGTTTTGTCAGGGATCGGGCGTCCTCATTGAAAACGTCCGATCCGTTCTCTTCCCGGCTCGCTGGCGGTGAGCACCTCGGCATGCAACAATCACCTCTGCTCTAAGAGAACGCTCCAACCGGTGCTTTTTGTTCTTCTCTTCTCCAGAGCAAACTCTAGCAGGAGTATAGCGTGTTTTGAGTCTTGCTGCAAACTACTGCCTCTCTTCGGAACCCCACTCGCTTTATTTGCTAGCATCACGCTGGGAAGGCAGAAGTTCCTTTTTGCTTGTCACGGCCCTTTTATTAGGGGCGCTACCAGGAGGCGGAACCGCTCTATAAGCGAGCACTTGCCATCTACGAGGAACAGGTGGGAGCCAGCCATCCCGACACAGCAAGGAGCCTAAATAATCTGGCAATACTCTATCAGGCCCAGGAGCGCTACCAGGAGGCGGAACTGCTGATGCGGCGGGCAGTCATGATTTGCCAGGAGTCTTTAGGGATGGAGCATCCGGTGACCCAGCAGCTTCTCAAGCATTACATCCTTCTGCTGGCTGACCTGCATACCAACGGAGATGTCGAAGCGCTGCTTCACCTACTCGCTCAAACAGAGCAGGATAGCCCCAGGAGGATGAACCTTCGTCATAACACCTGGGACGAAGAGATCCACTCCTGAGTGCTCTACACACTGCTTGCTCCACTCACTCAAAAGAGAGAGAACGAGCGCACAAGCAGCGCGACCTGCTCCTCTGATTCCCCCTTTGGCTCCGTCAGCGAAAACGTAAACTTCACAGGTGTACAAGGATCTAAGGACCAGGCACCAGGGAACGACATGCTGGGGTTGTGAACAGGAGCAGGAAGAGGAGAAGCTATGAGCTTCACCTGAAAACCTTGTCCTCTCGTTGTACCCCCATTGTCCACCCTCGCTCGTTCCCATTTGGGAAGCATGAATCCTCTTCGTCTCTGACTATGTGTACACGAGTATATACGAATCCTCTATTCGTGGAGTATACTAGGCGGTATCAAGCATCGAGTGAATCGAGGAGTAGCACCAGCATGGATGAGCAGGAGCGGGTCGATTTCTTCATCAGCTCTTGATAAGCCTTGAGACCTTTTTTTACACTCTTTTCCGCTTCTTCTCAAGAAGATACTTCAGAAACAGTTCTGGGGTATCTTCCTGCCTCTCTCCCAGCTTCTGGTTCTCAGTCAGCAAGCTGCAATCCATCAAAGTCCTTATAGGTGATTTCCTGTCCTAACGCCGCGCTAATGGCATTGGCAATCTTTCCAGCCGTGGCCTTATAGATTTTTTTGCCCGCTATCGCATCACCCAGCGTTCCCGGATCAATATGCGCTTCCCTAGCAAGCCTCGCTTTCGACCAACCCAGCTTTACCCGATAATCTTCTAGCGTCATGGTACACACACTCCAATCGCTCACAGGTCTGTCTCTTGAGTAGTATGGCATGCCTCTCTAGGATTGTCAACGCTTCTTCTTGGGATTATGGGAATCTATCTTATTGTACTAGAAACTCTTGGAATGTCAAGGAATGCATGGTATACTCTCAAGAGAGGTGTTTCGATGAGAGGAAGGTGGGCCTCAGCTCAGATATTGGAATACTCTTTTAGAAAGAAAGGTTGGATCTCTCTATGCTACGTGGTCAACAGGACGCGTCGAAGCCTCGAAAACGCGCCATCATTTATTGCCGTGTCAGCACTGATAAACAGGAACAGGACGGGGCAAGCCTGGAATACCAGGAAGAGAAGTGCCGCCGATATGCTGAACTGCATGACATCGATGTGGCTCTCGTGTTAAAAGAAGTCAAAAGTGGTTTTATCCACTATTCCCTCCGCGAACAACTGACCCTTGCCCGTCAATTTATCCGCGACCATCTCGCTGATGCGATTATCGTGTGGGACTTGCGTCGCTTCTCACGTAACTTTGTCCATTCTGCGATGATTTTTGAGGAAATCGAGAGCGTTGGTGCCGAGATCATCAGTGTCAGCGAAAACATCGATAATAGTCTGACCGGCAAGCTGATCCGCTCCATCCTCGCCTGGAGCGCCGAATCCGAACGCGAAAAGATTGTTGAGTACGCCAACCGCCGCTGGCAGACGCGATTAGAACACAATCTGCCGGTCGCAACCGGACGGGTCCCCTACGGTTGGCAATGGAAAGATCAGGACAAGACACAGTATGTCATTGACAAAGAGCATGCGTCTACGCGCGTTTCGATTTTCACGATGTTCGTGGACGAAGATATGAGCCTGCGCGGGATCGCACATCAACTGACGGAAGATGGCATCTTGCCGCCTGCTCACGCGCGGAACGCAAAAGTGAAAAGCACGGCTTGGCGGCCTTCTACGATACGCAAGTTGCTCACTGACCCAGAAAATATCGGCATCCTACGCATCTGCAAAACCACCACCGTCATGACCGATAAAGGGAAGAAGGTCAAAAGGCCGAACCCGCATATGAAAACCATTCCGGGGGGGATCCCGGCGATTGTAGCGGTAGATGTCTACGAGTTGGCCCAGATCAAGCTCAAAAACAACCAGAGCGATAAAAGCCACCTCCACCGGAACCCGGAGGATTTCCTGCTCAAAGGCCATATTTTCTGCCAAGCCTGCCAGTATCGAATGTCTGGCCGCTACATACACGGACGTAGGGCAAACGGGAAACTGTATCCTTTTTACCGCTGCATCAATGCTGCGAATAAATATCATGCCTGCCCTGAGCTACCCTGCATACAAACTGAGAGAATCAACCAACTCGTTTGGGAAGAGTGTTGCCGCGTCTTTGAGCGATTAGACCTGATACGGGAGACAATCGAGTTCAATATCGAGCAATCGCTCCAGAATATTCTGGAGGATTCACAAGGCAAAGCGCTCATTGACCAACTGAGAGAAGAAATATGCTTTGCGAAGCAGGAGCGTGATAAACACCCAGAAGGCAGTTACTACTACACGTTGATTTCTCACGATATACAGGACAAGGAAGTAAGGCTCCAGCATCATGAAGAGGAATATCAGAAGTCCATCAACGTCGTGAAATCGTCTCATACCTACCAGCAAAGTATGCTGGGCTTCCTCAACTTCCTGACCTTCATGCGGGGCAAATATCACGAGGCGAGTTTCGCAGAAAAGCTCAATGCGCTGGATGTGCTGGGGGTTCGGGTTTATCTCCACCCAGAGGGGGATTGGGAGCCTCCTCTCACTGAAGTTGACGCCGAACAGGAATGGCTGAGCATCAAAGGAGCGGCCAAACTCACCGGAATAGCCAACAGTACGCTACGAGGGAACATACAGAGAGGGAAGCTTGCCACCCACACCCAGTTCATCCCCATGACAGTTATTCATCGGGATGAACTGGCCCGCTACCTGAAGAGAAAACGGCCACATATCAATCTGGAGCTGTACAAGGGGGAATGGTTTACCGTGAACAAGCTGTCCAAGTTGGAAATCATGCACCATCAAACCCTTGAGCGAGCGATTGCTCAAGGAGAGGTGCAGACACAGGTACACAACGTCTCCCATCCCGTCATCCACCGCGATGAGCTGAACCGTTTCCTACGTGAAACCTCTCTGCGCACCACGGCACGCAGAGAACACATCGAGCCACGAATAGAAGTGCAGTACTCGCCTCTTTTCACAGGTGTTCCCTCTCCTCTGAGATAATGTTCTGGTAGACCTGCTCCAGCTGCTATCATTAACTTTATCGCTCGACCGTCCTCTTTTGCATCGTTGGCTTGAATCTGCGGTTGCACGGCGCTCCATTGCTCAGTCTCGTTATGGATGATGACCGATCCCGGTTCGGGAGGATAGGTGTATTCCATCTTTTTGCGATCAATAGCTTTTTTATCAGCGCCGCGCAGGGTCACATCATAAAGGAACACGCTTTTGTATTTGTTGATGCGCACCCGGTCGGTCAGCCAGTCTTTGTAGCGGCGTAGCCAGGGGAGTAGGGTTGCCAGATCGCTATTGCCGCGTCTGGCGTTCGAGACTTTATTGATGGCGAATTGCAACATTTCTTCACCTGCCCGATACCATTCACCCTGAGTATAGCTCGTGGAGATATCGAGCTTCGTGATCGGCGTAAGATTTTGCATCGTCGCCGGGTCGGTTGCGGAGATGGTTTGTACGACAGGACGACGATGGAAGCGGACTGGAGTTTCAATATCTTCAGGGTCGCTTTCAATGAGATCAATGAGCGAAGGGTCGATCAACCTGACTTTGACGCTACCGTTGTATTTATTGATGAAGAAGCGCACAAAAATCTCGCCATAGAGCGCGAGTTCGGTGCAGATATTGTAGATGCGCTCATCCATCGTGTTCTCGCGCCAGAAATCGAGCAGGACGCGCTGCACTTCCCGATCGACGGCATCAACAGTAATGCCCTTACCGAGCACGAAACTGGTAGTCATCTCGATAATGGCAAAGGCGAGCGGGTTGGCATGATACGACTCGTAGATGAGGTTGTGTAATTCAAGGTAGGTGGAGGGCATCAAATCTTTTTGATAGGCGACATCGGAGAGGCGTCTCCAATAATAATCTTCCTCGCCGCCGGTGGTGAGTTTACTCCACGTGTAGTCCTCCTGCGTGGGTGCCGCAAAGGCAAGCAGCGTCGGGTCGATCTGCTCTTGAATTTGTTCTTCGTCAGGGTATATAGATGATTTCAGAAAGCGATCAAGAAAGCGCATAGAATTTCTCCTCTTCTCTACCACATAGCGTCCATATCATAAAAAAGGGCAAGGTATTCTTTTCTACTGCTTCTTTTTGAGGAGGTGAAAAGCGGAAAGCGGCGAGAGTTTCATTGTCCCATGTCCTGGCTGAAAAGACATCACTCCTTTGAGTGATATAGATCGTCCTTGTTTGAGCGAACAGGAATTCACCTGCAAGAGGATGGAAAAAGCGTAGGCAAATGCTATACTCAAAGAGACCAGGTATCTAACCACAGCAAACAAGTCACGCCGGGAGGCTCCAATGGGCCACAGCAACCGGGCCACGCCAACGGGTCGGTCCCGCAAGGGCATGCCGCCGAGCTGCATATCACCATCTCAACAGAGGAAAGCGAAACGTATCCTGAGGCGTTCCGCGCTTATCCTGCTGATCTTCTTGCTCCTCGTCGGCAGCGCTGGCTACTGGTATTACCAGCAAAACTTTGCGCAGGCAATCAATACCATGACGGGCAAAAAAGCGATCCATTCACGCAGTAAGCTGGACGCGACCAACACGGCAGCAGCACAAACCAACTCGAAGCAGCATGCTCAGTTCACAGGAGGGCGCGTCACGATCATGCTGCTGGGCAGTGACACCGATGGGAAAAGGAATGATGTGCAAAACGGTACGCCGCTGGCGCAAATCGTCATCCTTGTCACCATCAACCCCCAAGCCAAATATGTTGGGATGATGTCCATCCCACGCGATATGCAGGTGACCGATCCCATCAGCGGAGGGCACCCCAAGTTGGCCGAGGTATTCAGCTCTGGATATCGTGGCAACACGGTCTTTGATCGCGTCGCCAGAGCGGCTGGGCGAATGATGGACACTATCGATTATAACTACGGCATTCACATCGATCATTATGCCTGGGTGGGTCTGACCGGCTTCGTCAAGATAATCGACACGGCAGGCGGCGTTGACATCGATGCGATCCATCCCATGGTTGACGACGTGTATCCCGACGATACCAACAACCCCAACAGCAGCATTTACGATTTTAAGCGTCTGTATATCGCGCCAGGTCCGCAGCATATGAACGGCCAGCAAACGCTGGAATATGTCCGCACGCGACACGCTGATTTCATGGGCGACTTTGGGCGCTCCGCCCGGCAGCAGCAGGTATTAACCCAGTTGAAAATGAAACTGTCAACATCCGAAATCATTCCCAAAGCGCCGGAATTGCTCAAGGATCTGGAAGGGTCGCTTCAGACAGATCTGACCCTCGATCAGATCTACCCGTTCGCCAATTTCGCGCGCACCATCGATACGAACAAAATCGACCGCGTAACATTGAGTCCGCCCTATTCAATGCCGAGTGGTGCGAATACAAACTACCTTCCGCTCTGTGACCAGATCACGCCCAGGATCGCGAAGATGTTCGGTCTGAGGGGCAACGCGAAATGCATCCCGCAGGGAGCGATGAACGGCAAGAGCACTGCGGCTGTGGCCTCGACGCAACCAACGCTATCCACCGCGAGCACGCCTGCTCCTACGACAATCGACACGATGGAGATAGAGAACACCTGGCAAATGCTTGGGGCAATCAGCCAGATAACAAACGTGAGTATGCCACAGGGGAGCCGAGGCTTTGCGGGCATAGATAGTCTCCACGATCTGCTTGATCTCATGTTCTGTGTCGTGTTTGAATCGTTTGATGGAATGAAAGTATAAAGAGGTTTCCTGATACTTGAGATGTGGAGCGGCTTCTCCAATGATCAATGGCTGTGTTGCTCACCCTTGACGCCGACTGCTCACTCGCCGCCCTCAAACCCGCTTCCTCCCCATACTTATTACCACTTGTCCGTTTACGGTCTGTTGTTACATACAACGCGAGATAATGTCGATCCTTGGACACCTGTGCAGTTCACGTTTTCTCTGAGGGAGCCAGAAGGGGGCGGTGAGAATCAGGTCGCACCGCTCGTGCGCTCGTTCTCCCTCTTCTGAGCAAGTAGAGCGAGTTCGATAAACGTCTCACTTGGCCTGGAGCCTCTGGGCATCTGGGTAACATGACGAGGCAACGAGTCTTGCTGCTTCGCCTCTCCATGCCTCCTGAAGGGGACGGGCATTGTGATCATGTTGCTCTCCTCTCACAGAGAGCAAGACACCCAGGAGGAAAGATGATACAATTATTTATTGAACAGTGTCAATATATCTAGGAATCTCCGACGAGTCGGACAGGTCACCGTGTAGGAGAGACCGTGCAGGGATGTGGATAGAGAGGGTCACAGAGATCAATGAACGTTTTCCAGCCGCAACAGATAATGAGGGCCGTGCCTCAATCGCTCCGACGATCGTTCTACGTGAGTGTCCTTGTAGTCGTCATGTTCAATAGCCTGTTCCTGTACTGGCTGCTTCTCACGCCCAGACCTCAGTCGCTCTTTGTGATGGGAGACGATGTTGGGCAGGCGCTTGGGTTGCTCCTGGCAACGATACTCTGCCTGATTGGTTTCACGTGGCCCTGGCGCAGTGCCGCACCTGCTCCAGATGCCACCTCCCCTCCTGGAACCACTGCTGGCTTTGGGCAGCGCTGGGTGCCGCTCTTGCTCTGCATAGGCATCTTCTGCCAATTCATCGGACAGGTTATCTCCACCTTCTATGATCTGCATCACTGGGTGCCGTTCCCCTCCTGGGCAGACGCCGTGTCTTTGAGTACGTTTCCCTTTTTGCTCCTGGGCATCCTGCTGTTGCCCACCCGTTCGCTTCCAGCTAACACCCATTCACGGGTCACCCTCGATGGCTTCATGATCGTGACCACCTTTGCTACCGTGAGTTGGTATTTTGTCCTGGGTCCAGATATTCTGCACGGGCAAGCAAGCGTCTTCGCCAAGATCGTAGGCAGCGCCTATCCCCTCTTTGACCTGGTGTTGATCTGCTGCGTGTTTCGCCTGCTCTTTCGAGCTGATAATTCCATTCCACGCCTTGCCGTTCTCTTGCTCTCTGCTGGCCTAATCATCATTGTCATGGCTGATAGCATGGACTTTGCACAGATCTTGCGTCTCAGGTCCCTCCACGGCTGGCAGGATGAGGCATGGCCGCTGGGGTACATGCTGATTGGCCTCGCCGCTCAAGTCGTCAACGGATGGCTCTCTCAACAGCAGCCTTCCTCTCCGCGTGCAGGTCAGGGAGAAGGTGCCAACCATGCTGATTGGCAGGTTTCCTCTTACTGGAGTATGCTTCTGCCGTATGGACTCATTGTAGCGGTCGGCGCGCTCGCTTTCTATGTATGGCAAACAGGCACCAACCCCACTCTCGTTCACGGGGTATACCTGGGGGCTGCCGTGCTGATCGGACTGCTTCTCTTGAGGCAGTACTTCCTCATTCGCGAGGCGCTCTTCTACAACAACGCCTTGCGTCAGATGCAACACACCTTGCACCAAAACAATGAGGTTCTCAAGCAGATGAATAAACAACTGGAGGAACAATCGGCACAGATTGCGGAGGCGTACGAGCAACAACGTTCCCTCAATGAACTCAAAGACCAATTTCTCCTCAATGTCAATCATGAATTGCGCACGCCCTTGACAGAAATGCAGGGATACCTTGAGCTGTTGAGCGAACACGCAGGAAGGATTGACACACACATGCAAGCCACCTTTCTCGCCCATGCCCTCCATGGCTGTGAAGAACTCCACCACCTCATTGACACCGTGCTGGATGCGCTTCGTGGGAATCTTCGGCACTCCCCACCACGCACCCAGGTCCTCGCTGTTGCCCCAGTGGTGGAGGAGGTACTTCACCTCTTTGGACCTCAAACGAGGCAGGACTACCAGATGGTGCTCGATGTGGCTGACCACCTCACTGTGGTTGCCGACCAAGGCTATCTGCACCGCATCCTCCTCAATCTGCTCTCCAATGCGTTCAAATATTCCCCAAAGGGGGCCACGATCAGCATCAGTGCGCAGCCCTATCGCCCACGCTTTCAGAAACACGGTGCTACGGAGTTCCTCTGCATCTGCGTAAAGGATACCGGGCCTGGGATCCCCCCTGCGGAGAGCGCATTGCTCTTCAGTCGATTTGTACGCCTCCATCGCGACCTGGCTGGCTCCATTCGAGGAACAGGGCTGGGTCTCTCCATTTGTAAGCAACTCGTCGAGACGCTGGGGGGGCAGATCTGGGTGGAAAGTTCTGGGATGGCAGGGGAAGGCAGTCGCTTTTGCTTTACCTTGCCAACAGCCCCCCATGTCAGTGCCCAAGAGGGATAGCAGGGGTCTGGGCGTGCCACAGATCTGCAAGGACGACGGACATTTCATAGGCAAGGTTTTCGATACCGACCAGATCCAATCCTCTCTTCGCCAGCAAGAATGAATGGGGTCTCGCGAACCGATCAAGTTTGTAGAGAAAGCTAGAAAGCTTGCGCTCCGGCCATTGCTACCGCGTGGTCTTGTTCGCCTGAACCACCGCTCACCCCTACAGCACCAACCACCTTCCCATCCCGTTGAAGCGGAACTCCCCCCGCAAAGATCATGACCCGACCATCATTGGATGCGTGAATGCCGAAAAATTGCCCGCCGCATTGGGCTTGTGTTGCCAAATCCTTCGTAGTAATGTTGAAAGCTCGTGCCGTAAAAGCTTTCTTCATAGAGATATCAATACTCCCAATCCAGGCTTCATCCATACGGATATGAGCTAACAGGTTCCCTCCCGCATCGGCCACCGCTATGTTCATCGGCTGACCAATTTCCTGAGCCTTTTTCTCGGCAGCGTCAATAACTCTTCTTGCATCCTGAAGCGTGACCATCACAATCTCCTTCGTTCGTTTATTTTGACCACAGTCTCGATGGATGGCTCCTCCAAGCATGTTCTCTTTTCTGTAGAGCCTTGTGCATGCTTCCTACGAGACAGTGTGGCCTTCCGCATGAGCGTGTGTCATCACTCGAAAGTGGAGTTGTGCCACGTTTCACCTGTCCCACTTTTGGAGGAGAGCGGAATTTACCCAGAAAACTGGTTCTCCATCTTCTTCTGTGCAATGAGGTAGGTACATAGGTTGTCTCATGTAATGTGGAAATCCGCTACAGATGCCGATTGGCCTAAACGCCTTTTCCCTACGCACGTGCCTTGCACGGAAGAAGATGGAGAACCAGTTTTCTGATACCAGTAGAGTCCCTCGACTTCTGGAGGTCCCAAGCAGCTCAGCCAGTTCCTTCGTCGTCTCACCGCGTCATGAGCGACTTGGGAGCGCTTCAGTTGAATTGAGCTTGCATGTCCTTATGAGGAACAGGCTGGTGATTGCTCATCAGTGGGATGCCATTGCGATCGACCACCTGACTCAGCATGTCTCCTCCTGCTCTCTCTTCTCAGTCTCATCTGAGCTTTTCCACAGGTTCAATTCAGCTCAGACGCCAACGAGTTGCTTTTCCTCCTTTAGCTTCTTGATGGTAGTACGTAACATTGATGCTTGCGGTTGCGAAGCCACTGTTACCTTGTGCCAATCTTGTTGCGCACGCTTGAGGAATTTATCGGTTTCAGGTAGTCCGGCCACTTCAGGTCTGAGATTCATCTCCCTCGTTTTCTTATCAATAGCCTCGCGAATATTGCGCGCCCCGGTTATTTTCCCTAAATTGACAAACTGGGGTCGGTCGCCAAAAAACTGCTGTTGCCACCATTCATTAGTACGAGGATCGCTCCAACTAATATAGCCGCCATCTAAAACCTGTCGAGGTTGCTCAATTTTACCAACGAAATCATAACGACCTCCCGTAGTTTTTTCCGGGTCAAAGAAATCAGGTGTGTAAAAATCCGAAACCAATATTCCATTAGAGGTATAGGCAAATTCGACACTTTCACAGGGGTCACATACTTCTACCAGGTAGGACACCCTCCCTTGATCATCTTTAAGAGAGAAGCTTGGAACCAATCGGTTGCCAAAGGGATCAGCAAGCATTTCCAAACATTCATGGCTGGCCGTCAGCGACCAATTCGCGTTAAACTTCACGATGGAAAACGGTTGCCCCTGTTCATCTACATGAAAGCCTAGCGCGGAATCTGGTGCATCCTTACTGATGAGAATAGGCCAGTATCCCAAAGGGACATCCTCCAGGCTTGCAAATCCATCAACAGTTGCGTCTATTTCCCAGATAGGGCCAAAATCCCTTGTAACTTGTTTTTGCAATGCCGCAGCAACACGGGTCAGATTGGACATGGAAATACCGGTATCTTCATTCTCAGGAACAAGTGCCACTTGAGCAAGTAACATATGATAACCTCCTTAAAGGCTCAATATTTATGTAACAGATCAAGTATACTAAAAAGACTACTCTCTATGAATTCTATAACATGATGATTGATATAAATCAATCATAGAAAGAATAGCAATAGAGAGGGGAAGAAAAAAAATAAGAAGGAACCAATGAGAGACAGGTTAGCATATTTTAACGTCTTTGCCCGCTATCTCCTAAAAACTCCTATTTAGGGACAATACCAGATTGGAGGCGATGCACGTCTCTTCAGCCAGAAAATAGAGCCACTCAACGCTGAAAAACACTTTGAAAAATCGCATGCTCATGCGTTCATAAGACATAGGTATTATTTATTCCGTGATTCTAACAGGAGAGACGAGCAGCATGTCACAACAGTATTGGCCGGGAAACCAACCTTACGCAGACAACTCACAACAGCCATCTTATGCGTATCGCGATCTGTCGCTCTATTATTCAGCGAATGGGGCAGATTATACCTATCCAGCGAAACGACAACAGTTTCTTCGGCTGCGCTTTTTTATCAAACTCTTCTTGTTTCTCTCCATCATTGGTGGAGCAATGATCTTGCCACTGCATGACACCGCTGTTTATAGCACGTATCGGCAAGGCTCCTGCACAATCACGAATAAGCAGGTGAAAGAGCATGTAAACAAGAATAAAAGCGGGCACGTCACAAGCCGAACCTATTATCCTGTGCTCTCTTATACTGTACATCCGTCGAGTGGCGGGCAGGCATCGGCAACCGGGTTCGATGGACCGAGGCAACAGGGCTATTCTACGCACAGCGATGCCCAGGAGGTCGCGGATCGCTACCAGATTGGGGAGACGACGGATTGCTGGTATAATCCGGCTGAACCCGATAAAGCGTTTCTCGTCTTTTATGGCTATAACAGGTCAGATGCAATCGGCACCTTTCTCCTGAGCCTGATCGGTTTCAGCGCGCTGGTTATTTCCGTATATCTGCTGTTTAGCTGGAGCGTCTGGCGGCTCTACGCGCTCTGGAAGCGTGGAGTAGTCACACAGGGCATGGTCATAAGAAACGAGGAGCGGCGCAGGCGTTCCCGCAAATATATTGTGTCGATTATCGGCTTCCGCGCCCTTGAGGAGCAGGGAGCAGAGCGCCAGATCACCGTTGAGCAAGCACTTGCGCCTGGCTCACTTGTTCCCGTCTGCTATGATCCGCTCTACCCACGTTATCGTCGTTATGGAGAATGGCCCGATGGCTCAGCCTGTGTGCCAGGATTCCTCGGGGTAACGGGGCTGCTGCTTGTTGCATCTATCATTATGCTGATTCTCTGGCTTGTGCCCTGATCGCGATATCCTTATGATGGAAGCTCTTGACATACCCTTTCTTCTGATATATTATATGGACATCCAAGTAATGAAAGGGAAGAAAGATGGATCTCACAATCGTTGGACACCTGATTGGAGGCCAGTTGGTGCGAGCTGAGAAGGCGCATCATCGCCTCGGCAGTGAACGGTTAAAACAGATTGGTCTCTACACAGGGCAGGAAATGCTGCTGCTCTCTCTTCGATCAGAAGATGGCATGACACAATCACAACTGGCCAGCCGCAATTGCCTGGACCTCTCCACGATCACGAAGGTTGTGCAACGTATGGAGCGTGCCGGGCTGGTGCAACGTCGTGCCGACTCCGATGATGCGCGCATTTCACGGGTCTATCTCACTGAGCAAGGACGCGCTCTCTGTGAACCGGCCTGGCAAATGTGGCTCGATTTAGAGCAGCAGCTTACCGAAGGCTTGACTGAGGCGGAACGCGTTCTCCTGCATCGTCTGCTGGCGACCATTGCCACGAACTTAGAGCGGTAGCGGTCCACGCCATTTTTTTCTTCCAATACTTGGACGGGCAACTAAGTGCAAGCCGCGACACTAGCAAGGGATTGTCGCTACGGGTTTCAATCATATAAGGAAGAGAGAGATAATGTCTACGGAAACGAAACGAGCTATTCTCGATCCAATTACACCGGAGAATGCTGTGCTGTTGATTATTGATCAGCAAGAGGGTCTGTTTAGCAGAATTTCCCAGCCGGAGCGAACGCGAGCCAACCTGCTTGCGCTGGCTCATGTCAGCCGCATGTTAGGAGTACCAGCAGTCATGACGACTGTTTTATCTGCTGGCTCTAATGGGCCGCAGCTTGCCGATCTGGGTGAAATTTTTGCGAATCAGCCGATCATTGACCGCACGCTCATCGATGCCTGGAAAGAACCACGCGTCAAAGAGGCCATCATGGAAACCGGGCGCAAGAAGGTAATCATTGCAGGCACCGGTTTTGAGGTCTGCGCTCAGATTCCTGCGTTGTCCAGCGTGGCGGAAGGTTACGACACGTATGTCGTTCTCGATGCCTGCGGTCTCTTTTCGCCCTCGCCCTCCATCGCGGCAATCAGCCGTCTGAGCCAGGCAGGTGTAGCCCTGGTAGACACGAGACCTCTCGTTCTGGCGATGATGGCCGACAATGCTCATCCCAGAGCCAGAGAGATCTACGCGACCCTACCGGCGGGCCTCGTCCGTATGGACAGTGCCTCTGTCTCTTAAAAGCACATCGCCTCACAGAGGCAAACATATGATACTGAAAACCGCCTCAACTGAAGCGTTCAAGAGGAGAAGATAAAAGCATGAACGAACATGAGTGGATGGCCTATAATCGTCAATTGGTCGAGGAGTTCCGTACACAGGGGGGTGTGGTGCAAGGGTGGCAACCCTTGATCCTGCTGACCACCAGAGGTGCCCGATCAGGTCAAGCCCGCATTTATCCCTTAATAGCTGTTCCCGATGGGGATCACTATATTGCGGTTGCCTCGGCTGGAGGTGCCCCCAAAAATCCTCAATGGTACTACAATTTGTTAGCTTATCCTGATGTCACTATTGAGGTCGGGGAAAAAACATTTCAAGCGACTGCGCGATTGCTCACAGGAAAGCAGCGGGAAGAAGCCTTTGCTAAGGCCGTTGCGGTGTTTGCTCCCTATGAAGAGTATCAGAAGAACATCACCCGCGAAATCCCGGTGTTTCTCCTTGAGCGACAGTAGCGCTAATCCCTTGCGGTTGGCGTGGCACCTCCTAAAAAACTCACAGCTTTGTTCGAGAGGCGCGTCTTTGGAAATCCAAAGACGCGCTCTAGATCTCCCTACCCGGTACAGGAGGGGGTTTGTGGTTGGTGCTACTACTCTGTCAAACCTCATTCGTTGAGGCATCCACAACATCCTGGAGGGTGGAACCGTCTATGGTAGGGGCGATGGCTGGTCCTCGCCCGGTGTTGCCCCATCAACGCGCCTGTGGAGCAGGGCGAGGACCAGCCATCGCCCCTACCATAGACGGTTGCCGTTCCCTTTGCGAATGAAGCTTGACAGAGTATTACGCCCCGATTCCCTCCACAATAGCCCTGCCCTGTGGATTCGCAGCACTCCATTCGGTTGCAATCAAGCGACGACCGGTAAGATCTTGCGAAGCGTCCGAGGCGAGAAACACAGCCGGAGCATTCATGATTTCCGGTTGGAGCATCTGTATCTCGGCTGGCATCTCAGCCGGGACCATCCCCGTATTCGTTATGCCGCCCGGCAGCAGAACATTGACACGAATACGCGCCTCGTTGAGTTCCTGTGCCCAGATAGCCGAGGCAGATTCAAGCGCAGCCTTCGACGGCCCATAGGGAGAAAAGCCACGCCGCTTCATCCCTTCATAGTTCATACTGATGTTAATAATGCTCCCGGCATGCTGCTGCTCAAGCAGGTGTGTAACCACTGCACGAGCCATATAGAATGGTCCATTGACATTCGTTTCTACGATCATTCGCCAGACCGAAGGCTCTGTTTCCCAAAAGCGAGTAGGCTCCATCAGGAAAGAAGAGCTGACATACTTCAAGCCTCGCCCCGCGTTATTGACCAGGATATCTATGTGCCCGAATCGTTGGGTCGTCTGATCTACCACCCGGGTACATGCCTCGAAGTCCGTTACATCAGCCAGCAGTGCCAGCACTCGTTCAGACCCATCCTGCTTCGCCAGTTGATCCAGTTCGGCCTGTTCGCGCGCCGCCGTTATGGTCACTGATGCGCCTTCCTGTAAGTATGCCTGCGCAATCGCGCGTCCTATCCCTCGTCCCGCTCCGGTCACGATCGCAACCTTTCCATCAAGTTTTCCCATTTCGGTTTCCCCTTTTTATCGTTCCAATATAAACAACCAGCACATCCCGGCCTTCTGTTATAAGTGTTCAACACAACAAACAGGGATGCGCTTGATCTACAGGGAGTATAGAAGCATCAGAGCGCGGGGTGATAGAATGATTGTCGAAAATAATTGTCTGATTCTGCAAATATTGAAAATGAGCACAAGAGCGAGAAGAGAAGGAGTTCCGATGTCTACGACGATCAGAGAGCAGACCGAACGCGAGATGCAGCGGCTCCAGGACAACCGCGAAGAACTGGTTGAGCGGGTTTCGCGAGTTCTCCATGAAGATGGAACGGTTCAGCCATTGCCGGGACTACATCTGGCTCGTTCATCGTCACTGACAGCGCCACATCATGGAGTATCCATCCCATCCGTGTGCGTGATTGCTCAGGGCAGCAAAGAGGTTCTGCTCGGTGAGAGTCGCTATCGGTACGATCCTTTGCATTACCTGCTGACCACGATCGAACTTCCTAGCGTGAGCCAGGTGGTAGAAGCTTCAAAGAAACTGCCCTACCTCAGCCTTCGCCTGGAACTCTCTCCTGCCCTCGTGAGTTCGGTTCTGCTGGATGCGGGATACATGCAGCCTCAGAAACAGTCAGACGCACGAGCTATCGGTATCAGCCAGCTGGACAGCAATCTGCTTGACGCGGCGGTGCGTCTGATGAGGCTCCTGGATGCTCCTGCTGAAGTGCCGGTCCTGCTGCCACTGATTACGCAGGAAATCATCTATCGTCTTCTCGTAGGAGAGCAAGGGGACCGCCTCCGCCATCTAGCGATTCTGGGAGGGTACACCTCCGATATCGCCAGAGCCGTTGCCCGACTGCGCCAGGACTTCGCCCAGCCGTTGCACATCGAGGAACTCGCGCACGAGTTGAGCATGAGCGTTTCGGGCCTGCACCATCATTTCAAGGCCGTCACCGCGATGAGTCCCTTGCAATTCCAGAAGCGGTTGCGACTTCAGCAAGCCCGCCGTCTGATGCTGGGGGAAGGTCTGGACGCGACCAGTGCGGCCTATCGCGTCGGATATCAAGACGCATCTCATTTCAATCGAGAGTACAAAAACCTCTTCGGTGTTCCCCCGATGCGCGACGTGCAACGGCTGCGAGGAGAATGAGAAAGACAGGAAGGATAGCCCTATTGTTCGGACAGCTCTCCTTGCTCCCTCATCCGTTGTATGTGCCGTATTGCTATTTTATAGGTTTCTGGAAAGTCGTGTTGCAATTGACGCAACCCCTCTTCTCCTCCATCCCGAAAGCTCTCAACATACATCATAAATGCTATTTGCTCCGTAACTACCTCCATTTCCTGTGAATTCATATATTCTTGTATACGCTGCTGTGGTGCCTTTCGCAATTGATGCGGCTTCTCTTCTCCATAAGGTAGGTAGTTCTCCATGCCTATCTCGTATGCAAGCGGCTCCGCGGGCGCTATTTCCTGAGACTTCATCTCCCCTCGTTCCTGTAGTGCTGGTAACTCATCTTGCATAGCTCTCTGTTTCCCCTTCGGCATCTGCCTCCTTACTCGCCTTCGCAATGCCCGAATCATTGCTTTTTGCATCTCTCTTCTCCTCCGCAGCATGGTGGAGATTGGCCTTATTTGCCTGCTGAGATCGATCTGCTCACTATATTCTCTCATCATCCAGGTCATGCCTGCTCTATTTTTGTAGTCGAGTCCGTACAGATATGCAGTCATCGCGTATATATCCGTCGATATCAGACCTTTGATGTTTGCAGATACATCCCTAGCTCGTTGATCTCGTACTTGATAGCGTACTTGCTGGATCTCTTTGTTTGGCTTATCGGTTCCGTACATCCTTATATCATTGAGCTGCTTTATAAGTTTGGCTGCATTAAAATCGTCCTTGCTGATCCGTTCCGCACCTTCTCTCCATCTGTAGAAGGAGGTACGTAGGGCTTCAGCTTCCAGGTGCTCTGCCGTTGGTTTTATCTTCTGGATTGCTTCAATGTCTATTGTTCGCCTTTGACGCTGTGGTTGGACATCTCCCGAGTTTGAGCTACTTTGGTCTGATGGCTCTCCCTCAAACACATTTCGCATTATGTCTGCTGTTGGCATTTGCTCCACCGGCTTTGGCGTTATTTTTTTGAAATCCATAAGACTGCCCCCTATCGTCGGTTTCATAAATTCGCTAAAAAGGGAAATATGCGTCAGGACACAGGATACCGACCCTCAATGTCTATGTTGCGTAAACAGGCTCAAAATTGGCTGCTATGTGCTTGAGATGTTTGTCAGTTACTAACTTTTTCATCGGTGTGAAGAGGAATTCAGCTTCTTTCATAGAGTATAGCATAAAAACAGCGCATTTTTCAACAAGCAAATCGTATACAATCTGGTTGATACGCTGGTATACTTGACAGAAGGTATTTAGATCTTGAAGGAGTGCAGCATGGAGGGCGAGCAGCAAAAGGATGAACGATTTATCTCTATCCTCAAAGAACTGGAAACGCTCAAAGAAGATTTCGTGGTACGAAAAATAGAGGGATACAAAAAAGCGACCAGGCAGGCACGGCTCCGTTTTCGCTTTGCGGGTGTATTGATAATCGTATTGAGTGCCTGTCTCCCCTTGTTAAGCACGCTGAGAGAAGGGATCTGGATCAGTATTGTGCTGCCAATCGTCGCCCTGACAATTGCCGGGCTGTCGGGTTTAAGCGCCTTTTTCCACTGGGAAAGCAACTGGCGAGGGTTCAGCCAGACGCGCTTTATGCTTGAATATCTGCTCAAAGAGTGGGAGCTAAAGATTATTCAGGCAAAATACGAAATGGACCCACAAAAAGCGGTGGAGATAGCGATGCAGGCAACAAAGCAATTGCTTGACGATACCCGCTCCGTCACAAGCGAAGAGAGCGAAGAGTTCTTCAAAAGGGCGCAACTTCCGAAAGCGGCACAGAACTAGCGTAGCGCATGCTGGTGGTTGGCGTAGCACCAACCCAGTACGATTGGTGCTACCACATGCTCAGGAGATGCCGGCCCTGCGCGCCGGGAAGGTGACGAAGCGTGCGGTCTCGCTGTCGCCTTCGCGCAGGGCTACAAACGACGTAGAGATATTGCAGCCACAGCGCGAACAATCGCCGGTCGGACCAAAGACGCAGCGCTCAAGGGGCTGTCCATCAGCCCGGATGGATTGTGCTGCGAAGGTCGGGCAGCGCTGCGACCATTGCTCCACTTCGGAGGGGCGCAGCAGCTCGATGGCCCGGCTGCCCATCGCCACAAAATCTTTGAACTCGCGCTTGAGCCGTAGTAGATCTTGCACGGCCTGTTCGCGCTGTTCGGTGGAGAGATAGAAGGATTGGCGATCCCCAACGTTGGGCGTGGCAAACGAGAAGACGACGCCGCCAATGCCCCAGGTCGCCACCTCACGCACAAAGGCTTCGATACGATCAACATTCAGCTTATTGATAGTCATCGCCAGCATTACGTCTTTGCGCTGAGTCGCGACCGACTTCACCAGCTCAAAGACGTTTGTTTGATGCACCACGTCAAAGCCACGCACGCGGTTCATGCCCGTTCTATCGCCATCGCATGAGACGAAATAGTGAGTGCGCGGCCACTCACCGGGAGCTGGCAGGCCATAGGTGCCGTTGGTAATCACGGTCGAGATGCCGCCCAGTTGAGCGACCTCGCACACCCATTGCTCGACTTTCTCGCGCTCCGTCATCGGTTCGCCGCCGATAAATAAGAACTGGCGCGCACCCTTTTCCCACAGGCTATGCAGCAGCGGAATGCCGCCCTCAATCGATAGCTCCTGGCGATCTTCCTCGCGCTCGGTGCGAGTCCAATAGCATCCGGCGCAATGCAGGTTGCAGCGATTGACGACGTTGATGCTGGCAATCAAGGGGCGTTGATGGCGCTCAGCCCGGCGATAGATATATCTGAGAAAGGCCGGGGCGACGACGGGAATGTGGAGAAACCCGCTGAACGCGCGCTTCGTGAGGAGAGCGCTCTCGAAAGAGGCCAACGAACGGAG
The DNA here is from genome assembly GCF_016587455.1 of Reticulibacter mediterranei. Taxonomy (NCBI): domain Bacteria; kingdom Bacillati; phylum Chloroflexota; class Ktedonobacteria; order Ktedonobacterales; family Reticulibacteraceae; genus Reticulibacter; species Reticulibacter mediterranei. The sequence goes on along the minus strand of NZ_BNJK01000002.1, from coordinate 897,753 downwards.
AGAGGTTCGATTTTGCATGAAATTCGCTCCAATTTCCATGAATCGCGCAGCGACAATCCCTTGTGGTTGTCGCTACACAATGCAACGCTCTTCTCTATTCAGTGTACCATATGCGAGAAAAGACGGATGCAGAGAGCCGGGAGCGCTATTGTTTCACAAGGTTGAGATGGCATCCGAGACCTCGGAGGTGGGCGTTTCCGCGACGACCTCCCGATTGGCCTTTTTCTTGCGGGGATAGAGCGTCACGACAAGATCAGCGATAACGATGATATTGAGCAGTAGCGCGCCGAAGGAGGCGTAACCCAGATTGATGACGTGGGCATTGAGCATATAGGGCGCGTAGGCGATGAGCGAACTTGCCTGCATAATCACAGGTACGTAGAAGTAGCGCGGGAAGTAGAAGGCATAGACGATTGAGAGCACGTCGGCGAGGTAGAAGTAGCGCTCGTGCATTTCTGGCAAGAAAAAGGGGATCACCAGGGCAAAAGTGACCGCAACCTTGAGCAGAACGGCCTTTGTGAGCGGCTGTTCGCTTTTCCAGACGAGCAGGCCAACGCCGCCAACCGACAGGCCAGCGAGAGCAATACCGATCCATTTCCAGAAGCCGGGCAGGTTGTCTGGAAGCCATTGATAGAACGAAGCTGCGTTATAGGTCAGGGCCGACGAGGAAAAATTATCGCCATTCATGCCGCCACGCGGCCCACCACCATTGGGCCTGCCGCCACCATTGAAGGCTCGTTGCCCACCATTGCTCGGGATACCGTCTTGATTGCTATTGCTTCCTCTATTGAAGGCTCGTTGCCCGCCATTGTTCGGAGCACCGGGCGCGCCATTGTTGGGGGGCGGTCCCTGTCGATTGCCGCCAGCAAATCTACCGCCACCACCATTAAAGCTGGTCGTGACGCCGCCACCGACGCCCCCGGTGGTGATCTGCTCACCGTAGATGCTCAGCAAGCTGCCGACATCGCGACCGGCAATCAAGGCGGGAAGGAGCATGAGCAGGAAGATGGCGGGGATCAGGACGAGATGTTGCAGGGACACCTTTTTGCGCAAAAGGACGATCAGAAAGATCGGTGCAAAGAAGATCGCCTGAAGCTTGAAAGCAAAGGCCAGGCCGAAGAAGACGCAGGCCCAGGCTGGCCGATCTTTCAGCAAAAAGTAGAGGCTGCCAAGACAGAATGCCGTATAGATCGCGTCACATTGTCCCCAGGCAGCACTATTAATGAAGATCGTGGGAGCAAACAGGACGACCAGCGCCCCGATGATCGCAGCGTAAGAACGTGGATACTTGATGCCAATAATCAGGTAAGTGAAGAGGCCCAGCACCAGATCAAAGACCACCGAAAGGCTTTTGAGCGCAATCAGTTTGGGGATGGGTAGATAGGTCAGGATGGCAATCAGGTAGAGGTATGGGACGTTATAATTGGCAAACTCGTATCTGAGGGCCGCAAAGCCATTGTGGGTCTGAATGTAATCGTACCACTGGCTTACGAAAAAGGTATAGTCGCTTGTTTCTATATGATAGAGCGATACCCGCAGCACGAGCGCAAGGACAAAGAGTATTGGCAGTAGGATGCGTGCGAGTATCTGTACAACTGGTGAAGAAAGTGTCGTTTTCAAAGACATATTGTATCTCCATAGAGATGTTTATACAGGTTGCGTGTTCTGCTGTTCCTGGACTTTTCTTGAAGAGAAACGCCTTCTCATGAGAATGAGCATAGCACTCGCTGATTGAAAATTTATTGAAAGCCTCAATGGGGATGGAAAATTTTAAGAAGGCAAATAGAGGTGCAGATAGGCAGACCAGACGCGGCACAGCCAGGCTCATCAGACTATAATTTCTATAGCGCGAATAGGTGATACCACAACAATCAAGGATCTGGAAAAGGGAGAGACCTCTCTGTCCAGGTCCTTTTTTATTTAGGAGATCTCGTATCTGTGCGACTACGAAATCAGAGGGGCCATTCTTCTTTCAGCAGGCCGAAGTAGTGTTCGTCAAGGAAGCGATTGCGGAAGAAGAAGCGGCGGCGCAGCGTGCCTTCGTGGGTAAAGCCCAGCTTGCGCAACAGACCTTTGGAGCGCTCGTTCACGTCATCGACCACTGCTTCGACGCGATTGAGGGCAGGTTCGCTAAAGGCATAGTTCAGGATAGCGGACATAGCTTCGCTCATGATGCTCTGTCGCCAGAAAGCACGATTGAGTTCGTAGCCGGTTTCGGCGCGACGAAAACCCTCGTCGAAGCCATAAAAGCCACAGGAACCGATCACACGATCATCCCCCTTGAGCGTGATGCCCCAACGAATGCCAGTGCGCTCAGCATACCAGACATGTTGTTTCCGAATCAACTCGACCGATTCTTCGATAGAACGATGGGGCAGATGCCCATAGAACTCCATGACGCTCTCATCGGAGAAGGTGGCGAAAAGCGCCTCCGCGTCGTTCGGCTGGATTTGCCGCAAAAGCAGACGATTTGTTGTGAGAGTGGGAAATGTGGAAAACATCGCTTCAATATCCATATGCTTCTTTCCTCCCTGTTCGTGCATAACAGAGAAAAGTATAGAGATAGTGGTATCGAAAGTCAATATCTCTCCGGCTATGCGGTTTAAATCGCTCTGAGCAGTAACAGTACCTACTTGCTTACAGAGTGTAGTTCTTGTATAATCAGATTGATTCAGTGCGATGTATTGGCAAAGCAACTTTTTTCGCATATGATCTCAATCTAAAGCAATAAAGAGAAAGCCTCACAGGAGGACCTAATGGCGTCATCCGAAAACAATTATGTGTTTGACCCGGATAGCCCCGAAGAACTGGCGCGCCTGACACATCAGGATCGCTTGCTCACAAAAGCGATGGGGGGAGTATTTCAAGGTGTGTCGGCATCGGAGGTTACGACGTTCCGTAATGTGCTGGATCTGGGCTGCGGTCCCGGAGGATGGGTGCTGGATGTCGCCTTTGAGTATCCGAACATCGAGGCGGCCGGAATTGATATCGGTCGTCCGATGGTTGATTATGCCAATGCTCGCGCCCGGAGCCAGCAACTCACCAACGCTTCGTTTGGCGTGATGGACTTCAATCAACCGCTGGACTTTCCTGATGGAGCTTTCGATCTGGTGAATGGTCGTTTGCTGATTGGCTCCCTGCTACGCGAGATCTGGCCGCGCTTTCTTGCGGAATGCACGCGCATTCTCCATCCCGGCGGCAGGCTCCAGATTACCGAGCCAATTGATCTGGGCGTTACCAGCAGTCCCGCGCTTGATCGGATGGCGCAAATGATGTTTGAAGGCAGTCTGCGGGCCGGTCTTGGTTTCCCCGTTGGCAACCGTACAGCCAACACGACCCATATGCTCCCGAGGCTCTTTCGTGAAGCAGGATATCAGAATATCAAGCTAATCGGGCATGCAATAGAGTTCTCAGCCGAAACAGAGGCATGGACCGATCTGTACCGTAACTTCGAGGTGGCATACCACATGGCACGCCCTCTCTTCATTCAGACCGGCCTTATCACCGATGAAGATTTCGAGAAGCTCTATCAGGAGATGCTGATCGAGATGCACGCCAGCGACTTCGTCGGCGTCTGGAACATGCTCACCGTAACCGGCACGAAGCCTGAAGCGCAATAAAAAGCTCCAGGAAGAGAAAAAATTCCCCGCGCCCGTCCGTAGCGACAAGGGGCGGCGTGGAGGTCTTGGAGGGGGCCTTGCGCTTGTCGCCGTTGGGTCACGAGGATTGGGAAACAGACAAACGGTGTGGCGAGAGCGACAAGCGCAAGGCCCCCTCCAAGACCTCCACACCGCCCCTTGTCGCTACGGGTGAACCCAACATCCTCTATCCCTAGAGGCGAGAGCGAAAAGGGTGAACCCAACATCCTTTGTCTCTAGAGCGTCATCGATCGACTACGACATTTTGGTTTTTTGAGCAACAATGAAAAACGTGTGGAAGGCAACTTCGAGATAGCCCTCGCGCTCAATAAGGCGGCGAATGGCAACAAGCTTGTCAAAGTAGCGCTCGACGGAGAAATCTGGTATCTCCCAGGCGATGGCATTGAGGTAATAAACGATGGCTCCCACGTCGTAGAAGCGGGTGGAAGCGAAGCCTTCGCGTTGTTCGATGATCTGCCAGTCCGCTTGTTGTAGCTCACGAACAGCGATGGCAAGATTCCACGTTGGCGCGTTCCCAGTTGACAGGCGCGGAGTGTGCAATAGCTCATGCAGGCGCAGGTTGGTTTGATCGCCAACCTGTTGGGTGATAAAGTGCTGGCCCGGCTTGAGGACGCGTCTGATCTCGCGCAGATCATAGCTGCCATGCCGATTGATGACCAGATCAAGCTGCTCGTCAGCGATAGGCAAACGTTCATCAGCGACCTCGTAGATGGTGACGCCCAGCGGTTCGAGGTGCTGACGCGTAAGAGCCAGGATGGGCGCATAGCCCTCGGTGGCATACAGTTGCATAGGATGCGATTGCTGGCGAATGAACGATGCAAACATGCTCCCGTCGCCGGTGCGCATATCCAATATTGCCCGCACCGTGCGCATCGCCTCCACAACACGGTCAGCATAGCCCCAGGGCTGTTCTATTGGTAACTCTACTCGGCGGCCCTCCAGATAAGACCAGTCGCCCCAGGCAAAGGGATGCTGGTACTCACTCAACAGATACTCATAGAAGGCCTGTTCGTTTTGTTGGTCAGACATTTTTCTCTTCCTTTACACTACACAAAAAATGCAGAAACGTACGACAATACGATACTTGAATGTGGTGTCTGGTTGAATTCGCAGCCGCCCACAAACTACGCCGTTCTGCTTATAGAGTAAGGAAATGCCTGATGAAGCGCATCATGTGTGGAGAAAAAAGGGCAGCATACGGCTATGGGCGACTGTCCGATTATGCTCGGCGTTGAGCCAGATAGCAATAAATGCGGTCGCTTGAGCCATAGATTCCTCTCTTGATTGATATGGTAAAGCCAGGATAGCACGGGTATGAGCGAGATGTCAACCCCTCTGATTATCGGCGAAAAATAGTGTAACCAGAAAGCAAGATCCAACGTGTCTTTTTCTATATCCCCTGAGAACGGAAATTTGGCAGTAGAGCGTTTAATAGATTTGATCGCGGCGCGTCTATTGTTAGAGGTTGCAAAAATATGTATGTGTATAGTTCTGATAAGATAGGAGGGTTGTATGATACGCAAAGCGTTTACGGAAGTGGACGGAAGACCTGTAGCGCGTGTAACATTTATGCTCCCGGGCAGCATTTGGGCGGATAATATTTATCTGGTGGGAGATTTCAACGACTGGAACCAGTCATCCCATCCATTCCGGCAGACGGAACAGGGGACGTGGATGTTTACCCTGGATCTGGAGGTCAGCCGCTCGTATCAGTTTCGTTATCGGCGCGACGGCGAATGGACCAACGATGGTCAGGCCGACGCATATCGTGCGGCAACAGATGGAAGAGAGGCATTTATTGTCACAACCGACCCGGGGATACCAGCAATATACTAAACACATTCGTCCTGCATGCTGGTTTTCCTCTCGTCTGGATGTCAGGAGGGTTGCCCACGCCCTCTTCTTCACTATTTTATGAACTACTCAGCTCAGCTCTAAAAAGCTTACATGCTTACCCCCATAACGCTTCCAGGCGGCTCAACAGTGACACGAGTTGATCTCGCTCCTGCTGGCTAAAGTGGGTATGCAGTTCTTGCTGAACCTGATACTCAAGTTGCGTGGCAGCTTCAAAGCGGCGACGACCTTCCTCCGTGATTTGTGCCAGCACGCGCCTGCGATCTGTCGCGTCAAAGATGCGCTCGACCAGCCCTTCGGCTGCCAGACGGTCGATCATTTGAGTCATATTTGAGCGCACAGAGTGCAACTTTTCCGCCAATTGTCCCAACGGGAGCGGTTCGCCAGCCTCAATCAACAGCTTGAGCACCAGATGTTGCGCACACGTCAGACGAATGGGCTGGAGTAGCGCGTTGATATGCGCATCCGTTATTTTCTCGATGCGAAACAGCAGCTCCATCAGGTGAAAGATCTGCTCGTCTCTCTCATCACTGACTTTGTTCATAGATGAAGTATATGGGATTGATGACAGTTGTGTCAACCTGAGTTGGAGATTATTCAAGAGGCTGGTTCGCTGTGAGCGGTTCCCAGGCGCGTTTCTTCGGCCATGCACCAGTGCGGCTTCTGACAATAGGGGCAATCGGGAAAGAGCGCATAGGGAAAGAAGAGGCGACCGCGTAATTGTCCATGTACTGACTGTTCGCGCAACGGCCCCTCAGCTTCAAAGACGGCTGAGCAATGGCGACAGCGCAGCAGCAAAAACTCGCTCCAATCGCTGGCCTGGCACTGCGGACATTGAACCGGCGGTGGAGGCGGCGGCGGTACTGAGCGTGAGTTTGCGGGTGGGAGGAAGACGAACCAGCGGTATTGACAGCGATGACAATAATAGGCGGCGCTCTCCATTTTGGGTGCCTTCCCACGCAGGATGCCCTGTCGGAACAGCGTATAGACCTCTTCAGCGGCCAGAGAATAGACGATGGGGTTCATCTGAATCACCACCGGAGCAGCCGGAACGTAATGTGGGATGGCGTGGCGGCGACCAGCTCTGACAGTGCCGGGAACGACACTGCCACCAGCACCCAGGCCGTGTTGCTCATCGTACTCCTGCCGTTTAACAGGATCGAGCAACAGCTCGTAAGCGGCGTGTAGTTCTATGAAGCGAGCGGCGGAATCTGGCTCGATGCTGGTATCCGGGTGGTAACGTTTCACCTGGCGTCGATAGGCTGTTTTGATCTCCTCCTCGCTTGCATCAGGAGAGACGTCGAGAATCTGGTAATAATTGATAAAAGCCATCGCGATCCCTTGCGCCAGTATCCTCTCATTACTCACAACTGTCGTAGTCGCGCGATTTATCGCGTATGTGTGAGGTTGCGCGATAAATCGCGCGACTACGACAAAGGCATTGCTATGAATTATAGCAGCACGAGACAAAAAGTGAAAGAGAAGAGCGTGTCCAACCAGGGCTTTTCAGTTCTCCGCTCAAAGGGGGGCAGCGGTCTCCCTGCCGGGGTCTGGGGTGTCCCCAGTTTCCTTCCCTCCTTCGCGCGCCGCCTGCGACGGCGCGCAAAAGAGAAGAAAAAAGGTTTTTGCGGGGACACCCCGCACCCCGGCAAAGGGCTGCCGCCCTCTGCACTCCCGCTAGATGGGAGAATTGGAAAGCCCTGCGTGTCCAACGTGTGCCACCATGATCCTTTAGATATCGTAGTATACTAAAGCCAGTCGTTCCAGGAGAACAAAGCATAGGAGGCAAACGAAACCATGATCCCGATCAAAGATTATCCCGGCCCCAGACGCAGCATACCCTGGATTACGTGGGGGCTGATCCTCATCAATATTGTTGTTTTTCTCTATCAAGTCTCGCTTGGTTCGGCAACAGACCAGTTTGTTTTCGCCTACGCGGTGGTGCCGGTTGCACTGGTGCATGGCGTGCCACAGACGGATCTCGTGCGTAATTCAGCTCAACTGCTTTTTCATACGCCCAACCCGGTCTATCTAACGCTGCTGACCTCGATGTTTATGCACGCGGGCTGGTTGCATATCGGCGGCAACATGCTCTTTCTCTATATCTTTGGCGATAACGTCGAGGACAGGATGGGACATCTCGCGTATCTGGTGTTTTATCTCATATGTGGAATAGTGGCCAGCATTGCACAAATACTGATCGATCCAACCTCACAGATACCGAGCCTGGGGGCCAGTGGAGCGATAGCGGGGGTGCTTGCCTCATATCTGCTGTTGTTCCCCTGGGCAAAAGTACGAACCGTCATCTTCATTTTCATCTTCTTTACCATTGTTACGCTGCCCTCGTTTGTGCTGATCGGCCTGTGGTTTGTCCTGCAATTCTTCGATGGCATTGCGGCGCTGGCGACGGTGCAGCAGGATATGGGCGGCGTTGCCTACTTCGCCCATGTTGGCGGCTTTCTAACTGGACTGGTTCTGACACTGATCTTGCGACCATTCATGCGCCCTCCCGCGCAGGACAGCTATCCCGCTTTCCCGCGCCATCCCTCCATTAATCAGCCAGCGCGCTGGTGGTAAGTGTCTGGTACGTTTGTGTTGGCAAGAAAACGGGGTGATGATTTTATCCAGTTTTCTTGCACAAATATATTAATACAATTCTTATTTTTTTCTCTGTACAGCCAGAGAGGAACGTTGTATACTTACTTTCTAATTAGAAACTGCTTCGATTAAAATTCTTCCGCTAGATTGATGATAAAATTGATGAGTATATTTAGTTGTAGGAGAGGATAAGAGAAGGAAGATGCGATGATAGTAGAACGACAAGAGGAACAGGCCGACACAAGGACAGTGCTGGTTGTCGAGGATGATAGGAACGTGGGTTCTTTACTGGTGAGCATTATCGAAGAGGAACTGTTCTATCGAGCCATTCTAGCAGATAATGGGTATAAGGCATTAGAAATAGTTGAGGGGACCAAACCACATCTCCTGATACTCGACTATCAATTACCTGGAGGGATGAACGGCATCCAATTATATGATCGACTGCATGCACAACCAGGGTTAGAGGAGATTCCAGCCCTGGTCATCAGTGCAAACGCGCCACTTGATGAGATACGACAGCGACATATCCACTATCTGAAGAAACCCTTTGAGCTAAACGAGCTATTGGAAGTTACTGAGCGATTGGTGGAGGAATAATATCGGTTCTATGGCATGAAAAAGGAAAAAGCTTTAAATAATCTAATATGCCCTTTCGTAGTGGAGCGATGTATCGCGTGGGTGGAATCGCACCACAGGCTACCTCAACGCGATACATCGCTCCACTACGAAAGGGGGATCACTATCATAAATTAGTATAACTCATTATAAAAAGCATTGGGGCATCTCTTATAACCGAGAGATGCCCCAATGCTTTTAACAGTCTTTCGTCTCAGAGGGCAAAAGGTTCTGTTGGACAATATGGAGCAGTTCATCCACATCAAAAGGTTTATATAGCACTGGAATACCTTTGTGTTGCAGAATCTCCTCCTGCTCGCGAATAACTGAAATGGCTGCTGTACAGATGAGAACTGGGATTTTCATCGTGGGACGATACATTCTCAATTGCTGCAACAATAACAGCCCTTCGTTATGACGACCTATCTTGATATCCAGAATAATCAAATCAGGGTCCAGCTTCTCCACCTCGTGAACCTCTTCAAATGCTATTTTGGAGAGATGAACCTCATACCCTTCCTCTTCTAGAATGAGACGAAACAACTCAAGAATCGATGCGTCATCATTGACGACAAGGATACGAGCTGCCGTACTACCACCTCCTTATACTATAGTGATATTCTGTTTGTCATCCTTCCCCCACATGGTCATCAGAGAATATTCTATTCTGTAATACGGACGAGGTTAGCAAATGGAGACAAAGCGGTAAATTAGCTGTGGTTGCATGGCAAAAAAAGCCTGTTAGCATCGTTGGTATAGTGAATATACACATATACACATATTAAAACGCTATCCAAATAAGGAGTTGGTTATGACGGTTGTAGAGAGAAGCCAGAACATCCCACCCCGTGAGACACCAGCCACAGCGCCTTTGCGTCAGGTATCCGATCAGGCCCATCCAGACGTAGCCAACAGTACATTTCCAGAGCCACATCTTGAGGTCGAGCAGATCCAGGGCAACATCCTGCCTGGCTTTCTTAAAGATCATGAGATGCTGCTTTTTCTCAAAATCGAGCAGGTTGCTATCTGCAAAACATGGCTCGGCAACCTGATTCCATTGATCGCCACTGCTGAGGAGGTGCTGGCCTTTAATCGCCTCTTCAAAACGCTCCGTGTGCGGCGCGGACGCGACACAAAGGCAATTCAAGCCACATGGGTTAATATCGCGTTTTCCTATCAGGCGTTGGTGGTGTTGACCGCTGGAACGCCCGATGATATAAAGAAAAAGGACTTTAACGATCAATCATTCAAAAGCGGGATGGTGAAACAGGCGCAGATGCTGGGAGATCCTACAGACGTGAAGGCGGAGGGCAACCCTAACAACTGGGTTATCGGGGGTCCACAAAACGGGGCCGATATCATCCTGATCGTGCAGAGCGACGACCGCGACGATATGCTTGATCAGGTCGCAGAGATAGAGCAGAGTATGCACGATGTCCAGATAAGCGGTGTGAGCCTGCTGCGGAAAGAGGAGGGGAGCATCCTGCCGGGTGAGCTTGCGGGACACGAGCATTTTGGTTTTCTGGATGGCATTTCGCAGCCAGGCATTCGCGGCTACATCTCCACCGACTCAACGGATGTGTTGACGCCGCGCCAGAACCCACTCAATCCCAATCAGGGCAAGCCAGGGCAGGCGTTGCTGTGGCCGGGCGAGTTTGTCTTTGGCTACCAGGGACAGGATGCGAGCAAGCCAGTCGAGGAACCAGGAGACGTTGTAAATGCCGGACCGGACTGGGCCAGGAATGGCTCGTTTCTGGTCTTTCGACGTTTGCGCCAGGATGTAGGAGCCTTCCACGCATTTCTACATAAGACAGCGCAAGACCTGGGCATCTCACCCTCGTTGCTGGCCGCAAAAGTGCTTGGGCGCTGGCAAAGTGGTGCGCCCCTGTTGCGGAGCGGCGAGGCGGATACTCCCGAACTGGGACAGAGCGATTGCGCCAACAACAATTTCGAGTACTTTCATGCCGACGCAACGAACACGCCTCCCGATACGGGAACCACGCCGGGCAGCGATGGGCAGTGCAGCGCCTCCGGTCGGGAGTTCCCGCCATCGCCCGGGGACCAGAAGGGACTACTCTGTCCGGCCTTCGCGCATATTCGCAAAACCAATCCGCGCGACGATATCACATCGGCTGCCTCCGGGACTGATCCTGAACAGCAGAGCAAGACCAGCGAGGCCGAGACGCAGAAGCATCGCCTGCTCCGGCGCGGCCTGCCCTTTGGTGAACCGTCATCATCAAGCATTGAACAGCCGATCTCCGATGAGGGCGAGCGCGGTCTGCTCTTCGTCGCGTACCAGACCTCGATTGAGAATCAGTTCGAGTTCGTCTCGCAGTCATGGGCGAATGATCCCGACTTTAAAGACAGCGGCACCGGCTTTGATCTGGTAATCGGGCAAAACGGCAGCGGTGCACGCGAACGAACGGCAAAGCTGGTGCTGGACGGCAACCAGACCCATACGTTGACGACGAAGAACGAGTGGGTGATTCCAACAGGCGGCGGCTACTTTTTCGCGCCATCGATCAGCGCTCTGCATATGCTCTGTGGCGCTGCAAATAAATAAAAAGCAATGTCGTAGTCGAGCGATAATGAAGGGGGAATAGCTCTGGGCAGAGAGGATGTTGGGTTCATCCGTAGCGACAAGGGGCGGCAGGGGGTCTTGGTAGGGGCCTTGCGCTTGTCGCCCTCGCCACATCGTTGGTCTGTTTCCCGGTTCCCGCGTGACCCCCCAACAGCGACAAGCGCAAGGCCCCCACAACCCCTCCACACCACCCCTTGTCGCTACGGGTTGGGAGAGCCGTCTCCCTTCCCGGAACATTTGCCGGATACACCAATTATTGCTCAACTACGACGGGGCTTCCTTTTATGCGCAGGGGCTATGCGATGATGCCAGTGCAGAAACCAGCGCCAACGGTGCGCCCACCCTCGCGGATGGCAAACTTGACCCCTTCTTCCAGCGCGATTGGCTGGCGTAGCTCCACCGTCAACTCAATGGTATCGCCAGGCATGACCATATCAATGTTCTCCGGCAGTTTGATTGTGCCGGTAACATCGGTCGTGCGCAGGTAAAACTGCGGCTGGTAGCCACTGAAGAAGGGGCGATGACGACCTCCCTCCTCTTTGGAGAGCGCATAGACCTGCGCCTTGAAGGTGGTGTGTGGCTTGATCGATCCGGGCCTGACCAACACCTGACCGCGCTCGATCTCGGTATGCGCCACTCCACGCAGCAAACAACCGACATTATCGCCCGCGATGCCGCCCTGATCGAGGATCTGATGGAACATTTCAACACCCGTCACAACGGCGCTGCGGCTCTCCTCCTTCAGACCAACAATCTCGATCCCCTCGCCAGCCTTAATGGTCCCGCGCTCGATCAGCCCGGTCGCGACGGTGCCGCGCCCCTGCACGCTGTAGACGTTTTCCACATACATGAGAAATGGCTGGTCCAGCGCGCGAACGGGAGTGGGAATGGCCGTGTCTACCGCGTCCATCAACTCCCAGATGCAACGGGCGTCGGGATCGTTGCGCGAGAGATCACCCTTGCTCTGAAGCGCCTTGAGGGCCGAGCCACGCACAACCGGGAGATCGTCGCCCGGAAACTGGTGCTTCGAGAGCAGTTCGCGGACCTCCAGTTCGACCAGTTCGAGCAGTTCCTCGTCATCCATCATATCGACTTTGTTAAGGAAAACAACTATCGCCGGTACGTCTACTTGATGGGCCAGCAGCACATGCTCATGAGTTTGCGGCATAGGACCATCGGGCGCGCTCACCACCAGGATAGAACCGTCCATCTGGGCAGCACCGGTGATCATGTTTTTGATGTAGTCGGCATGGCCGGGGCAGTCGATATGCGCGTAGTGGCGCTTCTCCGTCTCATACTCCAGGTGAGCGATAGAGATGGTAATTCCGCGCTGACGCTCCTCGGGCGCTCTATCGATCTGGTCAAAGGCCGTGTATTTCGCAAGTTGAGCCGAGGCCAGCACTTTCGTAATCGCTGCCGTTAGCGTGGTCTTACCATGATCGATATGTCCGATAGTTCCCACGTTCACATGTGGTTTGGTCCGCTCGAAGTTCCGCTTTGCCATTGTCTTATGGCACCTTCCTTTCGTCGATTCATGAATGTATGGGGCAATGAGGCAGGGGCACAAACTAGAAGTTGGCGAGAAAGCTGTGGAAAAGAAGGCACGGCTTTTTATGAGATGAAACGGGCCAGAATAGTTCCTGCTTGCATCTCAAAAACCACTGGCACCCGAGAAGGGAGTCGAACCCCTGACCTCGATCGATCACGACCGCGCGCACACCGCTGCGCCTCACGGGTAAAAATGGTACCCGCCATCTACATGGCCCGGTACACGTCTGTCCATTGCTCTGTTTGACAGAACAACATTATATTTGTTATTTGTCAAGTGTTTTTTTTCAGGAAGATAGAGAGATGCTTGCAATCTAGCGGGCTTGGATACAACAAAACAAGCGGCCCGGAAAGACAAGATGGGTAATTGTACGCATATACGTCAGGGCAAATTAAAGTATAGTGTTGCCAAAGAAAGAAGCATGGATCTTGTTTCTCTACAGGAACAGGAGGATATATATAACAGATAGCACATCACTTTCCATATTAAGGAGACAATAGAGAGAATGTCTGAAATCTTAGAGAGTCTTTCTGATCCGGCATTGATACAGGCAGCAGAGACTAACTGTCAAACAGGCACGGACTATCTTGGCCGTATTTTTGCAGGTATGTTTTATCGTGAACCGGAGGCAACATGGTTTGTGATTGAGTCAACAGGATTTAACAGGGTTGTCCGTACCTCATTTACAAGGGATACGCCAGAGAGCGATGTTGACAGGACGCTCAAACAGATCGCAAAATCTACCGGGGGCGGACCTATGACCTGGTATATTGGTCCATCGCTACGCAGCGCCAGTCTGGAAGCGTGTTTGCAGGCCAATGGTTGGTCCAAAGATGAAGATTTGCCCTCAATGGTACTGGACCTGCATGCAGTGAAGATACCTGCAAAAAGTCCAGTTGGATTGACTATTAAACAGGCCGAAGATGAGGAAATATTCAGGCAGCATATGGACACCATGATCGCTGGCTTTGAATTCCCTGAACCAATGGCTCGCTATCTATCAGGCATCGATTTTGGAGACCGGTTCTTGCATGATCCTGATGTTTATTACTATACGGGTTATGTACAAGGGAAGCCTGCTGCGATCTCGATCTTATCGCTGGACGCAGGGATCGCCGGACTCTACAATATAGCCACGATCCCTTCAATGCGGCGTCAAGGTCTGGCAACTGCAATGACGCTGGCAGCTTTACATCAGGCCCGTGATCGGGGCTACCACATTGCTGTATTACAGGCCTCAGAAATGGGTATACCTGTGTATCGCCGCCTCGGTTTCCAGGATCATTTCACATTCGCTTCCTATAATTTGCACGGAGGCGCTGAGCAATAAACCACCAAATCCTCCAGGTGTGCCCGAATATGGCAGGGGCGATGGCTGGTCCTCGCTCTGAAGTCCCATCGCGCCGCCTGTAGAGGCGGGCGAGGACCAGCCATCGCCCCTGCCATATTCGATTATCCCCTAAGATTGCGCGGATGCACCAATTATCGCTCGCTCACGACATGTGAGACGTTACTGGATTATTTGCTGCTGGCAGATGACGAGGGGAAGAAAGAATAATCCGTCAGTGAGGCCACTTTGCCGCTGTGCGCCCAGGGGATGGCGATTTCGCTGAAAAGCTTTTCTTCCTTAAAGGAGCGCGCAATGATCTTATCGATGTCACGAACGACGGTCTTGATGGAGCCATCTTCAGGATAGCGGGTAATGAGAGAGGCGTCTAAGGTATGCACTGGCGAGGATTCGTGAGCACCGTTGACGCAAAGGGTGTGGGTGCCAGCGATAGAGAGATCGCAGATAAACGCGCCGGGATCTTCCACACGTTTGAACAGGTGTGCCATGATGCTATCGCGCAGGGCCACGCCGGTCTCGCACGGCATATCTTCGCGGGTGCCATCGGCCCGTTCAATCCAGACATGATCGGTGGTCCAACGAATACTGCCCCGGTCGCCGCGCACGATGATTTCGGGACCAAAGAGGGTTTCGGAGCAGTGCGTGACCAGGAAATAGAGCGGGATGCCGCCAATCGTGGTAACGCGCAGGCAGGCGGTGTCGGGACTCTCAATATCGTGGGCGCGGTAAAGTTCGGCTTCGACGCTCTGGAGGCTGGCTGAGCGGGTGAGTTCTGTACCGGCCAGGAAGCAGATCATGTTCAACTGGTGCGCGACGGCATTGCTAAATGGCGAATCCAGCACCCAGGTATCGTTGACCTTGAGGTGGCCCGCCCAGCCGTTGCGCGCATAATAGGAGTCGAGGCGAGGCCAGAGAGCATAGCACTTGATCGCCTGCACGGTGCCGATCTGCTGTTCAATGATCGCCTGCTTCATCCAGAGCGTTTCCCAGGCATACATCGTCTGGTAGCCAACGGCCACAAAGTGTCCAGTCTCCCGTTCACATGCCTGCATCGCGCGTATATCCTGAATGGTGGCGGCAGCTGGCTTCTCAATAAACGCATTGGCCCCGGCTCGCATGGCCGCTATCGCCATTGGAGCATGGAGGTGGAGGCTAGTTGGGATAAAGCAGAGATCGATCTGGCCGCGATACTGATCGAGCATGGCCTGATAATCGGTAAAGAGTTCGACCCCCAGCGAACGCAGGCGCACACACTTCTCGACCTCTTCGTCCTGATTAATCACCGTTGCAGCCAGCAGGCGTAGGGAGCCGCGCTCGACATGACGCAGCAAATCGTTATAATGGGTGTTGCCAAAGCCCGAAACGCCAATAATCGTTGCTGTTACCATAATTTCAGAAAACCTTTTCTATTTTACTGCCAATCTCTGTCAGGCCATAGACAAGGGGGAATGGAACTGGCACTGACGATTTTATAATACACTCGACAGGCGGGTTTGTGCCACCTATTAGTGTTGCGCAAGGAGGAGGTGAAAAATTATGGGGAAAAATGTATTTACATCTCTTCCTTGCTGCGATTGATCATGTAGCGCACGAAGGCCAGCGTTTCGGTTGGATCATCCTTTTCGTGCTGGTGACGCCAGCTTAGCGCTCTCTCGATAAGTGGCTTCCATGCAGGTTCGAGTGTCTGGATAGCCCAGGCCGCGGCTTGTGGCTTGGGGATGATTGTGCCATATTGCAGAGTATAAAGTACACGACACATGGACAGGACAGCATAAGCCTGGTAGTGGAGTGGGGACCACTCTTCTGGCTCTGTATTCTGTTTCGTCCAATACTCATCGAGCAAAACATAGACCGCTTCGCGCAACTGCTGGGGAGAAATGGGGTTGATCAGCGTTTTAGGTGATGGCCCCCACAGGATGATACCGTACTCGCGTACGATATAGCGGTCGATGATCCAACTACTTTTGTGATGCTTGACCTGGAGCTGCCGATTGACGCTAATGGCTGGGTGACGGGCATTACGCGGGTCGTATTGACGCAATGCAGCGCATGAAATATAGGAACCCTCTAAAGAATTTGCATATCGCAGTCCACTGGCAGCGATTTCATTATGCATCGTGTGCAACTCGTCCAGTATCTCTCCTCTGAGTTCCTCTGTCGTCACGACCAGGAAATCAACGTCGCTGGCTTCAGGGTCAAAATCGCCCAGGGAGAGAGAACCGTGCAAATAGAAGCCGACCAGACGGTTTTTCAGGATTGTCTGCATTCTTGCTAGCAAAGTCAGAAGCAGCATATTGACATCGGCGTTTGGTGTGGGGTGCTGCGTTGGAGACATGGCAACGGACCTCCTGCTTTGACTGTGATAATTTCGATTATAACACATATTCCCATTCCTATTGTCAGATCAGGGAATGGCAACAAAAGAGCCATTTTTGATGTGTAGTGGAGAGATAGGGAAATTTGGAAAAGTGGCGAGAGTTACGTCTACCTCCATAGATTGTGCAAAACATTTTTCAAATGATATCTGATGATCTGTCGGCCTGTTGAATCGATGACGACCTTTTCTAATGAATATATGAAAGAAAGTCTGGTGTATTATGGATGTTCTTGCACTATTTATTGCGGCTCTGCTGATTTTTTTGTTGATGCGAGGCTGCCTCCCGCTCACGCCGCAGCGACGGCAACCTGCACGAACCTATATTCGCCTCTATCTCCGCTGCATTTTCAATTTGCTCGTGATCGTGGGTATCATCGTCGTTGTTATACTGCACGATAGTATTCCGCTGGCAAGCATTGGTCTGCAACTTCCCACGCTCTGGTGGCCGACGCTGCTTGCGCTGATAGGGGTTCTCCTCTTTTTTGCGCTGCACCTACGAACACACCTGTTGATCCTCAAACGTATGCCGTTGAAAAATCTGCAACAAACAGGTTTGGCGCTGCCTCGAAGTAGATCAGAGTGCCTTTTATGGATGGTCATCAGCATCATAACGGGGATCTGGGAAGAGGTGCTTTTTCGTGGCCTGCTCCCCTGGTACATCACGCACCACATCACATTTTTCGGTTCCGCGATCCCGTACATCGGGGCGGCCATCTTCTCGCTGCTCCTGTTTAGCGTCGGTCATTTCACGTATACATGGAGAGGCGTTGTGGTGGTGGGAATTATCGGTATAATTTACATGGCTCTATACGCGCTCACTGGAAACCTTTTCGCGGCGATTCTGTGGCATATACTGTTTGATATGCGCATGGTATTCGGCAATACGGAGCTTGAACTTCAGAAACGGCAAAGGCAAAAGGCGCAAGAGAGCGAACAGGAAGCGCCTTTATCCTCTTCGCAGCAAGAAGAGATGTCTCAAGCACAGGCACACTCGGAGTCGGAAGAGACGCCAGAGCAGGTGATCAAGCTCATCAGGCCCAGCGTGCAACCATTTTCCTTTGCACCGCCAAAGAGCATCAAAATTCCGAACGGGAAGTTCATTATTAAGAGAAAACCTGAAGGAGAAAAACCTTGAGTGAGTTGACTGCATCAGAAATATTATTAGCTATGGATAAAATACGTGGGATCGCGGTGGAGGGATTGAATTATGCAAATAATGTGTATGACCGGGAGCGATATACACAATTATTGGAGATAGTTGCGAGCATGTATGGCGCATATTTACAGGCACCTGAAGAGGCGTTATTGTCGAGATTCAGGAAGGAGTTGGGATCTTGTACGCCTAAGATCGGGGTAAACGTTGCGGTACATACGACAAGCGGGCAACTCCTGGCCTTGCGTCGGTCTGACGATCAGAGCTGGTGTCTGCCGGGCGGCTGGGTTGCGGTAGGTGAAGCGCCACATGAGGCGGCAGAGAGGGAAACGCTGGAAGAAACGGGATTACATGTCCGTGTTCAAGGTACTATCGATTTGCATATGAAGGGACCGCAGGAAAACAAGTTTCTCCATCATCAACTCAATCTATTGATGGGGGCAGCAGCAATTGAAGAACAGCGGGTGACATTAAGCGAGGAACATAGCGAGTATGACTGGATTCGTGAACCCGATGGGAAGATATGGCATCCTGGACATTTAGAGCATGCAGCATGTGCGCTTGCATTTATTGAACAGCCCGGGGCGATGTTGAGAATGCAAAAAGCTTCAGATCGCTAAAGAATCTACAAATCATATATATCCAATTTCTCTTATATAGATAGTTTTCTGCAAAATTATTACCGTTTTTTAGGACCGAAAAAGAATGGACGGATAGAGTAAGAGCAAAGGGTGATATCTTCACACAATGGGAGGAGGCGACGCGTGGAAGGGCAATCACTACAAACGCTGCAACAGGCACAACGGAGTAGACCGAGCTTGAGTGAGCGACATGGCAGCTCGGCCCTGGTTCGACAACACGCGGCACAAGCGGAGCTGGCAGGACGATTGGCGCAGCGGAGTCGGTAGCTGGAAGGATGGGAGGACAACATGCCATTAGATGCACGCAAAACAGCACACATCTTGAGCGCAATCAATAAAACATTGAGTGGACGGCAAAAGACAGTCGTTTTCGTGTATCAAAGCGGCGGCAGCTATAGTTATAGCGTAATCAGCGTCGTTTTTCGTCCACAAAAGATTATCGATCCACAAATTCCGAACGCGAGTGGAGCGCCACCCACGCTAGAGCGAGATCTGATCATGATTGCTCCCCTCGGTATCAGCTTTACCGGTCTGGTTTTCGTTGCCGATACCACTACAGCCAGTGCCGCAGCGGTACAGGCGGCCCCTAAGTATGAGGTGA
Organism: Reticulibacter mediterranei; assembly: GCF_016587455.1. NCBI lineage: Bacteria > Bacillati > Chloroflexota > Ktedonobacteria > Ktedonobacterales > Reticulibacteraceae > Reticulibacter > Reticulibacter mediterranei. The sequence continues at coordinate 878,774 of NZ_BNJK01000002.1, read as the reverse complement.
TCGAGGCAGCCACGGTTGGCATCGTTCCCACTGGCACCCACGTTCGTGCCCTGTTGCGCCGATTGCGTTAAACCATTTCAATACAGGAGAAAGATAGGATGAACACACCCGATGATCTCGAACAACTCGGCTTCGGAGGTAGCGCCATGTCACGCTACGATCTCAATCTGGCCGGAAGCTCTGGCATACCAACGCCCGATCAACTCGTGCAGCGCTCCCTCTGGGATGGTCCACAACCAGTTGATTATGGCACGCCCGATTTTTCAGTGCCCACGTTGCAGGATGGCGATCTGACGGGGGCGGAACTCAATATTATCCCGGCCTTCACGCCGGATCCCACCCTGCCCGATCTGAGCACCATTCCCCGCCCCTTCGCGGTAAATATGTCGAACGGGATGGAGGTTGAGCTGGTCGTCGCGCAGGATATCCCCGATGATTCTGAAATTGATAGCAGCCTCTTTGCCGGGGCTGGCTTCTCCGGCCTCTCCATTACCCGCGATATCCGCCAACCGGACCCGAGCATGCCCGATTTGCAGCATCCACAGGTGCAGCCACAGATTATGAACGAGCGACCGGGCGATCTCGATCCTGACGCGCTGGATGTGATGCACACCTCGGCCCAGTATGAGCAGATTCGCGCCAAAAAGTATCCCGCCGTCCAGATGGATCAGCAAGGCATGAACAACCGTCGCAGCCGCAAGTTTACCTTATTGATGAAGGGGTTGGATAGCGAGGAGCAAGGGCGATGACCACACCACCTGCTGTCATCAGGGAGCATTTCATACTGGAACCGCAGATTACAGAGCAACTGGGAGATGTGGAGGCCGGGCATGAAGTGCGCGTGACGATCATTCAGGGCGGCACCTCGAAAAATGGCTACACCTATGATGAGAGCGCCCTGCGGACAATTGCACAGATGGTGGAGGGCGCGCACGCTTATGCGGACCACGCTCTACAGATGGACGGTGGGGTACGCAGTATTCGCGATGTGGTTGGCTTCTATCACGATGCTCAATTTATTGCCGCCAGCGGCGAGCAGGCGCAACAAGTCGATGCCACGCTGCACATCTTTGAGGCGGCGGACTGGCTCTGGTCGCTGATTCGCGAATCCTGCCAGCTCAACCGACCGCAATTGATCGGCCTCTCCATTGATGTTTTAGGGCAGTGGCAATTGAACGAGGCTACGCGCACGAAACAGATAACAAGCATTGCCAGCCTGAACTCCTGCGACATCGTGACACGGCCCAGCGCGGGCGGTGCTTTCCGTCGCATCCTGCACAGCGATACGGCACATGAAGATCTGGTTGATACAACGCAGAAAGGGAACGATACTATGTCAGACAACGCAGCAGAAAGCACAGAAACTATTGTTGAGATACAGACAAACGCAGGGCATGACGTCCATCTGGAACAGCAAATTGTTGAGCAGCAACGGCTTCAAGTCGAGCAGATGTTGCAGGAGACGCGACAACAGTGCTCCGAACTGCTGCTAGAACGACATTTACACGAGAGCATTTTGCCGGTGGCAGTCAAACAGCAGGTGCGAGAGCGCTTTGCAGGCCGCATCTTTGAAGAGAGCGAACTGGAAGCCGAACTTCAACGCTCCGTGAATATGATGGCACAACTGACGCAGGATGGACTGATTCGTGGCAATGGCTACGAGAAATCGAGCGTCTCAGGTATGATTACGGAGGCAGAGAAGATCCAGGCAGCCTTCGATAGCATGTTTGATCTGGAGATCGACACAACACGCCTGGGCAATATTCGACCATTCGAGGGCATTCGTGAGGCTTATGCGCGCGTCACAGGCGATGCGGCGGTCACAGGCGGCCTTTCTGGTCTGAGTTCGCTGGGACAGATTCGGGTGAGCGAGCATGCACCGATCGGGCGCATTACGGAGGCCGACACGACCACCGCCAGCTTCTCCTACCTGCTTGGCACCAGCATGAACAAGCGATTGCTCAAGGATTATCAAGCCTGGCCTGCCGAATGGATGAAGTTTTGCCAGATTGTGCCGATTCGCGACTTTAAGCAACAAAGCCGCGTTCGCTTTGGCGCGTTCGGCTCACTGCCAGTCGTCCCCGAAGATAGCGCCTACACCACCGCCACGCTGACCGATAGCGCTGCAACCTATGTCCCGCAAAAGAGGGGCAATCTCGTTACGGTTTCGCGCGAGGTGATTATCAATGACGACCTGCAAGCGATCAAGCAGATTCCGACCAAGTTAGCGGTCGCAGCGGCCTATACGCTGGCCGAATTTGTCTATGGCTTCCTGACGAGCGGTGCCAACATCTACGACGGCTCGCCCCTCTTCACCAGCGGTGCGCCCCACAACAACCTGGGAGCCTCCGCGCTCAGTACGGCGGCGATGCAAACAGGCGTGACGGCGATGCGCGAACAGACCAACTACGCCGGGAAACGCATCGGCTTGCGCCCACGCTACCTGGTGGTGCCACCGGAACTGGAATGGACGGCAATGGTCGCCACGAAATCAGCGGGCGTTCCAGGCGGCTCGCTGAATGACGTCAATCCAATGCTGGGCTTTGTCGCTCCTATCGTGTCACCACAACTTACCAGCTCGACGCAATGGTTTTTGATTGCCGATCCACGTGAAGTCGATACTATTGAGGTTGGGTTTGTTGGGGGCGAAATTTTACCCACATTACTGGTGCAAGACAACCCGCTTGTGGGCTTAAATTACACGAATGACGTAATCTCCTATAAATGTAGGCATTCGTATGGTGGTGCGGTTAATGACTGGCGCGGATTCTATAGGGGTGTATAAAACTCTTTGCAGAAAGTAAGCGATGAATCAGGTAAAAACAGAAAAGCGACCTCTCAACATGAGTTTTTACAACCAAACCAGATAAAGTTTTCGTAGTGGGGCGATTATTGGAACATCCGGCAATAGAAAGGGGAAGGGCTCTGGGCAGAGAGGATGGTGGGTGTACCCGTAGCGACAAAGGGTGTTGGGGGTCTTGGCAGGGGCCTTGCGCTTGTCGCCCTCGGCCACATCGTTTCTCTGTTTCCCGGTTCCCGCATGTCTCCAACAGCGACAAGCGCAAGGCCCCCACAGCCCCACCACACCGCCCCTTGTCGCTACGAGAGGGGAACTTCTCGCTCTCCGACGCATTTCCCGGATGCACCTGTTAGGAGGTTATACAAAAGATGAGCGGGTTTATGAACGCTGACGGGTCGTCTCTTATCGGGGCGCTAAATCCTTCAAACGTGGGGCAGTCGCTTCGCGTGGATTCGTTGGGCAATTTGATGGTCACGAGCAGCGGAGGGGCGGGCAGCGTGGTCAATGTCGCGGACCCGAACACACCAGCCAATAAGCTGGCGATTGATGCCAGTGGTCGCCTGACGCTGGCACCCAACCAGAGCATCAATATCGCGCAGATCGCGGGCGCGGCACCAGCGGCCAGCAATACGCTGCCAACCGCTAACTATATTGGAGGGGCTGCGGTCAGCACCAACAATCCATATCCCTCGGCGGACCAGATTCGGCTCTGGATACAGAATGGGCAGGGCTTCTCCTGCACCACCGGCAAGCTGACGGCCTCGGGCGCGATCACGGCTGGTTTCTCGGTGTACAATCCCAACGCATCGGGCAAGCTGATCATCATTTTTGCAATCGAGGTGATGATAGGCAACACCAGCTTTTCGAGCCTCAATTTTGTCTCCGGGAGCGATCCAGCGTTCGGCACCAGCATGACGGCAGCGAACAGGCGCAACGGCTCGGGCACAACCAGTATCGCCAGCCTGAGCTATGCCAACACCAACCAGGCATCACCGCCCGGCACCAGCAATACCACGATCTGTGGAGCCTCCAACACATCGATCCAGGGGCTACAAAACGGGGATGTGATCTTTTTGAACGCGAATACAGGCATCGCGTTTCTGCCCAACCTGTCGGCGGCGAACTCCTGGTGCGTCTCCTGTCAGTGGTTGGAAATTTGATCAAATGATGTAACATTCTCTAGTTTTAAGAAAGGGCACAAACAGCATGTTAGATGCGCTTGAATTGGCTTTTTCGCGCTTTAATGGCAACTCGGTTGCTCCTATCGGGACGTACTTTAATGCGAGAACGTTTGCGTATTATCAGCAAGCGAGCGATGGCACGTTGCCCCAGGCGGGAACGTGGATGTTTGTCTCGACAAATGCCACGATGACGGCAACACAACTGGCGACGGCCATTAACGGCGTGCTGGGCAGTAGCTATACAGCAGGCAACTTCCATAGCTATTCGGCAGGCAGCGACGCCATCCCCTATCCAGGCCAGATGAGCGACGACGCATAACTCTCAATAATATGCGCCTGCTTATCATTTGGGGAAGAGTACACGGTATTTTTCCCCAAAGAGCGTTGATGAAGAGGTGGAAGCATGCAGCAGATACGAAGAGGGATTCTCGCGGGATTTGATCGCAGCACCTATACGGCATCGGTGTTGTTGCTGGAGGCCACCAGCGCCGCGTTGAGCAACGTACCGATTGCCACGCATATAGATGGCACGAGTGCCCAGGTGGGAGGTCTCTGCGCAGTTCTCTTTTTTGACGAACAAAATTATCAAGATGCCATTATCATCGCCATCGCCCCAAACGGGAGCAGCGGCATCCCAACGCCAGCACCCGGTCGGATCACGTTTGTTCCTGGCTTTCAACAGTTTTCGGCCACCACAATCAATAGCGGTGTAACCAGCACTTTTACTGTAACTGGTGGCAGTTCTGGTATTCCATTGGGAGCGCTGGGCATTGTGTGCAAAGTCTTCTTCAGCAGCCCAACGGCGGGCGCGTTTCTGCATCTCGCACCGCATGGAGCCAGCGATCTCACGGTCTATATGACGCTGGGCAATATCCAGGTAGCCAGCTCGTTCGTCTATGGCGGTGGTCTGCTGGCGGCAGATGCACAGGGAAAAATCGATATCAAAGCGAACGTCGGTAACTGCACCGTCTGGCTCTCCACCTGTGGTTACGTGGTGTAGGGAGATAGCAAGGGCCAGTTATGAGTCATCCCGAATTTTTTCGCGGCGACCTTTGCCCGCACTGCTCGCCGCGCAGCGGCTCGCTCGTAAAAGAGGAGATGGTGTCTGGAGGCAGGCTGCCTGCCTCCAGACACCATCTCCTCTTTTACCAAGACGAAGGGCCTTCGGCCCTGAGGCGTGCGAGAGCCGCAGGGAAAAAGTCCAGGACGACTCATGGTGGTGCAAAAATCTGATGGGCACCGTCTCGCTGACTAGGCGCTCTGGGCTGTACGATAGACGCTGTACCAGTCGTTGCCATAATAGGGTGAATACATATGTGCCTCGTCGTTGCTATACTTATAATCGTTATGACCGTTGAGATAGCCAAATTTGCCCTGCTCGCTGATGAGCCAGCCGCCGCCGCTGGAACCGCCGGTCATATCGCAGGTGATGCTCAGCGTGGAAGCGCCATCGGGATTGGGTTGATCGCGCTGATAGAGATCCGACTGGCACTCCTCCAACTGCGTGCCATCATATGGCGCTATCTGTGGATAGCCAAGCGCGGTATAGTGTTGCTGATAGGGCTGATTGTAGGCGACGCCCGCACCACCGACAGCGCTAATAACATTCCCACTCGCGTTTGCATTCACAACGGCCTCACCATAATCATAGGTGAGCCATGCCCGTTGATACCAATTGCTATGGGTGAGCAATTTACGCGCCGCCCAGAGATATCTGGTATTGCAACCATTGTAATACTGCGCACAGAAGGCCCAATGCGTATAGAAATAGTTCTTACCTCCGTTTGCCACACAATGACCGGCGGTATCGATAGTGTTCCCATTGCTGCTGGCGATGGCGGTTCCAGAGCAGACATAATCGGTGTTTGTCTGAGGATCGGTAAAAAAGACCTTTCCGATGGTGGAATAGGGAAAAGTGTAAGGCGAGGGAACGGAACTGGCCTGCGCCTGCCTCTGTCCACCAGAGGTTGTTGTTGCCTGTCCCGCTTCAGTCTCAGGGAGTACCGGATCGAGCAAGGCAGGAGTTCCGCTGTTCGTGAACGGCTCGGGCGGGTGTATAGCCTCTTTGACGAGCAACTTATCAGCAGAGCGGGCCGCTTTCATCCTTGCGGTCGTCCAATAGACAAGCGTACTGGAGGCAACCGTCGTAACGGTTGATGTAATCACGTTGAGCGAGCCGCTTTTAAGCGAAGAAGCAGCGTGGGTTTGCTGGCTTATATGCATGAGAGCAATGCTCAGCGCCAGTATGCAGAGCAGCGCCACGGCCGCGCAACGTAGAAGCAGTTTTTTATACATCTATCCATCCTTTTCCATTGTGCCCCTCATGAGCACCGCAATCAAGCACTCTCTATAAAAAAGAAGATGTGAGAGAAAATATAGACACGCCCCCAGGGGCCACCACGCCAGGATAGAATGAGGTCTTTTACTCTTACCAGTATACTCGTGCTCCCAAACATGAAGAGGAATCAAAGAGGAGGGGTTACTTTTCATGAGCGTTATGATCTGGGGTGGCTGCTTCAGCTTGAAGCGCGGATTGAGCCACCCTCACGGGAATAGTTTAGCGCACCTCATAATGATGAGCGAGAGGCTCAACCTTTGAGAGAAGGAGTCGGGCCTCCGGCTCGAAAACGGGCACGGCATAATCGGGACCGGCAAAGGCTTTGACTGCATCCAGAGATGCGAACAGATTTAGCACAACAAACTCCGTCTCCTCGGGACCATCGTTGCGCAAAATATAGTTCCCTTGATAGCCATCGATGCGCTGTAGGCCAGGAATAACCTGTTCGCGCAGGAGCTTTTCATAGGCGTCCGCATTCTCCAGAGTCGTCCACCCTTTCCATACTCGTGCGATCATATATTAACCTCCTTGTTCTACTATGATAGTATCATACATCTTTTTGCAGTTGTTTCTCCCCCTAATCAGCCCCACTTGACCCAGCCAAGCGCATTATACATTTGCACCTGCCATACTCGCCAGGAATGATACCCATTTTGCAGATCGAAATGATAGGGGACATGCAATGTATGTAGTTCCTGTATAAACTGTTGTGCATATTTATAATAGGGCTGATCTTTTGTCGCAGCGCCAATATACATATGAAGTTTCCAGGCAGAACGATTACGGGGTAAGACGTTAAGGGGACTATTTTGTTGCATATAAGCTGCATTGTGACCCCAGATTGCGCCTTCCGCTCGATAATAGCCACCGAGCGAGATGACGGTTCCAAAGATTGTGGGATGATGGACGGCGATATTCGTGGCTCCAAAGCCTCCCATTGAGAGACCACCGATTCCACGATGAGCAGCATCAGGGATCGTGCGATAGTGTTGATCGACGTAGGTAACGAGATCGCTGGCAACGAAGGTTTCGAGGCGCTGGCGCTGGTCGAAGCTATTGGCCCATTCGCTGGTCTGTCCGGGTCGGCCATTGCCATCGGGGATGACCATAATCAACTCAGCCGTTTTGCCCGTATCGATCAGGGTATCAGCCGATTCCGCCACTCTGCCGCCAGTCATCCAATCGCTATCTTTTCCGGGCGTGCCATGCAGCAAATAGAGGGTCGGATAGTGCTTCGTTTTGCCAGCTGGAGTATTATAGGAGGGCGGAAGGTAGACCAGGAAGGAGCGAGTCTGCCCGTTGAGCGCAGAGCTGACCAGCGATCCCTGCACGATAGTACCATGTGCCTTTTGCACGCTGGGCGCGACATGTAATCCCACATCAGGCGAGAAGATGAACAACGGGGTTGCGCCGGTCGCACCGACTACCAGCAGAGTTGCCAATCCAGCGACACCGAGCCAGGATATGATGATTTGCCAGAGCGAAGGAGGCGCAGCGAGACCATTGTTGACAAGGGGCGATGCGAGCGTGTTTCTCTGGAAGCGCTGCCAGAGCAATCGCCCCAGTCGCCAGGGGGGATCGAGCAAGATCTCTCCTGCCGCCACACCAGTTGCAGACCCCAGAAAGGCGCTTAGCAGAGCCAGAGCCACCATCACAAACGAGGTATGGACCAGTGCTGTCATATCCAGGGGTTCGAGATGCCCACCCGGATCATAGACGGGCCGCAGCTCAAGCTGAATAAAACCGAGCAGATAGTTCAAACAGAAGGCAGCTCCAGCACCAAGCAGCGCCGAGAGCCTGTTCCTACCCAGCGTGGCTCCCAATAGCGCGGCAAGCATTGTCATAATCAGGGCAGCAATGAACTGAGAGCGCAACGGGTCCAGCCCGACGTTGATAATCGCCGAGACCAGCGGATCGATGACCGTTTTGCTCAAGAGCCAGGCACCGCCCAGCAATGCGAGTGAAAACGAGATGAAGGGAGGCAACAGGCGATATAAGAGATGAGCATCCTGGCGTTTCACAAGAACCTTCTCCTTCATTGGAAACCTCCTCCCCTCACATAGCAATTTTGCATTACCAATTTCATAGAATATCCTTATACAACTCAACGAGTATCAGACAATTTGTACACGACCATACACCATACTATACGTTGGAGAAGGGCAAGAGTTCCCACCTGGAAAACATACCAGGATCAATTACTGCCAGAATATGGTATGCTAGAGGATACAGCACCAAATGGGGGGAGGATACAGGCATGCAACTTCAGGACCGCCGGGTCAGACGAACACAACACCTTTTAGCTGAGGCGTTAATTGCACTTACACTGGAAAAAGGCTACGAAGCAGTAACTATTCGTGATATCACGAAACGAGCAGATATCGGTTATGCTACATTTTTTCGTCACTATCGAGACAAAGATGAATTATTACAGGATGTCCTCGACGTTGTACTGGCCGAACTGATCGCATTGCTACGCGCCCCGCTGTCAGCCGACGATCAGCAAGCAACTGGAATTATTTTGTTTCGCTATCTTCAAGAGCATGAAGAGGTTGTCCGCGTCCTGCTCAAAAGTCAGGCATTGCGTCAGCGTCTTCTTGAAGCCGCCACAGCCTCGACGAGTGCTGAACATATGTCACGACCGGATAGTGTGGTGCCACTCGAAATAGCGGCGCACCATATCGTAGCCTCCTCCATTGCGCTTGCCGAGTGGTGGCTGGATCAGAAGATGCCGTATCCAGCCGAACGAATGGGATTGATTTATGCACAATTAATTGCCTACCCAACCGCAGCAGTGGCATTCCTACCAAAATAGCTCAAACCATACCTCATTGAAGCTCCTGCCCTTCATTTTAGAGAACTCGTACCGATTAGTATAATAGGTACTAGCGACCACAAAAAGTTGTTTAGCAGGGGGCTACTTCTGCTTCTTGCGTGAGAGGTATTTATGATAAAACAGTCGATTCAATCACAAAAGCGCTTCAGCAGCATCCAACCTGGCGCTATTGCATTGCTTCTGCTGACCGCTGGCGCGCATCTTTATCTCGGGACACAACCAGATGAAGAGTTACATTTCTGGTTTCTGCTCAATGGGCTTGGCTACCTTGTGTTGTTAGCCCCCTTCTTGCTGCCCCAATTGGGAACAATACACGCGGCCACACGCAAGGTGTTAGCCGGCTATACAATACTCACCATCCTGCTCTGGGTCTTTCTTGGTAGCCCGGCAGAGGGCAGATTTGACCCGTTTGACGTGCTCGTCAAAGCAATCGAGGTTTTGCTGGTCGTCCTTCTAATGCTAGAGGAGAGGACAGCAGCACAACAGCAGGTCATGGTCAAACAAGCAGTGCTGGTAAGGGAGAGGCGAGGGTAATTCGCCTGCCACAATGAATATTGCCATAGGGAGGGCAAAACTTTTGTCGGTATGTGCAAAATGAAGCAATAATTACCGATCCTCCCTATGGTTTAACTGCTCATCGCTTTCTCCTTTTTGCTGTCCAAAAAGCTGGTCGATTTTTTGCTGATAGGTCTCGTAGCGCAACACAGCATATAGTTCCTGACGCGTCTGCATAAGAGGAAGCGCTTGCTGTTGCGTCCCTTGCTGGCGGATCGTTGTGTAGACGTGCAGAGCAGCAGCGCTCATTGCGCGAAAGGCCGAAAGAGGATAGAGGGCCATGCTGACTCCCACGCTGGCAAGTTGTTGCGTCGTAAAGAGGGGAGTGACGCCAAACTCGGTCATATTCGCAAGCAAAGGAAGCTGGACAGCCTCTCCAAAAAGACGATACTCCTCAAGCTGAGTAAGTGCTTCTGGAAAAAGCATGTCAGCACCCGTTTCCTGGTAAAGGACGGCACGCTCTAACGCTCGTTCTAACCCTTCAACAGCCAGAGCGTCTGTCCGCGCCATGATGACAAAATCAGGATCACTACGAGCATCTAATGCGGCTTTCAGGCGATCCGCCATTTCTTGTGGCGAGACGAGAGCCTTTCCGGGCAAATGACCACAACGCTTTGCCTGTACCTGATCTTCCAGATGCACCCCGGCAGCCCCCGCCTGAATCAGTTGGCGAATGACACGATTGATCATCAACGCGTTCCCCCAACCGGTGTCGATATCAACCAGAAGGGGAAGAGATGTGACGCTGGTAATGCGCCGAATATCTTCGAGGACATTGTCCAGTGTCGTGAGCGCCAGATCAGGGAGACCATAGGAGGCATTGGCGACTCCTGCCCCTGAAAGATAGAGCGCTCGATAGCCAGCCTGCTCTGCCAGAAGCGCGCAATAAGCATTGATCGTTCCCATAATCTGTAATGGCTTTTCTACAGTAAGTGCGTCACGAAAACGCCTGCCTGCTGAGAGCAATGAGGTCTGTGTCATAATCTTTCCTTCCTCAAAAGCACAAAGAGCATATAACTGTGAAGTATATGCTCTTTTGCTCACAAAAATTAGTATTCTTACAACTCGTAGCGCTGGAAAATCAGGCTGGAATTGTGGCCGCCGAAGCCCATTGAGTTGGAAAGCGCCACGTGTACATCACCATGACGCGCCTCGTTGGGAATGTAGTCGAGGTCGCACGCGGGATCAGGATGCTCTAGATTAATGGTGGGAGGCATGATCCCGTGCTGGATGCTAAGAATGGAGATGGCAGCTTCAACAGCTCCAGCCGCACCAAAGGTATGGCCCAGCATCGATTTCGTCGAGCTGATCGGCACTTTATAGGCATAATCGCCAAAACAGCTCTTAATGGCCTGAGTCTCGGTCGCATCGTTGAGATGCGTTGAGGTGCCATGCGCATTGATGTAATCGATCTGCTCAGGACGCAACCCGGCCCCCTCTAAGGCTCGCTGCATCGCACGCACTAGCCCGGTACCACCCGGAGCAGGCTCGGTAATGTGAAAGGCATCAGCCGTTGAGCCGTACCCAACCAGTTCCGCGAGGATGGGAGCACCACGCTCCAACGCAAATTCTAAATCCTCTAAAACCAGCATACCCGCGCCTTCTCCCATCACAAAGCCGTCGCGGTCGGCATCAAAGGGACGGCTGGCCCTTTGGGGATCATCGTTGCGGCGAGAGAGGGCGTGCATATTGGCGAACGAGGCCATGCCCAGCGGAGTAACCGCCTTCTCAGCACCACCTGCCAGCATTACACGCGCCGCTCCACGCCGAATGGTTTCATACGCTTCCCCTATTGCATTACCGCTGGTGGCGCATGCGGAAACGGCAGCCCAGGTCGGCCCCTGTGCGCCTGTGAGCAGCGAAACCATACCGGCGGCAGCGTTAATCATCAACATCGGAATGAGGAAAGGGCTAACACGTTTTGGCCCCTTCTCATGCAGCACGGCGAACTGTTCATGCAGCGTGATAAGTCCTCCAACGCCGCTGCCGATGCAAACACCAGCATCCGGGGCGAGTTGCTCGTTAATCTCCAGGCGTGCCCGTGCGAGAGCCTGGCGGGACGCTCCAACCGCTATATGTGTGAAGGGATCGTTGCGGCGTATCTCCTTGCGATCCATATACTGGCTAGCATCGAAGTCTTTGACCTCAGCGGCGAACCTGACCGGATAGTCGGTGGCATCAAAACTGCTGATCGGCCCTATCCCGGAACGCCCCTCACAGAGCGCCTTCCAGGTCTCTTCGACCGTATGACCTAGAGATGTAATCAGCCCCATGCCGGTAACTACTACACGTTTCATCGCTATTGCTCCCTATGAAATGAATTACCAACAGAAAATGTTACGGTTTTGCTTGATACTGCATCAAAGAGAGAGCGCCAGAGCGCAAGGTATGCAGTAAAGAAGGATCGTTGCGGCCCTTTGCCAGGAGGATTACGCCCTCGTAATAAGCGAGCAGCGCTTGAGCCGTGAGAGCTGTATCCAACGTCGAGGGGACAAGTCCCTGCTCTTTCGCCTCGTGCAGCATTTGCTCAAAGTAGCCGATCCAATCGCGAAAAAACTGCTCTATGCGCGCCCGAATCAACTCATCCTGTGTACTCATTTCGAGGGTCAGGTTGCCAGCGGGACAACCATGCATATGTCCCTCAAGCTGTTTCTGGCTGAGTTGACGCTCCAGTACCAGCTCAAAGAAGTGCAAAATCCGTTCGGGAGGAGGGAGGGAGTCCGTGAAGGTGGGCGCGAGTACGCTCTCTTCAAACCATCGCCAGTGGCTCTCGATGGCGGCCAGGACGAGATCTTGCTTGGAAGAAAAAAAATGATAAAAGCTGCTTTTCGCCACGCCAGCTGTCGCACAGAGCGCATCAACGCTCACGCTGGCATAGCTCTGGGCAAAAATAACGCTTCTAGCGGCCTCGATTAAGCGTTCTCTGGCATCGCTTGGTCGTCCCATAACACCCTTCTCTCGATTTTGTACTGTTTCGTCCAGAATACCATACAGGTGTAGTATGAGTCAACCGCAAGCGGAAGAGAGATGAGATCAATACATTTCATCCTCATTTTTTGCATCTCTGGACTACTACTCTGTCAAGCTTCATTCGTTGGTGCATCCAGAACATCCTGTGGGTTGGGACCGGATATGGTAGGGGCGACGGCTGGTCCTCGCCCGCCTCCATAGGCGCGATAACGTGTGATTGAAGTTTGACAGAGTACTACGACCGCCTGGGATCTGTCATAAATTGTTACACCTCATTATCTTTGAAGTAGTCCTGATTTTCTGCAACAGAGGCTTTACATCGACAATAGTTTTGTGTATACTAGGGACGCGAACCTCGCTAATACTGCAATAAGGAGAGTATATGCCTGACCATCGCTAACTCACGCCAGAACTTGTGATGTTTTGAAGAGCAGCACTGTCGTCGTTGTGCGGCAAGTGATTTGTGTTGTCTCACTTCATCACTTACGGCTTTGAGTTAGCAGCTTCCACGTCCAGGTCGGCATTGCTCATTCGTCATCGCCAACATTTCCCGGCCTCATTGATAAGAGAAGTTGCCTCATGTCGAGCGCAACGGCATTTGTGTTTCTCTCTACACATTTCTGGCCCTCCACGCACCATCATTTTCTCTTGTTCAACAATTGTAAAAGTTGTAGGCAACACATCTTTATGTCAGGAGGACAGAAAGACATGGCGAAACAAAAATTGAAAATCCACAAAGCAACGGCTAAACGAGTCAAAATCAGCGGATCGGGGAAAGCCATGCGCCGTAAAGTGGCAATTGCAACGCTACGGCGCAACAAATCGCACACTGCTAAGCGAGCAGCAGATAAAATGTTTCCGTTGTCGAAGGGTGATAGACGCCGCCTCAAGCGGCTTCTACCGTACGCATGATAAAGGATGCGAAGGGTATGTGGAGGTTGGAGGTTTCTGGCCCTCCAACCTTCGCTATTCTCACAGTGGAAAGGCGAATAACCTGATCTTTATTGCGCTTCAAAGACTAGTTTGACAGGGATGTTGCCGCGTGTGGCGTTGGAATAGGGACAGACTTTGTGAGCCGCCTCCACCAGTTTCTCGCCGGTCTCCTGATCGAGGCCAGGGATCGAGACATGCAGTTCCACGTTGAGGCCAAACGCGCCCTCGCCAATTGGACCGATTCCCACTTTCGAGTTAATCGTGGACTGGCTGGCATCAACATGCTGACGACGAGCCACAGCCATCAGCGCGGACTGGAAGCAGGCGGCATACCCAACAGCGAAGAGTTGTTCGGGATTGGTTCCCTGACCACCCGGCCCTCCCATCTCTTTTGGAATGCTCAGATTGACCACTAGATTGCCATCTGAGGTGCGAGCCTCACCCTCGCGCCCACCATATACTGTAGCTTCCGCCGTATAGAGAATTTTCATTTGCTATGCTCCTGACATTGTAATAGCTTTTCAGTTGGAAATTGTTCGTAAGCAACTATCCTTTCCTATGATAACTTCAAAAAAGGAAGGGCGTCAAACCGAAGCAAAGTCTGGAGGACATACAAAATGATGTAAGCAGGGGTATTCGTGTTCTGCCCAGGGCTTTCCAATTCTCCCATCTTGTGGGAGTGCAGAGGGCTGCCGCCCTCTGCCGGGGTGCGGGGTGTCCCCGCAAAAAACTTTTTTCTTCTCTTTTGCGCGCCGCCTGCGGCGGCGCGCGAAGGAGGGAAGGAAACTGGGGACACCCCAGACCCCGGCAGGGAGACCCTGCACCCCTTTGAGCGGAGAACTGGAAAGCCCTGGTGTTCTGCCGGAGTTGCTTGACCTTCATACATGTACCGTGTTATGATTTTTCAATTGTCAGAGCTACCATGAAAGGAAGTGGTTCCCCGCCTCGGTAGTTGCCAGTTGGCTGCGCTGCGTGCGCTGGAACTGGCTGTGGAAAAAGAACTAAACGATCCCTATATGCTCCAAAGGAGAAGCTGTGCAGTTCACCAACCGCCAGACCCGCATCGCAATCAAAGTTGTTGCCAGGACCATCGGGAAGACGCTGCCGCTCAAGATCGAGAGGAAGCGCGTCGTTCTGGTCGCGGGCAACAGGTTCCTGGAGCAGCACTTCCAGTACCTGGACGACCTGCTGCGCCAGATCAACGGCTTCAGGATCGACGCTCCGGTGCCGTGGCTGAGCTACCGCGATCCCCAGGGACTCAGCTCCCGAGGGCTGTGGAACGAACACAGCAGGTCATGGGACGAGCTGCGCCCGCAGTGGCCCCGCTAATCGTCGATGCAGAGGCCGCTCGACGACCAGGCGGACGACCAGCAGTAGGGACAACTGCGGGCTGAACGCGTAGGCGAACAAGGCCCACTCGAGTGGGGATCTGTACAGATCCCCACCTGCCCCATCATCTCTCTCCTATCCTCCAGAGATGAGAACCCCCTCTTCGTCTCATATTCATGATATAGCAGTATTTTTTCCTTGACAATCTAACAGTATTAGAATAATATGGAATTAACATCTAAATTAATTTATGATTCATAGAGAAACAGAGAAGAGAGATAAAACTATGCAGACACAATACCTGCGCTTGAGCGATGGAATGCTGGCATTTGATGACCAGGGAGAGGGGCCGCTGGTGCTTTGTGTGCCTGCTGGGGGCGATCTGCGCTCCGAATATCGCTTTTTGACCCCTCAACTCGTTGCTGCCGGTTATCGCGTGGTGACAATGGATATTCGCGGACAGGGCGAATCTAGCGCCAACTGGCCCGATTACAGCGATGCGGCTCTGGCCTCTGATATGCTGGCGATGCTCGATCATCTTAATGTAGGCTCGGCTTTTATCATAGGAACATCGAAGGCAACGGGGGGAGCATTGCGTGCAGCCGTCGACGCGCCGGATCGTGTGCGCGGGCTGGTGCTGATTGGTATCCTGGTCGCGCCTCCCCGCTCGTCCTTGCTCGCCAACCTGATGACGGGCCTGCTGCTCTCCCCGCTCTGGGGTGTCTCGCTGTATCATGCCTACTTTCCCAAATTGTATCCCAAAGCGCGCCCAGCCGACTTTGAGGAGCATCGCAATAAAGTAATAGCCATGCTTAAAGAGCCGGGACGCCTGAGTGCGCTACGCAAGCTCTTCTCTGAGAGTAGCGGGGCCACCTACGCTCGCCATGCCCGGGTACAGGCTCCGACGCTGATCCTGATGGGGTCGCGCGATCCCGATACCAGCAATCCCGCGCAGGAAGCCCACACGCTGGGATCGCGTCTTCCACACGCTACGGTCGAGATTATCGAGGGGGCCGGGCATCATCTACAAGCCGAGGTGCCAGAAGTGATCGGACCACGTATTCTTACTTTCCTTGCAAATATCGACAAAAGCGAGTAAAGCAGCAATATATATGTTATACTCGATAGTGGTTTTGTAGTCTAGCAGGTAACAGGGAGGTGTCCCCTGGTTCGTCCCTGAAAGATGAATACGCTCACCTCAGACAGATCCGATAGCTGCACCCTTGCCCAGCGAGGTTGTGTGCCGAGGTCCATGAGAGGTTGGGTACAGAGAAAGTCAGCCCAACAGACGATCTCAGATGAACCACTCGAAGCGTCCCGAAGGAGCACCAGTGTCCGAGTGCAAGATCACCGCCGAAGGCAAGGTCACATTCACCGCCACCAGTAACAAGCTTCAGGTCAAGCGCGATGGTCTGACCATCGTCATGATCGAGGCCGTCAACTACGACGGTGACATCGACATCAAGTTCGATGTCCGCGACCTGCCGTTCAGCATCGAAATGGTCGGCGACACCGATGGGATGGGGATTGTCGTCTCCGTCGCCAAGCAACCCGCCATCACTCAGCACATCAAGAGTGGCCCGATCTCCCTCCGGCTCACACAGGAGGAGTTCGAGGTCAATGGAGTGGTCTGCCCGCTGACGAGTAATGTCACAACTCGCCAGCCCGGGACCATCATCCAGACCGCCACAGCCACAGGCGATGGCCGTGTTTTCCAGGCGGGCCGCAGGATCGTCGCCCACGGGACGGGCAGCGCTGGCGTCTTCCAGACGCCCGGCGACATGATCATCCACGACGACTGAGGCTTCCGCTTCAGGGAGTGAGCGCGGGAAGCACAACGCCGTAGGGCGTGCTTCCCCGCGCCCCTCCTCAGACACCCACCATCCGGGATGGAGAGGGCGACCAGGCCGTATGGCAGGCGCGCTCTCCCCATCTCTCCCACACCACCAAACAGCATAATCTATTGCTCTTTCTCTATATATACGCAACTTTTCATATTTTCTCGCAAATTAATCAAATTTCATTACCACATTTTCTACTAGCAATAAGAAGGGATAAATAGAGAGAGCAACGATTCTCTACAAGAGATCTCTCCTCAACGCTAGAATTGTGCAACAGGATCTTGCTCTCTTTTATTCTTGATCGTATGTGATTGCATGGAAAGGGACGGATGGATGAAGCATACTCCTGATACGATCCAGATCAAACGCATCCAGCGCTGGATCGAGCGGCTTGAGAACAAAGCGAGTACGCTGCTGGATGATTTGCCTGTTGAAGAGATGACCCCCAAGCATCAGGCGGATATTGCCCTCAAATGTCTGGAACACCTGCGTCGCTTTACCGCCACTGAACAGGCGCTTCAAGACGCCCTTCAAGCCGAGCAAGAGCAAGGCTTCCTCTCAAAGCTCCTGCGCGAAGCACGAGGCGAGCAAGAAATTTCAGAAGAGGTTGAAGAGACACTCGACTCTGACTGGAGAGACGAAGAGCTAGAATATGAGTGGAGCGATGAGGATCTGGAATATGCATTAGACGAGATGTGGTATGGGAAAGAGGAAAACTCATGCGAATGTTGTCCACGACCCTCACAGCGGCAGTAGGCGATACAACGCGGGTGCCAACAGTGGCGTTGACGATTGAGGATCACATCCAGCACTTCGCCATCTATCAGTCTCCGAACAGCGCCGACGCCTACAACGATGCATGCATGGCCGCCGATGGCTCTATTGTGCGCGTGCAGGTGACGCGGGGAGGCAATCCGCTACAACAATCGTTTCGCTGGCAACGTGTCACCAATCCCACCCAGGCCAGCCAGTGGCTCAGTTGGACCACCTTTGGCGGTGCCTCCACGAACTGCTTTCAGGACGGATTGTGCGCGCTGGCGCAACATCCGGGCGGCACGTTGCGGGCCTTCGTCTTGAGCGGCACGGGCAGCAATCTCTGGACATGGAGCAGCAGCACGAACGGGGCATCGTGGAGCGCCAGTCCAACGACAGTGCTGACCATTCCCGCCAGCGGACTCGTCAAGGGCATCGCCAGCGTAGGCAATAATGATGTGTTTTTTCTCTATGACGTGGTAGGTGGCGAGGCGATTGGGTGCTCCTTCTTCTCCGGCAGTTCCTGGAGCGCGCAGCGCACCTGGACGCTGGCCACGTTGCCGGGTGCCTCCGGTCTGAGCGTCTACTGGACTGGCAGCGTCTACAACATAGTGTATAGCGACGGCTACAGCCTGAAGCAATGCACCTTCAATCCTGGCACGCTGGTCTGGACGGCTCTACCCGATATTGCGCCCGTCACCACGACAGCGATTGCGCGCATCAGTCCACACTTGATCTACGATGCCAGCACTGCCCTGTACAATCTAACCTGCATTGAGGCGGATTCGGGCCTGCTCACTGGCTCAACTTACAGCTATCCACGCATTCGCCAGAGCGCGGACCTGCAACACTGGTCAAACGGCTTCGTGGCTCATGATATCAATGCGTTCTACGGAGCCGCACTCGTGCAGCGCAGCGGCGATGCCTCGTATCTCATCAGCATGCCAACGATTCAGCGCTCGCCAATCTATAACACATCCAATCCAGCACACTACCTGGATAGTTCTGGCGCGCTGCTCTCCTATACCCGCAGCGAGTCGGCCAACCGACCAGCACGCATCGAGTTGGAACTGGATAGCACACAGGGGTTGCTCTCGACAAAAGTAGGCAGCGCGAGCAATTATCAGCCGATCAATCTCAACACCAGTCTGGTGCTGAGCGAGGGCTACAAAACGGGGGCAGGCCATACCACGGTCGAGCGCGTCAGGACTGGCACCTATCGCATTCATCAGATCGTGTTTTTGCGCAGTCCCCAGCAGAACCGGCTCAAACTGGTAGGGGACGATCTCTCGCGCAACCTGGATCTGCTCAATCGCTACCAGATCAGCTATAACGGACAGACGGTGGCCTGGCTGGTCGCGGAGATCTGTGCGCGGGCCGGACTGTTTGGCCCATCTGTACCCGCGACAAGCGCGACGGGCCAGACAATCGCTACCTTCGTTCTACAAGCGGGACAATCCTATCGTCGCGCCCTTGACGATCTCTGCGCGACCTACCACCTGATGTACTTTCTCGATGAAAGTGAGACGCTGCAATTTCGCGAACTCAGCGCCTCCGATTCCGCCATCTGGAGCTACCAGCCGGAGATAGAACTGGTCTCCTTTGGCAGCGACGACGCACGCAGCAACCATATTGTCGTCACGGGCAAACCACCTGTTGGTGGTCAGTTTGGCGCGATGACGAGCGCTGAGGTGCATGACGACGCCAACGAGCATCAGGTCGGCCTTGAACGCCTGCTGCACCATGTCGATCCCAAATTAACCAGCAGCAGCCAGTGTCTGCTCAAGGCACAATTTTTGCTGGCCCAACAACAGCGCGCACAGATGCAGCATCGAGCCGTTGTGCCGCTCAATCCGGCTCTGCAACTGCTCGACGTGGTCGCGCTCAGTGATACTCCGGCAGGAGCAACCGGACAGAGCGGCAATGCGCGCATCATGCAGACACAGGCCAGCTACGAGGCCCAGAGAGCCATCTATCAGCATGAGCTAGCTCTGGAAGGTGTGTAAGAGAGAGAGGAGATCATGCAACTGAGCGATATTGAAAACGCGGTGCGCCTGGATCTGTTCGATCCGGCGGGAGCAGATCAGCGCTGGGCAAGTAGCGATATCGATAGGGCCATCGACAAGGCGGTAACGCGATACAGCGAATATTATCCTAATATTGCATACTGTGACATGGCAAGCGAGCCATATCAGCGCACCTATCCTTATCCCACCTCCTGGAATCCTGCTTACCCGGTCTGGTGGATCGAGCGCATCATCTACCCATTGCAAATTTCTGGCAGTCAATATTCCCCACCAGGGTTTGGTGCATTTGTCACCGCACAGGCCGGTACTGGTCTGAGCATCGGCACCTATCAGTATGCGGTAACACTGCTTACGCAAGGTGGAGAGACGCCAGTTTCGCCGATCAGCAGCGTTACAACGAGCGGCGGCAATGCTCGCGTCTCCCTCACCAATATTCCATCAGGAGCGGCACAGGCGAACATACCAGGCACAGCCACCAATACCGTGATCGGGCGCAACCTGTATCGCACACAGGTTAATGGCAGCACCCTTTTCCTGCTGATAACCATCGCTGACAATATAACGACCAGCTATCTTGATAGCACACCGGATAGCGCCCTCACTGGCATGCCATCGCCTCCCACACTCAATACGAGCGGTGTGATGTACTGGCCTCCGTTGGAGCGCAATTTCAGCGAATACTCGAATCTGTTCGATAGCAGCGCGGCACTGGCTGCTGGCGGCAATCTGGGTGCGATGGGAGCGGTTGGAAGTGGGGCAGGTCCAACAGGTACTCAGGAGCCAACTTTCACACTGATGTTGAATAACGTGGACCTGCCAAAGGATAACACGCTGATCCTGCGTATCTTTTACGCGACGAAACACCAGTTGGACAGCAACGGCAGCACCATTCCCGACGTACACCGCGACGTGATCGCGCTGGGAGCCTGCGCATATGCAATGGAGGCGTACCAGACCCCAACCAACGATGGCTTCTCGTGGGAAGATGGCAGTTTACGAGACCACGTTGACGATAGCATGATCCCCGCCTCCTGGAGAAATAGCGCAAAAAATAAGATGGATCAGTTTACACAATGTTTAACGGAAATCCGACAGGCAAGGGATTATGCTGCTAGCAGCCGGGTGCATTGGGGCGACGTGCCACGCTTCTGGACGAGATTATAACAAAGGATGTTCTGGATGCATCAACGAATGAGATGTGACAGAGTAGGAGCAGCACGATTACACAGATGCATATATAATGATGGAGATAGAACATGTCTTCTACAATAGGAGTTGATTGTGAGGTAATTCTGGATTCGGTTGGATATTGGATTCGGCCTAACTCTTATACCGTGCGGCAACCACGTATAAGGCAAGCTACGATCAGAGCAGATGGGAGCGAGGGCTACGTCGATCTTGGACCGGGCAAGCGCGAATGGAGCATGACTATATTGTGCATCAATGACCTGATGACATACAGCGGAGTTAGCACTGGCATAAGTGGTCAGCAATATCGAGATATGTTGCATGCCAGCTACATCAATTCTATAGGAAGCACAATTAATTTCACTGATCCGACCAACAATACATTTTCAGTTCACCTTGACTCGTTTGCTGAACATATACCCGATTTGCATGGTCAGATTACAGCACTTGCCACCGGGGGTAGCCTTGCCTGTTCGTATGAAGTAACGATTGCTTTAGTGGAGGCGTAGCGGGACAATGGCGAAGCCACCCGGCATCGGCTGGTTTGCGCGCGAGGTGCTGGGCAAACCGCTCTACTGGTATCAGGAGTTGATCGGCGACGCGGTACTCGATTCGATTCGCGGAGGGCACGGTCGATCCTTCACGGTTCTCATGGCGCGTCAGAGTGGCAAAAACCAGCTGAGCGCGGTCTTAGAGGCATATCTGCTCTGTATGTGGGAGCAAGGAAGCATCGTGAAGGCGGCTCCAACTTATAAGCCGCAGGTAATCAACAGCAAGCAGCGGCTCCTGCATATGCTCGACGTGCCGGGACTGCGTTCGCGGCTCTGGAAGGCGCATGGCTATATCATCGGGCTGGCACCAGAGGGGAGCAATGTTGAGGCGCAGAGCGGTGCGCGCGTTCTCTTCTTTTCGGCTGGCCCGGAGGCGCATATCGTGGGTGCGACGGCCTCGCTGCTGCTAGAGATCGATGAAGCGCAGGATATCGCGCCGGAGAAGTACGATGTTGATCTAAAACCGATGGCCTCGACCACCAACGCGACACTCCCAAACTGCCAACCCATTTGACTTGACCCAAATCCTTGCTACCCTTGAGCACATTCTGCGTAAGTCAGCTTCCGGTGTGGTAGGAGGACTATACTCATGAAACAGTTCTCCTCAATCCAGAAACTCGACACCGGCATTTTATATGCATTAGAGTTGACTTCAAGCTTTTCTGTTTTCTTGAAGGTTTTCGGGCTTATTGTCAGTATGGTCAATGTCTTAACCAAAGGAACCCTCTTCACAGACAACGGCTTTATGCAAAGCCTTTACGCTTGGAGCCAATGTATAGGCATTGATGCGTCCATCCCAGGCGCAATCATGCGAACAGTATACTATTACCGTCAAAAAGAGTGGAGTAAGGCGGGAGTGTATACACTCCTGTCTGCTCTTCTTTTGTTCACGGCTTGCCTGGTATCCAACATTGAGTCAATCCAACAAACCTTGAACATCACCCTGAGTAGTGCCTATCAGCATGTGTTTCTCCCAATCGAAGGCTTGATCTGGATACGATCAGTTACCATCGTGTTGCTGGTCGTAGTACATGCGATACGCCATATCAATATTGAACAGAGCGATCAAACTGTTCGGGAAGAACAGCAACAACTAGCGCTCACACCAGAACTGATCGAGGCTGTTCGTTCGGTGATCGTCCAGGAGATTCAGGCCGAACAAAAAGCCTTACCAGATCCAGATAACTACGAACGGGTCAAAGTGTACATAGGAGAGTACCCACAGGCCAAAGTGCGCGAGATCGCTCAAGCGTTATCCATGAGTCCGAGTACGGCTAGTAAATGGATGCGGCAGATTGAGGAGGAGAGCAAATGACAACTTCCTCTTCTCCGATTCCTCATGATGTGATGGTGCCACGACTGTCACAGAAAAGCTATGAGTGGTATACCCCTACTAGATATATCCAACTTGTCCGTGAAGTGTTGGGGCCAATTTCGCTTGATCCTGCCTCTTGTGAAGTAGCAAATCTGGTTATCCAGGCAGAGCACTACTACGATGTACAAGCAGACGGGTTGCAGCAGTCATGGAAAGCTGCGACTCTGTTTCTCAATCCACCGTACTGTAAGACGGGAGCGGTCTCGAATCAGGAGTTATGGACACGAAAGCTGCTGACTGAATATGAAGTTGGACATGTGAAGGAGGCTATCCTCCTCGTCAACGCTGCGACTGAAACACTCTGGTTTCAGCGGCTGTACACGTATCCCATCTGCTTTGTGAAGGGACGTATCCAATTCAACAGCCCACAAGGGAGTAAAAACAGCTCAACAGTTGGGAGTGCATTTGTGTACTTCGGAACGAACACTGAGCAATTTGTTCGTGTGTTTGGCCGAATCGGAACCATCGTCAAGTGTATATTGCCAGCGGAAGAGTTGAAATACTTATAGAAGCTCGTATCTGTTGCCGAATGCCGTAGAGTCAATAGGCAGCAGTAAACGAGAATTGGAAAGAAAAGAGAAAGAGCTGGAATACCCATCCGGCTCTTTTCTGTTGTTATATTGATCCACCTAATACTTGTTTCGCAATAAGTATAAGTTGATCGAAAGTCATTATTTGTATTCGATGAAGATAACTGTTAAACGCATGCAATGCTTGCGCTTGCTCAGCATCTATAGAACGGCCTATTATTATTTTTGCCTTGATCTGCGAAACGTCTTCTTTGTCTTCAGCAAGAATAGCAAGGCGATTGGCGTCCAGTTTTGTTAGATAATGGATGACTTGTCCAAGAGCAAGAGATACTTCGCTTCTGGGATAGAGGGTACTGTGAGAGCCATCTTTAATAAAAAGAGGCAGATCAGCTAAAGTGGTCTTGATTTCAATTACTTCAAGGCATCTATCTGTGGTACGCCTCAGCATAAAATCTTGTTGCTCGTCTCTTGTCCACCTTCGTCTATCCAAAAGCTCACAATATTCGCTCCCAAACATCCAACGATTAAGTTTGAGATGCTTTTGAAAAGCTGCTTCATCCGCGCCAGTTTTTATCATCGTTTCTAGCTCTGCCAAAGCATAGGATTTGGCTGATGCGCGATCTGTTGATTCAGTTCCTTCTTTTATGTTTGTTAAACTATCAGTCAGCTTGTATGTGTGGTCAGAAATGAATTTTTCTACTGGATAGCCACCCAAGCCCTGACAACGGAGCAGGTTTTGATCTGTGCTCAAGAACCACCACCATCTTTTAACAATATACGCTCGCACTGTGTTTAGAGAATAACCTGTAACAGTGACTATTTCCTTCGCTGTAAATGCTCGATTATTCTTCTCGGCGTTAACAAAGAATTGATAGGCGTTCTTTATGTGATCCATGCGATCCATAAGGACATGTACTCCATTCATGTTATGTAGGTTAAACTTACTTGGTCAATGTCGTTGGTGAAGTTGCTGGAATTTTTGCAACATACATAATATCAATCCTTTCAAGAGCTTCAAATACGGAAATTTTGATACGCTTCATTAGGACTTATTCTTATATAAAGAACAAATGCAACTAGAAAGCTATCTAACAGGTTTACTGCATAGAACAATGTTAGAAAGACTGCTATTCAGGTGCTTTTTCAACAATCGTTACTGCTAGCTTTGCGAGAGAGGCGTGAAGGTGGACTTGACATCTTGCTTGCAGAGAAATGTAAATGATTTATGCTATCAATAAATGTAGTAGGATAGTGTGGAGAGATGTGATACTCAGTATCATTCTTCTTACAGGAATACTTACCTTTTCTATATCTCTTCTTATCTAAGTTGCTTAGTCTTCAGAAAGAGTTTGTTGTTGGGAAAAATTCTAATTTATCTTGTTTACCATTTTTAATTTTCTCGGCTAGTTATCGTCTAATAAGTAAGAAGAAGAAAATGCAGTGAGAATTTCTTGGGTGCGTGCCTCCCCGTATGTTTTCTTGAGCAAGTCGATAGTTTCCCACAGTTCCTGGATATAGTCGATAAGTATTTCAGTCTGTTCCTTACTCCCCCGCTCTTGTCTGATTTGTTCGAGCAGTTCATATCTTGTCACCTTCTTTTCTTCGTTACCATTCACGGCAATGATATCAACCTCCTTTCGCTGCCACGCTTGATCTGGGAATATATGAGTATGTACTAAACAAATGAGCGCCTCCAGTTCATTTTTCTGACACACTGGAGGCTTTCATTTACTATGCTGTTGGTTTCTCTCCAATAATGGTGGTGATATGGACAATGCCACAGAAGGAAGGGGATTGTAGTGCAATCATTGCCTGCTGATGAATGGTATCAAATAATTCCTCGTTAATCAGCTTCAGCTTTACCAAGATCGGTTTCATCTGATATGCGATCAGATCAATGTTGTGGTACATATCGGACCATCCATCGGTTGCTGCGGAATAATCCAGGGCTGCGGCATGGGTTTTGATGTGTTGGTACTTTTTCTGATTGAAGAAAGAGAGCAGCATGGGGAGAATATTGAGTCCATGCAGATACGCAAACCCATAACCAAGTTGATACAGCGCTTCCCGATTTAATTCCAGCAATTGATTGACTGCCTCGCTGGTGGTTTGCCCGAATTCCGCCGCCTCCGTTAATCGAAGTTGTCCCCGAGGCTGGAGTACCCGGTGACACTCTTCTAAAAATGACGGCCATACCTCTCGCTGTAAAACGCCAATTAAAAACCGGCCATTGACGAGATCAAACGCCGTATCAGGCAGAAAAAAGCGGTGCGTGATATCCATGACCCCAAAGGATGCATTTTCTAGTTTTTGGCTTTGTGCTCTGGCATTAGCGTAATTCACCATTGGGCGACTACTGTCAAAACCATCAATTTCTGCCTCCGGCAAGGCAAAGGCAGCATCTAAGGCCCAACCACCAGGACCACACCCAAGATCAAGAATATTACGCAGTTCCGAGACGTTCATAACACCATTGAGAGGACCACCCATTGCCTGTGTGATCAGCCGATCCTGATTAATCAGCCGCGCTAATTCGGTTGGATTATTGCTATCAAAGATATAGGTGTTGGTGACGTTTTCTTCTTGCTCCATCACTTCCGTATCCTCCTTATTCAGATAGATTTGCCGGGATGAGGGTGGAAAAAAGCGTTTGCACTTGCTCACAGCTTATAAGCAGGTTTCCGCGACTGTCAGATGGCGGTATTTTCTCTGTGACTTGGGTGATAAAGATACGTAGCGCCGTGTTAATATACCCTAGATCTCCCCTGGTCAACGACGCTGCCTGGCCTGATGGTAACAACGCCAGCTTGACAATTAAGCCTGCAACTTCGACCTGTCGCTGGCTCCGTTTGGCCGAAGGCATCGTCGTGTTCCACATATGTTTTTCATAAAACTGCAAAATCGCTGAGACGGCCATGATTTCGTTCAGCGAGAGGGTTGCTACTGATATTTGTTCTTCCATCTGCCTACTCCTGTTCATCTGTGTGAAAACCGTCCTCTACAATATGGCCTTCTTTTTTAGGTATACAGACGATTGCTGGTGGGTGACTTGACCAGCCTGATGTGGATATTAGAGAAATCGTCAGTTGTATAGGTTTGTTGGGTTAAGCTGGAGAGCGCGAGCAGAATTTTCTGCACATCTTCCCTCTCAGTCATGCCGCCAATTTCCATCAGATACGCCACTCGCAACGGCACGCCTGCCAGATCCGCTACCTCCCTCGTCGTTAACTTTGCTGCTCGCCTTACCTGCATCAGTGTGGGCTTTTTCTCATCAGTCACTTTCCGCTCCTTTCCTTACTGTACCTGTGATTCCGCACCAGTGGCTCGTTCACCAAACACAATACGCTTTGCTTCTTCCCGCCCAACGGACTGCTCCATGCGTTTCATCTGCTCCCACATCAGTTCCATCCGTCTTGTGATGTATGCATGCGGGGCAACTATTGCGGGATCTTCAAGTGCTCGTTTGCCTGCCTGATATTCCAGATCGTATTGTTCCTGTAGGTGAGCAACTTCGCTTGCTGACATGCCTCTTGTTTTCCTTCCCTGGTCGTTTTGTTTTTTCCCTCTGTGTATCGTGGAGCATGTTTCCCTCCCAAGTATTCCTCTGATCCCAATCTCTTGCCTCAAAACTGACAAAATGATACGATGTCAGTGTAACCGCCCATTTCGCAAAATAACAGAAAACAAACAATCATCTCGGCATCAGTTCGCATTCAAATTCTTTCACAGCTCAATCGTTGGAGGATAGGAAGATGAAGAAGCCAGTTGTTCACCCATTAACAAAAGTCAGAACAGAGAAAAACCTGACACAAAAACGCCTGGGTGAAGAGATTGGCGTTGGGGAAGCAACAATATTTCGAGCAGAGCATAATAAACCTGTGAGTGCAGAAGTTCGCCGTCTTCTGTGTGCATATTTTGGCATGACCGCCGCTGAACTTAGTCTGATTGCAGCAGAACAGCAAGATAACGAGGTACAGGACACCGTTCGCACTCCCGCTCCTCACCCTTCGCTTCCTTCTCCCATTGAAGCTATAATAGGAGAAAAAGCAGTCAGTCAGTTATTAGAAGAGCAAAATATGGACAAACAAAGACGCCAGTTGCTTCAACGAGCACTCCCTTTGCTCTTAGGAGTCACTGGTGCTGTTGGTGTTGCTCCAGACGTACTTTTGCAAATCTCTGCGAATGAGGAGCCGCTGTCGTTTTATGCCACAGCTATTCCGGCATGTTGGAACCTCATATACAATGGAGGCATTGCTTATGTCGAGTACGTACTGCCCACGTATTTGACCCACCTCAGTATGCTTGTACAGCAGTCATCGCCTACTCACCTCCAAGCTGCTCGCCTTGCGTCTCAAGGGTATAAACTGGCAAATTTGTTAGATTTACGACGCGAAGATTTTGGCGCAGCGCTACAACACAGTAAAAAAGCTTTGTTCTATGGGGGAGTGGCGCAAGATCCTAATTTGCAGATAGCTGCATTGATCGAAGAAGCACTTACTTTCTGGTATCGGAAACGTCTTTTTCAAGCCCTGGCAACCTATCAAAAAGCGCAAAAACTGGCCGAGCACTCACCATCCCTATCGCCTATTATTCAGGGGCGTCTCTATGTTGGATTGGCTGAGGCATATGCTGGCATTGGGTTAGAGCAAGAGGCACTCCGCTTTATGGGTCTGGCCCAGCAGACGTTTCCTGATCATCCAGAGAACGATCCGCATTTCAGCTATACCCATTACAGCCGTTATTATCTCCATCTGTACAAAGGCTTGATGTATGTTAAACTGAAACAACCTCAAGAAGCATTGGCTGCCTATGCCCCGTTTCATGCTCCAGAATATGACTCCCGCAGCGCAGAGATCGCAACCAGAGAAGCAATGGCACTGTTGACCGCTGGAGAAATGCGAACGTGCTGCGAGAAGATTGAGCAAGCTTTCACTTTAGCTACGACAACGAATTCAAACCTGCGCTCTAGTGAAACCCAGGAAGTTTATCAAGGGGTTGTTCTCCGCTGGTCGCATGAGCCACGAGTAAAAGCATTAGCGAACCTGTTTCAACAGGCAGAGAACTAGACAAACGACATCGGTGAGAATCTATTGATCTTTTTGCAGAAGGAGAAGGATTTCGGTTGGATACTTTTGTCATGACACAAACGCTTGCTTTGCAACTAGAACAAGCAAATGCTGACTCTATTGACTCCTGGTTCCGGGGAATGCTTGAACAAGCAGGCGATTATTTCGGAGTAAACGTCTATCGGGTAGGACAGGTCCGAGCATTTGCCGCCCGAAAAATGCAAGAGATGGGCCACTTTAATCAAGTGATCGGGCTTGGGCCAGAACAGCAACACTACTTGCCTGAGATCGTTCGTTTTTATGCGGAGCAAGGGATCACACAGTATCGTATTGAGATTAACCCCTTCCATGTAACGTCTGATTTTCTTGCCTATCTTGCTTCTCTTCGGTGCCATCATACCGGATTTCAAACCTATGTTTTTGGACCGTCTACTCTTGATCCTTTGCCACTGCCACCTGCCATTTCTCTCCAAGAAGTCACTTCCTCTGAAAACGATTTGTTTGCTGATATGCACGTTCAAGGTTTTCAAGAAGCACTTATCCGTGCTCCCCTGTCAACAAGACAATTGTACCGTGAAAGTACCAAAGTATTATGTGGGTTTCCTGGCTGGCATCTCTATCTTGTCAACATCAATGGTACGCCAAGTGGTATGGGCATGTTGTATATAGAAAATGGGAGAGCCTTGCTCGCTGGAGGTGCGACACTTCCTCAATTCAGGAGGCGAGGAAGTCACCGAGCACTTCTCTGCCATCGTATACAGGCTGCTGCTCAGGCTAAATGCAGTATCGTCGTCGCTCAGACAAATGCTGGTTCTGAAAGCCAACGCAATATGGAAAATCTTGGCATGCGTACAGCATATACAGCGGCTATCTGGAAATCATCATGATATTTCGTGGTAGATAGAGAAGTGCAATGCGACCTTCCTTCTTTTTATGCCTCTGCAAAGTAGAGTCGTAAATCTATGATTTTCTGATGTCGTTACTCAATGTTCATCCAGCACAATCTCAAGCAACTCATTCGGGTCGGTTATCCCTAGCACCGTAGCGATTTTGCCAAGTGTTTCTGTTTCCACTGGCTTCCTCGGATTTTTATAAATAAGATCAATATTTTTGAAGTCTATCTGCGTTAGCTGCGCGAGGCGGTAGCGAGTCATTCCTCTGGCTTCCAGTGCTTGTTTTAGTCGTGTCTGCATAATCATAGGGACATTCACATTTTATATGGTGTTTAGAACATATGTCAAGAGACAGCAGCAAGATGAAATTCATCACGTCCCTATAGTAATTACTACAAGATTACAAAAGTATCCTCAAAATCACCTATAGTTTGAATTCATACAGGCGTAAAAAGAGTGAAATATTATAAGTTATTGACTATATGATTTGAGGACCATATAATACATTTAGATTAAAAATAAACATCTTAATCATAGTATATTAACAAATAAATATACGTGCGGAAAGGTGGTGATGATATGAAATTTCTCATTGATTGGGTAGAAAACTACTCTGATCGGGAAACGTATGAAAGCAGGAAAGACACACTTCCTCATTCCGAGATAGTTAATGAAACAGTAGATAATGTGGAAGTCTACGTATGGGATATATTTGAAGCTGATAGTAGCGATGAAGCGAAAACGTACATCCAAGAATTTTACGATGAGGTTGCAGTGTTCGATGTGTTTCTTCTTCAACCTGTTTTTTCTGAAGAGGACTTGTAGTTTCTCTACTAATCGCTTATCAGTCTTGCACACTAAGTACAATCAAGCAACTTTTTAGGGAATGAGATAGAATGTCAGGGAGAAGGAGGGAGCCATGAAAAAGCCACTGGAGATAGCGCCCCTGACAGCAGAAGAGTTGGAAGCTTTAGAGCAGTTATATCGAAGCACAAAAGATGTACGGCAGCGCACGCGTGCGCAAATGATCCTACTAGCAGGAGAACAGCGGATGACCGCTCCAACGATAGCAAAGATTGTCCGAGAAGATGATCAAACGGTGCGCAACTGGCTCAAACGCTGGATGGCTGAAGGAATAGAAGGATTAAAAGACCGACCAATGCCAGGAGCACCAGCCAAAATCACCAAAGCCTATGAAGAACAATTGCTCTTTGTGGTCCGCAGGCGGCCTCGCAGCCTGGGGCAGTCGTACTCGATGTGGACCCTGCAGCGTCTAGCCGATTATATGGCAGAACAAACGGGGATTCGTGCCAGTTATGAAACGGTTCGCCTCTTGCTCAAAGCCGGAGAAATCGTGCTCTCCCGCCCTCAGCACAAGATCAGCAGCCCTGATCCAGAATACCTGCTAAAAAAAAGACGATTGAAGAGGCAAGAGATGGTCTAAAAGCAGGAGATGTGTTTTATTATGCCGACGAGTTCAATCTGAGTTGGTTTCCGACGCTGCGAGCCATGTGGAGTCCGAAAGGACAACAAGTCATGATCCCAACGCCTGGGCAGCCAGACAAGTATTATGGTATTGGAGCGGTAAATTACCATACAGGAGACAGTGTAGTTCAGTTTCATCGTCGCAAGCGTCGAAAGGAGATTGCCCAACTGCTTGAGGCGTTGCTTGAGAAGCATCCAACAGGAACGATCTATGTCGCCTGGGATAATGCCGATACCCATGAGGATGATGAGGTAGAAGATGTTGTACGAGCTGCCGCCGGGCGTCTGGTTTTGCTCTACTTGCCGACCTATAGTCCCTGGCTCAATCCGATTGAAATGCTCTGGCGACATTTTCGTCGCGAAGTGACCCATTGTGAGTTATTTGAGACAAAGCAGGCACTGCTGACTGCGGCTCAAGAGTGCTTCGATCGCTTCAACCAGTGCCCGGAAAAAATTCTGTCGGTGATTGGCTCCAATGCCCAAAAAGTTAGTTGATTGTACTTAGTAAGCGGAAGTAGGGAAGCTACATTGTTTCTGCTACAATAGCAAGCTAGCAGAGATATGTCAAGCACCCGAAGAAGGGAGGTGAAATTTATGAACCCAAGAAAACCAACAAAGGAAGAAAAGAATGAACTAATTCATTTTCTCGTTGAGAACGACTATGGTGGTTACGAGGAAGACAAAGAAACAGCAGAGGGCATAGTTGAAAACGCCGCTATTGCTGTCTTCGACGACTATGCAACAGGTAGTCCAGGGTACGTCGGAAAAGTGATGGTTGTCGTTTATGATGGTGGCACGGAGCAAACAGAAACCTATTCATGGAATACATTGGATAGAACGAAAAGCCGCGATGTGGCAATTCATGAAGTGTAGTGTAACTACCATCCGTTTACAAGTACAACTCTTGTGAACGGTTGTAGCTATGTTACTTTTAGCAAATTACTTGTTCATTGCCAACAGGAAAAACGACAGGAGAAATGACGGTATTTGCAATCCTTCTATCTCAGCCTTCCGACATGGCTAACAGCAGGACAAATATTCTCCCTCAACGCTCACTATTCCTTATTCCAACAGCACAGCATCACGCGATATTGAGGGAGAATTTCTTTCCGAGGAGAAGATTTGTTCTCGTCGGGGGTTCCCTACTTCGAGCATCGCAAGTCTTACTGAGAAGCATAGAAGTAGGGTAACATGCTTATCCAGGAGGTTCTATTTGAAGGGGGTACGTTGTCATTTGTTAAAAGGTTATATGCAAGCGATATCCCTGCCTCATTATTTTTAATACAAGGGTTGCGTATCAATAGCAACAAGTTGTTTCTTGCAAAAAGATGAAATCTCGGACGCGAAGCGTCAGTTCTTTGCTAAGCTTTCTGACTGACCAGAAAGCGGAGTTGAAGATCATAACTCAATCAGAGGATAGCGCATCCCCTTCTCACATTCCAGATCATACGGATGCATCCAATATGGCTCTATAAAGGTTCCCAGAGGTTTTATTTCTTCTCCCTGAAGCGGAGGAACACACGCAAAGTGAAAGAGTCGATTTCGATAGCTTATCGGATTGACATGGCCTTGTGTGATGTCATGGAGCGCCTGCCTGGCAATCATTCGCATCCAGGCAATATGCTCATCGTCAACCGTTGACACAAAGCAGACTTTCACCAATTCCGCATGATAGCGGTTCTCAAATATGCCTTTGGCGATTATCCAATAAATGTTGGTGAACTTCTCCCCAAAAGCTTTTTTACTATGTGAGTCCCGTTCTAGTTCAACCCAGACTACACGACGTTTTGGCACTGCAAAATTAATGATCGCGTCAGCAATGACGCCGTGTGCTTTCCCTTTTTCATCCAGATACACCAATGGATTGCTTTTTATGAGATAGTCATGTTCAAACGAGGCTACCCGAACATCCGATTGGTCCGGCAAATGGTGTGCTGCAATAATAAATTTATTCAGTTCTAACGGATGCATCAGCCAGTTACTTGACATGGCTTTCCATTCAGAAGGATGTTTATAAAAAGCAATCTCCAGCCCTCGCTCATCACGGAGATATTTCATGCCCTGATCGGCCAGTACACACACGAACGGACTCCGGCCAGCAATTGTTGCTAAAGGAAAACGGTACAGATACGATGCCTCTACTAATTTTTTGATGTTGGCTTTGACTGTGCTTGCAGATCCAGGACTCCCAACAGCAGACACAACTAAATCCTCAGTGAGCAGATGATAACCTGAGAGCGTAAACAGAATTTTATCAAGTGCCGGAGTTATTGGCAATGTCGGTTTATATACTCTCCCCACGTAAGTTTCCCTACTGAATATCAGGCGAGCCTTCATGCTCGTCGAGTCTATCAAACAGATCTTGCGTTTGGCGCTGTATTTCTGGTTTCATTTGCTTGTTCTCTCTGTGTGGTATCGGCGGTGTCTGGTTTGTTGTCGGTGGGAACATAAAAGCAGTAGTAAGCTCCCTCTCAACTTCTTTCCTTCCACGGCAATACGTTCTTTTTGTTTGCGCCAGAATCGTATTCCATCGCTCGCTCTTCTCTTCTCCTCCCACAGGTGCAGGCAGATCGATTGTTTTCATGCGATATATCTCTGAGGCAACTTTCACAAATCCGTGTCGGTTCTTCAGTTTTGGCAAGATACTTGCTACATCGCTAGCTGAGAGGATTTTATGGGCGCTTGCCTCACGTTCCTGTTCTTGTTCTTCACGTTCCTGCTTTCGTTTTTCCCGCCCAACGCGTTTCCGTTCCTGTTCCTTTTCCCATTTTTCCCGCTCTCGTTCAACCTCAGCTCGATCAACCGCAATTGGATAGGCTAGTAATGCTTCCAGCACTACACGTAGGGTCTGTTCAAATTGGACGAGCATCCCTGTCCGTTCAGCTTTTTTCTCGATAGGAATAGCTTCGTGTTGCCATTGTAATTTTTGGATTTTTTCTTCTGTTTCTTTTTTCAGTTTTTGGAGCTTGGTAATATGTTCCTCTGCTTCTGTCCACGCTGTATATTCTTTGGTTAAATCGAATACCTGAAAGTGAATTTTCCCCTCTTTGATATCCTGAACATACCACACTCCAAACCGTCCCGACTGAGAATCAAATTTATACGTTCCAAGCTTGTATTCTTCACTATAGTGACCCCAATCGACACGAGGATAACGGGTTCTCCATTCCTCCTGAATTTTCCTACTTTCCGAAAGTACTTCGTTTATTGCTCCCTGCATTTTTCTTATTATTTCCTGCTTGTCTTGCTCTTCTGACTCAAGACGTTTTATTGTGTTCTTCTCCTGCCGTATTTGTACTTGTACTATCCCCCGTTTTCGTACTCCTTCCTCATCAGGAACCATGTCATAGGGCAATTGTCCATCCGAACCAATTGCAGGTAAGCAGGTTTCATAGACAAAGGTATGCAGTTTCGCTTCATCAATAACACCAGCAACTTGCGTGTCGTAGAAGAATCGGTTGTAGCGCCGGAGCAGTTCTTGTATTGCTTCTTGCTCAAAGTATATTGGTTCTCCAAAGCCAAAATTATACTTGTGCGTTGTTCCCTTTCCCATTCTTGCCCCTGTTTGCAGTGGAATGAGATAACGAACGTAAAAATCTCTGACAAGCGGATTTGGATGCTTGTCCATCTCGCTAATCGGCTCAACATTGATAATTGTTGGTTTCCTGGTAAACTCCTCCGCTTCTTCCTCTTCGTCTGCTTCCTTCTCTACCTCTTCGCCATAATCCTCGTACTCATAGCCAGCAAACAAATGTGACAGATACGGGCTATCATCCCGATTGGTACGGAGCGCAATCACCGTATGCGCGGTAGTCATGGCTTGTTTTAATGCTCCCATCCCCTCCTCTTCGAGTTGGCCGAGATATTGGTGGCAGAGCACTTGCTTAATGCCGTATTTGCGACCAAAGGAAAAGAGATCGCGGAATTCATCAGCCGATCCGGTTGCCCATTTTGAGAACTCATCAACCAGGAGCGTAAATCCAGGACGTTCATCTTTGGGCATACTGGCAAAACTGAATGTTGCAGCGTAAATCTGCATCATAAAGAAAATGCCTATAGTTCGCGCAGAGTATCGATACGAAAGCTCATCAAGCGGTAAATGGATAAGCACAATCTTTCGATCAAGAATGAGTTGCCTGATATCTATCGTTCTTTTTTTCTCTGCTCCATTCTCCCCTATGTTACTAGGTTTTGGGCAAATGTGAAATTTGACAAATGCATCATCGAGGAGTTCATCAACCCTATTCCGAAATGGTTGTGTCTGACGTTCTTTCTCGCTTCGTGACCAGCCAGCGTAACTTGTCCAGAATGCTTGCACCTCTTTATTGTGTAGCTCAGAGAGTACTCGCTCCCGAAACTGATCATCATCGAAAAAATCAGGAACATGGTAGAGCGTAAAGCGGGGGTGCTCTAGCAAAATAGGAATGATATTGCGAAGCATCTTTTTAAAATACTGTCCGGTTTTTACCTCCGGCCACAATTTCTCAAAAGCTGCTATTATCTGATTGCGTGTGCCTTGTTGCAATTCCAGTAGTTTAACACCTTTGGTCTGTTCGGGAGGGGAAAATACCGACATCATGAACGGCGTTTTATATTCTTTAATCGAGAAGAGATACGTGTCTTTAATTCGGTCTTTCGGCATACGGGAAATAATGTCGCGTATCATGTCACCCGTTGGGTCAAGCACGATAACGCTATCCCCTTCCCACATTTGTTCTATCCCGATGTTGGTTAAGATACTGGTTTTGCCGGAACCTTGCACGCCAACAACATACGTTCCAGCATAGAAAGCATCCGGTGAAACAGAAATTTCTTCTCCCGTTTTGATATCTTCAGCGATAGGTATACCTTCATCTTCTTCAGGCTCATAGGTCATAAAAGTATCGAGCAGTCCCTCACCTGGATAAATCATGTCGCCTACCCATGCCTCATTACCTCGTTGAAGAGATAACTCTGCTTCAGTGAGTGCATCTCTCAGCCCACTATCTGTTAACAAGGCGTACAAAGCTTTTCCTGAACTGTAGCGAATATTGAGGAAGCCATTTGGAATAGGCGTGTAGGTCTTGGTTAATACGCCATCAGTTACCTCAAGACCGCGCAGAAAAAACGTTTCGCCTGTATCTGCCTCTCTCCA
Source organism: Reticulibacter mediterranei (assembly GCF_016587455.1). Classification (NCBI taxonomy): domain Bacteria; kingdom Bacillati; phylum Chloroflexota; class Ktedonobacteria; order Ktedonobacterales; family Reticulibacteraceae; genus Reticulibacter; species Reticulibacter mediterranei. The sequence goes on along the minus strand of NZ_BNJK01000002.1, from coordinate 842,989 downwards.
TTTATTCTTCCCGAACCAATACGCTAGCAACTTTCCTGTTACGATACTCCGATATTCCATAGCGCCAGCTCGCTCTGCGAAGATAGTTGCGCCTGAGTTTGCGTTTTGAAAAATATACCTGCACAGAGGGGTATTTCTTGTTCCCATTGCCTGGCTCCTGAGCAACCTGCCTGTAAAACTATCTCTCCATTCTTAGCTATACAATACAATATTTTTGCTCTAAGCTGCTCGTTTCTCAATCTCATTTGGAAGCTGCCAAAAATGCCACATTGCAATTCATCTGTCGTTTTGTTACAAACGAAATGTATGAATGAACCTGGCGAGCATTTTTCAGCGTACTTAGACGAAAAGGCTATTCTGAAAGAACATACGAGATTGTATGAAGCAGCGAATCGTGAAGAGAGCAAGCTCTCATATAGCGGAGACACTACCCCACAGCAGCTTGATAGATATTTAAGGGCTGAGATCGCATTGAGCCAATGGATAGCAAATCATCCTACCGCAACAGATAAAGCAGCAGAAAGAAAACTTCACCAAGAGAAAATTCAGCAATATACAGACATTCTTACCGGCAGTTACCACGATGAGAAAAGACAATTTTGTAGGGAGCGAGCCGACAGCTTACTAGCAATTGCTAATGAAAAATTCGATGATAATGACATTGTAGGAAAAGAAAGAAGCATTGGCGCAAGAAAACAGGCAGCCAATTGGCTCAGAGCAGAAGCAAACTGTCTTACTATGCCTGACAAACAGCCAGCGCAATCAAAAACAACTTCGTATGGTGGTATTTCCCGACCAAGAATATGGGCTGGAAATCAAGAGGTTCCTTTGAACGATATGAGTGAGTCTGGAGGTAGTGAATACGAACATCAGTATGTTGAAGATGAGGAAATCTTAGCACATTCGATAGAACATGCAAAAGGGAACAAACTACTTGAAAACCAAATAAAACTCAGAGAAGAACTTGAAACTGGCGTTCATACTGATGCCGCCCATCTTGATAAATTGCTCGAAGCATCGGCGGCGCTTTATCACTGGAAAGCTCAGCATCCTCACTCCTACCAACCACGAGAGACGGAGGCACTCTACCGTGAAAGAGACGCAGAATTGTTTCTCAAATACCAGAAACTACTGCGTGGCAGCTACCATAAAGAAAAAGCAAATTATTGCTTGGAGGAAGCCCAAGCAAACAAAGAAATAGCAGAAAATGAAGAGAAGCGATCACCAAGCCGGGCAGGTGAGACACATAATGAAACGATTCAATACGCAAGAATGCTTGCTGCAAATTGGCTCCGTACTGCTGTCAATTGTCTGACTATGCCAGTAGATCGGCCACCAGCACAACCCAATTAAACCTTCTAGTCGCTAAACAAAGAAGTAGCAAAAAACTAACACTCCAATTCTTACGACCCTCTTACCTCAAGCATCACACCATTTTTGCTATGCTCGTCCTGTTTCCCGATCCCGTTTCAGAAGCGGAGGAGATCGCCCGAAAGGGAAATGAAACGTTGCAATCGAGAAACCAGATCCGAAAAGTGATGAATAACATATTTACCTGCGGTCATCGAATAACTACTACATTGGGTACTCGTCTCGTAACATTGCTACTATCTGCGTCTTTATTAGCGGGGTGATTTAAGACTCTTACTTGATCATTAATTTTTGCTAAAACGGCCACATCTCCACCTCCACAGGTTAATATTGCATCCTCAGCTCCTTTTCCCTTCATAAGCCGAGCAAGCTGTGAAATAGATACGCCAGCGCTCGCTTCTTGCCTCCCATCAACAGCAACCATAATTAATTCCCCATTTCTATTTCTCCCATACCCCATTAATGGCATTTTTTGCTCCGGCAGTTTACCGAATATTCCCAATCGATAATCTCTTCCTTGTATATCCATCCGTAAATGTGTCAAGTTGCTCCGTTGAATTGTTCCCTGCAATCTTTCAAATGGTTCTCTTTCTGTTTCGGACTCAGGAACCAGAGTTCGAGCGACTACAGAACTGGGTTGTACACGAGTCATACGATCTAATGCATGATGGGAAGAAGGCATTTGCTTTCGGATGTCTTGAAAAAAGGTTGGCGGAACTTCTTTTCCTGCGGCAAAATCAAACAAATTTCGAGGGTCAGCTTTAATACGGGGATCATCGATAATATCTGATACAGGGACTAGTTCACCAGATGCAATAATTGGCGGACCATTGAAACCAACCGTTACTCCTCGAAGTTTCTTGTAATCCTCTTCGTTTATTTCCCCATTTTCCAAATGCAAAGTGACTACTTGCCATTTTCCCTCTTTTTGGAGAAGAGCAGAATACGAACCAGTGATTTTGTCTTTATCATTCGCAAGCAAAATAGGATGACCGTCTTGTATGAGGAATGCTTCTTGCTGCCAACCAAAATGATTACCTGGAGCTGCAAGAAGAGGTCCGGGGATATCTGCTATATACTCTTCAGGACGAAACCCTGCTGCTCGGTTATTTTCTAATCTTTGAGCTGTTGTTTGCTGATCGATTAGCAGACTTCCAGGTTCGGTCTGGATGCCTTTTCGTGCTAATTCCGTGTCATAGAAAATATCTATTGATGCGTTATTAGCAATTTTTGCAGTGGTTACTAAGGATTCTGCACCATCAATAAGCATTTTCTCCCTAACAACCGCTGTAGGCCCGACAAATACTTTCTCCTGTGAGAGAACATATATCTCATTTGTATTTTTTGACTCCTTCGTATACATGTAAAATAGATATTTTCGGACATTTTATCATGAAAAATGGTCTAGAACAATTAGATAATATTCCAATATAAATTGAGAAGTATTATAATGAAATGATATGTCGCATTTGGCAAAAGCGTTACAAAAGTACTATACCCGCGAAAACGGGAAAATTGCCTTTACCAATAAACAATCACTTAATCAATTAGCGTTTGCTCTGTGGGAGATGTTAGGGTATCAAAAAATAGATGCAAGTGTTTTGTCTCGTGTGTTGAAAGGAGAACGACTTTTTACATTCGATCAGTTGCATGCTTTTTGTGAAATCCTGAAGATACAAAGTGAAGAGAAAGCTTTGCTTTCTGAGGAGTTGCAAAAGGATTATGTAACAAAGAAAGGTGGTACAGTTCAGGATTTTCTTTCCTCCGCAATCAATGATAAACTTGCCATGATTGAAAATCTTGTCAAGGAGACTTTTTTTCTTCTATTTACAGGAAAAGGCGCTCATCTTGGTCATCTGCTCTCACTAACTGATGATTATATTCAGCAACTTTATACTGCTTCCCTCTTGGATATGCAGGCAGACAAGCTGCAAGAATTACATGGGCTACAACTTTACCTTACAGGAAGATATAAGGCATGTATAGGACTTCCGTCAACCGTGATTCCCGAAATGTCAAAAGTGACGCAGCAAATTATGGCAATTAATAAAACTGTAAAAGACAGTAAGCTTGAGGCGTATGCGAACGTCTTACTTTCTGATGCCTATTATATCGCAGGAGGATATACTGCTGACGAGAATAAACGAGCGTTTTATTCACAAGCAATCCAATACGGCAAAAGAGCATGGTCATTACTTGAGGATAGTAACCCGTTTAAGCTCCTTGCTCTCAGAGATATTGCCGCCAGCACGATTTATCTTGGAGACGAGTTGATGTTTTCCGCTCTTCAGAAGACGGCCAACGAGATACTTGAACGACAGCCCAGCAATACAGCAAATCATGTCTATGCCCTACAGCTTTGCGGTACGTTGGATCGAGGCAGTGCTTATTTTAAATTTCCTGTCCAACTTGCAATGCGAGAAAAGGGAAGAAGACATTTCGGGAAGGGACTAAACGGTTTTAGCTCTTTTGAGGTTTCTGACATACGGGAAATGATTGAAACACTTTCTTTGCTGAAGTCGAAAGACAAAGCATACATGAAGTCGCTTGCTACCAAAGGGTTTATCCTTGCTGAAGAGTCTAATGCGGTCCGCTATATTAACTACTTTAATAAAGTATTGATTTAATGTATATTTAACAATATGAATATCGCTACAATAAAAGTAAAACGAGAAGAGTGGGATGAAAAATATGAAAAAGCAAAGCAATTCATGGCGTCAAGAAAGGATGAAAAAAGTATCCTGATCGAAGTTGCTGCACAGCATCCACTTGTTGAGGGATTATATCCTAACGAAGAATTCGCAGAGCGACTCCTCTTCGGAAAAAAATTATATGAGGAGCGTAAAAAAGAAGGATACAAGGTGGCTCTCTATATTCCTGGCAGTAGACACATGCACGAAGGGGCCGCAGATAAGGTTGCCTTATGTGAGGCAGGGAAAACATTTTTACTACAACACGATGTCCCAGAAAGTGTCATTCATGGTGATGATCTCAATAGAAAATATAAAGGTGAAAAGGGCGTGTATAATTCCGCTGATGAATGTTTTGTAGCAGCCTCCTATTTTAAAGACGGTGGTTTTGGTCAGCTTTATTCAATTCTTTCGCCGCTCCAGATTTATAGGAAAGCCTTACACTACATTTGGTTTGGTGTGCTTCCGCTATTTTATACTGCTCCCACTGCTCAGACATACCATAATTACATTAAAGAGGTTTATGAACTAATCCCCTATGTACGAGACATTGATCCTGATATGCAAGGTGAAGATTCGTATTATGGCAATCTCTGGCGTCGTGAACGAAAGCCTGTATAATCCTTCCCACCAGCTTCCAACTATTGACAAGTTTGTCAATGACTTTTTAGCCACATCTATACTACCATTCAGTCATGGGGTTAACATTTCCAATTGAGCTTATTCACCCTCCGAAACTTAATTCGACAAGAAATCAGGAAGATCCGATGGTTGTTTGTAAGTTTTATGACAAAGAGGGAACAAGCGAATGGTATGTTATTGAGGCTGAAAAGAAGGATAATACCTATGTATTCTACGGCTATGTTATGGATGACACGAAAAGACTCGGCGAATATACGCTTAAAGAGCTAGAAGCAAGAAAAACTGTCCAGCGATCAATTTTTTTCAAACCCTGCCCGCTTTCATTTATTAAGGTGTTTGAGTAAAGACGCTCATTCCTAGCACTCCTGCGCCACCGCAAAAAGATTAATACATATAAGCTTGGCACCCTTGTCAATAATTAAATTTGAAAATAGGCATTGAGGGTAATGAGAAAGAAAAATGAGAATTATAGATGGTTAGATTGACAAAAGGTAAAATCTACTTGTCATCTCCTTTATGAAATTTCCTAATATTGTCTATAACCTGATCTTCTACGTTTAGGTTAGTTTGATTTAATTTCTCTTCAAGTGACTGGTAGACATTGAGTAACTCATAGGGTACATACTCCCCAGGTTCAAGTTTTCCTTCTTTCTTTTTTTGTTCTTGTCGCTTAATCATTCGTTGGCATTTTTCTTTTGCGTCTCGTGTTGCTTTCCAGAGCAATGAAAGCTCTGTCGCTGTTAATTGAACTGTTCGTGAGTATTCTTTATTTTCTTCTTTTCTTCCCATAGATGTTAAGAGTATTGTAGTACTCTTTTTGAGTAAAGTATAGGGTTGGGTGGGAAAGATCGGGTGGACATAATGTGTCCATCAAGTGTGCTACAGAAGCAGCACACTTCCGCAAAAGCGGCGATCTTTCCACGAAGGGATTAAACTACGTTTACATATTCAGTAGACTATTAATAGCCGTACTTGCCACGCCAGGACTCACCGCGACCTCCACGTCGAAGATCATCGTCATCAAGATCAAGGCGGTCACGGCTACCCGAAATGCCGTAGAGATGACCATGAAGGTTCGATACATTGCCATTGGCGTCTACGTCGGCTGAAACACCGCCACCATCGGTGTAGATGCTCACATGATTGCCATTAACGTTTACACCTGTGGTTCCGTCTGGAAGCTCAGGATTTTCGCCTCGTGCCAGAGAGCGCAAAATGCTTTCGATGTCCATTGATTGGACCCTTTCTTGTGGTACGTGTGCGTTTTGCACAAACTACGGTAGTAACCAAAGGTAGAAAAAAACACCTTCGCTTTTTCTTCGGCTTACATCGTGAAGCTCTCGGCTTCTGTCTCAAAGAGACTGACTGCGAAATGCGGGTGTTCTACCTAAAACTGAATATGATCTCCGACTTTCCATAGAAGAAATGAGGTATAGACACGACATTGTGCCAGACTCATCTCAGCCAGTGAAAGCTCCCTATGGAGATGTTTGTCAAATGTGCAAAGATGATCGAACTATCACCAACAGTGGAATAGTAGTATAGACGTGGGAAAAAATCATTGACAAGCTTGTCAATAGTTGAGAGGTGAGAAGTGTGTGTCTTTTAGTGCTTTGGGATTTTCCTTTTGAGATACGCAGACAATCTCGATAAATGCAAATGACCTCTAGCACGAACAGTGTTTGATTGCCACTATCAGCCGACAGAAATGGAAGTCATTCTACTCTTAGAATGGCAACAATTCATTCACCTGTACACGTAACGCTTTTGCGATACGAAAGAGTAATTTCAGATTTGGCAAGTTCACTCCTCGCTCTACCCGACTGACCCAACCAACAGATACATCGATCAACTCAGCTAATTCTTCTTGGGTGACGCCTTTGATCCGGCGAATATGCTGGAGATGCTGACCAATACGATACCGGATATCAGATTCGTTGACTGGCTTTATCGGACTTATCATAATAAAAAATACTTTTCAATAAAGAAACACCTCATTTATGTTCCTGCAAAAATTCTATTTTTTAATCTCGTTATTGCCTGGTAATACTCTCTCGCATTGACAATAAGCTCTCCAAAGAAATACTCATTTGCTACCTGCAAACACTTTTCCCTGTCTTCAAAAAGAAACCAGCAGACCTTCCCGGTTCTTAGGATCTGGATGAGCCGTTGCTTACTGACGAGTAAAGCAGCAGCTTCCGCTAGGTCTCTGGTCTTATACAATTCATTTTCCATTGCTTACTACCAAAGTACTTTAGATCTGTGTTTCTTTTCAAGAAACTTTCTGCTGGTAAATGCTTCTTTTTTGCCTGTTTTTCTGCATTTTCAACAGCATTGGTGAGTTATCAGAATTAGAAGAGGAAAGTTGTATCAGAAAATATGATGAAACATGAGGTTCATCGCCGTTTTAATGGCTCTTTTTCACAATCGCAATGATTTTTTCGTTTGAATCGCAAGAAAGCAAGGTAATCATTGAGAAGATCCTGTTCGTTCGGCTGCAATTCGGATAATTCCTCTGGTATGACGGAAGATGCTGGGTACTGCATATCCTTATCTGGTAGGTAGCCTGCTTTCTGCATCAATATCTCGGAAGGAATGCCATAGACATACGCCAGTGCTCGAAGTTTATGAGGAGATGGTTCATCAAACTTTCCTGCTTCTAATAACGAAAGATAGCTTCTTGTGAGTGAGCAGCGATCTGGCAATACGTTGCGGGTGATCGCTGCTGCAACGTTCTCTACCACATATTGTAATGTGTAGTTTTTGGTTTTCCGAAGGTACGCTAGGTAGTCACCGAGCGTTGAAAAATCATGTGGACTTTTAAGAGAAGGATGTATTCGACACATATAGTACAGCTTAAAACGGAAAGGTAGCTTTGTAAATGATGAGTATGAGTAAGTTCGATCTTTGTTGGCAGAGAACTCCTAGCATTCCGTTTTTTATCATCGTTGAAAAATGTCTGCCGTCTATCCTACGATAAAAGTCAAATAATGTCAAAAAGTTAATTAAAATTAAAAACTTTTTTATTGAAATAAATATGGGAGAATGATATTTTGATAAAACATGGCTGATCTAGAAAAACAGAAGCGAATGCGTATCAAGAGAAAAAAGCGTTTTAATGTCGATCTCTTTGACGACGCAAGGTTAGCGCATGGCCTTTCCTTGAATCAACTTGCGCTCGCGGTAGAATTTGCTCCTCAGACGATCCGGCGAGCGTTTGTGCTGGGCAGCGATCCCCATCCTGATACTGTCAGAAGGCTTGGAGAGTATTTCGGTATTCCTCCAGAAAAGTGGTATATCCGTAGTGAAGAGATGAACGATGAAGCGCCAGAATAATATCCTATGCATCTCAATGCTAAGAAGCAGCAGAAGTTTTTAAACACGTTGTTTTTATTATTGCATTGCCATTCGTATCTTTCGTCACCTCGATATAGATTCGATTATCGTTTCCTATGGCTTTTCTGAAAGCATCGACCCCTCTCTCTACTAATTGTTCTGCCGGAAGGGATTTTTTTATGAGCGGTGAGTCATTGATCGTTCCGACCAGATCATCGAGAATATAGTCACTGTAATACTTGTCCGTGATCGAAACACTTGAGTGCCGAAGTGTCCTGGAAACCAGTTGCAGAGGATTTTTCCGGCGTAATCGTGAAAGGCTATAAATATCTCGTAATTTGTGGCAGGTAAGAGGTAGCGTGATATTGAGTTTTTTCATCCCATCTCTGAGATTTTTATTACAGGTATCGGCAGTTGCTTCAAAGACACGCTTTTTACGTACTCTTTTCTTCATTTCCTCGATCATATCTTCAGGAATAGGCAGCAAGGATATTCTTCCCCCTTTTGACCTGACCTGAAAAGATGGCTGGTCATCAAATGGGGAGAGATCTTGTCCCTGAAGATGCAACGCTTCTGAGACACGCAGCCCAGTTCGTAGAAGAAATTGCAAACAAAGTCTTGTTTCAGCTTTTATTCTTTTGCTCCTTGCTCTGTCTGCTGGTCCTGGTTCTGTACCGGCAATAATACATTTCTCTGCATCTATTTCGCTGGGCAATCGTAACGGAGGACGGATAACTTTTGGTTTTACTAGCTTTTTAGCAAAGTTATCAGCAATATAGCCTCTGTCATAGAGGAAATTTATGAAAGCCCGTAAATTCTTGATGATGCATACTCTGCTGTTTGGCGCAGTCCAGCCGTTTTCATAGAGATAGAAGGCATATTCACGGCAAGTTTCAAATGTGAGAGGTCTACCATTGAGGAATGGAAGTAATTTATCCAGCACCCGTTTCTTGTTTCGGATTGATTTTATTTCCAATCCCTTTTCGATGGAATAATTGTGGATATAATCGTCGTATGCTTGTTGTAACTTTTGACCTTGCAACATAAGAAATCCCTTTTGATTCCTTACGTGCAATTTTCTTCTTGCAGCTCTACCTCTGGTAGGTAAGTATGAATTTTAATATTCTATGCAGATGTACCGCGTACGGGAGTCGAACCCGTGATTTCCGGGATGAAAGCCCAGGGTTCTGCACGTAAGTTATCAAAAGTTATAAATGATATTAGCAAAATCACCATAAATGTTCAATAATAAACATTTTCCACCATAATACATTCCTATCAAAAAAGAAAACATTGATAGGTGCTATTTCTGTGCAACACCAGCTTTGCTATGCTGTTTTAACCAGAGTGACAGGATCGCTGACTCAAGTACCAGGGAAGTGAGCAAATATACCTGGGGCATCAGAGGAAGCATATTGCTTAGTATCCCCCTTATGGGAGTGCTATGCCCAATGCGCTATTCTCTCCGGTTTTATTCATGCTCTCTCATTTCAGTTGTCAGTAAAACTGAACTGGAGTATACTCACGAGTAAAATATCACCATTCAATCTTTACTTGTACCAACCGAACCAAGAGATCAAGGGTAGGAAAATATGGCGTCCACGATAGAAATCTTCTACTGCTATGCACCCAAAGATATACAATTCTTAAAAGATCTGGAAACACATCTGGAACCTTTAAAAACTTCTCTTAACATATGTACATGGTGGGAAGATAGTATGCTGGCTGGTGTGAACCGAAAACAAGAGATTAACAAGCATTTGGAAGAAGCAGATATTGTCTTGTTACTTGTGAGTCCTGATTTTCTCGCATCTGCCGACTGCTGTGAGATACAACGGGATGCGCTGAAATTGCAGAAAGAAAACAGAGTTTCTGATGTCATACCTGTCATCATACGGCCAGTGAACCTGACGCATGATGAGACTATTAGCGGGCTGCAAGTACTTCCTAAAAATAGACGCCCAATTAGTACTTCCAAGAATAAAGATATAGCATGGGTAGAAGTGCAAAGAGGAATAGCCGCAGTTATTGACAAAATTCGTTCGCAACCGCAACAACCATCGGATGTGAGAGAAGGGTTCATGTTTCATGGATACGCCGCGACGAATAGATATCGCTGGGATAGTGATTTACGCCCTTTCCCTAACCTCGAAGGCCAATCAGACCTGCCGGAAGCGCCCTGGCTTGTTTCAGCAGCCGTTGGGAAACGGGAAATCAGTCGGAGATATTCCCTGTTTCGAGAGAAGAATATTGTACGAGAGTTCACCAAGCTGCCTGCAACGGCTGAAGCTATCAAGCAATTTGCTGATCGTTTTGGCGAGCTTGGAGTCTCAGTACTGCTCCACTACCCGGAGAAGGTTGGACAACCAGAGAGTATCCTATGGAGCGGAGAAGCTCTCCAGTTCTGGGCAAAAGAAATTCGTGAAATGAGTATCCTTGTAACTTTGTGGGAAATGGTGCAAAACAAGCAGATAGAAAAACTGAAGGAGCATATTATCTGGGATGTGGACGCGATGAGTGTCACATTCGTATGGAAATTTCCTAGCGGAGTACCAAGATGCAGAATAATTGCTTCAGAAAAAGTATCGCCTCAGCTATTCTTTCAACTCGCATGGGGAGATGTTCTCAAACCTGCTCTATACTTTCTTCATGATGAGATAGAGAAGAGGTTAGTAGGCCATGTTAACCCGACCCTCTCGCTTACCCAACGGAAGATATACATGGTTCCTGACAGCCTACTTTCCGCGCTCTATGTCCTCCTATTGCTGGAGGTACAAGAACATACAGTTGGCCTTGACTGAAATCCATTTAATTTTAGCTAGAACAGTTTCCTAACGATACGGTACGTTACTCTGTTTTTCTTTCCTTACCGTCATATCCTCTGTATTAGAAAAGAATAATTTTTACGTTTGCTGGGTTTGTGCTTCCAACATGTTTCTAAGCCGCTCAAGCCCTGTCCACGTGATACAATGTTCTGCCCCAATGTTTCAGCAACACCCATAGGTTTCTGTTCTCACGCCATCCTTCTCGCTAGTATCAGGACGGAGGTTTTTCCATCGCTCTTTAACAGCAAGCGAACTATATACTCAACAGGAGGTACGAATAGAACCAATTCTTAACACGTGAAGCGCGATCTCAAAGAAAGATAGGCAAGGTTTGCCTATCTTTTTTCTTTTGGTAAGGAGGTTCGCTCCTTGAAAAATGTCACGCAACTACTGTTGTTATCTGACTACCCAGAAGAGGAGGAAGCAATGCGACGGGAAAGCATATGGCTTCGCTACACTGGCGATTACAACGAATATTACGTCACCCAGGACGATTATGAAAATGCTCTTCGTCCGTTAGTGATGAAGCTGCGGATTTGCGGTACATGCTGGCAGCATTACGATACTGACGCAAATCCCCCTCGTCCTTGTGTTAGCCGCCGGATTTGTATGCAGTGCATGTTAGCAAAACATGAAGGGCTGCGCTTTCTTGAAGCCAAATCGGTCAACGATGATGGCGAAATAACGTATGCCTTTATTAACGAAGCTGGCGAAGTGTTCACCTCGCGGGAAAACTACGATGGTGATATCAGTAAAGATATCACCTACAGCCTGAAACAGAATGGCTTTACTGCTCCTGAGCAGCACAAACCACTCCGGGCTGACCAGGAGGTGCGTTTACATGCTTCCCACTTCACCATCTATGGCGATTTAAACCATTCAAGCGTGGTGGTGGCCGACTACAACGACTCGTGGGAGAAGCTACACATCACCTTCCTGCTGTACAAATATGCAGGTTACAAAGAACTGACCAAACGTGGTGAGGGCAAAATCCTGTATGAAAAAGCAGAGGCGATCTTACAGCGCACCAAGCGCGGTTCCTACTACTATATTGATGGCCGCCAGCAGTCGCGCATTTGGGATAGCGACATCTACCCGCTAATCGCAAAAATGGAGAGTGCGGTTTATGACCTGTCATTAGAGTTTGGTCCTCCCCTGGCAATCCAGGAAAAAGTTGCTCCCCTCCCTTCAGAGCAATCTGATGAGGAAGTTCAATCCTCGCCGCAAGTCGGTGAGCAAAAGAAAAAACGTGGCAGACCGCCAGCCCTGCGAATTGTCCAATCTGAGGATACCGATGTAGCGAACCTTTCAGATGATGAAGTCGCCGGAGATCCTCCAGAGTCTATAGACGAAACCAGGGTAATCGGAGCAATACATCTTGCAGAAGATACAGCCAACGGAAATCCAGAGGGAAAGGAGACAACTGGTGAGCAAATCGAAACAGAAACCTCAAACTGAGGTGACAGTGATTGTCTGCGACTGTGGCAAGCAAATTGTGTTTGGCACGAAAAACGGTAGCACCAAGCCAACATATATCACCTGTCGAAATTGTAAGAAAAAACATCTTGTTTAAGGAGTCCTTGATGGCTGAATGCAAACTTCACTGTGCATTATGTCCAGAGGAATGCACGCTTCCCCCAGGTCACAATGGCTTCTGCAATTGCGGCAACCACTGGAATTTTAAACATCCGTTACTCCCTTGTGAGAATGAATGTTACTTCTGCTACAAACCCTGTATCTTGACAGGAGAACATGAATTCTGTAAGTGCGAAAATCATAAGGAGATGAATTATTCATGAGAGGAAAAGGAAAAGCCGATTGGACAAAATCCTTCTCGATCCTTGCAATAACCAGAGAGGATTTAGTCAGCCTCGGCGTTCCCCGTTGGCAAGCTGTGCTCAGTGATGTAGAGATGCAGCAACTCGCATCAATTCTGCGAAGCAAGCTCACGGATACATTCTCACCGGAAGATCTGGAAACGGCAATGGATGTTGTCCTGGCGAGACGAGCCGGAGTACATTTCATTGGAGAAGTCTATGATAACACTTCGCTTTGACCAGGAAACGTGGGGTACACGGTTTCCCGTCTTCATTCTGGATCGAAACGAGCTGCAAGCATTTCTGTCACAGCGGGAGGTCGATCAATTAACGGATGAGGATCTTATGGAAATTGCCGAAATCTTAAAGCGTGAATTAGAAGAACTTGGTTTTTTCGACCAACTGATGAGTATTGCACGAGCGAAACTGACTGAGAAGAAATAATACTCAGTGTCACCGCATTTGATGCGGGAGAGCGAGCCTCCACCATTGGGCGATAGTGCAGTTTTACATTACTGCAAAACTGTCGTCCAATGGTCTTTTTGCTTGAACGTATTTTAAACTTCGGCTCTTCACTTGAGATGCCATTATTGACTTCAATCGTATAAAAAAATTGCGGCTCAGTGTTAGTGAAGTTCTCCTCAAGGAGGAGATACTGTAGGCCACGCCTACAATATCTCAATAGGCAGCCTACGCCGCAAACCATCTACAATCTACAGGTGTTACCCACAAGCAATTCTAAAGCAATCCATCTGAGGGTGAGTACTCTTACACACCTTTAGTTGGCGTTCTAACCCGTCTATCTTTGCGCTTTGTAGGTAATACGGCATAACTGAAAAATCCCACTACTACGTTGCACAGCAAGAGCAGGAACAGCTTGAACTCCAAGCTTTTTGGATACAGGTCTGCCAAAAGGTAGATTGCAACGAAGGCAAAAAAACCAATTCCAATTCCGAAGCCGATTGCTGCTGCGACTCTCAGTTTCGCAATGGCACAAGCTACGCCTGAGACGAGGGCAATGATGGCTAGAGTCAGAGCTGCGCCAAATGGCGAAAAGAGAATTTGGGTCAACATGAATTTCTCCTATTCCTGAATTGACCTAACATGCACATGATTATCAACAAGCATGGTTTTGCTCACGGCTGCTTAACCATGTGAAGTTAGGCCAGGTGTAAAGGAGAAATATATTCTTGTAGATTGTATAAATGTGCAAAAACTTCTCTCGAATAACGAATATCCTCAGCAAAGCGTTTGCTGCTGCTATACGGAAAAAGCAGCTCATTGTAGCAGAGAACGACCTAGCATGCAAGTTTCTACAAATTGCTAACCTTTCGGCTATAGAAAGCGTATATAGAGGGTGAGATGGAGCTTGAACTGGTAGAGAGTCTAGCCTTAGTGGTCAAAAATCGTAGATGGTACTGTACTAGCATCCAGAGCATAGGGAGGCACTATGACACATTTATTGGCTGGACTAGAAGCAGCAGATATCTTGCATGATCTAACGTGGTTAGCTTGGATAGGAATAGTCGTCTCGGTTGTTGTACCTCTCTGGGTTCATTACCAAGAAAAACAGACAAAAAAAATCGCGTATGAGCTGGTATCTGATTTAGACTTTATGGATATTGAGTATGAAACAAAAACCAAGCGAGGTCTTTCTGTTCTTGGAGGAACGTGGTGGCGCAATGTTGTCATCAGAATATGGAACGCAGGTAATGTAGCGGTAACGCCCGATGACTATGCTAGACCAATACGATTTGCATTTGAGCAAGAAACGGTGGTGAAAGCGCAGATAGTAGAGAGGCTTCCTACAAATATCTATACGGATGAAATAACCAGTACAAGCACTCCTTCTTCCGTGACAATAGATGGGTTTGTGCTTAATCCCAAAGAAGCTATAACCATAACAATTTTGCTTGCGGGAGATAAGTCAGGCGATATAGGATTAACTGCAAATGCTCTTATTGTGGATGGAGACTTTGTAAAAAGAAGCTATAAAAAACCATTAAAGAAGACGCCTCAGTGGTGGAAGAACAGTATGATAGCCCTCGGTTTGTGCTTATTCGTAGTATTAGTGTGTGGGGGGTGGGAACTAGTGCCTATCTTAACACTAGTCACTCTTGGATTTCTGGTCATTGGATATCACCTCATTACTCCTGGTGAGGATGATTATCCGTTATTAAAAGATACAAATGAGACAGCCGAGGCTATGAAAGCGAGCTATGCCAAATAATGCTTCCTCGGTGCTGTTATGGGTCAGGGCATGACAGTAAAACAGGAAAAAGCAAAAGCGAAACTAGTAGTTGAGGAACTTGAAAAGGAAGAGGAGAAAATCACGCGAAAATCCGTTTCCAGTAGATATTCCAGCACATCAAACTGATTACTACCTGTTTCCAGCCTTGATTGTGAACAGAATATGATCGAACACATTTCCATCTAATTCGTCACACTATCCCCTAGTTATTTTCGCAGAGAGGTTTTGCGGGACACAGCAGATGAGGAAATTATTGGCGCAACTGCCTGTTGTTCATAGGCTTGTACTCGCGCTCGTGGTGTGAGTAACTTTTGTGCATAGACTTCTTTAATCACTGCTATATTTGACAGGTATGGCTGTACGTCATGCATTTTTGTCGTGATTATCTTAATGGCATGTTTCGCATCGCTTGTTTTTATATATGCCTGCCGTGTTTTCAATTCCAGAAGCGACCGCGCCCACACCTCGTACTGTTCAGAAAAATACGTCGTCGTTGCTAGATCTTTTTGCGTCTTCGTCATTACTTCTTTGACTTGATAGGGATCAAACGTACCAACAATTGGTGCTGCCCAACGAGCATCCTCAATCCCTCCCATTTTGAAGATTATGGGAATAGTATTCTGCATAGCGCCTTGTAGTTTTTCTGTAAACTGGCTCCAATTCTGATGGCACAACGTTAAGGTTAAGCCATACTTTGCACATAACGCTAGCAACCGTGTTAGTGCTTTTTCGCTGGCGTCAAGAAACTGGAATGCTTCATCAATAATGAGCTGGTGTGCTGTTCGCTGCTCCGGGGTATATTGCGCCCGATGTAGGATTTCATGCTCATAGAGAACCATCAGAAGGCAGCCAAAAATACTTTGTGTCTCTTGCCTTAGCCCTCCAATGTCGTACAACACCGACTGGTTTTCATCAAGAATTGAATGAACTGGTAGAAGGTTGTTCTCTTGGCCGAGACAGTAGCGTAGTGCTTCTGCATCACTTAAAAGATAGGTGCGCCTGGTGGTTGATCCCACCATTTTTATCTGATCCCGGCTCCAGTGGTCAAATTCATTGTGAAAGAATGCTAATATCCGCTGGTCACGAACTTTTTGTAAACACCGCTCACGAAATGGCTTATCGGTCAGAAACTTGTGCAGCAGAGGTAGAGGCAAATTATTTGCAATCAGCACTGGAAGCGAGGCCCGCATAATAGTCTCAAATAATGGTGCTTCTCCTAGTGACTCCGGCCATATTCTTCTACACGCATCAACCAGCATCTCAGATACAGTAGCGGTGTCATACGGCTGCTTGAGGATATTAAAGGGAAAGAAACGCTGCGGATCTGAGAAGTTGATGTATTGCAGTTTTTGCCAAGCGTCAGGCCGCTTGAAAAAGCCACGAAAATATAATAATCCCACAATGTCCGTAACCAGATCGCCAGCAGGATCGATAACGGAAACGCCTTGTCCCTTTTCAATGAGAGAAGCTGCCATATGTGCCAGGAGCTTACTTTTTCCGCTTTGGGTTTTCCCCATCACATGCTTATGCGCCGTCAGGTCTTTCCCTGAAAGATGAAATGGAAACGGCAATGGTGATTTTCTTCCTAAGAGAACGCGTACTTTCTTCATACTGCAATTAGCGACATCTTTTGATCGGTAAACGGTCGGAGCCAACTCGCTGTGAGAAAGGTGGCCGGATCTACTTCGCCGGGTGGCAAATACAGCAGTCGAAATACGTCTGCTTCATAAACTTTTTCTGTCACCTTCAAAATCGTTTCGATGCGTTGTTTCAGCGTATAGGTATAGTCCAGGCTGATTGGTGTGACAAAAGAAATAGTGAGTGAAGCGGTGTGAAATTGTGTTTCGTATGGACTCTTCCCTTGTGCATTTGGCACAATAAAATTTAAGAGTGCCATGATCTTCCGCTCAAATGCCTTGACATCTTTCTCCCTCCGTTCGTATTCCAAAGCAATGCACTGTTGTTTCCCGCCACGCACAAGAAAGTTAAGCCAGCCGTCAAACACGGCAGGGCTTTGCTGCATGGCGCGAAGTGTTCGGTCGTGCAGCATCTCAATAAGCGAAATAGCTGGATACTGCTTTGCTAGAAGATATCCGGCAATTAAGAAATCTGTTACGGCCAGGTCATGACGGAGGTTATCATAGTCTTCAACGGCGAAGACTTCTGACGGATAGGGATGGTAACGGAGATTATAGCCGCTCCGACGAAGGTAGCTCCTTCCGCTTCGTGTCAGTGCGTAAATCCAGGGGACACTTCCTGCCCGGATCGCGCTTGGCAAACTACGGCGCTGGATAAGTTCTTTCATCCATAGCGCTCTGAACTTTGTACTGGCATAGCTACTGCTGTGAAACATGAGAAGCCGTCGTACTTGCTGGACAGTCAAGAACGGAAAGACATACAGGCATTGCAGGATGCGTTTTTCGGTATCGCTTATCATAGGTTGGTTAATTTGTATTTTTTACAATTATTACCCTGAAGTTCTTTTGATCCCAGACACTTATATATGCAAGCGACCTGTATATACTATTGATTCTAATTATTCTGTACAGATTGATAAAAAGCTGAAGTAGTAAAAATGTTCATTCTATGTTATTATGGGCAAAATAATTCTTCGATACCTCTAAAAACAGTTGTCTAGTTTCGTAGAAAGAGGGATGGCGTGAAAGCTCATTTCCCGAAAGTTGGAGCATTTGCTATCTTAGTATGTAGCGTAGTTTTCTTAACAATACTCCTTCTTAACAACACTACACAAGCACATACTGGTTCTAGTTTAATCACTATGACACCTACACAGATGCCTACCCTCACCCCAAAGGTGAACCCCACTGCTTTTGTAACAGCAACACCGGCTGTAATCTATGTCTCCCAATCTAGCGCCTACAGCGATCCGTCAGTAGTTATTGCTATTATCAGCATAATTATTTCTGGATTGTCGCTTGCATTTGTCGTGAAATATGTCATAGACACTTCTGCAATGGCAAAAGCAACGCAAGATTCAGCACAAGCAACAAGGAAATCAGCAGAGGCAGCAGAAAAGACACTTCTCGAAATGAGAAATGCACGGGAAGAGGAGAACGCCCCTTTCGTGATTGTTTATACGAAATTTGATCATGAAAATATGATGCTTAATGTGGTAGTAGAAAATATAGGAAAAACAGTTGCGAAAGATATTAAATTAGGGTTTGATCCACCTTTGCAAATCAGGATTTTTAGAAAAGATGATTTAGAGGATAACATCTTACTAACTAACGGCATACATTCACTGGTGCCAAACAATAAGATTCTTATACCTTTTGCTATTGCTATCAATTACTTCAATGATAATCCCCCGATGGTCTATGCTGTTAAAGTGGGTTACTCTGGCAATGATACCTTACCAAGACAAGAGATTAGGTATGATTTAGACCTTAATCATTATAGGTATCAATTGGAGGAACGTGAACCGGTAGCAAAAATAGCAGCAGCAATGGAGTCGCTATCTAGCAATTTTTTTCAATATACCGAATATTTTAAGGGCTTACTCTACGACGCTAACGATATATCCAACATGCTCAGCAGGAACTTAGCAAGAACATCTTATGCAATTCAAAGACAAGGAAAAGTTGATGTCACAGTAGGGTTGAAGGATTTCGTTCTTACCTGGACGTTAGGATATGGCAAAGACAAGAAATTGCTGCTAAAACCTTTTCTCTTCGATCTGCGAAGTAAATGTCTTTTACTCAGTGAGGAGACGTTGAGATCGACAATTGAGAATCCCGATAGCAGCTTGAATAAGGCAATGCAAGATATTGGCGTTAAATTATGTAAGCTTGGAAATATGATGCTGACACGGGATGGTTACGTAGCGGCACATTCGATACAGGGTTCTTCGATAGAAGAATTTAATGATCTAGGGGATGAAATTATTACGGATATTAGAAATTTGCTTCAACAAATTGAAAAAGCAGAAGAAAACTTACCAAGTAATGATGAAGAAAGCAGTGCTGTGGCTGTGCAACAAAGTGAGATTTCTGAAAAGAGTTAGTGTAAAGCTGTCGTTTGTTTGTTCCATTGTGTATGATTTATTTTGCAGAGTCGAGGCTAGAGTTGAGACTGATTATTGCAAAGAATGAAAACTGGTTCTGATACGGTCTGTTATTGGGAATACTCACATTCCAAATATCTGTCTAGTTTTAAACCATATGCATGAGATCAACAAGCAATCTGTCATAGGGGCGTATAGCTGGATGCGAGAAATTATGCCATGAACAAAAGAAAAGTATTTTAATTAATCTTTGTATGCTCGTCTATAATGTATAGAGATAAATAGCTCGTTCATAGGGAAAAGTACTACTTACAACAGTTTTTATTTTGTTCTTCCATATTGTGGTATTGGAGGAAACAAGGCAAAATGGAGCCAGTACAGAACAGTAATGCCCCTATTACCGTTTTCTATTCGTATGCTCGTAAAGATAAGTTGCTGAGAGACAGGCTTGCTTACCACCTTAAACTCTTAGAAAAACAAGGATATATTGCTAGCTGGAGCGATCAAGATGTGAAACCAGGGCAGGAATGGAGCAAAGAAAAAAGTAAAATGCTTGCGAGTGCGGATATTATCCTGCTTCTAGTTAGCCATGAATTTATAGCAACAAATTATTGTGAAAGTACAGAAGTTGATATTGCTTTGCAACGACACGAGGCAGGTGAAGCATGGGTTATTCCGATTCTCCTTCGTTCTGTAGACTGGGAAACTTCCGCCATTGGGAAACTTCAAGCACTCCCTTATGATCTGAAGCCTGTCGCTCTCTGCCCTGATAGAGACAAGGCATTTACGGAAATTAGTAAAAACATCAGAAGTTTAGTGATGGATTTGCAGAAGGAAAGAGACAAAGAGACTAACAACAAAACTGATGATGATACAACACCTCCCCCCGATAGGACGGTAACTACCTCCCGAAAAAAGAAGAAGAGGGACTTGTATAAGACCATTAATGCTGATTATTCGATAGGGGAAAAAATGAAGCATTATGCGCGAATTATCAAGAGGAACTTTTCTTTACATGCTGCTAATAAAAGGAGCAAAGGATTGTCGCTGATCTTGCTGTTCTTATTTGCCGTCCTGGAAATACTCGCTTTACCGCTCATCATTTATCAATTGATAGGAAATTTTGTTGTGGTTACAATGAGCTTTATTTTCTCCTCCCTGCTTTTTGGCATGGGTGTAACTGGAAAAAATAATATGATTGCTGTCAGCATAACTCTTCTGTACTGTGCGATCTGGACGGCCATTAGTGATGCTTATTTAAATAGCATTTACCATCTTCATGTCACCATTTTGCAGATACTCCTCCTAAGTGTTGGTCTGTCTTCGCTGCAATTATCGTTATTCTATACTCCCAGTCATCAAAAACGACTGCCATTCTTTCCAAAGAATTTGGGATTTTAGATTATTGAATGGGACATATTTGCTGTTTTGTGTCTCTTGCTATGTGAGATGTTATAGGGAAAATAGTTCAATCATACAGTTAATGGAGTAACACAACTAGCAAATCTCTTTTCATTCTGCTAAGTTTACGGTATACTTTCATGCATGAATGAACACACAGTTTCTATAAAGTTGACACCAGATGAAAACGGCTTAGTCGGCAGAGAGTGTCCGTCTTGCGAATTGTATTTTAAGATCAAACCAGGAACGGGCCTGAAAACAAAGCAATGTATCTGCCCTTACTGCGGTTATACTGACGAAGGCCAAGCGTTTCTTACGCAGGATCAGAAGGACTATGCCCTCAGTCTCATAAATAAGCAATTTTTAGAGCCAGTGCTTCGTGACTTCACAAATAGCCTCAAAGGATTAGAAACGTCCTCAAGCAGCTTTCTGCAAATAAAGGTAAGCGTCCATGCTCCCGTATTTTCGATACAACAGTATCAAGAAAAAATGCTGGAGACCAATGTTACTTGCGACTCATGCGGATTGGTCTTCTCGATTTACGGGGTGTTTTCAAATTGTCCAGACTGCGGGAAACTGAATGCGCGGGTCATCTACGAGAAATCACTGGATGCGTCGAATGGAAAATTGATACTCTCCGATGACGACAAGATTGATGAACATATACGAGCAGATTTGATAAAGGATGCGCTCGTCGGTACTGTTTCTGCATTTGACTCGCTTGGAAAAGCATTGCGAGCAAAACATTCGACATTGCCCCAGAGACCAAAAAATTTGTTTCAAAACTTTTTGGAGCTAGAAAAGGCGTTGAACACGGTCATCGGAAAGGATATTGCTGTACTTGTGGGTACAGGTGATCGTGACTTCCTGTTTAAAATGTTCCAGGTACGTCATATCTATGAACACAATGCCGGAGTCATAGATGCTGATTTCGTCGGCAAGCTACCAGGATACGCGAACCAGTTGGGGAGAAAATTTCCTCTGAAAAAAGATGAGGTAACGTTATTTGTTTCCCTAATGCGTATATTGGGAGATATCATATACAAAGCATTTGAAAAGTAGAACTTCCAGGCATTGTAAGCGGCTTTCTTGACAAAAAAGCAAAAGTCGAGCAAAATGGCCTTTAATTATAAATATCCCAATAAGTGAGAATGTGTAATGAGGAATAATTATACTAAGAAAGAACTTGTCGCTCAACTTCAGCAAGACTTGGCTGAGGGAGAGTCTTGGCATATAGAGTTTAAAGACTATGACCATACGCAACTGAATACAAAGGTCGCAGATGCTTGGAAAGATGATCTCTCCCATGAACTTGCAGCCCTTGCTTCTATTGGTGGCAAAGTCTATATAGGCATCAGTGATGATGGTACGGTAAAGGGGATTAGCGGTTCACACCAGGTATGGCAAGAGAAATTATTTGAAAGGGCTGTGGGCAGAATCAAGCCGAGGATCAATTGGAAATCTTATTACTTTACCGACACTACTACTGGCTTAATCCTCATTCGACTTGATTTACTTGAAGGCGAACCAATTTACTATGTCATGAGTAAGCCCTACATTCGTGAAGGTACAAGATCAAAACCAGCAGAGCCAGAGGAAGTAAAAGCCCGCTTCAAAGAATATTTCGCAAACCGTGAACCGCTCCTACCAACAGAACTTGAACGCTCTACGAATGATAATCAGGAACAGTCTGCTGTTGTCTCATGGATTGTCACAGTACTTACGAATATTATGAGCAGTTTAAACTTATATGAGGAAAAGGCTGTAAATCCTCAACTTAATCGAGTAAAAATAGAGTTGGAAAGTAACCGTGATTCTATTGAAAGCAACCTTAATAAAGTCAAAAGGGCGTTCGGTGAGAAATCTAATTATTATCAAGAACTAGAACTTATATCTAGCGAAATTCTGGCCGCTACAAAGGTAATATTTGTCCTAGATGGTGGTAAGAGTTGGGCTGAGTGGCTAAGTCATCTCAAGAAAGTCCATGACGCATCGAACAAACTACTTTCTACTATTAGGTCAGATGCCTCAGTTACAATCGAAGGGCTTAATGAGCAGGAGGAAGATGTTCGAGACACAACGATTCGCTGGCTTAATGCACTTGACGAACATAGACTAAACACGTTCACCTATGAAGCTAATCAGTACGTGCATATGCTTCTGCGTCTCCATTATCAGTTCTGGCTTGTTAAAGAGGAGCCGAAAGCTAATCACTACAAAGAACTTGCGGATGAGATCGAAAAGTTAAGTTGGGCCAGAACTTTCGCTGATTATAGGAAAATCAAAGAGGCGCTCCCCGAACTTCAGCAAAAGTTAAACTTACCTTCATAGAGGCGGGTGAAATAATATAAGGATGGGTGATAGTGGAGGTATCTACGCCGCTGCTACTAAATCTACCTTTCTTCTCGCTCGTTTATTCCTCCGATGGCGTGGTGAATCTCAGATCATGATGAGGAATCGGCGAAATCTCACTCCCTCAAGAACTGGGAGGATTTAGTGTTTGGTCATATGCAGCTTATCTCGCTCTCCCTCTGGAGGATGAAATGTGTCAGCTTTCAGAAAAACAAAGCCTACAATCTCAGAAAGCACCTGTTTCTCTTCCGTGAAAGCAGCTTCCGTCAATTTTGTTCATCAACTCCCGATGAGTTATTTACAAATAAAGGCTGCAAGAATAAAATATTGAAATTGATACATTCAGTCAATAGAAGCATAAATCTGAAAGGCGTTGGAAATTTATGTTCAACCTATTTGTAGCAAATACCTCTAATGATTGGAATGGCGATCCTTATATCAATACGCTTGATCGTTGCGTTAGTGAGTATACAGATCCAGAAATTGTAAAACGGTATGGTGCGCTTTCAGAAGTCCAGATACAGGAGGTTATGCAATTCCCTTGTTTATTTGCGTATGAAACGCACTGGGGTAAAGATCCAAAGTTTGGTTACATTCGTAAAATAGAACGGAAAATACGAAAAGGGCAACAATGGCTTTATGTAGATTATAAAATTATTCATTTGGATAAGTTCCTCACCCAATCTGAGTTTGAAACAATGGGCAGTAAGCTCGACATGCATGGCTGGGAGTACGGTAGAACCCACTGGGCAATAAAGGATGTCGATTTACCAAAGGTATTACTTGCAAGGGGAATAACAGTACCATCTCCTCAAAGATTGCGTGTGTTCTTGTGTCACGCATCGGGAGATAAATCCCATGTAAGAGAGCTTTATCGTCGCTTGAAAGCTAAAGGCGTTGATGCTTGGCTCGATGAAGAAAGTTTGATACCAGGGCAAGATTGGAACCGAGAGATACGGAAAGCAATCCATAGAACACATGTTGTTGTCGTATGCCTCTCACAAGGTTCGACGAACAAAAGAGGATATGTTCAAAAAGAAATTGTGTTTGCTTTAGATGAAGCTGATAAGCAACTAGAAGGTGATATTTACATGATCCCTGTCAAGCTAGAGGCATGTGATCTTCCAGATCGATTACAACGGTATCAGGCAGTAAATCTTTTTGAGGAACGAGGCTTTGAAAAATTGCTGAATGCATTGCGATACCAAGCGGATCAGCTTGACCTTCCCCTCTTTCCATAGAACATTCTATCATGCAGGTAACTAGTAATACTACTCAGTTTTGGGGTCTAGATCTAGATTAACTCCACTTCTTATAAAAGATTTGATGATAAGGGGAGCAGACACACCAATGTTAAACGCAACGACCGGCGTAAGATTAAAATTACTGAGCTGATACAACAACCCTAAAGTAGCTGCAATAAACGGGAGTCCAAAAAATCGGAGTTTGTAATAAGGGTCTTTGAACGTTTTAGGTCGTTTTGTGCTGGGAGTATGCGAAAGCTCCATAAGCTCAAAAACAACTCCTATCCATCCCCCAGCGAATGCAATAATCGTAATAATTGCATCATGAAGCGTAGGCATGTCATGCATGCGTTCTCCCCCTATCACTTAATTACATTAGCCAACGCCGATAGGAAACGATTCAGTTTAGGTTCTTCCTTTTCATAGCGTTCTTTCGTTTTATAGACAGTGACCATTTCTTTCGTCTCTCGATTTCTCCGATTAGCTTCCACGATTAAGCCTCTCTCTCCTAAATTATCTATAATTGTGCTAACCTCTTCGGGAGCAATCTCTGACTCTCTTGAAATACTAGGCAAGGTTCGCCAAGAATAAGTACGGTTCTCCAACGCGGCATACACCTTTCGGGTTGCCTCTGGTTCAGTAAGTTGTATTCCACCTTCTTTTTGCACTATTCCCTCACCTCCTCTATCTTCCCTTCGTTCATATTGGACATATTCTATCATATCTGCAATAGTCATAGCTTGTTGGTACTTTTGTGCCATAAGAGATCGTGTTATGAGACTGCTCGGATCAGGTTTATAGACACCAAGAAATTCGTTGTTGGGTGTGAGACGATACACAGTCACTTGAAGCTTTAATAGTTCATCGCTCTTTGTTCCTACTGGAGGCTTAATAAGAAGGGGATATTTCCACACACGTTTAGACTCCCATGTTTCGTCAGGAATGTATTTCGCCTCATCGTAGATTTTTCTTAAAATCGGATCGTTCTCAACATATTCAAGAAAAAGCGTGGATAGTCTTTTGTTGTCTGGACTCAACCGCTTGAAAACAGGTATCTTTTTTCGGAAAAATTCATTATTCTTTTCTTTGGGAATACGGCTGCGATTTTTACTGAAGATGTCAAAAGCGGTAAAACCAAAAAGATCGCTTAGTTCTCGTACTTCCCAGAACCATTGAGCGAGGAGATTAGCAGCGATAATACGCCCGAAAGGTGTGAGGAGCCAAACTGGATAAGGGCTTGCAAGATAGGTTTCTGATTGGGAAGCTGTTACCTCATCTGGTTCCCCAAAAGACAAGTCATCAGGTGGTAAATTTGTATGCTGACTCATGCCCTTAACCTTTCTTATTCAAAATTTCTACTTGCACTTGTTGACTAAAAATGGTGAATACAACTAAAAAGTATAACATAATCTCGCTATCAAATCAATTAATTTATTTGTTTTTATTTGAGTGCTACCGGGTTATGTTTTGGAAAATAGCCAGAGCTTTAAATGTAAGAGTAAAAGACCTTGTTTACGTATGGCTGCCAACTGTCTCACTGGTATACTTGCAGCACTGGTTTTCTGTTTAGTGTTTACTCTACGTTCGACAGGGCTTCTGTTTACTACACTGCACCATATATGGTGTCTCCGTGTTGGTAGAAGCCCCCTTTTTACCTCATTCACCATCTCTCTGTTTCATTTGCAGAGGAAGCATCGTTATAGCCTCGTTTGTAGCCCTTTTTATATGCAATACTCCAGCCAATTGTAATAACGATGAAAAATATAATGAGAAGATCAGCTATAATCCAGGCAAAAAGGGGAATCACATCTTGCACAGATTTTAAAGAGGAGGTAGTTTGTGTCAACAACGTGGAAACGAGTGTGCTTAAAATGAATAATAGCAGTATTAATTTCCCCGCACCTTTTAGCAAGGTATTCCCTCGTTTTCCTGTTGCATCTATACTTTCGGGTTGTTGTAGTTGTAGCTCCTGAAGGTAAACGCCTCTTACCTGTACTTTGTATGTTGAACGGGTATAGAGCGTACCAATAACAGCACAAAGTATTGCGATGATATTAAGAGCAAATGTACTCCAGGTAATGACTGCAAGAGTTTGAGTATCCATAGCGTATCTCCCTTTGAAATGAAAGACCACACCTCAGTAAAGAAGACGCACGCGAGAGAGGGATTTCAAACTTTGCATATTACTATTGGATCTTGGATCAGGAACGGCAGTTTACCTATAACATGAACCAATAAAAAAGGGAGGGACCATATTTCCCTCCCGAAATAAGACCTACTCTTTTCTGTCCGTTTTTCTCTTACTTAAAAAATCCTCATAGTCTTCTTTGCTTATTCTATAATCTCGCGCAGATAAACGAACAGCGATCAGTTTTTTCTCTCTGATCCATGTATACACTGTTTCTATGTGGACTTGCAGATCCTCTGCGATCTGCTTTGGTGTGAGGAAGTCTGAGTCAGCCAAGAGCGCACCCCGATCAGTTTTGACTTATTATAGGTCTAGTTTACTTCAAGCGTCAATGACTTTCTTCTTCTGTGTTTCGTTGGAATTGGCTAGTTTTACCCAATTTTAATAGGTTACTCTTGTATATAATAAATTTAGCTTCATTTTCGCTTGACAAGACTGTGTTTGACTGGGTATTCTGTAGTTGTCTGTAGTCTCCATTGAGAAAGGAGGTGGTGAAGGACACAAACCGTCACATTTTCTGGCACATTGGCTCTTGAGCGTGGGGGATTAGCTCAGGAGCCACCCCTTATTACGGGAGAGAGGAGTCTATCTTGCATACGCAAACGCAGAATGCATCATCTGATGCTCCTACATTTCCAGTCTTTTACTATCACACTTTAGCGCGGCCATTTTGTAGCAATCAAAACTGCCAGTGTCAGAAAGGAAGACTAAAAGCACTCGCCTATCTTGAGGCGGTAGATCGAGGGGATCTGCAACTTAGCTCAGTAAAGGGGGATGTATGCCACCACTTAAAGAGCAAATAGCGGTGCATGTTCCTCCTCGTGCCAGTCGCACTCCAGCGTTTGAAAACCAACCGCCAGCTTCACCACATCGGGGAGGGCATTACGCAGGTATTCACCCAGAGGATCAGCCATACCAAACCCGACAACCAAAAAAGCCAGCTTCACCAGCGTATGATGATATACCTGATGAACCTCGAACGCCCTCAAGTGTCAGACGCTATCCGGTAACAACTGCGCCGAAACAACGATTTAGACTCAATATCGGAGCGTTTGTACTGCTGGCTTTAGGAACGGTATTGTTGGCGGTCGTGTTTGCGCTAGCGATTGTTGAAATCATTTCGCCAGCGCTGCAAAACTGGCATGATACCCAGACCTACGGCTATCCGCGAACCACACATGCCAGGACAATAGCTGGACATGGTGATCCCGCGCATCCCTATTCAGACTACATTGGCGTCAATCTCAAATGTAGTTTGTATGTCGTGGAGCTGGGTGAGAGTGGGCCAGGAAAGCAAGTACCACATCTCTACTACATCGCTCACTTTGTCGGACCAAACTGTGATCTCATCGCTATTACTTCGATCACGTTTGCTGATGAAAATGGTGATGGCAAAGTAGATATGCTAATCGTTGCCAACAATACGCTGTACATCCTCTATAACGATGGCACAACATTCCGGCAGTCCAGCAAATAAGAAAGGGCGGGGGCAACCCTGCTCTTTTTTCGCACCAAAGGGGAGAGGAGTTATGAGTACTGATAACCTCAAAGATCAGATTGACCGAATTTTGGCAGATATTGATAGCAATGCACCGTCACCAGAAGAGGTAGATATAGTCCTGGCAACACAGACGGTCTCGCTTGTAGGAAAGAAACCACCACAACAGCCAGAACCAGAAGAACAACCAGTAGTTGATCTGGAAAAGAAGCGTATTATTCCTGTGAAGTGGCTTCTCCCTATCGGAATAATTACGTTGCTTCTCACCTTGTCATTTGCCATTGTTATTCTTCCACTGCTGCATGAGTCCGCGACACTTTTTATTAGCCCAGATCGACGAACAATAACAACGTCTGGTGAGATCACATTGCCAGCCAGGGAGATACTGACGAAATCGCTGTCGCTATCGGAACAGATCAATACAACTGGTACTGCCCATCAAAACGCGACAAAAGCAGCCGGTTTCGTGACATTTTATAATGCCCTGCAATCACCGCAACTTGTTCCGGCAGGAACATTATTGCTTAGTGCCAATAATATCCATGTTGTCACCGATCAAGCCGCATATATTCCGGCTGGCAACCTTGCCACAAATGGACAGATAACGGTTTCAGCACACACTGTTACTGTTGGATCAACCGGCAATATTCCTACAGGAGCTATCAATGGTCAGTGTTGTCGGGAAAATGTGTTTGTTCGCAACAGTCAATTTACTGGCGGCCAGGACGCGAGAGAGTATAAAACTGCTAGTGAGGAAGATATCAAAACAGCAGTTGCAGATATAACCTCATTGATAACCACGCAGATCACCACTGAAGCAAAGAAAAAACTGGCCCTGCAAGAAGCAATGTTATCACCGCAATGTCAGAACAAGACAACCAGTAACCCAAAGCCTGGAGTTGAAGCAGCACAGATTACCGTTAGTCTTGCTAGCGCCTGTACCGTATTTGCGTATAATCGTGCCGATCTGACTACTCAGGAACAAGCACTGCTTACAAAAGCTATCAATGACCAATTAGGAAGTGGGTATCAGCTTGTTGGAGAGTTGCAAGAAACCATTGATAAAATCGCTGCAAACAACAAGCAACTCCACATATCGCTCACACTCACTGGAGATTGTTTGTATCACTTCACCGATCAAGAAATCAAAAATATCCAGCAACAAGCAGCAGGAAAAAACCGCGACCAGGCAACACAACTACTGTTGCAACTACGGGGAGTTCACACGGTAGGTATCCAGATCGGAAACGGCAGAACAACGATCCCAACCAACCTGAACACTATTACCGTCAGTGTATATGAAAAATAGGAGAAAGGATCAGCAATGAAGGGGGCAACCATCGCTGATATGCAGTTTCTCAACAACTTCAAGCATTGTGTCCAGGAAATCACAACATTGCTTGATGAAAGATGAATTATAGTTTTATGATCTGCTGCCTGACGATTTGACCATTGTATCTGTGTTCGATCAAGCGCACGAATAAACAGGAAACCTCGTAAAGCATGTTTGTCGTGCAGTGTGAACGTTTGTTTTGGATTGTTAAATCAATGAGTTTGCTGGTATACTTAGAGGAAAGAAAATAATAACGGGAGAAAGAGGGTTGCACCCCTTCGTTTCTCCCTAACGCTAGGACCGTCACACCGATCACTAGCCCCTATCCACAGTATACCATTTTTAGGTGTACCTGAAAATGGTATAAAGATGGGTTTATCGAGCTATTTTTGGTGTGCTGTGTCCAGCAGAAAGGGCATAGTCACACATATGCTAGCTACACCAATTTCTTCTCCTCTAGGGATGCCTCGCGCTTTTGACAGGATCTTTCAAGTTTTTTGTTGGAATGCTTTTGTTCTTATTGCTTTCTCCTGGTAGCGAAAGGGACAAATGCATTATGTTGCCACCAGAAGATTATGAAATAGCATGTCGTCTGTTTTGCCGCATACTCAAACGTTTAGAGGAAAGAGAAAGAAGAAATGGCTCGAAAAATTCTTCCAACACCACCGGAACCGGAACGACACTACCACTCGTGGAAACAGGAACTTTTGACAGACCTCTCTTGTCAGGTGTACCCTCGTGTGAGTACCCCAGAACAGAAGAAAAATGTTTCAGCAGAGATGCAACAGGATAAGAGCTTTGCCATACTCTGTGGCTGGACTGAAGAAATGATTATCATGGATGCTGATGACTTAGGGTTATCAGGTCAGCTCAAAATGGAAGACCGTCCAGCGTTTGTAAAAATGCTTCGCCGTATTGCTGATGGGACTATTAAAACAGTCATCGCAGCACAAGTAGATAGATTGTTCCGTGACCGATGGGGAGCAGAATATAGCAAGTTCATGGAGATTTGCTACACCTACGGAGTGAAGGTAGTTACCCCTAATCCCTGGCGAACTGGCATTGAATTTATCTACGACTTTTCTATCCCCTGGCATGTGGATAAATTCCGCCGAAAATGTGAAGAAGCCTGGAGCTACCTTGAGAATCACGTCTATGGGCGTATGCTTGCGGCACAAAAAGAACTGGGAGAACGAGGGTTCTGGACTGGCGGCAGTATTGCGATTGGTTACACCATTGACCGCCGAGAAAAAGTCGATGGAAAAAGAAATCCAGATTACCGGAAGTATACCATCTACGAACCGCACGCTGAGGTAGTCCGTTGGCTCTTTCAGAGGTTTCGAGAATTAAACGGACGTATGAATGACCTTATGCGTGAAATAGAGCGTCGTCCGATACTTTTTAAAGCGTTCGACTCAAACATTGATGCCGAACTGTATACCTGTTATGCGAATACGAAAGTATATGCTGAAGATGGAGAGACCATTATCGGGTATACAATTGCTTCGACCAGGGGTTTAGGCGGATTGCTGTCAAATCCCGCCTATGTCGGCTACTGGATTTATAACAATGTGGTTGTCTCAACAAACAATCACGATGCAATTGTTGATTACGGCGTCTTCCTGTACGCGTTTAATCGGCTCTCTGCCACAAACTTAGATGCCACGCCAAATACCGCATTTCTCGAAAAGAAACAACGGTACGTCAAAAAGCATAAGGCAGATAAACCAGCACTTCTAAAAAACCACATCGAGGCAGCAGATGAGCAGTTCACCATTTTTGCAGCCGATGTTCCGCTACTTGGTGAAAAGACCAAAGGGACAGCAGTTGTATTCTATGGTCTATACCCCCGAAAATCCGGTGTGCGTCCTGGGTCGAAATATATGATACCTGCGCCTGATATCGACGGATTTTTCCTTGAGCGATTCATTGAACGATTACAGCAAGCAGAGGGCTTTGATAACTTCCTCGATATGGAAAAAGCAGAACAGGAAGCACAGCTAAAGCTTCGGCAAGATATTGAACGGGATATCAAAGCGGCTGAAGCACAAATGGCAAAAATTGAAGCGCAGGCTGAGGTAGGAGGACTAACAGACTCAGATTTGCAAGCGAAGGCCAACGCCAGATATATAAAGCTCAAAGAGGATGTCATTCGACTCCGAGAGCGATTACGAGAACTTACTGGCAATAAACCTGAATCTGAGAAACGACTTTCCTATAAACAGATGATGCGGGCAGCAGGCGATTGTTGGGATGAAGTTATTCTTCCCGAAGAGATACCTCTGATGATAGATGCATTTGTCAAGATGGTTATTATCGAACTGCTTTCCCCACGCTTTTATACTATGACTATTCATTGGAAAGATCCAGATTGGGGTATTGATGGAGCACTTTGTTACCGACATGGCAACCCGTCACTGCGTTGGAGCAAAGAAGAAGATGAGCTTTTAGAAAAGCATTATCCAACAACTCCAAAGGAAGAGTTATTACAACTCATTCCAGGGAGAACCATTTTTGCGATGAGGCATAGAGCTTCAACAAAGGGGATTGCCCGATTGTTATACGAACCAGATATCCCTACGGAAGTTTCCTGGAACGAGTGGCAGCTTATGCAGGAGAAACAATTAACAGTAGACCAAATAAAGGCAATGCGGCATGAGACAAGAGAAAAACCGCACTGGACAAAGGAAGAAGACGACATTTTACGCAAGTATTATCCAGTGGCATCGCGCAAAGATCTGCTGCAAGCTATGCCCCACAGGAACTATAAGAACATGATTTATCGGGCAAGGAGGTTAGGATTAAGCAGAAATATCTATGAGGAGGAGGGACTATCCACGCGGTTTTCACAGCAAGATACTCAAGTTATAGAAGAATATAAACTAGAAGTAGAATTATTGCAGGGTGTGCAGACAGGAAAATTGATGCAGTGGTCAACGCGACCACGATTCTCTACGGAACTGCCTGGTGCGACACGACGTTATTAGCACAGATGAGCAGCCACAATCAGAATTTGGAGCGGCAGGACGGGATTCGTCGCCACTTTGCCTTTGATTGGACGACGCTGGCAGCAATCAACCCGCATTATCGCCGCTTCGTGCAGGGAGAGATCGAGCGGTTGGGTGAGGATCACCTCTCGATTCGTACGCAATATCGCCTGCTGCCCATCAGCGGCGCTGGCTATCTGCTCAACGATCTGCAACGCTATCTTCTGCGAGGCTCGCATACGTGGCTGAATGAGCCTTCCGACGATTATTATATTGCGGGAATGGATATCGGTGGCGAGGAAGAGCGTGCCTCAAGCATAGAGCAGTCCGCAACGGCGAGCAAGCGGGACTCGACAGTTATCACGATTGGGCGTGTGTGCTATAACGAACTTGATCTGCCGGGCATCGAGGTTGTGCATCAGTGCTGGTTTACGGGCATGAAATATCTCGACCAGTATGCTGCAACCTGCGAGATGATGCAGCGCTGGAATATTCGCCAGTTGGTTGTTGATCGTACAGGTCTGGGCGATGGGCTGGCCTCTCTGCTGCGAGAAAAGTTTGGCGAGGAACGCGTCACCGGCTTTCGCTTTACACGACCGAGCAAATCAGCGCTAACCTTCCAATTTTTAGGTATGGTGAACTCTGGTCGCCTCAAGATCTACGCCCCCGATCTGGTCCCTTCTTCTATTTATGAGGAATGCTGGCAGCAACTCACCCACGCCCGTTATAGCATTCCCGGCGAAGGCCTGATGAACATGTACTGCGATGCCAGCAACAACATGCACGACGATTTCTTATGCAGCCTTGCCCTCTGCTGCGAGGCCATCCACGAAACCTGCGCCCCCATCCAACCTGCATCAATCATTCGCCCTAGAAGACTATATGAAGATGGGAGATTTTAGTCAGCTCGATCACCTAAAGAGAACAACCGCGAAAGATGATGAGTTTTTACAACCAAACCCGGTAATGTATTTCGTAGTGGAGCGATTTATCGCGTGGGGCAGCATCCCAGGCACCTCCACCAACGCGATAAATCGCTCCACTACGAAATAGGTTCCGCTTTTGAAAGGAAATTTTCATAATCTTCAATATGGTGTTTCGCTCTTGATCCAATTTTGACCCACTTGACAAACCTAGCTAAGCTAGATTATTCTTGGAGGGAGCAAAAGATAACTAGCTTAGCTAGGTTTGTCAAGTTAACTCTCTTGCTGCACAGACGAATGAAAGGTATCTGCTTTATGTCTTTACTGTTTGGCGTCTCTCTCCCCCAGGGTTGGATTATGGATCTGGCTAGCATTAAAGATCCCGTTGAAGCCTACGAAGCGATGACGCGAGTTGCGCAAACAGCCGACGAACTGGGCTTTACATCCGCCTGGTTAGTCGATCATTTTCACACGGCTCCCCAACCGTCTCAGGAGGTGACATTTGAGTGTTGGACCACGACGGCAGCTCTGGCCCGAGACACAAAAAGGATTCGTATTGGTCAGAAGGTTACTTGCAATGGATATCGCAACCCGGCATTGCTGGCAAAAATGGCAAGTACCGTCGATGTCCTCTCGCATGGTCGCCTCAATTTCGGCATCGGCGCTGGCTGGTACGAGCACGAATACCGCGCCTATGGCTACGACTATCCGGCCGCTCCTGAACGCCTGCGCATGCTCCGTGAAGCGGTTCAGATTATCCACGCGATGTGGACGCAAGAAGAGGCCACCTTTGAAGGAAAATACTACCAGATTAAAGGAGCCATCAACCAGCCTAAAGGCGTCCAAACGCCGCACATCCCTCTCTTAATCGGTGGGAGTGGCGAAAAAGTCACCCTCAAGCTGGTCGCGCAATATGGCGATGCCTGCAATGTCGATGGCTCAATTGATGAGATCAAGCACAAGTTTGAAGTGTTACAGGGTCACTGTGCCACTGTAGGGCGCGACTACGCAAGCATCCGCCGCACCGCTATAGCAATGTGCGCGATTGCCGAGACAGATGAACAGGCGCTGGCTCAAATGCCCCCGGCCATACTCGACCGCCTGGGTGAGCGGGTGAATGAAGCATTGATCGGCAGCCCCGCGACCATCCGCAAACGCCTGAAGGCTCTGGAAGAGGCAGGCATCCAGGAACTTATCATTAACTTCGCCAACGTACTCGCACTGGAGCCACTGCGTATCTTCGCTCACGAATTTTTTGCCTGACAACATCATTGAAACACAGATCCCAGTTGGTACGCGGCCAATCCCGCTCTCGTACCGACCGGGATATTTGCCTCTTCTATCTAACTGGTGCCGTTTGAGTGTTTTTGAGCAAAATGTGTACGCAAGCCGTCCAGAAACAGAGACAATCCTGTTTCAAACTGTGTGGAAGCCCAGGCCGATGAGTAAAGTGCAGGGGTGCGAAGAAAAGCAGCAACGTTGGGAAAGTGTTCTTCATCAAAAGAAAGTCTCAATGCAGACCGATGTTGCTCGTCCTCGTCAGATGCGAGCGAAAAGGGATGGGCCTGTATTTCAAAGACATTGCCCAGAACATAGTTCTGAAGCGTTATAACTCCTATAGCGGCCTCGTTCCCATCAAAGCCTGCATGCCGCAGCACATTCAGTACCCATTCAAAGCCCTCGAAGAACGCGCTCCGCGACGGATCGGCTTCTGCCACGATTCGTGCCCCATCGCGGTGTGCAAGCATCATATCGCGTAACCGGCGAGCATATATGGTCAGCCAATCAGCCCAATCCTGATCAGGCTCTGGCTCGTGAAGTTCAGCAAAGAAATCGGCCAGTATCAGTTCGGCCATGCAGTTAAGTAGTTCCTGCTTGTTCTTAAAGTGCCAGTACAACGACGGGTTTTGAATATTTAAGTACGCAGCAAGGCGACGTATGGTCAAACCATCCAATCCAACCTCATCCACTAAACGCAGAGCGGCACGTGCCACCGTTTCACGTTGTAACGGCATTCCCAGTCTCCTTCAAGCGCGCGTCACACCAGATATTCCTCATGAGCGTATACTTATCAGTGTAAAGAAAGTGATGCGCGAAGCTTGTCTACTGATACAAATGGGCTTTAGCCCGCCACAAACTGCGGGGTTTGAACCCCGGCAGTCAGGCGGTTTTTTCCGGCTTGAGTCACTTGTCTTTGGAGTGAGAACGAACGGTGTAGCGTTCAATATCCTCCCGACAATAGAGTTTCGTTCGTCCATCAATAGCAATGGAGCGGATTTTCCCACTGTGGGAGAGCAAGCGGACATAATCAGCAGACACGCGATGGCCACTATTTTGGCTGAGAATGGAAGCAGCATCACGGCCATTTATCCAGTCGTCAAAGTGGGAAGACATGATGATACCTCTTTCTTTCCTCTATTCTAATACGCTAGCAGATACTTCGTCAAGAAAACACTTGACGAAGTATCTGCTAGCGTATAAACAGGGATGGCACCCGCAGCAAGGCTATACGCCGGGTGCATCTCTGGTCCGTTGTCCAGCCTGCCAGATGCGGGGTCATGCGGATCGTAACGCTTCCATCGTCATCGGACAGCGGCTCTTCGCCAGATATCGCCAACCAGTCAAACAGGAAAAGCCTCAAGCTCGTCGGGTACGTTCCGGCAGGGTCGTGAAAGCGATAGGTGTGGCCGTCTCCCAGGACGCCCAACGTTGCAAAGGACCATCTATCCTTGCGACAAGGCATGGAGACCGTTACGAGCATGGCACCGCTCAGGCGGGATCGCTCTGGATGGATGAGCGCCCGTTATCTTTGCCTACCCAACTACGTCTCTTCAACGAGTAGTCTCTACGAGACGCGAACTCGAAGAGGCGCGTACAGAGGTGAGGAAGAAGCTGCGGGGATGTATTCCCTGCGGAGTGTCACTGTATGAGAGAGCTGCTCATGTGTCAAGAGATATAATTGATGAGATATACCAAATAGCATTGACGTTTCTCAAGATATTTTTCCATGTTGTATTTGGCATTTTGTTTGTTGGCAAACGACGCCATGGGACTATTTTTCTCGCATAATTTTTGGTTTCAGAGGAACCGATGCCGCTGGAGGGGAGACGCCTGGCGAGGCGTCTCCCCTCCAACTCAGGGCAGAGGCTTGCGCAGGGCTATTGAAACACACCTGTTGTCACTCAACGGCCCGTCATGTTGAGCATGCGCTCGGGAAGCCGAGCCCCTTGCACTGTGATCTTTGATGCGGCCCGTTCGATCTCGCCGATGTCGTCGGCGGTCAACTCAACGTCGGCTGCTCCCATGTTCTCCTCCAGGCGGGAGAGCTTGCGGGTGCCTGGGATGGGAATAATCCAGGGTTTCTGGGCCAGCAGCCAGGCAAGTGCGATTTGTGCAGGCGTCGTCTGCTTCTGCGAGGCTATTCTGCCCAGGAGATCAACCAGGGCCTGATTGGCCGCTCGTGCCTCTGGGGTAAAGCGCGGGTACGTGTTTCTGATGTCGGAGGGATCGAAGGTCGTCGTGGTGGCAATCTTTCCTGTGAGGAAGCCGCTGCCAAGCGGGCTAAACGCCACAAAACCGATGCCCCGTTCCTCGCATGTCGGCAGCACCTCCGCTTCGGGATCTCTCGTCCACAGGGAGTATTCGCTCTGGACTGCCGTGAGCGGTTGAACGGCGTGTGCTCGTCGAATCGTTTGGGCAGAAGCTTCCGAAAGGCCAAAGTGCTTCACCTTCCCAGCCTTGATCAGCTCCTTCACCGTTCCGGCTACGTCTTCAATGGGCACCTCCGGGTCCACACGGTGCTGAAAGTACAGATCAATGGTTTCGACTCTGAGCCGTTTGAGCGACCCCTCGACGACGTGCCTGATATGCTCTGGTTTACTCGAAAGGCTCAATCGCTCCCTGTTAGGACCAAAGTGCCATCCGAATTTGGTGGCGATCACCACTTGTCCGCGATAGGGAGCAAGTGCTTCGCCCACCAGTTCTTCGTTCACATACGGGCCATACGATTCAGCGGTATCAAACAACGTGATGCCCCGTTCGGCTGCCGACCGGATGAGTGCGATCATCTCCTGCTTGTCGGATGCCGGACCGTAGGCGTGGCTCATGCCCATACAGCCGAGTCCAAGAGCCGAAACTTCCAGGTGACTTGTTCCAAGTGTGCGCTTCTTCATTGTTGAATCCTTTCTTTGAGTTGCCAGCCAGAGTTAATAGCGCTGAGCGTCGTTCGTCGGCACGATGTCAAAGGGTTTGCTTGGGATTCCATTGACGGTTGCGCCTGCATGCGCGTAATTGGGTGACCGATTGGCGTTGAACTCGGCAGGGAAATTCAGAACTGGCCTGGACGCGGCATTCAGCGTGGCGATCTGCTCAGGGGTCAGGTGCACGTCCAGAGCCTTCAGGTTGGCTTCAAGGTGCTCCATAGTCCTGGCCCCAATGATGGTCGAGGTGACACCTGGCTGGCTCTGCACCCAGGCCAGGGCGACAGTGGGCACAGCGGTATTGAGTTCCGATGCAATCTTCTGAAGTTGGTCGATGATGGTGTAGTCCCTGTCGGTGAGTTCGATGGACGTTCCCCGATGTCTTGGTGTCGTCTGATGGTTTTCGCGTGTGTACTTTCCTGAGAGTATGCCTCCCTTGAGCGGCCCCCACGGCAACACACCCAGACCGAGTTCCTGCGCCATGGGGATCAGCTCACCTTCCACCGTGCGCTGCAGCAGCGAATACTCGATCTGGAGCGCAATGAGAGGTGCCCACCCCCGGAACTGTGCGATCATCTGGGCCTGAGCAACCTTCCATGCCGGAGCATCAGAGAAACCTACGTAGCGAACCTTCCCGGTCCGTACAAGGTCTTCCAGGGCGCTCATCGTCTCTTCCACCGGAGTAAATCGATCCCAATTGTGCAGGTAGTAGAGATCAATGTAGTCCGTCTGGAGTCGACGAAGCGACTCCTCGCACTGAGCTATGATAGCTTTTCGGCTGGCTCCTCCCCCATTGGGGTCGGAAGCCCAGAGGTTGCAGAAGAACTTGGTTGCAATCACGACACGGTCTCTGCGGCCTTTATGCTGCGCGAAGAAGTCGCCGATGATCTTCTCGGAGTGGCCCCTGGTGTAAATGTTGGCGGTATCGATGAAGTTGCCGCCCTCCTGGAGATACCGCGAGATGATCGCTTCCGACGCCTTTACGCTAGAACCCCAGCCCAGGTCTTCTCCGAAGCTCATGCCGCCCAGACACAATGGGCTGACCCGCAATCCAGAGTGACCGAGCGTCACGTATGAGTTGAGTGACATAGGTGTCTCCTTTGCTGTTTGTTATTTCAACGCTTTGGCGATCTCCCGGTTCTCTTCAGCAATCCGCGCAGCCTGTTCCAGGTCGCCTTTCATCTGTGCATCCCAGTACGCCACCTTGCCGTTCAGATACCGTTGCCGGATTTGCAGCTTACGGATTTGCTCCGCGACTTGTTCAGCTTGCGCCAAAAACAACGCTTTTTGCTCCGCTGCTGCTGCGTCACCACGTTTTCGCTGCTGTAAGTACAGCCGCATGTCATCGAGAGAAAAGCCACTGGCACGCAGACACGAAAGTCTCTCCACTATCCGTACTGTCTCCGCACGATAGCGTCGATGACCGCTGCTCCTGTCACGCGGAATCGGCTCGATGAGCCCGACCTTCTCGTAGTAGCGCAGCGTATATTCGCTCATGCCGCACAGACCAGCCATTTGCTTAATAGTTAATGTTGCTTCTGTTTGTGCTATGGAAATATCACTTATCATGTTCCTGATGCGCTTTCACTTGATCTTATCGGGGTGTATGCTAGCTATCTTTCCGTCTTTCGGCTGTTTCCAGCCGCTTTCTCGATCCGCTTGAGGATACTGAAGCCAGTATAAAATACTTCGAGCGCTCTAAGTCAAGAGGCTTTCAGACGTTTTGGGCCTTCTCCTGCGGATTCCGTATTACCGAGCATACATAAGCCATGATGTTTCTCAGGATATTTTTCTAGAGGATTGTTTCAGGTAGCCTCGCGAAGCGATATCATTTGATGAATGGCACTGTTTCTGTTTCTCGCTATAACTTGGGTCTGGCACACTTTATGTGAAAAACGTCAAGCATGAGGGTCAGGCATATTTCTTCCGCTTTGCCTCCATCTTGCGACCATTCTGTTTAAAGGTTAAACCTGTCACCTCTTGCTGATTTTCTCGCATAAACACGACTTCGGCATCTATACCGCGTTTTCGTTGAGACAGATCTTCTTCGCTATGCCTATCGCGCGATAACTGACGACGCCTGTAGAGCGCCAACACTGCCAGGACAGCAACAAATATTGCTCCAAGCAGAAATAGCTCAGCATACTCTTTGAGAAAGGGCAGCCATGCCATAATTTTTCCTCATTTATGTTTCGTCTTCGATAAAATATTGCCCTTATTATACACTATAGCAGGTGCAATATATGTTCCATGTCATAGTACTCTGTCAAGCTTCAATCGGCATATGGAGCAGGAAGCACTCCCCTGCCGTACACGGTCCCATCCCGGAGGATTTCATGGATGCACCAACGATGAAGGTTGACAGAGTCGTAGTCGAGCGATTTATCGCGGGTGGAACAAGCACCCCGCGATAAATCGCTCGACTACGACATGGGGAAGAGTATTGATTAAGTTTTATCAAGAGCCGCGATCAGAGGCTATTTACCATTCAGTTGGGCCAGCACAGGGACGAAGTTTTCTAGTTGCCGTGGCTGAATTTGAAAATAGGAAAAGCCAAGCCGCTCGCGCTGCTCCTGGAGATACGCAACGGCCTGCTCTGTCGTCATTGGACGCGCCTCTACCGGTATACCTCCCTGCCTGATTGGTTCGGCGGGAACGGGGCCATCGGTCAATTCAATACCAAAGACATTCTGACAGAACTCTAGATGCTCAAATCGCTCTCCCGCCGCCTCGCGTATCCAGCCGATCTTCTCTTCTATACTGTCTCCCTGAAATGCGACCGGCATAATGATATCGGCCTCGCGCGCGGCAAGGGTGAGCATACGACGACCGCCGCTGCCGATCAGAATCGGAGGATGCGGCTGCTGCACAGGTCGGGGCAAGGGATGCAGGTCCGTCACCGTATAGTACTTGCCCGAGAAATCGACGGTTTCGCTGGTCAGGAACTTTTTGATGATGGCGAAACCCTCCATAAAGCGAGAAACACGGGTGCCTGCGCTATCAAAAGGGATGCCAAGCTGCTGGAAGTCGCGCGGCCAGTTGCCCGCACCCAACCCCAGTTCGACGCGCCCATCGGAGAGGCAATCCAGCGAGGCTATATCACGGGCAAGCAGGGCGGGATGGCGATAATCATTGACAAACACGAAGCTGCCGACACGCAGTTTTGTGGTAGCCGCCGCCGCCGCAGTGAGAGCGGGAATGATCGAAAGAGGCGTCCCCAATACATCTGGGAAGAACAGTGTTGAATAGCCCAGTTCCTCTACACGCTGGGCGAGAGCAACCCAGGCCGCACGCGATGTATGGCCACCAGCTACAACTCCAAAACGAAATGCTTTTTTCATCACAAAAACCTTCCTATACATGAAGTAGGCAAATAGAGCAGCCCCTTTGCTCTTTTCTTATACATTACTTGTTTTGTCGATAAGCGCTATACGTAGGAAGTAGTCGATATGTCGTTCGGCGAGGCGATACCCAAGCTCAACCTCTTCTTCGGTTGCCTGAGCATGCCAGTAGGAGATGCGGATGAGCGTGAGTGGTGCCAGGAATTCCCAGATGAGCAGTTCGGGTGGAAAATCTTTCCTGATCAACCCCTGTTCCATCCATTGCCGCACGATGGGGGTAAGCAAATCAAGGACAAGTTGCTTCGCGGGGCGCATAAGAGCCTCGCTTCCTCCCATGCCCTCGCGCAGCAGCAGGCTCAGAAACAACCGCGCTTGCGGCTCATTCCAGCGCGCAATGACGCGTTGAGCCATGTCGCGCAACACAACCTCGGGACGGCTTCGGGCAATAGTAGATGAGTCGGACGCGAGTAACTCATCGACAACGGCGGCAGGAGGGCCAAATCGCGCAAAAATGGCCGGGCACAGCGCCTCTTTGCCCTCGAAATGGGCGTAGATGGCACTCTCTTTAATGCCCACAGCCTGAGCAATCTGACGTAAAGAGGTGCCAGCAATCCCCTGCCGCGCAAACAGTTCAATCGCGGCATCGAGAATGCGTTCGCGAGTATTGCGGTCCTCATGCTTTGGTGGTCGTCCAAGACGAGTTGGTCGTTTGTTGATCTCCATACACATTATATTAATGAACGATCATTAATTTGTCAAGTAAGTGCCCCTACAGATCGAAGCACACGAATAATCTATTGTAAATTATATACGCATATATAACTTTATTACTTGCAAAATTCGACTATCTGCCCCAAACTTATGTAGAGGAGCGTTCATTTTAACACTCATATTGTTTTTTGGCCTCTCGTCTGCCCGAAAAGGGCTGGTAAAAGGCCGAGAAGAGGAGGATAATTCTATGCAGCAACAGCACAAGCCTGTTGACAGACGATCTCGTATAGCTATTTGGAGCAGCCTATTTCTTGTCGCACTTATAATGCTGCTCCCTGGAGGACTCTCTGTGGTCAATGCAGCCACTACCCCGGCCCAATTTAACGCTTTCTGGCAACAGGACAGCGTCGCGGCCTTCTCGCACTGGACGTTGAACGGTGTCACACTCAACACCAGCACGAGCAATCTACAGTTGATGCCCAGCAAAACGGCGCTAACCTGTTCAGCAAACGACATTGACGGCGGCAAGGCCAGTTATAACGCCAGTGCAGATCTATGTGCGGGGCACGATCCGCTGGCAGCGGGAAGCTACAATGAGCTAAGCTACTACAATGGCGGCAGCTTCTACTTCGGAACGGCAACATCGCCAATCGTCACGCCTGCCCATCCGATCAACTCGATTATCGCTTCGTGGAAAGCCGCCACGCCCGCTGGCACCTGGCTTGAAATCCACCTGCGCACGCAACAGAGCGGCACCTGGACGCACTGGTACAAGCTGCCAATCTGGGCCAGCACATTCGATCCAGTCCATCGCCACAGCATCGACGGGCAATCAGATGCGGGAGGCAGCATCAATACCGACACCTACACAACCGGTGCGCAGAATGCCACAGCCTATCAGGTTGCGGTGACGCTTTTCACGACCACGCCTTCGGTCAGCCCGACGATACGCCGTATTGCCGCGATTGCCTCTTATAATAATGCACAAAATGTGCAAAAGGTTGCGCCCGATAAGTCGGTGTGGGGGAAGAATCTGGCGGTGCCGCAGCGGTCGCAGATGTTGCCTGAATATCAAGGGCAAGGCTACGGCGGTGGTGGTGAAGTCTGGTGTAGCCCGACCTCAACGAGCATGGTCATGGCCTATTGGAGCAACGTCCTCAAGCAGCCGGTACTCACTCAAACGGTTCCTCACGCGGCGCGAGGCACGTATGACTTCACCTATCAGGGAACTGGAAACTGGCCGTTCAACACTGCCTATGCCGGGAGCTACGGCCTGCACGCTTTTGTCACGCGCATGTACTCTCTGAGCCAGATCGAGCAATGGGTCAAAGTGGGCGTGCCCCTCGTCATCAGCATCGCTTATGGCAGTGGACAACTGCCCGGCTCACCGATTCCAAGCTCTACTGGACACCTGCTGGTGGTGCGCGGCTTCGCGGCCAATGGCGATGTAATTGCGAACGATCCAGCAGCGGCCAGCGACGCACAGGTACAGATCACGTATCCGCGCGCCACCTTCGAGTCGCTATGGCAACGCGCCTCAAACGGGGCGGTATACGTCATCTATCCCGAAGGCTGGCAGACGCCCACAACAAACGCACTGGGCAGCTGGTAAGCGTTTAGAGGCAGTTGCGTTCCCGCCAGTCGCGCAAAATACGCGCATCGATAGAGAAGGCGAGCGTCGGCAGTTCCGCGAGCGGAAACAAGGCCAGCTCGCTGATCTCTTCTGAGGGTGGCAACAGCGTTGTCTCCTCTGGTGCGGTCAGCAGATCGGCCTGATAGACAATCAGTACGTTCGGGTCGCCACGCGAGCTATAGATGCCGATGAGTGGCCCTATCTGAACGGTCAGACCGGTCTCTTCGCGCACTTCGCGTGCTGCGGCCTCTTCGACCGGCTCACCTCGATCCACATAGCCGCCAAAGAAGCTCCACAAGCCCTTTCCTGGATCATGATTGCGTTTGCCCAGCAACAATTTGCCATCATGATGGATCACCACAATAACCACCACCTTTGGATCAAGATAGTGGACAAACTGGCATTGCGGGCAGACCTGACGCGGTGCCAT
Source organism: Reticulibacter mediterranei (assembly GCF_016587455.1). Taxonomy (NCBI): domain Bacteria; kingdom Bacillati; phylum Chloroflexota; class Ktedonobacteria; order Ktedonobacterales; family Reticulibacteraceae; genus Reticulibacter; species Reticulibacter mediterranei. The sequence goes on along the minus strand of NZ_BNJK01000002.1, from coordinate 799,793 downwards.
ATCGATCACCCGCTCCACCAGCGGCGTTGCGCAGGTCGGACAATAGCGAAAAGTTGTATCGATCAATGTTTGTTCTTCCTAATATAATGTAATGGTTTGCTCCATTATATCTTATTAGTAGTTGCAATGATCGACATGAAAGATTTAAGATAACGGGAGAAATATCTGGAGAGGTATCACGATAGCATACAGTGATAAAGCGCTGAACTACTACTTCTCTCTTCAGCCAGACAGGGCTTTCCAGTTCTCCGCTCAAAGGGGTGCAGGGGTCTCCCTGCCGGGGCCTGGGGCGTCCCCAGTTTCCTTCCCTCCTTCGCGCGCCGCCTGCGGCGGCGCGCGAAAGAGAAGAAAAAAGTTTTTTGCGGGGACACCCCGCACCCCGGCAAAGGGCTGCCGCCCTCTGCACTCCTGCTAGATGGGAGAATTGGAAAGCCCTGTTCAGCCAGACTCTTTTGATGTGCTGGAGCAATTCGATCTTCAACAACACGAAATATGGATTGACACCTACAGCAGTAAATATGTGTTGTCGTGGGAATACCTTCGCTATCGTGTCACTGACCATGAAGAGAGGACGCTGTCCTTCTATAGTCAAGGCTTTGAAGCACAACTTGTAGAAGAAAAACGTCCGCCAGCCCCATAAAACTATTCTCCATGTTGTTTCGCTATTTCACCACTCGTAAGTAATTCCAGAATCAGATCTAGCTTTTTCTCCAACCCATCGCATCGTTGTTCGAGTGAGCAAAAATAGTTCTTGATCCCTTTATTGTCCCGCTCCTGCTGCTCTACAAGAGCATCCAATGAGTGAAGATGAGTATCGACACTATAGAGGCGGGTATCCATTCTACTCAGGTGTCCGTCAAGCCTGTTGAGACGGGTATCTGTGCTGTTGAGGCGAGTGGAGATCCTATCCAGTTGAGTATCCAGGCCATTGAGACGCACATTCACGTTGCCAAGCTGCTTATGAGTGTTTTTACCCTGGCTCTTGATCTCCTGAATCTCCGCTTCCAGGCCGAAGACGACGCTCCGCATCATCGTTAGAGAGCGATTGCTGTCGTCGATTTTACTGATAACCTCTTGCTTCATCGCTGCGTCATCGCTTGCTAATCCGTCAGTGTGCTTATTATGTGTTGTCATATAACACTCTCCAGCCTATACTCCACCATTTTGAGATATTTATTCCCTCTTAGCTGTGAAAACGTCCGCCATAATTGGTGCATCCACGAAATCTTCGGGGTGGACCCGAAGATGGGAGGGGCCAACCTCACTTTATTCGCCGAATACACCAATTATGTGCGTTCCTTTCTATATGATACTGATGACTCCAAATACAACGATGTTCCCTTTACTTCATAATATGACAGAGGATGTCAGGTATTTGCTCTATAATTGAGGAATGCAATATCACAGTTTTCAATTACAAAAAAAGGAATATTTTTATGCAATCAAAGTTTATTCCGTGCGAACAGGCAAGTTTGTTGTGGACATGGTGGAAAGGCGATCTACTTCCTGATACCTCTTTCGTAGTTACTTTAGATACACTTTTTTGGATTCATTCTTTCACAAAGTTGCAGTATACTATAGGCATTACGAGAGGAGCAAAAGCTCTCATCATTCTATAACAGAGATTGGGCTATAGCTATTTAGAGATGTTTTGTCAGAGCCAGGAGTAGAAAGCCAGGTATCGGCTATGAGTACACCACAACATCGTCTCGACAGATACGAACTACAACAACGCCTGGGCTATGGAGGCATGGCGGAGGTGTGGAAGGCATTTGATACCCAACTTCACCGTTATGTCGCGATCAAATTGCTCCATGCTGATCTGCAAAGTGATCCAGATTTTGTTGGACGCTTTGAGCGCGAGGCCCAGTTGATCGCCTCGCTACATCATCCTAATATCGTCCGTATTTACGACTTCCGCGTGACACAAAATCCCGAAACCGAAGAAACAACGGCATATATGGTTATGGAGTACGTGGTTGGGCAAACGCTGGCGCACTATCTGCAAGCAACTGCACGGGCGGGCAAATATCTCACGCCCGCTAACCTCGTGCAGCTTTTCACGCCCATTTGCCTTGCTATAGATTATGCGCACCAGCAACGGATGTTGCATCGAGACATCAAGCCGTCAAATATTTTGTTGGACAAACGAGACCTGGCCCGACTCCCAATAGGCGAGCCTATTCTATCCGATTTTGGTATCGCACGCCTGCTCAATACCTCCGCCCATACACATAGCGGCTGGTGGTTTGGTACTCCTCTCTATATGTCGCCAGAACAGGCGCTGGGAGCGGCGGGAAACGAACGTAGCGATATCTACTCCTTGAGCATCATTTTATACGAAGCATGTACCGGTACTACACCCTTTCGCGGCAACAGCCCGACAGCGATTATTATGCAGCACATCGACGCACCGCGTATCTCGCCCGCGCTGGTCAATCCAGAAATCTCACCAGCACTGGAGGAGGTGATTTTGCGCGGCATGGCTCGACGGCCCGAAGATCGCTATGACAGCGCCTCTGCCCTGGGAATAGCGTTAACGGAAGCCTTGAACGAGCCGGTTCCTACAGCGTTGCGTCAGACAGCGGAAACCTTTCTAGCGATGTCCGAACCAACCTCGCGTGGTCCTGTCTCCCTGTCAAACGTGTCGCAAGACCAAGCAGCGTCCGATCCTCTTGTTCCTCTGGTAGGGGCGGCAGCTCAACCATCGTCCGGGCCTATTTCCACGCCACCTCCGCTCAGCAACGTCGAGCTGCCGCAACAAACGCCGATCATCACATCTGGGAAAACTTTATCATCCATGCCGATCATTCCTCCTGGCGCGGCGGCACTACCCACATCGACCACCCCTGCTGGCACGCCGACCACATGGCCGCCCCCTGTACCGGCAATGCATCCAGTACATCTCCCAACAGGCTTGTCGCCAATGCCACCGTTCAACAGGTGGTCGCGTTCGCGTATTGTGATGAGTGTCCTGCTGATTCTTGCCAGCCTGGGCGCGCTGCTCTTCTTGCTTTTGCCGCATCTCGTCTCGCCACTACAGCCAGATGCCATTCCAGCCAATCAGCAGGTCGTCGGTCATGCTTTTTTCCTGAGCAGCGGTCAGCTTGATCCGATCAATAGCACAGGGATCAACGATGAGGTGCAGCTTGACCTTAACGGCATTCCAGCGCCGCCAGATGGAAAAATGTATTATGCCTGGTTGCTTGGCGATCAACTCCAGAACGAGGGTAGCATTACGGCACTGGGGCCGCTCACCGTCAATCATGGCACGAGCCACCTGTTGTATACAGGCAATGAGTCGCATACCAACTTGCTGGCCTCGCGGAGCCGTATTCTCGTGACGCAGGAGGATGCTAGCGCACCTCCATCGATCTATACACCCGATTATCAATCCTGGCTCTACTATGCCAAGCTGCCCCAGGCATCCAGTCCCGCCGACCAACTGCACTTTAGCATGCTCGATCACTTGCGCCACCTGCTCTCAGAATCGCCCGAACTCAAGCGGCGCAATCTGCATGGTGGGCTGGATATGTGGTTTTTGCGCAATACACAGAAAGTGTTGGAATGGTCAACGGCTGCCCGCGACGATTGGAGGCGCAATCCCGATCTTCAGCATCGACAGTTTATCCGCATTCTGGATTTTCTCGAAGGGAACGCATTTGTGCGAGCTGATGAGCCGCAAGCATGGCCCGTCGTAAGTGTTGACCCACACGATTCACAGATCGGGTTGGTCGGTCCGGCCCCTGATGGGAAAGATCCACCGGGCTATACCTTTGACGATGAGCCAGCACCGGGCTATGTCTATCTGATCTCCAGCCATCTGGCAGGCGCGGTCCTCTCGCCCGACGCCACAGCCGAACAGCGCGCGTTGGCCGCACGCATTCATACTGCTATCGATCAGACGCGCATGTGGTTGGAAAAAGCGCACCAGGATACCAAACAACTGGTAAACATGAATAAAGATCAACTTACGCAACCGCACGCGCTAGCACTACTCGACGATCTGGTCACGCAGGCCCAACAAGCCTATGCAGGTCAGACCGACCCGATTAGTGGGCAACAGATAAGCGGGGCCATCTGGATCTGCAACAACATTCAGCGCATGGCAAATTTTGAACTCAAGCCGTTTTCACATTTATGAGGCTTCACAAATGCTCAGGCTTTCGAATAACTGGGAAGGGGATTATTTCTTGACGACATGGTATCTGATATGAGTGACCGATGGTGTACCGCTTATTTCAACAGGTTCAAGTTGCAGATTGGGAACTCCCTCAAAGAGACGTGCTCCCTCCCCGATGGTGACGGGCACAATGTGGAGCAATAGCTCATCAATAAGCCCGGCTGCTAAGTATTGATTGATCGTATTTGCGCCGCCCATTATAGCAACATTTCTCTCAAGTGCCGCTTCCTTTGCGGCAGCGAGGGCGGCTTCAATCCCGTCTGTAATGAAGATGTATGTGGTGCCTCCCTCCATAGCAATAGGATCTCTCTGCTTATGAGACAAAACAAAGACAGGTGCATGGAAGGGGGGATTCTCTCCCCACTGCTCCCAGCCCCTCCAATCCTGGCTCTCTCGCTTTTCCTTTGGACCATACATGTTGCTGCCCATAATGCACGCACCTGCATCCGTCAATATATTCAATTCAGCCTGGTATTTTTCTCGCTCATCGAACATCCAGTTGTGGAGCAAATCTTCAGGGATGTCTCCAAAAGGGTTTTCAAAACTCTGGTTGGGTCCGGCAACGAAGGCATCTAATGACATCGTAATGCCGCAGATCACTTTGTTCATGCGATTTTCTCCTCTTGGTGATAATTTGAGTTCTCCCATTGCATCTCCTCCCGGAGAGCATCGGTATGGGTGCCTGTACTGGTGGAGTCACCAATACGCTTCTTCCACAGGATAGCATGGTGCATGGTCGTGGCACATCATCCTCTCTGGGTGATTGTCCCAGGTGATGCTCATTCATCGTAGACACCGCTCTCGTCATTCTCCTCGCGCCTCCGTATAACACAAATCACCTGTAAGAGGAAGTTTCAGGGGGAGGCTCCTTTCTCGCTATGATGAAATCCTTCTATGGATAGAGTATCCAACAATAACACTACACATGACCGCCAGCCAGCCATTTCATGCTGAATAGAAGAGTTAGATACGCAAAAAATGGTGAAATCATCCACTCTTTACTTATATTGCCACCTTTAAGCGCTTTGAAACATCTCATTATAGAAGAATATTGTATACTACGAAATAGCACAATCGCCTCTTGAGCAAAACAGAGCAGCCTATAGCTCTACTCACAGAGTGCGATCAAGCGCTTGACCTTATTTCCATCCAACCTGTATTTTTGTGAGAAAAGAAAGCGAAGGACTCTCTCATATATGCGCAAACAACTTGTGACGGGCATCATACCAATCTTGCTGCTGCTCTTTTCGCTGCTGCTCGCCGCCTGTGGTGGTTCCTCGACTCCTGGCACCTCCTCTACCAGTAACCAGGGACAGCCTGCACCAGCGAATAAGCAAGTATTTCGTTGGCCGACCGGGAATGCCGACTTCACCACGCTTGATCCCGGTCTGGCCCAATATGCCAACAGTATTATCGTTATCAATACGCTCTTCACCGGGCTGGTCGAGCTAAACACCACTGGCGAAATGATCCACGTTCTCGCCGCCTCGCACCAAATCTCGCCCGATGGCCTCACCTACACCTTCCCGTTGCGTGATGGATTGAAGTTTAGCGATGGCAGCCCGCTCACGGCGGATGATATCGTCTACAGCATCAACCGCACGCTTGATCCCGCGACCAAATCTGAAGTTTCGTATTATTTTAGCGCCATCAAGGACTACGATAAGTTCCAGAGCGGCAAGGTGAAGACGCTCATTGGCACCAGTTTGCTTGCTCCTGATCCCAAGACGGTGAAGATCATTCTTGGTCAGCCGACCGGTTACTTTCTCGCCGCCCTCACCTTCAGTTCATCATATGTGGTCAACAGAAAGTTGATCGAGAAATACGGCGATAAGTGGACCGATCACATGGCAGAAGGCGGCAGCAGCGGCCCCTTCCAGGTGCAAACATACTCGCACTCGCAGGGCATTACTGAGGTGCCGAACCCCAACTACGCTGGAGATAAACCAAAGTTGCAAAAGCTGGAGTTCTTGATCGGTGGCGACCAGGATGTCGAGTATAAGTCGTATCTCTCCGGCCAGTTCGAGTATGCCCACATCCCACCGATCAACTATCAGGAAGCGAGGGCGCGCAAAGATTTCCAATCGGCGCTGCAATTGCGCACATGGTTCATTACGTTCAACTATCTGACGCCGCCATTCGACAATATCAATATTCGCAAAGCGTTTGCCCTGGCGATCAACAAGGAGTTATTGAACAAGAGCGTACTCAGGAACGCGGCCCATCCCGTCAATCGCTTTGTACCAAGCGGGGCCATCGAAGGCTACAACAACGAGAATATCAAGGGACCAGACGGCACGACGAACCTGACCGGCAATCCCGATCTGGCGAAACAACTGCTGGCTCAGGGATTAAAGGAGAAGGGCTACAAGAGCGTGGCTGATCTGCCGCCAATCACTTATACTGATCGCAACCAGAAGCAGACCAACGACATCGCCACGTTCATCATTCAACAGTGGAAGGACGTGCTGGGTGTCAACGTCAAGCTCAATGTGCTGGAGATCGGCAAGTTTAACGAGGAGCTATCGAATTCTAGAAACAATCCAAAGGGGCTGCAAGTGTGGTATGCGGGCTGGGGCCAGGACTATCCCGATCCGCAGGACTGGCTCAGCGTCTTTTTGGGTAAGGGAGTCGATCAAAACGCCTATAACTATGGTCAGAATAACAGTTCAGTCGCCGCCGAACAGCAAGCTGTGCAGAAGCAGCTATTGCAGGCCGATGTGCTGGTGGACCAGAAGAAGCGCTATGATCTCTATCTCGATGCGGAACAGAAGGCCATCAACGATGTTACCTGGGTTCCTCTCTATCAGCCAAACCTTGACCGTCTGATCAGTCCTAAAGTGGGTGGCTTCCACGTGGCCCACTACGAAGCACCCTCCCCCGTCGAATGGGCCAGAGTCTACATTATCCAATAATTTTTATAAACAAACTCGGGAAAGTTTTCGTAGTTTCCCGATTTATCGGGAGGGGGCCACTTTCCCCCAGGCTGTGTGCGCACCCCTCCCGATAAATCGGGAAACTACGAAAGAGGTTCCTGCTTTTGATTCGCGAGAAAGACTCGCCCTTGTCCTCCATCAACGATCACCCTGTCGCCTGTTTTCAGTCTGGTAGTGGCATTGCCGCATCCTACTACCGCAGGAATCCCAAGCTCTCTCGCAACTATGGCGGCATGGGACAGAGGCGCTCCTACGTCGGTGATAATGGCGGCAGCCTTTGGGAACAGCGGTGTCCATCCAACGTTGGTCGTTGCTGCCAGCAGAATTTCACCTGATTGCAGCCTTTCGCCTTCTTCGGGACTCGCCAGAAGACGTACATATCCTTCTACTCTCCCTGCTGCCCCGGCATAGCCTTGCAAGGTTTCTGAATCCGCTGGCTTCTCTTGCGGCACCGTTGCGTCATAGTAGTCAAGCCTTCTCTGAGAGTTCTTTGCCCACGTGAACGGATCAAACCGACCGCTGATGACGGACGGAAAGGGCGGGAGGGCTTGATAGGCTGCATAGTTCGCTTTTCTGGCGGGAATATGCTTAACGGCTTCCGCTTTCCCTGCCAGCAGCGCTTCAACCTCATCGCTGTAGAGGAAAAAGACATCATTCCCTATCCCCGTCAATTCACCAGCACACAGCGCGAAAACACGAATCACCCGGTAGACCCGCACAAACTCTGAGCGGACCGCCTCTCTCAGGCGAACGCCTGCGGAAGCCCTGGCGAGTCGGCTCGCAAGCCATTTGCTCTTCCGAGGATAGCGCTGCTCAAAGCGCTTGACGGCTTCTTCATAGGAGGTTTGCTGCTTCAAAAGAAGTTCCTCCGCATTTATATTTGACAGTTTCGTTTCTTCTATCTGTTTTTCCAGCCAATCATCATCTTCTGAAGGATCGGGTATTGATAGCTCGAACTCGTGAGGGCTTCGATGCCCATATTGCATTATGTATTCTTCCCGGCTCATTTTCCCCTTCATCACCTGTGCGATGCCCACCACTGGCCCGAGGCTTGCCAGCGTCTCGCCTCCTCTCAGGTTGGAGAGCAGCGTGCCAGCATCTTCCTTTCCTGCCAGCTTCGTCAGCTTCTCCTCCAGGGTCAAAGCCAGCACCGTTTTGCTACCTCCCACCAGAAGACCCCACCAGGCTCTCTCAGTCGCAGGCTGAAGCTCTTCCTTCCAAATCGCGAGCAGTTCTCCCGTTGTGGTAACGTGTGCGAGGCGTTCCCTCATGCTTCTACACCAATCCGGTGTGTCGGCAAGCAGTTTGGGCAACTTTTTCGAGATAGTCAACATGTTTTTGATAAAATGCAGTATTTTTGGAAACACCTCTTTGATCAGTTGCCCCCGTGAAAACGGATGAACCGGAAGATGGATGTTGGGAGGAATCTGCCCAAAGACCTCGCCGAGCAGGTGCATGCTCCGCTGCGCGGACCAACCATATAAGGCTGTGATAGCGGAGAGTCTCTGGCTCAGGTTGGAGTAAATTCTGCCACAGATATTGCCGGACCATAAATAATAGCCGGGGATCACACTGGATTCTTTGTCAAGCGCTCTGACGATACTCCAGCTCAATGGAGCAACTACGTCGGGAATGGCCTCTCCCACATTGGTATTGACCCACAGGGCATCTTCAGTGCTGCTTTCGTTGATGGCATAGCTGTCCAGATCACCGGATGAGAGGGTGGTGATCGGTCGGGCTTGCAGCAGGTAGAGGGTTCCTTTTGCCACTGCCCATTCAAGATCCAGTGGACAACCCATCTCTCTTTCTAGCCTGCTTGCTGGCTTGTAGAGATGTTTTGCGTAGGGCTTGAACACGCCGGGACCATCATACTTCCCTTCAGGTCTGATCAGCCGAAAAGCAGAAGCATTCGCCTCACCTGAGACCAACGACTCCCCCAATCCTTGCACAAAATTGCCAATCATCGCGGTGAAGCTGCCGGTGATCGGATCAGCCGTAAACAAGACTCCTGAAAGGTCGGAGGGAACCATTACCTGCACGACGGCGGCTATCTGTTGAGGAGACTCCATCCCTTGAGCAGAACGATAAGCCTGCACCCTCTCTGAGTGCCTCGATCTGAAAACGGTTGCGATGGCATTCTCTATCTCTTGATCCGTTTGCACATCCAGCACCGTTTCAAAAGCTCCGGCGTAGGAGGCAGTCGTCGAATCTTCGCCCATCGCCGAGGACCGGACGGCGAATCGTGCTCCTTGCTGCTGCTTTCTGAGGACCGACAAAGCCGCTTGTATCTCGTCCCAGGCTTGTTGATGCAGGTGTTCTCCCTCAAAAGCTGCCGGGAAAACGACAAACCCATCCGGGACAGGATATCCACCCTGAAACATTCTGGCAAGCATGCCGCCCTTTCCACCAGCCAGAGCCTGAAGATCAGGAGTCAACGCTCGAAAACTTTTGACCATCGTTTCCATAAACATTCTCCTCTATAAGGCAATGCCTGAACGAATCATTGCTAGAAACCGATTCCGCTTCTCAAAAAGGCGTTGGAAAGACGCTTCATCCACAATAGCATCATCCACAAACTCTGACAGATATTGTTGCTCGAAATGCTCTATAGTGAGCATAACCAGTTCAAGCGCCTCTCGACGATCCACACCTTCTTTGAGAGGAACTTTTTCAAATAACTGCTCCCAGACAATTCTTTGGCGCGCTATCAGGACACGAGAGGTGGCTGCAAGATCGGCCTTCACTTCTGGCGGGGTCGCATAAAAGGCTTCTCGCAGCACTTTAGAAACGTCGGGATGTTTTTGATAATAGCGGAATTTTCTGAGACTTAATTGTATTCTGGCTTCAAAAAAGTCCTGAGCTTGCGGCAGGGCGTCAATACCCAGTTCCGCTCCCCCAGTGGCAAGGCATTGCTCGACCACCCGCAGATACAGCTCTTTCTTGCTCTCGAAATGATGAAAGATCAAGGCTTTGGATATGCCAGATGCTTCGGCCAACATGGCGGTCGAGGTGTTGGCGTAACCATGACGGGCAAACACCCCCAGACAGACCTCCAGAATGTGGGCTTTCTCATATAGTTTTAAAGGCACAGATTCTCTCACTTTCTTCCTGATACTAACCGACGGTTAGTATAACTATACAGCTTTGCTGACCGATAGTCAATATGGTAAATGAAAATTTCCTCTCAAAAGCGGCAATGCATTTCGTAGTGGAGCGATTATGCGTCTTAACAATTTATAACGGGAAGCTCCCTTCGGTTGTAGTCGCGCGATTCATCGCGCAAGTGGCCCTCAACTGAGGTGGGAAGCGGGACGAGCGCGACTACAACCGAAGGGAGCTTCCCAGATTATTTGGTTAACCTGCATAATCGCGTGGGTGGAGGAGCCTGAGAAGTAGCTCCAACGCGATAAATCTCTCCACTACGAAAACTTTACTGAGGTTTGTTCGTAAAAACTCATAAATCGAAGGGTTCTGTCCAAATCAGGAATACACAATAAATAGCATTGTTCTCAGGAAGGATGTAACCATGCCTCAACAATCCGCCAGCTTTTATAGCGTGATTCGAGAGAGAGGGGAAGGCTGGGATAGCGGACTCCCCATGCGCCAGCAGGCACAATGGGATGAGCATGCAGCATTTATGGATGCACTGGCGGAAGAAGGATTTATTATCCTCGGCGGCCCTCTTGGTGATGGAAAGCAGGTGCAACTGATCATTGTCGCAACCAGCGAGCAGGAAATCGAGGCCCGGCTCGCCGATGACCCCTGGACGCCTCCGGGCCTGTTGCGCATCGCAAAAATCGAACGTTGGGAAATCCTGCTCGGCAAAGATCGAGTCAGGATCGGTTTTCTTGCTCCGTGAGCAGCGCATCGGCGAGGTCAAAGAAATCATATACATAGGGAAGAAGGGATTGTCTATGATAGGGGCTTGCCACACAATGGACAAGCCCCTATCATACGACTATAGAGATTGCTTATCCGCCAGCCGTATTGCAACCTCTGTTTCCCATTTCTCCTGATCTGGCTCGTCCGCAGGGTCGGTGAGGTAGAACTCCACCCGTGCTGCAAACGCCTCGCCATTCTCTACGTCCCATCTATCCCATACGAGACCCTTTTCCGCTCCCCAGTTTAGCAGCGCCCCGTTCCCCTCTATTCCATTCTTGACTCCTGTATAAACAAGTGACGCGTACTGGCCCGCCGGAAGAACGCCCGGACGGACACGATCGCTTCCTGACAAGACACTCGCGACAGGAACCCCCAGTTCAACATCCATTTCTGCTTCCATATTGATGACGTAATACCGCATGAAGGGCGGACCATCTGGAGCCACCTGCGATTGTTGCAGCCAGGCAAACACTTCTCCAAGCAACTGTGGTATCACTCTACTAAACTCTGTCCAGAGTGTCCGGGTTCGTATCCCCACATAGGGCTGTTCCTTGCGATCTTCTAGCTTTGGTTCGGTAATCTTCATAAGTATTTCTGCTCCATATTTGATGGACATCATGTTGAACAAACGTGATGTTAACTCTAGAAAATGAACGATGGTGAACGCTGACTCTGAACGGCTCTTGCAGCCGAGTTGCTAGAGCCATCAGTTTCTATTGACCGCCTTTTCAACAGGGTATTGAACTTCGGTGACATATGATGGATTGTCTCGACGGATTGGCGGCGTGTGGTACAGATTCAATTCGCGATCCGGCCCGACGATGCGATACCCATTGGTCTCGATCCACGCGAGAATCGCCTCATGCGCTTGATTGATAGTATCATAAGAGCCGTGATGGACAGTGGCAGCCATCGTCGCGGCGTGTAACTCGTGAACGCGCATCTGTCCGCTCTCTGGAACAGAGCAGCGCAGCATAAACGCAGCAGCCCCATCGACATCGTGCTCTTTGAACTCAGTATCATACCAGAGCACCAATGTTTGCCCGCCGTTCTCGGGATTGGGACCAAGCGCTTTGCTCACATAAGAACCAATTGCCTCGTACACTTCCCCAAAGAGCATCCCCACTGCGCCGTGATTGGGAAGTATCGTCCGCACTGAGGCAATCAGCAGCGGTTCGACATGCTTCAAAATAACATCATAGGCAGATACTTGCTCCTCTCGTTCTATTTGTTGCAAACGCATTTCAACCTCGGTAAGCTGGCTTTGCGCCTCAACTATCTGCTGATTGATTTGTGCTTGACGCAAGAGCAGCATTCCACGCATCTGCTCCGATGTTACCCCGTCAAGCATTGCGGAAATCTGTTCCAGTGAGAATCCGAGGCCTCTGAGTGCCAGGATGCGATGTAATCTAGGCAGTTGGCTGGCAGAGTAGTAACGGTATCCGGTCGAGCGATCCACCTCGACCGGTTTCAACAAGCCCACTTGATCGTAATAGCGCAAGGTAGGAACAGACACCTGCACCATCTTCGAGAATTCACCAATCCTGATCATCTTTGCCTGCCTTGCCTCCTCTGTCTCAATTCCTGAGTCGCTGATCAAAGTATAAACCCTAAAGCGGCTTGAGAGTCAAGACGTTTGTTCTATACTTTGCAAAATCAGGCAAAAATTCTCGTAACAATTTTCGTGGGGCATTTATCATCGGAACGGGTTTTCTTGCTCCGTGAGCAGCGCATCGGCGAGATCAAAGAAATCATATACATAGGGAAGAGCAGCAGACTGAACGTGTCCACCAATGGCCTCTATCGCGGGTGTCAACTGCTCCATCTCCTGCGCTGTTGCACGCAGCATGGCGATCTGGTCGCGTGGGGCAACAGGAGGCTGCACGCTGGTACGCCACGCTTCATCACCTTTGCGCGTCGTACTCAAACCCAGGAGCCGCTTCATTTCGTCCACATGTCCCTTGAGCATCTCGATCATACTGATTGCGACCCATGCTTCATGGCGCAACGCCTTCTTGACGGCAATATTGCTCATTACCCAGAAGTAGCAGCTCAACCCGGTTGCCCGTTGTGCTTGCTCCGATGGCTGCAATGGCGGGGGCGTTCCCGGTGGATCGAGTTGTTCCTGACGGCTATCCTGTGGAATTGTACCGCGATCAAAGAGCAGTTCAGCGTATTGTGGCAGGCTCGCATCTGATTGCCGTTGCCAGTACCAATCCACCTGCTGCACGCCCGCCTGACCAGGATACAGCGCCATCAAATACGCTCCTCGCGCGGGAGCATTCCCAGGAGATTCCAGGAGCAGCACCGGTTGCCCTAATCGGGTAACGTATTGTTGCCGTTCCTGGCAAAATATTTCAATTTGCTCATCTTCCACGACCACCCACAGATCGATATCGCTCAGCGCATCAGAAGTGCGACGACCACGCGATCCAAAAAGCCACGCCGCGACCACGCGCCGGTCTGCTTGCAAAACCTCTTTAGCATGCTGAAGCAGCGCCTCATGTTCCGAGCGTCGAGTCTGCAAGAGATCAGCAATTGACATGCTATTCTTCCACCTTTTACATTAATATGTGAGAAGAATAATATCATACAACGCTTCAGTCAACAATTGTCCTTTTTATGCTCCAAAATTTTGAAGATCCCATAAACAGGGGCAGAAATATGCCAGTTTCCCCCTTGACCTGGAGCATACTCCAGGTTGTATAGTTTTTTGCATGGAAACAGATTTTTCGATTCAACAGGTGGCACAACAGACGGGGCTAAGTATCGATACCCTGCGTTACTATGAACGCATCGGGCTGATCGAGCCGGTTCAACGTGCATCAAGCGGGCACAGGCGCTATAGTCAGGCCGATCTCAACTGGATCGCGCTGCTGATCGATCTGCGCGAAACTGGTATGCCGCTTGCGCGCATGATCCACTTCGCCCAGTTGCGCCGCCAGGGGGCCGCGACAGCTGCCGAACGTCTGCGCATCCTGGAAGAGCATCAGCAATTTTTAGAGCAACAGATGCAAAAATTGGAGCGGCACAAAGCGGCCTTGCAGCAAAAAATTGCCCATAAGAAAGCGTTTTTAGATCAAAAAGAAAGTATAGCGGAAAGAGAGGGTATCTATGGAGAACAATAAACAAAAAGTCGCGCTTATCACCGGTGCCTCTTCAGGAATTGGGGAGGCAACCGCTCTGACACTGTCAGCACTGGGGATACGAGTTGCGCTGGCTGCACGTCGCGCGGATCGGCTCGAAGCATTGGTTCAGCGCATCACACGGTCAGGAGGCGAGGCGATTGCGTTGATGGCCGATGTGACCGACGAGGTGCAGGTGCAGGCGATGGTGGCGAATACGCATGAGCGTTGGGGCAGACTCGACATTCTGGTGAATAATGCTGGCCTGATGCTGCTTGGTCCTATTGCGGGTGCCAATACCGAAGATTGGCGGCGCATGGTCCAGACCAATGTGCTTGGGCTGCTCTATGCCACACATGCCGCACTCCCACTTATGAAAGCTCAGGGAGGCGGTCATGTCGTTAACATATCGTCCGTTGCCGGACGCATTGCACGCGCTGGCAGTGGCGTTTATAACGTGACGAAGTGGGGCGTCGTCGCTTTTTCGGAGGCGCTGCGACAGGAATGTGTTCCCGACCATATCCGCGTCACCGTGATCGAGCCGGGCGTGGTGGAGACCGATCTGGCAACCCATATCACCAATCCTGCCGCCCGTGAGATCGCGCTACAACGTATACACACGATCAGGTCTTTGCAAAGCGAAGATATCGCGAACGCCATTGCCTACGCCGTGACGCAACCCGCACATGTCAACGTCAACGAAATTCTTATTCGCCCAACCGATCAAGATAGGTAAGCCGAACGTCCATACGACCATTCGACATCTTTAGTAGATGACAGGAGTAAAAATATGACATTATTGAATCAGTATCGCGTGCTGGGACGCAGCGGCTTAAAAGTCTCACTGCTCTGTCTGGGAACGATGACCTTTGGCAACGGAAGCGGCTGGAGCGCCGATGAAGCAACCAGCAAGGCGATTTTTGAGACATATCTTGAGCAAGGAGGAAATTTTATCGATACTGCTGTGAGCTACACAAATGGCTTGAGCGAGACCTTATTGGGCAGATATATAGCGGGCAGACGTGACCAGATCGTGCTGGCGACCAAGTTCGCTGTCAACACGCGGCCCGGCGATCCTAACGCTGGTGGCAACCATCGCAAAAACATTGTGCAGTCCGTCGAAGCCAGCTTACAACGCTTGGGAACCGACTATATCGATCTCTATTACCTGCATATGTGGGACGGTCGAACGCCGGTCGAAGAGATCATGCGAGCGCTGGACGATCTCGTCAGGAGTGGCAAAGTACTCTATCTCGGCATCTCAGATACACCCGCCTGGGAGGTCAGCAGGGCCAATATGCTGGCGGAACTGCGCGGCTGGACGAGCTTTATTGCTTTGCAGATCGAATATAGTCTCGGTCAGCGCACCGGGGAACGAGACCTGCTGCCGATGGCTCGCGAGCTTGGTATCGGCGTGCTGCCCTGGTCGCCGCTGGGTGGTGGCCTCTTCAGCGGGAAGTACTCGCGCAACGATCTTGCCGCTGGTACGGAGAAGGGGACACGCAAAGCGTGGATGCAGCAATTTGGCCGCTTTACCGAGCGCCATCTGACAATCGCCGATATCGTACACAAGATTGCACGCGAGCTTGACGCTACGCCCGCACAGGTGGCGATTGCCTGGACGTTGCAACAACCAGGGGTGATCAGTACGCTGCTCGGAGTTCGTACTTCTGAGCAGTTGCGCGAAAATCTGGGTGCGCTCACTATCACACTTTCCGCCGAACAGCTTCACGAGCTGGATCAGGTCAGTGCCATCGACTATGGCTTTCCCCACGATTTTCTGGCCCGGGTTCGCGCTTCGGCCCTGGATGGAGGCACAACCATCGTTTGATGCGCTTCTGGAGAAGGTTCATCCTTAGTTGTTGTGCTATACTGCCTGACGGTAGAGTGACAACATATTTAAAGAAGGAACGCTTCCCCGATGAGAATGCACTACAACAGATTCGCCGGGCAAAGTCTGGAACGAGTGGCGGCGTTGAGCGATGGCATCTTTGCCGTTGCCATGACGCTGCTCGTCCTCAACCTGACCATCCCTGTTTTGCACGAGCGCCTCACCGAGCAACCGCTCTGGGCCAGCAATGTTATCAACTCCGAAGGTGCCCTGCTGTCGGCGCTCACCCCGCTTTTGCTGCACCTGTTAACCTATTTCATGAGCTTTCTGACACTGGGCATGTTCTGGGTCGGTCAGCAAACGCAACTCAGCCATTTCACACGCAGCGACCGCACGCTCACCTGGCTCCATCTGCTGTTTCTGCTGACGATCACGCTGATGCCATTTTCAACGGCGCTTCTAGCCGAGTTTATTACCTATCGCGTGGCCCTGATCATCTACTGGCTCAACCTGCTCCTGCCCGGCCTCGCGCTGCTGGGAAGCATCCGCTATGCCTGGGGAGCGCAACTGGTGAAAGAGGAGGCGACCAGTGCAGTACGAGCTGCGCTGGAACGGCGCATCGTCGTTGCGCAAATCCTTTACGCCATTGCCGTTCTGCTTTCTATTTTCAACACCTATATCAGTATCGCCATTATCGTTCTCTTGCAACTTAGTTCCGCGATCGCAGGCCGCTTCAGCCCCCTCAATCGGCTGTGATTGGCGCAGACGGTGAAGAAACGATAACCATTTCGCCTATTTCTCCACCGATTTAAACACATCTCTCCTGTTTTATGCTAAACTGGCAAGGAAAACGTTTATACACAGCGAGAGAGAGGCGATAAAGCAAAGTCATGGCGAATGTATTACATTTTTTTCCTGCTCAAGCGTGGCGCTGAAGCATGGAATCAGTGGAGGCGCGAACACAACCGCCGCACCGATCCCAACCGTCCCTATGACGTTGACTTGAGCCATGCCAACTTGAGCAGGGCGGACCTCAGCGAGGCCGAACTCTACAACGCCAAGCTCGATAACGCCAATCTGAGCAGGGCCGATCTGAGAAATGCCGATCTCCGTTTCGCCAACCTCGATTCGGCCAATCTCAGCGGGGCAGACCTGCGCGGAGCTGATCTGACGCAAGCTGATCTCAGCTTTGCCGATCTCAGCAGCGCCAATCTCAGCGGTGCGCAACTGATGTCGGCCAACCTCACCTTTACCACCCTCAGTCACGCCAACCTTTCAGGGGTTAGCCTCGATAACGCTGACCTGAGAGATGCGCGCCTGAACGGGGCCAACCTGACCAATGCCAACCTCGCTTCCGCTCGTCTCAACAATGCCAGGCTCATCTCCGCCAATCTCACTGGTGCCAATCTCAACTTTACTACTTTTCGCGGGGCCAATCTGACCAACGCAAATTTCAACCGCGCCAATCTCAACCATGCCGACTTCAGCCCCGACGATACCAGCCTGGCGTATGTCAGCAATGGCCGCTGGAGAGCGCCGCGACCGATCAGGGTAACATCTTCATGGGTCAATCCCGTTTCGGTCGAACCCGGCAATGCCAGCGTCCAGCGCACCCATTGCGGGGGAGCTGATTTCAAAGAGGCCAAACTGTTTGTGACCAATTTTACCAGTGCCGATCTCAGCAGCGCCGATTTCAGGGGCGTTAACCTCACGATGACCTATCTGAGCCATGCCGACCTCAGCGGGGCAGACCTGCGCGGGGCCGATCTGCACGGCCATTATTCCAGTCATGCCAATTTCAGCCATGCCAACCTCAGCGGGGCCGATCTCAGCCACGCCAATCTGAGTTCGGCAAGGCTCGTGCAGGCGCTTTTGTCACAGGCAGACCTTTCAGGCATCAATTTGAGCCACGCTGACCTCAGCGGAGTCGATTTCAAGGGTCGAAACCTTTCCGTTACCAACCTGAGCTATGCGAATCTGCGCGGAGCCGATCTGCGTGATGCTGATCTGAGCAATACCGATCTACGGGGAGCTGATCTGCGCGAGGCCGATTTGAGCCTTGCCAATCTCAGCCACACCAACTTCGACTCGGCCCGGCTCGTGCGTACGCTGATGATACACGCAAGGCTCAATCACACTCATTTCGTGGGGGCCGATCTGCGCGAGGCCAATTTGCGTGGCGTGCCCTGGCTGCTGCTCATGGAGATCTCTTTGCAGGAGGGCGTCAACCTGCTCGATACCCAATGGGACAAAGAAGACGATTCGAAAATCCCCTTCCCGTCGTAGAAAATCCTCCGAGGTGTCCCCGAATATGGCAGGGGCGACGGCCTGTCCTCGCCCTGGTTCACAATACGCAAAATGTGCAAAACGGGCAAGGACAGGCCGTCGCCCCTGCCATATTCGGGATATATCAACGCGAGCAGATCCTTGACATTACAAAATAAATTAGAATATACTGTTCTCAATCCAAATTATTTTGTAATGTCAGGGATTTTCTATGAGCAACACGAACAACATACAGTCTGATGGATTTTCACGAGAGCGTCTGGATCGTCTGAGCAGCACGCTAGAGGGATACGTCGAACGCGGCGAGGTTGCGGGAGTTGTAACTCTGCTACATCGTCGTGGAGTACTTGCGCATGTCGATACTATCGGCTGGCAGGATCGGGAGGCACGGCTTCCGATGCGGCGCGACACCCTGTTCCGTATTGCCTCTATGACCAAACCGATCACCGCCGTTGCAGCTCTAACGCTGGTAGAAGAGGGTCGTATCCACCTGCACGATTCGCTCGATGCATGGCTACCGGAATTGGCAGGCAGGGTAGTGCTGCGCGATCCGAACGGCTCGCTTGACGAGCGTTATCCTTCTCCGCGCCCGATTACATTACATGACCTGCTGACCTATCGCCTGGGCATCGGCTGGGGAAAATCCCTGCTCGCGCCGCGTATCTTCAGCCTGTTTACATCGCCGCTTGCCGATATTCTGACGCTGGGCATTCCTGAACAGCTCGATCCTGATGCATGGATGGATCGTCTGGGCACATTTCCACTGCTCTATGCACCGGGCGAGCGCTGGCTCTATCACGTGGCCTCCGACGTGCTGGGAGTACTGATCGCGCGTGTTGCCAATATGCCGTTTGAGACATTTCTGCGCCAGCGGCTTTTTGAGCCGCTCGGCATGGTTGATACCAGCTTCTCGGTGCCACCAGAAAAGCGCCAGCGGCTCGCGGTCGCTTACAGATCAACACCAGCGGGAGCGCTTGTAGTGAAGGATCATCCACAGACGACCGCCTGGGCTGATGCACCACTCTTTCCCTCCGGTGGCGGCGGGCTGATCTCGACGGTTGATGACTATCTGAGCTTTAGTCGCATGCTGTTAAACCAGGGCGAACTCGATGGGGTACGCATCCTCTCGCGTGAGATGGTGGAGGCAATGACGACCGATTATCTCACGCCGGAACAACACGCGCATATCATCTTCGATCAACAGATGTGGATCAATCAGGGATTTGGCTATGGCGTAGCGGTACAGACCCGACCGATTGGACCGGGGCCAGCCGTTGGCACCTTTTCCTGGCCTGGAGCACTCGGAACCGCATGGTATGCCGACCCACAAAACGATCTGATCGCGATTCAGATGATTCAGCTTGTGGACGCAGTGCGAGGAGCGGAATGGCGCAACAAAATAGGTGAGGATTTCCTGACCCTCACCTATCAAGCAATCAGCGATTAATGCCTTCACTGCTGCATGGGAGGCATCTGCTCAGGATATTGCGCCTGGGGCTGCTCGTAGGGCGTCTGTGGCGGGTAATAATATTGCTCTTCGGGCTGCTTCTCCTGCGGCTGGCTAGCTGCGTACCCCTGCTCATAGCCGCGCGGCTCCGCTTCTGGATGGCTATATGGTTGCTGTTGTGGTGGCTGCTGCGGCTGATAATAGGGTGGCTGCTGATAGTTCTGATAGGAACGGCGCGCATTCGCACGAATGACCCAGAAGACCAGGCCGCACACGGCGATAGCGGTCAATGCAATAGCAATCCCCTTCCCGAGCGAAGGGAGGGCAAAGAAAAAGATAGCGGCCAGAACGAATGGGCCGATGAACCAGCGTCCTGGCCTTCTATAGCGATATCCATATTGATAATATGCTGCTCTTTGAGCATGACGAGCGGCCCTGGCAGCGTGACGGGCAGCTCTGCGTGCATCTCGTGGGTCTCCGTACCACATCGTATACTCCTGTATATATGCTAAAAAAGACGTATGCAAGCACCCAGGACGAGGGCAAGCCATCGCCCCTGCCATATTCGGCCTCACCCTGGAAGATTTCATGGATTCACCAATTATATACTTGCTGGCATGTCTCTCTGGCGATCTTACCATCTCACTTGTAGTATACGATATATCGGAGTCAAAGTTCTACATTTTGTGAACGGATTTACGCGCGCACTGACTTCTTTCTACCCATTGCCCAGACGCCATAGTGCCAATAGATCCACCACATCCAGCAAGCGAGCGCAACCTGCAACAGCCCAACCCCTGCACGAGACAGGATATACCAGGCGGGTGCAGTCTCAGGTAGCAGGCCGTTCAACTGCAAGATTGCTGCGGGAACTTGCAGAGTCGAACAGGTGAAATCTATGAGCAGCAGCCAGAAGAGCCAGCGCCACCGTCGCACAATGCCAACGATCATCAGCCCGATCAGAAGCAGTAGAAGCAGCACAAACGCACTCGCCACCAGGGGATAACGCCCTGTCGCCTGGGATAGTTTGAGGCCGTCCGTAATGATGATAGGATCAACGATATATGCCACGACAATAAACAGAGCGCAAAAGACGAAAAAGGCGATCAGCGCCTGTTGCAATCGGTTGCTAATCATTTGATTCACAATGTTCCTCGCTTCCTTGAAATCTGAACAATTTTGTAATGGTCGAACATTCATTGTTTTGAATATACATTCATTCATAATGGTATAGTAAGAATTGCGTCACGTCAAGGATGGAACGTTGAGGTGTTCGAGGGGAAAATGTGTGTAAATCGATACCGACCGCGCCAATTATTATAAAGTACGAGTCAAGCCTTCCGCATCGTGCAAAAGGCCGATGTTTTCGCGTGTGAGCGCAGCTACAATTGAGATGTTTTCACTTTGTCAAACCTCTTTCGTTGATGCAACCAGAACATCCTGCGGGGGTATGATCGGATATGGCAGGGGCGAAGGCTTGTCCTCGCCCGGCTCCCCAGGCGCATCGGTGCGGGCCGCCGGGCGAGGACAAGCCTTCGCCCCTGCCATATCCGGCTGCCGCTTTCTTTGCGGATGAGGTTGGACAAAGTAGTAGTTGCGCAATAAATCGCGAAATCGAGTAATGTGCGATTTATTGCGCAACTACGATCGATGAATGATAGGAGATTCCATGTCAACCCGTCAACAGCTAGTCAGGCGCAATATTTTGCTCTTTTCTATTGGGAGCTTTCTGAGTAATTTTCGGTTGAATGCATCCATTTTGATTATTTACTTTCAACAACAAACAGGCTCGCTCACGGCTGCCATGTCGTTGGGAGCATGTCTGATGATTGGCGCATCGCTGCTGGATATTCCCACAGGTGCCCTTGCCGATATTTTTGGACGCAAGACGCTGCTGGTGCTGAGCTGGATCTGCGGCTTTGTGCATCTCACGTTGCTGGCAATTGGCGGCAGCTATGGTATTTTGCTCGTCGGCATGCTAGTAGGCTCAGCTGGGATGGCACTTGGGAGCGGAGCCGATGCCGCCATGCTCTACGACAGCCTGGCAGAGCTTGGTCGTGAGCATGACTATCAGAAAATCAGTGGGCGAGCCAACGGACTGCTGACGCTGGCACTGGGTGTGGCGGCCCCGCTGGGAAGCATGCTGGCGAGTACTTCGCTGGCGCTCCCTTTCTGGGCACAACTGCTGCCCCAGGCGCTCGGCTTGCTCCTCGTCCTTCTGATGGTCGAACCAGCATACCATAAACCCCAACAAAAGAACCTGCTACTCCATACATGGCGCTCCACTGGTAACATCATAAGGAACGGACAGGTTATCGTGATTATGCTGATGAGCGCGAGTTTCTATGCAATTGGTGAGAATATCGCCGCACTCATGCCCGAGTGGTACGCGCTCAATATCTCACTGCCGCTGGTTGGAGTGGCATTTACGGCGACCTATCTGCTCAGCGCCGCCGGATTTTTCCTGTCCGATGCTGTAAGCAGGCGCATGGGAAGTCTGATCGCGCTCACGCTCGCCACGATCTATCCAGTCGCGGGAATGGTTGTGGCAACACTGCTTGCCGGTCCCCTGGCAGTGCTGTGCGTCGTTTCAACCGCCTTCTTGAGCGGCGTGCGCTGGCCGCTGCTGGACTTTTTGTTGCAACAGCAGATAGAGGCAAAGCAGCGTGCCACCATCAGTTCTTTTCAGGGAGTGCTGCAACGCGGCCTCTTTGCCTTGATCGCTCTACTGCTGGGAATGCTGGCTGACACATTCGGCGTTGTGCAGGGGATTCGCTGGGCCGCGTTGCTGTTGCTTGTGAATATCGTCGGGATATGGTTCCTGAGGAAACCACATACGGGCCGGTTTTCTCACACCTCCTGCCAGCGGAACGTATCCTGCACAGGAATCAAGCGACCAAAGACGGAGCCGGAGAGATGAGTGCCGATGCCAATCGTTGCCGGTTTTGCCAGTTCACGCAGCATCCATTGGCGAGCTTGCTTTGCTCGTTCATAATCGCGGTCGAATGTGTTGGACCACTCAGGATGCTCCATCTGTACCGCGCTATGAAACGTATCACCCAACAAAATGGCCCGTTGCTGACCCACAGCAATCAGGAGCGAGGAATGGCCAGCCGTATGTCCGGGCGTGGCAAGAATCGTAACGCCGGGTACAAGCTGCTCCCCAGCTGCTACTAGCTTGATTCGCGGCTCCAGCAGACGTAGCGCATCTTCGACGCCTGCTCTATTCTCAGCGGGATCGTCGAAGCGGTGCCACTCGGCGTCCCGGATCAGGTAACGGGCATTCGGAAATGTCTGAACACGCTGTCCATCAACATTTCGTCCTACCCAACCGACATGATCCGAATGCAAATGAGTGAAAAAGACGCTATCGATATCGGACGGATCAAGTCTGGCAAGCTTGAGGCTTGAAAGCAACTCGCCACCTTGCACCTTAAATGGTCCCCGCTCGAATGATCCAGGTCCGAAACCAGCGTCAACCAGCAACGCGTGCCCAGGAGTCTGTATGATATAGGCACCGAGGCTCCCCACCAGCTTTCCCTCGCTATCAAGCAACCCCCGATAGCGCTGCCAATCAGCGACGGTACTTGTAGGAAACATCGCCATCGGATCAAGCGATAGGAGGCCGTCGGGTAGATAGGTAATACGGATGTCATTCAGAGTATTTGATTGAAATGCCGCTGCATGTACCATTGTATTGTTCCCTTTTCATCTTTTTGCTCAACTGATACTCTGCTTGCAAGATCGTATGAGCATCAGTTCCGTTGCTATTGTAGAGGAGAGAGGATACTATTGGAAGTACGCAACACTTTTCTATATAGTTTCCAA
The DNA here is from genome assembly GCF_016587455.1 of Reticulibacter mediterranei. Lineage (NCBI taxonomy): Bacteria > Bacillati > Chloroflexota > Ktedonobacteria > Ktedonobacterales > Reticulibacteraceae > Reticulibacter > Reticulibacter mediterranei. Next base: position 776,275 of record NZ_BNJK01000002.1, on the reverse strand, counting down.
TAGAATCTATCTATCTTTTTGTAAGTGAAGGAATACAATGGGCACACAACGAACGGGCGAGGATTGTATGTCCTCCATTCGCACCGTATTACATATTCTAGGGGGAAAGTGGTCCTTCCTGGTGCTGGCACAACTCTATATCCGTCCGCGCCGCTTCAATCAATTGTTGAGAGCATTAGATGATATCAGTACTAAAGCCTTAACTGATACTCTCCGACATTTAGAGCGCAACGAAATCATCCGGCGCGAAGTCACTCCCACCGTACCAATCACCGTCGAATATTCGCTCACCGAGAAGGGGAAGGCGTTTCGTGTCGTGCTGAGCGAAATGAACCATTGGATGCAGATGTGGGGAAAACAGGAAGAATATATAGATAAGGAATATTCTTGTTTAAACTAACAGCTTTTTACGGAAGACGGCAAGCCGTTCCGTGAAAAGAGCGAAAACGCATGAAAAAGCCAATCAGCTGTCTATTTTGGGACCAGTGGAGGCACTTTCGGCTTCTGATGAATGATGTGAAAGCGCTCAGCTTTGCGAATCGTGGCCCCTTTAGGTCTCCCTGGCGATTTTCCGCGAGGTCGTGGAGAACGAGCAGGAGTGCCCAATTGTGGCAACAATTTGCTCATCGCTCGACGCACCTGTTGCGGGGAAAGCTCGCGGTGTCGGTTTTCCCACGGGCGAAGCTGAGGAGTAACCAAGTAACGAGAAAGCACCAGCACATTGTGGGCAATTGCCACCAGATGGCTCCAGCGCTCAAACTGTTCTGGGGTCCGCAACTTGGGCTTGTCCCACAGCAGACTTTGTTTGTCAAAACGATACCCATGTTCTTGGCTGAAGCGATGGACGTAGCTCAGAGTGGCGGCAGGCAGATCAGCGCTTGCTTGTCCAATCCAGACAAACCAACTGACTCGTGGATCACACTTGGTTCGCTTGGCCTGTGGGCGTTCCACGCGGATCACGCACAGCTTCAACCAGCCAGCCTCCTTGAGCGTGAGCTTGTGCCACCAACGCAGTTGCACCGGGCGTCCAACAGTATCAGAGCCAGACCACGTGCCGTCTGGGTCGCTGTGCGTTGTCACATCGCAGGGCTGCAATTTCTCTCCGCGTTTGCGTGGGGCACCACGTTTGCCTGTTGGCGCTGGAGCTGGACGGTAAAAACAGCGATTCTTCTTGAGTCGAATCAACGTGCCTTGAACGGGCAAGGTACTCAATTGACACCACAACCAAGCAGAATCATAGCCCCGATCCATCAAAATGATCGTGTCAGTCGGCAACTGGGGAGCAAGCTCCCTCAACTGCGTCCAAGCCATCTGCTGAGCAGTGATCGCGGTCTCGATCCTCTGCACCGAGAGGACATAGGTCCAACTACTAGGCTGCTCCGGCAATGCCACCACCGTCGAAAATTGCCAGCCATACGTCCTGGCCGTTTCGCCTTCCGGCAAATTGTGAACCATTTGGGCGCTGCGATCTGCCGAGGTGACAGCTTTCGGACGGGCGATCCCGGTGGCATCCACCGCCAAGCGCAAGGGAGAACAAGAGGCTGGGCGGAAGTTTACCAAGACCTCTCGCAGGTGCTTTTCATTGATGCGCCCATCTTCCAGCGCTTCGTAGACGCTTCCCCAGCCCCGCTCAAAATGCGGAGACAGCGACAATTCTGGCAACGAGTGCGCTCGATCCTCTGTCACCAATGCATCCAACAGATTGAACAGGGCATCTTTGGCCCGTTCCAACGTCCCATACACCGCGTGACGAAAGGCTTTGAGTGTGTTAAGGTGCATACGAGTTTTGCTCCTTGTATCTTTGGGTTGATACTGGAACTTTACTCGGTTGAGCGACCTTTCGCAAGATCGGTCGCTCTCTTTTGCTCCGTTAGTTTAAACAAGAAAGGAATAGCAGTTGTTGATGAAAAGCGGAATCATGATACAATCATATCTGCGCAAATTTGAGAGAACCTCAGTTCATATCCTGATGGCAAGGGGTCGATGGATATACATATTGATGATGTCATATATTCTGTTGAAGGAAATGAGAGATTATGTATTGCTGGAATGCGCGTTCACCGCTGCATCGTCTGCTCGTGCGCGCTCCGTTGCTGGGGCTGATCGTTGTGCTGCTGCTCAGCGGGTGTTCCTCGCTACAGCGGATGCAGCAAACAAGCACATCAGGCAGCATAGAGAGTGGAGTTCCTACGACTCCCGTTGTACCGACTAACCCGGTCGCAACGCCCGTTCCTGGCGCACCGCTCACGATCTTCGTGATTCTGATGGAGAATCACGATTGGCGCGATATTCAGGGTAGTTCCTCAGCTCCCTATATCAATAATGTCCTGCTGCCCCAGGCGTCCTACGCTCAACAATACTACAATCCGCCCGGCGTGCATCCCAGCGAACCGAACTATCTCTGGCTTGAAGCTGGCATGAATTTCAGAGTTATTGATGATGCGCCGCCTGCTGTCCATCATTTCGGCGCTAGCAATCATCTCGTGACATTACTGCAACATGCGCATATCTCGTGGAAATCCTATCAAGAAGATATTGACGGTACAACATGTCCGCTGGAAAGCGTCAACGACTATGCCCCCAAGCACAATCCAATGGTCTTTTTTGATGACGTGACCAGGGGCAACGATCCACACTCGGCCAACTGCATTGCCCATATTCGACCCTATAGCGAGCTGGCAAACGATCTCAAACAGGGGAATGCGGCGCGCTATAACTTTATAACGCCCAATCTCTGCAATGATATGCACAATTCCTGCTCTCCCACGAATGATTCCATCCGTCAGGGAGACGCGTGGTTGCAACAGCAGATTCCACTCATTCAAGAATCGCGCGCGTATCAACAGGGCGGCATCATCTTTATTACATGGGACGAAGGCGAGGGCGACGATGGGCCAATTGGTCTGCTAACGCTCTCCCCATATGCGAAGGGGCGGGGCTACACAAATACGCTCCATTACACCCATAGCTCACTTTTACGCACAGTGCAAGAACTGTATGGCGTGACGCCGCTGCTGGGCGATGCCGCACAAGCAACCGATCTACGCGACCTTTTCAGTACCTTTCCAACGCCAGCGAAAAAGTGAGATTATTTGACTCATTTTTTGTGCAAATCGTAGAATACAGACAGTTGTGCATCAACGGAAAGGATCACGCATATGGACAATGGACAGTTCTTTGATATGTTCTCTCATCTGCACGTCTACGATCTCGAACAGCCGCGCTATGCAGGCGCGCCGATCCACCCTTCCCACGTGCCGGGCTTTATTTACACACTGCATCGTCACCACGAGGCGGGAACGGGCGAGGCGCGCAGCAGCGCTTCGGGCATCATGTATGCTGCTGAACATTCTGGCACGCACATTGACGCGCTCTGCCATCAGGCCGAGAATCTCACTTTACATGGTGGCCGCGAGATTACGCCGAAGCTGCAAACCTCAACCGGCTTTACCGAACTGGGCGCGGAGACGATTGCGCCGATCAGAAGTCGAGGCGTGCTGCTCGATATCGCCGGCTATCGTGGCGTCGATTGGATCGATGGTGATCATCCCATCACTCAGGCGGATTTAGAAGGGGCCAGTCGTCAACAAGGGACCGCCATTCGTCAGGGCGATGTAGTGCTGGTGCGCACGGGCAATGGGAGCCGCTGGAACGATGCGAAGGGCTATCTCAAAGCGGGCGGTGTCGAGGGCGCAGCCTCTCAGTGGCTTGCCGAACAGCAGGTGCAGGCAGTAGGGGCCGACAATATGGCCTGGGATTCGATGGGAACAGTCGATCCCACGCTCCACGTCTCCTTGCCCGGACACCTTATTCTGCTGGTTCGACACGGCATTTATATCATCGAGAATCTCTTTCTGGAAGAACTGGCGCGCGATCAGATCTACGAGTTTCTTTTCGTCTGCCTGCCGCTCAAGATGCGAGGCGCGACTGGCTCACCTGTGCGCCCGATAGCTATTGCGCCCAATCTCTGACAGCAATAAGCACAAGATCCGAGAAGTTTTTTCTACTCCGTAGTGGTATAGCAAAAGAACAAACGTTCTCAATTCAATTTGCACATATACGACAAAAGGAGAGATACTCATATGACAGCGCGTTTAGATCTTGCCATGATTCTGGTGCAGGATATGCCGTTTGTAGTGAGCACTCATAATGATCTGGTTTCCCTTTGAAACAAAGCAGGTGCAGGCTCCATCCAGATAAAAGGTGATTGTCAACACACAAGCATTGGCGCAGTTGTCGTAACTAAACAGAGGCATTTTCTTCCTGAAGCATTTCCGCCAATTTGCTGGTGAGGTAGGTCTGAACGCGCTCCAATTCGGCGATTTTCTCGCCAGTAGCAGCGATCTTTCGTTGAAGAAACGTCACTGCCTTCTGAGTGACCAGCCCATCTGCTGCATTACAGGCTTCGTCAAGCTCTTTGAACTCGGCTAAGGTGAAACCAGCTGCCTGGACCTCTTTGATCATCAGAAGATGCTCAACTGTCTCCTCGCAATAGTCGCGATAGTTATTTTCCCCACGTTGTACATAGCGCGCATCAAGCAGCCCTTTCTGCTCATAAAAGCGAATGGTGGAAGCCATCAGACCGGTCTTTTTTGCCAGTTCGTTGATTTTCATGAGAAATCTCCCTCAAAAGGACTTGACCTTCAAGTATACTTTATCGTTTACACTCTAAACGTCGAGCAGCACAGTGTCAAGTGCAAAATGACAGAGAGCTTTTTCTGCTCGAAAAAAAGAAGGAGTTCAGGATGTCTCTCACCTATGGAGTGCAACTGCCACAAGGTTGGTTGATGGACCTGGTAGGGATCAGCGATCCCATAGAAGCCTATGAAACGATGACCCGCGTGGCACAAACGGCGGAAGAGTGCGGATATGAGTCGGTCTGGCTGGTTGACCATTTTCATACAGTTCCCTTGCCGTCCCAGGAAGTGACCTTTGAGTGCTGGACCAGTGCGGCAGCCCTGGCACGCAATACGACGCGTATACGTATTGGGCAGATGGTCACCTGCAATGGCTATCGCAATCCCGCGTTGCTGGCAAAGATGGCGAGTACACTCGATGTGCTCTCACACGGACGGCTCAATTTTGGCATCGGAGCTGGATGGTACGAACACGAGTATCGCGCCTACGGCTACGACTATCCCGAGGCTCCTGAACGCTTGCGGTATCTGCGCGAAGCGGTCCAGGTCATTCTCGCTATGTGGACGCAGGACGAGGCTACCTTTGAAGGAAAATACTATCAGGTGCGTGGTGCTATTAATCAGCCCAAGGGCGTGCAGAAACCACATATCCCCCTGCTGATTGGGGGCAGCGGCGAGAAAGTCACGCTGAAACTGGTGGCCCAATACGCAGATGCTTGTAACGTGGCAGGCGATCCAGCCACAGTGGCACACAAATTTGCGCTGCTCAAAGAGCATTGCGAGATCGTTGGGCGCGACTATGAGAGTATCCGACGCACTCTCAGCACGATGGTGGTCATCGCTGATACCGATGAGCAGGCCATTGCCCTGATGCCTGCAATGTTTCAATCTCAAACGCAGATCGATATGGCACTGGTTGGCACCCTTGAGACGGTCCGCGCACGCCTCAAGGCATATGAGGCGGCGGGTGTGCAGGAACTCATCATCATCTTCCCCGATGCTCTCCAGCAAGATTCGATCCGCCGCTTTGCTCAAGCATTTATCGCCTGAGCCAGTTATCAACCAAATCATGGATTTCCTCCCCTTTTGAGGAGAAAGGCAACAACAAGATGAAACTCGAACAGATGATAAACGATACCCAGGAGTTGTCACAGCGTTTTCATGAGGTAGTCGGGCCGTGGGAGAGGAGCCTGCTGGTGACGCACCTGGCCGCTGTAGTTGGAAGGCTGGCCGACGATGTAATGATCATCGAAGGCAAGCTCGCGATACCTTTAGAGAACGCGCGTCTTGCTCGCAATATCGCGGATGCATTGACCCAACTAATCAGGCTCAGTAATAGCTACCAGATCAATCTTGAGCGGGCCTGGGAAGAACTGCTTGAGGAAGCACGTTCGGGTTTGGGCAATGAGGCATTTGTAGCCATGATGCGCGACACCATTCGCCAGAATCAGACGGGAAATACAGATGATGGCAAATAACACCATGCAGGGAAAAGTATGCCTGGTGACAGGCAGCAGTTCAGGGATTGGTAAGGTAACAGCCAAAGAATTTGCCAGGATGGGCGCGACAGTGGTCATGGTTTGTCGCAATCGTGGAAAAGGAGAAGCAGCACAAGCAGAGATCAAAGAGGCGAGCGGAAACGCTCAGGTGGATCTGATCGTTGCGGACCTCTCCGAGCTTTCCCAAGTACGTCGCGTGGCCAACGAGTTCAAACAGCGCTATACACAGCTTCACGTGCTTATCAATAATGCTGGAGGAATTAATAGCGAGCACAAGATTACTGCTGACGGGCTAGAGTACACTTTTACAACGAATTATCTGGCTCCATTTCTGCTCACCCATCTCCTACTAGACGTGCTGAAGGCCAGCGCACCAGCGCGCATCGTGAATGTCAGTTCTATCGCGCATACCCAAGGAAAGATAGATTTTGCTGATCTCCAGGGGACGCAGAGATATAGCTTCGGGAAAGCTTATGGCCAGTCTAAACTGGCGCAGATCTACTTTACCTATGAACTGGCGAGTCAGCTTGAAGGGACTGGTGTTACTGTCAACGCGCTGCATCCTGGCGTGATTGCTTCCAACTTTAACGATGGCTTGAAAGGTATTACGCATGTCATTGGGGGAGTGATCTACTTCTTTGTTGGGAGAAATGTCGAGAAAGGAGCGCAGACAACACTCTACCTGGCAACCTCGCCTGAGATTGAGAGAGTGAGCGGGAAGTACTTTTCTGACTGCAAGCAGACTCCTTCTTCCAAGCTTTCCTATGATGTGATAATACGCCAACGTCTCTGGAACATCTCTGAGGAGTTGATTCGTCAGCACACGTTTTCCCAGCTCGCTCTGGAAAAATAACCCGAGATGGAATCAGGTATGAAACGTATTACAAGCGTTTCACGGATATGCGTTTATGAGCAGCACATCCGTGAAGCGCTTTATTATGCGCTGATTTGGGAAGGCGCGCGAGGAGAAAATCAATGGCAAGAACACGCCCGTGGGAAGTGATCACGCAGAAAGCGCACACCCTGCATTATTACTGCCAGAGCATTTTCGGGAGTATGCTCCTGACCGAAATAGTGCTGCACGAGCATATAGAATGCGCGCATCTCTTTCCCCAGGACTCGTAAACAACCCACCTACTAGCACGCGTGGATGACGAGATCGTGTTGAACGTGTCCAGACTCAAGCATTTCGTAGTAACGGAGCTGGTACGACCGGATAACATTTTTCCCTTCGGGATGGCAGGTCGTGCGATAAGCAGGTTTTTCATTGATACGCTCTTGCAGCAACAAACAATGCTGTGTCCCGCTTTGCTTGTTTTCAAAGCAGATCCAATATTGTCCATCTTGCGCCCGCAACATGCTCGACAGACGAAACGCTCTCAGATCGGTCTGTTCCGTTCGCATACGCAGCAGGTAGTCAGCAGCCTGGACGATGGAGGGGTAGCAGGAACGGCCACGAAATCTCTTGAGATAGAGCTGAGAGGCATTGCAGGCGGCGATGATCTCGCTAACTTCAGAGACGGCCACGCGCCCATAATAGATGCCATAGGGGAAACAAATGACGTTGGCCGCAAACTTATCGCCGCCAACATGCGAGCTTTGCCAGGTCTGCTCGCCCGCCAATCGCTCAAATTCGTGATAGACTGGCATGCCAAATTTCGCACAGCACGCGTCATGCTTGCCATGCGTACAGACCAGAAAGAGCGGAGCCTGATAGCGGTACGGCTCATACCGCTGTGTACCAGCTCGCAACTCGGCAAGATCCAGCGTCAATATATCTTCGTAGCGCGCAAACTGGAAACGGTAAATTGCCTGTCGCTGTTCAAGCGTCACGACGAAAAAGACGGTAATAGCACCGTTTTTACGTCCCGGTCGCTTAATGAAGCGAGTTTGCGTGGCCTCCTGTTTAATTTCTTCAATCCAGTTCTTCACCTGTGACGGCAAATGGCTACATTCAATCTCACTTCGTTCCCATACCGCTGTATATTCTATTAAAAGCCAGCTATCCGCCCGAGTCGCTGTCCCGATAAAGGGATCAGCAGTATCACGAGCAAGCTGGGCACAAAATTGTTGTTCGACCATGAAAAGCCCCATATAAAAAAATACACCCGGTAAGATATTCTTGTCCTATTCTCGATTCTCGATAAATAGAAGCTTTTTAACGGTTCGTATATCTTACCCCCGTAGTCGGATATTAGCACGACCTAATATCATTCGTCAAGAGTTTGTACCAGAGAACGCGCCATCTGGCACAAATTGGTCTCGACGCACCTTACTGCGCAGCGCCAACCACCAGGAATGGACGGCAAACCTGACGCTATTGTCAGTATAGAGACGTTGCCAAAAGCTGTAATCACCCACTGGGTGCCCAGGATTACCTCGGGGGGCGCATTCACTGCCACACCAGAGCTTTTGCTCACGGGGCTTTCCATCTTACTGATCACAGCCGGGCTGGTAATGTTCCAGCGCCGCAATGTTGGGAGCTAACGCTTACTACTCTGTCAAGCTTTATTCGACACATGGAGCGGTGGGGACTCCCGTGTATGGCAGGGGCGATGGCTGGTCCTCGCCCGTTTCCCCCATGGTGTGGTGAAGCCGGGCGAGGACCAGCCATCGCCCCTGCCATATCCGGTCACATCCTGGAGGATTTCATGGATGCACCAACGATTGAAGTTTGACAGAGTACTACGATGAATTGAGATGAATTCCGCTCAAGCGATTCTGCCTATACATGCCTCTTTTCCCAATGAAAAAGTCTTACTGCCAGAATCAATACCGCCTGATTGTATATTATTATATTGCAGCATGGTTGCTAGAAAGTAGAAAGATTGGAAAAGAATGATATTCAATAATTGTAAATTTTTCTGTTTGGTTCACTTAAACATTGTGAAGTGGGGATAGAAAATTGATAAAATTGAGGGGCGAATTTTTTTTGTTGTTGACGTTTAAGTTAGGACGGGCTGATAAAATCTGCAATGGAGTGGCTTTTCAACCAACCTGGCAGTAATAATGAAAAACCAGAATAGCATGTATAACATGTAAAGCTGGATAATTACTATGACGAAAGGAGAACTGCTCATGAAATTGCTGGTCGTGGATAATGACCGGAGCATGGTTGAAATGTTGACAGCCTGGCTGAAAATGCTGGGATACCAGGTTTATCCAGCATTCACGGGGGAGCAGGCCAAAACGCGGTGGCTAGAGCATCAGCCCGATATCGTCATTTTAGAGAGTACTTTACCCGATGTGGACGCGCTGGCGATGTGTCGCGACATGCGCAACCAGCACGATGCATTGGTATTAGCAATGGCAATGGACAGGGACGCGTTGCATGAGGTGTATTGTCTGGAGGGTGGAGCAGATGACTATTTGCGCAAGCCTTTTTTCCCGGACCAATTGCTTGCACATATTCACGCAATGACGCGGCGAACGCGCTCGACCGTCAAATTGCCTCCATCCTCTTCTATTCAGGTCGGGTCGCTCTGCGTTGATCCGATGCGCAACACGGTGTGCGTGCATGGTAAAACGGTGCGCCTGACGCCCACCGAGGGCAAATTGATGAGTTTGCTGGCGAGCAATGCCAACGGGGTGTGTACTACGGGCCAGATTGTTTCATATGTATGGGGGTTTAGCAACGAGGGGGATACTGTCTTGATAAAGACCCATATTTATCATCTGCGCCAGAAGATCGAGCCTGACCCGGCCACTCCACGCTACCTGCTGACTGTTCCCGGCATCGGGTATACACTGGTTCGCTGTTTTGATGAGAAGTCCGAAGAACCGTTTGAGGAGATTGGACCCTCTCTACGCATCGTGGGTCAGTGAATATTACGTCTATATGTAGAAATATGTAGATATGCTGTGTAGGTGGTATTTGTAAGATCTAGTATTTCTTGTGTGATTGTTTACGGTTATGTTTGCCGTGACCGGGGGGATAAGCTGGTCACGGCAAACAGGAGAGGGTATCGCCTTACTTTCTCTGAGCGACCGAACGCTCAATGGAGGCCGCGACCCGCACGGCTGACGCACGTGTTCCCACCACAAAGCGATAGAACGGTCCCGCACTGCGCGCCGCCGTAAATCCCACAAAATGCAGCCCAGGCACGCTGCTCTCGAAGTAGCTGTTGAGGGCCGGAGCATCCATATAGGTCTGGATAGCCGCCAGCAGCGAGGGGGAAAGCATCGGCAGCCGCTTGATATCGGCCCGATAGCCAGTTGCCAGCAACACATGATCGGCCTCAAGCGTCGTCTGATCGGAAAGCCGCAATCTGACCCCGCCATCGGCCTCCTCCACCTTCTCCACCTGCCGTCGCTCATGGACCGGCACCTTCCCAACAATGCGATCTTTCAGCCACCAGGCACCGGCGGGACCATGAAATGTTGCCAGCATACGATCTTTTGTAGAACGCGGAAAGCTATAGAACATATACGGAATATGCTCCAGCGCCCAGTTCATCCAGCCATAGCCGAGGCCAACCTTTGGCGCACGCAGTTGCCTGATGATGAAGGGAATGGACGTGCTTTCGGGCGGCAACCAGTGCAGCAGGCTGCGAGCAACTACCTCGACCTCACCATCAGCCTCATGCAGCAGCGCCGCCGTCTCCAGCGCGCTCTGTCCTCCTCCAACGATCACCACTCGCTTGCCCGCAAACTGGCTGAGGGTGCGATGATCGCAGGTATGGGAGACCAGTTCTGGCGAGAGATGTTGATACTCGGGGGGACGGTGAATATAGTAATAGAGGCCAGGAGCCATCACAACGGCGTGACTCTGAATCACGCGGCCATCAACCAGCCTCACCGTGAAGAGTTGCCCCTGTCGCTCTATATGCTTCACATACGTCTCATCAAGCATCGGGACCGCGTGACGTTGAAACCAGCATCCATACTCGATGAACATCTCGCGCGAGGTGGGATCATGAGCCTGCTGTCCCTGTTCCCGCAAATACCGCCCCAACGTATATCGCTTCTCTGGATCTGAAAGGTTGCTCGCCCACCAGAAGGAACGCAAAAGCATCCCTTCGGGCATATGATCGCGCCAAAGTGCCAGAGGCTTACCAAAGACCGCAACCTTCAGCCCAGCACCATCTAAATGAGCCGCGATCGACAATCCATACGGACCAGCCCCTACCACCACCGCGTCATAATACGTACTATTATAAGTATTTTGCTGCTGTTGCCTATCCAAAGATACGTTCACTGCATATCCTCCTCGTTACAGAAGTCATCGAAATGCGGTTGATAAGAAAAAGATAGCATGCGCTTGTTGTCATACCATTTTCTGAGCAGTCGAAAAGCAGTAGTATTTTAGGGCGCATGTCCATAGAACATGACCGGAAAGATCGCCAGCGTGCAGAATCGTGACGCCATCTTGACGACGGGGGCAACGTGGTTCCGACCAGCAAACGGTATGCTTGAAGCGCCAGACATTACCCTGGCATGTTTGGAGAGGGATTGAGATGAAAAAAATGTCAGAGTCGCGCTTGCGTATCGTCGAGATAGATCCGGGCAGAGATCAGCGCTGGGAAGAGTTGCTCACCAGCTTGCCGGGCGGTTTAATCTATCACCATCCGCTCTGGCTGGAGGTGCTGGAGGAGGCATACAAATATCGACCACTGCATCTGGCCTGTGAGGATGCAGATGGAAATTTGCTGGGCATCCTTCCTCTGTTCCATACGCAGGGATTGCTCAGCGGCCATTGCTTCTCGTCGCTGCCCCGTACGCCAGTAGCGGGTCCGCTTGCCTGCAATGATCGGGCTATGACACAACTGACGACAGCGGCTATAGAGCGGGTTCGGACGTACGATGGGGCCAGTTTGCAAATCAAGCTGCTCAACAATCAGCTCGATGGACAGGTGGATGGTCTGATTGGCACACCCTGGCGCGAAACATACCAATTGGCCCTTCCGGAGCGGCCCGACCTCCTGCGCTTCGGCAATTCACGCAATCACGCTCAGATCAAGCGAGCGGTCAAGAAGGCGGAGAAGCAGGGGATTGTGGTCTGTCAGGCCGAAACTGAGAATGAGTTGCGTGCATGGTACGATCTCTACCTGGATGTGATGCGCCGGGTCGTTATTCCTCCACGCCCGTTTAGCTTCTTCCAGATCGCCTGGCAACGCCTGCACGCGCGCGGCCTGCTGCGATTACTGCTGGCGAAACAATGCTCGGCAGGCCAGACAAAGACGATAGCGGGACTGCTGCTGCTGATGGCGGGCGAGACGGTCTTTTATGCCTTCAGTGGATGGAGGCGTGAAGACCAGGATCTTCGTCCCAACGACGCCCTGCACTGGCGCGCAATTCACGATGCCTGCTCTGAAGGATTTCGGTATTACGACTTTGGCGAAGTGCCAACGAATAATTCAGGTTTATCAGAATTTAAGAGCAAATGGGGAACGGAGCGCAAGTGGCTCTATCGCTACTATTATCCCGCTCCCCGCGAGTCAGCAATTGCGCTGCTTGAGGGGCGCAATCCAATCTATCAACTGGCCCAATCAGCCTGGCAACGGCTCCCACTTAAAGCAACCGTTGTGCTAGGCGAGATGGCCCATCGTTTGTTTTAAAGGGCGTTTTCCTAAGCAATATTCCTTCACCCAGGATGGTTGAAAATGGCAGGGGCGATGGCTGGTCTTCGCCCTCCCCAGGCGCGTTGATGGGCAACGCCGGGCGAAGACCAGCCATCGCCCCTGCCATTTTCGGGTGACGTTCGCAGCTTTACTTCCCGGCCAGACGAGCCACGACAGGAGCGAAGTTTTCCACCTGTCCCTCGTAGATTTGCAGGTAAGAGAAGCCGTAGCGGTCGCGCGCCTCCAACAATTGCTCGACGGCCTGTTCCGTGCTGAGCGATTGCTTACCGGCAAAGGCCCAGCCCAGTTCGGATGAGGGCGCGGCCTTGCTGTCGCTGATCTCGATATTGTAAATGGTCTGGCTCAATTCCAGCTCAGAGAAGCGTTCACCGGCAGCTTCTCTAATCCAGGCGAGCTTCTGCTCTAACGGGGGATCGGTCGGGTCCACGCCGCCCCTACCAACTTTGGAACCAATAGCAATGATATTCGCTTCTCTGGCCGCCAACTTGAGCATACGCTCTCCAGCACCAGCGACAAGAATGGGCAGATGTGGCGTCTGGGCGGGCGGGATCTGTCCCTTCAAGTTGCTGACAGCGTAATGCTTCCCGCTGAAGTTGACCGTTTCCTGCGTGAACAACTGTTTGATAAGCTTGATGCTCTCTCCAAGCCGTTCGACGCGTGTTCCGGCACTGGCATAGGGAATGCCCATCTGTTGAAATTCTTGTCCCGAAACGCCAGCTCCCAGACCAAGTTCAAAGCGGCCATTGGAGAGCATATCGAGGCTGGCAGCTTCTCTAGCGAGAATGACGGGATGACGATAATCATTGCTAAACACGTAGCTGCCGACACGGAGCGTTGTCGTGGCCTCCGCTGCGACAGCAAGTGCGGTGAACGGCGCAAAGAGGCCACTGCTCACCCGGTCAGGTATGAGCAGGGTTGAATAGCCCAGTTCCTCAATTTTGCGGGCCTTTGTGATCCAATCTGTATGTGAACGAATATTCGCGGTAGTTACGCCAAAACGAAATGGATGCGACATAGATGAATTTCTCCTCTCTCATATCGTTGTTGTCACCAGTGTACCCTGTGCAAGTGACAGCAACATGAACATCTATACCGCCTTTTGTCATCTATTCGTCATCTTACGATAGAGGTTTCTGGGCCGCGATATCAGTAAAAAAGAGCAGGGCATAAAAAGGCTTGCAGGAAAAGAGCAAGATCAGAGAAGTTTTTTCCAATGAAGCATGCGACACTCCTCCTACGTGCATTTGATGAGCCGAAGAGAGGAGAACGACTATGCGTAAACTTATTGTGAGCAGCCTGGTATCGCTGGATGGCTATTACGAAGGGAAGGGGAGAAATCTCGACACGCTTTTCGACTATTTTCATAAAGACTACTCAGGGGATGAACACTTCGATCACTATAATACTGAACGGCTGCGTGCCGCCGATACCCTGCTGTTGAGCGGGCGCACGTCTTTTTCAGGCAACAAAGCGTATTGGACAGGTGTGCCGAATGACCCGAATGCTACCGCGATCAGACGGGAATTTGCAGGACTGATGGAGTCTGTCGAGAAAATCGTGGTTTCAAACACGATCACGCACGAGGATTTAGCGCCCTGGGAGAAGACGACACGCATCGTCAGAGGGACAGAAGTATACCAGGAGGTTGCCGCGCTCAAACAGCAATCGGGCAGAGACATCTTCACATTTGCGAGTCGTATGCTCTGGAACGATCTCATGCTTCATGATCTGGTCGATGAACTGCACCTCACGATTTTTCCGGTGATCGCAGGCGAGGGGACACCGTTGTTCACGGGCCGCCCGCCGGTATCTCTCAAACTCATCGCCACACGCACCTGGCAAGGCTCTGGCAACATCCTTGCCTGCTATCAAGTGGGTCGAGTGAATGCATAAATAATACAATTTCTGCAAGACCAATAAAAGTCTCACCGAATGCGTCGATTATCAATCATTTCATCTCCGCTCGCTCGCCCGTCCATCATAACGAGCGAGCGAAAAGCTTCCTGTTTGCGCTCAATTGACGTGTAGCACAATCCTGCCGCGTCCATGTCCGCTCTGACTGCATTCATGGGCCTGTTGCGCCTCGCTGAGAGAAAAAGCCTTCCCAACAATGACATTGAGCTGTCCCTCATCGATCAATTGTGCCACCGTCTGGAGGATGGAGCGATCAGTCCTGGCGGCAATCATCATTGCACGAACACCACACGCGCGGGCCTGTTCTTGCGGCGGTTGTTCTGCCAGCGAGATCAATGTCCCGCCACGTCGGATGGTGGTCAGAGAACTGAACAAAGATGCTCCCCCGACTCCATCGAGCACGAGATCCACATCCTGAACCACACTCTCAACCTGTGTCGTTGTGTAATCGATAACCTGATCCGCGCCAAGAGAGCGAACAAACTCTAGATTGGCAGTAGAAGTCGTGCCGATCACCTGCGCGCCTTTCCATTTCGCCAGTTGCACAGCGAACGCTCCCAGTCCACCAGCCGCTCCGACAATGAGCACCCGCTGGCCGGCCTGAAGATTGCCCTCATCAAAGAGCGCTTGCCAGGCGGTCGTTGCGCCGGTCGGGATCGCGGCGGCCTCAGCAAAACTGGCCGTTGAGGGCTTTGGCGCAAGAAGCTCCTCCGAAGCGGTGATATATTCCGCATAAGTTCCTGTTGTACACCGGCCAAAGACCGCCTGACCGATCTTCAGTGTTGTTACACCGAAACCAACGCCTTCGACCTCTCCAGCAACATCGATGCCGGGAATATAGGGAAACGTCATGGGAAAGAAATCTTTCATGAAGCCCTGACGCGTTTTCCAGTCGATAGGGTTTACCCCAGCTGCGTGAACCCGCACCAGTACTTCTCCTTCCCGAGCTGCCGGACGCGGCTGTTGTTCAAGCTTGAGCTGCTCGGGTCCGCCATAGCGATGGACGCGAATTGCCTGCATAGTTAACGCTGACATTAGCACATATTCCCTTCTTATCAACAGGATTTGCCGTCGCTCTATCTATGCTGATGCGACAGAGGCAGACCAACCAATCATCTTTTCCGGCTTGAGTACAATGACCACGCGCTCTGCACGGGCCTGGATACCAGCAGCAGCTCGCTCACGCATTGCAACTGGCATATATCTCTCCACGAGCGCATTGACAAGCTCAGGATAACGCTCTACCTCAACGATCTCAGCTCGTCCATAAGCAGACACACAAACATGCGCAATAGTATCATTGATGATAAGTGAGATGTTCGGATCACGCACAATGTTGGCATATTTGGCAGTCGCTTTGGGGGTGGTAAAGAGGAAAGCTTCTCCATCCCATACAAACCAGACAGGCGAGAGCTGAGACCCTTTCCCCGGGCGGTTCGTCGCAATGATGGCTTCATTCGGTTTCGCTAGAATTGCCTGTATTGCTTCTGTATCCATGATAAAGATATCTCCTTATATGTTAATAATTTGGGGCACTTGTAGAGTTAGCCCCATTCATCCCAATAGATGATGCAATTTCCATATGCAACAGTGTTGTATAAACAACATTTTCGTGTATACTACACTGTTGTTAAGGATAAGATATGTCTACGCTTTGAGCAATCAGCAAAGAGGCCGGATCGTTGCATAGGCAACATCAGGAGGAATGTGTTGGTTTTCTCAAGGGTGTGGAAGATTGCGAGGAGCAAGATGTCCAGAGCCGTCAATGACAGCGACCCACGCGTGCAGCGTACCCGCCAGTTGCTCATACAGGCGTTCATGGCGCTGGTTCAGGAAAAGATGAATATCCATTCCGTTTCTGTATTAGAGATTACCACGCGTGCCACCGTCAATCGTGCCACATTTTATGCACATTTTGAGGACAAATATGCGCTTGTGGAGTGCTGGTTGCGCGAGAAGTTTCAACGCGCCCTCGCATGCAAGCTCCCGGACTCCTCCACGTTGCAGAGGGAGACCTTGCACCGGCTGATACTGGCCGTCTTCGACTTTCTGGCGCTCGTTCGCTACTATCACAGGCCATCCGATCAGCAGTATGAGCCGCTCTTCGAGATAGCGATCCAGCAGGAACTCTATGAACTCCTCTTGAGATGGCTCCAGCAGGCTCCAGTAGTTGCTCCTTTGCGAGAGGAGATGAGAGAAACCACAGCCCAGGTCATCAGTTGGGCGATCTTCGGTCCCGCCGCACAATGGAGTCGTGGAGACCAGAGCATCCCGGCAGAAGAGATGGCATCTCACATTCTGACGGTCGTCATCGCCGGCCTGTCACCAGTCGTGATAGTCCCTGACCAATGCTCTAAGCCAGGATAGGATTCGATGAATTTTTCGTGCAAAATTTGTAATTGCGCGATTTATCGAGCAGGGGGTGCGCAATTGTTAGCGCTTTCAGGAAATAAAACAGGGAAGGTTAGAGGATGTTGGGAGACTCGTAGCGACAAGGGGCGGCGTGGTAGGGTTGTGGGGCCTTGCGCTTGTCGCCGTTGGATATTGGGAGCAAAGAGAGATGAATCGGCCTGGGGAGGGCGACAAGCGCAAGGCCCCTGCCAAGACCCCCCAGCACCCCTTGTCGCTACGGGTGAACCCAACATCTTCTAACCCTCCCCATTCCCCCGTTCAACTGCCGGATGCACCAATCATTGCGCCCGTCGTCTCCCCTTCCTGGTAGCCAGGCACACTCTTAGAAAAGATCTTGATATTATTTTATGGTATCTACTTTCATCGCCAATATTGCATTAAAGGGCGCAGTTGCGCTATGTGATGCTCGCCGATCCAGATTGCTTCCATGATATCCAGGCTTGCTCGCACCTCATCATAGCGTTGTTCGCTTCGCGTCTCGATGGTGCTTTGTAGTCCCGCTTTCGAGAGCTTAATAGAGAGCTGCATGTCCTTCTGGGGCAGTTTTAAGGATGCTTGCGTCAAAAAGTTGAGCGCCTGCGGTTTCGTATCTTTTGTGAACCACGCCATTTTCGGCTCAAATGTGTTTGGGTCGATTACCCGCGTCATAATCTCGTAAGCCGTTTTTGTGTCGCCGTTGAAATAGAGCGTTCGCCCCTCGAAAAGCGTGAGTAGATCCTCGCTCCAGGCAAGATAGTTTGGACCATCATCTCTTGACGGATCGAAGGTTGCTCGTGCCAGCCCCAGGCTTTTCAGGGCATTTTCTTTACGGCCATTGACCGCTTGATAGAGTGCAGCGTCTCCATGCATAGAACTACAAAGCACCCAGCCACTCCCAGCTCTGCGCTCGCGGAAGATCGTCTCTTTGAGAAGTGAGCAAGATGGGAGAAGTTTTTCTCGTGCCCTCATGTTATGTTCTGAAAGCGAGCAACGTTCGTCATGTGGAGCCGAGCAGAGAAGAAACGCGCAGAGCTTTGTCGCGGACACATGAACACGAGATCCAGAGGAGAGAGCTTTTAGGCAGCGCCTTTCTCCCATCACCCAACAATTGAGAAGGAATGCTTTTCATGAGAAAAATTATCGTTTCTATGTTCCTCACGCTTGATGGCGTCATGCAAGCTCCTGGTAGACCTGACGAAGACACTTCCGACGGCTTCAAATATGGCGGTTGGACTACGCCGTATTTTGTCGAAGCTGACGAAGCGGCTGGTGAGTTCATGGCAAAATATATGAAGCCTGTAGATCTTCTTTTAGGGAGGAAAACATTTGAGTTTTTTGCTTCCTACTGGCCTGAGCATGCAGACCTTTGGCCTGGCATCAATGACGTCACAAAATATGTGATGAGTCATACCATGGACAAATCAGATTGGAAAAACTCAGTTTTTCTGAAAAGCGTCGATGACATCAAAAAGCTCAAGAATTCAGAAGGCTCTGATATCCAAGTTCACGGCAGCGGCAACCTGATCCAGACACTCCTCAAACATGATCTAGTTGATGAGCTGTGGTTGAAGACGTTCCCCGTTACACTCGGCAACGGCAAGCGTTTATTTCGTGAGGGCACTCTTCCGGCAGCCTTTACCTTAACAGACAGTTTGGTGACGCCAAATGGTGCGATTTTCGCCAATTATGAGCGAGCCGGAGAAGTGAAGACAGGCACTATTGGGGCTTAGGGCAGCTAACTCATTCATTTCATAATTCCCTAGATAAGCGGAAGACCCCCAGGTCATGAGCAAGTATGATTTGTTGGGAGTTGTATGCAGTAATTGTAGATCCACAGATAACAGGTAGATAAATCATTTCAAGGAGAGATCCCGCTGTATGGAGAGGTATGGCGAAGAATCCCTCCTTGAAAATGGTTACTTATCCGCACAGTTGTTGCAGTGTAGGAGCCAGGGTGAGCAGATTGGACAGTTCGACGGTAGCCAGTTGCTCAGGGGCGGTCTCGCGGCTGCGATTGATCCAGACGCGCCGAATACCAAGCTGCGACGCCGGGACGATGTCGTGATAATAGCTGCGCGCGACATGCACCCAATTCTCGTCGGCTAGTTGGTGTTTCTCGCGGAAACGGCGAAAGTGGTTGAGCGAAGGTTTGTAGGCGCGCACATCTTCGGCGGTGATGATGTCATCAAAGACGACAGGCAGGTGACGAGCCGTTCCAGCAATCAGATCACGATCGACATTTGACAGAATCGCCAACTTCCACCCTGCTGCACGCAAGCCGCTAAGAGCGCGGCCAACATCCGGGAAAACGGGCCAGTCAGGTAACGTGTTCGCCAACACATGCTCAGCACCGGAGGCCAGCATGACGCCGGTACTTCTGGCCGAACGACGCAGCGCCTCCGCCAGCACATTGCGATACGAGCGGAACGGCTGCTCCCCCTCTACCTGCTTCTCAATTTCATAATACTGCGCTAAGAGTTGTGATGTGTTGCCGGGCACAATCGTCTCCAGCGCCCGTCTCATTCCGGTCTCCCAATCAATCAGCGTACCGTAGCAGTCGAAGGTTGCCCAGCGCTGTCCAGCAGATTGTTGCATCCCTGTCTCTCCCGTCCTGATGGCATGTGAGCATAACAACTGTAGAAATCCCACTTTTCGTGTATATCTCTAGTGTACATCATTTTCGGGAGTTGCGCCATTCTGGTTCGACGGACGTTTTGCTGGCTCAACCCGCACCCGAGCCACGCGGCGTCCATCCATCTCATCCACATGCAACAGATACGAGCCGAGCCGCAACGTGTCGCCCACTGTGGGGATGCGGTCCTCGCGCTCTAAGATATAGCCGCCGATGGTCTGCACGTGGCTCTCCGGTATCTTGACGCCGAAACGCTCCTCGAAGTCCGAAAGTGCCAGCAGCCCATCAATCGAACTGGAACCATCTGGCAAGATCTCAATCTCGCGGCGCACCCCCTCTTTGAGCGTGTCAAATTCGTCCTGCACCTCGCCGACCAGCTCCTCGACGATATCCTCAAGCGTCACAATGCCAGCTGTCGTGCCATATTCATCGATCACTACCGCCATATGCGTCCGCTGCCTCTTCATCTGCGTCATCAATGCGCCAATCGACATGCTTTCTGGCACAGCAAGGATCGGGCGCACAACTTTGCGCAGATCAAAGGTTTGCACCTGCGGAGAGATATATTCCACGAGATCCTTCAAATGCACCATACCGATGATTGTGTCGATGCTCTTCTCATATACCGGATAGCGAGTGTAGCGCTGGGCGGTAATCAAAACCTGCAACTCTGCCAGGGAGCTAGTGACGGAGACCGCGACCACCTCGGTTCGCGGCACCATGATCTGGCGCGCGGTGGTCTCCTCAAAGTCGAACACGTGGCGAATCAGATCCTCTTCTTGCTGTTGCAGCACGCCAGCTTTACGGCTCTGTATCACCAGCATTTCGAGTTCTTCGGGCGAATGAATCGCGCCATGCTCGCTTGCCATACTCATACCAAGCATTCGTACAATGCTATTGCCGATGCTATTCATAAAAATGATGATCGGGCGAAAAATGTACGCAAAAAAGTGGAGGGGGCGTGCGGTAAATAGCACCGTGCCCTCGTCGCGTTGGAGCGCAATGGCTTTCGGCACCAGTTCGCCCAGGATGATATGCCCAGCGGTAATCAGCGAGAAGGCAATGATAATGGTGATGCTATGGGCAAACTGTTCAACTGGACCACCGATCCAGGCGAAGATCGGTTCCAGCAGATGGGCCAGCGACGGTTCGCCGATCCAGCCCAGCGCCAGGCTCGCCAGCGTAATGCCCAGTTGCGTTGCCGCGATGTAGGTATCCAGGTGTTGAACCTGCTGTTGAACGATCCGCGCACTACTTTTGCCCTCGTTCACCAGCTGGTCGATCCGCGTTGCTCGTACTTTGACCAGGGCAAACTCGGCCGCCACAAAGAAGCCATTGGTAGCAATCAAGGCAAAAACGGCCAGTACCCCCAGCAGAGACGCAACATCCATAATAGATCCATTCTCTCCTCTTATTGTCCCTCTTTCGCAGTCAGGTGATAATTAATGCATACGGCAAATGTTCCGGGGAGAGACGGCTCTCCTCACCTGTAGCGACAAGGGGCGGTGTGGAGGGGTTGCGGAGGCCTTGCGCTTGTCGCTTTTGGGGTATACGTTGCAAAGAAGATGAAAATGGTATGTGAAGAGCGACAAGCGCAAGGCCCCCACCAAGACCCCCAGTCCCCCTTGTCGCTACGGGTGAACCCAACATCTTCTTTGCCCATAACCATTCTCCTTCAATTGCCGGATGCGCCAATAATCGCGAGATGACGACAGAAGGTTTATTTTGTTAAGGCTTATTGACGCTACCAGCATAGCATACTCATGTGTGTCCTTCCTGTGAATAGCCTGAAACGAAACTGAGAGCCACAAATGAGGAGGATCATTACCAGAAATAGAGGATATGATGAGAATAGGTAGGTAAAATAAGGCCTCTCTGATGCTCGTCTGGGCCGACAAACGAGCAGGCAGAGTGGTCCTGGCGATCGAGTGGACGGCCTTCATGCGGAAACCGCGTGGAAGAGGCCGCCCAATCTCGATCTTATGCGCTCTCGTCGCGCCTTTGCTGGCTGGGACGAATGTTCTGGTTAAAGTGGAAAAAGTTGGTCGGATCATACTGATCTTTGAGGGCAACCAGGCGATCATAGGTGGGGCCATATGAGGCGCGCAACCGCTCGTCTCCCGCGTTGAGCGTGTTGATGTAGGCTTTCTTTTGCGAGAACGGCTCTAAGGCAGACCAGAACTTCCTGGCCCATTGGATATGCACGTTCTCGGCTAGCAGCGGCTCTTTCCAGGTAGCATCTATCGCCACGAGATATTGTTCTCCACGCAAGGCATAGGCAGCTGTGGCTTCGGGATCAACCCGGCTGGCGTGGCCATGAATATGCTGAATAATTACTTGCGAACGGGGACTCGTGCGATGTGTTGCATGTTCGACAATAGCGTCAATGGCTGCATCACTGAGTTCTGGCAACGAAGCGTCTTTCTCGTAATAGTTGAGGCCACGCGGAGATTCTGCATCGAAGATCTGGATAAAATCGAGATACTCAGTTGGCGCAATGGTATCAAACAGGGGAGGTCGAAACGCCCGTAGAGGTGCCAGCACGCGCTCCCCTTCCTGCATATCGCCACAGTAGCAAGCGGCGATATTGATAATAGGCATACCGTGCGGCGTGGTGATGATGGCCGCATACAAGGTTAATTCATCGGGGGAGATGGCGCTAAACTCTCTATAGAACTGCAATACTTCTTTTATCGCTGTGATTGGATAGCCTACGAGGCCTGCTAGCACTTTTTGAACGGGGTGCAACTGGAACTCGAACGTGGTAACGATGCCAAAGTTGCCGCCGCCGCCACGAATACCCCAAAATAGCTCGGCGTTTTTCGTCGGACTGGCGGTCAGCAGTTCTTCATCGGCGGTGACGATCTTCACTGAGAGCAGATTATCGGCGGTCAACCCATATTTGCCCATCAGCCAACCCATGCCGCCACCCAGCGTCAGGCCCGATAGCCCGGTATCGGAGACAATCCCGGTCGTCGTTGCCAACCCATATTTGCTCGTGGCGCTGATAAACTCACCTAACGTCATACCTGCCTGCGCTCGTGCTGTCCGCTTGACAGGATCAATAGTGATACCTTTCATTGGTGAAAGATCGATTACCATACCATCGTCACAAAGCGCGGTTCCGGCGACGTTATGGCCGCCACCACGAACGGCTACCTCCATGTCCATACTATGCGCGAACCGAACGGCCTTGATGACATCGGCATCATTCACACACTGCACAATCATTGCTGGATGTTTATCGATCATCCCATTCCAGATTTTACGCGCCTCTTCATATTCCGGGGAGTGGGGCAACACCAATCGGCCATATAATTCGCTCTGAAAACGCTGAAGACGGATTTGATGGATCTCTTTTTGCACAAAAAATCTCCTGTTTTGTCGCATTTATTTTACGGTAATACTACTCTGTCTTATTCATATACACTTTTGATTGGTTCTTACTCACAATCTATAGTGTAGAAGAAGCTACAAAAAGATATATCGGTAATATTACCCATTTTCTGGGCAACGCAAGTATTGCTGAAAGACGAGGAGGCAAAAGAGATGGTACAATAAGAAGGAAAGAGTCAGGAATGGGGGTATTGCTTTTGCCGACTAGAAAAAAACGTCGTTCTGCAAGCAAGCATATTACCGCTGCACCATTTGTCCTCGCACTTCAATCCGCGTTAGGAGCCTGTGTTGGAGCGCTGCGGGGTATGTGGTCTCTAGCATGGCTGGATCTGCTGCTCTGGCGGCGTATGCCAATTGCAATCGCCAGCGCCCTCATTCCGCCAATCGGCATGGCTATAATGCTCGTCGTTCTCTCTTTAACGGTCACGCAGGAGCCGGTCGCGCTGGTAATTCAATCGCAAGGGGCATATTCCAAGCGCATGGCAGAGATTATCGAGGCCGACACCGACGCCTATTATCTCAGCGAGACGACGATGGAGGAGGCCCAACGACAGCTTACCGACCAGGAAATTGCCGCGATCATCGTTATTCCGCCCGATTTCGACCAGAAAGCTACCAACCATGCGGCCCAGTTGCGCCTGATCCTGAACAACGTTGATATTGATTTCGCCGACGATATCCGCCGCAGCGTGGAGCGTTCTGTGGGACAGTTCGACGCGCCCGTGCTGGCGTTGGAGGACGAAGAGCAGGGGGCCGCACCTGCCAAACCAGAGCAGGAAGCGCCCAACCCGTATCATATTGGCATTGATGAGCATGACCTAAGAGAGACGAACGTTGATTTTCTGAGCTATCAGGTATTGCCTGTCTTTGTGCTGCTGGTCCTCAATACGGGCCTGCTGGGGACTGCCCTTCTGTGTGCGCAAGATGTTGAGCGCGGCACGGGAAAACATCTGGCTCTCGCGCCTGTCCCCGCCTGGATGCTGGTAGCTGGACGCCTGCTAGGTGGCCTGATCGCCTCGCTTGTCGCGCTCATTCCGGCAGTGGGACTCTGTTTGCTTGCCGGCTTTATCTCGCCACCGGCCGATCACTGGGGAGCGCTGGCAGCTCTCTTTGTGGCAACCGCCGTCTGCGCAGCCGGGATTGGTGCGATTGTTGGCACGCTGCTACGTGGCACCCGCAATATCGTAATGGCCTCGTCTGTGCTGGCAACCTACCTCTTCTTCCTGGGTGGCGGCTTTACGACAATCGCTTTCCTGCCACAATGGTTGCGCAACATCAGCGCGTTTAACCCGATCCGTTACTCCATCGACGGCATGCGGCAGGCACTGTTCTATCCCGACCTGAGCGGCTTCTCAACCGATATGACCGTGCTGATTGGCACCGCAATTGTCGCGATTCTGGTTGGCTCGGTTGTGGTGCGCCGTTCATGGAGCTGAGAGACACATTGGGCGCAATGAATTGCCGCCCCTACCAGATCGTACGATAAATCGCTTCTTTTCCTCGTTTTCCACGATGATAATGAAAGGGTGAGAGGCGCAATGATGCGTAATGGGTAGGGGTGGCAATTCATTGCGCCCGGTGTCGCCCCGGTTGCTCATTGTCGCCGATCCTCGATCTCCCAGATATGGTCGGTAACGTGCCAGGCGATACGTCTGATGGCATATGAGGCGGACCAGCTACCAGGGGCCAACGGCGAACCATCGGTTGGCCTGCTCAGCACGTCGGCGATCTCTTCACGCATCGCGGCAAGGGCTGAGAGATCGTCATGAGAGAATGGTTTGTGTCGCACGCCGATTTTGCGCGCATAGGACCGTTCGGCCTCGATAACGTGGCTGGCAATCTTGTCTCGATCCCGACCGCCGCCGCGTGGACCCTTACGCAGCTCCGCAGGCGAGGCTGCAACAACCTCATCCATCACCGCCCAGGCAGCACGCAACAGAGCAACACGCTTCCTGGCTCGCTCCTCATCAATCGGCTCCAGATCGGCAGGGACGACGATAGCGGGCACGCCCCAATCGGTGTTGGAATCGCCGGCAATCTCGATGGTGACCAAATCATCCGGCTCAAAGTTCAGCCCGGCCCGTTGCGCAATCACACGATAGCGCGGCACATAGTCAAGCAGCGTTTGCACTACCTCCGCGCCACTTCTGGCTAAACGACACCAACCAGGCCACTCCAACGAATAACCTGCAACCTTTTTCTGACCCGCTTCCAGATAGATCTCCATCCTACACACTCTTTCTGCATACGCTTGCATTATCTTTGTGCAAGCAAATCACACCTCTACTTGCCACTATACCCCGGATAGAGGACAGAAGCGGTCCTTTGATTACACAATTTCGAGAAAGAAGAGAAAAATTGCCCTTCTTCGTATTTTACGTTACTGGTGCATCCGGCAAATGGACTGGGAGAGAGAAGGTTCCCCCCACCCGTAGCGACAAGGGGAAGGGTGCTTGGGGACGTGGGGGCCTTGCGCTTGTCGCGGTTGGGTCACGCGGAAATCGGGAAAGAAACCAACGGTGTGGCGAGAGCGACAAGCGCAAGGCCCCAACCAGGACCCCCGGCCCCCCTTGTCGCTACGAAAAAACCCACCATCGCTGCATCCAGAGCCATTCCCCCTTCACTTGCCAGATGCACCGATTATCACATATATTGTGAACCTGGGCGAGGACAAGCCGTCTCCCTGACTTTTTATCACAAGTCTAGTCGAAACGCCAAATCAGCCTGATAAGGCATTTCGCGAGGATGAGCTAGAAGCGTTCTAGCTCATCCTGAAAGGGAAAGTGAACCATTGACGAGAGCCTCTCGCGCTCTCTCGCATCTTGTCGATTAAACTTGTGATAAGAAGTCAGGCCGTCTCCCCTGCCATCGCTATTTTCCATCTTTATTCTGAGAATTTCAGCAGCATCTCGTACTGGCTGAAGAATTCGCTAAAGCCCAGGTGTCGGTAGTGATCCAGGAAGGGGCTATCTTCGGGTTCGTTGAAGATATGAATGGTGGCGGCATCTCCGGCGAGGGCGCGTAACAGGGCGGCAAAGGCATCGTCGGTAAGCGGCAGTTGGTAGCGTGCGACCTGAACGCGAATGCTCTCGCCATAATGCTGCACGGTGAAGGCGTTCTGCGCACCATCGGGACCGGAGGCCACCAGCAGTTCGCACGGCATCGTCAGCAAACTCGCCAGCTCAAATCCCCAGACCGGTTGAGCAAGGTTGTCTCGCGACCATGAGAGCAGCGTTTCAAGAGGGACGCGCTCGATCACAGGCGCAACAGAATCGCTTGTGGGCAGGGCCGAGGTTGCCAACTGCAAACCAACGAGGCGGCGTTGCACTACAAAACCGACACGTTCGTAGAGCTTATGTGCGCGAATATTCTGCGTCAATACTTCGAGTTGGAGTTGGGACAGCC
This sequence comes from Reticulibacter mediterranei, assembly GCF_016587455.1. Taxonomy (NCBI): domain Bacteria; kingdom Bacillati; phylum Chloroflexota; class Ktedonobacteria; order Ktedonobacterales; family Reticulibacteraceae; genus Reticulibacter; species Reticulibacter mediterranei. The sequence goes on along the minus strand of NZ_BNJK01000002.1, from coordinate 749,820 downwards.
CCGTCGCTCGCGCCACACGGACCATCTCCTCTGCTAGCTGCCTGCTTGCCCCACTGCCACGAAAGGCAGGCACGATGCCGAAACCTCCACACCAGCCACGCTCCCCGCGTGTACCCATGCGAGCCATACCGACAAACGCGCCGTCCACATCGTGCATCACGACACAACGCGTGGCGTCGATCTGATTGATGCGCCAGAAATCCGCCACCTGAGCTGGGGTCATGTTCGCAGGCATAAAATAGCCGCTAAAGCTGAGGTTATGCATTTCGGCAAGCTGTTCAAAGGTGTAGCCCAGTGCAGATGAAAAACGATATTCAGACATACTACATACATCTTTCTCGATCAATAGAATCCAGCGATAATGAGCCGGCCAGAAGACCTGGAGTAGAGCCGTCGCGCGCTCGCAAAAGCATGTCAGGAATGCAGGTCCATCCTTCTATTGTACACTACGCCCTCATTCTACTGAGCTTCGAGAGTATGTATAACATCATGGAGGCGGGCCGTCCGTATGATGCAACGGCTCACTTCCACCATGACCCATCCTTCCCTACATCCCGTTTGGTCGTACTGCCTCCAGAAGATATGTTTTCGCATCCTTCTCATCTCGTGCCCTGGCAACCCTGACGATGAGTTTTTGCAAAACATCCGGGTCACTTATGACAGGCAGCTTCTCCTGTGCTAATACACTTAGCTGCGGAAAGCTCTCCTGGAAAAGATCTATGAGTGTGGTGCGCAAAGAAAGCAGTTGTTTTTCGCGTTCTTTCTCGCGGCCTTCTTCCTCACCACGCGCTATCAGACTCTTATACAAAGGGGCTTCGCTCAGAATATCTTCCAACATAGCCAATCTCCTCTCTAACCACCGCCGATCCTGGGGATCGGTAAACGCTAACGAAGCAAACAGAGCGGTTAATGACAATAGCTCTCTGGTCATTTCATTGGGTTCAGATGCAAATCGTGTCAGAACCGTATCTACCACTTCTGGTCGCTTCCCTCCTTTGGCGAAAGCGATCAGCGGCCAGATGCCGCGTCGGGCACTCGCAAGTAGATCTTGATATGGGATGTTGCGCAGAATGATCACTTCATAGTGAAAGATCAGCCCATCCCGACCATCGGCTCGCTTGCGTACTAGTAGCGGCTTGAGCATCTCTCCACCGTCGCGCAGAAAGATAACATAGGCATTCACAAATCGTTTATGGTAGCGATGTGCCAGAATGGTGTACCCCAACAAGCGCTGCTCTATTTTGGCATCGGGAGTGCTCTGGATCTCCACGAGAACCAACTCGTTATTATCATACCATATGCCTTCGTGCATAATATCAGCTTCATGGTAAGGCTTTGATAGGTTTCAGAACGCTTGCCGGTGAAAATCGCGCCCGGTGCCAGCCAGTCCAGAAAGTCCTGAGCGCATAATGTCAGCAAACGTTTGACACCATTGTCATAAGGTTTATCCTGTTGCTCTACAACCATTTCACCAAATCCTCGATTCAAGATAGATCCATCATAGCACAATGTATCATAAAATGCAATATTGAAAAAAGAGAATTCTTAGGTTTAAACAGAAATCATACAAGATATTTAGTATTTCATACTATCTTTACCGTAGTAGCAATCATATTTATATTATTCAATGCAAATACGTATTAAGAGCAGTAGAGAGTTTTTATCGACGTCATAACAAATAAAAGGGCGACCACACCTCATGTGGCCGCCCTTTGTCGGAGGAGGGGATTGTTTGTTAGGGTTGCTTAGCTCAGCGCCCAGACATAGACAGGTGTTGGCTTCCCTTCATCTGGCTGCTCCAGCGAAGAAACCAGCCCTGTGCCATCAGGCGACCAGGCCAGATCGCTCACCTTCTGCTTTGCAGGATCAGCGACTTTACCAAAGGTCGTGACGGCCTGCAGTGCCTTGACATCATAGATGCTGATCGAGGTGCTACATACCGCAAGGTATTTGCCATCAGGCGACCAGGCCACGTCTTCCGCCTTCTTATAATCCAACGTGTTCACAATCTTGCCATTGGCAGCACTAAAGATGTTGATCTGATTATCTCCGCTCACGGCAAGCAGAGAGCTATCAGGTGAAAATCCCAGGCCGAGAAATCCATTCTTCTCAATGCCAGAGGTAATATCGCTCATTTTCTTCCCGGTGCTGACATCCCAGATGCTATATATCTTTTGCTTTGCAGTAAAATCGAAGTCAGACATAAATGCATACTTACCGCCGGGTGAAAGTTCGAGAAAGCCTCTGGCTCCCTTGTTGCCATCGACGGTAATCAGGGTCTTGAGATTTCCACCGTTGGCATCAACGCTTTTGATGACCGAAGCATAATTTGCTCCCTCAGCAATAAAAATGATCTTTGTGCTATCAGATGACCAGACCATCTCAGGAAGTACGTGTACTCCTAATTGCGCAAAAGTGATACTTTTAATCGTGTCGCCATTGCTATCTTCTATATCCAATGTATTGGCGTTATAGCTGGCCGTCGCTATTTTCTTGCCATCGGGCGATCCGGCAGCTTGATAATTCTCGTGTGCAAGTGTTTTTTTCCCACCGCAATCCTTTGCGGAAAAAATCATAGACCCTCCATTGGAGTGCGCAACGGCGTTTCCCTGGACAGGCCAATCCACCAGGACTCGCGAACTTTCAAATGGAGGCTGCGCGCGGTCATCGACCCCAATGCTACATACCAGTTTGGCACTGCTGATCGCTTTCACCTGCTGTGCGCCTGTGATGGTGGATCTACTATTGCCCCCTGTCTGCGGTGCGGGTCGCAGCACACCTGAGAAGACAGTAAAGCTCAAAATCGTGATAACGGCAATCGCCGCAACCAGACTGATGCCAACAATGCGCACGATTGAACCACGTTTTTTTGTTTGTGAAAGCGGTACGGAGGAATTCATCCCCAATGAGATGTTTCTATCTTCCATGACGTTTCTGTCCTTCATTGCTATTATTTTTCTTTTCGTATGTATCTCTTGCATTATCCGTTGATTGCGTTTGAGTGCTTCCCGCTGCACCAGGCGTGCTCGTACGCGCTCCAATGAGCGTGCATGATCGACAGTTAACGGTTGATAGAGCGTTTGTAGTTCGTGTACCAGGCGCGCATCGTTGCCGGAGAGGGCATCTGGTAAGCACTCAATCTGTTCGGGTGAAAATTTGTCGTCGTACAAGATACTCCTCCTTTTCTAACGCCGCCTGTTATAGATGGTGCGCAAGAACTTGAGCGTGCGCGAGAGTATCATGCGCACCGCCCCTTCTTTTTTCTCAAGAACGTTTGCAATTTCGGCACAACTGAACCCATAGGCGAAACGGAGTTGTAACACATCCCGTTGTAGTTCAGTAAGCTGTGCCACAGTTGCCCGCAAGTCGGCGTACTCCTCACGCCGTAATGTAATCTGCTCCGGCTCCTGAGCCTCATCAACGTAAAGCGTCTCTTCAACCTGTTTTAATTTCACACCCGGATGCCGGGTTTTCCGACGATAATAATCCGCCGCTTTATTGCGTGCCACGCTCCATAGCCATGCTTTTTGCTCTGCCTCTTTCAAACTTTCCAGATTGTTTCGCTCCATTGCAGCGAGAAATACATCCAGAAGTAAATCTTCCGCATCATCCCGCGATGCCGTCTGTTTATAGAAATAGGCAAAAATGCCTGCTGCATAGTGCTGATAGAGTGCGTCACAGGAGAGGTCTGTGAGCATAGCCGGTTCTTGCTGCTGCATCAATCCTCCCGTTTTACATACAATTCGCAGTTTGCGGCTCTAAAAACGAACCATTTTTCAACATTGTTTCATCCTCTATAGAGGTTGTTTTTGAGATCTCAGAGGTAAATCGCAACCAGCACAAAAATGTCACATGTCACCCAGAACATATACTTTTGGGTGACATGTGACACTGTACGAGAGAGAAGATGCTTGTACGCCGCTCACGCCTGCCTGGAGAGTACGGAGACGCTGAGGATGATCAGCAGGCCACCGGCAACCGTAAAGAGCGTGAGATGTTCGCCCAGCAGCAGAATCGCCAGCAGCGTACCCAGGAGGGGCTGAATAAACAGCGTGGAGGCGGCAATCGAGCTGGCCATTTTGCTCAGACCATAGAACCAGGCGAAATAAGCAATAACCGTTGTGATGACAGCAAGCCAGACAACAGCAAACCAGGACGACAGATCGAGTTGAGGCCAACCGCTGTGCATAATCTCCCAGCCAGCGACCGGCCCCCAGACAAACATGCTACCAACGATAGTCGCAGCCGTCACCACCAGTGGTGAATGTTTGATGAGCATCGATTTACCGCCCACAGTCGCCGTCGCCTCGCAGAGCAACCCAAGCACGACCAGCAGATCGCCGATAATACGACCGAAACCTCCATTGGCAGCCGTAAATGTTGGCAAAATGCCCTGGCCGACGACCAGATAGACGCCACAGAAGCCCAGCAACAGGGCAAAAATGGTGCCACGCCGGATCGGTTCGCGCAACCAGAGCCAGGAGAGCGCCGCTGTAAACACTGCTTCGGCACTGATGAGCAGCGCCACATCAGAGGCCGTCGAGAGCGCCAGCCCACCAAATTCCAACAGTTTATTGATGACAAAGCTAACGAGCGAGAGCAGCGCCAGTTGCAGCAGATCTTTACGCGTGGGCCGCACAGTGCGATAGTGCCAGAGCAGAAACGGCAGCAACAGTAGCGCCGAGAGACCGAGCCGCAGCGCCAGCATCATCGTCACCGAGAGATCGCGCAGCGCGAATTTAGCGGCGGCATAGCTGGTCGCCCACAGAACGTTTGCCAGGATCAGCCAGAACCAGGCTGATGAAGAACGGGTTTTCACGGTAAAATACTCTTTCCAGCACCATCGACTTCCTGCGTTACAGCCGTTCGCGGCCCTCGCAGCGACTCTTCTTTGATGGTAGCAAGCGCAATAGAAGTGACGGAGTGCGTGACACCGGGCAGGCAGCGCATCTGTGCCAGCAGTGCGCGCAGGGTTTGTGGCGAAGCGGTGCGCACCTTCAAAATATAGCTATCCTCGCCGCTGACATCGTGACATTCCAGAATTTGCGGCTCCTGCAAGACAAATTCCTCAAAGCGCTGCACCGCCTCGACCGACTCTTGAATCACCACACGCACAAACGCCGCCAGACCGCGCCCCATCCTGTCTGCATTCACCCGCGCGGTATAGCCCTCAATAAACCCCTCGCGTTCCAGGCGTTGGATGCGAGCATAGATGGCAGGCCCGGTCAGGTCAATTTTCTTGCCAATTGCTGTGTGTGAGAGCCGCCCATCCTCGCAGAGCAGATCCAGAATTTTCCAATCTATATCGTCAAGCGTCATATAATTTGTTTTCCTTAGCAAAAATGCTATTTTATTTACGATATCTAGATTATATGCAATAATTTTCTTGAAATCAATAGCCACAATCACCAATATATTTATTGAGCAGGGCTTTCCAATTCTCCCATCCAGCAGGAGTGCAGAGGGCGGTAGCCCTTTGCCGGGGTGCGGGCTGACTTACAAGTAGAGGGTTTTTGGGGTGCAGGGGGCGGAGCCTCCTGCCGGGGTTTGGGGTGTCCCCAACGCTTCTCTCTTCCCTGCTCGCCGCCTGCGGCGGTGAGCAAAAGAAGAACAAGGAGTGTTTCGGGGACACCCCGAACCCCGGCAAGGGGCTGCCACCCCTTGCAACCCCGCTCGCATCGGGGAGTGCCAAAAAACCTCTACTTGTAAGACATCCCAGACCCCAGCAGGGAGCCCCTGCACCCCTTTGAGCGGAGAACTGGAAAGCCCTGATTTGTTGAGGAAGTGGCTTGACCTTGTGACGTGGCTGAACTATGATTGAAGGAGGGCTGGTCCGGTCCTTCTTTATTTCAAACTCATCTACACGAGAGGGAAACATGTATCATCCAACCAGCCGGGTGCTTGCGGTGCTTGAGCTACTACAATCCCGGCCATCGATTACGGGGCCAGAGCTGGCCGAGCGCCTGGAGATGGATGTACGCACGATTCGCCGCTACATCACGCACCTTCAGGATGTGGGCATTCCGATTGAAGCCAATATTGGGCGACACGGCGGCTATCGACTGCGGCCCGGCTTCAAGCTGCCCCCGCTGATTTTTACAGAAGAGGAAGCGACCGCCATTATGCTGGGTCTGCTGGGAACTTCCTGGCTGGAGATCGGGCAATCATCGGTCGCGGTTGAGGGTGCGCTGGCGAAGCTTTCGCGCGTTCTACCATTTCGTGCGCGGGAACGCCTGAATGCCATGTCTTCTCATCTCTTCTTCTTTTCGCCACAACAGGACTCGCGGCCCGATGTCTCGCTCGTCCTCACACTCAGCGAAGCAATCGGGCGGCAGCAGCGGCTCGCCATCGATTACCATTCGCACCGCGACGAGGTGACGCATCGCACAGTTGAACCATACGGCATCATCGGCTGGGACGGCCACTGGTATCTGGTCGGCTACTGCTGCCTGCGCCAGGATTACCGCACGTTTCGTCTGGATCGCATCGAGCGAACAGAACTGCTAGAAGAGGCATTCGAGCGCGTGCCAAACTTCGATTGCCGTGCTCATGTGATGAGGCAATACGGCAAGCAGGCGAAACGCTGGCAGATTGAGGTCGAGTTTCACGCGCCGCTCTACACGATGCAACAGAAGATCTCGTCCGCCTATGGTATCCTTACCGCCACGCCAACAGGGGTGCTATACCGCACTGAGTACGAAGACCTGGACGGCATGGCCGCCTATCTGATGGGTCGTGGCCTGCCGTTCATCGTACACCAGCCGCAAGAATTGCGCGATGCGCTTTTGAGGTTGGCAGAACAAGCAACACGAATCGCGACAAGCCAGCCATAAACGATATTATTGGTACGTCCGGCAAAGGAGATGCGCCAATTATCCCAATTTCAGCAACCGCTCGGCGTTGAGATGGCAGATCTTCTCTTTATCTGTCGGATTGATAGCGAGGCTGTCCAGAAAGGTGCGCCCCTGCTCGTTGCTGCTGTAGGGGTAATCGACCGAGAAAATAAGACGATCTGCCCCGATTAATTGTAGTGCCTGCAAGAACGGTGGTTCAGTGAAAAAGGCGCTGGTAGTGATGTGAAAGTTTTGTGTGATATATTCCGGCAGCGTGTGCTTGAGATGTCTGGTGTGCTGAGCTAAAACACCGGTGGAGCGAGCAAGCATAAAGGGGAGCATCTCACCCATATGCCCGATAACGATCTGCAAGGTTGGCAGGCGATCAAAGATGCCGCTTGCAATCAGGCGCAGGGCATGCAGACCGACCTCCTGGTGCCAGCCCCAGCCGCCGGTTGCCAGCGCCGTAGCAAGCGCGGGATTGAGGCCCGAAAAATAGGCTTCGCGCACGGCGGCTGGCGGCTCGGCAGGATGGATATAAAGAGGAACATCGAGCGCGACAATCTCCTCTAAAACGGGCAGGAAGGTGGGGTCATCCAGAAAACGCCCGCCGGTTGTATTGTTGACCATCGCTCCCCTAAAGCCCGGCAAACGTATTGCGCGCCTCAGTTCAGCGACGGCGGCACTCGGGTTCGTCATGGGCAAGGTCGCAAAGCCAGCAAAGCGCGTGGGATGAGCTGCGATGGCGGCGGCTAATTGATCGTTGGCAGCTTGCGCCAGTGGCACATCTTCGCCCGGAGCGAGCGATTGCACGTTGAGCGTCGTTTGCGAGATTACCTGAAGATCGATCCCGCCTGCATCCATATCGCGCAAACGCTGTTCGCCAAGATCGCGCAACTTTGCCTGCACCGACGTAATAGAGCCTGTATTCATGCCTCCTCCCCCTCCAGAGGCCGCTCGATCCATCGCCTCCCTGTATCCGTCAGCCAGAAAATGCTCTTCAATCGCGATTGTGCGCATACTACTACCTCTTCTATAAGTGAATGTCAATACATACATGATATGACAGCGAAGAGGTCGTCGCAAGCGCGGTCATGGGAGAGCTGAGCGCAGAGGACGGAAAAAGGTTCGCAACTCGTCGGCCAGTAGATCTGGCGCTTCGAGGCCCGCAAAGTGGCCGCCGCGCGGCATCTCCGACCAGCGCTCGATATGCAGGGTACGCTCACCCCATTCGCGTGGGGGCCGATTTGCCTCACCGGGGAAGAGTGCGACGCCAGCCGGCACCTCGATGCGTTGTCCGGCCCGTAATGGTGGCTGAAGTCGAACATTCTCATAATAGGTGCGAATCGAAGCATTGATGCTCTGCGTGACCCAATAGATCATAATGTTTGTGAGCAGTTCGTCTTTGCTGAAGCTGCGCTCGATCTCGCCGCCGCAGTCGCTCAATGACTGAAACTTTTCTATGATCCAGCCTGCGAGACCAACGGGCGAATCGTTCAGACCATAGGCGAGGGTTTGCGGTTTCGTCGATTGAATCATCGCATAGCCACCCTCCCGGCTCATCCATTGTTGGACCGCTTCGAGATACCGCTGCTCGGCAGGCGAAAGATCGGGCATGTCCGCAATCAGGGTCGGGAAGCTTAGAAAAGTGAGATGGATGCCAACAACTAGCTCAGGATGTCGGAGCGCCAGCATGCGGGTAACGCCGCTGCCAAAGTCTCCCCCAGCGGCGGCGAAACGCTGGTAGCCGAGTTCCTCTTTCATCAAGTGCATCCATAACTCAGCAGTTTGTGCCAGCGTCCAGCCGCGCTCGCGTGGTTGATCCGAGAAGCCGAAGCCGGGCAGCGATGGCACGATCACATCAAACGCATCGGCCGGATCGCCACCATAGCTCGCCGGATCGGTCAGCAGAGGAACCAGCTTGAGCAGCTCAAAGAACGAGCCGGGCCAGCCATGCGTGATAATCAGCGGCAATGGATGCGGCCCCTTGCCGCGCTCATGCACAAAGTGGATACCCATGTTCCCGATCTGCGCGCGAAAGTGAGCGAACCGATTCAGCTTTGCCTCTTGTTCTCGCCAGTTGAAACCATGCAGCCAGTACTGCACCAGACTTTTGAGATACGCGAAGTTCGTGCCATACTCCCAACCTGCTCCCTCTATCTCGTCGGGCCAGCGCGTACGGATCAGACGTTCGTGTAGATCGTCCAACGTCGCCTGTGGTACATCAATAGTAAATGGTTGAATGCTCATAACGTTTGCTCCCTGTCTCTCTATAGTGATATCTTGAAGCTTCTCCGTCTTGTTATAAACGTATGTCTAGCGCATAGAGTATACAGACAATGGAGGACAGGATCGACCCTTGAACCTTATAATATAGATTCTACATAAAGAGACAGGGCTTTCCAGTTCTCCGCTCAAAGGGGTGCAGGGGTCTCCCTGCCGGGGCCTGGGGCGTCCCCAGTTTCCTTCCCTCCTTCGCGCGTCGCCGCAGGCGGCGCGCAAAAGAGAAGAAAAAAGTTTTTTGCGGGGACACCCCGCACCCCGGCAAAGGGCTGCCGCCCTCTGCACTCCTGCTAGATGGGAGAATTGGAAAGCCCTGCATAAAGAGAGCATCACTTGCGCTGAGCGAGCAAATTGTGGATAATTGGAACATCAGGCAAATTTGTTGGGGAGAATGCCCACAATAACTGGGAGAGAGCAGTGTCGCAAAATGTTGAGAATAGACCGGATACCAGGCTACCGATCCCACTAACCACGCTGATTGGCAGGGAGCGGGAGGTTACGGAAGGATTGCGCCTGCTACAGCAAAACGAGGTTCGCCTGCTCACATTGAGCGGACCCGGCGGCGTAGGCAAGACGCGGCTGGCGGTCACGCTGGCGCACCAGGTTCGCCAGAATTTCGCCGATGGCGTGCATTTTATCTCATTTGCCTCCATCCATGATGCCGCCTTCGTCCTTCCCTCCATTGCTCAAGCACTCCGTCTACAAGGAGGTGGCTCGTTTTCTCCATTGGAGCATGTGAAATCATTTCTCCAGGAAAAGCAGATATTGCTCCTGCTCGATTGTTTTGAGCAGGTGATAAGTGCGGCCCCTCTAGTGGTGGATCTACTGACGACCTGCCCATTGCTCAAAATCGTGGTAACAAGCCGCGAGACGCTGCATGTGCGGGGGGAACGTATCCTCTCGCTTTCGCCGCTCCCGCTGCCCGATGTCCAGCTGCTTGCTGACGAAACCGTTGCACAGTATAGCTCTGTTGCTCTGTTTGTTGAGCGGGCGCAAGAGGCTTATCCAGCCTTTCAATTGAGCGCGGAAAACGCCCCCATCGTCGCCGAAATTTGCCGTCGCCTCGATGGACTCCCTCTCGCCCTGGAACTGGCAGCGGCCCGGATCCGGCTGCTCTCCCCGCAGGAACTATTGGAGCGGCTGACCCGTCGCCTCCCTCTATTAACCGATGGACCACGCGATCTACCGCCTCGTCAGCAGGCGCTGCGGACGACGATCCAATGGAGCTACGACCTGCTCTCCGCCGACGAGCAGCGGCTCTTTCGCATCATCACCTCCTTCGCCTGCGGTTGTACGCTCTCGACGTTGGAAGCCATCTATGGCATGCTCGATGGGGAGGTCAGCTTCGTCGTGGAGGGCGTCTCCTCGCTGCTCAATAAACATCTGCTCTATCAAGAAGAACAAGGCGAGCGGCAACTGCTGATGCTTGCTACGATTCGCGAGTACGGGCGGGAGCTGCTGCTGGCCTGTGATGAATGGGAAGAGGTCATGAACAGGCAGGCGGAGTATTACGTGCAACTTGTGGAGGAGGCCGCTAACCTTGCGTATGGGAGCGAGCAGGAGCGCGCATTTGATCGTCTGGAAGGAGAGCGCGAGAATTTACGGGCCGTGCTGAGATGGCTTGTGGAGCGTGGTGGCGCTATGGAAATGGCGTTACGGTTAATCGGTGCCTTATCTCAGTTCTGGCTGGTGCGCTGGTATATCAGTGCAGAGCGCCACTGGGTCGAGCAAGCGCTGGCAGATGGCGCAGACGTTGCCCCGGCGATCAGAGCGCTTGCACTGCGAGCCGCCGGCTGGCTGGCCTTTGTGCAGGACGATGGCATAAGAGCCGAGCAACACTATCGAGAGAGCCTGAAACTATATGAGGAGCTAGGGGAGCCGCGTGGTCAGGCCGCAACGCTCCATTGGCTCGGCTCGCTGGCCCTGACCATGCGCAACGACAGCGAGACGGCGCGTTCCCTGCTCGATGCAAGCTATGCCCTCGCCGTTAGCGCGAATGATAGGGTAGCACAGGAGCTTGTGTATACGACGCGGGGAAATATGGCTCTCAATCAAGGCGACTTCAACACCGCGCAGACCTGCTTTGAGCATAGCCTCGTACTATCCAAAGCGATCAACAATAAAAAGCACCTTGCCAGGGCGCTGCGTGGACTGGGCCATACTCGCCTGATGCAGGACGATGTCGAAGGGGCTAGAGCATATATTGAGGAGAGTCTCGCGCTATCTCGTGAGGTGAAAGATCTCCTGCACACGGCCTACGCGCTTGATCTCCTGGGGCTATTAACACTCGCTCAAAACGATGCAACGCAAGCGCGCACACTGCTGGAGGAGGCGCTCGTTTGCACGCGAACGCTGGGTGTACAACGCCGCGTTGCCTACGCACTCGCGCATGTAGCACGCGCCGCCGCTGTACAGGGCGATATCGAGGGGGCCAGGAGCCGCTATGAGGAGAGCCTGTGCCTGTTTCGTGAAGTGGGCGACGCTACCGGTGCCGCTGCCAGTCTGCAAGACTGGGGCGTCCTATTGGCCCGACAGGGAAATCTGCAAGGCTGTGCGCGCTTATGGGGTGCTGCGCAGGACATGCTGGACCGGATTGACCCTGCCAAGCCACTGCCCTTCTCGTTGTCGATAGAACGCATTACCGATACGGAATACGAGCATATGCTTGCCGAAGTTCGCGCTCAACTGGGAACGCAAGCCTTTGCTACCGCGTGGGAAGAGGGCCGAACCATGACGCCCGAACGGATTCTCGCCGATCAACCGACCAATCACATTATCGTGCAGCCGACCAGAAAATCCAATTTGACCGACCGTGAAAGCGAGGTGCTTGCTCTGGTAGCGCAAGGCCGCACCGACGCCCAGATCGCCGAAGCCCTGGTCATCAGCCCGCGCACCGTACACGCCCATCTGCGCACTATTTATCGCAAAATCGGCGTCACCTCCCGCTTCGCCGCCATCCATTATTGGAGCAACCCTCCCACTTCGTAGTCACGAGATAATTGGTGCATCCGGCAAATGCGCCGGGGAGAGGGTTCGCTATGGGAGACCCAACATTCTCTGTCTTCTCACCATTCCCCTTCAATTACCGGATGCACAATTATTACCTAGATATCCCACGTTTTCTCTCCTCAAGAAAAATAGATACGATTGCCGATGGAGCGGGCCGCATCTTTTTGTATACTCCCTTTGCAACCATTGTTGTGCAGAAAAATGATCGATTCATGGTTTGTAAAGGATCTCTTCACTTATGTCTAAAACACTCACTGATGCAACTACAAAAACGCCCACACAAAATATCGATCCTCGTATTCTCTTGCTGGCCCTCGGTATGTTCGCGCTAGGAACGGATGCGTTTGTCATCGCTGGCGTGTTGCCCGTCATTGCACGCGATATGCAGGTAACAGAGGGGCTGGCGGGACAACTGGTCACGGTCTTCTCGCTGACCTATGGGCTTGGCGCGCCCGTTCTGGCGGCGCTGACAGGACGCTGGCCGCGCCATCGCGTGCTGATAATAGCCCTGGGTGCCTTTTGTCTGATCAATGTCGGCTCAGCCCTGGCTCCATCGTTCTCACTGCTCGGGCTGACGCGCATTCTGGCCGCCTGTTTCGCTGCGCTCTACTCGCCGCTCGCTTATACCATCGGAACGGCACTGGCCGCACCTGAGAAGCGTGGTCAGGCGCTCTCATTTGTTCTTGGTGGATTGACGCTCTCGACCGTTCTCGGTTCGCCGCTGGGAACCTGGGTGGGCGAGCATTTCGGCTGGCGCATGTCGTTTGGGATGGTGGCGCTGCTGGCTGGCGTGGCCTGTATTGCGTTGCTGCTCTGTGGTTTGCCCCGTGAGAGCGCGGCCCCTACATTATCGCTACAGGCGCGACTGGCTCCAATACGTGAACCTCGTCTGTTGCTGGCTCTGTTGCCCGCTTTGCTCTGGAACCTGGGCATCTACGTTGTCTATACGTATCTTGCGCCCATTTTTCAGCAAAATATGCATATAACCGATATCAGCGTTGCATTACTGGTCTTTGGGCTGGGCGCAGTGCCGGGCAACTGGCTTGGTGGGCTGATAACAGATCGGTTTGGCAGCTCACGCCCGCTCATTACGGGCTTCGTGGTCCTGGCGATGATCCTGCTTGGCATCCCCTTTGCGACATCGTTGTTCTTCGGGCTGCCGCTGCTCCTCCTCTGGGGTCTCTGTGGTCCAAACCTCTTCATTGCACAGCAGCACCGCATGTTGAGTCTTGCGCCGGAGCATGCTAATGTGATCCTGGCGCTGAATAACTCCATGCTCTACCTCGGCATCGCTGGCGGCGCGGCTCTCGGTGGAATCGTGCTGCACACGCAACCGGTAGCATGGCTCGGTCCGTTGGGCGCTGTCTGCTCCCTGCTTGCTCTGCTGGCACTGCTGTTCAGCATGCGCATAAAGCGGACGGCGTGATACAGTCTGCATTTCTGGTGTATACTTATCCTGAGAGTATTCCAGGAATTTGTCCTGTATTTGTAGCGGAGATGCCATGAGTACACGCATACAACCTTTTAAGGGCGCGGACGCGGTACATTTCGACGCGGTGACATGTCAGATTGGGACACGAACAATACTGGATCGCATCAGCCTCACAATGAAACGTGGGGCGATCACGGGTGTACTGGGTCCAAACGGGGCCGGGAAGACGACGCTGCTCAGTTCGATTACCGGGCTGCGCCGTCCCTCGGCGGGAACGATTACCGTCTTTAACGAAAATCTTCCGGAGCGCAGCAACAAACTGCGCCAGCGGATCGGCGTCGTTTTTCAGGAAACGGCGCTCTATGACGAATTGACCACATTTGAAAATCTGTCATTTGCTGCCTCTCTCTATACTGTTGCCCGTCCGAAAGACCGAATCGCGGAGGTACTTGAACTGCTCTCCCTCTCAGATCGGACGCACGAACGGGCGCGCAACCTCTCCGGCGGCCTGCGCAGGCGTGTGGCGATTGCACGAGCACTGCTGCACGCCCCCGATCTCCTGATTATCGACGAGCCAACGCTGGGCGTCGATGTGGAGGCACGCCACGCCATCTGGTCGCATCTGCGCTTCCTCAAAGCAAGTGGCACAACGGTTGTGGTCTCGACGAACTATCTCGACGAGGCGCTGGCCCTCTGCGATACGGTGGCGGTGCTGCGCACGGGCCAATTGCTGACCTGCGAGACGCCCGATAAGCTGGTGGCACGTGCTGGCAGTTGCCTTGACGTGGAGTGCGAGGAGCAGACGGGCGAGACCATCACGCAGGCGCTCACGGGGCAGCACGGCATCCTGCGCATCGCACAAACGCCAAGCGGTTTATCCATCTTCCTCAACGGTAAGATCGTACCCGATGAGATTATGCGCATGGTGCTACAGAGCGCAACGGTCAGCGGCTTTCGCGTGCGCGGCGCGGATCTGGCCGAGGTCTTCCGTTCGCTCGAAGAGGTGCCATCGTGAGGCCCGGAATGCTGGCCCTCATCGGCGGCTTTCGTGCGGAGATTGTGCAGCTGCTGCGGTCGCGCCTCTTTCTTGCGCTGACCATTATTCAGGCCGTCACCTTTCTCTTTCTGGTCAGCCTGTTTGGAATGACTGGCAGTTTCGCGCCAACCGCCATCATCAATGAGGATCAAGGGCCATATGCGAAAGAGTTTATCGCGCAGTTGGAGGCCGCGCACCATTCCTTCGATCTGCGCGTCATGGATAAAGCATCGGCACAGGCAGCTCTGAACCGGGGCGATCTGGTCGCCATCATCATCATTCCCAAAGACTTCTCCAACGCCATCAGCCAGGGCAAAGAGGCGACGCTCACTGTTTCAGTCGATAACGTCAATACCGATATGACCGAAGATATCAAGCGAGCACTGCCCTCGGCGATTGTCTCCTTTGGCAACCATTTACATCTCAACAATATTCGCGTCCACCCACAGGAGATCGATCTGATCGACCACGACACGGGCTTCATTCCCTATCTCGTGGTAAGCGGTCTCGCTCTGGATGCCTTTGTAATTGCGTGCATGCTCAGTGCAATGGCGGTGGCGCGCGAGTTTGAAGGCGGGACGGTGCGGCTGCTGGCGATTGCGCCGGTTCACCCAATGTTCTCGATCCTGGGGCGCGTGCTGGCAACCAATGTCATCTCGACGCTGGCAATGATCCTGCCGGTGGCAATTGCCGTCTTCGGCTACCAGATCATGCCGCTGCATCCGCTGGAAATGATCGGCGTGATTCTCTTGAGCATCGTGATCTTCAGTTGCATTGGAGTCGCGCTGGGAGCGGTATTGAAGCGTACCATGCCGGTGGCTTCGCTGGTCTTCGGACTAGCCCTGCCGCTCTACCTGTGCAGCAACTCGCTGGAACCGCAGCGCTTCGACGGCAACCTGATCTGGGCCATCGCGCATATCTCACCCGTCTATTATTCCGTTGGCATTCTCGAACAGGCATTTCATGAGTTACAGGTGACGCCGGAACCGGTCTGGGCCAATTTCGTGATCCTGCTTGGCTGGGCGGTCGTTATGCTGCTGGTCTCAACGGCTATGTTGCGTACGGCAATGATGGAAAAGACGGTCACGCAAGCTGTACAGGAAGAACGCACGGAGCCGCGCCACAACTGGCTCTGGCAGGGACGACCCGCTGTGCTTTTGCGTGGCAACTGGCCGCTGCTGCTCTTTTGTCTGTTTCTGCTCGGTTGCGGAACCTGGCTCAACGTCGAGCAGCGCCAGCACCGGGACAACCTGAGCAGCCAGCAGCAGGCGAGCAACCAGCTTGTCAGTGAGCAACAGCAGGATAAGTTGTTGCTGGATTATCAAAATGATATGACTGATTTGCTGCTCCACGATCATTTGTTGCGCTCTAAGGCGACGGATACTGTAAAGCTCGTCGCCGATATGCGTACCCGGACTGTATTGCAGCAGTTAGATGGCAAGCACAAAGCGCGGCTCTTGCTCTATTTGTACAATACAAAACTGATCGAGGATGAGCGGCACGTGATTAATATGCGCGGGATAGATCTGCGAGGTGGGCAGTTTGCAGGGTTGGACCTGCGCGATAGCGACATGACGGGAGCCAATTTCAGCGGCGCGGATCTGCGCAATGTCAACCTGCGCTTTGCTACGCTGAACAATCTCGATCTGAGCAATGCCGACCTCTCCGGGGCGAATCTGAGCGGGGCTGATATGGCGAACGTGAAGATCGACAACGCGAATCTCTCCGACGCGAATCTGGCGGGAGTACGCGGGATGAGCATTGAGCAGTTGGGCCGGGCCGGTTCGCTCAACGGGACCACGTTGCCCGATGGCTCGGTTCAACCGGGCAACGAAGAGGGAGAAGAGGAGTGATCGCCCTTCTCGACTCCCTTCAGTACTATCATGAATGGAGATCAAATACCGTTTAAGTTCTCAAAGGAGATGAATAGTTATGCCGCGATTTGAAAAAACTACTGGAAATCAAGAGAATACTGCTTCCGGTACACAGCCACCAGGACATGTTTCAGACTTTATAGAGCATACTGGAAGGCTCAGTCTAGGTTCTGAAAGTGGAGATACTGCTCCTGGTGGCTCGGCGGAGGCTCGGGAGCGGGCTGCGCAGGAACAGGAGCTTCGGCAAGCGGTGAAGGACTTTTTTGAGAAGGCTGAGGTGGGGGAGCGAGTGTTAGGGGCCTTTCAAGCTGCGAAGGATGTGTATAATAAAGGCTTGCGGCGATATCATAGTCAGGAGTTGACTGAGCAGAAAGCGAAAGAGAAATACGATGCAACTTCTGAAGGAAAAGAGGTGGAAGAAAGGTATCAGCAAGGATTGCAGCAATATAGAGAAGAGCATGAAGATGTGCGCCCAGATATAGCAAAGCTGGAATATGATAGAGGTGAAGGGAAGAAAGCAAGCGCCATGTATTGGCAAGGGGTGCGAAAATATCAATATGGGTATAATAGGGCACAGGGGAAGCTGAAGCATATGGGAGAAGCGAATCTGCACTATGAGAAAACTCCTGAAGGTGCGGAAACGAGGCTACGCTTAGAGGTCGCGAGGGCAGTTCAGCACGGAATGCAGCAGTGGTATCAGGAAACAGGATGGTTGCAATATAAGGAAATTGAAGAATTAAAGAACCGGTGGGAAAATAAAGTGTTGGATAGTGATATGCAAAAATTATATGATCTGATGCAACAAGAGAATAATCAACAGAAGAAGTTTCTAACAGGTGAAGATCGGCAAAAGCTGGATGAACATGGGAAGATGGTAAAGGATTTGTACGACAATTATTCTGCTAAAGAGGAGCAGCTGAAGCTAGAGGCAAACGCGGCATTGGAGCTAGAATTGGAAAAGCAGGTGACGGCAGTTTTGGAGAGAGCAATGCAAAGCGAGAATGACGATGATTGGGATAGTGCAATGCAGGCAAGTAGGGATTTGGGGGAAGCACTGCAAATGAGTGGGGTTGTGAGTAGAGTGAGCCGATCGCTGCAAGGCAGGGCTTTGGAGAAGTTCACGGAAAGAGCTGAGAGGCTATATCGTTCTTCTGAAGACGCGGATGAGGGTGAAGGCGCGGGTTGAATAGCTGAACGAGGAGCTGAGCGCTGATCTAGCGGCTATTACTCCAATTGCGGGCGGCGTGATGGCTCAATTCAACCGGGCAATGAAGAGAGAGAAGAGGAGCGATCGCGCTTCTCAACTCCCTTCAGCACTATTTGCTCAACCTGATCCAGAAACGGCTGATCTAAGGGAGCGTTTAAAACCAGAATACGCACATAGAACGCACCGGTCAGCACGGTCATGATGACTTCTGGCGAGGTTTCCGGCGCAACCTCCCCGCGCTCGATGGCACGCTGTATCATGATGCCAGTATGCTTGAAGCGCGCCGTCCAATAGGTCTGACGAGCCAGCGCGTCGGCGTGGCTCAACGACGAAAACATGGGCCGCGCCAGCAGTCGCCCGACTGGTGATTGCAGAAATGCGGCACTTTGTTGCAAAAAGGCGTGCAGATCGGAGCGAAAATTACCAGTATCGGGTAGAGGAATAGTCTCGCCCATGCGCGTCATGACCGTATCGATGAGGAGGCCGTCGCGATTCCCCCAGCGGCGATAAATAGTCGATTCGGGCACGCCAACGCTCGCCGCAATCTCCGCGACGTTGAAGCCCTCAATTCCACGCTCCTCCAACATCTTCATCACGGCATCCATCACGGCGTTGCGAATGCGCATGCTCCTACCACCGGGCCGCCGCTTCGGACTTGCCTCACCTTCCATATCTATCTCTTCCTTTCAACGCTTTCTCTTATCTTAACGCAAGTCACTTGCATTTTCAAGATGAGCATGGTAAAGTGTCACTATTGCAAGTGACTTGCATTAATGAAAGGGGAAAACATGGAAACGAGTGAAACAGAAACGCTCTCTCTGTTCAATGTGCCAGTACTGATCGTCGGTGGAGGGCTTGCTGGACTGTCTATGTCGCTCTTTCTTAGTTGGTATGGCATTCGCTCAATGGTAGTGGAGAAACACCCGGAGCCGGCTCGCCTGCCGCGCGCACGTGGACATAATGCACGCACAATGGAGCTATTCCGCGCTGTCGGATTAGAGGAGATTATTCGCGAGGCCCAATCCCCAACGGCGGCTAACAGCGGCATGGTGCGGGTCGAATCGCTGATGGGTCACGAACTGGCCCACTTGAGCGAGGGGTTGAGCGCTGATCTATCGACCATCACTCCTATCGAGGGTTGCGTAATTGGTCAGGATCAGCTCGAACCAATCCTGGTGGACCAGATCAAGGAGCTGGGGGGCACGGTTCGTTTCAATACTGAGCTGCTCTCGTTTGAGCAGGACGAGGAGATGGTAACATCTTTGATTCGTCAGCGTACAACCGGGCAAACGTTCCGCATACGCTCGCTCTATCTGATCGCCGCCGATGGCAATCACAGCAGCATTCGCGAGGCACTCGGCATTCAGACACAGGGGCCAGGCACGATCTCTTATACTACCGATGTTGCGTTCGAGGCCGATCTCAGTGCGGCGCTACGCAGGAGGCGCGTCTATCTCTACTTTATCAGCAATTCAGCCTTACCCGATGGACAGGCTGGCCTGATGCCGCTTGATAACGAGCGCAAATGGAGCTTTGGCTTCCCGGTCCACCCAGAGCGCGGCGAGAGGCGCGAGGACATGACCGACGAGCGCTGCATCGAGCTTATTCGCATTGCGGTGGGCATCCCCGATCTAGCAGTGAAGATCCTGCCCGCCTATCCCTGGGACTCAGTGAAAGTAGGCGTCTGGGAACAGGCGGCACGCTATGCAGAACGCTATCGCAGTAAACGTGTCTTTCTGGCCGGAGATTCAGCGCATGCTGTACTCCCGGCTGGTGGCCTGGGTGCCGGTACGGCCATTCAGGACGCCTTTAATCTGGCCTGGAAGCTGAATCTGGTGCTGCATGGCAACGCTGGTCCGGCGCTGCTCGATACTTACGAAGACGAGCGCAAACCAATAGGCACGCTCACCGTCCAACAGACACTCCAACGTCATTTCTATCGCACTGGAACCGCTGAAAGCACGCTGATCGATAGCGATTCATTGATCTTCGGCTATCGTTATCGCAGTGCAGCCATCATGCTCGAACCTGGCGCAGATGAGGCTCCACTGACACAGCATCCCACAACTCAGCATGGAGAACCCGGCACGCACGCGCCCCACGTCATGCTGGAACGCGATGGCTGGCCGATCCCGACCATTGATCTCTATCGCGGATTCTGGACGTTGCTCATCGGCGAGGATGGCGCGGCCTGGCGCGAGGCGGCACAACGACTCAGCTTTCGTCTGCTTGTAGATTCACTGGGAGAGAACGGCCTGGAAGATGTCAGTGGGCTATGGTACGAATCCTTCGGCGTGGGAACCGAGGGGGCAGTGCTGATACGGCCCGATGGCTTTGTGGCCTGGCGCGAGACTGGCAACGTCGATAACCCATACGCAACGCTCGAACGCGTGCTTGATCGAGTGCTTTGTAGAAGAAATATGGACGCGCCTCGATAAGACCTAAAGCAGCGCCCATATGATTTACTAAGTAAAGCGACTCCTCACGATTCGCCCGGACGAGATGTGCGCCGTACCCGGTATGCAAAGACGACGCACAGAAATAGTGTTATGAGCGATCTCAAGGAGGTTCTTCATCGTATGCATATGGGCGAAATTCTACAAACTGTTGGCGCACTTATGGTCCTGGGCGGGTTTGCCCTCTCACAATTCCGCATCCTCAGCCAGCATTCCTATCTCTACCTGCTTCTCAACGTCATTGGTTCCGGTATCCTTGCGGTTCTGGCGGCCCTGCAACTACAGTGGGGCTTTTTATTGCTGGAAGGCGGCTGGTCGCTGGTTGCCTTCTGGGGAATCATCACCCGCATCAGTGGTCGCACATCCTTTTCATCCCATTGAAAGTGAGACATCTTCTGGAACAACCAGATGCAGTGGCCCAGGACATTCGTGCCTTTTTCCGATGCGCCCGCCGTGTCTAACTCAGGGTGTGCTCGAAGTCAGGGGCAAAAGGGCCAGCAACCGCTCATTTGCTTGTAAAGCACTGGCCCAACCTGCTACACTGACTGTATCTACTTGACATCATTCACTGCGTATGGTTTACTATATATTAACCGGTTAATGAAATGAACACCGAAGCGTTTATGCATCTGTTTTCACTTGTATCAAAGCGATCCAAAGAAGTTTGTGAGCAACGGCTCCAACACTTCGGCGTACATGCGGGTCAGCAATTTCTCTTAGAGCTACTCTGGGAGCGACCGGAAGGTCTGACCGTTGGAGAGATCGCCGATGAACTGGCAGTAGAAGCGCCGTCTATTACCCGCACAGTACAACGAATGGCGCGTCAAGATCTGGTGGAGAAGCATTCTCATCCCACCGATGCTCGCCAGGTCATCGTCAAGCTCACAGCAAAAGGGCGGGCGCTACAACAGAATGTTCCACAAGCGATGATGGAATATGAAGAGCATATGCTCAAGGACATCTCTGAGGTCGAACGGGCCTTCCTGATGCGCCTGCTCAAACAGATGCTAAACAACCTTGAGGATAGTCCTCCCGCGCCCTGACCAATGCGAGAGGCACACACATTAGTTTTTTTATACCCATATCGTTAACCGGCTAAATTTTCACCCGATCGTTAACCGGCTAACAAACAGCATTGTTGAGCAAAGAAAGAGAGAACAACGACATGGCAAATCGGGTATACTTTGGTATCGCAACACCGCAACAGAACGTGACCTATGAGAAGCTGCTAAGCTTGTGGTTGGAGGCGGATCGAGAGCCGCTGGTCGATCATCTCTGGATCTTCGACCATTTTATGGCGCTGGGAGAAAATGCTGATGGCCCCTGCTATGAAGCCTGGACCACATTGGCAGGATTGGCGGCGCGCACCGAACGCGTTCATATCGGACATCTGGTCACTGGCAATACCTATCGTCATCCAGCAATTCTGGCCCGGCAAGCGGTGACGGTCGATCATATTTCACAGGGGCGGCTCTACTTCGGTATCGGAGCTGCATGGCACGAGCAGGAGCATCGCGGCTTTGGCATCCCCTTTCCCGGAGCAGGCGAGCGTGTCAGGCGCTTAGACGAGGCGTGCCAGGTGATACGGCAGCTCTGGACCGAGACGAAGCCCTCCTTCAATGGTCGCTATTATCAACTGGAAGAGGCTCATAGCGAACCCAAGCCGCTCCAGAAGCCACATCCACCCATCATCATCGCGGCTACGGGCGAACAGATGTTGCGCGTTGTGGCAAAACATGCCGATATCTGGGCCTCGCAGAGCCACACCATCGAAGATTTTCGCGAAAAGAGCGCTCGTCTCAACCAGCGCTGTGAAGAGATTGGACGCGATCCCGCAACGCTGGCTCGTTTAGGCGCGGCGTGGATCGATCCAACCGTCTCCGATTTCAGCGCGGTCCGTGCCTATGTCGAGCAGATGATCGAGGCAGGGGCAACACATATCGTCCTGAACCCCAGTGGTAAATACCCCGCTGGTATCATACGCCTCATCGTTGATGAGATCATCCAACCTCTCAAGCAAGCTAGCAGCTTATAAAAACAAATGGGCCTGATGCAAGGATCAGGCCCATTTTGCCTCTAACAAACTAACAGAGCGCGCCCACAAAAAATCTTTTCAAAAAGGTGTCTCCGTTGCTGAAAACCTTCGTATATATATGATGAGAAAAAAACATTTTGAGGAGGGCGCATCCAGCATGCCGTCGAATTCTCCGCCTCATGAGGGGCAAAAGGTCTTTCCACCTTTTGAGATACTCTATGACCGCTATCATATGCAGATCTATCGCTATTTGTATACTCATCTCAAAAATGAGCAGGACACCGCTGATTTGCTGCAACACGTCTTTTTGCAAGCCTGGAAACATGCGCAGAGCTACGACCCAAGACGAGGCAGCATTGCAACCTGGCTCCTGAGCATTGCGCGCAATCGGCTGATTGATTTCTATCGTGTCTCCCATTCCTCCCTCTCTTGGGAAACCATACCAGACATTACCTCAATGGAGCAGAACCCCGAAGTCAGAGTCATCTCACAGGAAACGATTGCTCAGGTGAGAAAGATGCTTGAGGCGCTCCATCAAACAGAACAAGAACTCCTGGCACTGCGTTTCGCGGCCCGGCTTTCTAGCGCTGAGATTGCTCCGCTGATTGGTAAAAGTGAGGCCGCCACCAAAAAGCAGCTAACCCGGCTTCTTCATCGTCTGCAAGAACAATATCGCCGAGACGTTTTGGAAGAACTGCTCCCAGAGCTACTGGAACCCGCCCTTCCAGCATTTGTGGAAGCATTGCTCCAGACCTATGTTGCGCCCATTGAGAGCGCGCATCTCAATGTTATTCGTCAAAATCTGCTAAAGCTCGTTCATACTGTTTCATTTTGAAAGGAAGATATCCATGCAATTGACGCGATTTCCTAAAAATGACATCATTTCTCTGGTTGGAGAGGCTCCCCGCTACGATCTCGGCGAAAGCGTCGGGCCAGATCTCCAGCTTGCCGAACTGCTGAATGCCGCCGACCTGGACGAAATGGCGCTCGGCTATGGGACGGTGGCTGGCGATCCCCGGCTGCGCGAGGCGATTGCGGCTATGTATGATGTGGACGCCGATGATGTCATCATTACTGTCGGAGGGATACACGCTTTATTTCTCATCGCTTTTATCCTCTGCAATCGCGGAGACGAGGCGGTGACAACCTCGCCACTCTTTCCCCAGGCGCGCAATGCTCTGGATGTCGTCGGCGCAAAGGTGCATACGCTGCAACTCTCTTTCGACCAGGGCTATCAACTCGATCCAGCTGATCTTCGCAAACACCTCTCGCCATCAACCAGACTGGTGAGCCTGGCCTCGCCACAAAATCCCTCCGGGGTCGCCATCCCTCCGCACGTTCTCAGCGAGATCCTGGCCCTGCTGGAAGAGGTCTGTCCGCAAGCCTATCTGCTGGTCGATGAAACCTATCGCGAAGCGGCCTATGGGAACAATCCTGTTGCTAAGAGTGCGGTAGCATTGAGTCCAAAAATCATCTCCGTTACCTCGCTCTCCAAGTGTCATGGCGCGCCCGGGCTGCGGCTCGGCTGGGCGATTACACGCGATCCAGCGTTACGTGAGCAGCTATTGCTGGGCAAATTCAACACGGTAATCTCCTGCTCGCCCCTCTGCGAAACCCTGGCCCTCTCGGTCCTCACACAAAGCGAGAGCATCATTGCTGAACGCCGTCAATTGCTGGCCGCTGGACGCGCAAAAACGGCAGAGTGGGTTCGGGAGAACGGAGAGCTGGTGGATTGGGTGCAGCCCGACGCTGGAGCTATCTGCTGCGTGCGCTTGAAACCTGCGGCATTTGACGATAACGCGGTGAGTCGTTTTTATGACGCTCTGGCCCGCGAAGATACCAGGGTGGCAAACGGCTCCTGGTTTGGCGATGAGGCGCGCGTCTTTCGCCTGGGCTTCGGCCTCCTCTCGCTCCCCGATCTTGAGGTTGCCCTGAAAGCTCTCACAAAAGCGCTGAAACAAACGGCGCGCACAAGCGCCTGAATCCTGCAAGCCAGCATGTACAGCTACCTGCCAGCAAGCCGCGCAACCAGCGGAGCATAGGCTTCCATGACGCGATCAAAGGTCATGTAATACGAGATACCGAAGCGTTCACGTCGTTCCATCATCTGTTCGGCAACCTCGTCTACGGTGCCAATAAAGATTGTTGGCATCTTCAGAATGTCTTCGGCAGAGATACTGCTCCAACCGCGCTCTTGCGCCACCTGTCTGGCTCCCTGGAGGCGATTTGATGTAAAGCGCGGGCTGGAGAGCACACTTAACTCAAGGTGCGAGAACCGTTCTTGCGCAAACTCACGAAGCCAGGCGATCTTGCGCGAGAGGCTCTCGGCTGAATAGGCGTCGGGATCGGTCGCGGTCGGCTCACCAGCGTTGAGAGGACCGGCCAGGATCCCCACTATATCTGCCTCTCGCGCAGCAAGGGCCAGCATACGCCGACCACCTGCACCGATCAGAATAGGTGGATGCGGCTGCTGAAGTGGGTGCGGAAAACCCTGAATACCGGTGATGGTATAATGCTTCCCGCTAAACATCACCGGTTCAGGGGCAAAAAGTCCTTTCAAAATGTGCAGCGCTTCCTCCAGGCGAGCAATGCGCGTACCAGGAGGGTCGAATGACATGCCAGCCTGTTCATACTCCTTCCCCATCCAGCCTGCGCCAAGCCCTAACTCCAGACGCCCACCTGAGAGCACATCCAGCGTCGCAGCCTCTTTGCTCAAGATGACCGGATGACGATAATCATTATCGAAGACCATACTGCCGATGCGTAAGCGGGTCGTTGCCATCGCCGCTGCCATTAAAGCTGCAATAGGCGCAAACTGATCGCCAAAGGATCCGGGCGTAAAATGATCCCGTACTAGCAGTGTCGCATAACCAAGCTCTTCCGCACGTCGTGCTTTTGTCAGCCACGCTTCATGCGTCCCCATCTCTTCACAGAGTATTCCAAAGCGAAATGGTCGTTGCATAGCTTTCTCTCCTTTTCTTGCTTTCTTCCCTTTTTACTACGCGCATTGGCGAGTAAAGCGTAGCATGACAGAGAATGCCTGGCTATCCGTTTCTTGCGCTGAAATTAAAATGGGGGATGGCTGCATGGCACTTCCGGCGCGTTCATCTCGTTGTACATCTTGTGTACATTTCTAAATGTAACGACCAAACCAAGAATTACTTTCCTATCGTAGTCGAGCAAGAATTGGTGCATCCGGGAAATGTTCCGGGGAGAGAGAAGGTTCCTCCTATCCGTAGCGACAAGGGGCGTTGTGAGGGGTTGTGGGGGCCTTGCGCTTGTCGCCGTTGGCAACGAGGATGGTTGCAAAGCCTGGGGAGGGCGACAAGCGCAAGGCCCCCGCCAAGACCCCTTGCCCCCCTTGTCGCTGCGGGTAGACCCAACATCCTCTGTGCCTAGAGCCATTCCCCTTCAATTGCTGGATGCAACGATTGGCATATATCAAAGCATCGCAAGAATACTTCCTACCACGAGCAGAAGGAGCAGGACAAGTGCGAGAAAAAGCTGCGGTGGCATGCCCAGGACAACAGGGTTCTCGTCGCGAAATTCCGGGTCAGCCCAGGCCGTACCCGGAAACAGTGGTGCGGCCAATAGCGCGATCCAATAGAGCGAGGCAATGACGACCGCCAGCATAAATTGAGGCCAGGACGTGCCAGAGGAACCCCAGAGCAGCCAGAGGGAAATCGCGCCAAGCAAAACACCAAGCAAGATGGTCTGACCATCGTGAAACTTGGCGTGCGGCGGCCAGTGGGGATTATGAATGTGTTGTTTCGCCGTTGCTGGTATCAAAAAGTCGGCCAGAATAGCTCCGGCAAGCGTGGCAAGGGCAACGAGGCTGACAATAATCTTGCCGAGCAGAAACCATAGCGTTATCATAGTGCAAACTCATCATTCTAAATTTTCAACATCTTGAACAGAGGCCAGAATGCGTGTACGTAAACGGTCTACCCAACCCAGCTCCACCTGCCAGACATCATTCATCACTTGCAGGTAATCCAGGGCACCTTCAAAGAAGAAATCACCAAATTCCGCTCGCGTATCGGGCGTTTCCCGAATCTCTTGCGCCTGCGTCTTTTGATGACGGATGGCCGTCTGACAATACAAACGATAGTGATCGATCAGGTAAAGTTGATCGTTGAGCGGCAAAAAGTTGAGATGCATCGCTTTGAGATGGAACAGGCGGCGATAGGTACTCAAGCCAGAGGTCGTATCGAGCATTAGCTCCATAAAATGCTGGCGACCCGCCTGTGTAATCTCGTATGTCTTAGAGTGGCGATCCGAGATGTGATACGCATTGCCTGGATCAGTCAACTGGATGAGCGAGCTTCGTTCCAGCTTGCCCAACAAAGAATACATCGTCCCCTTGCTGATCTTTTCCCAGGGACCAAGCATATCATTGCTGATCCGAGCTATCACATATCCATGCAAAGGCCAGTGCATCAACAGGGATAATACGATCAATTCATACAGCATACATTTCTTCCCAGAAGATTTTTTAGACAGGTTTTTTAAACCTATATACAGAGTATAACGAAGCAATAAAGAGTCGTCAAGGACAAAAGCGGCCTCTTTTGCACACTGCTTTGAGAAGCCGAAACGTTTCTCCTTCTGCCCGATAAGAGCTTGTTTTTGGCAAGCTGTTGAGATACACTTATGAGAATAAGGGACCGCAATAGTTGCCAGGCAGTAACGTGTATCTGCCTGATATCTATATTATGCAAATTTACTTCTCTTCTGAGATTCTATTATAGAAAAGGAAAGGAGAGCGGGAGACGTTTCCTGGCTCTCAGGGGAAGCGATGCGTTCAGATCAAATCAAGCTGGGTTTCGAGCGAGCGCCGCACCGAGGTCTGCTGCGTGCAACCGGGGTGGTTGGTGAACAAGATTTCAAGAAACCCTTTATTGCTGTGTGTAATTCGTATATCGATGTAGTGCCGGGCCATGTGCATCTGCAAGCCTTCGGTAAGCTGGTCAAAGAGGCGATTCGCGCCGCCGGAGGAGTGCCCTTTGAATTCAATACCATCGGGGTTGATGATGGCATCGCGATGGGTCATATCGGGATGAAATATTCGCTGCCGAGCCGCGAACTGATCGCCGATTGTGTGGAGACCGTCATTGAGGCGCACCGCTTCGATGGCATGGTCTGCATCCCCAACTGCGATAAGATCGTGCCGGGCATGCTGATGGCTGCAATGCGCCTCGACATACCTACTATTTTTGTCAGCGGTGGCCCGATGGCGGCAGGCAAGCTGGCCGATGGTCGCAGCGTGGATCTCATCAGTATTTTTGAGGGCGTTGGCGCGTATCAGGCAGGCAAAATTAACGACGATCAACTCTTAGAGCTTGAGCAGAACGGTTGTCCCTCCTGCGGCTCCTGTTCGGGCATGTTCACGGCGAACTCAATGAACTGTCTGATGGAAGCGCTGGGACTGGCACTGCCGGGCAATGGCTCCCGATTAGCCACATCGCAGGAACGGCGCGAGTTGGCTCGTGAGGCGGGACGGCAGATCCTCAAGCTGGTCGAGGCCAATGTGACAACGCGCCAGATCGTCAACGTCGAGAGCATCGACAACGCCTTTGCCCTCGATATGGCAATGGGCGGCTCGACCAACACCGTGCTGCATACCCTGGCACTGGCTCGCGAGGCAGGCATCGACTACTCGCTTGAGCGCATCAACGAGGTCGCCGCTCGCACGCCGCATCTGTGCAAGGTCAGCCCTGCCGGAAGCTGGCATATGGAGGATGTGGACCGGGCAGGTGGCATCAGCGCGATTTTGAAAGAATTATCGCGCAAGCCTGGCGTATTGAATCTGGATCGGCCCACCGTGACGCTGCGCACGCTGGGTGAGAACATCGCCGAGGCAAAGATCAACGATCCCGAGGTCATTCATCCCATCGAGCAGCCCCACAGCGAGCGCGGCGGGTTAGCGATCCTCTTTGGCAATCTCGCACCCGAGGGCGCGGTAGTCAAGGTTGCGGCAGTGGCTCCCGCGATGATAAAGCACACGGGACCGGCCCGCATCTTCAATTCGCAGGAAGAAGCCTGTGCCGGGATTCTCAACGGGCTGGTCAAAGAGGGTGACGTAGTGGTGATTCGCTACGAGGGGCCGCGCGGAGGACCAGGCATGCAGGAGATGCTGGCACCAACCGCCAACATCATGGGCATGGGATTGGGTGAAAAGGTCGCATTGATTACTGATGGACGTTTCTCCGGGGGCACGCGAGGAGCCTGCATCGGTCACGTCTCCCCCGAGGCGGCGGCTGGCGGTCCGATTGCAGCTCTGCGTGATGGCGACCTGATCCATCTGGATCTCCTGGAGCGTCGGCTCGACGTAGCCCTGAGCGCCGAAGAGATCGAGCAGCGCCTCGCCGAGGTTGAGCCGGTCAAGGGGCGGGTGAAAAGCTCCTGGCTGCGTCGCTACGCCTCGCTGGTCACTTCCGCCAATACTGGCGCGGTCCTGGGCGATCCTGGAGACATCTAACTTTCCAGCATTTGCCCATATAATAAGCGAATAAGGTTTGGAAGCTTCTCGCTCCCGTAGCGACAATCCCTTGTGGTTGTCGCGTTTGATGCCCTTTGTGCATATGTTGCCTGCGACAAGGGATTGTCGCTACGGGAGCGGGTATTTCGATGTAACATGCAATGGAACTCTGTGCGTAATATTACTGTAGACAAAGATTCTGTAACAAAAAAACCATCCGTGACGATATTTATATGTGTATATCAATTGATAAGTTTTACATGTAATGGAAATTGCTATGCAAACAAAAAAACTTCATGAGCCATCTAAGGCCGCCAGAAGGCGAGCATACCTTCGGCGAACACTGGCCGCTGTGTTTCTTGTAAGCTTGCTGGTCCCGCTGTTGGCCGCCTGCGGTGGCGACTCACGCGCGCAACAGCAGGCCAATCAGGACAAGATCGCCCTGATGAAGACGCTACAAAATGCGCAAACCATCGGCGTTCCCAGCAAATCATTGCAGCCTATTCAGAAGCAAATACAGGATTTGAATGCAACGCAGGCTCCTCTCACCCTATTTGATGACACGCCTGCCACTCAGTATTACACCAATATCTCTACCCGCTCAAAACAGCTCCAGGTACAGATTCAGGGATTGGTCCAGGCCTCGACTGAACAGTTGGAGCAGCAGGCACAGAGCAACCTGGAACACCTGCAACATACGCTGGCGAGCAAGCAAAAAACGGCCCTCCCGCTGGATGCAATCAAAACGCTCTATCAGAACGATCAGAACAGCATGCAAAAGGCACGCCTTCCAAAGGACTACACGCTCATCGTCACTCACACTGGAGACGCGCTGACGGCCATTTCGCAGATGCCAGCAACGCTAGACAAGCTGACAACGCTTCAGAGTATCATTAAGATGATGCAAGAGGGGAAACAGGATGTTTCCGAGTTGCAACAGAACTATACAGACGACCAGGCCTCACTCAAGAAAGTAACCACGCCCGCCGAACTCAAGCAAGTCGATCAGACCATCGATAACCAGAACAAGCAGGCGGCCACGAAGTTCACCGACGTTATTCCTCTGCTCACGCAAAACAAGATTGACACAATGAGCAATAACGTTCAAAAGCTACAAAAATATGGTATTGACGCAACAACGTACCAGAAACAGCTGGAGCAGGATCGCACCCAGGCGGAGAAGGTCAAGACGGTGGAGGACTATACCGCCTTTGCTAAAACCGTTGATGCGCATCTGAGCTCCATGCAGACCGATCTGCTTAAGGGCGAGGCGATGGATCTGCTCAAGCAGTTTCATAAAGCGGTGCAGGACTGGGGCAATGCTCATCAATATAACGATAAGTACAACAATGTGAACTATCCGCTGAACACGCCGTACATGACGAAGGGCATCGGTGAGGATCTGGATCGTGAGGTAAACGCCGCTCAGAACGCCGATGACTACCAGCAGGCCGTGACCGACATCCAGAACGCGATTCTGCATCACCAGATGATGCAGCAAGATGCAAACGATTCAACGCCGTTTAATCAGCCGCACGAGACCGATAAGAAGCTGATGGACTACTACAAGCTCCAAAAGGATCAGGTCATTGTGGTCTCCTTTATCGAGGAGGCGCTGCGTGTGTATCAGAACGGCCAGTTGGTGCGCTCATTCCTGATTACTGCTGGACGACCGGAGCTGCCGCCAGTGCCGGGTCTGTGGTCTCCGCTGTGGCGACGCGACCACATCACCTTCAAATCGCCCTACCCGAAGGGATCGGAATTCTGGTATCCAGACACTCCGATCAACTACGCCATCTTGTATCACGAGGGCGGCTACTACCTGCACGACTCGTGGTGGCGCAACGACTACGGCCCTGGCACACAGTTCTACCACATCGATTCCAGCGGCAACACCAGCGCGAACTATGGCACGCACGGCTGCGTCAACATGCCGCTCGACCAGGCCAAGTGGGTCTACGAAAACAGCACATATAACACACAAATCTTGATGTATTGATCTCACAAACACGCGAAGCTGCACGTCCAGCGCGGAGCGGCTCGCAGTTGAGGGGAGGATGGTGATTGGAGGCGATTCCTGCCTCCAATCACCATCCTCCCCTCAACTGTGATGACTCATGATTATTCCCAATCGATTGCTGCGGTAATCTCTTTCGTAGTTTCCCGATAATGATTTTTAACAACCAAAATCGGGAAACTACGAAAGAGATTACCGATCCTGGTTGTTAAAAATCATCAGCAACTTAGTGAAGACACTCACCCCTTACGAATAATGCTTCCACACGTATAGTTAGTTGATCGTAATTTGCCAAACTTGATTGACGATTTGACTGTTATTAACCCAATAGGTCTCATTTTTCGATCGAAAGTCATCCCGCACAGGTGTTTTGCCGTCGTTACGCCAAATAATGCTACCAGTGTTGTTTCCTGTGGAGACCCTGTTAACATTGTAAAGCTTGACATTGATCGTCCCGGCGTCAGCAAAACAGATCTGATGAGTTTCATTGTCGGTCCATATCTTAAAGAAGTCAGTCCGAGAGCCACAGTCCACGCCGTGGATACGACCTGAGGCTGGCGGCATATCGTATGCAGGTGTCTGCGACGGTTGTGCTTCCATTGTTGCGGCATGTGCTGGGACGGATTTGACCCCTCCCCAAACGGCTACCATAGAGAGCAGTAACATGAGACCTAATGCTATACTAATAACCAGGTGATTCTTCTTCATCAATTTGCTCCTTCAATTGGTTGTTGTAAGTTGTTACAACACGAAAAAACGGTATTCCTTCCCTAGTCTACCTTAGACGCTCTCCTTTTTTGATCCCTCCATCCCACCGATTTGAGCAGTATTTCTCAGAAAAGGTGATCTCTCATACCCAAAATAACTTGTATACAAGTAACTATTGTCAAAGTAATATGTGTGTGCTATACTTGCATTCATAGAAACGGGTTAGGAGGCGATGGTCTCCTTGATGGTCTGTGAGGTCGGTATGGAAAAGATAGAGGATTGTCTGAGCTTTTATCTGGGCAAGGCATATCAGCGCGTCACGCAATCGGCAAAACGTCGTCTGGCTCCCTATGGGGTTACGCCCGTTCAATACGCGCTACTCAAGGTACTGTGGGAGCAGGATAATCAGAGCGGGGCTGAGCTGGGCGAGCGGCTGGTGCTGGATAGCGCGACAATGACCGGGCTGCTTGATCGCCTCGAACACGCCGGGCTGATCGAGCGACAGGCGCATGCAACGGATCGCCGGATCAACCGCGTCCTCCTCACGGCTCGTGGGCGCGAACTGCAAGAGTCGCTCGACAGGGAAATGGATGAGATGAACCGCGATTTCCTCGGCAACATTCCACCTGAAGAGGCTCAACGCCTGCAAGCGTTGCTCACAGCGATTGCCGGTCAACCTCTTTCGTAATGAATATGTCCCGTTGTAGTCCTCTGTCAATCTTCATTGGGCATATGGAGCGAAGAGCACTCCCCGAATATGGCAGGGGCGACGGCTTGTCCTCGCTCTGGTTCATAATACGCAAAATGTGCAAAATGGGCGAGGACAAGCCGTCGCCCCTGCCATATTCGGTCGTACCGCCAGAGGATGTTCTGAATGCATCAACGATGAAGCTCGACTACTACGGGCATCATGTCGTCATGTTGACGAATGTATTGAAAGGATATATAGCGAATGGCAAAACCAAAGTGCAGCATTATTGTGGATGGAGAGCTATCGGCCGGATTGCTCACTAACACAGTCGGGGTAATTGCAATGGCGCTGGGCAAGCTGGTTCCCGATGCAATGGGGCGTGATGGCGTTGATCTGGATGGTCGCCAGCATCCGGGGCTGGCCTGGATGGGCGTTACGATCTTGCGCGGCGACCGGGAGAGCGTCGCCAGAATCTTTGCACAGGCCGGGGAGAGCGATTCGGACCTGCTCGTCGTCGATTGTCCTGCCGTCGCTCAGGCAACCCGTAACTATGATGAATATCTCGAAATGTTGGCGCAACAGGGCGGCTCCGAACTGCGCTTGAGCGGCGTGGGACTCTATGGAAATAGCAAGAAGATTGCCAGATTAACCGGCAACCTTCCTCTCCTGCGCGAATGGTCCCTACCCACAATCGAGCAGGCAGAGAGCGAAACCATGCCCACTCACTAATGCATCCTCACACGCATGCCTGGATACAGGCCACAGACGGTGTTATCGGCGTCGGCAACAAAACGATAGGCGGCACGATACATGGATGGAGAATCTCTGGAGATCGTGCCCGGCGACCACGAGGGCGCGTCGCTGGCCGGGAACGATTCCTCCGATGCCTCCATCACATCGTCGATGCCAGCCGGTTGCGCCACCTGTCTGCCTGCACGCTCGATATGCCCGGCGATCCAGTGTCCGCCCAGCTGGATCTCTAGCGGCTTTCCCTCCGTAATTTGCGGCCCATCAGGACCATCCAGCGTATAGATCTGACCGATGGCGAATAATGTCCCTTCCATTGCGGCAATCCTTTCCAGCCTCTTCTCGGCTCTTATTGTTCTATCATCAACACGAATACAAGCCTGCAAACGTGGCATTTTTGAGTAATTTTTGAGAGTCCCTCAATATTGACATTTTCTCAATAATGAGGTATCCTCAAAGGCATGAAAGACGACACGAGCATACGTGAGAATATAGGGCGCGTGACTCGGCGGCGCATACGCGTGCGTGCCGAGTTGCTTGCGGCGGCCCATCAGGTCTTTACAAGCAGAGGCTATCAGGATGCCACCATCAGTGAAATCATTACCGTCGCTGATGTCGCAATAGGCACCTTCTATCTCCATTTTCGCGATAAGGAAGATCTCCTCTTTGCTTTGGCAGATGAGGCATTCCACATCCTGCGCGCACAGATCCATGCCGCGCTCGCCCATTCACCCAACGAAGCCGTGATCCCGCTGATCGTTCGCACGCTCCTACAGGCTGCCTACGAACAGCGCGATATGTTTAAGCTGATTTGTACTGGAGAAACGCATCTTCTCTTACATGCGCGGATGCAACAGGCCCAACAAGGATTGATCCAACATTTCATCCCGGCTTTTCAGGCTGCTCAAGAGGAGGGCCAGCTGGACTCCTATGATCCGGTATTGCTGGCTCGTCTGCTCGTGGGAATGCTCG
The DNA here is from genome assembly GCF_016587455.1 of Reticulibacter mediterranei. Taxonomy (NCBI): domain Bacteria; kingdom Bacillati; phylum Chloroflexota; class Ktedonobacteria; order Ktedonobacterales; family Reticulibacteraceae; genus Reticulibacter; species Reticulibacter mediterranei. The sequence goes on along the minus strand of NZ_BNJK01000002.1, from coordinate 716,039 downwards.
TCTGGGCGATGGGCCTCTGGTTTGAGCAGGATGGACCAGAGCCGGAAGTCGTGGCCGAGCATATTCTCTTCATGCTGGGGCAGGGCATCGTCCCACCTCACTCAATGACGAACACAGAACGCTCTGCATAAAGGAGGCAACATGACGCATCAACAAGAACAGCAACCAGGATCAGGACAGTTGTGGGGATCGTCGGAGGCCGTCGAGCGCTGGCTGCAAGAGGCCGAACAGCGCAAACATCTCATGGGCGCGGCCACGCAGCGTATGTTGCAGGCTGCAGGCATCGGGCCGGGAGATCATGTACTGGATATCGCAGCAGGCACCGGCGATCAGAGCATCCTCGCAGCCCATATGGTTGGATCGACCGGCAGCGTGCTGGCAACCGATCTTTCCGCCGAAATGCTCAAAGTCGCCGCCAATCTCGCTCAGCAGGAGGAATTGGCTAATCTGACAACGCAGGTTATGGATGCGCAACAATTGACGCTTCCCGCGAATACATTTGATGCCGCTATTTCTCGCAACGGTCTGATGCTGATACCACAACCGCAGAAAACGTTGCAAGAGGTCTGGCGCGTCCTCAAGCCGGGCAAGAAATTTGCCGTGCTGGTCTGGTCACGACCTGAACGCAATCCACACTTCTCCATCCCGCTGAACACCATCAAGAAATATGTGCCAGGGTTCATCGGACCCAGTGTCTTTGCCCTGGCAGATCCGGCGGTATTAGAGAGGGAGTTCAAAGCTGCTGGATTTCATGATATCGCGACGGAGGCCATTCCGCTCCATCTCCACGCACCTTCACTTGATGCATTTGTGCAAACAAGGATGGGCATGGTAACAGGTGCTACACAGCAACTCAGTTCTCAGGAGCGGCAGCGCTTATTGGAGGAGGTACGGCAAGAGTTGCAACAATTCGAGGGACCGGACGGCTTCAATGTGACCGCTGAAACCCTGCTGGGCGTAGGCAGCAAGTAGGTTCAGCTTCCCTTGATATGCTCTCCATGTTGTATAGTGGAAGGAAGCAAACGCTGATACACACACGCATAACAACAGTTGGAGAGCATCATGGTAACATTGGGAAAAAGCGGATTAGAGGTCACGCCGCTCTGTCTGGGTGGCAATGTCTTTGGCTGGACCGCCGACGAAGCGACCTCATTTCAGGTGCTTGACGCCTATCTGGAAGAGGGCGGCAACTTTATCGATACCGCTGATGTCTATTCGGCCTGGGTGCTGGGTCATGACGGCGGCGAATCGGAGACGGTGCTGGGCAGATGGATACACAAGCGCAAGAATCGCAACCATATCGTTATAGCAACGAAGGTTGGCAGCCTCAATCCAGAGGCTCCCGGCAAGCCCAATCTCTCGCGCCGCCACATCCTCAGAGCCGTCGAGGATTCGTTGCGCCGCCTCCAGACCGACTATATCGATCTCTATCAGGCGCACCGCGACGATGAAACGACCGAACTAGAAGAAACGCTGGCGACATTTGCCGATCTCATCAAACAGGGCAAAGTGCGAGCCATCGGAGCCTCAAACTACAGTCCGCAGCGCCTCACAGAAGCCCTTAGCCTCAGCAAGCAGCATGGTTATCCACGCTATGAGAGCCTACAGCCGTTCTACAATCTGGTCGGGCGCAAGGGCTACGAGGCCGAACTGGAAGGGATCTGCCTCAAGGAGGAAATCGGCGTTATTCCATACTCCGCGCTGGCTTCTGGCTTTCTCAGTGGCAAATATCGCCCCGATAAAGAACTGCCAAAGACGCAGCGCGCACAGGGAGTACAATCACGCTACTGGAACGAGCGTAGCTTTGCTGTACTGTCTGAAATGGACAAGTTCGCGATCTACTATCATGCCACGCTCGCGCAGCTCGCCCTGGCCTGGCTGATAGCACGTTCCAGCATCACTGCCCCCATTGCCAGCGCCACCTCGATCGAGCAAACGCACGAGTTGATGGGAGCGCTTAAACTGCAACTGGATCAAGACACGATCGAGGCGCTTGCAAAGGTCAGTGAGGGACTGTAATATGGGAATGTCTTTCGTAGTGGAGCGATTTATCGCGTTGGGGGCAAGCGCTTGTGGAGCCGAACCAACGCGATAAATCGCTCCACTACGAACCATATTACCGCCTTTAAAAGGGGATTTCATTCATTATACGCGATCAGGTCGCTTGCTCAACCGAGTCTGCCTCATCACCAAGCAATGTGGAATGTTCGCGATCAAGGGGCAGGGTGAAGCTAAAGGTCGCGCCCTTGCCCTCCTCGCTTTCCAGCCAGATCTGGCCCTCCTGTCGCCGAATAATCTCTGCCGCGATATGCAGACCCAGACCAAGCCCCGACGCGGTGCTGGTTCTGAGATCTTCCAGGCGATAGAAGGGAGAAAAGACGTTCGCCTGCTCTTCCTCTGGCACGCCCGGCCCAAAGTCCTGCACGGAAAGGGTAACAGTGCTGCCGTCTGACGACGTTTTGACCAGAATACGGTCCGTTTCGGGCGCATACTTGATGGCATTGCTCAGGAAATTGGTAATCACCTGTCCGATGCGAATGCGATCTCCCCAGATCGTCTGGCCGGTGGTTCCCTCGCGACAGATCGTGTGGCGCTCGGTGGTGGGGCGCAACTCCTCGATAATTTCGTTGACCAGCGCGTCGAACTCGAAGTACTCCTCGCGAAATTGTAACTTGCCAGCAGTGATGCGCGTTACATCCAGGAAGTCGTCAACCAACCCGGTGAGCTTGTTGACCTGCGAATCCATCCGCTCGGCCAGGCGCGCGATCTGTTCGTTTGTGCCCGGCACATAACGCTTGCGCAACAGTTGCGCGTACCCTTTCAGGCTGGTGAGTGGCGTTTTGAGTTCATGCACCACCATGCTGATAAATTCGCTACGTCTCTTTTCCAGTTCGCGGGTAGCAAACTGCTCGCTCAACAGCTTCTCACGCTCAATTTCAGCTTTTTTGCGCTCGATTGCATAGCGAATCACGCGCTGAAGCAGCTCACCCTGCATCTGCCCTTTAGTGATATAATCGTCGGCCCCGGCCTGCAACGCCTGAATATCGATCTCGTCGCCATCAGACGCTCCTGTGAGCAGGACGATCGGACGGATATAGTCCAGGCTCCGTGCGATTCTGATCAGATCAATGCCGTTATGCTCCCCCAGCATATAATCAAGCATGCAGATATCATGCTCACCCGCCAGCATTTGCGCCAGCCCATCTTCATAGGTTCGCTCCCACTGCACATCGTAACGAGCAGCGGGAATCTTCGCCAGCAGCTTTTGTAGAAGAATGTAATCTTCCTCGTCGTCCTCAATGAGCAGGATTCTGGTCAGATGTCGATCCATACGTCTCTCTCTTCGTATCGGGTGGTAAGGTAACGATCTCAAACCAGTATTTTTCGAGCGTCTGCATCACCTCGATCAGCGCCTCAAACGTCACTGGTTTCGTGATAAAGGAACTTACCCCCAGAGCATACGTGCGATAGATATCCTCTTCCGCTTTGGAGGTCGTAAAAACGACGATGGGGATGTCGCGTAAATCCTCGTGGCGCTTGATCTCCTTGAGCGCCTCCCGCCCATCTTTGCGGGGCATATTCAGATCGAGCAAGATGATGCCGGGACGTGGTGCCTTTTCGGGATCGCTATAGTTGCCGCGCCGCAGCAGGTAATCGAGCAGTTCCTCGCCATCCTGCACACTATAGAGCGTATTCAGCAGCCTGCCTTTTTGAAGCGCCTTCTGTGTGAGCAGAATATCGTCCTCATCATCATCTGCCATCAAAATTATAATTGGTGCTGGTCTCAACATATAGTTTTATCCCTTTTCTGGACTAACCTGACAGGCTGGTAAGGTGACAATAAACGTCGAGCCTTTGCCGGGCGTGCTGCTGGCGGTAATCGTCCCGCCGTGCCGCTCAACAATTTTGCGCACGACGGCCAGACCAATTCCGGTCCCTTCATAGGAGCCTCGACCATGCAGGCGTTGAAAGACGGTAAAGATGCGGTCCAGATACTTCTCGTCGAAGCCGATGCCATTATCTTCAATGAACAGCACATACTGTTTGGGTGTGTCGGGTGGCTCCTGTAGCTCTGTATGCATCCTGACATGGGGCGGCTGGCCCGGTTGATGAAACTTGAGGGCGTTGTTCAACAGGTTTTGCAGCATTTGATACATCTGGCGGGGATCAGCCTCGATGGTGGGGAGATCGCCTACGATCTCGATATCGCCCTGTGTCATTTGCAGGCGCGATGAGAGATCATCGATCACATCACGCACGATGACATTGAGATCGACTGGTGCAAACGGTTGAGCCTTTGTCGTGACACGCGAAAAGGTCAGTAAATCCTCGATCAGGACGCGCATCCGTCCGGCTGAATTGCGCATGCGGTCCAGATACGACTTGCCCTCGCCCAGCTGCTCACCATATTCTTCTTCCAGCAGATTGCCGAACGCCTGGATCTTGCGCAACGGCTCCTGCAAATCATGAGAAGCGACATAGGCAAAATCCTGCAACTCCTGATTGCTTCGTTGCAGTTCGATATTGGTCTGGCGCAGCGACTCTGTTCTTGCTGTCACCATCGCTTCCAGGTTAGCATTGAGATCCTGAAGGCGGAGATTCATCAGCGCGAGATCTTGCTCGGCCCGCTTACGGTCGGTAATATCGATATTCACGCCGATCATGCGTCGTGGATGGCCTGCATCGTCATAATGTGTAACCTGACCTTTGGCTAAGAGCCAGCGCCGTGCACCATCGGGCCAGATAACCCGGAACTCAGTGTTGTAAGGAGGGCCACCAGAGGCAGCAGATTGCAGGTTGGCCTCTGCCTGCTGCAAATCGTCGGGATGCACTCGCTGTGCCCAGTTCTCATATTTGCCCTCAAATCCTCCCGGCGGCAGGCCATAGAGGGCTTCAAGCTCAGGCGTCCAGACAATCTCGTTGGTCTGGATATCCCATTCAAACGTCCCGATATGCGCCGCTTGATGTGCCAGAGAGAGGCGCTGCTGTGACATTTCGGCTTCGGCGCGTGCGCCCCGCTCGCGTTCTAACAAGCTCAGACGTTCCACAGCCAGCGCGAGGCCGTTCGCAATCGTTTCGATCGTCTGAAGCGCTACATTGTCGAGCTTATAACGGGTGAAGAGTGCCAGCACACCAATCAGCCGTTTTCCCACCGACAAAGGGTAGCCAGCGAAACCAACTATCTCCTCCTGCCTGGCCCACTCCTGGTCAGCGATATCTGGATCGCTCGCAACGTCGTTCGTCATATATGAAGCACGTTCGGCAGCAATGAGGCCAAGTCGCCATGTGCCAATGGGAACTCGTGCATGTGGCCCGTTCAGATGGGTATACATGCCCGAACTGGCCTGAACTTCCAACACATTTTCCGCTTCATTGACAAGCCAGATGCGAGCAAGCGCGATGTCCAGATGCCGCGCCATCGCCTCAGTACAGGCCGTCAGCATGCCCTGGAGCGTATCTTCTTTATTCTGTATAATACTGATCTCCAGGCTCAAATTTCCTAATGGCCCCAGCTTAAAACGAGGGGTATCCACGCCTTGCTGAGGCTGTGTTTCGGCTCGGGAAGAGGGTTGATCGCTCAACGGTTGCTTGTAGATCCTTTCTTCTGAGTTCTCCTGGCAGTAGTGAAGAAGGAGGAGCATAACTGGCGGGTCTTTGCACTCAGATACTACTCATCCATCCCCAAGGATATCAAAAATTGTGCAATTTGTCCAGACAGACACAAATATGATGAGATTTCCCTACATCGTCGTATATAGTACAAAAAGTAAAGAAAATAAAAGGTAAAACATGATTACTCTCACAGTTGACGATCTGTTAAGGTTGCGTTTACAGGCTCAACAATTGATTATGCGGCAATCAAACGTCGCACAGATTGTGCGGACTACGTGCGGCATCCAGGCGCAGGAGATGGAGGCGGCAGCACTCTCACTTCGTGCGCGAAGCAGCGGATTGACCCAAGCCGATGTCGAGCAAGCACGGGTACAGGAGCGCTCCATTATTCGCACGTGGGGACCACGCGGCACCTTCCATCTCCTGGCAACAGAAGATCTTCCCTGGCTGTTGTCGCTCTTTGGTCCCGTCTTTATAGCAGCCAATCAGCGAAGACGGGCAGAGCTTGGCCTGGATGAGGATACCTGTCAGTTCAGCATGCGCCTGATCTGCAACGCGCTAGCAAGCAAGGGGCCGCTTACGCGAGCAGAGCTTGTGGAGTCTCTGGAAACACACAACCTGCGTATTGAAGGACAGGCAAGGCCACACTTGCTACAACGCGCGGCCCTTGAAGGCTTGATTTGTCTGGGGCCGGATCGCGGCAAGGAACCAACCTACGTCCTGCTTAAAGATTGGGTAGATCAGTGGTCACAAATCAGCATCCCCTCCCACACAGAAGCAATGGCGCAACTGACGCTCCGCTACCTCAATGCTTACGGTCCCGCCACGCCAGAGGATATGGCGGCATGGGCGGGATTACCGCTCAAATGGATACGACCAGCCTGGAGTGCAATCGCGAACCAGTTGCAAGAGATGCAGATTGACGCGAGTTCAGTCTGGCAGCTCAAAACTCAGCGCATGGACCTGGCGGCGCTCCCAGATCCAGAAGTACATCTCTTGCCGCGCTACGACACCTATCTGCTCGGCTACCACAAGCGCGACCTGATCGTCCCGCCTCAGTACGCCCGGCGCGTCAATGCCGGTGGCGGGATCGTGCATCCTACGATACTGCTGGATGGCCGCGTGATCGCAACATGGCACAACACAAAGCAAAGCAAATCGCGCCTGAACATAGCAATAAAGCCGTTTGAGCCGCCACTCTCGCTAGCCATATTGCCAGGATTAGAAGCAGAGATCAATGATATGGCACGGTTTCTCTCTATTGATGAAATTATCTCAACTCCTGCTTAGCTGCCAATTGCTCGAAAAATTCGGTGGCTTCGGCGGCGCTTGGTATCTTGAGCACGTTTTCCTCGACAAACTCCTGCACGCCTGGATAACCGCTGGCAGATATGCGTGCTGCGGCCTCAGCGAGATCGTAACTGGTGTGCTTAAAGGTGATATCAGGCCCCAGCAGCAACCAGTACGCGCCCGGTTGATCAGCGTAAGGCATACCAACGCTGCCCGCATTGACGATGCGCAATGCGTCGAGAAAGCGCTCAAACTGTATATGGGTGTGGCCGCAGATGACGATTTGCTGCTGCACACCGGCGAAAAAGAGGCGCAAACGCTCTTCTGGCGAGGAGTGCGTAAATAGCTCCTCGTCGTTGCGCGGCGTGGCATGACAAAAGAGTACCTCGCCCAATCCATCAATCGGGATGGTCAATTGTGGTGGCAGGTTCGCCAAAAAATCGCGGTGCGAGCTATCCAACTGTCGAGCAGTCCATTGCGTGGCCGCGCGCACTTCCGGGGGCTGTTGCTCGCCAAATGGCACGCCATCGAAAGCGGCGACGACCTCGCGATCCGCGTTGCCACGAAGAGCGCGCATTCGATCTCCCAGTTGCCATAGCCGCTCAAGCGTGGCGCGCGGCAGAGGGCCGGAGACGATATCTCCACCAACCACAATCAGATCGGGCCGCTCTTTTTGAATCTCGCTTAAAGCGGCCTCCAACGCAGGTTCATTGCCATGAATATCATAGATCGCTGCAACTCTCATAATGTTCTCTCCTTCACTCTAGCATTCGTTTATAAGAGAACCGTACCCGTTCCTGACCCTATATTCAAGGCAAAACACATGCTGAAAGCATAGGCGGAGACAAGGCTATGCTCTCAGCATTGGCGGACATAATATAAATACAAAAATTCAGTGAGGTAATGACAGCGGACAGATCGCTTTTAGCCTATGAGTCCCAGGAGCGGATACGCACGCTTGTAAGCTTTCCTCCCCTTTGTTATACTCATCCTGTTGGGGAGTTGGGGAAGACGTTCATTGTGGAGTTGTAGAGAAGAAAGGATGCCATGCCAAAACCAGCGGCTCATGCTCTGCTCTGGTCTCCCGAAAACCAGTGTTATCTTCTGCATACCCTCGACCAGCCGCCATTGCCTCTGTTTCCAGAAGACAAAGGAGCGTGGCAGGCCTGTTTGACGACACATTCCTCCTTTTCCTTTCAGGGCCAACATGGTCACTTGAATGTCCTCAAAGAGGTTCGTTCTCGTGGGAATGGCTACTGGTATGCCTATCACACCCATTCCGGCCAGACCAGGAAGCGCTATCTGGGAACCGATGCGACCGTGACTCTGGCTCGTTTAGAGGAGATGGCACAGGATCTCCAGGAGAGCCAGCAGAAGCTGCCATCGTTCCCCGAGGGCGTGCTGGAGGCAAGGCCCGTTTCCTTCAACGAGATCCCTTCCCAACTCGTCGAGCCTGATACCCCATTCAATGATCCCGGTATGCTGATGGTGCTGACCAGGCTGGTTCCTCCCCCTCTTCCTGCCACTCTCATGGGACGGGAGCGTCTGCTCTCGGCTCTGGATACTGCGCTGTCCCACCGACTGACTTTGCTCTCTGCATCCGCTGGCTGGGGCAAAACCACCCTGCTCTCCGCGTGGGCGCAGCAGCATCAGGGAGCCGTTGCCTGGCTGTCTCTGGAGTCCCTGGACAATGACCCGACGCGCTTCTGGATCTCGGTGATCGCGGCTCTGCGAACGTGCCGGCCAGAAATGGGAACGCATGCCCTTACCCTGCTGCACACCGCTGCGCCGCTTGCGAGCAGCCTGACCACCCTGATCAATGAGTTCGCAGGTCAACGCGCGGAGAACTCCCCTCTGGTGCTGATCCTGGATGACTATCATGTGATCGACGAACCGAGCATTCATGCCTCGCTGACCTTCTGGCTGGAGCATGTGCCCCCGCATGTGCACCTGGTGATGGGCAGTCGCGTCGACCCCGATCTGCCTCTCTCTCGCTTGCGAGTGCGCGGGCACCTGGTCGAGATCCGCGATACCGATCTGCGCTTTACGCGGGAAGAAACGCAGCGCTTTCTCATACAGCGTATGGGACTTGCCCTCTCGGAGGCAGACGTCACGCTGTTGGAAGCGCGCACCGAGGGCTGGATTGCCAGCCTCCAACTGGCCGCCCTCTTCCTCCAGAAACAGACGGACCCCTCGGCTTCGGTGCACATGCTCAGTGGCAGCCAGCGCTTCGTGCTCGATTACCTGCGTGAAGAAATCCTCACCAATCTGCCAGAAGACCTGCAAGACTTCTTGCTGAAGACTAGCTGGCTCAATCCTTTGAGTGCCTCCCTCTGCGATGCCATCAGAGGCAGAGAGGATAGTGCTCATCTGTTCGAACAGGTAGAGCGAGCGAATTTGTTTCTCCAACCCCTCTCCGAGAGTCGGCAGTGGTATCGCTATCATGCCCTATGGGCACAGGCCGTACAGCATGAAGCACAGCTTCGCCTGGGAACAGCCACGCTCCGTTCCCTGAGGAGCAAAGCCAGTCAGTGGTATGAGCAACAGCGAATGCTCCCAGAAGCCATTGAGGCGGCGCTGGCTGGGGAAGATTTTGGTCGCGCTGCATCGCTGATCGAGCGTTTTGTCATCCCGCAGAGCTTTCACAATGCGTATCACCTACTGTCTCGTTGGCTTAGACAACTACCTGAGCAGATCGTGCGAACCCAACCAGAACTCTGTTTCCTGTCTGTCCTCGCTTTGACGTTTACGACTGATCGGCGTTCAGTTGACACCTGGACACGTTCTAAGCGGCTCATTGAGTGGGCAGAACGAGGCTTTGAGGCAACCGAGCAGTGGGAACAACTCGGGGAAGCATTGCAACTGCATGCTGACCTGGCCTTCTTTCAAGACGATGTAGAACGTCTGCTGGCATTGGGGCCCCAAGTCCAACCACTGTTGACAGAGCGGAGTTTTATGTATCCTGACCACCTCCTGCTGAGGGGATTTGAAGCCTTACTTGCGGGTGAGGTGCATCTGGCCGAGCAGCGCTTTCTCGAAGGGTATAGGAGGGAAAAAAACTTCGGCAATCATCCCGCTGTCTTCGCTGCATCTCTCTGGTTGGGTATGGTCTGTCTGGAACGAGGCGAACTGCGCAGGGCAGAGCACTACTACCATCAAGCCCTTGCCTACATTGATGAAGACCAGGAGACCTTTCAGCAACAATTGCTGCTCTCTACAGGCAGCAGAGAACCTTTCTTTATCTCCTGGGCCTATCATTGCCTTGCTCAACTTTCTTATGAGCGCAATGAGCTCTCCGACGCTCTGCGCTATCTCTCCAGGGCGCAGGCGCTGAGAGAAAAGCCGGAGGAAGGGATTCACGTTCTGGCATCGGGCGCTCTCGTCCAAGCTCGCCTGCTACACACTTGCGGGGAGACACAGAAGGCTCAGGAGGTGCTTTCGAAATGGGAGATGCATACTCATTTTTCCTGGTCTTTGAGAGTAATACGCGTCTGCCAGGCGCGACTCCAACTGGCACATGGAGATCTGTCAGCAGTCGAACGATGGGTGCAGGAAAAGCAACGGGCCGACCAACCCCAGGCATCCGAACTGGAGGAAGAACTTCCACTCATGCTCCAGCAGGAAGAAGTGCTGCTCCTCGCGCGGTTACACCTTGCGCAAAAGAAAGGGGAAACCGCGTTGAAAGCGCTCGTCTCCTGGAAAGAGAAGGCCCAGGCTCAGGGACGCAAGCACAGTGTTCTGGAAATTCAGATTCTGGAGGCGCTAGCCCATGTTGCCTGCCAGGAATACAACCAGGCCAAATCTTCTCTCATTGAGGCATTGCGACTGGCACAACCTGAGAGCTACCAACGCCTCTTTCTGGATGAAGGGCCAACGATGGAGCGCTTGCTGAAAACGCTGTTACCAGAACTGCGCGAGGCACCTTTGATCTCCCACGCGCAAACCCTTCTGCGCGCATTTGCTCAGGAATCAGGCACTCAGCCCACAGAAGAGGCTGCACCTCTCAGGGAGGATACATTGCTCCTGGAGCCTCTCAGCGAGCAGGAGCAGCGGGTTCTCCGCCTGCTGGTCGCCGGGCGTTCCAACCCAGAGATCGCCAATGCCCTGGTGATCTCGCTCAATACCGTGAAAACCCATGTTCAAAACCTCTATCGCAAGCTGGGCGTCCACAATCGTGTTGAGGCAAGTTCGGTGGCACGACGCTTGTCTTTGCTCTAATCTATTCTGTTTTCCTCACCCCCTACAACCATCCGATCAGGTGAAGGCAACTCACCCTCTGGCACCTTATACTCCAGGTATGTTCAACGAAAGGAGGAAGGTGCTGAATATCGATTGTCGCATTGGTATCAAAGGACATTTGGACCCATCCTGGCAAGAATGGTTTGAAGACCTTCAGATTCTTCCACAAGCCTCTGGCAAAACGTTGCTCTGCGGATCGTTGCCCAATCAAGCGGCACTCTATCGGGTTCTGCTCAAAATTAATAGCCTGGGTTTGACCTTGCTCTCGCTTGAGATTGGTGATGCCATTTCTTCGCAAGAGAGCGAGGGAGAAAAACCTCCTCTGTGAGGTGAATAATAAAAAAAGGGAAAGGAACATATTTCTCAGATAAAGTATCACCGCTGAAATAGTACATTGACAGTCATAGTACTATGACATGTAATCCCAATACGAGGTGATGCTATGAGTGAAAACAAACTGACCTCCGACCTGCTACGCGGACATACCGATACGATGATTTTACGGCTCTTATCAGAAGCTGATCGTTACGGCTACGAGATTGTCAAACTGATTGCTGAGCGCTCGGGTGGGGAATATGAATTAAAGGAAGCCACAATGTACTCCAGCGTCCGGCGGCTTGAGGTGGACGGCGATATCGAATGGTATTGGGGCGATGAATCGCAAGGCGGAAGGCGGAAATACTTCAGGATTACTGAAAAAGGGAAAGCAACTTACAATCGCAACAAAGACAATTGGGAGTACGCGAAGCGCGTGCTGGAGAACCTCTTGTAAAGAAGGGTGTTGGTATGATGGATAAGCTCACATATGCCGCGCTCAAAGGCTTGGGAGCTGATATCTCAAAGGCAACTGTACTATCATGACGCAAAAAGTGCTCTCTGAGCACTAACGTAGATAGCTCTCTATCAATCAAGTAGACGATCATACAAAGAGAAAGAAGAAGAATTATGCAGAAAAAAAACAATAGAGAACAGCTTAACGCCTCGTATGACTGGTATCGTCAGATGCGTGAGACACAGCCCGTCTCCCAGGACCCGACTTCAGGCATGTGGAACCTCTTCCGCTACGACGATGTGGCCCGCGTGCTCTCTGATCACGCGACGTTTTCGTCCGAGCAGAACCGCTTCGTGCCAGCCGAGTACCGCGATGTCAGCCCAATCAGTTCGAGCATTGTCCGTCTGGACCCTCCGCGCCATCACAAGTTGCGCTTTCTCGTGTCGCAAGCCTTCACCCGCGCATGGTGGCTCACATGGAGTCGCGCATCCAGGAGATCACCAGCACCTGGCTCGACCAGGTAGTAACTAAGGGGGAGATGGATGTGATCAGAGATCTGGCCTATCCTCTGCCTGTCACGGTCATTGCGGAGATGTTGGGAGTTCCCGCGGAGCGGCGTGAGGATTTCAAGCGATGGTCTGATGCCTTCGTCTCGGGAGATGGGGAAGCCACGGAAGAAGATCAGCAGGCGGGCATGCAGGCAGCAAGCGACATGGTCAACTACTTCACCCAGATCTTTGAGGAGCGGCGCGCCCAGCCCCGCAACGATCTGGTGAGTGCGCTGCTACAGGCGGAAGTGGACGGGGAGCGGCTCTCCAACGAGGAATTGATCGGGTTCTGTGTGCTGTTGCTGGTCGCAGGCAACGAGACCACAACCAATCTGATTGGCAATCTCGTCCTGTGCCTGGATGAGACGCCAGGAGCGCTGGAGCGCCTGCGTGCCCATCGCGAACTGGTGCCCAATGCTCTTGAAGAGGCACTGCGCTACTACTCGCCGGTCAAACTCCAGCCGCGCTGGGCCGTGACTGAAACGACGATAGGCGATCAGCGCATAGAAGCCGGTCAGTTACTCCTGGTCTGGGTCGCCTCGGCCAATCGGGATGAGGCCCAGTTCCCCAATGCCGATCAGTTCAAGATCGAGCGTGATCCCAATCGGCACCTGGGCTTCGGGCGCGGCATCCACTTCTGTCTGGGTGCTCCCCTGGCTCGTTTGGAGGCGAAGATTGCGCTGAACGCGATGCTCGACCGTCTCCCCGGCTCCTGGCACGTGTCCGATGCGCCGCTGTCCCCAATCAAGAGCATGTCCTCCTTTGGGGTGAAGCAGTTGCCCTTGACCTGGGAGAAGTAACTGAACGGAAGTCTGGCTAACAGCCCCTCTCTGATGGCTGATAGGAACCCTCCTAAACGCTTCTCCCAGTCATCGGAGAGATCTCAGCCAATGCGTTTGACGACCGTTGTTGTGTTCTGTCGATGATGTGTGGCGCTCGATGGTTAGCGCTTCAATGCCAGTCTTGGAGAGGCGGCCTGAGCTCCTTATAATACAAATTATTTATGCAAGCATATTATTTTTCGGGTGCAAGTCGCATACGTCCAGCAACCCACTGTGCAGTTCGTTCCCGTGCTTCTGATGAAACATCGTGTTGATAGTGCGAAATGGTATCGGCGACGGTCTGTACACGCAGCGCCTCGCGCCAGGCTTTTTCTGCCCGTGCCATCGCCACATGAATCCCACAGGGCATGCGAAACGCTTCTGGCCCGCTCGCCACAGGCCCACGCTGGCGAATCTCGGTGCAGCGAAACAGCGGCTCGCGCCCATCTATCGCCTCCACAACCGCTAATAGCGTAATCTTCTCAGGCGAGCGCGCCAGCCGATAGCCGCCCCTAGGACCGGGCAACGACTCAATAATACCCGCATTGGTAAGCGCCTGAAGATGCTTGGAAAGATAGGTTTCGGACAGCCCGTGAAATTCGGCGAGTGCTCTGGTTGGTAAAGTCGCTCCCTGGGGCAGCCCTGCCAGCATATGAACACAATGTAGCCCCCATTCAACCCCTTCACTCAATTTCATCGCGCTTGCCTCCTCATTATTCCAGGATAAAAATTATCCTTGATAAATCTTGTCCACGAATCTATAATCTAGATAGAAGTTGTCCAGGATAGTATACCTTCTTCTTGGAACAAATTCAATTGTGAGAAGAGCAGGAAATTATCCCTGTCCATAAGGAGAGAGTCATTATGACTACACGTCTTAGCGCCTCCGCGTTAAATACTGAGGCTTATCGTGCGATGTTTCGGCTTGAACAGACAGTTAAGAACTCCGGTTTAGAGCCATCATTGCTCGAACTGGTCAAATTACGCGCCTCACAAATTAATCAATGTGCATTTTGTATCGATATGCATACTAAAGATGCTCGTGCAGCAGGGGAGACGGAACAGCGCCTCTATCTGCTTTCGGCATGGAGGGAAGCGCCGTTTTACAGCGAGCGAGAGCGTGCTGCTCTCGAATGGACCGAGTCGCTGACGCTGATTGCCAACAACCAGGTTCCCGACGAAATATATGAACGCGTTGCACCGCACTTCACCGAAGAGGAACTGGTCAACCTGACTCTTGCGGTTGTCGCCATCAACGGCTGGAACCGCTTTGCCATTAGTTTCAGAAGCGAACCCGGCACCTATCAACCAAAACAAGCTGCCGCCCACTCATAATGGCCGCAGTTTCTTCTCTCTGAGCGCTTGAGGCCGTTGTATACACGATACGCTTCATTTGAAGTGGTAAGCACTCCCCGGATATGGTAGGGGCGATGGCTTGTCCTCGCCCTGGTGCCTCAGGGGAGGTGGGCGAGGACAAGCCATCGCCCCTACCATATCCGTTCACCCCCCAGAGGATGTTCTGAATGCATCAATGATGAAGCTTAATAGAGCACTACGACATATTGGCTAATGTATAATTGCAGCAGCATACATTCAAGGCCCAGATGAGGAGAAGTACTTATGATAACCATTCGACCCGCGATGGAGCATGATATGGTGGAGATGTATCATGTCTACTATCTTAACGAAATACAGGAGAACGATGACCCGCCCCCACTTCCAGCTATCACACCACCCGCACTCAAGCATATTATAGAGACCGGAACGGCGTCTGTGGCTGAGCAGGATGGGAAAGTAATTGGTTACGCAGCGGCCATTTCGCGCGGCTCCATCGCCTTTCTTACCGATCTGTTTGTACATCCAGCAATGCAATCGTCGCATGTAGGCATGGCACTGCTTCAACATACATTCTCCCTTGATACGCCTCTTATCCATTGCACATTCAGCTCAACCGACCATCGAGCGCTCGCTCTCTACATTCGTGCCGGAATGCAACCGCAATGGCCCCATTTCAATCTGCGCCTGACGGAACCTGTGCGCGATGGTCGCTGGCAATCTCCCATCAAGATTCGCGAGGCTGGTACTGATCTTGTTGAGTTTGAGCGATGGGATGCGCGTCTCAGCGGACGCAGCCGCCCACAGGAGCATGCGTTCTGGCGTCAACAGCAACGAGCCGTGCCGCTCTGGTTTTATGATCGAGATGAGATTGTCGGGTATGGCTATGTACGGCTGGGGGCCGGAACGCTGCGGTTTCCCAATGCCTGCACGATTGGTCCTCTCGGCGTCAACAAGCCCGAGCTGGCCGCAGATTGCGTGCTGGCCGCCGTTGATTGGGCGCTGCACCATGCCGAAGTGATTCGCATCGATGTGCCGGGACCGCATCTCTGTCTCGCTCCCCTGCTAGAGCGCGGCTTTCGCATCGTCTACGTCGAAACCTTTGTCTCTCAGGCCGCCTCGCCCTTTTTTGATGCACGCCGTTATATCGCATCAGGATCAGATCTGTTTTAAGTATGTATGCACCTATTCGCCAGCAGGTGCATGTTTCAAACGCAGGATGAATGCAATAATCTCTCTGGCGAACGTATCGTCTAGCGGCGCAGGATACAGGAGGAAACGATACCATTTCGCGCCATAAATCAAGTCGGCCAGCACATCGAGATTGGTATCGGGAGCCAGCTCGCCTTGCTGCATAGCACGCCGCAGTCGCTCGATCAACTCAGCCCTGCGTGGCACAATAAACGTTCGCTGAAACTCATGAGCAAAGGCGGGATCAAGCTGTGCCTCGGCTGCTAATCCGCTCAGAACGGTTCCCGATTTCCCCCGCAAGGCCAGAAAAGCCTGCTCAAAGTAGGAGAGCAGATCCCCTTCCAGGGAGCCAGTATCGGGAAATGACGCGTGGGCATCAGAAGAAGTAATAAGTGCTTCGAGGGCCACCGCCGCTTTCGAGGGCCACCAGCGGTAAATGGTCTTTTTGCCCACTCCAGCCCTCGCCGCAATCGCCTCAATCGTCATATCTCGATATCCCACCTCCTCTAACACCTCCCTCGTCGCTTGCAAAATTGCCTGATGCGCCTGATCGCTGCGACGACGACCCGGCGTTGACCCCTCTCGCTCAACCAATCTCGTCTCCTCCTTATTTTTTCCTTGACAACACGATACGTATCGTTTATATTTCTGATAGGTCAAATAAAGACACGATACGTATCGTTTATTATAGCAGATGCCGCAGACAGTGCAAAGCTCTGCTTGAAAGGAAAATGAAGATATGGCAACAGCGCCTCAGAGCAATCGAGGAGCCGTTTTGATTACGGGTGCAGCCGGTGGTCTTGGTGTCGCGACTGTCCGACAGCTCGACGCATTGGGATTTCAAGTCTTCGCTGGAGTGCGTAAGGCCGCCGATGGAGAGAGACTTCAGCGCGAGATTTCCAGCCGCATCATCCCGGTCTTGCTCGATGTGACCGACTCTGACTCAATAACTCGGGCTGCACAAATGGTAACGAAAGCCCTCGGCAGCGCGGGACTCGCCGGACTGGTGAACAACGCGGGATTGATCGTTGAAGGACCGATTGAATTAACCCCAATCGCAGAGATACGCAAGGAGTTTGAGGTCTGTGTCCTCGGCCCCGTCGCTGTAACGCAGGCGTTTCTGCCGTTGTTGCGCAAGGCGCGAGGGCGTATCGTCAACGTCGGAGCGCTCAGCGGGCTGGTGACGCTGCCCTATTACGGCATCATCTCGGCGGCGAAAACCGCGCTGGAATCGTTTACCGACGCGCTACGGGGTGAGCTGCTGCCCTGGGGCATCTCCATCTCAATTGTAGAGCCAGGCGCGCTGCAAACGGAGATTTTTGATAAATCAGGAGCCAGCGCGCAACAGACAAGACAGCAGTTTTCCGCGCAACAGCAGCAACTCTATGCCTCGGGATTGGCGGCGCTCAGCAAAACCATAGCCAGCCAGCATCGCGATAACCCCAGTATTGCCGTCGCTGCCATTACGCATGCGTTGACATCGCGTCGCCCCAAAACACGTTATCCGGTCGGGCAGATAGCCGGAGCACTCGTTTTCCTGCGTGTGCTGCCTGACCGCCTGCGCGACACATTGCTGTTGCGGTCTATTGGCATTCCCAGGGCGCAACCCACAGTATAAAGCTGTACCACAACGCTTATAGCATATTGGCGCGAAACCTATGCTATAAGCATAGAAAAGGGATTGCTAGCCACGCCGTAAGCAAGGTAAGGTGAAAGTAGCGTCAAAAGAAAACAACAAGCGAAAGGAAAGATTGATGCGTATTCTTGTGATTGGCGGTACTCACTTTATTGGCCTGGCTGCTGTGCGCCGCTTGAGCGAGCAGGGACACGATATCGCGGTCTACCATCGCGGCAAAACTGAGCCGGACCTGCCGCCCTCAATTCAGCACATCCATGCTGATAGCGCACAAAAAACCACCGCGCATTTCTCTCCCGAATCGGTTGCGGCATTTCGCAGCTTCGCCCCGGATGTGGTGCTGCATATGATCTTATTTACTGAAGAAGATGCTCGTGAGGCGATGGAGGCGTTGAAAGGGATGGCTGGTCGCCTGGTTGCGATCAGCAGCCAGGATGTCTACCGTGCCTTCGGTCGTGTCAATGGGCTGGGTAGTGGACCGCTCGACCCGCTGCCAATCACGGAGGAGTCGGCCCTCCGCGAACAGCTCTACCCCTATCGTGCCGATCCGCCACGCGCCGACGACGCACCCGATAAGTGGATGGATCAGTACGACAAAATCCTGGTGGAGCGTATCGTCATGAGCGAGCCTGAACTGCCCGGCACGGCTTTACGCCTGCCCGCCGTCTATGGTCCCGGCGACTACCAGCATCGCCACTTCTCCTTTCTGAAGCGCATAGATGATCGGAGACCATTTATTTTGCTCGACGAGGCAGAGGCACGCTGGCGCTGGACGTACAGCTACATCGATGATGTAGCTTCAGCCATTGCCCTGGCCGTCACTAACGAACGAGCCAGCGGCCATATCTACAACGTTGCAGAAGCAACTACGCTCTCATTAGAGGAGCGAGCACGGCTGATTGCACAACTGGCAGGCTGGCAGGGACGCATCATTCTTGCGCCACGAGGTCGCTTGCCAGAGCCGCTGAGGTGGGATATCCATCCCGAACAGGATATCGTGGTCGATAGCGCGCGGATACGTGAGGAGCTTGGCTATCAAGAAGCGTTGCCGTTAGAGGAGGCCATGCAGCGCACGATCACATGGGAGCGTGCCAACCCGCCAGCAAAGATCAACCCCCAGGAATTCGACTATAGCGCGGAAGACGCGTTTGTTGCAGAAAACAATCTTTGATCCATTTCGTAGTGGAGCGATGTATCGCGTTGCTGGATGCGCCTGTGATACGGCCTCACGCGATACATCGCTCCACTACGAAATGGATCAAATTGGATTTGCCGTGGGAGGAAGCGTCCTTCGCCTGCGCGCCCGGACATACATCACACTCAGCGTGGCGAGACCAACGATGCCGATGAGCAGTGAGATCAACGGAATGGGGATGCCAGGCGGGATGACGAGGTAAATGGTGTTGGGCAGGCCATTCCAGAGGCCGTGCAGTATCGAAACGAAGAGGTACGTTACGAAAACCAGACCAGTGATGCGGAAGCGGTTGTTCGAGGTGCTCTGGCGGAACAGGACAGCAGCGAGAATGGCCGTCCAGGTGCCATGCCCAAAGGGAGCAAACAGGCCGCGCAGAACCGTCGTGAAAAGCGAAGCCCCGACATGGCCCTGATTGAGGAGGAACGAAGTAAAGGCATAGCCCGTACTTTCGAGAGCAGCGAATCCCATACCAACCGCCGCACCAATCAGCAGTCCATCGATGGCTTGCCTATGTTCCATACGTCGCGCCAGAAAGATTACTGCCAGGATCTTTGAAGCCTCCTCAATGAGTCCGACCGCGAATCCACCCATCAGCGAGAGACCTTGATCGGGATTCGAGGGAGCTGGCAACAGGATTGACTCTAGAACCGTCGCTCCCAGCACACCCAGGATGCCGCCAAGAATAAAGCTTTTCGTAATGATCTCAGGCGTGAGGCGGCTTAAATGCTGATGATCGTAGAGGAATGTCACAAAAACGACCGGGATGAGAAAATTGCCAATCATAATCACGGTCGGATATAAATTCGGGTTGCCTGTCCACAACATCACAAAGGTCGTGACGAGAAACAGGACAATTCCAACCCATAAAACGTGGAACCAACCTCGCGCCCCACGTTTACGCTCCTGGGGAAACCAACTATTTTGTGCCATAACGACGCTCCTTCTCTATCACATAGAGAGTCAAAACAGTATAATCTAGTATATAACACTCTACAGCGCCACTCTGGGTGACAAGTGAAGCGTCGTTATGATTATCTTTTCCGGTGCGCCCCTCTAGATGAAATAATCATCCGGGCATGGAAAGCCAGTTTGCTTCGTCAGTCGCTCCTGAAAACGGTTGAGGAGAGCGAGCATCGGGGTGTGATGGCGCATCGACTTGCACTGCTGGCGATAGGATGTAACGAGCCGCTCAACAACCTTCCACTCCTCTTTCGGTGCGGAAATCGTGACGACTACTTCTTCTTTTACCGCCTGTTTATCCTGATCCATATATTGTACCTTTCCCTTCTACAAACACCGTGATGCATTGTATACGTTTCCTGCCACACTTAAAAAGTGAACAAGGCAGTTCTTTATATATTACAAGCTACATTGCAAGATTTACATTACTGACATAACCATTAAAAGTAGATGCACGCACCCACTTCAGCTACAAGTACAACCCGAATTGTTCGGTAAGCCGGACGAGGAAGCACTCGCGCAACCTCACTGCTATTTGCGCGTGATTTTCTTTCTATATTTGAGTATACATTGGCGTTCAAGACGGGTGAGAACGGACTGTCATACGCGGCGCGGGCGAACCATCTCCAGTTGGGGAATTGCAACCCCCGATGGAAGATGGGCAACGCTCACACCTGGCGCTTGCTCATTCATCACAAAGCCAAAGCTATGATAGAACGTTATGGCCTTCGCGTTATATGTCGCCACAGAGAGCGTCACCGGCTTGTGGTCGCCCAGCCAGTCCAGGGCCGCTTGCAGCAACCGTTTGCCAATACCTCTTCCCTGATGAGCAGGAAGGACATAAATAGCCCTGACATGCCCATTCAGTGCCTCTTTTAGCGCAATGCAAAAGCCGATCACGCGCTGTTCCTCTTTCGCCACCCAGACATGTAGCCCTGGATCAGTATTGATTTGCTGTTTGTTGGTGGGATGGCGTCTCATGAGCGTCCCATCAGGATAGGCAAAGCGAGCGTTGATTGCCTCTCTGGTAATGCCCAGTTCTTCATTCGGATAGGTAGCAAGCCATGTCTGGTGCTGAACATAGCGTATCCCTTCGTCGTCGTCCGGGATCGCATCCTGAATTACAAAGGTCATCGCTCCACATTCCTTCTATATTCCTCGCTATACAGCCCCTATTGTACCCTATCATCGCTCTTGAGGCTATCCTTCTCACGCTACCTATGGTCGAAGGACATCTATCAAGACAAGGTTCCGATCGGCCACATGACGAGCACTGGCCCCAGAACAGGATCGCTGGGTATTTGCGAGCCATATTGAGTCGTAAACCAGACCGTTCCATTGCTCTGCACGACTAACCCGTCATGTGGATGCGCATTGGGATCGTTCAATGGTTGAATTTTGACCACGCCTTTCGAGGGTGTGAGATAGCCAACAGTGGCGTTGAGCGAGTCGGTGAACCAGACGTTGCCATGCGGATCAATCGCAATGCCGGAGATATGAGTGCAAGTGTCAGGCGGACGACGACACGGCGCGGCTACCTTCAAGTGTTGTGTTGTCAAGGGGCGACAGCTCCTTTGCTGATCCAGACCTTGTACGATTTGCGGGAGCACTATCCCAATCAGAAGATGCGCCATCATCTGGATCGCTTCTGGAAAATGTTACAAAAATCTGTTACCATTTCGGATGAGGATCGATTTCGCGTCGAGGAGGAGATGAAAATGCAATTCGACTGGTTCATCGATACCGTTCCCCAGGTCATCGAGCGTGTCCAGCAAGCTGAGAAACGCGGGAAAGAGGAGGGCAATGTTGAAGGCAATATCGAAGGCAAAATGGAACAGGCACGTCAAGATGTAGTGGAGGTCGTGCAAGTCCGCTTTCCAACGCTGGCAAACTTTGCACAGACACAAGTAGCTTCCATAACGCAACTTACTCAATTATGTAAGCTCATGCGCGATCTCATTCAAGCATCCGATGAAGTTGCTGCTGTTTACTTGCTAACGGCAAAAGGAGCATAAAAACCACATAGCTTGCCCGAATGGACAGGGAGAGCGCCGTTCTCATGGACAGTACGCCAATAAGTCGCTCGTTATACAATCAATGTAGCGATAATAGAGCGAACAGGAGGCGTGTGTCATGAATCAACATGAGATGAAGTGTCAGGCGGAACATTGTTCAGCAGCAAACGAACAGCTTGAGCGCCAGAATCGAGAACTGACCATTCTCTATCAGGTCTCCGAAGCGTTGAATCGCTCGACGGACGTGCATACCGCGCTCGAACAGACCTTGATCCTCGTCGCGGAGTGGCTTGGGCTACATTCTGGCTGGGTCTGGCTGCTGGATGCCGAAGAGAGGCCGTATCTGGCAGCCTCATTGAAATTGCCACCCTTTCTCCAGCGGCCCGCACAGATGGAGGGCTGGCTCTGCCTCTGTCTGCAAACGTTTGTGGAGGGCGATCTGGCGGGTGCGGCCAACCTCAACGTATTGGAGTGCAGTCGGCTCAAAAAGGCAAGATCCGGCTCCGAAGGTCTGCGCTTTCACGCCAGCATCCCTCTCTATCTCGACAAGAAAAAGCTCGGCGTTATGAACGTCGCTGGACCCGAATGGTGTAAGCTCAGCTCGGAGGAGTTGATGCTCTTGAGTACAATTGGCAATCATGTTGCGGTCGCGGTCGAGCGTGCGCGCCTTGCTGAAGAGAGCGCCCGCATCGTTCGCTTGCAGGAACGCAATCGGCTTGCCAGAGAGATTCACGACACGCTGGCCCAGGAACTCGGTGCCATCTCGCTCTACCTGGAATCCGTCGATGCCCTGCTTCCAACCAATCCGCAGAAAGCTGGCGAGCAGGTACGCAAAGCGCTGGATTTGACGCGTGAGGCTCTGGGAGAGGCCAGGCATTCTGTGCAAGACCTGCGCGCCTCCACGCTGGAAGGCCGCACGCTCGGTGAGGCGCTGCACGATCTGACCACACAATTTACCCATCGCACCGGCATCGAAACCCATCTAGAGGTCAGGGGGCATAGTCACAATCTCCCCTCACAGGTAGAGGCCGAGTTGTACCGCATCGCACAGGAAGCGCTCTCAAACGTACGTAAACATGCCGAGGCTCACTGCGTCAGAATACAGTTGCTCGAACAGGAACATGATCAGTTGATCTTGCAGATTCAGGACGACGGCAAGGGATTTCCACTTCCAACAGGTGAAGAGTACACAAGCTTTGGTCTGCTCGGCATGCGCGAACGAGCGGAGATGCTGGGTGGAACGCTCTCTGTGCGCTCTCTCCAACATAATGAGGAGCATGGAACCATCGTTTTTGTCCGTGTGCCGCTCAGGGCCGCCCCTGCAATCTGATATGGCGCGAAAATTTGCCGGAAACATATTATAATATAGAGGATGAAGGGAATGTCGTTTGCCTGTGATGTATTGGAAGGGAGATGCTGATGGCCTTTTTCCTCCGTTCTCTTAGCGGGGAAGCCGATATACCAAGAATCGTGGACCTTGTGAATACGGTGGACCCGGAACCGGCAAGCATCGAGACATTTCGTGAGCGATACTGTAAAGCGCCTCCAGGGGGTCTCAGCCCTATCGTCGCTATCGATCTGACCGGCCAGATTGCTGGTTATGCCACCATCTCTCACGCCCCTTTTGCCAATTGCTTCTGGTTACGCATCATCGTCGATCCCTCAAAACGTCATCAAGGCATCGGTTCTCGCCTCTATAATTCCGTTCTTACGATCGCTCAGGCACATGCAGTGACCCAGATTATCAGCGAAGTACGCGAAAATTGTGTTGAAGGTCTGCAATTCGCGCAGCACCGCAACTTCCAGATTACCAGCCATATGCAGGTTTCCAGATTGTACGTTGCGACCTTTGACGAGTCGCGCTTCAATGGCACAGTGGAGGCCGTTGCACAGACAGGCATCCGTTTCTTTACACTGGCCGATATTGCCATGACACCCGAGATTCAACGCAAACACTACGAACTGCACTGTGATTGTGCCATCGATAATCCCGCAACTGCTGACTGGCGAGCACCCTCTTTTGAAAGCTATTGTCAGCGCGTCTTTCAATCGCCACAATTTCGCGCCGATGGGCATGTGATCGCAGCGGACGACGACAAGTGGGTGGGCCTCTCCGCTCTTGAGTATTACCCACACACCCGCAGCATGCATAACGCATTTACCTGCGTCCATCGTGCCTATCGTGGCCGCCACATCGCCCTTGCACTAAAATTGCTGACCATGCGCGCCGTTCGCGCCTCTGATGTGGACTATATCTACACCAACAACGATTCAACCAATATCCCGATCCTCATCATTAATCGCAAGCTAGGCTATCGAATAGAGCCGGGCATCTATATGCTCTCCCACTTTTTGTAAATATCGCGCTCACCTTTGACTTTTTGCCTCTGCACGTGTATACTCTAAAGAGAGATCCACGTGCGCCCCATTTATGCACCTCATAACACTTCACCAATTACTCACTCGTTTCCTTTTCCTTCTTGATAATCCGCACATAACCTCTATCACGCCTTTTCCATCATTTCCATCACTTGTTCACTCAATATTGTGCTCTCACTTTTCAAAGAAAGGGATTCCCATGTCTACGACAAAGAAGCTCTTGCCAGCATCGGATTTGGCGAACCATGAGAAGATGGCTATGCATGTCCTCTCGATACGTCATGTGCTCATCCTGGGAGGGTTAGGGGCGTTCGGCTCGCTCTCGACCGATATGTATGTACCAGCGCTCCCCACCTTGAGCCATGATTTAGGCACCACCATATCACAGGTGCAGATAACCTTGAGCGCAGGCATGCTCGGCCTGGCGCTGGGTCAGCTCCTTGCAGGGCCGATCAGCGACATGTGGGGACGCAAACGCCCTCTGCTTGCTGGAATTGCGATTTTCATCATTGCCTCTCTGCTATGTGCCGTCGCGCCTGACGTTTCCACGCTAACGATTCTGCGATTGCTCCAGGGGACCGCCGGCGCAACAGGTATGGTGATTGCGCTGGCGATGGTTCGCGATCTCTATGCTGGAAACGCAATGGCCCGTTTCCTCTCCATTTTGATGCTTGTCAACGGGCTGGCCCCTATCGTCGCACCGATTATCGGCAGCCAGTTGCTCAGATGGGCCTCCTGGCACGGCATCTTTCTTACCCTTGCAACTATAGGCGCGGTGCTGCTGCTGGCCTCCATATTTGGACTCAGCGAAACGCTCCCGCTATCGCGACGACAGAGCGCTGGCATCGTCGGCAGTATCAATGACTTCCGCATGTTGATGACTGATCGAGGCTTTGTCGGCTATGTGTTTTCGTCAGGTTTTGCCGTTGTCGCCTGCCTCATCTATGTTTCCGTTTCTCCGTTTATTTTAGAAAGCGAAAGCATCTATGGCCTTTCGCCTCAAAGCTTCGGCCTCCTGCTCAGCATCAACGCGCTTGGTATGGTGACTGCGGGTCAAATCAATGGTCGATTGGTGAGTCGCTTCTCGCCCCGACGACTCCTGATATGGGGGTTGGCTGGTAACGCGCTGGCCGGCCTCTCTCTGCTGATCGTTACGCTCAGCAATATCGGCCTCATTGGAGTGCTGCCATCCCTCTTCGTGCTGCTCTCCAGCCTCGGCCTGATCCTGCCGAACGCGACCACGCTGGCCCTCGCCAACGAGCGCGCGGCTGGGAGCGCCTCGGCCCTCCTGGGAATGATACAGCTCAGCATGGGCGCAATCGCTGCACCATTGATCGGTCTTGGAGGCACAACGAGCGCTCTCCCAATGGCTGCTAGCATCGCTGCTTTCGGACTCGCCGCGCCGATTACATATATCCTGTTCTTTCATTCCGCTTCGCTACAAACTGAGTCGATCCAGAACAATCACTAAATCTATGGACTGCGCCATTGGCTTACGTATGATCGTGCATTGGCTCTATTGTTTTTGTGTTTTCCACTCTATAGTTAGAGAGGGCATTTCTTAACTCATAATCCTTCCCAAAGATAAGCTAAGACCCGTTTGGGGGAGTGGATGAGATCGGGACGACCAGCTAAACCAACGATGATCGTGTCAGCTTATCCTACTTTGTCAAGTCTTAGGAAATGCCTGCATATCTTCCTCATTGACCAAAAAATAGAGATGGGCTAAGATAAAAATCAATAATGCGTATAGGGAGCAAATCCACATGCAAGTAGAGATGAAACTCGCTAGTTTAGACGAAATGTATCTTGTACATGCTGTTATGCGTAAAGCCTTTGAAGAATATCGGGATGTGTTAATCCCGCCATCTGGTGCGTTGCGAGAAAGCATTGAGGACATTGTTAAGAAAACCTCTTCAGGCGGGAGGGCGATGCTGGCTGAGATTGAAAATGTGGCTGTAGGATCAGCGCAATTTACCCTGCATGAAGATCATATCTGGGTTGGGCGCATCTCTGTGCTCCCCTCCCATCGCAGCCAAGGCATCGGGCGGCAGATGATGAAATATATTGAAGAGTATGCTAGACAACAAGGACTCAACGAGGCCAGGTTAGGCGTGCGCCAATCCCTCCCCGGCAACGTCTCCTTTTATCAAAAACTCCAGTACGAAATCGTCGCAAAGAAGGCTCATCCCTCTGGTGTAGGCTTCTGGTATGAAATGAGGAAAGTGTTATAAGCTTTGCGGTACTCAGACGAAGCCGTGTGTAGCACAGTTTCTAAGTGAGGAAATGCCCTCGTTAGAGTTAAAGGGATCTTCTCACTATGAACATGAAAAGGATAGAGTCAATGGATTTTCAACAGGATCACGAGCGCTTAGAGAGTATTTTATCGACAACGCAGACAGCCGCTCTTCAGTTTCTCCAGCATCTTGCAGAGCGACCAGCTGGACAATTCCCCACAACGCTTGCACCCGACGCATTGCCGGAGCAAGGGATCGGCGCGGAGCAGGCACTCGCCACCTTTCGCAGCAAATATGAGCCGCTGCTTTCGGGGTCGCCCGGCCCACGCTATCTGGGCTTCGTAACCGGGGCAGCACTCCAGCGGCCCTGGCGGGCGACTGGCTCGTCTCTTCCTACGATCAGAACATCAGCAGCGACGGCGATTCTATTGCAACCACAGTTGAGCGGCAGACATTGGCCCTGTTGCGCACCCTCTTCGCCCTTAGCGACGACTTCGAGGGTGCCTTTGTCTCTGGCGCGACTCAGGCCAATCTTGCGGCTCTGGCAACGGCGCGTCAATGGGCTTTACAGCAATCTGGACATGATGTTTCGGAGGAGGGTTTGTGGAATGCGCCGCGCATCCCTGTTCTGGCCGGAACGCCACATGCCAGCATTCTCAAATCCCTGTCGATTCTAGGCATGGGCAGACAGTCCGTTGAATATATCCCCAGTTTGCCGGGCAGACAGGCTGTTGATCCCTCCGCACTCGCGCAACGGCTAGTAGCCAACGACGGCAAACCAGCCATTGTGGTTGCCAGCGCCGGAGAGGTCAACACGGGCGACTTTGACGATCTGGAAGCGCTGGGCGAGTTGTGCCGAACGTATGGCGCATGGCTGCATGTTGATGGTGCCTTCGGCCTCTTCGCCGCCTGCGATCCCGCTCACGCTCACCTGCTGCGTGGCCTTAACGCCGCCGATTCGATCACCACCGATGGACATAAATGGCTGAACGTTCCCTACGATTCGGGGATCGTCTTCACTCGCCATATCACGTTGCAGGAACAGGTCTTTAAAGCCGCTGCCGCCTATCTCGGAGCCGGACCGGACCTGTTGCATCGCACGCCGGAGAACTCGCGTCGCTTTCGCGCCCTCCCCGCATGGATGACGCTGATGGCCTATGGACGTGCTGGCTATCAAGAACTGGTCGCGCGCTCTTGCCGCCTCGCTCAACAACTCGGCCAACACATCGAACAATCTGCACGCTTTGAACTCTTATCTCCCGTCCACCTCAATATTGTCTGTTTTACACTCGCGGAAGCGGATACGGCTCAACGCGACCGTTTTCTAGCATTGCTGCAACGCGATGGGCAGGTCTTACTCACGCCAACGTTGTTTGCAGGCAAACCGGCGATTCGAGCAGCCTTTGTCAACTGGTCAACGACTGAACAGGACGTAGAAAGAGTTATTGCTGCTCTGGAGCGCTGTGTTCGAGAAATCAAGCTATAGCATAGTCGGATGCGATAGCCTGTTTAAAACATGTCCCCAATGCATCGAGAGCCTTACCTTGTGCAAGAGGAACCGCCCTCTTAATCAGTCCCATCGGCAGGTGCAGGCTCCAATCTGCTAGGATCTTGACAACCGTACCCGTAGGTGTTGGGCGCGTCGAGATATACGGCAAAAGCGCGATGCCCAGCCCTCCCTGAACAGCCTGCTTGATGGCCGGAAGGCTGCCAATCTCGATGCTTGATGAAACGCTGATCCCCTGCGCCATAAACGCCTGCTCGATAGCAGTGCGATAGGCGCAAGGAGGATTTGTGAGAAGAATACGCTGATGTTGTAAATCGCGCAAGTAGATGTTTTCTTGTTGCTCTAATGGATGCTGCTGTGGAATAAGCAGAACCATCGGCTCTGTGACCAGTGGCTCAAACGAAAGGCCAGCGTTGCTCGGCGGCGGCGTGGAGATGCCCAGATCCAGTTCGCCTGCCGCCACTTTCTCATGGGTCGTAATAGTGCTGACCACCTCAATAGTGAGACGTATGCGCGGATAACGTTCGCAAAAAACATGCAAGACCTGCGCGAGATACTTGCTTGCTATCGGTTCAATCAGACCTACGTGCAGATGTCCGCTTTCACCCTGTGCCAGATCTTGCAAATCCTGCTGCATCTGCTCCATCTGATTCAACACCTGAACGGCGTGCTGTAGCAGAGCGTGACCCGCGCGCGTCAACTGGATCTTCCTGCGCTGCCGATCAAACAGCATCACCCCCAACTCTTCCTCAAGCTGCTGGATTTGCAGCGTAATCGTCGATTGGGCATACTGGAGCCTATCAGCGGCCTGCACAAAGCTGCCCTCTTCCGCAATGGCCTTGAATGTCTGCAAATGGCGTAAATCCATGCTTGCCTCCACCTATCAGAAATTCTGAACGGTTTGTTGAAATACTTTGTCTTGCTAAATATATCACATCCTGTTATTGTGGAGATAGTGAAAATACCAGCAAGAAGGAGTACACAACCATGCCATTTATTCGCATCGATCTACAAGAGGGTCGGCCTGCTGCCACCGTTCGTGCCATCAGCGACTCAGTGCATCGCGCGCTGACCGAACATTTCAACGTTCCCCTACGCGATCGTTTTCAGATTATCACTGAGCATAAAGCGGAACAGTTGATCTACGAGAACTATCTCGATATCGAGCGCACCAATGCTATCGTCTTCATCCAGATCTTCCTGCGCGCCGGTCGCACAGTCGAGCAGAAGCGCGCCTTCTACGCCCGTGTCGCGGAACTGCTCGTGGATAACGCTGGTACGCGTCCTCAGGATGTGTTTATCACGCTAGTTGAGAACACCATTGAAAACTGGAGTTTTGGCAACGGCCAGGCCCAGATGCTTGATCTTCCTATGGATCAGTGGAAATAAATTTACGCAGACCTGAAAGTGGATAAAAAATACCTTGATTTCTCCTCTTCCTTTGGCATACTATGATAAGGTAGAAAACGTTGTCTGTTGCAGTAGTGCATTGAAGGAAAAGGAGAAGTCGCTATGACACGATACCGAGTTGCCATCGTTGGCACCGGCTCTATTGCCAACCATCATCTTCAGGCGCTCAACGAGCTGAAAGAGCGTGCTGAAGTGGTTGCGGCAGTAGATGTTCTTCGTGAAAGAGTAGAGGAATTTAGCAAAAAGCATGCTATTCCCCACTTTTATACAGATATAACGGAAATGTTGGAAAGAGAGCGGCCCGATCTCGTCCAGATTGCCACACCACCAGATACGCATTACCCCCTTATCATCCAGGCGCTTCAGGCCGGAGCATCGGTGTTGTGCGAAAAGCCGCTCTGCACCTCGCTTGCCGAACTTGACCACATCCTGGCCGTCGAGCAGCAAACTGGCAAATATTGTAGCAGCGTCTTCCAGTGGCGCTTCGGCACGGGCGGTCAGCTTCTCAAGCATCTTATTCAAACGGAGGGACTGGGGCGGCCTCTGGTCGGTATTTGTCAGACAACATGGTTCCGTAATCATGCCTATTATGAGGTTCCCTGGCGCGGCAAATGGTCCACTGAGGGTGGCGGTCCTACAATGGGACACGGCATTCACGCGATGGACCTGTTCCTGTGGCTGCTCGGCGATTGGCAGGAGGTCAGCTCTATGACCAGCACGCTTGATCGCAACATCGAGGTCGAAGATGTGTCGCTGGCGATGGTCCGTTTCAAGAATCGCACCCTGGGCAGCATCGTCAACAGCGTCCTCTCGCCGCGCGAAGAGACCTATTTACGCTTCGATTTTCAGCGCGCCTCGGTCGAACTGACGACGCTCTATGGCTATACCAACAAGCACTGGCGCTTTTCGCAGCCCGGGTCAGACCAGGACGCCGCAATACAGCAACTATGGCAGCTCACGCAAGATCAACCGGCCTCGCATGCCACGCAAATTGCACAGTTGCTCGATAGCCTGGATCATGGCGCAGAGCCGCTTGCCAGCACCGCTACCGTGCGCCCGACCATCGAGTTTATTACTGGCATCTACAAATCAGCCGCCACCGGCCAGATTGTACAACAGGGGTCGATTGTCGCCGGTGATCCCTTCTACAACCACGTCTCAGGCCAACTCGCACCGAGGACGTGAGCGCGATGAGAACGATTCAGAGCATCGACGTATTTCCTATTCGTTTGCCGATCACGCAGACGTTTCGCTTCTCTTCGGGTAGTGCCGGGAAAGCAGGTGAGACGGCCTCCTTTGTGCTGGTCCGGCTGACGGATAGTGCCGGTGAGATCGGTTGGGGAGAGGGACGCCCCATGCCGCAGTGGTCGTACGAGACCGTCGAATCGATCACAACCACTACTCGCCGCTACCTTGCTCCTGCCATCATCGGTCAGGAGATCACGGATCGTGCAGGGCTGCACAGGCGCATGCATAGCGTCGTCGGGCGCGGTCCCAGCACCGGCTTCCCCATTGCGAAGGCCGCCGTTGATATGGCGCTGCACGATCTAGCTGCACGCAGCGCAAACTTACCGCTGCGCAGTTATCTGGGCGGCAGTAGCGCTAACAGCGCCATCGCACTCAGCTATACCGTCACGGCGCACGATGTCGAGACGGCCCACAGGGAGGTTGAAGGAGCGCTGGAGCAGGGGTTTCGCCACTTCAACTTCAAGGCGGCGGTGGCCCCTGAGACTGATCTTGCGCTGGCAAAAGCGATTCGCCAGACAGCCGGGCAGGATGCCTTTGTCTGGGCCGATGCCAATCAGGGCTTTCAGCCACACGAGGCGCTCAGGGTTGCGCGTGGCTTTGTTGATATGGGCGTCAACGTGCTGGAACAGCCGTTTCCCGCCGACCAATTGCAGCTTATGCGCCGCCTGCGCAACCAGTGCCCGATCCCGCTGGCCGTTGATGAAGCCAGTGTCAGCCCCGCCGATTTCTTCCATTACGCCGCTGAAGGGCTGGTCGATTATCTCATTGTCAAAGTCACGCGCAGTGGCGGTCTCTGGCCGTCGTTGCAACAGATCGCGACCGCGCAGGCTGCTGGCTTGCCCTTTCTCGTCAGCGGGCTAACCGATAGCTTGCTCACCAAACACGCCGCCTGTCAGCTTGCCGCTACTTTTGGGCATACAGGTCCAGCCGCGCTCAATGGCAGCCAGTTTATCGATGAATCGAGCCTTTATCCCAACAAATCGCAGCATGAGCAGAACGGCACGGTCCAGTTGGGGGAACAGAGCGGCATAGGAGTGCAACCAGATCAACAGCTAGTCGAACAGTTGCTTATAAAGGATGGAGCGCTATGAAATTTAAATTGACGCATCAGCTTCACGACGCCATCGAAGTGCGCTATGGAGAGCAAACACTCTTCAACTATGTCTACGAGTCGCAGGTGCCAGAGCGCGAATCACCCAAACCCTATTTCCATCCCTTGAAGACGCTGGCTGGCAACGAGGTGAGCCTGTTTCGCCCATATGATCATCTCTGGCACACCGGCCTCGCGATGACCTTCGCTCAGTTGTCCGGCGAGAACTTCTGGGGTGGCGGCACCTACACACGCGAGACAGGCGGATATGTTCAGCTGGCGAACAACGGGCGCATGCAGCACGTTTCCTGGCAAGAGATTGCATGCGACGATGAGGGCGTGCGTTGCATCGAACAATTGCAATGGATTACGCAGAGCGGTGCCACCTGGCTTGACGAGGAGCGCCATATCACCGTCAGCGAGGTCAGGCCGGACGCGGGATATTGGAGCCTGGATCTCGCGTTCAGCCTGGTCAACGTCTCGCAGCAAGCGCTCAATTTTGGCTCGCCGACGACGGAGGGCAGACCGTTGGCTGGATATGGCAGCCTGTTCTGGCGGGGGCCGCGCTCGTTCCTGCGCGGTAAAATTCTCGCCACCGATGGACAGGAGGGCGAGGAGATTATGGGTAAGCAATCGCCCTGGCTGGCCTTCACCGGCTGGCACGACGGCAACCACGAGCAATCGACGCTGCTGTTTCTCGATCAGCCCGGGAACCCGCGTTATCCAAATAAATGGTTCGTGCGCAACGATCCGTACGCCTGCGTCAGTTGCTCCTTTATGTTCGACGAATACTATGTCTTGCAGCCGGGCGAGGCGCTGAACCTCACCTATCGCGTTGTTCTCGCCAACGGAGCCTGGACGCGCGAACAGATCGAGGACTACACCGCACGCGTTCAATAAACCGGATGTTATTTCTACTTGCAAGCGCTTACTGAGTGGATATAACGTAAAAAATCGGTAACACACGAAACACTTTTGTATGGAGTGGCATACATACGCATTTCAACTAACCACATCCATACAAAAGCGTTTCGTGCTGCCCTCTAATTGCATGTAAACCCTACAACTACAAAATCTGCTCTTTGACCATCTTTTCATTAATAAGGCTTGACAATCCGTATACGATATGGTACATCAACTATATGCTTGCAAGCGCTTGCAATGAGAGATGCGGATCAACGATCAGATCACTGCAAACACCATTGCTCTTTATTTTTATTGCTTTGCTACCAGGGAAGGATGTGTGATCGTGAACATACGCATATCGACAACGAAGTTTGCCCTGTGGTCCTCTCTGCTTGTCTTCATTATCAGTCAATTTCTCGCAGCCTGTGGCGGGAGTAGTCCAACCTCATCCAACAAACCGGTCGACCTGACCTTATGGACTTATCCCTCAGCGCAGGAGGTTGGCAATCCGCCACCAGACTGGTTTTTCACGAAAGAGGTGCGGGAGAAGCTAAACATTAATCTGAAGGTCACGTTTGTCCCGTATGGCGACGATGGCGATACCAAGTTCAACGCCGCCGCCTCCGCCAACGACATGCCCGACTTCTTCCAGATCCCCCAGAACAACAATATTTTCTTACAATGGGTGAAGCTAGGCTTGATTGCACCAGTGGATAGCCTGTTGCCTATGATGCCACAGCGCACAAAGGACCGTTACAGCGATCCTCAGATGCGCAAGGTCGCGACCATCAACGGCAAGATGTATGTGCTTCAGGAGAAAGCTGGCCTGAACAAGCGGCTGGGTCTCTTTATCCGTAAAGATTGGCTCGATAAGCTGCACCTGCAACCACCAAAAACGCTCGACGATTTCTATAATGTGGCGAAAGCTTTCACGTTTAATGATCCCGATGGCAACGGCAAAAACGATACATACGGCTTTACGGCGACGACCGGCAGCGGTGCCACCGGTTTAGGTACCAACTTTCAGGGCATTTTTGGAGCATACGGTCTTCCAGGCGTCTGGAACTATAATACGCCGGGCAAGGTCAGCCTGACGTTGCGCGACCCCAATTACCTGAAAGTGGTTGAGTTTCTCAAAAAGATGTCCGATGCGCACCTGATGGACCCCGACTGGACGACGCTCAGCGGCCCCGATTTCCGCGCGCGCTGGTCGCAGCAGGGCAAATATGGCATCATGCCGGGCGATTTTTGCGCGACGATCTGCCAGGGCAACTATCAGCCCTTCGATGTCAACTATCCCAACGGCGTCTGGATACCGCTTGCGCCGCCGCAGGGTGCGCCAGGAACTCCCGTCTACCTGGGCAGTTATAGCAATGTTGGCACACGTATTGCCGTCTCGCAAAAGGCGTTGGATGCTGGCAAGGGTCCGGCGATTGCCAAATTCTTAGAGTGGACTAACTCCGGCGATGGCTATTATCTGGCGGCGTTTGGTCAGAAGGGCGTGCATTACAAGCTGGATGCGCAGGGCAACGTCACGGGCGAGGGGGTGCCAGTTCCCTTCTACGGTCACGAGGCAGCCCCGATCAACCAGATTCGCAGCCTGGTCTATAACAACTCCGAGGCGGAACTCAAGGCACGCTACAACAGCTTCAAGACGAAAAATGGGCGCACCATCGATCCAATCCAGATCTATCAGACGATTGGCACAATGCCCTGGCAGGATCAAACGAGCGCCTTTGTGATCCAGCCAGCCGCCAATCAGGGCGACATCAACCGCTACGTTGACGAGGCGCTGGTTCAGTTTATCACCGGCCAGAAGCCGCTCAACGATGGCACCTGGAACGCCTTTATCAAAGGGCTGGACAACCTGAACGTCTCCGATTGGGAGGCACAGGCGAATCAAAACCTCAAAGATGGGGGCTGGCTCTAAACAATCGATTGTCGTAGTCGAGCGATTGATCGCGGAGCACGCATGTTGCATGTTCCACCGCGATCAATCGCTCGACTACGACTCTGGCAAGCTTCATCGTTGGGGCATCCAGAACATCCTACCATACTCCGGGAGAACACATCGCTTCATGTACACAATGAAGCTTGACAGAGGACTACGACGCATGAGATTCCGTCATAGCTTACGGCCTTTCCTCCACAGATAGACGCCCAATCGCCATAGACCGGTCTTTTCATCTTTATGGATGGGGCAATTGTTAATCTCGTGCAGCCAGATATAGAGAGGACCAAACCGTTGTCCAATCGTTCTCTGAGCAGGATCATACTCTGGAAGGCGGTTGGCCCGCTGTCGCAACTGATTGAGCGTGGCAAGCTTCATCAGCTCCTCAACATCCATGATGCATAATAGATTGCTCTCCAATGCTTGCTCTTTGAGGCAAAGGATAGTATCTGTGAGCGGCGTTCGCACCTCTTCGTCGAGCTGCGCCCCTTGATCCGACATGGGCGTCTGGCTGTCGAATGGTTCCATCTATTCAACCTCCCTGGTCGTTAGCGGCAGTGCAAACCGGCATCGAAGGCGGTCAAGCAGTACAATGGTGTCCTGAAGCGAGGGGAAAAGGATGTGAACATGAAGAGTGTTGGGTCACCGTAGCGACAAGGGGTGGTTGGGGATCCTGGCGGGGGCCTTGCGCTTGTCGCTCTTCTGAGGCCCATTCATCATTTGGATTATAAAATAGATAAGTATGGCGAGAGCGACAAGCGCAAGGCCCCCACACCCACTCCACACCTCCCCTTGTCGCTACAGGTGAAAATGAGAGGTTAGATAGACTAGTGACGAATTACCTGAAAAACTCGAATATATTCTTAGCAGGGAACATATGACGCTTTTCGACTTTACATTCCATCACGAACGCCCAATAGAGCCAGAAATGGTTCGCAAACTCTATGATGCAGTAGGCTGGTGGCCGGAGCGCGAGGAACAGGAAATCGCAGCAGTTTTGAGCGGAGATCTGGCAATTGGAGCCTGGGATGGCGAACGACTAATTGGTTTCGCCCGCGTCATCTCTGACCACCGCTTGCATGCTTACATTGACGACGTGATGGTGCACCCCGATTACCAGCGGCAAGGTGTCGGGCGTCAAATGCTCACCAAATTGCTTGCAGCACTTCAACATATCGAAACGATTACGTTATTCTGCCAACCTGAACTGCGCGAATTCTATAGACAGTCGGGCTTTCGTGCCTTCCCATCACA
The DNA here is from genome assembly GCF_016587455.1 of Reticulibacter mediterranei. Taxonomy (NCBI): domain Bacteria; kingdom Bacillati; phylum Chloroflexota; class Ktedonobacteria; order Ktedonobacterales; family Reticulibacteraceae; genus Reticulibacter; species Reticulibacter mediterranei. The sequence continues at coordinate 680,442 of NZ_BNJK01000002.1, read as the reverse complement.
GGTAGTTATGCATCAAAAAGGGAACGATGATCATCGTTCCCAGTAAGAATTTTTTGTTTATCGTCAAGCGCAAAATTCTTGCAGGGTGCCGATCAAAATCTCGCAGCACTGCTGCACCTGGTCCAGATCGGCCCATTCGATGACGGCATGCGCGCCTGCACCGCCGGGGCCAAAGAGGACCGTTGGGATACCTGCCTCGGCCAGTAACGCCGCATCCGTCCACCATGCAGCTCCAACGACCTCTGGTGTAGTGGTATGCAACAACCCGGCCTGGCGTGCAATCGTCTGCACAATGGGAGCATCGGCGGCAACCTCAAATGGTGCCTGCTTGAAGGTTGTTTTAAACGTGGCGTGAATAGTGGGATCGGCAGATTGAACCCGGGCCAGCACTTCTCGTATTTCTGCTTCGACCGTCTCCTGCGTTTCACCCGGGATCGTGCGCCGCTCTATTTGCAGAATACAGCGTTCAGGATAACTGGAAAGCTCCTGTCCACCCTCGATCAGCGAAGCGTGCAGCGATCCGCTCTTGAGCAGGCGATGCGTTGGAGCCGCCTGAAGCGAGCGGTCAAGCTGCTCTAAACCAACCAGAATATGGCCCATTTTCACAATTGCGTCGAGGCCCAGATCAGGGCGAGAACCATGTGCCGCTTTGCCCTGCGCGGTGATCTCCAGCCAGACGAATCCCCTGTGCGCCACACAGAGATTGAGCGCGGTTGGCTCCGTGACAATTGCAGCATCAGCATGCCACTGCTGCACGATAGCCTGTGTGCCAACGCTGGCGTATTCCTCATCGATCACGGCGGTCACGATCACATCCCCACGCAATGACAGCTTTCTGGCCTGCGCGCCCGCAACCATGATGGCGGCCAATCCACCCTTCATATCATAGGCTCCTCGCCCATATAAACGATTGCCCTCGATCACTGGCTCATGAGGCCGCTCCATACCAGCCACGCCGACCGTATCCATGTGCCCATTAAGCAACAATGAGCGTCCACCGCCGCTGCCTCGCGCAATGCCAATCACGTTGGAACGGCCCGGCGCAGCTTCCTGCAACGTCACTTCCAACCCCGCTCGCTCAAGCCAGCCTGCCACAAATTGTGCAATGGCCTGCTCGCCAGCTCCTCCTGGCACCAGATCGGGATTGATAGAATCAATGGCAACGAGCCGCTGTAACAGGGATGCGATTTCTTGCATACAAAGCTTCTCTCTTTCCTGAAAATAGCACGCACGGTTTTCGCTCGAATATGGCAGGGGCGATGGCTGGTCCTCGCCCGGCTTCTCACGCGGCGTCATGCTCACACGAGCGAGGACCAGCCATCGCCCCTGCCATATTCCGGTTGCTCTCAGATGAACCACTGAGTAGCATATGATATATTGCTTGCTGAATGCCAGGGATACTCTACTGGCTGTTCTTTTGCTTGAAATCCTGAAGCGGGTTCGCCATGCCCACAACTATTACTGTATCTCCAGTCTCGATGATCTGGTCCGGTTGTGGCCCGGTAATCGACCCGGCCCGCTTCTTGAGCGCGATCATAGTAATGCCATGCTTGAAGATCATGGTTTGCGCCACAGCCATCGATCTGCCCACGAGCAGCGAGGTGCGGGAGAGCGTGACCTCTTTCACCGCCAGTTCCATACTTTTGACGCTGGTAATAGAGTCGAAAACCTCGGTCGCAGTTGGCTGAAAGGCCAGATTTGCCATGCGGTGTCCGGCCAGCGCGTAGGGGAAAAGGACACGATTCGCGCCCGCTAATTTGAGCTTGGCCTCGGTTTCGTCATGATTGGCACGCGCCACGATAAAGAGGCTGTTGTTGAGATGGCGCGCCGAGAGGGTGATCGAAATGTTATGGGCGTCGTCATCTGTTGCGATCAAGATACATTGAGCATGTTCTATCCCAGCCTCACGCAACACATCGTCTTGCGTGGCATCGTCTTGCAGGGCCAGATAACCGCGCTGTATACAGGACTGGATGTTGCGCTCCTGCTCGTCGATGACCACGAAGGCTTTCTTCGTTCCTCGACAATCTTCGGCAATCTGTGAGCCAACACGTCCAAATCCACAGATGATGTAATGATTGCGCAGGGTGGCGATTTTCCTATCCATCAGATGCCTCCTGATTGCCTGGCTAAAATGGCCCTCTATTAAAAATTCCATGCCTGCACCAAACGTGTAAAGCAATGATCCAACGCCGGTGATAATCACAAATATAGTGAAGGTCCGACCCGCCTCCGAAAGTGGGCGCACCACATTGCCCACCGTTGACATCATGCCTATTGCAGTATAAAGCGCGTCAGAAAAGGAGAGGTTTTCGATATGCATGTAGCCGAGCGTGCCGGCCAACACGACGCCCAGCACCAGCAACAGTGCTATTTTGAGATGACGGGCAGGTGTCAGTCCGCTCATGTGTGGAGTCCGCCTTTATTCAACCAGATGTGTTAATTTGCACAAGCATAACATGTCTGGCTTGTATTAGCAAGCAACCTATGATGATAAAGGAAACTTTCTCCGTGAAAACTATTTCTGTCATTTAATTCTTCTATGAGAATATGTGAAACACAAGAATAATAATTGAAAAGGTTTTCTTTTTAGAGGAGATGCTGTGAGGAAGATGTGTGGCTAAAAATCGTCGTTGTGATGATTCTGTGTTATCAATACGATATGAATCGCTTGTTGAGAACTGCGTAAGCGATCACCTATTGAAAGGGGCACAATCATGACTGCACGATTTACGATTGGCATAGAAGAAGAATTTCAAATGGTTGATCGCTATACCGGTCAACTGGTTCCACATATTCAAACCATTCTGGAAAAAGGGCACGCGCTCTTCGGCGATCAGATCAAGGCCGAGATGCTGCAACCGACCGTCGAACTAATATCTGATATCCTCCCTGATATCTCCACAGCACGCCACGAGATGAGCATACTACGCTCCCGACTGGCACACCTGTTGGACGAGGAGGGACTGGCGTTGATCAGTGCTGGCACACATCCAGCGGCATGGTGGCAGGATGAGCCGCGAACACCCTATCTGCGCTATATCGAACTGGAAGAAGAGTTTCAGGATGTGGCACGCTCGCTGCTGATCTTTGGACTACACATACATATTGGCGTTGAGAACCAGGCACAGGCGGTGATGTTGATGAATCAGCTTAGAACCTGGCTTCCGCACCTGCTCGCGCTCTCATCTAATTCTCCGCTCTGGAAGGGCCGTCAAACGGGCCTCAAGTCGTATCGTTCGATCATCTGGCGACCATTTCCGCGTAGTGGCGTGCCAGAGGTCTTCCCTACATGGCACGATTTCGATTCCTATGTACATACACTCATAAATACAGGTTGTATTGATAACGGGAAACGTATCTGGTGGGATATCCGTCCACACCCGTTCTTCTCGACAATCGAGTTTCGCATCTGCGATATGCCCGCAACCATCAATGATACCATTGCCCTGGCCGCGCTCTGTCAAGCGCTGGTGGCAAAGGTAGCGCTGCTCAACAATGCAGGTGTGTGGCTTCCCATGCTACCGTCTCACTTTATCGAGGAGAACAAGTGGCGCGCCCTACGGTTCGGCCTGGATGCGCAGATCATCGATTTTGAGCTGGGCCTGCGGCTGAGCATGCGCGATTCTATTCGTCGCCTGCTCGATTTTGTCGATGATATGCTGGACGATCTAGGGAGCCGCGCCGAGATCGATTATCTACGTTCATTGCTTGACGGTTCGCGTGGGACCGGGGCCGATCAACAGCTTGCCATCTATCAACAAACAGGCAGCATAGAGGCTGTGCTGCAATTTCTGATGCAGCAGGCAATGATCGATATTCCTGTCCATCAGATGCCTCCTGATTGCCTGGCTGAAATGGCCCACTATTAAAAATTCCATGCCAGCGCCGAACGTGTCAAGCAATGATCCCTGGAAGGTTATTGCTAGAGAGAAAGGGTACACTATTACTATTGGAGGTCTGTCCTTTTATTGGGAAGTCCGTATGGCTTACTCGCTCTGTAGGAGGAAACCACATGAACTTCCCATTATTAAGAAGATTTGCTTCTCGTGCCGCTCTTAAAAAGCCGAACGAATCGTGCCGCCATCGACGCGGAGAGTTGCGCCGCTCACATAACCAGCGACCGGGCTCGCCAGATAGGCCACTGCTGCGGCGATCTCTTCTGGCCGACCGAGACGGCCCACGTCGTTTGGAGCCAGAGCCTGCGTTGCGTTGCGTTCGATTTCCTCCAACGTCTCGCCCCAGCCATGAGCCTGGCTCATATGGGTGAACTGTGCCTGAGCTTTCTCCGTAAGGATCGCACCGGGAGATACGACGTTTGATGTCACGCCCGTATCCTTCAGTTCACGTGCGAGGGATACCGCCAGATTATGGCGGGCCGCCAACGTTGCATTGTAGTGCGGCATAATTGCGCCCGGTTGCTGGGACAGGCCACCGCCAATCTGAATCACCCGTCCCCAGTGCCGCTCGCGCATCTGCGGGACCAGACGTTGAATCATCCGCACGCCAGAAATTACGTTCGTATTGTATATCTGTGCCCAGTCCGCGACTGTCGCCTCCGTCCATGAAAGATAGCCGATAAACCCGGCATTGTTGACCAGAATATCAATAGGCCCGCCAGCCAGCGCTGCGGCGGCAACCGCGTCAGCTCCGGCATCGGTGGTGAGATCGCCAAGAGCGACCTCGGCGCTCCCCCCTCCGGCGCGGATCGCTTCGGCTACAGCGTTGGCTCGGCTTTCCTCGCGACCATGCACTACGACAGCAACGCCCTCCGCAGCGAGCTGCTTGACGATCGCCTCGCCTATCCCGGAACTCGATCCCGTTACCAGTGCCCTCTTTCCTGCCAGTCTTAAATCCATTATGTTATACCTTAGCCTTTCATTTGACTTGTTGCAGGTACATTACCCGCGTCTCTATGGTATACTAAAGGAGATCCTGGGACAAGATGAGCAATAATCATAGGAATTCCACTTCTCTGTTCCAAAGAGTGTGCTCTTATCAGATACCGAGATGAAAGAGGTTGACATGGTCAGTCAGCGGCAGCAGCAAGACTATCGTTTACAGGAGCTTGGAGATTTTCTGCGTACGCGCAGGGCAAGGCTGACTCCTGAAGAGGTGGGACTGCCGCGAGGAAGCAGGCGCAAAACTCCTGGACTCAGACGAGCGGAAGTGGCACAGCTGGTGGGTGTCAGTGTGGATTGGTATACCTGGTTAGAGCAGGGACGTGCTATTACGCCTTCAACGCAGGTCTTAGAGCGTCTGGTGCAGGCGTTGCGCCTGGATGCGAATGAGCGCAACCATCTCTTCCTCCTGGCCCAGCAACAGGCACCTCCAGCGCTTTTGCAGGAAACCGAGATCGTGAGTCCAGCGTTACAACGTTTCCTTGACCAGTTTGGCACTCGTCCAGCCTTTATCTCAGGAAGGCGATGGGATATTCTGGCCTGGAACGATGCTGGAAGTGCAATATTTAGCGATTATAGCCGGATGACCACCCCTCGCGAACGCAATACGATCTGGGGCATCTTCACTAATCCTCTGGCCCGACAATTCGTCGTCGATTGGGAAGAAGATGCGCGACAGCTCTTAGCACAGTTCCGCAACAGCTACGGTCGTCATCCTGAAGATGCTCAATTTACCGAGTTGATCCATGATCTCATGCTCGCCAGTCCTGAATTTCGCGCCTGGTGGCCCGACCATGAAGTGCGTAGTGGACAAGAGGGGCGCAAAACGCTCAACCATCCGCAGGTGGGGTATCTCATGTTTGAACGTCTCACCTTTCAGGTCTTTGACGCTCCAGATCTCAAAGTCACCGTGTATACACCATTGGAGGAAGCAGACACGCCTCGCAAACTGGAGCAACTGCTGGATCAATGGTATCAGCAGAAAGGGCAAAAGCCTCATATTGCATCCCATACTTCTAAAGGGGTTCACAGTCTTCCACATGCACAACGAGCAGGACAAGACTTGGTTGGATTATGGCTAGTAGCATGCTGTAAAAGGGTGGAGGGGGCATGGGTAGCAAACAGTGATGTCATGGCCTCCTATGCGAACTGGTGCGAGATGCACGGATACGAACCGAAGAAGGCGAAAGGCTTGTCTCAATCGCTAGCTGCACATGGCCTGGAAGTTGGCGTTCGACAATGGATCTATACGAATCCAGGAGTACGTACAAAAACTCGGGGAGTTCGAGGTCTCAGCATACAAACTTATTCTCAGGCATCAAAAACAGGTGGGGACAGATTGTCGTAACTGGCAATCTGTCCCCACCTGTAAATCGCCCCCCCAAGCAAGTCTACTGCGTTTCAGAATATTTCGGAGAGGGATTTTCTCTCTTTTTGTTTTGCAACTGTTCTGGCCCCATCTGTCCCCTCGTTATTTTACAATAACTGTTAAGTTCATATTATCGTGAATCGTGCAGAAGAGATGATAGGTGCCGGCAACGGGAAATGGTCCGACAGTTTGTGTATCGTTGCCCTTAAATGAGACATTGACGGTTGGAGCATTGCTCTCTTTGAGCGGCTTCGGCTGATCATTCGCCCACGAGCCATTCTTGATCTCATGCACAATGCTGCTATCATCAATCATAGTCAATTTACTGCCCTTTGCGATGGTGATCGAGGGTTGCGCAAAGTTCGTGTCGGTCAAATGGATCTCGTTGCTTCCCGCCGTTGCCGCCGTTGCATTCCCCGTGTTGCCATATGTGTTTGAACTGTCATACCCACTTGAACTACTTGTATTTGCGCTGCCAGTATTTGCGTTATTATTCGTATCATCTCTGCCGCTACACGCGACAAACAGAACGGACAACAGCGCGAATAACATGAAAATGAATACTATTTTTTTACCCATCGAAGTTCTTTCCTTCTCGTTAAGTACGTTTTCTGTACATCCACTTTCTACAATTCATTAGAATATGTTGAGCGGACAAAATGCGGACATCTATTCGGGACGACATAATAAAAATGCCAGGTCTTTTTAGTGTAGTGTATTGATCTTCATCAGAATATACGAGGCGATGTTACAGGGCAGTATGGAGGCTGAAGCTCTTCCCCAACCTCCATATAGCTGTCAGCGGGGCTATTCCCAGGAGGCGTGGAGCAGCGCCGCGCTCTCTGGCTCGTGCTGCGTCAATACGCCGTCGCGCAGTTCCCAGATCTCACCGGCGAAATGCTGGATGAACCAGCGATCATGCGAAATAGCGATGACGGGACCGGGAAAGGCGCGAATTGAGGCTTCGAACGATTCCAACACATCCAGGCTGATATAGTTCGTTGGCTCGTCCAGCAGCAACACATTCGGACCCCAGGCCATTAACCGGGCAATCTCCAACTTGCGCTGCTGGCCGAGGCTGAGTTGACCAACCCGCTTGTGCATATCTTCCAGCCGAAACAACCCGTAGCCAATCAAGCGCCCGATAAACTCGCCTTCGAAGCCAATCTGATCGTAGCGATACGTATCAATCACGTTTTTTGTAGGGTCGAGCGACGGCTCCTGAGGCAGATAGCCAACGCGCGCACTTGGCACCACGTGCACCTCGCCCTCGTCTGGTGCTTCGAGCTTCTGCATCAGCTTGAACAGCGTCGTCTTGCCAGCACCGTTAGGACCGGTGAGCAGCAGGCGCGTCTTTGCACCAAGCGTCATGTTGACATCGTGAAAGAGCGTGCGGTTGCCAAAGCCCTTGCTGACGTGCGCCAGCCGGATAACCTCCTGAGATGCGATGCCCTCAACGTTGAAATGCGAGTTGACCTGCAACAATTCGGGCGGTCTGGGAATTGGATCGGCTTCTATCCGCTCCAGGCGCATCTCAACGGCATTAAGCTTACTGGAAGAAGATTTTTGCGCCTTCTGCTCGTGTCCAAAACGAGCTGTTTTGTCGTTATCGCGCGGCGGCCCGAAGTGAGTGCGGCTGGCCTGCTGGCGCAGTTCTCGTATACGTCTACGTAATTCTTGAATCTCTTCCTGCTGCTGTTCGTATTCTTCCTGCAATTTCGCCCGCTCGTTTGCTTTAGCCTGCACATAGGCATCGTAGTTACCGCTGTAGCTGCGGAGCTGGTGCCTGTGTTCATCAATTTCGAAAATCTGATTGATGGCACGATTGAGAAATTGGCGGTCGTGTGAAACTACAAGAACAGCGCCATGATAGCTGGCAAGATAGCTTTCCAGCCACTCCATACTGGCAAAATCCAGATGATTCGTCGGCTCGTCCAGAAGCAGCACATCGGGAGAGCGCAGCAGCAGCGCGGCCAGCCCGACGCGCGCTTTCTCGCCACCTGAGAGGGTCTGCACGCTGCGTGTACGTGGCAGATAATCGAGATGCAGGCCAGCCAGAACGCGCTCGATCTGATGGTTGATTTCGTAGCCACCGCGTTCCTGAAATTGCGTGGAGACGCTACTGTACTCGTCCAACAGCCCGGCAAGCTCCTCTTCCGCAGTGGTACTCATCAGGTGTTCAAGCTGGCGCATCCGCTCCTCCAGCTGGCGGAGATTGCCGACCGCCTCCTGAATCAGATCATCAATGCTGCTCCCGGCAAACTCCGGCGTGGATTGGGGCAGATAGCCATACGCGACGGCAGGGGCATACGCGAAGCTCCCGCCATCGGCCTCCTCCTGTCCCGTGAGCAGACGAAGCAGCGTCGATTTTCCCACACCATTAGGTCCGACGATGCCGATACGATCATGAGCATTGATGACAAATGAGATATCGCTCAGTACGCGAATTGCTCCATATGATTTTGCTATATTTCTTACGGTTAAAAGCATGAAACAACCACCTCAACATGTGAATGAATAGTGTGAACAGAAATGAGAGGGAGGCAATAGCATCAATGCTGGAATGTGGTGATGAGGTGGCTTGTCTGTTGAGGTGAGTGAAGGACCGTTGAGAGGCGTTCTCAAGCGTGTTATCGTGCGCGGTGCGACTGACTCACAAACACAACAATACAAGCAATAACGAAACAGAGCCTCATCAATGGTCTTTGCTGGATATTTTTGCGAAAAGATGATGATGCTGTTACTGCCTGTTTGTTGTGCTGGTCAAGGGTCTTCTCCTGTGTGGCTAGAACAATAGTATCTTTGCTAGAGTATAGACGCTAAACGCCACCCTGTCAAGCGCCCCGTTCGTAGTGAAGCGATTTATCGCGCATTTCGGGCTTATACGATAAACTGCGCTACTACGAATTTCTTGTTTAGACTAACTAAGCTCTACTAGAAGGACAGAGAGCCCACAACCTGACCGTAAGGTCGCAACAAGCTTCTCCTTGCAAAATGACTACGCGTGGTTTTGGAGGAGATCGGCAATAACCTGTGGCTGTTCAGTGGCCATAAAATGCCCACAGCCTGACGCTACCTGTGCGATCACATTGCGACAACCAAACTTTTTGGTAAGCTCATTGGCCGTTGGCCCCGGCTTACCTGCGCCATAGTCACCCTCAATGAGGAAGAGAGGCACATCCAGCTCGTCGCAGTGGGATCTCATGAAGACCCGGTTCTTTTGATAGGTTCGATACAAGCCAAGTCCAGCTCGCAGCTGTTCGGGAAGTGTATAGGCGCTCGCGTAGTGACGCATGTCGGCGTCTGTCATTGCCTGCTTGTCCTTTGCGAAGCGAAGAAAGAATGCCCTTTTAAAATAGGTGTACTCACGACCACCAATAAGCCGTTCGGGAAGTTTGGGGAGACGGTGAAAGGTGAAGTGCCAGAGGAATGGCATCTTGACCAGGAGGTCGGTGCTAGCTGTACCGGGGAGCGGGCCGTCCAAGAGAGCGACACCTCGCGTTTCGGACGGGTAAAGGCGAGCATACGCATACGCGATCATGGCACCCATATCATGGCCAACAATGTAGGGATCTTTCAGAGCAAGCTGGCTGGTCAGCTCGTGAATATCATGAGCCTGTGTCTCTGCGTCATAGTCGGCTCGCGTCGCTTTGGACTTTCCGATACCCCGTAAGTCAACTGCAATAACGGTGTACCTGTGAGCAAGCAAGCACATCACCTTGCTGAACTCGTACCAGTCTTCCGAAAATCCGTGCAGAAAAAGAATCGCCGGACCGTTACCACCCGATACATAATGTACTGACACATCACATAACTGTACAGTGTAGGACTGAAACGCCGCGCCGAGTACAACGTTCGCCGGATTCTTACTATCTAGCCCAATAAAGTACGGGTCGTTCATAGTCGTTCCTCTTTTCTCGTCTCTTGTTGGCTGGTGTGTTGTTCATCAGCCTCCAGGATGTGCGCAATCTCCTCCAGTGCGCCAGTTACTGCGTCTAATTGCTCCTGGTTGAGTTTGGTCATAATGTGTCGCGTCCACTCTTCGTTGAGTGAATAGATTGTCCTGAGAATGTCTGCTCCGTGCGGCGTTAGCTCAAGCAACGGTGAACGCCGGTTTGCCGGGTTATCCTGGTAGACAACCAGACCTTCTTTTGCCAAAACGTCTGCAACACGCTGCACGCTCTGACGAGCATGACCCATGTCCCGCGCGATCTGCGCCACCGTTTGCGGCCGATCGCCGACTCGACCAAGCACTTGCCACCTGGCGCTGCTCTGGCCGATGGATCGCGTCAGTCTATCGCCGTTGCGCAGAAGCAACCCATTGATCCAAAAAATGCTTAATGCGAACCTGCCGAGAGGATCGTTTGGTTTTCCTGTTGACTCCATAGCAGTAGTATACCATATTGACAGTATGCTGTCAATGCGACAGTATGCTGTCAATATGGTACTCCTGTATTTTTCTTCACTATGCCAATGTGTATGCTTTCAACTAGTTGCACCGAAGAACCCTGTTTTTGCTATGTCAGAACTACAGCGCATGGAGTACCTGCTGACGTAACACAGGATAGCTCCTGGCAACCCTGCCTTGTTCAAGCATATCGCGGTCTTAGCGCTCGATAATGGGGAGCAACAGATGCGACGGGCGTGTGCTGTCGTGGTAGACGCGATTGACGGCCTGGACAAGATTCTGCTCGCCTTCCGTCGCAATCGTGCCGCCAGTATTGGTGTTACGGTCGAAGCGCGGAAAGTTGCTGCTCGAAATTTCTAACCGTATGCGATGCCCGACGAGAAACACGTTGGAGGTCGCTTGAAGGTCCAGACAGAGTTGATACACCTCGCCAGGCTGCATGAGCACCGGACGGGCGAGCGATTCGCGATAGCGCACTCGTAAGATGCCATCACTGGTCAGTTCCGAGCGCCCGTCAGGATAAACATCAATCAATTTAGCTGTGAAATCAGTATCGCGCGCCGAAGAGGAGATAGAAAGATGCAACTGAATCGGGCCTGTCACCTCGACGAGGCGCTCTAGAGGCGCGGTGGTATAGCACAGCACATCATCGCGCCTCTCCACACTCCGCTGATCGCGTGGCCCCACGTTGGCCTGACCTCCAGGCATCAATGTAGCTCCACCAACCGTTGGGACCGGATAGCGCGGATCATACAGATAAACATCCTCCGGCTCCTCTCCAGGCTGCTCCAATGAAAGCGTTCCATTGCCATTCGCGGTATTGGCGCGGCCCGCACTATGCAGATAATACGGGCGATACTGCGTGTCTGGCAGCGGCCAATCCTCCTCTTCGCGCCACTGATTGATACCCATCACGAAGAGCTTCACTGGCTTCTCCTGCGACGAATCGCTTTCTTTCAGCCAGCGATCGAACCAGCGAATTTGTGCCTGGGTCAGACCCGACGCCGCCACGCTCGCCAGCGGCCCAAAATCGCGCTCAGGGAAGTTACCGCTGGTATTCATATGCGACCAGGGGCCAATAATAAGCTGCTGTTGTCGAGCGTTACTGCTGCCACCGCGCCGCTTCATGCGCTGATAGTTGGCAATCGTCTTATTCAAGTACAGGTCGAACCACCCACCGATGTTCAGCGCTGGTATCGTAATACGCTCATATGCATCTTTATAGAATTTTTGCTGCCAGTACTCGTCGTAATCAGGATGTTCCAGATCTTTGAAATGAAAAGGGGCAAGCTTTTGCAGCAGCGGCAGATCATTCAGCGGCAGATGTTGATAGAGCGCATCAATATCAGTTATCGCCTGCACAACGGCCTCAAGATCCTGCATCGTCGCCTCGCCACGTCGGATACGCGCAGGCAGTTCAGAGAAGGTAAGCGCGCTCAATATCCAGTTCAACGCCTTGCCAAACTGCAATGCTCCACCCTGATAAAACTGATCGTAGGGGTCGCCGCCGATGATGGCCGGGGCGATGGCCCGCAATGCCGGAGGTTGCTCGGCAGCAGCCAGCCATTGTATCGCTCCCAGATAAGAGCCGCCAACCATACCGACGCGACCGGTAGACCAGCTTTGCGCGGCGGTCCAGGCGATGGTATCGACACTATCAGCCGCCTCATGCTCATATGGCACAAACGTTCCCTCAGAAGCAAAACGGCCCCGCACATCCTGAATCACCACTGCATATCCAGCCTGCACATACGGCTGTACGTCTCCAAACCAACCCGACCATATCTGCGATTCCTTGCTATACGGAAGCCGCATCAGCAAAACTGGCACCCGGCCTTCTTCAGCTGGACGATAGACATCCGTTGCCAGCTTGATTCCGTCGCGCATAGGAACCATAACGTTTTTCTCGATCCGTATCTCCATCTGTTTGCTCCTCTATGATGTGTTCTGAACAGCATATAATTTCCGAACGGCGTACGGTAGATAGCAAAAAAAATTAACGTAACCGCTCGATAGCGGCTTGCATCACCTGTCGATTGGTTGCATCGATATCTTCGCTGGCATTGCTCAGGCGGGTCAGGCGCAGAGCGGCCAGACCATGCATCAAGGCCCAGATACTATAGGCCAGTTGCTTGATGTCCAGACCGGAAGCGGCACTGAATTCGCCGCTCTCCACTCCCGCGCGCACAATCGCCAGCAGTTTGTTGTAGGCCGGGTTAGTGCTGAGATGCTGCAATCCTCGCCCCTGCCAGATCTGAGGAGGAGCGCTGTTGAACATCAGCAGGTAGAGTTGGGAGTGCTGATGGGCAAAATCCAGATAGGCGAGCGCCAGTTCATAGAGGCGCTGCTCGGCGGTATTGCCCTGAGCGGCGTGCTCGATCTGCCAGGTCAATTGCACAAAGCCCTGCTCACAGAGTGCATCGAGAATCTCCTCTTTGCTTGCATAATACTCATAGAGTCCCGATGGGCTATATTCGATGCGCTGCGCAATCTCGCGCATAGACAGCGCCCCGACGCCGCGCTCGGTGATAATCTCCATTGCCGCATCCAACAACGCCTGCGCAGTGCGCGCACGTCGCCGCTCGCGTGTACTCTTTTTCTCCATCAGCAGAATCATTTCCGTTTCCCGAACAGTGTACGGGAAAAGTATACTGTACATCGTTCGGAACGTCAAGTCATTTCACTGACAAAATTGTGAAGAAAGGGAACGCAGTATACCGCGTTCCCCTTCGCGTTGCAGTCCATATTCAGGAGGCGCGCACGCTCTCGTTGCGAGATACAGTCTCATCAGTGGTGAGTGCTTTTGTTGTCACAAGAACGGGATTCTCCCAGGGATCACGCACCACAATCTCACCCTCGTGATGCTCAAATGGCCATTGTGCCGTTCGCAAGCGCTGTTGTAGTTGGGCCAGTCCCTCGGCGTCTGGTAGCTCGATGGTGAAGAGGCGCAGACCGGCGCTATCGGCTGGGGGACGTGGGGCGTTGCGGCTCTGCCAGATATTGAGGCCGAGGTGATGATGATAACCACCAGCTGAGACAAAAAGCGCGCCCGGGAGGTGTTGCACCACATCGAATCCCAGCAGATCAGCGTAGAAGTGGCGCGCCTGCTCGATATCGCCGACGCGCAGGTGCATATGTCCGATGGTGGTTCCGGCGGGTGCCTTATGCCAATTCTCGCCTGCCGCAAGCTCCTGCCCCTCAGTCAATAGCGCCTCGACATCCAGCGGATCAGTCGCCATCTGAACCAGACCATTGTGCCATTGCCACGTCTCGCGCGGACGATCCCGATAGACCTCCAGCCCGTTGCCGTCCGGGTCGGAGAGGTACAGCGCCTCACTGACGAGATGATCGGCAACCCCGCTGAGTGGATAGCCACTTGTTGCCAGACGCAGGACAAAGAGACTCAAATCAGCCCGACTCGGCAGGAGTACAGCTATATGATAGAGACCAGTGCTACGAGCAGGTTGCGGTTTGGCAGTGGATTGCAGAACCAGCGTCAGGAGCGGCTTCTGCTCCCCATTAGCGAGCGTGCCGAGAACCGCCGTTTGTTCTGTTTGCATGAGGACGGTAAAACCAATAACTCGGGTATAAAACTCAATGGAGCGCTGTAAATCGGCAATCGTCAGCGCGGCAGACCCGATATAAGTCCCAGAATGGAGGCGCGCCGTTTGCTGGTTGGTTTGTGTTTGAGAATCCATAAAAAAGCCTTCTTTCAGAACTGCTCAGGCCGACGTATCCTGAATGATCTCTTGTAGCAGTTGCGCCACCGTATGTTGCGCCAGAGTGCGCGCAAAAGCCAGTTCCGCCTCGTCGAAGTACTGGAGCAGAGAGCGTTGAATATTGCGACCAACCGGGCACTGTGCATTGGGGAGGCTGTGATGCAGCGACAGCAAGCGATCATCCTCCACCGCGCAATAGGCGTCAAGCAGCGTGATGCAATCGGGTGAGCGCAACAATTGCCAGCCGCCACCTACCCCGGAGTGTGAAGTTGCCAACCCCGCGCGCGCCAACTTGCCAAGCACCCGGCGAATAAACACGGGATTGGTGTTGACGCTGCCAGCCATATATTCTGAAGTCAGCGCCTCCCTGTCTGCCTGGGCCAGCAGCGTCAATATATGTAGCGCAATCGCGAACTGGCTATTGCGAGCCATTGTCACCTGGTCCTTTCTATTTGTAACCACATCAGTTACAAATAATACGTAACTATTATAGTTACAAATCAAGCGTATTGTCAAGCAAGGAAAGATGAAGTTGGTGATGAACTGGTGGAAAAGTCGTCCCATCGGGCTTCTTCCCCACAAGAAGCCCGACAGAACGAACGAGGAGAGGGGATGGCTCACACGAGCCGTCTTCAGGTCAATGAATATGAGCCATACAGATATTTATGGTGACAAAAGGCTCAGTATCGACGGGAAAGCAAGCCGGGGGGTGACGAGGATAACAACAATCTTCGATGCTTTAAAGGAAAAATAGGACATGCTGATCTCCTTTCAGCTTTACGACAAAATAGAGTTTGTCCTTCATCCCTAAAAATATGCCCTTTTCATGAGAGTACACTGAAATGGAGTAGAAGTCAAGACATCTAGACCACTATACCGCAATAGGCTATTTCTTTTGTAGGGAAAAACCTTGACTTTTCCCTTTGCTCTGACTATACTTACCACTGTAGACTTTTTGACCAGATTTCAAATCTGGTCAAAAGAAAGTTGGTCAGTAGAAAGGAAGGCAATGGACGAAGAGATAGGGCAAACACGCGGGCTTACAGAGCAAATGAAGCAGCGTGAGCGCGCACGGCGCATTCTGGATGTTGCGGCTGATTTGTTGTTGCGTTGGGGCTATAAGCGCGTCACCATTGATGAGATTGCAAAACATGCGGGTGTTGGCAAGGGAACTGTGTATCTGCACTGGAAGACGCGCGATGCGCTTTTCGAGACGCTACTGCTGCGCGAGACCGTGAGCATTTTGCGCGATGTGTTGAAGCGCATGCGTGCCGATCCCGCTGAGATCTTGCTCCATCGCCTGATGTGTACCTATCTTTTGATCTTAGAAGACTATCCACTGATAAAAGCGCTGCTCACGCGCGACATTGAATTACTGGGCAAGCTGGCCCAAAGTGATGCGAACAGCCCCATCCAGGCTCGCGAGACGCTAATGATGAAGGAATATTTTTCCTTGCTGCGCCAGCATAAGCTCATTCGCACAGGAGAGAATCTGGTAGAACAACTCTATGCGTTCAGTGCAGCGACGATAGGCTTTTTCCTGATCGATTCGTTTCTTCCCACTGAAGAGCAACTGCCGCTTCAGACAAAAGCCAGTGCCTTAGCCCACATGGTCCATCTGGCCTTCGAGCCGGAGGCTGATCCCTCGCCGGAACTACTGCAACAGGTTGCCCCGGCCGTCATTCAATTGTATGAACAACTCTGTGAGCATCATGAGCTGAGAATGCTTGCACAAACCGAAATCTAAGTTCGGAAATGTCATTCGTAGTTTCCCGATAAATCGGGAGGGGCACCACTTCCTCCCAGGCTGGTGGCACCCTCCCGATTTATCGGGAAACTACGAATGACACTGGGTTCGTAAAAACTCATTATATAGGAAAGGAATTGAATATGTCACAAGCATCGATACAAGCGCGCTGGGATGCGCTGCTGGACCAGCTCCGCTTGATACGCGAGACGGAGCCAGTCCACTATGACGAGCAAACGCACCTCTGGAATCTCTATCGTTATGAGGATGTCGTCTACGCGCTCTCTCATCCGGCCATCTTCTCATCAGATACAAATAGCATAGTTCCACAACAGCCCGAGATCAACTTTATGAGCAAGGGCGATATCACGCAAATGGACCCGCCGCGCCATCGCCAGTTTCGCAGTCTAATTAGCCAGGCGTTCACTCCCAGAGTGGTTGAGCAGATGGCCCCGCGCATCACAGCTCTCACCAACCAGTTACTCGATGCTGTTACGGTCAGAAGCGAGATGGATATCATTCGCGATATAGCTGCTCCCCTTCCGATCATCGTTATTGCCGAGCTGCTCGGCGTGCCGTCCGAGGATCGCGAACGCTTCAAGCGCTGGTCCAATACGCTGATCGCCTCTGCAAGCAGCATAGACCCGACCGACGAAAAGATGATCGCATCCATGATACCGACCATGCGTGAAATGCATGAATACCTGCAAAACTATGTACATGATCGTCGTCAGCAGCCCCGAGAAGATCTGATCAGCCGCCTCACCACAGCGCAAATCGAGGGACAAATGTTGGATGACGATGAGATCGTGGGCTTTGCCTCGCTCTTGCTGCTCGCTGGCAATATTACCACGACCATTTTGATCGGTAATGCGCTCCTCTGCCTGACCGATCATCCAGAGGCGATAGCGACCCTTCGGGCTGATATGTCCCTGCTGCCCTCAGCAATCGAGGAGGTTTTGCGCTTTCGTTCGCCCTTCACATTGACGGCGCGTGTGACGGCGAGCGATATAACGCTGCATGGAGTGACTATCCCGGCGCGGCAACTGGTCAACGTCTGGTTGCTTTCCGCCAATCACGACGAACGGCAATTTCCCGACCCGGAGCACTTCGATATCCGGCGCGAACCGAACCGCCATCAAGCCTTCGGGCATGGCATTCACTTCTGTATCGGCGCACCTCTGGCACGATTGGAAGGGAAAATTGTCCTGCAAGCCTTGCTGGAACGCTTCCCCACACTCAAACGCGTCCCCAATATCGAGCTTGAGCCGCACGAGAGCAGCTTTGTGACTGGTGTTCGCAGCCTGCCCGTAACGTGGTAGTAACTTGAGCTTTGCATAGCGCGGAGGTATACTGTGTTCTAGAACTGGCATGGGATTATATCCTGTTCCCGTTCTAGAACTGTTAAAAGGAAGCGCTATGAAACGTGCAGTTGCCAAAGCCATCGTCTCAGGCACGATGCTTATTTCTCAGGAGGAGGCGCAGGAGATCGCGGTTAACTCTCCGGCCTGGTATGGCTGGTTAGAGCGGGCGCACTCCTTCTCTTTCAAAAGTAACGAGGGAACGTTTACGGCACACAAGGCTCGTCCCACCAATCAGCGCGGCGGCTGGTACTGGTATGCCTATCGTCGGAGGCATGGACAACTCTACCGCTCTTACCTGGGAGCCTCTTCCAGCCTGACGCTCGAACGTTTACAGCAGGCGGCACAGCAACTCATGGGCCAGAGCGCACAACCATCATCACCTGCAAAGATAGAGCAGCCATCAACGGAGGAGCCACGATGCCTGTTGCTTCCTTCCAAGTTTCAGATCCCATCTCTACCTGCTCACCACGTCGCACGAACCCGCCTGCTTACGGCGCTCGACCACCATGTACAAACGCGGCTCACGCTGGTCTCAGCTCCGGCGGGATCGGGCAAAACAACGCTACTGGCGGCATGGGCAAGAGCGTGTACGCTCCCGGTTGCCTGGCTCTCGTTAGAGGCCGCTGATAGTGACCCGTCGCGCTTCCTGAGTTATCTTGTCACCGCTCTCATGCGCCTGGATGCTCGTCTCACAGAACCGGTCGCGCCTGGCACCTCCTGGGAAGACGTGTTAACGCGCCTGCTTGCCAATATTGCCCGCGTGCTGACAGGCGATGCTGTCTTGATTCTCGATGATTATCATTGCATCACCAACGCCTCTATCCACGCCGAGCTTCAGTTTGTCATCGATCACGCGCCCTCACAACTGCATCTCATGATCGGAACGCGCAGTGATCCTCCGTTATCGTTACCTCGTTTGCGCTCCCATAGCCAGCTCAGGCAACTTGAGACCGACGCGTTGCGCTTCTCCTCAAGCGAATTACAGGAGTTCTTTCGCGAGCTTGCGCTCAATCTTTCTCGTGAAGAACAGCAGGCAATCGAGCAGCGAACTCAGGGCTGGATCGTCGGGGCGCAATTGCTGGCACTGGGGCAGCACAACCATAAAGCATCGGCCACCTTGCATCAGACCACCCCTGGCGTCCATTGTTTTTTTGTCGAATATGTGACCGAAGAGATCCTGGCACAGCAGCCCGCTCATATCCGCAGCTTTCTTGTCCACACCAGCATTCTAGAGCGGCTGACCGACTCGCTCTGTCAGGCTGTTACAGGACGATCCGATAGCCCCCGGTTGCCCGATCTATCGCGCTCGAATCTGTTGCTACAAGCGGTCGATGATGTCGGGCTATGGTATCGCTATCACCCTTTATTTGCTGAGGTTATGCGGATCTATTTACGCACCGCAGAGCCAGAGACGCTCCCGGAGCTATATCGTCGGGCCAGCGCATGGTATCAACAACACGACATGAGCGAGGAGGGCCGTGCATATGCTGCCAGATATGCGGCTCTTGCTAACAATATCGATGCTCCTATTGTTGCTGGGAATGCTCCTAATACATCACACACATCATTACTTGACCCATTAAGTGTACGTGAACAAGAGGTGCTGCATATGCTGGCCGAAGGTCTTTCCAACCAGCAGATTGCGGATCAACTGATTATCAGCCTGCATACGGTCAAGCTCCACGTCAAGCATATCCTTGCCAAGCTCGCCGTCTCCAACCGCACACAGGCCGTTGCCCGCGCACGTGAACTCCAGATGCTCCTGCTCTAAATTCAAATTGGTCAAATTACTCCTCACCAATACTTCTTTCGAGGTATGACAGACTGCATGCCTCGCTGTACACTGTTGTCAACAGCAATGAACATGCGTTCGGTCTTCGGTCTCTACAACGTGAGGCTGGATAGAGAGAAAGAGTAGAAATCAATGCCGGTTATTCCAGAAGAATTTCTTGATATTCTGCAATCGAAAGCGTTAATGAATGTTGCCACCATCGGACCAAAGGGGGAGCCGCAGGTCAGTGCGACCCTGCTTGGCTGGGATGGCACCTCCATCTTTTTCACTATGAACAGGATACGCCAGAAGCGCCGCAATCTTGAGCGAGAACCACGCATTGCCATCTCGATCACCGATCCTGCCAATTCATTCCGCTCACTTGAGGTCCGAGGTCGGGCGCGCATCGAGGAAGATGTTGAGTATCGTTTTACCAATCTATTGTCACAAAAATACTTCGGACGCGACGCCACCGCTGATCTGTTGCCAGGAGAAGAGCGGGTTGTCGTCTTTATCGAACCGGAACGCGCTATCCCATTTCCACCGCCAGCAAGCAAGTAATCATTGAAGGAGAAGAACATGCCCACGTTGAATCTTACCACTGACGAACTGTTAAGCACCACACGTGCAGTGCGCAAGCGTCTAGACCTTACGCGTCTAGTGGAACCGGAGGTGCTGCGGGAGTGCCTGGAACTGGCGCTTCAGGCTCCCACACCGGGTTCCAGTCAAGGCTGGCACTTTCTCGTTGTGACCGATCCCGATCAGCGCGCAGCTCTGGCGGCTCTCTATCGCAAAAAGGCGTACGGTCCTGGCGGTCAGGAGGATATTCTGAAACAGATGATCTCCAGCGCAGCCGACGAGAGAGAAGCGGAACAGTTGGTTCGCACGTTTGCTCCCGCACGCTATCTGACTGAGCATCTGCATGAGGTGCCCGTGCATGTCATCCCCTGTATCGAGGGCCGCACCACCGATCTGACGGGTCTAGAGGAGGCCGCCTTCTGGGGAGGCATTCTCCCGGCGGCATGGAGCTTTATGCTGGCGGCGCGATCTCGTGGCCTGGGAACGGTCCTGACCTCCATCCATCTCGCTTATGAGCGGGAAGCTGCCGAGGTGCTGGGCATTCCTTACGAGCGGATCACTCAAGCCGGGCTGATTCCTGTTGCCTATACGACAGGTGGAACGCAATTCAAGCCTGCCGCTCGCAAGCCGTTGGAAACCGTCGTGCATTGGAATCGCTGGTGAGGGCTTGCAGGAAAACTTGCCAACATAAGCCTCTGCGTACTATACTCACCGCATGAGGTCGCGAGAAACAGCACGGCGTCGGAGAATGATTGCCGGGCGTCTACGGAGCATCTGGCAAGGAGAACCTGCCCCCACCGCAGCAACGGAGCAGCAGGTCTCTCTGCTTGCTCCCAAACTGCGTCCCCCACGCCTGCCCGGATCACTCATCATGCGTCAACGCCTGCTTGCTCGCCTGGATGAAGGGCTTGAGCGCAAGCTGACCGTGCTGTCGGTCCCGGCTGGCTTCGGCAAAACAACGCTGGTCAGCCAGTGGATCGCCCGCCATCAAATCTCCCCGGACGGTTCCCTTCTACCTCCTTTCCCGGTCGCATGGGTCTCGCTGGATAGCAGCGATAATGATGCGATCCACTTCTGGCGCTCTGTCATCACCGCCTGTCAGGTCTTTCGCGCCGATCTGGGAACCGACGCGCTGGCCCTCCTGCATACGGCGCAAGACTGGTGGCGTCCCTCTTTGCGGCAATCTTCACTGGATGGCGCACTGACCATGCTGCTCAACGAGCTGGGCCTCTTGCCAGGCCAGGAGGTGCTGGTGCTGGAAGACTACCACACCATCACGACGACCCACATTCACGAAACGCTGGCCTCGTTTATTGAACAATTACCATCTTCTTTGCACGTAGTGTTGATGACCCGCAGCGACCCCCCGTTGCCGCTTGCTCGCTGGCGTGCGGAAGAACAGCTCATCGAAGTGCAAGCTAACGATCTGCGTTTCTCCGAAGATGAGATCGTTAGCTTCCTGCAACAACTTATCCCCTTTACACTCTCTAGCGAGGAGATGGAAAGGCTGCTGGAGCGGATCGAAGGCTGGGGCGTTGGCTTGAGGCTGCTTGCGCTGACCCTACAAGGGCATATGACGGAACAGGAGATCGAACCTGTACTGAAGAGTTTTTCAGGCGATCATCGTCATCTGCTGGAATATTTCGTTGGCAAAGTGTTGAACGCTCAACCAGAGCCGATGCAGCGCTTTCTCCTGCAAACTAACCTGCTTGCTTCCCTGACTGGCTCCCTCTGCGATGCCGTGACCGGGCGCACCGATAGTGAGCAGTGGCTCGAAACGGTGGAGCGCTCCGGGCTGTTCCTGGTGCCGCTCGATCACTCCTCCGAGCGATGGTATCGCTATCACGCGCTCTTTGCAGAGGCCATGCAACACGAGGCTCGTCACCGGCTGGGAGAGGAGGCACTGCACGACTGTTTCCAACTAGCCAGCACATGGTATGAGCAGCACAATATGCTAACAGAAGCAGTAAAATCTGCGCTGGCCGGGGCCGATTACACACGAGCAGCTTCCCTGATCGGTAATCTGATGAGTGCCCCTTTTCAGCCTGACATGCACGAAATATTCGCTATGCGCGACTTGTTGGAGCAGATGCCGGAACAGGTGTTTCGTGAGCAGCCGGTGCTTGCCCTGATCTCTGCAATTGTCCACGCCTTCGCAGTTGATCGTTATCCCCCCGCCATCACGCCTCTCATTGAGGAGCGTTTGCAGTGTGCCGAACAGACCTGGACACAGGAAAATGCGAGCACCTGGTTGGGCAGATTGGCCGCTTTTCGGGCGCTGCTGGCGGTTGGGCAGGAACGATTGCCGGAGGCTGCAACCTTTGCAAGCATGGCGCTGACCAGTTTGTCAGAAGAAGATCATGAGTGGCGTAGCATCAGTTCCGACGCACTAGGAGAGACCGCACGGGTTGCAGGCTCCTCTAGCCTCGCGAAAGAACATGTCGCACCGCAACCAGCGCTTTTAGATGACCCATTGAGTCAGCAGGAGCTACGCATATTGCGCCTGCTGGTAGATGGACACACTCGCCAGGAGATTGCGGATGAACTGGCCGTCTCTATGAATACTGTAAAAAATCATCAGAAGTGCATCTACCGCAAACTTGATGTGACCAGCCATGAACGCGCCTGCGAGGTGGCCCGCAATCTCCATTTACTATGAAGAGAGAGAAGAAAGAATATATGCAACATGAGCTATTGCTGCAACGTATTATGCATCAACTAGAACCGGTACAGGGTCTGAAAGCGATTGTCCTGGGAGGATCGTATGCCAGCGGCTCCCAGCGGCCCGATTCCGATCTCGACATCGGCCTCTATTATTATGTGAGCCAACCGCTGGACATCGCCCATCTTCGCGCGATCGCCTCCACACTGAACGATGCGCCCGATCCCGTTGTGACCGATCTGGGTGGCTGGGGAACCTGGGTCAACGGTGGCGCATGGCTCACGATAGAGGGGCAACGTGTCGATTTTCTCTACCGCAACATCGATTTCGTTTCCTCAACGCTCGATGAGGCCAACGACGGCCACATTCGCTCCGATTACTGGCAACAACCCGCTTACGGCTTTCACAGCTTTATGTATTGCACTGAGACCGCCATCTGCCGCCCTATCTACGATCCAGACCACATCATCGACCAGCTCAAAGCAAAAGTGGCACACTATTCACCTCGTCTCAAGCAAGCAATCACGAAGAGCTTTCTGTGGAGCGCACGGTTCACGCTCGATAATACAAGTAAAGCGGCAGCACGTGGAGAGGTCTATCTTGTCACCGGCGGCCTGGCACGAGCGATCCACGCCCTCGTCCAGGTACTCTACGCCCTCAACGAGACCTATTATCTCAGCGAGAAAAGGCTGGCAACTGATCTCAGCGCTTTTGCGGTGCAGCCAGAGCATTTTCTTGAGCGCATTTATCAGTTGTTGGGAGCAACCGGCACCACCTCCGAGCAACTTCAGGTATCCCTGGCGCGAACTGAGGAGCTATATAGCGAGGTTGCAGCACTGATTGAGGCGTCTTCTTAAAAAGATCACATCCTCGAAAGTGGGTATAATGGGGATATATATCTTATGGAGGAGCTTATGAAAACAATACAGTATTGCCTCACAGATGTCTTTACGCAACACCCCTTTGGTGGCAATCAGCTTGCGGTCTGCCTGAACGCTGAAGGATTGACGACGGAGACGATGCAGGCATTGGCACGCGAGTTTAATCTCTCCGAAACAACCTTCGTGCTGCCCCCGGAGCAGCCAGAGCATACCTATCGCGTGCGCATCTTCACGCCGGGTCGCGAATTGCCGATGGCAGGCCATCCCTCGATAGGAACCGCCTATATCCTTGCACGCAAAGGGCTGATCCAGCTGACGGAGCCAGAGACCGCCATTGTACTTGAGGAAAAAGTCGGCCCAATCCCGATGCGCCTCTCGATAAAAGATGGAGCGGCAAACTCTATCCAGATGCAGCAGCCATTACCTACTTTTGGCCCATACTTCACCGACCGCGCGACTATTGCTCGCCTACTTTCAATAGAAGAGGCTGATCTGCATCCAACATTGCCCATACAGGCCGTTTCGTGCGGCGTTCCCTTCCTGTTTGTGCCGGTCAACAGCCTGGAGGCCATCCGCAAGGCTCGTTTGCGACAGGATGTGTGGGAGCAGACATTGCAGCCAATGGAGGCCAACCAGGTCTTTGTCTTCACTCAAGAGACCGAACACGCAGATTCGACGGTTCACTGTCGGATGTTCGCTCCGGCGATGGGCATTGTGGAAGATCCGGCCACCGGAGCGGCACACGGTCCTCTGGGCAGCTATCTGCTGAGCCAGCAACTCATCCAACCAGGAGTCGAGTTTATCAGCGAGCAGGGCTTCGAGATGGGCCGTCCAAGCATCGTACGTGTGAGAATCGAGCAGGAAGACGGGCGCATCAATGGCGTATATATCAGCGGGCAGTGCTGCTTTATCGGCGAAGGAACCATCGAACTGCCTGACAACGCCTGATCCTCAATACGCAAAACTATACACGGTGGGGCGAGAGCTGGCTATCCTCGCCCTGTTCCCTGACCATTGCTTCGGTCAGCATATACAACCTCTGCGCATTCACTTGATTAAAGGTTGGCAGATCCAGGCTGATGGCTTTTCCCTGCCGAAATGGCAGGGGCGATGGCTTGTCCTCGCCATCGCCCCTGCCATATTCGGTCACACCTCAGAGGATTTTCTGGATGCACCAACGATGAAGGATGACCACTTTTGTTGAGTTCAATCTATATTGATCGGCTGCAATTCTCTCTCCATCCGCGCCGGGACGGTTGCGACCCTGGCATTTTCTCGCCTCGCCAGACTGATGCTCAACAGCAGGCCGATCATGCAGGCCCCCCCCATAATGAGAAGTGCAGACTGCATTCCGGCGACTGTGGCGCTATTGCCAAGCGCGGCCCCAAGCAGGGCAACGCCGAGAACGCCACCGATCTGGCGAGCGGCGTTCAGCAGTGCCGAAGCAATTCCCGACTGTTCTTTGGGCGTGTTAACCAGCACCAGAGCGGTCATCGGCGACACAATAAAGCCAACGCACACGCCGATCAGGGCTTCACCACTCATCACGACGGGAAATGTTGTATGGACGCCTAGCAGGATGACAAGCATACCGGCAGAGGCGAGAATCATGCTCAAAACGATCATGGTCGATGAACGCATCCGACGCATGAGACGCCCCGTGACGAACAGCAGCAGGAACGAGCCAACCGCAGTTTGTGGCAGGAAGGCCAGCCCAGTTGTGATGGCATTGAAATGATAGGTGTTTTGAAAGAAGAGCGCAAAGACGAAGAGCAGACCGTAAAAGCTGAACTGATAGAGCAGCCCGATCAGTAGCGTTGCCGAGGTGTCCCAGGAGCGCAGCAGGCTCAGCGGCATCATGGGCTGCGAACTCCTAGCCTCGACCATGATAAACGCGCCCCCGGCGATCAGAGCGACGCCAAACGAGGCTGCAATGAGCGCTGGTGCGACGTGACCCCATTCGATCAGGCCATAGGTGAGGGCGCAGCAGCTTATAATGGCGAGAATCTGTCCAGGCAGATCGAGGCCGCGTTTTTGCACGGGCGTTGGGGGAATGCTAAGATACGTCAACAGGACGGCTGCACCTCCGAACGGGACATTGACAAGGAAAACACTGCGCCAACCAAACGTATCAACCAGGATGCCACCGATCAAGGGGCCACTTGCAACGGCCAGAGAAGCAATCCCGGCCCAGATCGAGACTGCTTTCGCTCGTTCCTTTGCATCGCTAAAGAGATGCGTAATCAATGAGAGCGACGCTGGAACCAGGATGGCCGCACCGATGCCCTGGAGGACGCGCGCGCCGATTAGCAGAGAAATGCTGGTGGCAAAGCTACATAACAAAGAGGCGACACTGAAGATCAGTAGGCCCAGACAGAAGATGCGCCGCGATCCATAGCTGTCTGCCAGCGCTCCCCCGGTCAGGAGCAGGCTGGCAAAGAGCAGGGTATAGCTGTTGACGGTCCATTGCAGGCTCTCCAGCGAGCCACCAAAAGTATGTTCGATGGAGGGGAGCGCAACATTGAGAACAGTTGAGTCTAACAATACCATGAAAAAACCACAACTGAGAGCGATCAGGCCAATAGAGCGAATACGCCCCTCAGAGAGGCGCAGGGAAGGAGAAAACACGCTTTATACCTCTTTCTTCTGTTCGATACTGTCAATCAAGGTCAGAGCACCACGAATCGCCTGATGCATGCGCTCTGGATCTTGAAAGCCACGTGCAAGCACATAGCCGCCCTGCACGGTTGCTAGCAGCGTCGCAGCGAGGTCGTCAACGTTGATATTTTCGCTCAGCGCTCCCTCACGCTGAGCCTCTGCAAGCACAGTTGCAAGTTCCTGTTCGGCATAGCTGAAATATGCCACGATGGGGTCGCGTAGAGTCTCATCTTGCCTGATAATCGGCTCATGTGTCATTCGACCGATGCGACAGCCACGCAACTCTTCGCGTGGCATCGTGAGATAATCGCGAATACGCTGAAGTGCAGGTGCGTTGCTATGCAGGATCGGCTCAAGGTTGCAACGCATATCATCAGCCGCCTCTTGCAGAGCCGCCGCCGCCAGCGCCGCTTTGCTGCTAAAATGATGATAAAAGCTGCCCTGTCCCGCACCGCTTTTTTCCAGAATTGCACGCGGACTGGTCGCTTCATAGCCGCGCTCCCACAACAGCTCTTTGGTTGCCGCCACCAACTGCTCTCGTGTATTTGCCATCTCGTGTAGCTCCTTTCTGTCTCCTCAAAAATTGTACCTACTGGTATGTACAAATAAATATACATATCAGCGGGTATACTTGTCAAGGGTACATGGCGGCAAATTCATTTCGCTTCGGTGTCTTTGTCGTCAACATAGCGTCGGCAGATAGCGCAATAAGACATATTTAAGAAACTAAGAGCAAAAAGCCTGTCATACTTCATATGTATGACAGGCTTTTACATCTCTGCATCATTTGACGGCGATACGAACTCGGTAACTCACATACCAGGGAACGGGTTCAGATCCAAGCGATTGGAGTACAACACTATTGAGGCGATCAAGGCCAAGCTCCTGATCTGTGAACTGGCCACTGAATGCAGTGCTCCGCGCCATCTCAAAAAAACGTGCGGCGTCTCCTTGCTCGATATGATGCAGAAACACCTCATTGGTGAAGCGGAAATGACCGCTCTCGCGCATATAGTCGAGATGCTTGTCTTTAGGCCACAGCTTGAGGTTCTGCGGCATCCCACGCTCCCGGACAAGTTCCACCAGGCGTCTACCCATCTCCTGAACGAGCAGATCAAGCTCCCAATGGATTGCAGGGGGCCAATCATAATCATAAGCCGCAAAGAGTCCTCCGGGCCGGAGAATTCGAGCAATCTCGGCCAGGGTCGCGGTCGGTTCCATCCAGTGGAACGATTGAGCGGCGGTGACGATATCTGCGGACCCATCAGATAGGCCCGTCTGATGAGCAGCTCCCTCTCGATACTCGATATGCGCCGCGTAGGGATGACCCTCAAGTTTGTGGACCGCTTCTTTGCGCATGTCTGCATTGGGTTCGATCCCAATCACCTGCTCGACCCGCTCTCCCCAGATCGCGGTTGACAATCCGGTCCCGCTCCCTAAATCCACCACCAGAGCTGGATGCGGTGTATGAATCAACTGCGTCAGTAGATCAAGCAAAGCCGATGGTGGTGTCGGACGCACCTGATCGTAGCTGCTGGCTTTCCCTGTCCAGACATTACTGGATTCTGTCATGCGTTCCTCCTTAATTATTCCAACCGGTGAAGGGTTAACCGAGAAGCTCTAAAATCTGGGCGCGAACCTTCCCTAAAACCCCAAAGGTATCGAGAATATCTGCTGCGACACCTCCGCCATCACGCACAATGCCCAGCAGGATATGCTCAGTGCGAACATAGGCACTTCCCCGCCGCTCCGCTTCGTCCAGCGCCAGTGAGAGTACCTTGCGCACACGGGGCACGTAGTCTATTTCCTCCTGGACAGACTGACCTCCATGCCCAATTTTCTTTTCAACAGCAGCACGAACGGGGTCAAGTTCGACACCCAATTTTTCCAGAGCCA
Source organism: Reticulibacter mediterranei (assembly GCF_016587455.1). Classification (NCBI taxonomy): domain Bacteria; kingdom Bacillati; phylum Chloroflexota; class Ktedonobacteria; order Ktedonobacterales; family Reticulibacteraceae; genus Reticulibacter; species Reticulibacter mediterranei. The sequence goes on along the minus strand of NZ_BNJK01000002.1, from coordinate 652,487 downwards.
GAGCCGCAAGACCTTCCTGTTCGCGCAACAAACCTAACAACAGATGCTCGGTCCCAATATACTGGTGATTGAAGGACAGTGCCTCTTCGCGGGCGAGGGAGAGGACATGTTGAGCATGCTCATTGAAGCGGTTGAGGTGTTTAGCGGGTATCCATGTCGGCTGATAGCTCTGTAACGCCTGAAATAGCAGTTGATTGAGGACGCTAGTGATGGTGCGATCCTCCGTTTCAGCGATCCGCGCCAGTTGATCATAGAAATGGATTGGAACTTCGATACGTTGACGATCCTTACTGGATGGCATACAACTGTCCCCCTTTTTATGGCATGATGGTATTTACGGTGGTATTTTCACTATGAATAATATCATGGTAAATACCACCGTGTCAAGGGACAATCCTATCCGTCGTAGTCTAGCGAGATCACCGGGTTCATTTATTACAATTTATTCTCTCTGGGCCTCCTCCTCCATGAGAAAGTGGTGAAAGGCGCGTGCAGCCTGAGAGAGATAATGCTCCTGGTGCCAGGCGGCACCATAGGCCCGCTGACATGCTGGAGTGAGGTGAAGTGTCGTTAAGCCATACTCGTGAACCCGTTTCTTCATCAAGGCCGTGGTAAACCCTACTCCCAACTGGGCCTGGACGAAGGCAAAGAGCGCTGCCGGTTCATCTATCTCATAGGAAGGACGCAGAGTGAAGCCTGCCTGCCGACAACAGCTCTCCATCTGGTCGCGCAGGCCTGTGCCGACTCTTTCGATCACGATGGTTTCACGAGCCACTTCACTCAGAGGGACACCTTCCTGTCCAGCCAGCCGATGTGTTGGCGGAACCACTAGCAGAATTTCTTCGGTTCGCAACAGCTTCCATTGGAGGCCCCGCGAGGGCAGCGGAGCAGGCACGAAGCAAAAATCACAGACTCCTGTTTCAAGCCGATGCGCCATTTCGGCCAGTTCGCATTGAGATAAGTGAAAGCGCACAGAAGGATAGCGCGTCTGGAAACGATGTAACAGGTCTGGGAGCCAGAACACCGTCGTCGCGCTCAGAGAAACCTCCCCATGTTCCAGTCCAGCCATATCTCGGACTTTGCGCTGCCCTTCCTCCAATTCCCGAAACATCGTTTCAACGTGTGCAAGGAACGTTTTGCCGAACGTATTGAGCCTAATCACCCGTCCTTGTCGCTCAAAAAGGGGAACGCCCATCTCTCTTTCCAGGCGACGAATCGTCTTGGAGAGGGAAGGCTGTGCAATGAACAGTTCCTCGGCGGCCTTCGTCATGTGCTCAAGGCGTGCCACCACTTGAAAATAGCGTAATTGAAGCAGGTCCATCTGGGATCTTTCGTTGCGGAATGATAGCTTTGTGTCTATGAATCTATGTCTCATTATGTCTTGGATATCTCGTCCACGTCAAGCTATAATAGCTGTGGTGCTGATCGCGTAGAAGTGTGTTGCAAGAATGAAACCGATCTCGCAAAGGAGAAGAAAAAGTATGTCTGTTCCAATCATTCAAGATATAGATCAGGGCGAGAAGACATTCCTCTTGCCACAGTGGTATCAGGAGTGGAAGACGACAGGAGAAACGAGTAACGGAGTCGTGGAGACCTGGTTTGAAGTGGTCCCACCAGATATGGGACCACCACAACATATGCATGCTCGATTTGATGAGTGTTTCTGGATTGTGAAAGGAACCTTCCTGATCAGAGTCGCCGAGCGCATCACGAAAGTCTCTGAGGGAGGGTGGGTCTTTGTGCCTCGTGGAACCGCCCACGGCTTCCGCAATATTGGCACGCAAGATGGCCAACTCCTTATCTTCGCGTTACCAGCAGGAGGGATGCGTCAGTACTTTGAGGAAGTTGGCGCACTCTTCCGGACTGAGCCTGTCGATCAATCAGCGCTTCAGCGCGTGAATGAGCGCTATGGGATCATAGAGGTTGGACCGCCTCTGGAAGCAGAGGCAATGTGAAGACAGCTACGAATTCCTTCAATATATCATCTGGGAGAGCGAGGTCGGTTCCAGGCTGGTTCCGATCATGGTCGAGGAAGTCATCGCTTACCTCAGTGATGAGTAGCGGTTTAAAAAGGAAGGACGACGAGAGAGATGAGTGATTGGAATAGGCAGATCATTGTCTGCATGCTGTTTTTCTCTATTTCTCTTTAAATAGAGGATATTGCTGTTTTCTCCTCTTGACAATCAGAGTGGAAAAAATATACAAGAGAAGGAGGAGGCTGGAAGGGCTGCTATGCTGTGTGATGGAAACTGGATAGATCTCAGAGGAGAGACAATGCATATTATCCACATGAAAACCAATCGTATCGTCAACCCGTTGGGCTTTCAGCTCGATGTTCCCCGCGCCTCATGGGTGACAGAGGGGACCGAGGCTCGTTCGCAGGCGGCTGCACAGGTGCAAGTTGCCGCCGATGAGGGATTTGAACGCATCCTTTTCGACAGTGGTAAGCGAGAGGATATTGATAGCCTGGCCTACGAACTACCCATTGCCCTGGCTCCACGCACTCGCTATTACTGGCGCGTGACCGTCTGGGCCGACAATGGCGAGGTCGCAACCAGCGAGCCAGCCTGGTTTGAGACAGCAAAGCTCGACCAGCCCTGGCAGGCAGAATGGATCACCCCCATCGATCAGCAGATTCATCCTCTCTTGCGCAAGGCGTTCAATCTGCCCGCCCCGGTCGTTTCGGCGCGGATCTCTATTTCTGGCCTCGGCCTCTACGAACTGGCAATCAACGGTCGCCGCGTGGGAAACGAATATTTAACTCCCTACTGCAACGCCTATGATCAATGGCTTCAGTACCAGACCTTTGATGTGACTGATCTATTGCAGCAGGGAAATAACGTGCTGGGCGCAATGCTGGGCAACGGCTGGTACAAGGGGCGCTTCGGCTTCGAGGGCGTGCAGCATGGTCTCTACGGCCAGCAATTTGCCCTGCTGTGTGAGTTGGTAATCGAGTGTGCTGATGGGCAGAGTATCGTCGTTGGCTCCGATACCAGCTGGAAAACTGCTACAGGTCCGATCCTCTCGTCCAGTATTTATGATGGCGAAGTGTACGATGCCAATTGTGAGCAAGCTGGCTGGTCCTCTGTAGGTTTCGACGATAGCGAGTGGATGGCTGTGCAGCCTATAGAGATTGGTTTCGAGCGGTTGCAGGCCAGACGCAGCCTGCCGGTTGTAATCAAGGAGACACTCAAACCGGTTGAACTGATTCACACGCCAGCTGGCGAGACGGTGCTGGACATGGGACAGAATATGGTTGGCTGGCTTAGCTTCAAGGTCCATGCTCCGCGCGGCACTGAGATTCTATTACAATACGGCGAGGTCTTGCAGCAGGGGAATTTTTACAGAGATAATCTGCGCTCGGCCAAAGAGGAGTATCGCTATATCTCCAACGGCGAGTCAGCATTTGTCCAGCCGTATTTCACTTTTTATGGCTTCCGCTATGTCAAGATCAGCGGGTGGCCTGGCGAAATCGACACAAACGACTTCACAGGCTGTGTAATTTATTCTGATATGGTGCAGACCGGGCAGATCGAGACCTCGCATCCCCTGGTCAATCGCCTGATTCTCAACGCACTCTGGGGACAAAAGGGTAATTTCGTCGATGTGCCAACAGATTGTCCACAGCGAGACGAGCGCATGGGCTGGACGGGAGACGCACAGGTCTTTTCGGGGGCCGCTTGCTTCAATATGGACGCAGCAGCCTTCTTTAGCAAATACCTCTACGACATGTATCGCGAGCAGCAAACGCGCAACGGAATGGTGCCAATGGTGGTGCCGAGCGTAGGCATGAGGGGTGGCGGTTCCGCAGCCTGGGGCGATGCAGCCGCGATCATTCCCTGGAACGTCTACCTCCACTACGGCGACAAAGCAATTTTAGCCCAGCAGTTCGAGAGCATGAAGGCGTGGGTGAACTTTATCAAAGCCGCCGACGATTCCTCTGGTGGTCAACGGCTCTGGACAGTCGGTTTCCACTTTGGCGACTGGCTGGCGCTGGATGGCGACAATCCCTTGAGCCGCTTTGGAGGCACCGCCATCGAGTTTATCGCCTCCGCTTATTATTATTATTCCGCTTCGTTGGTAGCTAAGGCGGCGCGCGTGCTGGGCAAAGAAGAGGAGACCCGCGAGTATGAGCAACTCGCCAGCGAAGTGCGCACGGCCATCCAGCAGGAGTTTATCACGCCCAGAGGTCGGGTTGCTATCAATACACAAACGGCCCTGGTACTAACGTTGTTCCTCGATCTGGCACCGGAGCAACAGCGCGAACGCGTGGTCGAGGCATTGCGGGAGCGGTTGCGCGCGAGTAATAACCATCTCAAAACAGGTTTCGTTGGCACCCCCTATCTGTGTCGCGTGCTGTCCAACAACGACTCGAACGATCTGGCTTACCGTCTGTTGCTCAACGACGATTATCCGGGCTGGCTCTACGCTGTGAAGATGGGGGCAACGACGATCTGGGAGCGCTGGAATTCGATCTTACCAGACGGTAGCATCAGCGACACAGGTATGAACTCGCTCAATCACTATGCCTACGGTTCCATCGTTGAATGGATGTACCGCGATATGCTCGGCCTCAATCCAGTCGAGGAGCGGCCCGGCTTCCGCCATGTACGCCTGGCACCGCAGCCGGACGGTAGGATCAAGTGGGCAAAGGCCGACTTCGATAGCGCGGCTGGTCACTACGAAAGCAGCTGGTCGATTGGGGATGATGGCCGGCTGAGCTTCCAGTTCCGCATTCCCTTCAACGCAACCGCAACATTGACCTTGCCCGATGCAGACCTCGCCTCAGTCAACGTCAACGGACAGGCACTAACGGCCTCTGGTTTGCAAGCGACTCAGCAAGGCGGGCATGTGACGGTCGAGATCGCAGCTGGTCAGTGGAGCTTCGACTACCCGCCCACGCGCGACTACATCCTGCACTACACGACAAACACGCCGCTGGCCGAACTGCTGAAGAACAGCAAGGTCGTGGATGCGCTTTCCCAGGTCTTCCCCGAACTTTCGCGCATCGATGGGCCAATGCTGGAGCAGATGAGCAGTTCCTCTCTGCGCGATATCGTCAATTCGCCCTTCATGGCCGGACGGCATATCGATCTGGCGCGAATAGATGAGGAGTTAAAAACAATTACGGTCGAATAAGCAACACCAGCGATCGCAAGGGTCACACCCAACCATACGCGAACGTGGACCGCACGACCCGTCTATGGCTGGGCGCGACCCTTGCGATCGCCCGCTGGTGCAAAATCATGACGCGCATCCTGGTGTTGCTTTTGTTCCCTCAACGACCTTTTCCAGTCATCAACTGAAAAAAAATGGTGCCCATTTCTTCGGACGATGGCGAGACCTCGTGATTGAGCCACCAGGAGATCAGGCCGAACAACGATCCCGCAGCGTGGGCAACGAAGATCTCATGTTCTATCGCGGGAATACAGCTTAAATTGAGCGGCCCTTGCTGTTGCTGTAAAAAGCGCTGGCATAGTTCGATGAAATAGTTTCTCATCACCTCGCCCAGGTTATTTGTCGGCCCGCTCTCCTTCAACATCGCTCTATATAGGTGTTGCCGCTGCTTGACATGCTGAAAAATGCGGCTGCTCAACACCTGAAAGGTACATTGCTCCGTCTCGTCAGGCTCTACTTCCAGTTGCATATCATGCAGCAGCGCCCTGATGCTCTCTCGCAATAGTTCCTCTTTATCTTTATAGTGTAAATAAAAAGTAGTTCGCCCGAGATTGGCCTGTTCTGTAATGTCTTGAATGGTAATATGTTCGTAGTCACCCACGATAATCAGGTGAAATAGCGCCTCATGAAGCAGTCGGCGCGTCCGCTGCACCCGTCGATCTACCGTTTGCTGTACGTTCATGCTACTCCTCTCTATACAAATGAACAACCTTACTCTATCTGTTCAAAAGTATACTTTCTATCTTTATCTCTACAAAAATGAACATTTTTTGAAATCTGTTCGACAATTTGTATATCACTATTTTTACTTGCTTTTACTTTTTCATCTGTGTTACTATCAAGTCAACGAGCAAAATGAACAGAGAGTTCAGTATCGATTGCTCTGTCGATTAGTATACCACCTGTACACCCACTCAGGGAAGTAATAATGATTTTTAACAACCAAAATCGGGAATCACCGTGTATGGTAGGGGCGATGGCTGGTCCTCGCCCAGCTTCACAACACGCGTATGATGGGCAACACGGGCGAGGACCAGCCATCGCCCCTACCATACACGAATTCTCCCTCGTTGCCGATCTCGGTTGTTAAAAATCATTATCGCGCTCGTTCCGCTTCCTACCTGCGTGGAAGGGCCACAGCGTGATAAATCGCTCCACTACGAAAGGGGTGATCATCAGGTTCGTTTGTGAAAACTCATAAGGTATGTCGACCCGATGTGTAGACGACATTTTAAAGGAGAAAAAAATGAGTTCGAGATGGAATATACAGGAGAAGACCGTACTAGTGACTGGAGGAACCAGGGGAATCGGACACGCAACGGCAACAGCATTGGCCGCGCTCGGAGCCACTGTGATTATTACTGGCCGCCATGAGGAGAGCGGCGCTAATGCCATTGCCAGTATCAAGCAAGCGACGGGCAATCCAAAGGTTTCGTTTGTGCAGGCCGATCTTGCGTCGTTGGCCGGGGCGCGCCACCTGGCAGACTATATCACCAACCATTTCTCACAACTGCATGTTCTTATCAATAATGCCGGTGGCACCAATAGAGAGTATAAGATTACTGCCGATGGGTTGGAAGCAACCTTTGCGACAAATCATGCATCAATTTTCTTGCTCACCCATCTGCTGCTGCCACTCTTAAAGAGCAGCGCGCCAGCACGAATACTCAACGTCAATTCGATCATGCATCGCTCCGGGCATATCAATTTTGCGAACTTGCAGGCAGAGAAAGGCTACGACCAGATATATGCTTATCGACAGGCAAAGCTGGCGAATTTACACTTTACCTATACTCTGGCTCGTCGCCTGCAAGGAACCAGCGTCACGGTCAATGCAGTTGATCCACTGGGAACGTATCAAGGGGCGCGATCTATACCGCAACCGTTGGCAATACGATTGATCCTGCCCTTCTTCAAATGGATGCCTATAGAGCGAGCGGCCCGCAGCTCGATCTATATGGCATCTTCACCGGATGTAGATAATCTCAACGGTAAGTACATCAATTTTCGCAAAAAAGTGATACGCTCATCGCCTACCTCATATGATGAGTCCATTGGCGAGCAACTCTGGTCAATTACTGCCGATCTGGTTGGTCTGGAGCAGAAAAGCCTGAGCTACTAAATATCCACAAAAACAGGTCTCGTTTTAACCGCTTTGGATGATACACTGGCGCTATGTTGGTGGATACAGTAATGAAGAGACGAGAGAAGGAGATGCAACATGGCAATCACAGCGAGCAAAGCGGAATTGCTAGACAAAGTGCAACAAGGGTATGTACAATTTGAAGACCTGCTGGCTCCCTTGAGCAAGGAACAGATGACTACACCAAATGTCAACAGCACGTGGTCTATCAAAGACAATATCGCTCATCTCACGGTCTGGCAAAACTACCTGCTTAGCCGGCTCAGAGGTGTAATCGATGGTAGCATGTCGGAACCAGAGTTCCTGTCGTTGCCTGGTACTGAAGATGAGCAGAACGAGCAGGTCTATCAGCAAAACAAAGATCGCCCCCTTGCTGATGTACTGGCTGATTTCCGCTCCTCGTATCAATCGGTACTGGCAACCATCCAATCGATGAGCGAGGAGAGCTTGAACGGCACCTTCCCCTGGAGTACCAGCGACAGGCAGGTCTGGCCTTTGATCGTCGGCAATACCTATGAACATTATGCAGAACATAGCGCGATCATTCAGCATTGGCTGGAAAGCGTTCGCGGCCAGGCATGACGCACTTTCGTTGTGGCTCGCTGCTTACGGCAAAGGGGCAATTGCTCCCAGCTGTTGCAGTAGCCCCAACGTATCGCCCAGCACCCAGCCACGCGTGACCTGATCTCCCTCAATCTGAAAAACAGCGGTGCCAGCATATTGAATGCGCTTTCCCGTTGGAGGCACGCCAAATAAGGTGCCGTGATGGGTGCCGCTGTACGTCAGCACTGCCACAACCTTCTTCTCTTCCGCGATCATCTCCTCAATAGTATTGTGAAAGTCGGGGAAGGCCGTTTGTATTGTTCTCATATATCCCTTAAAACCATCTCTCCCCTTGACGGTCAGGCCAATCGAGCCGCGAAAATCAATGGTTTCGTGAATAATCTCATCTGCTACGGCAAAATCCCAGGTGTTCCACATATCCCCGTAATACTGCTGAATCAATTGCTTGTTTGCAGCCAATGACATAATCTGTCCTCCACTATTTCTTAATAGAGCAGGCATCTACAGCCTGTCAAAAGTATAGAGGGGAAGAGAAGTTATCCACAAGAGCCAATCCGCAAAAAATGCAGCAGGACAATATGATTCCTGCCCTGATGCCGCAATCTCTTGCAAATAAGCAAATCTCTGACTATAATCAGAGAATAAACAGTTGTTGACAGCAAGATGGAGTTTTTCATGGAAACATCAATGATTGAGCAGGTGAGAAGCTTCAATCGAACTATGACGGAACGCGTCGGTGTTCTGAACGATCATTTCCTGGGTCGAGAGCATCCTCTTGGTGAAGCGCGGTTTCTGTGGGAGATCAGAAAAGAGGGGGCGAGTGTGCGCGAACTGAGGCGGCGGCTCGGCCTCGATTCTGCCTATGTCAGTCGTCTGTTGCGTTCGTTGGAGAAGCAAGGTCTCGTGGTGGTGAGTGCGGACGAGCGAGACGGTAGAGTGCGTCAGGTGCAGCTTACCGCAGCCGGAAAGCAAGAACAAGCCGAACTTGAACGCCTGTCCGATGATTTCGCCCAATCCCTGCTAGAGCCGCTCAGCGAGGGCCAGCGCGTGAAGCTGGTGGACGCAATGGCACAGGTTGAGCGCCTGCTGATTGCTTCAATGGTGCAGATCACAGAGGCCGATGCAGGCAGTCAGGACGCCAGATGGTGCATTGAGCAATATTTCACCGAACTGAGCCAGCGCTTTGAGATGGGCTTCGATCCCGACCAGGTTCTCGCGGTCTCTCCCGACGAACTCACGCCCCCGAACGGTCGGTTGTTTATCGCCTATCTACGCGAGGAACCGATTGGCTGTGGTGGAGTCAAGTTACTCCAGAATGGGATCAGTGAACTCAAACGTATATGGGTCGCGCCACGAGCGCGGGGGCTTGGACTGGGACGGCGCTTGCTGCTTATGTTGGAAGAGACGGCAAGAGCAGCGGGGATGAAGACTATACGCCTGGAGACGAATCGTTCGCTGACCGAAGCCATCTCGCTGTATCGACAATTCGGGTATGAGGAGGTAGAAGCCTTCAACGACGAGATCCACGCCCATCACTGGTTCGCCAAACGGCTCTAGAGTTCCTTCACCATCTTGACGGTTTCTTCGGCATAGCCAAGATGCGTATAAAAAGTACGGGCGCGCATGTTGAAGGCGAAGACATCGAGAACGAGCAGCCGATAGCCCTGTGTACGCGCCCACACCTCGGCCTGCTCCATCAGCGCGCGCCCAACGCCCTTGCCCTCCGCCTGTGCGCTGACAGCCAGATCCGCGACGTAGCCCTGTGGCTCTTGCGTGAAGAAATCGGTGGCATGAGTAACATGGATGAAACCGAGATGGTTTCCCTGCACGTCTTCGGCGATGAGTACCAGGTCGCGCGTATCGATGGCGTCGCCGACCTCTTCGGCACTCTGTTGATGAAATTCCCACATCTGCTGTGCATCTCGCCAGGCCGGTGTGCCAACGCGAGCAAAGCGTTCTGCAAGAGAGCGGATAAAGGGCAAATCGTCCGCTGTGGCCGGGCGGACATGTATTGTCTGGTCCATGTAGTTATTGTTTCCCTGGTTCCTTTAATTCCTTAATTTGTTCATAAAAGCTCATAATTGGTGCATCCGGCAAATGGACCGGGGAGAGAGAAGGTTCCCCCATCCGTAGCGACAAGGGGTGTTGGGGGTCTTAGTGGGGGCCTTGCGCTTGTCGCTCTCGCCACACCGTTTGTTGGTTTCCCGGTTGCCGCGACCCACCAGCGACAAGCGCAAGGCCCCCGCGTCCCCAAGCGCCCTTCCCCTTGTCGCTACGGGTAGACCCACCATCCTCTGTGCCCAGAGCCATTCCCCCTTCACTTGCTGGATGCTCCAATTATATAACCGTTCAAAGGCATGACCGGGTAATTCATCCTACTCATCTGTGCCAGTGCAGTAATCTCCGCTCTCATGTGCTATAATCTATGCGGTATTCATGAGTAGGCGATGAGAGCCTGCCTTCTACAAAATATTATCAGTCCCACCTGTTGAGCAGCTCTTGCCACTGTTTGAAATAACCGTGTTGTACTAATATGTATCACGGCAGCACGGTGATGATCGACTCAGCATCATAACATAGACCTACCCCCTGCAAAGAAGCGGACCCGGGAGGATGTTGGACTGTGTCTGAAGTGTAATTTGTATCATCGGCTCATTGCTAATCAACAAGTTTCAAAAGAACAGATCCAAACAGGAAGATTAAAACGGGAGTTTTCATGTCATCTATCATCACTATCGTCGGTTTTACTGGAAGCACACGTACGGAATCGTCAAATAAGGCCGCTTTACGGCTTGTACAGGGTTTATTGCCAGAACAGATTCAGCTTGATCTGCTCTCTATCGAGGATATGAGCATCGAGGCCATCAATGAGCGGTTGCAGCAGGCCGATGCTCTCCTGATTGCCACGCCAGAATATAAAGGACTGCTTTCGCGGACGTTGAAGCATGTTTTCACGCAGATTGCGCCCGAGGGTGTGGCAGAGAAACCAACAGCCCTGATGGGTGTTGGCAGGGGCCACGAGCATGCCCAGTTGCGCCTCTTGCTGGGCGAGTTGAATGCCGCGGTGCTGGACGAACACGTCTACGTCAGTGCTGAGCAACTGCATAGCGATGCCACACGTCAGCAGATCAGCGTGTTGCTGGAAACCCTGACCCGGAGCGTGCAGGACGTGGTGCCCGCAAACTAGCATCAACAATCTTATCACCCCTCCATATGTCGTAGTTGCGCGATTACGACATATGAAGGGGCATTTTTTATTTTTGCCGAGACCTTACGTCCTTCCTAATAGAAGCCCGCGATGGCGTTTTAAAAGAAACTGGAGCGAAAGTAGAATAGCCAGTGCTAACCATCGTAGAGAAAATAGCCGCTCTTGCTCGTTTCAATGCCACTCATTCTACATATATACTATAGGGCTATAAAAATGAATAACATCATGATGAACAGATGTGAAAGGATGCAAACGTATGAACAGGTTCTCACGACCACGAAGATTATCAACCGTACTATTTCTTATTGGTGGTATTATTCTCTTCATTTTGCTTCTCCCCGGTATCGGGATCTGGACAATTGTTGATGCTGGACATGTGGGTGTCGTGACGAAATTTGGAGCGGTTGACCGTGTAGTGAATCCTGGTATTGTGCTGAAATTGCCGTTTGTTGAAGGCGTCTATTCGATGGAGACGAGAACGCAAAAAGAGCAAGTCGATGCATTAGCCGCATCGAAAGATTTACAGCAAGTAAAATCAACCATTGCCTTGAACTTCCACTTGCGAGGTGAAAAGGCGGTAGATGTGTATCAGAATATCGGCGAAGAGTATACCGACCGCATTATCGCCCCAGCCGTGCAGGAGGCTTTTAAATCGACAACCTCTAAATTTACGGCATCCGATCTGATCGGCAAGCGCGAAGAGGTCAAGCAGATTGCATTTGCCGAATTGAAGGAACGACTCGGTAAGTATAATATTATTGTCGATGATTTCAACATCGTGAATTTCTCGTTCTCACAAGAATTCAACGATGCTATCGAGCAGAAAACCATAGCCGAACAGAATAAAGAGAAGGCCGAAGTGGAGGCACAGACCGCGTTGATCCAGGCACAGGGTCAGGCAGAAGCACAAAAGAAGCTGAAGGATTCGGGCAGCCTCAGCCCCGAGTACCTGCAATTCCTGGCGATCCAGAAGTGGGACGGCAAGTTGCCGCTCTCGACCAATGGCAACCCCTTCATCCAGATTCCCACCAACAAATAACATGCCCGCGTCTATCGAGAAACGCTGTATGCTTCCTCTACAAGGGCAGGAAGCATACAGCGTTTTTGTGAACAACGGGCATCAGGGGAGGATAAATTCAAAGGCCCAGGGCGAGGCTTTTTTATCAACAACTGGTCCGTTGGTAGTTCCCATGTAACTATCGCTATTCTTTTTATCCTTGACAAAATGTTCAATCAATTTTGTGATCGTGACGCTCATTTTCCCATGAGCGTTGAATGGCTCCAGCAGCGAAAAGCCTGGCTTCGTGTGATCGTTGTTCAGATACACAGGGCTGCCTTCTCCAATTCCGTCTCCACCAAACTGCACTCCGTTATGACGAGGAAGCGTCGGGCCAGTCTGCGCACCTTGCGGACAGTTATAAGGGGTTAACAGCGTACAGAGACTATATGATTTGCTCGCGGTCGCAAGTTTGATGTTATACCATGTATCATCAAAGCTCTCCAGCTTCGAGCGCTCACTCCAGGGAGGGGTCTGAAACATTGCATCGGACCAGCCACCCACATAGAAGCGCGCCTCAGCCTGAGTGATGACCACGCGTTCCAATGTAAAGGTCATCCCATTCTGAGTAACGGCCTGCTGCGGCGTGGCTACCTGTTTGTTTGCATGAAATGGCACTTTAAGAGAGAAACTCAGGGTGTGTGGACAGGTGTACTTGGGGGGCCAGCCCTGACAATGGATATCCATTTGCAAGTTCAGCCCCACCTGTGACGGACTCCCTTGAATGCCCGCAGCATCAAATGCCAGCAGCATTCCTCGCTGCTCATGTCGTATATTGCTTGTATCTGTCCCAGCAGCCCCCCCTATGAGCGGCAACTTGACACTATTCGCAGTCAAGCGCGTGTGATCCCCGTCAGCCAGAAGAAAGAAGCTATCCATCCGCCCGTCTTTATTCGCAGATCTCCCATAGGGCATTACGGCATAGACGCCTAGCAGCAGGATGTTGGCATCCATATACGCCTTATCGACCGTGATCTGATAGCCGTCTGCCATCTGACTCTGATTGATTTGCGTAAATTGCTGCTTTTGCTGCAAAAATCTTGAAACCTGATCGGCCTGTACCAGTTCGTTCACGATCAAGCTGCCATGCTTGTTCGGTGGCACAATATAGCTACCAATTGTAACCGGGAAATCGCTGCCTCGGGCTAGCTGACGCTGTTGCACCAGGCCGGTAATGAAGAAGGAGCTAGCAATGAGGAGAACCAACATAGCCACCAATGCAAGCACCTTTATGCGCTTCTGCCAACTCTTCGCTTGCTGAGGCTGGGAAAAGCTGCTCCCAGTTCCCCCGCCGGTCGGTCCATACATTCCAGATATAGACGACTGCTGCTCTTGTGTAAGCTGAAGCAAACGCTCACGCACGCGAACCACTGCCTGTATCTGCTCGGTATCCGCCAGCTTACTTTCGGTATCGCTTTCAGACTCGTCTCGAACGTAGACGTGGCTGAGAAAGGCGATCATGGCTGTGTTGTTCGCATCCATCTCTTCGGGTATTGTATCGTCGAATGGTTGCATAATGCTTCCTCTTGCTATTGCTGTTCGTAGATTGTACGTAAATAGCGCAATGTACGGCTGAGTATATTGCGCACAGTACTTTCTGGCTTGCCAAGCATCTCGGCAATTTCGTTGAGACGCAGGCGATAGCTAAAGCGCAAATGGATGATCTGCCGTTGCGTGGCTGAGAGCCGTTTCAACGCCACATAGAGCTGTTGATAGGACTCCTGGCGCAAGACATGTTGTTCAGGCGTCAGAGCCTCATCCAGCATCTCTACCGCCTCTTCCAATGGTAACATCGTCAGGCGCGCATTATGACGATATTTATCAATAACTTTATTACGTGCTACACGCTTTAACCAGGCAATTTTTCGTTCATCATCAAATTCATGTAATGGCTTATATTGATATGCCGCCAGAAAAACCTCTAAGAGCAGATCTTCAGCATCCTGTGGGCTGGAGACCTTACGATAGAGATAGGTGAAGATGAGAGGCGCATAACGGTCATAAAGGGTAATGTCAATGCCTCTATGCGCTACTCCTTCGTCGAGTTGTGGCATGCTCTTCCTCTGCTCATATTTTTAAATATATCTTCTAGAAGTTGCTTTCATACACTTCTTCGTATGAAGATGAAAAACGTCGCAACGTCTCACGCACATTTCCTTGTTTTCCCCTGGCAGGGCTTTCCAATTCTCCCATCTAGCAGGAGTACAGAGGGCGGCAGCCCTTTGCCGGGGTGGGGGGTGTCCCCGCAAAAACCTTTTTTCTTCTCTTTTGCGCGCCGTCGCAGGCGGCGCGCGAAGGAGGGAAGGAAACTGGGGACACCCCAGACCCCGGCAGGGAGACCCCTGCACCCCTTTGAGCGGAGAACTGGAAAGCCCTGTGTTTCCCTGGAATCTTCCTTGCATTTCAGTTGTCTCATGTGCTATGCTATTTATAGTATTAGCTATATGTACATATCTCTTTACATTTGGTACGCTGGGGGAGCGAGAAGCTGAGATGTGAGGCAAAGACCTCACAACCCTTTGAACCTGATCTCGGTAAGCCGCGCACAAGCGGATGACGAGCGTAGGAAATGCGACCAACAGGCGATGACCATGACGGGTCCGGCTGCGGGTTCGCGCATGGTCTTTTTCATGTCTGACCACGCGCTCCCCTTCTGGCTCACGTCTATTCGATCACCTGTCCTGCTCCCCCAGTATCGGTCCGTTGATTGGCACCAATATGGAGGTGAAGCAATGACACAGGGATCGCATCAGCCCTTCCCACAGAGTCGTAAGGTCTATATTCAAGGCACACGCCCCGATCTCAACGTTCCCGCACGCGAGATCGCCCTCACACCCGGGAATACCGCCGCAAATCCATCATTTCACGTCTATGATACCAGCGGCCCCTATACCGATCCTGCACAGACCATCGATCTACAGCGAGGACTTGCTCCGATCCGGCGCAGTTGGATTTGTGAGCGCGGCGATGTCGAGGAGTACGAGGGACGCCAGTTGCAAGCGCTGGACAATGGCATCAAGTCAGGTGAGACCCCCCTCCCCGTCTTTCCAACAACTCCCAGGGAGCCTCTCCGCGCTCGTTCCGGTCATACTGTCACCCAGATGTACTACGCTCGACATAACGTAGTAACACCAGAGATGGAATTTGTTGCCTTGCGCGAACAGGTCGAACCGGAGTTTGTGCGCTCAGAGGTGGCGCGAGGCCGAGCAATCATTCCCGCCAATATCAACCATCCCGAAAGCGAACCGATGATTATCGGGCGCAACTTCCTGGTCAAGATCAACGCCAACATTGGAAATTCGGCTGTCACCTCGTCGATTCAAGAAGAGGTTGAGAAGATGACCTGGGCGATTCACTGGGGAGCTGATACCGTGATGGATCTCTCAACTGGCAAGCACATTCACGCCACCCGCGAATGGATCATGCGCAACTCACCCGTGCCTATCGGGACCGTGCCGATCTATCAGGCACTCGAAAAAGTCGGCGGCAAGGCTGAGGATCTGACCTGGGAAGTCTATCGCGACACACTGATCGAGCAGGCAGAACAGGGCGTCGATTATTTCACTATCCACGCTGGAGTTCGTCTGGCCTATGTCCCGTTGACCGCGCAACGAGTAACAGGTATTGTTTCGCGTGGCGGTTCTATTCTGGCTGCCTGGTGTCTGGCCCATCATCAAGAAAACTTCCTCTACACACACTTTGAAGAGATCTGCGAAATCATGGCTGCCTACGATATCTCCTTCTCGCTCGGCGACGGACTGCGACCTGGTTCTCTGGCCGATGCGAACGACGCGGCCCAGTTTGCCGAATTGGAGACGCTGGGCGAATTGACCCGGGTTGCATGGAAGCATGATGTGCAGGTGATGATTGAGGGACCGGGGCATATTCCCATGCATATGATTAAAGAAAACGTAGATCGACAAGCGAAGGTCTGCCACGAAGCACCGTTCTACACGCTGGGACCGCTGACAACTGATATCGCACCGGGCTACGATCATATTACCTCGGCCATTGGTGCGGCGATGATTGGCTGGTATGGGACGGCGATGCTCTGTTACGTTACACCGAAGGAGCATCTGGGCTTACCCAACAAGCAGGATGTGAAGGATGGCGTCATCGCTTATAAAATCGCTGCCCACGCCGCAGATCTGGCGAAGGGGCATCCCGGCGCGCAGGACCGCGACAACGCCCTCTCGCAGGCCCGTTTTGAGTTTCGCTGGAACGATCAATTTAACCTCTCGCTTGATCCCGACACTGCCCGCAGTTACCACGACGAGACCTTACCAGCAGCTCCAGCCAAAACCGCACATTTTTGCTCAATGTGCGGTCCCCATTTCTGTAGCATGCGCATAACTCAGGATGTCCGTGAGTATGCACGACGCAATGGATTGCGGGCTGAAGAGGCATTAAATGCCGGAACGCAGGAGAAGGCGCGAGAGTTTCGTAAGGCAGGTAACTTGCTCTATCAAGAAAAGGGAGAAAAACATGGATAACTGGCACGTTGGCCCCTGGGAGTTTCGTTCGCGGCTCATGCTGGGAACGGGGAAATACCGCAATTTTGAGGAGATGCGCGCCGCTCTGGAAGCCAGCGGAACCGAAATTGTAACGGTTGCATTGCGCCGCCTGGACCTCTCGAATCCCAACCAACCTGGCCTGCTTAATTATATCGATACAAAAAAATACACGATCCTGCCAAACACCGCTGGCTGCAAAACGGCTGAAGAGGCGATACAGACGGCCCGGCTCGCGGCTGCGATGGGACTACCACGCTGGGTGAAGCTGGAAGTTATCCCTGACCCCACCTATCTGCTCCCCGATCCGGTCGCAACTCTGGAAGCAACCAGGACGCTCGTTGCCGAAGATTTCGTCGTGCTGCCCTATATCAACGCTGATCCCGTGCTGGCGCGGCTGCTTCAGGACGCCGGGGCCGCAACGGTGATGCCGCTTGGCTCTCCCATTGGCTCTGGTCAGGGATTGCTCAACCAGCCGCAGATTCAAATCATTATCGAGCAGGCGCGCGTACCAGTTGTGGTGGACGCCGGGATCGGCGCACCCTCTGATGCTGCCCTGGCGCTGGAACTGGGCGCATCGGCCTGCCTGGTCAATACGGCCGTCGCTCTTGCCAAAGATCCGGTGCTAATGGCACAGGCGGTCAAGCTGGGTGTTGATGCCGGGCGAGCCGCTTTCCAGGCCGGGCGCATTCCGCGTAAAACGCAGGCCAGCCCCAGCAGCCCGACCACAGGACTGGCAAACGTCGGAGGCTAAACACATGGGTACATTGACGTTGAAATTCCCACTGCTCTGCCTGATTACCGATCCAGAGCGGCACAACCTTCATACAGAGGTTGAGCAGGCACTGGCGGCAGGTGTGGGCATGCTGCAATTGCGGGGTCACCGCCTCACAGCGGCGCGACTCTACAAGCTGGCTCGAACGCTGGGTCCATTGTGTCGGCAACATAACGCGGCTTTTCTCGTCAATGATCGCCTGGACGTTGGGCTGGCCAGTGGCGCCGATGGCTTTCAGCTTGGACAGCATGGTCTCCCGCTTCAGGTAGCGAGAACACTGATCGGAGAGAATACATTACTTGGAGCCTCTGTCCATACGCTGGTTGAGGCTCAGGCAGCGGTCGCCAACGGAGCAGATTTTCTGATCGCCGGGACCGTTTTCCCCTCGTCGTCGCATCCTGGCACAGCAGGCAGCGGGACAGACCTTCTCTCCACGATCAAGCAAGCGCTCCCCACCTACCCATTACTGGCGATAGGCGGCATCACCAGCGCCAATGCAGCGGAGGTGGTGGCGGCAGGGGCAGATGGGATCGCCGTCATCTCCGCCATCTTCGCGGCAACCAATATCACGCAAGCTGTACAGGATTTACGCATGGCTATGAAAAAAGGATGAATATATGAAAAAAGAGATGGAAGATGCGATGATATCCATCAACATTATCACCAATGGTCAGCCGCGCACGGTCGAAGCTGGAAGCACGGTGGCAGATCTCTTGCGGAATCTTGCGATCACTCCCGAACGCGTGGTAGTGCAACTGGATGGCGTGATTGTCGCGCGTACGGCCTTTGCTCAAGCTGACCTTCAGGAAGGAAGCCAGCTTGAGATCGTCACGCTGGTTGGTGGAGGTTAGACGGCATAAACATTTTTCTCCCTCTCAAAACGACCGATAAAAGATAGGTGATGACCTCTTGTGAGAACACACCAGAAGGTATACTCTTAACGAAAGATAATACAACGACGTCGGAACTATATATCGGGTGGGTGTTTTTACCAAACACCCACAAAAAGATAGCAAAAGCATTTTTTGCGGGAGAAAGATAATGCATGTAGCGCAGAGCGGAATTTTTGCATTGGGAACTGGCTCCCACGCCTATCTAGAGTTCGATCTACACAAAGGCCGTGACCCTCTCACCCTGGTTCAGATCATCACGAACCTGGAGGAGCCGCGTATGACGACAGGGGGAGTGAATCTGGTGATTGGCTTCAGGCCATCGCTCTGGGCGCAGGTGGCACCAGGGGAGATGCCTGTCGGAGTGACAGATTTCAATGAGGACTTACAGGGCGTAAGCGGCTACTCGATGCCAGCGACTCAGCATGATCTCTGGTTGTGGGTGGCAGGCCATGCCTACCAGACAGTCTTCGATGTGTCACGTGAGGCGATAGAGGCGCTTGCCGGGGTCGCACGCCTTGCTGAAGAGGTTGTGGGCTGGACATATAAAGAGAGCCGAGATCTCACCGGTTTCATCGATGGGACCGAGAATCCACCGCTTTCTGAAGCCCCAGAAGTTGCGCTGGTTCCTGATGGTCCCGGAGTTGGTGGAAGTATCGTGCTTGTCCAGAAATGGCTGCACAATGCTATCGCCGCCTTCGATGCGCTACCAGTGGAGGCGCAAGAGAAAATCATCGGGCGAACCAAAGAGAAAAGTATCGAGTTGGACGAAGAGGTACGCGGCCCCCAATCGCACGTTTCGCGTACAGTGATCGAAGTCGACGGAGTGGAACAGCATATTTTTCGCCGCAACACCCCGTTCGGCACAGCCAGTGAACATGGTACAATGTTTATTGGCTTCAGTTGCGAGCAGCAGCGCCTTGCCCGAATGCTCAATCGGATGGCCGGGGCAGAAGATGGTGTCCGCGATGCTCTGACCAGATATACAACACCCGTCAGCGGTTCCTATTATTTCGTGCCATCCGTCGAAGCGCTACAAAAGTTCGCCACAGAAGAGGCTTGATGATTTTAACAGATGCGAATATTGTTTTGTTTTGACAGGTATATCGATGTACCTGTCGTTCTTCCTGTCGTTCTTTAGGAGAAATTTGCATGCGTGTAGGATTACAGATTAGCACCGCAACTATTCCACAGACGCCCACAGGTGAGTCTCTTGCATATATAGCAGAACAGGCAGATCAGGCAGGATTTTCCACATTAGTTATGCCAGATCATTTCACGCTTCGGCCAGAGAGTGCACCCTGGGCCAGAATGGGCGATAGCTCTACGCCAGCCGTGATCGATTTCTTTGAGGCGTGGAGCGTGCTATCCTTTCTCGCGGCCCGCACCAGCCGTATCAAGCTCAGTACGCTGGTTTCTGGAATTACCATGCGCTATCCAGCGGTCCTGATAAAAACGGTGGACACCCTCGATGCGCTCTCGAACGGGCGAGCTTATCTGGGCGTGGGCGCGAGTCCCAATTTTGGCCGTGATGAACACGAGCGCATGGGTCTGCCATTTCCGCCAGCCGGTGAGCGCATTGCCCGCTTAGAAGAGGTGCTCCAGATGGCCCTGCAAATGTGGTCCGGCGAGGACAAGCCTTTTGAAGGCAAATATTATCAGCTTACCAGCTCTCTCGGTGCCCCATTTTTTGTGCAGCAACCGCACCCGCCTATCTTGATTGCCGGGCATGGCGAAAAGATGCTCCGCTTGATGGCTCGGTATGCCGACATAGTGAGTGTTGGCTTTGGTCAGGATCTCGACGATATGCAAAAGAAACTTGAGTTTTTGCGCCAACAGTGCGAGATCCTGCATCGCCCCTACGAAGCAATCGAGAAGACCACATTTTACACGCCCCCGGTCCTGCGCGACGGCCACCTGGACCCGGCAGCGCTCGATGCGATTGATGCCCTGGCGAAGCTCGGCGTCGATGAAATCATGGTTCGTCCCCCTTCCGATGCTGAGGCATTCGAGATTTACGCCACCGAATTCATTCCGGCAGTGAACAACATAGCGGTCGCAGGTCGTTAAACTGTAGCCTCATCAGGCCGAGCGCTGCTCATGGTAACGCTCGACCTGAACCATCCCTATCTGAGTTGCGTGGAACCAAGTTCTACCGCACCGCCATCAACAAACAACTCCTGGCCGGGAGTAAAACTACTGTCATCAGAAGCGGCCCCACGCAACGAAGGCAGCCAGGGCGAAATAAGCCAGGTTCAACAATGCATGCTTGAACTCTTGACGGCGGAACATCACGACCGCCGCACCACCCATAATCAACGCCAGGCCAACGGCCGCCAGCGATACCAGGACCGGTGCGATGCCGAACAAGGCGGGCAAGATCAGGCCGACTGCACCCAGGATCTCGACTGCTCCGAGGGCCTTGACAAAACCAGCGCTGAAATCTAAGACCCATCCCCCACCAGGAGCCTTAGCCAGTTTCTCCCGGGGGATGAACAGCTTGTTGGCACCCGCAAAAAGAAAGACAGCGGCCAGCAGGCCAGCAATGATCCATAGAGCGATGTTCATAAGTTCTCTCCGTACGTTTTGGACTTCCGTGAGCGGAATTTTTGACAATCAGGTAAGCATAATCAGATTATAAAATCGTGGATATATTTTGTCAAGGATAGTATTTGTCCATGATATACGGAAAGCTGGATCACACAGCGCTACCCACCCGATCGGGCCAGGTACTCTTTTTATGTAAGCTTTCTGTCCCTAAAAGCGACCCTTTTATAGATAGAAAGGCAAACTGAATGCATATTTGATATGACAGCATGTATGCACGATAAAGATAATACAAGAGAAAGGTATCTGTATGTCTCGCTTCAAGCATATACGTTCTTCCAATATCGGACAACTGGTGATCGAACTTGTCGCCATTGTCATTCCACTGCTTCTACTTACGACGTTGTTGAACCTTTTGCCTGCCTCGTTTCAGCAAAGTCTCGCTGGCGACCTGCTGCTCAATATCGCGGCGGCGGCCATTATCATCGCCGTATTCCGTCTGACGCTGCGTAGAGCAGAACATACTTCTCTCGCGGCAGTGGGTCTGGCAAGGCAGCAGTGGCTGCGTCAAATCCTGCTCGGCTTCTTCTGCGGCGGCGTCTTAATGAGCCTGGTCACGCTTGTGCTGGCTCTGACCGGCTCCTACCATATTACCGGCATCCAACCCTTTTCCATCGTCGAGCTCGTATTCTTACTTATTTCCTTATGCTTGCTGGCTCTACTTTTTGCGCGTAACGCAAAAATTGGTTTTTGGCACTATGCGCTGTTCGCGTGCCTGATCTTCGGCTTTCTGACCACGACGGTTTCGCTGTTGATCCTGATAGGTGGTGCAATTCAAGAGGAACTCATCTTTCGCGGCGTAATCTTCCGCAAACTGGAAGCTTCCTTCGGCTCCTGGATCGCTCTGGGAATCAGCGCCATCCTTTTTGGATTCATCCACCTGTTGAATCCGGCCAAGAGTCTAGTCGGTGCCCTGGCAATTATAGTCACTGCTGGAGTACTCATAGCGATCGTCTACATCCTGACGCGCAGCCTGTGGTGGACCATAGGCATACATCTTGGCTGGAACTATTTTGAAGGCTCCGTCTTCGGTTCCCAGATCTCTGGACACACTCTACCCGGCTACTTCTCTTCCGTTCTCACCGGACCTGCCGCCTGGAGTGGGAGCGGCTTTGGTCCCGAGGCTGGCCTGGCGTGTATTCTCATCGTCGGCTCCGTCAGCTTTTTCCTCTGCTCCCGCGCCGCTCGCCAGCACCTTATGTTGCCACGCTCCCAACCACACACCGCTTCCCAAGATACTCCCTCAGAGCGCACTGATATATCCGTCAACCCATAAGATGCTATGGATAAAGAATGTAGCACGATCAGGCCGAGCGCAGACGACGATAGCGCTCGGTCAGTTCGTATTTGTTTTCAAACATCCGATTACCGCAATAGACGTTGCGGCGAGTAAACGGCTCTGGCGTTTGCATGATGAGCCACTCGCGCACCTGCGGCCTTTGCTGATGAGGGGCATCAAACCAGGGTTCGGGTAAACAATAGATAGGATCATATACCCAGGATGGGCAGGCTACTTCATAGCGCATGCAAAGCCATTCCACAGCAGCAGCACAAAACGCGGCCCAACGATGTTGAGAGGGCGTCAGCGTCTCTGGCAACTTCAAAGAATCAATAACGAGTTGCCATCGCTGATCTTTTGTATAATCAAACCAATCATTCATGAAATTACCCAGTGCCGTCCACGGCCTTTCCCCCTGGCAAATCTCCTGATAAGTTTGTGCCATTGTTTGTAGCTGATCGATGGTTTTCATTTTCCCTCCCCTCTCTACATATATATACACTTCACAACCCAAAAAGCGGAAAGCAGGCAATCATAATTGGTGTATCCACGAAATCCTCCGAGAAACCCGTAATATGGTAGGGGCGATGGCTTGTCCTCGCCCCTACCATATTACGGGTTTCTCGGAGGATTTCGTGTGCCGGATGCACCAATAATACAGCAGAGACAAAAAACGAACCCGCTGCTAGCGGTGAAGCAACGGGTTCGTGAGTGAAGGATGCTGGTATGTCTGAAGGCCATCAGTCTTTCGTGGTGCCGCTGGTGGGTTCCCCCGGGCTGGCGCTTTCCCCGGAATTGTAGATGATGTCGGTCAATTCCTTGCGTGAGCGCTCAAGAAAGTCGCGTAACTGGGCCTGGCGCTCGGGATTACCGGCAGCGCTGCGACCGGCAATCATAAAGAGGCGCGCAACCTCACCAGCAGTGCTACGTAGCGCCGCCTGCTCAGGTGAGAACCAACCCTGCCCGCGCCAATGCTCGTGTTGGCCCGGACCACCACCCCAGGGACCAGGACCACCCCAGGGACCAGGACCACCCCAGGGACCAGGGCCGCCCCAGGGTCCGGGGCCATAAGGACCGCCAAAAAATCTGCGTGCAAAACGTCTTCCGAACATTGTGTTTCTCCTTTCCTAAAGGACGCACAAACTGCTCTTTAACGGTTCCATCTGTACCCATGTTAAAAAGCATTACAGTACTTTTTAGGGACTTCCAACGATATATCGCCCACTACTGTTCAGCCTGGCGATATATCGCTTCCATCTTTCTTTACGATATATCGCATTGAAGGTTGCAGATTTTTGCGCAGAAAAATAATGTTTCGCCAAACTCGTTCTTTTTGTCACAAATCTCGCCACTCTTCCGTCTGGTTTCCAGCAATCACAAGAAAAGCCTAATCGAAGGAGAACAATTATCATGAATACATTACGAACCGATGTTGTGATCGTTGGTGGCGGCATGGCTGGATTGACCGCAGCAAGTTATCTGGCTCAGGCCGGAGTTGCTGTCACGCTGTTTGAAAAGGCGTCGAAGCTGGGGGGACGCGCCGCCACCTCGCTACACGACGGCTACGCCTTCAATCGTGGCATTCATGCGCTCTACACTGGCGACTCGGCGGAAGATGTGCTGCGCGAGCTTGGAATCGCATATAACGGCCATAGTCCAAAAGCGATCCATATCTTCTATCAGGGCAAGCTGTATCCGTTTCCTACTGGCTTCTCTTCGCTTCTGAACAATCGCCTGTTCGATATCGGCGATAAGCTGGAATTGATGCGCATGTTTACCACCTTGCCCCGGCTCAAAGCGCAGGACTTTGCGCGCATGAGCGTTCAGGAGTGGATAGAGCGCACACTCAAGCGCACACGCACTCGCCAGTTTATGACCACATTTGCCAGCACCAACGTTTACAGTGCCGCGCTCGATCAGGTCAGCGCCGAGGTGCTGGTTCACAAATTACAGCTGAGTCTCAAGCATCCGGTCCTCTATATCGATGGCGGCTGGCAAACGCTGGTGGACGGGTTGCGCGCAAAAGCAGAACAGGCCGGCGCGCGGATTGTCAGTGGAACACGGGTTGAGGCCGTCGAGTATCAGGATGGTCAGGTTCAAGGTGTGCGCCTGCGCAATGGCAGCGTTGTCCAGGCTTCAGCGGCCATTCTGGCAACGACGCCCACAGAGGCGGTGAAACTGGTGGATGGCGGCAGCTACGAACCGCTACGTAGCATTGTTGACGCACTGATCCCTGCACAGGTAGCTTGCCTCGATGTTGCGTTGCGCCGCCTGCCTGATCCGAGCCATGCCGTTGTGCAGGATATGGAACGTCCACGCTTCTTCTCGACGCAATCGCTCTACGCACGTGTCGCTCCTGAGGGCGGTGCGTTGATCCACGCCTTGAAGCTGCTTGATTTCGCACATCCCACCGATCCGCGCGAAGACGAGCGCGACCTGGAAAATCTGCTGGACTCGGTGCAACCTGACTGGCGCGATGAACTGGTCAAGCGCATCTATCTGCCACGCATCGAGGCTATCGGGATGCTACCCACAACCAGCGCGGGTGGCTATGCTGGTCGTCCAACGCCGATAGTGCCTGGCATCACTCATCTCTACCTTGCTGGTGACTGGATCGGTGCCGGGTTCCTTGCCGATCCCAGTCTGAGCAGTGCGCGGCAGGTGGCCCGAATGCTGCTGCAAGATGAGGTCTTTCGAGCGAGGAAAGGTGATGCTATAATGGAAAAAAGTATGTAGAAACGAGAGAAGATATGGCGGAGCGCACGGAGCAAATAT
Source organism: Reticulibacter mediterranei (assembly GCF_016587455.1). Lineage (NCBI taxonomy): Bacteria > Bacillati > Chloroflexota > Ktedonobacteria > Ktedonobacterales > Reticulibacteraceae > Reticulibacter > Reticulibacter mediterranei. The sequence goes on along the minus strand of NZ_BNJK01000002.1, from coordinate 627,500 downwards.
TCAATCAATATCGCTGGCTGCTCTTCTCCATCGCCTACCGGATGCTCGGCAGCCGGACAGAGGCCGAGGATATTGTGCAGGAGGCCTTCTTGCGCTGGCTTGAGGCCGATGAAGAAGCGGTACAGTCCCCGCGTGCCTACCTCTCAACGGTCGTTGTTCGCCTGTGTATCGATCAACAACGTTCGGCGAGGGCGCAGCGCGAGGTCTACACCGGAACATGGCTGCCGGAGCCGCTTCTGACCGAGCAGCAACCGGAATTGACCGAGACCGCAGCCCTTGCCGAGTCGCTCTCATTTGCCTTCCTGGTCATGCTGGAGAACCTGGGACCGTTAGAGCGAGCGGTGTTCCTGTTGCGCGAGGCCTTCGAATTCGAGTATGCCGAAATCGCAGAGATGACCGGCAAAAGCGAGGCCAACTGCCGCCAGATCTTGCATCGCGCCCAGCAACATCTGGGGCAGCGGCGCGGACGCTACGACGTATCGCACGAGCAGCAGGAGCGCATTACCGCTCAGTTTTTGCAGGCCAGCACCAGCGGCGATATCGATGGCTTTTTGCAATTGCTGAGCGACGATATCGTGTTTACTGCGGATGGTGGCGGCAAGGCGAAGGCCGGGCTAAAGCCGGTGCGTGGACGCGAAAAGGTGGCTCGTGGCACATTGAGCGGTCTGCGTATTCTATTGCCTGCGATCGTATCGCGCATCGAAATGGTCAACGGGCAACCAGCCATTATTGGCTATATCGATGGTCGTCCCTATGCTGTGATAGTCCTCGATATCGTCGATGAACATATACACGCGATCTACGCGATCCTCAATCCCGACAAACTGCGCTCGCTTCCCCATCTTTAAAGCCAGCTTTGCATAACGGATAGGCTCCGTTTGTCTGCCTCCGTTGGACCAGACGAGATGATGGCGATGGGAGCTGCCAGTTGCTCTGCCAGTAGAGCAAGATATTCTTCCTGAGTTGAGCGTTCGGGCAAGGTCTGGTAGTGCGGGCGACACAGCCAGAGATGCCGGGTGAGTTCTTCCTGATGAGTGAGCGTGGCTGACTGCTGCACTTTAATGCCGGTAAGCGTCCTGCTCTCCTGTCCGAGTGGTGAGACGAAATACGGCGAGAGATCCGCTTCCACGCCCTGATAGTGATAGGCGGTGCATAGCTGGTGCGCAGACATCGTTTCCCAGCGGTCAAGATGCGTGATGGCGAGACCGTCGAGATGGCCGATCACGTCCCTGGCGTAGCGGGTCGCGACCAGATCAAAATGTCCAACGCGAAACGTCTGCTGCCAATCGTTCCAGCTATTATGTAAGTCGGGGAGAGCAGCGGTTAACGCTGGCTCTTCAGTGGGGAATGGTCCGGCTCCGTGCCGCGTCGCATAGGCTCGCAGGACACCAAGCTTGATAATCTCACCTGTGTAGTTGTGTTCTTGCAAAAGCGTATCGGCGTTGGCAAATGTGGTCGTGCTCCAAGTCGTGTAAGGGGCAAAGGCATAGTTCTCATCGAGCAGCACACCCTGCGCACCCTCAAAGATCATTGTTTCGGATTGCGCAAACCGGGCACTGATGGCGGTTTCGTCAAGCAACTGCACGCACCTGGCGAAATAGAGGTAGACATCGAGACAATCATCAATGCTGGTTGGATGCGTGAAGGTTGCGAGTTCTTGCCGCACCTGTTCGCTGTCGGGCAGATGTTCGCGCAGAACTGCAACCTCAGCATACTTGGTGTCCAGCAGAAACTGGAGCTTCTTGCGCATCGTGGCGCGATCCAGCAAATCGCCAGCATAGAGTACATCGTTGCCATAAGCAAGCTGATCGGCCCTGCACTCGCCGATCCCCTCGCCGCAGCTGCCATGTCGTTGATCGGCACGAGCCAGTTCTCGCAAGCGATTGGCTGCCTTTTGAAAGGGCGTAATGATCAGAGCGCGACGATCAACCAGGGTGCGCGACAGGGCATCGCGGACGCCCAGTTGTGCGAGGTGGCGCTCCTCTCTCAACATGTTGAGCGGATTGATGAGCATAAAGCGAGTGAGCAGCGTTCTGGTCCAGGGGAGCAACATTCCGCTGCCAAACTGGGCAAAGGTATGATGTTTGCCATCGGCGGTCACGACATTATGCGCCGCCTGCGGTCCCCCATTGTAGCGCACGACGAGATCGGCGGAGCATTCTCTGGTGAGATAATCGGTAATGGTGCCCTTGCCCGCGTCGCCAAATCCCAGATCCGCAATAAAAATAGCCTTTCTGCTCATATTTCCTCTCTTACACATTATTTCTATTGGTAAAGTATAACATAGAACGTTACTGATGAGAAGAAAGCATACCGGGCGACCGCGACCCTTGCGGTCGCCCGGTGTACAAAAATATGACAGACACCCATTTTTCGCTTAGGGCTTGACGATGCACCATCAAACTGCTATAATCCAGTAGTTATGACTGTTTGCATGGTATGGAGCGGGTTTCTAGTATGTCCTGTTCTCCGGTAAAGACGCTAAAGAGCGCTGAGCAATCCTCTATAGATTCATCTCTCCTGCACACACGTTCGTATCTTATCAGCTAGCAGCATTGCTCCCGTATCCCCTTACGGCCTGCTCCTGGTACTCCCTGATAGCATTGTGCCTTCTGGGGAGCTATTCTGCGCTCACAAGCAACGTATTGGCAGAAAGGATTTTTCATGCCCTCTTTCCAAGATTTTCCTTTGCAACCCACCACACAGGCTGTACTGGCCAAAATGGAGATTATAGAGCCAACCCCGATTCAGGCAGCGGCCATCCCGGCGCTGCTCGCTGGTAACGATCTCGTCGGGCAATCCGCCACCGGCTCCGGCAAGACGCTTGCCTATGCGATTCCGCTGGTAGAAAGGCTGACAAAAAACTCACGGACGGTGCAAGCGCTGATCCTCGTACCCACACGCGAACTCGCAATGCAGGTCAACGCGGTCCTGAGCAAGCTGGCAAGCAGCCGACGCCTGACAACGGCTCTGCTCGTTGGTGGACGAGCTTATAGTACACAAACATCGGCGTTGCGCTATGGTTCACAGATCGTCGTAGGCACGCCTGGACGCGTCAAGGATCATCTCCAGCGCGGCACCTTAGTTCTCAACCAGTTGCGCATCTGCGTGCTGGACGAGGCTGATCAGATGCTCGATAGCGGTTTCGCGCCAGTCATCGAAGAGATCCTGGCAACCACGCCCGACACGCGCCAGATGGCCCTCTTCTCCGCAACAATGCCCGATTGGGTGGAACAGATTCAGAGAAAGTTTCTCAAAGATCCGGTCAATGTCACAATTACGCCGACGACTGACGAGCAGAGCGCGATTGAACAGATCGCCTATCAGGTGCCGCACGATCAGAAAATGGCGGCCCTCTGCACCCTCCTGCATTCGACCGAAGGGACAAGCAGCCTGATCTTTGGCAAAACGAAGTTCGGGGTCGAACGCCTGGGCAAACAACTCAGCAAGCTTGGCTTCACAGTGGGAACGCTGCACGGCAACAAGAGCCAGCGCGCCCGCGAAGAGGTGTTGACCGCCTTCCGTCACGGCCATGTTCAGACGCTGCTCGCCACCAATGTAGCCGCACGCGGACTCGATATCCAGGGCATCTCCCAGGTTATTAATTACGAACTGCCCGAATCAAGCGAGCTGTTCACGCATCGCATCGGTCGCACGGGTCGCATGGGACGCCAGGGCAAGGCAATTACGCTGCTGGTGCCCTCCGATGTTCCCAAGTGGCGGCGCATGTCGCGCAATCTTGGTCAGACCGTCACCTTGCAGAAGCTCGCGATCGACGAGACTGCCATCGCGCCGGTAACACTAACTGTCTCCGAAACGTTGCAGGAACAGAGCGAAGAGCAGTGGCCTGGACGCGACCGCAAACGTTTCTCGCCTGACCAGGAACGCCCCAGACGCCCACGCGCGGGCCGCGACCTCTCCTATACCAGAGGTCCGTCGAAAAAAGAGCGCGTTCGGGCGGCACGCTCCTCATGGCGCACTGATGACTTCGCCTTCTCTGAAGAGGAGGAGTCATCGTATGAGCAGTCCCGAGATGACAGGCAGGTGCCAGAGCAGCAGTCAGGCTTCGATCAGCCGCGCCAGAAACGCAAATCGCCGGGTAATAGAAAGGGAGAGCAGCCACGTAAAAAAGCTGGCGTGCCGCCTTCCATTCGCGCCCGTCGCTCCGCCACCTCTAAGCGTGCCACCAAAAAACGCTAACCTGTAGCGTAAGGAGCCTCGCATGACGCAATCTGAGTTAGCGCCCCTGGATATTCTCCATACGCTTGGGATCAACGGGACACCCATTGTCACGCCAGTGCTGGGTGGATTTGACATGGCGATGTGGAAAGTTGAGCACGAGGGCAAGACCTCTGCTCTGCGCGTGTTTCGAGCGGGGGCGCACGAGGATTGTGAACACGAACGGGAAGTGATGGACGCAGCGCGGGCTGCGGGTCTTCCTGTGCCAGAGGTCCAGAGAGCAGGTGTCTGGCAGGATCGCCCGGCGCTCCTTATCACCTGGCTCGCCGGCCGTCCCCTGGAAGACGAGTTGCGGGCGCGACCCTGGCGGCTGTGGTCGCTAGGGGTCACCTTTGGTCGCATGCAGGCCAGGATCCATGCGATACCCGCCCCCGCTCTGCTCCGTCAGCAGCCCGATGCGTGGATCACCTGGCAATGCGAAGGTGAACAGATCCTACAAGATCGTTTGCGTCACTTGTATTCTGACCAGATGGCATTGTTGCATCTGGACTATCATTTGCGCAACGTTCTGACGGATGGCAAACACATCACAGGGATTGTGGATTGGACAAACGCGCTTGCAGGTGACCCACGAGCTGATGCCGCGCGCACGATCTCTATCCTGCGTTTCGATCCCCTGGCGCGGAAACCGTTGCTGGTGCGGCTTGGCTTGCGCATCTTTGAACAAGCCTGGCGCGCCGGCTATCAACACGAGCGCGGGCACCTCAAAGATATGTCTCTCTTCTATGCCTGGGCGGGGACCGTCATCCAGCGCAATCTGGCACCACGCTACAAACACATCCCGAACGAACTCGCTCCTGCACGCCGCTGGACCAACAAATGGAAGGCACGAACTGGATGCGAGCGTTTTTCCGCATTGACAATAGATAAGCTGCCATGATATACTGAGCCGCAAATAGGATACCTATGTCAGCCTTCTGGTTCTGCTAGAGGGGTTGGCCGTGTGTCGAACGTCAGACCCGGCATCTTACAACTCTACGATGGTCTCTATCGATCCGTAGAAGATGCGTGTCTGGCTTTTTTGTTGCCTTCTTCTCGGATCATGGAGCATCAATTTACGAGAAGGAGACTCATTGTATGGAGGTTGCAGGAAAAGTAGTCCTGATTACTGGAGCTTCGAGCGGGATTGGGATGGCTTCGGCCCGCCTGTTTGCTCAGAAGGGTGCTAAGCTGGCCCTGGCCGCACGCTCAGTTGAAAAGTTGGAACAGTTCGCGCGAGAACTACCGGAAGCCATTGCAGTCCCGACGGATATGCGTGACGAGGCGGCTGTACGACGTATGGTGGCCCAGACACAGGAACATTATAAGCGCATCGACGTGTTGATCAATAATGCTGGGCAGGCAATGTATGCACCTATAGAAAAGGTGGACATAGATACATATCGTTCAGTCTTTGAACTAAATGTTGTCAGCGTCCTTGTAGCGATGCAAGCGGCCATTCCAATTATGCGGGCGCAGGGAGGGGGCGTGATTATCAATATCAGTTCCGGCACTTCAAAGAGACCTCCAGAGAGATACGGGACGAATAATCCCGTCGGTCCCTACACTTCCACCAAGTACGCGCTCAACGCCATTACGCTTATAGGTCGCCAGGAACTTGCTACCGACAACATTTCCCTCGGGGTAGTCTACCCCGGATTGACTGCGACCAACCTTTTCGACAATCTCGCACAAGGCCGCGCGCCTGCCGCGACGCCGGGCGGGGCACCACCTGTCGCGAGTGCCGAATCTGTCGCCGAAAATATTCTGGAGGCGGTAGAAACGCAAGCGGCGGAGGTCTACGCTGATATCTTGAAAAAAGAACTCTTCTCGTCAAGCACGAATCGTGCTTGACGAGAAGAGTTCGATCGTTTTTACAACAACGATCATGAGAAAAGAGAGCATAAATTGAGCTTCTCTGGCTCCACCTCCTGGGCCTGAGCGAAGGTGGAAAGCGCCAGCGACCCAGATCCAGCAAGATTCAAGAAGTTTTGTTCTTTCTTCCTTGCTACACTGTTTCTTCAATTGAGTAAAATCTCGCAGGCCGGATTCACGCGAATCCGGCCTGCAAGCAAAAAAGAGTAAGAGAGCAAAGATGGAAAAAGAATGTTCCGTAAACATGGCGGAGAGAACGGAGCAGGGAGAGAAGCGCGCAGAGAGGTGGCGCTGGATGCTGGTCATCGTTGTCAGCATGGCAATCTTTCTTGATACGGTTGACGTCTCGATTGTCAATGTGGCGCTACCCGATCTTCAGCGCGGCCTCCATCTCACTACAGCAGATTTGCAGTGGGTGCCGGGCATCTATGGCCTCACCAATGCCGGTTTCTTGCTGCTAGGGGGGCGTGCAGCCGATCTGCTTGGTCGTCGCCGTATTTTTTTGCTGGGTGCCACACTCTTTGGCCTCGCCTCCTTCACCGGGGGTCTTGCCAATAGCGGCTGGTTGTTAATCCTGGCGCGTGGTGTGCAAGGGGTTGGTGCTGCGTTGACCATGCCAGCGGCAACCTCGATCATCACCACAACGTTTGCAGAAGGACCGGAGCGCAATCAGGCGCTGGGCATCTTTAGCGCCACCGGTGGAGCAGGTTTCACCTGCGGCCTGGTCATCGGCGGCTTGCTGACCAGTTTCATCGGCTGGCACTGGGTCTTTCTGGTTAATGTCCCTTTCGTGCTGTTGATCCTGTTGCTGGCTCGCAATGTCGTGCCTCAAGATCGTTCGCCTATAGAGCGAGAGCGCTCATATGACCTTGCAGGGGCTATCCTGGTGACGGGAGGTTTGCTGCTGCTGGTGTATGCCCTGACGCAAGCGGGCGAGAGCGGTGCTACACCTCTCAAGACGGGAACACTGCTCATCCTGGCAATCTTCCTCCTGATCCTGTTCGTTCTCGTTGAGCAGCGTTCCCGAACACCTCTGATGCCACTACACATCTTCCGATCGCGCAACCTGAGCGTGGTCTGTGTGGTCTCGTTTACCTTGCTGGCTTCGTTTTTCAGCTTCCTGTTCGTCTTTACACTTTATCTGCAAAACGTTCTGCATTATTCCCCCATTCAGGCGAGTCTTGCCCAGTTGCCGACAAGCATTTTGAGCATTGTGACATCGCAATTCGTCTCACCCCGGCTCATGAATCGCTTCGGCGTCAGGCTTACGATTAGCCTGGGCATGCTCTGCCTATTGTGTGGTGCTCTGCTCTTCTTTATGGGTGGTGCTGCGAATAACTATTTGGGCATTATTCTGCCAACGCTGCTCGCTTTCTCCTTTGGAATGGCGCTGTGTGTGCCCGCGCTGGGCGTTGCTACTGTGATTGGGATCGAGCAGACGGAGCAGGGTCTTGCAGCTGGCTTACAGGGTACGTGGGCGCAGGGTGGGGGAGGATTGGGCGTTGCGATGACGGCGGCGGTGGTAAGCGCATCAACGGTCCCGAGTGCAGCAATAGTCCAACAGCTATACGGCCTCCATCTGGGGTTGATTGTCGTTGCGGTGTGCGCGGCTATTGGGATGATGCTTGCCTTTATCGGTATTCAGAAATAATCTCTAGCGCCCTGAAATCCAGGGCACCCCAAATGAAGAGTACGATCAGCGCACTCACTGGATTGACATCGGTAAAAGAGAAGGTCGCATAAATGATCGTCAACACAATCAGGCTAAGACTGATTCATAAAGTCTTTCCTTTCATTCATTGCTCTTTGCGGAGCTTACTACGAAGATCGCTCGCACGTCCAATATCATTTCTGGACACATTCATATCGAATGTGATATAAAATCGGCATGGATCTCAACGCCTTACGTTATTTTCTGGTTATCGCGGAAGAGCAGCATCTCACGCGGGCGGCAGAGCGCTTGCAGATGGCCCAGCCCAATCTCACGCGTATCATGCGTAAACTGGAGGAGGAGCTCGGTTTTGTGCTGTTTGAGCGGAGCAATAAACGCAGATTTGCGCTCACGCCCGCTGGGGAAACCTTTCTCAAGCAAATGAGTCCTATGCTGAAGCAGTATGAGAAAGCAGTACAGGCAGCCAAACAGGTGGCACAGGGGGAAAGGGAAAAACTGGTCGTCGGCTATACCCCCGTAGCGATGTTCAATGGGGTACTTCCCGCCCTGATGCAGATCTATCAACACTTTCCCGAAGTAGAATTACTTCCCCGCGATATTTCTGCTGCTTCGCGGCAGATGGTCTTGAATATGCTGCACGACGGTCGCCTGGATGTGGCTTTTCTGCCACATGGTTCTGAGGAACCAGGGCTGGAGTGTGAGTTGATCTCCATGACCACGCTGGTCGTGGTCTTGCCAGCCAATCATCCTCTGGCCGATCAGCCAGCTATTCCTCTCGCAGCGCTTGCGCAGGAAGCATGGATACAGCCATCAAGGTCGCTCAATCCACGTTGGCACGATGATCTTGCCCATCTCTTTCAGCAGGCGGGATTTAAGCAGAGGGTGGTTCACTGGACCCCTCAAGCCCATACGCTGGTGAGTCAGGTGGCAGCCGGACTCGGCCTGGCCATCCTGTCCACCTGGACACAGCAGCATCTCCCTCATCAGGGCGTCGTCTATCGCCCACTTCAGGACTGCGAGTATATGATGGAATTCCATGCTCTGTGGCGAAAAGAGGATCGTTCTCCTCTGATGCAGACCTTCCTCAGGAGGTGCCAGAGCGAGACCGAAGCCAGCTAGTGCCAGGACCCTCCTCTGCCAGTTCCTCATCATTTTTCGACGAGTGCTATGAGTATCAGATACTCATAACTGCTGTTCAATCTGAACTGGCGGCTTACGGGGTGGGCGAACGATGGTACTACATCGTAAAATGGGTTGTACGACAGAGCAATACGTCTTCCCTATCACTTACCTCTGGCCTGCCACTGATTGAGCAAATGCCAGCAGAAAAATGAAGGAGATAGTTTAATGGAACATTGGATTTGTAAGACATGCGGTACACAATTCGCACCGAGTGAGCAACCCCCGCAGACATGCCCAATCTGCGACGATCTGCGCCAGTATGTCGGCTACAATGGGCAGGAATGGACGACGCTGGCCCGGATGCAGCAGGAGGGCTTTCGTAATGAGTTTCGAGAGCAAGAGCCAGGACTGATAGGTGTTGGGACAAAGCCCTCATTCGCTATTGGCGAGCGGGCGCTGTTGCTGCAACATCCTCAAGGCAATGTACTTTGGGACTGCATGAGCCTGATCGATGATGAGACAGTGACGGAGATTAAACGCCTGGGCGGTATCAAGGCCATTGCCATCTCTCATCCTCATTACTATACAACTATGGTGGAATGGTCAGAACAATTTGATGCCCCCATTTATCTCCATGAGGCGGATCGGCAGTGGGTTATGCGGCCTGGCGAGCGTATACAATTCTGGTCAGGTGAGACACACGAACTCTGGGATGGTCTCAAGCTCATTCGCCTGGGTGGACATTTCCCTGGTGGTACTGTCCTGCACTGGCCTCAAGGTGTGGATGGTAAGGGAGCGTTGTTGTCCGGTGACATTATCACAGTAGTCGCAGACAGGCGCTACGTAAGTTTTATGTATTCCTACCCAAATTTGATTCCGTTGCCTGCCGCCGAGGTACGCAGGATACGCGATGCTATCAGCCCTTACGCATTTGAGCGGCTGTACGGTGCCTGGTGGGAGCGCGTAGTGGCACATGATGCTCATCAGGCCGTCTTACGCTCCGCCGAGCGCTATATTCAGGCACTCGACCACGTGCCAACGACCTGATTCATAGGCATAATGTGGCAGCCATATCCAGTGGCTAGCGGACAGAGTGTGTGTCTGATCCCCATGAAATCGGGAGGCGTGGGGTGACGGCGGGCGTAATAGAATTGCCGCCCCTACCCTTCATGCAATAAATTGCACCTCTCTCCTCTTCTTGACTCTCGTGTGAAACAGGGAAAAGAAGCGATTTATCGCCAGATAGAGCTTATTCATCGACAGCTTTTTCTCCGCTGCCACCTCTTTAACACGCAGAAGAAGGCCCGGAGCGGGCACCATTCAATTTCGGTTTCCTGCTCGGCTTATATGCCGCAAGATACACCTTTCAGCGTTTAACCTGTGTTATCATAGACAGAAATAAATTGTTGAGACAGCAATAGAAGGATTTTAGATGGAAACGCAACAAGATACTTATGCTCAACTCATTGCCCTGCTCGATCAGCATCAGGCTTCGTATCGTTTGATCGATCATGCTCCCGAGGGGCAGACGGATCTGGTGAGCGCGATGCGAGGCAATGAGCTGGCACAGGCGGCCAAGTGCATTATCCTGATGGTCAAGCAGGGGAAAAAGGTCACAAAATACATTCTTGCTGTTGTGCCGGGCGATACCAGGGTCGATTTGCAGGCGGTCAAGGCGCTCTTGCAGGGAACCTATATCGCGTTCGCCACAGGCAGCATCGCCGAGCAGCTTGCGGGCAGCGTTGCAGGCACGATCCTGCCCTTCGCCTTCCATCCCGGCCTTGAACTCATCGTTGATCCGTCCTTGCTTGAACATGACGAGATCTATTTCAATGCTGCTCGCCTGGATCGCTCGCTGGCATTGAAAACAAGCGATTATGTTGCCATCGCTCACCCTCGCCTCGCTCACATCTCCTCGACGCTGGCCGATACCACCGCATAACATCTCTTCGTAGTACTCTGTCAAGCTTCATTCATGGATGCACCAACGAATGAAGCTTGACAGAGTACTACGAAACTTATAGAAGTATTACCACCATAAATTGTTATGCTTCATTATGAGCCATTGCGCGAACAAGTTCTACGACTGGGATCTTCCTGGACGCCTTCTTCTCATATTCGGCAACGCCTGGATGATGTTGTACCTCTTTTGCATAGATCTGGTCGCGCTTCTCACCTTCCACAGGCTTTGCCGTAGCTGCGAATCGCTCCGTGCCAATCTCGACGATCACCTGTGGATGGGCAATCAAGTTGTAATACCAGGCGGGGTTTGTCGGGGCACCTCCTTTTGAGGCAAAGATAAATAAGCATCCGTCATCTAGCAGGTATGTCAGCGGGTTGATTCGCTGTTGCCCACTTTTCGCACCTGTTGTAGTCAGCAAAAGCAAGGGAACGCCCTCAAACGCTCCCCCGACCTTACCATCATTTGTACGAAATTCTTCGATGATTTGTCGATTCCAATCGTTAAAGTTCGGCTCGGCCATATTATTTTCTCCTCTCAACAATTGACCAACAGCGTTTCTATCAGTTGCGAAGGAGTATATATGTTCAAGTTAGCTTGAAGTCAAGAGGAAAAAGGGCCGGATATTACACCCTGCCACCGATACTCACGACCATCACGAAGAATACGGCCCATACCGGAGCCTTCGATATGGTTAGAGGCAAGCTGGAAAGAGAGCCTTGAGCGGGAAGTCGCCGATGGTATCGGTGAAGCTCAGAATCTCGGTCGCGCCTGACGTTATTTTTTGCATATGTTTCCTTTCAAATAGTTGAATACAACTTACATACTTGCTCGTTGACCAGATTACATCGGCTGTGATACATTTGTAAAGTAGTTTCAAAAAAGTGCAGTAGTTTCAAAAAATGAACTACGAAGGAACGCTAATGCTCAACAAAAAATGTGCGCTCGAATATACACTGGATATCCTGGAAGGGAAATGGACGATTTTGATCTTGCGCGACCTTGCCAGCGGAGTGAAACGCTTTGGCGAACTGCGCCACTCGCTCTATCCGATCAGCCCCAAAACGCTCACCGACCGCCTGCGTATGCTGGAGGAACAGAGGATTATCATGCGTACCATTTATTCAGAAGTGCCACTTCATGTTGAATATGAGCTAACCGCGCGTGGCCGCAGCCTTGAGCCTATTTTTGAGGCGATGAAGATATGGGCGCGTTCACAGGATGCAAGCTTGAAAGGATAGATTGAGGAAGAAAAATATATGCGTATTCTGGCAATTTCTGGCAGTCTACGGGCCAGTTCAACCAACACAAGGCTCGTGCGTGCGATGGTAGCGCTGGCACCGGCTGATATGCACATCACTATTTATGAAGGTCTGGGAGACCTTCCGCACTTCAGCCCCGATCTGGACGGCAATAACGCACCTGCTTCAGTACACAATCTGCGTACACAACTTCAGGAGGCAGACGGCGTTCTCATTTGCACCCCTGAGTATGCCTTTGGGGTTCCCGGCTCGCTCAAGAACGCACTTGATTGGACCGTCTCAACGGGCGATTTTTCAGGCAAGCCAACAGCTGCTGTCAGTGCTTCCCCGCTCTGGGGAGGAGGCGACAAGGCCCATGCCTCACTGCTGCTGACCCTGACGGCGCTGGGAGCCAATGTTCCCAGGCAAGCAAAACTTTCCATCCCGCATATCAACAAAAAGTTGAACGACAATGGAGAGTTATCAGATCCCACAACCGCGCAGGCACTCAGCGCGGTTCTCGCCGCGCTTGAACAAGCCGTGAAAGATCTGAAGAACGAGAAATGATGCAACGCGGCCCGTCGTCTCGAGATCTGGTAGGGGCCGCAGCACAGGCCATCCCAACACGATAATGAAAATTTCCTTTCAAAAGCGGGAATCTCATTCGTAGTGGAGCGATTTATCGCGTTGGGGTTGCACAGGCACCTGCCCCAACGCGATAAATCGCTCCACTACGACCGGGAGAGTTTTAGCGTTCAATGATGGGCAGGATCAGATGCGATGGGTGAGCGGCGTCGTGGTGGATGTGGTTGGTTGCCTCAACAAGAGCCTGCTCATCCTTGCTTGCGATGATCCCGCCGGTATTGGTGTTGCGGTCGAAGCGCGGGAAGTTGCTGCTGGAGACCTCCAGGCGGATGCGATGTCCGGTCAGAAAAACGTTGGAGGTCGCACCCAGTTCGATATGCAGTTCATAGATGCGCCCCGGCTCCATCAGCACTGGCGCTGAGAGCGATTCACGATAGCGAGCGCGGAGGATACCATCGGTCAGATTCTCAGCCCGGCCATCGGGATGCACATCAACCAGTTTGCCAGTGAAATCCGTATCCAGCGCCGACGAGGAGACGTACAGCACCAGCTCAACAGGGCCAGTCACCTCTACAGGCTGTTCCAGGGGAGGCGTCGTATAACAGAGAACATCCTCGCGCTCCTCGACCTGACGTTGATCGCGCGGCCCCACTTCTTCCATCATCAGCGCACCTCCCATCGTCGGAACCGGGTGATGAGGATTGTAGCGATAGACATCCTCCGACTCATCCCCGGCTTGCTCCAACGAGAGCAGACCATCGCCGTTTAGCGTGTTGGCGTGACCACCGCTATGCAGGTAATACGGGCGATAGTGCGTATCAGGCAGCGGCCACTCTTCCTCTTCGCGCCAATGATTGATGCCCATCACAAAGATCTTCACCGGCTTCTCCCGCTCCACACCGTTATCGATGCCCTTGAGCCAGTGATCGAACCAGCGCAATTGCAGATCCGTGAGCATCTTGATGGCCGCGCCCTGCTCTTCATACTGTCGCTCTGGAAGCCCCCATAAGAAGCCTCCATGCCCCCAGGGACCGATCACGATCCGCGAGTGCTGACGGGCAAGATCACTGCCTGCCTGCTGCTTCACACCTTGATAATGCGCCAGATCATCGCGTTGAAAGAAGTCGTACCATCCAGCAACAATCAGAGCTGGAACGGTGATGCGTTCGTAGAAGTGATCGGGTATCAGCGCTTGCCAGTACGCATCGAAGGTGGGATGGGCCAACCAGTCGAAATAGTACGGCGCGCGTCCCTCAATCAAAGGCTGGTTGGTGAGCGGAAGCCGCTGATACAATGTCGCAAGTTTCTGTTCGGCCTGAACAATCTCATCCAGATCGGCCTGAGGTGCCTGCCCAAGCTGAACCTGCCGGGCAACGTCACCCGTAACTCCCTGCGTCACCGTCCACTCAAACGCGACGTGCAGATGGAATGCGCCGCCCTGATAGGGATACATGGTGCCGCGCGGAGCCTGAGCAGGCGCGATGGCCCGCAACGCCTCTGGTTGCTCGCTCGCTGCCTGCCACTGCGTTAACGCTTGATAGGACACGCCATACATGCCAACATTACCGTCAGACCAGGGCTGATTGGCTGCCCAGGCGATGGTGTCGGCCCCGTCCATCTCCTCATGCTGAAACGCCGAGAAGTCGCCCTCTGAGGCATAGCGCCCCCGTGTGTCCTGGGCCACGATCACATAGCCCGCCTCCACCACGCGCTCGACATCCATATCGAGTTCCAGGAACACGCGCTTTTGCTCAAATCCCGGAACGGGGAAGCGCAGGTCTTTGTTATAGGGTAGGCGGGTGAGAAGGACGGGCCAGCGCCCTTCGCGCGCCGGTTTATAGACATCGGTGGCCAGCCTGACCCCATCGCGCATAGGAACCATGATGTTTTGCTCAATTTCGATAGTCATAGTGTATTTGCTCTCCTTGCGATTTTCACTTATTATAAAGCATTTTCGACAATACAGCTTCAAGCGTCTGTTCGGGCTGTGACACGCCGATCTGTGAGCGCCAGGCTACAAAGCCATCAGGTCGCACCAGAAGCGCTCCATCAGCCTGAATGCCTGCTCTGGATTGCCATTCGTTTTCGGTGTCCTGCACATCGCCAACGGGTCCGACGCGATAGGCAACGAGATTGAGGCTGGTGCGAGCCGCTACAGCCCGAGCCGCCTCGCACCATGCCGCACCCTCTGATCCGCTCAACAGCACGAAGTCGCACCCGAACAGATCCAGCGTGGAGATGCGCTGCTCCTGACGCTCGATCCAAACATGCGGCGTACGCGTGCCTGGATGCCCATCGAGCGTGCCCGGCTCAACCGTCGCTGCTGCTTCCTCTGGAATGATGGCTTGAGAGGCATATTCATAGCCAAAGCCGAAGACTCGGGTAAAGATCCCGGCAAGATCGGCTGTGACACCCTTCTTAGCAGCCTGGAAGATGAACATGTCTCCATTGGGCAGACCGCCTTTCCCGGACATACTCCCAGACTCCACCGCTGATGCATACCCCACCGGGCGGCGTTCAACGTCGTAGGTCTGCAACAGGGCGGGCGCGGCGCGGCCTTTAAGGACTGCCGCCAGTTTCCAGGCCAGATTATGCACATCGGCAATTCCCGAATTGGCTCCCTTGCCTCCCCAGGGCGGCATCTGGTGTGCGGCATCTCCAGCGAGAAAGATGCGGCCCTGCTGGAAGGTCTCGGCCACGCGCACAGCCGCTTCCCAGGGGAGAATGCTCAAGATCTGAATCTCAAGATCTGGCAGGCCCAGCGCGGTATGCAGGATCTCCAGGCAACGCTCCGGTGGGAAATCGTCTGGCGTCTCGCCTTTTGTGGGATCGTAGGTCAGATGGAAAACCCAGCGATCAGTATTGTTGATGGCAGTGACCAGCCCGCGCCGCTCTGGAAGCTCGATGATGCATGCACTAAACTCGCGACCACGCACCAGATCGCCCAGGTCGGCATGGAAAAGGATGTTGAGCAAATGTCCCTGCGATCCCTGCCCATTGGTTGCAATGTCGAGTTGCTCGCGAATATGCGCACGCGCTCCATCGGCGGCGATCATATACTGCGCGCGTACTGTTCGCTCGACCCCGGTGGCACGATCACGAATGAGCGCCGTGACGCCCGCCTCGTCATGCTCAAACGAGACAAGTTCGGTATAGAAGCGCAGGTCGCCGCCACGCTCACGAGCGGCTTCGAGCAGCAGCGGTTCGAGCAGATCTTGTGTGCAACGAGCGCCACTGACCGGGCTGAGCTGACCCATATCTTTCCCACCAAATGCGAAGTTGTGCTGTGCCATCTGTTGCCAGCGCTCAACAGTCCAGTTTTCCGCTCCAACCAGCGTCTCACCCTTCAACCAGCCAAGCGCGGGGGCCAGCGCCTCGCCTGTCACCCGAATCTTCTCATCCAGTCCCACCTCGCGATAAATCTCCATCGTGCGGCCATTGGTGCCACGCGCTCGCGGATGTATAGAGGTGCCACTGTGCCGCTCCACCAACAGTGACGGGACATCCTGATGTAAGAGAAACAGCGACGCCGACAGCCCGACGATGCCGCCACCAACGATCAAAACAGGTACTTCTTCGTGTATCATGAATAGATTCCTCCTTGCGGATTGCTGTGTCTTGATTGATAGGAATAGCTTACTCGCAAAGAGGATGAATGGGCATCATCCACCGGGACGATTATGTGGACGATTATGCGAAGTGCATCGATGGGGGTTAGAGCAAGTGAAGCTGACGGGCTGTCTCGCCTGCTGCGACGCGATTATTGACGTTAAGCTTGCGGTAAATGCTCTGAACCTGAGTGCGCACCGTATTGACAGAAACAACCAGTTCATCAGCTATCTCGCGGTTAGAAAGGCCGGTCGTTAGCAGGCGCAGGACGCGCATCTCCTGGGGACTCAGCGGCTCCATCAACTGTTGGGCAACGGGTGCGTCCCGCTGCTCTCCCTCCTGTGCAAATGCTTGCAGGAGGCGCTGAAGATAAGCCTGTAGCGCCGGTTCGTGCTGTTGTGGCAGGAGAGAACGAAGCAGCGTAGCTATTGTCGCCCCCTCATCCAGGAAGAGCCGCAGAAAGCCCTCACCAGATGCCCGTTCCAGTACTGTTTGCAGCAGCGTGCGCGCCTCGTGCATTTGTTTACGCACAACATAAGCCTGTATCATCAATAGCTGCATCTCAAGCGCAGCACGCACACGTCCATTTTGTTGCGCATCGTCGAGCATGCATTCGAGAAGTGCGAGCGCCTCGACCGCTTTTTCCTGCGCAACCAACCAGCGAATCTCGACCACCACCTCCCGTTCGCGCATGAGGAGTGGCAGTTCACGTTCATCCTGGTCACGGCTATTCATCCAGTGCTGCACAGCGGCGTGATCCCCAACAGACAGCGCGAGTCGGGCCTGCATCGCCTGCACCATGCGCGAGAGCCAGTACAACATCTGCGTCTTTTGCGTTGAGAGGCGAGCCAGCAGCACGATACAGCGCTGTTGGGCGGCGGTTTTTTGTCCACGTATATGCTCAATCTGGGCCAGCAGGAGCGTCGATTGCACCTGATAATCGTAGTTTGCAATCAACTTCCCTATTTCAAACGCCTCCAGCGCTTGCTGCTCAGCGGTTGCCAGGTCGTTCCATTCGTAAGAAAGTTGTGACAGCCCCAGACAGGACTGCCCTATATCATCCAGATCCTCCTCCTCCCTGGCCTCCCTGAGCATGCGCTGATAGTATTCAGATGCCAGATGCAGTTCTCCCTGCTCAAAACAAACCACACTTAACATGACCAGATTCGCCCTCATAAACGGTCTGGTTGCTGTCGCTTCACTGGCGGCATATGATTCTAATGCCGTCTTACGTGCCTGATAAAATTTGCCATTGACCAGTTCATCCGAGACCACAACGCTCAGGCAGAGCGCCCTCCACATGTAATCCTTCTCCGATAAGCTGGTAAGCGCCTGCCTCGCCAGTGCTACCGCTCGCGTCACCTCCCCTCGCTCACGCAAAATTATGGCTCGAAATGCCAGAACCATAGCAATTCTCTGCCAGTTCTGCTCGCGCCGCCAGCCCTCTTCGGCCAGATACAGACTGTACTCAAATCGTTCATACATTTGCGGCGCAACGGAGGGCTTATCCATAATAAAGACAAATAGGATCGCAGAGCCATATGCGAAACAAAGGGCTGGATAGAGCTTGAGCAGTGATTCCGGTATTTGAGCTAACCAACGATAAACAGTGTGGAACTCGTAAGGAATGTTGGCGGGAAACATGCGCATGGTATCCCACTGTATCTCAAGCAAGCGTTGAACCAGAACAGCTGTGCGCGACATATCCTGTGCCTGAAGCGCCGCCTCTATCGCCTCATCAAGCATGTCGTGTGCTTCGTACCACACACTCGCCTTTGCCGACAGTTGGCGCAACCCCTCCTCACCAAAGCGGCGACGGGCCTCAGCCCGCATCGCTTCTGCAAAGAGCGCATGATAGCGATACCACAATCCCGCCTCATCAAGCGCGTCCAGGAACAGTCCGGCCCGATCCAGCATCGCCAACATCTGTTCGCCATCGTTGCTGCCCGTCACAGCATCGCACAGAGATGCGTTCAATCGGCTTAATACGCTTGTATTCAGCAGAAAATGTTGTAATGGCTCCTTCTGCGCAGCAAAAACCTCCGTAATGAAATAGTCCTGAAGCGTACGATGGCTCCCGACAAAGGTTGTCAGCGTGTGCGCAACCTCCTGCCGACTCACGCGCCCTTGCAATGCCAGCGTGAAGAGTCGCAGTCCAGCCGCCCAGCCTTCCAGACGCGTACTGAGCTGGCCTAGCTCCTCGCTCGACAGCAAATCTTTGCCTGACAGTACGTGTTGAAGGAATAGCTCTGTCTCCTGCATCGAAAAGCGTAGATCAGCAGCATGCACTTCGCAAAGATCGCCGCTCGCTCGCAACCGTGCCAGTGGCAAAGCGGGATCGTTGCGTGAGAGAATAACCAGATGGATCGTAGCTGGCAGATGATCAAGCAGAAAGGCCAGCGTTTCGTGGATGAGCGGCTCCGAGATGACGTGGTAATCCTCCAGCACCAGGATGCCCTCTTGTGATGTGCGGGAGGTGCTATTGAGAAATGTTGTCAGCACCTCCTCAAGGGAGAGCGGCTTAAACGGCGGCTGGGGTGGCTTCAACAGCATGGAGAGAGCTTGCCAGACGGCATGGCCCAGGAATGTGCGGCATGCGGTGATGACGTAGCGCCAGAAGCGGTTCGGATCGTTATCGCCCGCATCCAGCGAGACCCAGGCGACGGGAGGGAACTGCCCCCGAGCGCTCCGATTTGCCACCCATTGACGGGCTAGCGTTGTTTTGCCAAAGCCAGCCGGGGCCGAGAGCAGCGTTAATCTGCGCCCCCATCCGGCATCGAGCAGGGCGAATAAGCGCGAACGCTCAACCAGCGTGGCATGCAAGCGTGGCAAACGGAGCTTGGGTTCGAGCAATTGTTCAGTTTGCGAGCGTGGCACATCAGGGACCGTTGTTTGCGGCGTGGAGAGCGTTCGGGCAAGCGCTTCAAGGCGCGTAATCATCAGTTCGCTGCTGCGCCCCGCATATTTCTTATGCATGCTCTTGCCCTGACGATGATAGGCGTACCAGTAGCCCTCGCCTCCCCTCTGGCGCGCCTCCTTGAGCATATTTAATTGACCAGCTTGCCCCTGAAAGGAAAATCTGGTATGTGTGGCCAGCCATGCGAACCAGGCATCCCCTTCGCCTTGTAACAGGGGAGTCTCTCTGTTCGCCTGCTCGTATAGTTCATAACAATGCTGTTCCTGCTGCCAGATCAGCACGTAAGTCGCGGCTTTCGGCATAACACCTTTCTCAATATATGGATTATTGGTGCATCCGGCAAATGCGCCGGGGAGAGAAGATTCCTCTCACTCGTAGCGACAAGCGCAAGGCCCCCGCAACCCCTCCTAACCACCCCTTGTCGCTACGGGTACACCCAACATCCTCTGTGCCCAGAGCCATTCCCTCATCAATTGCCAGATGCACCAATTATGCTCCCCAACAAATTACAGGGATGATTATATGCTTCAGGTAGGCATAATGCAAGTCGCCCTATGGGAATCTAAGTAGCAAAAACCGAAATGTTTCAGATTTGCTGAATACACAAGTACAAATGGCTTGTATAACTCCGGTGACTTCTTGTATACTGGGGCCAGAAAAGCAAGGAAACGCATCTATGCAAGATGTTAACAATAAAACAGCGAGGAAGCTGACGTGTTAGACAAGATATTGGGTAAAGAACGCCTGTTATCGCAGTAAGGACGCTACAGTATGGCAGATGAGACAGCGGGAGAGAACACCTATATTGTTGACGCAGAGAGTCCGGCAGAAACGGCTCGCTTAATCAATCTGGATCGGATTATCACACAGACGATGGGGGGGGCGCTGGTGGGCATCGATTCCCCTAACAAACTGCACAACATCCTGGACCTGGGCTGCGGTCCCGGCGGCTGGGTGCTGGATGTCGCCTTCGCTCTGCCCGACGCGGAGGTGGAAGGCGTCGATATCAGCCGGGTCATGGTGGATTACGCCAACGCCCGCGCACTGACGCAAAGCCTGCCCAACGCCTCGTTCGGCAAGATGAATATTGCCCAACCGCTCGATTTTCCCGACGCCTCGTTCGACCTGGTTAACGCTCGCTTTCTGACGGGCGTCTTGCTGCGAGATCGCTGGCCAGGCTTTATCGCCGAATGTACGCGCATCCTGCGTCCTGGCGGCATCATACGCCTGACCGAGCTGATCGATTCGGGCGTCAGTACCAGCCCGGCCTTTGAGCGTTTGCAACATTTGATCTATCAAGCCCTCTGGCAAAACGGCTACGGCTTTTCCATTGATGGCCGCACGCTTGGTATGACGCATGCGCTCCCTCGCATGCTGCGCGCTTCCGGCTATCAGCACCTCCGCCACATGGGTTTCGGCCTCGAATTCTCCGTCAATACTCCTGGCTGGATAGACTTTTACCGCAATGCTGAGATCGGCTACAGGCTCGGACAGGCGTTCTATGTCAATGCGGGAATTATTACCTCAGAAGAGTTTGAGCAGTTATACCAGCAAATGCTCATTGAGATGCATAGCGATGACTTCTTTGGCATGTGGCATTACATGATGTTTATTGGCACCAGACCATAAGAGCAAATCAACAAAAAAGCGGAGAAGATAGAATTATGACGGAGAACGATGCAATAGGGAAAAGTACCTATTTTCTAGATGCAGAGAGTCCAGTAGAAATGGCCCGTTTAATCAATCTGGACCTCATTACAACACAGGCAATGGGTGGGCCGCTGGTGGGAGTGGACAATCCCTCCAGATTGCGTAATGTGCTAGATCTGGGCTGCGGTCCCGGCGGCTGGGTACTCAGTGTCGCCTTCGCACAGCCCACGGCTGAGGTCGAGGGGGTCGATATCAGCCGTATCATGGTGGATTACGCCAACTCCCGCGCCCATACTCAGCAACTGCTCAACGCCTCATTTGGCGTGATGGATATTACTCAGCCGCTCGACTTTCCCGATGCCTCGTTCGATCTGGTCAACGCTCGCTTCCTGGTGGGCGTACTACCGGCTACACGCTGGCCAGGCTTCATAGCCGAATGTACGCGCGTCCTGCGTCCAGGTGGCACCATTCGTCTCACAGAGATGATCGACGCAGGGGTGAGCAGCAGCCCTGCCTTTGAGGAGTTGCAGAGCTTCCTCTATCGATCGTTTCAGCGTGCTGGCTATGGCTTTTCTGCCGATGGACGCACGCTTGGCATTACGCATATCCTGCCGTCTTTTCTGCGCAAAGCTGGCTACCAGAACACGCGCCGGTTGGCTCACACGCTCGAATTCTCCATGCATACAGACGGGTGGATGGACTTCTACCGCAACGCCGAAATGGGCTACAAGCTGAGCCAGGCATTCTTTGCCAAAGCAGGTATTGCGACACAGGAAGAGGCTGAAAAGTTTTATCAGCAAATGTTGATTGATATGCACAGCGATGACTTTTGCGGCATGTGGCACTATGTAACATTTCTTGGGACAAAACCGAAATAATCGCGATAAATTGGTGTATCCCCGAACTTTCCCCGGTAAGGCCGAAGATGGCAGGGGCGATGGCTGGTCCTCGCCCGGCTTCCCAGGCGGCGCGACACCCACACAGACAGGTGAGGACCAGCCATCGCCCCTGCCATCTTCGGGTAGCCCTTCCCATCTCATTTGCCGGATGCATAAATGAGGGATTTACTATAAACATCAAGCAAGTGGACGAATCACTGAAAGCTGCACGACCGGCTGAAGTCCTCCCATTACCTTGCGGGCCTGCACGAGCGAGAAACCAGCGGCGAGAACGGCCTGCTGGGTATTGCGGTTTGGGTGGCAATTACCCATAATACGAGTAGTCAGTGGGACGAGGCTATCCTGTATCCACGCTGTGGTCCCGTTCTGCGACCGGACATGTTCGAGTAATAGAAGTTTGCCTCCTGGCTTGAGAACGCGCCGAACTTCGCCCAGACCGCGCTCTACATCGCGAACAGAACAGAAGACAAGGGTTGCCACGACACAATCGAAGGACGCATCCGGGAACGGGAGCGATTCGACAGCCGCGCGGGTAAGCGTAATCGGGACCGGAGCATCTGCCAGACGACGACGAGCAACATTCAGCATTGCCTCATCTGGTTCGCAGGCCTCCACACGTTCAACGCGCTGTGCATCATAAAAAGAGAAGTTCTGACCTCCACCAGCACCGACCTCCAGCACCACACCCTCGGCCTGGCTCACACATTCCCGTCGAAATTGCTCCTGCCCACGCCGCACCAGAGGCCGATCCGTCATCCAGGTATAAAAAGCAGCGAAACGTGGATAGGAGATAGTGCCCTCATCATCGTGCATATTTTGCTCCTTTTTTATTCAAAACAGCTTTTACGCCAACTCATGAAATTTAACGAATCAATCCAGCAGCGCACCATGTAATTCGTAGTCTAGCGATTTATCGCGTTGGCTCGACCTGCACCAGTAGCCCCAACGCGATAAATCGCTAGACTACGAATTACATTCTCGGTTTCATTGGCAGGCAAACACCGCTCATCGGTAAGTATAGCAAAACACCGGCATATTTGCTTCTCAGTATACTAAAAATAGAGGGGCATCACCCGCGACAACCGCAAGGGATTGTCGCTACGTGATATGTTTCTCGTCTGATCCTCTATGATAAAAGAGTCCGTTGTGCTTGAAAGGATGGACAATGAGTACAAATCCGAGCGATTTAAAATACAGCAAAGATCATGAGTGGGTGCGCGCCAATGGAACGCAGGCGATAATTGGTATAACAAGCTACGCCCAAAAGCAGCTAGGCGACATAGTGTTTATCGAGTTGCCGAAAGTTGGCGATAGCTTTGAGATAGGCGAAGCAATAGGATCGATTGAATCGGTGAAGGCGGTCGCAGAGATATATATGCCGCTCAAAGGCAAGATCGTTGAGATCAACGCAGAGGCCAATGATGATCCTGAGCTGGTTAACACTGACCCCTATGGCGAAGGTTGGCTGCTGAAGTTCCAGATCGCCAATACATCCCAGCTCAAAGATCTCATGAGCGCCGATAAGTACGACGAGTTTATCAGGGAAGAGCAAGGATAAGGGAATCGTTTGACGCCTCTCTCCCTTTTCTCTATAATGATGCAAGCTGTAGTATTCATATTTGGCTGCATCGTGGAGAGAAAGGATCAAGAGCAATGCCAGATTTCCCCATTATTGATGCACACGTTCACCTCTGGAACCCCACTCGTTTTCGGATGCCCTGGCTGGATGACAACAAGCTTTTGAATAAGCCGTATGAACTGGCAGAGTATCGCCAGCATACGCAGGGAGTTGATATCGAAGGCATCGTCTATCTCGAAGTCGATATGGCACCCGCCTACGGGTTGCTCGAAGCGCAATGGGTGGCGAACCTGGCACAAAAAGACCCACTTGTGCAGGGAATCGTTGCCTGGGGGCCGGTCGAGGACGGCGATTGTTTCCGCACTTATCTCGATGCGCTTGTCGCGACCGGTCCCCTCGTCAAGGGCGTGCGTCGCATCCTGCAATCGGAGGCTGACGCCAATTATTGTCTGCGCCCTGGCTTTGTGCGCGGGATTCAACTTTTATCTGAATATGGCCTCTCCTTCGATATCTGTATTTATCAACATCAACTCGCCGGCGTTATTCAACTGGTGGAACAATGCCCGAACGTCAACTTTATGCTCGACCATATTGCTAAGCCGGTTATTGTCGGACAGAATCTTGATCCCTGGCGCGAGGAGATGCAGGCGCTGGCGGCATTCCCCAACGTCATGTGCAAAGTGAGTGGCATGGTCACAGAGGCCGATCTCGATAACTGGACAATGAACGACCTTGCACCATATTTAGAACATGTGCTGACAGTTTTTGGCGAAGATCGCGTGGCCTTTGGTGGAGATTGGCCCGTCGTCCTGAACGCTTCAAGTTATCTGCGCTGGGTCCAGACGCTCGACACCCTCACCGCTCACCTTTCGGACGAGGCCAAACACAAGCTCTGGGCAGAGAACGCACGCCGCTTCTACCGCCTGCAACAGCATTAAAACGAGCGAACCACCTGAAGAGTTCATGGGGGCAACGTTTATGCTTTACCAACCCTTGTGCAAAAGTCATGCAAAGCCTGGGCAAACGCGGTTGGAGCTTCGACCATAGGGGTATGGCCGGTATCCAGCAGGCGAAGTTCGGCATGTGGCAGACGTTCGGCCAGTAACTCGGCATGGGCAATCGGTCGCGCCTGATCGTAGCGCCCATGCACAACCATAGCTGGCATCGTCAGTGTTGGCAGCACATCGACAAGATTCAGCGCTACCTGGCTGGTCAGGACTTGCAGCGCGGCCTCGGGTGGCACGCTGGTTGCGTAGGCGATCATGCGTTCGATCAAGGCGGCGTCGGGCTGGTGATGGAAGCTGCGGCGCAACAACTGCTGAAAAAAGGCCAATCCTGGCCCCTGCTCGATAATTTTAATGAAGCGCTCTATGTCGCCGTGCCCCTGCGTGTTCGCGCCTGTATCGACAAGCAAGAGGCCGCTAACCAGCGTAGGATCGGCGAGCGCCGCAGCCAGCGCGATAGGACCGCCGGTTGAGTGACCGGCGATCAAAGCGGGGCCGAGGTGACGTTCGCGCAACAGAGCCGCCACGCGCCTCCCCAGCGTCGGAATATCCCAGGGGCCGGGCGAGGTCATCCACGAAACCGACACGACCTGTAGATCTGGGAACGCCTTTTCATCGATATAATCGAAGACTTCAGGAGAGCAGTAGGTGCCAGGAATGCATAATAGAACTGTTTTTCCCGCAACAGGCTCCCGCGTTAGTTGCAGCATAAGAATTATCCCCCTAAATACTAGATAATATCCCGCAATATAGCAATAATCTCTCGCAGCTTCTCATAAGTACGTAATACGATCTCGTCACGCCCCTGAAGATGAAGTTCCAGACGTGCCCCGGCAAAGTTGCTTGCGCGATAGATCTGCTCACGGAACAGCGCTCCGTTGCTGCGCTCTGGCTGCCCATAGCCCTGCCAGAAGCACTGAGCACCCTCGATCTCATTGCGCGTTTTGCCCTCTGTTGCCATAATATGCAGACGAAACATTGTCCAATCGGCCATCGGATCGCCCCAGGAGCCACCATCCGCATCCAGAACGGCGGTAATGTGTGGATTGCCCTGATCCAGCTTCACCAGGACGTTGACGGTCCACAGATCGCCATGAAGCAAGCGCGGCTGTCGGATTTCGTCGAGCAGAGCGCTATGCGTTTGCGCCATCTCTCGTACCAATTTTACATCGCTTGCATCAACCAGTGCAGCTTCGAGTTGCTGAATACTATCAGTTAGCCCTTTGATAACCTTTGTACTCCAATGCGTGGAAAGGGTGCCAACGGACGAACCGAACATCTCTCCCTGAACACTGTGAATCGTCTTCGCAACCTGACCCAGTTGTATCCACAAAGCTGCATTCTCTTCTGGCGTGAGCGACTCCGCGATATTAGACCAGCGCGTCCCTTCCATGAAGGTCTGAAACATATAATCCCGGTTGATGATCTGGTGGGTAAAATCCGCGCAGAGTGTTTTTGGGACAAGGGCGGCTATGGGTGCAAGAAAAGGCTGAAAGTAATGCTCGTTGCGCATCAATCCTGGGTCGCGTCCCGGACAAGGTTTGTCCGGGGCGGGCGAGACGCGGAGAATGACCCGCTGAGTGTCCACAAAGGTAATCACATAGGTATTATTGCACTCTCCTCCATCAAGCTCCTGCACTCCCTCAATCACTTTCCCCACTCCAAAGGCTCGCTCGCTCATGGCTCGAATCTGCTCAATAGCAATCGGTTGCTGATGAGAACTGGCATCTCTTTCAATCGTTGTATACTTCAATACGCGCTCTACTCCTTTTTAATTTAATATACCATATTTTAGCACATTTCTATTTATCTTTATTCCGATATCACTATTTGCACAAATCGAGCAGATCTTTTTTCTTGAGTGAACCATCCCCAGCCTGTTCTGTCAATTGCATCCTTTCCAGCGCCTGGGCGGACGAGCACTGAGAGGGCAAGGCTTTCCAATTCTCCCATCTAGCGGGAGTGCAGAGGGCGGCAGCCCTTTGCCGGGGTGCAAGGTGTCCCCGCAAAAAACCTTTTTTCTTCTCTTTTGCGCGCCGCCTGCGGCGGCGCGCGAAGGAGGGAAGGAAACTGGGGACACCCCAGACCCCGGCAGGGAGACCCTGCACCCCTTTGAGCGGAGAACTGGAAAGCCCTGACTGAGAGGGCAAACAAACTTGTAAGAAAGAAGCAAGAAGCGTATACTTCTCTCGGTATTACTTCTAAAAACCCTATTGAAGAGGAAACAGATGACACCTGAAGCATTTCTGCACAAGTATGAACAGCGAACCAATACCCACCGCTTTGAGGATGCTGCCCCACTGATTGCAGACAAGGCGGTCTACTGGTTCAATGATGGATCTTTTCAGGGAAAAGATGCGATCAAGCAAGCATTTGAGAAAACATGGGCATTTATCCAGGATGAGCACTATGCCATAGAGAATGTACAGTGGCTCGTGGAAGATCAGCAGAGCGCTGTTTGCGTTTACCTTTTCCGTTGGCAAGGAAAAGTAGAGGGGCAACTTATGCAGGGAATGGGGCGAGGAACAAGTGTCTTAAAAAAGGTCGATAGCCAGTGGAAGGTCATTCATGAGCATCTGAGTTCATTTCCCGAGTAATCTTTATGGTGTTACAAATACTGTTGAGCGAACGTACTGGCTATACAGGAGGAAACATATATGTCACAAGTTACAACCTATGATGCAATCGTCGTCGGCTCCGGGCAAGGTGGTGGACCACTCTCGTCCGCGCTGGCACAGTCCGGCTTGAAAACGGCCATTATTGAGCGCGAACACGTAGGGGGAACATGCATAAATGAGGGCTGTACCCCAACGAAAACGATGGTGGCAAGCGGTCGCGTGGCCTATCTCGCACGACGAGCGGCAGATTATGGCGTCGAAATCGGCCCTATTTCTATCGATATGACAGTGGTGCGCAAACGTAAGCGCGATATCGTCGAGAGCTTTCGCGGCGGCAGCGAACGACGCTTGAAAGAGACGAAAAACCTGGATCTGTTGATGGGCGATGCGCGTTTTGTGGACACGAAGACGCTGGAAGTGAAGATGAACGATGGCAGCGTTCGCCAGTTGACCGCCGAGAAAATCTTCCTCAACGTCGGCGAGCGCCCATCACAATTGACAATCCCGGGTAGCGACACGATCCCCGTCCTCAACTCAACCACAATCATGGAGTTGGATAGCGTACCCGAGCACCTGATCGTCATCGGCGGAGGCTATATTGGCCTGGAATTCGGGCAGATGTTCCGCCGCTTCGGAAGCCAGGTTACGATCATTCAGCGCCGGGCACATCTGTTAGCACGCGAAGACGATGATGTCGCCGACGAGGTGGCAAATATCCTGCAGCAAGATGGCGTGGAAATCTTGCTGGAAACCAATCCAAAGAGCGTAGAGAAGACAGCTGATGGTCATATTCAGTTGACGGTCGAGACCAAACAGGGGGAGCGCACTATTACCGGCTCGCATCTGCTGGCAGCAGCCGGACGCACGCCCAATACAAACGGTCTGGGCCTGGAAGCAACGGGAATCCAGACCACGCAAAGAGGCTACATTCCCTGCAACGATCAGCTTGAGACCAGCGTTCCCGGCATCTATGTGCTGGGTGATGTCAAAGGCGGTCCGGCCTTTACGCATATCTCATATGACGATTTTCGCATTCTACGCACCAACCTGTTGCAAGGCGGCAATACCAGCATCCATGATCGTATCGTCCCATATACGGCCTATATCGATCCGCAGTTGGGGCGCGTTGGCCTGAGCGAGACGGAGGCGCGGGCACAGAAACGAGCCATCAAAGTGGCGAAAATGCCCATGTCATATGTTGCCCGTGCCCTGGAAACCGACGAGACGCGCGGCTTCATGAAAGCGGTGGTTGATGCCGAGAATGGGCAGATTCTAGGCGCTGCCGTCCTGGGTATCGAAGGAGGCGAGATCATGTCAATACTTGAGGTAGCGATGATGGGCAAACTGCCTTACACGGCCCTGCGCGATGCCGTCTTTGCTCATCCAACGCTGGCCGAGTCGCTGAACAACCTCTTCAGCACGCTCGACTCATAACTCACCGCCCGATACCACGATAGAGCGATTGGATGCTCATAAGCACCATTTGCTCTATTTTCTCTGGTTCATCGACATAGGGATGCATCTGATTTTCGATAATCAACATCGCTACCCCATGTAGCAGCGACCAGAGAACGCCGGCCAGCCCGCCAACTTCTCCCTGAATAATATTCCCCTGCTGCTGACCGCGCATAATTACCTCGGCATACTGTCTGAAAACTAGCTTTGAGGCTTCGTACAAACCAGGATAGGCCTCGCGCTCAACCGTCAGGCCGCTGAACATCTCGCGCATCAACCAGGGATTATCGATCGCGAAATGGATATAGGCTAACGCAATCGCCAGCAATTGGGCGAAAATATCGTCGTCCGGTTCCTCGGCACGGGCCGACTTGATGCTCTCTGCCAGCCGATAATAGCCCTCCTCGTTAATGGCGGCAATCAATGCCTGTTTATCCGCAAAATGGCGATAAGGCGCGGCATGGCTCACCCCCGCCTTACGCGCGACTTTCCGCAGTTCAAGCGCTGCCGCTCCACCCTCTGAAAGCAGTTCCAGCCCCGCCCGAATCAAGGCGTTGCGCAAATCGCCGTGATGATACGAACGCTGCTGCTCCTCACGATTCCTCATGCATCCTCCCAATTCGATGTTGACAACAGAAACAATGTTGACAACAGAAACATTCTTTTGTATAATGTTTACATCGTAATCATACAGCAGCTCACCGAGGGTTGCAATGGCACAGAGGAACGACAACTGAGTTCATGTCTTTCTCTCATATCGAGAAAGTCATCAGTTCATCACGACGAAAGGATTTCATGATGACAGAAACAAAGAAGATTGCATTGGTGACGGGAGCAAATAAGGGGATTGGCTTCGAGATTGCGCGACAGCTAGGGCAACAGGGCATCATTGTGCTGCTTGGTGCGCGCGATCAGGGGCGCAGAGAGGCAGCTATTCAGCAATTGCAGACAGAGGGCAGCGAGGTGGTCGGCGTCGCGCTCGATGTCACCAGCCAGACAAGCATCAATGCGGCGGCTGCGCTCATCGACACAACATATGGACGGCTGGATATTCTGGTGAACAATGCGGCTATTTCGTTGCCAGCAGGCCGGGCCATAGCTGGAGAACTGGATATCGACGTATTGCGTGCCACCTACGAAACCAACGTCTTTGGCCCCTTCGCAGTTACAAAGGCCATGCTTCCCCTCTTGAAGCGATCTGAAGCGGGGCGGATCGTCAATATGTCAACTCAACTTGGCTCATTAAGCATGCTGAGCGACCCGGATTCGTTCGTAGCGAAAGCGCCGCCCGTACCAGCATACAACTCATCCAAAACGGCTCTCAATGCTCTTACGGTTGCCTTTGCCAGCGAGCTACACACTACCGCAATCAAGATCAACTCGGTCAGCCCCGGCTTTTGCGCAACAGATCTGAACGGCCATCGAGGTTTCATGACGGCAGCAGAAGGGGCGAAAGCGGTGTTGCCATTTGCACTGCTGCCTGCGGACGGGCCAAGCGGCGGCTTCTTTGGCAGCGGCGACACTGTTCCCTGGTGATCTGCTCCAACGTATCCCTGAGTGTCTCAGAACTTGCAAGTTTTGAGACACTTTTCGCCCCTTGTCTTACGTAAGACACATTTCGTTGATTGCACCTTGTTCCTCATAAGCGGCACAGCTACACTTTTCTCTAGCGGATAAAACTCGCAATTACGAATTAACGATCAATAGGAAGAGGTGCAATAAGATATGCAACAAATATCATTTAACGATTTGTTATCACAAAATAGCAAAAGTCACCCGTATGCATTCTACACAAAGTTGCGGGAACAGGGACCGCTCACTTTTATTGATGACTTTGGAGGCATGGGACGCGCCTGGCTTGTGACGAGCTATGAAGATGCCGTCGCTATTCTCAAAGATCCACGCTTTGTGAAGGACAGAAGCAATGTGTTCTCAAGCACAGCCAGGCAGGAAATACCGCCCGAGGAGATGACGTGGGAGAACATGACCGTCTGGAGACGCGACCTGCTCAGCGTCGATCCACCTGACCATACGCGTCTGCGCTCGCTGGTCTCCAAAGCCTTCACGCCGCGCATCCTCGAACAGTGGCGGCCACGCATCCAGCAGCTTACAGACGAACTGCTGGATGCCGTGCAAGAGCGGGGCGAGATGGATCTCATCAACGATTTTGCCTTTCCGCTCCCCATCAACGTGATTTCAGATATCCTGGGCATTCCATTGCAGGATCGCCTGCAATTTCGTACCTGGACGCAAAAGATCTTTAACGCGCCCGAAAATTCAGAACAGCAGGCGGCCAAAAATGCTGCGGTGGTGGCATTTCTCAGCTATGTGCGTGGGCTGCTGACCAAGAAACGGAGCCATCCGAGCGATGATCTCACGAGTGCCCTCGTCCAGGCCAGGGAAGACAAAGATGCACTGAGCGAAGCCGAACTCTTCTCAACGATCTGGCTGCTCATCAATGCGGGACACGAAACAACCGTGAATCTGATTGGCAATGGGACGCTAGCACTGTTGCAACACCCCGATCAGATGCATCTGCTACAACAGCATCCCGAATTGCTCTCATCGGCGGTCGAAGAACTATTGCGCTATACCTCGCCGGTCAGCATTACTTCGCCTCGCTGGGCGCGCGAAGATGTTTCCCTGCACGGTGAGGTAATACCCACAGGTGACATGATATTCATCTCGCTTATCGCAGCGAACGCCGATCCACAACAATTCACCGACCCGGAGGTGCTGGACCTGACGCGCCAGGTCAACAAACAACTTGCCTTTGGCAGAGGTATGCATGCCTGCCTGGGCGCGCCACTGGCCCGGATGGAGGGACAGATCGCATTCAGCACGCTGCTCCGACGCATGCCACGTCTGCAACTGGCCTGCGATCCCGAACAACTGGTCTGGAACCGCCATTTCACGCTACGTGGCATCAAAGCGCTGCCCGTGACGTTCTAGCGGATCAAAACGGCGGTTGCAGTTGCTCGTTCAGGTGCGCGAGGATGGCAGGCCACGCCAACTCGTGCCCATCCCGCGATTCCTGATCAATAAAGCCTGCATGAGTGAGCCGCAAACGCGTTCCAGTTCCCACTGGCTCCAGCTCGACAGTCACGACCGTTTCGGCCCCCTTCGTACCTGTTGGCCCGGTCAGCCATGTCATTTCGACGAGCCGGTCGGGTTGCAGCTTGAGAAAGCGCCCATAATGGGGGTAACGGTTCCCCTCGTGCTGAACCTCCCAGAAGAAGGGCACGTTGATCTCTGGTTTCATCAGCAGCGTTCCAGGCGTGGCAAACCAGCGATCAAACTGCTCCGTCCATAAACGATAGAGAACGGCGGGAGCGGCATCCATCATATGTTCAACGCTAAAACGAAACTGATTCGCTGAAAGATCTGGAGGGCAAATAGCCTCTACATTACTCATAGATATCTCCTTCGATCAGATATTTAGCCGTTTTACCATCATAACAGGTTGATGGAGAGAAAACTTCTCGAATCTTGCGCACCCTATGACTATAAGATGAAATCAGCAAAAGTGACGGAGAAGCCGGGACCGAGAGGAGACGCGCACATCAAACCGACCTGCACGGCGGGCACAGGCGGGAAATAGGCCTGTCTGAGCAATTGATAGCGCTCGCCATCGAGGGAATAGGAGACCTCGACCGTGATATTTTCGCGCTTCACACGCAGCCAGAACGCAGCCGGATTGTCCAGGAGCGCCACCACAGACCAATCCGAATAATCGCGCGTCACAACAGCGCTGGCATGCTGAACGCCATCAATCAACTCGATGCCGCATTTAAGCCAGTTCTTCTCATCGATACGCACCATCAGCCCAGCCTGATCATACAGCGTTGCATACTGGCCGCTAAATCTGGCCTGCGCCAGAAAGTCACCCTCACGCGATTGATAATAAAAATGCCCGTTATCGTTCACCGCGCCCGAGTGAGTGAGCCGCCAGAAGTCCGTCTGTGCTCCCACCTGCACCGTCAGGCTCTCATCCTGAACCTGCCATTGTGGAGGCCGATTGTACCAGTTCATCATGTGTGTTTCCTCTCTACAATATATGTTGTGATCTCGCATCTTTATTATATCCCCCACCAATTCGTAGTTGCGCGATTGATCGCGCTCTGCCCGCTTCCCTCTATCTTGAGGAACACCCGCGATAATGATTTTTAACAACCAAAATCGGAAATTCCTCTCTTTCGTAGTGTGGTGAAGCCGGGCAAGGACCAGCCATCGCCCCTACCATATACGATCCCACCCCAGAGGATGTTCTGGATGCCCCAACGAATGAAGCTCGACTACGAAAGAGGGGAGGCCGCTGGTTTAAATTTTCAAACAGCTTTAGCACGCGCGCTTCACGAGAGCGAGGCAATAAAAAATGATACAGGAAAAACCTTGACAATACGCGCCGGTGTATGTTATAAATGACTTTAGATAGTGTCAAATATACACTATCTGAGAGGATGAGAATGAGTAGCGCTGAACTCGATCATTTGAGCACTTTGCTCAGCAAGGCGCGCATCCCCGAAGAGATCTTCGGCTCCCTGACGGGAACGCGGGCGGAGATGCTTGACGCGGCACGCAAAACGTTTCGACAGTTGGCAAAGGTAGCTCACCCTGATGTGTATCAGGGAACGGCAGATTTTGAGCGGGCAGGCATACTCTTCAAGCAACTGACAAAGCTCTGGGAGCAGGCTCAGCTTAGAATCGAACAGGGGATCTATGGTAAGGCGGGAATAAAGGAGACCTTCATCCCTTTTATGATACGCACCGGCACTCGTCACTATAGTATAGAGCACCTGCTCACGCATGGAGATCTCTGCACGCTGTATACAGGCTGCTTCACGCAGGCGGGCAGGCAAATCAGGGGGTTGCTCAAGATTCCTATGAAGCCAGGCGATAACGATCTGATGGCCAATGAAGCGCGTATCCTCAACCATTTGCGGGCAAGCGAGGGCTACGAGAAGCTGCGCCATTTTGTCCCGCAGCTTGTTGACAGCTTCTCGTATCTCGAACAAGAGAGTGGCGTGGTTCGCAACATCAACGTCTTCAAGCATATTGATGGGCTATATTCGCTCAAAGAGGTGCGAGAAGCCTATCCAGAGGGGATCGATCCGAAAGATATGGCGTGGATCTGGCGGCGCGTGTTGATTGCGCTCAACTTCGCTCATAGCAATCATGTCATTCATGGTGCAGTCCTGCCAATCCACATCATGATCCATCCAGAGCAGCACGGCCTCGTTCTGATCGACTGGTCGTATGCGGTGCTGCGGCCTGTGGAGACGGGCGAGCGAATCAGCGCGATCAGCAGCGCCTATCGAGACTGGTATCCAGCGGAAGTGTTTGCCCACGAGGAGCCGACACCGGGCCTGGATATTGCAATGGCGGCTAGATGTATGCTCGACCTGTTAGGAGGTGATCCACACAAACGGACGTTGTCAGCAGCTCTCCCCTGGCAATTGCAAAGCTACTTTAAAGGATGTACATTGCCGAATCCTCGCCAACGGCCACAGGATGCCTATTCCTTACTGCAAGATTTTGATACGCTCATCGAACGGCTCTGGGGTCCAAAAAAATTCCATGTATTCACTATGCCCAAACGTTAATTCATCGGTGAAAAAGTTTTAAGCATAAAGAAAGGAAATTTCATATGGGTGGTTCAAGCTGGTCAACAGATGCATATGAAGAGGCAGCTCGTTTACGAAAAAAGGCAGGAAAAAGCGATTTTGCCTATGATAGGGCAGTGCGATCGAGCAGAAAGTGGGAGATTCATCCCACGCTCAATCCAAAGGGCGTGAAGTTCCGCGAGAGCCGCGATAGCGACGCGCACCCACACTCCAACGCCATAGCCGTCTTCTTCGACGAAACCGGCTCGATGGGCGGTATCCCTCGCGTCTTCCAGCGCAAACTGGCGGAGTTGATGAACATTTTGCTGGTGAAGGGGTATATTCAAGACCCACAAATCCTATTCGGAGCATTCGGCGATGCCACCTGTGATCGTGTTCCGCTCCAGGTTGGGCAATTTGAGAGTGGCGTTGAGATGGACGAGCATTTGCGCAACTTCATCCTTGAGGGCGGTGGCGGCGGCACCAACCACGAATCCTACGAGCTGGCCCTTTACTTCCTGGCGCGCCACACCTCCATCGACTGCTGGGAGAAGCGAGGCCGCAAGGGGTACGCATTCCTGATCGGCGACGAAAAAGCCTATGCCGCCGTCAACAAGCAGCAGGTCGAAAATCTGATTGGCGATCCGTTGGGAGAAAACATTGCATTGAGGCAAATCATCGCCGAGGTACAGCGCCGCTATCATTTCTTCTTCATCTTCCCGCGTAACGCCAGTCACGGCAGCGACGAAGAGATTCAAAATTTCTGGCTCGATCTGCTTGGTCAGAACGTCATCTTTCTCGACGACGAGAACGCGGTCAGCGAGACCATCGCATTGACTATCGGGCTAACGGAAGATGCGATCAATCTGGCCGAGGGCGAGAAAGATCTGAGCGACGCCGGGGCCAGTGCCGGTGCCATCAAAGCTGCTGCAAAAGCGCTTGGGGGCTACGCCAGCAGCAAAAGTGCCGTTGCCACGATAGGTGAGGCGCTCCCCAATCTCGATACTGATGGGCCATCGGGAACCGAACGGTTGTAACAGGCGATTGCAACAACTGAGGCTGCGGGCGCATAATTGGTGCATCCGGCAAATGCGCCGGGGAGAGAGAAGGTTCCTCCCACCCGTAGCGACAAGGGGTGGTGTGGAGGGGCTGCGGGGGCCTTGCGCTTGTCGCCGTTGGGTCGCTGGGATCGGGAAACAGACAAACGTTGTTGCGAGAGCGACAAGCGCAAGGCCCCACCAAGACCCCACAACCCCCATTGTCGCTACGGGTATCCCGACATCCTTTGCGCCCAGAGCCATTTCCCCTTCATTTGCCGGATGCACCAATGATGAAAATTAACGAAATAACCCGATAATGTTGCATGGGTTTCGTGATAATTTGTGCAGACATTGAGGGCAAAGCAACGCCCTGGTCTCGATGCGGAGCCAGGGCTGCATTATACTGGCAGAGCTACTTACCAGTGCTCGACGTACTGATGCAACGATACAATGCGCGACTCGCCAGGCCAGAGTGCTTCCATGATATCATAGGCGGTCATGGCCTCATTAAAGCGCTGCTCACTTCGTAATGCAATCGCGCTTTGCATGCCAGTTGTCCAGAGCTTGATAGAGCGCTCTATATCTTTCTTAGGGAGTTTCAGAGATGCCAGCGTTTCGTAGTTGATGACTTCACATCGTATCCTTTCAGATGAAAGGTCAGTCTTAGGCAGAAGCGTTTCGGGGTCAATGATCTGTGAATACGCAGCGAACGCCTCAGAGTACCTCCCTGCATGGTAGTGAGCCATCCCCGTTTCCAGCATGAGACCAGAAAAATTAAAGTCTATACTGTCATCATTTCCGCCTTGAGCATAGGCTTTATGCGCCTCCCTGAGTGCGACTAAGGCATCGTCATAATGACCATTCAGCGCTTGATACTCTGCCACTCCTGTATAAAGACGACAGTGTACCAGAGGAGATACTGTCACTTTTGTTTTCTTGAGCATACTTTGACCTTCTAGCACTCGCTCAAGCGCTGGACGCCGTTGCTTATCACAGGCATAAATCCATGCCAATCGCTTAAGGATACCCAACTGCAAAGCGATACTCCTGCTTTCTTTGCCATACATTGCTGCCTGCTCCATATAGATCACCGCGCGCTTTGGACCTTCTTTGTGCATAGAGAGGGTCGCTTTGAGAAAGAGGCATTGTGCAACCTGCCTGGCCGCCTCTTTGCGATGCTCCGATGATTCTTTGACAATCTCCATGAGCGTTGGCAGATAAGCGGAAAGCGACGAAAAGGCAATGGCAATATCTTCTGCCGACCCTCTTCCTAGCTGCTCGCATGCGGTAATACCCGCTGCACATTTGATCAAAATATCTTCCAGGTAGCGAGACGATGAGGATCAAGTATGACAGATAATCCAGGCGAGGGAGTACACATTCTCGCACAAATCGAAGCGGAACAGAATGCGCCGTTTCCAACACGTTTTCCCCGACCGCTCATCGTCAAACCCAGGCTCATCGATGTCCTCAATCGACACCATATCAACACGATCTTCCTTGCCCGCTCTGCTCGTCTCCCAATAGTAACGGTGCGCGCGATGGCGCTGCAAGGCAAGCCTGTGCAGCCAGTGGTCGCCATGCAAGTCCTCTACGGACTCCGGGTACTCACTGGTCAACGCTATCTGCTAACAGATGTCGATATTTCCGTACTTCCATACAACGAAACGTCAGAGTGAATAATGGAGAGGTGGGTGAATATGGAAAGATTTGAAGCCGTGAAATGGCTCCAAAAGACATTGGAAGGGGAGGGAAATGCCGCCCTCCTCTTTGACCAACTGCAAGAGGCATGGCAAACGCTGGACATGCTCAGCGAATATCTGTTGCCGGAGACCGTGATCTCGCTGCTTCTGGCACAGTATATGCCCGGCAAGGACAAAGAGCCAACCATGCGCCTCGATCTCGGGCTACGTGAGTTCTTTGCCCTCAAAGCTGCGGTGGCCTGCTACGAGACGCTGCTGCGCAGAAGCGATACGGGCGACGAGGAGAAACTGGCGTTGTGTGTAGTAGAACGGCTCCATCAACGCCTGTTCGCTGCCACCGTTCACCAGCCGCAAGAGGGAGCGAAAGCCGCCCTATCGCGATAACGAAAATTTCCTTTCAAAAGCGGTAAGGTATTTCGTAGTTTCCCGATTTATCGGGAGGGTGCGCACCCAGCCAGGGGGAAAGTGACTCCCCTCCCGATAAATCGCTCCACCACGAAATGCCTTAAACTGGCTCGAATTGCAGGACGGCGGAAGGTGCAAGGTAGATGCGATCACCGCGTTGCAGGATGTGCTGATCGACGCGTTGCCCCTGGTAGACCAGTCCGTTGAGGCTCTCGGCATCCTCGATCAGCCAACCATGCTCCATCGCATCCCAGCGCACCTTTGCATGCAGGCGAGAGACGCGCTGCGAGGGAACATGGACATCGTTGGCCGGGAGACGCCCAATCGTAAGCACTGGCTTATCAAGCGGCTTCTGACCCACAACCTTACCATCCACCTCGATCAACAGGCGACCAGATGGGCTACCACCACCGTTCGCAACAGCTACGCGCTGACCATTGCCAGCGACCGCAACCTCCGGTCGTGCGGCAAGCGACGAGATTGGAGCGGGAGGCGGCTGCATCCCCAACCCTTGAGAGCGCACACCAAGCATGCGCTGAAGCTCGCCCTTTGGCACAATCATCGATTCGCCAGAGTAATCCACATTATATCGATTTTGCTCTTTTAGCAGGCCAGCGAAGATGCCGTTGCGCGCCTTCAAATCCTGATAATTGCCCTGCTCGGCAATAACGCCATCTTTGAGCACGATAATTTCATCGACTTTGCCAAGCGTGCTGAGGCGGTGCGAGATCATCAATACTGTACGTCCAACGACCAGCTTATCGATGACCCGTAGCACCTCCGCCTCGGCCTCCACATCGAGCGCGGCGGTCGGCTCGTCGAGAACAAGAATGGGCGAGTCGCACAGGATGGCGCGGGCAATGGCGAGGCGCTGACGCTGACCGCCGGAGAAGTTCTTGCCACGTTCGCGCACGGCTGTATCGTAACCATCAGGCAGGCTCATGATCGTCTCGTGAATCTGCGCCTGACGAGCCGCCTCAAAGACCTGTTCCATCGTTGCATCTGGTCGCCCGATCTTAATGTTATCCAGGATCGTACCTTCGAAAAGCACCGATTCCTGCAATACCTGCGTCACATTACGCCTCAGCACATCGAGGGGGATAATGCGATTGTCGATGCCATCTATCTTCACAGCCCCTTGCTGCGTCTCATAGAAGCGCGGGATCAGCTTCACCAGCGTCGTCTTGCCGCCACCGGAGAGGCCGACCAGCGCAACCTTTTTGCCAGCGGGAATATGCAAATCAATGCCTTTGAGGACGGGGCGCTCGGCAGTATAGCCAAAGATCACTTGCTCAAAACGAATGTCGCCCTGGAAGCGCTGCGGGCCATGATAGGGGGCCACGCTCTCTGTCACCTCGGGAGCTTGATCGAGTACTTCTTGCATACGCTCGGCACCAGCGGCGGCAGCGGTGGCAACGTTCGTCAGCTTGGAGAGATCCTTCATAGGCTGATAGAGCTGCTTCAACAGCGAAAGGAACAGCACCAGCGTCCCGGCTGTGACGGGAGGGTTCGCCTGGATATTGACGATGGGAAACGTTCCGGTGGCTAGAGCGAAACAGCCCTCGCCCAGAATGACAGCCGTTCCTATCGTAATCAACAGGTTAACCACCGGAGTAAACTGCGCTTGCAATCCACCAGCTTCCAGACCGGCCTGACGGCTCTTGCCCACATAGCGGTTAAAGCGCAAGGCCTCACGGTCTTCCAGCGAGAAAGCCTTGAGGACGGTGATCGCTCCCACGTCTTCCGTAGCAACGTCGGCAACCTGTCCAACCGATTTCGACGCCCGTTTCGCAGCTGCTTTGATCGCTCGTGTATACGTAAAGATAATGAAGAAGAGAGCGGGAACCATTACGATTGAGATGACCGTGAGCTGCACCTGCGCGGCAAGCATCAGCACAATCGCATTTAAAACGGTGAAGACGCTGCCCAATAGATCGACCAGACCATCAGTAATCAACTTCTCGACGCTGGCGATATCGCCGGTAACGCGCTGCACCAGATCGCCCTTTTTCTGCTTGCCATGCCAGTCCAGAGAGAGACGCTGCAAGTGGTCGAAGAGCTTCTGACGCAAGCGGGCCGTCAAATGCTGAGCGATATAGGATGCCAGAAATTGTTGTGCATAGGTAAAAACTGAATCGAGCAGCCCCAGCACCACCAAAGTTATCAGCAGAAATGTAATTGTCGTAAAAATGGCGTGCGATTGCCCGGCGGCAACCGGCTTAAACAAATTTAAGATAATAGTGTAGATCCCACCTGGATCAGTATGAGGGGGAGTTGCTTTATCGATAATAAACTTCGTCACAAAAGCAACCTGCCCGGCCACAATTACCTCTAGAATGGTTGCGGCAAACGCGCCCACCACCAGGAGGCGATAGCCTTTGAGATTGCCATACAGGAAACGGGCAAGGAAAACCATTTCTCTCTGCACCTCTTTCTCGCCAGACAGATGACATGCTCCGATCACCTGTTCTCTTTGTGCATACAACACCTTCCAATCCACCGGGATAGGGGCTTCGGGCCAGACGATCCCCTTGTACCAGGCAACTGAGGTGAGTAAATTTACGCTGTTATTATGTCATATTGTTCAATCTCTTGCACACAACGTATGAGATTGATAAGCCATAAATTTGCCAGATGCTTGACTATATTTTATTGCTTGTAATTATCCGCTTTTTATTCGGGAGTAATATACTAACGATGAGCTGCAAAATTATTAGTCCACGGAAATTCCTGGTACCACAAGCTGGTCGTACACAGGCAAACCACACTCAGGGCAAACTCGATCTATCCCCCAAAAGTACCTGACATTCTCGATATCCTGAAGAAGCAAGCGCTGCTACCATAAGTTGATAAGCAGGAAAATATTTGAACATCTCTGAAAATTTAACCCGGCGCTTCCTCCTGTCGTAGTCGAGCGATTTATCGCGGGGAGCTTGCCATGTGGCAAGCTCCCCGCGATAAATCGCTCGACTACGACAGGAGAGAGTTACCAGTTAAATTGTTACAGCTCATGAAGGAAAGGCGAGGAATCGATGCGATATTATTTGTATAGACCTGACAGGCTCGACAAAATCGCGCATAAAAAGCCATCGCTACAGCCAGCGGCCAATTTCTGGATTGTTCTCTTAATGACGATGCTGCTGCTCTTTGCGATTGCTCTGCTCAATCGTGGCTTCTAGTGTTATTTGCATTATTTATTGTCCTGCGAAGAAATGGCGGGGAGGTGCAGGGTGCGCCGCCTCTTTCTCTGCACAGGATAGCGTAGCCAGAGGGAGGCATGTTCCGGCTGCATCGTCTCCTCGACCACACTTACCAGCCGTTCGCTCAACTGTTCCAGATTGACCTCATTACCCAGTGTCGCGCTGAACGAGGTTAGCGTCCGGGCAGCATCATATTTGCGACGATAAAAACGGTGATCGATGACCTTTTGAATACGGCGGCGCAAGGGCTGGAACAGCGCCAGGATCACGAGCGTTGAGGCCACAATGATCAGATCGTTCCCGGCGATAAGGCGACCCAGCGCGATTTGCAGCACAACAACGACTCCAACATAGGCCACTGCCAGCGCCGCCGTCAGTGTGCTATAGATCAGCGTGCGATGAATAATCAGGTCGATATCCCACAACCGCGCGGAGAAGATGGCGATCCCGATTGCGGGCGGAATGATGAGCATGGAGCAGGTCACAATCAGCACTTCACCGGCCACGATCAGCATGCAATTGGGCCAGAGCGGGAGCAGAATCAATTGCGAAAGCACGCGACCCCCAATATTGCCCATAACCGCTAGCACCGTTCCGAACACGACCCATTTCATCTGCTGCCGCTGGTGTGGCGTGGCCGCAAAGATATAACGGTAGATCTGCATCCACATGGCGCTGGCGATAAACGTGAGAAAGAGGATAAAGCCGGGAATGCTGGGAGAGAGGAACGGTGCCGGAACAAACGTCTGCGCCAGCCAGAAGACAAAGAGCAGCACAACCAACCAGCGCATCCAGGGTGCCAGCAAGCGACCATCTGGGAAGACGTAGGCGCACACGATCATGCTCACGTTGCCCAGCAACACCAGCGCCACCGGAATCCACATCCAGTCAGGCGGCAAACCCTGCAATGTCGTTCGCGCATAGCCAAAAGGAAACAGGATCAGCGCAAACGAGGCCAGGAGCGCCATCCGATCGCGAGGTTTGCGCCAGAACAGCAAAACGGCCACCAGAGCATAGCTGAGGTGAAAGAGTAGATCGGCGGCGACCATACAGATGGCGTAGGTATCGAGCGAGAGTCCCCATTCCCGCAACACCTGCATATCCCAGGCGCTCAAGCGGCCCGTAAACGTGTGCTGATTGGCAGGCTGCACCTCATGCAACGCGGCGAAATAGGATGGGATCAGCGCGAGATAAAGCCCCGATGTCGATAAGGCTACTAGCAACCAGCCCAGGCGCGCGAAAGGCCACCAGAGCGCCATCTCTCTACAATTTTTTGTGTTCAACGACCACCAACCATGCTAACATAAAATGAAATAACCCCTATTTCGTAGTAGCGACAAGGGGTGGCGTGGAGGGGTGGCGGGGGCCTTGCGCTTGTCGCTCTCCCTTTGCGCCCACCCTCGTACCCAACGACGACAAGCGCAAGGCCCCCACCAAGACCCTCAACCACCCCTTGTCGCTACGAGCCGTTGGGTCACGCTGGAACTGGAAACAGACAAACGTTGTTGCGAGAGCGACAAGCGCAAGGCCCCCACCAAGACCCTCAACCACCCCTTGTCGCTACGAGTAACCCAACATCTTCTGCTCTCACAGTCGTTCTCCCCTTCACTTGCTGGATGCTCTAATTATGGGCGCTATTACGAAATGGGGAGATCACTTATTACAATTCACAATGAACTCCCCCTGCTTGCTAGCATAACATATCTGTTATGAGTGCAACAAATCAGTGCGCAATCGGGCCATCTCTACGCGGAAAGAAGTCTCCATAGTTATTTTTTGCTCTGGTGGCAGGAAGCTATGGCGTACACCGTTGAGCAGGATCTCATCAATTTCGTTGAGATCGAGATGCAGCGGCTCGTAGAGGGCATTGACGTTCTGATTGAGGGTTGCGTCAAAGAGTGGGGGATCGTCCGAATTGACGGTCAAAGGAACGCCAGCTCGATACAGGGGCAGGAAAGGGTGCTCGGCCAGGTTGGGATAGATGCCCAGGCAAGTATTGCTGAGGGGACAGGTCTCTAATGGCACCTGATGCGAGGCCAGATGCAAGACCAGATCGGCATCTTCAATTGAACGCACACCATGACCGATGCGTTCGGCATGCAGCGCGCGCAGAGCACCCCAGACGCTGGCCGGTCCATCGCCCTCTCCGGCGTGGGGAACGCTATGCAATCCTGCCGTGAGCGCCTTCTCAAACCAGGGCGCGAACTGCTCTGGCGGATATCCCTGTTCAAAGCCACCGAGACCCAGCGAGATCACGCCCTCGTTCATGCATTCGATTGCCACCGCCGTTGTAAACTCCGCTCGCTTCCTCCGATCCGCTTCGTCCGGGATATCGCGTACAATATCGAACACCCAGCGTATTTCAACGCCGAAGTCCTGTTTTGCACGTTCGCGTCCCTTTTGCAAGCCGCTGAAATAGACATCGTGTGGAATACCCATCGTGTAGCGATGGGTGCTGGCGGAAAACGTCACTTCTGCGTAACGTACGTTCTGGCGCGCCATCTCCGCGCCAAATTCGTAGACAAC
This sequence comes from Reticulibacter mediterranei, assembly GCF_016587455.1. Lineage (NCBI taxonomy): Bacteria > Bacillati > Chloroflexota > Ktedonobacteria > Ktedonobacterales > Reticulibacteraceae > Reticulibacter > Reticulibacter mediterranei. Next base: position 584,619 of record NZ_BNJK01000002.1, on the reverse strand, counting down.
CAGTTCGTAATCCTCAGCCGTGCGCAAACCAGCGAAAATGGCAGCGTAAATCTCGATGAAATGCCGAAAATCGCGGAAACGGAACCACTCACGCATCTCCTCCACCGTCGAGGCAGGCAGCGTCACGCCATTGCGCCGAGCCAGCGTTAACAGTGTGGCGGGTTGGATCGATCCCTCCAGATGTACATGTAGTTCGGCCTTCGGCACGGCCTCCAAATATCGTTCGATTGCCTGAATATTCTCCATACATATTCCTTTTGCTATTAGTAACCACTTGATAGGTTATTAGTATAACTCAAGCGGAATCCCTCTGACAAGTCCTTTTGCTATGATCCAGGATGTAGACAAGATCGTAATTTTCCCGGAAAGCTCCTCTCATTTGCAACACAGGTACAGACATATTATGCGGAAAGGACAGTTATGATGTATGGAACGGTTGCACATATGAAGTTGAAGCCTGGTATGGAAGAACAGGTTATACAAACAATGAAGTCTTTTGAGGCACAGCACGTACCGGGCTTCATTACCACTTACTGTTATCGTATGGACACCGACGCGCATGATTACTATGTCGCAGTGGTCTTTGCGAGCAAAGAGACCTATTGGGCCAACGCAAAAAGTCCCGAACAGGATGCACGCTATAAACAACTACGTTCGCTGCTCACCGATGATCCCGAATGGCACGATGGCGAGATTGCCTATGTCGCACGGGGAGCAGCCGTCGGCAACGTTTGAGCGTGTTCATGAGAGAGTGAGCGGGCGACCGGCAAGGGTCGCACTATACCATAGACGGGTCGTGCGGTCGCCCAGGGCTTTTCAGTTCTCCGCTCAAAGGGGGGCAGGGGTCTCCCTGCCGGGGTCTGGGGTGTCCCCAGTTTCCTTCCCTCCTTCGCGCGCCGCCTGCGGCGGCGCGCAAAAGAGAAGAAAAAAGGTTTTTGCGGGGACACCCCGCACCCTGGCAAAGGGCTACCGCCCTCTGCACTCCTGCTAGATGGGAGATTTGGAAAGCCCTGTGCGGTCGCCCCAGATGCTTGTCAAAGGCTCGGCCTTTGTGTATACTTGGACAGGTATAATTTCAGTATATATTGAGAACACGAAACTCGGATACAGGTAAGTACAACAAAACATGATGTTGTTTTACAGACACAACGCGTATCACTATTGGAAGGTGCATAATGAAAATCCCACGCCTCTTACTCCTGGTATTTCCGTTGCTCATACTGGCAGCATGCGGTTCGGACGTGACGACGCAAAGCACGAAGGTTGCTCCCCCCACACCAACCATCATCCCGGTTCCAACAACGCCTAATGTACCAGCTCGTTCTGTGTCATTCACTACTGAGGACCATGTGAAGCTTGCCGGAGAACTCTATGGACAGGGCAAAACAATGGTGATCTGCTCGCATATGAGAGGAACGAGCCTGGCAATCTGGCGAGATAGCGGCATCCCTCAACGTCTGGCAGCGCTGGGCTATCAGGTGTTGCTTTACGATTTTCGCGGGTATGGCGGTTCAGACGGAGAGGAGGATACCACAGTACTAGACGTTGATTTGAATGCTGCGGTAAACTTCGCGCACCGGCAAGGCGCGACAAAATACGTGCTGATGGGCGCGAGCATGGGGGGAACGGCCTCCCTCAACGTCGCCGTAAAGGGAGAAGCCTCTGCCTTGATTTCACTCTCGGCCCCACAAGCCCTCGGGGTGAATGTCACTGATGCGGACCTGAAAACGATGCAGGTTCCCAAGCTTTTTATCGCCAGTGAGGATGATGAACCGTACGTCACGGATGCCCAACATATGTATAATATAGCATCTCAACCAAAGGAGATCGCCCTCTATCCGGGTACAGCTCACGGAACCGAGATTTTCGGTGGCGACAATGGCGATGCTCCCGCACAACGTATCCTGCACTTCCTTAAACAATACGCGCCAGCCAGCTAGTGACGCAATTTATCGCGCATTTGCGAATATACCTACAAATGCGCGATAAAAGATATCTCCACAAAAGCCCAACTGATCAATTTCCTCGTTCCTCGACGCAACACGTTTTTATCAGGGTCAATTCTTTCAGCTTATCCGGCTATACTCGCAGAAAGATCAACAATATGTTGAGCGCCCCTCGCTGGCGACAACAGGGCTTTCCAGTTCTCCGCTCAAAGGGGTGCAGGGGTCTCCCTGCCGGGGTCTGGGGGGTCCCCAGTTTCCTTCCCTCCTTCGCGCGCCGCAGGCGGCGCGCAAAAGAGAAGGAAAAAGTTTTTTGCGGGGACACCCCGCACCCCGGCAAAGGGCTGCCGCCCTCTGTACTCCTGCTAGATGGGAGAATTGGAAAGCCCTGCTGGCGACAAGACCATTGTTGCGTTCTTCGCTTTTTCATGGAATACTGATACCCTTTTGATATGGGGTCAGGAGAAAGGAATACAACATAATGTATGCAATTATGCGACAAATAACGTTCAAGCCAGATGTGATGGAAGAAGCTGCTCGCAGAACAGAAGAGTTTTTCTTACCCTTCCTTAGCAATGAGCCAGGATTTATCGAGTTCTATTCCGTGCAGGTCGGAGAGCAGGCGGCGTTGAGCATCAGCATTTTTGCAACGAAAGAACAGGCGGAGGAGGGAAATCGCCGCGCGCTTGAATGGGCCAGGGAACAACTCTTCCCACTGGCTGAGGCACCGGCGCAGATCGTTGGTATGGGCGAGGTGCTCCTGCACCAGAAAAATGCTTGACAAATGTTCTAAAATATGTTACCATTTCTTCACATATGGGTGAGGAATTTACACAGATCTGGAAGGCACTGGCAGATCCTAGCCGCCGTGCAATACTGGACCTGCTCAAGGAGCGACCTCGTACCACTGGCGAGATCAGTAGCGAGATTAGCTCCTTGTTCCAGGTCTCGCGCTTCGCCGTGATGAAGCATCTTACGGTATTAGAGCAAGCAGACCTGATCGTAGTCAGGCGCGCAGGGCGCGAACGCTGGAACTACCTCAACGCCATCCCTCTCCAATCCATCTACGAACGTTGGTTAAAACCCTACGAGGCCCAATGGGCGGCTTCTATGTTACGGATGAAACATTTTGTCGAGACTTCTGGTGAAAGGAAGGACATAATGACTGAGCAAATCGCAGCCAAACCCCGATTCGATTTCATGCAGATCGAGATGGAAGTAACAATCCAGGCTGGCCCAGAGCGCGTTTTCCAGGCAATCACCCACGATATCGCCTCATGGTGGGATGAAACCTGCACCTACAAACGAGGAAAAATGATCCTTGAACCCGAAGTTGGCAAGCGCTTCTACGAAGATTGCGGCAATGGAGAAGGTTCGCTCTTTGGCATCGTCACACTGATCGAGCAGAACAAGCTACTCGAAATAGACGGCCATATGGGAATGGAGCAACCCGTACAGGGGTTTGTCCGCTACGAACTGGTTCCTCTGGGCGAGGCAACGTTGCTCAAATTCACCCATCGCGCCTCCGGCAAATTGCGCGCTGGCATTCAGGAAACCTACACGCAAGACTGGACCGACATGATTAAGCGACGCTTACCCGAATTTATAGAGCAGAGTAAGTAATATTACCCCTCTAGTGGATTTGGTGGTTATTGGAGCATCCATCAATTAGAAAGGAAACCGTGAGGTCATTGAGGGTGTTGGGTCACGCGTAGCGACAAGGAGAGGTGGTAAGCGGACGCGGGGGCCTTGCGCTTGTCGCTGTGGAGGTACAAATATCTGCGTTGCAGGAGAGGATGAAACGGTATGGTGAAGAGCGACAAGCGCAAGGCCCCCACGTCCGCTCCTCACCGCCCCTTTGTCGCTACGTGTAGTGGGAACTTCTCCTCTCCTTCAATAGCGAGCGCTAGAGCAGCTTGCTCTGGCGCTCGCACTTCTCCCAGGTCTGGATGTAATCTTCGGCAGAGCGGAAGAAAGGCAACAGATCGTCATCCGTCAAACCGACGTTTTTCAAATCCTGCACCAGATCGGGCAGCATCCCATAATGCGCCACTCCATCAATATTGATGTCAAAGTCGCGTTGTCCGGCTCGTGAACGCTTCAGAGGCGGGTTGTCGCCCTCCATCGCCTGCCACTTTTGCCAGATCGCCAGCACCTTTGGATAGATCTCATGCACACGCTGGGGATCACGCACAGAATGGCCCGGCTGCTGACCTGTCTTCACCAGAAATGCCGCCCGTTGCTCCCAGGGTTCGTCGCCGGGCAACAGGCCGGGACGCTCTAACTGATCGTCGCTGGTGGCGAAAAAGCCTTTCGCAAAGTGTTTGGCACGCTCAAAGAGTTCCAGCAGATCGACCGGCTCGGTCCAGGGATTGTAACCAGCCTTGTAGAGCGCGATGGCCTGCCAGATATCGCGATCCATATCGTCGTAGACATCGCCTTGCAACACGCCCTCAAAGCGATACTGGCGCGGGTCGATGAGCGGCTCACCATAGCGCACGCCGTTCTCTTGCACCCTGGCCTGCTCTTTCCGCAATGCCCGGCGTTTGGGATCAATCCCCATGCCCGCAACATTGTAATCAAGGAAATAACCGGCGTTGAGTCCAAAGCGCGGACCATTGAATTTGGCGAAACCGTTAGTATCGGTGCCAATTGCGACGCCGCGCCCGCCCATCTTCTCGACGGCATAGAGATACGCCTGCGCCCACGTCTTCGATGAACCGGCGCAATCGTCTCGCACCTTCCCCTTGAGTGAGGGAATCACGTCCCCCACATCGCGAATGTCGCTCTGAGAGGCAATCGGGGCAATGATCCCTCCCAGCTTACGGATACGCTCGACCTGCTCAGCCGTCTTCAAGCCCTCGCTGGCGCACTTATGAATGCTCTCCGTCTCCGTGTGCCGCTGCCAGGACAGTTCGCGAAAACCGATATGCCCGGCCACAACGGGATAGTCGTACTGCTCAACCAGCGTCAACGCCTCCTCAACGGCCTTGTGAGACATATGATCGACCTCAATCAGCATGCCCAGCCGCGCCATCTCTTGCAGGAAAAAGCGCCCCTTGCTTGTGAGGCCCGCGCTATTCATATGACCTCCGCTCACCTGCTGATAGGGCGGATTGTACCCCTGCGTCACACGACCAATCTCGATAGCTGGCCCCGGATCTTCTTCAAGACGGAACTGGATAGCATACGCGCTGCCATCTTCTACCTGAAAATACTGATGATGCAGGAAATAGTTCACGAGGCTGAATACATCCTGATAAATGGCAGTTCCTGAAATGACGTTATTTACCATGTGAACGGGGAAAAGATGACGGACGCCGAGATCATGATAGAGGTGATGGAGATAGGAGCGCATCTCATCTTCGGTCACGGCATCAGGATCTTTCCAGTTCCCCAGCGAATCGACCTCAATACCCAGCACGACCGCCAGCTTGTTGAGGTGAATGATGCGGCGTGCGTCAGCATGACTATAAGCAATCTCCATCCAATCGGCGTGGCGGGCTGCGACAGCTTTCATCGCGGCTATCTGCATCTCCACCGCTGTTTTATCATCATAGGGGGCGTGGCCGTCGTACTGATTCGCCATCATTTCGTTATTCAGCACATGCGCGACCATCAGGCGCAGCCCACCATCATAGGCGCGGCGAATCCAATCGATATACATCTGCTGGTGAACCATCGTCGTGAAGCGAGGCCAGCCGTCGAATTGTGGATAGCCGCCGACACGATGCCCCACGTCGAGGCCATAGCCGACCTGCTCAAAGAACGACATCAGCACGTTACCCTCCCTGCCAGCGATGCCGAGGCCGCCAATGCCATGTGCAGGTGTACACCAGGGCAGGGCCGATTCGATGGAGCCATCGGATTCTCCCCAGAAGGCCACGCCACCAAAGGCCAGATGTGCCATCGGGTGCGTGTGCAGGTCGGCAAAACCCCATACAGGCGCAGCGGGGTCGCCACCACCAGCTTCAATCGGCAACGTTGCAGGCGCATCAGTGGAGAAACGGAAATCATCGACGTTGATATGGCCAGAGGTTGCGTTATCAACCACGCGAATGCAGGCATGCTCACCAGCATAGTGTTCTGCCAGAAACGACTCGCGCCTCATCCGCTCATCTTTGTGAACACCAGCGGCAAAGACCTGATAGAAAGCGCCCCGGCCCTCGATCTGCACCAGCGGATATGCTTCAGATAGGCGCTGCTGGTTGGCCTCGGTCGCTTTGATGAGCAGTGAGACGCAGCATGCATCCTCGTCATCGTGGCCGCCAATGAGAAAGTTGAACCAGGGAAATTGTGCCTCGATCACGAACTCGTCGGAGGTCAGTGTACCCGTGAGATGACCTTCGGTGCTGATCCAGTACTCGCCCTGATGTCCAACTGGATAGCGTCCGTTCCAATAATCGCCGCCAAGCGGGATGATTCCTGGCCTGACCTGGCTGGTCACGAAGCGATCGCCGCGCACCGGCTGCTTCAGAAACGCCTCTCCCTCAGCCGTCCAGCCCGACAAATTGCCCGATTCAAAATCAAAGCAAGGCGGGCGAGGACCAGCCGTCGCCCCTGCCATACCCGGTAAGCGCAATGAACTATTTTCGGGGATCTCTACTCGTGGCGGGGATTGCTCGCTGCTCTCTTCACGAGGAGGCAGCGTTTGCTTGTCAGTAGTGTTCAGCCTCATCATCTTCCTCCCAATCCGCAAAAAAAAAGCATATACGTACAGTATACCAGCCAGCAATCGCGTGAAAAAATACACCTTGCACCTCTCGCCTGCGTCCATTAATGAAGCACAATGATAGAGTGGGCGGAACGTTCAACACATGACTGAAAAGGCATGCTCTCAGCGAGGATAGCAGCGAAGAGGATAGATGTCAATATTTCACATTGAAGGATATAACAAGGAAAAGCTTTTGGGACAGCCTACCTCCCCCTGTTTTCCGCTTGCGCCAAAAACCAGGGAGGCAGGCTGAGCGAAAGAAGAACTCCCCATGTGGTCTTATATTTATTGTTGGATTTTACACCCGTACACTCTGTATTAAACAATATAATGATATTGCGCACTTAGTATATTTTATGGCATTATAAATTACGTATCGGGTCAAATCCACGATTTTCTGGCTGCTTCGCCTGAACCGCTTCTTCTTCCAGGTCGAATTTCCATCCGGTTCCCTGATCTGTGTAAGATTTCTCGCCATTTACCAGAAGGGCTTCCTTTACCTTTTTAAACTTCTCTTCATTCATCCTTTGCTCTTCTGGACGCGTTGGACCTGCTCCAATTCTCTCGTTTGCTGTTAGCATAAACCTTGCTTCTTCCCCATATACTAACTCTTGCTGGTTGTCTCGACTTACTAATAGACGCTTTTCAGTACCTTCTACTGGACTTGTAGCACGTATGGATAACTTACGCGTCTGCTCTCGTTGACGACCACGCTCTGCTTCTTCTGACCCTTTTTGCCCGGATGAGCCGCTTTGGTCGGGACGAAAAAAATCACCTGAAGACCCTGATTGATGAGCACGCTCTATCTCTTTTAACTCTTTTTGCCTGGATGGACTGACTTCCCTGGAGTTTGTCATGAGCTTTGCGCCTGCTTTCTTTTTTCTTTTGTTACAACTGAAGGGAGAATATGCGTGATGTTTATAAAATGATAAATTCTCCCTCCTCTCTGCAACAACAACAATACTCAAGTAATGTCTTACCGTTTTTCTGGGATACACTTCTACAATAGCCTGCCGTGCGGCTCCATTTTGGGGGATTGAGGGAAAGTTTTTCCTCATTTCACAGAATAGAGGTTCTTATTGTAGCCGCCACCTTTGCTCGATATGCTAAAATTGCCTTATTATGAATGCAGTGTTAACCTCAGAGGAAACAAGATTGATCGAACATGCAAAGCAAGCGATCATCAAATACAATATGATGCGGCATGCACGCGGCGGCATCGATACCCTATATGCATTTGCCCTCTCAGATAGTGGTCACATCCACGATGGAGCCAGCTACGAACCGAATATTGCCCACGCTACTGTATGTGGAGAAAGGCATGCGATTGCCAATATGATCCTTCAGGAGTCGTACGCAGCGAAGATCAAGAGCATTATAGTTGCCGACCCGGTGCCAGAGGTACAGAAGCATGGCACCCCTCCATGCGGAACCTGTCGGCACCTGATCTGGTCGCAGGGTTCGCCCGATACCACCGTCCTGCTCCTGCAATACATCCAGGAGAAAAACGGCTGGACCTTTCCCAAACTTGAGAAATACACGATAAAGGATATATACCCCCTACCATACGAACCGGACGAACATCTTTGGGGTAGCAAATAAAGATAATTGATGCATCCGACAAGTGAAGAGGGAATGGTTCTGGGCACAGAGGATGGTGGGTGTACCCGTAGCGACAAGGGGTGTTAGGGGTCTTGGCGGGGGCCTTGCGCTTGTCGCTCTCGCCACACCGTTTGTTGGTTTCCCGATTCCCGCGTGACCCACCAGCGACAAGCGCAAGGCCCCCGCGTCCCCAACCGCCCTTCCCCTTGTCGCTACGGTTGGAGGGGAACCATCTCTCTCCCTGGTCCATTTGCCCGATGCACCAATAATGAAAGCAGGCTCAGATATGACCTCGTATGATGCAAGAAGTAGCTTGCGGCAAGCTCTTTTAGCAGCGGTCCGGTGCGACGAACGCGTCGTTGGTCTTGTGGAGGGCGGTTCAGGGGCCGAAGATCGCGTCGATCAGTGGTCGGACCTGGATGTCTTTCTCTTTATTCGCGATACAGATATTGATGTGTTTCGGCGAGAATGGCGACAATGGACACAGCAATTTGGGCGACTGCTTCTAGCTTATGATCCCGACGAGGATAACACCATCGCCTGGACCATCTTTGCGGCCGATCCCGTTCCGTTGCGCGTGGATTTTCGCTTTCTCCCGGCCTCAGACATCGACAACGTGCGCTCGTGGCCGACGAGTCCATCATCGCTTGATGCGTTTGTGCTGTGCGACAAGACCGGCTCACATCTCAGCGAGATTGCCAGCTCTCTTGTCGGGCAATCGCAACGGCTGCCCTCTTCGGCGGAAGCCGTGATAGCGATGTTGCTCTAATCGCTCATCACGCTTTTCATAGCACCATCAATGGCCTGCCCCTCCCTATTTGGCCCCTTCTACCGACATGTTGTACATTGGCATGCGAGAACGAGGCGTGCCCTTTTCCGTTCTTCTTTTCCCAAGCAGCCAGAAGGTATATCCGTGTAGTAAAAGGGAGTGAGGGAGAGTAAATGCAGGAAACAAAACAAACGGCAAAATCCCAAGTAGTGCGGCTTTCGGCTCACTCTTAATGAGAGGAGTTTGAGCAAGAATCCCGATAGTAAGCGCGTTGATCAATTCAAGTGCGCCAAAACTATTCCAGATGTAGGCGATGAGTCGTGCACCTTTCCCTTTTTTGTAGAACCAATAGGCAACCGGTGGGGCGGTGAGACCCGTGGTGACATCACCAATTCCTCCAGGAAGAGCAGCAATACCTGGCAGCAGGCCTTGAACATACCCGATGAGAAGCAGACTCCCTAATACCCGAAACACTTGAAAGCCAATAATCCAGTGCATGGGCGTTACAGACAGCAGCTTTCTAAATGTTTGTGAGAAAAACAGGAAAAACCCAACAGTGAATGGGATAATAAGCACGAGAGGAATGGCTCCAGTTGCGAGGAAAAAGCCGTTCTCAGCGAGGAGATAGATAGCTGCAAACCAGACAATCAAGAGTATTGCACTCGTCATTTGCACAAACCGTTTTTGAAAGGCGGAAATGGGTGCTCGCTCGGCTACCAGAGAGAGACCGATCCACAAAAGGAGATTTGCGAAAAATTGTGTCCCAAGTATGATCGTTTCCATCGTGTTTTTCCTTTACCAATACATTTCACGAATAGTGCTTATCCAGACATTACCTAACGATATGCCAGCACGTTTGTAGGAATTGTATGAGCTTCATGCACAGCATATCGTTTGACGTAACGGCAAAGTCAAGCCCCACATTCCAATACATTGGTCGTCGGCTAGGACCTCACGAAATCCATAACATTTTTCTGTCACCAGGAGAACAGACCTCCACCCTCTTGCAAGCTATGATGAAGACCTGTTCTCTATCACCAACACTGATTGCAAGCTACAGGCGCGGCGGCGTGAGACCTTGCGCGAGGCCACCATCGACGAACAGCGTGGTTCCGGTGGTGAAGGTCGCATCGAAGGCGAGGAAGAGGACAGCCTGCGCAACCTCTTCAACGGTGCCGTGACGTTGCATGGGAGTGATTCTGTCCCCCAATTGCTCAAAGGTCGCCCTCTCTACTTCTGACAGGCCCGCAGCCCCCATCGTTGGGGTTTTGATAAAGCCAGGGCTGACCACGTTGACGCGAATACGTCGGGGCAACAGTTCTGCCGCCAACACCTGTGCAAATGCCCGGAGAGCCGCCTTTGATCCAGCATAGATGCTCATGCCCGGTGTTCCTCTGCCGTCCGCTATGGACGAGGTGAAGACAAACGAACCGCCATCGCGCACAAGAGGCAGCAAGCGCTGAGTTGTGAAAAATGCTCCCTTTGTATTGATATTGAAAGTCTGGTCGAATGTAGCCTCAGTGACCGATCCGAACGGCTCCAATATGCCAACACCAGCGTTGATAAAGACAAAATCGACCCGTCCCAACTTCTCTTCAACCTGCGTACCCAGCGCATCGATCTCGGTCATGTTCGCGATGTCAGAACGCACCACATGCGCTCGTGCTCCCAATCCTTTGCTCACTGCTGCCAGGTTGTTTTCATTTCTACCGGTCAACAGTACCTCCGCTCCTCGTGCTAGAAGTGCATTGGCAACAGCCAACCCCATACCTGTTGTGCCACCAATCACTACCGCTTTCTTTCCAATATACGTATTTTCCATACTATTCTCCTCTATTCTCACATTTCTGGTTTATCAGATGCAATAAACAAGATCTTGCTCTCTTTTATAGAACACTAGGCGGCCACCCGGAGGATCTTGATGAGTGCGGCGGCTTTCTCGTTGCCATAGCCAGCTGCTATCGCTCTCCCGAAGAGTCCAGAGGCGAACAGCGGGAACTCGGCGTTGATCCCCGCCTCGTGAGCCTGTTGTGCAAGCAGTTCGACGGCCTCCGCACAGATTTTGAGAGAGCTTTCTGGCTGCTCATAGTCGTCCGTCGCAATGGCATCCGCACTATGGCGCATCATCTCGCCGACAGCCGGGGCAATCGCGGTCATCATCGCGCCAAAGGAGGCCACGCTCAGCCCTTCGCTTTCAAGAATGCGTGCGCTATGGAAGAAGCCCAGCATCGAGCCAAAGAGAAACGAGAGAAACGCCAGATCCAGAGCCGACGCAGCCGCGACTTGCTCGCCAAGATAGACGATATTTCCGGCCAGGATTTTGAGCAGCGACTCGCTTTTCTGAAATGCAGAGCTGGCACCTGAAACGAAAATGGTTGCGCCTGGCTTGCCGATCTGAACGGGAGTCGCGGCGATAGCACCGTCGAGATAGTCAACGCCTCGCTCCTTTGCCCACTGCTCATGGTCACGTGCCTGTTGAGGACTGCCCGTGCCAAGTTGGACGAGGACGCGGCCCGCAAGTTCGGCCTGTACCTCTTCTGTCTCTAAAATGCTGTATGCTGTCTTGTAATCGTGAACGCACACGATCACAACGGCACTGGCTCGTATCGCCTCAACCGCTCTGGAGGCCAGGATCGCGCCCTCTTGCACCAGCAGTCCGGCCTTTATGCTCGTCCGATTCCAGACAGTGACGCGCAGCCCTTTTGCTAACAGGGTATGAGCGAGGGCTGTTCCCATTGCTCCCAATCCAATAATTGACACATCACTCATAACAACTTGCTCCTTTTATGGAAAGAGCATTACATGGAGGCGACTTTGCGCGTCTGATCCAGGCGTTGTTTGATGTAGCTTCTGGCCTTTTCGAGCGAGGCGATTTGCGCCTCTATTTCCGCCAGTTTGTCCTGATAGAACCCGATCTCTTCGGGGCAGATCACCATATTCGTCGTTCCATCGCATGGGACCGCCTCGTAGTCGTGTTCACTGCACAGCACCACGTCAAGGATCTCGTTGGTACTCAGCCCCAGGCCCAGGTAAAACTGAATCGCCCTCACCCGCTCAATCGCAGATGCATCATACGAGCGATAGCCGTTCTCGCCACGCTCCGGGGCAAGTAGTTGTTTTTCCTCATAGTAGCGCAGTGAACGAATGCTCACACCTGTCCGACGCGCAAGTTCGCCGATGTTCATTCTCTCTCCTCCATATATATTGACTGCTAGCATTGTAAAGGATGACATCATGTGAGAGTCAAGCCCGATGAGAGAGAATTCTCGCTGCCTCCAATCCTGGAGTCGATGTTTACAAGGATTGTGAAACTCTCTCAGGAGGCTTCCCGCGACCTGCCAATGAGTGGCGATGAGATCCTCATTATCGACCGCATTGTCCCTTCGTGGGTACAAGAACAGGCATTGACAACAGTAGACTAATGAGTAGAGAGAAATAGATTGAGGATCATCGGCCAGGAGAAAGGAGTTTGCCACAGTGGGCAAAAGAGGATTTGAAAACCTTTCTGGTAAGGAAAAACCTGAGCAATCTCAAGGGTCTCAAGAGGCTCAGGAGACTCCAAAGGGTCACGACGCCAACACTTCCCGTTGGAGTGATCTAAAAGATAGTACGATAAAAAAATTAGATAAATTATTAGGGTTAGATGATGAAATGCAGGCTGATACACAATTAACAGGTATCACTAAAGCAAGCGGAGATGCGTATGCCAGGGCGGTAACAGATCTTAAAGATCAATATCAAAAGCTCAGGGAAGATTCAGGGTCTGCGCTCCCTCCTGAAATTGAGGGAAAGATAACAGAATTAGAAGATGCACAGTTGAAAGAACTACTTAAATTACATACCTCTCAGATCCAGGAGATTGAAGAAGCGATAGCTAATAGCGGCACTGAGGCAGAAAGCAGCCTGGCAAAGGAAAAAAGAAGTCGCCTGGTACATGTAATGGATTCTCTGGCAGACGTGGAGCCTCACAGAGCATTTACGATTCTGGATCAGAAATTTACGGCGATGCTGTCTGAACATGGGGAAGCGTGGAAAGGCATCGCCGCAAAACATCAGGAAGCGATTGATCAGTTAAAACCTCCCTCATACGATGACGCGGTAGGACATGCTGATAAGCCTGCAAAAAATTCATTTGATGATCCTGAGAAAACCGCTGACTCAAAGCCACCTGTAAAGGGCTGAGCCCAATAGATTCATGAGATACCCAGTCGTAGTACTCTGTCAACCTTCATCGTTGGGGCATCCATGAAATTCTCCGGGAGGTGACCGGATATGGCAGGGGCGATGAAGATTGACAGAGTCGTAGTGGAGCGATGTATCGCGGAATGCTTGTCGTGTGATCTCCCCCGCGATACATCGCTCCACTACGACTGGGTATTCACTTAATTCATAAAGAGCAATTTGTGCTGCATCCAATCCGCTTGCTGGGGTCGATGTTTGTAGGGAATATTGTTGCAGACGTGGTTGCCGTCCTCAAACATCCATAGTTCGGCTTTCCCAGCGGCTTCCTGCACCATCCGTTCGGCGTCTGGCGGAGGGATTAGCCTGTCGAGCCGTCCCATGATGACCAGCAAGGGACATGTGATGCGAGACATCACACCTTGCAGATCAAACGCCGCCAGCTTTGCCCGCGCCTCCGCTTCGTCTCGCGATTTGCTGCGAACAATAGCGGCATCACGCGTTAATTGTGGCAGGCGCTCAAAGGTGTTGACGAATCGGTATGGGCCACAATTGGAGATAACCGCTTTGACGCGTGGCTCGTAGGCGGCGGCTCGTGGCGCGTAATAACCGCCAAAGCTCACTCCCATCAGGCCAACGCGACCGGCATCGACATCGTTGCGCTGCTCAAGATAATCGATGGCATAGCGAATGGGCGCCTCATAATCGTGGCGAATGGGATGCTCGAACTCCATTTCGCCCTGACCCGGACCGTCGATAGCCAGTACCGCCATGCCGCGCCTGAGAAAGTCATCGCCATAGGTATGCAACTCTTCCTTGACCGAATCCAGCCCCGGAATGAGGATCACTACCGGCGGCTTCGGCGTGTGCCAGGGCTTGCGTAGGATGCCGTAGAGCGTGGCACCTTCCTCATAGGGAATGGCGACATGCTCGCCCGGCACCTCACAATACGGCAAGGCTTTTTTATATGTCTCAACCGCTTTCCGATGGGCAACCAGTAGTTCCTGTGGCTTTTTCACAAACAGGAACTTCCCGAAGTGATAGGCCATCGCAGCGTGTAAATAGTGGTAGGAGGCCGATTCGTACCACCGCTCCGCCTCAGCCTGGACTCCCATCTGTTCGTGCATAGCTCCGCACTCGGACCACGCACGGCACCAATCGTCCCAACGCTCTACACTGTTGGTGACGCGCTGAAAATCGTTGCTGTCGATGCCATTGGCAAGAAACCTGGGTCGCCAGTGATCAATAGCGCTCTGCACTAATGCGTCTCGCACCATTTATCTCCTCCCTCATTTTGACACGGCCAGTCGCACGCCCAATGCAACCAGAATGCCACCCGTGACATAATCAATCCAGCGCTTGATGCGGCGATATCCGCGAGCGACCGGTTCCAGCGAGAAGAAGCAGGCCACCGCACTATACCAGCAGAGGGTAATCAGCACGACAACAAATATGCTGGCGATCTGTAGTTCCAGCGCGGCATGAGCGGGCAAAAATACGGCAAACAGGCTGCCGAAGAAAGCAGCTGCCTTTGGATTGCTGATATCGGTGAGAAATCCCACGCGCCATGCGGAACGAGAGCGAACAGTAGTATCTTTTGGCTCATCGGTCTGCTTATGACGATGGGCATGCCAGAGCATCTTACAGCCCAGATAGGTGAGATAGAGCGCGCCAATGATCCGAATCACCTCCACCAGCCAGCTCACACGCGCAAAGAGAACGCCTAACCCAACCAGACTGACAACAACCCAGATAGTGGTGCTGGTGGCTATGCCTAGCGCGACCAGCAGCCCATCGCGTCGAGATCGCGAGACGGCATGGTGAATGGTAGCAACAAAATCAGGTCCGGGACTGATGACCACTATCGCCCAGACGCCCGCCAGTGCAAGCAATTGCGGCAAATATGACATCACGAATCCTTTCATTTCAACGCGAGGCGGTAATCAATCATTTGCAATCACAACTCTTGACAACATCAATGATTGATGATATAAACAATATCAAGAAGCACCGATAAACGGCACGCTTTCAATTATACGCGCAGGAATGAACGTTATGACAACCTTTGAGGATACTTTTTTTGAACAACTCTCTTATGCTTGTTCGGAGGCGAAACAGGCGTATGGTCAGTACATCGGCATGAGCCAGGCGCGGCTGCAATTGTTGACGAGTTTGTCGCAGCAGAGTGAGATCAGCCATGCAGCATTACAGCAGCGTTTAGCGCTCGATGGAGCCACCGTAACCCGACTGGTCAAGCAGTTTGAGGCTGAAGGGATAGTGAGCCGTCGCCTTGATCCGCAAGACAATCGCTATACGCTGGTCACGCTCACCCCTTCGGGTCAACAGATCGTTGCCGGGCTGAAAGAGACGCACGCCGCCTTTCAACTCCGTCTGCTTGAAGGCATCCCGCGCGAGGAACTGGAAACCACGCTACGTACGTTACAACGTCTGCGTGCCAATCTGCGTGACGCCCAGGCAGAAGAAAAAGCATAATGATTTATGATGGTGATCCTTCCGTCGTAGTCGCGCGATTTATCGCGGGTGTGGCCTGTGATCGGCTCCCCCGCGATAAATCGCGCGACTACGACGGAAGGCGTTGCCGGATCAATTGGTTATTCTCATTCAAGACATTCATAACGCATATTTCATGCACATAAAAGGAGATTTTATTATGTCTGTAGAGGACAACAGGGCGTTAGGATATCGTGTTTACGAGGCTATTAATCAGCAGGATATTGCAACGTTGGAGCAATTGTTTGCGCCTGATATCGTCAGGCATGCGATGGGAGAAGTGGGCAGCGAAAAGGCTCGCCAGGCACTCCAAAACACGTTTGCGACCTACCCGGAGACGCGTTTTGTTGTTGAAGATCTGATTGCGGAGGGAGATAAAGTGGCGTTGCGCGTGACCGTACATGGCAGACTAACACCTCCAGGCCAGCCCTTGCCGCTCATCATGGAGATATTCCGTATCGAGAACGGGCGCGTTGCCGAGATCTGGGGCGCGGGCACTCTGCGGATGCCCCCGACTGAATAGATAGTTAAGAAAAGGATGATTTTATGAATGACATCGTAACGACCCATCAACAGATCGCGCGTGATACAACCACTATTCATTACTGGCTGGCGGGACCAGTCGGGCGTCCACTGCTCGTTTTTACGCATGGCGGCATGATGGATCACCATATGTTTGATGCCCAGCTTGCCGCCGTTGCCAGCGAGTACCGTGTGCTGCTCTGGGATGTGCGCGGTCATGGACAATCACAACCGCTCGGCATCGATGGCGTGCTGTCGCTGCGTACCATCGTCGATGATCTACTCGCCATCGTCGATCAACTTGGCTATCAACGGGCCTGTTTTATTGGTCAATCGTTCGGGGCAAATATCACGCAAGAACTGGCTTTCCTGCATCCCGAACGTGTCAGCGCCCTCGTGATTATCGGCGCTTACTGCATCACGGCAAAGGCTCCTCCGGCATTGGAGCAGAGGCGAGCACAAATCGGTCTCAACGATGTGCCAGCGGAGAATTTGAAGCAGTTTCTCGCCAATACTGTAGCGGTACGGCCAGAAGTCAAAGCCTACGTGCTGGAAGCCTGTGCGCCCCCGGAAACGTGGTCTGCTCTGAGAAGGTCGATCCCCACCTTCTTTCATGAAGAGGCCAGCTATCGCATCTCTGTACCCTTCCTGCTGACGCGTGGAGATCAGGACGCGCTGACAGATGTTGCCCAGCAAGCACCACTCTGGGCGCAACGTGAGCCAAACTGTCGCTA
Source organism: Reticulibacter mediterranei (assembly GCF_016587455.1). Classification (NCBI taxonomy): domain Bacteria; kingdom Bacillati; phylum Chloroflexota; class Ktedonobacteria; order Ktedonobacterales; family Reticulibacteraceae; genus Reticulibacter; species Reticulibacter mediterranei. The sequence goes on along the minus strand of NZ_BNJK01000002.1, from coordinate 567,645 downwards.
CATTGTGATCCCCGACGCAGGCCACAACGCCAACCAGGACAACCCCGAATTCTTCAATCGCGAGCTGCTCGCCTTCCTGCATGATTTTGTAGAATGACTATAAGACGTATAAAGTAGCACTTCTGAACATGCTATTTTCAGAAGTGCTACCAGAATCACTTATTTATGACAGTTCTGCTAGAATAGCCTAAGCTGGTGGATGATCGGGTGGACCAAGAGAAACCTTTACAGCCGTAAGAGAGTCTACTCCCTCGCATTCACCTGGGTGCCACTGGAAGTGATTACCACCCAGGAAATCAATGGTTCCGAAGTAACCGCCGCTGCATACTTCTGTAACGCTTGGAATGGTTACGGGCGTGTCACCATTCCCGGCATAGCACCAGGTGCCAGAGGTACTTGAAAGAATCTGAAAGGAATCTCCCGTACAGTTAGTCGGATTGATGCCTGAGCGCAGGCTTTTCTCTATAGAAGAAACATGCGTCGATGAAGTCGCATGTTGGGTGGCAGCTGATGCGATTGGGCTACCAGCGACAAAAAAGAGCGCGAGAACGGCGCAACATACAAATGTCGCCACAACACGAAAAATTAGAGGTTTCAATAGTTTCTCCTTGATATGTAAGTGTCGAGGCTCGATGAGGGAGCTTTCGACAGGTAGGTGAGGTAGTGCAATTTCTTCTTTCGTCTTTGCTGCAACCTCTTTCTCTTCTGAGCTTGCTATGTGCCCTTACCCCTCATAGCTCAGCTCAAATCATTTGTCGAAAATTCCCAGATTCAATCCTCACAGATAAATCGCGGCCGTGACGAAAATGTTACATAAGAGAGCAATATAGTACTTTTTCTTGTTATGTGGAGGTATCGAGGATCTCCGCCAAAGTTGTATCATGCAAACCAGAAGCGCAGCCCCCAGACGACCACGACGCCAACCAGGATAATCCCGATTTCTTCAATCGGTTGCTACTCACCTTTCTGCATGATTCTTTAGTATGACTATACGACGGGCATGATTCGGCTGGCACCTTTGCAGAACAGGTATTTATGAATTTTCACGAACGAAACCGGTAAAGTGGTTCGTAGTGGAGCGATAATGATTAGGAACTGATGAGTGGGAAGTTGCGTAACACCTGTTGTAGTCGGATGACCTGACGTGGGATAAACTCTGCAATAGTCAATCCGACCACATCAGCAACGGCACTCACATCTGCGACGAGTCGCTGCACTTCGTTGCTCATCAGGCCGTCAGGCTCCGCACCCAGACCGAAGATGATCTCGTTGCTATCCACGACATCAACATCGAAATGGATGGCAACCCGCGAACATCCCGACGCCTTGAGCCAATCGAGAAGAGGTTGACTGGAGCGGTGAAGGTCGTCAGGGCGAAACGATCTGATCTCCCAACGGTCGATGTTAGGAAAATCGTCTTCGGTCCAGGAATGCAGACCAACAAGAGCCACTCGATTTGGATCAATGGTAGCAGGCAGAAGGCGAAGCACATCCGGGTCGCCATGACCAGTGAGAGCTGCAACCGCCATCGCATGGTATCCAGAATAGCGACTGGCAGGAGTGCCAACGTCGGGATGCGAATCGATCCAAAGGACCGCCAGATCATTCCCATAGCGTCCTGCCAGCCAGGAGAACGGGGCCACACTCACTGAGCACTCTCCACCTAGCGTGAGAATTCGCCCAGGGCTATGGCGGCCTATCGTCTCCAATGCCGCAGCCAATTGCGCAATTACAGCCTCCTTTGCCTCGATCCCGTCCTGCTTGCCCAGGCCAGAAGTGCCAGAGGAGACCGGAACAAGGGCGGTCGGACCGTTGTGCTCTGGCAGCACTGCATTCAGCACGGCAGCTCCTACTGCATAGCCTCTGCGAGCTTCCTCGAAGGGAACCTCCGAGAAGAGAGAGCGGATGGATTCCACACCTGCACCTTGCCATTGCGGGAAACAGAGACGCAACGTCGGTGGCTTCTCATTGATGGTATCCGAAGGGTTTGTTGTATGCATCATCCTGATTTTCTCCGTATATCTCACATGTGCTGAACAACGCATATTCTCTCAGATCGAACATACAGTATATCATCTTGACAACGCTTCGTTGTCTGCGTTAAAATAACAGCGTTAAGTTAAACGCAGAGGTCAACGATGAAGAAATGTGACATGTGCAAACCAATTCGGAGGGAAAAATTTTTTGCCCTTAAATTAACGCTATTAAGTAATGATATTACTACTTGTTTACGGAAAGAGAGATATAACTTATGGTTTCATTGATCAGTATGCTCATGACGCTTATTATCATGGCAGTTGCATTTTTTATCATGGCTGGACTTGGAGGGCTTGGCATCCCTGCTTTTGGTGATTTGAAAAATTGTGCGGCGTATGCGATGGCAGGCCTCTTTGTCTTTACCGCTGGAAGCCACTTTTTCTCTCCTGTCAGGGAGGATTTGATCAACATGGTTCCAGATTTTTTCCCATTTCCAGTACAAATAGTCTTTATTACAGGCATTCTAGAATGCCTGGGCGCGGTAGGTCTGATCATCCCGACGACCAGACGTGCTGCTGGCACCTGCTTGATCCTCCTGTTGATCGGGATGTTCCCCGCCAATATCTATGCTGCTCTCAACAATATTCCACTGCTTGGGGAGCCAGCAACTCCTCTCTGGCTTCGCATTCCTGAGCAACTTGTTTATATTGGCATGATCCTATGGGCGATCTTGCCCACAGCTCGCATCCAGATCAGAACTGAGGATCAAGCTTGACTTGCCATAGCAAATGAAAACCACGCTGGTTCAGGCGTTGTATCATGCAAACCAGAAGCGCAGCCCCCAGACGACCACGACGCCAACCAGCATGGAGATCAGCACATTGCGTGTGCGGACGGCGACCAGCAGCGTTACCAGGGATGCCAGCGCCTCAGCCACGCCGCTTGCGAAGACCAGCGGGGCCACCAGCGCCACCAGGACCGTTCCCGGCAGATAGCCCAGCCATGTTCTGACAGGGCGCGCATCGAGCCAGCGGCCCAACAACCAGGGACCGCTCACCCGCGTTGCATAGACGACCAGCGCCATACCTAGAATCGTCAGTACGGGCAATATATTATCGAGCATCGCGTATCACTCCTGCCAGGCTACCAGCGAGCGCGCCACAGAGAATATACCATTTATCGGGCAACAAATGGGCGGTGATGAGAGAGACGGCAGCGGCAACGATCCAGGGTAACAGGTCTGACTTACCCTTCCATAATCCCACGAGCAGAGCGAGAAAAACTGCCGTGAACGCAAAATCCAGTCCGAAGCGCGCCGGGTCCGGCACAATCCCGCTCGCGAGCCGCCCAAGCAGCGTGGAACTGAGCCAGGCCACGTAGAGCGCCAATCCACTCCCCAGTAGAAAAGCGGCATCGTTCCCCCCACGCGCGAACTCGTCCATTGTCAGCGCCCAGTTCTCATCGGCCAGGAAAAAGAGCGCCACCGCCGCCTCCCAACGCCGGATCTGTGAGAACCAGGGGCTCAAGGCCGTTCCCATCAGGAGATTGCGCAGGCTCACAATCAGCGTGGTGAGCAAAATAGCCCCGACTGGCAGCGGGTACGTCCAGAGGCTCAACACAAGTAATTGCACAGTGCCCGAATAGACAAAGGCGCTCATCAGCAAGACTTCCCACAGGCTGAGGCCAGATTGACGCGCCAGCACACCAAAAACGAGTCCATATGCAAACACGCTGACGGCAACAGGCAAACAACGCCGCGCACCTAACAAAACGCCAGCCAGCGTAAAGCGTGCTTGACCATGCCGCTCTTCCGCAGGTAATGTCGTCATAGAAACATTGCTCCTCTTCTCTCACATATCGTAGTCGAGCAATAATTGGAGCATCTGGTAAATGTGCCGAGGAATTCTCCCCACCCGTAGCGACAAGGGGTGGTGGGGAGAGGACGTGGGGGCCTTGTGCTTGTCGCCCTCGCCACATCGTTTGTTTGTTTCCCAGACCCCAACGGCGGCAAGCGCAAGGCCCCCGCAGCCCCTCCCCACCACCCCTTGTCGCTACGGGTGAACCCAACATATTCTGCCCCTCACCATCTCCCTTTCCATTGCCGAATGTTCCAATTATGAGCGACTACGAAGGGGGCCATTTTTTCATGATTGATCTATGTTGATAGTTTAGAAGAGATAGAGGCTGTTGTCTTGAATAATATTGTGGTGGGGCATGTACTGTCCAGGCGTGACACCAAGCAGGCGTTTGAAGTAGCGGGTAAAATGGCTCTGATCGGCAAAGCCCATATCCAGGGCCACCTGAGCAATCGGCACCCCTGCTAGTAGCAGCGCTTTGGCACGGGTGATACGCAACTGCATCAGATAGGCGTGTGGCGAAAGGCCGGTTGTCTGTTGAAAGAGGCGCAGGAGATAGTAAGTGCTCATCTGAGTCAGCCCAGCAAGCTGCTCCAGTGAAACATTGTCGGAGAGATGAGCATGGAGATAGTCGCGTACCTGCTGAACGGCGCGATGATCGACCCTGACGCGTGCGGAGAGCGCGGGTTGTTCAGCGTGGCGAGCAATCAGATCGGCAAACGTGGTCAACAGCAACGACTCGCGTTCGAGCAGGGAGTTCGAGGTCTCCAGCACGCTGTGGAGCAGGTGCAAACGTTGAGCAATCTGTTTATCAGGTATTACAGGCTGTGGAAAAAATGGCACATCGCGGGTCCGCCCGGACAGGTCGGAGGCGATGCGTTGAAACAGCGCCGGATCAGGATAGTACATACGATAGCTCCATCCAACTTCAGTAAAGGCGCTGCCGGTGTGGACCTCGCCGGGATTGACGGCAACGACTGAACTGGTGGGGGCAACGTGCTGCTCACGACGATAGTGAAAGGTCTCGGTCCCCTGCTCTATCATGCCCACAGCAAACGTCTCGTGCATATGGGGCACAAACGTATGAGTGACATAGGTTGCACGCAAAAGCGCGATTTGCTGCTGCTGATCGCTGAGTTGCTGACCGCCCGAAACATTGGTTCGCCAGAAGGTGGCCTTTTCACGCTCAGCCAGTACTTTTTTCACCGGAGCAAACCTTCTTCCTGATCAGAAATATTACTGCCTGGAATATTTACACATTGCCATGCGTTTTCTCTTTATGCATAGCATACCTGGGGGGATTGCGTCAATGTCCGCATTAAAAATCCATTAAAATTGTGAAAAAGGCAGCAAAAAACCAGGAAATTAGTCCAGATTTACTAGCCAGGAGTTCTAGAACCTTGCACTCGGTCGTTAAAATATATCAGGGAGGAGAGGGAATAGACTGAGTGTCCAGAGTGTTATCATTAGCGAGACGAAAACAGCGTAAAAACATTCTCAGGAAGAGGAATGACACGCGTCCTGGTGCCAGAAAATATTGAGCCAAACATATCTATCCTTCCGACACCCTCATAACACTTGCGGTCAAGTACTATCAACCAAGTAAACCAAGTCAGATCAAGACGCCTTGATAATAAAAGAGACCTGAAAACAGGAGCAGTATGCAGACCAGACAACGAAACTGTTGTGCTGTATACCCATTTGGCATGGTGACTTTACCTCACTATTTCTATGTATCTTAATAAAGGACGGATGTTGATCGATAAGGAGACTGAACACATGGCTATTATGTTTATTGAGTCACAAAAAGAGCAAGAGAAGAGCATTCTTACAATGAGCCAGGCGAGTATACAGCAGTCTCTTTCTTCCGTTCATCCCACTGACGACCTTGAGCATGCAGTAGCTTCTATGGAGACTGCCGAGGACATGTTCCTGGAGGAGGAGGTGGAGAATGGAGAAGGGACCGATCTGCTGAATGATGCAGAAGCGAGCACGATGGCAGAGCATAGCCTCCTCTCCGAGGAAGCAGCGGACGTAGAAGATTCTCTCCGCGTGTATCTGCGAGAAATGGGCCGCACCCCACTATTGAAGGGGGACGAAGAGATTCGTCTGGCCCAGCAAATTGCCTGTGGCAAATGTGAGCGAGAGCGAGCAGAGCAGCAGAACGAGACACCTGATTATATCGTAATGGAGCAGGCGAAAGACGCCCAGCGTCGCCTCATCGAGGCAAACCTGCGCCTGGTTGTAAGCATTGCCAAGAACTATCGTGGTCGTGGCCTGACCCTGCTTGACCTGATTCAAGAGGGCAACAGCGGCCTGATGTTAGCGACTGAGAAATTCGATTACACCAAGGGATATAAGTTCAGCACCTATGCCACGTGGTGGATTCGACAGGCCATCAGCCGCGCCATCGCCAACCAGGGTCGCACCATTCGCCTACCCGTACACTTAGTAGAGACGATCAATCGCACGATGCGTGTGAGTGCTCGCCTGTTCCAGGAGTTGGGGCGTGAGCCAAGCGTGGAGGAGATCGCGCAACAGATGGGGACCGACGCGGATCATGTCGAGCACATTCTCAAGGCCAGCCAGCAACCAATCAGCCTGGAGACCCCGATTGGCGAGGATGGAGACAACGCGCTCGGCGACTTCGTGGAGGACCAGATCGCGCCCTCGCCAACCGAGGTGACGACGCATCACCAGTTGAAAGAGCGTATTGACGAGGCGCTGAGAACGCTCAATGATCGCGAGCGCTACCTGATCCAGTTGCGCTTCGGCCTGCTGGATGGCCGCAGTCGCACGCTGGCCGAAGTTGGGCAGGAGCTACGGCTCTCCCGCGAACGTGCTCGCCAGATCGAGTCGCGTGCGCTTCAGAAGCTCCGCCAGTCGCGCAACGGCTTCCAACTGAAAGACTTTTTGGATTAATGTAACGACAATCCCTTGCGGTTGTCGTATGATTAAGAACAGTCAAAAGACCCCAGATCGCGGATGATCCGGGGTCTTTTTTGTTTGTTTCATTTATAAAACAGGGAAGGCAGGCCATTTGTACCATTCAGGGAGATGACCCGTTCTGCTTTGTCTCCGCTTCGGCGCACGATTGCGGCTGAATCACACGAGATCCACGGAACCTGGCAAAATATTCCCTCTATGAGGACAAAAATGAGCACAGACAACAGGTACACTCGTGATATTAAGAAGAAAAATGTTTCTCCGCGTTTTTCTCGATAATCATTGAGTAGAGAACGTTGCAGCACTTCCTTATCAAAGGTGATCCTCACGAGAAATGTTCTTCTTCTTTGATATTCTCGCTGTATGTGGATCAATAGTTTGAAAGGACAACATCAGATGACAGGACACGGCGAAGGATTACGCCTATCAAGAAATCAAGAAGCTTCACAGTCATATAGAGCATCTGATGCTTCTTCTTATGACCCGGAACGAGAAGCAAAAAATGCAGAGAAGCTGACACTAAAACAGATAGAGGGGGCGATAGAGTCGCTAACGAAGGTTACTAACGAGAGTTTGCTGATACAGAGAGCGACAGCCGTTGATTGGCTTAACAGGTATTCATATCTGAAAGGAACAGAACCCTATCAACGACACGAGTTGACCCTGAACCTGATCTATCAAGTACAGATGGAACGAGCATCAGGCTCAGGCGCAGGCTATTATCACCCTCCTCGGAAAGACCCGCAGAAACGTGTGCGATTTTCATTTTGAACCAGGAACTCCATCACCAGGAATGATGGAGTTCCTCTACAAGTTGTTTTGCCGGTTAGATTAATACTCTCCTTGGAGGGGGCACGAATTAGGGCATTTCCAATTCTGTATCAAAAGAACCTGGCAGCGTTTCGAGAAGCGAACTCAGCGAAGGTGGTAGGCCGAACGTCGAATATTTCGTGAGTGCTGAGATTGACCCGCGATTCGCCACGATCCCGGCGCTCGCCCCATAACTCTGCAAAAGCCTCGACGCGCTCCGGGGAAGTACCTGTCGCCAGCATCGCTCGCTGATACCCCTCCAGAGTAACATCGACATAGCGAACAGTTCTGCCGGTCGCCTGAGAGATGTGCGCGGCAACCTCCGTCATGGTCAGCGCTTCCGGGCCGGTGATGTCGTAGCTTTTGTTTTCATGCCCACCATTATGGAGCAAGCGAAAGGCGATTTTCGCAATGTCCTCAATATCAACTGGCGCGAGCGTCGCGTTCGCCATTGGCAGAGAAAGCGTGTCCGCTGTGAGATTCATTGCTGGCGCACCAGGGAAGTAGAATTGCATAAACTGGCTGGGGCGCAAGTGCGTCCAGGCCAACCCGGATGCTTCGAGATAGCGCTCAATTTTTTCATGCGCTAGCGCAGTGCGGAAATTCGCCGAATTGAAGCCAACGCTCGCTTCAGCCCCGGAAAGCTTCACGATATGACGAACACCAGCCTGTTTGCTCGCCTCGATAAAGGTAGTCTGGGTCTCCACCATTCGTTCAGCAGCCGAGGAGATCATAAGCGCGCGCTCGACGCCATCCAGCGCAGCTCCCAGCGTCTCCGGTTGCAGCATATTGCCCTCTACGACTTCCACAGAGGGCAGCGCGTCGAATATACGTGCCTTTGCGCGATTCCTGACCAGCGCACGCACTGGCACTTGCTGACGGGCAAATTCGCGAATCACAATCGATCCACTTACACCAGTTGCCCCTGTCACGAGTATCATAATTATCTCATTTCCTTCCGTCGTCCTGACTACAGGACGAACGCTTTAGCAAAACGCTGCATCATATCCACCTGGGGTGCATCAAGAAAACCGATCACAAGTTCCTGAGCACCAGCGGCTTCATAGGCTGCGAGGCGTTGTCGAATCGTGTCGATGGTCCCGACGAGGCCATATGACCGGATATCGCCAGGGAAAACCAGTTCGCTTCCTTCTGGAACCATAGCCCTTGCCTGTTCATCGGTATCCGCGATAATACAGAGCGTCAGGGCGGTTCGACGAATGCTGTTGTAGTCGCGTCCAACGGCCTCGCAATGCTGTTTGAGGACCGCAAACTTTCTCTCAACGGTCGCAAGATCACCGTTCACGTTGCAGATATCGCCGTATTGCGCTACCAGCTTGAGCGTGACCTTCTCTCCCCCTCCGGCAATCACCAGAGGAATGCGCGGTTGCACGCCTTTGGGCTGATTGATCGCGCCGCGAATCTGGTAATATTGCCCTTCAAACGTGGCCTCTTCCTGGGTCCACATCGCCCGAATGACTTGAAGCGCCTCTCGCAACTGGCGAAGACGCTCAGGAGCCGAAGTAAGCTCGTAGCCATAAGCCAGATACTCAGGCTCGTGCCAACCCGCACCGATACCGAATGTGTAGCGTCCATGCGAAAGAACATCAAGAGTCGATGCCATCTTCGCCTGTAGAGCGGGGTTGCGGTAACTATTCCCCGTCACCATATGCCCGATGCGTATTCGCTTCGTATCACGCGCCAGCGCGGCCGCCGTAGTCCAGGATTCAAAGACCATTGCTTGCGACGGAAAAGCCGTCTGAAAATGGTCGCTCATCCAGACGATATCATATCCGCATTCATCGGCTACCTGTGCCTGACGAGTCAATGCTTCGTACGCCTCTACGGGACTCTTAAAATGGGCCAGTTCTCCCCCAAATCCCTGGGGAAGCATAACGCCATACTTGAGAGACATAGCTCACTACCTCTTTCCTTTATGGACAGGGCCATCGTGTCATGCTATACTACTAAATAAGCGAGTTTTTACTCACCTTTTCACAAGGCAATTATACGAGCAATTACTCGCTTTGTCAAGAGAAAAGATGGTATATACGGAATATTCAATGGAGCAAAAGAAGGATGCACGTCCGGTGCCGCGACGGGCGCGAGGTTTACAACGCATGGCCTCTATTCTTGCTGCGGCTGAGATAGTTTTTGCCCGGATGGGCTATGAGGAGGCCACCACCAATCACATAGCGGCACAGGCCGGAATCTCACCGGGTTCGCTCTATCAATTTTTCTCCAACAAAGAGGAGATTGCTCAAGCACTGGCGACTCGCTACACTGAGGAACTGCAAGAGGCGCACGCCATTATTTTTTCGGTCGAGGCGGCGGCGCTTCCCCTCCCTCTCTGGCTGGATCAGATCTTTGATACTCTGGTCGCGTTTCACCTCTCTCATCCAGCATTCCACATCCTCCTCAACACTCCCATCTCCTCGCGTGTGACGAGCCTTGTTCGGGCACTGCCGCAGCAAATGCAGGAAAACTTTGACCTCGGCATTGAGAGGAAGGCACCAGATCTTTCTGAGGCGCAGCGCAAATTGAGCGCCCTGATGACCGTGCAGATCTTCAAGGGCACGCTCCTGCTGATCTTCCAGGCAAACGAGGAAGAGACGAAGCGGCTTGTCAATGAACTCAAAACAGTTGTGCGCCGCTATCTTGAGCCGCTGCTTGATAGATAGAACAGATGGGAAATCGAGGAAACGCTCTTTGTTAGTTATCTCCCCTTCTTGATGCTGATCACTGTCCAGCTTGCCTTGCCCGTTGAATAGCTCGAAAAAGTGGCTCTTCAAGTTCTATATGTCGGTGCGTCCATCTGACCAACGTGTGGTTAGCTGTTCGAATCGCACGAGTATAGCCATTGCCTTCTAGAGCCGCGTGAATTTGTTGCTCAGTATATCTCTGTCCCCGCCAAAGAGTTCTAGCTTGTTCAGCTTGATTACGAGCGTTTAGCCATGTTGTTTGCGATGCCTCAACTGCTTCAGCGGCAGTATGGTACGTTTGAAAAATTCTTCGTACATCTGCACTTGAACGTGAATACGTATCTACATCAATGTCTCTTCTCCGATTAATAGCTGCACGAAGAGCGTCCTCAGCGGCTACGCGCCCTTGTTCATGAATACCTAGCTGCGCTACGGCTCGGTCAATACCTGCCTGATAATACTCAAGCCTCTCAGTAAGGTCTGCACCAGTATACCCTCGTCCCTCATAATGCGTCCACCATTGGTCATATAGAGTCTGAGCCTCTCGGCGCAATTGTGCATACGCATTACAATCTGTGTCACGTTGATTATACTCAATATACCATGTATACACATCTCCATCCACACGAGAATAATATATGGCCATTTCTGTTTCCAGATCTGTAAGCGCATTTGCCTCCAGGCTATTATTCCTCCTCTGCCCTTCGGCTAGCTCTTGCACAACACCTTCCACATCCTTTTCGGGATTTTGTAGACGGTTTAGGAAATCGTTTATGAAATCCTCTTTTGAGAATGCTTTGCCTGTCGAGGAAGGGATATTAGAACCTTCATCTCCGATCTCAGTACCGGCTTGGGATAGGCTATCTGCGTGAAGAGTATATACGTCTTCTTTACTGACCTCAGTACCGGCTTGGGATAAGCTATCGGAGTGATCGGGAGACTCCTTGAGGTATCCCATATGTTCTAAGCGCAATTGTTGGAGCCTGGTAAGCGCCTGGTTATCATCCTTACTCCGTATCTCAATCGGATACTGCATTAATCGCTTTTTTTCCAGACTGGTAAGGAAAGAATTATCGTCTTGCGCTTCGCTTTTTGAATACCTGATGAAGTCAAATGTTGACTTTTGAGAGCCTTTTTGCGCGCTCTCTCCAGGACAATCTAGCAAATTTCTCTCCAGCTTGGGTGTTTGATGGAATTTGTTGTCCAATGGCATATGTTTCTCCCCACAGTTTGCTCATTTTTTGGTCAAATCCGCTTGCGAAGCTGAATGTGATTGCTGAGTACGCTCCAATTTCGCTTGAACAAACTGGCTTGTGCGTTGGCTTCACAGTAAACTAGCGAACGGAGGGTTTCTCCTTTGTAATAAATGTAATATTCTTATGTAAAGCATCTATCTTAAAAGCACTAAAACACTGCGCTACATCATACTACTAACACTTTGCCATTTTATATCCTACATCAGGGATCGTAAGGTGTCAATGCTAATAGCCTATATTTATGGAAAAAAACAATGAAGCTTGAGGAGAACAATGTTGGGCCAATGTGTTAGGGAAGTAAGCAATGAGTGATTACTGAGTGCCATCTGTTGATCTTAACGTTATATTACGTAGTGAGAGAGAGGATGTAGCACGAGCAGTGGTTGCGCGCCATCTTCGAGGATGCTCCATGCCGGTGCGCTGGTTCCTTCTGCCAGGGTGGAGGGGAGTATTGGGCTTGCGACTCGGACCACGACCGTCACCTGATCTCATTCTCGGCTGGCGGATCGCCTCAAGGCAATCCGAGGAGGTCCGTCTCGAACAGCACTCGGCACTCATGAAGGCTCGACTCACCTTGCATCTTTCAAGCTCGCCGGCAGTCTGGAACACAAACGTCCCCTACATACGGCCCCTGGCACGCCCGCTTTGGACCGTAGTTGGCGTGATTCATCGACGAATAGTTCCCTATCTCCTCAGACGCGCTGCATCCCTCCCACGGCCCGCGACGCTCTCAAGCGCTAACTGACAGAGATCGTGATATCCTGGGCGCGAGCCGGGAGCACCTGTTTCCCGGTGCCACCAGAGAGCTTGATCTTCGCTACGCTGATACTGGTCTGCCCGTGTAGCCAGGTTTCGGCTGCGCTCATGCTCTTTCCGGCAAGCTGGTTAGCGATATTCTTTATAGCGGCATCATCGAAATAGTAGCTCCCGCGCGCCTGCGCCTGTATCTGTATCACAATCGTTCCCTGATCATCGGCAACCCGCTGCTGTTTGAGCGTCGTTTTGACGGTGTTGATGGCGGTATAGTGCGCCGTCTTCATCTCATCCCTGAGCAGGCTGGCCGTCAACATGCTGGCGCGGTCATAGTCGTAGAGATTGCCGCTACAGGTAAACCAGACGCTCACGGTGACGTTAGCGGCTTGCTCGTTGGCCTGATGATTGGCCTGCTGACCGGGCGTGCAAGCTCCCTCGCCCACAAGCCGCTCGTTTGCGGAAATCTTCGGCTTCAATACCTGCGCCGGGGCTGGCGCATTCGCCTGTATCAATGCAGCAGCGGTGGTGTCGATATCGCTCTGTTGCACATACATATACGTTCGCTCATCAACGCCACCGGCAAACGCGGCGGGATTGGTCGCGCTCCAATTGGGTGCTGTGGCCGCACCAGCCGTTCCACGCACCACAAACTGTCCGGCGGCGATATTGCCAGCTTTGCCAACTTTGACGACATGGACGGCAACGCTGGCCTGTACGTGTGATTGTACAGCTGAAGCTGCCGGCACAACCAGCGGGGCATTGAGTACCACCTGAGTAGCACCAACCGTTCCCAGCGTGTTGGCCAGGACCGTACCAGCGGGAAAGGCAAGCGGGACGAGGGCGGTATTATCAAACGTGAGGGTGCCGGTTGCCGCGACGCCCGTTCCCGGCATGACGCGCTTGCCGCTCGCCTGGGCCGTCTGTGCCTGGGCTGGCGTTGTAACCGTGAGGACGCGCGCCTGCACCTGATGCTGTGTGGCGTGCGGCGTGCCTGTAACGGCGGAGAGGCTATAGGTCTTGTTCCATTCTTTTTGTTGGGGCGTGATGGTAATGTTCGCCGTGAGAGGCAGCGGCGTTGGCGTCGGGGTGGGCGGCGGCCCGAAGAGACCTCTACCAGTCACAAGTGGAAAGGCAAAGGCCAGGCTACTCACAAGCAGGAGAACAAGCAACACGGTGGCAATCACAATATTACGCTTCATCGGCCCGGTCGCATCCTGCCAGAGCGCAAGCGGTTGCAGCTTCCTATTGCTCTCGATGGGTCGAACGTCGGGCGCGAAAGGCCATGCATCCGCCTCATTATCTATAAGGGTGGATAGCTCTTCGTCATTTGAGGCAGCGACCTTCGCGCTCTTATCGGTATCAGCAAGCGGACCGCTCTTTTCAGGTGTGGCTGGAACGCGCAAAAACGGGTCCGTTCTGTCTGGATCATCCTGTGCAACACCTCCAACATCAGGAAATGCAAGTTGTTCGATTGAAAATTCGGGCAAAGCGGAGGAATCGCCGGGTGCGTCTTTTCTGTCGGTGATATCGCCCTCATCCTCAGCAACGGGGGCATTCAGTACGTCAGCCGGGACAGATTGAGTGAGGGCAGCGGCGAAGTCCTGAACTGAGGCATAGCGTTGGGCGGGATCTTTCGCCAGCGCTTTGATTAACACGTCCTCAAGCTCGGAGGTGACGGCGGGATTCTTTTCCTGCAACGGAGGTGGTGGCGCATAGAGGTGCTGATTGCTTAACTCGGCAAGCGTTCCCTGAAACATCTGCTCCCCGGCGAGCCATTCATAAACCACTACAGCGAGCGCATATTGATCGCTGGCTGGCTGCGACTTGCCCACAATATGCTCAGGAGCCATATACGCAAGCGTGCTAGCTCCCAACTGCGATCCCTGCGTGATGGAAGCGGAGGAGATCAAAGCGAGGCCAAAATCGCTGAGCAGCACTTGCTCATCGTCACCAGACAGCATATTCTCAGGCTTGATGTTGCGGTGAATGAAATTTCGCTCATGGGCATACTGCAAAGCATCGGCAAGTTGATTGATATAGCGAACAACCAGTCCCAACGGGAGGCGGCTCCCCTTTGGATAGCGCTGGCGCAACGTCCCGCCCGGCACATAGTTCATCACCACATAGGGATACCCTTGCTCATTGCCCCAATCCAGCACGCGCACGATCCCGGGATGATCGAGTTCTGCAACTGTACTCATCTCTTCGAGAAAGGCAGCACGCTCTCGTGCCACCAGCTTTGTATGTAACATCTTTATCGCAACCTGGGAGTGCTGTTGGAGATGTTCTCCCAGATATACGACAGTGGAGCTTCCCTCACCCAACTGGCGCAGGAGCCGATAATCACCAATTTGTTGACCAGTACGATCATCTATATCCGTACTCTTCACATGCATGCCCTTTTTTTCAGAAACTCATCTCATTTCATTTCGTAGTGGAGCGATGTATCGCGGTGAGCTGTCTCCCAGGCGCTTCCACCCGCGCGATACATCGCTCCACTACGAAAGAGGTTCCGATAAATTAAGATATGCCCTTGTGCGCGTGGAAAGACGCACAACCCAATCAGGAGACAAAAAAATAGCAATTTTGGCATATATGTCAAAAGTATAGTCCAGTTGACAAAGGACAGGCAAGAGCATGTGCCATTCTTACTAGAGGTAGAGTTAAGCTAGAGGTAGAGTTAAGGTTGCTGTCACCAGCCGCAAAGTAGCAATGGGTGGCCGTTGGCTCGGAGAAGAGACAGCAGATGAGGGAAAAAAGTCTCCTGGCCAAATTTGGGGCCAGAGAGGGAATAAAATGTCTGGTGCATACGAGCTCAACAGAATATAATTGAATTATCCTTTCTTTCTAGAAAGTGAGAACGAGAGCAAAACCAGTAACTATCTTCCCTATCGCATTTTTTCTTTTTCTTCTGCATCAGAAAAGCTTTCATGATTCTTCCATCTCAAGGAGATATTTATGCTCAAAAAAGTTATAGCTACCCTTTCCCAGAAGTTCCTTCTGGTTCTGGCCGCTCTTTTGCTGGCTGCGGGCACGGCGGTGACCTTTGTAGAGACTCCCTCTGCCAGCGCGGCTTCCGCTAGCTGCCCTCCTCAGATTAGCTATGGGTCCACCGGCTCCTGGGTGACGAAGTTGCAAAATGATCTTAAGACGAAGGAAAATGCTAACCTCACTGCCGATGGCATTTTTGGGCCTAACACCCAGAGTGCTGTCGAAACCTGGCAAAGCAGTCATCTTTCCCAGGTGAAAGAGGTTGACGGAATCGTGGGTCCGCTCACCTGGGCATCTCTCAATGAATGTGGCAGCACCTCTGTTGGTACTGTCAGCACCCCCTCTCGCAGCGGCACCACCGCAGTTGGTACTGTCAGCACCCCTTCTCGCAGCAGCACCATCACCTTTAGCGCCGGGGGATATACCTTGACCATCGAGCATGCTGACGCCTCCTTACAAACACGTGTTGCTGAGATCGAGTCTATCTTTCAACACAGTTATCCCAAGATCGTGCAGCGCTTCGCTCTTAGCCCTACTACTGCCTCTAAACATGTCACTCTGCTGTTTGCTACAACCTATAATGGTTCTTCGGTTAGTTTTGCTGAGACCTACTGGAGCCAGAATCTGGTGGTGGCTAATCCTGTTCAAGTCATGGCATCCCCCAGCGGGATGGGTTGGGTCACACACGAGTTCACCCATACGGTTCAGAAATACTCGGTTGTCTGTGGCTCTGGTGGGAATGGGGGAACTGACTGGGTAGCTGAATCGCTGGCTACCTATGGTGACTGGTCGTATTCTCCGATAGCCAGTTACATGACCTTTACGGACCCCAGAGCCCCGCAATCGACCGATAGCTATAAAGAAGGCTATGGCATTGGCGCACGTTTCTTTGTCTGGTTGCAGCATCGCTACTCTCCTTCTTTGCCCGATCAGGTGAATCACGGCTGTCAGAGAGGGACGACTGCGGAGTCAACGTTGAAGTCTGTGACTCATAAGACGGTGGATCAACTCTGGGCGGAGTATGCAGCTGATAGATCCTTTACGATTGCGCTACCATTGAACGGCTAATCGCGCTATCTGGCATCATGGCAACACCAGGAGGGCCTGTTCCTCCTGGTGTTGCCATGTGTGAGATGTCAACCAGTTTTACTGAATGGGAAAATGCTCCATGACCTGCGAATAGGCGTCTTGTGCGCTTGCGAGGAAAAACGAGAGTCGATTTCCAGACAAATCTATGCTCAAATGAAGAGATATCTGACAAAGAGATACTAATTATAGAGGTGGATAGCAATTCCAGATGCGGCCTGCGTCAAGTTTTATGAGGTTCTGAACAACCCGATTACCATAAGTGCGACTGACACAAACTGAATCACAGCGCGAAATCTGTTCCTGGTTTGCAGTTTCCGACGCCACTTCCGCAACCCGGTCGTATCGCTACTTTCAAGAACATTATATATCTTTTTGTACGTCGGTAAGATGAGGAGCTTGCTGACAAACATCGAGGCTGCAACAGAGACGAGAGCACCCGCAGTGAACCACCAATTGGAGAAGCCAAAGATGATGAAATAAGGAATCAACGCGATTATTTGGAGCGTTGAAGTGACAAGTTGATACGGCGACCTCTGCAAAGACGTGTGCAATTGTTTGACAAAGCTTTGGAATACAGCTTCATCCATAGTGTTCATCACTCTTTGGAGAGACCCGGCAATGAAGGCCAATGTATCGGCACTGGCGATGTTAAGAACAAGGATCAGGATTTCAGTAAAGGCTCTGGTCATATACATGCTCCTTTCTTTTAGAAACCGATCTCTTCATTTGCAAGAAAACCACTCTTCACTCTTCCAGTATTTCCACATAACCTTTCGTGCCATTTACCCGAATCCTTTGTCCATCTTGAATCAGCCTGGTCGCATTTTCTACACTTACGACTGCGGGAAGGCCGTACTCCCTGGCGACAACGGCCCCATGAGTCATCATCCCGCCTACTTCCGTCACCAGACCTTTAATCGATACGAACAGTGATGTCCAGCTAGGGTCGGTAAAGGCTGTGACCAGTATATCGCCCTCCGAAATCACGGCCTCTTCCAGTTTGAGGACGATCCGCGCCCGCCCTTCAATGACCCCGGATGAAACAGGAACACCCATCAAAGCACCCCTGGGGATTTCGCCAGTGTCGTACTCACCCGTAATAATCTCACCATCAGATGTCATCACACGAGGAGGCGTCAATTTCTCAAAGATCTCGTAATCCGCTTTTCGCTTTGTGATGAGGCTGTAATCCAGTTGGTATGTGCTGGCAACCTTCCGCAGTTCCTCAAAGGTGAGATAATAGATATCCTCCGGCTCTTGAATCACTCCTTTCTGTACCAGTAAGGCCGCCTCTTTCTTTAAAGCCTGCTTATACACATAAAAACGCTGCATCATGGCATACTTCGGATATTCTCGGAAGCCGACAAAATTGCGAAACACGCTGATCATCTTCTTTGTCTTTTTCGCCTTTCGTTTACCGCCAGGCAGACGTTCTATCCTACCGATCAGTTCCTGTATCTTCTGTGCTACTTCCAGCCGTTTCTGTTCAACTATCATCTGGTGGGAACCAGGCTCGAAATTCTTGATATTATTGAGGATCATGGGAATCAGTAACGTCGGCTTCTCGGCCCATCGTGCCCTGGTAATATCAATTTCGCCAGAACAGCGCACGCCGTACTTGCTGAGATAGTTCTGGATGGCATCACCAACGGCCTTGCCACCATCCAGCTTCTCCAACGCCTCAAAAAAGGTTGCATCGTCGGCATGTCGAAAATATGCAAGCACCGCCGGATAGCGCCGGACAACGTCAGCCACATCTAAAAGCTCAAGCCCCATTTCCGTAGTGACATTATTGGATAATGATTGAGAAAGGACATTGGTAACATTCTCTTCATCCAGCCATTGCTTCATTTTTTTGCTTAGTCTGCTTGGGGCATAGACTCCAACAATGCCCACGCCATAGTTGTCTAAAACAATCGTCTTGTAAGCCTCATCCATATCTTGCAAAATAAAATCGAACAGGCCGTCTCCTGATCTGCCCTTGATTCTCTGCGCCACATCCTGCGTCAGTGCGTCATTTTTCGCGATCATTCTTTGGATGAGATCAGCATCATTTTCCCGATAGATCTTCATCGCCTGAAGCAGCCCAGAAACCATCTGTCCGGTTGTGCCACCGTTCAAGCCCAATGTTGTCTTTCCGTGAGGCAATGATTTGATGTAATCTTTCCTTTTCAGGACATTGGAGAGCGCATTCTGGATCAACATGTCTACTGAGCCGAGGCCGCTTTTCACAAAAATCTTTCTTGCCATTGGCGAAGCAAGGTCGTAGGAAACGTCCATATACATCCTATCGCCAGCCTCGACTGTTGACGCGCCAAGCTTGCTCAGCCAGATCGGGAAGAAAGACAGACCTAATGGCTTCATAGCATCTGTCATCATCTGCTGATGGCCGAGCGACATATAGATATGAAGTTTTCCATCGTTCACTTTCGGCACAGGATACAAGGTGGTAATGGGACGGCTCTGAAGGATGTACAATTGGCCCTCAGAAAGACACCATTCAATGTCCTGGGGGCGGCCAAAATGCGCCTCAATCCTTCTGCCTGTTTTCTCAAGCTGCAAAATCTGCTCATCCGTGAGCGTTTGCATATTCTGCTGCGCTGACCCTATCTGCTGTTCCTTCGTGCCTCCCTCTTTTAACGCATAGATTGCCAGCTTTTTCGTCGATATCTTCTTACTGACGATCTTGCCCTCCTGTACTTTATACAGATCGGCGTCCACCAGACCTGAAACCAGCGCCTCGCCAAGACCGAAGCTGGCATCGATGGAGACAACTTTCCTGTTTGACGTAATCGGATCAGCGGTAAACAGAATTCCTGCTGCCTCTGGGAAAACCATTTTCTGGATGACGGCAGACAAATAGACTTTGTTGTGGTCGAAACCATTCTGCATGCGGTACATCACCGCCCGCTCCGTAAAGAGTGACGCCCAGCACTTGCTGATGTGTTTCAGGATGGCTTCCTTACCGAGAATATTTAAATACGTATCCTGCTGACCTGCAAAGGATGCCATTGGCAGATCCTCCGCTGTAGCGCTGGAACGCACAGCATAGGCATGGTTCTCTCCCAGTTGTGCCAGATGGCTGGTAACAACCTCATCAATATCTTTTCCAATGGCTGTCTCGTCGATGACGCCGCGTATCTTTCCACTGATTTCATGAATCCTTTCCCTATCCTCCACTTTTAGAAGAGAGAGTTGTTCCAGCAGTACATGAAACTCCGGTATTTGTCCAATGATTTTTTTATACGCTTCGGTCGTGACGCAGAAGCCCTCTGGCACTCTTATCCCATCAATTCTGGAGAGTTCCCCCAGGTTGGCACCTTTCCCCCCAACCATCGCAAGCTTTGTTGTATCAATTTCCTGAAAGCCAAGTACATATGATTTCATACCTTTTCTGCCTTTCCGTCCCGCTCTCACATCATGCGAGGAGGTCTTGCCATCGCAAGAAATCTTCTCTCCAGGACTGCCGCAAACCCCCTGGCTTCATGCCCAGCACCCGCTCCAGCGCATCAGCCGTCGCTTCGCCCATCTGGACCAGCCGCTCGGTATCGGGATGCACGCCATCCTCCGCTAAGAGCAGTTCAACGGCGACATAACCAAAGTCTTCAAGTAGAGAAAAGATCATTCTCGCTGCCTGATCAGGATAAGGTGTGGTGAACACACCTTCCGCGACTCCTTCACGAATAATCTGCGAGAGCCAGGGAGCGAGCCGTTTGACGCGGGCCTGGTAGAGTTTCTGGCGAAAGAGGGCGTTCTCATCGGCGTACCAGACGCGCATAAATGCGAAGACCGGATCCAGGTTTTCTTGTTTGTACTGGTTGAGCACGGCAAAGACACGCCGCAACTTGTCCTGAGCGGACATTTCGCGATCGGAGACGATGGGAAGCACAAGTTGCTCGGCTTGCTCTCCTGCGCGTTCCACCAGCGCCATCAGCAAGGCTTGTTTGGACTCAAAGTAGTGATAGAACGCGCCCCTGGAAATCTGGAGCGCCTCCAGGATGTCCTGAGTCGTCATCTGCTCATAGCCTTTGGTTGTGATGTAACGCTGAGCTACATCCAGAATGGCGTTGCGCTTCTCGGCATATTCATGGGCTTTGACACTGCGGGTCATCATACTTCTCTTTCTTAAACCGACAAACGGTTTATTTATAATGAGAGTATAGCTGACAGATAAATCGTTGTCAATTGGTACATTCGCCAACATTTAGAACCCTACGTCTTTTCGTATGTGGCTGATGCCATTCTTACTAAGCACGCCAGCCAGACCTATGCTAAGAGCATTGAAAATGGGTTGTAAATCTTGCTGTCAGCCGCTTATAGTGTGGATATGCCAACGATAATTGATGCATCCGGCAAATTTCGGAAGGAAGATATCTATGAGCCATACTACTGATGAGATTTTGCAAGCTGAAGAGCGATTGCGACAGGTACTTTTAGAGAACGATGTGCAGGCGCTTACACAGTTATTACATGATGACCTTGTGTTTACCGATCAAAATGGAGCAGTATTTAGCAAACAGGATGACCTGGACTCGCATGCATCAGATGCAGTCAGAATGACCGAATATGAGATCCTTGAAACGATTGTGCGGTTTTATGGAGAAATAGCTATTTCGGTTGTTAAAGAGCATCTGGCCGTGATTGTGCAGGGAACTCCGGTCTCCGGCGAATACAGATATACACGCATCTGGCTGTTCGACCAGAACCGTTGGCAAATTGTGGGAGGGCAATTCGGCCCCATTGCATAGAGGGTCCAGGCCGTTCTATAGAGACACAATGTACACAATTATTCCGCTAGCTTGACAAAGCCTATAGTGCATTGTATGGTTGTAGTAAACAATTTCCATATCCATTTACCCGCTGTGGGCGCTCTTGTTCAAGTATTGCGTGGTTGCTCTATCTCTTAATTACCTGCGGTTGTGCGGCGAAGTGTAACATATCCCGTATGTGCCAGTATACGCTAGAACGTTACATTTTATGATAACCAGCAGGTATCCAATTTTTGGGCAGCTATTGATGTGCTTACCTGTGTCCGATCCGCAAGCAAGGAGGATCAACCTTATGAACGGCCCCCTGACTTATGCTATTTCAAGCCCTATTTCTCTCTCAAGATCTCTTGCACGCGTCAACATCCCTCGCTCCTCAACGCTGCTTTTCACCTTTGCACTTATTTGTATGCTCATGCTGGCAGCCTGTGGAGGAGAGGCGAACCAGCCCAGCGCTCCGACGCAGGCGAAAGCTGGTGGAGATATCAGCGTTGGCCTGAACGCGGATGTGGTAACGCTCGATCCCCTCAAATCAACGGCGCTGGTGGATCGGCAGGTGATGTTGAACCTGTACGATACGCTGGTGAAGATCAGCCCACAAAACACTATTTTGCCCGATCTCGCAACCTCTTGGACATATAAGACGCCGACGCAGTTGCTCTTCACCCTACGTACTGATGTCAAGTTTCAGGATGGCACTCCCTTCAATGCCGATGCAGTTGTCTTCAATATCAAGCGCATCCTCTCAACACCTTCCTCGCCTCGCTATAGCGAGATATCGAGCATTGCATCGGTCGAAGCAGTGGACGCCTCTCACGTGCAATTCACGCTCAAGCGAGCCTTCACACCCCTGTTAGCGACGCTGACCGACCGCTCCGGTATGATGCTCTCACCAGCCGCAGTCGCCAAGCTGGGAACTGGACTGAGCAACGGACCGACCAACGTTGGCAGCGGCCCCTTTATGTTTGGCGACTGGGTTAAAAACGACCATCTGACGATCAAGCGCAACCCCAACTACTGGCTCAAGGACGATCAGGGCAATACCTTACCCTATTTGCAATCGATCCGCTATCGCCCCATCACCGATGGCACCGTCGAGTTCTCCAATCTTCAGACAGGCACGATCAACGTCGCCGATACGGTCGATCCCAATCAGGTTGCAACGGCGAAATCCAGCTCCAACCTGATCTACAAACAAGCGCCGGGCCTGGGCTTCATTGGCGTCATGCTCAACACCAAAACTGCTCCCCTGAACAACGTTCATGTGCGCCGAGCCATCCAATGGGGAGTGAATCGCGAAGAGATTGTGCATAATGCCCTGAAAGATATCGGTGTCGTGTCGCAAAGCCCCATCTCGCCAAGCAGCTGGGCCTACGACAAGAACTTCGCGCCATATAGCAACAACGTCGATAAGGCAAAGGCAGAGCTTGCCCAGACTGGTCTCTCCGGCAACGTCTCCTTCACGCTACTGATCCCCAGCGGCTCCCCGCTCAATACCCAGATAGCACAGTTTATCCAATCGGAGCTACAACCAGTCGGAATTATGGTCAATATCAAGCAAGAGACGTTTGCCACCCTGCTCAGCGATACCACCGCACATAATTTCCAGGCTGCGCTGCTTGGTTGGAGCGGACGACCCGATCCTGACGGCAATCTCTATTCGTGGTTCCACACTGGCGGCGGCAATAACGACATGCAATATAGCAATCCCCAGGTGGACAAGCTGCTCGAAGATGCGCGCACTGTTAACGATCAGGACAAGCGCATTGCAGATTACCAGCAAGCAACGCAGCTTATCTTGCAGGATGCTTCGTATGTGTTCATCTATCATGCCGTCGTGGTGCAGGCATCGACCACGAATATCAAAAACTTTACGCTGCTGCCAACGGGCATCCTAACATTCGCAAACGTCTATGTTGGCTCATAAGGAGAACCATCGTGGCCCGTTATATCGCGCAACGCGTCTTTTTCATCATACCTGTCGCGCTGTTCGTCTGCTTTATCACATTTATGATTATCCATCTGGTGCCCGGTGATCCGGCGAGCGTCCTGTTGGGAGAGGAGGCCACGCCCACGGCGGTTGCGGCCCTGCGTCATCAACTGGGGCTGGATCAGCCGCTACCGACGCAGTTTGCGCTCTGGTTCTGGCAACTGCTGCATGGCAACCTGGGGCAATCAATCCAGCTTCAGCAGCCAGTGCTTCAGGCAATCTGGCAGCGGTTGCCTGTCACAGCCGAACTGGGCGTCATCTCCCTGCTCTACTCGCTGGCCCTGGCGATTCCGCTGGGCATCTATTCGGCCACGCATCGTAATACCTGGCTTGACTGGCTGGTAAACGTGATGAGCCTGCTCTTTACCGCCATTCCGGGCTTTATTCTGGGCCTGCTGCTGATCCTCTTCTTAGCCGTCTCTGTTCGCCTTTTTCCTCCCGGCGGCTACGTGCCATTTGCTGAAAATCCGGCGGCCAATCTGCGCGATTTGATCTTGCCGGTGATTACGCTGGGGACGGGGGCGGTGGCCGTCAATATGCGCCAGATTCGCGCCAGCATGATTGAAGTGTTGCACCAGGATTACGTGCGCACGGCCAGGGCAAAGGGGTTGCTCGAAGGTAGGGTCACATATGTTCACGCCCTACGCAATGCCATCCTGCCAGTTCTGACCATCGTTGGCTTGCAGGTCGGATCGATCATTGCAGGCGCTGTGGTGGTTGAGACGATCTTTCTCTGGCCGGGCATTGGACAACTGGCAGTACAGAGCATCTTCTCAAAAGACTACCCCGTCGTGCAAGGGATCGTCTTGCTGGCGGCACTGTCCTATATGGCGACGAACCTGCTGGTTGATGTCGGCTATGTCATCCTCGATCCACGTATCCGTTTTGAGAAGCAGTAGATAGATGGAAAGCGGTAAGTCGTAGTTTCCCGATTTATCGGGAGGGGTGCGCACCCCTCCCGATAAATCGGGAAACTACGACGGGTGGGATCACCTTCCTAAATAAAGGAAAGCGAGAAGATGAGTTTATGGCTATCCCGGAGAATGTCAGCGAGGAAGCGCAAGCGCTAGAGATGCGGACCGCGCAAGGGCGTGTGTCGTGGCTGGCGCGGATCATGCAAGCGTTGCGGCAAGACCCGCGCTGGTGGTTCGCCGTTATTTTGTTGCTGCTGGTGCTGACCGCTATTTTTGCCCCTTTGCTCAGCCCATACCCACCGCTCCAATATTATCCAGCAATCACAGCGCAGGGGCCAAGCGCGGCGCATCCGTTGGGGACCGATGCGCTGGGACGTGACCAGTTAAGCCGCATCATCTATGGGACGCGCATTTCGCTGTTAGTGGGCGTGGCAACAATTCTGCTGGGCGGCGTCTGTGGGACACTTCTGGGCATCCTGGCGGCATATTTTAAAGGCTGGGTCGATCAACTCATCACAATGATCGTCGATGCGCTGCTCTCTTTCCCCTCGCTGATCCTGGCTCTGGCTATTGCGGCGGCGTTGGGACCGAGCGTGCTCAATCTGGTGATCGCGCTGGCCGTTGTGCGCATTCCCATCTATGCCCGCATTGCACGCGGTCAGACGCTTCAGACGGTAGCTCTGGACTACATTACAGCCGCCACCGTGAGTGGTACGCCAACATGGAAGATTTTGCTCCGACATATCTTGCCAAATATCACGAGTCCGTTGCTGGTGCAGGCGACGCTCTCGCTGTCGTTCGCCATTCTGGACGAGTCGTTGCTCAGCTTTCTTGGCCTGGGCGCGCAGCCGCCGACGCCTGAATGGGGGGCAATGATTAACGATGCCAAAACCTATCTGACCAGCGATCCCTGGATGCTGCTCGGTCCCACGCTGGCTATTGTGCTTGTTGTGCTGAGCCTCAACCTCTTAGGTGATGCGGTCCGTGACCGCCTCGATCCCCGCGACGCGGCCCGTGTGATCGCGCCGCTTGAGCAGTAGAGGAAGTGAGGTATAGTTGCTCATCACTGATTTCACTTTTCCCATGCCAATTGCATCTACATAACATGATTGGTGCATCCGGCAAATGTTCCGGGGAGAGAGGGGTTCTCCCCATCCGTAGCGACAAGAGGGGTTGAGAGTCCTGGTGGGGGCCTTGCGCTTGTCGCTGTTGGGGCTACGCTGGAACCGGGAAACAGGGAAACGATGTGGCGAGGGCGACAAGCGCAAGGCCCCCACCAGGACTCTCAACCCCCCTTGTCGCTACGGGTACACCCGACATCCTCTCTGCCCAGAGCTATTCCCCTTTCAATTGCCGGTACGAATGAGATTACCGCTCTTGAAAAGAATTTTTCATTGTGTAGGCGCAATTATCATCATTCCCTATCAGTTTCCATGCTGAGCAAACCCCGTTCCAGCGCAACCATCACAGCGGCGGTACGATCCGTGACACCCAGCTTGCTAAAGATATGGATCAGGTGAGATTTGACGGTGGCCTCGCTGATATGCAAATGGCGGGCGATCTGCTTATTGCTGGAACCGCGCGCAACATGTGTCAGCACCTCAAGCTCGCGCACGCTCAGTCCATCCCCGCCTGAAGAGTGCAAGCGCGTCTGAAGCCGGGTCATCACGGTTGGAGCCAGGGCAGATTTCCCCTGTGCAACATCGCGAATAGCCGAGAAAAGCTGATCGCGTGGAGCATCTTTGAGCAGATAGCCAGTGGCCCCGGCTTCAATGGCACGAAGAATATCGCTATCGCTATCATACGTCGTCAGCACCAGAACCGGGAGCGTGGGCAGCTGCCTTCTAATCTGCGCAGTTGCCGCCACACCATCCATCGTTGCCATGCGTAGATCCATCAGCACCAGATCTGGTTGGAGCGCGACCACCAGTGCCACCGCTTCCGCACCATTAGTCGCCTCTCCAACAATCTCGAAATCGGGCTGGCTGGCAAGCATGCCCTGTAAACCTGCGCGAACGACGGGATGATCGTCGGCGATGATAAGCCTGATGCGTTTCACTGCTCCATCCCCTTCATGCTTGCAGGAGAAGTTTCGGGGCAAAACAACGGCTCATTGTTCATGGCAGGCAGCGCTACAGCTATTGTAGTGCCTTCACCCGGAGTACTCTCTACAGAGAGCATGCCGCCAGCCTGCTCCACACGTTCGCGCAATGCCTGCAAACCAAAGCCGCTCGTGGCCGGGCGAGAGGTTGGTAATGCTTCCAGATCGAAGCCGCAACCGTCGTCCTGCACATCAAGCACGATCTCATCCTCCATATAGGATAGCGTTACCGTTACCACGCAGGCATGAGCGTGCTTGCCAATGTTAGTCAACGCCTCCTGAGTGGCCCGGAGCAAGATCACCTCGATTTCAGGACGAAGAGGGAAGGACGTGCCAGTAATGGTAGTACAGGCTGCAACATGATGTTCTTGCGACCATTGTTCGGCGAGATGGGCCAGCACCTCCGGCAACTGGGCATGATCTAAGACCTTAGGTTGCAGCGCCCACATCAGGCGGCGTGCCTCCAGCAGGTTCTCGCGGGCCGTACGTCGTGCCTGATCGAAATGCTTTTGCACTGTTTGCTTTTCTGAAGGAAGTGCCTCTTCTGCTGCTTCGAGATGCATCACAATGCTTGTAAAGCCCTGCACCAGCGTATCGTGGATTTCGCGTGCGAGCCGTTGACGCTCTTCCATCACTCCTGCTCGCCGCTCAGCAAGGGCCAGCTCGTGACGGGTCGCCGCAAGCTCTTGCAACAACTGATGGCGATTCCGGCTCTGACGGATAATAGCTTCAATAAAAAACGTCATGAGAATACCACAAATCGTTGCCGCCAGCGTAATGAGCAAGGTCGCGTCAAATCCATTCAATAAAAGCACCTGCAAAGCGAGGGAGAAAATGGTCAGGATAATAGCGTCAAAGATCTTCCAGGGGAGAGGGCGGAAAAAGAAGACCTGGGGATACAGGCCAAACAGCAAGAACTGATAGACCGGGTGATAGAGGGTGAGCCAGAACCAGAGGCCCCAACCAACGACCAGATAGACCAGCGCGATCAGTGGACGGTAACGTATACGCTGAAAACGTGGCACGATACAGATCGCATACCAGCTAGCGAGCAGCGCTGAGAGTCCCAGGATGGCCGCACATACAGCCACTGAACGAGGAGAGGCATCCAGCAAAGCCAGTGCAGTTGTAAAAGCGAGCATGACATAGAATATCCCATACCAGAGTGGGAGAAAGCGTAGCCAGGCATGATCGTGCATCTCTTCATCCTCTCCTGCAAAGCATTTGCCCCAGTATACCATGCAATCTATCCGCGCCTGACCCTTCGTTCCTCCAAAAATCAACCGATGGGTTGATTACAACTCACCTCATATATGTTTTGATAGATGTGTCTCTCACAAGTAAAGAAAGGGAAAAGTACATGGAAAACGTAGCAGCAAGTTCAGTAACCGAACAAAAAGCCAGTAAAGCGGCAACAATCCTGAGCCTGCTCAGCAGTATTGTCATTAATGCCGCATTGCCCATCGTGATTTATTGGGCGCTGAAAACATATGCTGGCAGTTCTGATTTTGTTGCGCTTGTGGCATCGGGCGTCCCATCGTTGATCGATAGCATCGTTGGTGTGATACGCCGCAAGCGCATCGATTTGCTGGCTGGCATCGTGCTGTTTGGTATTATCACCTCGCTGGTGACGATGGCGTTGGGCGGCAGTCCAAAAGTCTATTTGATACGTGAATCGTTCTTTACGGCAGTATTTGGGCTGGCCTATCTGGTCTCGTTGTTCTTCCCACGACCGCTCGCCTTCTACTTCGCGCGCCACTTCGCGACCGGCAACAACCCGGAGAATATCCGCTGGTTCGACTCACTCTGGCAATACCAGCAGTTTCGTCATACCATGCGCGTGGTTACAGTTGTCTGGGGTATTGGTTTTCTCTTTGAGGCAGCTCTACGTACTTATCTGGTGATAATTTTGAGCATCGAGCAATTCCTGATTATCTCGCCGTTTGTCCTGTACGGCATCATCGGCGCGCTGGTGATCTGGATGTTTCTCTATAGCCGCCAGGGACGCAAACGCGGCGAGGAGCTACGTCAACGTATGCAGGCCGAGCAGAGACAGGAAATGTAACAAATAATTGTGATGTTTCATTGCTAGCAGCAGGAATACTCACCGTCACATCAGGGCGTACGCTGCCGTGTAATAATAAAACCCGGACAGAGCATTAACCCTCTAAGGAGAAGATGAGTATGCGAGCGATTGTAGTTGAGCAAGCGGGACCGCCCGAAGTATTGCAGATTCGCGACATTCCACGCCCGGAGCCGCGCCCCGGTCAGGTGTTGATTCGTGTCAAAGCCTTTGGTTTAAACCGCTCAGAAATGTTTACGCGACAAGGCCATTCGCCATCTGTCAAATTTCCTCGTGTGTTGGGCATCGAATGTGTAGGGATTGTCGAGGCAGCACCGGACACATCTTTGCAGGTTGGGCAAACCGTCGCCGCTGTGATGGGAGAGATGGGACGCGCATATGACGGTGGCTATGCTGAATACACGCTAGTACCGGCCAGTCAGGTCCTGCCGCTGCAAACAAGCCTCCCCTGGGAAACACTGGCCGCCATTCCAGAAACGTACCTCACAGCCTGGGGATCGCTTTTCGAGGCAATGGACCTGCAACCGGGGCAAACTCTCCTGGTACGTGGAGGCACCTCTTCTGTGGGCATGGCAGCGATCATGCTGGCAAAACATCACGGCGCAACCGTCCTTGCGACTACAAGAAAAGTTGCGAAGAGAACGGCATTACTGATAATTGGAGCAGAGGAAGTTATTATCGATACCGGAACGATTGCAGACAAGGTGAGGCAACGCGTTCCTGGTGGTGTGAATGGTGTTCTGGAGCTGATTGGAACGGTCACATTGCTAGATTCGCTTCAGGCCGTCGCGCCAAAAGGTATCGTCTGTATGACTGGCATCCTGGGCAATGCCTGGGTCTTACAGGAATTTGATCCGATGGTCGCTATCCCTTCGGCGGTTAGACTAACGCATTATAGCAGTGGCACTGTCAACGCAGCAAACGATACAGATGTTTTGCAGCACATTGTTGAAGGCGTAGAAGTTGGTCGTTATAAAGTGAGCATCGACCGCGTTTTCCACTTTGATGAGATCGTTGAAGCGCATCACTATATGGAAGAGAATCGAGCGAAGGGTAAACTGGTGGTTCTGGTCGATTGAGCGCCCCAAAGGACACAATGTTCTCCTGCTTGCTTAATACTCAGGGCTTTCCAGTTCTCCGCTCAAAGGGGTGCAGGGGTCTCCCTGCCGGGGCCTGGGGCGTCCCCAGTTTCCTTCCCCCCTTCGCGCGCCGCCTGCGGCGGCGCGCAAAAGAGAAGAAAAAAGGTTTTTGCGGGGACACCCCGCACCCCGGCAAAGGGCTGCCGCCCTCTGCACTCCTGCTAGATGGGAGAATTGGAAAGCCCTGGCTTAATACTTACCTCCACTGGACGCAACTATCAATATCGAGTACACTCTATGGAGGTTGTTAACTCATCATCAGGAGAAGAAAAACAGGTATGCAGGTTGCATTTTTCGCGACTGCTATCGGGCTTGGCATTGCCTATGCCGCCGCACCGGGAGCAGTCAACACCGAAGCGATTCGGCGCGGTGTCACACACGGTGCTCGTTCGACGTTATTAGTGGAGACAGGCTCTTTGATTGGCGATTCGTTGTGGGCCATACTCGCCCTGACGGGTGTTGCGGCCCTGGCACAATATATGACGTTCCAGATCGTGCTGGGCATCGCTGGCGGCTGTTTTCTGCTGCGTATGGCCTGGCTCGCGCTTTACGAGGCCTTCACACGTCGCAATGTCAAGCCCGAAGCAACGGCGGGCAAACGTGGAGATTTCGCTACTGGAGTTGTATTTGGCCTTGCCAATCCGGTTGGGCTGGCCTTCTGGTCGGGCCTGGGCAGTAGCGTTATGGCATCTGGCAGCACGGGATTACAGTTTGTGCTCTTCTTCGCGGGCTTTTTCGTCGGCGCGGTTCTTTGGAGCATTGGTATTACTATAGGAATTCGCTGGGGCCGCCGCTGGATTCGCCCAGCGCTCTTCCTCTGGATCAACGCCCTCTGCGGTCTCGCGCTCGGCTATTTTGGCGTGCGCGTGCTCTGGACCACGCTTCAGGGATGGCT
The DNA here is from genome assembly GCF_016587455.1 of Reticulibacter mediterranei. NCBI lineage: Bacteria > Bacillati > Chloroflexota > Ktedonobacteria > Ktedonobacterales > Reticulibacteraceae > Reticulibacter > Reticulibacter mediterranei. The sequence goes on along the minus strand of NZ_BNJK01000002.1, from coordinate 537,377 downwards.
GGAGCATCAACTCTTGCCCTCGCTCAAGCCATCGCACTAACCACACTCACCCATTATCTCGCCAGCTGATCTCCTCCGAGCCGGTCCGCTGGCGAAGAATTGCTTGTTCCATATATGTCATAAACTCGTTCAAAACAGCGCGACCAATCGGGCGTCCCAATCGTTCACTGCGATAGAGTGCCAGCGATTGTTGAACGAGCGGATGATACTGTTCGGGCAAATGAGCAAGCCCCCACGCGCCGCCCTGGTTTTTGGAGAGCAATTGCCCATCGCGCAGGTAGGCGTAGACTCGGCAGCTATTCAGCACAAAAGCCACAAGATCCTGTAAATAGTGCTTGCATGCCTCCTGAAAGCTCGCCACCAGCGCATCAAGAAATACCTGCTCCGGCACGAGAGGAAACTCCTCATCAATCGCTTTACCAGCAAGACAAATACCCTTGCGCTGAAGGACGGTAAGGTAAATGGCGAGGTGCAGGTCGGAACGTGTCTGGTCGTTCCAATGCTGCCATGCGTCGCTGCTAAGATCTTGCTGGAAGCTTTCGCGCAACCGCTCGTTATAGTGGAGAGTGAAAGGGAGAGGTTGCTGGAACGAAGCAAGGTCGCTCTCAGCAAGAAACCAGATATCGATGGGTGCGGGAAACTTCGAGACGCGCAAGAGCAACTCAACGGCGGCTTTCTCGGCCTGCACGCTGATACGCTTGCTGGTTGTCACGATGATATCAATATCGCTACGAGCAGGCTGGAAACCACTCAGAGCGAGAGAACCATGTAGATACATACCGGAAAAGTGTAGATCAGGCAGATGCGAGAACTCCGCAAGCAATGTATTCACTTCCGCCTTAATCACTTTCGGGCAATTTGTCCAATTGTAGTACTCCATGCCAACTCCTACTACAACAGCTTATCCGTTGGTTTTCCCTCATTGTATCCCCCTGACAGGCAATTATCCAGAGGAAAAGTCTACTTTATTAGAGACAGAAGGCGACTAGCTAGCGGCAGTTAGAAAGGAGACGCTTCCCAAAAGTCTACTGTAGACTACCAGGAAGAAGACTCGTTGAGGCCCCACTAAGGAATGGAGGATCGTTGCTTGGACAGCAGCGGTAGTGTCGCTTGTCCAAGCAACGATCCTCCTTCGTCTCATAAAAACTACCTCATCAGAAGATGACAAAGTAGTCATCATTCATCTAGAGCATGGACTTTTTGCTCAAATTTTGGTACACTTCTCATAGCACTTTCTACTTCTAGAAAATCGATTAAAGCACTTTATTTTGTACTGCTTTCTACGCCCTCTCTTGTCTTGCAAAAAAGCGAGGTTTCGTCTTCGCAGAGTGACAAGAGGCTTGAGCGTGTGAGAGCAGTGATGCGCACGCCTGGTTTTGAGAACGCTTCTCTGTTAGTGCAAAGAGAGCACGCAGAGAAACCGTGCAGAAACCTCATCCGCGCAGGCGTTCCAGAAAGGAGAGACGATATGAGCCATAACATCGAGACGTTTGGCTTTTTACGAACCTGTATTGATAAACGCTTTGTCGAGGCCAGCCGCAGGAAATTCGAGGAGGCGACTGGCCTCTTGCCCACCGCTTACTGGCATGAAGCCTACGCTGGTGGTTCAGCCAGAGACCCCTCTCTGGTTGGTAACGATGCCAAGACGGGGGACAACATCTATGCAGACCAGTATGCAGCCGAGCATGGTGCTACTATTTTCGGCTGGCAGGCCCATATAGACAAATGTGGCGGTCTGCCAGGTGCAGACAACACGGATATTGAAAAGGCGTTGGATGTACACATTCGCGCGATGATAACAAAATATCCCGCCTTCCAACATTATCGTATTCTGGCTTCGGACAGGGGGATTGAGATCACACGAGTCCACTGAGCTAATGGTTGAGCCATTGAGGAGTCACCAGCTCGTGGTGACTCTCTCATGCAAAAAGTTGGAGCCCCTCTTAACGTCATCAAATATTTCAACGCTTGAAGGTTAACGTAACGTTTTCGTCTGGGTGTCGTCCCACAGCTTGAGGTAACTCGCATCACTCAGGCAACGACACTGTGGCTCCGAGCTGGAGAACCCAACTGAGAGTCTCCTGACAGCCCCAAAGCTCGACCATCATGCCCTCAGCGATACGAATAAAGTCCACACCGGTCAGGATGGCTTCTCTTCCTGTTGGGGCGAAACCCGCAAAAGTTCCTTGATGCGTTCCCCGAAGCACAAAGCGAAAAGCGACGGTATTCTCCTCGCTAATCATCTGTTCAATGGTAATGCGTACATCAGGGAAACCAGCACGAAAAGCAAGAACTTCCTCTTTAACACTTTCTGGGCCAGAAGTTCGATCAGGATGGGTATGATCAACGTATTCTGCGGCAAGGATTTCATCAGCCAGAGCTACATTTCCCGTCTCCCACATCTCTATATAGCGTCTCACGAGTGCCTTATTTGCTTCGAGGTCCATGCTTTCCCTCTCTTTTTTCAATCCAGGCATGAGATACCGGAATCTTCTGCCTTCTGCATTTTAGCATTTGAAGGAGACTTTTTATATCGGCTGTACCTGTGATAATTGGGGATAAGTCTACCCTCTACTACTCAAAAGAAGACTTTTTATGCCGGCAGGTCTGTGATAATGGCAAATGGGTCTACCTCGCACTACTCAAAAGGCGACTCATCGAGAAGCCCGATCGCTGATAATGGCAAATGAGTCTGATTGATTGAACCCAAAAGAAGACTTTTTACATTTTTCTTGATCGAGATCTTCTCGACACATATTGGCATTCAACCCTGGCTGATACGTCTTCTTGCCGGGCCAGGCTCTTCTGACATGCGCTCAAAGTTGGGATCGACAGCGGTTTATTCTATAATAGCAAGAGATGTTACTCTCTGTTGAAAGGAAAGCTACTTATTAATGGTCAAAGCAGCAGCCTATGGCTCGATTACACCAGGCAGCGTTCGCATAACGTATCTGCCCGATGGATACATTCTCTTCAATCCAACAGCCGTTTTCTCAACAACCACCACAGCAGACTGGCAGTTCTATCAAAATTATCTCGATGACAATGGTCAACTTGTCGGAAGCCTGGGTGCCTATCTGCTCCAGACGCCTGAGCATACAATATTGATTGACACCGGCCTCGGCCCCAGAACCTACGAAAGCAACCGCTTCAAGTGCTATGGAGGCCAACTTCTCTTCAACCTTGAGCGTGCGGGACTCGATCCTGCCGACATCGATATTGTCTTTTTCACGCACATGCACGCAGATCATGTCAACGGTGTCGTGCGCGAGGTCAATGGCGAGCCGGCCCTGACCTTTCCGAATGCACGCTATCTGGTACGGGGCGCTGAGTGGCATCGCTTCGACAATCAGCCGGAGACTAGAGCTAGCGTGGCTGGTACGCTGAATCTGCTGGAGCATCACATCGGGTTTGCAGAGGAGGGAGAGGATATCGTACCTGGAGTGAGGGTTCTCGCTACCCCAGGACATACAGCTGGCCACTCATCGCTGCTGATAACGACGGACGAGGAACGGGTCATCATTCTCGGCGATATCTTCCTGAGTGCTATACAGATCGAACATCCCGAATGGACCAGTTCCCTGGATAGCGGCGATCCCGAACAGGCGAAGGTCACCCGCAGGCAGATGCTTCAGGAACTCGCGCAGCCCTCGACAACAGGGGTTGCGACCCATGTTGCCGATTCCGTCTTCATGAAGGTGGAAGCTGCGCATAGTGGCTTCCGGCTCTTAGAAAGGTGAAACAGTTGGCAACGCAAATAGGTCTACCCTAGACTACCCAAAAGGCGACTTTTTGAGAAAGGCTGATTGCAGGTATTTGGAAATGGGTCTACCTTATGCGACCCAGAAGGCAACTCGTACTGCATTACCATTTTCTGCAAAAGTCTTCTTTTGAGTGGTCTAGGGTAGACTCATTTGCGCTGCCAACTGGCAGCAACGATGAAGTCTCCTTTTGGATAGCACAAAGGAGACTTATCAGAGATAGCCAGAAGAGACGGGGTTTTCAGAAAGTCTCCTTCTGGTTCCAATAAAGGAGACCCATGAACAGTATCAGCCACCATCGTTGAAGGCAACTTTTCTCATCATTCATAAGTTGCCTCTATCCGCAAAAAGTCTTCTCCAATATCAAAAAAAGGAGACTTTTACACAAGGCAAGATGAATATATAGCCCATAGCAGCTCATGAGACCAGGAAAAACTCGCTTGAGTCTATCTTTTGGGAAGGAAAAGGAGACTTTTACACAAGCTTATATAATACATGTATAACTCTTCCTATATATATTGGAGAAGGCTTTATTTTTTTGACAATGTACGCATAACTAAGTAGAATGGAAAGAGAGGATATGCAAGGGAGCGACGCATATCTACCCCTGCCCTTATAAACATAACCAGACATAGGGCTATAACGCTGTTGTTCTACAGACTGCTGGTTCAGAAAAGGAGAGAAGGGCTATTTTCTCGCGAGGGGATTAGCCTGGTAGAAAAATATGGAAGAGTATCAGCAACAGAAACTCAGTCTCGTGCCTGCCGAACAGCTCGAAATGCAAGTTGAAGAAGAGGAAGACAGCGAGCTATCATCCCTGCTCGATTACACGCTGGCCGACGTGACCGACTTTATGACGGAAGAAGAGGCAACAGAGTATATCGCCAGCATTTTAGAGGGAGGCGAAATCGAGCAAACAGCGCTATTTGAGAACATCACACCTTATGTCACCGACAACATTAAAGTTACCAATTATCGTCCAGACCAGGCGGTACGCGAGGCATCACTGGCCCAGAAGCACATGTGGCGTCCGGGGCACGGTGAGATCTCCTACCTTGCCTCCAATACGCTTGAGGTCTATCTGGGAACACCAGAGCGGCCATTGGAAATCCCGCAGGCATTGCGGCAGATCCGCCAGCTGAGCGAAAGTACAGTGTTGACGGCACGCATCATCCTGGGCCTGTGGAATATTCGTCGTCACAACGACCGCGTCGCCAAAAACGGCAGCGTGGCGATCCTGCTCGAAGAAATCTTGCAGTGGCAGGGATTGCAAAAGCATAGTCGTGTGGCCCATCCCGGAACCGTCAAGCGCTATACGGACGGGTATCGCACCGAACAGAAACAGCGCGTCCTCCAGGATCTCGCCTTACTCGCCTCCTGCAATGTGCGCGGAAATTGCACCATCACCGTGCGCGGCAAGGCAATTCCCATTCAGGTTGATGGGCCATATATGCGCTACTCGGTGGTGAGTCGCAAGGCCATTACCAACGAAAAAATCATCATTGGCTTCCTGATCTCACCCGGCGATTGGATCAGCACCTATGAGCAGCACCAGAACTACTATCTTGCGGAGGTTGATAGCCAGATTTTCAAGTTGAATCCGCAAAACGACCGTTACGCCCTGCGCCTTGCGCTGTACCTGACAGAGCGCTGGCGCGAACAGGCCAAGCAGGGAGATTTCAGTTCGCCAATTACTATGCTAGAACTGCTGGCGGCCAGTATGATTGAGGTGGACGAGCGCCACCTGACAACGCGCTTTGTGCCACGTATTGAGGCCTCGCTGCAAAAATTGGAGAACATGGGGATTGTTGGGAAACAGGTTTGCATTACTGAGATCGATAAGGGGCAAACACGCTGGAGCAAAGAATGGTTGGCGGCACGCTGGGAGATCTTGCCACCGCTCAAACTCATTCAAGAGTATCAGGCGATGAATAATCCGCATCGCAAACGCGCGCGCCGGATACGTCCCAAAGAATGATTGAGGAGCACAACCCCACCGGGGTTCGGTGCATTTTTCGCGGCATCACCATATATTTTTCTAAAAGCAACATCACGAACACTTCCATTTTCCTAAGCCATACCCTTCTCAGGGTATGGCTTTCTTTCATCAATACTTGATAGATAAATCGGCATACAATTAGAACGTTTGACCATAGCTTGATTGATACATGTCTATTGTTTGACAAGACTTTCTGCCTGCCTGGGCGTCTGAACCCCACCAGGGTTCGGTACATTCTTGCTTTCTCTACCCCACCATAGCTGGGAGCATTTTGTCTCTTTTTACAATTCTGAACCCCACCAGGGTTCGGTACATTCTTGCTTTCTCTACCCCACCATAGCTGGGAGCATTTTGTCTCTTTTTACAATTCTGAACCCCACCAGGGTTCGGTACATTCTTGCTTTCTCTACCCCACCATAGCTGGGAGCATTTTGTCTCTTTTTACAATTCTGAACCCCACCAGGGTTCGGTACATTCTTTGTGACACTTCTATTGTCGCCGCTTGCTATTACCTGATGCATATAAAATCTTGTGTGACGATATTTCTTAACAAACCTCAACACAAATTTCTATTTCTTCACCAAATCTCACCTGGCGATATTTTCCGTTCCCGCCATCATGTAAATGACTATAGGCAGCATCGATGTAGATAGATTTATCCTCTGCCCCACCGGAGCGCGGTACATTTTTCTGAAAAAGGAAACGATGCGTTATCTAGACGGAGGAGGTGCTGACTACCTTCTATCTCCTGAAGAGGCCAATACACATCAATAGATATGTATTATTAAGGAACGAAAACCTTCTGCGATCAACATCAATAGAGCAGGCAAAGTTCTGAAGCAAGGTGTTTCTTTCAGATGATGAGTGCTTATCAGGATTGTATAGTTCTTTCTTCCCAGGTCAAGAAATCTTTACTACAAGATACAAAAGCGTAAGCATAACCAAAGCTCGTGAACCCCACCATAGCTGGGAGCATTTTGTCTCTTTTTGGGTTCCTGAACCCCACCAGGGTTCGGTACATTTTCGTTTCCTCTACCCCACCATAGCTGGGAGCATTTTGTCTCTTTTTACAATTCTGAACCCCACCAGGGTTCGGTACATTCTTCGCCATTTTTCTGTTTCTAACCCCACCATAGCTGGGTGCATTTCTTATGTTCTTAGCGGGCAAAAACTCATCAAAAATTGGAATAATTCGATCATTCCAAACACACGCTGCATTGATAAAAATAAATGGGATATGGCATTTTATGAGCTGTTGAACCCCACCGGAGTTAGGAGCATTTTGCTTGCTCAAAGGTGCCGAATTCTCAGTTAAATCAATATGCATCAATATTTTTTGGCAGAGGATTTTATATATATAATCTTTATAAGAAAATGGCTATGATTTATGGCTATGGATTATAAATAGAATATCAGTGTAGTGGTGTGATAAATTTTACACTTTTCGCTTGACTATTTTGTCTCATTTGCCCGGTTTTCCATCCAGCAAACAGGCGGTTAACCAAAAGTCATGGAGAACCCCACCGGGGTTGGGTGAAAACCCCACCGGGGTTGGGTGCAATTCCCACCGGGGTTCGGCGCATTTCTGAGCGGAAAAGCCAGACACCAATAAGTAATTACCACTCCACTTTACGACTAGCATCTAGAGATCTGGCAGTGTAATATATCTTTTACAACCAGTAAAAAGTTTCTGGGTCTTAGCCATCCGGTATATACACTTGACATGAAAATGCCGAGTAGTGTACAACTCATACAGCCAGAAATGCTCTCGTTTATTTTCGCAATAAACGAGAGCCGGCAGAGTGATAGAGGAGGGTATGGGATCGGGCGGACTGACCCATCTATTTTATGACTGTGTTTCATCTCGCGCAACATATAGACACGTTGGGAGGGGCCATATGGACGACTTAATCTCGCGCAACACAGAACTTGAAGAAGAAATTATGCGACGGCAGAACGGAATTATACCATCATACTCAGGATCAGCACCAGAGATCTTGCGGCGAACCGATCCATCCAGGACTCAGATAGTGCAGCAGATTTTTGGCTCTCCTGGCAATGGGCCGGAGATTCTTTTCCAGATGCTTCGTTTTGCGGAAGTGAAACAGATGGCATTGCCTGGGATGGAAGGTCAAACGGATGTCGCCGTAGTTAGCCTGCAAAATCTCCGTGAATTGGCAAAGAAAATTCACTATGGATATGATACAACGCACAAATATGTGATCGTCTTCTGTGCGCTTAACTTGTTGGTGAAGGTTCGGCAAGAAGGGCGGATACAACTGCTTTTTCCGCTCCAGCATTATGCCCCACCACCAACAACACAAGCACTAGACAAGCTGATCAAGTACAGCCGTCCAAAGGTGCGGCAGTTTGCAACCCGCGTAAAACAACGCTGTATCCTGTACGGCATTATATCTGAGAATGGCTCACAGCACAAGGAGTATAGTACTGGTGAGCAACAACTGCTGCGACAACTGTACGATATCATACAGGACGAGAAGATCGAGCCAGCAAAGAGGCAACGCCTGTTCAAACGGATCAGCAGTGAAATCATTTGCGACTTGTTTGATCCCTCTAATAGCTCTGGGGTTGTTGCAATAGAGGCAATACCCGCTATTGAACAGAAGAAAGTAGTTCCAGAGGCGCTCCCTCAGCCTGCGCGATCACTGGCTCTACCGGAGAAGGCTCATACAGATGAGCCTATCACTGCTCAGCCTGACGTAGTTACATCAAACCGACCCCCTGCTTCTGGCAAAAATCCTTTTGCCATCAAATCAATTGCGACAATGGGAATCGTGCAAGAGGCAAAAAAGCTGATAGAAGAGAATAACCGCTTGCTCGCTGAAGATCCTTTTGCTCAACCAGCTCAAGAAGCTTCCCAGATGGTAACTGAGAGCAACAAACCTGCTATCCAGGAAGGTACAGGCGGTGAGCCTTCCGTCCCTTCGCCCGCTATCAATGCCTCACAAGCACCAAAACATAAAATATACAAATCGGCTACGGACGATGATAGCGATCTCACGAAACAACAACAAAAGACAAACCAATTTTTCCAGGAATACCTGAATAAGCTGTATGATCCGAACTTCTTTGAGAAGGTAAAAAAACTGGAGGAAAAAAAATCGAAGCCAGAAAGACCGGAGGTAGATCCCAGATTAGCGGCAGTTGCGGCAAGACATGGCCTGAAGATCGTCAATGACGAAGTCATCCATATTGACGAGTCTGGCAACGAAATTCCAAAACCGCCAAAGAAAAAAGTTGAACCAGAGACATCATCAACAAGTGATCAGCCTGCAAATGCGAAAATAACGACAGAAAAGTCTACCGCAGGTAAAAAGTCGCCCTCCAGTACGAGAAAAGCGGAACTTCCGGTTCCGCCAGCAAGCAAGAAAGTGAAAACAGCGCCGCCAGCGATAGAAAAGTCTCCTGTCGAGAAAAAGTCTCCCCCACCACAAACAGCGGTTCAGGATGATACAGCGGAGAGCAAGCAAGCAGTTGCGGAGGCTTCCGAGACAGAAAAGTCTACCGGGCAGTCAACCGAGGACGGTTTTTCTGAGATTTCCATGATCGATCCCAAACATTATTCTCAGCAGTTTCTCACAACGTACGTTACGTATAACGTTATAGATTTTATTAATATATTATATAATAATAACGTTAATAACGACCGTACGTTACGCAAGCAGCTCGCGATGTTTTTAGCTGAATTGTTTGACGGAGACCTCGGCAAATGGAAAATCCACATGAAGCTGATAAACGATTGTAGCGCGGAGGCAGTCACCGGATCGCTTGTCTATGTGTTTTCCAGGTTGTACGACCAGGGAGGTCACACTATCACCAACAAAGCCGGGCTGTTTACGACTCGCTGTCGTGAATACCATGCTGAAGGGTTGGATGCAGGTGTTATTTCGCTCGTGAAAACGTTTCAGGACAAGACCTTCGAGCAACTGATCACTTTTTTCAAGCAACAACGGCAAAAACAATTAGACCAACAGGACAAGTTTAAGGCTGAGAATAGACAAACATATCAACAGCAAAATCAACGCCCACCAGAACAGCCAGGGGCAACAAATCGTAGCTCAATATTTGCTATGGAGACCCCAAAAGATAGCAATGCTATCATGGTTAGACAGGGGAATAAGGTAGTTGTGAAGAGATACAATTACGGTCGGATAGTAACCGGGAAAAGGCGTCGTACAAATGAGATTATAGAGACGCAAAGGGATGAGCAAACAAATCAATAGGGTACTATTGGGTATTTCGTTTTCTATTCTCAGTGTATCAGTATATAATATGACCCTGCTTTATAGCATAATATATTGTTTAATGAACACGTCGCAGGGGGTTGCTTATGAACGAAGAACTCAAAACACGTTTAAGCAGAATTATGGCATCAAGGCCACCACGTCTTCCAGGCAAACGGAGCGCTGCATTGACACGGCAACTTATGGCTATTCCAGAGGGACGACGTACGTTTTTGCAGACCCGTATGCTTTCTGCAAGTGAGCGAGGTGATTGTATTGGTTGTAATCAGCAAGGCGAGCCGCTGTCAATTGAAGGCTGGGCGCTGCCCGTCACCCTTGAATCAAATGGTTTTGCGGCACCAGCAGAGTTTTGCGATTGTGCTGACGGAGTAAGCTTTCAAAAGCGGATTCAGCGGCAACGTAGAGAATTCGTGCAGCAAGATATGCAGATGCGTCGCACCTATGCACAACGACTTTTCGGTCCAGCGTTTATGACTCATCCATCGCTTTATGAGAGAAATCTGGAGACCTGGCCCCAGGAATTTGAGCGGCAAGAAGGTGTAGATGAGCTTGCCCATTTAGAGGCTGAAGGGGAAAGGATATATATTGCCGGGATCGTTGAGGACTATATAGAAAACTTGAACTTCCATCACATCAGGAGTAAAGGGTCACAGCATGGTCTCTGTTTGATTGGAGGTCCAGGTGTTGGCAAAACGGGATTGATAAGCTGTATCGAGCCTCTGATTGCCCAAAAAGGGCGTTTTATGTTGTCGCTTTATGTGCCCGAACTTCTTCGACTGGTTAAAAATCCGGAGCTGGCTGAAAATATGCTCAAGGTGATGAGAACGGCAGAAGTGTTGTTTCTCGATGATCTGGGTAATCCTCTCTTTGCTGACCCGGTCTCGCCCGAGGTATATTCGCTTTTTGTCTGCGTCTTTGATGCCCGACTCAAGCATAATCGTCCTACGTTTATCACAACAAATCTTGATGAGGATACGCTTGAGGAGCAGTTCGGTACGTACATTCTTTCACGTATTCAAACGCTTTGCCATATGTTTATCTTGCCTGGTATCGATCTACGTTAGTCTGGAGTTGTAGCGCTTATGGAACGGTTCTTACCGCAAAATATTGAGGCGGAGGCGAGTGTTCTCGGCAGCTTGCTGATCGACCCAGAGGCAATCTCTCTGGTGATCGATTTCTTGCGGGCCGACGATTTCTATCGTGATGGACACCGCACTCTCTACGAAGTAATTACCCAGCTCTATGAACGGCATGAGCCTGCCGATTTCGTGATTCTCTGTCACGAGCTGGCCCGTCAGAGTAAGCTGGATGAGGTTGGTGGTGAGAGCTATATCGCCTCTCTGGTAAGCCTTGTTCCCACAAGCGGCAATATCGAGTATTACGGACGTATCGTTGAGCGTCTGGCGACGCTGCGGCGTCTCATTCATGTGGGGGGACAAATTGTAGCGGCGGCGTATGCGGAAGATGATGCTGAGGCTGTTCTAGAACAATCTGAGCAAATGATTTTTTCGGTCAGACAGGAACGTACCCAAAATCGCTCTCAGACGGCCCACATTCGCGATGCGATTACAAGCTATATGGATAGGCTCGATTCTCTGTATATGCGTCGTAGCGGACTTATAGGCACCCCTACGGGCTTTTCTGATCTGGATCGTCTGCTGGGTGGTTTGCAACGTTCGGATTTAATCATTCTGGCTGCTCGTCCAGCTGTTGGCAAAACAAGTTTCGCTCTAAGCCTCGCGTATAATGCCGCTGTTCGCTACCAATGCAAGATCGGCATCTTTAGCCTTGAAATGAGTATTGATCAACTTGTCCAGCGCTTGATTTCGATGGAGGCTGGTGTCGATCAACAGCGCTTGCGTTCGGGTCGTGTGGAGGATGACGAGTGGGATCATGTGGTGAGAGCCGCCAATGTTTTTTCGGCTGTGACTATTCTGCTTGATGAGACGGCCTCTCTGACGACCTCTCAATTGCGCAGTAAGGCTCGTCAGTGGATTGCGGAAGCTAATGGCCTGGATCTGATAATCGTTGATTATCTGCAATTGATGGCGTCGGAGGCCAGCGGTGGTCGATCTGATAATCGTGTGCAAGTTATTGATGAGATTAGTCGTCAGTTGAAGGTGCTGGCACGTGAGCTGAACGTGCCGATCCTGGCTCTGGCACAGTTATCTCGTGCCGTTGAAACTCGTCAATCGAAGGTTCCGCAGTTGTCCGATCTGCGTGAAAGTGGCTGTTTAACTGGTGATACGTTGGTTTACCTGCCGGATGAAGGCTATTACCGTCGCATAGACTCGCTGGTTGGTCAGCAAGGATTTCATGTTCTGGCGCTCAATACTGGGACCTGGAAATTTGAACCCCGCCCTGTAACACATGCATTTTCTACGGGACGTAAACAGGTGTTTCGCCTGAAAACGCGGTCAGGGCGTACTATTCGAGCTACCGCTAATCATCGCTTCTTGACCTTTGATGGTTGGAGACGATTGGATGAGCTACAACCTGAGATGCATCTCGCCCTACCGCGCGCTTTACCCAGCCCTGAGACACCTGTAGCAATGAGTGAGGTGTATTGGGATGAGGTCGTTGCTATCGAACCTGATGGGGAAGAAGAGGTCTATGATTTTACTGTAGATGGGCTTCATAATTTTGTTGCAAATAATATTGTTGTGCATAATAGTCTTGAGCAAAATGCTGATATCGTGATGTTCATTTACCGCGATGAAGTGTACAATCCAGAAACGGAACGCAAAGGTCTCGCCGATATTATCGTTGCCAAGCATCGCAATGGTCCCACTGGCGAGGTGTGTTTGTATTTTAATCGCAGCCAGACACGTTTCCAGGATATGATCCAGGAACAGAACGTTCCCAATCCTTTCCTTGATGACGATGATGACGATGATCGTTATATGGGCTGATTTCTTATAGTTTTTCATAAAAAGGATCAAGGTTGTTTTTATTTGTAGGTGAGATACGTATGATGAGAAAAATTGAGGAAGTGACAGCGCTGGATTCGCTGGACGAGATGTGGGTGGTGGTTGAGGCTGCTGCATTGCTGGGCGTAAAGACTGGCCGCGTCCACGCTCTGATCGAAGAAGGGAGCTTACCGTCACGCTTCGCAACTCTGGAGGAGACTGGTATTTTGCTGGCAACCGGACGCATCAAGGGCGTGCCTGGTAGCGGGATTCGCCTGATCCCTAAATATGCGGTGGAGTCAGCAAAAGGTCGCAGAAAACGTGGCTGGCAAAAAGGGAGGCCACGCCGCAAGGAGTATTGACTTTTTCTCTTCTTTTAACCTGGTACACGTATACGTTGACGTATAAATACGCGTCTACGAAGATGGTTATGTAGATGAAGTATCTATAAAAATAAACGATGCGCCTCTAAAGTCTTATCGAATACTATCAATGTATGTTACAATGTGAGTGGGTACACGTTCCTACTAGTGGACGGCTACATTGACGTATACGTCGGTGCGGATTCCTCTATGATGGCCGGGTGGGTCGTTTGTGATTCCTTATATATGTAGGAGGTCGCTATGGCTGGGCGTGGATCTCATTGGCTCTATTCTGATTTGCTTACTGAACCTTTCCTTCGTCAAAAATATGTGGTCGAACAATTAACTATTCTCTCTATCGCTGCTGATGTTGGCGTGAGTAGCCTTACTGTTCGCAATTCTCTCAAACAGTTTGCTATTCCTATCAGACCCGAACCTAAGCCGAATCTTGTCGATAGTTCCGGGTTCGTCGATCTTTCATCTGATTGGCATGCCTACTGGGTCGGCTTTATTGCTGCTGATGGCTGTGTCTATATCGATGAGCAACGACATGATTACAGATTGCAGATCGTTCTGAAGATGTCTGATGCCGATCATCTTCGCGATTTTCAGCGCGGCCTTCAGGCTTCCGCTCCTGTTATCGTCGGTTTTAATGGTCAACGTGATGTCGCAAAGATCGTTATCAATGATCGTTTCCTGATCGATGCCCTCTCTACATGGGGCGTTGTTCCTAATAAATCTCTGATCATTCGCTGGCCCGATCGTCTTCCCGATGCTCTGGTTCCAGCTTTTATTCGCGGCTACTTCGATGGCAATGGTACTATCTATCAACGCCATCGCCGTAACGAACGCACTTCCTGGACGGAAACTGTCTGTCGCTTCGTTTCGGGCAGCGTCCTTTTTCTCGATAGCCTGGAACGAGAGCTTGCTAAACGCAATATTCGCTTACTCAAACGCTATCGCAATCAGGATACCAATGCTCATGTCTTACCATTGTCCGGTAGAAAGGAGAATTTGCTCGCTTTTGCCGATTTGATCTATCAAAGCTCTACTGTGAGTCTTCCCCGCAAGAAGGCTCTTTTCGACGCTCTCAGGGAAATGTAGATCGCTCTTAAATAAGGGGAGTGACCTGGCTCTTTGAGATCCCTTTGCATATTGCAGTTTGTTACCTTGTTGGTTTTCTTTTTTTTATTTCGCCTGGTTATTTCATCAAATAACAATGTGCGAAATAATATAAAAGGCGAAATAAAAAGAATTAGAGAAAAAGAGGTATAAATGGTAAAAGTGTATTCCCTCCTAAACAATAAAGGTGGGGTCACAAAAACGACAACAACGGTGAATTTGGCCTATGGCCTGGCACGTGAAGGTCGTCGCGTCCTCGTTATCGATACTGACGCACAGAGCAATAGTACTTATAGCTTGCTCGGTGATCTGGATCGAGAACCCACTCTGTTTGAGGTTTTAATTAGTGGAACAAAAATGGCTGATGCTATTATCCCTACCAACCAAGAAAATCTATTTCTTATCCCTGGCTCCATCAATCTGAGCGCCGCTGATTTACTTATGGCCTCAGCTGCCGGTCGCGAACGCAAACTGGCCCGCGCTCTCGCCCCTGTGAAAGATGAGTTCGATTATGTCCTGATCGATACTCCACCTAATCTGGGCGTGTTGACTGTCAATGCTTTTATTGCCTGTACCGATGTTATCATCCCTATCGCGTTGACAACCTATGCTCTGATCGGTATCAGCATTCTGGAAAGTACTATGCAGGAACTACGCGAAAATCTAGATGTGGAGCTACCAGTCTTTGGCGTTGTGGCTAATCTGGACGATCATACACGCTTGAGTGCCGATGTTCTCGCTGCCGTACGCGAACATTTCGGCGATCTGGTCTTCAATACTGTCATTCCTCGCAATATTAAGGTAGAAGAAGCTCATAATCAAATCGCTTGCCTGTACGACTACGCTCCCAATAGTACTGGCGCTCAGGCTTATACAAAACTCGTGAAGGAGGTGCTACAGCGTGCCGAAGGAAACTAAACGCTTTATCAATCCTCTCCTACGCCCTAGCTCAAATGTTGAGGTAGAAGAAACGAAATCAGAGCCGGTTCAAAAACAGTCTGAATCACAGGTTGCTTCAACAAAAGCGACGACGGACACATCAACGGCTACGTCTGCGGAAGTATCTGTGCCTCCAATAAGAGAAGCTGTGCCGCTTCCTCCAACTACACCAAAGGCTGCCCCGGTCTTGCCTGAGGCTCAGGTTCTAGAACCTGAGCCTCAAACCAGCAGACATTCAGCATATCCATCTACGGAAACGTCTACGTATCGGACAGAGAAAGCAGGGCAGAGAAAATCTCAGGTGAATGAGCCATCAGCAGAAATACAGGAAATCTCTGATATAGGGGAGAGAGAGGATGCGACGATGTATTCTCCTCCCACTTCTGTTGAGTATGCGAATAATACTGTGCCTGGCTCCGAACCTGGATTTAGTGCTGGACATTCTCCCACTTTCCCATCATCTGCTACAGTTGTACCATCTCCAGTCAGCTCTATCTCGCCGTTACACACTGCGTCATATAGCGATGAACGAGTACCTTCACAGGCATCTGAAGAAACCACGTTTGTGTCACCGTTGCCACAAACGTCTACGTATACCTATGGCGAACAAAAGAGGTCATCTATCCAACAAGGATATGATGAACTTGTGGAGCAAGAGTATTATACTCCACCGCCAGTCCGTAGGAGACGTGGTGCTCAATCGTTTGAGAAGACGCACGAGCGTATTACGGTTTGGGTTGATAAACGTCTTAAGCAAGCATTTGAAGAACTGGCCTATACAGAGGAAACCTCGAAAACAGCTTTACTGAATGAAGCCCTGGCAGATCTGCTTAGAAAGCATTCCTCTCGCTAACTCATCAGAACAACTACGTAGATGTATACGAGATCGATAGTCTGATCCTTGTACACATCTACGTATCCGTCTCCGCTTTCGTATACATCTATCTATCTATCTATTGAACAGCTTACTTTTCTCTCTAGCTTTGTCTATAACTCTTGCATCTCTGCTTTCATAAATTTTACATCTACGTATTCGTCAACGGTTACGTATATATGCATTTTATTTTAGATGAGAGAATGAGATGGAGCGCACGCTTTATTTTCCATTATTGTGGATGTAGCCGTTATGTATACGTAAATGTGTATGCTTGTCTAATTCTGATAACAAAGTTCTCAAAGTAATGTTGCCACATACGTAGACGTAAGCGTAATCCTCTACATAAACAGCGACGTAAATATTGATGCTGCGAGGATTTCTTCGGAGAAATACAGGTACACACAAACGTATACGTATACAAAGATATCTACGAATATGCGAACTAGATTTACGTTTATGTGTACCTGTATTTGGGATGTAGAAAGGTTTCCTATGAATATATGTCTTCGTACTTGTCTACGCTTACGTTTACGTATATAAAAAACCGAACTTTTAGCAGAGTATGATGTAGACGGTGATATAGCTGCACACATAAACGTAGATGTAAACATATTCGTACTCGACTGCATCTATGTTTATGTGTGCAGCTATATCACAAATTTTTGCATTGAGTAAACGTAAATGATGCTGGTTACGTCCTCGTTTACGTTTACATACGCGTCTACATCCATATCTATGACTACGTTTTTGAAAGGGCGGGAAACGTAAACGTCTATGTATGTATAAAAAATAACGAGATCGGTACAAGTAGCCAGATACGTTTATGATTACGTAAACGTATCTGGCTACTTGTACGTAAATATTAAGATATCCATGATAGAAACAGCAAAAAAAGATGTTGATGGTGATGGTAACGTTTGCGACTACGTAAACGGCAATGTGTATATCAAATAGCGATCTCATTTTTGCTTCGGGGAAATATGAGCGAGAAGATGTTGAAATCATTGCAATACAAATCTACGTCTACGTTGCCGCTGATGTACACCCGATAAACATAATCCAACAATGCAATGTAAACGTCTACGTAAATATATTGCGCAATGCTTTTATTGCTGTGTTCTCTATATTATCGTATAGGTATCTGTAGCCGAATACGTAGACATAGAAGCTTATGTAAATATCCATGTCCACGTATTCGTAAATCTAAATGGCTGCATGCGCGACGTTAGATAGTACATTGGTAGCTGTCAACAGAGATATTTTTGTCCATGGTTACATCAATAGCTACATAAACATCTGCCTCTACATCTACGTTTACGTCAGCAATTATAGAAAATGAAAGCCTGATTGCAGCCTTCCCGGGTCATTCTTGCGAGCGTTTGTTTTCCATCAACGTTGGCGTGGATGATTACATCTACGTTTACGTACTACAGAAGGTTTTTCAGAGAAGGTGAACAAGTGATGCTCAAACTGGTTGTAAGACGATCGAACAACTATTTGAGACAATCTAACATAGATCGTTTCAATATTCAAGAATATTGTCTGTCTGTCGAGAAGATTATTTGACTTCACGAGTGCCGCGCAGAGAGGAATAGGTGATAAAACTGTGCTCAGCACAGAGAAAACAGTGACCGAGGGTGTCTGGCAGAGGCAAACTCAGACAGAAAAGCTGTCCCAAATCAGACGGTTCGGCCCTCTTACTTTGTGAAGATCACCTTGTGACACTCCTTGTGACCTTCATGACATCGTCTCACACGAGAAGAATATCTGCATACTCTGACAATGGAAAGGAAATCCTGTCTTGTTTACAAAAGTCTTTCGCACTATGCTACCTGGGGTGGTTCTTTTGGGTTTGTTCCTCCTGGCAACATCAAGTGCTTTTGCAGCAACGTCGGCTCCCTTGAGAAAGGCGGCTGATACTGCGAATGCACCTTGCCAAACGCTCGAAGTTCACTTGAATGGCACCCAGCCGGCAACTACACGATGCCTGGATGGACAGACCACATCCGCCACGCCCTCTACAAGTGGTGTTACGCCCAATATTACCAGGTTATCTGATTGTCCCATCCCCGCCGAATTAGATGTGTATTGGGATGCTAATCAGAAGGGGCATCACATCTGCTTCATTGGTAGTGGCGTCGCCAACATGAAGGATTATCAGGTCTGTAATAAATTAGGGTGCAGCGCTGCGGCCTGTGCTGCATTAGGTTGCGTCAGCTGGGACAACGAGGCTAGTAGCTACTTCACCGGTTGCTCGCCAGTTGAGTTCTATACAAATGTCAACCGTACTGGATACCATGTATCGGAGCCAGCCTATCATAATGGAAACTTTACCCCAGGCCCGGTTGACAATGACACACTGTCATCAGTGTATCTCTCCAGTGGTTGCACTGGTTAGTCAGAAATAATAGCTGAAGAGGATCATCGCAAATAGCGCTGCCTCGAACCAACACACATGGCATCCCAGATTGAAGGAATTCAAGGGGGCCGTGTGTGTTCAATATAATATTGATATGTGGGTATTCAAAAACGAAAATGTGGACGTTGTATTCTACGTATCCGTCTACGTAACAAATCTACACCATTTTGTACTTTGTCTCTTGTGAGAGAAGAAATATGTATCTTATAGTCATTATCACCGATTGTTGTTCGCAATCTGATTTGTGAGTTTTCCTATCGCTATACTTTGTTGGCTCCCAGGTTGTCTTTCACGATAATGTGTTGAGCGTTATCGGGCAGGTTGCGTATGCTGGTTGCTAAAAACGTTGGGTAGAGGGTGATGGTGTGCAGTTGGTCGAGCAGGAACCAGCGAAAGAGGATAGGAGTTCCATCATCTTCTACAACTGTAAAGATTCGTTCCAATTTATAGAGAGAAGAGTGTGCTGGTAGGGTAGCTAGATAATAAAAGCTGAACTGATGCTGTGCCGTATCCTCGTTTATGAAAAATTCTTCGCTGGTCCAGAGCAGCCGCTCTATCTGAATATCTGTGTGTAGCTCTTCTCGCATTTCTCGTAACAACGCCTCGTGCGAGGATTCGAGCGGCTTTATGCGACCACCCGGCAATGTCCAGAATGTTCCCTGAACTTCTCCTTGCAATAGAAGATGCTTCTCATAGAGAAATACAGCGGCGGCTCGATGCAACCAGTGCACCACATATTGTGTACCTTGCTCCATTTTATTCTCCCGTATACATGAGATAGTGTATTACCTGAAAACGAAAACGAAAACGTATACGTACCTGTAGATATTCAGGTGTTGAACAACGTGCGATGCAAGGGGATGCGCTGGTTCTCCACTCATTGAAGCTTGACAGACCAGTAGTCGCGTGATTATGCATATTAACCCATTATCGCATATTGCTTGTTTGAAAAATGTGCAGGGGAGAGGATATGGGTTCTCTCACCGACACTTGTTCTGCGAGTGAAGCACAAAAAATGCCGGCGAGAGAAGATCGTTTGGGGAGCAACCGCCGAGCGAACTTGGCGGCTCCATCGTTCACTGCCCTGTGTGAAATGTTATCCCTCAGAACGTCGAGGGGTCTGAGGGACCATCGTGGTAGCACTGGAACTGCCGATAGGAAGTTTCCAGTGTTGAGTGGTAGAGGCGGCACAGTCCGCCAGGACGAGTTGATGTATCCCTGAGTCGGATGCAGGCTCACTCAAGCAGAGACTGGAGGCCGGGTTGAGCAGTGTGCCGTCAGTCTGTGGCTGCCAGATCTGTGAAGAGGCTGCACTACAGTCAGAGAGCATGATGACGGTGAGCTTTGTCTTATCACTGCTCGCGGTCGTCATACATTTGCCCAAGACCTGTAAGGTGCCATCAGCACTCACTGTCCATTGTTGTGCTGCTGTCTGATTGCATCTCACCACCTGAATAGGATTGCCATTGGTGGTCTGGCTAGAATTATCATCGACACAATCTCCGCGACTATTGGTGATGGGACCAACCCCCTTGACGACATCCCAGCGAAATGAGGTTGTTTTTGTCGCTCCCGCACTGTCTTTCACGGTGACGACCACGGTGCTGCTTCCTCCGGTGGTTGGTGTGCCAGAGATCACCCCCGTTGCGCTCTCAATTGAAAGTCCAGCGGGCAGCCCGGTTGCACTATAGCTCAGTTTCTGTTGCGTATCAAAGCTCGCTGCTTTGATTTGCAGCTTGACAGCTTTGCCCACAATCGCCTGCTGCTTGCCCGGGTCTGTCACGGTGATACTATTGGAGGTGGGAAGCTTCCATTGCTGGTTGGCATTCCCAGTACATTGTGCGATGGTTAATGCCGCGTCATTCGCCGGAGCATTCAAGCAGAGACCGGAGGCCGGGTTGAGCAGTGTACCGTTCGCCTGCGGTTGCCAGATCTGTGAAGGGGAGGCACTACAGTCAAAGAGCACGACCGCCGTTCCATCTGTTGTCCCTCCATTTGAGGCCGTCATGCACTTGCCAAGGACTTCCAGCGTGTTGCCTGGACCCTGGGTCCATTGTTGAGCCGCTGTCTGATTGCATCCCACGACCTGGATAGGATTGCCGTTGGTGGTCTCGATTTGCCGATCATCTACGCACTTTCCACTGATGCCGACAATCTGCCCATCAGCAATGGTCCAGTGAAACGAGATTGTTCTGGTAGCCCCGGTATCGTCTTTCGCGGTTACTTGCACGGTTGCGGTCCCTGTCTCCGTTGGCGTACCAGAGATTATTCCAGTTGCGCTGTCGATGGATATTCCGGCAGGTAGCCCTGTCGCGCTATACCTCACTGTCTGCCCTACATCCGAGTCAAGCATCTTGACCTGCAAACTGACAGCTTTGCCCCTGGCCGTTGCCTGATCGCCAGGACCGCTCACATCCAAGATATTCGGAGTGTTCACATCGGGAAGCTTCCAGTGTTGAGTGGTAGAGGCAGCACAGTCCGCCAGGACGAGTTGACCTGACCCTGAGCCGGATGGAGGCTCACTCAAGCAGAGACTGGAGGCCGGGTTGAGCAGTGTGCCGTTGGCCTGCGGTTGCCAGATCTGTGAAGAGGCTGCACTACAATCAGAGAGTGCGATGACTGTGGGACTTGTCTTATCACTGCTTGCGGTCGTCATACATTTGCCCAAAACTTGCAAGGTGCCGTCAGCGCTCACTGTCCATTGTTGAGCTTTCGTCTGATTGCATGGTACGACCTGAATAGGATTGCCATTAGTGGTCTTGCTAGCCTGATCATCGACACAGTTTCCGTGACTGTCGGTAATGGGACCAATCCCCTTGATGACATCCCAGCTAAATGAGGACACGCCTGTTGCTCCAGTGTCGTCTTTCACAGTGATGACAACCGTGCTGCTTCCTCCTGTGGTGATAGTGCCAGAGATCACCCCCGTGGTGCTCTCAAGCGACAGCCCGGTGGGCAGACCCGTTGCGCTATAGGTCATTGTCTTGCCTGCATTGGGGTCTGTCGCCTGGAGCGGGAGATGAATTTTTGCACCCTGGGTAGACACAAGCTTGCCAGGATTGGTCACGTTGATAGTGTGGTCACAATGTGTATAGAGCAACTTGTTGGGCGAATCTGAGCCAGGATCGGTGATGACATCACTCGTGGCACACGCCACCAGCGCGGCTTTTACCTGATCAGGGGTCGCCGAGGGATGAGCAGAGAGGTAGAGGGCCGCCGCCCCAGCAACCAGTGGCGCGGATAACGAGGTACCACTTGCTACCGTTGTGTCTGTGTCACTGGTGTAGGACGCTGTTGGAATATCCTGCCCAGGAGCGAAGAGGGTCACACACTTCCCATAATTAGAAAAGGAAGAGCGGGCATCATTCCGGCTGGTAGCGCCGACGACAATGGCCTGGGAGACAGTGTGTGGAGATGAAAGACAGGCATCCTCATTCTTATTGCCGGCACTCATCACGTAGGTCACACCTGATTGAATAGAATTGGCGACTGCTGCATCCAGGGTATCGTCATGAGGCGTCACGCCCCAACTCATACTCACGACCGCAGGCCGTGTTGCATGGGCCGTGACCCAGTCTATGGCAGCGAGACTGGACGTGGAAGAAGAGACATCCTTACACGTGAGCACTCTGAGTCCATAGAGCTTGACTTTCTTTGCTACCCCCCAGGTCTTCCCACCAATAACCCCGGCTACATCAGTGCCATGTCCTTCACAGTCGCTGTTATCAGCCCCGTTGGGTGCCGAGAATGCTCGTCCTTCGAACTCGGTGTGCGTGGCGCGGATGCCTGTGTCGAGGATATAGACCGACACCTGAGATCCATCAGTATCACTGGTATAGGTATCGCTCAGCGGCAAGTTCGGCTGATCCATACGATCAAGATCCCAGGGAGCACTCGCTTGCGTGCTTGATGTGCTTGACTGGGGAGTATCTGTCTGCCTATCGAGCACTTGTGGAGGAATGGCCCTATCTGGCCTAACAGAGGCGACCTGGGGATCTTTGGCAAGCTGCTGTGCCTGAGACTCCGGTAGGTTGATCGCAAAGCCGTGGAGCGCCGCCGTATAAATCTGGCTCGCCTTGCCATGATAGCGGTTGGCTAGACTGTGTGCCACGCTGGTGATCTCCTCTGGCGTGGACGCAGTTTTGAGAATCACGATATAACTATCAGGAATGTAAGTCGGTTTGTCACCATGTGCAGCTGTCATGGGAGCCGTCTGCTCTTGTGCTGCCTGAAACGCATGTGCGCTCATGGTCGTTCCGACCAACAGAGCGATGATGCCACCGAGAAGGAGAATACCGATAAGACGGACAAGGGCGAGCTTTTTGCCTGGTTTCACTTGTTTCCTCATACAAAATTTCATTTAAATTAGGATTTGGGGATAGATAGACCCCTTGCTTACGTTGCATGTCAGCCTCCGGGTTTGGCATCTAGTTTATTTAGCTAAAAAAAGGCTGGCAATATAAGCAAAGTCATTGAAAAGCGATATATATAAATAAATATATATTTATATATTATCTTTCTCCATTAATATAGCCTGTTGTGGAATATGAAAGATTGTAAAATCTTGCTCTGATGTCAGATATCATGTCCGATAAAGCGCTATCAGAAGACAGTCGTATAAGACTTTATGAAGATTCTATTGTCCTATGAACTGGTATCGTGCCAATGGGCAGATGTTTGTTAGTCCCTCCAGCTTTTTTGGCCCCTTATACTAAGAAAGGGCTACTATTTCCCGCTTCTTCACATTGCTTTGTGTAATGCTGGCGGCTGTTGAGGAAGCGTTCTGGGAGATAATCGTAAGCTTCCTTGCCTATAATGAGAACAACGGGTGGGGAGAGGTGAGGCATTTTGTATGATGAAGAGGAGAAATGGCATTGTAGCATCGTTTTTTATGATATGCCCCTGAAGTGGGAAGGAACCTGTCATCATGTGTGTGAGCGAAATTGCCCAGATTCGTCAACAGATCGAATTAGAAATGGATGCCATGCGTTACGCTCTTTCTGGCCTCGCGCTTGGTACAGCTCGCCATTCCTTTATTCAGACAAAGATGGAACGGATTGGCGCGTGCCAGCATTCGTTGGCTCACCATATCGGCGAAGATGCCGCCAATCAACTTGTCTGTTCGCTCTATGTACGGACGATGGAAGAGGCGTCGTCTCAATTTGACGTGTAAGCGTAGATCGTTCTTGTATGCCGTGTCTCTACCCTCTGTCCTTCCTATACTTTGACGCTTGAGAGGATTATGGCATGCTGGAGGAGTTCAAGGATATTTACGATATCCATGATTGGTTGCGTTACGTAACGTGGTCGGGACTGTTGATCGCGGCAGTGTTTCTTTTCTATGTTTCGGGTGGTTTTCCGCCACAGGCCTGGCTATTCTTTTTTCAATTCCTGTTCCAGCTTCCTCGCCTCTGGGGTGCGCAGGGGGCGAGTGTGCTACTGCCTTTGTTGGTTCTGCTGCTGCTCTCGCTGCTCTGGCTTGCCTGTTGGGGAGCACTTTTTTGGGCCTGCTTCGCCCTGATTCGTCATCACCACAAGCAGGTATTGAACAGCATGCGGCGCAAAGGGATGCGCTGGCTCTCCACTCAGGCCATGCGCCGGGAAGGAGTGCAGACAACGCAGTTCATGATCAGTCGAGCGCAACAACCCGGTTCGCCAGTCACGTTGCCAAAGCTGAGCCTGCCCCAGCGATTTCCACAATTGCAGGCCGTAACGCTCTCTTCGCTGGCGACGATCGATTACAACACACCTCCACATATAAGGACGCCCGAACATGCAACTTCCTCTCTGCTTGTTGCCGATTCTCCGTTTGTGCCTCCAGTGAGATCGGTTTCGGCGTTGCCCCTGAAGGTCGGAGTTGGCTGGAATCCTGGTATCGTGCGTCAGCGCTCTCCCAACGAAGATAGCGTGATGGTGCTGCAAAATACCTGCTCTCACCGGGGAGAACTGATTCCCTTCTCTCTACTGGTTGTTGCCGATGGTATGGGTGGGCATCAGCACGGTCAGGAGGCCAGTCGGCTTGCGGTTCTCAATATGATGCATACAATTTTACAGAATATTCTGTTGAGCAACGAGTTGAGCGACGAATTGCTGGTCGATATGCTTGTTGGCGGCGTCGATTGGGCCAATCGCGCTATCTACCAGCGGGGCCGCGAGCTGGATTGTACGATGGGGACGACGATGACCGCTGCTCTCGTGGTTGGAATGAGGGCGTACGTCATCAATGTTGGCGATAGCAGAACGTATCTTTATCGCGAGGGTGTGGGACTGCGCCAGATCTCACACGATCATTCTGTGGTGGCGACGCTTGTAGCCTTTGGTGAAATCACGCCCGATGAGGTCTATACACATCCCGAACGCGGCAAGATCTACCGCTGTGTAGGCAGTGACGAAAACGTAGACGTAGATGATTTTGCAATCGATCTTTGTCGCGGCGATATATTGCTGCTCTGCTCTGATGGCCTCTGGGAGATGGTGCGCGACCCCGCTATAGCGCGTATTTTGCAGCAATATCAAGATCCCATGCATGCCAGCGCCGCCCTGATCGAAGCTGCATTACGTGGTGGCGGCGTCGATAACGTGAGCGCAGTTGTGGCTCGCGTAATGTAGGTTGTGAATTTACACACCGGAGAGATTACTGGCTTCGTTTTTCCTTCACTGAGACAATTTTTCGACATATTCATGATATGCCTGCGACAAAATGTTGCTAGACTACCTCTTATTACCGGTATCAGTTATTATCGGTAATAGATAATAAAGCGGAAGAAAGAAGTCTGAGTTTATGAAAAATGAAAAGGGATCTGCGTTGTTTTATGGGGCTGTTGCGATTACTGTAGTGGCTCTGTTATTTTGTGTCTACTATATCATACCTGGCATCTATCATATACCTGTTCCTGCCTATGCCGAACCAACAAAGGTTCATTATAAGTATATTGCAGTATTTGGAGGGATAGCAGTTCTGGGTATTATCGGCGCATTGCTTGTACGGCTCAGGGGTAGCATGAAATCATCGCAGAGTGATCGCATTAGCCTGAAGGAAGAACAGAGTGCACTGATGAGGGATCGTTAAGACAAGGTGACGGAGTGAAAAAATACGGATGGGTGATCCTGGCAGGGGGATCACCCATCCGTTTGTTTATACAGGAGGCTCAACTATGAGTTCCCCTGTTCCCCATCGTCGTAATGACTCAATGTTGTTGTTTTCCTCTCACCCCAAAAATTCCTGGAGCATCCTGCTACGGCAGGGGAGATCCAGCTTTTTCAACGCTCGAAATTCCACCTGGCGTACAGCCTCGTGGCTCAACCCCATTTTTTTACCTGTTTCCGTAAGACTATGCTCTCCGTTACCGTCTAATCCAAACCGCAATTGCAAAACTCTCTTTTCGCGTGGCGTCAAACAGTTGAGTAAATCCTGCATTTGTTCTTGCAGCGTTTGTGCGAGGACGACGCGTTCTGGCGAATAGACCGGATCATCCTCCAACAGCTCACTCAGGGCGATTTCGTCTTCACCTCCTTTCCGTGGCATGTCCAGGCTCACCGTTTCCTGGTTCGTCGAGAGGAGCGTAATCACCTGTTGGACGCTTATCTCCATCTGGCCCGCCAGTTCTTCCAGGGTAGGCTCTGCCACTTCCCCTTGTTGCTGTAGCCGCCGCCTCACTCTTCCCAGTCGTTTGATCTCTTCCACCTTATAGAGCGGCACACGAATCATATGTGCCTGTTCTGCCAGGGCGCGGGTAATATACTGGCGAATCCACCAGGTGGCGTAGGTACTGAATCTATAACCTTTCTTATGATCGAATTTTTCAACTGCATGCATCAGGCCCAGATTCCCTTCTTGGATGAGGTCCATCAGATCCACACCAAAGCCTTTGTACTTCCTTGCTATATGCATCACCAGCCGCAGATTAGCCTCGATGAGTTGACGCTTGGCCTCTCGCACATCTGCCTCTTCCGTTCCTCTGGCCGCGCGTTGGAGACCGCGTTGTCGTTTTCCAACTCTGCCACGTTCAATGCGCTCGGCCAACTGCGAGACTTCCTCAGTCGAAAGCAGTTCCACCTGTCCTATCTCATAGCGATAATAACGGGTCGTATCGTTCAGGCTCAAAGTTTCGGGGTCGGCCTGTATGCGCGCCATCGTTTCGTTTGTATCCATCACGGTCGTATTGTTCATCTGGACTCCTCCCAATAGTGTTCACTAGTCTCTGTGAGTATGAGTATAGGTTGCGGGGCTTTCTGCTATCTCCCAGCCACCTTCCCTACCTGTGTATGCACGCTTTTCTCTCTGCTGCTCATGAAAAGTGTTGATCTTTCTTGAAGCAGAAATAAGCTGAAGTATTTATTGTGCCTTCCTGGGAAAGAGCCGCCCGTCAGCGGTCTATTTGTTGCTATCCGTTATGAAATGCTTTCTATCGGGAAGAAATAATGGGGAAAATGATGGGTACTGAGTGGTTCCAATTTGGGGAGATTGGTCGTTGTCTTTCTTTTCTGACCCTTTCTGCAAAGATCAGAATGAGTCTTGTACCAAATCTTATAATTGTAGTTTGTTTGTACCAAAACACACAGCTCTACAACTGTTCGGACGTGACCAGATCTGCCTGTGCCAGATTCCACTGCGCTGGTGAACCTTTCAACTGCACTGGCGCTATATGGATCAGTTTTTTGACCAGTGCAAAAGAACCTGGCAAACTCTGCTTTAAAGGCTCAGAGAGGCATTCCTTCAGCAAGGCTTGAGCTTTGGTTTAGAAGTTCTTCTTCTCTTGTGACTGACACGCCTCAATGGCTAGAGAAATAACGCTTTGCAGGGGAAGCGTTTTCCCTATTGCCCAATGTTGCATCCATATTGCTTCATCCACCTGTGCTCTATTTTGCTTGAGAGCATCTTCATAGTGAGGCATATATACTGAAGCCAGACGAGACCCTAAGTGCTCAAACATCGCTTCCGCCGCACCTCCAACCTGCGCAGCAACCGTTACTGCGCCAACGCCTCCCAGACAAACGCAGCAAGCACACAATATGGTTGCAATGTTATGCCCAGGAAATGCCTCCAGGCCGACCGTCTGGAATAACATCAATATTTCTTGCACATGTGTGAGGGCAGCAGGCAGATTGCCACTAAAGTATTCTACAGCAAAAAGTAGACCCAGTACTGCAAATAATTCAAGTGGTCGCTGGCATGGACGTAACAATGCGAGGCTTTTATGCAGTCTTTGTGCAGCTATCTCCAGGTGGTGATCTTGAAAAAGGGCTACTCCTCCCAGTTTTGCCAGCGCGTTCCCCATTCCCAGAGGGTCGCCTAAATCCTGATATAGTTGCAAGCAGTTTTCAAAGTAGTGAGTGGCCTGTGCCCATAGCTTCTGATAATAGTATGTTTCTGCCAACATATACGTAGCTCTTGCCAACCCGTGCATTTCACCCTCTGCTTGATAGAGTGCTCTACTCTCCTCAAACAACGGTTTGGCCTGTGTATAGTTCTCTTCCCACCAATATAGTTGACCTTGTATGAGCACCAATTGGGCACGCAGACGGGGGGAAGGAGCTTCTTTGAGGCCGAGAGCCGCAGAAATCCAGCGACGGCCTTCATCAAAGAAGCTCTGCCTTTCCCAGAAGGGTGCAAGAGC
Organism: Reticulibacter mediterranei; assembly: GCF_016587455.1. Taxonomy (NCBI): domain Bacteria; kingdom Bacillati; phylum Chloroflexota; class Ktedonobacteria; order Ktedonobacterales; family Reticulibacteraceae; genus Reticulibacter; species Reticulibacter mediterranei. The sequence continues at coordinate 509,107 of NZ_BNJK01000002.1, read as the reverse complement.
ACAACAAAAACGAAAAGCCACCTCTGCGGCCTGTTGCCCGATGACAAAGGCCAGAGCCACACGAATATTTTCCAATTCTTGTTTCAACCTCTGTGTGGCCTGAAGCATATGAGGCCCATGAGCCAATTCTGCTCCCGCAGTTTCAACCAGTTGTAAATGATATTCCACATGTTTCCACTGAATATGCGTCAATTCCCCACTCTGCTGTAACTCCTCCAATGCATAATTGCGAAGCGTTTCCAGGAGAAAAAAACGAGGTGTTTCTGGTTCTTTTTCGGGATCGGAAAAAAAAATGCCGGGCAACAAAGCTCTGATTCACCAGGCTTTCCAGGCAAACGAGGTAATCATGTTCGGTTTCCCCGGCGGAGGTCACAATAGCTTGTAAGGCTTCTTCCGTAAATCCATCAGTAAAAACACCCAGGCGCGTAAATAAGAGTTGTTCTTCGGGCTGTAAGAGTTGATAGCCCCAATCAATGGTCTGTGAAAGGGTCTGCTGGCGTTCGGGGAGATTACGCCATTGGATCAAGGAAGGATGCTTGCGCTTGATTGTTCTCTTTGAGAGGTCATTCCTATCTTCTTTCAATTGCTTTAACAACTGGGATGGTGATGAGAATCTGATACGGGCTGCCGCAAGCTCTATAGCAAGGGGCAAGCCATCGAGACGCACACATATTTCAGCGACGGCGGAGACATTATGTGTTGTCAGGACGAAGGCACGTTGCACCGCCTGGGCGCGCTCAACAAAGAGTTGGATAGCCGGAATCTGGGCAAGCATATCCCGCCCAACGCCCTTTTTGGGCATGGCAATCTCAAGGGGCGGCACCTCCATGAGATGCTCACCGTATAGGCTCAACACTGCCCGACTGGTCACCAGTATTTTGATCTGTGGTGCTCGTTCTAACAGGGTGATGATAAGCGAGACTGCTCCAAGCAGGTGCTCAAAGTTGTCCAACAGCAGTAAGAGTTGTTTTTCGCGAAGAAAACTCTGTAGTTGGTAGTCTATATTGCCATGTGTATGATCAGCAGGAGAATCAAGCAAACCGAGAGCCTGCGTGATGGCAGAGGAGACCAGTCTGGGATCGCGTAAGGCGGCCAGTGAGACAAAACAGATGCCATCGGGGAAATGTTTTTCTATCAGCCGCGCCACTTCAAGAGCCAGGCGTGTTTTCCCAATACCGCCTGTTCCGGTGAGCGTCAATAAACGAACATCCGCTCGCTGAAGCTGTTCACAGATCTGTTGCAGTAAGCTCTCACGTCCAATCAATGATGTAAGGTCTGCCGGAAGCTGAAAACAGCGTCGCGAGGAAGAGGGAGTGGGGGAAAATGTCTCATCCAGGAGCAAGGCTATGGGCGGTGTTCTTTCTAGCCGATCAAGAGGTGACATATCCCATTCATTGGTAGAAAAAGCCTCTGGTTTCAAGCCCATGAGTGCAAGTAATTCAATCGCTTCAGTATGGTTGGTTATGGCACCCCAATCCGCGAGCGTTTTGATGATTTGCTTCACTTCTTTATGGGAAAGGAGAGCGTCATCGCTTCCATGCAGCTTGTGACTGAGCGAATGAGATTCTAGCCCAAGTGCTGCTGCCAGATCTTTCTGAAGATAACCAGCCCGACGACGAGCAGTGGTAATCTGTTCGCGGAAACGGGCGAGTTGAATCGTTGCTTTGATATTGGAACGCTGCTTTGGAGAGGTGTTGTTTATGGAATTCCTTTTCAATGAAGGTTACCTTTTCCTATATATTCAACAGTTCTTCACAGAACTGTTCGTCGAGTGTATCCCCAGGAAATAATAATCCATGCGTATAGATGAACGCAATTTTATCGCAATTTTCCCGTAACATTTCTACATCATGTGTTGCTAGACGTGGATTGGGATGGTGGTGGAGTCAGGGGGAATGGTGGTTGCCGCTGGTGCTGGCCCAAACGACTTTAAGGAGATGTGTATATTTGAGGACGAGTTAAGGGAAATCAATCTCAATTGATTATTATAAATTTCCTTTCAAAGCCGGTAAGGTCATTCGTAGTTTCCCGATATATCGGGAAACTACGAATGACCTTACCGGCTTTGAAAGGAAATTTATAATAATCAATCAGGTATTGGACACGTTGGCCCATCTTCTATTTAGAAACAAACCAGAGTGTTCCATCTATATCGCCGTTGTAGATGAGACTTTTGCTCTTGTTAAATTGGTCAGCGATGATATCGTAGCGCTTTCCCTCAGTCAATGTTCGTAAGATGTGAGGATTAGACATCGACACCTGTTCTAAGCCAGCGTTTTGCCGATACACTCCCTCGGCTGCTGTGGCATAGTCAAGACCTTTGATTCCCTCACTGGCAGTGATTCTTGTAATGCGAACATCTCCTTCGGTTGGAGAATCGCCTTCGTTGGAAGACGGTTCGAATTGATAATCCTTCGCGTCCACATAATATACGCGAAGCCCCCAGTCAAAACCACGACCCCACCGAGATTTCACGTGGACCGCTGCCTGGCTCGTAAGCAGGATCTGGGGGACGCTCTTCCACCACTCTCCATCTGTGCCATCAGTCCAGTATGCGATCACTTCCCAACCAACGACGAGGTATTTATTATCTGGACCAAACTGAAATGTGTACTCCCAATAACCAGCGCCGGTGCCGATCCTGGCAACTTTCATGTCGCTGCTGGAAATGACCACATCAGAGCTTAGGGGGTAGGTGTTATAGCCATAGAGCCATGAGTGGACGCCTCCCGTTTCTGCTGTTCCAATACCTTCCTTTGGTTCATTGCCAATAGCGTTTTTTACTTTGAAGTAGAAGTCCTGCCGCGCATTCACGGCACCGAGGAGAGCAAGCAGGTAGTTTGCTTTCTCTTGCAACTGGATACGGAGATCGGCATCTGTAGCCAGGGCACTTTCATTGGCCTGCACGCTGGAAATCAGCTCCTGGTAGTTTTTTGAATACTGGTTTTGATAATATTTCGGACAAGATCCGTAGAGGGCTATAATGTCCCAATAGTCGGTGTAGAGCAGATGAAGATCGATAAAGACAGAAGGCGCAATATCGATTATGCGCGGATAGGAAGTGTCAATTGTACTGTAATGCTGTAATAATGCTTCGAGGTACGTGCCTTTCTCGTTCTGCTTGAACCAATCAAGCGCCTCGTTAATTTTTTCTGGATTCCAGGGGCCGATTGGTGATGTCCCTTTGTAACCAATCATTGTGAGATCGAATGACAGATTGATATTGTTCTGTGATGCTGCCTGCATGAAGCTCGTGCTACCCTCTGCACTAAAGATTTCGGGGGCTTCTCCTTTGAATGCGGCCTTGAACTTGTCCATACTTTCCACACTGGTGGCCTGGCAGACGTAAACAGCAATAAAGAGCGAACCGCGTTGGGCACCAGCAATGAAGTAATCACCATACACCCGTCGGAATTCCTGCGGATTGCCAATCAGCTTTTTTGCCTGCTCCGTAAGTTGGTAGTTCCCACCTTCATCATAACCAGCATACTGTGACTTGTATTTGGCAATCAATGTAACAGAGAGTTCAGAGAATTTGATGGTACTCAGGTATTCCGTTGATGCGGTTACCTCAGCGCCTGCTATATTGTACTTGCCTGAAGCTGAAGCCTCAATTTCACGGTCCAGGTCGCTTTCATTCTGGATGAAGCGATAGTGCTCTTCAGATGATTTTACGGTCTGAGGCTTCGGGGTAAATGGCTGTAATGCATTACCGGATAAGCCTCCGGTCACGGCGTTGATCCCTTTCCCAAAACCATATCCTTTACCCCACTGGATACCGGTGATTGCCTGGTCCAGGTCAGTCGCTGCATTCCCAACGATTTTGTCCTTGATTGCAATAGACATGTTTTACCTCCTCAATTCTTTGCCCCGTTCCAATTTGACAGGGTTCCTCTTGTCAATGCTGTTAGTATATCCTGATGATCTTCGGCTCCTCTGGTCGCATAACCGTGCGTGCGACCTTCCCTGAAGACACTCATAATAGGAGTGGTTCCTCTGCTTCAAGTTCATCTGACGAAAGTGTAACAGGCATCAAAGATATATCAAAGGCTTTTGTTGCGGAAAAGGTGCGATACAGTTGCGGGAAAAGTGCGATACAGTTCCTTTAATCAGCAAGCTATCAGTGTTACATCCGCTCTATTCATCCGTTGAACCGAGAAAGAGATAGAAAGCCGCTTTCTCTGCTGAGAGGAGGCGGTTTTTTGTTGCTTCAGAGTGCATGGGCATCAAAAAAAGACCTTGCGGTCATGCTGGAACGGGTGCGGCGGGGCCAGGCCAGCTCACGAATGATGCTCTTCTAGCTCTTCCTTGTCCTTCCGCACGCGCTCAATCGAGACATACGTTACGGTGTCCCAGGCGTTGTGGATGCCGATAAACAGGAATAGCACGGTCGCCGCGCCAATGACGAAGAGAGCTGGTGTCAGGTTTGCTGAGAGGACGATCGCTGAAATAAAGATAGCGGTGTAGGCGACAAGCGGCAGGATGACATGCCACATCCAGTCTTCGAGGACCGGTTCATATGTATCTTGAATCCGCGCGCGTCTGAAGACAACAAGGCCATAAATAGTACCGCTGAAACCGATAATGCCCAGAAGAATCGCCGCCTGCCAGAGCGCGGGCCAGGGTGCGCTGAGGATCGCGGCAATGAGCAGTGCAGCACAAAAATGCACGACGGTTGGCGTGCCAAATGCCGCAACCGACGCGGATGTCTGTCGCCCTCGCACGCCCGCAATCAGTGTAATGACCACAAACATCAATCCTGTCAACGCCGCAGCCGCCCCCCCGACGATGACGTAAAAGTTTGCCCAGGCGGGAAGCGGCGAGACCACAGCTTCATGCATAATTGACTCCTGTACGAAACCTGATGTGTTTGTTTGGGAGCATAGCAGGAAACTTATGTATCTGTCAATGGAAATTTAGGGATGAAACGGCGCGGGAAAGAGAGCCACCTCTTTCATTGCTCTTTACCGTCTGTTCTTATCCGTGTCGATATAGATCGAGCAGAACGTGCTCCAGGGACTCGGAAAGCTTCATCCAGAGCGAGGGATCGCCGATATCGTTGGTCAGATCAGTAACCAACTGACTGTTAACGGCGTCAATCGTCTCTTGAATGAAGCGCTCTTTTGAGAAGGCATAGATGCGATGACTTTTCTCTTTGCCATAAGGAGCATCAACCATAGACCAGACGTGCTGACCCTCTTTTACTCCCATGTAGCGTATATGGTAATTATGGTAATCTGAGCCGCCACAGGCGGGCTGAATATGCAGATTATAATGGCTGGCCGGTTGATATCGATCATATTCTCGCATCCCCAACCATCCCAATTGTTGGACCAGCAAGTCCGGGCTGGTCCAGAACCACCTTGTTTGATGGCCGCTGCGAGCGGCATAGGGTTTCCGCCGTTTCAGTCTTCGGCGCATGTTTCTCGCTCCGTTTCGTGCTACCCGTGTGGGCGCTGGGAGCGCACTCAACCAGGCAGGAGAGCAAGAGGGAGCGCTGATCTGGAAATGGTGGAGAGATGGACGAAGATCACACGCCTCTATCGCCTTGCGTTTGTCCGTGCCATCAGCTGAGAGCGCGAGTCAAGGGCACAAAAGCCTTTTCTGCCGTATGGCCTTCTTTTTTGAGCGGCCAGCCTGCATGAATAATGGACTGTCGTGTGACAGCCTGTTTCTTTAGTGCCTTCCATCGAGCTTCTACACTGAAGGACTTACCGGTTAACCACAAGCATCAGACGTGTTTCTCCTGAAAGATAGCATTTCAACAATATTTCTAACAAAATCATCATAACATATTGCAGAGAGGGAGAACAAGGCCATGAAGCTCCCCTGTTATAGTCGAGCGATTGATTACTATATTCATGAAATCCTCCGGGAAGAGAAAATTCTCCCCCTCCCGTAGCGACAAAGGGAGGCGTGATGTGGTGTGCGGGCCTTGCGCTTGTCGCTCTCCCTTTGCTTGTTGCCAACGGCGACAAGCGCAAGGCCCCGCCAAGACCCCCAACCTCTCCTTGTCGCTACGGGAAACCCAACATCCTCTGTTCCCTCACCATTTCCCCTTCAATTGCCGGATGCACCAATTATCCGTTGTTGTAATCGCCACGCCACAATCGCCGCATCTCTTCGCTCGTCTCCAATAGTTCATCCAGCGGCCCTTCGGCGTCGATTTTGCCATCTTTGAGGAGGATGATATGGTCGGCCCGTTGGAGCGCGGCCCGGCGGTGCGTCACGACAAGGCAGGTGGCCTCTTTGCGTGCGAAAACTCGTTCCCAGAGGGCAAGCTCCGTCTCGACATCCAGCGCGCTTGATAGATCGTCGAAGACCAGCAGTTCGGGATCACGCACAAACATGCGCGCCGCCGCCGTTCGCTGCACCTGTCCACCCGAAAGGCGAATTCCTCTCGGACCAATCACCGTCTCCATCCCGGTTGGCATCGCCTGCACATCCTCCTCCATGACTGCCGCATGCAGCGCTCTGGGCAGATCGACACGCCGTTCGGAGAGCCCCAGCAGGACGTTGTTGGTAAGCGTATCACTGAACAGGCGCGGAATCTGAGCAGTATATGCGCTGTAAGGTGGCTTGAAGAAGCTGGCCGGATCGCTGACCTGCTGCTCGTTCCAGTAGATCTCGCCAGCATCTTTTTGCAACAGGCCCAGCAATGTACGCAATAGCGTCGTCTTGCCCGAACCGATGCGCCCCGTGATGACCGTGAAGGTGCCGCGCTTGATATGCAGATCGATATCGCTGATCCCGTTCTCCGTCCCTGGATGGCGATAGGTCAGCCCACGCACCCGCAGCTCTTCCAGACGATGGGCAGGCGTCTTTTCACTATAGGGCAGTTTCGGCAGCTCCCCACGCTCATAAACTGGCGCATGCGTCATCAACACCTCAGGCGCTTCGTCCGGGACAAGCTCGATCATGCGTTCAATCGAGACTTCCTGGTTTTTGTAGTCGGCGATAAACGATCCCCACACCTGGGGAATGCTGGTCGTGAACCAGAGGTAGTAGATGAAGAGCGCGAAATCTCCTATAGTAAATGTTTTATTCGCCATTGCCTGACCAGCCATCAGCAGAATTACGCCGATACCGAATGTGACGGCGTAGTCGCTGATGGAAGAGATCAGGTCGCCAAAAACCTTCGCCTGCACCACCGCCTTGCGCCGCACATTGTTGAGTATATGCAGATGCCCAATAACTTCATGCTCCGCGTTGGCGATCTTGACGGCCTGGACTGAGGCGAAAAGCTCGCCCAGAAATCCGCTGACGTTGCCGGTTGCATCCCGGTCAGCGTACCAGTAATGGTGGATGCGCCCCCAGGCGAAGCGCGACGCCGCCATTGTAATCGCCACTGGCAGGAAGATCACCAGCGTGATCGTGAGGTTGATGCGTGCCATAATGACAATTGCGATTAACGCGGCCAGGCTTTGCCCGATCAGGTCGCCGAGCCAGGTTGGGAAATCGCTGGTCTCATCAACATCGTCCTGGAAACGATTGATCGTGTCGCCCACCGGGACGGGAAACGGTTTGGCACCAGGCCGCCGCAGGATACTGGCGAACAGGTTAAAACGAACCAGCCCGCCAGCGGTGTAGAGAAAGGTCCAGTAGTTCCAGATCTCGCCGAACGAGATGGCGTAGCGTACCAGCTCGGTCGAGATATAGAGCGCGAGCAGCCCCCACAGGCCAAAGCTTGCCGGTGCCGCGCCCGTCACCGTATCGAAGATGCTTTTCTCGATCAGGCCCGGCACGACCTGAAGGATGCAAAACGCGACATGTAGCGAGCAGTACAGCGCCAGCGTCCAGGGGCGATACTTGATCAGATTGATGTTAAAGGGCAGAACGTTGATGGTGCGCTCTGGTGATTGTGCCATTAAGCCAGTACCTCCTCTAGCCCGGTCTGAAGCAGGTGGTAGAAACGCGAATTGGGATCGCTCGCCAGCGCAACTCGTGCGCCATACTCAACAATGCGTCCGTCTTCCAGGATCATAATCTCATCAGCACGTTGCACCGTTTGTAAGCGATGCGCAATGACAATGCCTGTGCGCTGTTGGAGCAAACGGTCGACGGCCTGCTCTAAGAGATGTTCGGTGGCAGGATCAAGGCGCGACGAGGCTTCATCCAGCACGACCAGCCCCGGATTTTTCAGGAAGACGCGCGCGAAGGCCAGCAATTGCGCCTCGCCTGCCGAAAGCGATTGTCCACCAGCCGCCAGACGTGTATCGAGTCCCTCTGGCAGTTGTTCGACCCATTGCCAGAGATCCAGTTCTTTCAACACCTGTTCGATATGGGCATCGCTGACCTGTTGCTTGAAGAAGGTCAGGTTGTCGCGCACGCTAGCCTGAAAGAGCTGCACATCTTGCGTCACCATGCCGACCTGCTCGCGGAGATCGCTCAGCGCCATCTCGCGGATATCAACATCGTTCAGACGGATAGATCCCGCGCCCGGATCATAAAGCCGGAACAGGAGCCGGGCGAGCGTTGTTTTGCCGCTGCCCGTGCGCCCCAGCAGACCCAGCACCTTGCCGGGTTGCAATTGAAAGTTGATGCCTTCCAGCACATTCTCCTGCTGATCGTAACTGAAAGAGACCCGGTCAAACGTGATTGTAACACCGCTCTCGCTTACTCGGGTTGGCACGGCGCGGTTGCCATCACGAATTTGCGGTTGCAGGCTCAGCAATACCTCCACACGTTCGATGCTGGCTGAGGCCTGCTGAAGATCCTGCATCTGTTTTCTGATCGTTTCAAGTGGATTGGCAAGCATCCCGATATAAAACACCAACAGATAGGCCGTACCAATGCTGACCTGATGCAGGCTATAGAGGTAGGCTCCCACTCCCAGTCCGGCAGAATACGCGGTTGCATACAGGAAGTTGATGCTAAAAGACGTGGAATTGCTCACGAATTTGGCAAAGCGCGTGCTTTCAAGCAGCCGACGCATCAATAGAAACAGGCGATTGATGACATACTGCTCGGCTCCGGCTGCACGGATATCCTCTGTACCGGAGATGTGTTCCTCCAGGAAACCGTAAAAGTCAGCCGTCGCTGTACGCTGCGAAGCCCAGCGCTTCACGGCAACCTGCTGGATGGCACGCAACAGGAAGAAGGCCGCGATGCAATAGAGCGCGAAGCCAGCACCAATGCGCCAATCCTCGCGCCCCAGTAGCACCAGGATGCCCAGGATCAGCAAGCTGTTGCCAGTCACGTTGACCGTAAATTGAGAGAAAAAATTCGCCAGGGCCGTCACATCAGCATCGATGCGCTCGATCAGCTCGCCGGGCGTATGCGTCTTGTGGAACGGCATATCCAGTCGCAAACAGTGCAGCGTGAGATCCTCGCGGAGAGCGTTGGTGGCGCGCCAGCCGAGGCTTTCCGCGACAAAGACCGAGAGAAAAGCGATAATGCGTTGCGAGACTGCCAGCGCAAGAAAGATCCCGGCAGCTAGCAGCAGCGTTGAGAGCGGGCTACCAGCCTGGGTTGCATCAATAAAAGCACGAATCACCTGTGGATTAACCAGTTGCAGTCCGATGCTGACGATGAGCAGGATTGCAAGCAGAATAACACGCCCCCATAGTGGTTTGAGGTATGTTACCAGTAAACGACGGTGAGATCGAAACTGAGCCGACATAAATGTCAATGTTTCCTTTCGCGGATAAGCATACTAGAGATGCTTTTGAGAGAAAATGGGCAGAGTATGCCGAAAGATGCACAGAAAAGCCTGTGATCCTGTGTGTGGGAAATGGTGGTGCGGGAGACAAAGCGCCGTGTGAAGAACGGCAGGCGAAAGGAGCCACTTTGCGGCTAAGTGGGCCGAGGAGACAAAGACCAGCCATAGACAGAGTAATCTATGGTGTGCTGAGAAAAGGTCGTACAAAAAAGCATAGCGGGAAGCTATTCCGAGAGACGACCGATGCTTTTAATAAGCGTGGGTTAAGATGCGGCTCACTTAGTTATGCAACACCATTGCAGTGTTTCTTGACATAGTGAACAAACCTCCAAAAATGTTACTGTAGAATCATCATAACATGGAAGTGAGCAAAATGCAAGTCCTGTTTGACGAGATCATTCGGAGGAACGACCTTCGCTCTCTTGCTTTTCGAGAAAGGTGAGCGCCTCACGGAGCCAGTCAAGATACATCTCCTCGAATCGTTGTTCAAACTGAACTACCAGCCCCAGATAGCTATTATCTTTGGAGAAGTAGCCCTCGGCAGGACGTCCGGAGAGAGGATCGCCATGCGTTCGCACTTCCACCTGTACTTCTGCAAGCCGCTGCTCATGCTCGGCAATTGCATTGCGGAAGTTGGTTGTCAGCGCGCCGGGAGGAGCGAGGTAGCCGAACATCGTTCTGAGAAAGAGTTCGTCGCGCAACTGTGGTTTTTCTAGTGGCTGCGTTTGCCATGTTGCCAGTGCTTCTCGACCGGCCTGAGTGATGGTGTAGCGTTTGCGGGCGGGGCGCGGCGACGAGGCTTCCATCTCCATCTCGACCCATCCCAGCTTATGCAAGCGGTTCAGCTCGTGATAAATCTGGCTATAGACGGCACCGAAGAAGGGGATCAGCGCGTGATCGAAGCCACGCTTGAGATCATAGCCAGAACTCGGCCCCCATTTCTCAAGGAAGGCTAAGACAGCGTATGTAATCGGGTAGGTAGAGCGCTCCTCCATAAAGGCGGCTCCTTTCCAAGCATCAATGTTTGCCAGATCTGGCGCGTTCTCATTCTAACACACGCGAATGTACTTGACAATTATATTTTGCCAGGTTATATTCTGCTAAGATATATTCTTTAACGATATATAAATCTGATTGCTTTCATCAAAAAGATAGGTTTAAAGGATGGAACTGTCTTATGAAATCCGCTAATGTTACGATTGCTCATGATCCATATCGCGCCCTGCGTTTTCGCGATTTTCGCCTGCTCTTTATCAGCACATTTGTTGCCACGCTTGGCGAACAGATGCTCGCCATCTCTATTGGCTGGGAGCTATATGACCGCACCGGTTCGGCGCTGGCTCTGGGAGGCGTTGGACTGGCCCAGATATTCCCGGTCATGCTCCTCACGCTACCGGCGGGCTATGTTGCCGACCGCTTTAATCGCAAACGGATTCTCCTCTTTACTCAACTCATGCTGGCTATCTGCTCGCTTGGTCTGATGGTGCTATCCACCTTACATAGCTCGTTTATGCTCAGTTATGTATGTCTCTTCGTCATGGGTTGTGCGATGGCTTTTGTGAGCCCGGCCAGTTCTGCTCTCATGGCGCAAACGGTGCCAGAGCAGATATTCGAGAATGCAGCCACCTGGAGTAGCAGTTCGTGGCAACTGGCCGAAGTTGTCGGTCCCGCGCTGGCTGGCTTTCTCATCGCCATCTTTCACGGTGCCGCGCTGATCTATGGACTCAATGCCATCTGTGCGCTTATTTTTCTGTCGCTATTGCTATTTTTGCGAGTCAAACAGCAAGAAATCGAGGTGCGAGAGCAAAAGACGTGGAGCGCTCTGGGTGAGGGCGTCGCTTTTCTGCGGCAGGCCCAGGTATTGCTGGCGGCTATCACGCTTGACCTGTTCGCCGTGTTGCTGGGTGGGGCCATTACACTATTGCCAATTTTCGCGAAAGATGTGTTGCATACCGGCCCGATTGGCCTGGGCTGGTTGCGCGTCGCACCTTCTCTCGGCGCTATCAGCGTTGCGGCGGTCCTAGCTCATCGGCCTCCATTTAAGCGCGCGGGTCCGACGTTGTTGATAGCCGTTGCGGGCTTTGGTTTGGCAACCATCGTCTTTGGCCTCTCGCACTCGCTCTGGCTTTCTTTGTTGGCGCTCCTGCTGCTGGGAGGCTTCGATACGGTCAGCGTAGTGATTCGCAGCACGCTGTTGCTGACCCGGACGCCTGAGAGGATGCGTGGGCGTATCTCCGCGATCAATTCGCTCTTTATCAGCGCCTCTGGTCAGCTAGGCGGCTTCGAGTCGGGAGTGATTGCGCAGTTGTTCGGTCCTATAGTTTCTGTTGTCAGCGGAGGTATAGGCACAATTCTTGTGGTGCTGCTTGTTTGTCTGCTCTGGCCTGAAATACGTCACCTGAGATCGCTTGAGAGCAGTTCGCCATCAGATCGCTAGTGGAAGTACGTCGCCCAGGCTCACATCTGCATTGTTTGCCCAATCTGTTCGATTTGCTTGATATGTGGCCGCTCATGAACAACCAGCCGCTCCACATAGGATAGCACGGTCGGTTCGAGAACCTTTCCTACCGTCGAAACTCGCGCCGAGCGTTCCCAGGCATCAATCGGCAGCGGGGAGAGGACAGCCAGGAGTGCGGCACGCTGCGTCGTAAAGGCGAGCAACGAGGGGCGGAATTCCTGTTCAGGATAATCTGTTCGCTTGATCCAGGTGCGTGGACTGATCGCCCGCCATGCTGGTTGATCCTCTTTGATGATCCTCATGATACAGTTACCCCAAACATCGGCACATGCACGCAGATGGGCGAGTACCTCGTTAGCGGACCACTCATCGGAGGTAGGTCTTATCTGCAATACCTCTGCTGAGAGATCGGCAGTAAGCACAGCGATGCGCGTTGGCGTTTCTGCAAGCTGGGTCAGTGCCCGCTCAATCGTGGGTGATGTACTGGACATGTGACGTGCTCCTTCCTACTTCTTTTATCACACAACGAGGTGTCCACTACCCACTGAGAAATGCGTATAGGATATGATTAACGTGTCTTCACTATATCATACCTCACGCTCTTTGCCGCTAGAAAAAATCATGCTCTCTATGAAGAAGATATAGAGAGGGAAAAACCGGTTATTCTGTTTTCTCTCTTTTTCCGATTGATAAATTTTTACAAACTTTGCCGTCAAAAAAGCCTTGACAAGAGCGCCATTTTTCGGGTATATTAATGACACGTCATCGATGACATATCATTGATGTTGTGTCACCAATCATAGAGAAGAGAGCGTTGTTGTAATGGATCGTAATGATGAGCTTCGTTATCTTATTCTGGCGGCCCAGCGCGAGGGGAGCCGGCTATTCGCGGAACAGGTGCGGCCCCTGGGGTTGACGCCCTCTCAGGCCGAAGTGCTTGCAGTGCTGTATGAGGAGCAGCCATTGTCATTGATCGAGCTGGGGGCAAGGATGGTATGTGAGACTGGTAGTCCGAGCAGATTGGTCGATGGGCTGGTCAAAGCCGAGCTGGTGGAACGCATCCCTTCGCAGACAGATCAGCGCAAGGTGACTCTGACGCTCACGGAGCGCGGAACAGCTCTCTATCGGGAGGTGGCAGCAGTTGAGCAGCAATTTGGAGCCTTGATTGGTGCCTGGGGTGAGCAGGCCGACCTTGAAGGAATGATGAAGGCGCTCTGGCAATTTGTGGGCGACAAACCTGCTGGTAAGGCGCTGGCCCGTCGCTTAAAGCGTGATCGTGAGTAACATAGTGTATAGAAATACTATCGTGAACCATCGATAAAAACGAAGGAGAGAGGACCAATGAAAATTCATGCAATACAGACCGGTACAGTTATCGTCAAACAGCGCCAGATGCAGGGCAAGGGACATGGCACACAACGCCTGCTCAACACGATGTTCGACAAAGAGTGGTCGGAACCTTTGCCGATCTATGCCTGGGTAATCGAGCATCCAGAGGGCGTGCTTGTCGTAGATACTGGTGAGACGGCGCGAACTGCTGAACCGGGCTATTTCCCCTGGTGGCACCCCTATTATCATCTCGCCGTGCGCGTGCAGGTCGCTCCTGAAGATGAGATCGGGCCGCAACTGCGCGCGCTAGGGATCGGGCCTGAAGATGTACGGTGGGTCGTTCTGACGCACATGCATACCGATCATGCGGGCGGGCTGCCTCATTTTCCCAAATCTGAAATCCTGGTGACGCGGAGCGAGTATGAGGCGGCAAAAGGGATAAAAGGGCAGGCGAGAGGTTATCTCCCTCAACACTGGCCCTTGTGGTTTCGGCCAACACTGCTCACATTCGAGCCTGTTCCGTTTGGCCCCTTCTCTGCCAGCCATACATTAACGAAAGCGGGCGATATAACGCTCATCTCGACGGCAGGACATGCACCCGGCCACATGTCAGTTATTCTACAGGAAGGAGAACAGAGCATCTTTTTCGCGGGTGATCCATCATATAACCAGCGCTTGATGCTTGCCGAAGCACTCGATGGAGTTGCTGCCGATGAGCAGGCAGCCAGAGCGACCTTGCGCGCTATCCACACCTTTGTTCAGCAAACACCAACGGTCTACCTTCCCTCGCATGATCCCGACTCTGCGCGGCGGCTAAGCGAGCGAGAAACAGTTGCTCAGGGAGAGTGATCCTCCACCGTGTGCGGAAAATCCGAATTGTGCGGGAGCGATAAATTATACCCGTACAATTTGTTTTGATCTAATTATTGTGATTGTTGGTTAAAGCTCTTGTAGCCGGGCAATAATCAGAGAGGGGTCGAGACGATGTGTGAAGTTAGGATCGACAAAGGCCAGGCGTACGGTTCCTGATTGGTCGATGAGAAATGTTCCTGGCATTGGTAGCTCCCAGCTCTCGTCGCCGTTGAAGGCGGGCAGGTTTGTGCCCATCTGCCGATGAACTGCCCGCACTGCTTCATCGAGACTGAAGACCAGGCCGAATTTGCGCGATACCTGATTGCCGACATCGCTCAGCACTGCGAACGTTAGCTCGTTCTTTTCCTGCATCGTGAGGCTGTTGTCCGGCGTCTGTGGCGAGATTGCTACCAGCGAGGCTCCCAAAGCCTGCAATTGTGGCAACGCTTGCTGGTAGGCGCGCAATGTCAGATTGCAATAGGGACACCATGCTCCCCGATAGAAGGTGACGATCACTGGCCCTTGCTTGAGCAGTTCTGAGAGCTTTACCGCATTACCTGCGGTATCTGGTAGCGAGCCTGGTAGTGTAAAGTCGGGAGCCTGTTCTCCTTCTTTGAGCGCCTGCTCGCTGGCACCAGCCTGCACAAGTTGCAGAATCGGGCTGGTCAATTGCTGGAATATTTCTGCGGGTATACGATCCGCAGCACGCGCCACAAGTTCATCGAGTTGCCGTTGGAGTGGAGTATTTGTCGGGATATTTGAGGTCATCCATGTTGCTCTTTCTAGTAATAAACCGTAGTGATAATCATCATATCATCTCTTGTTTCGTCATTGCACGATCATTGGTGCAATGACGAAACAAGAGACGTTACATCAGCTTTTGCGTGCTTCGACAAAGCCCGCTCCAGGGATACCTGGAAGATGGGGAAGGGGTATGTCGCCGGTTTCTATATGCGAGAAGCCTGTCTCTTGCACCAGGACAGAGAGATCTTGCAAGCCCATTTCGCCCGCGCCAAATTTTTTAGATTGGTTTGATTGGATAGATTGGCTTGTTTCGTGCTCCGGGCGCTTGAAATCAGCGATGACCAGCCGACCGCCTGGTTTCAGCACACGTAAGATTTCGGCGAGGCCCTGGCGTTTCAGATCGTCGGGCAGGTGGTGCATCATCATGGTGCTTGTCACGGCATCGAAAGACGCGTCGGCGAAGGCGAGTTGCTCAATGACGCCGATCTGGAAATCGATGGCACGGTTCGGTCCCGTTACTTTGGAGCGTGCGCGAGCAATCTGTTGCGGTCCCGGATCGATGCCACACACGCGACCTGTTGCCCCGACGCGCTCTTTCGCCATGATCGCCAGCGTGCCGGTGCCGCACCCAACATCCAGCACGGCATCCCCGCTGTGAAGCTGGGCCAGCTCGATTGTTTTTGCCCTGAGATGCTTCAATCTGCCTCGAAACAAAAGAGCATCAGAAAACCAGACCATCAGATCGTAGCGCCAGCCCCAGTTCATAATTAGCCCACGCGTCTTCCCAGCCGTCAGTTCTCCCGACTCGTGGTGATGATGTGCGAATGAATGCATACCTGTACTCCTTTCAGAATGGTAGTTGTAGATCGTATCGAACGCGAACGATTTTCTCAGATTGTCGTCCAAAACCGTACCCCACCGGGAGGGTTAAACGTATATGTAACAGTCTGTTCTCGTTGCTACAATGAATGTACCCGAGAGATGGGGCAGATACAAGTACGCAATTTTATTTGACAAAAACAGCGGTTCTATGAATGGAGGAGATCGTATGCCCCGTGTGAAGAAATACGATGCCTGCCCGCTCGGTGGGGTGGGCGTTAGCGGCAGAGGGAAGTCCTGGATCTGGTATAACCTGCTCAGCGGCAGTAAACGCTTTGGCGAGCTGCAACGTCTGCTTCCCGAAACCAGTCGGCAGATGCTCACCATCCAATTGCGCGAACTAGAGCAGAGCGGTGTGCTGCATCGGCGGGTGTATGCGCAGCGCTCTCCAAAAGTTGAGTATGTCCTCACCGAGCCTGCACGCACTATAGAGCCGTTATTGCGACAAATGCACGAGTGGAGCGCGTGGTATCGAGCCGAGACCGGGATGGAGTTTGATTGGTCGCTGAGTATGGGAGGTCGTTGGCGCTTCTGGGTCTGGTATCTCCTGCTCAGCGGCAACAAGCGCTTCTGCGACCTGCAACGACTGCTGCCCCGGGCCAGTCGTCAGATGCTTTCGATTCAATTGCGAGCGTTAGAGCAGATGGGCGTGCTGCGGCGCGTAGCTGCCAGCAAAAGCGCACCAAAGGGCGAATATGCGCTCACTGAATTGGGACAACAGGTGGGGCCGCTGATGAGACAGATGTATGCGTGGGGTCGCTGGTGGTGCGAGCAGACGGGCATCGATTTTGAATGGCCGGTCAGCGATGTGGTAGAAAGGGAGCGCATCGTATTGACATGCCGCAACACTTCTGGTAATGTTATTGAGAGTGTTCGTGTGTAGCAGCATCGTCACAATCAGCGATGCTGGCAAAAAGAGGTTCTCTGGGAGGGAACAACCATGCCCGTCTCCTGTCATCTGCGCATCTTGCTTGCCCGGCTCAATGTCGAACGCGCCAAACAGGGTCAGCCTGCCGTGAGCCTGCGCGCCCTGGCTGAAGAGAGCGGCGTCTCGCTCAGCGTTCTGGTGGCTTTGCATACCGGACGCAACCAGCGCGTCGATTATTCCACGCTCGACCGGCTCCTTTCCTACTTTAGCCGCTTCCTGCCGGTCACGATGAACGATCTGCTTGTCTGGGAGCCGACAGCCGGAGAAGAGACGCCGATAGCGATGGCCTGACCGTCGCCAGGAACGAGCAATCATTATTGAAAATCAGGGGTGAAAGCTATGACCGTACGAGAAATCATCATGATCGGAGATCCGATCCTCCGGCAGAAAGCGAAAAAGATTCACCGCTTCGAGCCATCGTTGGTGAAACTGGTCAACGATATGTTTGAAACGCTGCATGATGCCGAAGGAATCGGGCTAGCCGCGCCACAAATCGCGCAACTGATACGTTTATTTGTTATAGAATGTGACGACAGGAAGACCGGCAAACATCATAAGGTGGCGATGGCAAACCCGGAGATTGTGAAGATGGAGGGCGAACAGATCGGCGTCGATGGCTGCCTGAGCATTCCCGGGTATTATGGCGTCAACGTTCGTCGGGCGAACAGGGTGGTTGTCAAGGGGCAGGATGTGCGTGGCAAACCGATGAAGATCGAGGCCGAGGGGCTGTTTGCCTGGGCACTTCAGCACGAGATCGATCATCTCGATGGCATTCTCTATATCGACCGCCTCGATAGCCCGGAAGACTTTCGCAAGGTGCGTCCCGAAGATGTCGGCGAGGAACTCGGCGCACTCGGATAGCATCCATCTGATCCCTCGCATTGAATACAGCAGCGACTATGGTGTATTTCTCCATGCGGATATTGATAATTATACCGATTTCGTTTATACTTGTCAGGAACAAAAAAATTTGCTGTTGAACTAGTAAATATTCGCAATAAAAAGAAGATTTCTGCGCGAAGGATAAAACATATGTTGATGCTGGTATTCTGGCTGATTGCCCTGGCAAGGATGGCTGTGGAAATGCTGCTCTGGCACCTTCCCTGGCTGGATGCACTGATAGAGTCGTTGCTGGTGGTGCAGGTCGGTCTCGCCGGTCTGTATGCCTTTGTCGGACATTATTGCGTCTCCGGGAGGCTGGCTGGCTCGCTCGGCTCGTTCACAGGCGGCACTTTCCACAGGGAGCCAGGGATTGCGCCTCTGGCCTTTGGCGTGCTGGGCATCCTCTGTTTCTGGCTGCACGGGAGCTTCTGGCTGGCGACGGGTATTGGCGCTATCGTCTTCTGGTGCGGCGCGGCCATTGTTCGTCTGAAAGAGGTGAGGAAACATAGCGCTATTCGCTTCAACAATATCGGTACTGTCGTGCTTATGGATATCGGCATGTCTGTACTGCTTTTCGGTCTGCTGGGAGCGTATCTGGCAAGGGGATGAGGGAAAATGGAGCCTTTCTGTTGGGAAATAATGGGTGTTTCCGAGAGATCAAGGGGAGAGGAGAAGGTCACCCACGTAGCGACAAAGGGAGGTGAGGCGCGGATGCGGTAGCCTTGCGCTTGTCGCTGGGGGACAGGAGCGATGAAACGGCCTGGGGAGCGCGACAAGCGCAAGGCCCCCACCAAGATCCCCCAGCCGCCCCTTGTCGCTACGTGTGACCCAACATCCTCTGTGTCCTCATTGTGCCTTCTTTGATGGTTAGAGGTATCTTTTATCATGAGACTATAACATATCGAACATTACTACGTTATTTCGTCAATCCCTCTATACTTTCTGTTCGGCTTCATGTTATACTTATAACCACAACATATCTTCAATCAGGAGAGAATATGCCCGACCAGCGCTAACGTATGCCAGAACAAATGCTGCAAAAGCAACATTGTCGCTGAACTTTGTATCTATCCCTCTTCAATTAGAAGGATAGCTCTGCTTTGTCTGGGACGACAGTATGGCATAGCGTTGGCAACTTCTCCTCCAGGTCGGTAGCCCTCGCGATACGCTCCCATTCCATTCCTTTCACCTTTCAGTTTGTTTGCAGCAACAGCTTCTTTTGCATGCATTGCTGGCATATCAATGATTTTTATGATTGTTAGAAACATGCAAAGGATGAGAGTAGAATGGTCAAAATACATATTCTTGGGGGACCGGGCAGTGGCAAAACGACGCTGGCAGAGTGTATTGCCGCCCGCTTTCATGTGCCACACCACGATCTGGATAAGTTGGGGTGGAAATATGGAACAACAGGCTGGGCAGCATATTTAGATGAAACCTTTTCTATTGCAGAGCAGCCTGGATGGGTTGCAGAAGGTATCTATCTTGTCTGGGTGGACCCGTTGCTCTATCAGGCAGATTACATCGTATTGCTTGAGGTCGCGTGGCCCGTGACGGCATGGAGGATCGTTCGCCGCCATATCATCAAGAGCGTACGTAGAATCAATCCATATCCCACTCGTTTGCTCTATGGCTTCTTAAAAAATACGTACGACTACATTGTTAATAGATGTACCGCTGAAAGAGCCGATGTCATGCGTGCATATCTTGCAGAACATGGTGCTACTATTGAACCACCCGTTGCCGATCTTTTACTTATGCGCCTTGAACAATATGAGCTTGATATCCCTCCAACAGCGGAGTTTGTACACAAGTATCTTGAGAAGTATAAAGAGAAAGTGATTGTTGTGAGAAACAATGCTGATCGTGATCGCTTGCTGGCAATGCTGACAGAAAAGGCGTTGTGAGTGCCTACGCAGGACGGTAAAGGGAGAGAGGATGTTGGGTCCCCGTAGCGACAAGGGGTGGTGTGGAGGGGTTGCGGGGGCCTTGCGCTTGTCGCTCTCGCTCACGGTGTGCCTGCAAATAAAGGGGAGGGCGACAAGCGCAAGGCCCCCGCCAAAACCCACCACACCACCCCTTGTCGCTACGGGGACCCAACATCCTCTCCCTTCACCATTCCACACATAGGACCATCTCAGGCGAGCGTGCGGAGTTGCGCATCGACCGGGACCGCTCTGGTGCCGGTGATCTGCTCGACAACATTCGTTACACGAGTCTCTCCGTTGCGCGTGAACCAGGCGATCAAGCCAATCGTGCCCGTAGCTGCCTGCTCTGGAAGCCCTTTGGCGATCAGGCGGGCCGTTAGCTCCTGGTCAGACTCGGTGATGGGCGTGATTGTGTGCCCTGAGAGCTGGGACCAGCGCCGGGCAAGGTCCGCGAAGCCGAGCGCCTCCGGGCCGGTGAGATCTTGCGGGCCGGTGAGATCGCTCTTGCCTGCCAGCACAAAGGCTGCTGAGCGGGCGCAGTCGTCGCGTGTGATCCAGGCCGGTTTGACATGGCCCTCTGGCACGAGCAGTTCGTTGCCGACCTGCAATGTTTGCAAAATACCGGGCAACAATTCGGTATAATAGTTGTTGCGCAGCGCCGTCCACGCCAGACCGGAGGCCGCCAGCGCAATTTCGGTATGCGCATGCTCCTGTTGCACAGGGTGTGGCGCATCTGTGGAGGCATCGGGGGCCGAGGTGTAGGTGATATGTTGCACTCCTGCTTGCACCGCCGCCTGTACAGCCGCTCGATGCTGCTCGACGCGCTGCCCCACTGCGTCAGTGCTGATGATGAGCAGGCGAGTGGCTCCAGCGAAGGCCGCTCGCAACGTCGTTGGATCGGAGAAATCCGCGCGCCGCACAACGACACCTTTTGCCGCAAAATCTTCTAGTGCCTGTGGATTGCGTGTTGTTGCGATGATCTGCTCGGCTGGAACGAGCGTGAGCAAATGTTGAAGTGCGAGACGGCCAAGATTGCCGTTCGCACCGGTTAGAGCATACATAGAAATGGTTCCTTTCGATTATTTAAACCTGTTGTTTATTTCTGTGACTCCGTTGGTTCGTGTTTGACCAATTATTGGCACGTTCATGCAAACCTGTGGGTGTCGTTCGGATATGGCAGGGGCGATGGCTTGTCCTCGCCCGGCTCCACAGGCCATGTGGCGCGTGCTCGGGCGAGGACAAGCCATCGCCCCTGCCATATCCGGGTGTCGCTCACTATTGCGACAGAAGATTGACAGGACAATCTCTAATAGTTACTATAAGGGGGTAACTTTCATTTTGCAAGAAGGCACTTGAAAGTGGGATACTTTCCTGAAAGTGAGATAGTTTCTAATGGAGACCTTCTTTGTCTACGACGTGTATGACCCTGATTGTCCGACGCGGCAGGTGCTTGATCTTATTGCTGATAAGTGGACCGCGCTAATTATCGGGCTGCTTGAAAAGGGGCCGCAGCGGTTTGTGGCGCTGCAAAAGCAGATCGGGGGCATTTCGCAGAAAATGTTGACGCAAAATCTGCGCAACCTGGAACGCGATGGGCTGGTGTTGCGAACCGTCTATGCTGAGGTGCCGCCACGCGTCGAGTACGAGCTAACGCCGCTGGGCAAAACGCTCTGCAAACAGCTTGCCGCGCTGCGTCACTGGTCGGAAGCCAATATCGACGCCATCGTCGCCGCACAGCAGCGCTACGATGCTCGCACGGTGCCAGAACGGGCCATTTCACAAAGCTAACCTGTCTATTGGCTGTTGGAGATGACGCGTTCCATCTGGTATGCTCTACTCATAGCGAAATCAGAGACATGCATGAAGGAGAACTATGATCGTGAAGCGCCAGATTACAACCATGTGTCCCATGAATTGTACGCCTACGCAATGCGGTATGACTGTTGAAGTCGAGGATAACAGGCTGGTGTCGCTCAAGGGCGATCAGAACAACCCGGACAGTCGGGGCTTTCTCTGCATTCGAGGGCGAGCATCGCAGGAGATTTTTGCCAATCCCAAGCGCCTCCTGCATCCGCTCCGTCGTGTGGGAGAGCGGGGCGAGAACCGCTGGGAGCCGTGTTCGTGGGACGACGCGTATACAATGATCGTTGACGCAATTAAGCAGACGCAACCGGAGCGCGTTGGTTTGTGGCGCGGACATGGTGGCAGCACAACGGGCGTTGGAAGCAATCTCATCAGTCGCTTTGGCTCAACTGGCGGCTATCAACAGTGGATCTCCGCGATTGTCTGCTGGGCGATGGGCGGCTATGGACTGGGCTTGACGGGCGCGTTGAAGACCAGCACGAAATACGATATGGCGGCCAACTCGCGCACAATCCTGCTGTGGGGCGCGACCCTGGCAAGTCAACCCGATCTCGCTCCCCATCTGATCGAGGCCCGCAAGCATGGGGCGTATATCGTGCATATCGACACGCGCCGCAGCGAGGCATCGCGCCATGCTGATGAGGTGTTGTTGCTGCAACCGGGCAGCGATGCCGCACTCGCGCTGGCGATGGCTCACGTCATCTTACAAGAGGGGCTGCACGATCAGGCATTTATTGAACAGCAAACGCTCGGCTTTGAGCAGTTCGCCGACCATGTGCAGCAATACACGCCGGAATGGGCCTCTGAGATCACTGGTATTGACGCAGAGCGCATTCGTGATCTGACACGGCGCTATGCCACGCAGACCCCGGCAATGATCGTGCTGGGCGGCAGTTCGATGTTCAAGCATCAGCATGGATGGGAGCCTGCCCGTGCCATCTCCTGTTTACCTGCACTAATCGGGCAATATGGTGTCGCAGGTGGAGGTCTGGGGCAGCGTCACGGTGCCTCGCCTGAGAGTAGCGGATATGCCAATGTGCTGTCAGATATCACAGAGCAGTTGCCACGCGGGGCGGCCATCCCCAGCCATATGACGGCCATCAGTGAGGCATTCAGCGCCGGTCGCATTGATGTATTATTCTTGCTTGGCAGCAACATTCTCTCGTCGTTTTCTGATGCCAATGAGATCGAGCGTGGACTGGCGAAGATGAAGCTGATCGTTGCGTACGACCTCTTTATGAACGAGTCGGCGCGGCGCAGTGCTGATCTGGTTTTGCCCGCAACCGCATGGTTGGAAGATATTGGTTTGAAGCAGACCGGCACGCACATTTATCTGATGGAGCGCGCACTGACGCCAGAGGGCGAGTGTCGCACCCTCAGCACCATTCTGCGTGACCTGGCCGAGCGGCTCGATCTTGCCAACTTCTTCCCCTGGCAGGACGACGAGGCGTATATCAACGCTCTGCTCGCGACCCAGAAGACCGAGACCGGCGAGCCTCTGACCGTCGCAGAACTGCGCAAGCGTGGCGGCTACTGGCAGAAAAACGGCCTCGCGCATGTCGCATATCGTAAAGGAAACTTCCAGACGCCATCGCGCAAGATCGAGTTTTGGAGCGAACGCGCGCATCAGGCCGGTTTATCGCCGCTACCATCCTACACGGCACCGCAGGGCGAGGCATACCCTCTTCGCTTCTGTCAGGGGCGCACGCTCACTGCCTTCCATTCCTTCTTCGATGAGGGACAGGCGCTCCCAACGCTTGCCAAAGCCAACACAGAGCCGCTATTATGGATACATCCGCGAGACGCGCAAAAGCGGAACATCGCGAACGGTGCCGCGATTGTGATCGCCAACGAGCGCGGACAATTTGAGGCGAAGGCGCACGTCACCGATGATGTTGTCCAGGGCGTTGTCTGGATGCGTGATGGCTGGTCCGGCATCAACCGCGTCACCAGCAGTAGCCAGATCATCCCGCTTGTCGCCAACGACATCGTGCCGGGCATCCCCGGCGGGCAAGCAACCTACGATGCCTGGGTTGAGGTGCAACAAATGCAATAAATGCTCGAATATAACTTGTTGGGTATGATAGTTAGTGCATCCGGCAGGTGAGCGCCATCCGAATATGGTAGGGGCGATGGCTTGTCCTCGCCCATCTCCCCAGGCGCGATGGTGGCACGCAGGGCAGGACAAGCCATCGCCCCTACCATATTCGGCCTCACCTGGAGGAGTTCGTGGATGCACCAATTATCATGCCCCTACAATTAAATATAATAATATCACTTAAGGGAATTATTAAATGATACCAGCAAAAGATGCGACAAAGTTTGTGCAAATCGTGCAGAAGTTTGATCCTCAAAGTGTGTTGGTTCGTGCGTGGAAGCTGGAGGGAGGTGTTTCGGCACAGGTGACAGCACTTGAAATTGAGCAGGCCGATGGTCAGACGAAAAAGCTGCTGGTACGTCAGCATGGTGAGGGAGACCGTACGCAAAATCCGCAGATTGCGGCAGATGAGTTTAAGTTATTAGATCGGCTGCACTCCGCTGGATTGCTGGTGCCTGCTCCCTACTATCTCGATCAATCCTGCGAGATCTTCCCCATTCCATATATCGTCATCGAATATATCGAGGGGGCTTCTGTCTTTGCGCTCGATGCCGTGCCTGACCTGATCCCTCAACTGGCGGCACAACTAGCGCGGATTCACGAACTGGACGGTTCGCAGCAGAATTTTTCTTTCTTACCACAGCAGGAAAAGATATACGCTGATAAGCTGGGGACGAGCCCGGCCCGACTCGACGACTCATTAGACGAAGGACGTATTCGGGATGTGTTGGAGGCGGCTGGTCCGTTGCCACAGCGCAATAAATCGGTGCTGCTGCATGGAGATTTCTGGCCCGGCAACATCCTATGGCGAGATGGGCGACTTGCTGGCGTCATCGATTGGGAGGACTCACGGTTTGGCGACCCGCTCGGCGATCTTGCCAACAGCAGGCTAGAGACCCTCTGGGCCTTTGGTCGGGATGCCATGCAGCGCTTCACCCAATGCTATCTCGCCAAAAACGATATTGATATCACGCTGCTCCCCTATTGGGATCTCTACGCCGCGCTCAAGCCAGCCTTGCGCCTCGCTGAATGGGCCGGCGATGCTGTTGTTGAAAAGAGGTGGCGCGAGGAGCATCGCTGGTTTATTGAGCGAGCGTTTGCGGTAACAAATGTTAATTGAGGCGAAAATAATTATAGATGCTCAATGGGAGATGCAAAACCATCTCCCATTGAGCATCTATAATTATGCCGCGTCTCTCCATCTATGAGACTTTGATTCCACCAGTTAGGGAACGAGCAGCACTTTTCCCCTCGCATGCCCTTCCATCAGGTAGGACATCGCCGCGCGTGTTTCTGCAAGAGGAAACTTCCGGTCTATGACGGCCTGAAGCGAGCCTGCATCACACAAGCCCGCAATTAAATTCAGCCGCGTGCTATCTGTTTCGTGGAAAACGAAGCTGGCTGTGACCTTATGGGCTTTTGCGAGAGCTTCATCTGGTGGCGAAATGACGCTTGCGAGAAAGCCACCAGAATGAAGCACGGTAAAGGACTTTTGCTGAGTGTCTCCGCCAACTGTATCCAGAACGACATCGACATCCCGAAGCCTGTCTGAAAAATCTTCCACCTTGTAGTCGATGACATCATCGGCCCCTAGTTGCCGGACGAGATTGATGTGGGATGATGAGGCTGTGGCAATAACGCGTGTGTCAGCGATTCGTGCCAGTTGGATAGCAAGGCTCCCCACGCCACCGGCACCTGCATGAATGAGGATAGTTTGTCCGCTCTTTAGATTTGCCACGTCAAAAAGAGCCTGCCAGGCAACTCCAGCTACGGTGGGGAGAGCGGAACCTTCCTCTAGCGTCAGACAGGTCGGTGCGGATGTGATATGGGTTGCCGGAACTACGACATATTCAGCAAATGCGCCACCTTGTCGGGGGTCGGCACGGGCAATCACCTTGTCGCCGGGACGCCACCGTGCTGCAAGAGGGCCAGATTGTTCGACAATCCCCGCCAAATCCGTTCCCAGTGTGTAGGGAAAGGATAAAGGGAAAAAGCCATGTAAGCTCCCTGTGACCAGTTTGATGTCGAGTGGATTGATGCTTGCGGAAACGACGCGAATGAGTACCTCGTTCGGCCCCGGTTCTGGCTTTACAACGCTTTCAATCTTAATATTGCTGAGATCACTGTAAGTATGCAGTCGTGCAGCTTTCATGTAAGTTCTCCTTTATTTTGAGGGCCATGCGCCAACCTGATTCAACATTCCGAACCAATCTTCGAGGTGCCATGTATGGGTGATTTTCCCGTCTTGCAGATGGTGTAATTCGTGAATCGCCACTGAAATCATCTTCCCGGTCGGTGCGATGCCAAACCATTCTCCTTGATGCGTGCCGGTTATTTCGGCTCTGACACCCGCATGTCCTGGTGCGCCGATCATTTCTTTGATGGTGATCTTGATGTCTGGAAATGCCGCGATAAAAGTTCTGAGCATCGGTTTGAACCCATCCGGGCCTGGACCCTGGCCTGGGGCCAGAGGAATATCCTTCCAATCTGGTGCCACTGCATCATTCAGGAGATCAGGGTTTTTATCGCTAAAAGCCCGATAGAACATTTCTATCGTTTTCCTTTCAATGTCAGTGATTGAATCAATAAACACGTAAGGTTGGTTTTGCATGCTTATTTCCCTTTTCAAATGAAGAGATATTTACTTGTAATTTTTGTAGTGTCTTGCTCTTCGCATCAAGCGTGAAAGGAGTGTAAGTACTTCTATTATGGGCTTCATTGCTCATAAAGAGTGTACTGGAAAAGGGAGGAGCTGGTCTTGGATGTTCGGCTGAAATTTTGGATATTTCAACGATGTTTCTCGTACGCGTTGCGCACGATGGTAGCCTGAGCGAAGAGGTGCTGCAACACAAACTCTATCTCGCGCGCGTGTAGGGGAAGCAGACGATTTCTCAAGGTACGGATGCCGTGTGCAAACTCAAGAGAGATGTTCTCGAATATAGGTTGGGGTGACTCCCATAACGCTCCGCATCTGGCGAACCAGATGGCTTTGATCGTAAAACCCTACCGTTGTGGCAATTTCACCGATAGAGAGTTTCGTTGATGTAAGTAAATGTCGGGCGCGTTCTAGCCGACGTTGCACAATATAGTGGTGTGGAGAGAGACCAGTTGTCTTGCGAAACAGGCTTGCGAAGTGTGATGGACTCATGCCCACTTCAGAGGCCAGTTCGATAAGGCTCATATTCTCGGCAAGGCGCTCTTCAATTAGAGAGGTAATGCGCCGAAAGAGGAATGCAGGCAATTGCTTGTTTTGCTGAGGAAGAGGACGAGGAGTATTTGTGTAGGTATGGATCAGGTGGGCCGCCAAGGCTGTCACCAGACCCTCTACGTAGAGACGACCCGTGCTTCCTCCCTCAAGAACCTCCATCAGCAAAGCGGAACTAATATGCTCAATCCGGCGATCCTGGGGTTGAAAGTGGGTAAGAAGCTCGACATGCTGTTGATGGTGATCTCCCGCTACCTGCTGGAGCAATGTTGGAGCCAGATAGAGATGGAGCAACTGAACGCCTTCGTCATGTCGCCAGGTGCTTTCTGTGCCAGCAGGGACAATCTGTACGTATCCGTGACCCATGATATCGGCAAAAGACTGCTTGTTGTGAGTATGTTCGACAAGGATAGATGCTCCCTGATGCAGACAAATCAAGTGAGAAGATGAACGGGGGAAGGCGTGTTCTCCCGCTGGGAGATAGTGTTGTTCGACAACTATTCCTCTCCAACCAAGCGTTTCACTGGAATGAAGGATTTCTGTTTGTTGTGGCTGGCTATCTATCTGCATGAATGTTGGCCTACCTTATCTGAGATTTCACCTCATCTATTATATCACACGCGAAGAGCCAGCAACCGCTCATCCAACTCTCGAATATAATCTCGACCGTAGGAGCCGTTTTCTAGCTTTTCGATGAGGTGGGTGGGGAGATCCTGAGCCAGTTCGGAGCTACAGGAACCGGCGGCAAGCGCGATGGTGGCGACCGTATCGACATCGCCGGAGAAGTCAATGCACGCTTTGAGCAGTTCGCTCATGCTCTCGCTGTTGATAAGAGCTGTGATCGCCGCTCGCACGCTCATCCAGCCCTTGGAGCCAACTTTGCCACTCCAGGGGGTAGACCAGTTGTGCCCGCCAACCTGCTCTTCTAGAAAGGTGCCGAGTGCTTTTTTGGGGCCAAGATGGTAGAGGAAGTAGTGCGTCATCAACGCGGCGGCAATTGCGGCATCGATGCCATCGCGTGTATTGTGGGTTAGCGCCGCCTGGATGGTGCAGCGCTCGATTACCTGTTGAGGCGTGGGATAGATGCCAATCGGCGCGGCACGCATGGCGGCACCGCTCTTGTCGCTGTCCGGCCTGATCTCTTGCAGAAATTGTTCGCCGTCGCGTACCTGTTGCAAGAAGCGATAAAAACCGCCAGCATAGCCCTCGCGCGGGTCGCGCTGAAACGCCTCGACAAACCGCTGTGCCAGCATCGCCGAAGTCCAGGGTTCACCTGAAACGATGGCTTCGGCGATTGCCAGGGTCATCTGGGTATCGTCAGTGTATGCGCCGCGATGAATATTGTGGCGGGGATGTCTGACGTAGCGACTGAGGTCGTTGTGCTTGCGAATGAGGGCGCTATCCACGTATTCAAAGCCGGCCCCGTAAGCATCGCCGATGGCAAGTTCGAGTAGCACGCGCTGTTAATCTCTTTCTCTCTCTATTACACGTCTTAAAGGCCTGCTAAACCGTTGAGCATGCCCGCATTGTAGCCTATTTGGTCAGGCCTGTCGAGAGGCTACGAGACAAGTTCACCAGCGCGCACCCTGTTCATTAGCTGCATCCACGCCAGTTTTTGTCGTAGCGAGATTGACAGGTCGAATACATACAGGACATCACGATCACCACCTGTCCCTACCTCCATCTCTAAACGGCGCATATTGATGGAATTGATCTCTTTGTGTCCTAGCTCATTTGCGCCAATAGAGTTTGAGGCTTGTCCTTGGTTCTCACGTTCCAGCATTGTATCAAGCATTTCTCTATTTGAGCTATAGAAGACGCGGAGAGCATCTTTACGCGTTGCTCTGTAGAGGTTCAGCACACCGAGAACGGCATGCAGGGATTCGAGCTTCGTTGATCTCCATCGCCAGGGTGATGATTCCACCATCTTCCCTGCCACACGATAATACATCATATATTTTCTAACTTTCTGAGAGCATTATCTCGTTTTATCGGTATTCTTATTATATATGGGTTTTTAAAACAAATCCACTACGAAAGACGTTTCCGATTTTGAAGGGAAAGCTTCATCTATAATGGATAAATGAGTGAAAGAACACACGTTGCCTGTATGTTGAGCGACTAGATATTCTAGGGCTCCCATCATATTAAACGTGAGATATTTATAAATTTTTCAGATGAGATTTCACTCGGCAAGATGTTTGACGAGATAGAGGCAGCGATCTATGACGAGGAACTCCTGGCCCTGCTCATCGATCCACGCCCACGAATCCATATATTCGCCCAGTCCTGAATCGCGATAGCCTCGACGCTCGTATAACGCACGGGCACGTGAATTGTCCAGGCCAACGCCCAGCCCTATCTGCTGATAGCCCTTCTCTTGCGCCAGTTGCTCTATATGATCGAGCATACGCGTTCCGATGCCTTGAGAGCGATACTCGGGCAGCACATTGAAATCCGAAAGATGCGGACAGCGCACCAGCTGTGATCCCATCGGTTCGCGTGTTTCGCCCTCCCAGGTGAGCAACAGTTGGCCGACAGCAGTAGTGCCAAGCCAGGCGATCAGGTAGAGGGCTATGCCTCCCTCCTGGAGATAGAAGCGAGTGCGATGATCTCCGGGCCTGGCCCCGGGCGGCAGCAGGGCAATCTCTTTTTTGCGTAAAGGACGCAAGACAAGATCTTGATCTATATACATAGGAAGTGTACCCCATTAGTTGCGGCATGCAATTCAATTTTTCCAGTATAACATGTCACGATCTTGCATGCACCTGCCGCTAGGGATAGGTCGTTCCGCTCAGGAAGCCGGACGTATCTCCACTTCCGCCTCAATTTCAACAGGGATATTAAACGGCAAAGAGGCCATGCCGACCGCCGAGCGCGCATGCTGACCAGCCTCAGAGCCATACAGCTTGAGGATCAGGTCGGAAAAGCCGTTGATAACGCTGGGGTGATTGGTGAAGTCCGGGGTCGCGTTGACCATGCCAAACACGCGTAGCCAGGCCACCACACGGTCCAGGTCGCCCAATTCCTGTTTCAAACTTGCCAGAATCGCCAATCCCACTGATTGCGCCGCCTGATAGCCCTCTTCAACTGAAACCTCAGCCCCAACCTTGCCAAACGGTCCGGCAACAGAGCCATCCGGGTTTGATGGGCTATGGCCGGAGATGTAGGCGCGATTGCCATGCACGCGCACGAACGCAAAAGGCAGCCGTACTCCCTCTGGCGCTTGAATTGGTCGAGGCAATTTCAAGCCAAGCTCTTCTAATTTTGCTTCAATCTGCACGATCTTCTTCTCCAAATAATTTGATGAGATAATAAAATACACCAGCGAACAGCCGATGTAGCAATTATCTCCTTTTATTATATATGCGATATGGAGAAGATGCTTTGCGCTCAGGCCAATGGGGGGCAGAAACCGGCATTTCAACCACCACTTGCTGTGCGCAAAGTCTCGTAGGAGCAGGGGTTTTAGGGGTACACACACACGTTCTCCCCCTACACATGAACTATTCTAATGAGTTTTTCTATGCTTGTCTTGTATTTTCTTGCTCATTCTTTCATGCAACTGGCATGCTTATGTGCTCTCAAGCACACTCATCACTTGTTTGACGGTCTGTTGAAGATGATGACGCATAGTACTGGCTGCGAGAGTCGAAGAGTTGGTCTGACAGGCTGCAAGAATCTCGCGATGTTCTCTGTCGGCACTCTGGATATCTCTGGGAAGAGATGCTGTTGCGGAGAGATGGAGGTAAGCGCTGGAGGCATTGCGTAAATCCTCAATCATCGTTAGCAGCCGTGGACGCCTGGCCAGGCGATACAATTGTGTGTGGAATTGGTGATTCAACTCAACAAAGCGAGCGGCATCGCCTCTGCCATATTCGATCCCACTCTCCAGGATGTTGTGGATGCCTCAACGAATGAGGTTTGACCGAGGACTATAAAACGTGGTAGGCGCGCTTGTGCTTGTCTGTTCGCCAAGTGTTTAGTAAATGTTCACTAAGTGCCATTGTGTTTCATTGCCCTTTTCCTGTACACTAGCAGAGCAGGCAGATTGCAAAGGTGCCTTGCCTGTGTCTTGTGTAATTTTTTTGAATACTGTGATTCATCAGGATGTCATATGAAAAGGGGAGACGCGCATCCATTGCGCACCGCTCGTTGCCAGCACAACCTGACGATAGAGGGCTTGGCGGAGAAGGCTAAGGTTGGAGCCTCAACGGTGTGGCGTGCTGAGCATAACTATCCAATTAACGCTGAATCTCGTCGAAGACTCTGTGCGTATTTTAACATGACACCCCAGGCGTTGGGCCTTTTGCAGCATATAGGGTCATACGCCACCGTCGAACAGCCCCCTCTGACAGAATGCGTTTTCACCGGTGCTTCCTCTTCAGATGATGGGGAAGAACTGCCTGTTACGCAACCCCTGGAAGATATCGGGCAAATTTCTACCCAACCGGACCAACCAGAGTCGGAGTTTGCAGCGAACAGCCTTGACGCATTGCTGGATGCACATTGGACGCTTGATGCCGTCCTCGACTCGTTACGAATCGCATTGCAGGGTATACAATCTCTACCTGTTCGCTTGCAGCAAACGTTGTTGCTGGGGATGCTCTCGCGGATGGACACACTGGTTTTACCCGACGGCAGGCGTATTTCGGCAACGGAGCGTCATCAGGTAAAAGAGGCGCTGGGAGCAAGCATTGCGCAGTGCTGGCAATTTTTCCACACGGCCAGTCCGACACAAGTATTTCTCGTGGGTCAGGGACTGCTACATCTTCTGGAACAAACGCGAGTATTTCTTTATCCAGCTGACTACCAGAGCTTCTATGCCGCCATCACCAACCTGATCGGGTCGGCATCGTTTTTCCAGGGCTTCTACGATGTCGCGTTGCAGACGCATAAAAGAGCGTTCCGGGCCGCACAGGAGGGCGCAGACCTCTGGAATGAGACACAAAGCTTAAACTGGCAGGCCATCGCTGCGAATTCCAGCAATCGACCAGCTGAAGCAGTCCAGTATATTGAAGCTGCTCTGCACCTGTTGGAGGGCCAGGAGGAGCAAGATTATCAACGTCTGCGCGCCCATCTCTGCGCGGATTGGGCCTACAACGCCTCGATTTTGGGAGAGCAAACGGTGGCTCGTGCCAGGCTTGATGACTCGGTGCGCCTTCTCGATAATCTGGGGCCGAACGAAGAGTTTGATCTGGCACGCTGGCATCAACTGGTGGGGGATTGCATGCTGCTCAATCGGCAATATACGCCCGCGATCTCTCACCTGGAACGCTCTCTCGCGCGCCTTCCCCAGCAGTGGGTTTCTCGCCGCATATTAACGTTGTTGCCACTGGCGAGAGCATATGCCTATCAACAGGAACGCGATATGAGCATCGAGACCGCTGAACAGGCCGCCAGCGCCATCCAGAGCATCGGCTCGGTGATGCTCACCCAGCGCTTCATCGAATATCTCCATATGCTCGTCGAAGTCTTTCCACGCGACAAAATCGTTCACCGCTTTGTTGCTGGCTCGCTTCATCAGATCGCTCAGAAGAATTAACGAACAGGGAGGCAGCATACGCTTGCCTCCCTATCGGCACTCAGGGCGCGAGCACGATCTTGCCGAGAGCGTGGCGCTGTTCCAGCTCGCGATAGGCTGCCTGCACCGAGGCCAGGGGATAGACATGGGCAATTGGGATTTCGAGGTCTCCCCTGTCGATAAGCCTGGCAAGCTCGGCGAGCACGGCAGCGCTCGCGCCGTTGGCATTTCCTTCGGACTTGACGCCGTACTTCTCGATCGCCTCAAAGTTGATGATGGTATTGATGCGTTCTGGCCTGACGGCGAGCGCGAGCGCACGGTCAACATAGTCAGCCCCGAACGTGTCGATGAAGGCATCAAGACTCCCGCCAGCAACATCCCGCATGCGCTCTGACACTCCCTCACCATAGGCCAACGGGATCACGCCATGATCGGAGAGCCATTGGTGATGGTCTGCGCTCGCCAGGCCAATCACCTTTGCCCCCCTGTGGCGTGCCAACTGAACGGCAATCGAACCAACCCCACCGGCGGCCCCTGAGATAGCGACGGTCTCCCCTTCTCTGAGCGAGACAGCGCGAACCGCTGCATACGCCGTTGTCCCGGCCACAAACAATGCTCCGGCAGTTTCCCAGGACACGCCAGGAGGGCGATAGATGAGATGAGTTGCATCTACGACGACGAACTCGGCCTGGCTAGCCCGGTTGTTCGTAAAGCCGATAACCTCCTCGCCAACAGTGAAGGTTTCCACTCCCTCGCCAATCTCGGCGACAATGCCCGCAAGGTCGCTGCCTTGCCCGGAAGGGAACGTCGCGGGCCAGCGCTGCGCCATGATCCCCTGGCGAATAGCCGCTTCCCCCGGATTGATGCCAGCTGCCTTGACCTGAACCAGCACCTGCCCAGAACCCGGTGTGGGCCGCTCTACCTCCACAACCTGCAAAACGTCGATCCCACCATATCGATCAAACCTGACCGCCTTAGGCACCATCTACCTCCTTCGGCCATGCATGTATGACTTTCATGATATTCCTTTCTCGTCAACTGCTTGATGCTCACAAGAAGAGGCGCAAGAACAGCAAAGAACTCCTTGCCTGCTTCTGACTAACTGCTGCTCGTAACCTGCTTCTCACCTTGTGCTCTTTTCAAGAGGACACGCACCATCAGATTAAATGGTGACACATCCATTGAAATATCTTATAAAGCGTTTCGCCAGTTTTTAGTCAGAAAACATTTTCAGTTGACATTAGATCTTCCCTCATTGTATATACACTACTAGAACCAGTTCCACCAGATGCGGCGTGAGGGGGACAGGGATGTCTAAACTTTCTCGTATGCGGGAAGGAACCTGAAAGTGCGAGGGAGTTGACAGGGCTGTTATCTGAGAAACCTGTCTTGCTGTATGGTGGAACTGGTCTACATCTCTTTACCAGTCAGAAGTGAAAGGAGTGTAAATAGCAGGACATACGCACGACAGGTAGTCCTTGCTGGTGAAGAGCTATTGTAAGACAAATCCCTCAACACATTTTGATTGAGTTTGAAAGGCAGGTTAAGGATGACCGTAAGGATCGCACGATCCACACTGCTTATAGTCACGCTCACGATATTGGTGACTATTACGTTTCTGGGCAACCAGCGTGCAATGGCGGCCCCGACGAAGCCTCATGTCGCGAACGCTACCAGCACGTATACGCAGCGCTTCCTCGATCTCTATAACAAGATTAAAGATCCCGCGAATGGCTATTTCAGCCCACAGGGTATCCCGTATCATTCGGTTGAGACGCTGATCGTCGAGGCTCCTGATTATGGGCACGAGACGACCTCTGAAGCTTTTAGCTACTGGCTCTGGTTGGAGGCTACCTATGGGCAGGTGACGGGAAACTGGCAGCCCTTTAACGACGCCTGGGCCACGATGGAGAAGTATATCATCCCATCGCATGCCGATCAGCCCACAAATTCGGGCTATAACCCCAGTTCTCCAGCTGAGTACGCTCCCGAATCTGATAATCTCAGCGATTATCCCGTGCAGCTTGACAAGAGCGTCACTGCCGGGCAAGATCCGCTGGCAAGCGAGCTACAATCGACCTATGGCACCCCTGATATTTACGGGATGCACTGGTTGATCGATACCGATAACTGGTATGGATACGGACATTGTGGCGACGGTACAACGAAGCCATCGTATATCAATTCGTATCAGCGCGGCCCCTCCGAGTCGGTCTGGAAAACGGTTGTGCAGCCCGAATGCGAGACTTTCAAATGGGGCGGCAGCGACGGCAACGGCTTCTTGAGCCTCTTTAACAAGCCCGCAAGCGGCGAGAGCTACGCCAAACAGTGGCGCTATACCGACGCGCCCGATGCGGATGCACGCGCGGTACAGGCAGCTTTCTGGGCCTACACCTGGGCAAATGCGCAGGGTAAAGCCAGTTCGGTTTCTTCAACAGTTGCCAACGCCGCCAAGATGGGCGACTATCTGCGCTATTCAGAATACGATAAATACTTCAAACAGCTTGGTTGTGCCAGCACGAGTTGCCCTGCGGGGTCCGGCAAAAATAGTTCAACCTACCTGCTTGACTGGTACTACGCCTGGGGCGGCTCTGCGGATACTTCCTCGCCCTGGGGATTCCGCATTGGTTCCAGTTATGCTCATCAGGGCTATCAGAATCCGCTGGCAGCCTGGGCGTTGAGCAATGTATCCGCGCTCAAGCCGAAATCAGCGACCGGTGCGACCGACTGGGCAACAAGCTTGCAGCGGCAGTTGCAGTTCTTCCAGTGGCTCCAATCCTCAGAGGGCGCGATTGCAGGTGGCGCGGTCAATGGTTGGGACGGCCATTATGGAGCGGTCCCGGCTGGTGATCCGACGTTCTATGGCATGGCTTACGACTGGCAACCAGAATATCATGATCCCCCCAGCAACAACTGGTTCGGCTTCCAGGCGTGGGCGATGGAGCGCTTCGCCGAATATTACTACGAGACCGGCAACACCACTGCCAAAGCGCTACTCGACAAGTGGATCGCCTGGGCAAAGTCCGTCACGAAATTGAACTCAGACGGCACCTATGCCATCCCCTCCACGCTCAATTGGAGTGGGCAGCCTTCCGTTAACTGGACCGCCAGCACAACCTCGGCGAACAATACCAATCTGCACGTGACGGTCGTTGATACCACAACCGATGTCGGTATCTCGGCAGCTCTTGCCAAAACGCTGCTCTACTATTCGGCGAAATCGGGCGATACTGCGTCGCGAACGCTGGCCCAGGAATTGCTGGATCGTATGGCAAATAAATATACCGATAGCCTGGGCATCTCCAGCCCTGAGATCCGTAGCGACTACAACCAGTTTAACGACTCGGTCTCGATCCCCTCCGGCTGGACCGGCACGAACGCGCAGGGAGCCACGCTGAACTCGTCCACAACCTTCCTGACCGAGCGACCGAAATATCAACAAGATTCGGCCTTCTCGAAGGTGCAGAGCTACCTGAACGGTGGTGCGGCCCCGACGTTCAACTACCATCGTTTCTGGGCAGAGGCCGATATCGCGATGGCTAACGCTGATGTCGATATGCTGTTCAATAGCACCACGACGCCAACAGCAACAGCCACCACACCGACAGCGACGGCCACGACGCCAACAGCAACGGCAACTGCTACGAATACCGCGACAGCTACGACAACGCCCGCGACCTGTAAGGTGAGCTATGTGGTGTCGAACCAGTGGCCCGGCGGCTTCTCGGCGAATATCACCATTACAAACACCGGCTCGGCTGCCCTGAGTAACTGGAGTCTCGTCTTTACCTTCCCCGCTAGCGGCCAGAGCGTGACGCAGGGCTGGAATGGGGTCTTCACGCAATCGGGCAGCACGGTAACGATCAAGAATGCCAGTTATAACGGTTCTGTCCCGTCAGGAGGAACGGTCTCGCCCGGCTTCAATGGCTCATGGACCGGCAGCAACCCGAGTCCAACCTCCTTTACCCTTAATGGTTCGGCTTGTAGCACTTAATATTCAATAGACCCTCAATTGTTAAAGGTCAGATGGGCCGTTTGAGCAGCCCATCTGACCTTTTTACTGCTCTCTTGTTTCTTTTCCGTGTCTATGCTACTCTAGAGGTTAGAGGATAATCAGTGCGTCCAGCAATTGGAGGAGAAGCGTGGGGTGGCAAAGGATGTTGAGTCACACGTAGCGACAAGGGGTTGTTGGGGGTCTTGGTGGGGGCCTTGCGCTTGTCGCTCATGTCGGGTTATTGAAGACCAGGAAACAAACAGGCGAGAGCGACAAGCGCAAGGCCCCCGCGTCCCCATCCCCCGGCCCCTTGTCGCTACGTGTGGTGGGAACCTTCTCCTCTCTTTGTTTCCCAGGAATATTATTTACGCTGGAAGGAATCGGGATGGACTCGGAAAATAGCTATGTTATCGACACGGAGAGCGCCGCTGAGATGGCTCGCCTGCTCGATCAAGATACCCTTATGACCCGCGCCCTGGGTGGATTACTCCCGGAACCTGTTGCCTCCTCGTTTAAGCAAGATGGGCTGCTGCTCGATCTCGGTTGCGGTCCCGGAGGATGGGTACAGGAAGTATTATACGCTTTT
The DNA here is from genome assembly GCF_016587455.1 of Reticulibacter mediterranei. Taxonomy (NCBI): domain Bacteria; kingdom Bacillati; phylum Chloroflexota; class Ktedonobacteria; order Ktedonobacterales; family Reticulibacteraceae; genus Reticulibacter; species Reticulibacter mediterranei. The sequence continues at coordinate 472,176 of NZ_BNJK01000002.1, read as the reverse complement.
CCAGAAATAAAAGCGATTGGGGTGGATATCAGCAATACAATGATTGCTTATGCGCAGGCACAGGCTCGCGTGCAGCATTTAGAGAAGCGCGTAGAGTTTCGGGTGGTTGATATTACCACGCTGCCCTGGAATTTCCCTGACGCATCGTTCGATCTGGTCAACGCCCGCTTTATGGCAGGTTTTTTGCGCCGCGAGGTCTGGCCGCAGATTGTGCGGGAGGCGTTGCGTGTGTTGAAACCTGGAGGCTATCTGGTGCTTGCCGAGCCGGAATGGTCAACCAGCAATAGCGCTGCCGGAGAGCGTTTGGCAGATATGGCGGTGCGCTCGTTTCATCGGGCTGGCCTGGGCTTTTCGGTCGATGGGCGCAACCTCGGCATCATTCATCAGCTTGACCCGCTCTTGCGCGATAATGGAGGCGAGCAGATCGGATTGAGCGCGCACATTTTGAATACGACCTATGGCAGAGATTTCTATGTTGCCGGGACGAAAAATTTACTGCTTGCTTATCATTTTATGGCCGATTTCTTCGTCAAGATGGGCGTTGCCACGAGCCGTCAGGAGGTGATAGATCTCTGCCAGCAGTATCAGCAGAATACTTATCAGGAGACGTTCTGTGCTGCAATGATTATGGCGCGGGCATGGTGCCGAAAACCGTGAAGTTGCCCCTCTGTTGTAGTACTTTGTCAACTTTCATCGCGTGGTTTCCCCGTATATGGTAGGGGCGATGGCTGGTCCTCGCCCGTTTCCCCCTTGGTGTGGTGAAGCCGGGCGAGGACCAGCCATCGCCCCTACCATATACGGTCCCACCCCAGAGGATGTTCTGGATGCACCAACGAATGAAGCTCGACAGAGTAGTAGTCGAGCAATAATGAATTTGCATAACTATGATCGGGAACCGCCGCGTAGCTTGCGGCGGGTTATTTTGTGTCAACGACGTTCAGGAATGATGCGGGCGCAGGTATCAGCATAAGGAGTTCCGTTTTCTTCAGCCTCGATCAACTTCAACTTCTGTGCCAACATCTGGGTGAGATGGGTCTGAATCTGATCTAATTCTGCTTTTTTTCTATCGATATCCTTTATCTTTTGGCGAATAAGCTCAACCTTCTTTTGGAGAGGAAGTTCATTTGCCTCGTCTGCGTTGATAAGTTCTTTCAGCTCCGTCAGCGTAAACCCTGCCGCTTGCCCTGCTTTGAGCATCTTGAGATACACAACCGCCTCTTCAGAATAATTCCGATAATTATTTGCCTCGCGCCGGAAAGAGCTGCTCTCAAGGAAACCCTGCTTCTCATAAAAACGAATAGTATGACGCGTCAAACCTGTCTTTTTTTCCAATTCTTTGATGAGCATATAAAACTCCTCCAAAAATGCCTTGACTATAGACATGGCTCTATAGTTTACACTCGGGACATGAAAAGAGGCAAGAGCCTTTGAAGAGGAAACCGGCCCGCGCGAGGAGTTTCAAAACATTTGGAGACGAGGAGATACGGATGATGGCAATAGATAATAAGAGCATGCAGGGAAAAGTCTGCCTGGTGACGGGCAGCAGTTCAGGGATTGGCTACGTTACAGCCAGAGAACTTGCCAGGATGGGCGCGATCGTGGTAATGATCTGCCGCGATTATACAAAGGGAGAAGCAGCACAGGAGAAGATCAAAAAGGAAAGCTCGAACGATCAGGTTGATATGCTCGTCGCAGACCTTTCAGAGCTTGCGCAGGTACGCCGCGTAGCCAGTGAGTTCAAACAGAAATATACCCGGCTTCATGTGCTGGTCAACAATGTCGGGGGAGCGAATAGCGAGCACAAAGTTACCTCGGAAGGACTGGAGTTCAATTTCGCGACGAATTACCTGGGTCAATTCCTACTCACCACATTGCTGATAGATGTACTCAAGGCCAGCGCGCCTGCACGCATTGTGAATGTCAGCTCTTATGCTCATACCCAGGGGAAGATCGATTTTGCTGACTTGCAAGGGACAAGAAGATACAGCGTCGTGAAAGCTTATGGCCAATCCAAACTGGCGCAGATCTACTTTACCTACGAACTGGCCGACCAGCTCAAGGATACAGGCGTCACAGTCAACGCACTCCATCCCGGTATGGTGGTTTCTAACTTTAACAGCGGCACCAGAGGTATTGTGCATCTTATCGGGGAAATATGCTACTTCTTTGGTGGTATCGATGTCGAGAAAGGGACGCAGACTACCCTCTACGTGGCAACTGCTCCTGACCTCATAGGAGTGAGCGGGAAGTACTTCTCCCAGAGCAAACAGGGCAAAGAGACGCCCTCTTCCAAACGCTCCTATGATGTTGCTATTCGCCGCCGCCTCTGGGAAGTTTCCGAAGCGTTGATTGCTCAGAGCGAGCATTTGCACGTTGCCCCAACAAGATAAGGAAGGAGAAAACAGATGATGCCACCACAGGATCACCCAAATGCTCTTACACAGCGCTCTTTGCGTGATCGGGTCGGAGTCTGTATCGAAGGCTCGGACCCCGTAGACAGCCTTAGCCAGTTCCGTGCAGCGGAACTGGCGGGCGTCCAACAGGTCTGGATGACGGCGGGAGGCGCAGGTTCTGGTTCTCCCGATACACTGACGCTCTTTGCTACTGCCGCTGCACAGACTAGGCATATCAGGCTCGGGACGGCTATTACTGTGACTTATCTGCGCCACCCACTGCTGATGGCGCAGCAGGCGCTCGTGATCCATGCGCTAGCTCCAGGACGCCTGCGGTTGGGGATCGGGCCTGGTGCCCGTGAGAGCCTTGAGGGTTGGTATGGTCTGGAAGTTTCTGCGCCCCTGTCATATCAAAAAGAATACGTGCAGATCTTACGCGGCTCGTTGTGGGAAAGCAGCGCAGACTTTCACGGCACGTTTTTCCAGACAAGGGGCGCCGTTCGGATGGGCAATTTCGACGCAGTCATTACCGCCTCACAGAGTGTTCAGATCCCTCTGCTTGTCGCAGCATTAGGCGCGAAGGCATTCCAGCAAGCCGGAGAGATCGCCGATGGTGCGCTTTCCTGGATGTGCCCGGTTCCCTATCTGCTCAACCAGGCCAGGCCAGCGCTACAAGTAGGAGCTGAGATCCGTTCACGCCCCGTGCCTCCGCTGGTTGCGCATCTAATGGTAGCGATGAGTACAGATGAAGCTGCGGTCCTGGCTGCGGTGCGTCAGAGAGTGCAAGTGTACGCCAGGGTGAGTGGATATGCGCGCGCATTTGTCCGGGCTGGTTTTGCTGAGGCAGTGGAAGGCGATGAGAAAGCGTTAGATGCATTGGCGCGAGCGCTGGTCATCAGTGGCGATGAAAGTACCGTGCGCCAGCGCATCCAGGAGCTTGTTGAGCAAGGTCTTGATGAGCTGATGTTGCAACTCGTTCCCGTGACTTCCGAGACCAGCGAACGAGAGCGGCTGTTTCATCTGGTTGGCTCTCTCAAGGCGTGAGAATCTCCTGTCGTAGTTGATCGATAATGCACGTTAACTTTTAAATCCGGCAATGTCATAGTGGAGCGATGTATCGCGTTGTGAGCACATCACAAACTGCCACCAACGCGATGCATCGCTCCACTACGACAGAGACGTTTTATGCAGCATCTACCTGCCAGATAATCACCGTCGAGTCGAACGAGGATGAGGCCAGATAGCGACCATCGGGAGACCAGGAAAGATCCATGATGAGATCGCTGTGGCCGTTTTTTTGGCCGAAGACAAAATCGGGCATCTGCACCCCATCCTTCATCCTGGGGTTAGAATTTTGCAGGTCCCAGATGAAAATTTTTTTAGCGCTTAGATAGCTGCCCGCCAGATAGCGTCCATCAGGCGACCATACAAGCGGGTTTACCTGGGAATAATACTGAGATGTGCCTGGCCCGGCAAGTGCCTGACGGGCTTCGGGATCATCGCTGCCTAGAAGACGCAAATTTTTCTTCTGCTGAATATCATAGATGACTGCGACATCACCATCGCTGACTGCAATGCGAGTAGAATTCGCTGGAGAAGCGGCGATAGAAAAACGAAAGATCTTTGCCTGTGGATAGGCTGTTAAACGATTCGGCAACGTAAAGGACTGGGGCTGGGTAGGTACGGCGACGTTCCAGAGATGGACCTTGAATACTGTATCTACTCCAATCACCCAGGCACCATCAGCAGACCAGCAGAGGGAACGCATATAAGGATAGTAGGCATCTTGCGGACGTGTTGTTGCATCGTTGAGAATCGTGACCTGTTGTGTTGGCTGATGGGCATGCCAGAGAATGACTTTGACCTCACTGGGATTAATACTGCTGTTAGTGTGTGAGGTGGCAATGAGATCCCCTTTGGGAGACCATGCCAGGCATTGGATTATAGTATTAATCGTGATTGGGAGCATCTTGTTGCCGAGATACCAGTCTGGTCTGGGATGCGGCGCAAAAATATCTACCGTTTCTATTGCTGTATTGGTCCCACCCCATGTATCTTTATCACTCACCATTGCTAGCGTATGGCCGTCTGGAGACCAGTCTATCAGGTAACTGCTCTCATATTTTGTATCCGGTTTCCACAGAGTTGACGGTTGCGAGGCTGTACGTATCTGCTTTGTGGAAGAGGGGATGAGGTTATCGATATCCCAGATCAATACATTGGCATCAACCCCACAGGAGGCCAGATAGCGCCCCTGTGGATTCCAGCGCACATTATACACCTCTTCCGTGTGGCCTGTGAGTTTAAGCACGGGCACACCAGTACTCATCTTTTTCGGTCCAGGCTTCTGTGCCAATTGATACAGTGTGGAGGCCGCGAGGCCGCCTCCGGCTAGAAAGAGAGCGGCAGCCGCTCCGCCGGCCAGGAAGCCACGTCGTCCGACAATTTTTTGCGTTGTCGCTTCCTGGCGTTCTTCCTTTTTATTTTCAATGCCTGTTGGAGTTGTCGAGGAGGGATGCTGGATGTATGTGACCTCATCGGAAACCGTAATAGGGGTAATCGTCTGGCTCGACTGCTCGGAAGCGGTGTTATCCATCTGTTGGGTAGGCAGGTTGGCGAGTACTCGTTTGTTCCAGGGAGCAATCAAGGTTGTTTCAGGGTCCAAAGCCTGACCATGTGCCTGCCAGTTGTGCTCCAGTTCACTCACAAAAGCAAGGCAGGAGGAATGGCGTTCAGCAGGCAGTTTTGCCAATCCTTGCAAGATGGTTTGTTCCATCGCTTCGGGTAACGAGGGATTGTACTGTCTTGGTGGGGGTGGCGTTTCATTCAGGTGCTTGAGGAAGACGCCAAAGGGGTCATCATCAAGAAAAGGGAGATGGCCTGTCAACAACTGGTAAGCCACCACAGCCAGACTGTAGAGGTCGCTGGCTGGCTCAGCTCTGCCGCGAATTTGCTCTGGTGCTATATATCCCGGCGTTCCTGCTCCGGCATGCGTGCGACTGCGATAGGTATGAGTTGTAAGCAGTTTGGCGAGGCCGAAGTCGGAGAGAAAGAGCCAGTTTTCCTGTAAGAGCATATTGCCCGGTTTGATATCGCGGTGCAGGATATGCTTGCTATGTGCGTAGTCAATGGCCTCAGCCGCCTGGCGCAAGTAATTGAGGGCCACTGTGACAGGAAGTATTTCTTTCCTTTTCTTCAGATGATCGCGTAACGAGCCGCCATCGACCAATGGCGAGATCAGGTAGGTAATCACGTCATCGCCGGACGAGAACTCTCCAAAATCATGAACTGGCAAGATATGTGGATGTTCCAGGGCTGCGGCCAGGCGTGCCTCTGCTGCGAAAGCGTCTAGATACTCTTTTTCATGTCGCAGTACTGGCGTCAGAAGCTTGATGGCGATCTGGCGATCAAGCTCCGTATCCTCGGCCTGCCAGACCTCTCCCATGCCGCCCCGTCCCAGCAAGCGTTTCAGGCGGTAACGCCCCAGCATTTTTCCTTGCCAATCGACTCCTTGAGCAGTTAACATCACTTTTTGCCTCACGATATTTTCCATACGAGAATACTGGTATTGCTATCCTCGAAACCTGCCGCCAGCCAATGCCCGTCAGGAGACCAGGCCAGGCTGGTAACAGCTCCGGTGATGCCTCCATTGTCCAGCTTGCTTGCGAAAGATGAATGTTCTCTAAAATCCCACAGATAAATATCGCCGTTAGTAGTACCAGCCGCGACTCCTGGTGAAAGATCGGCAGGATTACAGGCGATGTGGGAAAACATGGCAATCACCCGATCTGTGGCATAATCAGGAACTTTGAGCTGATACTGCACCGGGTTGACTTCCTGCCAGGGGATGTAGAGAAGCTGTTGGGTGTTGGTTGCAGAAGAGAAAGGAACAAGGACAACGAGATAACGACCATCTGCACTCCAATCCACCATATTAATTGCGCTGTGATCCTTGTCTCGGGCGAATTGAGAAAGGTCGATGGTAGAGTGTTTGTGCCAGGCTGGTTGGCCGGAAGTATTGATCTGCCCAACAACGATGCTCTGCTTATGAATGACAGCCAGAGACCCCGTGCGAAACGAGGACAGAACAGAAGTAAAGGTCTGCACGTCAGGATCGTAGGGCTGTGTTGTGTCGAGCAACTGGTATAGTGTTTGTTGCGTATTTATGAGGTAGAGTTGATAGAAACTGGAGCCCTTTGAATCCGGCGCGGATTTCATATGGGCAAAGACCAGATGTTGATCATCTACCCAGGCCATTCCATCTATATCCGGGCCATAGTCGGACGCAGTGTCACGTACACGTAAAGGAATCGGCGTGATATTGTTGAAGTCGGGTGTGCAGAGCGTAATCTGCGTGTCGGTATCGGTGATCTGTAAATTGGCAATCGCCAGTCTGGTTCTATCCGGTGAAGAGGCCATAAAGAGCGTTGCTGCGTTATATGGTTGGTTGCAACGAAGCTGGTGATCGTAGAGTGGAGTCAGCGAGGGTCTATCTGGTTGCTGGCGTAGGCGAGATAGATTCCAGAACAAAACCTGATTATCGCTGCCTGCCGAAACGAGATAGTTGGCATCTTGCGACCAGACCAGGGAATAAGCGGCCTTGCTGTGTCCTGTCAGCACCAACACGGGCTTATCTTTGCCGGTGGAGCGTGGCCGTGCCGAGCTGTTTGGCTGTGCAGGCAATTGTATGCGCGCAGGCGAGGAAGGTCTCTGCATGATGCCCCATGTCCCTAATGCTCCTCCAGCTACCGCTGTTGCTGTTATAGCGCTGGTAGCTAGCAACTGACGGCGCGACAATCGTAAATGGCGGGGATGTTGTTCATCCTCAGATTGTTCCTGTTGCAGCAGAGGTACGCTCTCCTGAAAGGCTAGAGCAGGCAGATCTCTGATGGTTGGCAAAGCAGTTGGTTGGTAGGCCGCATCGTGAAGGGAGCGTTCGAGCTGTGTGACGAAATCGCTGGCGAGAGCTGGGCGCTCCGCCGGGTCTTTTGCGAGGCTTTGTAAAAGCAATTGTTCGGTGGCGGGTGAAAGGGAGGGATTGAACTGGCGTGGAGGTGGAGGTTCCTCAATCAGGTGCTGGATCGAGATGGCGATGGCCGATTCCCCCTGGAACGGTAAGCGTCCTGTGAAGAGCAGATAGGCGACAACAGCCAGACTATAGTTGTCGCTGGTGATATGTGCCTGTCCACGTGCCTGCTCAGGGGCCATAAATTCAGGAGTGCCAATGCCATTACCAGCAGTAGTCAGAGATTCTGTGCCTGTGAGCATGCGGGCGATGCCAAAGTCGGCCAGCAGGAGCCAGTTCTCGTCGCGTAAGAGCATGTTATCGGGCTTGATATCACGGTGAATGAGACGCTGTTTGTGCGCGTAGTCGATAGCGCTGGCGGCCTGAGACAGAAAATTGAGCGCTTCCTGATATGGCATCAAGCGGCGTTGACGTGTATAAAAAGCGATACGCTCGGAAAGAGAGCCACCTTGAATATAGGGCATGACGATATAGGTAATAATCCTCTCGTTTGCCAATGGTTGCTTGCCGTAGTCGTGTACAGGAAGGATATGAGGATGATTGAGAGCGGCGGCGGCTTTGGCCTCACGCTCGAAGCGCTGGATGAACGTATGATCTTGCTGATTCTGGGCAGGGAGCGTCTTGACGGCTACCTGGCGATCGAGGCGCTGATCCTCACAGAGCCAGACCTCGCCCATGCCGCCACGACCCAGTCGCCGCAAAATGCGATAACGACCGAGCATGTTGGTGGGAGTGATCTGTGAGAGTAGTTCTTGCTGATCCATGCGACAACCCCTCTTTGCATCCAAGCTGGAGGCTTGATGACAAATCCCTTCTTTTTTGTGTGTACTGTACAACACTCTGGTTGATGGTTGCTATGAGGTATATCACAGAAAGCAAGGTTGGGAGGAGTGTGGCTTGCGCCTATTGCATAAATACATAAAAATGTGGAAAACCTGGATCGAAAATGGCAGGGGCGATGGCTGGTCCTCGCCCAGCTCCATAGGCGGCGTGATGGCACCCAGGGCGAGGACCAGCCATCGCCCCTGCCATTTTCGGCTGCCGCTCCATTTGCGGATGAAGCTTGACAGAGTACTACCAGCACAACCCGTTGCAATTATATTGCCACAGAGCACCGCAACCACTCACAATCGCACAGTTGGTCAGGTGACAATGGGAATCAGAGCACCAGTCGTGGCCCACTGTGCAGTTGCAGGCTTGATCGGCAGGCTTGAGCGATGATGTGGTTGACTCCGGGCCAAGCGTGGCAAAGACGGCGTGGGCCTCGCTCTTGCCAAACGCGTCTGTCGCGGCCTGTTCGTCGGCTTTGCTCAACGTGGCAAAATTGGTGCGCGCCAGCTCTAGAAAATGGTTGAGAACCGCTTCCTGCTTTGCCGAGAGGTTCGGATGGGCGGCACGATAGCGCTGCAACTGCTCCTGCCAGAACTGACCGCGTACGCTGGGAGTTGAGGCGTTATAGATGGCCTTGCGATAGACCAGCGGATGAGCGATCAATTCGTCATAAGTTTTGGGAAGCTGATCGCTGTTGGCGGCAACCCATGCCTGCGCCTCGGACCACGCCTGGTTCTCTCCTGCTGCGAAGGCTGGCGTCTTGCCGATCAAAATCATGCTTGCCGCCACCGCGCCACCAGCACAGAGCCGGAGAAACTGTCCACGTCCGATGGTTCCTGTTGTTGAGCGCTCTTCCTCGCCACGTCGCAAGCGCTCCAATGCCGCCAATACCCGCGTTGTTGATTGCAGGCCGAGCCGTCGCACAAGCATCAGCCCCATTGCCGGCCCCGTCCATGCCTGCACATCGGTATCGTAGTCTGCAATTCTGAGCAACGTGGGCATCTGGGGAGCTTGCGGTCCCAGCGCCTGTTCTCGCCACCGCTCTACCTGTGCATTGGTCAATGGCAGCACTTCCAGCTTACCGTCGCATGCCTGCGCAACTCGCTCAGAAATCGTGCGACACGTTCCACATGATGCGTTAAAGGCCAGTATCCATCGCGTATTTGAATGCTTCATCAATATCTCCTTATGATGTATATATGCATAGTAGCTTCTGAAAATAGATCTTACAGCAAAGAATTGCTTTCTATTATTATAAGAATGAGGAAAAACGATTGAATCTCTGGTGTGCCATGCTCACTAAAAAGTGGAGCAGAGCAGGAAGTTTGATGGGACATAATGCTGCTCTGCTCATGATTCTAAGAATGATGAGAGACACACAAAAAAGAACCTGATTGACCGTTCACTCTTCAGAAACACAAAATCAGCCTTTACCGTTGTAGTCATATTTTCTTCTTTAAGATGATTTGTAAGAGAGGAGAGTACGATGGACCCGATTACTGCGACAATTGTGGCTGCCGTCTCTGCTGGAGCTATAGGGGGACTGACGGACTTGAGCAAAACCGCTCTCACCGATGCCTACGGGAAGCTCAAAGCCCTTCTTGTCAAGAAGTTTGGGAAAGAGAGCGAGGTGGTGCAAGCAGTGGAACAGGTGGAGGCCAAACCCGCCTCAGATGCCCGGAAGGCGCTGCTCGCCGAAGAGGTGGCTGCGGTGAAGGCCGACCAGGACAACGAATTGCTGGCAGGAGCCCGGACGATACAACAGGTGCTCCAATCATTGCCGGAACATACAGGGCACCACCAGACGGCAACCGGCAACTACATCGCCCAGGCAGATCGGGGAAGCAGCGCCTCCGTCCATATAGGAACCCCACCACCATCAGCGCCTCCCAAACCGACAGCTAAAGAAAACGGCATGCGCGATGAATGAGAAACCGAGGGTCTCTCAAGAGGCACACGGCAGTTATATCGCTCAAGCAACCGGTGGGGCAACGGCGACAATTAATGTCTACGCCGCTCCGCCATCCAAAGAGGACCAGAATCGTCGTCGGTTCCTGGAGCGGTTGCACACACGTTATCGTGACCTGCTCTCGGGATCGCTGCATGGAGCTGTACGCATGACCCTGGAATTGGAGGGAGATCCCGATGCTGTTCTCCCTCCAGTCCAGTTGTTCTACGAAACTGATCGCCAGCCCTTGCATCTCTTGCCTCCTCATACACCTTTGAGGCACCTCTACGACGATGCCGGGCACGAACTCTTGCTGCTCGGAGCGGCAGGCTCCGGCAAATCTACCCTATTGTTGGAACTGGCTCTCGATCTCGTTGGGACAGCAGAGCAAGACCAGAGTCAGTTGTTGCCTGTCATTATTCCCCTTTCCTCCTGGGCAAGGAAGCGCCAACCCCTCCAACAGTGGCTCGGCGAACAGGTGGCCCTCCTCTATGATATTGCGCTGCCTCTCTCAAGACACTGGGTGCAGCAAGAGCATCTGCTGCCACTGCTCGATGGCCTCGATGAGATGGAGGAGGAGTCCCGCACGGCCTGTATCGCTGCCATCAATGCCTATCATCATGAGCATCTACATCCTCTGGTCGTTGCCAGCCGAAAAGCGGAATACGAAGCGGCAGTTGCCAATACCCCACTAGCCCTGCATAGCGCAGTGGTGGTCCAACCACTCTCCACAGAGCAGGTCGATGCCTATCTCATAGAGTGTGGCGAATCGGTGGCAACATTGCGCACAGCTCTCCGAGCGAATCCTGTCCTGCAAGAAGTTGTTACCACACCCCTGATGCTCTCGATCTTGATCCTCTCCTTCCAGGGGAAAACCGTGGACGACCTGCCAATCATGGACTCCTTATCAGAGCAACAGCGGCAAATCTTCGCCACCTATGTCCAGCGCATGGTGCAGCGGAAGGGAACGCTGGCGCATTCCTCTCCCCTTGATCTCGCCTGCTGGCTGCGCTGGTTGGCTCGGCAGATGCATAAACATGACCAGACGATCTTCTATCTGGAGCACCTGCAACCTGATTGGCTCCCTCTCAGGCAATATCGCCGCTATGTCTGGTTAGCTGTCCGGCTCCCAGGCATCTTGCTAGGCATCTGTGCAGGGGCGGCAGTCTTCCTCTTAGCCAAACCTACAGTATTGCCGGTTCCAGAAGCCATAGAATATGCCATCATAGGAGGGCTTCTGGGAGGACTGTTGAGCACAGTTGACACGGAAACAGGTGTTTCTCTCCCCCAGACACAAATCTCTCCTCGTCAGAACAGCAGACGCCGTTTTGGTAGATGTTTGGCAATCGGCATCATCACAGGGTTGCTGTCTGGACTCAGTTGGGGAGCGTGGCTGAGTCCGCAATACACCCTCAGTGATTGGCTACGTGATGGTTGTAGCTATGGAGTGACGTTTGGACTGAGTGGTTTCCTGCTGAGCGTCTGGCTTCCATTGTCCCCATTTAAGCACGCCTCACCTCTACATGAAGCGGCCTGGTCATGGAAACGCCCTATCAACCTCCTTCAAACAGTGCATGGGCGGCGTGTTTTGCTCATAGCAACTCTTGTAGGAGCAGGATTCGGGCTAAGTTATGGACTGGACTATGGGCTGGATGCCGGGTTGAGTTCTGGACTGGGCAATGGGCTGAGTATCGGACTGAGCTATGGGCTGGGCTATGGGTTGAGCGTTGGATGGAGCTTTGGGCTTATAGGACTGCTCCTCAGTCTGGCCCTGCAAGAGCAAACCGCAGGGATTCGCCTGACCGAACATCTTCAATGGACTGGGGAGAGTCTGGTGAGAAGTCTGCTCTCCCTCAAACATGGGATGCAGGCTCTCTTGCTTGCCTGTATCATTACCGTCATCGGGCTGGCTACCGGGCTAAGCGAGATCCTGGGCGTTGGGCCTGACAACAAGCTGGTCTTTGATCTGAGCAACGGGCTGAGTCTCGGATTGACCAATGGACTGCCTACGGCACTGAGCACCGGACTGATCTATTGGATACTCCTGGGGCTGTTTCAGGGGATCGAGCGTTCACGGATCGAGGACCGCTCCCGCCAGCTTCCTAATCAAGGGATATACCGTTCGTTGCGCAATAGCCTCATCATGGGACTCATCAGTTGTGGGATCATTATGATCATAGTCATTGCCACACTGGTCGCATTGTTGCCGCTGAGCACCATACTGGACACTGCATTGTATGGTGGGCTGAATAGTGCATGGAACGTCGCGCTGATCTATTGGCAAACCTATAATCCCGGTAGTACGGCGCTTAGCTCGATGCTAGGGTATGCGCTAACCGACGGATTGAGTGCTGTGTGGCCTTTAGGCGTGAGTGGTGGGCTGCTTGTGTGGGCTGTAAGCGGTGGCCTGGCGACCTTGCGCCACTATATCATTCGCCTGCTGCTCGCCCGTTCCCACCTGTTCCCCTGGGACGCTCCCCGGTTTCTGGAGGAGGCCACGGCTCGTATTTTGCTGCGCCGTGTCGGTGGTGGCTACAGCTTCCCTCATCGCCTCTTACTCGACTATTTCGTCGATTTGCCCGATAAATGAAAATTTCCTTTCAAACTCTGTAATGTCTTTCGTCGTTTCCCGATAATGATTTTTCATAACCAAAATCGGAAACGAGGAGCAACCGGATATGGCAGGGGCGATGGCCATCATAAGTGGTTTTCAGCCGAGATGTTTATAGAGCACGCCTCCTAGCGGTCCGGCAATCCAGGCAGGGAGTTGTTTCCAGGTAGTGGTCAGCAAGCGAAATTTTCTGCTCTGCTCCGATGTGGCCGTCAAGCCGTCGTTGGTGGGATAGTAGTAGTATGGCAACCGCTCTTCGCTCGCTCCCCAGCGCCGTTTGAACTCCATCAGGCCGTGATTGTCGCGGGCAGTGCGCCCAAGATCGAGTGTGTGATATCCACGTGCGCAACTCTGAGTGATGGCGGTCCAGAGCAGCAAATTGTTCGGAGCCAGATGCAAATACTGCTCGTTTGATGCACCATAGGCATATTTAACAGTGGAACCGGTTGTGAGCAGGATCATACCAGCAATAATTGTCCCTTCGTACTCAGCAAGCAATAGTTGCATAGTTTCATCGGCGGCGAAAGCATCCCAGAGGGCGAAAAAGAAGCGTTGCGGTTGTGCAGGCATGCCATGTTTCATGCGCGTGAGTAGATGCAGGCGATAATAGTGTTCCATTTCTGCACGATCTTGCGCGATTCGCACCTGCACGCCCAGCTTTTGAGCCTTCTTGATCTGGCGCTGAACAGGCTTGTGCAGGCCCGTCCAGACGTTGTGGGCATCGCTATGCAGCGGCAGCAGCCAGCGCGCATAGAGGTTGCTCTCGACCAGATCCGTGCGCCCGGCCAGCAGATTGTTGCAGCCGCCGCGTAGCTCAAGATAGCGCGCTTTTTGGGCAAGATCAAGCGCCTGATCGAGCAGGGTATGCGCGTCGGTTGCATCGACCGCCAGCAACGGGCAATGGTCGGAAAAGGGGAGAGAGACGTAGCGCCGCCCGGTCAGTGGACTCTGGATGTGATACAGAGGGAGCATGCCAGTAATCTGTCCCGCCGCATTGGTTGTGGTCAGTGGCACGAGCGGATAACCATAGAGTTTCGTTAAAAGATCGAGCCAGCTCTGTTTATAATAGAAGACTTCCTGTGCTTGCTGCTCTATAATGGGATGAAGGCGAGAGGGTGGGAGCATCTCTTTAAGCATGGGTGCGGCCTCCTTTCAAGGCTTTGAGCGAGCGAGAGAGGCCGATGGCTGTAATATCGCCCAGCGTGGGCAGTGGATCACGCCAATCGAAGACCGAGAACGTAGTAGAGTCGAGCAGCGAGCGCAGATACGCGCCGGGCGTCGTAATGCCTGCTCGCACCTCCTGGAGTCCGGCTGGAATGTCGGTGAGGAGCCGAACCCAATGTGGTCCGTAGCGCGGGACAACGTGGCGTGGCGGCTGGCCCTGAGCGTCACAGTATTGAATATAGGGGAAGTCCAGGCCACAATTGCGGCAGAGCGAATGCCAGCCCCAGGGGCGTGCGTTGATATCAAGCAACCTGTATTGTCCGTCGCGCTGGTCATACTTAAATTCGACCTCAACCATACCAGAGAGCCGCATATAGCGTAAGAGCTTGCTGGTTGGCTCGAAAAGTTGCGGCACCTCCAGCGCTTCGACGAAGCAACTGTTCAGGCCGTAGTCGATGGGATACTGGCGAGTGCGCCGGGCCGTCATCGCCAGCAGCAGGCGACCCTCTTTGCAGAACGCTCCTACCGAATATTGTGTGCGTCCGTCGCCTGGAATCATCTCCTGCACGAGAATCTCGTCTGCTTTGATAAGCTTTGCGGCGATGCGATACTGTGAGAGTAGCTCCTCGTAATTGTGGGCTGGCAGGGCTTTGAGTTGCAGCGCACGGTGCAGGTGGATGGAGATGGCCGATTTGATGATGGCAGGAAAGGTAATCGGCAGGGTGCGCAGTTGCTCTTCGCTGGCGGGATACCACGTCTCAGGGCAGGCCACGCCCAGTTCTTGCGCCATCTGATATGTCAGGCGCTTATCGTTGGCCCAGCAGACGATCTCCCAGGCGGGCGTAACGAGCTGATAGAGCTGGGCGAGTTGCTGCGTGTTGCGCGCGACAAGCTCCACAACATCGTCGGTCGTGGGAATAAGCAGCCATCGCTCTAATTGCTGCTCTTTGGCGATGGTAACGAGATAACGCAAGAAAAGCGACGTATCCATTGCACCGTGCCATTTGTAGCGCTGCACGACGTAGCGCGAAAACCAGGCGGCGCGATGGATATTATCAACAATCACACATGGTATCCCATGTCGTCCCAGGCTGCGGACAACCCCCAGCGCGCGGAAGTCGCTCCCGATGATGACTGCGCCCGACGCGCCCTGTTTCTTCGCGTTCATAGCGGTATGCCTCTCTCGACCTTATTTTGCCAGCACTAGTGAAGCTAAATCTTCATCCAGATAATAAAGATAAGGGAGAGAGGTCGATGTGGCGTATTGATGCCAGTGAAGATATCACCATCAGGAGTCGCGACTATCTTAACCTGTTCACAACCTCATTCTTTACCGTTTTCCGACTGGAATATGCTATAAATAAGCATGGCGAGGATCATTGAAAAATCTGCGCGAAGTGTTGGAAGGAGATGGCTTTGCATCTACCATCATCCGGTGCTTATCAGCGTATGCTACGAGCCTGCATCCTGTTTATTGTGCTGGTTATAAGCGTTGTCAGCCTTTCGAGCATAATACCATCCAGCGCGAGCACGATAAACAGGGCGCAGCCACCAGCCGCACGGCCCGGCGAGTTGTTGCCTGGACAACAGATCTGGAAGCAAGGCGTCTCATCGTTTGTTTTTGGCACCAATGATACGCAGGAGTGGTATCACAATAACGTGCAGACAAATCCAGGCATTCAGCAAGCGTTGAAGGATGCGCATTTTTCGCTTATGCGCACGTTCTTCTTCGATAGAAGTCTCGCCGATAATCATCCCACCACCGATGGGGAGATCGAGCAGCGGCTCAAAACCATCGAGAACAGCGGCATGAGTTGCCTGGGCGTGCTGGCGAACCCGCTGAATACCGATTTTGCCAGCCACGTTGTGCGTTATGCTGGGAAGCGCTGCCTGTTGTATGAGCTTGGCAACGAGCCTGATGCGGCTGGCATTGGGATTGCGGAGTATCTCAAGCAATGGAACCGCGTTATTCCCCTGTTGCGCCAGATCAATCCCGAAGCGAGGTTTATTGGGCCTGTGGTGGGTGTGGATAACTACCTGAAAGATTTTCTTGTGGGGGTGAAGCAATCACACGTGCTACCGGATGCGGTGAGCTTTCACTGGTATCCTTGCTGGCACGACACAGAGGATGTCTGTCTGAGCAAAGCTGACGAGGTGGCGGAAAAGGTGCTGACCGTGCGGGCGTGGGTGAAGGCAACGCTGGGGAAGGAGCTACCGGTCGGGGTGACGGAATGGAATTTCGATCCTGGTAGTCCGACCGCGCCCTATGGCGATGATGCCGAGTTTATGACCAGATTTACGGTTGAGGCGCTGCTAGCTCTCATTCAGAGCGGGGCAACCTTCGCCTGCCAGTTCGATGCAGCCAGCGCCACCGTCTATCACGATATGTTCGACTACCGAACAAGCCAGCCCAAACCGCAATATTATGCGCTTAAATCGCTTATTCAACAATATCGATTATGATAATCAAAATAAAGAAAAAGAAGGGGAGTGGAAAAATCTCCCATCACCCGTAGCGACAAGGGGCGGTATGGAGGGGCTGTGGGGGCCTTGCGCTTGTCGCCGTTGGGTCGCTGGGATCGGGAAACAGACAAACGATGTGGCGAGAGCGATAAGCGCAAGGCCCCCACCAAGACCCCGAACCACCCCTTGTCGCTACGGGAGACCCAACATTTCTTGTGCTCTTATAATTTCCGAATGCACCAATGAGCAATGATCTGCATCTGATCTTTTACTGAGTCATTTGTCTAAAACTCATATCAATAATATTCTTGACAGAGCAGCCCCAGGCATTCCAGTTGAGCCGCTTTTCAAATGCGGTCCGGCTTGCTCTGACGAATGAGTGGTAGCGTTGCTCATCCCGATAGAGTTCAGCGATCTGCGCAGCGTAGGCATCGCCTCGCGCATCGTAGGGGAGCAGGAGACCATTTTTGCCATCAGTTACCAGCTCGCTCAGACCGCCGGTGCGAGTCGTGATAACTGGCAGGCCATAGGCAGTGGCCTCGCACAGAGCGATGCTGAAACACTCGTTGCGCGTTGGCAGTAGCGCGAAATCGGCTTGCATATAGAGATGCTCCAATTCCTTGCGCTCCGCTGGTTTCTGCTTGTCGAGAAAAGGGATGATGCGCATACGTGAATGAGAGAACGATGGTGGAGGAACGCAGCCACAAATAATCAATTCAGCTTCGATGCCCAGTTGTTCGAGCCTGAGCAGCGTTTCAAAGGCGATATCCCCGCCTTTCTGCTGCCAGTTCGCGCCCACGAAAAGGAGCCTGCACCGCCCTGAGCGTTGTCTCTGCCGAATCATTTCCGCATCTGGTGGCGTCTCGAAGTTGGCACCGAACGGCACGACATGAACTTTGCGCGCATCAGCCTGATAGTCATCAATGGCGGATTGCGCGGCCCACGATGAAGAGGAGATGATGGCGCTGGCCTTCTGAAGCGCATGTTGTTCGATAATATGCAATTCGCGTTTTGAGCACTCTAACAGATGAGTATATTCCGCGTTATAGTTAATTAACTGACCATAGGTGGCGTCTTCAACCAGGATGATCGGTATTCTGGTCTCAAGAAAAGCGATCTCAGTTGCCGCTACCGGCGCGACGATCAGATCGAAACGACGTTTGGCCAACTGTGCAGCTATCATATGAGCGTGCCGCTTTGCAACAAGCAGGCAGTTATGATAGGCATAGCGTCGGTGCAGCAAGAGGCGTGCGCTCCGATGGATGGAGCGCGCAATGACCTGTTCTTTGCAGGGAGCCGGGCTGATCCAGGAGACTTCGCCGCTGTATTTCTCTAGCGCTCGGGCCATATGGGAGAACGTGCCAGCCCAGGACCAGGTATGAATGTCCTGTGGGTTAAACTGTGTCACGAAAGCGATAGAGCGCGTGGTTGCTTTATCCATAAACTTTTTCGTCCTTAATGGCTGGCTGCTCAACGGTGCTCCCTGTTTTGCGGCGCAGGGCATTGTAGAAAGCGAGAATATCGTCGCGCGGGATGGTACGCAGCAGCAGCGCAGTCGCCAGATACACGCTGATCGCAACTGCCAGCACGACAAAGACATTCAGAGAGGGAGTGATGGGCAATTGGAGCAGCACATTTGATTTATTGATCAGCCAGATGGCACCCCCCATCGCGCCACAGGCCACAAGCGCCTTGAGGCCAACAATCAGGCTGCGGAATGGCAGAAGATGGCGAGGGATAAATGTAAGTTGCAGGCAGACGATCAGCAGTTCGGTAAGCGAGGTCAGGATGGCAGCCCCCACATGTCGATAGAGCGGGATCAGGAGCAGGTTCAGCCCGAAGTTGAAGATCAGCGCGATCAGTGCAATAAAGGGGATCTTCTTCTCTTTTTTCAGGGTTGCGATGGTGTTGGAGAGCAGCGCGTTGACATAGAGAAAGACCAGTCCGGGAGCCAGCCCTTGCAAGGCGGGGACAGTTTGCACAAATTCGCGGCTGTGATAGAGATATCCGACAATGTAGGATGCGGCGAAGAACAGGAACGCGGCAATGGGCAGGCTGCAAAAGAGGATGGTGTTCATCGTCTTTTCAATACCGATCTTCAGGCCATCGTCAGAGCCGCTCGCGAGTTTGATAAGCACGGGATAGGTAACGGTCATGATAATACCAGAAAGAAAGGTGAGCGTATCGAAGAGGCGATAGCCTGCACCATACCAGCCAACCACCGCCACACTCGTCATGAGAGAGAGCATAATCGCATCAATGCGGTAATAGATGATGCCCAGCACTCCATAGATAAGGAACGGCACGCAGGTTCGCAGAATGTGACGGATCAACTCTTTATCAATAGCGATTGTGAAGCCGAGGCGTCGATAGAGGCTGATGCCCTGCCAGAGTGTGTTGATGCATGAGCCAGCCAGCAGCACCAGCGCCATCACCTGCACACCGGCCCCTTGCTTGAGAACATACCAGCCAATCGCAGCCGAGATGCCTTTCTCCAGGATAGAGCCGACGACGGGAAAAATGGTGCGTTCAAAGGCGTAGTGGAGCGAGGAGAACGTGTTGCCGACAGCGCTGCTCAGCAGGCTCAGGCCACAGATCGCCATCAGAATGCGCACCTCGACGGAATAGCCCAGCAGCCAGGAGAGCAGAAGGATGAGCGCGTAGACGATGGGCCAGCACAGCAGTTTGATGAGCAGAGTGTTGGAGAGATAGCGCCGCGCCTGTAGCGGGTCTTGCGCCACCGCCCGAATCACCTGTTGCGTAAAGCCTGCATCGATGGGGAAGCCAATCAGGAGCGCGAACGTCAGGGCGGTATATAGTTCGCCGAATTTGACATCACCCAAAAAACGCCCGTAGCAGATCATAAGTGTCAGCGTCGATACCCATGTAATGATTTGACCAACCATTGAAATAACAGAATTCCCAATCATTCTGCGCAAAACCTTCATTACCCACAATCCTCCTATTACAAAACAAGCGCCCCGCGATAATGATTTTTCACCACCAAAACCGAGAAAGTATTTCGTAGTGGAGCGATTTATCGCGTGGAGGCAAACTCCTCTCAGGTAGCCCCCCACGCGATAAATCGCTCCACTACGGAATGAGAGTGTATTGTGAGCATAGCATCAGCAGGTATTGAAGAGGTGGTTCTGCCAGTCAAGAGTGAGTAATTATTTGCTCTCGTTTGAGGAATGCGCCTTTTTTACGTGTGCAAACCGATTTGTAAGGATATAATTATTGAGGCATCTGGCATATATGCTGAGGAGAGAGAAGATTCCTCCCCACCCGTAGCGACAAGGAGAGGGGTGGATGGGTTGCGGGGGCCTTGCGCTTGTCGCTCTCGCTTCCCGGTTCTCGCGTGACCCCAACGGCGACAAGCGCAAGGCCCCCGCCAAGACCCCACACCACCCCTTGTCGCTACGGGTGCCCCAACATCCTTCGCGCCGACAGCCGTTTCCCCTTCCATTGGTGGATGTACCAATAATTATGTTTGTACAAGCATGCGAGGGTGAAGCTATGTAGACCAGAGGTTGCTGGTCTTGATACTATCTCGACTGCGAGGAAAACCCATTTGTGCAGGTCAGCAGGTATGTTTAGTTGTGGGTTTACTTGTTGAAAGGAGGCAGGTGCTTTTGAGGCGCGTTCTTGAGGTCGTTTTTCGGCGATTACCCCTGTTGCTGCTTATTATCGTGGTGTTGCCAGTTGTAAGTGTGGCAATAACCTATTTCGTGGTGCCTCGTTCCTATCTGTCGAGTGCGTCGTTGTGGGCGCTGCGCCGCTATGAGATTATTGGCGATGCCACTGTGCAGCCCAATCCTCCACCTACGCCAGCCGAAACGCAGGTCGCGGCACTCTCCACGTTACTTCAGACACGCGACTTTGATCTGGCGGTGGCAAATCAGGCGAATGTGGCTCTGACGCTGGATGCAAGCGTTGTTCAGGTGCCAGAGTTGCGCGATAAGGCGCTGTTCGATGATATCGCGAAACATGTGCAGGTGGTCTCTCAGGGGAATAACCTGCTCACGATAAGCTATGCCAATCGTGATGCGCAGGTTGCACAGAAAGTTGTTACGGCTGTTGTTCAAAACTTTGCTTTGCAGAGTGCTGGCTTCTCTCGTTTGCAAGGACAACATCTGCTGGAGAATTATCAGAAACAACTGGCGGATGCGGCGCAAAGTGCGAATACGGCGGCAGCAAATGAAACAAACTATCTTGCGCACCATCCCCAGGTTGCCAGAAATATTCTGTATGCCGGTCCCGATTACGCTCAGCTTTTCGATCCGCAATACGGCATGTTGCACGCTCAATCGTTACAGGCGTTGTCCCGCTTGCAAGCGATTCAGAATCAGATGGCAACCGTGCAATTGCAGGTTGCGGAACAGGCTGGCAATGCTGATACGCTCTTTAAGGTGGTCGATGCCCCGGTTGTGGCGCGTCAGGCAGAGGGACGTATGAAGTTGTTTCTCACCTATGGCGGCGCGGCTCTGGGAATCGCGCTTCTGGCCTGTGTCCTGTACGTTATTATGCTGGTGCGCGGCGACCAATCGGTGCAGACGAAGCTTGATCTAGATGCTCTGATTCCCTATTCAGTTGTTTTGCAACTCCCACAGATATCATCGCGGAATATGTCGGAGCTGATGCTATGGTCGATGCAAGATAAACAGTCGTAGTGTAGCGATAATTGGAGCACCCGTAGCGACAAGAGGTGGTTGAGGGTCTTGGCGGGGGCCTTGCGCTTGTCGCCATTGGGTCGCTGGGATCAGGAAACAACCAAACGGTGTGGCGAGAGCGACAAGCGCAAGGCCCCCGTACCCGCCCCGTACCACCCCTTGTCGCTACGGGTGGGGGAGGGACCGTCTCTCCCGGGCACATTTACCGGAGGCTCCAATAATCGCGCGAATACGACATGAATGTTGTAAATAATCACTCTATGAGGTGAGAGGGGCAGCATGAAAGAAAATGCTGAGGATCTGGCAGTGACGCAAAAGTTGATGGATATACGATTGAAACCAAAAGAATTATTGAATGGGAAAGCGGCCTCGACGCGCCCGTTACCAGAAGTTGCGCTACCTGTGGCGAAGAAAGTACAGCAGCGGTCTGCATCTCTTCCCGCTCACGCGTTTTCTCAACGTGAACGGATCGCCATGCATGACCTTCAGGAGCAGTGTCGGCGCTTCTGTCTCAACACGTTTCTACGCCAGCAAGATCCTGTACGCTGTTTGGGCATCACCAGCGCGATTGCAGGTGAGGGGCGCTCTCTATTGTCGGTTATCATGGCGCAGGTGCTTGCTGCCGATAGCGCGGCTCCTGTGGTGCTGATAGAGTGTGGTTGGGAGCCGAAAAGCTCGCCAGCCTCTCTGACGATCCCTACATACTTTGGTATTCCATCACAGCCAGGACTGGCCGAGTGGTTGCTTGGAGAGTGTAAAGAGGGTGAGATGAGCTATCTGGTTGCTGAGAATCTGACGGTGATTCCTGCTGGAAATAGTCGAAACGATGCAATAAAGGTGTTGCAGGCAATGCCAAAAATGCTGGATCGACTTATACATACCCATCATTTTGTGATTGTTGATCTTCCACCTGTGATTACAACGCCGTATGGGGTGCTGGCATCTGGTATGGTGGAGGCGCTGGCTCTGGTTGTGCGAGCTGGTAGTACGCCTGTGCCGCTGGTCAGGGAGGCGAGCAATCGTTTGCAAGGATTGCAGGTTGAGGGGGTCATTTTGAATCAAATGCAGAGCAAGATACCGCGCTGGCTGGAACGGATTTTGTAAGAGCGTGTCTGATGGAGGTGAGCATGAGAAGCGAGATCGTGCGCCCGCCGCCTCCTGGAACGGATTCTATAGGAGAAAGATATGATTCTTTTCCTACTCATGGCGCTCTTCCTGCTGATTGGACTATTTGCCAAAGCGTTTACCCTGAAGGTACGCGTGCTTCTGTGCATGTTTATTGTGAGTGCGTTGCTCTATCTCTATCTGACTTGAGGGCTCATGGAGAGGTCAGTTATTGTAAGCGATCTGTTGACGGAGCAGAGAAAAAGAGATGTGTGGACGTTTGTGGGTGTGGCTGGCGTGGCTCTGGCGGTGACAGTGCTACTGGTGCTGGCGGGAACGAGCATCGGGCCGAATCTGGCGCTGGGTGGGCTGGTCGTGCTGGTGCTGGTGCTGGTTATCATCAGGTGGCCGGTGGTTGGACTGTTTGTGGCGGCGGCATCTGCACTTTTTGTTGAGGAGTCACCTCTCAGAATTCCGATCATTACCGATGAGTTGAATGTCTTTTACTGGCCTCCCAACCTTGCGGGACAGGTCGAGCGTCCCTTTGGCTATCTCATCCTGTTCATTTTCCTGACGTTGCTTGTGCATAACCTGCTCAAGCGCCGCAAGGTGCTACAGGGCGGTCAATTCCTGTTGCCGCTGCTCTGTTTCCTGGGCTGTGTGGTTCTAGGCGTGGTGCATGGCCTGGCGACCGGAGGGATCTTTAAGATTATCACGCTGGAGATCAGGCCGCTCTGGTATCTGTTCCTGTCCTATCTCCTGGCATATAACCTGATGAAGCGCTACGGCTCTCTACGTCTGTTCTTCTGGCTGGTCATCCTGGCGGCTGGCGTGAAGTCGTTGCAGGGAGTGTACATCTACGCTGTGGTCTTGCATGGGAGCCTGACCGGGGTACGCGATATTATGGCTCATGAAGAGTCGTTCTTCTTTGTATCGCTGCTGCTGCTTGTTTTTCTGTTTATAGTGCATTATTGTTATCGACCACAATTCTATGTGGCCCTCCTGACGCTGCCATGCGTGTTCGTCGCGCTCTACGCCAATCAGCGCCGCACCGATTATCTGGCGCTGTTGGCTGGGATGGTGATTTCCTGGCTGCTGATTTTCTTCATTAAAGCTCACGCTCGCAAGGTGCTGGGAATCGGTATCATCGTCTTTCTGGTGATCATGACGGGCTATGTGCTGCTCTTTGCCAATGGGAGTGGAGGTTTTGCGGAACCGGCGCGTGCGGTGGTCTCGATCTTCCAGCCTGACCCGCAGGACGCAGCCTCCAACGACTATCGTGTGAGGGAGAATTATGATCTCAAGTTCACGGTGAATCAAGATCCGTTGCTGGGTTTTGGTTTTGGCAAACCGTTCTTTCAACCACAATTGCTGCCCGATCTGACGGTCGGCGATCCGTCGTTCGGTGGCAATCCTTTTCGCTATGTTCCTCATAATACGATCTATTGGATCTGGATGCGGCTGGGCTATCCTGGCTTCTTTGCGCTCTGGTATCTATTTGGTGTGGTCGTTATTCGTGGCAGCCTGATTGCTCGCAAACTGCGTGATCCCTATCTGCAACTGGTGGCGATCTATATTGTGGCTATCACCTTTATCGAGGTTTTCGTGGCTTATAGCGATTATCAGCTTTTCACCTTTCGTACCGTGATCTATTTTGGTATGTTGATGGGAATTTTGTTGCGATTGCCCATGCTCGATAAACAAAAAGAAGTATCAGGGCATAATTGATGTATCCAGAAAATTCTCCGCCGTGAGATCGAATATGGCAGGGGCGATGGCTTGTCCTCACCCTGGATGCTCCAATTATGCTGATTCGGGAGGAGACGATGGCAGTTCATAAGGCGTATTTCCTGCATACGAATCCCAGGAGTTGGGTCAGGGCGAGCTTGCCCAAATGTTGTGCGACCGCTCACGAGACCTTACAACAGATGCCCGACGAACAGTTGCAAGGGCTGGCATGGCAGCAAAGGGACGAGCGTTTGCAGGCGGCGGTGACGGCCTGCCAGGAGAGGCGCTGGCGGGAAACGACGGGAGTAGATGTGGCTGATTCGTACTTTACGCTGGTTATTCCTGTCTATAATGAGGAGCAGAGTCTCCCCTCATTTTTTAGTACGTTGATGCTTGCGGATATACCATCTTCTGTGCATGCGACTATTATTTTTATCACTAACGCCTGTCACGACTCCAGCAATAGCCTGATCGATGCGTTTCTGGCGCGTCAGGGAGATGTGAAAGAGGAGATGTTGCGAGGCGATTTTCTAGATTCACACATAAATCCATATGTGAAAACTGTGAAGCTGGGGAATCTCACGTTTATGCATGTCGATACCAGCACGCCAGGGAAGGGGCATGCGCTACGGACTGGCAATTGCATTGCGCGTTCTTGCGGCCACACGATAGCGATGTGTATCGATGCAAACGATTATATAGAGCCAGATGCCGTGCGTCTCCTGTTTCATTCCGCTCACCGAACGTTTCGTCGTCGGCCTGAGCATAGTGATGTGGTGATCTTCAGTGGCACAGGGTGTGGTGAGAGGCGAGCATCAAGCATGAAAAAGATCATGGATTCGGTGGAGGTTCGGAAACGACACTTGATCGAAGATAGGAGCGGCTACATTCTCGGTTGCCTGATGGCCTGGAATACTGAATGGCTTGATAGCATTGGTGGTCCGCTGGGAATCGCTCTGGAAGATTATGCGCTGGGGGTGCTGGCGCGCATCTACGGCTATCGCATTGGCGTGGTTGAGGAGGCGAGGATCTGGAGTTATGACGCGAACGCCTTTACTGATCTGCTTGAGACCAGGACACGCTATGTTCGCGGCATGTTGCAAGTTTTATATTCTCTGCAATACACAGCCGGGGCGGTCAAGATCGTGCAGCGTGATTCGTTTTATATGCGCAACTGGCGCGAGAGGCTGCGGCATCTGTTCCGGCGCTCCAGACAGGATATCCTGAGCTTTCCGCGCTATCTGGTGACGTTTCTGGTATGGGAGTATGCCATCAGGCGCGGAAGACGAGATTTCTGGCGCGATCCAGAGAATCCAACCTGGAAGAAAATTGCTTCTACACGCTGAAAGGGAGGTGCGTTATGGCGAGGAAAGCCGCGGTTGTTGTGTGGGCGAGGCATTCGCGACGAGCGGAGACGCTGGCCGCCGAGCTTGGAGGGAGTGTACGGAACTTTTATGAGCAGCCGTTGAAGGGGTTCTGGCTCACGGGGCTACGCTATCTTGTGCAGGGATGGCGAACCTGGCTGTTTCTGAATCAGGAGCGGCCAGCGCTGGTGGTGGTGCAATCTCCACCCGTGTTCGCGGCGCTAGTGGTCGCCCTCTGGTGTGGATTGAGCAGGTTGTATGGGTGCCGGGCCGCATATGTGATTGATTGTCATAGCGGCAGCTTCTACAGTCGTCGCTGGCGCTGGTTTCAGCCGTTGCAGCGCTGGCTCTCGCGCCGGGCATTGGTGACGCTGGTAGCGAGCGAGGATGCGTTGGAGATTGTGCGCAAGCGCTGGCATGCCAGAAGCATTTTTCTGGTCGATGGGCTGCCGTCCCTCAGTCCCGCGCGTGGCAGTGTCGGCTCGGAGGGCGAGGCGCGCGTGGCCGTTATCAGCAGCTTTGACTATGACGAACCGCTGAGCGAGATCTTTGCGGCGGCCCGAATGCTGCCAGATGTGACATTTTATCTCAGCGGTGATGTACAGCGCATGCCCCCTGAGATGCTCAAACAGAAGCCCACGAATGCCGTACTTACCGGTTTCCTGCCGGAAAACTATTATAGTGGGCTGCTCAGCAACGTACATGGTCTAATCGTGCTGACGACGGAGCCGCACGTCCTCAATTGCGGAGCCTATGAAGCGCTGGCGATGACGAAGCCAGTTGTTGTTTCGGATTGGCCTGAGATGCGCGGCTGCTTCACACGCGGCTTTGTCTATGTGAGCAACACAGCCAGGGCGATTGCCTCGGGGGTGAAAAAGATGCTTGACGAGCGGGAAGTATTGGCGCAGGAAATTATGACGATGAGGACGGAGCTGGTGACGAAGAGGCAAGGTAATTTCAACGAATTTATCGAACTCATCGAACAGAAGACGCTCTGAGGATCTAGCGCTATGAGTCAGCAAAAGGGGGAATGCTATCATGTTGTCATGTCGGCTTTGCGTGATCACGTTTGATTGGTATCCATGTGAGCCGCGTGTGCATCGCCTCTCGGATACAGCGGCGGCGCTGGGCTGCGATGTCGATGTTATTTGTCTGCTGCGGCCTGGCGAGGCGCGCTATGAGGTTTGCAATAATGTGCATGTCTATCGGCTCCCCGTTAGTAGACATTACGCTGGCTCGTTTCCCGATTTATTGCGATGCTGGTTATGTTTCCTGTTGCTTGCTGCCTGGAAAGTGACGCAATTACATATCAAACGTCGCTACAATATCGTACATGTCCATAATATTCCTGATTTTCTGGTCTTTTCCGCACTCTTTCCACGAATTACCGGTGCCAAAATCATTCTTGATGTGCAGGATGTGACCCCCGAACTGCTCTCCATCAAAGTCAAAGGGGCGAGGAAGCGTGCGCTGTTGAAGCAACTGGCGACCTGGCAGGAGCGCCTCTCCACTGGCTTTGTCGATCATATTGTGACGGTTGGCTGGCCGTTTGAACGGTTGCTTTTGCAACGTGGCGTGCCTTGTGACAAAATGACGATCATTCTCAATAGCGCCTATCCGCCCCTGTTCCCGATTGAGCGCAGACCACCCTTGCCCACTGAGGACGTGCATAGAGAAGGGCGACCGTTTATCTTGATGTATCACGGAACGATTGTCGAGCGCTATGGTCTGGATATTGCGATCAGGGCCGTTGCCCTTGCTGTTCCGCATATACCTCATCTACGTTTAGATATCACTGGCGCGAGCGCACCAGCATATATAGATTTTTTACGGGAATTGACGGAAGAGTTAGGGATTGGTGAGCATGTGGTATTTCATGAGCCGATCCCGCTTGAGGAACTGACGGACTTCATTGTGCATGGCGATGTGGGCATTGTGCCTTATAGGAATGATCCATTTGCTGATTTGCTCTTGCCAACGAAGGCCTATGAGCTTGCCTGGTTGCATCGTCCCATCATTGCTTCGGGAACCAGCGCCATGCGTTCGATGTTTCGCCCGGAATCGGTGGCCTTCTGCGATCCCACGCGGCCTGAGAGCTTTGCAGATGCCATTATTGATCTTTATCGACACCCGGAGAAGCGAGCCAGCATGGTTGTGCGTGCCAGCGAAGATTACGAACCGTATCGCTGGGAACTGATGGCGAAACGCTACGAGCAATTATTGGCAGCATTGAGCAAGCGATAGATGCTGCGTGCCTCATCGTTGGTTTCTTGCGACACTAATCAAGAAACCAACGATGAGGCACGCAGAAATTCTCTAACACGAGAGATGCGCGAGCCGCGTTGGAGAGAGCGAGGCATTCGAGGCTCTCATCGTGAACGATGCGGCAACTGATCTCGTTTTGAGTTCTCCCGCACATTTGTACGTAGAGCCTTCATGAATACTTCGGGAAACTTCTTCCTCTCACGCAGGCTTTTGAGGCTGATAATGGAGCGCAACGACCCCTGAACTGAATGTCCTGGTATTCAAGAGCTTCAGCGTAGTGACGTCCATCTGTTCAAAGATGCGCGGCCCTTCTCCGAAGGTAAACGGAAACACGAGCAGGCGGAACTCATCAATCAGGCCAGCTTGAAGCATCGTCTGCGTCAGTTCTCCCACACCATACTGCAACAAACTCTTGCCCGGCTCTTGCTTGAGCTTCCTGATCTCCGAAGCCACGTCCCCCTGAATGAGGCTGGCATTCCATTGAAGTGGCTCCTGTAGGGTTCGGGATGTGACATACTTGGGCATGCTGTTGATCCTGTCTGCCTCTTTTCCTTTCCTGGTCGGCCAAACCTGGGCGAAGCCCTCGTAGGTCTTCCGACCCATCAAAAGCGCGTCTGGCATGAACAAGAGGTCATTGAGGTATTCCTGAACATCTGCGCTGTGCAATGGGTAATTCTGCTTCCAAAACTCCATATTCTCCCCACCCATAGCTCCATCGACAGACACTTCAACTTCTACAATGATTTGTCTCATGTTCGTTGTTTCTCCTTTCGTTGTTCATTAGATATGAATAGTATGAATCAACGGAAGGGCCTTGTATTGTACAGAAACGACAGTTGCTCAGGTCTGCTTTGCCGAAGGATTTGAGCAGGGGTTTGGCCTATGAAGGTCTTCAGCGATCGGATCAGATGCGCCTGATCAAAATAACCCGCTTCGAGAATGGTAGTGCTAACTGAGATACCTTGCTGTAAGAGAAGTGTTGCGTAGCGAGCACGTTCAATTTGGCGAATCGTGCCCTGGGTGACTCCGGTTGATTGCACGAAACGACGCTGAACGGAGCGCAGAGAGAGATCTTTGAGTTGCCCTTGTAACGCAGCACCTACGACGGGCTCACGCACCAGGAGACCCTCACGCACCAGCCAGTCGACAAAGGTGTCCGCATTCTCATAGGTGGGAAACTGGAAGGTCGAGCCAGACAGCCAGACTGTTTTCCTTGTGGCCTGTGGCAGGGTCAGATCTCCATTCACAAGGTTTCTGGCAGGCAGATGGGGCAGAAACGTGCCCAGTTTAAACAGGATGCCGAACCACTCTCTGTCGGTAGGACAATCACCGAGCGGCGTGGCTTTGGTCTCTGGACCCCGCACTGTCAGACTCATCTTGCCATCGTATGTGGTTACGACGATCTGCCAACGGCTCTGGGCAATAGAGAGCAAAGGGTCGGTTCCCTCACTATGAGCGCGCCAGACCCGTTCGACAAAAGGCGAGTCCGAGAGCCGTTCATCATCAATGATATACATACTTTTACCTCCGCTCTACTGGACTAAAATACTCTCGCAATAGAGTGGGATGGAACAAGACCTTCCATCTGTTCTGCTGCAACCAGGTTCTCTTCTCTCCCACAGAAGGATACCACAAGGAGAGACATCATCAAAGAGCCACCTTTTGCTCTTCTTTTTTTCTACAAGGGCTGCCCATAGTGTCCGCAAGCAGAGAATGTCTCCTTTACAGGTGGGAAGCTCGTTCACTATTGGTACTCCGGGTTTATACTGCTTCACTGCTATCTTCTTCAACTACTACTCTGTCAAACTTCAATCAACACATTGGAAAGGCAGCCGTGTATGGTAGGGGCGATGGCTTATCCTCGCCCTCCCCAGGCTGCTTCACCGCCCCTGGCACGTGCGAGAGGGGGAGAGACCATGCGGTGGCGAGGGCGACAAGCGCAAGGCCCCCACAGCCCCTCCACACCTCCCATTGTCGCTACGGGTGGGAGCAGCTTCTCTCCCCGGCGCATTTGCCAGATGCACCAATCATTGCGCCCGCCGTGTCTTCTCGGATTCATTTGTTCATGTGCGTAATCGTTCCACTATGAAATGGAGAAGCCCCGGTCTGGGATGCAAATTCATGAAAAATGGTATAATCATCGATAAAAAGGAAAGTAGTTGCTATGATACAATTAGTTCCTATGACGGAGCAGGATTTTCAAGATTTCTATGAAAACTTGATTCGAGAGTATGCCGCAGATAAATTGAAGGCGGGCAATTATCAACCGGAAGATGCGTTGCAACGGTCAAGAAAAGAAATTGAGGAACAGTTGCCCGATGGATTGGCGAGCAACGATCAGTATTTGTATAGTATCGTGGAAGATGAAGCAGCCCAGAAAGTTGGCATTCTGTGGGTCGCCGCTCAACGCGCAAAGCAGATGGCCTTCGTCTATGATGTTGAAATTTATGAAGCATTTAGACGACGTGGCTATGCAGAACAGGCATTTTTGCGCCTGGAGGAAAAGGTGAAGGAGCTGGGTTTGACAAAGATTGGCCTGCACGTCTTTGGACATAACCACGCGGCCCAGGCGCTCTACAAGAAGCTAGGATTTGAGATCACGAATGTTCATATGGCGAAGACGTTAGATTGAAGAGCATTACGCAATGTCCCCATTTCTCCCCGGTTTTAGCCACGAAGCATTTCCGCCTTTTCAAGTCAGCGAGAGAACAGATGAGTAGTGGCAATCAGTGGCTGGCGGTTCAGTCCTGAAATAGTCGGAGGAAACAAATACCAGAATGGTTCAAGAATATATCGAGATTCGTAGTGCCCGCGAGAACAACCTCAAGGATGTTTCATTGAGGTTGCCCAAGCGCAAGATTATTATTTTTACTGGTGTATCTGGTTCAGGGAAGTCCTCAGTGGTGTTTGACACCATTGCCAACGAAGCGCAACGCCTGCTCTTTGAGAATTTTAGCATGTTCATTCGCAACTTGCTGCCACGCTATCCCCAGCCGGACGCTGATGTGATTGAGAACCTGAGCATGGCGGTGCTTGTGGATCAGAAGCGCCTGGGTGGGGGATCGCAATCGACGGTGGGTACGGTAACAGATATTGCGCCTGTGCTGCGTCTGCTCTTTTCGCGGATCGGTACACCCTACGTTGGCTATGCAAATGCGTTTTCCTTTAATGATCCTCAAGGTATGTGTCTGGAGTGTAATGGGCTTGGCCGCAAGGTAGGGATTACCCTGGAGGCGCTGATTGACAAAACAAAATCGTTGAACGAGGGAGCTGTCATCGCTCCGGGACTGGCCAACTGGGAAAGCGATCTTTATGCGAGTTCTGGCTTCTTCGACAACGACAAGAAGGTCGCCGATTATACAACCGAGGAACTGGACCTGCTTCTCTACAGCGAACCGCGCAAACATAATGGGCTGGCGTACAACACCTATGAAGGTCTGGTGTACAAGTTCAACCGCAAGTTTGTTACGCGGGACATCCAGACGCTCTCGCCTCGCATACGACAAAAGGTCGAGCCTTTTCTGAAGCTTGGCCCCTGCCCACTCTGCAAGGGTGCGCGGCTCAATCAAGCGGCGCTGAGTTGCAAGATCAATGGCTACAATATTGCCCAGTTTGCGACGATGGAAGTTGATGAGTTGATCGAGGTCATCAAGGAGATCAAAGACCCCGCAGTTGCACCTGTAATTCAAACTCTGACCGCACGGCTACAACATCTGGTGGATATCGGGCTAGAGTACCTGAGCCTGGATCGTATAACAGATACGCTGTCCGGTGGTGAGTCGCAGCGTGTAAAGATCGTCAAGCACCTCAACGGCAGCCTTGTGGATGTAATGTATATCTTCGACGAACCGAGTGTTGGATTGCACCCACGCGATGTCCATCGTTTGAACGAACTTCTGGAGAAATTACGCGATAAAGGCAATACGGTGATTGTGGTGGAGCATGATCCAGATGTCATCAAAGTAGCAGACTACATTGTGGATATGGGGCCGTATGCCGGGAGTGGGGGCGGTCAGGTCGTGTACGAGGGCAGCTTTGCTGGTCTGCTCAAAGCCGATACGCTGACCGGCAACCATTTGCTGCATAAGAGGCCGCTCAAGGATGAATTCCGGCAGGCTACTGGCGTCTTGCCGATTGTCCATGCCACCGTCAATAACCTGAAGGATGTCAGTGTGGATATTCCTGCTGGCGTGCTGACGGTCATCACTGGTGTAGCTGGCTCAGGCAAAAGCTCGTTAATCAATGAAGCCTTTCTCAGCCAGCATCAGCAAGCGGTGGTGATCGACCAGTCGCCTGTGGGCGTATCCAGCCGCTCCAATCCTGCTACTTATACCGGTATCATGGATGACGTACGCAAGGTCTTTGCGGCGGTGAATCGCGTCGATGCTGGTCTGTTTAGTTTTAATTCAAAAGGTGCCTGCCCCAATTGTCAGGGACTTGGTGTTACCTATGCTGATCTGGGATTCCTTGAGGGCGTCAAGCTGCCCTGCGAAGTGTGTGGCGGGAAACGCTTTAAGGATGAGGTTCTGACCTATACGTTGAACGGCAAATCGATCGCTGATGTCCTGGGTATGACTATTCATCAAGCATTGGAGTTTTTTACCATTAAGGAGGTGCTGCCAAAGCTCCAGGCGATGAGCGATGTGGGTCTGGACTATCTGACGTTGGGCCAGCCCTTGAGCACGCTTTCTGGCGGCGAATGCCAGCGGCTTAAACTTGCTAGCGAACTGCACAAACATGGCAGCGTCTATATCATGGATGAGCCGACGACTGGTTTGCATCTATCGGATATTGGTCGCTTGCTTACCATTATGAACCGGTTGGTAGATGGTGGGAACACAGTGATTGTGATTGAGCATCATCTCGATGTGATTCGTAATGCAGATTGGATCATTGATATGGGTCCGGAGGGCGGCAATAAAGGTGGATTGGTCATCTTCGAGGGGACGCCGCGAGAGCTGCTTGGCGCAAAGCATTCGCTGACGAGCCAGTATTTAGGATAGATGTGAGAAAGAGGGAGATGAGCGTAGATGCTTCATCTGTCAGGGGAAAAGCGTTCCCTCCCACCGTAGCGACAAGGGGTGGTGTGGAGGGGTTGCGGGGGCCTTGCGCTTGTCGCCCTCCACAGGCCGCTTCATCGCCCCTGGCACGCCACACGAGGGGGAGGAACCTTCTGGGAGAGAGGGCGACAAGCGCAAGGCCCCCACCAACCACCCCCAACCACCCCTTGTCGCTACGGAAACCTCAACATTCTTTGTCCCTCACCATTCTCCTTCAATTGCCGAATGCACCAATTATCGCTCGACTACGACACGCCTGTCCTATGTGTTTGCGCTAACTGATCAGCGCCCGACTATTTAAGCGTCCTGTATTGATTTGCTCTGCATCGTAACCGTGCCGAATGAAGGTTGCTGCCAACATCGTTCGGAGCAGTGTTCGTGTGCCGTGTGCTTTTAGCAATAGGAGATCGCTCAAAAGCAATGTGATGGCAAACGAGCAGCTAGCCATGAGGAAGAAGGTCGCCAGTGGATCGAGACGGAGCGGCAAGAGATAGCAGGCGATGATGAGAACGACCGGAAAATGCACAATATACCAGTGGAATGAAGCTTTGTTGCTATATTGTAGAAATTTACATGCTTTATTCATATATGTATCGCCAATTGCCAGAGCCGCAACAAGCCATGACCAGAGCGTAAGGCTGTTAAGTGCTTGAAAGAACAGACAGGCGGGCGAATAGTCGGGCGTGTATAGCCAGGCGTGAAGCTCGCCCGTGTGCCAGTGCAGTAGTATTGTCAGGAGGCCAGCGCAACCTGTACCCAGCGCGATACGGCCATGTCGTCGCAGTGCCGATCTGAGGCCTGGGTTGGCAAAGAGGACATAGCCATACAGATAGTAGAGCAACCAGTTGATCGCATCAGTCAGACTACAGTAGACCGGAAAGACCGCACGTAGTGCCACCTGGACCGCGATGAGGGGCAATGTCAGCAGCAACAGCCCGCCCGGTTGCTCACAGATTCGAGCCAATCGCTCTATCCAGGCTTGCCCGGCCTCGCGGCGCAGGAGAAGGCAGAGCGGGAGGGCGATCAGCGAGAAGCCGAACAGGTACGCGAGAAACCAGAGGTGATGGATAGAAAGGATGATCCAGTCCAGCCTGCCATTGAGCAAGATCTGGCCCAGGAAGAACGGGTAGAAGGCGATCAAAGAACCGCTGTAGTGTTGATTGCTACCCATCTCAAAGTAAGCCTGAAGCGGCATTAGCAATACACATCCTATTGCCAGCGGAACCAGCAATCGCCAACTGCGCTCGCGGAGAAACTGACCGGCTGTTCTGCGACGGAGCGCCTGCCATGTGCTGGCACCAGCCAGGAGAAAGAACAGTGCCATCGCCCACTGTGTCACAAACGAGAGACTATATGCTGCCCCATCATTCATAGATTTCACGCCAATATTTTCAATTGGCTGATAGAGTTCGGCGAACATCTGAACGCAATGAATCAGTACAACAAGTATAAATGCCAGAATACGTAACCAGTCAAAGCAATAGATTCGTTCGGATCGTTGTGATATTTTACCTGATGTATTCATAACTGTATTGCTTTCTCTGCTGCTTATATATTGTTTTTTTGTATTCATTAATTG
Source organism: Reticulibacter mediterranei (assembly GCF_016587455.1). NCBI lineage: Bacteria > Bacillati > Chloroflexota > Ktedonobacteria > Ktedonobacterales > Reticulibacteraceae > Reticulibacter > Reticulibacter mediterranei. The sequence continues at coordinate 437,970 of NZ_BNJK01000002.1, read as the reverse complement.
CTTAGTAAGAAGGATAGCGACGAATTGTAGAGGAAATATCACGAAACGTGCTGGAAAATGTGGCGAAAATATGTCGAAGGGGACTGTATAGATGACATATCAGCGGAAATGAACGATCTCTTCAAATACTTTGTCTTGCTAAATAGTTCGTGCTTTGTTATGCTGGGGATCAAAAGAGCAGTTATGTTGTAGTCGCGCGATAATTGGTGTATCTGGCAATTGAAGGGAGGGAATGGCTCTGGACAACAGAGGATATTGGGTTCACCCGTAGCGACAAGGGGCGGTGTGGTGGGGCTGTGGGGGCCTTGCGCTTGTCGCTGTTGGGATCACGCGGAACCGGGAAACAGAGAAACGATGTGGCGAGGGCGACAAGCGCAAGGCCCCCGCCAAGACCCCCCAGCACCCCTTGTCGCTACTGGCAATTGAAGGGAGGGAATGGCTCTGGACAACAGAGGATGTTGGGTTCACCCGTAGCGACAAGGGGCGGCGTGGTGGGGCTGTGGGGGCCTTGCGCTTGTCGCTGTTGGGATCACGCGGAACCGGGAAACAGAGAAACGATGTGGCGAGGGCGACAAGCGCAAGGCCCCCGCCAAGACCCCCCAGCACCCCTTGTCGCTACGGATGGGGAGAACCTCTCTCCCTGGAACATTTGCCGGATGCTCCAATTATCGCTCGACTACAACACACATGTATAGTCAGAAGGAGAAGAGAGTGGATATTCAAGGAAAAGTCGCGCTGATAACCGGTGGTGGCACCGGACTTGGTCGAGTTATTGCGCAACAGTTGGCCCGCGAAGGTATGCAGATTGCGGCTCATTATTCACGATCCGAACAGGAGGCACGCGATACCGTCAAAGAGATACAGGAGTTGGGAGTGCGGGCGATGGCGGTGCAGGCTGATCTCAATGCGCCTGCGCTCGTTGCTAACTGCAAGCGTATGGTTGAGGAGGTTGCCGACCATTTTGGACGACTCGACCTCCTTATCAACAACGCTGGGACCACCAGGGGCGTGCCGTTCTCCGATCTCGACGCGCTCACCGAGGTTGATTGGGACGACGTGCTGAACGTCAATACGAAGGCACCATTTTTCACTGCACAGGCGGCGGCACCGATTATGCAGCGCAATGGGGGCGGCCAGATCATTAATACCGCCTCCATCGCCGGACTTGGCACGACCGCGAGCAGCATTGCCTATGCCGTCTCCAAAGCTGGTATGATCCATCTCACACGCTGCCTGGCCGTCGCTCTCGCCCCGACTATTCGTGTAAATGCTGTGGCTCCGGGTGTCCTCACGACACGCTGGAACAGCAATTTTACGGCTGAGCGGCTCCAACAGATCACACAGCAGACCCCGCTGCAAAAAGTGGTGGGTCTGGAGGATGCCGCCGCCGTGTATGTAATGCTGGCGCGCAATGAGAGCATGACGGGCGAGATCATCACCGTTGATGCCGGCGTAACGCTGTGAGGCTCTTACATCTCCATATCAAGGCTTGAAGACGATGATGACGAAGACTCTGGCGAAGAAGTTTCCCTGGTAGCGGTCTCCCGAGCAGACCGCCCAGGAATATTTACTGCACCTGGCGCTGTCAGCGAAGCTACAGGAGTATCCCGACTATACTTGGCACGAAATGCTATTGCCCCCTCCGTCATTCTCGGTGGTGCTGGTTGGCCCCTGTCAGGCAGGATAGCCGCAATTTGATCACAAGTCTCTTTAACTGCTCTCAGGGTAGTTTCTTCATCGGCCTCAAAGAAGATACGAGAGTACCCCTTATCCCCCACACCCATTATTTCCACCTTCACTCCTATCAACTCTAACCCTTCTATTGTCGTTTGATCTAGAACAAAACTTCCATCTATCTGATGCGTCCGAAAATCATCTTTACCTTCTCCTTCCAGAGTAATGTTCGGGAAATCCTTCAGAACTTCTATTAGCATTCCCTCTGGAACTGCCTGTGGTTCTCCAGCAGCAAAGCTCTCTAGCCTGTGGGTTTCAGCGTCATCAGCTAATGGTGATTTGAAGCTATCTGTTAATCTTCTCGACTCTGATGACCATGTTTCATATCCTTTGCTCCACATAACTGGAATTGCGTCTATAAACTGTGGATACAACTCTTCATTGAATATTCCCCTATCCCATTCTGCATTTGTTGGATTAGGATTTTCTAATAATCTTCGTTCTAGATTCTCCTGCATTATTATACGAGTATGCGTGTATAAAGCTGTAGCGTTTTTAAATTTCTTATCTAAATTATTATCCCAACCCTCACCGGCTATATCACGTGCTTCCGAACCTTGATCCGATGGCCCTGCGATACGAGCTTCTGGAGCAGCAGACGTTTTGCCAGATTCTGGAACAGCACCACGTCTCTTTGCCATCAGTTCTCGCAATGTATTCGCTGTTCTTTCAGCCCCTCCGGCACTTCCTACCATACCAGCAACAGTTTCGAGTGTTGTTCCGACTGTTGCATCTTTTGTTAATTTGAGTATATTTGATATGGATTTTCCTTTTTGATCTGAAGCGCCCTCTCTTTCTTGAGAGTTATCACCCTGAGATTGATGTAATCTTTCTGGGGATGGTCTTCTTTCCATAATAAATCCTCTCATATAGAGCCACGTCTATCTCTTTTCATGGCATGGACGATATTTACCTGATTTACACATGTTATCGGTCAGGTCTCTTTTTGAGCAAGGGTTACAATATGTCATGTTACCATCTCTAATAAGAATATTCAAATAGATAACCTCTGTCGTAGTGGAGCGATTTATCGCGTGAGGTAGCCCCTCTCATGTGGGCTAGACGCGATAAATCGCTCCACTACGACAGAGGTTACCCGTTTAAATGCTCAAACAGGTGGTTGAGTGTCGGTGTAGCACGGGGCGAGGTGCGTAGTTGTGCCATAAGTTCTTGTGCCATCTGTTGGACCTCTTTGATATCATCATCCAGATGATCGTCAATCCCGAGTTTTGAAACAGGTGTTCGTAGCATCGCTTGCAGGAGGGAGACGATGAGCCAGCGTGGGAGCCAGAGGAAGAGCAAGGTCATGCTGAAAGGCGTCAGGGGCGTGCCTTGCGCTTGCAGAGCCAGGAATCCCTCACGAATGGCCTGAACCATCATCATGAGATTGCGGCGTGATCGACTAAGCTGCGCGCTCTTGCCACCTGTCATGGCGACGGTTGAGATTATGCTACCAACCATAATGGCGTGCGTTTTGAGCCAGGTTTGGATGTCGGGACTTATCGAGACGGGGAAACCTGCTTGCTTGAGGATGGCTGCCATCTGGCGAGCACGCGGCGTCACGCGTCCATCAGCCTCTCCCAGCACCATCGGGATCTGGCGCGAGACGATATAGCGAACAACATCTCCCTCGCGCGACCCACCCGCGCATGGGAAGCCAGGAAGCACACGCTGCGGATCAAGCTGCTCAAATTGTTTCATGCCACCTGGATTGTTGAGCAGAAACAGCAGCGTAGGTATCTGGTGATTGGCAGCAAGAATGGGTAGGATGGAGTCAAGGTGGTCGAGTCGTACGGTTATGATAACGACATCATAGCTATCCTCTGGAGCTAGCTGTTCGACGATGGCAACTCGGGTTACTGACCGTCGCCCGCTCAATCCATCTTCAAGTTGAATCCCGTGCTCGCGCAACGATACCGCTCGTTGCCCTCTTGCCAGCAGAGAGACGTTATGCCCGGCTTCCTGAAGCCGTGCGGCATAGACGCTGCCAATTACCCCCGCTCCATAGACCAGAATGTTCATCTTTGTTGCTAGTCCCTTCTATTTTTATCATTAAAATGTTTCCGAAAAGTGGTGCATAGTCAACGCGCCGTTGCAAAAAAAGCGTAACAGATGGTACAATGGGCGTCAATCAGCAAAGGAACGAAGCGTGTTGCCTATGCAACATAGGAAGAGAAAATGATGCAAAAGCTCGATGGTGTCGAAGATCTGCGGGTACGTCGCACGCGCAAACTGCTCCAACAGGCCATGATTGAGGGCGTTGTGGAGAAGGGATTTGCAGCCCTCACGGTGCGCGATATCACCGAACGAGCGATGGTGAACCGCTCAACGTTTTACCGCCATTATCTCGATAAATATGATTTGCTCGAACAACATATGAACGAGATGTATATGTTGTTGGAAGAGCATGGCAGAGGTTTAATAGAGCCAGGACATCATGAAGGTCTTGTTGAGCTACTCAGGCAGGTTCAGCGGTTTCCCGACTTCTACCGTGCCGTGTTTGGGCCGCAGGCGGACGCACTTTTGAGTCGGCACTTTCGCCAGCAGACCGAGCAGCGCTTTCTCACCTGCTTCCAGCATGCCTTTCCCGAAGCTGCATCCCGTCCCGATGTGCCGCCTCTCGATTTAAAGTTCAATACCGTCGCCTCGGCGGGTTGCGGTGCCCTCATCTGGTGGCTGGGGCAGGAGCGGCCCTCTACGCCTGAGCAATTCGCTTCCTGGCTGCACCAGTTGATCTACGACATCTCGGTCTCTGCGTTCAAGCAGGGGCCAGCGGGCGACCGCAAGAGTCGCACCCTCCCATAGACGGGTCGTGTGGTCTCCGTTCGCGTATGGGAGGGTGCGACTCTTGCGGTCGCCCAGGGCTTTCCAATTCTCCCATCTAGCAGGAGTGCAGAGGGCGGCAGCCCTTTGCCAGGGTGCGGGGTGTCCCCGCAAAAACCTTTTTTCTTCTCTTTTGCGCGCCGCCGCAGGCGGCGCGCGAAGGAGGGAAGGAAACTGGGGACACCCCAGACCCCGGCAGGGAGACCCCTGCCCCCCTTTGAGCGGAGAACTGAAAAGCCCTGTGCGGTCGCCCGTGGTGCTTGCTTTTGGATGTTGTTCTCTGTTATACTGGAAAGAGAGATTTCTATATTTTGTGAAGGATACTGCAACTGTGGTTGATCGCGTCTATTGCACCTATTCTATTCTCCCCCCACCTCCTGTTGCCGCATAATCGGGCAGGGAGGAACATAGCTTCATCTTGTGAATCAGCCGTGTGAGGTCGTCGCCTCGCGTTTATCCGGTGCTGAGCAAAACCTCATGACGTACGTGTTCTCAGGCCGCTTCCATCCTGCCCTCATGTGTCTTTTTTCCTAATAGCATTATTCATGAGGAAGGGATCATCTATGTTTTTGCAGAAGTCATCTGTACGAGGCTTTTTGCTGATTACCATTGCATCGGTTTTCTGGGGGACGGTTGGGATTGCCAATCAAGCCATCTACGCTCATAGCGCGGCCAATGCGTTCTCGCTAGCATTTTGGCGACTGGCGATTGCGGCCCCACTTTTTGTGCTGGCAAGCTGGTTGCTGACTGGTCGCCTGCGTTTCCAGGTCAGGCCGCGCGATCTGATCGTTATGTTGTTGATGGGTGTATTGCAAGCGCTCTATCAGGCCAGTTACAGCGCCGCCATCCCTTATGCTGGCGTCACCGTTTCTACGCTCATCGCGCTGTGTGCGGCCCCACCGATTGTCGCACTCGTCTCCACCATGTTGATGCGCGAACGCCTGAGCATACGTACGCTGCTTGCCATGATTGGCGCGCTTGGCGGGACTATTCTGCTGGTTGCTGCTCGGACGCGCCCGGATGTGGGGAATGTCTCGCTGCTTGGTGTTTGCTTTGCACTGCTCTCAGCAGCCGGGTATGCCGGGTTTATTCTCTGCGGTCGTCAGTTGACCAGCACCTATCATCCTCTGCATGTCAACGCTGTTGCTTTTGGGACAGGAGCGCTGCTGTTGTTGTGTTGCGCTGTGCCAACGCAACTGGTTGTGAGCTATCCGTTCTGGGGCTGGATGCTGCTGCTCTATCTGGGCTGCGTGCCAACCGCGCTGGCGTATGGCCTTTTTCAAGTGGGGATGAAGTCGCTATCGGCAACGCTAGTGAGCATCGTAACGCTGTTTGAACCTTTCACTGCTGCCGTGCTTGCCTGGATCTTCTTCCACGAGCAACTCAACACGCCGGGCCTGCTTGGAGCTGCTCTCCTGCTGGTCGCGCTGCTAATCGTGCTGTTGACACCGCAGAAATAGAGGAAGATTTTTGTAGGCTCGACATCTCACAAGGAGAGGAGAACTCCCAGCTCGTACGGACATGATTTGTCACTTCCCGATTTATACATTGATTCATCCAAAACCTGAAAAATATCGTATAAATAAGGCATTATAGAATATAATGCTTGTGAATGGCAATAATACGTTAATATAACACTTTTTGGATAAATCGGGATAAATGGAACGTGACAAATCATGTCTGCGTAACTTATTCTGCCTCTTTTATCTGGTTCTGAACGGGCCAGGTGCGCCTGGATTTCGGCTTGTAGAACTCAGGATTTTTTACCCACACCTGCGTATGAACGAGGGCGATAACAAGCACGCCTAGCGCGGCGCAAGGGTATGCGATCACAGGATAGTTTTGTAGTGCGGCGAAGTGCCAGAGGACGCCGCCAAGAATAAACGCCACCCAACCCTCAAGGACATTGACCACGGGCGAGCTGCCAAACGGCGAGGGATGTGCTATCCCTGTTACGCCTGTAATGTAATGGGGAATGCCATTTGCGCCCCAAAGCCCGGCTAAAAAACTCAATATAATTGTTAGCAACATATGTTTTCTTCTCCTGATCGTGTTTCAATACGAAGTTGTCAGCGTTGTAACCACATCATGCCATGCATTCTCCAGAAGAACCAGGAGTCAACATATTCGGGTATAAAAACTACCTGGATATTGATAAAGGGGTGCCAGTCCTGATCAGAGTCTATGGTCGTTTCGAGAGCGATTTGATACCTGATCCGACATCTTACAGCAGTGGATTGTCCCCCCAAAAATCCATACCACGTATCCACTAACACTTGAGGGCATGGGCCTCGTTCACCCATCTCCCTCTGTTTAACCTGTAACCATAGAGGGCAGAACTGGCCTCGCATTCTGCCGTACCTATTTCTCTCGTAACGGAGCTAGTTTTCTACTAGCTGAGTCTGGTCATGTTCGGTTCATGACGCTTGCGGGTTCTCCTTCTTGTAAAACACCGCTTCCCCAGGTTGGAAGTTAGAACTGGTGGCGGGTTTGGCTGCGACCTATGTCGTATGTGAAGACTTTGGTGGGTTTGACGGAGAACACGAGGTTCGAATCGGTGAGAACTTTTTGTTCGTCTTCATCGTAGAGGTAAAAATACCCGTTGCGTACCTGGTAAGGCCAGCTTCCATTCCACTTGGTCGCCCACACCGAAGCTAAGCGTTCGAGCGCGGCCAGATCGGTGATCTGTACGGCGTCGCCCTCAAGCACTACAGTGAGTCCTTCTGTCTGGTTGCAGCCGGTCGTCAGAATGACGTGCGGGTTTCCACGCAGGTTGACAGTCTTTTGTGCGGTTTCGGTAGCGGTAAAATGGATGGCCTCGTCGTGCCACACGGCTACGAGCGGCGTGACGTGAGGACGACCGTCGGCCCGCACTGTTGAGATCCAGAACAGCTCGGCAGTTTCCAGCACCCGACGCGTCTCCTCCCATGACGTGACCCCTCCGCGTGGTACGCCGTTTTGGGTGTTGAGGTTTGTGATGGGTTCGCTCATCAAAAGCAACTCCTTTCAATCGTTCAGTGACGCAGCTCTGTGTCATCTGCTCTGTGAGAAGTCGAGCAGCGCCCCTTGAGAAGTATAGAATGCGAACCCGAAAAAAAACTTCTCCGATCTTGCCCTTTTTGTCACATCGGGCCACCGCAGCACATGACAAAACATGCTCTGAGAATCAAACCCACATTTTGTCATTTCCCCATATTACATGATTTCCCCGTCTTCCATATATACAAGCGTATCATTATCGAGCGCAGCTAAATAATGAGGGAGACCTCTTGTGAGCTTTGGACTGAGAATCGGAAGAACTTCGTCTAAAGGGAGAAAGCGAAATTCGCTCAGTTCTCTTGCAGGAAGCTTGATAGCGGCTATTTGTGCAGCACTCAATGTCCCGCAGTAGAAAGCGAATTGGAGACATTCGGTTTCTTCGTTCTCTTCAGAGAGGTAATCCATGCCGAGTGATCTGGGAGAAGGAATATCTATCCCCAACTCTTCTTTTACCTCACGGATACATGTTGTTCGGGGTGACTCATTGTCTTCGACGCTGCCCCCTGGGAAGAGCCAGTATGTTCTATAAGTAGGTTTGACGAGCAAGAGATTGCCTTTTTCATTGCGAAAGATCGCGCTGGCGGCCATACGTTTCCTCGGTAATGTTCGATAAAAATTGGAATGTGTCATATGTTCCTTCATACTCCTGAAGAGATAGCGTCATGTGGCTGAAGCAATAGTCAATATATTCAGGCATAAAAATACCCGGACAAAGAACAGTTATCGATGTCTTGCATAGATAGAATTACTCTTCGGTTGGTTTTGCATCCAGGGCGGCAGAGAGAATGTCTGTAACCTCTTCGAGGTTTTGACCGCGCTGTCGGGCCTCGGGGATCTCGCGTCCCAACTCTGTCTGCTCCACAAAGCGATAGATGGCGGCGGCACCTTCCAGCATTTGCGGTGGTAAGCCAAGATCGGCGAAGGTGTGCGCGATCTCCTCCATCTCGCCAACCCAACGATACGCCTTTGGTGGCATCGCTGGCACGCCGCCCTGGAACATACGATACAGGATCGGCTGGCTGCTCTGGAGTTCGGTGGTGAGGGCATCGCTCAGGCCCAGCGCCTTGCTAGCTGTCAGCGCCTCGGTCGCAAGAGCGGTCAGCCCCTTTGTCAGAGAGGCATAGCACATCTTGAGGCCCGATGACTGCCCGATAGCGGGACCAAGCACACGGATATCTAATCCGTACTCTTTCAGAATCGCGAACTGTTCCGCCTGCGGTCCCGACACGTACAGGCGCGGCCCCGCATTGTCGGCGCGTGGAGGACCGCCAATGATGCCCACATCGACGAAGTCAGCCCCGGCTGTCGTGATGATGCTCTGCATGGATTGGACGGTGTGCGGCGCAATGGCGTTGCAATCGGCAAAAAGCAGGCGCGTCGGTGCGGCTTGTAGAGCGGTTGCGATCCGTTCGGCACAGGCCGTCGCCTCGGCTGGCACCAGAATTGAGAGCACTATATCAGCTTCCTGCACCAGCGTTCGATCATCGGCCACATCGATGATTCCGGCTTTAGCTGCCAGCGCGACGCTTCGTGAACTGCGACCTGTGAGATTCGTAAGAACGCGCAGGCCATGTTTCTGTAATCTGGCTCCAATCGCATGCCCCATATCGCCTGGACTGAGAATACCAATCGTGGGTCGGCTGCTCATCATTTGCTCCTTTAACGTTGGAGATGTTGTAGTCGAGCGATCAATCGCTCGACTACGGCAGGGGAACGTTCCCTCCGTAATTTATTATCGCTTTGTGCCTCTAATCTACAATAGGTAGTATATCCTCAAGAGGACGCATTGACAAACCGCCGTTGTTGCTACTCTTCGCCTGGCTTGAGAAGCTCGATTCTGCCCGTATCGGTGTGGAAGGTGATGGTCGCGTTAGCCTGCTTGCCACCAATGATACCGCGTGCATGTTTCCAATTAACGTTCAGGTAGAACTGCATTTCTCTTTCTCGTTATCTCACCCACCAGTACGCCAAACAGGAGAAACAGCGAACCGACGGCAAGCAATATGAACCCCGAAGCAATCTGAGTAGATGGGAACGCACTAATGTAAAGGAACATCGCTAAGACCACGAGCGATTCTAGAGCTGCTCCTGCACCCGTAATGTACAGCATCCAACGAACTGATCGTTTGCGAATTATGGTCAGACAGAATGCCACCAGGCCAACCAGAGCGGCTAGAAGGGGAAGGGCGGAGGCCACCAGGAAGAACAGGCCAATAGCAACCAGCCAGGCGTCGTGAGTGGAGATCGCATACCGACAGGATTCCCACCAACTTATGATCATATCCCATTGCGAGTACGAGAAGCCTGTTGGGCCTGTCATCTGCGAAAACAATATGGGAAGGAAAAAGCCCGGAATTGTGAGAATGGCCCCTGACATACCGAGCAGTACGTCAGGGGAATAGCGTGTGCGTAGTGAATAAGACATCGTATCAGCCTGCTTTCTCATAACTACAAGCTATCAATAAGTTCTATATGGAAGTTATTTCAAGAAGCTTGTTAATGAAAGTATAGATGTAATTCACTCGCGTCGTCATGGGTCAGATGACTCATCTTTCAACAAAAAGATCACTATCCAGGGATGCGCAGGCGAGCCACCAGCACTGGCGGGATCTCTTTATAGTAGGTCCAACTGATTACCATGCTGCCAACCTTTGAGCCGTCGTAGGGATAGTTGAAGGCTGGTTCCTCCAATCCATCCAGTACCATACCTGCTTTGAAACAGGCGTTGAAAAGGACGTGCAGGGGCCGGTCAAAGTAGTATTGAGAGGCCGGCTGACCGATCATCGCAACACCCTTTTGTGGCCCGGTATGCAGGTAGGTGGTGGTTTTCATGGCATAGGTTGCTACAATATTGCCATCAACAGTCGTCTCCTCGACGCAATGGACCGAGCCGGTATTGTTGAAGCAGGGATGGCACAGCGAGAAGACGAAGCGGCCCCCAGGCTTGACGACCTGGCGAATTCCGCGCATCAACGGATCGATCTCGGCCATATCCATGATCGCCATATTGCAGACGGCGGCATCAAAGCGCTCGCGACCCAGAGCAACAATCTCGTCCTCGTGCGTGGCGTCGAGCAGTTGATAGGTAATCCGGTCGCTATATTCCGTATTGCGAGCGCTGGCCCGTTCAAGCATTTGTGTACTGAAATCGGTCGCTACGACCTGTACGCCGATCCGGGCTATGTGGCGCGCAAAGACACCATTGCCACACGAAATCTCTAACACCTGCTCGCCCGGTTGCAAATTGAGCAGGCGTTCGCTGGCCGGGCCAACAAGCAAGCGCTGAAAATCGTTGCCATCGCCCATGCGCTCGTCCCAGAATGCCGCGTTCTGGTCCCAGATATTACGTGTTTCCTCATTCAAATCAGGTTGTGTTGTGTTTTCGCTGGTCATACTCACTCTTGTCCTTTCTATACTATCGACATGCGTTTCAACACAAAGTATACCGGGAAATGGGGCAAAAAACACTGTCCACGAGAACGATGTCAGGCTATTGACAAATATGCTATAATTAAAACGGTAAATTCAGGGTTTGTTATGTATGGACAGAAATGGCATTCGATTATTTATAAATCCTTACCTCCAATAAGCAATCTTACAACAGGGATGTTCGCTTCGTGAGTCAATATCCCAATCATGCCGCCACCGATATGCAACACGTGCGAACGGTAGTAGAGCAACTTTTTTCTTCATCATCACCTCAGATCGAACGCGTCGCAGTGGGTGTCTCCACCTATGTTTATCGCATCCTTGCCCGGAATACTACATGGTATTTGCGCGTCCTGCCAGAGGAAGGGGCCAGCTTTGTTCCTGAAGCTGAGGTTCATACGCAATTGCGGCAGATGCAGGTCAGGGTGCCAGAGGTTATTTTTGTTGAGCCATATAACGAACTGTTGCAACGCTCGATCATGCTCACAACAGAGATTCCCGGCCAGTCCCTCGCGTTATCTCAGCATCTTGGAGAAAAAGTGCTGGCTGAGATTGTTAGAGATGCGGGGCGCGATCTGGCGCGCATCAATAGCTTGCCTGTCGATGGTTTCGGTTGGGTGAAACGCGATCTAACAACCTCTGCCGGGATGCTGCAAGCGGAATGGCCGACGTATCGCGCCTTTATCGATGAATATTGGAATGCCGACCTGGGTTATCTTGCCAATCATGTCCTCGTCATGTCCGAAATAGCACAGCTTGAGCGCGTGTATACTGCGTATGATCGCTGGCTGAACCTTGAGCAGAGCTGTCTGGTGCATGGGGATTTTGATATAACACATATTTATCAGGATCAGGGGCACTATAGCGGTATTATTGATTTTGGCGAGATTCGGGGCGCGGATCGCTGGTATGACCTGGCGCAATTTTCTATGTACAAATGGGAGTTGCTGCCCTGGCCGCTCGAACCCGCTTTGCTGCGTGGCTACGAGGAGATCGCGCCGCTGCCCGCAAACTACGAAGCACACATCCATTTTACCTCCTTGCTTACAAGCGTACGAGCGCTGGCCCGCAGTCTGCAAAAGCGCCCACCCAATGATTACACCCACCACCTGTTACAAATGCTACGCACAAACCTCGCCCGACTCTAGCGCTCGCTCGCTTCCCCCTTGACACCGCTTTCCTCTGTATGGTATACATTTCATATATATAGATGACAGATATATGGAGGTGTATGATGAGCAAAGAGAACAAAAGTCGCTACGCCCTGCTGGGGATGCTCAGCCTGGCTCCCATGTCGGGCTATGATCTCAAGAAGGCAACCGATGAGAGCATCGGCTATTTCTGGCAGGAGAACTATGCGCAGATCTATCCCATGCTCAAACAATTGACGAAAGAGGGGCTGACGACCTCGCATGTTGAAGAGCAGGAGGGGAAACCAGATCGACATGTTTACACATTGACTGATAAGGGGCGCGAGGAGTTGCAGCGCTGGCTCTCCGAACCCGCTGACTATCAGGTCTATCGCAGCGAGCTGCTCCTCAAGCTCTTCTTTGGCAAACAGACCTCGCTGCCCGTGAGCGCGGAGCATATTCGGCAGTATCGCGAGAGACAGGTGCATCTCTTGCATGCAATTGAAGGGATGGAGGCAGATTTCCCGGAACGTTGGAATGAGAATCCCAATGCACCCTACTGGCTGATTACCATGAGCTATGGCAGACATAACGCTCAGGCCTCTATTGCATGGTGCGATGAGACGCTGGCAGCACTGGAGAAGCTGTCCGAACAACCCGAAACAACCACCCCAAATAAGGAGAAAACTGCATATGGCAATTGACAATCGACTCGGCTATACCTCGCTCGACGAAGAGATCGAGCTTGATGATCTGCCCATCGTCGGCAGTGTTCCCACCTGGCTTGAGGGGACATTGTTGCGCAACGGCCCCGGCAAATTTGAGGTCGGGGAGAGCAAGTTTCGTCACTGGTTCGACGGCTTTGCAATGCTCCATCGCTTCTCGTTCCGTGATGGGCGCGTCTCCTATGCCAACAAGCTTCTGCAATCCACGACCTACAAAGTCTCGCTACAGGAGGGCTACATCGCCTTTGGAAGCTTCGCCACCGATCCCTGTAAAGCGGTCTTCAAAGGCTCGATGACCGAGATGATCCCCAACGCCAACGTCAGCATCAACAAGGTGGCAGGCGAGTTTGTGGCAATGACCGAGGCACCTTTGCCCGTCAAATTTGATCCACACACACTAGCAACGCTGGGTGTTTCGCAGTATCAGGACCAGCTAGCCGGTCATCATGGATCAGCACATCCGCACTACGACTTTACCTCTCATACGAGCATCAGCTATATCACTGAATTTGGCCGCGAGAGCCAGTTCAAGGTCTTTGGCATCAAAGATGGCGAATATGAGCGCAGGCTGATCGGTTCCTATCCGGTCCCGGAACCAGCCTATATTCATAGCTTCGGTCTGACAGAACACTACATCATCATTGCCGAATATCCGTATAAGGTGAATCCGCGTAATCTGCTGGCACGCAATCGACCATTTATCGAGAATTATGAGTGGAGGCCGCAGGAGGGCGCGTACTTTGTGGTGATGGATAAGCAGGATGGTTGCATTGTGGGCCGCTACAAAACCGACGCCTTTTTCACCTTCCACCACATTAACGCTTTTGAGCGCGATGGTGAGCTGATCGTTGACCTTTCGGCCTTTCCCGCGCCCACGATCATTCACGATGCCTACCTGGACCAGCTTCAGAGCCAGGGTGAGCGCGCAGATTCCGCAATTGAGAGCGAGTTGCGCCGCTATCACATCCCGCTCGATGGGGCCGCTCCGGTTACATACGAGGTGCTTGCGGGGTATGGCATTGAACTGCCCACGATCAACTATAAGCGCTGCAACACGCACGATTACGGCGTGGCATATGGCATAGGGGCCAGCAAGCAGCAGTCCGAAGCGTTTGCTGGCCTGCTAGTGCGCGTCGATGTGCGCGAGGCTCGGACAACGCTCTGGTCGGAGGAGAACTGTTATCCGGGGGAGCCGGTGTTCGTGGAAGCGCCCGACGCCAGCGCTGAAGACGATGGGGTAATTCTCTCTGTCGTGCTGAATGCGCAAAAGGAGAATGCATTCCTGCTGATCCTCGACGCCCACACTTTCGCCGAGATTGGTCGTGCCGAGGTGCCGCATCACATCCCCTTTGGCTTTCACGGCCAGTTCTTCCGCAACGTCTAGCGTCACGATCCCTTCACAGTGCGCCCGACCCCAGGGCTTTCCAATTCTCCCATCTAGCGGGAGTGCAGAGGGCGGCAGCCCTTTGCCGGGGTGCGGGGTGTCCCCGCAAAAAACCTTTTTTCTTCTCTTTTGCGCGCCGCCTGCGGCGGCGCGCGAAGGAGGGAAGGAAACTGGGGACACCCCAGACCCCGGCAGGGAGACCCTGCACCCCTTTGAGCGGAGAACTGGAAAGCCCTGCGCCCGACCCCCTGGCTCTGGGGTCGGGCGTGGTTCTATGATACACTATGAGCGTCAAGATTTTTGGTAACGAACATTTTTAGCAGGCAACCAACCTGCGATGATGAAGATGAGCAAATGAAGCCAACACCCTTCCCACATGTTTCGTAGTGGAGCGATTTATCGCGTTGGTGGACCCGCTCCACAGGCCACCAACGCGATAAATCGCTCCACTACGAAAGGGGATGGATTATTTGGTTAACCCTTATTATAGAAGCAAGATTGAGGAGGGACATGGTATGGCGGACCAGACGCAGCCATCACCTGAGCATTTGACGCATTTAGACGAGAGCGGCAATATCCGCATGGTTGATGTGACCGGCAAGGCTGAGACGGCGCGGGAGGCCGTTGCGAGAGCGCGTGTACGCATGTCGCCGCGCACCATCCAGCTTATCAAATCCAACGAAATCGCCAAAGGCAGCGTACTGGAGGTTGCTAAAATTGCTGCGATCATGGCCGCCAAGCAGACGCCGCAATTGATCCCGCTGTGTCATCCTCTGCCGATGACGCATATTGACGTTCATTTCGCGCTCGACGAGGAACAGGGCGTGATCCAGATCGAGACTCGCACGCGCACAACCTACAAAACGGGCGTGGAGGTTGAAGCGCTGACAGCCGCCACCGTTGCCGCGCTCACCATCTTTGACATGTGCAAGGGCGTTGATCGCACGATCACGCTGGAACAGGCTTACGTCGCACGCAAAAGCGGTGGTAAGAGTGGTTTGATTGAATTTGAGCCTGAGCAGTAATGCTTCTTCAGAATGCGAACACCTGGAAGGAGGGAATGAGGTGGCAGAACGGGCTGTACTTGTTCCTTCCTTCCGGGCCATCTCTCTATCTGAGTTGTGTGGAACCGAGTTCTATCGCGCCTCCATCCACAAACAACTCCTGACCGGTGGTAAAACTACTGTCATCAGAAGCCAGGAACAGGGCTGCTCTGGCAATCTCATTGGGCGTGCCGATCCGCTTCATTGGTATTCTTGATGCGAGCAGATGTTTGATCTGTGCCACTTCTTCCTCTGTCGTCCCGAATTCATCGAGGATCGGGGTATCGATCACTCCAGGACTAATGACATTGACACGAATGTTTCGATCCAATAATTCACCACTCCAGGTACGAGCAACGGAGCGTATCGCTGCCTTTGTGGCGTTATAGATACTGAGTCCAGGAAAGGCCAGGCTGGTCGATTGCGATGAAGTCAAGAGAATCGAACTTCCATCTGCTAAGAGAGGAAGCGCTTGCTGGACCGTGAAGAAGGTTCCTTTCACATTAATATTCAACAGTCGATCAAGCTGTTCTTCCGTGACCTCTGTTAAGGGTGAGAACGCAGTCACGCCAGCATTGGCAAAAACAACATGGATCTGCTTATGGTGCTGCTGGATGGTCTTATACATTCGCTGAATATCTGCCAGGCGAGAAATATCGCCCTGGACAGCAGTGATGTTCCGGCCAATGGCCTGAACCGCATGATCCAGTTCGCTTTGACGGCGGCCCATAATATAAACATAGGCCCCTTCCTGAACAAACAAGGCTGCGGTCGCAAGACCCAGCCCCGTCCCACCACCAGTAATAACAGCGACTTTTCCTTTAAGCTTTTGCATCTGTTTTCCTCCATTGTGGATGTTCTTGTTGTTGCTGCAACGTTCTGTTGCGCGTTTAGAATAGCTGACAACAGGCAGAACTGCGAGGAAAATCTTGCTGTTTAGCAATAGTTGCCCGGCGGTACGAAGAAGTATCGCTGAAACTGATGTGCAAAGTGCGATTGATCAAAAAAGCCGGTTTCATGGGCCACGTAGCTTACCTCGAACCCCTGAGCCAATAACGCCCTGGCATGAGTCAGCCGCACCTGGATCTGGTAGGCATGAGGAGGTATGCCAACGGTCTGACGAAAGACACGAGCGAAGTGAAACGGACTCAGGTGAGCCACAGCAGCCAGCTCTTGCAGGTGTACCTCTTCAGCGTAGTGCTCTTGCAGATACTCCTTCGCGCGCTTGACAGCCGGGTGCTCTCGCCCTAACCGAGGAAGTTCTCCAGCGTCTTCGGCATGAAGAAGCAACAATGGAGCAAACAGGTGTAATAGCATCTCTTCCTGTTGCAGACGAGAAACCGGGGTCAAGGAACAGTTAGCGAGATCATACAAAGCTTTGTTCAAAGCCGGATCAAAGAGGCAATGACTGGGAAAATGGGGCAAGCGTTGCTCTCTTTGAAGCATCTCTGTGGCAAACTCTTGTAGCCAGGTGGGATCAATGGTGATACCCAGAAAGGTGGTGTTTTGGGGTTGGCAGATCCAGGCTTCTTCAGGCTCGAAGACACGAAACTTCCCCATCCCTCCCCGGTCGCTTGTACAGGTATTTCGATATTGGTTGTCTGCTCTACCAGACTGTATGGAGGTAATCAAAAAATACCCCCTGGAAAAATGCCGACGAGGGGGCGTGGAGATTGCGGTTGCCTGGATGAATTCAAACTGCTTGAGCTGCCACGGTCGCCACGCTCTAGCACGTCCTTCTCCCGCTTCAAACCTTTCGAGAGCCTCGACAGATCCCATGAATGCTTTCCTCCTTGTATGTTAAGACTTTGACAAGCCCGCACAATCATCGGAATGTACAGCCATTTACCGTCAAGAATAGCTAGTTCAAGGGAGATTGTCTTGGAAAATCTTGCGTGTTTTTGGGATCTGGTCCTCATTAATACACTCTGTGTAGTTCATTTCTCCTACTATATAATATAAATTCGTAGTGGAGCGATGTATCACGTTGGGTTTGCGTGCGGTATATTTGCTACAACGCGATACATCGCTCCACTACGAGTTACATCTTTAGCTGGAAGAACTCATAATTAACTATTACGCGTTCTGGATAGCCCGACGTACCACTGAATCGCCGCCGCTTGCTCGCCATTTGTAGGGATAGAGCGGTTGCGGTTCGGTGAGCGTGTCGAGTGCTTCTAGCTCCTGTGACGTCAGGGTGAGGTTGACGGCTGCAAGGTTGTCGGCGAATTGTTCGGGCTTGTTGGCACCAATAATCACCGAGGAGACAACGGGCTTTGCCAGCAGCCACGCCAGAGCAACCTGAGCCGGGGTTGCATCGTCATGAGCCGCCGCGATCTCGCGCAATGTGGCGACAACACGATCCCCCTTTTCATGATCAATGGAGAGGAGCGAGAGATAGTCGAATGAGGCTAGCCGCCCATCTGTGGGCTGCTCTCTCGTGTCCTGATTATTTGTGTATTTGCCACTCAGAAAACCACCCGCCAGCGGACTCCAGACAAGCAATCCCAATCCCTCATGGCGCAAAAACGGCGTGGTTCCATATTCGATGTCGCGACCCAGCAACGAATAGTACATCTGTGCGGAAATCAGGGGCGCGTACCCATACTGGTGCTGCGTTGCCAGGAATGAGGCGGCTTGCCACGCGGCGAGGTTGGAATAGCCCACATAGCGCACGAGTCCGCGCTGGACCAGATGATCGAGCGCGCGGGCCGTCTCCTCAAAAGGTGTCAGGGGATCGGGCACGTGCAACTGCAAAAGATCGATGTAATCGGTTCCCAGGCGTTTGAGACTTGCTTCTGCTGATGCGACGACATGACGATAAGACAAACCAGCATCAGTAAGCGCGGAACCGGTGCGAGCACCCAACTTGGTTGCAATGATAACGTCTCCGCGTCGCCCGCCGAGTGCGCGACCGAGAAACTCTTCAGCACGCCCCTCGCCATAATTGTTTGCCGTATCGAAACAGTTGATCCCAGCTTCGATAGCTTGAGCAACCATCCTGTTTGCGCGCTCCTGGTTCACGGGATGCTCAAAGCCGTGAGAGACACCCTCGCCAAAGGTCATTGTTCCGAGCGTGAGCCTGGATATCACCAGACCCGTCTTGCCCAGCGTCGTATATTGCATGTTCTGCTGCTCCTTTTCCTACAGATGTTGGATATCGACTATCTGTTGTGTATCGAACAATGGTCATCTATAATACTAGATGCATAGAACCGGAGAGGCAATCGGCAAGTTTGTGCTTTTGTTGGATAGGGAACAAAAAGTGAAATTTGTTGGGTGAGAGACGAAAGGAGAAGGGGCTATGGCGACTCCACCAAAGAGCAAGGACCGGCGCGTCCAGCGGACTCATCAGTTGTTACGGCAGGCGGCCATCGATACCATGAACGAGAAGGGCTTCACGGCGATGACGATTCAGGATATCACCGACCGGGCCAACGTCAATCGCGGCACATTTTACGCCCATTATCCCGACAAATACGCGTTGTTGGATGAACTGATTTGCGACCAGTTTCAAGCGCTGCTGAAGAAGAATTTGCCGCCGGAACCGTGCTGGAACAGGCAGACGTTGCGTTTGCTCGTCAAGGTTGTGCTAGAGCATTTTGAGGACGAGTATCGCCAGTGTGAGCCATCGGAGGTGGTTGATCCATTGATCGAGCGTGCCACGAAAGATGCGCTGGCAAACCTTCTGTTAACGTGGCTCAGGCAGGAGCAGCGGGCCGGGGCGCACTTTCGCGTGCCAATCGAGACAATTGCGCGCGTTGTCAGCTGGTCTATCCTGGGCGCGGCGGTTCACTGGTATCAGGAGGGGATCAAGCTTTCGGCGGAACAGGTGGCTGATGATATCTTGCTGATTATCGTGGAGGGTGTTGCGCGTCTGGCACCCGATACGAAGTGGGAGTAAACCCTCTGTTTTGCCTTCTCTTTATACTAAAGAGAGAGATGCAGCCCTGTACAGCGGGCAGGTGGTCAATCGTGCCAGGATTGCCCGGCCACTGCGACCTTTTCTCGCCCCAGGTTTGCATTGAAAATAACGTGAAAAAAGGAAGAGAAGGACAAATGACCCTTATCTTAGCTCCGACTGCTCCTGATGAGTATGAGACGCTCAAACGGTTGTCTCAACGGTATTTTGGAGAGGAGTGTCTCGGGATGGAGACGTATGAAGCCTTTCTGAGTTTTATCCAGCGCCCCTACAGCTGTTGGAGCCTCAAGCAAGAAGAGAGGATCATCGGAAGCTTTTCGATCTTTCGTATGTGTGACACTCTGCTTCAAGATGTGATGGCCTGCCACAGGCAAGAGCAAGATATTACGACCGCTGATCTCTTGCCACTGGAACAGGGAACGCCCTTGAAGCTCTACCTTGCCGCTGGAGCAGTGGATGATCTGCTGCCTGCCAACTTACGCCTCTATTATGCCGGTCGCTTGATAGCGGGATTCACATCGGTCCTGCTCACCTTACGCGAGCAGGGCTATGTTGTTGAGGAAATCTATAGTATTGCGGTAAGTGAGGAGGGCAAACGAGCCGGGACTAAACTGGGATTCAAGCCTCTCATCATCGCTTCTTGTCCCGCGAGCATTACACCCATGCGCTTGCTCGTGGACCAACAACAGCTTCGCCGATGGCATCGTCTGCGAGGCGTTGCACCTTCCATGCGGCTTCCTATTCTGATAAGCTAGCGCAAACCGCCTGCTTATTGCGATTGCCAGTAGGTTCGACATAACTGGAGAAGAAGAGGTGCTGGCCCTCGATAATCTTCTCGGTTTAATTGTTTCTGTCTGGTGTTCTACAGCGTTTAAGATGTGATAACCATACCCCCTCTGCGTCTTCACGCGCTAATACGTTCATCCCACTCATGAATAACAGCTCCCACCGTTTATCCTACCCTGTACGCTTGCGCGAAAACAATAGTCATATATCGTTTGTATAGGAAACGCCATTTGCTGGTATAATTGTAGTATAACATTTGATAATTCTGATGAATAATCAGAAAAGACGATGCCGGGTGAGATTGCAGGAAACATGTTTGATGTATGCCAAAATTGTTCTCGCGGCTGAAAAACAGTATTTTGGATACATCCAATTGGCCTGAATCGTCGTATATAGTAGCAGGAAGAAGATAGAAAGGGAGGATATGTTGAAACAACAATCATCCATACCGGAACCACTTCAGATACTCTCTATTACCGCTGACGAAGTTACAGCTATTAGCGATGCCATCTTCGCTCATCTCTGCTATCTGCGTCACATGCCATCCAACCAGCATCAAGAACAGATGCTCTTATTACATCAATTTCAGCAGCGACTCTTACAGCAGACGAAGCGTCCGCTTCCAGAAGAAGGTGAATCTGGCAAATAGAGAATTTGTACATAGAAATAGAAAAATAATCGAAAATCAAAGAGGTAGATGTAGATGGAAGATGAGCAGGATCAAGAGCCACCCGTGCATCAAGTTATGGTTGATGGGGAGGTGATCTATTGCGGCCCCGATTGGGTCACGGTCTTTCTTGAGGCGGCCCGTAATCCGCAGAACGGTTTTATCGTGCATACGGTAAATGGCGAGCCGCAGGCATGCTGGTGGCCTGTTTTTGGACGAACAGACTATCCCTATGATGCCTGAGCTGATGATGATCATTGTAACCGGGCGACCGCCGCGTCAGTTCATTTTGCATTAAGGACGAAACGCACAATAATCCGATCGCGAAGGATGCCCCGATTGTGGAAGGTGCGCAGGCAGCTCAAAAAGAGGCTCGCGCACCCTTTGCATCGTTCTATGCTTCGTCCGAGGCGGCTACTGGTGTGGATTGAGGGATGTCTGCCGACTCCAGAGGCGCTGGCCGGCTCACTTTTTTGAGCTTCAGATAGCGCGCACCAATGAGATGGACGACCGCGATCGAGCCAACACCGATGAGCAGGTGGAGCACCTGAACGAGCCAGTGGAGCGGACCGATCAGGAGACCCATTTGCACCATGCCGAAGCCAGTCAAGATGAAGGCATACAGGATGCCAATCGCTCCGAGTGATCTGGTCTCTTTAACTGGCAGCGCGATGGCACCGACAATCAGCAGGATCAGGGCCATGACGCTACCGAGCAGGATATGCAGGGAGACGGAACTGACGCCTACGAACCAGATAACCAGTCCCAACGTTAGCTCACATGCTCCAACCAGGCGTGAAAGCCATTGGAGGCCGCGTATTGCTTGTATCAAGAACTCCTCCTCGTTTGTTGTTTTAGTGAGCGGCACCCTGGATGCTGAAGGTGGGATGCCGCACGGCCTCGCGCTCGAACTCCTCAAGGGGAGCGGTCGGAGTGACATCGTAATATTTGAGCAGAAAGGATGGAGCGCTACCAAGAATTTGCTTGAGGATAACGGCAGCCTCCTTTGTGCCCAGTTCGGTCACGACGATCTGTTCGATCTTGCTTCCCCGCGTCAGTGTGGCTTCACGCGCTGCTCGCAGGTTGCGCACCCAATCAACCTCTCCATAAGGGGATGACACCCAGCGCTGACCTTCTTGCTCAACTATATACACCGGGGTTGTGCGCGGTTGTCCGGTCTTGCGACCGCGAACCGTCAATAGTGTCATATTACCTATTTTTATACCAGCGCGCAATAAGGATGTGACTATTGTATTAAACGCTCGCGTCGTGAATGATGCACGAAACTTATTCGCCATTGTTTTTCCCTTCTTATCTGCATATTTTGCCTGCGATATAATATGAACTAATCAGGTAATACGGGAACTCCCCCCGTTTCGTAGTTTCCCGATTTATCGGGAAACTACGAATTACCTTGCCGCTTTTGAAAGGAACATTTCATTATCGCGTTGAGGCAGCATTACAGGCGGCTTCACCAACGCGATAAATCGCTCCACTACGAAAGAGAAGATGCCGTCAAGGAATAGTTCATGTCTGTACGTCATTTTGTCATGCTTCTATATATGCAAGAAGCGGCCTTTATGTTGGAAACGTGGCTTCGCCTATTGAGATGGCTGTAGCAGCGGCAAGACAGTCTGTATCAGAGTATCTGCGAACTGCTCAGGCGTTTGATTCCAGGGATCGGTGCCGAGCATCTGCCGGAAGAACACATACTGAAAAATGGGACCGAGCAACTGAATAGCGATGTTGAGCGGAACCACGTGAGCGCTGATGCGGCCAAGACTCTGCTCCTCTTCGAGATAGGTTGCTACCAATCGATGCACCTGAAGCGGCCCCCCACCCAGGGGGATAACCATCTCGCGCAACTGCATAAGCAAGCTCGTATCGGCGAAAAATGCGGCCCCTAGCGACACCATCGGCTCATAAAAGGTGATAGCAGCACGAGCAATTACGAAGAGATTCTCGCTTACCGTTCCCTCGCCTGCAAGATGCGTGTTAAAGGTTTCGAGGAAGGTTGGCAGGTGTGTGCTGAGCAGGGCAAAAAAGATGTCCTCCTTGTGCTCAAAATGCCGATAGAGTGCCCCTTCAGAGAGGTTGGTGGCTCGCGCTATCTCCTTCGTCGTCACTCGTGATAACCCCTTCAATTTGATAAGCCGCTCGGTTGTTTCGATAATCAGGTCTCGTGTTCTCCCGGCCATAACGTTCCTTTCCATCTCCATGCGAGTGAGTGGTTACTCACATTGAGAGCATAGCATGAGCAAGATCGCTCTGTCAAGACAATGCAGGCGTTTGCGCGCATAATCTGTACGGATGGACAGGTTGTCCTATGCGCGAACAAAATCTCTGCAATCCGGGTCAATTTTATCATCTTCGTAAATCTAATCAGCATCATTTATCAAGCAGAGCTGGAAGATCAACGATCATTTGGATTGCCTCTTGCCCCCTTTTCATAGCTTAAAGTGTGATGAAAATAGCGATATAGACGTAGTACTTGATATGGTCAGATCCTGGTGAAGCGAACTATGAACGTGTTATTGACTGTGTATCACTTATGGAGGCGTTCAATCATGAAGCAAACATTCAGTGATAGATTACCGTCATTTTTGTACCGTCGTAGTATCAGTACCATATTTGTCTCTATTGCCGTTTGCTGTATTTTTCTCTTGAGCGCCTGTGGTGGAAATGCACCCTCTTCCACCACAGGTGATACTGGCCCAAAAAAGGGAGGCACCCTCAGCGTCGGTCTAATTGCTGAGCCAACCACAATGGACCCGCTGACATCGGCATCGCTCTACGATACCGATATCATGGTAAATATGTACGATACGCTCGTGAAGTATGACGAGAAGAACGTCATACAACCTCAACTCGTCTCTTCGTATAAGTATGATTCGCCAACCTCCTTAACTCTCAATTTGCGTACCGGCGTCAAATTCCATGATGGGACTCCCTTTAATGCCGATGCCGTCCTCTTCAATCTCAACCGCTTCATCTCGGATAAAGCCTCGCCGCGCTATGTTGATGTTGAGGATATTGCTGCGGTCATCAAGGTCAACGATTCGCAGGTTCAGATTAAGCTCAAGCAGCCATATGCGCCTTTGCTCAACACTTTGTCCGGCAATGTTGGCATGATGTTATCGCCGACCGCTGTGCGCAAGCTTGGCACGAAGCTAGGTAATACGCCAGTTGACGCGGGGAGTGGACCGTTTGTCTTTGGCGAGTGGATCAAAGGCGATCATCTGTTGCTCAAGGCCAATCCCAGCTATTGGAAGAAAGACGCCAATGGGAACCAGTTACCGTATTTGCAATCGATCCGTTATCGCACCATTACAGATGCGACGGTCATGTACAGCAATCTGGAGACCGATCAGATTCAGGTTGCATCCAACCTCGATCCGAACAACGTTGAGCAGATCAAGACCAATGACAATCTGACCTATCGGCAGATTCCCAGTCCAGGTTTCCAGAGCGTCCAACTGAACATCTCGCAGCCTCCATTAAACAATGTACATGTGCGCCGGGCTATTGCGTTGGGCGTGAATCGCCAGGAAATCCTCGATCATGTACTCAAAGGCGTTGGGTTTGTTGCGCACGGGCCTCTCTCGCCTGCAAGCTGGGCCTATGACAGGCAGTACACCGGTCTGAACTACGATCCAGCTAAAGCGAAAGCCGAGTTAGCTCAATCTGGCCTGCACAACGTCTCTTTTACGCTGCTGTTCACCAGTGGCAACCCGACGACGACGCAAGAGGTGCAGTTCCTTCAATCCCAGCTCCAGGCTATCGGTATCACGATGAATCTCAAGCAAGAAACTTTTACGACCGTCGTGACTGATTTCCAGACGTATCACTACCAGGCCGTATTTATTGGTTGGACCGGCTCGATTGATCCCGATGGGACGCTCTACGCGATGTTTTCCTCGAAGGGAGGATTCAACTACACAAACTACAAGAATCCCCAGTTAGACACGTTTTTGAATAAAGGTCGCACAACACTGGATCAGGCGCAACGTATTGCTGCTTATCAACAAGCGCAACGGCTCATTGTCGAGGATGCCTCGCGTATCTTCCTCACGCACCCGGTCGTTCCTCAGGTGAGCAGTAAGAACGTCAAGAACTATTTCCTGAGTCCTGGAGGCAGTATCGATTTCAGCAATGTCTATCTGGCCTCCTGAGCCAGCGCCCTGTGATATACTGCTTTCAAGCACACGCCGTCGTCGTGGTCGCGCGATAATTGGTGCAGCCGGGAAATGAAGGGGGAATGGTGAGGGTCCAGAGGATGTTGGGACACCCGTAGCGACAAGGGGTGTTTGAGGGTCTTGGTGGGGCCTTGCGCTTGTCGCTGTTGGGGTCACGCGGCAACCGGGACCGGGAAACAGACAAACGGTGTGGCGAGGGCGACAAGCGCAAGGCCTCCACCAAGACCCTCCACACGTCCCCTTGTCGCTACGGGTGGGAGGAACCTTTTCTCTCCCCCAGCGCATTTCTGCATATGCACAATCATAGTGTAACTATGACGTTTATGGTATTAATTTGCTTGGAGAAGAAAACGCTATGCCTTATGCAACTGCATCGGATGGGACGCGCCTCTATTTTGAAGAGTGGAGCACGACCGGCGATCCTTTATTGCTTATCAGCGGACAGGGCAGCGACCACACGGGCTGGTATGCGCTGCGCAACGATTTTGCGAAGAAGTATCACGTCATTGTCTATGACCATCGCGGAACGGGTCGCAGCGACAAGCCAACGGCACCACCCTATAGCACGCGCGGCTTTGCTCAGGACGCCATCTCCATTCTCGATCACCTCAACATCCCGCGAGCGCACGCGTACGGTATCTCGATGGGCGGACGCATCTGTCAGTGGTTGGGGATCGACCATGCGGAGCGGATCGGTTCGCTGGTGCTAGGCTGCACGACGCCCGGAAATGTGCATGGCGTTGCCCGTTCGCCTGAGATCAACGCGCATATGGCCCAGCCATCCACTGATCCGGTCGAAGGCGTGCGCTTTTCGCTCTCCATGCTCTATTCGCCCGCCTGGATTGCCGCTCATCCTGAGATCGAGGCATATCTGCTTCAGACGCCACAATTGCCCGAATATGTGCGACAACTACACTATCGAGCAAGCGAGGGGCACGACTCCTGGGATCTGTTGCCAGCCATCCAGGCACCAACGCTCGTTATTCACGGCAGCGAGGACGAGTTGAATCCGACCGCCAACGCTCCTCTGCTCGCCGAACGCATCCCTCATGCCGAACTCTATCTGGTCAAGGGCGGACGGCACGGCTATTTTATTGAATTTCGCGAGGAGGCCAGCCGCGTTGTCAGCGATTTCCTGGCACGTCACCCGCTTGCATAAGCTGGAAGGAGAGTCATGTGCAGTATTTAGCTGAAATAGAGCAGATCATTGAGGAGAAGCGAGATCAGTTTATTGCGTTGAGCGATACAATCTGGGAGTATGCGGAGACCCGATTTGAAGAGTTTCGCTCTGCCACATTGCTCTGTGAGGCGCTGGAACGCGAGGGATTTACAGTTGAGCGTAGCATCGGTGGCATCGAGACGGCCTTTGTCGGGAGCTATGGCAGTGGAAAGCCTGTCATCGCGTTTCTGGGCGAGTTCGATGCGCTCAGTGGATTGAGCCAGCAGGCGGGATTGGCCGAGAGGCAACCAGTCGTACGAGGTGGCAACGGGCATGGCTGCGGGCATAACCTGCTGGGGACCGGGGCGCTGGCGGCTGCGGTGGCACTACGCGATTACATGAAGCGCCATAACATTGCGGGAACCGTGCGGTATTATGGTTGTCCAGGTGAAGAAGGTGGTTCGGGCAAAACATTTATGGCGCGTGAAGGGCTGTTTAACGATATCGATTGTTGCCTGACCTGGCATCCGGGCATCGACAACACTGTCACAACGGAAACGAGCCTGGCGAACTATCAGGTTTACTATAAATTCAAGGGCGTGAGTTCGCATGCCTCCGCCTCGCCACACCTGGGCCGAAGCGCGCTCGACGCGGTCGAACTCATGAATATCGGGGTTAATTATCTCAGGGAGCATATTATCCCGGAGGCGCGGGTGCATTACGCTATCACGGACAATGGCGGCATCTCGCCCAACGTAGTTCAGGCCGATGCAAGCGTGCTGTATCTCATTCGCGCGCCGAAAATTGCTCAGGTTGAGGAGATCTATCAGCGGGTTTGCAATATTGCCAGAGGTGCGGCCCTGATGACGGACACGCAGGTTGAGATTGTGTTTGACAAAGCCTGTTCAAACCTTGTGCCAAATCACGTGCTGGAAGACGTGATGTACAGGAACTTCACCGCGCTCGGCGTCCCCACGTATGACGACGCGGAGAGGGCTATGGCAACCAGAATCAGGGCGAGTCTGTCGGATGCCGAGCGGAACAATGTGGAGGATGGGGAGATCAGGGAGCAAGCGCTGGCGGAGCGGGTGCGTCCATTGCAATCGGAATACGTGCGGGAATCGATGGGCGGCTCAACCGACGTGGGCGATGTGAGCTGGATTACGCCGACGATCCAATGTACGACCGCGTGTTGGGTGGTTGGCACGCCCGCGCACACATGGCAGGTTGTGACGGTTGGCGCTACCTCTATCGGTCATAAGGGAATGCTGCATGCCGGGAAAGTGATGGCAGCAACGGCAGTAGAAGCGGTAGAACATCCCGAAATTATCGCGCAGGCACAAGCAGAACTGTGGGAGCGCCTGAGCGGTGGCTATGTCTGCCCAATCCCGGCAGGCGTCAAACCATCGGCACTCAAATAAGAAAAAGCCATTTTTAACGAATAGAGGTTCCTCCCACTCGTAGCGACAAGGGGTGGTGTGGAGGTCTTGGTGGGGGCCTTGCGCTTGTCGCTCTCGCCATGCCGTTTATATGTTTCCCGGCCCTGGTTGCAGCGTGACCCACCAGCGACAAGCGCAAGGCCCCCACCAAGACCTCCACACCACCCCTTGTCGCTACGGGAGACCCAACAGACATGCCGTTTATATGTTTCCCGGCCCTGGTTGCAGCGTGACCCACCAGCGACAAGCGCAAGACCCCGCCAAGACCCTCCTTGTCGCTACGATTAAAGGTTAATACCGCCCGACGCCTCGATTCTTTGCCCATTAATCCAGTGCATCTCGTCGCTGAGCAGAGACGCAACGACGCCGCCAATGTCTTCCGCCTCTCCAACTCGACCAAGCGCGGTTCGTGAGGCTAGCGCCTGGTTGTATGCTGCATTATCGCGCACAGCGCCGCCTCCAAAATCGGTGGCAATGGGGCCAGGGGCAACCACATTTGCAGTGATGTGGCGCGAACCAAACTCCGTCGCCATGTAGCGCGTCAACACCTCTATCGAACCCTTGAGCGCTCCATAGATGCCATAACCCGGACCAGAGAAGCGCGCCAATCCCGATGAGATGTTGATGATGCGTCCACCATCCTCTATCAATGGCAATAAGATCTGCGTCAGAAAGAGCGGCCCTTTGAGATTGATATTCACTAACTGGTCAAACTGTTGTTCAGTTGCCTCCGCCAGCGGTGCGTAAATGCCAATGCCAGCATTGTTGACGAGGAAGTTGAAGGTGTCGCGATTCCACGTCTGCTTGAGCGCTTGCTTGACCGCATCTCTAAAGGCCGGGAACGATGTGCTATCCGACACGTCGAGCTGTAGCGCTACGGCCTTGCGACCACTCTGCTCTATCTGTGCGACAACTGCCTCTGCGTCTTGTTTGTTATGTTGATAGGTCAGGATTACGTCCTGCCCGTGAGCGGCAACGCTGATCGCCATTGCTTTGCCAAGTCCACGACTGCCACCAGTGATAATTGCAATTTTCATGAGTTTTTCCCTTCATAAGCTTTAACTCTCGTCGTAGTCGCGCGATTTATCGCGCATTTTCGTACAAGCGCGATAAATCGCGCGACTACGACGAGAATATTTGTTAAAATTTATCAGCAGGAAAGCTTATTTTTCCTGTATGATCTGTTTCGATAGGCCAGCGGTGATTTCGCTGATCTCTTTGACCTTTGCATCGTCACCGCTCTGTACAGCTTTCCAATACGCCACCTTATGCTCCAGATAGCGCAAATGCTCGCGTTTCTGGGCCAGTTCTCGCTCCAGAACTGCTCGCCGTGCCTCGAACAGGGCGAGTTGTTGATCGGCTGCTGCCTTTCCGTCTTTCAGGAGCGCAAAATACGTTCGCATCTCCTCAATCGACATCCCGGTTGTGCGTAAGCAGGCCAGCGCCTCAATTTTCCACAGATCCTCTTCGGTATATCTGCGATGATTGCTGCTGTTCTCGCGCTTCACCGGCTCAAGCAGGCCGATGCGTTCATAATAGCGGAGCGTATGTTCGCTCAGGCCGCTTCTCTCGACCACTTCCTGAAGCGTGAAGTGGGCAGGCGTTTTTGTTTCTGTATCATTTACCATACAGGAATTATGCAATACCTAGAGTACTCTAGGTCAAGATCCTGGCATAGCAATTTTTGACCAATTTCAAAATTTCCCTTCAAATTCCCGAAGAGAGCTATACATGCCGTGAAAGCTGAAGGGGATGTGGTGCGGCACCTCGGCGCGGGCCAGTTCGCGAAATGTGGTCGCATCCAGCACGAGCAGGAAGGAATTGCCCTTTGCGCTATTGAGCACGACCGACAGCAGCACGCCCTCGTCTTCGGCATGCGCTTGTGGGGCGGCAACGAAGATCGGTTCGCCCGGATAGCAGCCGTCCTCTTGCCAGGTCTGCGCCGTTTTTGCCTGCACATCGATCTTGACCAGCCTGTTGAGAAAATCGTTCGGATTCGCCCAGTCGCCGCCACAGCTATAGACGAATTGATACTCGCGCCCGTTGTTGCGCTCGTAGTTGATGCGTGGCAGCTCGATGCCTTCCTCCGTGATGGCCTCCTCGATCAGCGCATCGCCATCAAGCGGCAAAATGTAGCGGGTAAAGGCTCCCCAGAGCGCGGTTTCATGGTTAGTCGTGACTTTATCGAGGTAGAGATTATCGATGATCGAGGCGTTGGGATAGGTCACGATATCGACCACAACATCGTTTCCTCGCTCAAATGCATTGATGTGGTGGAAGGCGAAAAATGTTGGGCCGGGATAGCTCTTGACGACCCGCCCATCTACAGCACGCATGACGTGGAAGTGTGTGCCCAGCTCCGGCTTCCATTGGAAATTCTCGATAAACGGTTTGCCGTGAGTAAGCAGGCTGAGCGGATTGACGACCAGCGGGAACTCGACCAGCACGATATAGTTCTCCGTCATGCCGAAGCTGTGGATATACGCTGGCTCGCGAACCGGGATCGAGCCTATAAGCGTGCGCTGCGTAGTGCCATCGGCGATGGTGTGGATATTATAATGACTTTTCGGGCCAAATTGCGTAATTGAGTTGATACCGGCACGACGGATCGGATCATAATGCGGGTGCGCTGTGCTATGCTGCCCCGCTACCCCGTCGTCATGATGTATGACCCCAACAGTTTCCAGAGTGCGCGAGTCGAATTCGACCGGGAGGGGAATTTCGGTGAGGGCCACGAATGCTTCACCCATCTTGCTGATGTTGACGTTGGCGTTGGCACCACTTTCGCTCGAAAATGCTGAGGCGACGCGCTGAAAGATGGAGCGGCATGGATCGGTCGCGAACTCGCCAAAGCTGATCTTGCCGGTTTCTTTCGCCGCCTTGTATGCCGGACTCTGCAAGAACTTGTTGGCGTACGAGACCGCGCCTGCCTGGAACGAGAAGCTATGCAGCATTGCCAGCCCGTCGAACCAGTGGCGATAACGCTGTTGGCCCACCTCGAACTGCGCCGGACCCGTACGAAAGAGGCTCCCCTCTAACCATGTTGGGATGCTTCCCTGCACCGGCAAACTATCACAGGCGATTTCTTCCTTCAACGTCGTAAACCCTTGTGCGAATTGTTCAGGCATCGTATCTCCTCCTTGTAAAAACAGGTTCCGCGACAACCGCGAGGGATTGTCGTTACGCCGATAAAACAACCTTATTTCAATAAACACCGTTAAGTTTTATGTAAAAAGCTGCGACAACCACAAGGGATAGTGCGACAACCACAAGGGATAGTGCGACAACCACAAGGGATAGTGCGACAACCACAAGGGATTGTCGCTACTAGCTGTGCGAGAAAGCTTTAAAGATCATGGCGCGAGCCAGGTTAGTCAGATTTTGTACGCGTTCCTCATCGAAAACGGAAATGGTGATCGAGAGCGCGACGACACCATGCATGGTGGCCCAGAACAGATCGCTGTAGCTCTCCACGTCGCCTGATTGCATAACGCCTGCGTCCATTGCATACTGGATGGCGTCGCGCAGGATGAGAAACGCGGCGATGCGTGGCTGCTCCTCATCGGTGCATGTTTGCGTGAGAAAGTCGGTGCGCAACATAAACATGAGTTGGTAGTAAACCGGGTTGCGCAGGCCGAAGTTGACGTATGCTCGCCCCAGCTCCATCAGTCGTTCCCAGGGATCGTCATTACTACCGGCAGCCTGTGCAAGTTGCTGTTTGAAGCGCGCAAAGCCCTCATCGACGACGGTAAACAGCAGGTCGTCTTTATCGCGAAAGTAGAGGTAAGGGGTCGCGACGGAGTAACCGATGCGCTCGGCAAGCTGCCTCATCGAGAAGCGATCATAGCCCTGTTCCAGAAACAATTCGCCAGCGGCCTTGAGGATGATATTTCTCAGCTCTTCCTTCTCCTGGTCGCGGCGATGCCGACTGGCCTTGCGTATGCGTTCGTTGCGTGTGTCCGTCGCTTTGCTCATGCTTTCTCCTTTAACTTAACGATGTTAATTGTATAACAGACGATTAGCAGATTGTCAAGGGGGTGGCAGAAAGCGAAGAGAAATGGGACAATATGAATATATTCCATTCTATTTCACTACCACGATATAGAAGAAGGAGAAGTTTTATGTCACAGGAAAAGATGGTTCCTCAGCCTGGAGCAGGCCGTAAGGTGGATGGATTGAAGATCATCGGCGCTGGCTTCGGGCGTACGGGGACGCGCTCTCTCAAGGAGGCGCTGGAGATACTTGGATTTGGTCCCTGTTACCATATGGTCGAGGCATTCGAGCATCCCGAACATGTGCCTACCTGGAACGCAGCCACTCGAGGCGAGCCTGTCGATTGGACAAAACTGTTTCGCGATTATCAGGCGACGGTCGATTGGCCCGCCTGCACCTTTTACAAGCAATTGATGGACACGTACCCTGACGCCAAAGTGTTGTTGAGCGTGCGCGATCCCGAGAAGTGGTACGAGAGCGTGAGCAGCACCATTTATCAGGTCAGCCGGCGCAGCAGTTCGCCCTTTGCTCCGCTTTTCATGCTGCTGATGCGGCTGATAAGGCCGGGCGTTACCGAGATAGTTTCGATGGTGAACCGCCTCATCTGGCAGGGCACCTTTCAGCAGCGCTTTGAGGATAAAGAATATGCGATTTCTGTGTTTAACCAGCATAACGAGGAGGTCAAGAACTATGTGCCGCCCGAAAAACTGCTGGTTTATAGTGTGAAGGAGGGCTGGGAGCCGCTCTGCTCATTTCTAGATGTGCCGGTGCCAGATGTGCCTTTCCCACATCTCAACGACCGCGAGAATTTTCCTGGCAATCAGATCAGGCGGCTGGCGCGAGCGCGTATGGTTAGAACTGCGTCGGTGGCGGCTGTAGCCATCGTTGCCTTCTTGTTGCTGCGTGGCGTAATGAGGAGAAAAAGAAGATAATAAGCGTATATTATCATAAAACGGGCGAAGGCCAGCCTCGCCCCTACCATATACGGGATGTTGCGGCGACCGTTATGAATACGTAATGATCTAAGTTCCCTCTTGCTTTTTTACTATCGATTCGTTATACTTATATCGAATCGATAGTAAACGAGGGGTTATGTCATATGAGTAATGCGCGGGAGCCGAGGGCCAGCGGGCGCAACGCCAATCCTGTATATGAGCTGTTTGTGCTGGGTGAACTGATGAGGGGGCCGCAACACGGTTATAAGTTGCAGATGATTATGCAGCGTATTCTGGGGCCATTTCATCGCTTGAGCTGGGGAACGCTCTATCCGTTGATTCGACGGTTGGAGCAGCAGGGATTGATTACCTCGACAGTTGAAACGGAAGCAGGGGAGCATACGGGCGAGCGTGGGCAGGGTCGCAAGGTTTATTCTCCCACACCGGCTGGTCGCGACCGCTTCTTTGCGCTGATGCTTGAACCGGGAGAATATACGCCAGATTATCCTGATCTGTTTACGATGAAGCTCTCCAAATTTCCCCTCGTTACCGTCGAGCAGCGGCTTCTCATCTTGCAGCAGTATCGTGCGTACCTTTCCACCTTGCGGGAGCATTACGCATCTGGTAGCCAGCAGGTCACGAAGCATCCTGGTATTGGCAAGGATGAGATGCCTTATATACTCCAGATAGCCGATCATCATATTCGCAAGTTTGATGCCGAATTAGCATGGTTAGACGATATGATCACACACCTTTCGTAATACTCTATCAAGCTTCATTTGGCATATGGAATGGTGGGGAGTTCCCGTGTATGGCAGGGGCGATGGCTTGTCCTCGCCCGTATTACCCATTATACATGTGTGCGACCAGGGCGAGGACAAGCCATCGCCCCTGCCATACACTGTCCCATCCCAGAGGATGTTCTAGATGCATCAACGAATGAGATTTGATAGAGTATTACGAATTATCGGGAAAAGAAGGTATAGCTTATGAATGCGTCAAAAAAGTCAGGAAAAAGGAGAGTTGCCTCGCGGGTGCTGCTGACGATCCTTTGCATTCTCGGAGCGATGGGTGTTGTTGTAGGACTGGGGATGTGGACCTCACGTTATCCTGATGTCATTAATATGGGAACGGCATGTATGGGTGAGATGCAACATATGGATACTATGCCGCAAATGAGCAATATGTCTACTGATTGTCAAGGTGCATCGGGAGTTGCTATTCCGATTGCCAGCTTGCATGCGCCCGAGACGGCTGCGCATATCGCGGAGTTTACTCTAACGGCTCAATATGCGCATCTGCCTTTTTTTGCGAAAGATCAGGGGGATGCCTGGACGTTTAATGGAACCTCGCCAGGTCCGACGTTGCGTGTGCGCCAGGGTGATCTGGTGGTGGTGCATTTGCGCAATCGCCTCTCGGCTGGTGTGACGATCCACTGGCATGGTGTGGCGGTTCCTAACGTTGCCGATGGTGTGGCGGGAGTGACGCAGGACGCGGTGAAGCCTGGGGAGACCTATACGTATCGTTTTGTGGCGAAGGACGCGGGCACCTACTGGTATCATTCGCACCAAGAGAGCTTCGAGCAGACGGGGCACGGCCTGTACGGTGTTCTGATCGTTGATCCCGCGAAACCATCGGTTCACGACGACGTTGATGTGCCGCTGGCGCTGCATACCTGGAACGGAACCCTTGCTGTCAACATGACGACGGGTAGACAGCGTATAGAGGCGAAACCGGGGCAATGGGTACGTTTGCGTCTGGTAGAGACCGATAACACGCCGCACCTCGTCACGCTGGCGGGTGTACCATTTCTGGTGGCGGCCCTGGATGGGCACGATCTGCACGAGCCGACGCCCTTAACAAAGGTGCCGCTCGTGGTCGATGGTGGGCAGCGCTACGATCTGCGTTTCCAGGTGCCACAAAGTGGAGCGGCGGCGCTGTATATTGCGAGCGATGAGAACGGGCCATATCAGAAGACGCCAGCGGTTGTGATCGGGTCGGAGGGTGCGGCAGTCGCGCCAGTACCAGCGGTGGGACCGAAGGAGTTTGATTTCACAACGTACGGACAGCCCAAGCCTGACGCGATCACGGCAAAGAGCCATTTTGATGTGACATATACGATTACGCTCAACTACACCTTTGGCTTTTCCAATGGTCGGCCCGGCCCGGTCTTCACGCTGGATGGTCAATCGTTCCCCAACACGCCAATGTTGATGGTGAAAGAGGGGCAGCTGGTTCGGCTGCGTTTCGTCAACGAGGGGAACGCTGGTATTCATCCGATGCATTTGCACGGGCATACGTTTACGGTGGTGACGAAGAATGGGCGAGCGCTGTCTGGGAGTCCGGTGCGCCTGGATACGATCAGCCTGCGTCCGGGCGAGAGCTACGACGTGGCCTTTTACGCCGACAATCCGGGGCTGTGGATGATTCACTGCCACAACCTGTATCATGCGAATCACGGCATGGATATGATGCTTGCCTATCCCAACATCTCCACGCCCTACAACATCGGTTACGCCTCGGGCAACTTCCCTGATTAGTTGGTAGAAGCCACCTGAGATGCTGGCTGATGGGGATAATAGTTTGTGAGGCACCATGCTGAGATATTTCTGAGCATGATGCCTCACAACAAACAACTGGTGATATACCTCCCCAGGCTTCTCAAGGATACTCAGGCTTTTCACCTGTGTTCACACAGTCGCGTCTTTGGTATCGAGCGCGAAAGCAAGGTTATGCTTGTGTGAGGGAGCAATCATGCTGTTGTGAACCCGGCACTCCTCGACAAAAGCCAGTTCACGCAGGTAGAACGCACGCGCCGCTAAGTGGGCACTGGGTTGATGAGGAAGGAAGCGGTGGTGACGCACATCCACAAATGGAGCTTGTGGGAAGAGCTGGCTCAGTTCGTCCAGCGCGGATGCAGAGGATTCCCAGATGGTGTCATACTCTCCAATGGTCATCTGGACGGGAACGCGCACCTCAGCACTGATCCGGCGAAGATGCTCGGGAAAGTGAAGCACCTCACGCAACTCTGCCATCGGGAAAGGAGTTCGACTCTGCTTCAAGCGGTCAATGGAACCATGAACCCAACTGTTGGCAGGCCCAAGGGACTTGGAGTTCTCATCGAAAGGAAGCTGGGTGAATGGGGCATCGGAAAGCTTGCTTTGAAAGCGTTGGAGGGCACCTGGCAACCACTGTAATCCCGTTCCATGAGTGCTCACTCCAAGTAAAGGCACGTCGGGATGGCTGGCTGCCAGTCCAAGGACGATGAGTCCCCCGAAGGATTGACCAAGCAGAACGATTCCTGCTGATTCGGCTCCATACTGCTCCCAAGCTACGGTCAGCGCGAGCCGCAGGAGGGTGATCTGGCCGTCAAAGGTGCGCAAATCTTCGGCGATCTGTTGGCTGGTCCCATAGCCCGGTCGATCCAGCGCCAGCACCGCGTACCCAAGAGAGGCCGCCGTATCAAGGAAGCCAGCTTCGCCAGGGATGGTGTTATCAAAGATAGCGGCTGAGTTGCCGCCCCCATGCAAGGCCACAATCAGAGCGCGAGGAGCGCTCGAAGGTTTCGCGTAGACTCCCGAGAGGTCACTATGACCTGCTCGGATCAGAATGGGCTTCCTGGTTATTGAAATGCTCATCTTTTCACTCTCTTTTCTTCTTGTTTTCCAGAGGACATCGCCACTGGAGGACACTTACTCTGTTGCCTGGAGTATATGTGGAAAGGGTAGTTTGAAGCATCGGCAATCGTGGCTATCTTTCACCCGCGATGCCGAAAGTGCAGTGCCTAGGTAATGGAGGGTAGTTGCCGGCGGGAAGGGTGCTGAAACTGGAGATCAATGGAGGAAATTAGAGCAGGTGGGCATCAAGTGCGTAGCGTATAGCGGCGAAACGTGAAGAGAGACCCAGTTTGCTGTAGATGGAGCGCAGATGGGCGTGAACCGTGCGGGGGCTGATGACCAGCGCCTCTGCGATCTGTGCATCTGTGTGTCCCCGCGCAACCAGGCGCAGGACCTCGATTTCGCGCTCTGTCAGGTGAGACGGCCCAGCTTCTTTACGCAGTGACGTTGGTAATTGAGAAGCAACAGGTTCGTGCAAGGCCTGCGCAGCGAGGAAGCGTGCGGGAGACATCCTCTGACCTTCTTCCCAGGCAGCAGTGAAGGCTTGCGGACCGAGCTGCTGGCGTACGGCTGCCACAACAGGCTCATTGTTCGCGCCTGTCGGTTGCAGGTGATCAACGGG
The DNA here is from genome assembly GCF_016587455.1 of Reticulibacter mediterranei. Taxonomy (NCBI): domain Bacteria; kingdom Bacillati; phylum Chloroflexota; class Ktedonobacteria; order Ktedonobacterales; family Reticulibacteraceae; genus Reticulibacter; species Reticulibacter mediterranei. The sequence goes on along the minus strand of NZ_BNJK01000002.1, from coordinate 401,327 downwards.
AAGCGAGAAATGCTGTGAAGTTTTCCTCTGGCTCCATACCTGGCTCGCTCCCCACAGGCGCGTGGCCCATTGGAGCTTGTGTTGCCGTACCGCGAGCTGGCCCCATGAACGCAGAACGGAGGCAATGCCTTCGGTCTCATTCAGGCGCTCGAATAGTTCCAGGCTCTTACGATAGCAGGCGTGTGCCACTTCATACTTCTCCTGCTGCCTCGCCGCCTCTGCCAGACGCAGAGAGACCCAGGCGAAATGGCGTTGTGTGCCCAGAGCGTGATAGGAGCGACGTGCTTCCTCAAGCCAGGGCTGTGCCAGTTCTGCGTTTCCCTGCTCCAGCTCAAGCTGACCGAGCAAATCAAGGGCACGCGCCTGGTGGAAGGCTTCCTTTGTCTCCCTGCACAGTGCCAGGCTTTCTTCAAAAAGTGAGCGAGCATCTGTCGTCTCGCCCTGCGCAAAACGGAGCCGCCCCATGCTCCGGAGCGCACGCGCCAGATTCTTTTTCTGCTTCGTAGTGCGACAGAGGGCGACGCTCTGCTCCAGGCACGTCTGTGCCTCCGTAAGCTTCCCCTGATCAAGGGCAATATTCCCGGCGGTTATTCGTGCAAGGGCCAGCACCACGGGATCATCTTTGGTGAGCCGAGAGCACAGTGCCAACAAGGATTGGGCTTGCTTCTCGTCCTGGTGGACGACCCAGGCCAGATAGCCGAGCCAATAAGAGGCTACTGCGCTTCCCCGAGCATCCTCGGCATCGCCAAAACAACGCAAGCTTTCCTGATAGAAGCGCTCCGCTTGCTCACCGTCATCCTGGACGAGGGCAAGCCATGCAGCTGCTTGCAGCGCCCTGGCTTTTATCTCTGGGGAAACCTCGACCTTCAGGTCAAGTGTGCGTTCGACCCAGTCGCGTTCCTGACTACTAGACCAGCGATACCAGCGTACCGTCCAGAACCGGGCGATAGCACCAGCCAGGCGCAGCGCCATTTCCGCGTTGTGCTCTTGCTCTGCGTACTCTACCAGCCATTGCAGCGTCATACGCAGATTCTCGCGCTCCCATTCCAGGCGCTCAAACCAGTTCTCCTGTTCACTCCCAGACGAGGCTGCTGCTGCCTCGGCAAGCTGGACAAAATAGCGGGCTTGAGCGGCTCTGACCATCTCTGCTTCCTGACAAACAACCAGCTGTTCCCAGCCGAATTCGCGTATCGTCTCCAACATGACAAAGCGCGGCTCATCGTGCTCCTGCTCTCGTCTCACCAGCAGATGCTTGTCTAATAAGGAAGTAGCGGCGTCCTCTAGTGTAGCCGTTTCGCTCTCAGGCCAGGCGGAAATCGCTGCGAGTATCGGCAGTGTACATCCGCCGACGAAGGCCGAGAGCCATCGATAGGTGCGCTGTTCAAGAGGGGTGAGCAAGTCATAGCTCCATTGTAGCGTCGCACGAATGGTCTGCTGCCGTGCGGGAAGATCGCGTGGGCCATTTGTCAAAAGGGTCAGGCGACGGGTCAGGCGCTGGTGCAGTGCATGAAGCGAGAGGACGCCCAGGCGCGCAGCAGCCAATTCAAGAGCTAGAGGCAACCCGTCCAGGCGCTGACAGATGGCTACCACAAGCGGCGCATTCTCGGCAGTCATTTGAAAGGAAGGGAGCGTTGCCTGGGCACGCTCGACGAACAGCGCAATGGCCCCATACTGCGCCAGAGCTTCGGGGCTAACGGGCATCTGTGGACCAGGGAGCGCAAGTGGTTGAAGTTCCAACTCGTGTTCTCCCCGCACATGCAACCGCTCACGGCTTGTTACAACGACCTTGAGCGCGGGGCACGAGGTCAGCAATTCGACCAGGAGTGGGGAGGCGCCGATAACCTGCTCGAAGTTATCCAGTACCAGTAACAGGTGCCTCGTGCGGAGAGAGATGATCAACTCCTCCAAAGGAGGATGGGCACTCTTCTGCTGGAAGGAAAAAGCCTCAAGCAAAGTAGGGAGGACAAAGGAAGCGTCTTGAACAGGTGCCAGGTTGAACAGGTAAGCACCATCAGGAAAGTCGTGCTGTACCTGAGCCGCGATGGCGAGCGCTACACGAGTTTTCCCGACGCCGCCGGTCCCTGTAATCGTGAGCAGACGAACCTGCGTGTTATGCAGCAGGCGCTCACCCTCCTCTACCTCCTGTGCCCTGCCGAGAAGGTGAGTCAAGGGAAGCGGTAAGCCGGGTAGCGAAGCTCCATCCAACTTCCCAGAGGGAGAAGGCAGGGGAAAGAGCTGTTCTGTAGTTTTGTTCTGATGGTTTTCCACGAGGAGAAGTATCTCTCTTAATCCCGAAAGGGTCTCCTCTAACGAGCAATCTCTCACAAGTGACACGGCGAGGAGGCCATGTGAATGTTCCAGGAGAGGTTTTTGTTTTTCTCCCATCCTCATCATACCATATTAGTCAGGGTTCTCACAAAGCGCCATTCGGAGTCGTTCTCACTCCTATGTTCTTTGGCGGGTTCGTGGAGAGGAAAAAGGTCACTGTCACCTGTTTCTCATAGGCTAAATTCGCCTGCATCTTGCGTTCTAAAAAGGGAAACTGTATTCTTTTACAGAGCGAGAAGGAGTTGGTATGTCATCACAGCCTCAATCCGCCCCAGCATTCAAACCTTGCCCCGAATGCGGGGGCAGACGGATTGCCGTCGAGGACCATATGACCAGTAGTCATGGTGCCTCTTATATCTATCTCACACCGATAAGACGCACTCCAAGCTCCTGGACCCTTTGGAAATCCAGAAAGTCCGAAACACTGACGCTCACCTGTCTGCAATGTGGCTATACTGCCTGGTATGCTTTGGAACCGCTCAACCTGCTTCCTGATGAGCAGTAGGTTATTGAGTTCAATGGAGGCACAATGTCAACCTATCAATCACGCACTGTTGTTCCACCATTAGTGCAGGCGGCGCTCGATCTGGCGCGGATTCAGGGGTTCGAGCGCTCGTGTCTCCCAGAGGTGGGACGGCTGTTGAGCATTCTCGCCTCTCATGTGCAAGATGGGATTGTGGGCGAGATCGGCACCGGGACCGGCGTTGGTGCTGCCTGGATGCTCTCACATATTGCTCCAACGACACGCTTTGTGACTGTCGAGGCCGACGAGCAGCGGGCGCTGGCTGTTCAACACCTTTTGCGCGATCTGCCCAATACTCAGGTCATTCATGACGATTGGCGCGCAATCCTCTCCTATGGCCCCTTCGATCTGCTCTTTGTCGATACTGGCGCGGCCAAAGCTCCTCCTGACCAGCAGATCGATATGACAGCAACAGAGATGATCCTTGCTGCTCTACGCCCTGGCGGAATTGTGGTGCTGGACGATCTCACGCCGGAAGCGGATTGGCCCCCGCACTTACACAACCAGCCCGATCCCGTGCGCGAGTTCTGGCTCAACGATACTCGCGTGCAGGCAACCGAAGTGTTGACAACCCCGCACACGGCGGCAATCCTGGCAACTCGGATTGGCTAGCACGCTCCCTGCAAAATTGGTCGCCCTGATTGTCCCAAAAGCGATGGCTCAACCCTCTTTCTTTATGATGATCCCCATCACATACATACAGCATTCATGATTGAGAAAATACTATAATGAGAAAGATCGATAACATGAACAGTCTCGTTGATCCCGTCGGTCAGGGGGACGCATTGAAATACCAGTTTTGCGGGAGCGTGCAGCATGGAATCCTTTGAAACTTATCGTCCCTATCTCTTCGCCATCGCCTACCGCATGCTGGGGAGCGCGATGGATGCCGAGGACATGGTGCAGGAGACCTATATCCGCTTCTCGGCCACGCCTCCGGAGACCATTCACTCGCCCAAAGCGTTCCTCACCACCATCATTACGCGCTTATGCATGGATCAGTTGCAATTGGCGCGCAGGAAGCGAGAAACGTATGTCGGTCCCTGGCTGCCAGAGCCGATCCTCACCACTGAGACCGCCGAAGTTGCCGATCCAGAGCAGCGGGTCGAGACGGAGGAGTCGATCTCGCTGGCTTTCCTGATCTTGCTTGAAGAACTCCAACCATTCGAGCGAGCAGTGTTTCTGTTGCGCGAAGTCTTCGAGTACGAGTTCGCCGAAATGGCCTCTATGCTCAACAAGAGCGAGGCCGCCTGTCGCCGCTCGTTCAGCCGCGCGAAACAGCATTTACGCGAACATCGACCACGCTTCCCGGCTTCGCGTCAGACACATCGACAATTGCTCAGCCGCTACCAGCAGGCGGTGCAAACGGGCGAAATGAACCCTCTGATGAGCCTGCTTGCCGAAGATGTGACGCTCTGGGCCGATGGTGGCGGGAAGATCAAAACAGCAGCTCTTCGTCCCATTGTCGGACGCGATAAGGTGGCTCGCTTCAGCCTGGGAACGCGGCGCTTTATGCCTGCCGGTCATCGCATAGAGATGGCCGAAGTGAACGGTCAACCCGCCCTGATCGTCTATGATGGCAATCAGGTGTTCTCCGTCCTGACCATCGAAGTGGAGGATGAACAGATCCGCTCCATTCAGATCATCGCCAACCCGGAGAAGCTGGCGCGGCTCTAAACAAGCAACGATAGAGATTACAGAGGTTTCGCGCGATGCCGCGCGAAACCTCCCACCCGTAGCGACAAGGGGGGCATGGGGCCTTGGCGGGGGCCTTGCGCTTGTCGCCGTTGGGGTTACGCGGGAACCGGGAAGCAAACAAACGATGTGGCGAGGGCGACAAGCGCAAGGCCCTCACATCCCCAACACCACCACCCCTTGTCGCTACGATTGACCCAACATCCTCTGTGGCTCCTTCTTGCCCTTTTCTTCCAACTCTTGTCATCCCGTAAAGCGGACAACATACCGCCAATGTCAATTATCGGCAACCGCCTCCAGATGGAGGGTGATCTTGACCTCTTCGCCGACCATGACGCCGCCTGTTTCCAGCGCGTAGTTCCAGGCCAGGCCAAAATCCTTGCGATTGATGGTCGCAATGGCTGTGAGGCCCGCGCGCTGATCTCCGAAGGGATTGTGCTGTTTGGCGATTTGACCTCCATATTCGGCGTCGAACGTGATCTCTTTTGTGACGCCGTGCAGCGTCAAGTCGCCCAGGACGAGATAGTGCTGGTCGCCATTCGGTGTTACCTGTTTGCTCTTAAAGGTGAGGCGCGGGAACTGCTCGGCATCGAAAAAGTCTGGTGAGCGCAGGTGGGCGTCGCGTTTCTCATCGCGAGTGTCGATGCTGGCCGTTTCTGCTTCGGCCTCTACCCACGAGTTCTCAGGGTGTGCTTCGTCGATTTCGAGCGTGGCGCTGAAACTGTTGAAGCTGCCAGTAACTCGACTGAACATCATGTGTTTAACGGAAAATGTCACTTCAGAGTGAGAGGTGTCCAGATGCCAGACCATAGTTGTGTGTACCTTTCTCAATGGGTATTTGTGCTTCGGTGACGTAGAGACCATCCTTGCCCTGTGCGAAATACACCTCGCGGCTCGGCTGCGTAAGCGAGATGGTATAACCATTTTGCTCCATCCAGCGGCCAATATCGAGGAGCGCTGAACAGACGCCTCGTGGCTGGCACTGGTGCATGACGCTTGCCACCAGCGGGACGGCGGGCAGCGTGCGGATGGTCAGAAACTCATCGCCCTCTATTCGCTCAGAAAGAGGGCAGGCCACCTCAACATCAAACGTTTCATCCTGGTCGTCCCGGCACTGGCCTGTGTCCTGCCACAACACTATATGTGGCAACATCTCCGGTTCGGGCAGCCTGGCGCGGAGCAGGGAACGATCCAGTTCTTCAAAGAAGAGAGGCAGACAGGAAGAGGAGAGGTTCGCGCGAGTCGGCAATGCGGCCACCAGTTGCGCTTTGACGCCTTTCAGGACAACATCGTGTCCCACCAGTTCATCGTTCTCGCGCTCGATCAGGCGCAAGCGGGCCTCGATACGAGCCAGACGGGTATATTCTTGCTCGATCAACGCCTGTGTTTCGGCCTGCTTGAGCCGCAGCATGCCGCGAACTTCCTCGGGCGGAATCTGCTCGTCAAGCGCCTGAAGGATCTGCTCCAGCGTCAGGCCCAGATCCTTGAAGGCAAGAATACGATTGAGCCGAAAAAGCTGCTCGCTTGTGTAGTAGCGATACCCATTGAGCGGGTCTGTATGCGCAGGCTTGAGCAGGCCGATGTGGTCGTAGTAGCGCAAGGTTTTCATAGAAACCTGGCTGAGCCTGGAAAATTCGCTAATCTTGAACACTCTCTTCTCCTATGTATGAGTTTGTCTCTTCGTCATTATCATACACTTTCCCCTAGAGGGGAAAGTCAAGAGGGAGATGGCGAATTATTATCAGTGCCGTTTAGAAAGTGTCTGATTGCCAAGAAGCACATCTTACGGGTCTGGCACACGAAGGGCCGCTCGCTCTGACTCATTACTGGTGGTCTGACTGATCCCCCGCCCAATTCCACCGTGGGACTTCATGCAGCGGATAGAGGTCTTCGTCGCGCTCCGCATGCGAGTTCTGCATTGCCACGCGTGAGCCAAACTCGATATGTTGGCGAACCGCCTCCCGGAAAGGCTCGTCATCTGGCATGTCGGCCGTATCAAGGGCCGCCAAGTACAATTCGACGAAGCGCTGCCGCTGGGCTTCGGTAATCTTGAGATGACGGTGGACGGCGATCAGATGGTCAAAGCCGAGTTCTTTGCTAAAGCGGTCAGGACCTCCAAAGGATTCGGCGGTAAAGGCAGTTAAATGGTCAACATGCTGGGGTTGTCCTGCACCGAAGAGCGGTTGGAGCAAGGGGTCCTTGAGCACACTGGCGTAGAAGGTTTCCTCCAGCCGGTGGAGCGCTTCAAGGCCCCCGGCGTGTTCGAAGAGGGTTGTCATTGTCGATCCTCCTTGATAGTTACCTTCCTCTAGTATATCTCATTATCAGAATAATTGTACAGCTTCCACCCGTTTGATTTTGGGATAATTGGTGCATCCAGAGGAGTTCATGGATGCATCAATTATGAAGTTTAACGAATAAATCTAGCAACGCACCATGTATTCATTATGCTACCAGCGATCACGATGCACAACTTCTGCAAGCGGTTTGCGTTTGGCCGGCTTGAAGTCGGTGCCGATGGTGTAGGCAACGGGAATCAGCGCAATCTGCATGATCTGGTCGTAGGGGATACCGAGGATCTCCGCCGCCTCGCGTTCATAGACGAGATGGCTTCCGGTCAGCACTGTTCCCAGACCGCGCGAACGGGCCGCAAGCATAAAGCTCCAGGTTGCCGGAATGATGCTACCCCACAAGCCCGCTTGCTCAATTATTGATAGATTTTCAGCACGTCCCTCGACGCAGGGGATAACGTAGACTGGCACCTCATGCAGATGATCGACGAGGTAAAACGCTGAAGATGCCATCCGCTGCAATTTTGCTAATGTCTGCTCATCCGGGGCATTGGCTAGCAGATTCTTCGCCCTTTCGCGCATCTGAGAGGCAGCTTTACGATGAAGTTCCGCCAAGGCCGCACGCTTTGCTGGATCGGTGACAACGAGAAAGTGCCAGTTTTGCGCATCGCCAGGCGTCGGAGCCTGCAACGCCAGGGTCAGGCACTCGTCGATAATCTCCGGTTCTACGGGTCGCGTCAGGTCCAGACGTTTACGCACCGAACGTGTGGTGTTCAGAACTTCATCAAATGATAGATTGAGGATAGACATAGTGAAAATCCTTTCTGCTCTGTAGGTGTTGTTGGTAGCAGTGTACAGCGCAGACGTGAACCTGTCGTACCTCGAAAGTGTTATTAAAAGTATTATTTGAGGAGGTATGTGTCTGTTTAGATCGGTGTGGATTGTACCTGAGTTTGGCGCTACAAGTCCTTCTCTGCACGCCAATACCTACCACGGAGGTTCGCCCCTTAGCGCAATAAGATAACCACCACTGACAACAAAACACATGAAAGGGATAATGAATGCGAAGGAGGGAATGTCCAAATGGAGCAACCAGTGGCAAAGAAAGAGGACAAGTTCTGAGAGGATGGCAAGGACGACAAAAATGGAACAAACCAGCATTCTTCTATTATTGAAGATATTTTTCATACCTTTGCCTTTCTGAAGCCATACAGCCACTCCGTTTCTATCAAGATAGACGTAGATCTTTTTGCTTTTTTGCATACATAAACTCCCTGAAATGGCGCAAAACTCACCTCTGTTTGCATTTGCACGGCTTGCCGCAAGTTTCCTTCAATCTGTATTAGATCAGGCCGAGTTCGCGTCCGCGAGCCACCGCGCCCGTACGATTGGTCACGCCCAGCCTGTTGAAGATATGTTTGACATGCAGCTTGACAGTATGCAGGCTGATAACCAGTTGATGCGCAATTTGCTGATTTGATGCGCCATCGGCAAGCAAATGTAATACCTCTAACTCACGTGCAGTCAGCGTAGTTGTTCTGTCTGCCTGCTCTTCTCGTTGTAGTGTCGGTGGCATCTCGACAGGGGCACGAAGCGCGTCGAGCAGCTTTTGCAGATAGGCGGAAGAGGCTGCTGTATAGGGTGCGATCTGTGTCAGCAGGTGTCGCATGGGCTGGCCCTCGTCGGCAAGCAGGCGCGCATAACCCTCAGTTTCGGCAAGCTCCAGATGCGACCCCAACGTGTTGAGCGCCTGCCTGATCTTGCCCTGAGCCTGAAGGACGAGCGCGGAGAGAATCTGTATTTCGAGCAACCAGCCGTTGTAATCGGCGCAGACCTCACGCAAACGATCGAGCAGGGTTTGCGCCTGAATGAGCGACGGGGCGTGGCTACGTCCACGAGCCAGCAGGAGGCGTGCCAGCGTCACGTAATCGAAATAGTTCCAGCTTGAGAGCGGCGGTTTGAGCGGATCGTCAAAGTGTATCTCGCGCGTCTCTTCCCAGGTGCATGTCGTCAAATCGAGCCGACCAGCCAGCAGCGCCAGACGTGCAGGGATGCCGTAAGCGGGGATGGCACCCTGGATCATGGGCATCTGCTCCGGGTCTGGCCAGCTTGTCAGAGCGCGCTGTGCTTGTTCGAGAAGCGTGCTGACCCGTTCGTCCTCACTTCGTGCCAGCGCGATGCGTCCCAGCACCCAGAGATTGAGCATAGCGAAGAGCGGGATCGGGAGACGCAAGCTCTGACCGGCCTCCATCGCCTGTTGTGCCATCGTTTCGGCCTCTTCTAACCTGTTCCATTCGTAGAGCAGTGCTGCCCGGCGGGTTTGTAGCAGCCCATGCAGCAGAGGCGATTGGTTGTTTTGCTGACCAAGAACCTGGAACATGTCGCGGAAGAGCCGCCCGGTTTTGCGTAACTGGCCTTGCATTTCGTACAGTTCTGCCAGTTTGCCAGCTGCGAATAGATTGAGGGAGCGGAAACGTCCGGTTTCGCGCGTTGCATCGAGGAGAAGCCGCTCGGCGGCTGGCAGGTCTCCACTGGCATAATAAGCGGTGCTGAGCGTCACCTTCAGGCGTACGGCAACCATCGTGTCCAGAGGGCGCGCAGGACTGGGCAGCGAGCGCAACGTCTCCTGAGCCAGGGAGATAGTGCGTGCAATGTCGTTACGAGCCAGCGCCAGCCACGCCTGAGACAGTTCCAACTCTCGTTGCAGATCGGCCCAGTCCGTTGCGTCGTCCTCGCCGTGCTCCTCAATCTGTTCTTGCATAAATGCGATAGTCTCCTCTGGACTGCTGGTGTAACAGCAAGTTGTCCAGGTCGAGGCCACGCATAATTCTGGTGAAGAGGCAATCACCTCCGGCGAGAGTTGCGCGAGCCATTTATTCAATGAGTGGAATTTCCCCTCAGTAATCGAGCCTGGCAACAACTGTTTGAGCAGGCGGACGGCGTGGATCTGATCGCCGCCCAGCAGCGCATAATCGCACGCCTCCTCGATCCAGCCCCGTTGTTCATACCAGCTCGCAGCTCGTTGATAGAGCGTTGGGAGCAGTTCCGGCTCCTGGTTGAGCAGGTGGGCACGCAGACTTTCGGCAAAGAGTGGATGGTAACGATACCACGTCCCGCTTTCATCCAGCGTCCACACAAAGAGATTGGCTTGCACCAACGCCGCCAGTCGCGCATGACCGTCTGCCTGTCCCGTCACAGCATCGCACAGTGGACCCGTGAGGCGTTCGAGAATGGATGTATGCAACAGGAAACGCAGCATATCGGGTGATTGTTGCGACAGGATTTCTTCGCGCACATAATCGAGAAAGAAGTGATGATCGCCACGAAATGCATGCAGAAAGGGGAGGGGATCGTTATGTCCGCGGAGGGCCAGGGTGAGCAGTTGGATGCCAGCAATCCAGCCCTCGGTGCGCTGTTCAAGCAGATTGGTCACCTCTTGCGGGAGCGAGAAGCCCATCGCGTGAGTGAACGCTTCCACTTCGTCAGCAACGAAGCGGAGTTCTTGCGCTCGTATCTCGCTCAATTGATTGTACGCACGCAGGCGGGCCAGTGGCAACGGAGGATCAACACGTGTGCCGATGATGAGATGCAGGCGTGGGGGCAGATGGTCGAGCAGGAAGTGCAGCGCAGCATGGATCGCGTCGGAGGTGATAAGGTGATAATCGTCCAGGATCAGCGCGACATCCACATGCAGCAAGCTATCGATGTCGTTGAGAAGAGCCGTGAGCGCCTGTTCATAGTTCTGGGGATACTGCTCCATCCGCACGGTGCCGCCAATGTGCTGATCCAGGCGGGCCAACGCCGCCAGCAGATAGGAGAGAAAGCGCATAGGATCGTTTTCTGTCGTCTCAAGCGAGAGCCAGGCTACTGGTAGAGTAGTTGCGTTACTCCATTCCGCTAGCAGCGTCGTTTTGCCAGAGCCAGCCGGAGCCGAAACCAGCGTTAATGCTCGTTGCGCGCTCTGTTCGAGCAGAGCAAGCAGGCGTAAGCGAGGAATATGTTGTATGGGAAGGCGTGGCACCCGTAATCGGCTGGTCAAGATGAAGGTTGTGGTGTCCTGTAATTGCATTGTCAATTATCCATTCTCGCTAAGCGGAAGCAGCCCTGAAATCTTCCGGGGTGAGGCCGAATATGGCAGGGGCGATGGCTGGTCCTCGCCCCCCTGCCATATTCGATTATACCCGGAGAATTTGGGCGGATACACCACATCCCCGAACCCTAGTATAGCAGTTGGAGGGTGGATGCTTCAAGCAATAAACACAGGAAATAGGAAGAGGAATGCCCGCTTTTGATGGTACACTGATCGTGGAAAAGCGAACATGCGTTTTATTATGCAGCGAAGAGAAAAGGAGGGAGAAGTATATGAGCGCTATAGTAGAGCATATCAACCCGGACGATATGCACAAAAATAGAGCATTTACGCAGGTGATTGCCGTGAGTGGTCCTGTGAAAACCATCTATGTTGGTGGTCAGGATGCGGTGGACGCGGCGGGAAACGTTGTCGGAAAGGGCGACGTGCAGCAGCAGGCGGTGCAGGCTCTCGAAAATGTGCAGAAGGCTCTGGCCGCTGCTGGAGCCGGATTAGAGCATGTTGTCAGGTGGAATGTTTATCTCGTGCAAGGGCAACCGCTAGCACCGGGATTTGCAGCATTCCAGCGCGTCTGGGGGCAGCGTCCCAACCCGCCAACCATCACGATGATGTATGTGGCAGGACTGGCGCACCCGGACTTCCTGGTGGAGATAGATGCGATTGCCGTGCTGCCCATAGCAGGCTAGAGCGAGGTCGGGATCATGGATGGCAGCGATGATCCCGACGATATATTAATAAGTAAAGCAAGCAGTCAGTATGGCTCTTCTTCGTGATCTATCTGTTGCACCAGGCGTCGTTGGAAGCGTTCGAGCAGGCGAGCATTTTCCTGATACACTTTGCGTGGCTCAGGGGCAAATGCGACCTGGCGCTGATAGGTCGTGACCGCTGCACCGAGGGCGATGACCTCGTTGAAGGTTGCCAGAACAGTGAAGGTTGATGCTGGCACATCCTGCTTTTTACCCATGCAGGCGCTCCTGCCACGCGGACGGGCAGTTATACGACAATTTGGGATGAGTGGGAGCGGGAGCCTTGCGAGGTATTGGGAGACGACGAGACCGGTGCAGATCGGTTGGATTAGGGGAAGAAGGCGTTTCCGAACGTTTCGATACCCCTTGCTGACGCTGCAATAGAGTATTCACACGCATAGTTCCTGATTTCCTTTCCTTTACCACTTATTTAATGCTATTCGCCACGACATACCCCCGATCTTACTTACTCTCAGTATAGCCAGAGCCACAAACGAAAGCAGGTCACAATAGAGGTCCAGATTATAAAAACCGAGAGAGCAAGTAAGCGAGAGATGAAGAAGGTTCGGGAGGTTGGTTATGAGGCGCGAACAGAGTCCTCCGTTGCGTTGCACAACCAACTAACCATTCTCCGTTCATCACCTATATTTTAACATGATTTATGGTAAAGTCAAAATATTTCACTTTTTAGTACTATTATCTCTCTTTCCCTTTATGATAGAATGACAACGTTATCAGTAATAGCTCTTATGTTGCTATGAGAACCTGCTTTAAAACTGATTTTACCTCTATTTATTATTGAGAAAGGGCAACTTTCTAGCGTGAAAACATCTATGGATGTATGAATAATGCAAAAACACAGCTAAAAACGGTTGAAAAAAAGCGCTGCATTGGCTATACTTTCCTTATCAGCTTATCTAAGATACATAAAGCTATTCTGTTCTCAATTTCAGACGGCATATGTTTATAAGCATAGCATATGAAATTATAAGGATAACAGGCCTGGAGGTGGTAGATGGCTGATAGGTGAGGGATATCTACAGGGGGAAAATAGGGGGGAAGCGAAGCGTTAAAACCTGTATAAATGTTAGTTGGAAGAAGATGAGGTGAATAATGGCACAACACAGAACGACCAATCGGTCAAATGTCTGGCCGGTTGTTTTTCCTGAAGAAAAGCTTATTGTTAAACGTCCTTGCTTACGATACATTTGTCAGGGCAGCACGCAACTGGGAGAACTGCTCAGCTATTTCCTCTATGAAGCAGGGCGTGAGGCGAGAGAGCAAAATATTGATCCCCTGACTATCCACACCATCACTATTTGTCGCATTTATGATGAAATACTTGTCACTATCGATAATAGTGTTTCAAAAAGAGTTCTGGGCGATATGATCCATAAGTTAGAACGTTTAGGCTTTCTTCAGACATTCCCGCACAAGTGTTATTACAGCATTTTTGTTGAAAACATTCGGTGTGCACTGGCCCATTACGCGCAAAGGCATACACGCAGACTAATGTTTTCGCGAACCTCTTTGCCAAATAGCATCGTCTGTTTACCTACAACTAACGATGTCGTTCTTACCTCCACGGTTGCGGATGTGCATCTTGAAAGTGCAGATGTGCATCCTGAAAGTGTCGGACCGTCACTCTTCGATATAGCCACTGCACCCACTTCACAAGCTGCTTCAATGGGTAGTAAGGATGACGCTAGAGATAAAAGAGATAAAAAAGAGGGTAATAGAGAAATAGGTGGCGAGGCTGACGCCATCGCCACACCTTCCTCTTCTCTTTCTTCTCCATTTCCTATAGTTCAGGAACCATCCTCTCCACAAAAAGGAATACAGGAGGGGGCAACGCCAGGGGAAATGGCCGCGAAATTGCAAAACGAGCAAAATATTGTAGAAGATATAAATAATATAAAAATTGTGGATGGCGGGCCAGAGAAGCCGGATTGTACGCAGCCTGTGACGGTTGAAGCTTTGCAGGCGCTTGCCGACTACTATCGTGGCTACCAGTTGCCGCATAACAAGAAGCCCAACTCTCAGTATCGCATGGCTCTGGAGGCGGCGATAACCCTTGTGGGTCGCAAGAAGACGCTCGCCGAGGTTGATGCAGTCTTCTCATACATGAAAGGGGTCAATCAGGCGTTTTGCGATGACTGGTGGCCGATGCAGACCGTTGATCTGTGGCATGTGGCGCGTCATTTTGATAGCATGATGCGGAAAATCGTGCATCGGCGTGCATATGCAACTGTTGCCAGCGCTATCTCGCAGATCGAACAGAGCCGCGCAACGGTTGCACTGATGGAGATGTCCCTGGAAGAGCGCAGGGCTTATCTGTCGCAAATCAGGGAGAAAATGCAGCAGGGTATACAGTAAACTATAAACGAAGGGTGGAAAGAAGATGACGCAACGACGTTCTGGAAGTGGATGGACAAAGCTGGCTGATCGATCATGGATCAAGGTTCCGGCCACACCTCCGCCTGACGAACTGTATTGGGAGTGCGAGACGTGCGGCCGCATCGAGCCATACGCGAATCCGCTGGGCCACTGGCAGCGCCGCTCCTGTGCCTGTCAGCGTCGGACGAAACAGGAGCATGAGGAGGCCGAGCGCAGGGCGGCCTGGCTCCACGAGCAGCGCACCTATGCCTATGGCGGCTGGTTGGGCAAGCGGTGGGTGAGTCAGGAGGTCGTTGGGTATCTCAATACTTTGCGCTTCGATAATTATGATGCCACGCGCTTCCCCCAGGCTTTCAAAAAGGCGCAGGAGTTCGCGCTCGTGCCGCACGGCAACCTCATCATTTACGGCTGGTATGGCGTTGGCAAGACGCATCTGGAGGCGGCCATCGCCAACTATTTGCGCGAAATGCAGCCGCCGATCATCTGCCTGTTTGCGTCTGCCCCGCAATTCTTCATGGCCTACGAAGAGGCGCGCTTCAGCGAGGGAATCGCCAATCATCATACGCTGTTGCGCCGGGCCACAACTGCTGACATCCTGATTCTGGATGACGTAGATAAATACAAGCATACGGAGACGCGCGAGGATCTCTATTACACCATCATCGACGAGCGCTACCTGTCCGCGAAGCCGACCATTCTGTCAATGAACAATCTCGGAGCTTTGCCTCGCTATATTGGTGAGGCCGCCTGCTCTCGCCTCTCGCGTGGCCTGGCTACGATCAAAATGGTTGGTGGCACCGATTATCGACAGGAACAGGCATAAAGGCAGATTCGTAGTAGAGCGATAATTGGTGCATCTGGTAATTGAAGAGGAAAAATGGTGAGGAACAGAATATGTTGGGTTTTCCGTAGCGACAAGGGGTTGTTGGGGGTCTTGGCGGGGGCCCTGCGCTTGTCGCCCTCGCCATATCGTTTCTCTGTTTCCCGGTTTTCGCGTGACCCAACGGCGACAAGCGCAAGGCCCCCACAACCTTTCCACGCCGCCCTTTGTCGCTACGGATGGGGAGCCACATAAGAGGAGCTTACCCCACACGATAAATCGCTCTACTGCGAAGTGGCACTTGCCAGCAGGAAATGCCGTTCTATAATAGAGAGGAGAGAGAGACCCCCCAGAAAGAGGAGCATGCTATGCAACAACCAGAACAGATTGCTCTGGAAGATTATCAAGCACTGGCAGAATTTCGCTATCAATTACGTCGCTTTATCCATTTTAGCGAGCGCAAGGCACGGTTGGTCGGCCTGGAGCCGCAGCAGCATCAACTTTTGCTGACGGTGAAAGGCTTGCCGGTGGGACGAAAGGCGACGATTGGCGAGATCGCCGAGCGGTTGCAGATCCAGCATCACAGTGCGGTCGAACTGGTTGATCGCCTGGCCGAGCACCATCTGGTTGAGCGCAAGCGCGACGAGGAGGATCATCGCCGCGTCCTCGTCTGTCTAACAAATCAAGGCGAAGAACTGCTTCAGCGCCTCTCTAGCACGATGCTGGCCGAATTGTATACAACTGCTCCGGCTCTGGTCGAGGCGCTCAGCGTCCTGCTTCATTCACGCCCCTCTTGATAAAATGCTGCTGCCCCTGTAACCCGATTGCTCATAAAACGTAACTTAGACGAAAGTAAGTCAACGAGCAAGAGAGAAAGGAGTTTCTATGACGCAGATTGATGCAACGCCGCAATTGCAGGGTTTCGATGATTTTATCAATGCCACCATTGAGGAGTGGCAACTTCCGGGGCTGGCGATTGCGATTGTCAAAGATGGCAAGGTCGTCTTCTCGCAAGGCTTTGGCAAGCGCAACATGGCACAAAGCCTGGATGTGACGCCCAACACGCTATTTCCCATTGCTTCCTGCACCAAAGCTTTTACCGCAACCGCGCTGGGCCTGCTGGTGGACGAGGGCAAACTGGAATGGGATACTCCTGTGAGAAACTACCTGCCGGCCTTCAAATTGCATGATCCCGTCGCCAGCGAGCGTATGACCCCGCGCGACCTGTTGACACACCGCTCTGGCCTGCCACGACACGATAGAGCCTGGTATAATTCGCCCCTCTCGCGCCAGGAAATATTTGACCGCTTACAATATCTGGAGCCGAGCCAGGATTTCCGCAACCTGTGGCAATATCAAAACCTCATGTATATGACCGCTGGCTATTTGCTGGAAAAGGTCAGCGGCCAGACCTGGGAAGAGTTTGTGCAGCAGCGCATCTTCGCGCCCCTGGGCATGACCGCGAGCAACTTTTCGATTGCCGACACGAAAAGCCGCGCTGATTTTTCGCTGCCCTATGACGATGTGAACGACGAGGTGCAGGAGATCGATTTCTACGAGCGGCAACAGGCTGTTGGTCCGGCAGGTAGTATCATCTCTAGTGTAGAGGATATGAGCAAGTGGCTGTTGTTCCAGCTCAACAAGGGCAAAGTTGGCGAACAACAGATCATCGCGGAGAGCCAACTCGCGCAGATTCACACGCCGCAGATGGTCATTCCAGGGCCGCGCCGCTACACCGAACTCTCTCCCGCCAGTTACGCGCTAGGCTGGATGGTTATGACCTATCGTGGACACCTGCTGGTGCAGCACGGCGGCGGCATCGATGGCTTCAGTTTGCTCACCACCTTCTTGCCCGACGACAACATCGGCATCGTCATCTTGAGCAACAAGGACGGCTGCCCGGCCCACACGGTCGTTACCTACAATGCCTGTGATCGCCTGCTTGGTATGGATGAGATCGGATGGAACGAGCGGATAGGGAAAGAATATCGGGAAGTGATGGATGCGCTGAAGAAGGGCATAGAGCCGAATTACGATGATAGAGTGCCTGACACGCAGCCATCCCACGATCTGGACGCCTATACCGGCGAATTCGAGCATCCCGGCTATGGAACTATCGTGGTTCGGCGCGAGGGCGAGCAGTTGTGGCTTACGCTTAACAAGCTTGATGCTCCACTGACGCATTTCCACTACGACATCTTCCTGGCGGTGGTCAGGCGCTTTTTCTTCAGCTCAAAGGTCCACTTTTTCATCGGACCAAAGGGAGAGATCGAGAGCCTGTCGATAGCGCTCGAACCGGCGGTGAAGGAGATCACATTCAAGCGAGCTGCCAACAAAGAGATGCAAGAGAAGAGCTTTTTGGAGCAATTTGTGGGCAATTATGAAGTGCTGGGCCTGACCTGTACTGTCGCTCTGAGAGGGGAGAAGACGCTCTACCTGACCGTGCCGGGTCAACCCGACTACGAACTACTCCCCTATCAAGGCACCGCCTTCCAGATCAAGGGCCATGCGGGCTTCAGCATCGAATTCAAGCAGAATGAGCAGGGAACCGTCACTGACGCAGTACTGACGCAGCCACAGGGGACGATGACGGCGAAGAGGAAAGTGGAGGAGTAGAGATTGGTAGCAGGCAAAGGAAATATGCGGAATGGCTTTTCAAGACGAGCAAACGGTGCAAACCTCCCTTGCCTGCTCTCCCATTATAGAGAATATTTGCAGAAATTTCAACTTCTAGAGTACTATTTATTTATGAAAATATCTTCATAAAAAGCAGCTCCATCAAATGAAGCTGCTGGCTGTGCGATTTAAGGCGCAGGTTATTCAGAAAGTTCCTGTTCCCCTTTACTTTCTTCTCAATAGTGAAATTCCAACAGATTTATATATTTATAATCTGAGAAAATAAAACTGACATTAACCAACATTAGTAAGAAGATCTTGACAAAAAAGGTGTTCATCCTTTATTCTTTGCATAAGTAAGTGTGAAGTTGGGCGATACTGCCATTGCTAGTGCCATCAGTGACCAGTTCCCCAATGACGCTGCGATTTTTGCTTGCTCCTGACAATGCTGTCTTTCCTTGACTTCCAGACCGTATGCCTGTGTACTCGCTAGTTATTCGTTCGTATGGCTAAAGTATAGGCGTAGACTGGCTTTTTACGACTGGAAAGTTGTTAGAGGAAGAACGACCTTTCTCTCCTGGTCAAGCCGTGTGGAAAGCCAGGTCTTTCCCTGATAGCATCTTTCACGCAGGATTTCACCCTGCAAGCCCTTTGTCGAAAGGGTCCGAAAAATATGAATATGTAAGGGAAAATCGTTCTATGTTAAGGAAAAGCAGTTCTAGGGAGAGTGTGTCCAGATCTCAACCGCCGATTGAACGTGCGGCACGGCAAACAGGAGCATCAGGCCCCATAACAGACCTTTATCGCCCTCAATCATCAATTGAACGTGCGGCACGTCCAGCAGGAGCATCAGGCCCCATAACAGACCTTTATCGCCCCTCCAGTTCTCGATCGGGTAGTATTGAACTTGCATCACGTTCAACGGGAGCTGCAGACATCACAACAGGCCCTCATCGTTCATCGATGGAACTTGCATCAATCTCGACAGGAGCACCTGTCACCACACTAGACCTTTATCGTCCCTCCAGTCCTCGATCATTGGAGAGGCCTGCATCACAGCCTACCGGATCAGAAAGTCAGCAACTAGACCTCTCCTCACCATCAGGTGATGTAGTCCAGAACACCGCACCAGAAAGCCCGCAACCGAGCCTTGTCGTAGTGTCCGATAGAGTACCACCTGTCCACGAATCCATCCCGAACGACGATAGCCGAAAACTTCTCGAACGGTTAAACATTATTTCAAGAGGTGCAGAAGATGGATATTACTCAATAAATTTAGAACGGGTGCAAGGGATAAAGAATAAATTACAACAGATAGAGGAACTAAAAAAGGATATTGAAGAGGCGAGTCGAAGTCTTGTGGCTGATTCCCATTTGAGCTTGGGAAGCAGGCTGTGGAATCCGGCGCGTTATAGAATACGCAGGCAAAAAGACTTATGGGAATCTGGTTTGCAAATTGCGAAACTGGATAGTAAGATCTCATCTCTTAAGGAGCTGGCCGAGACGCAAGAGATGTTTCTACGTAAGGCGTGGACTGACGGGCATAGGGTGTTGATCGAGGGGCATAAGATGGCGGTCAGGTTTAATGACTGGCTAGCAGGGATGCTGGTCAACCCTGGAGCTAAGGTCGCTCTTGCTTTGGGTATAGCAGCAGTAGGTTCTATCCCCTCTTCAGTGATTGCCGATCGAGTTCTCGCGTCAGCCGTCATCTCAAATATCATTGCTACAGGATTTGAGACTTTTCTTTTTGACAAAGTCTCTTTTCCGTTGAACGTCATTACTAATGGTGTGCAGTGGACAGGTTGGAATACTGGCTCTTACGAGGTACAAGAGGCTATAGAAAAAATGCATAGCAGCCACGGCAATGAGACAATCGGCCAGGGTCACAATTTTACAACCGATGCATTCGCACGTATTCTGACGGACCAATTTGGCAATCTTATGGTTGGCGACAGTACCTTTGATAGACTTCTTGCCGGCCGCCTTGATGAGCTAACTGAATTTGGCCCAATAACCATTAATTGACCTGTAACGTTTAGTTGATGTGGAAAATCATAGCAAGCTCATCAAGGAAATCAGCCTATTGGTCTATTAAGCGGTGGTATCTCTATTTGCGGAGTGGGAAAAGCGCTCGTAACCGCTCGTCGCGCAGGTAGAGACCACCCCAGATGAACAGGCCGACATAGACCGGGAAGAGGATGTTGCTAAACAGCGGGGCACCGATGCGCAGGTTGGTGGTGACCGCTCCACCGAGGTAGGCGGTCAGCAGAACCGCACCGAGCAGCGAGGTAGACGGAACCAGATAGAGCAGCAAGCAAATGAGTTGGATAATGCCGATAGTCAGCGCCGCGTTTGCGGGATAACCCAGCTGGGTCATTGCCTCCGCGACGGGAGCGATTTGCATAACGTGCGTGACGCCATCAAACAATAAGAACAGCGCGGCAAGGGCGGTCAGAATGCGTCCGGTCCAGAGCATGGGTCTGGTTGTCGCAGTGGTTTTGATGGTTGATTGCATGGGTAAATCTCTCCTCAACAGTATCTTGTTCTCAATTATATCTTGTTTATTCGGGACTATAAAAGCGTTACCGATTTCCGCCCTCCCTCACGGGAGGGCTGTTTGGATGCTAGGCCAGTTGCCAGGAGCGGCGGCCATATGCAACCAGCAAGCAGAGCAGGCCAACCACCAGCGGGAAGAGCGCGGAGACGACATCCATCGTCGCGGCAGTGATGATCGTTGCGCCAATCATGATGAGGATCAGGCCACAGGCGGCAAGTGGCGTCAGAACGCGGCGAATGCGGAAGAGGCCAGGTAGCAGCAGGCCGAGCGCCCCGGCAACCTCAGCCACGCCGATAAACTGGACGAACCAACCGGGCAGCGGCACCGCCATCTGTGCCATCATTACATCAATGGGAGTGATCAATTTCATGCTACCTGCAAATAGAAAGACCAGGGCAAGTAATACTTGAATCGTCCACAGACCAGCGCTCTTGAACATTGCTTTGCGACCTGTCTTTGCGTTTCCGTTTTCTAATCGAATGCTGAGTGTATTCTTCATTTTGATGCTCCTTTTTGATTTTCTTATGACTTGCAATTCGCAAGTGACTACACTATACTATTCTTATGTGGTGGAAAAAAGCGGAAACGAAATGAGGCCGATTTTTAAATAATGCCAAAATTCATATGACAATGGAGCAACAATCCATCTTATAAAGGAAGCGCAGCATGAAGCATACACAACACAGGCGCTCAGATTGCCCGATCAACTTTGCGTTGGAGACATTTGGCGATACGTGGTCGCTTTTGATTATTCGTGATATTGTGTACTTTGGGAAGCAGACCTATGGAGAGTTTCTGGCGTCCGAGGAGGGAATCGCGACCAATATTCTCGCCAATCGGCTGGCGCGCCTGGAGCAGCAGGGCATTCTCACGAAGTTGCCCCACCCTACAGATGTGCGCAAAGAGCGTTATGTCTTGACGGAAAAAGGTCTCGACCTCATTCCGGTCCTGGTGGAGATTGCGAACTGGAGCGCTGAACACGATCCACAGACAGGCGCGCCCCCGGCCTGGATCGCTTTGATGAAGGCCGAGCGTGAGAAGATGATTCAACTCATTCGTGAAACCGTACGCAACGGCGGTGCTGTGTTTGCTGGCCCGAACAGCTTGATTAGCCAGTTGATGTAACTAGCTCTCCTCCCATGTGGGGATGAGGTCCAGCACCTCATTAGCGGAGTTGAAATCTTTATCGGGAAGAATGGCCTCAAGCTCGCTTATCAGACCGGCTTCGAGGCCATTTTGTCTGAAAAGCTCGATTAAATCCCCTTTGCTCACGGGATAGTGAAGTGTTCGCAATAGTTGGTTGAGATGCTTTTGATCAACATTCATCGTCATCTCCATTCGTTTACGCTCTTGATGAGTTCGCGTGGATACATTTAGATATCCAAGAACTTCCTCCTTATTGTATTGTACTCGGCTATACAAGCTTAGCCATGCACCTCACGGCTATCAACTGGTGCCTGTTCGCGCTGGAACATCCCGTAATCTCTGATGACGCCAGCAATTCTGAGGTGATAATCGCGAAAAATTCCTGCTCGCCCCTGCGCCTGTGCAATGCGATGCTCGCCAAGTTGCCTCCATGCGGCGACCGCTTGCTCATCGCGCCAGAAGGAGAGCGAGAGGATTTTGCCAGGTTCGGATAGGCTTTCAAAGCGTTCTATTGAGATGAAGCCATCGATGCTATCGAGCAGGGGCCGCAGATGGGCCGCAATATCAAGGTACTCCTGCTTGCGTCCATCGGCGGGCCAGACTTCAAAGATAACGGCAATCATGATATTTCCTCCTGTTCTGATCTCAAAAGGGTGATACAAGAACAGTATAGGGGCTGTTTTGTCATAAGTCCAATCGAAGGACTGTAACTCCATGTCGCCTCTGATTTTGTCGAACGGATCTGGTGTACCACCATGGTGAGGGCGCTCACATGTTTCTCTCTATTGCTTTGAGACTTTCCCGCTTCAGAGGTTTCGCCTCCGGTCCGCCGACCGAGCGGGCGTGCTGGGAACGTCACCGGCACTCCAGGCTTTTGGCCTTCCTCCTGCACGGCTGACTACAGGATCTCTCTTGCTTCTTCATACCCAAGGGATTCGGCTTGTTGAAAGGCGTGGTGTGCCTCGGCCTGTCTGCCGAGGTGTTGAAGCACACGCCCTCGGTGATAGTGGGCGCGTGCGTGGGTCGGATCAAGGGCCAGGGCCTGGTCAAAGTCGGCCAAGGCCTGTTGGTAGCCCTGGAGCGTCGCGTACGCCGCGCCTCGGTTGTGGTAGATGTGGGCATTGCTGGGATCAAGGGCCAGAGCCTGGTCAAAGTCGGCGATAGCCTGCTGGTATCCATGGAGGGCGGCGTACGCGTTGCCTCGGTTGTAGTAAGCGTCGGCAGAGCTGGGATCGAGGCGGAGGGTTTGGTCAAAGTCGGCGATAGCCTGCTGGTACTCGTTGAGGGCTATATACGCGCAACCTCGGTTGTAGTAGGCGTGGGCATTGCCGGGATCGAGGCGGAGGGCCTGGTCAAAGTCGGCGATAGCCTGCTGGTAGTCTTTGAGATCAATATAGGCGGCCCCGCGGTTGTAGTGGGTGGCGGGAGAGTCGGGAGCAAGGCGGAGGGCCTGGTCAAAGTCGGCGATAGCCTGCTGGTAGTCTTTGAGATCAGCATAGGCGGCCCCGCGGTTGTGGTAGGCCCGGACATAGCTGGGATCGAGACGAAGAGCCTGCTCATAGGCGGCAATAGCTTGCTGGTACTCGTGGAAGGCGGCGTGAACATTGCCTTCCTGCACCCATTGTTCTTTGGTCTGCGGCTGTGGTGATTCCATGTATCTATTCCTTTCCAGGGAGAACCACTCAATGATCTCAAGAGCGCTCGCCCGCTGGAGCAAGGTGGACTCCTGCAAGGAGACGCTCTCCCCTGGCAAAAAACGTTTCAAACAGAGGGTCGCCGGGTTGGCGGCACGTTTCATGCTTGCTCCATCCACCAAAGAGCGGGTCGAATCTCTGTGAAGCCATTATAATTCATGAGGTTGGGTTGATCAATCCAGGGCACGCTGGAGACAGGGCTTTCCAGTTCTCCGCTCAAAGGGGTGCAGGGTTTCCCTGCCGGGGTCTGGGGTGTCCCCAGTTTCCTTCCCTCCTTCGCGCGCCGCCTGCGGCGGCGCGCAAAAGAGAAGAAAAAAGGTTTTTGCGGGGACACCCCGCACCCCGGCAGAGGGCTGCCGCCCTCTGCACTCCCGCTAGATGGGAGAATTGGAAAGCCCTGACGCTGGAGACAGGGCTTTCCAGTTCTCCGCTCAAAGGGGTGCAGGGTCTCCCTGCCGGGGTCTGGGGTGTCCCCAGTTTCCTTCCCTCCTTCGCGCGCCGCCTGCGACGGCGCGCAAAAGAGAAGAAAAAAGGTTTTTTGCGGGGACACCCTGCACCCCGGCAAAGGGCTGCCGCCCTCTGCACTCCCGCTAGATGGGAGAATTGGAAAGCCCTGACGCTGGAGACTGTTGGGGAAAGGACGATCAGTACTTCTGGACAGCGTCAAATAGACGAGCTACAATGCCACGCCAGATTATGAGAGAGAACCTGTTTTCGAAAATCGTCTGGAGCGCGCTTCTCAAGCTAATCCTGGGCAAGTTTATGATACAAAAGCGCCAGCTCCTTATCTGAGAAATGACAGGAATTCCTGTTCGCTCAAACGATGGACGATCAACATCACTCAAAAGAGCGATGTCTTTTCAACTATGACTGACGTACACTAGCAGAGAAATGGTGTTCATCGTCACACGAGCAAAGGGGGGAGCGGATGAAAGCAGTCGCCGTTTTTAAAGCGGTTCTTTCTCTGGAAGGAGGTGCTATGATCCATCAGCTATCCATAGTAGCAGCCCGTGTACTCACCCCACCTGGCCAGATGTTGGTTGCGCTCGATGTGCTGACGATACTACGGGATGCGCTCAATACGCTGGGCTATCCAGCTGTTGCCCTCTTTGTCATGATCCAGTGTTCTGGTATCCCCTTCCCCGGTGGGACCATGCTGCTGCTCGCCTCTTTCTATGCCGCTACCACCAACCGTCTCCAGATATCCATTATCATTGCCTGTGCCTCATTAGGTGCCATTGTTGGGGACAACATCGGCTATCATATCGGGCGCACAGGCGGCAAGGCTGTCATCGAGCGCTACGGTCGCTATATCTTTCTGAAGCCTGAGCATCTGGAGCGGGCTGAACGCTTTTTCGCGAAGCATGGGAACAAAGCCGTCTTCTTCGGTCGCTTTATTGCAGTACTGCGCACCTGGACCGCTTTCCTGGCGGGTGTCAACCACATGAACTGGCGTATCTTCTTCATCTACAACGTTGTTAGCGGCATCCTGTGGGCCACCATCTATGGACTCCTGGGCTACTACGCTGGTCGTGTTTTCTACAACAATTTTTCTATGGTTGAGCACCTGGTAAAAACGGTCTCTTGGTCGCTCGCGGGCGTGATCGCGTTTGTAGTGGCAATCATCATTGCCGTCATCTACATCCGCCGTAAAAGAGCAAAGAGACGAAAGTCATGAGAGCACCCCGCCGGCCCAACAGGGCTACCCGAATATGGGAGGGGCAACATAGGCGACGGTTCGCCCTCCCATATTCGGCTTTCCTCGGAGGATTGCGTGGATACACTAATTATGCGATTCCAATGCGATCAAAATCGGGCGCATAGGCTGCACTATTTGCGAAGGCGATAGTATTGTTGCCAGCGTTGAGATTGACCATGACACTATAGGTATAGACGGTATTCCAGTCGCCGCCGTTGGTGCCTGGGAAGTTGAGCGTGGTTGCCGAGCCGCCGTTGATGCTGAGATTGGCCGTGCGCCCACTGTCACCGTCGAGATAATAGATGACCAGGGTATGCGTGCCAGCACTGCTCGCGTTGACTCCGTTGAAGGTCAGTGTTCCGCCGCTGCCAACGTAGCCAACCTTTTTGCCGCCTGAACAGCCGGTGCAATTGCTGATGCTCGCGCCGCCCGCAATCGTATTTGAAGATGCCTCGGCTTCATAGAACGTCAGGTTGAGGCGAGGTGGCAGCGTGATGCGGTCGAAATCCGGCCCCCAGCCGCTTGCATTGCTGAAGGCGATGGTATTGTTGCCGGCGTTGAGATTGACCGTGACGACGAGCTTACCCACAGTGGTAAAGCTGCCCGTGCTGGCGAAGCGCAACAGGCTGTTTGCCCCGCCGTTGACGCTTATATTGGAGTAGCGATCCTCGCCCGAAGCATACGCGATGGTCAGTGCATAGGCTCCCGTTGCGTTGGCGGAGATATTGTTAAAGGTCAGGACGCCGCCGTTGCCGACATAGCCAACGGTACTGCCGCCCGAACAGCCGGAGCAGGAGAGGACACGCGCGCCACCGCTCAGTGTGTTGGCGGTTGCCTCGGCCTCATAGGAAAGTGCTGTATTTGCGCTGGCAGGCACGATCTTGAGCAGGCGCGAGGCATGGCTGTTCAAGGTGGCGCTAAAGCTGTTCGAGAAGGTGCCGAGATTGCTACGGCTCCAGAGGTCGCGCACGCTGGCGGCACCCGCGAAGCCCAGATCGCCCCAATTCACCGTCACCGGCGCGCTGGTTGACCCTAGATTAAAGAGGGCCACCGCGTAGGAGCCATCGGGCTGATAGGCGCGCCAGACCTGCGTGGTCGCGTTCGGCACGAGGGGCGCTCCAACCACGCCGCTCTGATCGATTGCCAGCACCTCGTCGTTGGTCAAAAGGCTCTGTCCGTAGCTATCGAGCGTCGTCAGGTCGTCGCCGACATAGAGTGGAGCCGCTGAGATACTCCAGAGAGTCATTACGCTCTGCCGTTCGTCGTTGGTCAGGCCGTCCTTGCTGCCATTGCCAACGTCGAGCGAGTCCAGATCGTTCCAGCCGCCCGGACCTCCCCATGCAACCCATTGAGGAGCCTGATTGAAGCGTGAGGAGACGCTGCCCCAGGTCACGAGTGTTGAGCAATAGCACTCAACGTCGCCGGAGATGCGCCATCCATTGGCGTTGGCTCGCCATGTACTGACATTATTGATATCCAGGCTGTTTGATAAGTGAAAATAGATCTGTCGCCCGGATTGCTGTAATGCCTTGTTCCACGCCTGGATGTCGCTGATGTCGTTGTTGCCGACGCCATCGATCTTGAGAAAATCGACGCCCCATCCCGCAAGCTGATTGGCCCATGAGTTGACGAACTCCTGCGCTCCTGGCTTGCTGTAATCGATGTAGTACATGATGCCGGAGCCGTAGTTGTAATTTGTTTCGTACTTGCTGGTGTCGGCGATATCCTGCGCGTGGTAGCTGGTATTTTGAATGGGCGTGTTTTGTTTGACAGCCGCCACCGGGATGCCGGGTGTGAGATAGATGCCAAACTTGAGGCCCAGCCCGTGAATGTAGCTGGCTAGACCCGCGATGCCATCGGGAAATTTGTTGGAATCGGGCACCCAGCGTCCATATTGATCAACAGTCGTGGAGGGGTTGAGATACCAGAAATCGTCCATATCGATGTAGTTGTAGCCGTGTGACTTGAGCGTGCTGGACATTGCCTGCGCCTGAGCTTCGATTTTGGCCTCGGTGGGACTGGAACGAATGGAACTCCAACTGCTCCAGCCCAGCAGCGGCTTGTTAGCCAGTCCATTGCTAGAGGCGTGTGCTGTTGGAGGCTGTACAAAGAGAGTCAAAGCTGTGAATGTGCATCCTGAGATGAGGACAACGAGAGCGAACGTAGCTGCAAAGCGGTAAAGGAAACGAAAACCTTGCTTCATCATAGAATCCTCCCTGATTCCTATCTGATGTCTACAGGCTTGTTACTTGGGGAACACAGTATGAAGGGTGAGCAGTATCATCTCAAGCATACCATAGGCGTAGGAAGTTATCAAGATGTCTAGACCAGTAGAGACAACCCCTTGCGGGTGGCGCTTCGACAACCGAATATTGTAGGGGCGATGGCTGGTCCTCGTCCTGCTGCACATGCCGTGATGCTGCCACCCAGGGCGAGGGCAAGTCATCGCCCCTACAATACGGGTATAATACTCCTACAATACTGACTGCCAGACGTTTCAGGAGGAAGCGGCAATTCTATTTGGTTCCCCGGTTGCTCATTTCGCGGTCAAAAGACTCCTGGGCATAGCGCATAGCATCGAGGTATTGCTTCTCTGTAGCTCGCTTTTCCATCTCTTGAGAGTCAACATCCTCAACGTGAGTCTGAATCCACCAGACGTTGCCAAATGGATCGCGCACACGACCACCTCGGTCTCCCCAGAACATGTTTGTCGGTTCGGTAACGGGCGTGGCTCCGGCAGAAAGCGCTTGCCGGTAGACGGCATCGCCATCAGGGACATAGAGGCGCAGGAAGCACGGAGTGTCCGGCCACCCCTCTTTCGCGTCAAATGCCATGACGATAGAGGTGCCAATTTTGAACTCGGCGTGGCCGATAGCGCCATTCTCGACATAGACGCGGCCCAACTCTTCTGCTCCAAACGCTTGTTTCACAAATTCAAGCAGCCTGTTTGTATCTCTGGAAATGATCCAGGGCGTCACTGTATGATAACCTTCAGGGATTGGTTGCACTGTATTGGGATCTGCCGTCATATAAATGCTCCTTCTTGAGATGTGTTCCAATAGATAGAGTTTACCCTCGAAGAAGGACAGGAGCGACCCTTGTTTTAAGGTTTGAGCCGAATAATTCAGGGCTATCCCGTATTTGTATAGGATAGCCCCGAATTGCGATATTCGCTTTGTAGGTCATCAGGCTATTGATTGTTGAGCAGTTTGTATACAACATCTCCGTTGGGAGCGGTAAGGATCTGGTTAAAAAGCTGCTGAAGCCTGGCGGGATCGTCGATCTGGGCCAGTTGACGCTCTGCCAGTTCCAGCAAGTTGGGAAAATGAGCAGAGACCACCGCGAGTGTTGTAGAGCGCAACGTTTTTATCTCGCCTTTCGTTATCCCCTTCTCGATGCCCTTCTTAATTCCTTTCTCAATCCCCTGTTCGATCCCCTGTTCGATCCCCTGTTCGATCCCCTGTTCGATCCCCTGTTGCCAACCTTTCTTTTTGGCCTCAGCCGTGATAGCCTGGACTTTAGGATCTTCATCCCAAATTCGCTCAAACATGCTCAACCTCCCGTATACTGTCTCTTTCGCTTCGGCTGACATCGCGCCGGAGCGACGCATGAGAATTTCCATCCAGATCAGTTGTTGGTAGAACTTTGTTGTTTCTTCCCTATAATTATCCTCCATTTCTTGTATAGCTTGCAAGATCAATGGTGCATCGGCACTTTCCATTGTTGGCAACAGCACATACATGGCGAGATTGTGTTCTCGAACGTACTGGTGTGCGTCGAGTTCCCACAGCGCGAGTGTCCGGTAATGAAAAGTGAGGAGATCTTCGTCTCCGCTTTTGATGCACAAAGGTGAAACCGGCATGGTAGCTTTAAAAGGATAGATGATAATCGAGAGCACTGGAAGTTTGTGCTTCTGGTAGATGACCGCATTATAGGTATGCAGGCGTGCGGCCAGTTCTTCATCAGCATTGCTTGACTCGAACTCGATATGGAGAATGTGCCAGGCATTACGATACCAGACCAGATAGACCCTATCGGCCCGCATGGTAGGACGGATAATCTCGATATCGAGTTCGCGCTCGAATACAACACCTGGACACAGGCAGGGCAGTATTTCGGCGGCGTGTTCCTGTACTAACGATTTCAAGGATGTATCGTACTTTTGATCGCGCTTAAATGGCTCTTGAGACATGTGGGTGTACCCCCTTACTAACATCAACATCACGTCTCTAGTATAGCGCGACCGATAATAAATACAAGAAGTGACTCTCAGAATAGTACTTATTCTTCAATATTTTTGAAATACTGAATGACGAAATCGCGGAAATATTGCGCTGCCTGCGAGAGGTAATGCTCTTTGCGCCAGGCCAGCCCGATGATGCGGTCGCAGCGTGGCTCTTCGATGCGCAATGGCACGATGGCAGCGGGATCAACGACGGTTCGTAACACCAGTTCGGAGATGAAAGCTACGCCCAGGCCAGCCGTGACCAGTCCGCGCAGGGTCGATGGCTCGTCACCCTCAAACGCTACCCGAGGCACAAAACCCGCTTGCCGACAACAGTTGTCCGTGAGGTCGCGCATGGTGCTGCCCGGCTTCAAGCTGACAAACGGCTCATGCTCAACCTCGCGCAGGTGAATGCTGGTACGGTTCGCTAACCGATGGTTTGGCGGCACCATTAGATAAATCTCTTCTTTCATTAAGCTGGTCCAGCCAATGCCTGCCTGCTCGATCGGCGGCGACGTAATGCAGAGATCGATCTCCCCCTGCTCCAATTGCTGCTGTACTGTCTCTGAAGAGTGCTGGTGAAAGAGATGAAAACTGACGTGTGGATGCTCGGCAAGGAAGGAGCGCAACAGGTCCGGCAAGATCTGAGGGATGACGACCGCTAGCGCGATACGACCATGCTCCATACCCGCGAGATCAGCAATCTCGTGCCGGGCATCCTCAAGCTCGCCAAAGATGCGCTCAACCCGCCGCAAAAAGACCGTGCCAAACTGGTTGAGCCGAATTTCCCGCCCCTTGCGATCAAAGAGCGGCACCCCCAGCTCTTCTTCCAGCCGCGCAATCGTCTGGCTGAGCGAGGGCTGTGCGATAGAAAGCTGACGCGCCGCCTTCGTCATGTGTTCCAGTCGTGCCACCGTTTGAAAGTACTTCAGTTGTAACAGGTCCATGCCGCTCTCTCCCGCTAATTTATAGTTCTGCACCTATGAATTTATAGGTAATTATATATTGGACGTTATGAGAGAACAAGAGTACAATTGAAAGTGCAATGATTCTGCGCCTATGCAACCAGACCTCCCCTGAATAGAGAATGGACATCTCTCAACCAGTGCAATGTGGCAATAACGAGAGCAAGGGAAGCGCGATTTTTTATTCAACACTGTTAATTATCATTACTTTCTTTATTCATGTATTGAAATAAAGGACGGAGCCGTTATGAGCAACGAACAAGAACAAGCCTCCATGCGTGCAATCACCATCGCCAGGGAATATGGTAGTGGTGGTGGCGAGATTGCGCGACAACTGGCACAACGGCTGCACTGGCAATTGCTCGACCATCAGATCGTTCAGCGTGTGGCCCAGAAATTAGGCATTTCAGAAGAAGAAGCCGAGGCCCACGACGAACACGTTGAGAGCTTTACCACTCGCTTGCTAGAAGCGATGCAGTATGCGGGGCCACAGACACCTCTCTTGCAAGATACCTATGAAGATATCGTCAAACCTGTTAACGAGAAGGCATATCAGCAGGCGCTCAGCCAGATTATTCAGGTTGCGGCCTCGCTCAGCCAGGTCGTCATTGTTGGGCGCGGGTCGCAAGCGCTGTTGGCCTCTCATCGTGATGTACTGCGCGTACTGATCGTTGCCCCGCTTGATCTGCGCATCTCCTATGTGATGCGGCGCGAGAATCTGGATCAGGCGGCGGCACAGGATCGCATTGCGCACAAGGACCACGAGCGCATTCGCGCCCTCAAAGAGATGCATCATTTCGATGGTTTTGATCCGCGCCTGTACGATCTGGTAATCAATACTGGTGTACTGGACCTGGACTCCTGTGTTGATCTGATCCTGTTTGCTCTGGAGCGCAAAGCACAGCGTCTCTCTCTTCCCACGGCGGAACTCGGACCGGGAGCGGGCCTGAATCGTTATCCGGGTCATCCTGGCGATATCCAGCTCCAGACTCCTGATGCACAACGCTAAATGGCGATGCCTCACCAGTTATGGGTGGGCAGCTTTGCCCCGCCTGCTAGACAAGAAGGGAGAGTTTTCGTTGGTACAATCATCTGCTGTGCAACGGCAGTCAGCGCCCACTGACCTGGGACCGAACTACAAATGGATCGCGCTCTCAAATACCACTCTGGGTATTTTGATGGCGACGATCAACTCAAATATCGTCTTGATTGCCTTACCCGCAATCTTTAATGGCATTGGCATCAATCCGCTAGCTCCAGGCGAGACAAACTATCTGCTCTGGATGCTGCTCGGATATATGATGATCACAGCCACGCTAGTTGTTGTCTTTGGACGCATCTCCGATATGTTCGGACGCGTCAAATTATATAATCTTGGTTTTGCAATCTTCACGCTGGGCAGCATTCTGCTCTTTTTAACGCCGGGATCGGGTGATACGGCAGCGATGTTGATGATCCTCTTCCGCTTGATTCAGGGCGTCGGTGGTAGCTTCCTTTTTGCCAACAGTACGGCCATTCTGACGGATGCATTTCCGAAGCACGAGCGCGGTATGGCGATGGGCATTAATCAGATCGCCGCTATTCTCGGCTCGATTATCGGACTGATCCTGGGCGGACTGCTGGCAGTTGTGAACTGGCGGCTCATTTTCCTGGTCAGCATTCCCTTTGGTGTTTTCGGGACCATCTGGGCCTACTGGAAATTGCGCGAAACGGTGCAGGTGCGCTCACGGCAACAGATCGATTGGCCGGGGAGCCTGACTTTTCTCCTGGGCCTGACGATCCTGTTGATCGGCGTTACCTATGGCATCGAGCCTTATGGAACCAGTCCGATGGGCTGGGGCAATCCTTATGTGATCGCTGCTATCGTGGTCGGCCTCGCTCTGCTGGTCGCTTTTGTATTGATTGAGCTGCGTGTCAGCAATCCGATGTTTCGTTTGCAACTGTTCAAGATTCGCCTGTTCACTGCTGGCAATATCGCTAACCTGTTGAGCGGCATGACTCGTGGCGGCTTACAGTTCATGCTGATTATCTGGTTGCAGGGCGTCTGGCTCCCGCTTCACGGATACAGCTATGAAGATACGCCACTCTGGGCCGGTATCTATATGCTCCCGATGATGGTCGGGTTTGTTATTATGGGACCGCTCAGCGGCAAGCTTTCGGACCGCTTCGGCGCTCGTGCCTTTGCGTCTATCGGAATGATATTGCAACTGGTTGGCTTTGTGCTGCTAACACTGTTGCCGTATAACTTTGACTATGTCTGGTTTGCCGCTCTGCTGGTGTTGATGGGTATAGGGCAGGGTATGTTTGCCGCGCCAAACACGACGGCGGTTATGAACAGCGTTCCGGCTGACCAGCGCGGCGTCGCCTCTGGTATGCGTGCGACTTTCCAGAATGCAGCCTCGGTTATCAGTATGACGATGTTCTTCTGTATCGTCACGGCTGGTCTGGCGTCTCTGTTACCCTCCGCTCTTTCGGCAGGATTGACTCAGGTGGGTTTGCCAGCAAATATCGCCGAGCAGATTGCGCACCTGCCACCGCTGGCAGCCCTGTTCGCGGCCTTCCTGGGCTATAATCCAATGGCGACGATGCTCCCACAAACAGTGCTGCATCAACTGCCAGCGACCACCCAGACGGAACTGTTGGGCAAGAGCTTCTTCCCCAATCTCATTGCTGGACCCTTTATGCTCGGTTTGCATATCGCCTTCTACCTGGCCGCTGTGCTCTGTTTGATCGCGGCTATTGCGTCGCTCGTCCGTGAGAAGCGCCTGGCCACACCTCCAATTGCCGAGGCCGCCGATAGCACGTTGAGCGTTGCTGAGTCGGCTCGTCGATAACTGCTTTCACGCTGCTTGCCTGTTTCTTCTTTGAAGTCGGCCCCACACAAAGTGGGGCCGACTTTTTCGTCTGATCCAGACTATCGGTGCTCGATTTGCATCCCTACATAATATACATCTTCCCCACATATATGTAAATACAATATATATAACTATATCTATGTATAGCAGATAAATGAGGAGTTTGCTATTTCTGCAACTTTTTGCTATACTGGTCGGTGCAGGCATGTGAGGGGAGGAGAAATTGTATGGCAGATGAAGCTGGTGCATTGTGGATTCCCAGTCCACATCATTGGAACGAGCGCGAGGGATACAAGCCGCACTACGTCATCTTGCATGGGACGGCAGGGTTTACGACGGCGCAGGACGTTGCCCACTACTTCGCTGAGCCTTCAACACAGGTCAGTGCAAACTATGTGGTCGGGCGCGATGGTGTGATCTGTCAATGTGTGCGCGAGGCTGACGCACCCTGGGCTAATGGCGTGATTAGTGGTCCCCCTGGTCAGGGAGGTGATGGTGTGCATCACGATTCCTGGTGGGATTCCGGGATTAATCCCAACCTCATCACGATCTCGATTGAACACGTCAAGCCGCATATCGATAATAGCGACCAGCTCACCAATGCGCAGAAGCAGGCCAGCTTCCGGCTTATCCAACATATCTGTGAGCGGCACGATATACCCAGGCGCTATGCCACGAAATATGGGGGCATTACCGGCCATTTTTCAATGGATCCCGTCAATCGTTCGCGCTGTCCCGGTCCGTATCCCTGGGATGAACTGTGGGCTTTCTTGAAGCAAAGTGAGGTGCGTGTGTTACAGATTCAGCAGGTGAGCCAGTTTTTTGAAGAGATTGAGCCGAACAAACGCTGGCGCAGCAAAGTTCCCAGTTCCTATGATGGCAATCATTACGATCTCGCGTACGGCATCCTCGATTTCTATCGTCGCTTTGGACAGGTCGGCTTGAATGGCCTTTCCATCTTTGGTTTGCCCATGACCGGTGAGATCCGTGTTCCCAACACGAAGCTCTCCGTGATTCAGCGTTGTGAGCGTGGCGTTATCCTCTACGATCCCCATAATGAAGTGGATAACGTCCCTGGATTGCCCGGCCCATGTTATCCAGCACATATCGATAAGGGGCCAGGTGCGGACCCGCATATTGATACTTTGCGTATGCAAGTCGCCAGTTTGCAAGATCAGAGTAAACATATTCCTACTGGTCTGTCAGCTCAATGCGAACTTGCTTTGAAAGCACTCAAACCTCTGGTCGAAAAATTATAATTGATGCCCCTGATTGTTAGAGCGGCACAGGCATTATTTTGCATCAACTCTGGAATTCTATGTGCATTTGGGTCAGGCAGAAGCTCTCCCTGCGAGCAAGGCTCCTGTAATTCTGCGTGTTTCCACGTTCCCCTGGCAGCAGGGGATCTTCCCACGACAATGCACTATAAATGCTGGTTGCTCTTCAGCATAATCGAGCAGATAGATTTCGCTCTTCTGTGGATTCACTATCATGTGAGCCGTAGCGCCCAACAATGCTGGGTGTGTCGTTGCTAAATACTCGATCATGTCGAATGCGAGCCAGCCTCCCGCCCCGAGTTCTTGCTGCCCAATAACGGACTCATTTATGTCTACAACATGTTCCGGGTATCGGCTCACCAGGGCCAGCAGGCAAATCTGAAGCGTATCGTACAGTTCCATTTTCGGACTCCTGTTCTTTATATTCTACGCTCTCCTCTGATGTCTTACAAAGATTCAAAGCTGTCGGCAGGTTGTCCTCTATATGGATCAGAGTACATGGGTCATCTATTGATCTGTTACTAGAATATAGGAGTTATGCGCTATAACTTATTGTGTATTGCCAACGAGAAAAAGTCAACCCGCTGTTCTCACAGTTCACACACAACTTCCTTTACTTCGTTCGCTTGCTCAAGCGTTGATGTCGAATGCCACCGCGTCCACTCGATGAAAAGAAGAAAAGCGCCTCCATATTGCAGGGAGAAGCTTTTCTTCTATTTCTCTATTCAAAAGCAGTAATCTCATTCGTAGTGGAGCGATTTATCGCGTGGGTGAAACCGCACGACAGGCCGCCCCAACGCGATAAATCGCTCCACTACGAATGAGATTACCAGGTTTGGCTGTAAGAACTCTACATCTTTAGTCGTTGATCTTCAATGCCTGGCGAATGCTCAGTTCGACCGGAGAGTATGCGCCATCGCTCCGGTGAAAGTTCATGCGCTCTTTCAGCGGCGTAGTGCGGTTGCACATGAAGCGCGGTATCCCGGAAAGATTTTGCGCGCTGGCGTGATAGAGGAAGGGATGGCAGAGGAAGACATCTCCCGCATTCGCGGTTGCCTCAGCCACGCGCAGGCGCGTGCCATCTGCATCCGTATACGTAGACATGAATTGCTCGATGCGGTTTACTTCGTCTATTTGTTCTCCATCCGCGCTGTGTCCTACCAGTTTAGCAATCCAGGGATGGCTCGTCCTGAAGTCGTTCAACGCCGTCTTGTGTTCGATTCCATCAGGGAACTGCTGCAAGTAGCGTGCGATGAGGTTATGCGATCCTTCAGCGACGACGGTTGCGCCTGCGTGTTCGGCGACATCCGAAAAGACGCAGAGGAGCAGCAAGCCCTGGTCCGGGCTGTCAACATAATGACGGAACTGTTGCCCGTCCCAATGCCAGCCACCAATGGGAACATCCCAGGGCTTGTCTGCGCCAACCGAGAAGTTGACCGGCCACCAGCCCCAGCCATCCATCTTGTAGCTGTCGCGTTTAGCCCAGCGTCCACGCCCGATCAGATCTTCGATAGCATCGGCCAGACGTTGGGTAGCGCACTCTTGAAATACCGGGGTGCTATACGCCTCTCTGAGATGTACCCTGGGAATCGTCCAGGTGGAACGGTCGTTTCTGAGTACACCCTGCTTCTCGACCTGCTGCCAGACATAATTCTGCACTGCAAGCGCTTTCTCGCGCGGATACGCCTCCGGGAGCTTCACATAGCCATACTCAATAAAGTGTTCGACCTGTGCTTCTGAGAGAACTTTCAGATCCATTGAAACCTCCATGTCGCCATATGCGGCGAGAACGTCTTTGCTCCTCGTGTCCAATTTGCACATATAGCATCTTTTACGTCGTGGATGCAAGAGGTATGCATCAAATTGAGGAACAAGCTGCGAGACGAGCTTTATTCCCTTTATGTGAGGATACGGCAGATTTTGGAGTAATAATCTATAGAAGAGAAAGCAGATATGTGCAATTTATACACATTTACACATCTCTGCTTCAACTATTATGCGAGCAGATCTTTATAGCAAATGTTGTTTGTGGAGATGCCTGACAACAGCTTGCACTAAATGTGATACAGGAGTATATTTGTTGGCGAAGAGTTTGAGCTTTATTAGGGCATCTGGCAAATGTTTCAGCGAGAGAGGTTCTCCCCACTCGTAGCGACAAGGGGTGGTGTGGAGTGGCTGTGGGGGCCTTGCGCTTGTCGCCCTCGCCACATCGTTGGTCGGTTTCCCGGTTGCAGCGTGACCCAGCAGCGACAAGCGCAAGGCCCCCGCCAAGACCCCTGGATCGCCCCTTGTCGCTACGGGCGGACCCAACATCCTCTGTCTCCATAGCCATTCCCTCTTCATTTGCCAGATGCACAATAATTGCGTAGCGCAAAGTGCCATGTAAAACCCTCAGCTCGTTGGTTAAGACTTTCCCCATCAAGATTGCTCTTTCCTTATGTAAAAAGTAAGGATATTGAGCTTGATAGAACCCTGGCGTGCTCATCTGCACGCCTTTTTTCTTTTTCCTGGCCTCCATTCTTGCATCGGTGTTGTAGAGTAGGGATGTTGTCCTGAAAAGCAGAAAAATAAAGGAGATGCAGCAAATGACGAACCCTACACACATGACGCTCGATAGCTGGATTGAGCATGAAGCAATTCCATTTTCTCTCAATTCGCCCGCAACGTTCAATGCCGCCGTCGATAAGGTGATCGCCTCGCTTGGCGATACAGTAGAGTTGCTTGGCTTTGGAGAGGCGCTTCACGGTGGGAAGGATGTGCTCATCCTGCGCAACCAGCTGTTTCAGCGCCTCGTGGAAGTGCATGGCTACAGTGCTATCGCCATCGAGAGCAGCTTCCCAATGTCGCACGCTGTGAACGAGTATATTGCTGGCCGAGGTCCGGCATCGTATGAGGCGGTGCATGAGACCGGATTTAGCCACCGCTTCGGCCAACTCCACGCCAATCGCGAACTTGTAGAATGGATGCGGAGCTACAACGCTTCCCACCCTGTCAAACTTCATTTTTATGGCTTCGACAGTCCAACCGAGATAACAGGTGCCGATAGTCCAGGCCACGTCCTGCATTTTGTTCTCGATTATCTTACTGCGATTGATAAAGCCAGCGGCGAGAAGTATCGCAGTCGCATTGAGCCGCATCTTGGTCAGGATGCTGCCTGGGAGAACCCTGAAGCAATGATGGACCCGACAAAGGGAATCGGTCTTTCACCACAGGCAGCTGCACTGCGTATCGCAACGGAAGAACTCATTGCAGAACTGAGTGTACGTCGCCCTGAATTGGTAGCGGAAAGTGACCAGATCCGTTACCTGGAGGCCTTGCAGTTTGCTTTAGAGGCGCGGCTACTGCTAAACTATCATGCCGATTTAGCACGTCAGTCAGAGGAACGGATGAGCAGACTGATGGCCCTCCGTGACGCGATCATGGCGGATAATCTGGCATGCATAGCGTCACGTGAGCGTGACCGGGGGAAAGTGCTAGTTTTCGCGCACAACAGCCATCTTCAGCGCTCAAAAGCCGAATTGCACGGTGAATGGCAAGGGAACTCCTACTCGTGGGCCTGGTGGCCGGTGGGAGCGCATCTCAATGTGATGTTTGGCTCGCGCTACGCTGTCATCGGCTCAGCAGTGGGCGAATCGCTAGCCAATGGCATTGGTCAGCCTGAGCCAGGCACGCTTGAAAATCGGCTGACTGCCGCGCCAGGGCCAGGGCGCTTTATTCCAACTCACCAGGGTCAGGGACTGCCAATCTCAAGTCTTCCAACTCGCTCCGGGAGCGTGAAGAACCCGTCGTACTCCGCGCTTACGCCTCGAAGCTTCACCGATTTCGATTGGCTGGCTGTCCTCGATTCAACGACCTATAGCTCGGGTTGGCCGTTGCTGGAGGAATTGAACACAAGCGCCGATGAATAACGCCATGCTTCTCCATACGGCTGATTTCAGATGATTGGTGCATCCAGCAAATGGAGCAGCGAACGGCACCCGAATATGGCAGGGGCGATGGCTGGTCCTCGCCCCTACCATATTCCGCCTTCCCCCAGAGAACTTAGCGGATGCGCTAATTATCGGGTCGTGTGCTCCTTGCAATCCCAGGCGTCGAGCTAGTATGATGATGAAGTTGGCAGAAGAGAACCCGCCGCTCCACAACGAACTACATTTCTGTCGATGGACAAGCGACGAAGCAATGCATAGTGTCATGTGAAAACGAGATGTATAGTATAGCTAGCATTGGGGTAGTCTATTACTGTATATCCATGAAGGGAAGGAAATGAATGCCTTTACACGATATCCTCGTTGGCTGTGGTCAAATTACCTGGATCAGATTTACTCCGAATGGTATTGAGCGGCTTGCCTCCGAAGAACAGGTGCTCGTTGAGATCGCTCAGGCAGGCTACGATGGCGCGCCCGCCGGACCGGGACGCGGTTCGGCACAACAAACCATAGAGCAGTATCGCCAGCATGGACTTCGACCGGCACCAGGATATTTTGGGACCGATTTCTGGAACAAACAACGGCGCGATGAGATTCTGGAGCAGGCACGCGCTCAAGCTGCTTTTATGCAGGCCGTTGGTTGCACAGAACTTTATGTCGCGCCCTCTGGCTTCGATTATGTGACTCGAAGTGGGCGCGTGCGTCGTGAACAGGCCGGGCATGTGCGGCCCGAAGATAGCCTCTCCGATGAGGAATATCAGGTCTTCGCGGAAACACTCAATCGCGTTGGTGAAATCACCCTCGCTCACGGAGTGCGCAGCTGCTTCCACAACCATGTGGGCACCGTGATCGAGACGCGCGACGAGATCGACCGCTTGCTCAATCTGACCGATCCCAATCTTGTTTTCCTGGGACCAGACACCGGACATCTTGCCTGGGCGGGCGTCGATCCCGTCGCTTTCTGTCGCGATTACGTGCAACGCATCAAGACGCTCCACATCAAAGATATTGATGCCAACGTGCGCGAACAGGGACGAGAGGCCGGTTGGAACTACGAAACCTTCTCGCAGCACGGGATATTTGTTGAGCTTGGAGAGGGCTGCGTCTCCTTCCCTGCGATCTTCGACATCCTGGGCCAGGAGAACTTTTCAGGCTGGCTCATCGTCGAGACCGATGTGACGCAGAAGCCCACGCCGCTGGAAAGCGCGACGATCAGTCGCAACTATCTGCGTGGCCTGGGACTCTGAAACAGATTGTTCGCTACAATCGGCGCTTCAGGCCAATTGTAGGGTGTATCTTATCATTCTCAATCATTATTTGGGGCCAAAGAGGGATGAAAAAGGGCTTGACGTGCCCCCTCATACTATGCTACTTTTTCCTTGTTAGGTTTCTCTCATGCATTACGGGTTGGTTTCGGTCCTTCCAGGTTCCGGTTCATACCCAGAGAGATAGTCGCCTGCCTTGTCAGTGAGTCGTACATGCGCCAGTCGTTGTTGCCTTGTAGTTAGGTACACACGTGCCAGGCGCTGTTGCTTGCTTGCCTGACAGACGATGAAAGTTGAACTCGCTCATTCCCTACCAGCTCCTAGGAGGAGCAATGCTCAACGAGCAGCGCACGACCTGCGTCCACATCACTCCGGTCCCGGGGATGGAGATGGACAAGTTCATGGAGATGCTCCGCGCGTTCCAGGAGGGCTTCGACGTTCAGACCACGTCGCTCGACTCGGAGGGCGGTGCCTGGTTCGACGGCACGATCAAGCCTCACGAGATCGTCACGCGGTGGTTCAACTACGACGCCTTCCCGTACCAGTGGCACGCGAGCATCGACAGCATCGCCGTGCACCGGCACTCGATCGGGAGCCTGCTGAGCTGGCTCTACAAGACGCACATCAGCATCGACACCGCCGACGGGACCGACGCGAAGCAGTTCATGGAGGTGCTCCGCAAGTTCCAGGAGGGCTTCGGTGCCGAGGTGGAGTTCTTCGACTCCCAGTACGGCGCCGCCTACCTGCTGGGCGATGCCAGGACGGTCACGGCGAGCCGGATCGCCACGGAGTGGTCCGACAAGCTCCCGTCCTACCTCTCCCGGCGCGTCGCGAAGATCGCCGTGATGTGAGCTGGAGGTACAACGAGGGCTGACGCGTAGCCGAACAGCGCCCTCACCCGGTGGTGGACCTGTGCAGGTCCACCACCGGCGGCCCCACATATTCCTCAATCTGCCTCTCAAGAAGCATATGCAAGGTGCATCCCTCCCCGACTTGCAAGCACACATGAAAAGCCCGTATGATGGGAGAGCAAAACACTCTCTTACCGTCTTGTGCAGGCGCGGTCGTGTGCGCGAGCATAGTTGTACCCATCGGTATACCCCCGATTATAGTCATTCACGCTTTTGAGCTGTGCTCTGCGGGTTTGATGAAGACAGTCATACACTGCATCATTGTACCCCTGTCGGTAGCCTCGTGTGTAATCGTTGCGTTGGGGCGGTTTCTGTGTGCAGGCGCGGTCGTGTGCGCGAGCATAGTTGTACCCATCAGTATATCCTCGGTTGTAATCGTTGATACTTTTGGGCTGTACTCTGCCACTAGTACGACTACAATCATACACTGCATCGTTGTACCCCTGTCGGTAGCCTCGTGTGTAATCGTTGCTCGGCGGCCTTTGCATGACGTGAAGTAAGTTTGAGCTAGTTGTCACAGATGAGATGGAAGAAGAAGCAAAAGCCTGCGGAGAGGTTGCCATAAAGAATAACATGCTACAGAAGAGTACGCTCAGGAGGAGTGCGAAGCGTAGTTTGTTTTGCATATCCATGCCTTTCTAACCTGATGGAGGGGTCCTCTCATCTTTTCATCGCTCTTTCAACAATTGTTTTCTAGAGGAGAGAAGCGAGCACATAGGGATCTGAACAGATCCGGCTGGAAATCGGATGATCGCCAGGCAATTGAAAAGTCTTTTCCCCTCTCGGAGAAATATTGTTGCTCCTTCTCTTCACTCAGTACAATACAAAAAAGGGCGACGAGGTTGCAGATGCACTCTCTTATGAGCTTGTTTTGCTCAGGCAACCTGGAGTGAGATAAAGAAAGGTAGGTTTTGGGGGCGATGGAGAAAAAACCTGGACTTTTCTGGAGAAGAGAAGTATCATGAATGAGTAAGCTTTTCTTCTTCTATAGGTTTCTGGTGCAACCTGGAAGAAGCTTTGTTCTGCCCAATCTCATAGTGTTTTGCTTTCGCTGCCGCCTATCTACGAAAGGGGGGCGCGGGGATTTGGCAGACGAAGGAGGAGGTTTCATACCTCTTCAATGCAGCCAAACTCTATGAGGAACCAGGTGCAAGACGAGAGGATTCGCAATGGACGCGAATAAAGTCGAACGACTTCGAGAAGGCATCGGCGGGGTAGCCGTAGGACTCGTCGCCTACATCCTTCTCAAGTTCACCTTCGACCTCACTCTCAGCACATGATGGTTCGTCGGCGCATCCTGCGCACGGCGACACGTGGGTTCGCCGAGGGCTTCGAGCCCTTCGATTGCAGATGCTCTCCCCCGGCCAGATGTACTGGAAGGCAAGGATGAGTACGGCGAAAGTTTCTATTTGGCAATGATGACCCTGCAGTACAATTAGAAGAGGAAAGAGCAAATCACCCAACCCCTCTGGGGACGCCCTGGATTTTGATCTATCTAGCAGGACTGTTTGAACTGAACTCTGCTAGGTAGCTGAGAAGCCAGGGTGCTTCTCTATGGAACTCTCGTATGAGGTTCCGTGCCAGCAAAGCCCCGCGACAATACCACGCGGGTACGTCACTCTTCCCAGAAGGGAATCGTTGTGGTCACTAGATGTGATCTGGGTAGGCTGTTCAGGCAGCACGCCGGCAAGGCCGCCATCGTCAGCATCGTGGCGCTGCTCCTGCTGTTCGCGGCGGGGATGCACGCCAGCGGCTGGTCCCTGGGGCGCTCCATCCACTACGCGTTGGAGTACACCTGGATCGGCCTCATCGTTGGGACGCTGGTCGGCTGGACCAGCGTCGGCGGAGGGTCTCTGCTCACTCCGCTCCTGATCCTGGTGCCGCCGCACATGGCAACGCTGGGCGCGGTCGCCACTGACTTCCTGCACTCTGTCGCGGTCAAGTTTGTCGGATGGCGCAAGCACCGGCAACTCGGGAACATCGACCACAGCGTCGTGCTCTGGCTCTCGCTTGGAAGCGTTCCCGCCACCTTCATCACTTCGGTGCTGGTTGGCAGCAAGCACAGTTCCAGCAAGGTCGTGGTCCATATTCTGGGAATCGTGCTCATCGTTTCGGCTGCACTCTTCCTGATCAAGCCCCTGATCGAGCGCGGATTCAAGGGGGCAAAGGAAGACAGGCAGCTATCGTCCGCCTCCATCTGGCTGCGCCGCATTGTGACGGCGTTGCTGGGCGCTGGTGTCGGCACGTTGGTGGGACTCACCTCCGTAGGGAGTGGTGCCCTCATCATGCTGGTCATCGCGTTCATGTACCCGGCGATGAGTGCCCAGAAGCTGGTCGGAACCGACATCCTGCAATCTCTGCTGATGCTGGGAGCAGGTTCTCTCGGCTACCTGGCTACGTTCTCTGTCCAGTGGAACATCGTCGGCGCGCTGCTCATGGGTTCTCTTCCTGGCGTCCTGCTGGGCACGTGGCTGAGCAAGAAGACGCACCCACGCGTCCTCGTTCCGATTCTGGCCCTGGTGCTGGCGTTCTCGGGCTACCTGCTGATCAACAAGTAGGCGTCTGACGCGCTACACGCGGTCCACCCGGCAGCCTGGACCCCCTTCACGAGGGGTCCAGGCTGCCACCAGTCTCTCTTCATATGCATCTAGTTCCTCTTTCTCCTCGCAAGAATCGTATGAGAGTGTGTCCCTCTCTGACTTGCAAGCGCTCATGAAAAGCTCGTAGGATGGGAGGGCGTGGCCTTTTTTGCAGCATTTGATATAGTATCCTCAATGGGACATTTGACACTTTTTGTCCTCTCTTTTTTTACTTATACTTGGTTTCAGATAAATATGGCTAAAGTAAAAAAGGGGAGGCAACGTTATGTTTCGCACGAATATTTTATTGAAGATCATTGATTTATTATGTGCTCTTGCACAACGAAATTATGATTTTTACTGCTGGTTGCTTGCTCGTTTCCCTACATGGAGCGAACGTGCTGCTTTGCGTATGGCCTGGCGGGCTTTTATGCGGGCGCGCGCTCAAGTGCCAGCATATAGCGCGTTTTTGAACAGGCACAACGGCTTCCAGCATCACCAGGGAACGCTGGCTGAGCAGTTTGTTCATATCCCTGAAACCGATAAAAATGGCTATGTTCGTGCATTCACCATTGCTGAACGCTGTATCGATGGTCGTATACCAACGCATCATATCATCGTTGACGAATCCTCTGGCTCAACCGGCACCCCCTATAACTGGGTACGTTCACGGGCAGAAGTGTTCTATACACGCCGGGCATGCAGCTATTTTCATCGCTATTATTTTGGCAACCAGCCATTGTTTGTTATTAATGCCTTTTCAATGGGAGCCTGGGCTACTGGCGTGACTGTGGGGGCAGCTCTGGAAGCCAATGGCATTGTGAAATCGACCGGCCCGGATCTGGACAAGATTCTGCATACCTTGCGTTTCTTTGGTCCTGGCTATCATTATCTGATTACCGGCTATCCACCATTCCTCAAACGTTTGCTTGATTACGGCGAGGAGCAAGGTCTGGATTGGTCAACATATCATCTGTTGGGCCTGGTTGGAGGCGAAGGAATGAGTGAAGGGTTGCGCCGTTATCTGTTGCGCCATTTTGAGAAGGTGCTGAGTGGATATGGTGCCTCCGATTTGGAAGTTGGCGTGGCTGCTGAGTCTGATCTTTCCATTCTGTTGCGTCAGTTGATGGAAGAGCGGAGCGACGTTCGGGAAGCATTGATCGGCTCTGACCATCGTGTGCCGATG
Source organism: Reticulibacter mediterranei (assembly GCF_016587455.1). NCBI lineage: Bacteria > Bacillati > Chloroflexota > Ktedonobacteria > Ktedonobacterales > Reticulibacteraceae > Reticulibacter > Reticulibacter mediterranei. The sequence continues at coordinate 357,536 of NZ_BNJK01000002.1, read as the reverse complement.
TTGTTCCAGTATAATCCGCTTGATCACTATATCGAGGTCAACGCGAAGCGCGAATTGATAATCACGATCACACGTCCTATTCTCGCGCCGCGTATTCGCTACAATATCAACGATCAGGGCGGGATCATTTCTTATAGTGAACTCTGTCGGCGATTACGGCAAGTGGGCATTGACGTGCAGACGCTTCTCCCCAAAGGTGTCCGCTGGGCGCGCCTGCCCTTTGTCTATGTCTTTGGTCGCCGTGACTCAACTATTTCGTATATGGGCGCGAACATTTATCCCGAAGACGTGGAAGCGGGTTTGTTTGCAAGTGTGCACGCGAACCGGCTGGGAGCCTTTTGCATGGAATTGGTGGAAGATGAGCATACTCATGAGGTTTGTCCTTGCATTCATGTTGAAGTTATGGATGGAGATCTCACAGATACCCTGATACAAGAACTGCGGAGTATTTTGCTCAGCAAACTTTCTGAATTGAACGCGGATTTTCGCCAGGCAGTATATGAGGATGGGCATACCTCCGCACTACAAGTCGTACTGCACCATGCGGGACAAGGACCATTCACACAGAACATTGGGCGCATTAAACGACGCTATATTACCGAAGCCGCAAGCCGTGCTACCAGCGCGCAGGCACTCAGTCCTACTATGTCTGCGTAGTGTATTTTGCCCATCCAGACAAAATGAAAGGGAGACCATCATGAAGCATCTGAATATTTCGTCTACAGAACAAACAGCCTGTGGCGACCAGCAGTCTGACATAGCCCGGGAGCGGAGTGAGCAGGCAGAGATAGCCTACATCGCGGCGGCTCGACGCGCTCCATCAGCGCACAATGCCCAGCCCTGGCGACTCTATCCCGAGGATGGCGCACCAGACGAGGCCTATGGTTCCTATCGGCTCTTTTATGCCCATGCTGATAAATTGCTGGCCGATCCTGATGACCGCGATGCTCTGCTTGGTATGGGAGCCTTCTATGAAACGCTGGCCCTGGCCGCTCAATTAGAGGGAAAGCGGGCTGTCTTCGAACCAGGCGTAGTCCAGCACGCGGACGGTTTAGAACTAGGCCGGGTACGTTTGCTGGCTCTTTCTGAAGGCGATACCCTTGATCCACTCGCCCCATTTATCGCCCGGCGGCAAACCAATCGCCATCCCTATCAATCCAAACCGCTGCCGAGCGAATTGCAGGAGGAATTGCAACGCCTGGGCTGTACGCTCTTCGATCCTCGCACTATTGCTCCGCTGGTTCGCAAAGCCAGCATTATGGCCTGGAAGGATACACGTTTTGTGGCCGACCTCAAGGAATGGACACGTTTTCAAGGCAATCCGCCTGATGGGATGACCTGTGAGTGTCTTCACCTCTCCTGGATTGATCGTCAGGCATTGCGTTTTGCCCTCTGGCGCGGTCGCTTATCGGCTCTCCTGGCCTGGATCTATGCCCAACGTGATGTCTATTTGACGCGCCGCAGTGCCACTATTGCGGTACTCACCGCTCAGGACAGAGAACCGCTTACCCTGTTTGCATGTGGACGCTCACTCTTGCGCGCCTGGGTAATGATCAACGCAGCCAGCTACTCCTACCATCCCATCTCCATCGTCATAGACCAGCCAACCGTCAACGAGTTGTCCAGCAAAGTGAAAAATCCCGTTGCTATCTTCCGCGTTGGCTATACGCCCGAAGCGGCACCCTGGTCGAATCGACGATCTGCTGCGTATTAACCATTCTTTAATTACGCCAGATCAGATATGAGTGCGCGTACCTCTCCGACTTGCAAGCCCCCATGAAAAGCTCGTATGATGGGAGGGCGCGGCTATTGTGAAGCGCTAGACGGACGATAATTATCAAAGAAGAGAAGGAACGTCACCCATGATTACCGGACTTGGACACGTCGCATTTCGCATCACCGACCTTGAGAAGTCGCTTGATTTCTATTGTGCAAAGCTGGGTTTCACCGAAGCATTCAGGCTGGAAAGAGAAGGCGAGTTCTCGCCCTGGATCGTCTATCTTCAGGTCGCACCCAATCAGTTTATCGAGCTGTTCCCTGGCGCGAAGGGCGAAAATACCTCGCGTGGTCCGGTCGGGTATAATCATTTTTGCCTGGTCGTTGATGATCTACCTGCCACCCTGCGCGAACTGGCCGGGCGCGGTCTCGCAATCACCGGCGAGCCTCAGAAGGGACTCGACAATAACTGGCAGTACTGGATCAATGATCCCGATGGCAACGCGATTGAATTGATGCAGATCGTCCCGGAATCGCCACACGCCGCCGCCGACGCCCGCTGGCAGGCTCGTTAGCTAACATAAAACAATAGGAGAGACGCATATGCAACCACAGCTTCGCATCGCCACCAGCTCCGATCTCACTCTGCTGGTTGACTTTATGCGCCAATTCTACGCAATTGATAAATATCCCTTTGATGCCACGATTGCTCGTCGGGTAATGCAACAGATTGTCGAAGATGGTTCGCTGGGCCGCGTCTGGTTGATCGACTATGTAGGGGCGGCCATCGGTTATGTTGTCCTCGCCTTCGGCTTTAGCCTCGAATATCATGGGCGCGATGCATTTATTGACGAGCTATTCTTGCTGGATGCCTATCGTGGACAGCGTCTTGGTACGCGGATTCTCCAATGCGTGCTGGATGCCTGCCCCGCGCTTGGCATCCATGCGCTTCACCTCGAAGTCGAACGCTCCAACATGGCTGGTCAGCGCCTTTATCGCAAACATGGCTTCACAGAGCATGATCGCCACTTTTTAACCCGTATGATCAATATTTCGTGAATCTTGCGCTTATTCCGGCTTATGTCCCCATACCGAGAGGAAGTACCAGAGCGCCCGAAAATCATCTGCAAGCATCTCTAATAACATTTGTTCATAGAGGTCGTCGAGTTGTTCTTGTGTAGCAACACCCGCTGCAACCAGAAACGGCTGGCCCAGCTTGTACACTACTTTGAGATTCTCGTAATTGCTAATCGCCGCTCGTTTGCCTGCTGAATAGTTCACCACATGCGCCTGCTCACAGATGTAGAGGCAGCCTGCATCGCTCAAGAAGCGTTCCAGCATGGGCGTGATGCAGCGGTGTGTCCCCTCTCGCAGCGGATGGAAGCTCTGGCCGGTCCTCTTGAGCGCCAGGCCGTAGAGTTGCTTCATGCGTTCGTGCGCGGGGCTATTGCTTACGCCCGGCTCGTCAAATTCGGTCAGGCGCACGATCCCTCCCGGCTTCGTCACGCGTGTTAGCTCACGAGCCACACGCGGCCAATCCTCCACTGTCAGAAACGAAGAGATGAAACGAGCATTGACGATATCAAATGTGTTATCGGGAAATTGGAGTGGCCCCGTCACATCCATAACGTGGAAGAAGGCGTTTCCTAGACCCTGCACACGAGCCTGAGCGCGCGCGTAATCGATCATATTGCGACTTTTATCAATTCCTGTTACCTCAAGATTGCGATACACAAAGGCCAGCTCTAGCGCCCAGCCACCGGGACCGCAGCACACATCGAGTACCCGCTGCACTTGCCTGAGATCAGGATGTTCGCAGAATAGGCCTCCCATTGCACGCGTCAGAAGAATATCTTGATCCATCTGGCGAGCGATCTCTGCACCGCTCTCCATATTGAGAAAAGTTGATGGCGTGTTTTTAACCGGTTCTGCCGACATTGCCATAGATGCGCATCCTTTTTTTCATGATGAAAAAGTATGATACTAGTATCGTGCATGATGTTCTTGTAAGAAGTCTAGCACATCTCACGTGGCCTGTCTTGTGTTCAGGTTGTTAGTGTTTACTATTTCCCTCTCTAGAGTTCGGGGTGAACATCCTGGAAATTTTGTATGTTGGTTTCCATTGGTCGATGGGAAGTTATATGATGTATTCGGTGTTATCAATTATGTTCAGATTTGCCTGACGCTCTGCTTGCTCACCAAAAAAGATGTGTCGTGCAGATTTGAGACAACTTGTGAACGTTGATGTAGAAACGAGGAAAAAATGGCTCGTCATCCTTTAAAACTGGGCTATAAGGCCTCTGCGGAACAATTTGGGCCGCGAGAATTGCTAGATTTTACCGTGCTGGCAGAAGAGCGCGGTTTTGATAGCGTCTGGGTCAGCGATCATTTCCAGCCCTGGCGACATACCAACGGGCACGCACCTTCCGTCTTCCCCTGGCTTGGCGCGGCGGGGCAGCGCACGCAGCGCGTCGTTCTGGGAACCAGCGTCCTTACTCCGACCTTCCGCTATCAGCCTGCAATCGTGGCGCAGGCGTTTGCCACGCTTGGCGTCCTCACTCCGGGGAGAATCATTCTGGGCGTTGGCTCCGGCGAATCGCTCAACGAGGTTGCCGTCACCGACGCGGATTGGCCGCCAGCGAAAGAGCGCCTGGCTCGTTTGCGCGAGGCCGTCAAGCTGATTCGCCAGTTGTGGACGGAAGAACTGGTTTCGTTTCATGGAGAGTACTATCGCACGCGTAACGCGACCATCTATGATCGCCCGGATACTCCCGTACCTATTTACATTGGTGCTGGCGGACCTGTCGCAGCCAAATTCGCTGGACGTGAGGGCGACGGCTTCATCTGCACCTCCGGCAAAGGCGACTCGCTCTATCGCGATCAACTGTTGCCTGGCGTCGAAGAAGGTGCGAAAGCCGCACACCGCAATGCAGACGATATCGAGCGTACTATCGAGATCAAGGTTTCGTTTGATACCGACAAAGACCGTGCCCTTGCCGATACGCGCATCTGGGCAGCTCTAGCTCTGCCTGCCGAGGACAAAGTGGCGATTCATGATGCCCGCGAAATGGAGCGCAAAGCCGAGACCGTCGCGGATCAGGCTCATCGCCGCTGGCTTGTCTCCAGCGATCCCGACGAACATCTCGAACAAATCCGCCCATATATCGAACTGGGCTTTACCCATCTCATTTTCCATGCTCCGGGCGAGGATCAGGCCCGCTTCCTGAACCTCTATGCCAAAGAGATCCTGCCGCGCATCCGTCAGCGCTGGGGATAGAACGCATCACAACAAAAGAGAACGTTGGAATTACCAGATGCACCTATTATTGGTGCACCTGGTAATTGAAGGGGAATGGCTCTGAGCACAGATGATGTTGGGTTTACCCGTAGCGACAATGGGAGGTGGGGAGAGGACGCGGGGGCCTTGCGCTTGTCGCCCTCGCCACATGGTTTCCCGGTTGCCGCGTGACCCCAACGGCGGCAAGCGCAAGGCCCCCACATCCGCCACCCATCCCCCATTGTCGCTACGGGTAAACCCAACATCATCTGCACCCACAATCGTTCCCCTCTTCAATTGCCAGATGCACCAATAATGAGTTTTTACAAACGAAGCCGGTCATCTCCCTGGTTGTAGTCGAGCGATTTATCGCGGGCGAGCGCATGACAAGTGCCCCGCGATAAATCGCTTGACTACAACATATGCGGTAGATTAATAGCGGCGCGGGTAGCGCGTCGAGACGGCACGCAGGATGGCGATCAGGATACAGGCACCGATAAAGGCGATAATGATCGTGCCGACGAAACCGGAGGCTCCAATACCCAGCAGGCCAGCCAGGAAGCCGCCCAGGATCGCGCCGACGATACCAATAATGATATCTCCCACGATCCCATAGCCGCCGCCGCGCATCACAACGCTCGCCAGGAAGCCCGCAATCAGGCCAACCAGCAGCCACCAGATCACCGTTGAAAGACTCACATCCGCTAAAATCATTGCTGCAACTGCCATGATAAATCCTCCTTACTCTCTATAAATCTGTTATTGTTTGGATCAGTTATGAGTATTGTACGGAAGATCTCGAAAAACAGTTTCAGAATGCGCGGATGAAATTTGTCCTCAGCGCTGGCCAGGGTGCGCTAAAATAGCTCGTCCAGCGTCTCGTCAAGCAGATACTCTTCCTGCCAGCGTTTGTCAGGTATGAAGCGGTCAATGATGGCCTGAGCCTGTTCGCGCGTCGTGACGCCCAACTGGTTGCGCAGCGCCTCGACATCGTTGAGATCCTTCAGGCGAAAAACCATCAGTTTGAGCGCGAGGATATATTCCTGGGCTGGAAGGTAGACGTGCAGCTTTTTGTATTTGCGCCACAGGCTCGCGTCGGGTTCCGGGGCCATGTCGCGAATAAAATAGGCCACATCATCGTTCATCCATGTGCGCTTCAAACGATGCTTGCTCGCCACCGCGCGAACGGCGGCCTGGAATGCCCTGGTCTGTGGGGTCTTGTTGGTGGTATCTTCCATGTCCATCAACACGACATCAACATCTTCAGTGGATTTCCTGTTTTTCACCATAAGCAGCATATACACGCCACCCACAATCAAAATACGAACTGGCTCCTTAAACTCCCTGGCTTCCAGTTCGTCGCCAAGATCCTGAAGATATTGCTCTACATCTTTACTTTCCATATGATTACAAATGAATGTTATAGTCGAGCTTCATCGTTGGTGCATCCAGAACATCCTCCGAGGTGTTCCCGCGTATGGCAGGGGCGATGGCTTGTCCTCGCCCTGGTGCCTCAACCCGCGATGGGGGAGGCAGGCGAGGACAAGCCATCGCCCCTGCCATACGCGGGAGTCCTCACCGCTCCATGTGTCGAATAAAGCTTGACAGAGGACTACGGCAGGTGATTATTTGACAACCTCACCCCAGAAGGTGGCGTAGAAGATGATTGCACAAAAATGGTCCTGTTGCATTTCCTCCATGACCTGTGTATATAATATATCAATCTCGTCCTGCGTGGCAACTCCTGTCTTGACAAGCATCGGTTGAACCAGCTTGTAGAGAACCATAAGGTTATCATAGCCGTGCGTGTGCCCCTCGGTGCCTGCTGAAAGATCGAAAATATTTGCCTGATTCTGTATGTTGTGACAATCAACATCGCGCAGCAGACGGCCAAGCGTGGGAAGGACGGCAATATGTCTGCCATCAGGCGAAAAGCCTTTGCCAGCTCGCCTCAATGCCTCTGTATAGAGCGCGCTCATCCGTTCGGAATAGATGCCGTTGCTCACGCTCACCTCGTACTCACTCAGACGAATGCGCCCACCTGGTCGAGCCACTCGAACGCACTCGCGCAACAGACGCGGCCAGGCAGTACTCGGCATGAAACCAAAGATAAGGCGGGCATTGACGATATCAAAGAAATTATCGGGAAATGGGAGTGGTTGGAGCGCATCATGCTCTAGAAAACGCAGATTGTTGAAACCCTGGAGTTGTGCCTGTATTCTGGCATATTCTATCATCAAGTGGCTGATGTCGAAGCCGGTGACGCTGATATGCGGCTGAGTTCGTGCCAGCTCAAACGCCCAGCTCCCCGGTCCACAGGCGATATCCAGTGCATTATGAATGCTCGCCATATTCTGAATTTCGGGAATCGGGCCTCCTAGCGCCTGTGTCAAATCGTGATCCTGCCGCATCAAACGAGCCATTTCTGCTGCGTTCTCCGCATCGAGGAAATAAGTGATCTTGCTTGATGCAGGCTCCTGCGGGGTCGTCATGCGTTTCTCTCCTTCCTCTTTAGCGGCCTTACAAGCGCGGTGAGCGGTGCAATTGGTAGATCAACATGATCGACGACGGGCAGCGTAGAATATCCCAATCCTTCGGCCTTGCGCGCTGTCTCTACCCACGCGGCATGGGAAGGGGCGTTCGCCGTCATGACGCCAAATCTGAAAGGTCGATAGTCCATTATCCTACCTCTTTTTTTATGAGCTATGTGTATTATACGAAATAGAACGTTCTCATGCAAGAGATTATATGTTGCGGAGAATATTTGGAGATGAGCGCGGCGGCATCCGGGCCAGACACCACCGCGATTGAGGGGCTGCTACGCTTTGCTGCTGCGATCAATCAGGTCGAACTCGCCTTGAGCGAGCTTGATGGTCGCGCCCATTGTGTTCTCTTCGAGATGCTTCACCGATGAGGTTCCGGGGATGGGCAATGTCGCGCTGGAACGCATGAGAAGCCAGGAGAGGGCAATTTGACCGGGTTTGGCGTTGTGTCTGCGGGCGATCTGGTCCAGCGGGCTCCCCTCGCGCGCCAGATCGCCGGTTGCCAGTGGGAACCAGGGAATGAAGGCGATCCCCTGCTGTTCGCAAATGTCGATGATCTTTTCGGACTGCTCCCTCGTCATATTCTCGCTCTCTCGACTGATGAGGTTGTAGCGATTCTGCACGCTGACAATTGGCACGATCTGTTGCGCCTGTGCCAGTTGCTCAATTGTCACATTGGAGAGTCCCACATGGCGAATCTTGCCCTCCTCGCGCATCCTGGCAAGGACCGCAACGGATTCTTCAAAAGGCACATTGGGGTCCGGGCGATGGAACTGGTAGATATCGATGTGATCCAGGCGCAGGCGTTGCAGGCTCCCTTCAAGTGCTTCGCGCAAATGTTCGGGTCGCCCATCGGGAACCCACTGATTCGGTCCGGGCCGTACCAGGCCACCTTTCGTGGCGATCACGAGGTCTTGAGGATAGGGATAGAGCGCCTCCGCGATCAAGCTCTCGCTGGATTCCGGGCCATACGAATCGGCTGTATCGATGAGATTGATTCCCAGCTCAAGAGCGCGGCGCAGGACGGCCTGCGCCTCCTGTTTGTCGCGGGGCGGCCCCCAGATGCCATCGCCCGTGATGCGCATTGCGCCAAACCCGAGCCGATGAACCCTCAGATCGCCACCAATGATCAGGGTTCCGCTGGCCTCTGCCGGTCGCTGAACTGTATTTTGCTGCATGCTCACTTTCTCCTTCAACCAACCATACCCCTTTATGGGCAATCCAGGGTGAATGGTTATGTATATGTATCAAAAGAAACCAGGTATTGCCCTATAAACACTACACGTGTGGGGAAGTTGTGTAGATGACACAGCCCTTTTGAGAAAGAAACCCCTCCTTTCGTAGTCGCGCGATTTATCGCGCGACTACTACTCTGTCAAGCTTCATCGTTGATGCATCCAGAACATCCTCGGAGGGTGTGACCGAATATGGCAGGGGCGAAGGCTTGTCCTCGCCCGCCTCCCCAGATCGCAGGGCGAAGGCTTGTCCTCGCCCCTGCCATATTCGGTGGAGTACCAACCATTCTTTTTAGAGCGGCGCTAAACTGTCCAAATGTGCAATTCCAATCGCGACCTGCACATGGTATAGTAGCTTGTGAAGCACCCCATGCATGAATGTAGGGGTTTTACGGTGCGATAGGATAAATAAAGAGGCGGTTAGCTTTGGACATTGATCATTATCTGGCGCGTATTCGCTATCAGGGATCTGTGCAACCAACGGCGGCGACCTTGCGAGCGTTGCACGAGGCCCATATGCTTGCAGTCCCCTTTGAAAACCTGGATATTGGCCTGGGACATGCTATCCAGCTAGATCAGGCTTCTCTATGGGGAAAAATTGTTGAGCGACGGCGCGGCGGTTTCTGCTACGAACTCAACGGTCTGTTTGCGCTACTCTTGCGCGAACTTGGTTTTCGGGTCGAGCTGCTTTCGGCTGGCGTGGCAAACAATCTGGGTGGGTTTAACCCCGATTTCGACCATCTCACGCTGCTGGTCCATCTTGAGGAGGACTGGCTCGCCGATGTCGGTTTTGGCGAGTCGTTTCGTCAGCCTCTGCGTCTTCAGCCCGATTTGCTGCAAAAACAGGAATGGGGACGTTATCGCCTGATGCGCGATGGAGAGGACTGGCTGTTCGAGGAGTGGCGCGATGCCTGGAAGCCGGGTTATCGTTTCACTTTGCAGTCGCGCACGATGAGCGATTTTAGCGCCCGCTGCCTCTACCATCAAACCTCGCCCGAATCTGGTTTTACCCGGCATAGCACCTGCTCGCTGGCAACACCCTATGGTCGGATCACGCTGAGCGATATGCGCCTGATTACCACGAGGCATGGTGTACGCGAGGAGCGTCATGTGGCGAATCAGGAGGAATATCAAGCGCTGCTTTTGGAACATTTCGATATTGTTTTATAATAGGAAGGCCACTTTAGAGGCAAGCCAGTCCGTTCGCGCGAACTCACTGCTGGCTTGCCTCTTCCCTGTCCCTTCATTCGGCGGCGAGAAATTGCTGCCAGCATCGCTCGACGGTTGCTTCAAGCACTTCGGGATAAGTAAACGCATATGTTTGTGCAAGCGAACGCCCCAGATCAGCAACGATACGCCGATTACTCTCGATGGCACGACAGATCTCGCTGCGGTTTCTTAGCGGCATGCCAGACAGTTCTAGAGTGTGCGCGCCTATCTGCTGCTCGACGGTTCGTACAACGCGCGTCAGGCTATGGATGGTTGAGCGTCCCAGGTCGCCACAATCCTGTCCGGTGGCCTGGATGTACCAGAGGCGTAACAAAATATTACGCTCAATAGAGAGACCAAGGGGGGCCAGTCCAGTTAACTCGCGATGCAGCACTTTGGCATGTTTATGCGTGCTGATCCAGAAGCTATCGAGTAACTGTTGCAGCTGTTCCTTCTGCACCGGCCTGTCCGAAGAGGGCAACTCGTGCCACTCCTGCTGCTGCAATGTCTGAGCAAGCTGTGGGTCGCGGCAACTCAGCACAAGCTTTGCATCAGAGGAGAGCGGCTGGTCGGTATCCTGTACAAAAAAGTCGAAGATTGTGCCATCGGCAAGCACGAGATGATGGAGGAACGCGTGTTCTCCGAAGGACAGAAATAGCTGACCAACAACGGGGTTGTTAGCAAAGATCGGCGCGAAATCGGGCGTTTTCCAGCCTGCGAGCTGCTCTGGCTCAACGGCAACATGGAGATCGACATCGCTAAACCTATCGCCACCGCCACGCGCGAGGCTGCCCTCAATCCAGAGGGCCACAATCTCGCGATTGGCCTGGAGCCGCGTGAGCACATCTTTAAGAGTTGTACATTGTGGTAAATCTGGGAGATGACTTAAAAACAGTGCTTCCATATGAAATCCCTTCTTGAAGAATACTAAGTAAAAGCATACCATAAACGTCTTGACAACAATACGATATATCGTCTATATTAGCGATAACGATATATCGTATTGTTTGCGTCGAATAAGAAAAGCTGATTTTTTGCGACATGTCGGCTGGAAAGGATACAGAGCAATGGTTCAAGAACATGTGCCAGTGTTGATCGTTGGTGGAGGCATCGTTGGCTTGTCTACATCGCTTTTTCTTTTACATCAAGGTGTTCCTTCGTTGCTCGTTGAACGGCATGCCAGTACGTCTATCCTGCCTCGTGCGCGTGGCATCCATTTTCGCACGATGGAGTTTTACCGCGAAATCGGGCTAGATGAAACTATTCGTGCGACTGGAGCAGCAGTTATCAAGCAGGGGAGCTTTGGCGGCTTTTTGATTGGTGAGACCCTGCTCTGTGCCAGACGCCAGCCGATTGCGATGGCTGGTGGTCGAGGGAGAGGCGAGTCGCTGCAAGACCTCAGCCCGGAAGATTTTTGCTTCTGCCCGCAGGATGAGCTTGAGCCGGTGCTGCTGGCATCTGCTCATCAACGCGGTGGTGATCTGCGCTTCAACACCGAACTGATCTCCTTTGAGCAGGACGACGATGGTGTGACCGCTACGCTTGTTGAGCATGCGAGCGGGACACGTTCGACTGTGCGCGCCGACTACATGATCGCCGCCGATGGAGCGCGCAGCCCCATGAGCGCCGCGCTTGGCATCACGCAGAGCGGAGAGGGTACATTGGAGCATTACCTCAACATCTATTTTGAGGCCGATCTTAGCGAACAGGTGCGCGGCAAGGAGTTTAGCCAATGTCTGATCGAGCGTCCTGATATGTACGGGGTGCTGGTCTCGATTAATAATACTGACCGCTGGGTCTTCCATCTCTCCTATGATCCCGCGAAGGGCGAGACGCCGGACGATTTCCCGCCTGAGCATTGCCAGGAGTTGATACGTCGAGCCATCGGTCTGCCCGATCTTGCGGTCGAGATTCGCAGCATCGGCCCCTGGGAGTCGGCGGTGCGCATCGCTGATAGCTTCCAGCGTGGGCGCATCTTCCTGGTTGGGGATGCCGCGCATCTCATGCCGCCCTGGGGAGGATTTGGAGCCAACACGGGCATTGCCGACGCGCACAATCTGGCCTGGAAGCTGGCGGCGGTCTTCAACGGGCAGGCCACGCCCGACTTGTTGGCGACCTACGAGATGGAGCGCCGCCCGGTGGCTTGCTTCTCCGCCGAACAGTCCGCGCTACGCTCTGATATTCGCATCCGTTACGGTCTGGGTTCGGCGGAAGAGACGAAGGCCGTTCAGCAGAAGCTTGTCAGTATGAACGTTGTCGTTGGTGGCTATCAATATTGTTCGCCGACAATCTTTGCCGAAGATGAGGGAGCGCCCACATATGATCGCCTCAGCTTTGATGGTCGGCCCGGCACGCGTGTGCCTCACGTCTGGATTGAGTATCGCGGTCAGCTCATCTCCACGCTCGATCTGCTCTGGCGCGGCTTCGTGCTTTTGACGGGACCGGATGGCCGGGCATGGTACGAAGCTGCCAATCGACTTGCAAGCCGATTGGATATCGAATTGGAGGCATATCGCGTCGGTCCCTCTGGCGACCTGCTCGACCCCGAGTGCTACTGGCACGAAGCGGCAGGCGTGGCACCCGATGGCGCGCTCTTGATGCGGCCCGATGGCATCGTGGCCTGGCGCTCATGGAAAAGCGTGCCGCAGCCAGAGCGGGTGCTTGAGCAGGTTATGATGCGCGTTCTCTGCCGTGTGTTATGATCCCTTGCCGCCGTGGAGCGGATTGTTGATATATCCGATAAATGTGTAGGGGAGAGAGGGTTCCCCTACACCCGTAGCGACAAGGGGAGGCGTGGAGGGGTCGTGGGGGCCTTGCGCTTGTCCCCGTTGGGTAACAGGGTATTGTTGCCATTGGATGTTGGGTCACGCCGGGAGTGAATCGGCCTGGGGAGGGCGACAAGCGCAAGGCCCCCGCCAAGACCTCCGCGCCTCCCCTTGTCGCTACGGGAAACCTAACATGCTCTGTTCCCTCGCCATTCCCCTTCCATTGCCGGATGCGCCAATGATCGCGGGAGATATCCATTATTTTTGTTGGGCTAAAAAGTGGGAGGCAAACCCGAGCGTTGCCACATAGAGCGATTGTGTGGCTAGCTCGCCGCTCCACACCATTTGCGCGAAGCTGTCGTAGTCTTGCAGCACGATCTCTATCTGTTCCCCCTCGTCGAGATTTTGCTCATTATGTATCTTCTGCACGTTAAGCGCAATACAGGAATAGAGGGTATTGTTCTGGTTGGAGGCATTGGGATAGCTACGACCGATCTCGTAGAACTGGCCGCCGCCGTAGCCTGTTTCCTCCAACAGCTCGCGTTGCGCCGCTGCTACTGGACTCTCATCGCTCTTCTCGACAGCGCCGCCGGGCAGACCGAGCACCACCTGTCCGATACCATGCCGATATTCGCACACCAGTACCACCTGTCGATCTTCCGTCAATGCCAGCACATTGACCCAGGGGCTACCTTCCATCACATGCCAGGAACCGATCACGCGTCCATCCTGCGTCTCGCATTGATCAGTTCGTATCTTTAACCAGCGATCCTCATAAGTAATCCTGCTTCCCGTCACCCGCCAGGGAGCCAGCTTTTGCTGCATAAAAAAAATACCTCGCCTTTTTTATTGGAGGTGAGCCTCCTATAAGGAAAGACGAAGCATTACAGGCGGGATCACACTCTCATTGCTCCTCTTTTTCGTCGGGCGAGACGCGGAAGTCGTGGAGGGGGCCAGGATAGGGCGTCATCTCAGCGCCGGGACCGAGTTGTTCGGGAGGCAGATCGAGCTGTTCAGCTTTGCCTGTCAGCGCCAGCATAATGAGGTCAACCGCGCGATTCAAGCTAATCAAACCGGTGTTGACGATGAGATCATAGAGCTGGGGGTTGTTCGGGCGCTGGCGATACTGGACCATGAGAGAGCGTTCACGTCCGCCGTCTTTGTCCCGAATGCGCGCCTTTGCCTCTTCGCGATTGAGCTGCTCACGCCGCGTGACGTAGGTGATACGCTGTTCGAGCGGAGCCTCCACGCGCACATGCAGCACGTCGTGCCTCTTCGCCAGCATCATCTGTGTGCCGCGCCCAACGATGACCACGTGACCATCTGCGACCACGTGGTCAATGATGTGTTTAAGCGCTTCATGATAGACATGGGGATCAATATGCAAAAGTTGTGGCAATGGCGAGACAGACATGAGCGGCTGAATCGCGCTGAAACTCTCAAGGATGCGCTCGCCGATGCTACTCTCGTTCTCGTCGCGTGCTTCCGCCTCCTCTTGCGTGATATCGAGACGCCGGGCCACGCGTTCAACAGCCTCATGATCGAAGAGACGCCAGTTCAGGCGTTGAGCCAGCCGCGCCGCAATCTCTCCGCCGCCGCTACCATATTCGCGCGAAATGGTGATTGCACGCATTTTATCGGTTATATTCTCTATCTTCTTCTCTTGCGCGCTCATTGATTGCCCCTTTCCGAAAAATGGATGACTCTTTTTATTTATTACGAGTCGAGCCACGCAAAGGGATTTCGGGCAGGAAGAACACAGTCAGCAGGCCAAGCGCCATCAGGACCAGGCTAATTACGAAGCCCTCGTGGATGCCTTGTACCAGCCCGACCTTCATGGCCTCGATGATTTGCTGAAACATCGCCGGCCCCTGCGCGCCATAGCCGGCAAATTGTGCTTGCAACTGCGCCATTGTGTCGGGGGCCAGCAAGACCTGCGGGTCGTTGAAGGTGCGCAACACCTGCTCTGGCACATTTTGCCGTATTGAGGAGGGCAATGCCTGCTGAAATGCCGGGAGGTAGGCTGAGTTCAGGATCGATCCCATCAGGCCCAGGATCAGCGTTCCACCAATCGAGCGGAAAAAGATCAGCGCCGAGGTTGCCTGACCCATCCTGTCTGGCATCGCATTCTGCACGATAATCGTGTAGAGCGACATACCGAAGCCCAGGCCCGCGCCAAGCACAATCATCGCCAGCGTCACCTGCCCACTGCTTGCACTCGCATTAAGCAGCACAAGCAACACTGTTCCGCATAGGCTGACAACGACTCCGGTAATGGCGATCCACTTATAGCGTCCCAGCCGCGAGACGAGTTGCCCGGCGAGAATGCTGGTGACGACTGAAGCGAGCATCATCGGCGTCATCAACAGGCCGCTGTTGGTTGCCGATTGCCCGATCACGCCCTGGACGAAAAGCGGAATGAAGAAAACGCTGCCGTACAGGGCCATGCTGATAACAGCCGTAATGATCGTTGAAATGGTAAAGATGCGATTGCGGAACAGGTGAGGCGCGAGGATTGGCTCGCCGCCACGATCCGAGAGGCGAGACTCGTAAAAGGTGAAGCCTACAAGCACAACAAGGGCGAAGACGAGCAAACTGATAATGGGTAGCGAGAACCAGGGATATTGCGAGCCGCCCCAGGAGAAGGCCAGCAGCAGCGGCACCGTCCCGATAATCAGCAGCGCGGCCCCCTGATAGTCCACCTCTGCTCGTGCCGCTCCCGACTGGAGCACTGGCATGGTGAGGATCAGCACAAGCAACGCGATTAGCCCGATGGGGACGTTGACGTAGAAGATCCAGTGCCACGACGCATACTCGGTCAGCCAGCCGCCGATCAGCGGCCCTACGATAGATGAAATGCCAAAGACGCCGCCCGTCACGCCCTGCCATTTGCCGCGCTCGCGAGGCGTAAAGAGGTCGCCCACAACGGTTGGTGCCAGGGACATCAGGGAACCAGCTCCCAGACCTTGCAGGGCGCGAAAGCCGATCATCTGATTCATTGTCTGCGAGAGGCCAGAGAGCGCGGAGCCAATGAGAAAGAGGATGATGCCAAATATAAGAATCGGTTTGCGCCCTATCTGATCCGACAGCTTGCCATAGATGGGCACGGCGACCGTTGTGGTCAGCATATAGGCGGTGGAGACCCAGGCGTAGCGGTCGAACCCTTGCAGATCTGCGATAATGCGCGGCATGGCAGTCGCTACAATTGTCGAATCCAGTGAGGCCAGTAACATCACCAGCAGAACGCCGATCATTGTGACGATCTTCTCGCGGCTGGAGTAGCGCGGTATGACCAGTTCTGTGTTATTGGTCATAGCGTCACGCGGCGGTGTGAGCGTTGAACGCTGACCCATCATCATCTCCCTTTCTCTATGGATCACCCGCGACAACCACAAGGGATTGTGGCTACGACATTACCAGCACGCCCGAATCACCCCATTGGTGACACCTGCGACAACCGCAAGGGATTGTCGCTCAACAACCACAAGGGATTGTCGCTCAACAACCGCAAGGGATTGTCGCTACTTGCCAACTTTGCCACGAACGATCAGAATAGATAAGAAGGGGAATGGTAAGGGGACAAAGCATGTTGAGTTTCCCGTAGCGACAAGGGGTGGCTCGGGGTCTTGGTGGGGGCCTTGTGCTTGTCGCCGTTGGGAGCATGATATTTGCAAAGAGGAAGATAGCGGGATATTGGCCCAGGGAGCGCGACAAGCGCAAGGCCCCCGCGACCCCTCCACTCCTCCCCTTGTCGCTACGGGCGGGGGAGATTCCTCTCTCCCTGGCGCATTTGCCGGATGCACCAATTATCGGGCATCGCCGTAATTTCTTATTCTTGAAGATGAGAGGAAAAGGAACAATACATGTGTAGAAATATCAAACCGCTCTTTAACTTTGAACCGGCAGCGACCGAGGACGAGATTCACGCCGCTGCGCTGCAATTTGTCAGGAAGATCAGCGGCTTCAATAAGCCATCGAAGGCGAACGAGGCGGCGTTTCAGCAAGCGGTCGATGAGATCGCTCAGATTTCAGCTCGATTGCTTGACACGCTTGAGTCGAGCGTGACTCCGAAGAATCGGCAGGAAGAGGAGGAACGAACAAAAGAACGATCGGCTCGCAGATTTGGCACTACGACGACCCGTTGAGGGGAAGCTCGAAAGAAAAGGTCGAACCGCTCCCTTCGTGGCTCTCGGCCCAGATATGGCCGCCGTGATGTGTGACGATCTCCTTCGCCAGATAGAGTCCGATGCCAAAACCTCCAATGGAGGGATTCAGCATGGGTGCGCGATGGAAGCGCTTGAAGATATGCGGCAACTCGCTTTCTGCAATGCCCATGCCCTCGTCCTTCACCTGGATCAGCACCGACTGATTTCTCTGTGGAGTATAATGCACCTCCACCCAAATTTTGTCGTCTGGTGCGCTATATTTAATGGCGTTATTGATTAAATTGTGTAATACCTGCACAATACGCTCTTCATCAAAGGTTGCCATCAATGTATCGCCCAGCTCAAGCCCTTCAAATACCAGCTCAATCGGGCGTTTCGAGGTGACGATCTGACTTTCGACCACGCGCATCACCGTTGCCAGCAGGTCGTGGCGCGCATATTGCATGGTAAACTGGGCATGCTCGATGCGTGAAATGTTGAGCATATCTTCGATAAGATGGTTGAGCTGTTCGCTCTGTTCCATGATATTTGTTGCTGCTGTATTGAGGAAGGGATTGCGAACCTCTTCCTGGAGTACGTGTAATTGCAACATTTCCGCATAACCCTGGATAATGGTGAGTGGAGTGCGTAATTCATGATTGATGACGGAAAAGAACTCATTTTTATGCTGTTCCAGACTTTTCTGAATTGTGACATCCTGGAATACAATGGCGATTTCCTGGACGATTCCCTGGACGCTATGGGTTCGCAACTGAGCGCTTGACATCAGTGCAACGACCGCATGCTCTTCTGACTGCATGATAAGCGTCTCCTCGCAGTTGAGCTGTTCACCGGCCAGGGCGCGGACAACGGCGAAGTTCCAGGGCGTGATCGGGTGGCCATAGAAGCGCGAGGGATAAGGGTAGCGAGCAGCGGGGTGGCGATGAACCAGGGTATCCTTCAATTTGGCGTGAGGCGTCCCGAGCAACTGAGTGGCGGCAGGATTGGCATAGATGATGCTACCGGTGATGGCATTGATAATCATTACGCCTTCGGGCAACTGTTCCAACAATGTATGCAGATAGGCGCGTTCGTGCTCGACAGCTGCGTGCAGGCGGGCCTGGGAGAGTGCGGAGGCGATATGCGTACTGCTGGCCTTCAACGCCTGTACCTCAGGCCCATTGGCCTCAATCGTATAGTCGAAAAAAGCGGTCAGCGTCCCCTCAAACTGGTCATTGAACCAGAGTGGAACACCAACGAAGCCGCGTGTGTTCTCATCGAGCGGGAGACCCTGTTGACGCAGGGCTGCAAGCGTGCCGTCTTTTTGAATGTCGCTGATGATGACTGGTTTATCCTCATAGGGCAGCGAGCGGGTGAACATCAGGCGCTCATAGGGCATGTAGCGCAGAGCGTCGGCGAGTTCGCGATAATTGCGCGAGGTATACAGGCTCAACAAATGGAGCGAGCGCGTGGTGGTATCAGCCATATGTAAGCAGACGGCCAGCGTTGAGAAATGGGTGGAGATCGCGTCGGCTGCCACTTCACCTACGAAGCTGATATCGAGCGATTGACGGATACTGCGCGCAATCGTTTCGATGATCTCCAACCACTTGTATTCCGCCTGCAACTCCTGATTGGCCTCGCTGAGTACTGCCTGCTGCTGCTCTGCCTGTCGCTGAGCCTGCACCTGTCGGGTCACTTCAGAGGCCGTCACCAGCAGATAGGAAACCTGTTCGTTGTCCTCGCAAATGGGATCAATGGAGATGTCCCAATATGTCGTTTCTTCCCCATTGACGGAGAAGGCTTTTCGCTCGCTATGATAAGCTATGCCAGTTGCCGCGACCTGGCGTAGGGCAGAGATAAAATTGGTCTCAAATCCCTCCATCCTTCCTTCCCATTCGGTCAGGCTGCGCCCAATAATGCTTTCTCCTTGCTGTTCGGGTTCAAGGTAGCTCCCCATTGTCTGGAGGTATTGTGCGTTCGCATCGAGCAGGCAGAGATTGTGAGCATCATAGAGGCCAACACGTACCGGCATGTGTTCCAGCATGATATGTGCGTGGGAGTATTTCTGAATCGCAATGTCGTTACCCATGTTGCCGCTTCTGACTAACCTCATCTTTCGCAGGTTCAGTACTGATATAATGAACGTTCTAGCGAGTACAGGGTTCTATCTCCTATTTTAGCATGTCTAGAGTCGCACATCTCAAGGTAATTTGTCAAGAATGTATCTCCATCGATGGTACTCTCTTCTATTATAGACCATGAGTTCTTCAATTGCTATGAGCCTGCTCGCTTTTTTTTAGCATATTTCAATCTTTGTTTGTTAGACTTAACAGAACGGTGTTAGAATGAATGGGAACAATTCTGTTTATCGCCCGAATAATATGATTCAAACTTTCTACAGTAAATAAACGGAAAGGACATGCTATGTCTACACAGGATAATCCATCACTTGAGGATGTGATGCATCATCGCGCCACGACGTTTCAATTGCCGGATCCCTCGACACCAGATGGGGAGCGTATTGCGCGCCGACTGCATGATGAACCCTTCATCTGGATGACCACTGTTGACGCAGAGGGCACGCCACACCCTTTGCCTGTTGGTTTCCTCTGGGACGATGCACAATCCACGCTGCTCACTTACAGCGCACCAGAGGGGGAGCGGGATCGTCTGGGTCATATTCGGCAGAACCCTAGAGTGAGCTTGCATTTTGGCTCGGTCAGTGATGACGTTATCGTTATCACAGGGGAAGCATTTGTGAGTTCCACCGATCCCGCATCTGATCAGCAGCCCGTCTGGGTGGAGAAATACCAGAGCTTTTTCTCCCGCCTGGGCATGACCATGCAACGCGCTGCCGAAGCAGCTCCGGTTCCCATCCGCATCCGTCCCCTGACCCTGCGCTACGTGCGAACTCCGCGCTAGCACTCTCTCATCGCTCCAGGAGCGGCGGTCTTCTTTCCGCTATGGAGTCAGAACTGCCCTGAAACGCACTTGATTGGACATCATGCGATGATACGCTTCGTCGGCACGTTCGAGGGGAAACGTTTCGACCAGGGGAAGAACGCCGCGAAGCGTACTAAAATTCAAGGTGTCTTCTGAATCCATAGCGGTACCAGAAGCCCATCCCTGAATAGAGCGGGTGCCACTAATCAGTGAAGCCAGGTAGAGATCCGTCGCGTCACCGGGCGCAGCTACAACGAGGAGTTGACCGTTGACCCCTACCCCTCCGATGATCGAAGCAATCGCTTTGCCACTCGGTGCTGTGGTCAGCACGACTCGTGCACCTCCCATGCGTAAGAGTTCCTGGACTGGATCGCTGGCTTCGGTATCAATATACTCATCCGCACCCAACTCACGGGCCAGGCGTTCCTTGTCTTTGCCACGCGAGACGGCGACTGTCCTGAAGCCAAAGCGGTTGGCAAACTGGACACCAAGATGACCCAGGCCGCCCAAACCTTGCACCGCTACAAGATCTCCCGGTTTCGCCACACTATGGCGCAGCGCATTGAAGGTGGTAATACCAGCACAGAGAAGCGGGGCTGCATCAGCCGCATTGAGCTGCTCTGGTACAAGGGCCAGCGCCTCTTGAGGAACTACCATATACTCGGCGTACCCGCCATCATAGGAGATGCCAGTGATCTGAGCATGCTGGCAGTTAATAAAATCTCCCCGACGACAGGGGACACACACAAAGTCGTGCCCTCCGTGCCAGCCCACACCCACACGCTGTCCAACGCTCCACGAGTGCACGTCTTTGCCAACCGCGTCAATCGCCCCGATCACTTCATGGCCGGGAATACGAGGATAGGTGATGGGATAAACCCCACCTCCACCTTCCTTCACGATACTGTCGCTATGACAGACACCGCACGCTTCCACTTTGATGCGCACCTGATTCTCTTGAGGTTCAGGAATCGGTCGCTCGACTAGTTCAAACGCACCACCCGCCTGAGATACCTGTACAGCCTTCATCTGGGACATAGTTCACCTCCTGAGAGACTCTAGAGCGTCTCTCTATAAAAAACGACAAGGTCCATCCTTGATACGAAGACAAAAAATTCGTCCCGTCGTTATATCACGGTGCCAAAAGTTGCCAGGTTTCCGTGCCTACCTCAGGTAGAGAATGGCCGAGCTGATTTCGTGCTCTAACAGAAGCAGCTTACATACAAGAGGATCGGGCGCAGTGAATTGCCGCCCCTGCCCTTCACGCAATGAATTGCCCTTTTCACACCTTCTTGATTATCGTGGGAAACGAGAAACAGAAGCTATTTATCGCATAATCTGGTAGGGGCGGCAATTATGCGTCTTAACAATTTATAACGGGAAGCTCCCTTCGGTTGTAGTCCCGCTTCCCACCTCAGTTGAGGGCCACTTGCGCGATGAATCGCGCGACTACAACCGAAGGGAGCTTCCCAGATTATTTGGTTAACCTGCATCATTGCGCCCGCCGTCGCCCTTCATGGCAATCAAACACATTCATAGACAGGGCTTTCCAAATCTCCCATCTAGCAGGAGTGCAGAGGGCGGCAGCCCTTTGCCGGGGTGCGGGGTGTCCCCGCAAAAACCTTTTTCCTTCTCTTTTGCGCGCCGCCGCAGGCGGCGCGCGAAGGAGGGAAGGAAGCTGGGGACGCCCCAGGCCCCGGCAGGGAGACCCCTGCACCCCTTTGAGCGGAGAACTGGAAAGCCCTGATTCATAGAGATGTGTGTTGACTGATACTGTGAATGAGAGTATAATCGGGGCTAATTTCGTGCTCTAACAGAAGCAGCTTACATACGATTGTAACGGATCTAAGGTAGCGAAGCCTGAGCGATCAGGTCGAGTCAGTGACTCTACGCTCTCTGAGTTGTGAGCCGCGTGCCCACTGCCCCATCTAGACGGAGTAAGAGCATCCGCAAGTTATGCCAATGCTGCTTTGACTCGCACGAAATTCGCCCCAACTTCTTCTCCAGTTACTCTGTACCTCAATGTCAGAATATTTGCTGTATTTTTCTGCGTCCTTCTATAAAAGTGCGACAATACCCTTCCGCATATGTTATTATATAAGTAACAGCATTTCGTGCTGTACATCGTACTCAAGTTTTGATACGTCTTGCTCCAGATGAGAATCTGGTCAGGCGTTCAAGGTATTCTCCAACCAGGCGCGCTTATCCCGCTATCGCTGTTTCTATTTGTAGAAACTGATAGCACTGGTGATTCAATGTTGAATAGCGACAGGCCGCCATACATACCAGGCGGCAGGAGGAAACCATGAGTGAAGTGACGGCTTCCCCTCGACCCACTTCAATTGTTCAGGTAGCGACGGCCAGCTTGATTGGCACCTCAATCGAGTGGTACGATTTCTTCATCTTCGGAACCGGGGCCGCGTTAGTCTTTCCTAAACTCTTCTTCCCCACGCTCTCGCCAATTTCGGGCCAACTGGCCTCCTTCCTGGTCTTCTGGGTCGGATTTCTGGGTCGGCCTCTTGGCGGTATTATCTTTGGTCACTATGGCGACCGCATCGGGCGCAAGAGGATGCTGGTGCTGACAATCCTGTTGATGGGCCTGGGAACGTTCCTGATCGGTGCGCTGCCCTCGTATGCTACTATCGGCGTTCTGGCTCCGATCTTGCTGATCGTGCTGCGACTCTGCCAGGGGATTGCGGTCGGCGGCGAGTGGGGAGGTGCGGTCCTGATGGCGACCGAGCATGCCCCGGCGCATCGACGCGGCTTCTTTGGCAGCTGGCCTCAAATTGGCGTTCCAGTCGGCGTCATTCTCTCCTCGCTGATCTTCAATGCTGTTATCGCCTGGTTTCCGGGAGAGGGCCTGTTAAACATTGGCTGGCGTATTCCCTTCCTGGCTAGCATTATCCTGGTCGCTGTTGGTCTTTTTATCCGCATGCGTATCACCGAAACGCCAGATTTCGAGCAGCTCAAGGAAAATCAGGAAATTGATCCCGTGCCGGTCATCTCAGTGATACGCCATAATTGGAAAACTGTGTTGCTTGCCGCTGGTTCTTTCTTTGTATCCAATGGGAGCTTCTACATTTTTATCACATTTCTTGTCAGCTATGCTACCGGAATCCTGCATGTGCCAGCGAGCTATGTTCTCAATGCTACGCTGATTGGTTCGGTTATCTCGCTGGCCGTCTTGCCGCTGGCAGGTGCCTGGACGGATCGCGTCGGTCGCTTACCGGTCTACCTGGGCGGCGCGGTGATGATGGCGCTGGTGGCCTTCCCTCTGTTCTGGCTGGTGGATATGAAGTCGCCGCTGACCATTATTCTTGGCGCGTGCCTGGGACAGGTGGCCCTGAGCCTGATGTATGGTCCACAGGCCGCTTTCTTCAGTGAGCTGTTCGGGGCTAACGTGCGCTACAGCGGAGCCTCGCTCGGCTATCAGGCAGCTTCGGTTCTCGCTGGTGGCCTCGCGCCGACGATTGCGACGACGCTGCTCCTCTGGTCCGGCAATGCTTCGTGGACGATTGCCCTGTACATCATAGTGATGAGCGCCATCACCTTCGTTTCGGTCTATCTGGCAGGCGAGACCAGACCAGCCGCCGCTCCCGCTGCCAGCGAGTCGGCTGGAGATTGAGCCGTAATTCACCTGGTGTAACTATGACATCGGGAACTTCTTATAGTACAAATCACAAGTGCGATGGGCAAAGCCGATCCACATGGCCGCAATCGTTTGTGCGCTGTAGGCTGCTCCTGCTTGAGCGAGCCAGGCGTCGAAAAGGTGACGCGCCTGTGTAAAGGTGAAACCCTGGGGAAAAAGTTCGTGCAGCTTCGCTGGTGTGACGCCAACCAGCGGAGCCTGCTCGCCAAAAAGATAGGCGTCACGGTCGGAAATAAACTGCTGTTGCTGTGGGGAGTGTTCTGCTATGAGTGTTGTTAGGGTCATCCGCTTCTGAGATGCCTTGCTTCGCGCTTGATATACACTGCGATGCAGGATTGCTCCTTGCAGTTCGGAACCATGCAAGCGAGCGGTGCTCAAATCAGCTCCCTGGAGATCGGTTCCGCGCAGCACGGTCCCTCGCAGATCTGTCCCGTTCAGATCAGCATATTTGAGATCCAGTTCAGCCAGATCAAAGCCACGCAGATCAAGCTCCCTCAGCGTTGCATAGCTCAGCTTCGCGCGGGAAAGCTGCACGCGGTTAGCCTCACTATCGCCCAGATACGCGCGGCTCAGGTCGGCTCCGTCGAGATCGGCCCCGCTAAGATTTGCCCCTTGTAAATTCGCCCCGCTGAGGTTGGTTCCCCGCAGATTGGCCCCTTGCAAGTCGGCCCCTTGCAGATTGACTCCCTGCAAATCCATATAGGAGAGATCGCTCCCTTGCAGGTTTTGCTGATGGAGATCGAGGTGCCCCGCGCCTTTAGCGCTCGTTTGGAGCTGTTCGATATCTGCCCTCGTCAAAAGGGGAGAGAATTTTCGCTCGTACACATAGAAAACATGCGGCAGCGTGTTTTTCTCGTCGAGCGTGCCTTCTTGCCGCGAGATCAGGCGAAAAGCGCTGCGATCCCATTCCGGGAAGAATGTATCGCCCTCCGTCGCGTAATCGACCTCGGTAATATAGAGGCGGTCGGCCAGCGGGAGAAATTGGCGATAGATACTTTCGCCTCCCAGCACAAATAGATCGTCCTGCTGGCCGACAAGCCCCATCGCCTCCTCCACGCTCTGTACAACCTCCGCGCCGGGAATCGTCAACGTTGTATCGTGAGAGAGCACGATGTTGCGCCGGTTGGGAAGCGGACGGCCAATCGAGTCAAAGGTCTTGCGCCCCATCACGATGGTATGGCCGGTAGTGAGGCGTTTGACGTAACGTAAATCGTTGGGCAAGCGCCAGGGGATCGCGCCATCTTTGCCGATGACGTACCCATGAGCATAGGCCACAAGCAGGCCGATCATACCGCAATTGCCCCCTTGATATTTGGATGCGCCTGATAATTCAGGATTTTGATATCTTGAAAGGTAAAATCGAAAATCGAGCGCACTTCGGGATTCAGCTCTAATGTCGGCAAGGGCAGCGGGTTGCGCGTCAGTTGAAGCTTGACCTGATCGATATGGTTGAGATAAAGATGGGCGTCGCCGATGGTGTGGACAAACTCGCCGGGCTGCAATCCCGTTACATGCGCGATCATGTGGGTGAGCAGGGCGTAGCTGGCGATATTAAAGGGAATGCCGAGGAAAGTGTCGCCGCTACGCTGATACAGTTGGCAGGAGAGACGCCCCTCCGCGACATAAAATTGGAAGAGGCAATGGCAAGGCGGCAGGGCCATCTCGTCTATCTCAACCGGGTTCCAGGCCGAGACAATTAAGCGGCGCGAGTTGGGATTGCGCCGAATCTCATCGACGACCCGGCTGATCTGATCGACGGCCTTATCATCGGCACCACGAAAAGAGCGCCATTGTTGTCCATACACAGGACCGAGGTTCCCTTCCGCATCCGCCCATTCGTCCCAGATATGCACGTTATGTTCATGTAAATAGTTGATATTGGTATCGCCGCGTAAGAACCAGAGCAATTCATAAATAATTGAGCGTGTATAAAGCTTTTTGGTGGTCATCAGGGGAAAGCCCTTGCGCAGATCAAAGCGCATCTGATGACCGAAAACACTGATTGTTCCGGTTCCCGTCCGATCTTCCCTCTTCACCCCTTCAGCTAAGATACGCCGACAAAGATCCAGATAGGCTTCCATCGCTTGTTTTTCCTCTTTCCTGAATGTTTTTTCGAGCAGGCACAACGCCCCGATTTCCTATTTTATCCCCACCAGCTCAAAGAGAGCAAGAGGGAATGATGAGCGAGCCTCACAACATGTAATGGTTGGAAATCTCTCAAGAGATGCTTCTGGTCTCCGTTTTTGGGGCTTACAAAAAGAATAGGTAATCAGAGAGAAAAATAGAAATACAAATATCTTTGTAAAAAAAGGTAGAATAGATGGAAACAACGACAATGAATGCCATTGATGTGGTGATTAGCTTTGATACAACGGGCAGCATGTATCCCGTGCTCACGCAGGTTCGCCGCAAAGTCAAAGAGGCGGTTCGGCGGCTGATGGACGAACTGCCCGGCATCCATATTGGCATCATCGCGCATGGCGACTATTGCGACGAGGGCAGCACCTATGTCACCCAGCATCTCGATCTGACCGCTGATACCGCTGCGATTACCGATTTTGTTGAGCATACGCAGGCAACCGGCGGCGGCGATGCTCCTGAATGCTACGAACTGGTGCTGCACGAGGCGCAAGGGTTGGCCTGGCGTCCCGATGCCACGGCGCGTCTTTGTTCTGATCGGCGACGACATTCCTCATGCCCCGGCTGCCAATCCCCAGCACCTCAACTGGCGTACAGAAGTAGCGGCGCTGACGACGCAGGGTATCAGCGTCTATGCGGTGCAGGCACTCAACCGTCGCCACGCCACGCCGTTCTATCGCGAGCTGGCTCACACCTCGGGCGGTTTCCATCTCAATCTCGATCAGTTCGCCGAAATCACCGATATGTTGATGGCGATTTGTTATCGGCAGGACGGCGCTGATCTCAAGATCCAACGCTACGAGCAGGAGGTGCAGCAAGCTGGGCGTATGAGCCGTTCGCTCAGGCGTGCCTTTGCCACCATGCAGGGGCGTGATCTGGCTGTAGAGGCCGGACCAATCGATCTACGCGCCGTTCCCGCCGGACGCTTCCAGGTATTGGAAGTTGATGAGTCAATGCCGATCCAGACCTTCGCACAGCGCAATGGGTTGATCTTTAAAGCAGGCAAAGGGTTTTACGAATTTACCAAAACCGAGACCATTCAGGTGCGCAAAGAGATCGTGTTGCAGCATCGCGAGACTGGCGACCTCTTTGCTGGCAACCAGGCACGCGTCATGCTTGGCCTGCCTCTCGACGAAAACGCCCGCCTGCGCCCGACGCATCTGGAAGAGTATCGCGTCTTCGTCCAGAGTACCTCCTACAATCGCAAGCTGGTCGCTCGCACGCGCTTTCTCTACGAGGTTGCCGACTACGATCCCAGCGATACCGCAACCCCTTCCTGATTGCCCTCACATTATGAATTTGCACAAGCAAACCCGAAAATCTCATTCGTAGTGGAGCGATTTATCGCGTTGGGGCGGCATTACAGGCACCTCCGCCAACGCGATAAATCGCTCCACTACGAATGAGATTACCGCTCTTGAAAGAAAAAATTCTTAATGGGAAGCGGCTTGCCTGGGGCGATAGCTACCCGCAGGAGTACGGAAAGCTACATTCAGGCGGTTCCACGAGTTGATGGCGTTGATCGCCATGGTAAGATTCACCAGCTCCTCATCGGTGAAATGGGGACGAACACGTTCATAGACCTCATCAGGTATGTGATCGTTGGCTACCAGAGTGACAGCCTCGGTCCACTCCAGGGCAGCGCGTTCCCGTTCACTGTAGAACGGTGCCTCTCTCCAGGCAGACAGAAGGTAGAGGCGCTGTTCACTCTCACCTTCCGCACGAGCATCTTTCGTGTGCATATCCAGACAAAATGCGCATCCATTGATCTGCGAGGCGCGTAGGCTGACTAGATTGAGGAGCGACATCTCCAAACCACAATTGTTGACATATTCCTGAAGCTGAAACAGAGCTTTACGAGCTTCTGGCGCAGCCAGGGTATAACGAAGCCGAGCCTCCATATTCATGCTCTCCTTCTCTACTGATTGAATTTGTAAGGCTTAAAAGCTGTCTATCCTGGACAACTTCTATCCAGATTATAGACTCCTGGATATAATTTATCAAGGATAACATATATCCAAAATATACATAATCTGGGCAAATATTATCCAGGGTAGCCATAAGACGAAAACTCTGTCTCAATGTACAAGCAGGCGCGCGATAAAGAGGCTGTTAAACGTCATGTGCAGCACCCAGGAGGGCCAGAGCGAGCGCGTATATCGGACCCAGAGCGCCAGCACTGCGCCTATCGCAAAGTAGACGGGGAACGAGCTGGCGTCGAAGTGGAGAGTGGCAAAGACGCCTGCGCTGATGCAGACGGCGAAGATCAGCGCGATATATGATGCGAGTGACTTTGAGAGGTGACGGACGAGATATCTGGTCAACACCACATCGAGTACACGAAAAAGCAGGCCGCGAAAGAGAACCTCTTCGCCCAGTGGCCCTATCGCTCCAATAATCAGGACCATGCTCCACTGAGAAAGCGGCATATCGGTATAGTTCGTCAGCAGCGTATTACGGTTGAGCAGATCGATATGCCAGTAAGTGCTGATGACCTGCCATATGATATTGAAGACGACGAGATAGACAAAGCTGATGACAAACCAGAGAATGCTCCAGAAATGCACGCGATACGGTGCGAAGCCCATGTCGCGCCAGGTCACATTTGCCCGCTTCGTGAACAGCAGCGTCCCGACCCACGCCAGATAGAGCATCGCGGCATAGACGGCCCCAACTTGAGTAAGCAGATAGAGGGCGTCAAGGGTATCGTTGTGCAAGGCGAAGACGGCATCGTGGATGTTGGAGAGGATGAGCCAGAGCGGAAAGCACGCCAGCGGCAGAGGAAGCATTTTCAGCAAAAGCGCGCCATACTTTCCAGGCGGGGATGATGCAGCTTTTGCCACGTTCGTCATCCTTCTCTCTCCCACTTCTTATTTTGGTAAGAAGGGCATGTGCAATCCTACATACATACTCACTTTTAAGAGTACTGATTTTCAAAAAATCTGTCAATTCATCCGAAAAACTGGGGACGCAAGCCCTAATGCGATTGGACGGAGGGAGCAGGCTGCCTTTTCCACAAGCATGCAGATACTCAAATAAAAGTTGTCCCCCCAAAAAACTCATTAATTCGTGGGGCTATAATATACTGTACGAGAAGTGGTCAGAGGAGAGAACTGACCTATTAAACTACTTATCAAGGAGGATGGATAATGATTGAAAATCATTCCATTTTAGCCGCAGAGAAAAGAAATATTAGTGCTATTTCAATTATTATACGCGTGATTGGAGGAGGATTGCTGTCAGCCGCGATCCTCACTGCGCTTGCCTTGCTCCTTTCCACAAACCATTCATCAAACGCATTATCAGTACAGAACATCGCCATCCGAGTTATTTCTGGCATTTTTTACGTTGCGGTCATGACACCTCTGGCACGTCGCACCGCTTATCGTCGTTTTCCTCGTTTTTTAGCAATTTTTGTACCACTATACATCACCGGCACGCTAACAGATCTAATAGAAGCATATTTTTATACAACCCTTCTCACCCCGTTTTCGCTTGCCGCGGCACTCATTATCGAAGGCATACCATTATTGCTTATCGCTGGAATTATTACCTGGCTGATCCCGGCAGATGAGAGCGTACAGGGTGGCCAGAGCTTTGGGCAGACGATGCGCGAGAGGAGCTTGCTCTCCTGGTGCTGGCGCATTGTGGTTGCAGGTGCTCCCTATCCTGCTATTTATCTCTTCTTTGTCATGCTTGTTACACCGCTCGAACACGCCTTTTACTATGATCCCGCTTTCATAGCATCCCTTCATACGGTAGTCCCGTCAACTATGACTACTATCATTTTAGAGGTGGTGCGCGGCGTCCTCTTTGTCCTTGCCATGATGCCAGTCATTGCCGCTGTGCGCGGGTCGCGCTGGTCTACAGGCGTGTATATTGCCCTGATTGGTGCCATGCTTGAAGCGTGGATTCCCTTGCTCGGTCAGACCTCGTGGCCTGTCATGATGCGTGTGGGCAACATTTTGGAATTGACCGGCGACGCATGCGCTCGTGCTGTCTTGATGGCCCTATTTGTGGCCCTGCCCTCTTCCTCACAGAATAAAACCATAATATCGTAGTGGTCTGTCAAACTTCAATCGTTGGTGCATCCATGAAATCCTGTGGGGTGTGACCGTGTATGGTAGGGGCGATGGCTGGTCCTCGCCCGGTGTTGCCCCATGATCGCGCTTGGGGAGGGCGAGGACCAGCCATCGCCCCTACCATACACGGGGATTCCCGATTTTGGTTGTTACATTTCATTATCGCGGGGAGACCGTATGACAAGCGCCCCGCGATAAATCGCTCCACTACGACATTATGGGTAACTCACAATCAATCACATTTTTGCAGAGGCTTGCTCAAAGCGTGTTCAGCAAAGCGCCGCCATCGGCTGCAATTTCCGATCCCAACACGAAGGACGAGGCATCGGATGCGAGGAAGAGCGCGACATTGGCGATCTCTTCGGAGCGGCCCAGGCGCTTGATCGGCAACTTTGCGGCTAATGTCTGGTGCTGCTGCTCAACAACTTCAGGCGACAATCCAGAGCGGCCAATAATCGGTGTTGCGGTTGGGCCAATCGTAATCGTGTTGATGCGGATGCCTCGATCAATCAGTTCGGGGGAGAGGGAGCGGGCCAGCGAGTGTATAGCAGCCTTGCTCGCCGAATACACCGAGCTATTGGGTATGCTCAAGAAGGCACCTACCGATCCATTAAGAATGATCGATCCGTTATCGTTGAAAAAAGGGAGCGCTTTCTGAATAGTGAAATATGCCCCTTTAAAATTGGTGCCCATGATCGCATCAAACGTGGCCTCATCGGTCTCCTCAATTGAGGCGTTGCTGAGTATCCCGGCATTGACAAACAGAATGTCCAGCTTTCCAAATGTGGCATATGCTCGACCCATTAAGCGCTCAACATCATGTACGTTCGTGATGTCACTTGGAACTGCCAGCACATTCTCGCCCAGCTCTTGAGCCGCCTTTTCAAGCGTTTCAGAGTTGCGTCCCGCAATAACGACGCTGGCTCCATGAGTGTGAAATGCTCTGGCGACCGCCAGGCCAATACCGCTATTTCCACCGGTCACTACAGCAACTTTTCCTCGTAATGAATACATCTGATATTTCCTTTCAATATCACTCGGCATAATTTAAGAATGTTCATTCAAGAATTATGTCAAAAAAATTAGCGGAAGAGTAACAATGCCGTCTCCACGATCTGTTCGAGCGTGCGGCGGTCAGGATTGGTGCGGGCAAGCACACGCATGCCAACAAGCATATTGACCAGGAAACGAGCGAACTGGTGCGGATCACATGTCCAGGCCAGCTCACCCCGAGCTTGAGCTTTGATGAGCGCATGATAGAAAGCCTCTTCCGTTTCGGCGAGACCCTCCTGGACGCGCTGAGCGACTTCAGGATCATGAGGAGCCATCTCAAGGGCGGCATTAACCATAAAACAGCCCCGCCGCTCTGGATCATTGACAGCTTCCTCAACACGAGCCTGAAAGAAGTCTCGCAACGTTTCTTGCAGCGTGCCAGAAGAATGGCGCAATGCGTCTAGCGTCCCGCTACTCACGATGCAATAGCGATCATAAGCGGCGAGATATAAGGCGTGCTTATCGCCAAAGGTATCATAGAGGCTGCCACGCCCAAGTCCCGTGCATTGCACGAGATCTTCAACGGACGAGCCTTCGTACCCCTGTTTCCAGAAGAGGTTCATTGCCTTATCCAGAGCTTGCTCCGGCACAAATTCTTTCTGTCGCGCCATTCTTCCTTTCTCCTTCCTGACAGAAATCAGTATACGCTATTCTTGAATAAAAAGTCAAGAAAAAAGAGGACAATTTGGGATTTCTTTTGTGTCATCAGGGATAGCTATCTTTTCCATAAAGTGGAGATCTATTGCGAATCCTATTACCATGAAGCCTGGAAAAAAACATGTTATACTGTGCATAGTAGTAGTGTATGTCGCAACGGGTGTGACACCTTATGTAACAAGAGGAGATTGCAGTGGAGGCACAGGTTATCAGTACAGAAAATTTCCAGCAAACATTTGCGTATTTATCTCCACAGATGAAAAGAATCACCATGCGTAAAATCCGCTTGCTGGCTCAGTACCCACACCATCCATCGCTTCAGCCCCATCGCGTCCAACAATGCAAAGAGGGCTTATGGATCGGATATATTAGTATGTCTGTACGTCTGCTATACCAGTTTGAGCGCAATACCTTATATTTGCATGAAGTGGGGTCGCATGTCATTGTTGACAGGGTGCATCAACGTTCCTTCACGATCAACAACAAAGCGAAACGTATGCAACTATGATGTGTTATAACGGTAATCTCCCCTGTCGTAGTGGAGCGATAATGGCCATTATTGATGCATCTGGATATTGAAGGGGGAATGGCTCTGGACACCGAGAATTTCGGGTTCACCCGTAGCGACAAGGGGCGGTGTGGAGAGGGTGTGGGGGCCTTGCGCTTGTCGCTGGTGGGGTCACGCGGGAACCGGGAAGCGCAGACAAACGATGTGGCGAGGGCGACAAGCGCAAGGCCCCCGCCAAGACCCCCAGCACCCCTTGTCGCTACGGGTGAATCCAACATCCTCTCTGCTCCTTTCAATTGCCAGATGCACCAATTGCCGCTTGACTACGATATGGGGGTAGATTACGGGGTTAGCTGGGGACCGTGCCCCAGGCGGTCGTGATAATCAGAACGCCGCAGAATTCGGGTGCGAGCAGCTCTTCTTGCAATAAGTGCTGGAGACGATGAAGTTCTTGCTCCTCGGCCACGCCTGTTTCGAGCAGGAAGGGTTGAAGCAGCTTGCAACCTGCGACCACATGCTGATAGCCCAGGCTGAAGGTATCCTCATCGGCCGAATAATCCAGCATATAGGCGGCGCGGCGAATATAGCGG
This sequence comes from Reticulibacter mediterranei, assembly GCF_016587455.1. Classification (NCBI taxonomy): domain Bacteria; kingdom Bacillati; phylum Chloroflexota; class Ktedonobacteria; order Ktedonobacterales; family Reticulibacteraceae; genus Reticulibacter; species Reticulibacter mediterranei. The sequence goes on along the minus strand of NZ_BNJK01000002.1, from coordinate 325,022 downwards.
CAGCCTGCATCGCGCAGGAAGCGGCCCAGCATGGGGGTAATATTGCTGTGATGGCCGTTGGCCGAAAAGCTCATATTGGCTCGTTGCAACGCCTGAGCCAACAGGTGAGCGAAACGTTCCTGCGCCGCACTATTGCTCAGGTTCAGTTCGACCTCGGTCAGACAGACGATGCCGCCGGGACGCGTCACCCGCACGCACTCGCGTAGCAGATTGGGCCAGGCGTCGGCTAGCATAAAGGTATAGAGATGACGAGCATGCACCAGATCGAATGATGCGTCAGTAAAAGCCAGGGGACGCATCGCATCCATCTGGCAAAAATGCGCATTGGTCAATCCTTGATCCTGAGCGCGGGTCATAGCATATTCTGTGAGCAGGGTACTGATATCAATGCCTGTGATCTGAATATCGGGATAGGTTGAAGCCATATCGAGAACCCAATCGCCGGGTCCACTGGCAATATCGAGCATGGTTTGAAAAGAGGGGATATGTGCGATCGGGGGGAGCAAACCTCCAACAGTTGAAGTAATCAGGCGATGCAAATGGCTTAAACGCGCAATCTCTGCGGCATTCTCTGCATCCATGATATACGTGTTTTTTCTCGCGGCCGACTCAGCCATGACACACCTTTCCTTCCTTCCACCTGAACGCGGGCAGGGTGAAAAGTCCCATCTAAACGCCACAAAATCATCTAACGAAAGAGCGCCTCTTTTTAGTTCTAGCAGAACATCAGGCTTATTATAGCGTAGTGAGTTTCATACGGCAATGGGTCTTCTCACTTGACATTAACCTTTCCAATCGTTTAAAGTGTATTTGCTTTTAGCAAAAGACCAGGATCTATGTAGCGACAATCCCTTGCGGTTGTCGCGGCAGGGGCATGTAGCGTCAGGGCTTTCCAATTCTCCCATCTAGCGGGAGTGCAGAGGGCGGCAGCCCTTTGCCGGGGTGCGGGGTGTCCCCGCAAAAAACTTTTTTCTTCTCTTTTGCGCGCCGCCGCAGGCGGCGCGGGAAGGAGGGAAGGAAACTGGGGACGCCCCAGGCCCCGGCAGGGAGACCCTGCACCCCTTTGAGCGGAGAACTGGAAAGCCCTGCATGTAGCGTCTACCTCTTGCGGTTGTTGACGCTATATTGTATAATACATGTGTTTTATGTGAAAAAGCGTAAGAGATTGGCCCTGGCTGGGCAGCATGCGTGAGTGCAGGATGGATTCTACTGTCAGTTTCAAAAAGTATCGTTTCGCGAATACGATGTTGGAATATACGGCGGCAGGCATGGCGATTTTTGATGCCCAGGAACTGCGTCTGCTGGAGGCCAATACTCCCTATATCGACTTCGTCGCTGCGATACACACGTCGCAAGACGAACCACCCTTTGCCCCTGGCGCTTCCCTGCTAGATTGCCAGGACTCGGAGGGCGGGAGGCGCATCGTATCTATCTGCCGCGAGGTGATCGCCAGCAAGCAGCCTCATCACGTGAAAGAAGAGATGAATGTCAATGCCCTGGGGGAAATAACCTATTGGAGCTGGACGCTTACTCCCATTCTGGACGAGCAGGGCAATGTGACACATATTGTGCAAACTCTCAACGACGTGACGGCGCAAGTGGAGGCGCGCCAGCAGGCAGAGGAAGCACGGCAGCAACTGAGCCACGCTAACGAGGTACTGGAAAAAGAGCGGAAGCGGTTGGAGGTCGTCGAAGCCGTCGCTCGCTGGGTGCGTGAAACGCTCGATTCAGCACGAATCGGGCAGATTGCGATGGATATCATCGAGACTCATTTCGACACCATTACCGCCTGCATTCATACAGCTCACCCCGAACAGCGCGCCTTCAAACTGCTCTGTGCGAGCCGTCCGCATGATTTCGCACCCGAGGGACTCAAATTGATGGATTACATGCCCTATGAGCAGCTGGGCCTGACGAAGGGCGTGTTGACGCAACATGAACCGATTGTGGTCGAGGATTTGCAGATCGCGGCAGAGGAAGGCAGGCTTAACTGGAATAGTCCGCTGGTGCGCCTGGGAACGCGCGGCTATGTTTGCGTGCCGTTGTGGTTCGGCGATCAACTGGAAGGAACGATCGTTGCTTCGTTCAGATCGCCCGTCTCGTCTAGTGGGCCAGAGGTGCATGCACTGGTGGGCATGGGAACGCATATCGCGGCGGCACTGGCCCATGCGCGCCTGCATGCCACGATTGAAAAGGAGCGCACTCGTCTGCGAGCTGTGCTGGACCAGTTGCCCGAAGGGATTCTGATTGCGGAAACCTCCGGCGGCGCGATCAGCTATGCGAACCCGGCGGCGGCGCAGATTCTCGGCATTTCCACAGAAGAGATTACCTGCATTCCTTTGCATCGTCATAGCTGGCTGCGCACTGGCATCGAGACGACCAGGGAAGGCCGTCCCCTGCCGCCCTGGAACTTTATTGCCATTCGTGCCCTCAGCGGCGAGACCTTTACCGGCAAGGAAGCAACTGTGATGCAGCCTGATGGTCGCCGCATCGTTACCCTTGCCTCCTGCGCTCCTCTCTATAGCGAGCGTGGCCTGATGACGGGGGCCGTGATCGTCCTGCAAGATGTGACCGCCCAGAAGACGCTTGAGCAGCATAAAAACGAGTTCTTCTCCATCGCCAATCATGAGTTGCGCACCCCGATTACCGTCATTCAGGGATTTTCAGAAATACTACAATTGCGCACCTCTCAGGAAAACAGTTTTGATAAGCTTACCCTCTACGCCATTACCAATATTGTTGAGCAGAGCCATCACCTGACACATTTGATTGAAGAGATGCTCGATATTTCACGGATAGAGCAAACCCAATTCAAGCTTGACTACACCCCCTGCAACCTCTTATCCCTTCTCAAGCACGTTTTTGACAGTCAGAGCAGCGTCTCGCGCCTCCATCGTTTCACCTTTCAGTTGGAGGGCGTGCAGGAGACGGATATCATCCCTACCTATCTGGACGAGCAACGCATAGTGCAGGTTTTCAATAATCTGATCGGCAATGCCATCAAATATAGCGCACGGGACAGCACGATTGAGATCGGCCTGAAACATGCTGCCGAGCGATCGCAAGAGGTGTTGATCTGGATAAAAGATGAGGGAATCGGCATTGCCGCTGAAGATATTCCGCACATCTTCAAGCGCTTCCACCGTGCCAGAAACGTTGATCGCTCGCATAGCGGCTTTGGCATCGGCCTCTATCTGGTCAAAGAGGTGGTTACGCAGCATCGTGGTCGCGTCTGGGTTGACAGCTGCGAGGGCGAAGGATCAACTTTTTATGTCACTCTACCCCTGGCTGCCAGCATCTAGCCTCAAATGCTTCTCAAGTATGTAAGCAATAGTACCTCCCTATATGATCGCATAGCAGGCGTGATCTGACCCCTATTGTTTGGGGGGAGGTGTATAGTGAGAGTAGACTTCTTCCCTTCCTGAGCAGGAAGTAAGAAGGGGTTTTTATTGAGCCACACAGTTATAGGAGAATGGCCTCCTATAGAAAGGTGACAATACTATGGCAGAATGGATTGAAATCAAAGACGACGAGCAGTTTGAGGATCTTATGCAGGAAGGTCCGGTCATCACGGTATTTGGGTCATCATCGAATGGTGCCTGGAACATGGCTCGTGGCCCGATTCAGAGCCTGGCCCTGGCTCCGATGCCCATTCCTCCCTACGTCAAAGTTCTCTACGTTGATAAAGATCGCCTGCCTCAGATTGCACAGAAATGTAATGTGAGAGTCGTTCCGACAGCTCGCTTCCTCAACAACGGCAAGCAGATGAGTGAATTGACCGGAGATAAAGTGACGGCAGACAATATTCGGCAGAGCTGCGATAAAATGATGCAAGCCGCCCATTAGAGAGCATCATTTCGTAGGTGCGCGATAAGTCGCGCATTGCGTAATAAGGAGTAGATCCAGATAGTTCCTGGATCTACTCCTTATTTTATCATAAAAAATACTATCTTTCGTAGCCGAGCGATTGATCGCGCTGTGACATTTGTGAGAATGAGGCCATAGCGCGATAATTGGTGCATCCGGCAAATGTTCCGGGAAGAGAGACGGTTCTCCCCACCCGTAGCGACAAGGGGCGGCGTGGAGGGGTCGTGGGGGCCTTGCGCTTGTCGCCCTCGCCACATCGTTTGTCGGTTTCCCAGACCCAACAGCGACAAGCGCAAGGCCCCCACGACCCCTTGCCACCCCTTGTCGCTACGGGTGAACCCAACATCCTCTCTGCCCAGAGCTATTCCCCTTTCAATTGCCGGATGCGCCAATTATCGCGCAACTACGAAAGAAAGCTGCATTATCGTGCCCAGGGTGGCGTGCCAACTTCGCGCCCATCGGCCATCGTCCCGTGCGCTCCTACAGGGAGGCAGACGACGAGTTGTGCGTTCTCCTGGCTGGCATTCTTGAGGCGAAATTGCGTTTGCGCTGGAATGCTGATGGCATCTCCCGCATGCAATTCAAACTCTTCGGCGGTCGTAACGATGCTGATGCTGCCGTCCAGCACAATAAACACCTCCTCACGATCGATATGATGCGCCTCGCTCTCCGCCCCGGCTGCGACTCCCAGCCGCCATGTGCATAGCTCCGTCGCACCACGACTTGGCGAGGTCAAACCGTGAAAATGCAAACCATCAAGATCAAATGTCGGGGCATCCTTTGCTCGTACTACAGGCATGGGTCTCTCCTCTTTAATTGTAAAATGGTCAACCTACTTGACTACCCTGCAAGAATACCATAGGCCGCTCTATATTGTCAAGTAGGTTGACTATCTGCATGATACAATGCTTATACAATGCTTGTTGAATTTGAGTTGAGGAGGGAGAGACGCGTGGCCGAAACTCCATCGACTACCTATGAACTGATCGCGCTGCTGGGAACGGCCTGGAGCATTTTGATCGATGATCTGCATAAAGAGCTGACGACTCGGGGCTTTGACGATGTCAGGCCGTCGCATGGCTTTGTTTTTCAGCGGCTCGCACCCTATGGTGCCACCGGCAACGAACTGGCCGAACATCTCGGCGTGACCAAGCAGGCGGCAAGCCAGATGGTCGATTATCTTGAGGCGCGCGGCTATGTTATGCGCAAGCCTCATCCCAGCGACAAGCGCGGGAAGCTGGTTCTGCTCACACAGCGCGGTTGGGATTGTATTCGGGCGACCGAAGCGGTTTTTGCCAGGATTGAGCAGCGCTGGACCTCCATCGTCGGTTCCGACCATATGCAGATGTTACGCGCAGATTTACGTCGCCTGGTCGCTTCTTCGGAGAGCGATATCGTCTCGTATCGGCTCCGTCCACCCTGGTAAATCATGAAAATCCCGATAAAGGAGAATTTTGCAGAGAAAATGTAGCTGCACCACTCCCAAAATTCGTTTTTGCATGTTACAATGAACTCTGAGATGATATTCTGAAGGGGATGTCTATGAACACGTGTCTGGAATTGCAAACAATGCAGATGTCCTATCGGGAAATCTGTGCGGGCGAAGATCCCTGGATTCCCCTGGGCAACTTTATGAATGATTACTTTGGCAACGCTCCCGAACTGCGTGCGGAACTGGTGCAAGATCCGATCCAGGAGCCAGAGGAGGCGACGGCAGACCTGCATCGCTGGGCCGTCTTCTGTGCCGCGAGCGTGGAATATCTGTGCCAGAAGTACGAGATTCCTTGCCCCGATTGGGTCTTTTCGCCGGCCTGGACGCTGATGGAACCCTGGTACTACTCACCCGGGGCAGACAAGCCCCAGGTGCGTGAACGTCTCACGCGCCAGACCCCGGAGCCGTTTACCCGGCGCAACATCTTTTGTGGTATCCGCATCTTTGCCAATAAGTACGAACATTCCACCGATCGATTGCAGCGCCGTTCAGCTTGAGAAGCGGGTGGAGGTCTCACCACCCGCTCAATAGAGCCACTAGATTACATGAACTTGCTCGTGTTCCAATACAATTCTAGTGATGCAAATTGCCCTGACGCAGCCAGGCATCGAGGCTCAGAAGTTGTGGGTGAATCTGGCGCAAAGCGGTGATGTCGGCTCTGAAGCCTTCGCGCTCAAAAAACTCAGTGATCCTCTTTCCATCCACATTTGTGTGCTGCTCAACAACGTGATAAGCAACTGGTCGTCCAAGAAAGCGCCCCAACACCTCGGTAATTTGTGCAAAGGTCAGTTCGTCGCCAGCAAGCTCAATAGCCTTGCCTTGATAGGTGGCTGGATAGTTAAATGCAATCGCGGCAAACGCGCCTATATCATGTACCGCCACCATCTGCATCTTTGTTTGTAGCGTACCTCCCATAGAAAGAAGCGTTGTTTGTCCGTGTTGCTCTTGCAATAAAAAGCGAAAGTTTTCCATAAACATTGGGGGCCGCAGAATAGTGGCGGGAAGATCGAGGAGGCGAAGGTAGCGTTCGATCTCGCCTTTCGCCTCAAATGGTGGTATGCCAGTATTGCGGTCAGCACCGCTCGCCGAACTATACACCACATGAGCGACCTCCGCCTGTTTCGCTGCATCTGCCACCAGTTTTCCGCGCCGTATCTCTGTTGCAGGATCACTCACAGGCTGCACGCTGAAAACCCCATGCGTGCCCTTCATAGCTGTGTTGAGCGAGTTGAGATCATCCAGATCGCCGCGTACAACCTCGATCCCTGGCTGATTGAATGCCAGATCAGAGCGGTGATCCCCTCTGGCGAGGTCGCGCACCAATGCGCGAACCGTCCAACCGTTCGTAGCCAGTTGTTGCGCTACAGCTCCTCCCTGCTGCCCGGTCGCACCCAACACTAGAATCGTCCCTTGAAACGCTGTCATATGTCTCCAAGCCTCCGTTAATGTGTTTCTCCGAAGAGTATACCCGGTCCGGATTATGCATGCAAATCATATCTTTCATAAACTTATGCGATATGTTCATATGCTCTATCATTGACAAACATTGTTTTCCTGCACTACAATAATAACTGACCGGTCAGTTATTATTGTAGTGCAGGAAGAGTGAAAGAAGGCAAGTTATGGCGAGCATCTCTCCGTCGCGACCAACCGGACTATTAAAATTAGGGTTTGTGTTGCCGAAGTATCTGTACCGCTGGCACCTGGGCTGGCTGCTGGGGCATCGCTGTTTGATGATGACGCATATTGGGCGTAAAAGTGGGCGCGAGAGGCAGACCGTGCTCGAAGTTGTGCGTTATGATCCCTCTACTCAAGAGTGCATCGTGATGTCCGGCTATGGTGCGCAGAGCGATTGGTATCGCAATATTCAGGTTCGACCAGCGGTGGAAGTGCAGGTCGGACGCCAACATTACAAGCCGCAACAGCGCATGCTTACCGCCGAGGAGACGCTGGTACTCTTGCAAGAGTACCAGCACCATCATCCCTGGTTGTTTCGTGAGTTCATGCACGTTCTGGGCTACACTTCCTATGATGGCACCTCTGATGGGCTGTGTGCATTGAGCCACGCCCTGCGCGGGGTTGCGCTGCGGCCATCGCTCTAAGTGAAGCGCGAACTGGGTACGGGCGAGCCGCTCCATTGCTTCTTGCGTCGTCCACCGGAGCAGAGCAGGCCGGGAGCAGCTTCTCCGGTTGTGGCGGCGGCGGCGCGTGCCAGTTCGATCAGAGCGGGAAGATCGTCCAGGGTGCCAGGTTCGAGGGTGGCTGAGACGATTTCGGCGGCGATGATGGCTTCATCACGCTCGTCTGGCGGCTCCGTGATGGCCTGTTGCTGCTCCTGGTCAACCCGTATGCGTTCTCCCCAGGGTTCGTAGTTGACCTGATAGAGAAAGGTCGTCAGATCGCCGCTGATAGGTTGATCCTCTGTCCAGCACGAGGCGTGGTTCCAGAGAATCTGGCCTGGATGATGCTGGAGCAATGTTGGTAGCAGATCTTCGTCAAGCAGGGCGAGATCATAGGCGACGATCAATCCTGGCTCCTCGCTGCCACCATCGGGCCAGTTTTCCAGCGGGCAATCGAGGATGCGAGCAGTGGCCTGAGCCAGAATTGAGCTGCCGCGCTCAGGCAGGGCAAAGATGCGCGGAGGCGTGATCTCAAGCGCGGCGAGAACGGCCTTGACCCGCTCTATCCCCTCCAGGCATAGTTCCAGCGTATCCTGCACAAAGGCGTAGCGTCCGTTCATCCCCTCATCAAAGCCATGAGGCGAGACATGTAGCAGTAGACCGGACGTAATCACCATATGCCAGCCCCGCAGATCGCGTGTATCCAGCGGTGCATGGCCGCTCAAGGCATCGGCCCGGCGCAACATGCGAATGATGCGAGCCGACAGCGCCGCAAAATGCTCATCCTGTTCCTGCAAGCGCTGAAGATCGGGCAGCAGGCGGCGCGTCGTTTTCAGATCGCCGCTCATCAGTGAGTTGAAGGCCAGCAGGTAGCTGCACAGGAAGGAGTGTTGCAACACCTCTGGCGCGGCCTTGAGATAGCGGCAGGCGTCGGCGTAGAGCGTGGAGCGTTCAAGCGCCGCACACAGCTCGGTCAGGATCTCTACATTATTGGGGGCGAGACGATGCGCCTCGGCCAGTACGGTGGCGGCAATAGCAGGCAAGCCTTGATCGATCAGTTCGTAGCCCAGGCTGTAAAGTGCGCCGGGATCATCAATGTGGTCGAGCGTATGGCGCACGATAGAGGTGAATTCGTCCCCAGCAATCTTTGCGCTAATCTCTGCAAACACAGCCAGCACTGCCGCGAACTCTTCTGGTCGTTGCATCATGCCAGGATAACGAAAAACGGGGAGCAGGGCGCGAAACGCCTCCTGAGCTTTATCTTCCTTCAAAAGAGAACGTACGCGATCCAGCTTTTCCTGATAATCTTTCATAAATACTTTTACCTGCTATATAATTAGGGAAAATGCGAATATTTCCTTCCCACGTAGCGACAATCGTACATCACGACAGAAAGAGACATCAAGTCGGTCGAGTACCCCAGACGGTCGAGAAATTCCATATGCCACAGAAGCTCGTTTCATTCATTTCGATCAACATTTGCTGGTAGATCTGCCCCATCTCTTCTTGCGTCGCCAGATTAAGCTTGACGAAAAGGGGAAGCGCCATCTGGTAGCCAACCTCAAAGTTGCGGTAGAGATCCATCCAATAGGGGGTTTGCGCAGAGAATTCAACGGCGTAGGATGCAATTTGAGGAGACTCGTAGTGTGCTTCGCGCAGCAACCTGGGCAGAACGGGCGTAATGCCAATCGAGGAGCCATCAGGCGAGAAGCCGTAGCCGATGCGCCACATTGCCTGGCAGAGCAGAGTATGAATGCGCTCAAATGCGGGGCTGGTTGTGTTGCCAACGTTGACCATCTCCGTGAGCCGCAACACGCCGCCAGGACGCAGGATGCGTGTACATTCAGCGATAAAGGTGCCCCAGGTCTCGCGTTTGAGGACACCGTTGATGAAGCGAGCGTTGACCAGATCAAATGTCTCGTCCGAATAGTCTAATGGCAGGTTGATATCCATAATGCCAAAGGTCGCGTTGGGCAGCTTGTGCGTGCGCGCCCGAGCATAGGCGTAATCGATCATCGTCTTGCTGATATCGACGCCTTCCACCTCGATATGCGGGTTGTCGTAGGCAACATCTAAGACCCATCCGCCGGGTCCACAGGCCAGATCGAGCAGACGTTGCATAGAGGCGACGGTGGCCGGAGTTTGTTCGGCCAGCGGTCCTCCCATCGCTCTCGTCACTACCTGATCGAAGTGGATCAAGCGAGCCATCTCTGTGGGGCTTTCGGGGTCAAGTATATATGTATGCTGATTGGATGTCGGCGTGTCCATGTCCCCCCTCCTCTGCAAGCATAGGATGAAACTTTTCAGTTATTGAGTATACACGAGTGTGTATGGCAAGGCAAGGGTAATAGGGCTTTTGCACAGGGCTTTCCAGTTCTCCGCTCAAAGGGGTGCAGGGGTCTCCCTGCCGGGGCCTGGGGCGTCTCCAGTTTCCTTCCCTCCTTCGCGCGCCGCCGCAGGCGGCGCGCAAAAGAGAAGAAAAAAGGTTTTTGCGGGGACACCCCGCACCCCGGCAAAGGGCTGCCGCCCTCTGCACTCCCGCAAGATGGGAGAATTGGAAAGCCCTGGGCTTTTGCCAGGGCTTTCCAGTTCTCCGCTCAAAGGGGTGCAGGGGTCTCCCTGCCGGGGCCTGGGGCGTCCCCAGTTTCCTTCCCTCCTTCGCGCGCCGCCGCAGGCGGCGCGCAAAAGAGAAGAAAAAAGGTTTTTGCGGGGACACCCCGCACCCCGGCAAAGGGCTGCCGCCCTCTGCACTTCTGCTAGATGGGAGAATTGGAAAGCCCTGGGCTTTTGCAGAACTATTGCGAGGGAGCGTTGCTGTCTGCTCAGCCGGTTGCAGCCGTCTCAAGCGCACCCGCCAGAAACGTAATTAGCCAGGCGCGCTCGTTGCGTCCCGCTCGGTCTCGCTGTTGATCTTGTGAAACCTGTGCAGCCCGCCTGCCCTGATTCGCCATCAGCAGGCCGTGCATCCGCTCGAAGCGCCACCATAGCTCGTCCGGTGGTAGTTGTGGTAGTGCGCGCCGCAACGCTTCATAGTAGCGACTCGTAACCTCCGCGCCGCCTTCTCCCTCCATCACGCTTGCATTTGCTGTGGTGAGCATTGCACTACGGACCATCATCAACGCCTGAATCCATTCGCGCCCACGCGGAGAATCGAAGACCGCGAAGATCGGTGCTGCATAGGCGGTCAGGAGATCTCGCACCGAAGGGGTCGGCGTGCCTGCCGTGAGTGCATCCAGACGATCTAGCTGTTCTCGATTGACGGCAAGGAAGAAACGTTGCGTCATCGCCTGCAATAGCGCTGCCTTTGAGCCAAAATAATAGTTGACGGCGGCGATATTGACCCCGGCCTCCGCTGTCACGGACCGCAGCGAAACCGCCTCCAACCCTTGTTCGGCAAAGAGACGCGAGGCCGATTCCAGAAGGCGATCTTTCGGGTCGCCGCCTGTCATTGCCGTCAATTCTTCTGCCGCCCGCATGTTTTCTTCATGCCTGCGTGCCTCGCGCCGCTCTCGAAACCTGCCCATACATCGATAAACCTCTCTGCTTACTGGATAATCTTCCCCTATTGTAGTCGAGCGATTGATCGCGGGGGAGCTTGTTACCTATCTCCCCCACGATCAATCGCTCGACTACAATAGGCAGGGCTTTCCAGTTCTCCGCTCAAAGGGGTGCAGGGTCTCCCTGCCGGGGTCTGGGGTGTCCCCAGTTTCCTTCCCTCCTTCGCGCGCCGCCGCAGGCGGCGCGCAAAAGAGAAGAAAAAAGGTTTTTGCGGGGACACCCCGCACCCCGGCAGAGGGCTGCCGCCCTCTGCACTCCCGCTAGATGGGAGAATTGGAAAGCCCTGCTACAATAGGGTAGTCCCTTGACATAGTATAACAGATTTTGCTATGATTCAAACGCGTTTGAAATACATATCAATCTTGTTTGAAATTTGCAAAGGAGCATTCCTTATGTCGTTTACCAGCTCTCATCTCAATGAGCCGATCACGATTGCCATTCTCCTCCATGAAGGGATGACTGCCAGCGATGCCGTTGGGCCATATGAAGCCCTGCGCAGCATTCCCGGTGCGACCGTCAAATTTGTGGCAGAGACGCCCGGCCCGAAACGCGTAGATTCTGGCTTTTTATCCCTTATCGCCGATTATGCGCTCGAAGATGTTCCGCACCCGGACGTGTTTGTCGTTTGTCCTGGCAGTCCCGTTGCGGTGCCGTCTGAGCGTGTGTTGTCTTGGATTCGCACGGCGCATGAGACCTCACGCTGGACAACCTCTGTGTGTGGCGGCTCAGTGCTGCTTGGTGCGGCTGGACTGCTGCGGGGCGTGCAGGCTACAACGCACTGGCTCGCTATGGATCAACTTGCACAGTTTGGCGCGATACCCTGTCCCGACCGGCATTATGTGCGAGATGGCAAAATCATCACCGCAGCCGGGAACTCTGCCGGGATCGATATGGCGTTCTTTCTGGTCGATCAGATTGCAGGCCGGGAAATTGCGGAGGCCACACAACTATTGATGCAATATGATCCACAGCCACCATTTCACGCGGGATCACCGACACAGGCGTCCCCACGCGTGATCGAGCTGGCTCAAGAGTTTATGCAGAACTGGATCATCAGCGCCTCTACATCTGACGGGCGGATGTTATGATTCCAGCACTGCAAGTCAAGCGCCTACAAAACCGTTTGCGGATCGTGCGTCTGTTTGCGTTGCTCGATCTCGTTCTGTTGATTGCGCTTGTATGGGCGGCGCTGACTGAGCAGAAGGATATCGTGCATATTCTTGGCCCCCTGCATGGCATCAACTACCTGCTCTTGCTCGTCGTCGTGACAGCAGCGGCGCTCGATGGTATCTGGGGATGGTGGTTCCCGCTGGCCGTCCTGTTGACCGCTGGCCCGCCTGGGGCCTTTATTGGTGAGTGGATTATGCATCGTCGCCTGAGAGCCTCATCAGTTGCGGCGCAGGAAAGCGTTGCATCCGTGCCACTGGCGCAACGAAGGGGAAACTGAACATGCAACTTATTTCCTGGTTGATTCGCTATGGGCATGTCCTGGCGGCCACAGCATGGGTTGGTGGCTATGTCTTGCTCGCGTTTTTCATCATTCCATGCATCCAAAAAGGCGAGAAGAACGAAGCGCTTGTCAATCTGACCGTTGTCATCGTGCGTATTCTCACCTACACGGGAACGCTCACGATGGGCTTTGGCCTGGTGCTGATTACGAGGACGCGGGGCTTTGCCAATCTGTTTACAGGTGCATGGGGCGCGTTCATCATTACAGGTTTCGTAATTGCGCTGGTGCTGCTGGGCATCGGTGATGGCATGCTCCGTCCCGCGCTGCTCAAGATCGAGCAGGTGGGGAACGGCCCGGCACGCCGCTGGGCAACCATCGGAGCAGCCCTCACAGTGCTGGCCGTTGGTATCATGACCGGCGCAACATATGTCATGTGAACATCGAGGTGATCGAAATATGAGGGGCGCGACTCAGATATAAATGATGCTGTTGGTGCATCTGGCAATTGAAGGGGAATGGTGGGGGACAGAGATGTTGGGGCCACCCGTAGCGACAAGGGGTGTGGGGGAGGGCGACAAGCGCAAGGCCCCCGCAACCCCTCCCCCACACCCCTTGTCGCTACGGGTGTGGGGGAACTGCCTTGTTATGACGGGTTTTGTCAGTTGGCGAAGTCCTCAGTCATCCAGATGAATCCATCATTAGCTATATACATCCCTATGCCCATGCGATGATAAGTGGTGCTGAGCAAGTTGAGGCGATGACCATCTTTGGGCGGCTGCTCGTTGAGCATTCCTTGCTCGATATTGGTTTTCACGGCAGTCCACTGATCCGGCGTCGGTGACGTACCGCCTACATTTTCTGCGCAAGCGCTCCAGTCGATCCCCGCGTTTTTCAAACGATCACCAATAGCGGGTTCGCCAGGACACTGATGCGGGTCTGCTGTACATGCCTGTCCTGCCTCAGCTATTGTCTTGCTATGGGCGACAGAAACGGCGGCTATTTTGTCATCCCATGTATAGGGCGGCAACCCTTGAGCGGCGCGATCACTATTGATTTGCTGAAAGAGTTGTTGTACCAGTTGTGGCATGCCTCCACTGGAAGTAGGCGTAGGAGTAGGCGTGGGTGGAACCGGTGTAGGCGTAGGAGAAGGAGTAGCAGTCGGAGACGGTGTAGGCGTAGGAGAAGGAGTAGCAGTCGGCGAGGGAGTCGGAGACGGTGTAGGCGAGGGAGAAGGAGTGACAGTTGCGGTGGGGGTAGGGGAGGGGGTTCCAGTGGCGGTCGGCGTTGCTGTACCTTCCTGACCATACACCTGAAACTCCCACAGAGAAAACCAATTTCTAGCGATACCTCTGATGAGAGCCAGACGAATGTATCGACCCTTGCCGGTAACAGTTGCCGTTTCTGTCTTGCCCTGCCCGTTGTTTTGTGTATAAATAACGGTCCAGTGAGAGCCGTCATCGGATGCTTGCAAGAAGTATGAGCGTGCATAGAAGGCATCCCATTGCAGCACGACGCGTTGGAACGTTGCGCTGGTACCAAAATCGACCGCTAGCCATTGGAGGCTACCTGCTGTGCTGGTCCAGCGAGTCTTGGGATCGCCATCAACCGCCGCCTGGGGGGAACGTGTGACCGACAATGTTGACGACGCAATAGCCGGGCGACCCTGCGAAATAGGTTGTGAGTCATCCTGTCGTGCAGAGGCATAAATAAGTTGTGGCAGAAGAGCAAGATTGACGAGACAACTGACAGCAACAACGACCACGATAAGCAGAGAAGTACGCTTCTGACGGAGCCGATCTTTCCAGGAAAGTTTCTCCATAACGATCTCCTGATATATCCCTTTTCTGGTTTCTTTGCGTCCCCATAACGACGCGGCAATAAAGGGATAAAAATTATAAACCACACAAAAATAAATATATGCTTAAAAAGCGAATCGCATTTTTCCAGATCTAGAGATAATAGTAACAGACGAGCAGCAAGCAGAAAGAGGGATGGAGGGAAAGTCTTTCGTATATGAGTCATCCCGGAGTTTCATCGCATGAGAGAACGCCGGGACTGTTCTTCTCGCAGCTTTGCTGCTCGTTGGTTGTTTGAGTGTGGTGGGCGGCGCCCATCCCACGCCACCCACCACACTCAAACAACTGCGAAGCGCCGAAGGCGCTGAGTTGTCAGGATGCAGAAGAACCTTGAGCCGCAGCAAAAAAGTTTGGGATGACTCATATATGACGGGGTTGCCGATAACGTGAGCTTGTTGCAAAATATATCGTAATACGATAAAATTGAAAGAGATCATATGGATAGGGCGTTATTGGAGCTGTCCCCGCGCGTAGGGTCATCTGTTCGCGCCCCACGAGGAATACAATGGCAAAAGCAGACATATCACATTCTGAAGACAATGCAAGAAAATTGGGAGATTTTACGGCCACGCCTCGCATGCTGGTTCTATCAGTGGCGGCGCTTGGCATTGGTATCGTTAGCGCAGTTGTAGCGCTTATCTTACTGAAATTAATTGGACTTTGTACCAATCTTTTTTTCTATCAGCGGTGGAGCACCGAAATGGTCTCGCCAGCCGGGAATCATCTGGGCCTGCTGGCCGTGCTTGTCCCGGTCGTTGGTGGGCTGATCATTGGCCTGATGGCGCGTTACGGTTCGGAGCGCATTCGTGGTCACGGCATCCCGGAGGCTATCGAGGCTATTCTCATTAATGGTAGTAAGGTTGAGCCGAAAGTGGCCCTCTTGAAGCCGCTCTCAAGCGCGATCTCCATTGGTTCGGGCGGCCCGTTTGGTGCTGAGGGACCAATCATTATGACCGGTGGGGCTGTCGGCTCTATGCTCGCTCAGTTCTTTCACCTGACCAGCGCCGAACGCAAGATTCTCCTGGTTGCCGGGGCGGCTGGTGGTATGTCGGCAACCTTTGGCTCGCCCGTTGCGGCTGTATTGCTGGCAGCCGAGTTGCTGCTCTTTGAGTGGAAGCCGCGCAGTCTTGTTCCGGTCTCTCTTTCCAGTGTCGCAGCCTACGGGTTGCGCAACTATATTATCGGGCAGGGAGCGCTCTTTCCCGTTCCGGCGCACCCACTGGTGATCGATCCGGTGGGCCTGCTCAGTTGTGTGCTGGTGGGCGTGCTGGCCGGTCTGCTGTCGGCGTTGCTCACTCAGGCGGTCTACTTCTTTGAAGATAGTTTCGGCAAACTGCCCATGCACTGGATGTGGTGGCCTGCGGTTGGCGGTCTGATTATCGGTATCGGCGGCCTCTTCTTTCCGCAGGCGCTCGGCGTTGGTTACGATACCATCGGCCAGATGTTGCAGGGCAATGTCACAACAGGCGTCATTCTAGGCGTCTTGCTGGTGAAATCGATTATCTGGTCCGCCTCGCTCGGCTCTGGCACATCCGGTGGCGTGCTGGCCCCGCTGCTGATGATGGGTTGTGCGCTCGGTGGCATCGATGCGCTCTTCCTGCCACACGAAGGAGCCGGGTTCTGGATCTTAATTAGCATGGGCGCGATTCTTGGCGGAACCATGCGCGTTCCCTTCACGGGCGTCGTCTTTGCCCTCGAACTGACACACGATTTCAACTCGGTTGTGCCCCTGTTTATCGCGGTCATGGCCTCCTACGGCTTTACGGTGCTGGTGATGCGTCGCTCGATCCTGACTGAGAAGATCGCCCGGCGTGGCTACCATCTCAGCCGTGAGTACGCGACCGATCCGCTCGAAATCCTGTTTGTGCGTGAAGTAATGCGGACCAATATTGCGGCCCTGCCCGCCTCCATTTCGCGCCAGCGCGTGCGTGAGATGCTGAACGATGGCGCTCGTAGCCTGAAGGCGCAGGGAAAAGACGATGAGCTGAATGGTAGCAAGCTGCCAGTGGTGCAGCGGCTCTATCCAGTGCTGGATGAGCAGGAGCATATGGTTGGCGTTGTGACTCGCCGCGATCTCCAACATCTGGCTGAGAACAGTCCTGATGGCGACTGGCAGTTGGGCGAGGTGATCCGGCACGATCCGATCACGACCTATCCCGACGAACCGTTGCGCCTGGTCGTCTATCGCATGGCTGAAACAGGCTATACACGCCTGCCGGTGGTGGACGTTGAGGGAAATCTGGTGGGGATCGTCTCGCTGAACGATCTGCTTAAAGCTCGTTCGCGCAACCTGGACGAAGAGCGCCGCCGCGAGCGCGTGTTGCGCCTGCATATGCTCTTGCCCCTGGGCAGACGAAGCGTGCGTGAAGAGACCATCGCCTGACGTGTCCCCAATCTAAGAATTTCTCTTCCCGCCTTTTGCTTTAAAGGGGTTATGGATTACGAGGGAAAAGGGCTTCCCTTGTGATCCATAACCCCTTTTCTTTATGCCAGCTTTCCTTTCAACATGTTGTAAATGCTGTAAATATTTCAATTGTAAATTTACATATAAACTACAATACTGAAATGTCTCTATAGTATATAATATGTGATACCTAAGTATCATGCCATTGCATTTATTGGAGAATTACTCTATACTGATTTGTGGGAGATGAAAAGCATCCCAACGGCTAAATGAAAGGAATAGAAATCTCTATGAAAATGAAATCAAACAAAATGCTTATGAGTAGAAGAAAGGCGATTGCGGGAATACTGGCAACGGGTGCGGGCCTGAGCATCAACTTTGCAACGGCTCCACTCAGCTTTGCCTCTACCTTCGCAACTGCTGGTACAAATCCAAGCCCATTAAAACTAAAAGCAACGATTAAGAATTCGCAGATCGTCCTCAAAACAGGCAAAATTGCTGGTAAAAAAGCGAAGGCGACGCTCAAAAATTATACTCTCAAGACAAATGCTCAACCCGCGCCATTTGCGGCTACCACCACCGCGACCTTTACAGCGTTTCCTGTCACGACGACCTCCAATCCCAGATTAGGCAACATGGTCAAAGGTGACGATGGGTCGAGCTTCTTTTTCGTTGAGGAGAAAGCCAACCGTATCGGGAAGATTACCACGCAGGGCGCGATTACCGAATACCTGTTGCCGCTGAGCGATTATGATTTGCATGGGATTGCCAATGGCCCTGACGATACCTTCTGGTTTACCTACAGTCAGCATCGTGGACCGGCCTATATTGGGAAGATGATCGGTGCCAGCGGGCAGGTGACGCTCTATAACGTAGGCTCGGCTGACGATGATTTGAACCTGCTCGACATCACACGCGGCCCTCATGATCCACTCTGGTTTGTTGGGAGTGAATTGGTCGGGTGCATCTATCCTGATGGGGAGTATACGCTCTTTCATATCGATGCCATCGGAACCCCGGGAAGCATTGTGACAGGAAGTGATGGGGCGCTCTGGTTCACTTATGATTATCACGGCGACACATATGGTGTTGCGCGCATCACGACATCTGGTGATCTAACTTATTATCCGATGCAGGATCAGACCGATGATATCACTGCCGGAGATGGCAATGATCTCTGGTTCACCCAGGAAAACACACAGCGTATCGGGCGGTTGACCACCAGCGGCCAGTTGACGCAATATCAATTGTCGAATGTATCCACCACCGTCTCTGCGCCATCTCCCCGCACTATTGCACGTGTGTCGAGTGGCACCTATGCCTTTGCTGGGTCGACCGCGAAACTGTCCTCCGGTGGTGGAGCAGGCCCGGTCTATATGGGAACCATTAACACATCCGGCAATATTAAGCTCTATCAGCAACCCGATCAGAACGATTTTCCCCGGGATGCTGTTTACGCTGGTTGGGCCAATGAGGTCTGGTATACCACGCAGAGCAAAATCTATAAATTCCGCTTAGACTCCTAGCAATCTCATTAAATAATAGGATGCTGACGAGAAGAGATCATCTCGTCAGCATCTCCTTTATACCGAGTATCCCCGCAGAGTACGTCGCTGCCACTCCCGACTCTCAACTCCATCGCGGCTATCATAGCCCCGGCTCAACGCCACAATATCAATCAAAAACAGAACAAGCAGAAAAACAATAATAGCAAGCATATTGGGCCTCCTGGACATTTCCATAGATCGCGTTTCAACACTCACAGTATACGGCGTTTTTGTGTTAAAATGGAGGGAAAATTAAAAGCATTTGCATGTTATGATTTTAAAAACAAAGGAGAATTCTGGCCATGAGCGTTGAAATTGAAAGGCTACTCGACGATACCGGCTGGCAATTGTTGCAGGAATTGCAAAAGAATGCACGCCTCTCCTATAGCGAGTTGGGGCAACGCGTGGGCCTCTCTTCTCCGGCTGTTGCGGACCGGATGCGCCGCATGGAAGAGGCTGGCATCATTAGCGGCTATCGGGCCGAGGTCAATCTGCCGAAACTGGGCTTACCCGTTCTGGCGGTCATCCGGCTGGGTAGCCATAACGGACAAAATTGTACGCGCATCGCTGCACAGGTGAGCGAGATCCCGGAGGTACTCGAATGCTATCGCGTTTCAGGTACCGACTCGGTCGTGACCCTGGTTGCCGCTGCCTCGGTTAGCCACCTGGAGCGGATCGTCGATCAGCTTTCCTTGCACGGTCTGCCCACGACCTCGCTTGTCTTCTCCAAGCCTCACAAACGTCCCATCATCACCCGCGAACTGCTCGAACGGGGTGAAGAGTGGGAGGAGATTCTCTAACCCCTATGTCGTGGTCGCGGGATCATTGAGGCATCTGGCAATTGGGGGGGAGAATTGCAGATTATAAAAGGTGTTGGGTTATCCGTAGCGACAAGGGGTGCAGGGGATCTTGGAAGGGGCCTTGCGCTTGTCGCTGTTGGGTCTTCGCTGGGATGGGGAAACAGATAAACGGTATGGCGAGAGCGACAAGCGCAAGGCCCCTGCAACCCCTCCTCACAACCCCTTGTCGCTACGGGTGAGGAGAACCTTCTCTATGAACCAATTATGGGTCAATCGGCAATTTTAATAGTATTTTAATGCGGAAGAGGTGAAAAGCGCCGGAAAAGCCGCATTATCTGCGGGAAAATTTGCTACCAATTCTCGTTCTTTTTAGTGATAAGCCTGCTTTTTGCACGTCAAAACCATTGATTTTCGTGGAAAACTCGTGTAATGTATATAATATACACACTTTTTTACAATTCTACGTACAGGATAACATCAAGCAAGCGGCGTTTCGTACGAAGAATGTTGAAAGGTGGAAAGCGCGCCAGGGCTATCTTGAGCGCTATTTTCAACCACGAAATCTCACAAGCAAGGAGGTACTCACAACTCACAGGGGAAGACACCGTACCCGGGTAACAACCACACGACGTTTTTACTTCATTCATTCACTCAGGAACAATCAGATAAGGAGCAGCAGTATGCAGAAAGTGTCGCTTCGCAAGGTGAAAACTCCTATCAGTTACATGCAGGAAACGACCGAAGAGGTACTGCACTTTTCATTGCAGGGTTTGTTACCGATAGGGCACACACTTGCGTTGAACACCACACTGGGCACTCTCTCTCATCTCGTCATCAAGCAGGATCGCCCTCACATGCTGATGGAGCAGCAGTTTACAACAAGCGAAATTTGCGTTCTGATGCCCCTGCTGGAATCGTACCCCTATTATTGCCCCTACGAAGTCTTGCTCGCGAGTTTCACCAGTGGGCGTGTCACCGACACCACCATTGCCCGTTGTCGCACACGGCTCCAGGAGGCTCAAGAGGCGGGGGTATGGGATCAGGAGATGAGGCCAGTTCGCAATGTCTTATCGCGCACCCGCCTCAAAACCCGCGCCTTCGGTATCGAAATCTCTTCCATTCTAGAGACAGGCTATATCTTGATGTATATGGCAAATCACCGGCTCATGGAAGAATAAATCTCACTCACTCACTTAATAATTAATTTAACTGTGTTGATGGCAGGCTCTAAGCCATCCGAGCTACCTCATCACAACGAAAGGATTATCGCTTATGATGAGTTAGGAAGCCCATTTTTCCCTCATTAAGAATAAAATGCTGTGCAAGCGCGGTATGTATACATCTGTGCTTTTTTTACCTTCTGAGTTTACCGCAGATGATGCGTACGTAAACGATGGACCTTCAACGCCACAAGCAGGGGAAAGCGCACAGGCAGATTTTCCAGATTCAGGATACTGAGCTTCTGGATGCGGTCGAGACGCTGTAGGAGCGTATTGCGATGGACATCGAGCTGAGTTGATGTCTTGGCAATATTGCCACCACATTCCAGATAGACCTCCAGCGTATCGAGCAGGTTGGTTCTCTTGCGTTGATCGTAGGCGGCGACGGTTGCGATCTGCTCCTGATATTGATCGGGAAGCGTATCATTGTGCGCAAAGGCGTGGAGATAGCGATAGGCACCTAGCGTATTAAAGTGGCTGCAACCACCATCGTCATAGATGTCTCGCCCCACGTCCAGGCTTTCGCGTGCCTCCGCAAACCCGCGCTGATATTCTGGCAGCGTCTGACAGGGATTGCCCAGGCCAATGTACAGATGTACTCGTTGCTCTTGCCTCATCCGTATCACAAGGTTACGGCACCACGCATAGACCTGTTCTGCGCTCTGCTCGCCATCCAGCGAGAGCAGACAGACCAGCAGATCGTTGCGCTCTTCGATCAGCGAACCTGGATAGTGCTCAAGAATCAGGTGTCGGACCTGACCCGACAGGTCTTCATAGAATGCCAGTCGCTCTTCTATTGGCGGCGTCTCTTTGCTCCCGCCTGCCTCTTCCATATCGCTGAACTCGATGAGAGCGATGGCATGGGGTTTGGTGAGGTTGTAGCCAAGAAAATAGGCACGACGACGCACGTGTTCTTCGCTCTCGCGGCCTCCTTCGCACAGCTCATGGACGAAGGCACGTATAAGACTTTGCTGTTCCAACTGGCTCTCATCGACAAATTGCTGGTGCTGAATCGCAAGAGCCGTTTGTGTGGCGATGGTTGAGAGCAGCAACTCTTCGTCGCCGCGACTGCGCCAGGACTTGCTCGAATAGCAGAGCAACAGACCAAGACAGGTGTTGCCAGCCAGCAGGGGAATCGGCAGCAATGTCTGATACTGCACATTTTGCAGCGGATTGAGTTGTTCTAGTTCATAATCGCTCAGCCGGGGCATCAGCCCACGTTGCAGCGCCGAGCGCATCTGTTTCCAGAGCGCCTCGCTCACCTGCACCGGCTGTACATTGACGCCTTTATCGCTCAGGTCGGTCGTGCTGGCAACGACACGCAGCTCATCCCGCTCCTGAAGCAGAATGATACAAAGATCCACTCCCAACGCCTGCCGCAACAGGACCGCCAGTGTTTGTAATATATTCTGCAAAGAAAGCGACAATGTTGTGGCCATCACCAGATGGCGCAACACCTCATGCAGCCTGTGCCGCGTCTCACCTATCCCCGCCGCGTCGCGCGTCACCACCTTCTGTTGTGGATCAGTGTCGCGAAGCGAGTACTTGAAGGAGTTCTTACCAGCACGTTCCTTGCAAACCTGTTCGAGTGAAAATGCTTGAGCGCTCATATTTTCCTGGCTCTCAACAAGCAAAAAACATTGTACGCTGCTTGTTATGTACATTCATACAACGAGTTACAAGCGGTTGAACAAATGGAAGTCTGGCCGAAATTTAGTGTAACACATTTTATATGACTTGTCTATCCTAAACGTTTCACAATTTTTTTTTGTAATGTCTTAGGTATATCTACAGAAGACTGGTATAAGACAAATCAAAAGTTGTACCAATACTCTCGACGAAATCTTCTGCGGTGTGAACGTGTATGGTAGGGGCGATGGCTGGTCCTCGCCCTGGGTGCCACCATCGCGGCGGGTGAAGCTGGGCGAGGACCAGCCATCGCCCCTACCATATACACATACACAACAAGAATATTTTCCTCTATCTAACTATAAGACGGCGGAATTGCCCTTGCATAAAAAAATTTGCCTGTTTTGGTCCGATAGTTCCGATTTCGTTGTTCCGATTTTACTGATCCGTTGCTCTCAACGGCCAAAAAACGCGGAGGAGGAAGCTAGGAGATGATGAGAAGACCCACACCCTATACTCCGTGCAGATACTTGTTCTGTCGGAAATTTGTAGAAGAACCTTGTAGAAGATTTTTAGTAGATTATCCGCGATGTCATAACATTGTTGAGCCGTATGTATTTTTTGTGAGGAGCAGCGTACCATGTCGTACAACGATCCAGCACGATTTTCCAGTTCGCCCGGACTCCACGGGGTCGCGACCATGTTACAGAAGGGTCGCGCCACCAGAGCTGCGGAACAAGAAACTATCTTTCATGGTGAGGGTCTGGCGCGTGATGTATGGGCAGAGCAATTTGGTCCCTGGATCGTCCTGGGCTTCTCTGCCGCCTTTGCCCTCTTCCTGATTATCATGGCGCTGGCCGGGCAGGTGGCGGGCCAGAGCTTCTTGCTCAAGAGCATCTCAGATATTCTTCAATTTGTCGGCGAGGGCATCGGTTTTGTCTTCTGTGTGCGCATTGCCGTCCGCTTATACCATACCTCCCGTCGCTTAAAACAGGATCTCGTGAAAAAAGAGCGCGGCGAACTTTTTCCCACTCCGGCTGAATTGGCTCAGGCGCGCGCGGAGACGCAACTGGCGCAGCGCTCGTTCCTGGCCTGGGCTTTTCTGTCCATCGCCATTGCGTCTTACGCCAGTGGTCAGGCCATATGGACCAGCTACGATGTGCGCATGAACTCGGCTGATGTACCGTTTCCTGGCATCTACGATGTCGGCTTCGTGATGTCGTATCCCTTCTTTTTGATCGGAACCTTGCTGTTAACAAGACGCAACAAAGCCACTGTAGGCCGCACACGCCTGGTGCTGGATGCACTGGCGGTGATCGGCGCTGCCCTGTCCTTCTCCTGGTTCTTCCTGTTGGGGCCATCGATCGCGGGACTGGCCCAGGCACCCAGCTTCGGCGCTGCATTCCTTTCGATCTATTTTCCAACCGGCGATCTCTTCCTGGTGGCAGTCGGCGCGTTCCTGATGTTCAGCCCCCTCTCCAATCGCGCACAACAGCCGGTCTTCCTGCGCCTGTGCCTGGGACTGTTCTTTCTGGCAATCACCGATAGCTTGCTGTCCTTCTATTCGCTCTCGCAAAGCTTTAATACCGGCACCTTGCAAGATGTCCTCTGGCCGCTGAGTATGATGCTGGTCGGGCTGGCAGCAATCGAGTATCCTCACAGCATCGCACACGAGCAGGAAGTGGCGGCTCGTAGCGGCAACGCGGCCCCTTCGCTGCGCACAACCAGCCGTTCTTCACAGATCGGCCTGACATTGCAGACCATCGCGCCGTTCATCCTGGCCCTGATTACCTGTGCCACCCTGCTCACAGTCATTGCGCCACGCGGCGGCAGCATCTTGATCCAGGCCGATGTCGTTGCGCTGACCCTGTTCATCATCGTCGTTATCCGGCAGGCGCTCACCTTGATGGAGAATAACCGCCTGACCATGCAGATGCGCGGCGAACTGGTTATCTCCCGCCGTGAGCTACAGGTGACGCGGCGCGAGGCCGACGAAGCGACCCGCACCGCTCAGGAGAAGCGTGTGCTGGAAGAGGGTGTGGCGACGTTGCGAGAGATTCATGCGCGAGTTGCGCGAGGAGACTTTGCCGCACGCGCCTCAACGGTGCCGGGACCGCTGCTGCCCATCGCCATTAGTCTCAACCTGATGCTGGATCGCCTCAGCTCAATGACGCAGCGCAGTGCGCGCTATGAGCAGCTTGTGAAAGAGGGACAGACGTTGCAGGTCGCGGTGGAGCGCTTGGGACAGGGCTTGCCGGCCTGGTCGCCCAATCAGCCCGCGCCACAGAGCCAGACCGAACTGCGCTCAGTCTTTCTGGGACTGGTCCATCTCCAGCGCTTCCAGGAAGGACAATGGCGTCGCCTCTCAGGAACGATTGACTCGATGGGCAATCTTGTACGGCGGTTGCGCGAAGCCCTTGCGGAGATCAGGCGTTCGCCAGTTTTCGAGGGTAATAACCAGGTAAGTTTTGAACGGATGATCCTTGATCGGGCCTTACGCGAGGTGGACCTGCTGGATCAGCAGCAGAAGACGCTGCATACCCAGTCCACGCAACTGTATCATGATGCGGCCCCGCTTGATACGCCAGCGCCACATCACATGCAGCCTGAGCAGGCGCTTGCACGCCCGGCTGCGCATAAGACAACCTCGCTTCCCTTTGAACCATCGGGATTGCAATTCGTGAACGGTTTGCGCGAGCCGGTTCGTGAGTCGGCACCGGATCAGGCCGCACTCTATAAATTGTATCAATCGTATTATCAAAATGACAAAGCAACGGAAGACCTGTAATCCTACATTATTCATCACCATGTAAACACAATGTTCGTCGCATGTATTATGCAATTTAACAAATGATGATGTTCCTTTGAGGAACGGAAATGTTAAAGAGTGTGATACAGCGGCGAACGAAAGAAATGTGCATAGACATTTTTCATGCGGCCAGGGATCGCAGCATGCGCCCGGAAAGGACGGTCGAGATGGGCCGAGGCATTGAATCTTCCTTTCAAACAGGCGATTTGACGCCCAATCCACAGCAAGCCTATACCACACAGGAATCTGGCCCTTCGATGAGCCGGGATCAATCGGTAGCATTCTGCCTGGGACAGCAACCTCATCCTATGAGAGCCGAGGAAGTGATCTGTCGCCATTGTGGAAGTCTGGTGGCGGGAACGCGGTTGGGAGTGTATCAGGTGCAACGTCAGCTTGGGCGCGGGCGCAACGGTAGCGCGTATCTGGCTACGCATGTGCGCTCACAGCAGCCGGTTACGATCAAGATGCAACCAGCCGATGCGAGCAGTGCCAGCCTGTGGGAGGCGGCGCGCAAGGAGGTGCGAACCATTACCTCGCTGCGTCACCCGACGATCCTGCCGGTCTTTAGCTGTACGGCGTGGCACCCGGATGTGTCCGCAAGCAACTCTCGCCCCCTGCATGAATTAATGACGGCCTATCCTGCGCAAGAGACGTATCTGCTCACGCTGCGGCAGTATGTCCCGGTCACGCTCTCGCAATACGCCGCTCATTACGAGCGCAGCGAGCTGAATCTGGCGCTGCGCCGGCGTGGTGTTGAGCCGTTGGGACATCTGTTGCGCCTGTTGCAGCAGATTGGCGCGGCACTGGAGGTTGCTCACGCACGCGGGTTGGTTCATGGTGGTGTGATGCCCGGCAACGTCCTGGTCGATAGCCACGAGCATCTCTGGCTTTCAGATTTTGGTCTGACGCGGCTACTGCCTCCGAAGGGAACCTATCTGGCCCCGGAGCTTCAGATCGTTGGCACTGCCTGCCTCCAGGCTGGCAACATGGCCCCCTATTGGAACGCCGTTACGCCAGCAAGTGATCAATATATGCTGGGTATTCTCTGTCAACAACTGTTCGCGCGCCTGCTGCAACCTGCCGAATTTGAGCATCTGCAACCAGTACTGCAATGTGCCACACAGAAGTTGCCGTCGCAGCGCTTTGGCGGTGTTGACCAGTTTATGCACGAGCTAATCATGCGCGCGGGTCAAACTATCTTGTCACACGAGCGACACACGAGCAGCTTTGAGCAGCAACGCCTCTTGAGCATGCCGGGCCAAAAAGTGGTTTCGCCAACGCCGGTCCTGCCCGAAGTCTCGTCAAGCAATCACACCTCGTCAGGCAACCATGCGCTGAACTACAATCCGGCTGCCTCTGCGCCTGCGTCGCCGACCGATGATTGGGAGAAGTTGGGCGGCAAGCTGTTTACCTCACACGACTATCACGGCGCGGTCAAGGCGTATCTCCACGCGCTGGAACTGGATGCACAAAAAGCGACGCTCTGGCTGGCGCTGGGCGATGCCTATTTCGCGCTGGAAAACTACGCCGAGGCGCTTACCAGCTACGAGCAGGCCATTCAGCGCAACCCGAACGATCCGCTGGCCTGGTCCAATCGTGGCACCGCCCTGGATGCGTTGGGACGGCATAAAGAGGCGGAGGAGTGTTACGAACGGGCAGATCAATTAGAGGGGTGAGACCAGGTAGCGACAATCCCTTGCGGTTGTTACGAACGGGCAGATCAATTAGAGGGGTGAGAACCCGGTATGGGGAGGAGGCGGGCGAGGAACAGGGGTGACGAAACGATATGGGAGGAGGCGGGCGAGGACAAGCCATCGCCCCTCCCATAGACGGAATATCAGCCCCAATACGCCTGAAGATGACAGGCGACACGGTATGGCAGGGGCGATGGCTTGTCCTCGCCTGTTCAATTAAACGGATAATAGAGAGGAACAAATAATGCAATATACGGAGCAACTGAATCGTAGCTCGTTACCGGATAATGAAGCGCCCCATACACTCATTCGTGGTTGTGCCTTGCTCTCGCCTTATGAGTCCGGGCGGCTCCATTACGACCAGGATATTTTGATTGTTGGCAATCGTATTCAGGCTGTGGGGCCGTCCGGCACGCTTGAGTATAACCCGTTTCGCCTGGACCGCATTCTCTCGGGCAAAGGACGCCTGGTGATGCCCGGACTGGTCAACTCCCATACGCACTCGCTGGAAAACCTGCTGCACGCCACCTCGCCCTCGTTGCCGCTGGAACTGTGGCTAATCCCGCTGTTCAGCACGCCGGTCGAGTGGACGCCCAATTTTGTCTATCTCAGTGCGCTACTGGGGGCCATCGAGATGCTCAAAAGCGGCACAACCGCTGTGCTGGATCATCTCTGGACGCATGCCGGGGTTGAGCTGGCATATCTTGACGCCACCATGCAGGCGTACAGCGATGCTGGCATCCGTGCGACCGTCGCGCCTTCCATCGAAGATCAGGATCTCGTGCTGGAAGAGGGGCCGCACTATGGCATCGAGTTCCCCGAGCATCCCTTCATCCAGCGCTTTGATCTGTGGCCCTCCATCGACCGGCAAATGAACACGCTGGGAGACTTTATGAGCATCTGGCACGATGCCGAAGAGGGCCGGTTGCGCTGTATGCCCGGTCCCAGCGGCATTCACTGGTGCAGCCCGAACCTGTTGCAGCGCTGTCAGGAGTTGGCTCAACAGTATAAAACCGGGATGCATCTGCACGCGGTCGAGACGGAATTGCAGGCGGCTGTTATTCGCAAGCAGTTGGGTCAGGGCGGCATCGCGTATCTGGATAAGATGGGAGTGTTGCAGCCGGGAACCTCACTGGCCCACGCGATCTGGTTGGAGGATGGGGATCTCAATCTGTTAGCGAAGACGGGGGCAACGGTGGTACACAATCCCGTGAGCAATCTACGCCTCGGTAGTGGTCGCTTCCCCTTTATCGAGGCGCTCAACCAGGGCGTCAGCGTTGCCCTGGGCAGCGACGGCTCAGCCAGCAACGACAGACAGAACATGTTCGATGTGCTCAAACTGACCGGCCTGATCCACAATCACCCCAACGAGGACTACAAAAAGTGGCCGCGCCCGGTCGAGATTCTCGAATCGGCCACGCAAGGAGGGGCCGCAGCGCTGGGTAGAAGCGGGGAGGTTGGCGAGATCCAGCCCGGCCAACTGGCTGATCTCGTGCTGCTTGATCTGGAGGCCACGCCGTTTGTGCCGTTGCGCGATGCATGTCTACACCTTGTCTATTGTGAAAACGGCAGTTCTGTAGATACTGTTATTGTTAACGGAAATGTGGTCGTCGAAGGTGGTACAATTACAACCGTCGATGAGCAGGCGATCCGCGACGAGATCCGTGAACAATGCGATGTGGTCTGGCCCGGCTTTTCCGCTCAACTCGACAATGAGGATAATACCCGCGAAGTGCTGGCCCGGCTCGACACCTTGCGCCGCCTCGTTTTGCATCGCGAAGAATAATGCTTCTGATTTATGACATCCCGTACATTTTCGCTGTAGCTCTTGCACGCCTCAGCGCCTTCGGCCCTTCGTCCTGGTTAAGGAGGGGATGGCGGCTGGATACGGGCGCCGCCCGTATCCAGCCGCCATCCCCTCCTTAACCAGCGAGCCGCTACGCGGTGAGCAGAGCGGACAGAGAGAGCTGCAAAACCATCTGGGATGACTCATAAGGAGGTGGCTCCACCAAATGTGAGCGGGGCACGATCATGCATAACAATAAATTTTCATTTGTTATGCAAAATTGGCTGAGATTGTATGTTATTATATAACAGGATACGTCTTTATCTGTTTTGAAGAAAGGATGGAATTCATGGAAGAATCAGTACAGAGACCCGACTCCGAGAGACTTGATGCGCCTCCGGGGGCGGTGGAGCGACCGACGTTTATTGATTATACGCTCCGCCTGACGGGTGCGCCGAGCCTGGGGCAACTGGTGGCGGTTGCTGTGGCAACGGCGGTCTATACCGTTCTCTCCTGGCTATCAACCTTGCTGCCTTCGGGCATCCCGCTTGTCTCCTCTATCTTTCCCGCCATCGGCTTTGGCATTCCGTTTGCCATGTGGTTTGGTGGCTGGGCGTTCGTCATCGCCTATATCGGCAACTTTGTTGGCGCTGGTCTGCTTGCTCCCACGCCCCTCCCATTGCCGCTTGCGTTGCTCTTCGGGACGGTTGATCTGATCCAGCTTGGCTTGCCGATGATTCTGTATCGCACGTTGGCGAAGAGATTTGGCGTCAACCCGATTGGCAAAGATGTCTACACCGTCAAGGGCTTTATCTTCTTTATCCTGTGCGGTGCGCTGCCCAATAATATCATTGGCGGTCTCTATGGCAACTTCTTGCTCGTGCAGACCGGGGTTGCGCCTTCCAGCACCTTCCTGATCGGCTGGTTTGGCTGGTCGCTTGGCAACATCATTGTCACGCTGATTATCGGCTCCATCCTCTTAAAGACGCTCGGACCTGTCATTGAACGCTTCGGCCTGACGATCCGCAACGCTTTTAGTTAAAGTCGCCTGTAAATACAAAAAAGTAGTAATTGCTTATTAAAAATAAGTATCATGCTTTGCGCTATCTCTTCGATTGATGATGCAAAGCATGATACTTATTTTTGTCCCTCTATAGCCCCTTCCTTCTCCCTGTTCTTCAGCTAGACTAGGAAAGACTGCCATCTTTCCCGAGTGGAGTTTGTTCTTCGTATGTAATCACCAGCAACAAAACATCTTGCAAGAGCATTTTCTCTTGCAGAACGATAGTTCAAAGACCTGGAAAGGATTCTCTACCATGAACATAACCCTTGAACAGATATATTCGGCAACTCGTTCGCTCTTACGCATTGTTTTGCCTGCCACCGTATTTATCATCCTGTGCATAGGCATTTTTGTCGCGTTTCTCGCCTGTTTACAGCTTATACCAGCCAGTCAAAGGCCACCTGTTACCTTCAGCATATACTGTTTGGGGTTCCTCATCCTCTTTATCGTCTTAGAAGTGGCCTTTATCTTCTTTGAAGTCAGATTTCTACGCAAGCAATTTGGACATAAAGAACTCCCAACTCAAAGGTTTGTCGTTTTTCTCAGTGGTATCCCCTTCTATACCGTCGAGATACTTTTCATCCTTACGTTTGTTTACAGCAATAATCCTAACATACCTGCTGCTGCATTATTTGTTAGTGCAGTTGGATCTCTGGGATTCTTTATTCTCTCATGCGTTTACTTCTTTTTAACGTGGTTCTTGTTAAAACGTTCAACCACTATTGCCCTCCAGCAATAGACCCACCAGCGACAAGCGCAAGGCCCCCGCCAAGACCTCTCAACCCCCCTTGTCGCTACGAGAAACCCAACATCCTCTGTCCCTTCAATTGCCGCATGCACCTATAATTGGCACATCTGGCAATTGCGCCGGGGTTCCTCCTACCCCTTGTCGCTACGGGTGGGGAGGAACCCTCTCTTTCCCCTTCAATGCTGGATGCACCAATTATAGTACAAATGGTTAGTTTTATCTGTTTGACTTCCAATGCTTCTTGCTGTATAGTATTAAGGAGTTAGTGCTACCTGATTTAGTACAAGAATGTATATGCCACGAAGAACGTGTTAGGAACCCCCGAATACATGCGGGGGCTTGAGAAACGGCTAGCTCAACGCAAGTTTCTGACTACTGGGCATCATGGATGCAGCAGCGCGACAGGCTACAAGTCACGTACGGACGCCACCCTAATTCGTACCTCTGCTCGCCACGCCGAAGCGGACGGGATGGAGACACTCATCCCTAAGCCTGTTGAGCCACCAGGAAGGGTCATCTCACCCTGGCACCGACCAGGAGAAAGGAAATCCTTTTGAGAATCCCAGTTGTAGACACGCGAGGTGTTCAGTTAATGCCTTGCACACCAGCCAAAGCGCGTCACTTGTTCAAAAGTGGAAAGGCCCATCCCAAGCGCAACAAGTTGGGGCTGTTCTATGTGCAACTGTGCTATGAGCAGGAACCCGATAATCAGCCCTTAGTCGTGGGCGTTGACCCAGGCTCCAAGTTCGAGGGCTTCAGTGTGGTGGGCGTAAAGGATACCGTCCTCAATCTAATGGTGGAGACACCTGAGCACGTGAAAGATGCCGTCAAGACACGTCGGACGATGCGTCGGGCACGGCGCTACAGGAAGTGGCGCAGACCCAAGCGCTTCAGCAACCGGCTCAAGCGCAAGATGCGTCTTGCTCCTTCGACCAGGAGCCGGTGGGAAGCCAAAGCCAGGATTATCGCTCACCTCTGTACCATCTTGCCCCTTTGCGCTGTGGTCGTGGAAGATGTGCAGGCGGTGACAAGAAAAGGCAAAGGAGGAAAATGGAACGCAGCCTTTAGCCCCGTGCAGGTCGGCAAAGAGCATCTCTACCAACTCTTGCGCACGAGGAGCTTAGAGGTGTATCTCAAAGAGGGATGGTAAACCAAACAACTCAGAGAGCAGTACCGCCTCAAGAAGAGCAAAAGCAAGAGCGAACAGTCTTTTGAGAGTCATGCGGTTGATGCCTGGGTGATGGCAGCATCGGTGAGTGGAGCACAGCAGCCCTCCTGCACGCGCTTGTGGTATGTGGTGCCAGCCCTGCTCCATCGCCGCCAACTGCATCGCTTGCAACCTGCGAAGGGAGGCAAGCGCACACCCTATGGCGGCACCCGCTCACTTGGTCTCAAACGAGGGACGCTCGTCAGACATGCCCGCTATGGACTCTGTACGGTCGGCGGGTTTGATCGCAAGAAACGCACGATCAGTTTGCATGCCTACCGAACGAACACACGCCTGACCCAGAACGCAAAAGGTGAGCACTGTCACGTCTTGACCTGGATGGCCTGGCGGGGCTTCCTCGTCTCAAAAGGACCAAAGAAGAAGTCATCAGGCAAGGGAGTCCACTCCTCCCGCGCCCCCAAACTAAGGAACGCTTCTTTCCTCCTCAGCATGAATGCACGGAGTTGCCAGATGCGAAGAACGTATGATCAATATTGCGCGCTGGCGAAGGCGCTGGATGTCGTGGGGGAGCGCTGGACGCTGCTGATTGTGCGAGAGTTGTTCGCGGGACCGCAACGCTTCAGCGATCTCTTGCAAACACTGCCAGGGATCGGCAATGGGTTGCTGGCGACGCGTCTGCGCGAGATGCAGGCTGCGGGGCTAATCGAGATCAACGAACTGCCGCCGCCCGCTGCCTCGCGTGTCTATCAACTGACAAAGCGTGGACGCCAGCTCGATGAGGCCGTTACCGCGCTGGGACGCTGGGGCGATGCCCTGCTCGCCTCCCCCGATTCAGAGGAGCATAAGCATCCTCTCTGGCTGCTTCAGAGCCTCGCAGCGAGCACACGTCACATGCCGAACAGCGCACCAGAACTGGCACGGCTCGATGTGGATATTCTGCTCGATGGTCAGCAATTGCACCTGCGAATCCGCTCCGGGCGCGCAATGGCTGGGCGCGGGCCACATCCTCATCCACAGGCTGCAATCACCGCCACCAGCGAAACGCTATATGCCTTGAAACAAGAGCAGATGCAGATCGAGGAGACCATTGCAGACGGGCGGATCGAGATTCGCGGAGATCAGGAGGCTGCTCGTTGTGTGCTGCGAGTACTGACGCTCGCTGGCACCTCCGATCCTCTCACCTGATGTACAGAAGGAGCATTTCATGAGTACAGAGATGACAGTGGCATTCTGGTTGCCCGAAGGGAACGAGCGGTTTCGCGCCACGCTGTCTACTCAGGGTCCGTGGAACCCCAGCTTTCAGCACGGCGGGCCGCCAGGTGCGCTGCTCGTGCGCCAGATAGAACGTTGCTCTCCACGACCCGATATGATGCTGGCACGAATCAGCATCGATATTCTCGGTCCCATTCCCATCACCACGCTGCATGCTCACGCGCGCGTTGTCCGACCGGGCCGCAGCGTTGAACTGCTGGAAGCAACGCTTGAACACGATGGGCGGGCCGTGATGCATGCCTCCGCCTGGCGCGTTCTGCTGCCAACAACACATCCTGCCTCCGTAGACGAGCCAGAGATGCCACCCCAGTTGCCAGCACAGGAGTTTACGAGCGTCATCGCTCCCGAATGGGCCTGTGGCTTTCTGGAGGCGACGGAGTGGCGCTATGTGCATGGGAACTATAACCAGCTCGGGCCTGCGACCGCCTGGATGCGGATGCGCCACCCATTGCTGCCTGAAGAGGAAGTAACGCCCATGCAGCGCCTCGTGCTGACCGCTGACTCGGCAAACGGGGTCAGCAGCCCGCTCGATATTCGTTCCTGGCAATTTATCCCCCCTGAACTGACGCTCCATTGTCTGCGTCCACCCGTTGGTGAGTGGATCTGTATGGATGCACGCACATTGATGCAAGCGGAAGGAACGGGTCTGTCCACCGCCAATCTTTATGATGAGCGTGGACTGGTGGCTCGCTCGGCTCAGGCATTGCTTATCGCTCAGAGAAGTAAAGTAGAGAAGGATAGTAGAAAAGCATGAAGTTTGATACAAAAATAGCGGTTGTCGTTCGCGAAGATCTGCAAACATGGCAGAAGCTCAATATCACGGCCTTTACAGTCAGTGGAATCGCGGGCACAGTTGATGGAATTATTGGTGAACCATACGAAGATGGCTCCGGGAATCAGTATCTACCTATGTTCAGGCAGCCGGTTCTCGTTTTTCACGCCAGCGCCGAGCAGATGCAGACGGTCTACAAACGCGCGCTCAGCCGTCAGGTGCAGTTCTCTATTTTCACCGAAGACCTTTTCCAGACCAACAATGATGATGACAACCGGGCGATGGTGCGGGCCAGGCAGCAGGAAGAACTCGTGGTCGTTGGCATGGCGCTCTGGGCCGAAAAGAAGAGCGTGGATAAAGTGCTGAGTGGATTAAAGCTCCATGCTTGATGACCTTATCATTAAGCATGAAAGGCTGCCAATACACTGCATGCAAGGCCGCCTTTCGCTTCGCGTCTATCAGAAGTTGGTTTGTCTTGATCCTACCTCTTCACATATTGCTGAACTGCCAGACATTGGCAGGATTTTGCCCATAGCTGGACGAGAACCTTAGTTGCTCCGCCAGAGACATTCGCAGGGAGGGTAAAGCCAAAGGTGCTCTTGCCGCACGTGTACACCCCAGTCCCAGGTCGGGCGGCACTGCTCAGGCGTTTGCTGCCCGAATAGACGATAAAAACGACTGCTGCGCACTCCTTCCCTCCCAGGGCTTTGGGGCCTACTCCTGCGACGTTGCCGCCTATCTGGACGGAACGATTGTAAAAAATGATACTGCCGCTGCTGTGTATACTAATATTAACATCTCCACCCAGCGCCCATCCCTTTTTAGGATAGCTGGCCTGCCTAGCTTGCTGCACTCCACTGGAAGAGGCAGGGGTGAGTGAAGCAGCATACGCCGAGGGAGCGAACGAAAAGGCTCCGAACACCAATGTGATGGCAAGAAGCGCTACTCCCAGAGCAGCGCGATACTCGCGTTTCGACAAACGAGTCATTCGAGAAGAGAACCACTTGTTCATGTTATATTCTCCTTTTTAAGTAGCGGTGGCTTGCTGATGACGTGCTACTCCACTGGAAGTCTAGCCCAGTCGAGAGGAGAATGCTATTGAAGCGAGATTGGAAACGGGTTGGAAATGGGTGAGCAAAGTGGGGACACGATAGCCTGTCTTGATGGCTTGTCCTCGCCCGTAGCACCCATCGTACGTGTATTGCTCTCAGGGCGAGAACAAAAAGAGATTCTCAGAAAATACATTTATTCGATCATGGGAGCGGTGGCGAGGATTGGTTCGACGTAGCTCACCGTTTCCCCGGCTCGTGTTTGCTCAACGTGCAGGTAACGATGAGTTTCAGCCGACCAGTCGAAATTGGCACGAATCCAGGCTTTGAGTCCCGCAATGTAGCGATATGCATCGGCGGCCAGGTGTGGCGCGACGGGTGGCATCTGACGCTCGATCCGCTCGAAGAGGCGCACCTCGTTTGTGACCATCGTATTGACGCTTTCAATAGCCTCCTGCCACGACAGGCGATACATATGCTTCGTGATAACCACCAGATTGCTGACCTCGCCACGCGCCAGCTCTTTTGCCAGCGAGAAGATGTCGTTTGACCAGCAAATGGCATGATTGGCCGCACGATTGAGCCGCTCGAACTCCCAGTTCAGCAATAGCTCGTCCGGTAAGCACAGACGATCAGCGAATTCGATGAGATCGAGGCTCGGGACCGCACCACCCGAATGATAACGGTACTCCAGATAGACATGCAACTCAGGTATCGCTCCTTGCAGATGATGCTGGCCCATCCAGGTGTAGGTATCCAGATATTGAATGAAATGGCGGGTAAAACGCGTACGCCAGTCCGGAGACATACGCGGCAACGTTCGGCGGTAGAGATCGCAAAGCGCTGCCGCAGCTGGTCCGGGTGCCGATTGCTCGCCAGCATCCTCGCATATCTTGATGTATGCATGAACGGTTGACAGCGCGCTTTCGAGTGATGTACCTAGAACATCATCAAATTGATCGTCAAAGACAAAGAACCAGACCATCCAGTCGTTGAGCAGCTTCATGTCCTCCAGGCTCGCTGTTGGATAGGCGCGGGCCGTGAGCCGAGCAAGATTTGTGCCATGAAAACGCCGCCGGGCCGCCTCTCCTTGAATCATCTGGAAACGCGTTGCCCAGGCAAGTGAATGCTCATGTACTTCTTGCGCGTAAGGGCTGATCTGCGGGGGAAATGGGCAATACATTTTGGGGATACAAATAGCTTCCATTACACTTCCCTCTTCATCATCATAAATAAAGCTGAACTGCTGTTCACAGCCACGAGGCGTATTATCGCAGGACAGGTCCTACCAGTCAACCCCTGCCAATGAACGCCTACTCAGTAGTTGTCTTCCTACCAATTTCTACCAGTCAACACCTACTCACAAATGAAAAACGAAGTTCCGACCCTACAACAGCACGATACAACATACAGCATAGCGGTTGTCTTAACACTACAATAGTGTTAAATCTGTCGATCCACACCCTCCAGCGGATGCATGACAGGGAACGGGCGCGTTACTCACCAAAGGCGACGGTGAGTGAAAGGTTTTCTTGTAGAGTATGACCTGTTCGGAGCGAACAGTAAAAGCATACATGTTTTTTACTTGCAAGTCAAGGGTTGGCCGCAATATATTTCTTTTCCGGCCAGGCACATATGCCCATTACTTCGTTCGATACCTGGTAGAGAGAAGAAAGGCGTCCTCCTGAAGCCGTACGCGGCTCAGGAGGACATGAATCGTAGCTCCATGACGACTGCTGGTAGCAAGAAGCAAGTTCCTGTCCTCGTCCAGGTCTCGGGTATCTCTTTTCCCTCATTTAGAGAACGCCCTGTTATTCTCCCAGCACAACCGTTTGCGGTTGTTCACTCAATGCGCAATCGTAGATGGCACGAATGCAGGAGAAGTTGAAGAGCGCCTGTTCGTTGACGATGGCGGACGATGGTTGGTGCTGTAAATATTGATAGAAATAATAGAGCGGCTTCTCACCAAAGCGGAGATCTTCTGGATCTGGGCGTGGGAAAGAAATTGTTTTGCTCTCGACCCGTCCATTGCAATCATAGGTATGCGTGAGGGTATTGCTGATGAAGCCATGAGGCCAGATCCAGCGAATGCTCCCCTTGAGGCCCGTGATCTCAACGCAGGATTGTGCCTCGCTGTGAGTGCCAGAGGCGCGTTCATAGGTGAGCATGCAGGTCGTGCCATCGGCGAGATGATAGCGCAGAGAAGCTCCAGCGTGCTGCTCCACGTCCCGCTCGCTTGCGGGAGACATTCCAGCAGTGATGGGATTGGCGAGCCAGGCACTCAACACCTCTATGTGCGTTGGCTTCAGCAGATCGTTGAGGACGCCAAACTCGTAGGGAGCGCGATCCATCAGGGTACCACCGCCGCTTTTCGTCCTGTCCAGAAACCAGGCCGTCCCCGGCTGATACTCAATGCCTGGTCGATTGCGCTGCTCCACGCACAGGAAACGCACATGGTAGAGCGGCCCAAGCACATCCTCTTGCAGCAGGCGACGTGCGGCTTCAGCTGGAGGCCAGTGTAAAAAGCGCACGCTACAACATCCCAGAACGCGCCCATGCGTCCGCGCAGTTGCTAGCATCTGCCGGGCCTGAGCGCGATCGAGCGCCAATGGCTTCTCACACAACACGTGACGACCCGTTGCAAGCGCGGCACTGGCGAGTTCGTAGTGGGTCACGGGCGGAGTTGCCACAATGACGATATCGTTTTCAAGCGCAGGCTCGGCCAGCATCGTTTGCGCATCCTCAAATGCATGAGCATGTGGGTACTGCTCGGTGAAGACTGCAAGAGCTTGCTTGTTCGGATCGGCCACTGAAAGCACAACCTGTTCAGATCGGGGAAAACGGCGAATCGTGGCGGCATGCTGACGAGCGATGATACCAGCTCCAATCAAATAAATGCGTTGAGTTTCCATGCGGTTTTGTTTCTATCCTTGTCTGTTTGCCAGGCGATACGATATGGGAACGTTTTCACCTGTTCCCGCGTTCATCATACCTCAACCGTCGAACAGAAGCAAAGCCATTCTCCTCCTGTAGTAGTCAAGCTTCATTCGTTGGTGCATCCAGAACATCCTCTGGGGAAACCACGCGATGAAAGTTGACAAAGTACTACGACGGAAGATCGGTGGGGCCATCGATCATGTCCTGTATCCTGGCGATCAACCGGCTGATATGAAATGGCTTCTTCTCCACCTGCTCGCCTTGCCTGGACAACGCCTGATACATATTTTCACTGGTCGTCAGGACGATGATTGGGAGGGCAACGCTACAGTGCGCGGCCCAATGGATGCGCAACGTGCGCAAAAACTCCAATCCCTCCTGCTCCCAGGGAAAACTGACATCTAGCAGCAACAAAGCGATCTTCTCGTCGGTGAGTAGCTGGTGATTGCGCCAGTGATCGACGATGTATTCGGGAGTTTGAGCAATAGGAAGGTAGCCGGCCAGTTCTAGCGCCCAGCAGAGCATATCTTGAATGGCCGGATTTTGCTCAACGACCAGCACACCGGTTCTCGAAAAAGAATGAGATGCCTGATAAGCCAGATAAAGTGGCTGTTTGTTCTCGCCACCAGAGGATATCTGATATGCAGCCTCAAATATGGCCGACCCGTTATCCACCACAACAAAATCCTTCTGCGTACCCGTCACTGCAAGAGGATGCAGGCAGGAACTATCCCCACCCATCCCCAGGTTATTTGTAGAGAAACAATTTGTGCTTTCCTGTTTGTGCCTTTACGTATTATATCTACAGGGTAGCAGCTAATCAGTTCGTTGTCAATGTCGCTGTCTATGACAATGACTTGTGGCTATGATGAAATTTTCCTTTCAAAAGCGGCAAGGTATTTTGTAGTTTCCCGATTTATCGGGAAACTACAAAATACCTGACCAGGTTCGTAAAAAATCATTATCGGCCTACGACTCGACGTTTGAGTTCACTTCAGGTATACTTACAGTGAGAACGGGCGAGGAAATATATGTCAGGACAAGATTGGAGCGCATTTCGCGCGCTACTTAAAGAACTCTTGCGAGATTCGGCTACGAGGCGACTCATCGAGCAGCGTACCGATATTGCTCCACGCACGCTGGCACGCTGGATCAGTGGAGAGACAGAAGAACCTGATAGCAAGCGACTCTCCAGCCTGCTCGATGCGCTGCCCCAGCATCAATCTAGCCTGCTCATGGCGATCTACAAAGCGCGGCCTGACTTTCATCTCCCGCTGCTGGACAACACGCGGCGGCTGGCAGAGGATCTCCCGCTCGATTTCCTGGTTCGCTTGCTCGAAACCAACGCCAACACACCTCATAACCTCCATTTCATCTCCATTGTTCACCTCATCTTTTTGCAACTCCAGGCAACGATTGACCCGAACCATCTCGATCTGCTCATAATGGTAGCGCAATGTACGCCCCCCGCCACTCCCGACGCGCCGGTGCAGAGTGTGCGCGAGATTATAAAAATGACGACCCATCAGCAACAATTTCTACAAGCTGGCGCGCGCTTTTTCATGGGAGCCGAATCGCTCTCCGGCTATAGCGTCAGTCTGTGTCAGGCCGGTATTGTGCAAAATGTGAGAGAAGAGCAGCATTTGCCAGTTTTGCGTCCATCGAACAAGTCGAGCGCCGCCGCCTATCCCATTCAACGCGGCGGCCACGTGGCCGGCTGTCTGACGGTATCCAGCCCACAGCCCGACTTCTTCTCGCCGCGCCTGCAATATATCTTGCAAATCTACGCTCACCTGCTTGGTCTGGCCTTTGAAACACACCAGTTCTATCCACCAGACCGCATACGCCTGCGCAGCATGCCAGCACGCGATATGCAGCGACCCTATCTCGCAACCATTCAAGAGCGCGTATTACATCTCATGCAACAAAATGCTTTGCTTTCACGGGTCCAGGCGGAACAGTGCGCCTGGCAGCAGCTTGAAGAGGCGTTTCTCGATCTATCGTAGAGTAGTCATTAAGAGGAGGAGAAGCGATGCCAACCCCGATTGACCCGCGCGGCAAGGATAATCCCAGCACCTATTTTGTCCAGAGCCAGCACGATGAGGCAGAGATGATTCGCCTGCTGTTGCAAGATCAGTTTATTACAGCCGGTATGGACGGTGTGCTGGCAGGGCTGGAGCGGCCAGAAACGTTTCAGCGCGTGCTGGATGTGGCCTGTGGACCGGGAGGATGGGTGCTGGAAACGGCGGTTCACTATCCTACGATGCAGATTACGGGCATCGACATTAGCTGGCGTATGATCGAGTATGCGCGCGCTCAGACCCAGGCCCGGCGGCTCTCGCGTCAGGTCGATTTTCAGGTGATGGACGCGATGCGCCCCCTTGAATTTGCAGATGACA
Source organism: Reticulibacter mediterranei (assembly GCF_016587455.1). Taxonomy (NCBI): domain Bacteria; kingdom Bacillati; phylum Chloroflexota; class Ktedonobacteria; order Ktedonobacterales; family Reticulibacteraceae; genus Reticulibacter; species Reticulibacter mediterranei. The sequence goes on along the minus strand of NZ_BNJK01000002.1, from coordinate 285,382 downwards.
CGTTCGATCTTGTCAATATGCGCTTTGCCTCCAGCTTCCTGCATTTAAATGAGTGGTCGTCCATTCTGCGCGACCTTCTGCGCGTGGCGCGTCCGGGTGGCACTGTGCGCGTCACTGAGAGCGGCTCAGACCAGACAGGCGGCCCGACCAGCAGTAGTCCGACCTATGAAAGGATGCTGGGCATGCTGCTCTGCGCTGGTGAGAAGGCTGGTTATAGCGATAATCCGCGCCGCTGGGGTGTGGCGCACAGACTGGATGAACTGCTCACTGAAGCCGGATGCCAGCAGGTGCAAATGAGGCCATACCACCTGGAATTTGTCGCGGGAACAGCAGCCGGTGAAAGTATTTATCAAGATGCGATGTATATGTTTCAGAATACGCGCCCATTAATCGATAAGTGGGACTGTGGCAGCCCCGATTATCAAGATCTCTATCAACAAATGCTGGTGGAGATGCAACTGCCTGGCTTCCACGTCTTCTGGAATCTCAGTTCGGCCTGGGGCACGAAGGCGACCGATTAACGGTGTGATCTGGTGATCTCCCCTCGACTACGACAGGAGTGGCGGTTATCGGGAAATTTCCTCTCTTCCTTTACAATGAATATGGAAGGCGTAAATCCGAATCGGATGGAAGAGAGGAAACAAGCTTGCAACGTCACCCGCCCAACAGCGTGAGCCTCGTATTACTGATCATTATTCTCGGCAGTCTTTTCACGTTTCTCTGTAGCGAAGTTCAACATATGCAGCCCCAACCTGCTCCCAAGCTTGCTTTGCGCAGGCTCCTTAGCGAGCAGCCAGAACTTCTACAGCGTACGCAGAGCAAACTGAGCAACCGGGTGGCCACCAAAACGAATGCCTGGGGTGTCGCTTTAGATGAACAGCGCGGCTTCGTCTGGGTCGCAGAGCCGGGTTGCGAGATGTCCCCCGTTTGCCAGACGGCCTTTCCTACAACCATCGGCAAATATGCCCTCTCGGATGGTAGCTTGATTGCCAATTACCAGGAACCGGAAGGGATCGGCCCCTCAGCCTATTCCGGTCCCCTTTTCATTCAGGTCTCGCCTGATGGTGATGTCTGGTTTACCGAACCAACCAACGATGCCATCGCCGAATTCGACCCGGACGATGGACGCTTCCAGCAATGGCGGACCAGCCCTGGTAGCGCCCCCTACGATCTCGCCTTCGATGCCAATGGCAACCTCTGGTTTACCGAAATAACCGGCAATAACATTGGGTTCTTCAATACACGTACTCATCGCATGACTGAAACGCCGCTGCCGATAGCTGACAGTCGCCCCTATGGCATCACGTTGGATCATCAGGGCCGCATCTGGTTCGCCGAAAACCGCTCGGACGAGGGCAAGATCGGCACCTTCACGCCCACCCTTTCGGGCCAGGTCTCACTCAAAGAATACGTGATTACGACAAATGCAGAAGCTCGCCCGCACCTGATTACTGCCGATATGCAGAACAACATCTGGGTAAGTGAGGGCTTCTCTGGCAACGTCGCTCGCTTCTCGCCAACGACGGGGAAGGTTACACAATACTCTGTTGCTCTTCCCTGTCGGCGCGAATATAACTGCACGCATATTTCGGGCATCGCTGCCGATGGACAGAATCGCATCTGGTTCACGGATTCGCTAAACGCGACCGTTGGCTACCTGATTCCCGCCACCAGCAAGGTTCACGCTCGCCTCATTCACGACGCCAGCGCGCATCCTCACGATGGGCTGACCGTGCAGAGCAACGGGACGCTGTGGTTCACCGAACAATACGGTGAGCAGGGATTCGGGCCAGCTTTGCTGATGTGGCCCGAAGGAACTATGCGCTGAAGCCGCTTCACTGGATATTGATGCCGCCGTCCAGCACGATATCCTGACCGACGACATACGCGGATTCGGATGAACTGAGCCAGAGAACAGCGGCAGCAATCTCTTCAGGCTTTCCCGCGCGGCCAAGCGGGGAGGCAGTCTCAAGCCGTTTGCGCTGATTTTCCAGCGAACCAAACAGGCGTTCGGCCATCGGCGTGCCAACCGGACCGGGACTCACGGCATTAATACGGATGCCGGCCTGGATATTTTCGAGCGCGGCAATCCTGCTCAGAGCCAGCACTCCGGCTTTGGCGGCGCTATACGCTCCGGTGCCGGGCCTGCCAACGTAGGCAAGGTTTGTCGCCATATTGACGATAGCACCGCCTCCCTGTTTGCGCATCTGCTGAATCTCGTGCTTCATACACAACCACGCTCCCTTAAGATTGACCGTGACCACCGCGTCCCAGGCAGTCTCATCCAGTTCGCTCACTACCGCCTGCTTGCCCTCATGTCCGGCATTGTTGAAGGCGACATCGAGTCGCCCATAGCGCGAGTTGATCGTCTCAAGCAGTCGCTCCACCTCCGCTTCTCTCGTCACATCGGTCTGCACAAAATATCCCTCGGCTCCCGTCGCTTTGAGCCGATCAACGGCCTTCTCGCCTTCGTTCACGCGCCGTCCCGCAATCACCACGCTCGCTCCCTCACGCGCAAATGCCAGCGCCGCAGCCTCCCCAATGCCAGTAGCTCCACCTGTCACCAGCACAACCTTACCTTTAAATCTGTTCATATTAAATTCTCCTTCCAAATTTTATTGGATTGTGAGGGTATTATAATCCAGTTTTTTTTGCAATGTCAAGAAAAATATGCTATACTGAATCGTATGGAAGAGAAACAAATGCTGGTGCAGGTGGCGGGCGCATTGAGCGATCCGATTCGTTTGCAGATTCTTGATATCCTGGCACGGGGGCGGGACGAGACGTGTATATCGCATCCGCATCCAGCGCTCCCTCATGCCATTTGTCCTTATGTCGATGTGCGGCCCAAGCTGGGCAATATCTCTACCTCGAAGCTCTCATATCACATCAAAGAGTTGCGCGAAGCTGGATTGATCGAGGAGCATCGCCTGGGCAAGCAGGTCTTCTATGTAGTCAATCGGGAGACGCTAGCCCGCTTCCTCGTAGCGGTCCAGGCCAGCTATCTTGCTGCCTCCACTCCTCAATAGCGTGTCGTCTCACTACTGACACAACTGGATCACAATCTGATACGTCCACGTTGGCTTGTCAGATAGGCAATTGCCACAAAGAGGATGCCTTCAACGGTAAAATTTACGCCCCCAAGCAAGAAGTAGCCAAGCCCTTTCTCGAATGAGGACTGTAAAAAGGCAAACCACACATAAGAGCTGCCATAGAGGATCATGCCAATTCCTATTGTCCAGGTAGCAACCAGCACCATCCAATGTGCGACGCTCAGGTTGTGTGGCCGCACAAAGGCCACAAGCACACCTATGAGGCACACGCCGAAACTGAAGAGGCTGGCACCGAGTTCCTGCGCGAAAACCAGTTCATAAACGGCAAATCCAATCATCCCGATATATGCTAACGCGAGGGTGATAATCTGCATACGCGGTTGACTTAGCCAGCGAAACGGCCAGATCAACGCCAGCGGAAACAGTGCAGCGGCAGTAAATAAGAGGATCGAGAGTGAAGTGGACAGGACATATATCCAGGGATTGCGAGCAAACTGACTTTGCACATTGAAAGATCCTCCTCCCCCAACGAATACATAGGCGTGCAAGATGACAAACCATATACCCCAGGCGCAGGCTGCATATCCGACTCGCAAGGTCCAGCGCGACTCGCCTAAAGACGCTGTGTCTGCTTGCTTCTTTGGTATTTCAATCATAGCGGTCTTCTTTCTCAATATTCTTCCAGAAATATTATAGATCTCATTTTCTACAGAAGGATCTACTATCTGTCGCAAATTCGTCGCAAATTCGTCGCAGAGAATCAGAACGCTTCCAAAGCCTGTTCAAGCACAAGCGATTGAATATCTCTACACCTATTCTCACAAAAACGTCTACAGGGCTTTCCAATTCTCCCATCTAGCGGGAGTGCAGAGGGCGGCAGCCCTCTGCCGGGGTGCGGGGTGTCCCCGCAAAAACCTTTTTTCTTCTCTTTTGCGCGCCGCCTGCGGCGGCGCGCGAAGGAGGGAAGGAAACTGGGGACACCCCAGACCCCGGCAGGGAGACCCTGCACCCCTTTGAGCGGAGAACTGGAAAGCCCTGAAAACGTCTATTTAGCTTCTTGACAACGCCGCCGCTGCTTGTTATGCTGCTTAGAAACGGATGAGCAATATTAGCAAGCGGGCGAGGTGATACATGATGGGACAGCCTCATCAGATACATAATCAATACGTTTTCGATGTCGAGAGCAGTGCTGAAATGGCACGGTTGCTCGATCAAGACCATATGACGACGCGAGCGATGGGAGGTCTCTTCCCTGAGTTCTATGATCCTGATCCCAAACCTAATCCTGAGTCAATCGACAAACAACGTGTGCTGGACGTGGCCTGTGGACCGGGCGGCTGGGTGCAGCAGGTCGCGTTTACCTATCCCTCAATCGAGGTCTTCGGCATCGACATCAGCCACACCATGATCGAATATGCGCAGGCCCAGGCGGAGGTGCAGCACTTGAAAAACGCCTATTTTGAAGAGATGGACGTAACACAGCCGCTCAAATTCCCCGACGATTCCTTCGATTTTGTGAACGCGCGCTTCATGGTTGGTTTCCTTTCGCGTGAACAGTGGCCGCAGGTGCTTCAAGAGATGGTGCGCGTCACCAAACCGGGCGGCATGGTTCGTCTGACCGATTCGGACGTGGCCGCAACAGGCGTTACCAATAGTCGTGCCCTCGAACGCCTCACCACACTCGCGGCGCAGGCATGTTATCGAGCGGGGAAAGGCTTCGGGGCCGGGCGCGAATCGAGCAATATTGGCATTACTCCCATGTTGTCTATCTTGCTCCAGAGGGCCGGTTGCCTGGGCGTGATCGAGCAGCCACACGTCCTGAATTATTCGTCGGGCACCACTGCTTACCACGCCAACTATAGCAATTTTCGTACCGGTTGGCTGCTGATGAAACCTTTCCTGCTCAAAATGGGCGTTACTACAAATGAAGAGATAGATGCGCTCTATGAGCAATTCCAGATTGAAATGCTTTCAGAAGATTTTCGTGGCCTCTGGTATTTCTTGAGTGCGTGGGGACAGAAGCCAGCAAAAGAATAAGGGCATAACCTGCTTTCTTAACAAAATATATATTTGGTGCATCCGACAAATAAGGCGGGAAACGTCACACGAATATGGCAGGGGCGATGGCTTGCCCTCGCCCACCTGCACACACGCGATGCGGCCACCGGGCGAGGACAAGCCATCGCCCCTGCCATATTCGGCCTTCCCCGGGAGGATTTCGTGGATGCACCTGTAGTCAGGAGAAACCATGACAGGTCAAATTATTTATAATCGTAGCGTGATCGAGGAGTTCCGTGCGAGCGGAGGAAAGCCTGGGGGCCGTTTAGAGCATATGCCCATACTCCTGCTCACGACCATTGGAGCGAAAAGCGGGCAGCCCCGCGTCGCACCGCTGGGTTATCTGACCGATGGCGATCGCCTGCTTATCTTCGCCTCCGATATGGGCGCGTCGCGTCATCCTGCCTGGTATCACAATCTCGTTGCCCATCCCGAGGTCACGGTTGAGCTTGGCGGCGAGACCTTTCAAGCCACTGCCCGTGTCGTAGAGGGCGCTGAACGAGAGCAGCTCTGGGCAAAGGCGCTGGCCTCGTTCCCTTTCATCGACGATCATCAGGCGAAGACCTCGCGCCAGATCCCGGTGATCCTACTCACCCGTCGTCAATCATAGCCAGCAAAAAAGAGCAGCAGCAGCGATAGATGCGCCGCTGCTGCTCCTCCTATTTATGTATCCTAACGCGCCCACTCCATCGGTTCCGGTTGAGGGAATGTTGAAGCGAGTTCGACCGGCTTACCTTGCTCAAAGGAGTTTTGCACAGCACAGAGGATATCAACCACATGCGCGGCCTGCACACCAGTAATGCGTGCAGGCCGATCTTCGTTGATGGCCGCTATCATCTCTACCAGGCCACGACTCCATTCTGCGCCATGATACGGCTCCTTCACATATGGAACCACCTCATACGGCTTGTTGAACTCGGCAAACTCGACCTTGCCGTCAAAGTTCTGCCAATCGTTTAAATAGAGCGAGCCGAGATCGCCGTGAAATTCGATGCCGCGCTGCTTGCTATGGTGACCGACATAGAAATTGGTGGTCAGGCGCGCAACCGCTCCATTGGCAAACTCGACGGCTGCAACGACAAAATCAGGCGTGTCAATATGGAAGGGGACGCCCTCTTTCGTCACGCGGTCGGGATAAAGCACTTTGCCAAAGCCGGTGACGCGCCGCGCCGGACCAAAGATAGTGGTGAGAATGGTGAGCGGATAGACGCCAACGTCAAAGAGCGCTCCCACCGCGTAAAATGGGCCGGGCGCGGGATGCCAGGATTCGATACGCCCCCAGTTGACCTCAGCATAAGCCACACGTACCGTGCCAAGCTTGCCCTCGCGAATTGTCTTCCACGCCGTTTGCTGCGCCTCGCCCAGAATGGTACTCGGCGCGCAACTCAAGCGCCTGCCTTGCTTCTGTGCCAGAGCAACCAGACTTTGCGCCTCCTCAGAGGTCAACGAGAGCGGCTTTTCGCTATAGACATCTTTGCCAGCATTGAGACATTGCCGGATCACCACGAAATGCGCATGATGGATTGACAGGTTGACGACAAGATCAACCTCTTCATCGGCCAGCAACGCCTCAAGTGTCGGGTAGACCCGACCGCCATACGCCGCCACATAGTCCTCCGCTCGCTTGATGTCAATATCGGTGGCACCACGCAAGCGAATATGACTGTAGGGTTGCAAGGTCTTCGCATACCCGCCAGCAATATTTCCGCACCCGATAATAGCAATATTGAAAGGGTCTTTCACGCTTCTCTTCTCACTTCCCGTTGTGATATCAACTGGAACACGTCATGTGCATCCCATGTAAGAGTAAATAGATCTACAAGAATATAGTCTACAATAGAAACGAGGGGAAACTCAAGGAGAGAGCAGGCGGTGATATCCGTCTCACGCCTCTACCAGACGCATCAGCACATGTTCCAACGGCAACCGCCGTCCAGTTGCCCAGGCACGTTGAAACGCTTCGTCGCCCAGCCAGAGCCGCGCCGCCGAGACTGATTCGCGATAGAAGGGACGATAGATGCGATGCATGGGGGCCACGATGGTTGCGCGAATCTCTGCCGCTGTCCCCCAGACCTGCGCGGCCTCTTCGGGCTTGCCCAGCTTCACCAGCACCTCACCAATCCCTTCCAGACATTCAGCCGCCAACCTTTTCTCGCCAAGCGCGCGCACTAATTTGCAACCCTCGCTGTAATCGGTTTGCGCCTCCTGATAGCTGCCCTGCCGCATCATGAGACGCGCGTGGGCGAGCAGCGCCTCGACGGTGCCCGAACGATCCTCGATAGACTTAAAGGTCAGCAGGCTCTCTTCAAGCAACGAACGCGCCTCGCTCTCCTGACCCTGAGCGATATGGATTTGTCCTAGCAAACAGAAGACGAAGGCCATGAAACGCCTGTCGCCGTGCGCTTTGAAGAGGGTGAGGCTCCTCTCCGCCAACTTCTGGGCCTCTACGAGATCATGTTGTGAAAAGAAATAGACGCATGCCAGATCATAGAAGCAATAAGCGGTAAAATAATGTTCTTCTTGCCACTGATATTCAGCCAGATTTTCCTCCAGCAACATGCGTGCCTGCTCGTAATTGCACTGCGCAAGGGCGATTTGCGCAAGATCTTCGCGGGCATTCATAACACGTTTTTTATTCTCTTGCTCTTCATACAGACGCAGCGCGTTCTCCAATAACTGACGAGCAATCTTATATCTGCCACGCATGCTACTGAGAGCGCCCTGCATGCGCAGAATGTTCGCCATCCCCAGCTTATCGCCATTTGCCTGAAAGAGCTGCTGACTTCTGCTCAGCAATGCTTCGGCTGGCTCGCTGCCCTCCTGTACAAGCGTCATAAAACCGGCCATATAGAGCGCCTCGGCCAGAATCGAGGCTTTCGCCTCTGTTCCCACGGCCAGTGCCCGCTTAAATAGCGTCAGCCCTTCGTTAAAATAGCCGCGAATCTCCCAATAGAGACACAGGGCGATGCAAAAGCGCAGCGCCTCCTCCGCCAGTTCTTGCTGACCGGCCTCCGCATATTGCAGCAGCCACTCCAGAGCGGCGCGCAGGTTGTCGTACTCCTGATCGACGAGATGCAGCCCCCCCATGCGTTCGGCAGAAAACGAGTGCGAGGTCGTCTGCTCAATCCAGGCCAGATAGTAGCGAGCATGGGCGGTGCGCGTCACCTCTCCCTCATTCGCTAGTTCCAGGCATTCCAACCCGTATTCGCGCAACGTTCGTAACATCCAGAAGCGCATCTCTCCGTCAGATTGTACCTGTTGCAGCAACAAACTTTTGTCAACGAGCGCCTCAAGCACAGCCAGCATCTCAAGCGGGATAGATCCGGCGGCGCTGCACACCTGTTCGATTGCAGCCAGTGTTCCGCCCTGGACGAAGACGGAGAGCCGCCGAAACACCTCCTGCTCCCTGGCATCCAGCAATTCATAGCTCCACGCCAGCGCCCGCTGTAACGTTTGCTGGCGCTCTGGAATATCGTGGGCATTGCCGCTGAGTATGCCCAGACCATGTTCCAGCCGCGTCAGGAGCGCCTGGGGAGGAAAATAACGCACGCGCGACGCCGCCAGTTCTATCGCCAGCGGCAATCCGTCGAGGCGGGTGCAGATATTCATCACAGCCGCCGCGTTGAGCGCTGTCAACTGAAAGCCGGGCTTGACGGCCTGAGCGCGCTGCACAAAGAGCGCGATGGCTTCACATTGCAACAGGGCCGCAGGCTCCTGGGAATGGGTAGCGGCGGGCAGCGAGAGCGGCGACACGTCAAAGACCTGCTCGGCTTGCACATGCAAGACTTCGCGGCTCGTAATCAATACTTTCATGAGCGGACAGGCAGCGAGCAAACGAATAATGTCGAGGCTGGCATTGCGCACCTGCTCAAAGTTGTCCAGCAACAGCAGCGTGCGCCGAAGATGAAGTGCCTGTTGCAGGCAGTCGAGCAGTGGGCGTCCCTGCTCTTCCTGAAGATCGAGCGCCTGAGCAATGGCAGGCAGGACGCCACCGGCATCATTCACCTGTGCCAGCGCCACGAAAAAGAGGCCACCTGGAAAGTGTGCGAACAACTCGCTTGCTACCTGCACGGCCAGGCGCGTCTTCCCAACACCAGCGGCCCCGACCAGCGTAATGAGCCGCGCATCGACGCGGCTCACCAGCTCTCCGATCTTCTTGCGCTCCTGTTCGCGACCAATAAACGGCGTGAGTTGAGATGGGAAATGATGCAGAAGTCGTTGGGGTTGCGCGGTCAGCAACTGCGGGAAGTCGATTGGGATTCCCGGGATCTCTAGCTGAAACAACTGCGTCGGCCCGGCGATATCTTTGAGGTGATGCTCTCCCATATCCCGCAGCGTCACGGCGTCGGGCATCTCATCCTTAATAAGATCGCTGGTTGTGCGCGAGAGCAGCACTTGCCCGCCATGTGCCACGCTCATGATGCGAGCCGCTCGATGCACATCCATGCCAATATAGCCTTCATCTGTGGACTGTGGCTCTCCAGTATGCACCCCGATGCGCACCCGCACCTTCGCATCATCCAGCCACTGATGCGCATGCAGCGTGCGTTGTATGGTGAGGGCCGCTGAAACCGCATCGATGGCGCGGGTAAAAGCGACAAAAAACGCATCTCCCTGTGTATCAACCTCATGACCCCGCCATTGTGCAAAAGCCGCTCGCAAAAGCGCGCGACACTCGGCCAGCACTTCGGCATAGCGCGGCCCCAGTCGCCGTAGCAGCCGGGTCGATCCTTCGATGTCCGTGAAAAGCAATGTCACCGTACCAGTCGGCAATGGACGCACCAGAACCCTCCTTACGCAAGCTATTTGTATTGTAGCAGAGACGAACGCGCGGGTAAATGGAGGGACTGCGCATAATCAGGGCTTTCCAGTTCTCCGCTCAAAGGGGTGCAGGGGTCTCCCTGCCGGGGCCTGGGGCGTCCCCAGTTTCCTTCCCTCCTTCGCGCGCCGCCGCAGGCGGCGCGCAAAAGAGAAGAAAAAAGGTTTTTGCGGGGACACCCCGCACCCCGGCAAAGGGCTGCCGCCCTCTGCACTCCCGCTAGATGGGAGAATTGGAAAGCCCTGTGCGCATAATGGAGTTTACCATCCATCATCAAAATCCATTTTGAGAGGAGATACTTGTAAAAAACAGAATATACAGAAATTATAATACCATTTTGTCGCACATCAACCATTTATGGGTTAAAGATGGACGACTCCATAAAGCACTTATACATACCGTAAAACACTTCTAGGAATAAGAACGTCTATATCCATTTGCAATCACACGTTAAAACTTTCTCTGATTGTCGGGCCGCCATTAGTACAGAGAAAGCATTATTCCTTTCTGCATGATTTGATATTGCCCTAAGAGGGCCACTAAGTACAATCAAAAGAGTTTCGCGAGATGGTTTCATGGGTTCTTCCTGTCCTCTCATTGTATCATCTATCCTATAGGACTTTTTTGATTGTATTTCACTTGTTGATGACTCTACAAACACTGACCATCTATCTACATGTAAAATATGTGACACAACACGAGGCAGCACTGTCCGCTTGCAAACTGCACTTATTTTGATTACAATTAGGACGGAGGAATAACCTATGGATTCTCATCTGCTCGCCAACACCGGCTGGTTTCGCATTGCGGTACAATCGCTGGTGCTGCTTGCCGAAACCGATGGACTCTGCAAAAGCGCCACCATCGCCCAGGAACTCAAAGCACACGCCACCTTTTTGCGGCGTGTGATGGTCTCGCTTGTCCAGGCGCAGATCGTGGAGGCCCGCGAGGGTAGAGATGGCGGCTACCGGCTCGCCCGACCTCCCGAGAGCATCACGCTGGCCGATGTCTACCGCGCGACCAGAGGCGTGTGCCAGGTGGAGGGAAGCGCCAGCAGAGATATCAGCAGCAATGCTCGGGTTCAGCAAGCATTCAGTGAGATTACCTGCGAGATTGAGCACTCCTTCCTCGCCCTCTTAGAGCGCTATACAATCGCCTCGCTGATGGAAAAGACCCCCAACCCTCTCAATATGAATTAAAGATTACACCTAACTTGTACAATTGGCGCATCCATAAAATCCTCGGAGGTCGGATCGGATATGGCAGGGACGATGGCTTGTCCTCGCCCTTGACCCTTGGGGAGCCGGGCGAGGACAAGCCATCGTCCCTGCCATATCCGGGTAACGTTGACCGCTCTGTTTGCCGAATGCGCCAATCATTAAAAACTGTGCTTGACATTATCACAGTTTACCATTATACTGCACTTATATAGATTGCAGTAAAAGAACGCGATAGGTTGCCTGAGGGGATCATCCCGATATCTTTTATTGTGAAAAAGAGGTATATAAAAGCTTATGCAGCAAAAACAGGATATTTCAGTAGAGCGGTCGATTCGTGATCGTGTAGGAGTGACGCTCTCCCCCACCACAACTGAGGAAGCCCTTGCGCGCATACGCGAAGCCGAGCAAGCTGGTGTGCAACAGATCTGGATGGGAGACGCGTATCACGCCGATACGTTGACGCTCTTTGCCATCGCCGCAGCGCAGACTGAGCGCATCAGGCTTGGCACCGCGATTGTTTCTACCTATCCGCGCCATCCGCTGATAATGGCACGGCAAGCCCTGGCGTTGCAAGATGTGGCTCCGGGACGTCTGCGCCTGGGAATCGGTCCCGGTGGCCGCATCGCTATAGAGGACTGGTATGGTCTGGCGATCACCTCGCCTCTGTCCTATCTCAAAGACTATGTACAGGCGCTGCGCAGCATCTTATGGGGGGGCAACACAAGCTATCAGGGCCAATTCTTCAATATAGCGCTCCCTATGCCGCATGTTGCTCAGGTTCCACTGCTCATCTCGGCGCTCGGCCCAAAGTCGTTCCGGCTCGCGGGAGAGATCGCTGATGGTATACTTCCCTGGATGTCTCCAATTCCGTATCTCTTGCAGGTCGCGCTCCCTGCCATACGTGCTGGAGCCGAGGCCAGCAATCGCACCACGCCACCGCTCGTCGCGCATGTGCTGGTTGCGCTGAGCACCGATGAAGCGGCGGTGCTGGCAGCAGCTCGCAGCCGAGTGCAAATGTACGGTCGTGTGGGTGTATATGCGCATATGTTTGCCCGGGCTGGTTTTGCGGGCGCGGCGAACGGTGATGAGGCGTCGATCAACGCGCTGGCACGTTCGCTGGTGATCTATGGCGACGAAGCGAGCGTGCGCCGTCGTGTGCTGGAATTGCTGGCAAGCGGCCTGGATGAAATTCAACTGCAACTCATTCCTATTGTAGACGAAGTGCAGGAGCGCCAACGTCTGCTACACCTTGTTGGTTCGCTTTGATGAGAAGGAGATCAAAATGAAAGCTATACAGGTCCACACGTTCGGAGGCCCGGAGGTGTTGACGTATCAGGACGTACCACGTCCCACAGCAGGAGTTGGTGAGGTGCTCATTCGTGTGCAGGCGGCGGGAGTGAATCCAGCTGAGTGGAAGGCCGTATCGGGGCTGACGAGGCGCGTACGAGAGGTTCCTCTCCCTTTTATTCCAGGGTGGGATGTCTCTGGCATCATTGAGGAGGTAGGACCGGATGTGACTGCATTTCAACAGGGCGACGCTGTGTATGGTCTGCTGCGCTTCCCCTCGCCCTCAGCTGGCACATATGCAGAATATACCACCGGACCAGTTGCGGACCTCGCCCTCAAGCCGACGAGCATCGATCATATTCAGGCGGCGGCGGTTCCGATGGCGGCGCTGACGGCCTGGCAAGGACTGTTTGTGCATGGCAGAATGGAGGCAGGTCAGACGGTCCTGATTACCGGGGCAGCTGGTGGAGTTGGTCATTTCGCGGTCCAACTGGCGAAAAGCAAGGGGGCGCGAGTCATCGGAGTAGCTTCGGGACGGCATGCGGCCTTTTTGCACGAGTTAGGAGTGGATCAGTTTATCGACTACACAAGCACTTCGCCAGAAGGCGCGGTTCACGACGTTGACCTTGTGGTTGATACCGCTGGTGGCATGAATGGTGATCCCCTGCTTTCCGTCCTCAAGCCGGGCGGCACGTTGATACCGATCTCCGCAAACCAGTTTTCCCCTGAGCGAGTGGCACAGGCTGGCGTCTCGATAGTGACGACGATTGGCCCTGTTATGCAGGTACGTTCCAGCGGCGCACAACTTGTGGAGATTGGCAAACTGATCGATGCTGGTCAGGTGAGGGTCGCCATCGATACAGTTGTGCCACTGGCAGAGGCTGCGAGGGCACATGAGCGTAGCGCAGCCGGCCATGTGCGGGGAAAGATTGTGCTTGCCATTTGAAGCACAAACAAGGGAGAGAAGCGCATGCTCCTCTCCCTTGTATCTCATCGGAATCGGAGAAGAAACGGCCTAAGAGATGGCATCACCCAGCGTCGAAGATGATGAGCCTTCGAGCACTGGCTCTTGCTCACCGCTGGCGATAAACTCGACATGTCGGGCCTCGCGACCAATGGCGGTGAAGATGATGACTGCAATGAACGCGCCCAGCGAGAAGATCGCCAGCGCGATTGCGAAATCGGGCGTCCCCTTCGTGCCAAAGTTTTCTGCCATTACCGCCTCTAAGAAGACGATCTGTGCAGCAAACAGATTGCCGAGTTGGTATGCAAACCCGGGGAAGGTGCCGCGTACGTCGGTGGGCGAGAGTTCGTTAAGATGGGCCGGGATCACGCCCCAGGCTCCCTGAACCATAAATTGCAGCAAGAAGGCACCAGTTGCGATTGAAGCCAGCAGATTGAGGCCCGGAATCCTGATAAAGCCGACCCAGAGCGGTATCATGATCAGGCCCAGCACGCAGGCGATGATGATCGCGCGTCGGCGTCCCCACTGCTGCGAGTAGTAGCCAAACAACGTGCCGCCAATGATGGCACCAATATTCGAGATGACCGTAATGGTCGAGGTTGAAGCAACGCCCAGCTTCAATTGTGCTTGCAGGAAGTTTGGTAGGTTATCCTGTGTACCGTGTGACAGGCTGTTAAATGCTGTCATCAACAGGATCACATAGATAAAGAGCACCCAGTGGTTCTTGATGGCCTCGACCATCCCCGACCACGCGCTACCTTGTTGAGCGCGCAGCGTCTCCTGGCGTTGCGTCCAGACCGGCGATTCTGGCACCTTTGTACGGATAAAGACGACCAGGAGCGCGGGCAGCACGCCGACGATAAACATAGCGCGCCAGCCAACAGACGGAAAGATGGTGAAGACCAGATAATACACGATTGCGCCTAAGAGATAACCACAGGCATAACCCTGCTGAAGAATGCCGGAGAAGAGGCCACGCGCACGGGCAGGCAGCGCTTCCATCGCCAGCGAGGAACCCAGTCCCCATTCGCCACCCATTGCAATACCGAACAATACACGTAGGATTAAAAAGACGACATAATTAGGCGAAAAGGCCGTCAATAGTTCAATGATCGAATAGCAGATGATATCGACCATCAGTGGAATGCGGCGACCAAAACGGTCTGCAAGAATACCGAAAATGAGAGCGCCTACGGGACGGAGCATCAACGTTAATGCTGTGGTAAAGACAACGGCGGAAAGAGCCACCTTGAATTCGCCCGCGATCCGCAACGTGACAAAGGAGACGAGGAAGAAGTCGAAGGCGTCCAGCGTCCAGCCCAGGAAGCTGGCAAGAAAGGTGTTGCGCTGATCGCGGTTGAGCGATCCTAGCAGAGTAAATACACTCATCAGTGAATTTCCTCTCATAACCAGTACAGCAGTGTACAATTGGAATGACACTATTACGAGGAACGGCTACAGAAACGACACATCCTATACAGCCGCCAATCACCCCACTTGCTATTACTTGAAAGTACGTATATGGCTGCATTACCATTATATCTTTTTTTGGCGATAATTTCCTACCCCCATTTTCTACGCTTATCTCAACTTCCATGTCTCTTAAAGCTCATCCTTTATATCGTCCCTCGATCCCTTCTACAATGTATCGCTGTGACCCTATGATATAATTGCTATCTTATCAGTTACGTAGAAAACATTTTAAGCGTTTAAAAGGATGGAAGCGTGAAAAAATTCTTTAAAGAGCACTTTACTCCAAGGGAATCTGATCCCTCCAAAGAAGGCGATAAAGGCAAAAAAGGAGGACAGAAGGAAGAAAAGTGGATGCCAATGCACGACCCTGGACTGGGTCAATATAGAGCTGAGTCAAGTCGTACAGGTGGCCTTCGAGAAGGTTTTGGTAGAAGTAAAGAAAAAGAGGCAAAATTAATAAGAAGGGAAGGGGAAGTAGCAGAATATGTTCCCGAGGAATTTCATAACCGAAAGCTTCTTGCCACTACAAACGAACGAAGCAATTGTGGCATTCATGCTATCCTGATATCGGACAAGCCTGATCTGTCCATTCAGAAGGGAGTAGAGACAACGAAAAAAGTGAGATCGGACTTGATAAAAGATTCCAAATTGCCACCTGAAGCTGTGATGCCTGGCAAACCGCTAGATCTCAGTACACTTGGAGAGGCAATCCTGGACAAGATGTCCAAATATATCGGGGAAAATAGAGGTCTTATTATACATTATAGTCATGGCATAGAAGGTGATGACCATCAGGTAGTTAGAGAAGGAAAAGAACCGATCAATATCTATCTGGACCGTCGTGGACATTATTGGGGAATGGGGCCGGAGATTGAGCCAGGAGCATGGAAACCGAACCCGGCAACTTCTGGAAGGGCAATCATGGAAGCGAGCCGACGGGCAGAAGAAGAGTGGCAAACCACACAAGCGTTCCTACAGGCAGAAGAAGAGAGGCTACTTGCTGAAGCTTTAGAACGTTCAACGCTGGAGCAATAGCACCTGGTATCTCAAGATACGGGAAGATTTCCAGGGTGCTGCCGGTCCTTCCTTGTCGCGTTCTGAAGCCTGACAGGATAGGCTTGCTATCTGATAAGGAACCATGTATGATAAACAGAGCAGTGTATTGCTCTAACAATTCATCTGATTGGAGGTCTTTGATGGAAAAAATCACGTATTCCAGGAGTTTTTCTGGCTTTTTTCACGGGACACCTCTATTTCAGAAAGGATTGTTATGTTCTCACCTCTTGCATTATTACGCTTACACGTCGAGGCCGTCTGGTATGTTCGGTTCACCCATGATCTTGAGCTAGCGCGCGACGGCGTGCAACCGCCCTGGAAGCTGCTGGTGACGGAAGTGGCCGGGGAGCGCGTCTCCATCTGGCGGCCCGATATTGCCCTGCCCGAACGTGAAATCCT
Organism: Reticulibacter mediterranei; assembly: GCF_016587455.1. Lineage (NCBI taxonomy): Bacteria > Bacillati > Chloroflexota > Ktedonobacteria > Ktedonobacterales > Reticulibacteraceae > Reticulibacter > Reticulibacter mediterranei. The sequence goes on along the minus strand of NZ_BNJK01000002.1, from coordinate 269,053 downwards.
GCGCCTACAGATCGACGAGGCGCTCACTTCACAGCATGTGCCTCAGCCCGGCGTACACCGCGAAGTGGCGCTGGTCCAGACCGCAACGCCGCACATCACGTTGGAGGCGGCCCAACGCATCGCGCGCCCTCTCCTTCCCTCTGAGCATCCGCTGCTCCATCTGTTTTATCCCGACGCGCCCGACGACGATTTTCAGCCAGAGCAGGAGCCGTTCGTTGGCGCTCTTCACGAGGGACGCTTGCTCTGTCTGGCCCATAGCTCTCGTCGCACCACAGAAGCCTGTGAGCTTGGCATTGAGACGCATGTAGAGGCTCGTCGCCGGGGATTCGCGCTGGCCGCAACGCTGGTCTGGGCTGATCTGGTCAGGCGCGAGGGGCTGGTCCCGCTGTATAGCGCGCTGGCCACCAATACCGCCTCCCTCCATCTGGCAAAAGCAGCTGGCTACCGTCCCTTCGCACGCATCGCCACAATCTCGTGATACAATACATGTGATTTTTATAATTGGGGCATCCGGGCAATTGAAGGGGGAATGGTAAGGGAACAAAGCATGTTGGGTTTCCCGTAGCGACAAGGGGCGGTTGGAGGGTCTTGGCGGGGGCCTTGCGCTTGTCGCCCTCCCTGGCTCTGGTGGCGAGAGCGACAAGCGCAAGGCCCCCGCGACCCCACCACACACCCCTTGTCGCTACGGGTGTGGGAGGACTCCTCTCTTCCCGGCATATTTACCGGATGCCCCAATAATTACGACGTGCAAGCGTTTGTCTTATGTCATTAAAGAGAGGATTCATGAGTTTAGCATTACCCGGTGATGAGCAAGCACGCGCTGCTATCATGCGTGAATTGGAGAGTCGTTTTGCACCAGAAGACGAGGCGTTGCGCAACAACATTACGCGAACGCAGGAGCAATATCATCACAGCGGGCAGATTACGCCCTTACAGGGCAAGCTGTTCCAGGTGCTTGCCCTGACCTGTGGAGCACGCAAAATTCTAGAAATCGGCACAATGACCGGCTATTCCGGCGTCTGGCTGGCACGTGGCCTCACCTCCGGTGGCAAACTGATTACGCTGGAGGCCCAGCCTGATTATGCAGAGACGGCCCGAACGACTTTTGCCGAAGCTGGTATCAGTGACCGCGTCGAGATTCGTATCGGCGCGGCCCTCGATCTATTGCCAGCGCTCGTTGCCGAAGCCCCTTTCGACTTGATCTTTATCGACGCCGATAAGGTACACAATCCGCAATATCTCGATTGGGCGCTGCGCCTGAGCCGGGCGGGATCGCTCATCATCGCCGATAATATCGTGCGCGGAGGACAGGCATTTCAGACACCGCCACCCAACGAGAGCGCAGCCGGGGTTGCCGCCTACACGCGCATAATTCTAGAGCATCCCCGCCTCGTCAGCGTCGCGCTCTCCCACGACGATATGAATAATGGTATCGATGGATACTCGATTTCCGTTGTACTGGAAGAATAAGTGAATCTGGTGATCCCCGTGTCGTAGTCGCGCGATTTATCGTGGGGGAGTGGAGCCGGGCGAGGACAAGCCATCGCCCCTGCCATAGACGGGATGCGCACCCAGGAGAAGACCCTTCCCGTACGACATGGGGGAACGTTACAGGTTGGGGAATGAGTTTTTATAGCAGGAGCAAAGCATGTCTCAAAACTCTGGCGATCTGCGTGCGAGGCGGACTCGTAAGCTCCTGCGTGATGCTTTGATGGCCTTAATAGAAGAGCGTGGATTCGATGCCCTCACCGTTGGCGAGATTGCCGCTCGCGCGATGGTGAGCCGGGCCGCGTTTTACCGCTATTATCAGGATAAATACGATCTGATCGAGCAGATATTTGAGGAGGAGATGCAGACCTTAACCCGCAATCTCGGCTCTCCCCGCACGATCTCATCACGCGCTACGATCCGCAGCACTCACCAACGCCGCCGCGCTGGGTCAGTTTCTTTGAGCATATCGAGGAAAATGAGCGCTTCTATTGCATGCTCCTGGGGAAAAAGGGCAGTTCATGGTTTGTGGCGAAGATGCGCACATCAATCGCCGAAAAACTCAACGAACGTGCGCTGATAGCATACGCCGATAAAAACTTCAGCAGCATGCAGCGCAGTTTTCTCACGGACCTGATCGCCGGGCTGGTTGTCGATGCGATTCGCTGGTGGCTGGAGCAGGGCAGGCCGTACACGCCAGAGCAGATCGCGACACGCGTATATCATATGATCTTCGCGATCCTCAAAGATGCTCATACGTGGCACTAGCTCTCAGGCGCGCAGACGAGCGGCGAGGGCTGTGTAGCGTTCGTTATCCATGACGCGTGAGATAGCCATACCGATGGCCTTTGTTGGCCCAACCAGAATCGCTCGCTTCTTGGCACGCGTCAGGCCTGTATAGAGCAGGTTGCGCGAGAGCAGAATATAGTGCTGAGTGAAGATGGGGAGTAGCACCACCGGATACTCGCTGCCCTGCGCCTTATGAATAGTGATCGCCCAGGCCAGCGCCAGTTCCGAAAGATCGGCGTAGTCATATGTGACAGTGCGCTCGGCGAAACGAACCGTGACCTCCTGTTCCTCCAGATCGATGGTCACAATTGTTCCCAGATCGCCATTGAAGACCTCGCGCTGGTAGTCGTTGACCTGCTGAATAACCCGATCACCGACTCGCATAACCCCGCCTCCGCGCTGTAGCTCCACTTTGTCGGATCGCGGAGGATTGAGCGCTTGCTGCAATAACGTATTGAGGGCGCGCGTTCCAGCCTCGCCACGCGTGGTGGGACAAAGCACCTGTACCTGCTGAACCGGATCAATGCCGCGTGTGGGCAGAAACTCGCAAACCAGATGGCGAATGCCCTCCGCTCCCAACGCCGGTTCGGGCGCTTCAAGCCAGAGACAATCGGACGCGTTAAACTTAGTTGTCGGGGTCAATTGCGGAAACTGGCCGCGATTGATGCGGTGAGCGTTGGTCACGATATGGCTGGTCGCCGCCTGTCGAAAAACCTCGGTGAGGTGGGCGACGGGAACCTGCTCGCTCTCGATAATGTCGCGCAGGACCATGCCGGGTCCGACACTGGGCAACTGGTCCACGTCGCCGACGAGCAAGACCTGAGCATCTGGCGGGATCGCTTTAAAGAGGGAGTGAGCGAGAAAGAGATCAAGCATCGAGGTCTCGTCGATCACCAGCGCCTCGGCCTCTAGTGGGTTGTCTTCGCGGTAACGAAACTGCATGGTACTTGGATCGAAGGCGAGCAGGCGGTGAATCGTGCGGGCCTCGTGCCCGGTCATCTCTGCCAATCGTTGCGCTGCTCGTCCAGTCGGTGCGGCCAGCATGATCGATTTGCCCATCGCCTTCCAGAGCGCAACAATCGTACGGGTCGTAAAGGTCTTGCCACAGCCCGGACCACCCGTAAGAATCAGCAAGCGCGAAGAGGCCGCCTGCTCCACCGCCTTGCGCTGCTCGTCAGAAAGCACGATCCCCTTTTTCTGCGTATAGCCATCGATCCAGCGCTGCACACGTGCCGCATCGATCTCGACGGGATGCCGGGCAAGGTTGGTCAGGCGGCGGGCAAGCGCGACTTCGGTATGGTAAAAGGCGGGTGCATAGCAGTTCTCTTGCCCATCGTCAACCGGCTCGATCACCAGTTGTTGCGCCTCCGCCATCTTGTTGAGCAGACCGTTGATGCGCTCGGGATCGACTGGATATTCAGGCAGGGAGAGCTGTTGTACCGCTCGCTCGATCAACTCCGTGCGTGGCAAAAAGCAATGTCCATCCTCCGACGCTTGGCTCAGGAGATGGAGCAGCCCGGCAGTGTAGCGAAAATCGGAATCGGGGGCGATGCCGAGGTTGCGGGCGATGGTGTCGGCGGTGATAAAGCCGATGCCATAAATATCGGTGGCAAGCTGATAGGGGTTCTCCGAGACGACCTCAATTGCCTTGTCGCCATAGTGTTTGTAGATCTTGACCGCGTATGTTGTCGAGACGCCATGCCCCTGTAAAAAGAGCATGACCTCTTTTATTGCTTTCTGAGCCTCCCACGCCCGGGCTATGATTGCGACGCGTGCCGGACCGATGCCGGGTACTTCCTGCAAGCGCTGGCTCTGCTGCTCGATGATGTCGAGCGTCTCCAGGCCAAAGCAGGCCACGATGCGTTTTGCCGTCACGGGTCCGATGCCCTTAATCATGCCGCTGCCCAGATATTTTTCCAGACCAGTGAGCGTGGCGGGTTTGGTCTCCTGGGAGCGCACGACCTGCAACTGTTGACCGTATTTGGGATGATCGCGCCAGTACCCTTGCAGGCGCAACGTTTGACCAGCATGAATATCGGGGAAGCGCCCAACGATAGTGACCAGATCCCGCATGCCGGCAGCCTTGAGACGTGCCACCGTGTACCCGGAATCTTCAGCGTGGAATGTCACTCGCTCTACAATCCCTTGCACCGTCTCCAATGGTGGGGTGCCAGCAGCAGAAGTATCAGATGATGAACGTGTCAACGATCTATTCCTCTATGCAAGCTAGTTCATATTGTTTTATTATAGCACATCTAGCATGCGAGACCAAAACCATCTCAAGAGATGGCCTTCGTAGCCTTTGCATACTCGGCTATTTGGAATGAGCGATGGATCGTAGAGGGAAGGCGAGGGTCTCCGTGGAGTGCCTTCTCCCACAACTGTGAGACACTTCATAGCAGCATGTCGCCTTTCCTTCTATAATGACGCTGTTCGCAAAGGCATACCCTCTTTTTATTGGCAAGAAGGAGCTGAGTATGAGTATACCTGTCCAGAAACCTGGGAAGGGAGCAACGCGTCGATGAGACCGCTTGAAGCGAGAGAAGGGCGTGAGGTGCACAAGGGCAGCATCACGGCGTGGCGACCCTGGCGGCTCAAGCCGCTCGAACTCTTCCAAGCCGGTGCCGTCTCTATCCCCTCTTGCCAGCGTTTTACTCAGGAGTATCTGCTTATCTGCATGCAGTCAGGTGCAGCCCACCACCAGTATCGAAACACTCGTGTCAATCATCAGGATGGTGATGGGACGCTTCTGGTGATCGAGCCTGGAGAAAGCTGGACCTGCCATTCCAAAGATTGCACCTTCCATGGCCTCTTTATTGATCCGGCCTGGCTGCAACGGCTCGCCACCGAGCTGTTCCACAGGGAGCAGTCCTTGCCCCATTTCCCCAGCCACCCCTTCTTTGATCCGTCTTTGAGCCGGGCTATGCGCGACCTGGCAAGAGGATCGCTGGCTCCTGTTTCTCGTCTGCAACAGGAGGAGATGCTGTTGCACCTGTTTGCTCCGTTGCTGCTTTCCCATGCCGAAAACGCGGAAGCATTGCCTCAACTGGGCAGGGAACACCCGGCCGTCAGATGTACAAAAGAGTACCTGCAAGCGCACTACACTGAGGAGATTGCGCTGCAAGAGCTGGCTAAAGAGACTCACCTGAGTCCCTTTCACCTCTCGCGGATCTTCCGCCAGGCTGTTGGTTTGCCTCCCCATGCCTATCAGATGCAACTGCGCCTGGCGCGTGCCAAAACGTTGCTGGCGCAAGGCTTCGACGTGAGCTATGTGGCCCATGAAACCGGCTTTTTTGATCAAACTCATTTTACCAGGCATTTTAAGCGGCGCTACTTGATGACCCCAGGAATCTACCGCAAAACCGCAAGATTGTACTAGTCGCTCTGCAAGAAGCTCGGGTAGACTGGAAGCACGTCAATGCAGCGTGCTAGTGTTCTCTACCTGGGAGACTGGCATCACATCACCTTTGAAAGTCAAAAGACTGAGCAAAAGGAAAGAAATGACAATTCTTCAGAACTCTGATCATGCTTTTTTCAAAGACCTTGCGGCACTCCTGACTGGTCAGATCATCATCCCCGAAGATGAAACCTACGAACAGGTGCGCCAGATCTGGAATGGAGGCGTCACAACCCGCCCGGCTGCCTTCGTTCGCTGTGCCAATACGCAGGATGTCATTCACGCTCTTCGCTGGGTCCGTTCGTATGGATTCCCACTCTCTGTCCGTGGAGGTGGACACGATTTTGCAGGACGAGCTTTGCGCGAACACGGCATCGTGATCGATTGTTCTCCGATGAGAGAGGTCACCATTGATCCGCAGACACATACGGCTCGCATTCAGGGCGGAGCAACCATAGGCGATCTCATCGACGCATCACAAGAGTACGGGCTTGCGACGACTACCGGTGCCATCTCCGGCGTTGGGATGGCTGGACTCACTCTGGGCGGAGGGTATGGTCCTCTGATGGGGGCGTATGGATTGACTACCGATAACTTGCTGTCGGCGCAAGTGGTGACAGCCGATGGGCAGTACATTTCGGCAAGCGCCACAGAGCATGCGGACCTCTTTTGGGGACTGCGTGGTGGTGGGGGCAATTTCGGTGTCGTTGTTTCTCTGGAGTATCGCCTCCATCCCGTCACCACGGTATTAGCTGGCTTGCTGCTCTATCCTCTGGATCAAGCCAGAGCGGTATTCCACTTTTATAACGAGTTTATCACGACGGCCCCCGATGAACTGACGATTCAACTGGGAGTCATCCAGATGCCAGGCGGCATGCCTGTTCTGTTTCTCTCCCCCACCTATTGTGGTTCTCTGGAAGCAGGAGAACGAGTGCTCGCACCGCTGCGTGCCTTTGGCAAACCGCTGGCCGATCAGATCCAGCCGATCGCCTACGATGCGCTCGTTCACAGTGCAGATGCCATGTTCCCTCAAGGCCGTCACTACTTCAGCCAAACCCGGTCCCTGGATGGTTTGCGTGCCGAGACGATTGAGGTACTCGTCGAGTCCGTACAGCGGTTTTCCTCCCCATTTTCTGCAATCTCGATTCATCACTTTCATGGGGCTGCCAGTCGCGTATCCGCATCTGCGGCCGCCTTTGCGCCACGTCAGGATCATCTGATGGTCGAAATCGTTGCAGGCTGGGAGCCACAGTCGCCAGAAGCGGACCAGAGGCATAGGCAGTGGGCGCAGGCAAGTTCAGATGCACTTGCACCGTATGCGCTCAAGGGGGGATACATTAATATGTTGGATGAGGGAGAGCAGGAGCGTGTTCCGCTCACCTTTGGGGCCAACTATGAGCGTTTGCTTGCGCTCAAGCGGATATATGATCCAGAGGATGTGTTCCATTCGACAATCGGACATATCATGTTGTAGAGGATAAATACCGACATGAGACGATTCTCCGCCATCTTCCGCACCAAGCTGTACAACAGGAGGTGTCAAGATTTTGCTAACCCGATCTCCTCGGTGAACGTCCCAATATGCTAGAGTTTAGCAAGGAGATGACGGGAAACGGGCAATACAAGCGCATTAAAGGAAAAAGCCCACCCAGGTTCACAGAGGACTTGCCAAACGGAGTCAGGGCGAGTACAGTAAGGGTGTAGAAGTCTTCTTGTCTGGAGGCATGAGAAACAATGGAGAGGCACCCACCTGGAATCAAACCGCAATCGTGGCTCGTCTCAGCAGGCCGCGCTTCCGAACCCGGCGCTCCGCTGAACGTCCCGCTGATCCCCGCATCGAACTTCATCATCGGCGGGGGGCGTGAATACTCTCGTGATGATGGTACTCCGACCTGGGAGGCACTCGAAGAAGTCGTCGGCGGGCTTGAGTCTGGAAAAGCTGTGGCGTTTGCATCTGGTATGGCCGCCATTGCCTCAGTGTTTGATCAGCTAGCGGCTGGTGCCATTGTGGTACTCCCTGATGATTGCTATCAAGGAGTTGCAGGCTTAGCAACAGCAGGTGCCGAAAGACAGCGTTGGTCAGTGCAACGCGTGGCGGTGGATGATACAGCTGGCTGGATTCGTTCCTGCGGGGTCGCTGACCTCATTTGGCTTGAATCCCCTTCGAACCCACTGCTCACTGTCGCGGATCTGGAGGCTGTTTGCGCTGCACCACGCAAGCCAGGTGCAATTGTTGCAGTGGACAACACTTTCGCCACACCTTTGAATCAACAGCCGCTTGACCTGGGTGCGACGGTGTCTCTGCAATCAGCAACCAAGTTCATTGGTGGCCACTCCGACCTATTAGCAGGGGTCGCCACGACCAAGGACGATGCCCTCTGGCATGCTTTGAGGAAGTCCCGTGAGCTTACTGGTGCGACACCAGGAACGCTCGAAGCTTTCCTTGCCGTCCGGGGTGCGAGAACTCTCGCGCTTCGGTTACAGCAGGCACAGCAAACAGCCATGATGCTTGCACAGCAGCTTGAGAGGCACCCGCTAGTCACTCGTGTCCGCTATCCGGGCTTGCCCTCACATCTAACGCATGCGACAGCCAGGCGCGTGCTCAAGGGCTTCGGAACCATCATTTCGTTCGATCTGCTTGGAGGGGCTGAGGTTGCTGATAATGTCTGCCGAAACGTCAGGCTCATCCGCCATGCCACCAGCCTGGGAGCAGTGGAATCAACGATGGAACGACGAGCTGCAATCCCAGGACAGGGACACCTTCCCCCTTCGCTCCTCCGACTGAGCGTTGGGATCGAGGACGCCGACGATCTGTGGGCGGATCTCGACTCGGCGATACGCTCTGCCGCACGGTGAGGACGAGCATCCCTATCGTAGTCGAGCGATTTATCGCGGGAATCACGTACTAGCTTCTCCCCGCGATAAATCGCTCGACTACGACGGGAGATGGGTTAAAAAGCGACCGGCAATTCCTGCAAGCCGCGCAGGATCAGGCCCGGTCGCCATTTGAGTTCTTGTGCATCACCTTGCAAATGCAGATCAGGTAAACGACGAAGCAGCGTGCTGATGGCGACCTGTCCTTCCAGCCGGGCGAGAGGCGCGCCCAGACAAAAATGAATACCCTTACCGAAGGCGATATGCTCGTTCTCTTCGCGCGTAATATCGAGATCTGCCGGTGCCGCAAAGTGCGCGGGATCAGTATTCGCGCCCATCAGCGAGACCAGCACCATATCGCCCTTTGGAATAAGAGTGTCGTGCAACTCGATATCCTCGCTCGCCCAGCGGCCCGTGCCGATGATAACCGGTGCCGTATAGCGCAGCAACTCTTCAATGGCCGGGACGATCAGCGATGGGTTATCCTGTAACAGACGCAACTGATCCGGGTGCTGCAAAAGCGCCAGCATGCCACTCGCGATCAGATTGACCGTCGTTTCATGCCCCGCCACGATCAGCAGGAAGATCATCGAGATCAGCTCGTTCTCTGAGAGCCGGTCGCCATCTTCTTCAACTCGCACCAGCTGGCTCACCAGACCATCGTCAGGATGTTCGCTCTTCGTGGCTATCAACTGACGTACGTAGTTCGTAAATTCCTCGACCTCGGGCGGAGCCTGGCGATCAGCATCAAAGGGGCCAGATTGATCGAGAATGGCGTTGCTCCACTTACGAAACTGCTGACGATCCTCTGCCGGAATGCCCAGCATCTCGCAAATGACGGTTACAGGCAGCGGAAAGGCAAAATCATTGATGAGGTTCATCTCTCCGCGCTCCTGTGCCTGATCGAGCAGATCATTGGTAATTTGCTGAATGCGATTTCGCAACCCTTCGATCATGCGAGGCGTAAAAGTTTTAGAGACCAGACGACGCAAACGAGAATGATCAGGTGCATCTGCCGCCAGCATATTGTAACTCAACAATTTCAGCGTTGGCGAAGACCTGTCTATCTGAGCTTTCTCCTCTTCTGAGAGCAGCGTCATCCGGTTTTTGATGAAGCGCTGATCTTTCAGGATTGCCTGTGCATCCTCGTAGCGCGTCACCATCCAGGCGTACTGCCCTTCCGTGACGGGGAAACGATACAGCGGTTCCGTTGTGCGCAGATCCTCCCAGGCGGGAAACGGGTTCTCTTTAAATGTTGGCGAGGTAAAATCGTTCCATGTATAGTGAGACATATTGTATGTAACCTTTCTGATTTTCACCGATGAAGCAATAACTTGTTGCAAAGGTTGTAGCCTGTTACAATAACAGTGTAACCAGAGATCAAGACACGATCAAGCATCAAAACTTGCGATATGTTACTTATGCGACAAAGAGGGAAAAATGACGCACGGACAAACAGATTTACGCATTCGTCGCACACATAAATTGCTCCAGGAGGCTATGATCGCGCTGATTGCGGAACGTGGCTTCGATGCCATCACGGTTGGCGATATTGCCGACCGCGCTATGGTCAACCGAGCCACATTTTATCGTCACTATGAAGACAAATATGATCTGGTGGCGAAGATTTTTGAGGAGATGGTAAACGAGCTAATCAATAATATGAAACCCCAGCAGAAAAAATTTCACGTGCAAGATCCTGAAAATCCGGCGGATATCTGGGTGCAGTTATTTACACATTTTGCCGAACATGCTGATCTTTATCGAGCGTTGCTGGGAAAGAATGGTAGCTCGTGGTTTGCCGATAGAGTGCGCGATTATGCGGTAACGGTGATATTAGAGCGAAAGCTGTATCATGATCGACTTTTCGGCTCTGACAAGCTAGAAAATGCAGGAATGCCTCCTGAACTCCCGGTTGTGCTGCTTGCACATACTTTGCTCGGGGCTATTACATGGTGGTTGGAGAGCGAAAAGAGCTATACACCAAAGCAGATGGCAAGCTGGTTCCTGAGCTACGGACTGTATGGATACGCCCACGCCTGCGGGATCGATATTCCACGATCAGATGGTCAATGCAATAGGGAGGAAATGATTGGCGATTAAAGTTGTGCTATTTGATGTCGATGGCGTCCTCGCCAATGGAGGGCCGTTCAGTCATTGCCTGGAGCGTGATTACGATATTACACAGCAGATCGTGCGTCCTTTCTTTCAGGGCCGTTTCCGCGAATGTCTCGTGGGGAACGCCGATCTCAAAGAAGAGTTGGCACCCCTGCTTCACGAATGGGGCTGGCGAGGGAGCGTCGATGATTTCCTGGACTACTGGTTTCGCAGTGAGCACAGCATCAATGAGCCGCTGATGTTGGAGGTACAGCGCTTGCGAGAGCATGGATTGCGCTGTTACATCGCAACCGATCAGGAGAAATATCGTACCGCCTACCTGCTCGAACACATGGGTTTTGCCAACGCTTTTGACGGTATGTTCTCCTCTGCCCATATCGGCTACATCAAACACGACACACGCTTTTTCCAATCGGTTTTGCAAGCGTTACAAGATATCCACGCAAATGAGATCCTCTTCTGGGACGACACTGCGGGCAAGGTTGAGACCGCCCGCAGCGCCGGTTTGCAGGCCGAAGTGTACCACGACTTCGCGGATTTCACAGAAAAGATGGAGCGGTTCATTAAGTGAAGCAGGCGCTCTCGCCGCGATACACTGTGTACTTGCGTCCATCAAAGATACAGAACGTAGTACCTTAGAGCGTTATGCGGATTGAGGCTCGATAAAAACAGGTAATTACTTGCCGGTTGATGTGGAGAGTGAGCCGTTGATCCTGGGCCACGACGGCCAGCGTATTACTCCAGGTGCCCCACACCTTTTTGCAAATGAGTAGATTGGCGATATTCCACATTCTGTTCTCTTCTGCGTTTATAGAACGAGGGGTATTCAATGAAAAGCTGCTCTCACTAGCGAAAGGACAACAGATCATGTCAAACGTTGCTCGCATTTGTCTCTTCATTCTTGCTCTAGGAATACTGATCGGCTTTTTTTTTAGGAGGGATTGTAGGCAGTATCATAGGCTTGTTTCTTGCAGGAGTTCTCGCTGTGCCGATTTATTGTCTCTCTGAGGTGTTCAAACGAAACGCTGCTGAGGTCAATACATGGGAAGATCCTCTCAGCGATCTGCCATCCCGCTCGCACAACGATCCATCCCGACTCCCAAAAAGTGCTTATGACCCGTCTCATGGACATGGAGGCTTCTAGAAACCCATTCTCAACAAATGCCAGTTCCGTGGCCTGACACGCTTTACGAGTGCCAACGATCCTGGGTGTCGAGATACTGGTTATTGGGAATGGGCACCACAAATCGCCCATAACGACCAATCCTACGCGCTGCTCCAGACCGATTTCAATCACAACGAGAACCAGTCAATCGTGGTAGGCAATCTTTCTGGCGGCACACCCACCACGATTGCAAGCAGTGCGAATGTTGCTCTACCCAGGGACGAAGCTCATTTTGAGAGATTCTTGCAACTGGTAGGAATGATATAGCGGAGTGGCGTCGTAAGGTGGACATCTGGAAAAGGGCAGCAATTTCATTGCCGCTACTGGACCGCTCTTGAGGCGCAGAAGCTCGCTCAACTTCGCACCCTCTATCACCCCGGATATGGCAAGGGCGATGGCTGGTCCTCGCCCTCCGTGCCGCCATCGCGGTGTGTGAAGCCGGGCGAGGACCAGCCATCGCCCTTGCCATATCCGATTCGACCCCAGAGGAGTTCATGGATGCATTAATTGTCTCCCTCCCCTAGAGGCCCAGCAGCTCTCGATAGTGGGCCAGCGCCTCTTTACGGGTGGTGGTCTGCGTCGAGGCTTGCTTCCATATTTTGTAGTGTTCGCTCATGCAGACGGCGCAGGGGCGGTAGCCAGCCGCTATGGCGGTGGCCTCGTCTGCGAAAAAGACGCGATGCCTGACGTACTGACCTTTCGCTATGTAGGCCAGGGCGCTGCGACAATCGAGACGACCGTAGCCCCTGTTTCTCCTGTGACCCCCAAACTGTCCTTTTGTCTCGCTCTGGTATGGCTTCCCATCCGGGCCGATCAATGTGTAGAGCTTCATAATATCGCGTCCTCTATGCTCGAAGATCAAGTATAGCACGTTCATGCTGCAATAACCATCGTTTGCGCTCCAATCCCCCCGCATAGCCGGTGAGCGAGGCGTCGGTGCCAATGACTCGATGGCAGGGCAATACAATACCAACAGGATTGAGCGCGTTAGCCGCCCCAACAGCACGGCAGGCGGTCGGCTTCCCTAAGCGTATCGCCAGATCTCTGTAGGTTGTGGTCGTGCCAGGGCGGATCGATCTCAGCTCCTTCCAGACTCGTTGCTGAAAGTCTGTGCCGCCAGTGCTGACCGGAATAGCGTCCAGGCTGTGATAATCTCCGGCAAAATAGGCGCGCACACGATCACTGAAACCCGCTGGATTGCTGGTTGGCACAAGATCCACAGAGCCGTAGTGTCGCTGCAACAGCTTCATCATACGCTGCTCACAATCACCAAAATCGAGCGCACAGAGCCGCTCCCCATCTGTCGCGAGCAGCACCGTTCCGATAGGCGAGTCGAACGCGTCGAACTGTAATTCTTTCATCGCCATCTCCTTTCATACACCATGATCGTATCACCACTCGTTCCCGCTGGCTGGCGCTTTTCGGACATCTTCATTGCTGGTGGCGGCCAATCCAATGGCGGCGATCCGACGATCATGTCCGAAATTCGCTAGCGATTCGCTCGCCGGACGTGTATGATAGGGGCATGGAAACGATCTCGACCGATTTTGACCTGTACTATCGCGCCATCTGTAGCCGCGATCCCCGCTTCGATGGGCGCATTTTCACAGCAGTTACAACAACCGGCATCTATTGTCGGCCAATCTGCCCGGCACCAACGCCACATGCACATCATGTCCGTTTCTACTCGTGCGCGGCAGCCGCAGAGGCGGCCGGATTTCGCGCCTGTCGCCGCTGTCACCCTGAGGCGAGTCCAGGGTCGCCCGAGTGGAATCTCCGGGCCGATCTGGTGGCGCGTGCGCTGCGTATGATTGCCGATGGCGTGGTGGATACTAATGGTGTGGCGGGACTGGCTAACCGATTGGCTGTTAGCGAGCGACATCTGCACCGCGAACTGGTGGCAGAGGTTGGAGTCGGTCCACTGGCCTTAGCACGCACTCGACGCGCCCAAACCGCCCGTTTGCTGATCGATCAGACCGATCTATCGCTTACCACCATCGCCTTTACCGCAGGGTTTGCCAGCATTCGCCAGTTCAACGAGACAATGCAGGCCGCGTTTGGCTGTACTCCGTCAACGTTTCGTCGCCGCACGCTCTCGGGACAGGGCAGCGAGGGCAAATTGACGCTGCGTTTGCAGTATCGCCCGCCGTTTGATTTCGATACGCTGCTGGGATATCTGCAAAAGCGCGCTATTACAGGCGTCGAGGAGGTCGTTGAGCGGCGCTATCGGCGTACGGTTGTTCTGCCCCGTTCGCGTGGCGTGATCGAGTTGGAGCCAGCTGAGAAGACGCACGCCATCCTGCTACATTTGCAATTGTCCGATCTCAGCGACCTGAGCATGCTTGTCCAGCGCTGCCGCCACTTCTTCGACCTCGATGCGATCCCCGCAGCTGTTACCGATGTGCTGGCAACCGATTCGCTATTGGCTCCGCTGGTGGCCGCGCGCCCAGGATTGCGCATCCCTGGCACGGTGGATGGCTTTGAGCTGGCGGTGCGTGCGATTCTGGGGCAACAGATCTCTGTAGCGGGCGCACGCACACTGGCCGGACGCATCGTTAGCACGCTTGGCGAGCCATTAGAGCAGCCATCGGGTACGCTTACCCATTATTTTGCAGCTCCCCAGACCGTTGCATCGTCTGAATTGCAGGGATTGGGCCTGACGAAGAGCAGAATTGTGGCGCTCAGAGCCCTTGCTCGTGCCGTTGCCGAGGAAGGATTGGAGCTTGACCGCAGCGCAGAGCGAGAGCAGACGATTGGCCGCTTGCTGCAATTGCCCGGCGTCGGTCCCTGGACAGCATCATATATTGCGATGCGCGCACTGGGCGACCCGGACGCCTTCCCGCTTACCGATCTTGGCCTGCAACGCGCCCTTGAGCGACACGGCGTGCCTGCCGACCGCAAAAGTATCGAGAAACGCGCCGAAGCGTGGCGTCCCTGGCGCGCCTACGCAACACATCACCTCTGGGCCAGCCTCGCAACAGTCCCAACGCCTCGCTAATGAAAAGGAATATATTACACTTTATATGATGAAAAGTTCCTTTCAAAAGCGGTAAGCTCATTCGTAGTGGAGCGATTTATCGCGTTGGCAGTGGTGCCTGTGCAGCGGCCCCAACGCGATAAATCGCTCCACTACGAATGAGCTTCCAGGGTTTGTTCGTAAAAAATCATCATGTAGCATCAACCGGGCGGGAGACGGCGAGCGGCCACAACCCTTTCCCTGGCTCAATCACCTGGCCTCCGCTACTGTATGACCAGGTTGAGACAATGGCTCGACTTCCGTCACCTCCCCATGCCTTTTGGAGATGCTCAGTATCTCTGAATAACTTTCCCCAGTCTTCTTTGCTTGTGTCAGCGACAATGAACCCTGCAATAGTCTTGCTTTGAGAACGCTGTGAGAGGTTATAAACAACAGCTGTAACGGAGAATATATGTCTTGCAGCGTGATCTGTGTCTGGACGATGCCAATCTTTGGAGCATACACCAATGAGACAGCTTTTTTCTTCTTCTATCCATTGAGCGAGATCTTTCATTGTATGCCCGGAATCCCACTGGCTTGGAACACCGAAGTCCTGTAAGAGGATACCAATCATTTCGAGTTGCAGACCACGATTATTTTCAGGATGATAGCCGAGACGATGATAGCTATAACGAAGCAGATCGTTTTCAGTGGGATATTTTGTTATGCCTCTGATGTTCACTTTAATGTTCTGTTGGCGGAGGAACATTTCACTGGCTGCGGCGAAGCACGTCTGATTGTCATTGAAATCATTGATTCCCTGGCAATGATGAAACCTGGAGAAGAGTATGTCATTGCCCACGACTTCTACATGTGTGCCCCGGTCACTTGCTTTATGAGTGAGTTGATCCAGGGTAGTTCTGTATCTGTCAAGGCGAAATGGACCTGTTTCCTGGATAGAGGAGCTGCTCTCCTGCCTGATCTCATGCATGGATCTGACAAAGAAGGGGCGCAATGGATTTGCTTGCTCTCTAGAGCTACTCTCCTGCTGCTCGTCTCCTCGGTGGAGAGGCGAAGGAAATCTCTCGGACTCTCTGTTCGCGGGCCTGACAAAAATAGGGCGGAATGGGTCTTTTTCTTCGTTCCCAGCGTTCGGATCGCTTTCTCGATGGAGAGACAGCGCATGAAATCTGGGAGATCGCCTGAGTGGATTCGCGGGGTGCTGTTCAGGGGGCAATAAGCCGGTTTCCTGGATACCCCGATTCACCAACCAGCCGTCTTCTCTTTGGAGAGGCTCAGGAGAACTGCGGGGTCGCTTATTCGCGGGTCCGACATAGAAGGCCTGGGGCTTTTCAGGGATGTAGGATGGTCCTGTTTCTTCGCCAGCTCTGCTCGTCAACTCTGGGTAGGAAGGCGAAGAAGATCTGCGGGACTGCCTGGTCTCACGTGAGGGTCCGACAAAGAATGGGCGGGATGGATCTCTTTCTTGGAAAGAGGAACTGCTCTCCCCCCGTTCACCTTCTCTTCTTTGGGGAGCATGTGCGCGCATGACATCGAAGGTCCGGGGTTGTTCAGAAGGGCGGAATGGGTTTGTTCGTTCCACTGGCCGACCGTCTCCCTGCCCGAAACGCGAGGGAAGTTCGTAGGTCCGCCTGAGTGCATATCGAGGCAGGAAATTGGTAGAGCGCTCTTCATCAGAGGTATCGCGGGCGTTTGGGTCCTCGTTGGTAGCGCGAGTTTCGCGAAAACGTCGCTTTGGCATCTTTAGAACCTTCCTTTAGTCCACGCTCAGAGGAGACGAGCATAGGCGTCCCAGGCCAACCTCGCAACAGCCCCTGCGCCTCGCGAAAACGGTGTATGAAGAGGTGTTACCCTGGCAAGGCGTTGGAAGCCTGATGTGTCACACCTTCTAAAAGCATCAGCACGACATTGTGGGTCATTTGTTCCGATGACATTGCAATGGTATCCTGGCTCCACTGAATAGCTGCTCCGAGGATCGTCCAACTCATGAACTGCGCCATCATCTCTACTGGTATCCGCCATCTCATTTGCGTGTTTCTGTTCTGCTTCAACCAGATGACGAGGTGTGTCGCCAGCTCCTCCCGGATGGTCTGTTCAATGAGAGGATCGACGATATCCAATGGGGGACACGTACGATACATGTTCTTGAAATAGTCTAACGTGGTCTGGGTGAGCAGGTACAAGGTCTTTCGCTCCCATTGGGACTGAGGCGGGAGCATGCCTGTCAGCACATCCCGGAATCCCTCACGGATAATGGCCTCCAATAACGCATATTTGTCTGCAAAGTGAGCGTAAAAGGTTCCTCGATGGACGTTGGCGCGCTCGGTAAGCTCCTGAATACTCATGGCGGTTAAGCCTTTCTCTTGCAAAATGTTAAGAAAAGCCTGCTCTAAGACTTGACGGGTGCGTTGGGCGCGTCGATCAACGTTTTTCGAAGGTGTTGCCATTTAGAAAGTACTCCTGTTCCTGCTTGTTTTGACCACGATGCCAGCCTGGATGAAATGCACTTTTTCCCGACAGTCAGGCTGCTTTGTTCCCTAACCGACAAAAAGGCGCGTTTGCACATGGTTTGTCGGGCATTTCCCCAGTATCATTGTAAACAACGCTTGCCAGATCAGGCAAGAGGATTCTCTAGTCAATTGTGTTAAGGAAAAGAAGGAACATATATGCCAAAGACAGATCAATCTTTGAATCAGGATATTATCAGAGATTTTCGTGAGAATAACGGGCAAATCAAAGGCACGTATCCATTAAGCGAACCTTTTAAGGGTGTGCCGGTTTTGCTGCTTCATACCAGGGGCGCACAAAGTGGATTGGAACGGGTGAACCCAGTAGCCTATCTTGCCGATGAAAACCGCTTGTTCGTCATTGCCTCTGATGCTGGAGGTCAAAAGCATCCTGCCTGGTTTCGCAATGTGCTGGCACATCCCGAGGTGGTGACAGTTGAACTGGGAACAGAGACCCTGGCCGTACGGCCAAAGATCCTTGAGGGCGAGGAACGGGAGACTTTCTATCAGAAAATGTCCGTCATCTTCCCTGTTTTCATTGAGTATCAACAGAAAGCACATCCGCGCCTGATCCCAGTGGTCGAGTTGATTCGCCAAAGTGAAGCATAAAGAGTCCCTCAACCAGCTTCTCCGGTCATCTCCCCCGCTTCGTAGTGGAGCGATTTATCGCGTTGGTGGAACCGAACTACAGGCTGCCCCAACGCGATAAATCGCTCCACTACGAAATGCGGGAAGTGAGAATCCCAAACGATTTTCTGCTTCCTCTAACGTTCTATATGATATAGCACAGAGATGCGTAATTCTGTGCTATATCATGTTTATGAGCAAAAACAATGCTGCTGCAAAGGGAATGGTACAATTGTATGGATAGTTACGATTGTTACACAACCCGATAGTGCTACTTTGTTTGGTTGTGTAACAATCATGTGAGAGAATAAAACACAACCTTTGTGACAAAAGAGCGTTGTTTCTGACGCAAAGACGCGTTTGAAGATGCAGAGGACGTTATCAGCGCAGATCGACAGGCGGCGTGAAGCCAGGTATAGCGTCCTTCGCCGTTGATAGCATGCTGCTTTTCAAAACATGGTAGAAAACGTTACCTGATCTAATTGTGATACTATATCTACAGATTGAAATCATCAGGTAAACAAATTGTCAGCAAGGGAGTAAAAAACTGCCACTATGGAAGCAGGTATTATTGTTGTTGTTGTGCTGATTATTATTGTTGCGGCTGTTGCAGTATTCGTTTTTCGCAGAAGAGGACAAGAGAGCCAGGAACCGCAAACAGGGCTAAATGGAGAAACTATCAGTGCAACTGTTCTGGAAATAGAAGAGAAAACAATATTGGTGAATCCGACCATAACCGAATTTGGCAAACGCTATTTCATCAAAGCGGAATGGATCAACGACGCCAACCAGCGAAGCTACTTATTCACCAGCGCTCCACTGCCCGAAGTGCCGGAGCATATTCACGTTGGCGGCCCTGTCAAAGTGCGCCTCGATCCCGAAGACCCCTATGAATATATAGTGGTATTGACTCCTTAGCTTCAGCAGAGCATGGGGAGGGAACTGACACACCTTCCCCCGGCAGTGATCTCCTCACCATCATCGTCCGACGATTTATTGTGGGAGCCTCCAGGTGGCGGGCGAGGCTCTCAACGTTTCCCGACCACAGCAATTTCATATATTCATCTTTCTTTCTTGTTGCGGTGACGACACACCCGAGGAAATGTGTTAGAATTCTGAGGCATTCTTTTCTTTGTATGAATGAGGCCAATAAGATGGAAGAAGAAGTACGACACGATTATAATCGCAAGCCAGGGAGCGAAATTCAGGGATCGTACCGGCTGACCAAAGCTGAGGCGGCTCGGCTGGCGACCCTGCTGGAATCGCTGGATATCAAGCCGACCAACGATAACATCAAAAAGGTTGTGCGCTGGCTCATCACACAGTTCGAGAAGGTTGATCCCGCCGACATTCAACGCCTGTTTCTTTCAGAATATCCCAGGCACCATGCCGCAATCATCGCGCTAGAGAAGGCGGGCATACAAATTGCGAACGAACGGCGCGGTATCGGCAAGATCAAGGCACGGGGAGCGTTGCAGCTGGACCTCTTGCGCAAAGCCAGCGAGTTCGCGGTGGTAGAAGAGGAGATGAGGCGTGGTGAATGTGATATGCAAAAAGTACAGCACAAAATGTGTAGCGTTCTCTATTATGCAGCACTGGAATTCCTCTATGATCGCGACGAGGGCGTTTTTAACGATATAGTATCTCGCTACGCTGAACGAGCTGATTTGACGGACGAAGAGGCGCTGGCTGCGGCAGTGGCGAAATGGACGCAGCGAGCAGCCACGCCAGGCAGTTGGCGACAGACCGATCCCGAAACCTCGTATCGAGAGGAGTGTCAGGCGATGGAAATAGCCATTCAGCGGGTGCGACAAAAAACCTCCACATAACTTCGTACACCTTGACAAATGTATTAGATATCTGTTACATAGCTATGTAATAGATATCTAATACATGTCGGAAAGGAAGAAAAGACATGCTATCTCTCGTTTCTCGCGCATTTTTGCTGGCATCTGAACTGCACGCCAAACAGGTTCGTAAAGCGTCCTTTGTGCCGCGCGTTCCCTATCTCAGTCATCTGATGGAGGTTGCGGGAATGGTGATGGCGAGCGGCGCGCCTGAAGAGGTGGTGGCGGCTGCACTGCTGCACGATGCCATCGAGGATCAGGGAAACCAGACGCGCACTAGCATTGAGGAGCAACTGGGTGCTACGGTCCTCGCCCTCGTCGAAGAATGTACTGAGCCGGGAACGGGAGGAGCCAGCAAAGCGCCCTGGCGTGAGCGGAAAGTTGCGGCCCTGCAACGCGTCGAGCATCTTTCGCTGGGTGCGTTTATGATTATGGTCGCCGATAAGCTGCAAAATGCACGCGAGGTAGGTTATAACGTCATGTTGCGTGGCGATGAAGCATTTATCGGGTTCCGCGCCGACAAAGCTTCCGTTCTCTGGTTTCAGCAGCAGATGATACAGGCGATGCAGCAACGCCTTGCCGTCCTCAGAGCGGAACTGCCGCAGGAGCCGTTGCTGTTGATTACATCCTGCTGGCTGCAAGAGTTGAAGTCCGTTGGCAGCTTTCTACAAAGCCACTGACAATTCCTATCAAAAGCGGGAACCCCATTCGTAGCGGAGCGATCATTGGTGCATCCGGGAATTGAGGGGGCAGAGAATGTTGGGTTCCCGCGTTAGTTCGTAAAAATTAATTTTTTTGGAAATCAGCAAGAATTTACAAGCGCTTTTGTAAAGGGTCAGGTATTATAGTAATCGACGCATGTATAGCTTTTCTGGAAAGAGGAATCACACTTTTATCCCGAGCTGTTATGCTGGATGATGGGATATGCTCTTCTCTTGACTACATAGAGAAGTCTATACATGCAATGCTACTAGTATGAACAGTCTGTCAATGAGGTACAATAGAGGGAGGTGTTGATCTTTTTATCCTAAGAGGTGGTTTATGCGTTTCCCACTCAGATCTTTGCTCATTGGAGGTGCGCTCGGCATTACAACTACGGCTGCCGCGACGATTGGACAGCATTACCAGCATTGGAGGCGGCAGCTAAGAGAGCGCCTGGAAGCTGACAGTCAGTCAATCAAAACGCCACAGGGTTTAGTGGAATATCGCCTGGAAGGAGAAGGCCCGGCACTGCTGCTTCTGCATGGCAGCCCCGGTGGGTACGACCAGGCCATTGCGCTGGCTCATTTCCTCGAACTGCAAGACTATCGCGTGATTGCTCCCTCGCGGCCCGGTTATCTGCGCACGCCGCTGGTTAGTGGCAGAACGCCCGAAGAACAGGCCGATCTCTACGCTCAGCTCCTCGACATACTGAACATCCCAGAGGTGGTTGTCATTGCCATTTCGGGTGGAGGCCCATCGGCGCTGCAATTTGCGTTGCGGCATCCTGAGCGCTGTCGTGGGTTGGTTATGATTGCTGCCCTCTCGCAAAGCTATTCGGAGGACGAGACCTATCGCGCCCTACCCTGGGCAACGCGGCAGCGCAAGCGTGTGATAGATCGCTTGCTGGCTTCAGATCCCACCCTCTATCTACTGCTCACGCTCAGTAAACAATTACCACCTGATGTAGAAGCTGAAATAGGCAATGCTCGCGAAATGTTATCATCACTCTCATTGAGTGAATTGCGCGAATTTGGCTACGAAAACGACATGGAGCAGTTTGCCGATCTACCACATTACCCTGTGCGAGACATCATTGCGCCGACGCTGCTGCTGCACGGCACCGATGATATCGAGGTGCCGTTTGCACAATCAGAGCAACTCGCTCGAAGGATGCCACACGCGCGCCTGGTGACGGTCTACGACGCCGATCACTTCACTGTTCTGTCCAATGAAGTTGCGGTTCCGGCTGTGAGACGCTTTTTGCGCAAAATTTACTTGCAAGAGCATTTTAGCTCAGAATGGATGAAATAGAGCAGCATCAGAGATCACCCTAACCGGAACCGGGCCTATGATACTGTTATGGCATTATCACCTTGTCAGCGGAGGTGGCGGTTGTCGCCTGATATAGTTGCTGACAAGCAGAGCTACAACCGTCACGAGGTACAGTTGCCCGAGGATGGCCTCGATTACGGCGAATGTGCGCGGCAGGTTTCCCTTTGGCACGAGGTCGCCATAGCCCACCGTGGAAAGCGTGATGAAACTAAAGTAGAGGTAGTCCTTCATGCTGGAATTGCCAGCGGAGACGAAAAAGGCGGTAAAGTCGCCGAGGACGGCGTCGGCGGAGGCGAACAACATCCCTATCATCAGGTAGACACTCAGGGCACCAAAGATCGTCTCCGAAGTGACAAGGGGATCTTTCAGAATTCTGAAAACGATGGCTAATGAGGCAAGGGCCAGCAGGACAGTCTCGATGAATTTAGGGAACACGAGCGACCGGTCTGCACCGCTCAAAGCAAGAGAGAAGACCAGCACAATCGCAATCAGGAGAATCGTAGCGAGAGAGACCTGGATACGCACGCGAGCGACTCTGAGTATGATGACGAACCCGGTCCCAATAAGCACGTTGGCGACGAAGTGTGTCAAGGCAGTAGTGGGAGCGGCTTCGAGAAGCACGTAGACACTCACAATCAGCACAAGCACAAGACCATAGCTTTCGTCATTCCAGATGCGCTTGAGCAGGTGGGTATTCTGAGCTGTGGCCTCAACAGGAGCGTTGTTCATCTTATCTCCTCCTTAGCCAGCATCATTGATCAGGATATCAACGGTCAACTCCCGCCGCTACGTCTCCTCAAACACGGCACGAGCAGCCCTGGCACTACTGAGATCTACGACAATCATCTCAATACGAATAATTGTACTGATTCGCTAGCTTGTCTGCAAGCACATGTAAAAGATCTTCCGAGCGTGCGACAAAGAATAAGATGAGAGCCAGTAGCAGCTAAAGCCTGTGCGAAGGTTGCGCAAGGGCTAACAATCTTCTAGCGAAGAAGCAGCGCTGTTTTCTGTCGCGAGACGGGCCTGAATCTCGGCGAAATGAGCTGCCATCGCTTCTGCCGCTGCGGAGCCGTTACCAGCCTGAAGCGTGTCAACGATGCGCTGGTGAACCTTGACGGTTGCGATAGGTGATTTCACATTGCCCGGCAACAGATCGCGCACGCTATGAAAGGCGTCCCAGAACGCTTGCAAGATCTGGATCATCAGGTGATTGCTGAGTGGTTGGTAAAGGGCAACATGGAAGGCGCGGTCCTCCTCGGGAAAGATCTGGCCCTGCTGCGCTTTCTCACTCATGGCCTGAACCAGTTCGTCGAGCCTGGCAAGTTGCTCTGCTGTCACCTGCTCCGCGAGGCGGCTCACCAACCCACATTCCAGCACCTGACGAATTTCCAGTAATTCTCGTAATGTACGTAAATCTCGCTTCACATCGAATAAAATGCGGAAAGCCAGACCATCCGCCAGAGCATTCAGCGAGAAACGCCCAACAAATGATCCCTGCCCATGACGCGTCTCGACGATATCCAGTGTTTGCAGCACCTTCAGCGCTTCCCGGATTGCGTTGCGGCTGACCCCTAGGTGGCTGGCAAGCTCCGTTTCGCTCGGTAGTTCGGCCCCACTTTCCAGGTGTTGCTCGATGATAAATTGCTTGATCTGCTCCTGAATGGCCTGCTGCAACAGCTCTCCACGCAGACCTGTATTTGAGATGGACATCAACCCTTGATTTCCTCGCCTCTTATTGGTTACAATAATCATATCAACTTGTAGGACATCCTACAAGTAACTGAAAATCAGTTCGTTTCTATTATACCATGCTCATCCGCATGCTGGACCTGCATGTGCTCTCGTTGTCGTAAATAGGGAACCCCGTCGTAGTCGAGCGATTTATCGCGGGGTAGATTGCATAACGAGCGCCCCGCGATAAATCGCTCGACTACGACGGGGATGACGACACGCAGTCCTGACGTATGGACGAGCAGATGTAAGTACGTATTTGTGTGTAGTAGCCTTTTCAAAAGAAGGAGGTTCTGCAATGGCGACGAATGCGGCAAGGCTGCCCTGGTACAAAGAACTATCGGGGGCACAGATTCGTGGCTTCTGGGCGGCCTGGATGGGTTATGCCCTGGATGGTTTTGATTTTGTCATCATTACCTATGTTCTGACCAACATTGAGCAGGAATTTCACCTCGATCTCGTTACGGCCAGCACGCTGATTAGCGCGGCTTTTATCAGTCGCTGGATCGGCGGGGCCGTTGTTGGCAGTATTGCGGATCGCATCGGGCGCAAGCAAGCGATGATTGCTGGCATCTGGCTCTATGCGCTTGGCACCTTCCTCTGTGGCTTTGCCTGGAACTACTGGTCACTCTTCGCTTTCCGTCTGATCGTTGGCCTGGGGATGGCTGGTGAATACAGTGCCAGCGCGACCTATGTGCTGGAAAGTTGGCCAAAGCGTATTCGCAACAAGGCGAGCGGCTTTCTGCTCTCAGGCTATACCGTTGGTAGCATCGTCGTTTCGCTGATCTATCCCTTTATCGTCACTCATGGGGGCTGGCGCTGGCTGTTCTATCTTGGCATCATTCCTGTGTTTGTCACTCTCTACATGCGTACCAACTTGCCTGAGAGCGCCGAGTGGGATAAGGCGAAGGAGCGGGGCAACACAGCGAAAGGCATCTCCTTCTTTCAACTGCTCTCCGGGCAGTGGTTGCCTGTGCTGCTCACAATTATCTTTTTTATCTTTTCTGCATTTATGATGAACTGGCCTATTCAATCGCTGCTGCCAACCTACCTCAAAACGACCGGGTTTGATCCAGTCGGGGTCGGCCAGATTATGTTCCTTGCGAACTTTGGCTATCTGCTAGGCACGCTCTGGGCGGGCTTCCTGGGCGACTGGGTGGGCACACGCCGGGCCTACATCTACACGCTGTTAGTCTCGCTGGTCTTGATTATCCCGATTTTCTGGCTCGGTCATTCCGCCATCCTCTTGCTTGGAGCGCTGGTTTTTCTACTGGAGTTTACCAGTATCGGCATATCGGGGCTGCACCCGAAGTACATGTCAGAGCATTTCTCAACTGAGGTGCGCGGAGCAGCGCTGGGCGTTGGCTATAATCTTGGAGCGCTGGGCGGAGCTGTCGCACCCATTTTGGGAACGGCGCTGGCATCACAGATTGGCCTGGGCAACGCGCTGGCCGCGCTCACCTTCTTCTGGACGCTGGTGGTCATCGCTATTGTCGCCTCCAACCTGCCAGGCCGCGTCTCCCGTCGCGCAACTGCCGCAATTGCAGAGTTTAGCGATGATACGGAACAGATAGACGAGACGCACAACCCGCAACCTGCCGGGTAAATGATAATTTCGTCAATTGAAAGAAGAATAGTGCAGAGGCAAAGAAGGTTGAGTTTCTCGTAGCGACAAGGGGTGTTGGGGGTCTTGGTGGGGGCCTTGCGCTTGTCGCCGTTGGGTCTGGGATTGAGAAACAGACAAACGGTGTGGCGAGAGCGACAAGCGCAAGGCCCCCACGTCCCCTCCACACCGCTCCTTGTCGCTACGGGTGGAGGGAAACCTTCTCTTCCAAGCACCAATTATTGCGCAATTACGATGGTAGATTTGAAAAACATATAGAGAAAGTGGAGATTCTAAAAATGGCTCACCTGCCCGAAGACTTTGGGGGGATCGTGCCTCCTTTGAGCACGCCGTTCACCCCATCATTTGAGGTTGATGTTGCATCGCTCGAACGTTTGATCGAGTTTCAGTTAGCAGCCGGCGTGCATGGTATCTTTGTGCTCGGTTCCACCGGGGAGGCGGCGTTTCTGACGGATCAGCAGCGTGCGACGGTGATCGAGGTGGCGGTGCGAACGGTCGGCGGGCAGGTGCCGGTGCTGGCCGGGATCTTCGACATGACCACCGCACGCGTTGTAGAGCATGCTCAAACTGCCCGTCGCCTCGGTGCGGACGCTCTGGTGTTGACCGCGCCATTCTATACCCGGATCAGCCAGAGCGAGATTAGCGAGCATTTCTGGCTCGTGCATGTTGCCGTTGATCTTCCCTTGTTTGCGTACGATATCCCCTCGGCAGTCTCCACAAAGATTGCTCGCGAAACGATGCTGCGCCTGGCCGAAGATGGCGTCATTCGCGGCATCAAGGATAGTAGCGGAGACGAGGCCAATTTTCGCGCTCTGCTCCTGGCGCTTGGAGGTCGTGCCGATTTCTCGCTATTTACTGGCTCAGAACTGCTTGTCGATGCGGCGTTGCTGTTTGGTGCGAACGGCTGTGTTCCCGGCCTGGGCAACATCGATCCTGCTGGCTACATGCGGCTCTATCAGGCAGCTCAGGCGGGTGATTGGCAGCTTGCACGCCGCGAACAGGAGCGGCTGTTTCGCCTCTTCGATATCGTCTCCGTTGGCTTGCCGCGCATGGGCATCGGTTCCTCCGCGATGGGGGGCTTCAAAACCGCTCTCAAGCTACGCGGCGTGATCGCTACCAATATTACCGGTCGCCCATCGATCCAGTTGAATGCCGAAGAGGTGGAACGCGTGCGTCAGGCATTAATTACGGCGAACTTATTATAATGAGTTTTCACTGCCAGCATTGGGAAATCCCCATCCGGTTGTAGTCGAGCGATTTCTCGCGGGTTGCCGTGTGCTTCCCCCGCGAGAAATCGCTCGACTACAACCAGGCGAGGTTCCCGCTTTTGCTTGTGCAAATTCATAATAAATAAGCGAAATTGGCGAAATTAGCGGGGTGGTCCCTGACGAATATGTGCGCGCATGGCGTCCAGGGGCCAGTCGGCCCAGCTGCCCCAGCGCTCCGGCAAAATCTTCTCTGCCCACCATGTGACGCCCGCTGCCTCATATTCGGCCACCAGCGCTCGATCAGCGGCCCTATCTGTGCCTGCTAAGATGCCGGAGTGGACTACCTCGAATGGCGTCGTATATCCTGGTTGCACCTCGATATATTGTACGATCTCGCCTATCTCCTGCGGCGAGAGCATGGCGTTCAACGGCAGGTCACGACCGATGGGAGCTACGCCGTCCCAGCGTGCAGCGCGACGGAAGGGAGCTTTTGCCGGCCACATGCCCGCGACCCAGACGGGGATGCGTGGCGACTGGACCGGACGCGGCAAGAACTGCGCTTCCTTGATATGATAATATGCCCCCTCGTGATGATATGGCTCGCCGCTCCACAGACCGCTTAGTACCTCAAGTCCTTCGTCGAGCAGCGCGGCCAGTATTTTAGGGTCAGTGGGTTCTCCCAGCGCTTCAAAGTCATAGTAGCCTCCCCCTGATCCGACGCCCAGGACCAGCCGCCCGTTTGAGAGATGATCTAGCGTCACCGTTTCTCGTGCCAGCATCCAGGGACGACGGCGCGGCAATAGCGTCACAAGCGGCCCCAGGCGCAGCGTTTTCGTGCGCAACGCAATTGCCGCCATCGCGATCCAGGGATCGATCATCGGATCGAAGGTTGGTGTCAGGGTCGTTTTCGACACCTGATCCCAGAGAAAGAAACCATCCCACCCCGCCTCTTCTGCTTCATGTGCCAGTTCTGCTAGCAGTTGTACATCTGCATAAGGTCCAAACTGGGGAACGTAAACTCCATAACGTATCATGAAAACTCCTCAATTAATGCAAGCGCCATCTCGCTATGCTGGATGGGACGCCTGCTCTCCTCTCTATTATATTGAAGAACTATTCTATTCTGGAAGGGGAGCCAGATGTGCCACTCCTTCCAGAACGACGAAGAGAATGTGATTGGTCATTTGCTCTATTGATGCTGTTGACTCCTCCTGGCTCCATTGGAGAACTGTACCAAAGATCGCCCAGCTCACGATACGAGCAACAACCTCCATTGGCACGCGCCATTGTGTGGGATCGCAAGGACTCTGTCGCAACCAGATCAGAAGATAGCTGCTCAATTCGTCATGGATAGTTTGCTCGACTAATGGAGCAATGGCCTGTGGTAGATGACGTTCATGGTGGTATTTGCTCTCGAAATACTTCAATAGTGTCTCAATGAGCAATCGCAGGCTTTTCCTATCCCAGCGAGCAGTTGAAGAGAGCGTATGTGAGAGGAGATCTTGAAAATGCTCGCGCAGAAACACATCCACCAGCATGTATTTATCGGTGAAGTGTAGATAAAACGTGCCTCGATTGATGTTGGCTCGCTCTGTTACTTCTTGCACACTTGTTGCCGCGAAGCCCTTCTCTCGCACGACCTCTCTAAACGCTTGCAGCAAGGCCAGGCGTGTTCGCCGCGTGCGTCGATCCATGTGTTTTTTTGCAGTTGTCATCGCCCGTGTTCCTTTCGCATACTCCTGTTTCGCCAGGAATTCCTGAGCAGTTTTGCTCTTTTGTCTATTAATCAACACAAACGAATAGTTGATTATTGCTTGTGGGGCTGACGCACTCTAGTATGAGCGATGAACGTTGCACAGTCAAGCAACGAATGTATGTTTTAAGCGAAAGAAAGGAGTGAGACGCGAAAGGCGTTTCAATGACACAATGGAAATTGAGAAGATGATCGAAGATACCCGGCATTTCACAAAAAGTGTTCAAGACCAGCTTGGCCCACAGGTCTTTAGTGGTCCTCAGACGCTCATGGCGGAACTGTGCCGCGTGTCTGGTTCCCTCGCTGGAGGCATCCTTGTCACCGAGGGCAAGCGTCCGGCCCGTTCAGGTACAACGGTTCGTCTTGCACATGATATTAGCGATGTGCTGTATATATTGATTTCGATCAGCGATTATTATCACATCGACCTCGAACGGGCCTGGAATGATCTGATTCAGGAGGGATGGGGAAATCTGGCAAAGTTGCAAGACATGGAGAACGAGACAGGGGAAATGCCTGAAAGAGGTACGCCGTAGCCTTATCAACGTGACCGTCTTCATCAGCGCGCCGTCAGCCGAGAGCAATAGTCAGTTTCTCGCGCTGGCGGCTTTTTCTCGCCCCGTTCTCGGCGCAATGAGAAACGATTCGGTGATATAGAACGTGTGATAAACAAGTAAATGAATGGTTGAGAAACCAGGGATGGTGAAAGTGAAACAGATCATGGTACGCTAGTTGTTTACTGTATTGTCAGGAGGAGGAAGCGCGTTGTTGATTGGCACATTGGCACTGTTCCAGATATCGCTCTTTCACGGATGGATGGTTATCCTACTCCTCACGCTGGTTGGCGGCTATATATTCTATCTTGGCGTGAAGTATTTGCGGATTGCGCCTGTCGCTTTTGAGCAGGTGTCACTGGATCGGCAACCTGATATCATTTATGCACTGCTCTGCCTGCTGGTCATCCTGGCGAATCTGGCGGACGTGTGGGAACCGGCTTCGTCGTATGACATGTTTTCGCCCTTGATGCTGGGCTGTGGGATAGGCGCGCTCTGCCTGCTCATCTATTTGCTGATTGCAAAAGCGCGAGGAGATGAATAGGCAGAGCAAGTAGTTATGCCTTTTTGAAGATACAGGCTATTTTGCCAAACTGAAGTGAATCTCCATCCGTAAACGGCGTTGGCTTGTCAGGTTCAAGCTGCTGCTTGTTAATAAACGTGTGATTGGTGCTTGTCAGATCGGTCAGTATGCACTGGTCGCCCTGTAACTCTATAACGGCATGAGAGCGTGAGACGGTGGCGGCCTCTGCACGACTGGAGTATAAGTTGATATCCGGTTTTGCATCATTGCTCTCAGGCTTCACACGTCCTATCGTAATACGCGTGCCAGCCAGCTCAACGGGGTCTCCATCGGCAAATTGCAGCGTGCCCCACACCTGGACAACTGGCTCGGGCTGAACCAGTTGCGTTGCGGGTGTCATATTGACCGCGACAGTTGCGTCTGTAGTTGGTGCAGCCGCGATCTCAGCTTGTGCAGGAGGCGCGAGGGCTTCTCCACATTTCGTACAAAAAGCCGCGTCTGGTGGCACTTTTGCCTCGCAACGGGGACAGAGCGTTTCCTCCTCTTTTTTCTGCATTGGCTTCCCACATCGAGCGCAAAAGAGGTTATCCGCATCGTTTAGCGCCTGACACTGAGGACATGGTATCTTTGATGGAGCTGGAGCAGCAGGAGCGTGATGACCCGGCGGAGGTGGTGGAGGTGGCGTTCGTTGTGCTGGATAGGCGGCAGGAGGCGGCGTCTGCGGTGGATAGATGGTTGGCGTGGCCCATTGCCCAGGAGGAGGATAGGCCGGTTGCTGCATTGGTTGAGGTGGATACGCGGGCTGTTGTTGCATTTGCATTTGCATCTGTTGTACCAGTTGGGGCGGGGGCGGTCCGATGTGGACGTTGGCCTGCTGCTGACGAACGACGGAATCCAGCGTGGCAAGCACCTGATTGACGAGATTGGCCTGTCGTATTACACCTGCACCGGCAGTAAAGGCAAGCGGCCAGAGAATGAGCATGCCAACCGCGCCAACAGCAGCTTTATCGGCCCATTGCTGCTGCCCGATGACAGCCATCACGCCGCCAGGAGTGCCATGTAGTGAGAGCGTCAACGCCGCCTGCATGCCAACAATGGCTGCGAAATCTCCCCCTTTTCTCAGCTGCACCACCATATGCCCTTTATCACCGAAATGTTGCGCCTGATAGCCCTGTGCAAGGAACAGGTTAGCCAGCTCAAATGCAATGCGCTGTATGTCAAGCTCCTGCGCCTGATAAAATCGTGTTTCCATCACGCGGCCCCTTCTAACGATTGAGTGTTGCCTGAACAAAGTATGCAGAGTAATTGTGAGGCCTATTGTACTGGATGTGAAACAAGAAAATCAAGTATATAACAAAACGCAATCTTGTGCCTGTCGTATTTGCTCGCTTTATCACGCTATTTCCGAATTGAGCGGTAAAGCGAGCAAATACGATATGGATTATTACGATGCGTTGCGCAGGTAAAAACTCCAATAACCAATATATTGTCCGTAGCGTAGTTGCAATTGCTCCAGCGTGACTTCGGGTTGATAGATCCTTTTACGAGCATCTTGTAGCGGTTTCATATCTGCCGCCAATCGCTCCATGCGGCCCAATCCACGCAGCAGGATGAAGTTTGCTGACCAGGGACCGATGCCTTTAATTGCTCGTAGGGTGGCTTCGGCCTCGTCATAGGGAGCGGTACGCAAAAAGTGTTCGTCCAGCCGGGAAAGTGCCTGGACGACTTCATACAGATAATGCGCGCTGCGTGCATTTTTAATTGTATCGGCAAACTCTGCCTCGCTCGCCTCGCCGAGCTGTTCAAATGCTGGAAAAGCCCGATAGGTATGTCCTTCTACGGTAATGCTGCCACCGTAGCGTTCGAGCAGCGCGTACTTCATTTTGCGAGCAATGGGCATGGCTCGATGCTGTATCAGGACAGACCAGCAGGCAATCTCGCAGAGCGTCAGGAATTTGACTTGCCGCAAACCATACAGGCGCAGAAGTACGGGAGCGAAGTCCTCATCCTGTTGAGCAATTGCATAGAACGATTTCAGATCGTCTTGCAGACTGAGGAAGAACGATATCTGCTCAACTGCTTTCTTCTGTATAGCTTCGTCCAGGGGTTCTTCTGAAAAAAGTGTGTAGCGAACCATTGGAGCTTCCACACTCCCTGCATCTTCCACACGAAAAGCGATGCAGCGTTCCCCAAGCATGATGGCCTTCGTTAGCGATGTGTTTGTCACGATCTGTTCGTCAGACGTTGGCGAAAAGCCGCGCATAAATTCGAGCGATTGAGCGAAATCAAAGATTGGTGTTACCGTGAGTGTTCCAGTATTGCTATAAAGTGCCATTGTTGCTGCTCCCCCCAGTTGTTTCTCTTGCTTATTTCTGTTGAGAGTATAGCCGATGAGAGTGACAGCAGTATGGCAACAGCGTTGAGCGATTCCGTTCCTTATTATAATAATGCATTGTTCACTGCCTCTTGCTTGATGATTTCATCGGAGACGAGTGAAGAGAGGACAATCGAGGTGGCGGGTTCTCCATAGGGAACCAGTCGGTTGATGACCTGCTCTAAATGTGCAATCGAAGAAACGACTATCTTGAGAATATAGCTATCGGTCCCGGTGACGCGATGGCATTCCAGCATTTCGGGGAAGATAGTGATGAGGTCGCCCGGCTGCTGTGGGAGAGCTACTTTGAGGGTGGTTATGCGGATAATGGCTGTAATTGGCAGGCCGACCCGCTGCGCGTTCACTCTGGCACCATAGCCGGTAATGATGCCGCTATCTTCCAGCTTGCGTACGCGCTCGGCGGTAGCTGGCGCGCTCAATCCCACGCGCCGGCCCAGTTCGTGAAAAGAGAGCCGCGCATCCAGTTGTAGCTCACGAAGAATGCTCCAGCCGATATCGTCCAACAGAGCGTGACTATCGATGGTCATATTCATTTTCCCTTTCCATTTGTAAAGTATTATTACTATATCACCTGCCAATTGTTCTGTACAGCTTCTCTTTTTCTCGCTATTATATCTACGAATAATGTGAGAAAGAGGCAATCCTATGTCTGTTTGCGTTTCCCCTGTGATCTTTGAGCGTTTCCCAGGAATGCAAGTCGTGGTGGTGCTGGCCCATGATATCGATGCTAGTCGCATATTGCCCGAACTATCTGACCATCTATGTAGCGTCTGGAGCCAGGCGGCAAGAGACGCGCAGCCCTACGGCAATGCTCAATCCCACCCACATATTCAGCCCTGGCGTGAGCAGTTTCGTGCAATGGGCGTTTCGAGCAAGAAATATCCCAGCGCAATTGAAGCTTTGCTGCGGCGCGTGCTGCGCGGCGACGAGCCAGTTACTATCAATTCGCTGGTCGATTTCTACCATACGGTCTCATTGGGATATATTGTCCCGGTCGGTGGATTCGATCTCGATGCTTTGCACTCCCCGTTGGAATTACGGTTGACCAGAGAGGGCGATCAGTTTCAGGCGCTTGATGAGGAGGAGCCATATGCGGTGCCGGTCGGCGAAGTTGCCTATGCTAGCGGTCAGACTGTCTTGACGCGCCATCTGATGTGGCGGCAAGCAAGGACGGGCCTGCTCACCGCTCACACCCGTTCAGCCGTACTGGTGGCCGAGGTGCCTGGAACGGCTGGGGCAGAGCTTGCGGAGACCGTGCGCAATGCTCTCCATAGCGGCCTACAGCGCTATTTCGGTGTGACAGCTCTCTCTTGCCTGCTCGATTCTCAGCATCTCACCACGCCCTGGCAATAATCCTGACAGTGGACGGCAGGAATAGGATGGTACGATAGTAGCGGTTGAGGGAGTGTGGAGGATGGTGGGTGGCTCAAATGTTTTTGCGGCGAAAGGAGATGCTCATGTTGTATGCGGTCAGCCTCCCGAACTTTGATGAGCATTGGCACCCCCGTGCTCTGGCGCAACTGGCGCGAGAGGCGGAGGATGCTGGTTGGGATGGCTTTTTTATCTGGGATCATATACTGTTTAATCCCTACAAAGGTCTGGCGATATCCGATCCCTGGGTCGCTCTGGCTGCGATTGTCCTGAATACTCAGCGCATCCGTATCGGACCGATGGTAACGCCTCTGCCGCGCCGTCGCCCCTGGAAATTGGCGCGCGAGGTTGTCTCCATAGATCATCTGTCCAACGGTCGACTGATTCTGGGCGTTGGACTCGGGGCACCGGCCCATGAAGAGTTTGAGTTCCTGGGCGAAGAGAGCAACGATAAAGTGCGTGCTGCGAAGCTCGATGAAGGGCTGGACGTGCTGACCGGGCTGCTGAGTGGGCAAAAGTTTGGTTATCAGGGAGAGCATTACCAGATCGAAGAAACGGTCTTTTTGCCGCAGCCAGTACAAACTCATGTACCCATCTGGGTTGCCGCCACCTGGCCTCACAAGCGTCCTCTTCGTCGTGCGGCGCGCTTCGATGGTATCTTTCCCATCAGTGACAACGCCAATTTTACCCCGGATATGCTACGTGAGACCGTCTCATATATTCGACAACATCGCGAAACCGATGCTCCATTCGATGTAGTCGTAGCTGGTGCCACGCCCGGCGACGATCCGGCGCGTGGTGAGGAGATCGTTGCCCGCTATGCCGAGGTTGGCGCGAACTGGTGGATGGAAGATGTGAGCATGTGGCGCTTCAAAGCCTGGAATTCGTGGCTGGAGCCGTATGTGTGGCCGAAGGAGGAGATCGAAGAGCGTATTCGCCAGGGACCGCCGAAACGTTAGCCTGTTACACAAACTTAGAGTGGTGTGCGCCGGATACTATTTGATACCTAGCGCGCACACACTGCTCTTCGGCTTCATGGATTTGAATTCCAGGCGTGTATGGTGCAAACCTGCCTGTGTAAGCAGCTGCGTCAGATCCTCGCCGATGTGCTTTACCTCATCATCCGTTCTGGCCCACACGGGTTGCAGAACGATCGCAATCTCGCCTCCCGGTTTGAGTACCCGCCGCATCTCTTTAATGCCAGCCAGTTGATCGGGCCAGATGTGGATTGAATTAGCCGAGAGCGCTTTATCAAAGGTGTCGTCCGAAAAAGGCAGGACCAGGGCCGAGCCATGCTGTAAGCTCACGCGCCCCTCGCGAATGGCAATGGCATTGCGCTTGCTGGCCTGTTCAAGCATGAGCGGCGACATATCAACACCGACGATCTGCCCCTTTGTGATCTTTGTCGCCATTCCCTCAATCA
Source organism: Reticulibacter mediterranei (assembly GCF_016587455.1). Taxonomy (NCBI): domain Bacteria; kingdom Bacillati; phylum Chloroflexota; class Ktedonobacteria; order Ktedonobacterales; family Reticulibacteraceae; genus Reticulibacter; species Reticulibacter mediterranei. Next base: position 234,645 of record NZ_BNJK01000002.1, on the reverse strand, counting down.
GTGCGCCCGGCCCAAAACCGACCTCCAAAATCTGCTCATTCGGCTGAATTGTAAGCAGAGAGAGCGTCCACTCATTGCGCGATCGGGTGGAGCGCGCCATGATCGCACCACCCAACTGTCCCAGCAGCCCACGTGGATGGGCAAACGCGTTATCGAGCAGCTTCATCATTTGCTCCTTCTTGTAGTTTTGTATGAATTCTTCTTTAAACTATACGAATATTGCTCCCGACTGGTTGGATGAACAGGGCTTTCCAGTTCTCCGCTCAAAGGGGTGCAGGGGTCTCCCTGCCGGGGCCTGGGGCGTCCCCAGTTTCCTTCCCTCCTTCGCGCGCCGCCGCAGGCGGCGCGCAAAAGAGAAGAAAAAAGGTTTTTGCGGGGACACCCCGCACCCCAGCAAAGGGCTGCCGCCCTCTGCACTCCTGCTAGATGGGAGAATTGGAAAGCCCTGTTGGATGAAGGGGACTCTTGACAGCGTTTCCCAGCCCATGCTATCATGAACAAATATTCAATCAATTGATGCCTGGTTCATGTAGGGAGAGAGATGAGCGAAACACAAGATCCGATTCAGGCGTTGCTCATTAACGCCAGGAAGACACAGATCCTTGATGCTGCTACGAAAGTCTTTGCCGAAAAAGGCTTTCATCGCGCCACTGTTAAAGATATTGCCCGTACCGCTGGTATCGCTGATGGTACTATTTATACCTATTTCGCCAACAAAACCGCTGTATTAGTCGGACTGCTCAATCGCTTAAATGAGACGGAGCAGCGCGCAATGCATTTTGAGCAGGGAGCATTGCAGGATACGCGCAGTTTTATGATTGCTTATCTCCGGCAACGCTTGAATTTCATTTTTGACAACGCTGAAATGATGCGCGCTGTGTTGCCGGAGATGCTGGTGAATGCTGAATTGCGCGAAATCTACCTTCAACAGATTATCGAACCGACAGTGGCGCTGGGAGAGCACTACTATCAAAGCATGATCGAGCAAGGGCAAATACGCAACATCGATCCACCCCTGATAGTGCGCTCTATCGCTGGCACGGTGCTGGGATTGCTGATCTTCTCCCTGTTAGGCGATACGCAGATCAGCGAGCGTCGGGATGAGCTGCCTGAAGTGCTCACCACGCTTATTTTTGATGGTATTCACCCGCCTGAGTAGAAATATATATAAAAAGAGCAGAAAGTGTTGTACAGACTTGATTTATCAGGTCCGTATAATTCGAGCATTCTTACTGTTGCGCGCTATGCGTTGATAACTGAAGGCGGCGATAGCGAGTCCCACCGGGAGCAGGATAGAGGCTCCGGCAAAGGGAAAGATAGCACCACATAGAAGCAGAGCAATTGCAGCCATCACACGTTTCCAACCAGTCATGATGCGTACACCTGCTGCCGTGCTTCCAGGCGCTTCATCCGCTCATGAACCGCTGGTCTGGACAGATGCACCACACGCGCAATCTGCTCCTGACTCAACCGCCCGTTGCTCAACAGCAGCCGTACAATCGCTCGATCTATCTCGTCCATTGCTCCCTCCCTGGTCTTGTCTCACCTGATGTGAAAAAGTGACCTTTCGTTGCTAAGTATAGAATTGACGGATACGATTTGTCTATATATCTATAAAAAGACAAACAAATCGTCGGGAAAGGTAGCTTTGGAGGTGAAATGAGGCGCGTGAACTGACGGATCGTTGGCTCTTGTTGCTATGAGAGCATGGCCCGGACCGCATCAATGGCTCGCTGCGTGGAGGCGATGAAAAGCCTGTCACCCTTCTCTTTGCGCAGAATAAGCGCTCGCTCGAAGCAATCCAGCGCCTCGCTCAATTTTCCCTGCTCAACCAGACAGCGTCCCAGGTGGTGCAAGGCGACATCCTTATAAGAAGGCTGGTTGTATTCCTGCATCTTTTGTAGTGCCTCTTGAAACAGGATCTCGGCTTGATCGCGGTTGCCGCAATATTGCTGTGCGGTTGCCAGACTAATGAGATTAACGATTTCAATGCGATTGTTGCCCAGTTGTTGCGCCAGGGCCAGCGCTCGCTCCAGGATGGGCACGGCCCTCTCTTCCTGCCAAAGATTGGTATAATTAGAGCCGATGCGACTGATGAGTTCGAGCCGCGCCTCCTCGTCTTTGGCCAGCACTAATGCGGCGCTGTCTCGCTCGATTTTCTGGGCGAGCGCCACCGGGTCCGGCGACTGATAGCGTTGGAAGAATGTATGTTCTTCAGGCATAACCCCTGCTTTCATGAAGAAGCTCTAATCCGGTAATATTCTCGCATATGCGAGATAATCTCTTGCATGTCGTTGATTAATCTGTTTCATGTATGAGCAGCGGGAGTGTAAACCAGAAGGTTGACCCTTGCCCCGGTTCGCTCTCAATCCCAACTCTACCTCCTAGTTGTTCGATAATGGTCCGGCTGATGTGCAATCCCAGCCCAAGACCAATGCCGGAGCCGCTTTTGACCTCCACATCTGGCACGCGATAAAAGCGTTCCCAGATTGCTTGCTGTTCTGCGAAAGGCAGTCCCGGCCCCTCGTCACGTACCAGCACGCGTGCCTGTCCCGACTCTGTGCGCTCGGCCTTCACCAGCACGGGTTTGTCGGCCTCCGAATATTTCAGGGCGTTGGACAGGTAATTATCGATTACCTGTTCGATGCGGTCTCGATCGGCCTGCACTGCTAGCTCTCCCTCTGGCACTTCCAGCAAGACCGTGCGATTGGGCGTCTGGGTGCGCTGATCGATCACGGCGCTGCCGACCAGTGTTGTCAGATCGATCTGTTCGGGATGGAGATTCAGGTGCCCTGCCTGAATGCGCGACACATCAAGCAAATCGCGTACCAACCGGGTCTGGCGGCTGGCCTGATGTACAGCGCGCTCTGTCAGTTCAGAGATGGTGGTGAGACGATTTTTCACGGTGCTGGAAGGGCTGGTCTCATCGTTCAAGATCCGCTTGAGCTGGCGTTGCGAGAGTTGAAGGCTGGCGCGAATGGTCGTTAGTGGCGTGCGGATTTCGTGCGCGGCAATGCTTAGAAATTCGTTCATCAGCCGGTTGGTCTCTTGTAGCGCCAGCACACTTGCACGGGCCTCTGTGCGCTCAACCTCCAATCGCTCTCGCTCGATAACCAGCGTGGTAAGCTGAGCAACTGCGTGTGCGACCGCTATATCTTCTTTTGTATAGCCCTGGCTTCTTTGTCCATTATCGATGGCAATCAGACCGATTAAGCGATTATTGCTTAATAACGGAATTGCCAGCGTAAGACCAAAGCCGTAATAGTCGCGGCTGGTTGGTGGCTGGTTGGCTAAATCCAGAATCAGCGTCTCTCCTGCCTGGAGTTGTTGCAATAGTGCAGGCGTCAGATAATCGTTCGCGGAAGAAGAGGAAAGCTCACTCCACCAATGCTCTAATTGTTCGGCCAGCAGACCGGTTGCTGCAAGAGGAGTATTATGTTCCGTCTGTTCGTCTATAAGTGAAATACTCATGCGCTTGCTGTTGAGGACCGGTTCCGCCAGATTCGCCAGATGTTGAACTGTGTGTTGCAGTACCTCTAATCCCTGTTCAGGCGAGGGATCTTCCTTTTTAAAGGGGTGAAAAACGACTGTTTGCGCCATCGTCAGCAGAGCATCGAGTGCTCTACGTGTGCGCTGCTCCAATGCATAGCGTTCTGTCTCATCGCGTAATATGATGACGACCCCCAGCCGCACGCCCTGAGAGGTTGCGATGGGCGCACCGCTGACGTGCAGCCAGATCTCTCTCCCGGTTGGCGTGGTGACGCGTATTGTGACTGCCTGCTTCCCGACCAGATGTTCGCCGCGTAATATGCGTACAGACGGGATCTGCTCAAGCATGAGCGGCTCGCCGTGTTCGTCGTGGACAATAATGCGGGCGACCTGTTCAGTGAGCGAAAGGTGGGAGATGTCCTCGCCAGCAAATTCCTGGTAGAGCGCCTGGGCAACCGGGTTAATGTGGATGATCTCGCCCTCTAAATCGTAGACGGTCACGGCGTCGGTCATCGTGCTAAAGGTTGTTTCCAGCAGGCTGGCTCGTTCGGCTGCCTCCCACTCTGCCTTTCTTAGATCGGAGAGGTCGCGCGTGACGGTGACGGCTCCCTCTATGTCGCCATGTGTGTTGCGCCAGGGGGCTGCGCTAATTGCAATATAGCGATCCCGTTGCGTTTCTGGCTGTTGAAATATCATTTCAAAACCATTGATCGTTTCGCCCTGTAATGCTCGTGCTAGAGGAAGCGCTTGCAGAGGTAATGGCTCACCTTTGAGTGTGCGGATATGCAGGTCGTGGTCGATCCCTTTGAGCGAAAGGTGACGGGTAATGGATACTTTTTCGCGTGCTTGCCGATTCATGCGTGCCACATTGCCGTGTGGGTCGTAGGTGGTCACTGAGTCGGGAATGGCATCTACTATTGCCGACAGGTTGCCCGAGAGCCGCTCGGCCCGGTAGCGCGCTTGTTGCACCTGGCTGGTCAGAACGCTAACCATCAGGCCCACGCCCAGATAGATGGCAATGCCGACGCTGTCCTCAAGCGGTGTCGTCAGGAAGGAAGGGAGTCGAAGGAGCGCCAGAAGCAGCGTCCCGGTGAGCGTTGCTGCAATGCTTGGCCCGGTTCCCCATCCCAGTGCTACCAGCATGATCGTCAGCAGCGGCAGTGCCTCGCGAAAGTGGAGTCCGGGCCAGAGCCGCACCAGCCAGACAACGATGGTCAGGGCGCAAAGTTGGGTGAAGCAGGCGATCAGATAGCCAGCGATGGGATGAGCGAGTGGGCGAGGAATGATGCGTGGTGAGAATGCGCTGGTTTGTAGCCAGCGATTCACCAGCTTTCCTGGTCGAGCGAGCAAAAACGGTTGTTCCTGCTGTTTCAAATGGAACCTCCCGGGGTCGAAAAGCACCTGCCCCTGCACGTAATGTACCAAAAAAATACCCTGTTATGATACATCAAGTCCTTTACTTTGCCCACCCAATGAACCAGATGGGGTGGTGTGTGTCGCCTTGACCCTCCATAAGATCCTGTGCTATCCTATGGAAAAGCGACTATTTATATTTCCTGTAATGTATGTGCGGGAGCTTGGGGAAGCCAGGCTGAGAGGGTGGCCGCCGTTCGCCGCCGACCGATGGAACCTGAATCTGGATAATGCCAGCGCAGGAAGGCAACGACTCCTCGCCTCTTGAGGGATTCCTCCTCTCTATTTGTGCAATGGTGGGGATTTCTTCCATCCTCTATAAAGAAATGTACACCATGAACGTACATTGTGAAGCGCTGACATTCTTCGTCGGCGCTCTTTTTGTGTACGAAAGGAAATAGTCATGGAGCAAACAAGCCCTACCTATCGTGCCCTGACCATTGCCGGGTCGGATTCGGGGGCCGGTGCGGGCATTCAGGCCGATCTCAAGACGTTTGCTGCGCTGGGCGTGTATGGTCTCTCTGCCCTGACTGCGATTACAGCGCAAAATACGCAGGGAGTGCGCGCCGTGCTGGAATTGCCCTCGACGCTGATTACTGCTCAGATCGACGCGGTGCTGGAAGATATAGGTGCAGATGCCGCTAAAACAGGGATGCTTTCCAGTTCGGCGGTCATTGAAGCGGTGGCAGAATGTGTGCAGCGCTGGCAATTGCGCCTGGTTGTTGATCCCGTGATGCGTGCGAAAGGGGGCGATCCGTTGCTCGCTGAGGAAGCTGTGGAGACGTTGCGTACCAGGCTGCTGCCGCTGGCCGAGGTCATCACACCCAATCTGCCAGAGGCCGAAGTGTTGACCGGGAGCCGCATCGAGACGCTTGACGAGATGAAGGAGGCTGCGCGTGTTATCCACGCCCAGGGGCCGCAGCATGTCGTCATCAAGGGAGGGCATCGCGTTGAGGAGCCAGTCGATATCTATTTTGACGGCGAGCAGATCGTCGAGTTGCGTGCAGAGCGGATCGATACTCCTCATACGCACGGAACCGGCTGCACATTCTCGGCGGCGATTGCAGCACTGATCGCGCGTGGCAGGCCGGTTGGGACGGCGATTGCAGGGGCCAAGCAGTATATCACTGGCGCGATCCAGCACGCACCCGGCATCGGACATGGGCATGGGCCAGTGGAACACTTCTGGATGTATACAGAGCAGGGAACGCCTCTCCCCACGCAGGAGCAGCACTGGTCTCCCTGGTTTAATAGAGCAAAGGAGCAGCTTCATGGAACAGACACCCACTAATATTCCCGGACACTTGCTGACAGCAATTCGTGAGCGCAAACCCTTAATACATCATATAACCAATATGGTTGTTATGAATGATACCGCCAATATCACGCTTGCTATCGGAGCCTTGCCGGTTATGGCTCACGCGATTGAGGAGGTGGAGGAGATGGTTGGCCTGGCGGGGGCGCTGGTCCTCAATATCGGCACGCTCTCTCCGTCGCAGGTCGAGGCGATGCTACGGGCGGGCAAGCAGGCTAATGCGAAGGGGATACCGATCATTCTGGACCCTGTTGGTGCTGGTGCGACGCGGCTACGCACTGAGACGGCCCTGCGCCTGCTCTCCGAGCTACAGATTGCGGTAGTACGCGGCAACGCCTCCGAGATTGGCGCGTTGATCGGCGTGGCGGGCGAGACGCGTGGCGTGGAGGCGATTTCGGTCAGTGGCGATCCTGAGAGCATCGTGCGTAATGCGGCGCGGGAATTGGGCAGTGTCGTTGCCATCACGGGTGTACGCGATCTGGTGGCCGATGCAACGCGGCTCGCTCGTGTCGATAACGGCCATCCCTTGCTGGCAACGATTACCGGCAGCGGGTGTATGGCGACCAGCCTGATCGGAGCGTTTCTGGCCGTTGCTCCTGATCCGTTGGAGGCGGCTGTGGGAGGATTGGTGGCGATGGGCCTGGCGGGAGAAATGGCAGCTCCCAGGTCGGGTGGCCCCGGTACATTTCGCTCACACCTGCTTGATGCCATCGCAGCCCTGGATGAAGCGGCGATGAACCAGGGACAGAAGGCGAACTTTGCATGAATAACGATCTGAAACGACTGGCCCTGCATGTGTTGACGGATCGTACATTATCGCTTGGGCGCGACATGTTGACAGTGGCTGCGGCGGCTCTGGATGGTGGCGCGACGGTGATTCAGTTGCGCGACAAAACGGCGAGCACGCGCCTGCTGATCGAAGAAGCTGTGGCTTTGCGTGCATTGACGCGTGAACGGGGAGCGCTGCTGATCGTGAATGATCGCATCGATGTGGCGCTGGCTGTTGATGCCGATGGCGCGCACGTTGGGCAGGATGATATGCCGGCAGCGCTGGCCCGTCAACTCCTGGGGCCGGAGCGTATCCTGGGCGTTTCCGCTGGCAATCTGGAGGAAGCTGCCGAGGCCGTTATTGCCGGAGCCGATTATCTGGGTGTCGGTCCCATCTATGCCACCGCCAGCAAAGCCGATGCTGGTCAGCCACAGGGAACAGTACTCTTGAGTCAGCTTGCCTCCAGGCATGCTCTTCCCCTGATCGCCATTGGTGGCATTAATATCGCAAACACGCGTGAAGTGATTCAGGCTGGCGCAACAGGAATTGCCGTTATCAGTGCCGTCGTCAGCGCTCCCGATATTACCGCCGCAACGCATGATTTGCGACAAATAGTGCTTGCTGAATTGTATGGACATGAGCGTGGATCTTAACTTGCCGGGCGAAGCTTGACTGAGTACGACGACCGGAAGTTTTCCGAATATCACCTAATTCAAATGGAAGCGGTTCCGTCGCAGATGAGAGAACTGGTCTTGTATGTTCCAAAGACCTTCTAAAACCGTTGTGCGCCGGTCCGATGGCGGCACTTCCAGATGGAGATAGATGGAAAAGAGCAGCACCGCCGCCTCAAGAGATTGAATATCTTCTAACCGTAGAGCAAGTAGATGCCCTTCTTCTTGAGAGACTAACCGTTGTTGTAAACGTTCTAAGCGCTCGAAGGCTTCCTGACAGAGTGCTAGTAAAAAAACAAGAATGTGGTCACTCTACAATAAATGACCACATTCTTATTTCTACCAATTCGATCAAGTCCCGAACATCTAACGACAGGGCTTTCCAATTCTCCCATCTAGCGGGAGTGCAGAGGGCGGCAGCCCTTTGCCGGGGTGCGGGGTGTCCCCGCAAAAACCTTTTTTCTTCTCTTTTGCGCGCCGCCGCAGGCGGCGCGCGAAGGAGGGAAGGAAACTGGGGACACCCCAGACCCCGGCAGGGAGACCCCTGCACCCCTTTGAGCGGAGAACTGGAAAGCCCTGCATCTAACGAACAATAGAGTTGACAACCCGGAATCGTCCATGCTACGCTATGCCTTCGATACCCCCTCTGCCCGGGCGATACTCTGCCCGTACAAGGTATCTATTCAGGAAAATTCCTTTCAAAAGCGGGAAACTACGAAAGGGAGATTCACCGGTTCGTTTGTGCAAACTCATCAAACATAAAAAAGGAGAACAATATGCGGCAATTTAACATTTTTTCAACACAAAAGGAGAAACACATGAAAGAAATGCAAAGGAACAGAATAGTTGAATACGATCAACATAGGTATTGTGGCGCATGTGGACGCTGGAAAGACCAGCCTGACCGAGAGGATATTGTATGAAACGCATGTCATTGATGAAATTGGTCGGGTAGACAAAGGCACCACCCAGACCGATGCGCTGGACCTCGAAAAGAGAAGAGGCATTACAATCAAGGCCTCGGTCGTCTCTTTTTTCATTCACGATCTGAAAATTAATCTCATCGATACTCCCGGACACGCCGACTTTCTCGCAGAAGTTGAGCGCTCTTTCAGCGTTCTCGATGGCGCGATCCTGCTGATCTCCGCTGTAGAAGGCATTCAGGCGCAGACAAAAATTCTGCTCTCGGCCCTGAACAGGCTGCGCATCCCCACAATCATCTACATCAACAAAATAGACCGCAGCGGCGCGCAATCGGACACTCTTCTCAAGCGGATCAAAGACAGGCTGACGGAGCATATCATCCCGCTGTATAGCACCAGTGACATCGGGACGAAACAGGCTTCCATCGTTGCAAACAGTCTGCATGATCCAGTATTCCTGCAAACCTGTATCGAACAGCTCAGCCTCCACGACGAGCGCTTGCTCGCATCATATGTGGAGGGAGAGATGATTACGCCTGAGCTGGTCCAGGCGGTGCTTGTGCGGCAGGTTCGGCAGGCACAACTCTTTCCGGTCGTCTTTGGCTCTGCTATCACTGGCGTTGGCGTCACCGAACTACTGACCACCCTTGCCAGCATGTTTCCCACTAATAGTTCCTGTATGGATGATGCCCCGTTATCGGGGGTCGTTTTCAAACTGGAAAGGGAGGCGACTGGCGAAAAAGTGGCTTATGTCAGAGTGTTTTCAGGTTATATGCGTGTCAGAACATATATAAAACTGCAAAGGAGCAATCGCGATGGTATTACCGGTATCTACACCAACAAAGTAAAAAAGCTGCACCTGTTTTTAGAGGGAAAAACGGTGCAGGCGCAAATGGTCGGAGCGGGAGAGTTTTGTAAGGTGTGGGGTTGGAAGGAAGCGAAGATCGGTGATGTGGTCGGCGAGTGGTCCGACCGAATCAGAAGTGTTCATCTGGCTGCCCCTCAGCTGGAGACGCGGATCGAAGCCACGCGTCGTGAGCAGAATCGCCGGCTCTATCAAGCGCTGCTCGAACTGGCTGAGGAAGACCCGCTGATCTCGGTTGTCAAGGACGATGTGCATCAGACCATCTATCTGCGCCTTTTTGGGGAGGTACAGAAAGAGGTGGTCGAAAGCCTGCTCAAGGAACACTATGGTCTGGACGTACGTTTCTCCGAGACTGGTATCGTCTGCATCGAAAAGCCCGCCGCAAGGGGTCAGGCAATCGAGTTTATGGGTGCACCCGACAATCCATTTGTGGGAACCGTTGGTTTTGTGATCGAGCCAGGGCCGCCGGGAAGCGGGGTGACATATACATACACTCCGGGCGCTTTGCCGCTGGCCTTCTATCGTGCAATAGAGGAGGTGGCGCGTGCGACGCTCGCTCAGGGCTTGTATGGTTGGGAAGTGACCGATATTGCCATCACCCTGTACCAGACCGCCTATTCCAGCCCCGTAACGACGGCCAGCGACTTCCGCAATCTCACTCCGCTGGTCGTCATGAAGGCGCTTGCTCAAGCAGGCACAGATGTCTACGAGCCGATCAATCAGTTTGAACTGAGCGCCCCTATCGACGCGATCAGCACCGCCATGTTCAAGCTGTCGTCCCTGCGCGCGGTCTATGAGCAGCCCATCCTGTATAGCGACACGTTCACCTTAAAGGGCGTGCTGCCTGCCTCTACAGCGGAGGCGTTCAGGCGAGAGCTGCCATCATTTACGGAGGGTGAAGGCGTTTTTGTAGTGCAACCAGCCGGTTTTCTCAAAATGGAGGGATCGTTCCCCACAAGGGAGCGCATGGATTATAATCCGCTGAATCGAAAGGAGTATCTGGCGCACATACAACGCGTTTATTGAGACGATGAGTTTTTAATTATAAAACTTTCGTAGTCGAGCGATTTATCGCGGGGAATACCACATGGCAAACACCCCGCGATAAATCGCTCGACTACGACAGGGGTCATTATTGATAAGAGCGAGGAATGTCGAGCATCTCCATATGTTCCTGGCAATGCTCGACCACGCCTTGTGTGCGCTCGTAGACGTATTCGCCGGGCTGAAAGTGCGCGTCATCCAATGGTTTGAGCAGTTCGAGGGTGCGCTGGTAAGCCTGACGCAATAAAGCGGACAATGTATCAAGCGGTTGCTCTCCAATAAGCGTGACAAACGCGGCATTGATGGCGTTATCCATCACCGTTTGCTGGGTTTCATCGGCAAACTCGGCAGGTGGCATGCCTGCAACAATGCTGGGGATGCGAACGTTAGCCATAATTTCCCAGCCTGCCATATGCGCCACGATCTCGCGTGGACCCCACCGATCTGCCTGTCTGGTTACACCGGCCTGAGCCGCACGCGATGCCGTTGCAATGAGTTGTTCATAGGCATCGGCGAATTGTTGTAAGAGCTGTTCTTTTGTCATAGCTTCCTCCTCAGGATGCTGGCTACATGTGCATGTAAAGCACTATTGGGCGCTATTGCTGCGAGTCTCTGTCGTTTCTCTTAGTATACATCTGCAAGCGGTCAGGATCATTCCTGATTGCTACTTTATTGTTATCTCATGTATAATTGGGAAAAAGTGCCAGAATGAGGGAGGTAATCGGTATGCAAATTGATGAGATTATGACGCGCCTGGAACGTGGTGAAACATTGATGATTGATGACGCCTGGCGCTCCTATATTCGTATCCAGAACGATGATCCGGCAAGGCGCTTTGTCGTGCGAAGCGTCGCCGCCAGCCTGGAGGACGCCGCGATCAGGTCCAGGCAACAGAATAGCGTAAAATATGAAGTGCAGCGCTATGGCTCGCTGGTGGAGGCGCTGCTCTCCCTGATGGATTACGAGTGGCGAGATGCCAGCGGTAAACTCACGGCATCACAGGTCATGGAGACCGCACGCATTCCGCGTGTGTCCTATGGCGAGCGCGGAGCAGCGGGCGACCATAAAGGTCGCACCCTCCCATAGAGGCCCGGAGCGCGTGTGATCCGTGTATGGGAGGGTGCGACCTTTATGGTCGCCCGCTATGCTCACAGATCATGTGTGACGGCCTCAAGATCCTGGAGCCAGAGGGCGCTGCTGGCATCGCTGGGCATACGCCAGTCTCCTCTGGGTGAGAGCGCGACCGATCCCACTTTCGGGCCATCGGGCATCGCCGAACGCTTGAATTGAGCGGCAAAGAAGCGCTGATAGAACGTTCGCAGCCAGCGTAGGATCTCGGGTGGCGTGTAATGGCCCTTGAAGACCTGACAGGCCAGCCAGAAGATTTTTCGTGGCAAAAAGGCGTGGCGGACCGCGTAAAAGAGGAAGAAATCGTGCAGCACATACGGCCCGATGGTCGTCTCCGTCTCCTGCACCAGCACCTCGTTCTCTCCTAGCGGCAGCAGTTCGGGGCTGATCGGCGTGGCGATGATGTCGCGTAGCACCTCGGCGGTTTTGCCGCTATAAACGCTATCGGCGCACCATTCGATGAGGTAGCGCACCAACGTTTTGGGCACTCCGACGTTGACGTGGTACATGGACATCTGATCTCCATTGTACGTACACCAGCCCAGGGCCGACTCTGAGAGGTCGCCGGTTCCAACGGCCAGGCCACCCACCTGATTCGCTACATCCATTATAATTTGCGTTCTCTCCCTCGCCTGCGCATTCTCATAGGTAACGTCATGTTTGTTGGGATCATGCCCGATATCGCGGAAATGCAGTGTAACGGCGTCGCGGATAGGGATATGACGCAAAGGGATATGAAGCGACTCGGCCAGTTGCGTAGCGTTGGTCAGGGTGCGGTTCGAGGTGCCGAAGCCGGGCATCGTAATTGCCACAATACCCTCTGGTTTGAGCGAGAGCATCTCGAACGCCTGTTGCACCACCAGCAGAGCCAGCGTGGAATCGAGGCCACCGGATACTGCAAGCGTAATGTGTGTCAGGCCAGTATGCTTGAGCCGTTTTGCCAGTCCCACAGACTGCAAATGGAAGATTTCCTGGCAATGCCTGGCTCGTTCCGCGTAATTGGCGGGCACAAAGGGCGTTGGGGCAAGGTCGGTGCGCAGAACGGTGTGCTGGCGGTCCGCAATTGCTCCCACTGGAAGGGCGAATTGAATGGTGCGATAGGAGATATCGGGCAGACCGGAGGAGAAACTGCTGTTGCGCAAACGCTCGTGATTCATACGCTGCACGTCGATATCGGCAACTGCTATCTGTGTGGAAAAGTGGAAACGCTCCGTTTCTGCTAGCATATGTCCGTTTTCATTGATAAAAGCGTGGCCGGAGAACACAACATCTGTTGTGGATTCGCCCGGTCCGGCACCGGCGTAAAGATAGGCGGCCAGACAGCGAGCTGCCTGCATCTCCACAAGCGAGCGCCGATATCCCGCTTTGCCCAATATCTCATCGCTCGCCGAAGGATTCAAAATGACCGTCGCTCCTGCCAGCGCCATGCTGCCGCTTGGCGGCTGCACGGCCCATAGATCCTCGCAGATCTCTATGCCCAGCACACATCCAGGCATGTTGCTTGCAGCAAAAAGCAGATCAGGGCCAAAGGGGATCGCTTTTCCGGCGAGATGTGTCATGTTCACGGGGCAATCTCTGGATGAGCTAAACCAGCGCTCTTCGTAATATTCGTTCGTGCTTGGCAGGTAGGTTTTCGGCACAATGCCATGTATCGTATTATCGCTGATGAAGGCGGCACAATTGTACAGCTTGCTGCCGATCTGCATGGGCAGGCCGACCACCGTTGCGATCTGGTAATCTGCGGTGGCTTGAGCGATGGTGAGAAGCGCATCGCTGGCCTGTTGTTGGAGCAATTCCTGGTAGAATAGATCGGCGCTGGTATAGCCGGTGATGCACAATTCGGGAAACAGGGCTAACTGACATCCGCGAGCAGCAGCCTGCTGTAAGGCATCGAGAATGATTTGAGTATTGTAATGAATATCGGCAACCTGCAATGCAGGTGCGACGGCAGCCACACGCACAAACCCCAATGAGCTTGGGGAGAATGTTTCCTGTTTCACTCTAAACCCTCTTCTTTGCTAACAATTGAAGTAGTTTTGAGTATAGCACATCTGGCTATCTGCGACATAGACGAGGTCGGAACACTATTCTGTGTAATCATAATGAAACGCTTTGGGTTAAGATAATATACCATAAGTACTGTGACGATATATTACTTTTTCTTGCTTTCAAGCTCAAAACAAGCTACTGCTATTTTGTAAGTTGACAGGCAGAAACGTTTCTTGTATATTTTCCTTGAGTTAATTGTTACTATTAAAACATTACCGTTAAAAGGTAAGTAGTAACTGAGAAAGGGTTGGACTGGCGATCTAGCAAATATAGGCATTGTAGAAGTGGTAACTGGAAGAATGGTGAAACAGGTTTTGAGAAGAAATGTGGGCAATGAATACAACATGTATGTGCTGACGATTCGTTGTCTGCACGTCCAATTATGAAAGCGGTTTGAGATGCATGAAAGCATAGCTTTCATGATGGAGTGGGACCGAACAATTTAACGGCGTCATTCGGTCAAAAGTAACTCCATTCGAATCGTCGTCCGGGTGTACGTAAGACCTGTTCACTTTCACCGGATATACCATGTAAAGATGCTCATCTCCTTTCTCACCTAACTCTTTAGCTTGAGACTTGAAGCTCCATAATGAATTTTTACAACAAACCTGGTAAAGTATTTCGTAGTGGAGCGATGTATCGCGTTGGGGCGGCCTATAGAGCGGTTGTCCTAACGTGATGCATCGCTCCACTACGGAAGAGGTTGCCGATCTTGGTTGTTAAAACTCATTATGGAGAAACGCCACACAAACACAAAGGAGAATAGTACCGTGAAGAAGCTTGTTATTCGCATTGTCGTGACCTTCGCCCTCCTGTTTGCTCTGGGAGCGGTGTTTGGAGGGGTGAACGCCCCTTCCGCGCACGCCTCAATGCTCACGACAACTACTGCCGCATCACCTAACATCAACTCTGCGGGCTGTCCTTTGGATACCCCGCCTGCCTCAACCCCCATTTTTATATTCCATTCCTTGAACGGTGATTGGTGTTTTACCAATGGAGGGTATGCGCCAGTAACTATTCCTGATGTCGTTGCTGCGTGTCCTGGTAATAATGATGCTGACGTCTACACCACTAGTGGTACGTTTTTCGTTAGCGGAGCTAACGCACCAGGACCGGATGGGTGCCGCGGTTTCCCAAACGGTCGTGTGACCGTGATAGGCATCAATATACGTTAATAGGTGCAGTTCATCTGTACTAGATAACCCTGAGTACGGATAAGCTACCACAATGCGCAAGATAATAAGCATAACGTGCATACAGGTGGTATTACGGACGACAGTAAAAGTCTATCCTGGTACATTCGCACGCATTGCTCACGACCATGCATAAGAGAGCGGCTTACACAGCTCATGTCTAATGGATGAACTGGTGATTTCCCCACATAATGTAGGGAAATCACCATATTTTTGTTAAAGTGTATGAAATGTCTAATCGCGATCATAGATGGTGATGGTATAGCCATCGAGATCGACAAAGGTGAATTGACGACCGAAGCGTCCGATGGTGATGGGTCGCAGAATGGTGATCCCGGCTTCGACTAGCGCGTCGTGGACCGCCTGGCTATCGTTTGTCTTAAACCAGATGGCTGGAGCGAGCAGCGGGCGCGGAATGCTCTCCAGATCAACTCCGGGAGGGGGAGTTGTGACAGCGAACGGGACGGGGTAGGTCAGGAACGCCACCGCTCCATTTACGAACACCTCAGGGTCGCGCCTGAAGCCAAGTATCTTTTCATAGAACTCTGCCGATGCAGCAGGATTGCGAACCGGCAGGCCGACGAATGCGGGACCGCTCACATCGAAATTCTTTGCCATAGTGGTTAACTCCCTTCTTGTAACTCACAGAGCCGCCTCTCAAGCGGTGGCTCACGATTTTCTTTCTGTTATGGTGGAAGTATAACCTGTGAGAGTGACAGCAGTATGGCAACAGCGGAACGACTTTGTCAGATTCGAGCCTGTATTGACCTTTCAGCCTGATACTGATATTCGCCTAATCTCCCTTTGATCGGAATAGTCCCGATAGTTATTTTCTCCACGTCGTATAGAGTGTTTCTCAAGCAATCCTTCTTGCTCATAAAAGCGAATAGTGTGACGCGGCAAACCAGTCTTTTTCTCCAGTTCACTGATGAGCATAGATACCTCCTCAAAAAAAGCACTTGACTATAAAGTATACTTTATAGTTTATACTCTCAGCGTCAACGAGGCAATGACCAGAGAAGAGCCTATTCGCATCAACCGGGCAGAGATAGCCTCACGCTTATGGTGCTTGACATTTGGTTTGAGCAGAGGAGCCTCTGCCTGAAAAGAAAGAAGTGATTGTTATGTCTCTCAAATATGGTATTTCCCTTCCACAAGGCTGGACGATGGATCTGGTAGGAATCAACGATCCCGTCCAGGCCTATGAAACAATGACCCGCGTTGCTCAGACTGCTGATGAGTGCGGCTATGAGTCGGTCTGGCTGGTGGATCACTTTCATACGGTTCCTTAGCCGTCGCAAGAGGTTACTTTTGAGTGCTGGACGAGTACGGCAGCCCTGGCGCGCGATACGAAACGGGTGCGTATCAGAATTTGTCATCCCGGCCCTGGGGACTGGCGTCGCGGGTTGGGGCGACAAGCAAACCGGCTATGGTACATCACACACTCGCGAGGATATCCTCCAGACCTACCGCCTTTGCCTGGATAGTGGACTCAACTTCTTTGATACCGCTGAACCCTATGAGGCATCAGAGCGTCTGCTGGGCGAATGCCGGAAGGTCGATGGTCGTCCCATCCTCATTGCTAGCAAATTTGCCCCACCGCTCACCCGTTTTTCGCGGAAGCGCTCCTTGTTAGAAGCCTTGGACCAGAGTCTGGAGCGTCTGAGCGTCGAGTCCATCGATCTCTATCAAATCCACTGGCCCTCACCTCGTCTCAAGATAGACGAACTCATGGATGCGCTGGCAGAAGCGGTACATGCCGGGAAGGTACGCGCGGTTGGCGTCAGCAATTACAGCGCTCCATTGATGCGGCAAGCACATGCGCGGTTGGCGCGTTACGGTATTCCGCTCGCTTCCAACCAGGTCCGTTATAACCTGTTGCATCGTTATCCCGAAACGAATGGTGTGCTGGATGCCTGTCGAGAGTTGCATGTCGCGCTGATTGCGTACAGCCCTCTGGAGAAGGGCATCCTGACTGGCAAGTATCGCGGCAAAGGGACGCCGGCACCCAGGCAGTTGAATATCTTCCACAGGCTCGATCCATTCGGGGATACCAGAGGGTCAGTACCAGCCTTGCAGCGCTTGCTTTCGACGCCTCGTGTCCTCCAGCGTGAGCGCCTGGAGCCGTTATTCGTGGTGCTGGAGGAAATTGCCCATGCCCACGCGAAAACGATTGCGCAGGTAGCGCTCAACTGGCTCCTGATGAAAGATGAGCACATTATTCCCATTCCTGGTGCCAAAAATAGACGGCAGGCCAGCGAGAATGCTGGAGCACTCGGCTGGAGCTTAACGGAAGAAGAGCATGCTTGCATCAGCCAGGCTGAGGTTGCGATACGATAGTGGTGTGTGTTCGTGGGCTGGGGGACACATCTCAATAGACTATCCTTCTGGCGTAACCATAGCACAAAACGCGTTTCCTGTCAGTAATCATGTTTACAGTTTTTGCGGTTAATTTCCTGTATACTACATCACAAGATCGCATATGATACAAAAATGCGGATACTGCACGAAAGGACAAACGCATGACCGTAAATGCTGTTACACCACGCAGGCTCTATTTATTTCAGTTATCGACGGCAAGCGTCCCTACGCCGACGCGCACGCTGGAGATGTCGTCCGGTTGCTATCTGGTCGAGACCAATGATGGCAAGCATATCCTGATCGATAGCGGCTTATCCAGCGATTTTCAGCTGGCAGCGGGAGCGCCGCCCGTCAAGAACGAGAAGAACGTGCTTGAGCATCTCGCCGCGCTCGGCCTGCACCCCGGCGATATCGATATCCTTGTTTGCACTCACTTCGATGTCGACCATGCCGGATATCATGACGCCTTTACGAAAGCGGAACTTATTGTACAGCGCACTCATTACGAACAGGCGCGTGGTGGTCATCCACGCTATGCAGGAGCGCGTACACACTGGGATCATCCAGACCTGCATTATCGGCTGATCGATGGCGATTATGAACTCTTGCCCGGCCTGACCCTGCTTGAGACGAGCGGCCACGCTCTGGGACATCAATCGGTGCTGGTGACGCTGCCGCATACCGGGCCGGTTCTGCTGGCGGTTGATGCGGTTGTGATGCAATTCCTGTTTACCCCGGATCGGGTGCCCTGGCCGACAGACGACAACGCAGAGCAACTCCGGGCCAGCACGCTTAAACTGCTCGATTTGGTGGAGCGCGAACATGTGGAGCTGGTCGTCTTCGGCCATGATGGAGCGCAGTGGAAAACGCTCAAGAAATCGCCTGAATACTACGATTGACTGATATCTTCCATCGTAGTGGAGCGATTATGATTTTTTACGAACAAACCCTGTAATGATTGGTGTATCCGGCAAATGTTCTGGGAAGAGAGACGGCTCTCCCAACCCAAACGACCAGGGGGGAATGGGGAAGGGTTGTGGGGGCCTTGCGCTTGTCGCTGTTGGGGGTCACGCGGGAACCGGGAAACAGACAAACGATGTAGCGAGGGCGACAAGCGCAAGGCCCCCACCAAGACCCCCTGCCGCCCCTTGTCGCTACAGGTGAACCCAACATCCTCTCTACCCAGAGCTATTCCCCCTTCATGTCCCGGATGTACCAATAATCGCTCCACTACGACATTTGGCAGTGGCGAGAGAGCGGTGAAGGGCGCTCTCTCGCTTTCAGAGATTGCTAATAGGTGGCTGCAAGCTCTCGCTCGCTGGTCCTCGCCTGCCCTTGCCGGGCGGCCATTGGTATCTCGCCATAGCCCAGGTAGCAATCTTTGAGCCAGTCGGGACGCTCAAGGCCGAAGTTCTTTTCCAAAACCACCTCAGTTGTGCTAAGCGCGCCCTCGACCCAGCCCTGCATGCCAGAATAGGCTTCGCCAACGATGTAGACCTGCATCTGGTTGCCCTGCTCGTCTTGAAGCGGCCCGCTGAGCTTCTCCATCACGTTCCGCACGTCCACACGCGCGTTCCAGAAGTTCCAACCGCCGCCATAGGGATCAAGGCTCCAGTTGGCATAGGCTCCGATGATCGGCCTCGGCGTCGATCCAGGGATCTGGCCGTGCAATAGCTCAACCTGTTCTATGGCACGCTGAATCATGATCTCTGGCGCAATATGCAGGTTCGGCGGTGGGGTATAGGCGGCCTGCTCTTGACCGTTCAACCCCTCGATACCCTGTACTCCGCTGAAAAGCGGGTGCATAAAGGATGGCAGCATCATATCAAGCTTTTTGAGTGCATCGCCCATCGCTGCCCGGCTCTGCTTCTCCTCCTCAAGCTGCTGACCCATCTCCTGCCAGTATTCCACCGCATGCGCGTCATCATAGGAAACCATCATCAAACCCCACTTCTCATAGACGGAGCCTTCTCCCGTCGTCACACGTCGGGTTTCGCAACTGTCGGGCCGGAAGTAGTAGGTTTGTCGGATCGGCAGATCGCAGACCGAGTGACCATGTGGAATGCTGCGGGTTCCCTGATACTCGAAGCCACCACCATCCTCTTTTTCCCACCAGCGATTGTCGTACAGCAGGAAGAACTTGAAGGCTGGAACGCCCTTGACCGAACGAAGCAGACGTTTGAGAGGCTGGTTCGTCGTCAGGTTGAAGATGCGCGATGGCTCCAATAGTTCCATAGCTCCACGTGGCATGGCGAGGATGACCTGTCTGGCCTTGACCTCGAAGATCTCCGTATCGATGCCCAGGAACGGAGCCGCCTCACCTAATGAGCGGCGAATGGTCAGCGTAAACGTGCCTTCCTCATTGCGATCAAAGCGGAGCAATTGGCTCTTCAGGTAGATTTTGCCGCCAGCATCGTTGAAGGCCGCACCCAACTGCACCGGGAAGTGGCCGAAGCCCTCTTTCAGCGTCTTGAAATCTGGTAGCACCGTAAAGTCGAGCGCGATAAACTCTATTGCCTCTGCCGCGTTGCTGTTGCTGGTCAGGCAGTAGTAGCCGAGGGAGTCGCTGAGATACTGATAGCCCTCGGGTGAGAGGATCGTACTGAGCAGGTTCCAGAAGCCCCAGTCCTTGAGCAGATGGCCCTGATAGATCAGCTCAGGCTTGATGATATCCCATTCGCGCCTGCCCCACTTGTCCTCTAACCAGTGCGGCTTCTCCGGCAACTTCTCCTCGATCACCTCTTTATTTTCCTGCAACACCCTGTCGATGACTCGCTTGATGATCTCGTCGGGCGTGGCCTGTTCAAAGTTCTGCAATTTGTAGCGGGTCTGAGCCATACCGAAGTCGCCCTCGCGCATACGCTGACCGCGCAGAAGCCAGATGGTGTGGGGATCGCTGGTGTAGAATGGCACCTTTTCAAGATCGCGCCCCTCGGCCTTGTCGAGATGATCTATCACGTTCCAGACAACCTTGTGATCCTCGCAGAAGCGCATGCCGCCCAGTTCCGCTCGCAGCCCGGAGCCGCGCCCAAACGGAAGCCAGCTGAGCAGACGACCGCCAACGCGGTCGCTCATCTCGAACACAGCCACGTTAAGGTATCTGTCACCGCCATGTCTGCGCAGCCGCCAACCAGCATAGAGGCCAGAAACGCCGCCGCCAATAATAGCGCAATCGAGGACAGTATTGATATCAGGTGTTTTTCCATTAGAACTGGTCATAGCAACGCCTCCTGGGCTGTATAACTGTCGAGCGTATCAAGTATATCGCTGGCCTTTTTCGATTTTTGATCGAGCTGTGGGTTCGTCAAGACTTCAATCACATACGGCTGGCCCTTCTGAACAGCCTCCAGACCCTTACGTAATGCTCCTTCCAGCTCCTCTCGCTTCTGCACCAGCGCGGTACATTCTTGCGGGATACCGAACTGTTGCGCGATGCCTACAAAGCTGGCCTGTGGCTCTTTCAGATGAAGATACCAGGACTCGCCCGATGGCGTAAAGCCGTTTGTTTGCAGCAAATCTTCAACGCCCTTCACCAGCGTCTTGTATTCGCGGTTGTTGGCGATGATATACAGAATCGGCAGCGGCTTCTCGATCCCCTTGATGAAGCGGGTCTTCGCCGTCGTCCACCATGTTTGCGGATAGAAGAGGGCCGAGCCGTCGCCAACAACGTTGACCACGATACGTCGCTCAACGCTCGTATTGCACGCCTTTGCCTCTTCCTGTAGCTGCTCGATTGCCAGCTGGAAGCCGAGGCTAGCAGGCATGGAGAAGCCCAGCGAGCCGCCGACGCCACAGAAATAGCTGATCGGGTCTTGGTAGTGCAGCCACTTTTTGTAGAAGAGCGTGTCCGAGATGGCCTCGTTCACCAGCACCAGGGGTAGCGGCTTCTCATTGGGCGTGGGCTGCTGAATCTTTCCCAGCGTCTGCGCAACTTCCGCGCCCTTAATTGTGCTGATGCCGTTCTGGTTCGCTGGCGATGCGCTGAGCGTTTTGACGATCTCTTCGATTTCCCGCATATAGCCGACGATCTGGCCGAGCAGGTTGTTATAGCCCTCTTTGATCCGCTGATTGCGCTGGTCCACATTTTGAACTTTATAGTTGGGGTTCTGCTTGATGGCTTGCGTCAGCGCGGGCAGCGTGACCTGGATGTCGCCGAAGATGGCAACCTCGCCGAAGTGGTTTTTGCCGATCTCCCACGCGTCGTTATGCAGATAGACCTGTTTGACGGTCTTAGGGATCAGCGGCCCCTTCTCGTAGTTGAAGGTGACGACCTGCGCCTGAGCATTGAAGCCGCACAGGAAGGCCACATCGACATCTTTGAAGATCTTTTGCATGTCTTCCTGCGAGCCGGGCAGTTCGTTGCGCCAGTGGAAGTCGTTGTTGGGGAAGTTCATCATCGTGGAGATGCCCTCGCTATAGACGCAGGCACCAAGCATATTCGCGAACTCCTGCATCGGTTTCCAGGCATTGGCCGCTCCTACTCCATCGCCAACGACGATCAATGGATTCTGCGCTTTGGCGAGAACCTCCGCAGCCTCCTGCACCTTTTGTGGATCGCCCATGACCCGCATAGAGATATCGGTAACGCGACAATCCTGTAGCTCTGGCAACGTCACCTTCTGGATGGTGTAATCCCAGGGAATGGAGAGAAATACGGGACCAGCCGGGGCCGTCTTTGCCAGCTTGAAGGCGCGTTGCAGGACGAGGGGAAGCTCTTCGGGCGTGCGTACTTCGTAAGCCCATTTGGTGTATTGTTCCGCCACGCGAACCGTCTCCGAAGAGAGCAACGGCTCCTGCAATACGAGCTGGCTGTGCTGTTGTGCGCACAAAATAACGACCGGAATATGTGCTTTGTGAGCATCAAACAGATTGCCTAGAGAATGTCCGATGCCTGGTGTGACGTGGACCATAACGACGCCGGGGCGACCCGACATTTGTGCATAGCCCATAGCTGCCCCCATCGCGATGTTCTCGTGTAGACAGGGGATATACTTAACATGATGGCTCGGAACGTTGGTGCCATCGATGATGGGAATCTCGTTTGTGCCGGGTACGCCAAAAAGATAACCGATGTGGAGGTTTTGCATAAACTCGAAGACGATATTTCGAGCATACTCCTGTGCTGTCACTGATTTTTTCAGTGCGGTATCCGTCATCAATCACACTCCTCATACAAATTTTAAACAACTGATCGATGAAAGACATGTCTTCTATGATTCTTTATCGACAATAGTGTGCCGGAAAGAGAGAATGGTTATGGGCAAAGAGGGTGTTGGGTTCATCCGTAGCTGGGGGTCTTGGCGGGGGCCTTGCGCTTGTCGCCCTCACCAGGCTGTTTCATCGCTGTTGGCACGACGCGAGAGGGGAAGGAACCATTCGGTGGCGAGGGCGACAAGCGCAAGGCCCCCACTGCCCCTCTACACCTCCCCTTGTCGCTACGGATGGGGGAGAACCTTCTCTCTCCCGTAACAATTGCCGGGCACCAATTATCGCGGGGAAGCTGGTTGTCGTGTAATCCCCCGCGATAATTGGTGCATCCGCCGAATGCTCTGGGTGTGATCGGATATGGCAGGGGCGATGGCTGGTCCTCGCCCGCCTCCCCAGGCGGCGCGATGAGCACCCAGGCGGGCGAGGACCAGCCATCGCCCCTGCCATATTCGAGTGTAGTTCGCGGCTCCAATTGCTGGATGCACCAATTATCGCTCCACTACGAATTGCCTGTTAATCCTTGTTATAAATCATATCGTGTTTATGGATGCGCATATAGAGGACGCTGGCGAGGGAGAGCAGGCTGAGCAGGGCGGAGAAGATCATCAGCCCGTAGAAGCCGCCCAGGTCTATTGCCACGCCACCAGCAAAGCCACCCATGAACTGTCCAATGCCCAGCACGACCGAATACAGGCCCATCACAGCTCCACGCTGGCCCGCGCGTGCGTCGGCAATCGCCGCCATCTGGTTGAGCGCAGCCGGGGGAAAGCCGCTGAGCAGGAAGACGCCCAGCATCACGAGTGGCACCAACCCATACGCGATCAGCAACCCATTCCCTGAGAGATGCGCGAGATTATCAGCTAGACCATTGATGATGGAGAGCGAGATGATGCAGAGCGCCAGACCAGCCAGGGCAATCAGCATTGCGCTGGTGCGACGAATACGCGGGATAATCACTGTCCACACACCCATGCCCAGCAGCAAGAGCAAGCTTAACCCTCCCAGCATATATGAGGCCGTCTCCTTGCTCCAGCCACCATAGAGCAGTTGTCCCGGAAAGCGCAGGTCGGCAGCTGGCGCGGGATAGGTCAACACGAGCGTAAACAGCGTGATCCAGGCTCCCACCAGCGTATTGATTGCAAGCCAGGCAGGTAAGAAGGTGAAGATGTGTTTGTCGCGTAACAGATGCAGGCTCTCGCGCATCGCTCCATGCCTGTGTGTTCTCGTCACGCGCTGAACGCTCTCTTTGACGCCGAATGCGACCAGCAGGAAGTTGAGCGCGTGCAGTGCCATGACCACAATGAAGCCCCACAGACCAAGCATGCTGCTCACCTTGCCGCCCAGTGGAATGGCGATGGCGAGGCCACCCACCGTCGCGATTTCAAAGATGGTCATCACGCGGGTACGCAATTGCTCTGAGCCAACGGTAAGGTCGGTAATATAGCCCAGCGAGGCGGGAGCATTGATTGCTGTCGTCGCGCCCTCGATTAATCGACCGACTAGAATCAGCACTAAGATGCCAAGCAGATGGAGGTTGAAGTGGTGCGTGACGGTGTGGGAACTGGAGAGCGCCCCGGACATCAGAAAGGCTGCCGCCACCGCGCCCGTCACGGGAGCCAACAGCAGAAAAAGCTTGCGCCCCAGGCGGTCCGAGAGGCTGCCAACGATGGGAGCTAGAAGAAATTCGCTGATATAAAAGGCTTCCAATACGCAAACAACGGCTGTGGTAGAAGCAAAGCGCTCGCCCAGATAGAAGCTCATCAGCATAAAGCTAATCCGACTGGCGATACGCAGTAACAACATAGAGCTAATATTGGCAGCGATGGAGATACGACGCTGACGCAGCCACGACCTTGCGCGGCCCTGTCGATCAAGCGATGATTGTACCTCATCGTCTTCTTTTGGCGAGAGTGCAATTTTTTCCAGTACTTTTTGCATCACAGTTCTTGCTCTTTCATAGGGATTTCTTTAAAGCATATATGTTATTACTGGTAAGCATAAGCTCTAAATGTCGCAGTCGTATATCGTAATTGTTACAATACTGTTACGATCTTACGACAAGCGAGCAGCACATCCTATGAAATGTCTCACAATGCCTCCTTCCTGGCTAGATGCCACAATGAGCAAATACCGCAAGTTTCTACAAGTTTTTTGGCGAGGGAGCGATTTATAATGAAGCCCATGTCGATGGAGGGAAGCATATAACGCTTCTTCAAACGTATTGAGTTTGTTGGAGAAGAATGCTCTTCAGAATGAGCAGGAAACATTTTCCCCTCATCTCAGCTATAATTCGTTCGGGGCTTCAATTCTCCAAACATCGCTGTTTACATGTTGTTTATATATAATAACGATGAAAAGGCGAAAATGTCACATGATGAAAATAAAAGTAATGTATGCTGTACTGGCGCTCTGTTTTGCTCTATTGATAAGTGCTTGCCAATCTGCCCCCTCTCAAGCAACTCAGGGGCAGGACAACCCGTTGGGGAATGTGGATTGGAGCAAGGTGATTACGCCCACCACACTTGGTTGTATTGGCGACCAGCCGAGTGTCACAGTGGATGAAAAACAGTTTGCGGATGTTACCGGAGATGGGAAGGCTGAGGCGTTTGTCGCGGTTGCCTGTACTGCTCAGACCTCCAGCTGGCCGGATCGTCTTGAAGTTTTCGATGGAGCCTCAAGCGCGACCGCACCTCGCCTCATGACCACGCTTTTAGGCTATCAAGATGGCACAGATAAGCGTGGACTCAGGATGGGAAAGGATGTCGGGCTTTCACAATCGATCAGCATCTCGGGTGCCAAAATAACTGTTGTGTCGTATGGCTATGCGGCCAAAGACGCGAATTGTTGCTTCAGCCAGCGCGTGACCGATACGTTCACATGGAATGGCAAAGGCTTTACGAGAGGTCAGCGCTCAATAACTGGGAAGTCTTGAGCATAGCAACTGACCTCTCGCAATGTCACACGTTGCGCTTTGAATGCTGTGGAGGATCAACGGTTGTATCTGCGAAAATAATACGCCTGGGTGTGATGCGAATCAGATGAGGACTGAAGCCAGACCTAACCGTTTCTCCTCCCTCTGAAAGCGCTTCGGCGTGTCCTCGTATTTCAAGAGTACGCGGCTTCCAGGGTGGCAGCACATCGTCTATCAAAAAAGATGCCTTCCCATTCAGGGCGACGTTGCGAAACTTCTGTGTGTTGCCATTATCGTAGCCGCCGATGTCGATGGTATCCAGCTCTGGATTATACCGAAAGGTGACGGCTGCAACCTGTGGATCGCCGTTTTTATTTACCGTCGCCAGCCTACCTAACCGCTGAGACTGTATATACTCCAACTCTGCTTCTGTAAATTTACTCATTTTTACCTCTCTGCACGTATTAGCTGTGTTTTTCTGTTTTTCAGCACAATAATACTATACACTTTCCCTATCTATCCCGAAATGTACAAAAGGACAGTTCCTTGTAATTGTATAGTGAGAAGTAGTGAGGGGGCGATGGTGGTGAGCATAAGGAGGCACGGCGGGCGCAATGAGTGGCGCATCTGGCAAATAGAGCGGTCAACGTTACCCGGATGGCAGGGGCGATGGCTTGTCCTCGCCCTTGACCCCATCATGCGGCCTGGGGAGCCGGGCGAGGACAAGCCATCGCCCCTGCCATATCCGATCCGACCTCTGAGGATTTTATGGATGCACCAATCATTGCGCCCGTCGTGTCTTCCCAGATGGAAACGTGAACGTGCATTAGCCTCCAGCCAGCGTACGAACGGGCGTAATACGAATTGGCTGTGAATATAAGCGTGTGAACAATGCGGCTGTGAGGCCCAGGTTTTGTAATCCCGCACGATATTTTTCGTCATATGCAGGTAGTATCACATTGGCCTCGCCCCGTTCTAGCAATTGGGCAGTGCCTTCAAGTATCACCACGCCCCTTTTCGCGCCGTCGAGTGCGAGAACGACATGCGGGTTATGGCAAAGGTTGCGTATCTTCTGATTGTCCGGTTTGCTAAATATGACAAATGTTTCACCTTCCCAGAGAAACCAGACAGGGACGCTATGTGGTCGCCCATCGCGACGAACGGTGGTGAGCCAGATCACTTCATCGGTGCGAAGCCGCTCCTGCGCTGATGGTTGTATGATAAAAGACATATGGTTCTTCTCCTCTGAGGAGAGCATACACTCTTATGTAACCTGAGAGTCAAGCACCATTTGAGCAAATATGTCGCCGGGTTGAGCTTTTTAGTTGCCCTGTGTTACAATATAATTGAGTCGATATATCATGACGGAGAGTAATTCATTCCACCAATAAAAATCATGCAAACGAAACAGACACAATCGCTGGACGACTGGCTACGGCAGGCCGGATTGAAGGTCACGCGGCCTCGCTTACTCGTCCTGGGTCTTTTACAGGAACTTGGCGGCCATCGCTCCATTGATGAGTTGATCCGGGGATTGAAAGCGCGTGGAACCCCTCTGCCTCGTGCCTCCGTCTATAACGTTATTTCTATACTGGTCAATCGTGGACTGGTCATGCTGGCAGATGCGGGACCAGGCCCGGCCCTCTACGAAGTTGCCCTCAACTGGCATCACCATTTCGTCTGCATCGATTGCGGAATCATTATCGATATTCCCTGCGTCAAAGGCGAGAAACCTTGCCTGTTGCCCGATTGGGTGCCTGGAACGGTGGAAGAGACGCAGATCATCTTTCGTGGTCGCTGCGATCAATGCCTCGCGCAAACACAAAACCTGGCATAGCATGAGACATAAACGAGCAACGGGGAGACGCGTTGCTCCCCGTTTCCCCTCTGTTCTCTTGTAGCTGGAATCTGGTCATGCGCCGTAGATGTCACCAAGGTCATCGTAATCGGGAAGAACTTCTTCTTCTGCTGATGCGGGATAATCCGCTGACCCTCTTACGTATGCGGGAATTACTGTTGATGGGCCTTGCCCCAGGGTTCCTGCGTTGTAGTAGTCCTCGTATCGATACCCGTGAGGTACTGCTACCCCTCCTGTTTCTTGCGCATATTGCCAGTCTAGTCTATCTTGCACCCGCTGTTGTTCCTGCTGGTATTGCTTGTACTCTAGTGGTCTCGCATCGGCTAGTTCGGCTCTTAAATTTTGCCACCATATTACTAGCCCTGTCCAGCCTCCATCGTTTCTGGCTTCCAGATTAGCTACCCACAGCTCCCACCGGTTGAGCGAATTTTCTCGCTCAGTTAGATAATTCCCCAGCACCGAATCCTTAAGCTTCTTCTCCTTATTTTGTCTACCAGTAATTTCCTCCCACTCCTTTCTGAACTGCTTGCTTGCTATACCATCATGTAATTCCTTAATTCTCTTTATCTGCTTGTTTCGTAGAGGGACACAGGGGTAGGAAGCGTAGAAATCATTTATCTCCCTCTCGGCAACATCGTAATGGGACTTTGAGGCTGTAACTAGATCCTCGAACTTTCTGAGTAGTAAGTCTAGTCTTGTCTGTATCTGATCCATCCTCTTGCGGGTCTTCTTATCGATACTCTTCTCTGTGATGCCCTTGAATGTCGTCTTGGCGATGTCACCAAGCCTGTTGGAGAGCTTCTTATCATCTCCACCTCCCCGCAGAGACAGTTCTAAATGTCTTGGAAAATCGCTTACTGGAGTGCCTCCTGGTTGAGATGAACCTTCCGTTGCGAGATGTGGGACAAACAGCACACCATCTATTTGTACTAGTCGCGTTTGATTCTGATTCTCCCTAACTCCTTCTCGTTGACTGCTTTCTCCTTCTTGAGGACGGGAACTTTCCCTATTACGTCGTGGCATAAGTACCTCCTTTGTGTTCAATGCTCACGCCCGGTGCAGATTGCAACTGCACTTAGCAGCTGCCAAAGATCTGCGAACTGCATGGAAACACTCCTGATGATAAACATCCTTCTCCAGGAGCAGACGCGAGAGAGGCGTATTTGTTACATACACTGGGAGATCTAGCTGGGGAGATTCTTGATGAAGGTCGGTGAGAACAACCTCGCGCTGTGTCTGGAAGCAGCGTCATTGCTGTTGTCGGTTCAAGTGGCAAGCTTGCTGTCTTCTGTTGTGTGGTAGGTTGCTTTCTTTCACCGTTCAAGTGATGAAGAGGGTGAGTTGTTGTGGTAGGCCCGGATAGTGAGAGGCGTCGTGTGTACGAGGAACTCTATAGATTAGCTTCGCTCCAGAGCCAGTGAAGCGCTTAAATACCCTCGCTCTTGCTGGTGAAGGCTCTCTAGAACAGCTATATGGTTCTCCCACGTGTTGAGTATATCGTTATATGTTGTTTCATTGGTCAAGGGACGATCACGAAGCGTTTGCAGCGCTTGCTCGAAACTAGCGTTATCAGCTCGAACATCTTGACGTTGAAGACCATGTAACGCCACAACCCTTTCTATCGGGCTGCCGTCAGGGGATGCCTGTTCACGAGAGTAGGCACGTAGCTCACTCGTGAGAGCAATGAACCGTTGTCTGAGCGCCGCTATTCTTTGATCTCGTGCTTCTCTGGTTTGTTCGTTTTCTCCTGCGTTTGTGGAAGAGACTCTGGATGGGTCTTGCTCCAGGGCCAGGGAATTGCTTACATATTCCCTTCTTGCCTGTTGAATGGCTGCTAGTTTATCTGTATGTGCCTTCCATGTGCGGAGTAAGTTTTCAGATGCAATGAGATCGCGATTGGCACGCATATCCTCAGCACTAAAACTTGTCTTATCAAACGTTTGCAGCGCTTGCTTAAAACTAGCGCTATCATCTCGAATATCTCGAGTGTGAATAGCATGTAACGAGCGAACTCTTGCTCTCGGGGAGTCGTGTTGCTCCCGTTCATGCTGGTAATAGGCACGTACGCTGTTCCTGAGAGAAGTGAGTTGCTCACTGAGCTGAGATCGTTGTGTTACTATCGCCTGTACCCTTTGCTGTCGTGTCTCTATGGTTTGGTTTTGCTCCTGGGCTAGCGAAGCGTTTAAATACTCTCGCTCTTGCGCGTGAAGGCTCTCTAGAGCAGCTATATACGCCTTCCATGTGCGGAGTAAGTTTTCAGATGCGATGAGATCGCGATTCGCACTCCTGTCCTCAGCCCTAAAACGTCTCTCATCAAGCGTTCGCAGCGCTCGCTCGAAACGCTCCGTAGTAGCTTGAACATCTTGAATCTGAATATCATATAAAGCTTGAACGCTTTCTCGCGGGGAGTCGTGTTGCTCCCGTTCACGCTGGTAATAAGCACGTACATTGTTCCTGAGAGAAGTGAGCTGCTCACTGAGCTGAGATCGTTGTGTTACTATCGCCTGTACCCTTTGCTCTCGCGTCTCCGTGTTATGTACGCTTTCTCCTCCTGCGTTTGTGGAAGGAACTACGGGTTCGCCTCGCTCCAGGGCCAGTGAAGCGCTTAAATACTCTCGCTCTTGCGCGTGAATGCCCTCTAGAGCAGCTATATGGTTCTCCCACATGTTGAATAAATCTCTAGATGCTGAAAGATCGCGATTGGTACGCATGTCCTCAGGGGTAAAGGGTATATTATCAAACTTTTGCAACACTTGCTCGAAACGAGCATTATTAGCTTGAACATCTCGATTTTGAGTATTAAGTAATGCTTGAACTCTTTCTCTCTGACGCTTTACTAAAGAAGGAGTATCAGGTTCGCCGAGGTGGGTGAGTTCCCTTGCGGTTATTTTCTCCAATTTGGTTTCGCGATAATCATTTATCGAGTCAGTTAGATCGTCGAGTCTTTCCCTTAGTGCGGTTTGTTTTGTTTCTAGCGCCTTTTGCACAGGTTTTCGTAGACGCTGGTGTAATGCGTTCCATTCTCGTTCGTAGCCAGTTTCTAGAGTATGTAAGCGGCCCTCCCACTCTGTGAGTGAACCTTCACGTACTGTGAGATCGCGATTGGCACGCATGTCCTCAGCACTAAAATGTCTTTTACCAAGCTCGTGCTGCTGAGCCTGAAACTGAGAGGCTCGATTATAACGGTCATATAACGCCTTTACCTCACCTCTCAAGATTTCTGCTAGATCGCCGCGAGGGTCGATTTGTTTCCAAGCGTCTATATTGCCCAGTGCGGATCTGCTAGATTCAGTTGCCCGGCGACCCAGATCAGTGAGGATTGTGTTTACTAAGTTTGCTCTTTTTTCTATCTGACTTGTCCTATCATGTCGTTCTCGCTTCCATGCCATTTCTTTTGCTAAATTTTTCCAACTTGCTGTATTGGCTGCTTGAGTGGCTTCTAGTATAGCCTCTGCGCTGCTGAATCGCTCGTCATAACTCATTTCTTCTGAAAATGGCTTTTTTAATGTTTTGGATAAAGACTTTTGGTCATCACGCTCAGCTAGCTGATCAAGCTCTCTTAGATTTTCCTCGAAGGAAGCATTAGCCTGGCTCCGCTCCTTGTATACCGCAGAAACACGACTCCTCAGAGCGTCTGCTTCCATACTCTTCGCATGGGTGCGAGGGCCGGTTTGTTCCCACTCGTTTATTTTCTGTATTTCTAATGCGGAATTGCTATCTGTCTCTTCTTTTAGAGGTTTGTGTTTTTGCTCTAGCTGCGCTCGTTTCTCCTGTCTTTCCTGCTTCTTCTTACTTTCTCTATGTCCAAGTTTGTAGAAGTCGGAACTCTGTCCTTGACTACCAGATTTTTTCTTATCGTCGCTACCGTCTCTTCTTTGGTCGCTTCCTTGCTCCGTAGAAGGTCTGGGTTGTATTTGTTCTTCTTGCTTCTTTGGTGTTAGTTTTTCAAGAAAACGTTTGGCCATAAGCTACTCTCGGATGTTTAGATCTTTATGATCTGTGTAGGTTGCACCTGCGCTTCGTGAAAGCCAAACCGGGCAACGTGGCCTGGCAAGCCTGTCGAGAGCCTCAGATCTGGCTCTGGGGAACATCCTCACGATTCAGGATGTGCTTGAGAGACTCGTGCCGCAAGTGAACACAATAGACTATGTTTGCAACAGTATAGCAGGTGGGAGGTGGTTTGGCTAGAAGCCTGAGGCGGTCGCCAGGGCTTTCCAGTTCTCCGCTCAAAGGGGTGCAGGGGTCTCCCTGCCGGGGCCTGGGGCGTCCCCAGTTTCCTTCCCTCCTTCGCGCGCCGCCGCAGGCGGCGCGCAAAAGAGAAGAAAAAAGGTTTTTGCGGGGACACCCCGCACCCCGGCAAAGGGCTGCCGCCCTCTGCACTCCCGCAAGATGGGAGAATTGGAAAGCCCTGAGGCGGTCGCAAACTCACTACGCGACCCCTTTGTCGGTTTCGATGGGCCGCGACAGCAGGCACGCAAGACGAGAGAAGCGCTGATTGTCATTGTAGAACAGAGAGAAGAGAATCGGGTGATGAATGGGGACGCTATAGATCATCGTTCCCATTCATCCAAAGCCTTGCACATGCCACAATCGCTCACGCAACCATATTCACGCGCTTATCTCCATCCTGGAGGGCTTACGCGACATGAACACAGTTTTCCCTGGAACCCTATTAATAGTTTGTATCATCGTAATATTCATAATTTTGATACCCCCCATATTGTGCCTGGTACTGCCGCCGTTGCTCGGCTTCTGCTGCTGCTCGTTGTTGCTGCTCAAATTCTTGTCGCCCCCGCCCTAGATCTGCTCCTAAATTTCTCCATTGTGCGTCTCGACTGCCTGCTAGACCATCTGCAGTTGTCCTCCAATAGTCGATAAAATCTTCAAATGCTTTTAAATCTATCTGTTTCCTCCATTCTTCGTTAGTATAATCTTTTTCTCTAAGTTTCGTCGATTTACTCTCAAACCGAGAGGTTTGATCATAATCGTCCTGTAACTCCCTAACAAGCCCACGTAGCTCTCTTGCCGCTGCAGCTCTACCGGAGCCGCTTCTAATCCAATCGTCTATCTTACCGTGTTCGATTCCCGCATAGTGATCTCCCCAGCCTTTTAGATTAGTGAGGTCTGTCCTTAGTTTGCCTATGCTTATGTTTATCGCTTCCACCCTTTCCGGTCGTCGCTCATCGCGTAGTGCGTCTGTGATCTCATTCCATCTTGTCGTTTGCGATGAGAGCATTGTTGCTTTTTTCTTCTCCCAATCTTCGATTGACTTTCTCAGAGGACGTGTATTTAGCCCGGTGAAGTACTCAAATCTCGTAGTGTTCTCCGCCCACTGACCAAATTGTGCCATATCATTCGCGAAAGCGCTGGAATCCGTATCAAGAGTCTGATAAAGCTCTCCATAGAGTGCCCCAAGTCGCGCTTTCTGATCAAGTGCTATTTCGGTCCTCTCAACGACCCTCTCGGAGATGCGAGAAGTAAAATTATCTATCTTCTTCACTTCGCTGTTATATTTCGTTTCTAGATCTGTAAAGCGCCCCTGAAACCATGTATGTAGTCCTTCTTGTCTTGCTCGTATCTCTTCCAGCTCTCGCTTTTCTCTTTTTTCGGGGCGGAAGAGGTCCAGTTTCGATGACTGTTTTCTATCACCTCCACCTCTCCTGTCACTTCCTTCTCCACTGCCTCGGTGATGACTGCTTCCTCCATGATGATAATAGTAGCCCTCTGGCATAAGTGTACCTCCTTTAGTTGTGTGCAAAGCTCACGTCAGGCGCAGAACAAGCTCGATAATGGAGGTCGTAGTGGAGCGATTATGAAAAATTCCTTGCAAAAGCGGCAACCTCATTTGTAGTTTCCCGATTTATCGGGAGGAGCGTCACCAGTTTGGACGGAAGTGGCACACCTCCCGATAAATCGGGAAACTACGAATGAGATTACCAGGTTTGGTGGTAAAAACTCATTATCGCGTTGGGGCAGCCTATGGTGCGGTTCCACTAACGCAATAATTGGTGCATCCGGCGATTGCGCCGGGGAGAGAGAAGGTTCCTCCTACTCGTAGCGACAAAGGGAGGTACGGAGGTGTTGTGGAGAGCCTTGCGCTTGTCGCTCTTCCCTGTCATACCACGCGAGGAAAGGAATCAACCGATGGCGAGGGCGACAAGCGCAAGGCCCCCACCAGGAACCCCCAGTTTCCCCTTGTCGCTACGGGTAAACCCACCATCCTCAGCGCCTCTTCGCTTGCTGGATGCACCAATGATGAATTTTCACCGTAAATCACAGAATAAATTGTTCAAACTCATAATCGCGAGACGATAACCTCCATTCCCATTTTTAAATGGAAATTTTTATTACGTGTTCCAATCGGCACATCTCGTCTGAGATCAATGGAAACAAGCGGTAATTCAAGAAAAGTATATCATAACGTAAGCAACTTTTCCAGTGTATGGAACAGATAAATCTTTAGTTGCATACATATTTCCTATTAAGCGCAATTTTGTTACTACCTGATATATTCGAAGTTTCATGCTATGTGATGGGTTGAACGTCGGAAGGAGTCCTGGCAGAACATAAATAAAAAAGGTCTGGAAAGGGAAGTATTATCCCTTTTCCAGACCCTTGCTTGTTGTCAGGTCGGTTAGTCGGCTGATGCGGTTAGCTCGCTTTTGGGCGCAATGCCAAGCCCCTGCGCAATGCGGGAGCCAAGCTCGTTGTCCACTTTATACCAGTGGGCAAGCGCGCGCTCCTGTACGGCACGCTCGACGTTGTTGCTCATATGACCAACGATGTTGCTGGCCAGATGATCCCTGTCGGTTGCTGAGAGAACTTTGCGGTAGAGCGTCCCGGCCTGGCCGTAGTCGTCGTCCTCGGCACGCAGCGTGTAGGCTGTGCGGACGAGTTCGCCGCTGCTAAACCAGAGCGGATCTTGATAGCGCTCGGTGTCGGCACGCGGTCCATTGTAGCTGTTGGGAGCATAAACGGGCTGATTGCCGTTGTGACGGTAGCGCATCGCACCATCTTTGTTGTAGCTATGCACCTCGGCGACAGGCTGGTTGACCGGCAGTTGCAGGTAGTTGGTGCCGATGCGATAGCGGTGCGCGTCGGGATAGCTGAAGAGACGCCCGAGCAGCATCTTGTCCGGGCTGGGACCGATGCCGGGGACCATATTTGCTGGCTCAAACGATGACTGTTCGATCTGGGCGAAGAAGTTCTCCGGGTTGCGATCAAGCACGAGTCGCCCGATGGTGATCGGTGGATAGTCGCTATGCGGCCAGACTTTGGTCAGGTCAAAGGGATTGAAGCGATAGGTCTCCGCGTCCTTGAAGGGCATGATCTGCACTTCCAGACGCCAGACGGGGAAGTCCTTTTTCTGGATCGATTCGAACAGGTCGCGGCGATGGAAATCGGGATCTTCCGCCGTCATAGCTGTCGCCTCTGCATCCGTGAAGTTCTCGATGCCCTGCTCGGTTTTGAAGTGATATTTCACCCAGAACTTCTCGTCCTTTGCGTTGACCCAGAGGAAAGTATGGCTTCCGTAGCCGTTCATATGGCGTAGCGTGCGGGGTGTGCCACGATCGCTCATCAAGAAAGTGACCTGATGCATGGCCTCTGGCGAAAGCGACCAGAAATCCCACATGGCATTATGGCTGCGCATGTCGTTGTCCGGCATGCGTTTCTGTGAGTGGATGAAATCCGAGAATTTGATGGGGTCGCGCACAAAGAAGATCGGCGTGTTGTTGCCCACCAGATCGTAGTTGCCTTCTTCGGTGTAGAACTTGAGGGCAAAACCGCGCGGATCGCGTACGGTGTCTGCCGAACCAAGCTCCCCGGCGACGGTTGAGAAGCGCAGCAGCGTTGGGGTACGTTTGCCAACGGTATTGAGAAATGCCGCCTTTGTCCACTCGCTGGCAGATCGTGTTACCTCGAAATAACCAAATGCGCCGGTTCCTTTGGCGTGAACCACGCGCTCGGGGACGCGCTCACGGTTAAATTGTGCCATTTTCTGGATGAGGTAATGATCTTGCAGCAGGATAGGTCCATTGGCACCAACGGTGAGCGAATGATCATCGCTAGGTGCAGGAATACCCGCGTCGGTTGTCGTTATCGGCGGTTTCTGGTCGAATTGATCGCTCACAAATTCCTCCAAGATCCTGAGCCGCTTTGTCCCATCGGATCAAAGGGCAAAGCGGCAGCATGCCTACATTAATATCTCTGGCGAATAATGAGTTTAAGGTGTGTCGTAGTCGCGCGATTTATCGCGCTGGTAGCCTCAACGTAGATGGGAAGTGGGCCGAGCGCGATAAATCGCGCGACTACGACACACCTTAAACTCATTATTCGCCAGAGTGGGACTTCTCGAATAGACAGTATCAACTACTGTTGTTTAGACACTGTCTATTTTAGCATATTCTTGTGGATTTTGTAAGCAGTATACAGACAAAAAAATCAATATTGCGAACAATTGGTACATTCTGCACAGGTAGCAGGTGCTTTTCGCTTAATTGCTTAACCCTGTGTTGTCAACGCCGAGAATTTCGCCTTGCCCTCGCGGATCAGCCAGGTCTCGAAGTCCATGAGATCAGGATGTAGCTTGCGCAAGGTCGCAAAATCTATCGTAAATTTCCGTTCGTTGATATACTCCGAGGCACGGGCAAGCTCCTCCATAAATGCGGGATCATGGGCAAATCCCTGAATCTGCTGGCGCACCGTATCCAGCGAAATCTCGACATAGGTAATGACGCGCCCGGTTACGCGACTGATGGCATCGGCGATCTGTGGTGGTGTGGGCGCATCTCCAGCCAGTTCGATGGTCTGCCCTAGATACGTAGCTGGATTGGTAAATGCAAGTACCGCAAAAGTCCCGATATCAGATACCGCAATCAATGGATACGTTGTATCAGGCTTGAATGGAATGGCGAGCGTGTCTCCCGCGACACCATACAGCGGGCTGGCAAGCGAGTCCATAAATCCGACCGGGCGTAGGATGGTTGCTGGCAGATCAAGTTGGCGAATATACTGCTCGATCTGCCATTTAGGTACGTTGACGTTGCGCTTGAATAGCTCAGGTGCTCCTCCGACCGAGCTATAGACGAGATGTGGTACACCAGCGCGTTTCACGGCATCAGCAACGTTTTTGCCATGGCGCGTCTCGTAGCTGGTGTGAGCCTGCACGCTGAAGACGCCATAGACGCCCTGCATAGCCGCCTCCAACGAAGCTGGATCGTCCTGATCGCCTTGCACAAGTTCCGCACCTATCTGCCGCAACGCCTGGGCCGCATCTGCATCGGGATTGCGCACAAACGCTCTCACCTGCCAGCCCTGCTCCAATAGTTGGCGAGCGGTTGCGCCTCCCTGTTGTCCAGTCGCACCCGTCACAAGAATAATCTTATCCATAAATGATCCTCTTTCCATACTGTGTTGATCGCGTCGATGACGCTAACAGCAGTATAGAACTGCGCCTGGGGGTGCCTCTTCCCTCTAAGGGAGTATTTGAGGTGGTATTGTGATCTGGTTATGAACATAAGCTCCTCGTGTATGGCAGGGGCGATGGCTTGTCCTCGCCCGGCTTCTCATGCGCCACGATGGATTCCAGGGCGAGGACAAGCCATCGCCCCTGCCATACACGAGGAGACGCAACGACAGTGGGGATTAAACCAAATGCAGTTCGCGAGCGCGTATCACCGCCTGGGTGCGATTGGTCACGGTGAGGCGCGTGAAGATGTGCTTGACGTGGCGTTTGACGGTGTGCAGGCTGATAATCAGTTCTTGCGCGATCTGCTGGTTTGAGTAACCTGCCGCCAATAAATGAAGCACTTCGCCCTCGCGTTTGCTCAAGGGCTGGTGCGTGCTCGGGGAGAGCGATGATGAGGGAAGAGCTGCCCGCAGCCGGTGCAGATAGCTTGACGAGGCGGTGGTATAGGGCGCGACCTGTGCGAGCAGTCGCGCCATCGGTTCGCCCTCGTCAGCAAACAGGCGAATATATCCTGCGGGTTCAGCTTGCATCAGGACCGGCCCCAGCGTATCAAGTGCTCGTTTTGTCTTGCCCATCGCCTGCAATGTCAGCGCGGTGAGCATCTCAATCTCAATCGACCAGCCCGTATAGCCGGTCCCAACGAGGGCGAGCCGCAGATGATCGAGCAGCCTCAACGCCTCGCTCAATGTGGATGCATCGTCGCGGCCACGTGTGAGCAGGAGACGAGCGAGCGTCACATAGTCGAAATAGTCCCTGCTGACAACCTGAAGGCTCAGTGGCTCGTCAAAACGAAGGCCGCGCGGTATCGCCCACTGCTCGGCCTGCTCGACATCACCGATTGCCAGCCCCAGACGTGCGGAAACGGCCAGCCCTGGCAGCGTTTCCCAGTGGAGAAGTGCCTGCTCCTTGCTCTGAAGCCGGGCCAGTGCATCGGCCTGCTCGGACAGATGGCAGGCATCATGAATCTTTCCTTTCAAACCCGGTGATCCCCCGTTGTAGTCGAGCGATTTATCGCGGGGGGAACCGATGAGAGGCCACCCCGCGATAAATCGCTCGACTACAACGGGAGATTCCCGATTTGAACAGGCTAGCGCAATTCGTGTTTGCAGCCAGAGACAATACAATTGCAAGCGAGCGGTGGGTATATCCAGGCGTTGTGCCAGTTCGCTTGCCTGCTGCGCGGCTGCCTCCGCCTCCGCCAGTTGATTCCACTCATACAGGAGGGTGGCGTAATGAGCCTGCACCAGCGCGAGAAATGAGAACGACGGACTGTTGCGCCGATCGAGGACGCGCACTATCTCAAGATAGAGTTGCCCCGCTTTGTTCAGGCGACCGCGTGTCTCATAAAGTGCGGCCAGATTCACCTTTGCCAGCGGATTGAGCAAACAATCCGCGCCGCCTGTATGCGCGCGCAACGCTTCCAGCAGCACCCGCTCCGCCGCTTCCAGATCGCCGCCTGCTCGATATGCCGTGCTGAGCATCATGCTCTGTCGTACCGCAATCAGGCGGCTCAAGGCTCCTTCGGGGCTAGGTCGCGCATAGAGGGTATCGTGGACGAGCGAGATGGTGCGCGGAAAATCCTGCTCTCCCAGGGCCAGCCAGCCTTTGAACAGCGTCAACTCCCCTTGCAGGTTGGCCCAGTGCGAATCTGTATCCGCAGCATGCAGCGCGGTCTGCTCCTCAAGCTGTTTGATAATCCTCTCCATATTGCCCTCATAGCACTGTGTCCATATCGAGGCGAGCCACAGTTGCGGCGAGGCTGCGATCAGCGAAGGCGCAAGCTGAGCAAGCCAGCGCTGTAAACGTGTGAATTTCCCCTCAGCAATCAGATATGGGACCAGATCTGTGAGCAGCGCAGCCGCTCGTGGAGCGTCACCAGCCAGGAGCGCATATTCGACGGCTATCTCGCTGGCCTCCTCCTTCCAGGGTTGTTGTTCATACCATCCGCTTGCCCGTCGATACAGCTCTGCAACCAGTTCGGGCCGCTGTTTGAACAGGTGAGCGCGC
The DNA here is from genome assembly GCF_016587455.1 of Reticulibacter mediterranei. Lineage (NCBI taxonomy): Bacteria > Bacillati > Chloroflexota > Ktedonobacteria > Ktedonobacterales > Reticulibacteraceae > Reticulibacter > Reticulibacter mediterranei. The sequence goes on along the minus strand of NZ_BNJK01000002.1, from coordinate 195,972 downwards.
AGGCTCTCGGCAAATAAGGGATGATAGCCATACCAGATCCCGCCCTCGTCCAGCTCGTGCAATAGCAGCGTAGAGCGATACAGCTCGTGCAGCTTCTCCGCACCGTTCTGCTGCCCTGTCACGGCGATACAGAGCGAACCTGTCAAACGTTCCAGCACACTGGTCAGAAGTAGAAATTCACGTGTTTCGGGCGATTGATGTGATAGAATTTCTTCGCTCACATAATCCAGCAAGAAGCGGTGTGTCCCTGGATGTGTCTGGAGAAAAGCGACCGGGTTGCTTTGTCCACGCAAGGCTAGCGAGAGCAACTGCACGCCCACGACCCAGCCCTGCGTCTGTTGCTCGACAAGCCGTTGAGCTTCGAGAGGAAGATCGAGCGCGAGGTTCTGGAGTAATGCCTGCAATTCGTCCCGGGAGAAGCGCAACGTCTCGGCTCCAAGCGTTTGCAGGTGGCCCTGTCCACGCAGACGAGCCAGGGGCAGCGGAGGATCGTTGCGCGTGCCGATCATGAGATGAAGCTGCTGCGGCGCGTGGTCGATGAGAAAGCGAAGCGCGGCATGGATCGGTTCGCTGGTGATATGATGATAATCGTCCAGCAACAGCACAATATCGTTGGTGAACAGTTGAGCAAGATCGTTGGCGAGGCGCGTCAGCAATCGTTCCCATGAAGGTTCTTCGGTGCGCCAGTAGATGGCAAAATCGTGTTCGCTTATTCGGGCGTCAAGGCGCTCAAGGGCGGCAACCACATAGGCCAGGAAGCGCAACGGATCGTCATCAGCAGCCTCTAGCGAGAGCCACGCAACCGGGACCACACACGCCCGCGCCCATGCCGCTAGCAATGTTGTTTTGCCTGAGCCAGCCGGGGCCGAGATCAGCGTTAACCGATACTGTAATCCCTGATCGAGCGCTTGCAGCAGGCGCGGGCGGGCGACATGCTGAGTGGGCAGGTGCGGAATGCGTAGTTTCGTGGCCAGAAATGAGCATTGGTCATTCTCTGACGCCTGCTTTGAAGGCTGCTGAGAGGACGTTGTGCTGCGTTCTGCCAGTTGTCGGGCGGCGTGGCGCAAATGGTCCAGCGTGAGCCGGGAAGAGATACCAAGATAGAGGCTCTCAAGGTGCCCGTTGCGCCGACGATAGGCATACCAGTACCAGCCGCCGCGTCGATTACTTGCTTGCTTCTTTTGCGCCGTAAAGCTCCCTGCCTCATCCCGAAAGCGGAAGGCCAGCGCTGTTTCGAGCCAGCCTTGCCACGAAGCCGAATCGACCGGCACCGTCACCGTTTCTTCGTTACATGCATAGCTCAGGATGCCATCGCGAACAACGCCCTTCGTGCCTGCTGGATGCATCTCTCCGTTCCCTTCCTGGTGGTATTGACGAAAAGTTAGAGAACAAATATAGCATGTTAGAGAACAACCATCAAGGCTACCTGGCCATCCAGCCCCGGGTGTCCGTCATATTTTTGCAGGGGGCCAGCGGGCGACCGCTGGTGCTCACCCATCCTGACCTGTGAGCAGCCGACTATTGGTGGATGATGAGAAACTTCTGTGAACGTCGATAAAAAGCCAGCCAGACGACGAGCGGGACAGAAGAGAGGCGCGACGTCTGGCTGTGCCGTCCTATGAGCGATGGCGGGGATAGTGGACGAAACCATCGCCCGAAAGCCTTGCTACGTTCCGCGCGCAACGCCTGGGAACAAGGCTCATGAAGTATGGTACTTTAAGGGCGATAGAAAAGAAATGAACTACTTTTGTGACTCACAAGAGTATGTAGAGAGAATATGAAAGATTTGTCATGTTATAGAGAATAAAAAGATGTATGATAGAAAGCATTATAGATAGAGAAAGAGAGGTAGGCACTAATGATACAATATTGGTGGTCTTGTTATGGAAATTTCTTACTGGGTATGTATAATCTGCCTCATATGGGAAAAGTTATCTCGTACTATCGCCAAAAGCGCTACAGCACACAGGACGCTTTTGCTATCGCATGTGGGGTAGAGAGGCGATGGTTGGGAGGGTGTAGAGGTGTTGGGTCCACCCGTAGCGACAAGGGGAGGCTGGGGTCTTGGCGGGGGCCTTGCGCTTGTCGCTGTTCCCCCAACGATGAATCGGCCTGGCGAGGGCGACAAGCGCAAGGCCCCCGCAACCCCTCCACACCTCCCATTGTCGCTACGGGCGGGGAGAGAGAACAGACATGTCACCCTCCTGGAGCATCCAGGAAGTGAGGAGGCGATGGTTGGGAGGGTGTAGAGGTGTTGGGTCCACCCGTAGCGACAAGGGGAGGCTGGGGGTCTTGGCGGGGGCCTTGCGCTTGTCGCCCTCGCCACATCGTGTGTCTGTTTTCCGATTCCCGCGTAACCCCCAACAGCGACAAGCGCAAGGCCCCCGCAACCCCTCCACACCTCCCATTGTCGCTACGGGCGAGGAAAACCTTCTCTCCCTGGAGTATTTGGCGGATGCACCGATTATAAGTAGCTTTCGTATCCTCTACGCCAGATGCAGAACCGCTTTGCCGGTGAATTGTCTTTCTAGCAAGCGCTGCGCGATATCGCCAATTTCGTGCCAGGAAGCTTCAACTTCGATTGGTGGGCGTAATTTCTGCTCGGCTACCATTTGTGCGAGCCGGGTCAGATCTTCAGATGCCGCACGACGCTGTAATTCTGTGGACATTCTCAGCCCATAGAGGGTCACTCCCCCGGTAGCGTTGAAATTGCTGAGATCAATGGTGACCGATGGCGATACCGACCAGCCCAGCGTGACGCAGGTTCCCCCCGGTGAGATCTGTGAGAGTGCGCTCGCCAGAGCCTTCCCACCGAGCGACTCGATAATCAAATCGTAGGGGCCATAGGCGCGCGCAGGCTCAAGGTCGTCCCCCACGATCACCTGATCAGCTCCCGCCTCGCGGACTAACGCCTCGTTGCGAGCCTGGCGAGCCGTGCCGACGACATAGGCCGAGCTTCGCCTGGCAAGCTGAAGCGCGAAGAGTCCCACCCCACCTGTAGAACCGGTAATCAACACGCGCCTGTGCAGGAGAAATCCTCCTTTCTCAAGTGCATGGAGCGCGGTGAGGCCAGCAGTCGGTAAAGTGGCTGCCTGAGCAAACGTCACCTCATCAGGAATTGCGGCCAGCATGTTCGTAGGAACTGCTACCTGCTCAGCCCATGCACCTGCATCAGGCGGCATGCCCACCACTCTGCTCCCGACCTGTGGTCCCGTCCCATTGGCTGCCTGCTTAATGACGGTTCCGGCCAGATCCCAGCCTGGTCGCCTGCCCGCTTTGGTGTACATCACTTCTCCTCGGTTCAAAGAAATGGCCTCAACCTGAACCAGTGTTTCTGACGGACGAGGCTGGGGCGCTTCGACCTCTTTGATGGCAAACCGCCCTGGAACATCGGGATCAACGACAATCGCACGTATGGAACTCATGTCTCTCTTTCCTTTCGTTTTTGAGCCATTTCGCCTTGTTTCAGATAGTGCTTGTGCAAAAATGGCCTCATGCTCAATATTATGCCGGCATAATAATGCAAGAAAAAAAGCTGCTATGGGTGTTCATCTGTCGGAGAAAACGAGCTGCGCGAGAAATTGGACGCCGCCTGGACGAGCAAGCGCCGAAAGAGGAGCTGTTCTGCTTGACTCATCCCCTGTACGAGGCACGCATCGAGATCTTTCCAGATGTGCAAAGCCGGTTCGCCTAGATGCCGTCCTTTTTCCGTCAGATATACCCGCGAGATCCGAGCATCCTCAGTATCCTGACGGCGGATCAGCAGTCCCTCTTTTTCCATGCGCTGGACCGTTTTGGCGACCGTGCCAATCTCGACGCCAAGCCGAGCTGCGAGCTGAGACTGCGAGAGGCCATCCTCCTCCAATAGGCGGAAAATGACTAGCTCTTGACCCGCGTGGAGGCCAATCTCCTGATACCAGACTTCCCCCTGCTGGCGAAAAACTTTACAGAGCCGTACCAGGGACAAACTCAAATTCTCTTCCAGATACGTTGTGATTGGTTTTTGCATAGACCTCACCTATTATTATGCCGACTAAATTAATAATAACAGGTGTGATGAGTGATGTCAACTCCACTCGCTTTAAAATGGTGAGAGGGGGAGATATGATTGTGTTGAAGAGAAAGCTTGTGAGCGAGGAGAATCACAATCTATTCAGAAAAGGAGCTTCATTTGCATATACAACCAGATACGGCTATTGATCTACAATTGCATACCACGTATAGTGATGGGCGCTGGTCAGCGGAACAACTTTTCGACTATTTAGCGCAAGAAGGCTTCGGTCTGGTTGCGGTCACTGACCACGACCGCGTTGATACTGTGGCCCGCATCCAGTTGCTAGGCGCTCAAAAGCGTGTGGTGGTCATTCCCGCAGTGGAGATCAGCGCGGAATGGCATGGAAAGATGGCGGATGTCCTCTGCTTTGGCTTTGATCCTCACGATCAGGCATTAAGAGCCATTGCAGACGATGTTCGGCAGCGTCAGCAAAACAATGCAGAGCTGGTGTACGAAGAGCTACAGCGCCGGGGCTACCACTTTCCGCATCCTCAAGATTTGCGCGTGGCAGGTGATTGCGGCAAATTGCTGCTCAAACATGGTTACGTCGAGGATTGGCCGCGTGCATTGGCGTTGATAACTGATGCTGGGTATCGTGAAATGAAGGCGGACATGCACGAAACTGTTGAGGCAGCACATCGAAGCGGAGGAGTTGCGCTGATTGCGCATCCTGGTCGTGGCCTGCAAGAGCCGCAGGAGTTCACCTATTACACCCCAGAATTACTTGATCAGGTGCGGGCAGAAGTGCCATTGGATGGCATTGAGGTCTATTATCCTGCACACACACCTGAAATGGTTGAAATGTATTTGAGCTATGTGCAGCAGCACGATTTGCTCTTCACGGCTGGCTCAGATTCGCATGGCCCTCCTGGTCGCATGCCTATCAAGTATCGTGCCGACATGTGCCGACGCTTTCTTGAGCGCATTGGCGTCCAGGTACGATAACGTGCCTTTCACGGCTTAAACAGCGCTATAGCGGGATTTGCGAGTCCGCTCCAGTTGAAGAGCGCTTGATTGTCCCAACCATCGCCGGAACTGGGATTGGTAGGGTCCCAACCGTTGCCGGGGGTGGCGATCCAGGTTGGCTCCCAGTAGAAGACGCCGATTGCTCCACCCGTTCGTGCCGCCGCCAGCACGTCGCGGAAGTTGTTGTATTGTCCTGTCCAGGTTGCGGAATAGCCAGAGCAGGGCGTCGAAGAGCTAATGCTGTTGGCCTCGCTATCGGCGTTGTCTGCCGTGAATGGATAAGCGGTTTCGGCGATGATAACGGACTTGCCATAGCGCGACTTCATATCTGCAACGACGCTTGACATATTGGACATTGAGCCGTGCCAGTAGCAATAATACGACAGGCCCGTGATATCCCAACTGACGCCCTGCGCCTTGATGCCATCATAGAACCAGCGCGCGTTGGCGTCGCTATCAGCATCGGCCGTATGGATGATGACCTGTGTGCCGCTGTTGCATGCCTTTGTTGCGTTATAACCCGATTTCAACAACAGAGCGAGATTGGTGAAGTTGTTGTTGACGACCTCGCCTTCGGGCCAGAGCATGCCTACATTGATCTCGTTGCCGATCTGAACGCTATCCGGCGTTGTGCCCTGCGATTTGAGCGAGTTGCAGACATCGTAAGTGTAGTTGTAAACATCAGTCTGAAGCTGGCTGATCGTGTGGCTGGCCCAGGCCGCAGGCTTGGTTTGATGTCCCGGATCGGCCCAGGTGTCCGAGTAGTGGAAATCGATCATCAACTTCAATCCCTTTGCCTTAACAGTTTTTGCAAACGCCAGCACCTTCGTTTTGTTGTTGTAACCATTGGCGGGATTGACCCAGATACGCAGGCGGATATAGTTGACGCCGTTGTCCTTGAGGATCTGAAGCGGATCGCCAGCCGTACCGTTGGCATAATAATATTTCGCGCCAAGATCCTCTGCATGTTGAAGCGACGAGACATCAGCACCTAACATCGAAAGGGTAGAGGCGGCCTGTGCGGGAGCGGGTTGGATGCTGATCAACAACGTGAGGAGGGACATGAGAAAAATGATGGGGATGCGTACTGCTCTGGTTGCCACTGTGTTCTCCTATTCATCCTTGTTAGGAAAGCAACGTAGACGCTTTACACCACTGTAAATTCTTAAATACCATAAGTTTAGCGCCAAACCTATAGTCAATAGTAATCAGTTTGGCGCTAAATGTCAAGGCTTCAACAGGTTGGAGATCACCAGAATGAGTATATCGGGCAATGGAAGGAGAATGGTGAGAGAACAGAAGATGTTGGGTCATCCGTAGCGACAAGGGGTGGCGTGGTGGGGCTGTGGGGGCCTTGCGCTTGTCGCTGTTGGGGGCACGCGGGAACCGGGCAACAGAGAAACGATGTGGCGAGGGCGACAAGCGCAAGGCCCCCGCGTCCTCTCCCCGCCGCCCCTTGTCGCTACGGATGGGGGAGAACGCTCTCTCCCCTTCCATTCGGATGCATCAATAATCGCGCGAAAACGACTAGGTTAACGTTATTACAAGACCGTGACAGATCCCGCATCGCCATCAACCGTGATGCGTTGATCGTTGTGAAGCCGTTCCGTTGCCACGCCGGTTCCCAGGACAGCAGGGATGTGATATTCGCGGGCCACAATCGAGCTATGGCTGAGGGGACCGCCTACATCGGTAACGACGCCAGCAGCCAGCGCGAACAGCGGTGTCCAGGCGGGAGTCGTGATGCGTGCCACCAGAATATCGCCCTGGCGCATCTGCTCAAACTCGGCGGGGCCGTGTATCACTCGCGCGGGTCCGGTCACGCGTCCTGCGCTGCCAGGGGTTCCCTTGATAACATCGCCAACCGGTTGATCGGCGCGCGCTGGCATCACCCCGCTAAAGTCGATTCCCAGGAAGCGAGCGCCCTCCTTTGGTGGCAGTGCGACGGGTGGTGTGACGGCGTGTTCGCGCTTCCAGGTGGTATGGCGCTCGGCAACAACCGCCTGATGATGCTCCAGTTGCTCTCCTGCATCTAACGCGGCGGTGGCGTTCTGCAATTCGTCCAGGGTCAGCCAGAATACATCGTCCGGGTTTGCAATGGTATCGGCCTCGGTGAGACGCCGCCCGATTTCACGCGCCATCTTGCGCAATATCGGCCAGCCCAGACCCACATCGGCGAGTCCATCTTCGCGCAACGGGGCCATCTCCTGCGCCCACTTCAACTGGCGTCGGAAGATCGAGAAGCGCACTCCATGCACTTGCGCAAGGATCTTCTGCACAGCCTGCTCGCGTGCCTGAGCCGTCGTTTGCTGACGCGTATAGGGATTGGGTGCCTGCCCGCTCAGGAAGAATTTGAGCGTTTCCAGGAATGATCCAGGATCTTCTGCTGGAACGGCTTTGGCGAAATCGAGATCATAGATGGCGTGACCGTATTTTGCCAGATGTGCCGCGAACCGCTCTTTGAACTGCTCCCACGTCTCCGCATCGACACCGGCCACCTGTCCTTTCTGATAGGCGGCCGTAAACTCACTGCCTGTCATTTTCTCAAGTGCCGCCGCCAGTTCGGGCCGTTCGCGTACCCATTGAGCCAGATCGTAGAGCGCTTTCTCGGCATGTATCGGCGTGCTATCGTATCCCAGCAAGAAGGTGATAGCCGATGGATCATCGTGCCGCTTGATGAGTTTGTTATAGGCGATGGTGAAGAATAACTCGCTCATGTAAGCCGCTGGCAGCAGGCCGCTCTGGATGGTGAGGTAATAGCGGGAGGCTTCGTCGGTGATCTCACGCATGCCAACGAGCAGATCATGTGCTGAAGTGGCGACCAGATCTTCGGCTTGCCAGCGCTGGACGATCTCGCGATATGTGCCATGCTCTTTTTGCCAGCGTTCCCGCGCACTCTTCATCAGGCGTGGCAGTTCACCAGCGAAGATGCGTGGTATGGCCAGGAGCAGCTTGATCGTCAGCGCGGGTGTATAGGTGATATCGTAGTAGCCGTAGCCGTTGATAATGACCAGCGGATCATCAATATATGGGACTTTGAAGTCATTAAGGACTTTTGATGTGATTCTGGACCATGCGGGAAGTCCCAGCGTGGCGAAGAGCGGCGAGAGCGGATCGGGCAGCAGTTCCATCACGCTTGCTCGCATGTAGCGCCCTTTGGGTTGCGGCAACTTCCACTCCAGCTCTTTTTTTGCGGGCACGGTCGGTTCGGGAAGTGCAGTGATCGGGCGAGCCTGCACCACAAAGATCTGTCCATCCTCGATGGCCCATTCGATATCCATCGGGCACTCATAGAGTTGCTCGATACGCGTTCCGACCCGGGCCAGCTCTGCCGCCTGTTGAGTCGTGAGCGCTGGTTGAGTGCGTTTCTCAGGCGGGACCGGCTCTTCGTGCGTGCCTTCGGGAGTGCGGACCGTCATGACGCTCTTCTCGGCGATCTCCTGGCTGGCGATAGAGCCGCTGTCCTTCTCGACCACGAGCGTATCAGGTGTGACTTGTCCGCCGACAATCGCTTCACCCAGCCCCCACGCTGCATTAATCATCACCTCGTGTTGATTACCGTTCAGCGGGTTGGCCGTAAAAAGGATACCAGAAGCATCAGCCGGGATCAATTTCTGCACTACCACAGCGAGGCTCACGTCAGCAGGCGCGATGTTGTGGCGCATGCGATAGCCAATCGCGCGTGCGGTCCACAGCGAGGCCCAGCAGCGTTTCACGGCATCAAGGACCATCGCCTCTCCACGCATATTGAGGTAGGTCTCCTGTTGACCGGCAAACGACATCTCCGGTAGATCCTCAGCCGTTGCTGAGGAGCGGACCGCAACTGGCAGATCGCCTCCACCAAGCTCTGCGTAGCCCTGGCGGATCATGCCCGCTATCTCTGTTGGCATAGTGCCCTGGGCGAAAAGCTGCTCTATCTGTTGTGCTGCCGCCTCTAGTTGCGCAGGCTGATCGGCGTTGACGGTCGAGACAGCGGCGAGAATGCGCTCTTGCAGCCCGTTTTCGGCGACAAAACGACGATAGGCGTCTGTGGTGATGTGAAAGCCTGCCGGCACTGGCAAGCCAGCTGTCGCCAGCCGCGCCAGCGATGCTCCCTTACCTCCCACCTCTTCCAATGTGGCGGAGGTATCGGCGAGGGCGATGACAAGGGGATGATCCAGTTCCTTACTCATTGCGAGTTCTCCTTACCCGAAACGTTATCCATCTATTTCCTGTTGAAATTGCTCCTGTGCAGCCTCCATACTATGATCCAGATACCGACGAAACATATCTGAAGCAGCCTGCAATGAATCTGGCGAAATTTCGTGATCTGGTTCAAGCGTCATGTGTACCGTTTCAGCCATCAGGTCGGCTATCTCCTCATCGGACAGGGGGTAGTCTTCGGCCATGAACGGCTGTGCTAAAAAGAAACCGGTAAAAATGGCGCTGAAGATATACACCTGAGCCTGCAAGCTGAGATCTTTACGCACGAGATTATGTTCGCGCAACAATTCGAGATAGGCGTTAAAGCCTCTGAGCCGCTGCTGATGGGCCTCGGTGCTATAGCGTTCATGAGCCAGCTTGCCCAGCATCTCCATATCGTGCAAGAAGATCGCTTTCAGCAGGGGCCGTTTCATCAGTATGAGCGCCATGTGCTTTATCATGCCGCGCAAGGTGGCACCTTCGGGATCATCTTCGATGCTCCGCCTGATCTCCATGCCCATTTCCAGCTTTTCGCGTGTGAGCAGGGCCGAGAAAAGCTCCTCGCGGGTTTTCCAGTGCAGGTAGATGGTGCCTTTCGCAACTCCTGCTTGTCTGGCGATGTCATCGATGGTGGTTTTGTTATAGCCCCAGCGCTGAATCAACGCTGAGGCGGCATCCAGAATGCGATGTGCGCGCTCCTGTCGTGTGCCTGCCCCCCGACTTTGCCTTGCCAACTTTCCTCTCCTCTCAATCAAATGACTATTTCGTCTTATTTAGTCATATCATTATCTATTCAGAATAGTACAGCCGAAGGAAGGAAAAGTCAAGGGCATTTTAACGGAGAAGAAAGGTAATCTATGAATTTGTGACCCTCGTAAAGGATGGTAGAAAGGAGAGCAAACGATGGTTACCCAAACGATGACCCCGCGCTTGATGCCAGCGGAACAGCATCAGGTAAGCGAACTGGGCAGGATTTGTTTTGAGGCGTTCAAGGATATACAGGATAAGCATCGTATCACATTAGATTTTCCAAGTATTGTCGTTGCCAGGCAGGTCACTAGCATGCTGGTGCAACGTGAAGACTTTTATAGCGTGGCTGCTCTGATAGATGGAGAAGTTGTTGGCTCAAATCACCTCTCTTTGATGGACCCAGTGGCTGGAGTAGGTCCAATTACTGTAGACCCTGCGTTTCAGGGAAGAGGTATTGGAAGAGCGCTTATGCTTGATGTCATCGAATATGCGCGCCGCTATCATATAGAGCGAGTGCGGCTTTTGCAGGAGGCATACAATACGCGGTCGCTCTCACTCTATGCATCTCTGGGTTTTGAGGTGAAAGATGCAATAGTTGTGATGCAAGCTGTGCCAGCGGAGAGGGCCGAAGAGAGTGTGAGGACGGTCAGCGAGGCTGATCTGCCTGCAATCGAGCAACTCTCCACTCGTATCTATAAGAGTACTCGTAGGAATGAGGTTGCATCAGCCATTCGCTTTGGATTTACCCCTTCATTGAGAGAGCGGGAGGGACGTATTACCGGGTACATTATCCCTGGCTTTTTCGGTCATGGGGTAGCTGAAACGGAAGAGGATATCCTTATGCTTGTAGGTGAAGCAGCTCGTCGCCTCCTGCCAGCGCCTACGCTCTTTCTCTGCCCTCTCAGCGAAGCCAGCCTGTATCGTAAGGCACTGAATGCGGGTTGCCGGACGATCAAGGTGATGAATCTGATGGCGCTGGGACCATATGAGCAGCCTGATGAGCTATGGCTGCCATCCGTTCTCTATTGACCTCTGTATCATGAGGAAACGGTTCGAGTACTTCTCGATCATGTTTTTCGGGCTGGCAGCCGGACTTGAGCGTGATAATGGGAGGCTCGATGCGATCGATGCCCTCCCATAAATAACGCCCCCAATATCCATAATCCGCACAAGAAAGGTTTTATTCCTTTCTACCATCAATATTCAGGGCTTCTTGATGCTGCATGCTGTGAAGTATATAACTGTGCAGAGGGAGAAATGTGTTATATATTATAAGTAAGATAAGGAAGCGATTTTCCTCTGGTATTTTTCCATCTGGTGAGGTTGTGTATGATACTTGCAGGGCAGCAATTAGATCGGTATCATATTGTGCGCCCGATTGGTAGCGGAGGCATGGGGGATGTCTATCTTGCACAAGATCCGTATATAAGACGACAGGTCGCGATCAAAGTTATCCGCATAGAAGAGGGCTTGAGCCGCGATGCTCTGAACGAAGCGACACGTCTGTTCGAGCGCGAGGTCAGAGCTATTGTTTCGCTTGATCACCCACATATTTTGTCGCTATTCGATTATGGCGAGCAGTTGATCGGCGATATGAAAATTGTCTATCTTGTGATGCCCTATCGCCCCGAAGGATCGTTGGCCCGGTGGTTGCGGAGTCGATCACAACAGGGGTTGCTGGCTCCGCAAGATGTTGCCCATATGATCCAGCAAGCCGCTGAGGCTTTGCAGCACGCTCATGAGCGTCAGATTATTCATCAGGATGTCAAACCTTCGAATTTCCTGCTGCGCGAACGCAAGGAGACGCCGACGCGGCCCGATCTCCTGCTGACCGATTTCAGCATAGCGCGGCTCAGTAGTGCCACTTCGGATGCGAGCCAGTCGGTGCGGGGCACTCCAACGTATATGGCTCCAGAGCAATGGCAAGGTCGGCCAGTCTTTGCAACCGACCAGTATGCTCTGGGAATCATGGCCTATGAGTTGCTGAGTGGTCGTCCCCCCTTTCAGGGTTCGCCTCATCAGATGATGTATCAGCATTTAATGGAGCAGCCGGTGTCGCCTTCCCAGGTCAATCCCCGTTTGTCCCAGGAGGTCGATGCTGTTCTGTTGCGTGCCCTTAGCAAGCAGCCGCAGGAGCGATTTCCTTCTATTCTGGCTTTCGCCGAAGCATTGCAGCGAGCGTTCGACGTTCCAACTGGAGATTTGCAGGCGAGCCTGGCAATTACCCCGGAAGAGGCCGCGCATGGTTCCACGCGCACGATTACGCTGCCAGCTGGTCGTACCTTGACCGTGACGATTCCGCCCGGTGTGCAGGATAGACACCTCATTTTGCTCGCGGGTGAGGGCGAGAGGAAGCCTGTGAGCGGGCAGAGAGGGAATGTGCTGCTCACAGTGACGGTGCAACAGGCAAATAAGCCGCTGTCTGACGAAGAGAAGATGATGCGAACGGTGCAGGTGCAGCAGGGAGAGAGGGAAAACAAGCCGCCTGTTGTTCCTGCCAACAACTCGAATAGTGGAGGTATAGAACGCATCTCGCCTCCACCTCTCGACGAAACGCTGGTTCCCACACCGGGCGTAAAAGTGCATCCAGGCTGGTCTGGGAACTCCCCGACGCCGATTCCACCTCCACCACCTGATTATAGACCTGCCGGGGATAAACCATTGCCACCTCCGAGCAAACAACGGCTGATACGTATCGTGCTTGGTGTTGCAGCTCTCCTTTCGCTCCTTCTAAGTTTCGTTGTGGGTACGGGAGCTTACCAGGATAATATAAGGCTCAACACGCTCCAGGCAGCACCAACTCTGACAGCCAGTGCGCGGCAGCGGGCCACGCGCGTTGCCAATCAGGCTGTCACCGCGACGGCAAGAGCAGAAGCATATCCGTCCTATTTGCCGGGTCAGGGGACACCTATATTGTTCGATGCTCTGCATCAGCCTGGTTTCTGGGCGAGCGAGACGTATGAATCTGGTAGCTGCCAATTTATCAGCGGAGCCTATCATGTTCGAGAGGCAGCGGCGATGACATTCAATTCCTGTGCTGGAGCTTTCTCTTTCAGCAACTTTGCCTTTGAGGTCGAGGCGACGATTATCCAGGGTGATTGCAGTGGTGTCCTCTTTCGGAGCGACAGGATCAACAGGAAATACTACAAATTCCAGTTCTGTCTGGATGGTTCCTTTTCTCTCTTCAAGTATGTTGATCGCATAGGGAAAAATGCTCAGCAATTGGTTCCGGTGCAAAAGCATATTGCTATCAAGCGTGGCGCGAACGAGACAAACATGATGGCAGTGGTAGCGCAAGGCAATCAGATTACGTTGTTTGTGAATCAGCAACAGGTGGCTATGGTGCAGGATGGGAGCTATGCTGCGGGGAGTATCGAGTTGGTGGCAGCTTCTGATAAGAATCCGACCGAAGTAAGTTTTCAGAATATAAAAATATGGACACTCTAATGAAATTTCTCATGGGCAACTCGCAGCGGGAACGCGCAATCAATATGGCACTGGTGCTGGGATCAGCGTTTGCTCTGCTTTTACTGATCATAACCAGTGTTATAGAAATAACTGTGCAATTGAACATTGCTCAACAAACCGTACTCCAATCTCATCAGGTTACTCAAGCAAGGCAGGCAACCGCCACAGCTGCCGTCAATGCCTATCCTGCTTATTTGCCAGGTAGTGGCACAGTGCTTATTTCTGATCCTTTGCAACAGGAGAAGTATTGGCGGTCGGGTATGGATAGTGATTTTGGCGGCTCCTGTCAATTCAAAGATGGGGCTTTGCACGTTCGTGAAGAGAAAGCAAATCGCAATTATGCATGTTACAGCTTTCTTTCGTCATTCACGAATTTCGCTTTGGAAGTTCAGATGACGATTATCCAGGGCGATTGCGGGAATGTGAACATTGGTATCGCGCCTTCCTCTGATATGTATTACTATATTGAAATTTGCTCATATGGTAGGTGCCGACTGATAAAATATCTAGACAATACGGGGAAGAAGACGGTTCATCTTGTAGAGAGGGATGGCACTGCTGCTATAAAGCAAGGCTTTAATCAAACGAATCTGCTGGCTATCTATGCGAAAAAGAATATATTGAGAGTTTTTGTCAACGGTCAGCAAATTGTAATGGCCCAGGATGGAAATGGCACAATGGGGCCTATTGGGCTGTCGGCTGTCGATTTCAAGAATGCGACCGAAGTTATGTATACACAGGCGAGAGTTTGGACTTTGAATTAGCTCTGTATTCGTCTCTATGAATACCGTAGTACTATTGCTCTTCTGGAAACGGTTCAAGTAATTTCCTGGCCCTGCTTTTCGGGCTGGCATCCTGGTTTGAGCGTGATAATGGGAGGCTCGATGCGATCAATAGTCTCCCATAGCACGCGGTTGGGTGCTTTTGAAGAGGGACGGCCATTGAAGGGGTTGAGCATGTGGAGGCGCAGGAGCCAGGCGCGTGGACCGAACAGTAGGGCTGTGACGCGATACTCCGGGGCAGGCGTCAGCTGCACGTCGGCCACGTGCCCAACAACTTTGCCATCCGCTGTGACGATCTTGCAACTCAAGAGGTCGCTAATCCTGAGCGTTTTTCGGTTCATCTGTAACCACTCCCCGGTATCCAGCGCAGAATATATTGCGCGATCCAGCGCTCAGAGCGCCCCACCGGATAGTCGTCGGCGCGGCCACACAAACGGAGCGTGGGGCCGAAACGCTCGACATCGCTGATGAGGATGCGATGGTCGAACCTGTTGCGAAAGAGCCAGTGCGCAAACGGCGTCAGCCGCGACGAGACGCGGGTCATGAGCGCCTGTGGTCCGCTCACGAGCGAGGTAAGCACCAGAGAACCATCCTCGCGCCATTCAGCCTCGATATCGGCCACGCGCCCGATTTCTATATCATCACATGTTTCAAGTTGTGAATCGATAATATCGCGAATAGAGAAGATATCATCTCGTAATGCATGTTCTTTATCAAGTGCCATTGATCGTTAGCCTCCTCCGGTCAGAATTTCCAGCGGTAAAGAGATCAGTGCCACGATGAAGGCGATCAGCAGGATGCAGATGATTGCGATATTGCTGAAGCGGCTGTTGACCTTGTCTTTCAAGTATTGTGGATCGTTCATCAGCACGAGAAAGGGCAAGAGCGAGACGGGCAGGATGAGTGCGGTGACGGTCGAGGCCAGGAGCGCCAGTTGCAGCGGGTCCATACCAAACAGACTGATAATGATAGCTACCAGTAAGAACAGGAGAATTACCAGGTTAAAGCGTGCCGCCTCGACTGGCTTCTTGTTCTCGCTCCATTCCCAGCCAAAGCCCTGCGCGAAGAGATACGAGACGCCAAGTAGCACCTCCATCGCCGCGCCAAAGCAGGTAGAGAACAGGATAACACCGAACAGCACCGTGCCAATGGGTCCGAATGCTTTTGCCATCGGCAGACCGATCTCGCCAAGCGTGTTGGCATTCATATGGAGTGGCAGCAACACTATCGCGCTCAGCACGATAATCGCGATCGATCCTAGACTACCAAAGCCCATGCCGACAATCGCCGTTACCTTGTTGAGCAGCAGAGAGGCTCCTGACCAGTCTTCTTCACGTGCGCCCGACGAGTAGAAGTAGAGCAGATAGGGACTGATGGTGGCTCCCAGCGTTGCGGCGGTCAGGTAAAGATAACTGCCAAGTTCGCCTTGCTGGATTGGCGGTTGCCAGAGCGTTGGCAACAGTGTATGCGGTGGCCCGCCGAGTGCGAAAATAGCGGCCAGCATTGCCAGCGTCGTTAAGCCGAGCAGAGCCGGACCATTCTCGATCCAATCGAAGGGTGCGCGCCAGACAATCGCGAAGACCAGCAGCGCCGCCACCGGGAACGTGAGATGCCACGAGATGCCGGTCAGCAACGAGAGCGCAATCGCCATTCCTCCCAGTTCGGCGGTGAGCAGCAGGCCATCGGCGATGATCTCGCAGGTCAGGGGCAGCAGGAAGAACTTGAAGCCAAAGTTCTCGCGGATGGCGTCGGCATAGGTTTTCTTAGAGACGGCGGTGAAGCGACCAACCATTTCGACTAGCAGAATGATCGCCACCGTTGCCACCAGGACGGCCCAGATCAGGCCCAGCCCAAACTTTGCTCCAGCCTCACCAGCGGTTGCAATCGTGCCTGCATCGAGAAAGCCGCCGATCGCTGTGACGATACCAAGCGCAATGGAGAGCCATTTTTTCATGCCTCGCCCACCTCCACAAATGCCTTGCCTGCTCGCTCCAACGTCGTTACCTGGCCGCGCCAATCGCACGAGCTTTCCAGGCAGGGCTGTTGTACTACCTGCATTGCCGGTTTGTAGAGGGCAAGCAAGCGTTTGACAGTCGCCTGGTCGTCTGCCCCTTGCTGTGCCGGTAACTGTTGATCGAGTCCGTCAAGCTGGCTCTCATAGCCGGCAAAGCTGGAAATGGTATAGGCTCTGGTTAGCTTCCCTTGATGGAAATAGGCTAGCGTCGTTGCAGCTGCCGAAAACGTCCCTCCCGCACCATCCACCATCCGCACAAAGGGAGACTGCGTTAGACTGCACGCGCTGATCGCCAGGGTAAGCAGCAGATATACTCCCGCGAGGTGATAATTTAAACTCCTACGCATCGTACTATGTTGCCCCCTTTTTATGATCAAGCGAGAAGCTCAACCCGCTATGCGCTGTTTTGCAGATATTCGAGAAAGCGCGAGATGTGAGTATGCTTCACGCCTATATTGAACACGTAGAAGCAGGCGAAAAGAAAGACAGAAGAGCGGGATTGGGGAGCAAAATGTGTGGAAGAGCATTGACAATCAACCGGGATTTGTTCTATGCCAATTTTGAGACCGATCAGTCTGAAAAACTCTGGCACTAGAGAAGGAAAGAGAAGAGCATGAGTACAGCCTCGACGACGCGCACACATACTTTTAGCTGGGAAGATCCGGCACCCATCTTGCAGGCGAGCAAAACGATGAGTGGCATGGAATATTTGCGAGCGGTGCTAGCAGGCGAATTACCAGCACCTCCCGTTGCCGCCCTGATCGATATGCGCATTACCGAAGCGGATGAGGGACGTGTGGTTTTCACCGCAGAGCCAGCGGAATATCACTATAACCCGCTTGGGACTGTGCATGGAGGCATCATCTGCACGCTGCTAGATTCCTCGCTTGGCTGTGCAGTGCAAACGTTGTTGCCGGCTGGAACCAGCTATACCACGCTCGAATTGAAGGTGAACTATGTGCGTCCTGTGACCAGCAAAAGCGGTACCCTGTATAGTGAGGGAAAAGTGATTCATATGGGAGGCCGTATCGCCACCGCCGAGGCTCGCCTGACCGACGCCAGCGGCAAACTCTACGCCCACGCAACCACCACCTGCATTGTGTTGCGCCCGTAAAATGCCACATCTATCTCGCTCATGCCGCCAGCAAACCTGCTGGCGGCATGAGCCTCCTGGCATCTGCTCGGACCCTGGCTGTGGCCCTTGCGGAGGGTATCTTTAGCAGAGGAGCTTAGTGGGTGCTAGTTCAATCTTTCCGTCCACCGCTGTAGTACTCAGGGATTCCTTCGTCGATTTCTTCGTTTTTGGCTTGGCGCTTGCCAATCGCTCCCCCAATCGCTCCGGCGAGTGCTCCCAATCCCGGTGAGAGGATAAACCCTCCCAGGATTACCACAGCGAACAGAAGGAGCGACAGCAGGGGAACTGCCGCGTTGCCGCTAAGGTGGAGCTGGTTGGCTAGATCTTGCATTCTCTGGTGCATCTCAGTTGCATTTGTCCATGCAAGGATAATTGTTCCAATCGATGCAATGATTGAGGAAAAGATCCCGGTGAGAAATCCAATCATTGCTCCTGTTCCTGCTCTGCCGGTTTCCTGTGATGCGAGCAATCCAATGAACACATAGAAAACCATAGTAATGGTAAAAGTGATGCTGCTGAAAATGAAATTGCCAAAAGAGTTCATAATAATGAGGGAACCGATAAGAAGTGTGATCAGGCGAAAAATTCCTAGTATCGCTCCCCATAGCAGACTCTGTTGAAAAGCATTCATTGTTTGTATTTTTTGCTTGTTTATTTCCATTCTTTGCATGATTGATATTACTTCCCTTCGTTGCAAAAATTCAATTTACTGAACTTTTTTGCGCGCTTCTTGTTGCTCCTGCGCACTGTGTTACTTTACCTGAATTTATTGTTGGTGATATCCCCCGTTGCTTCCATCTTGTTTGACCCTCAATGGGGCAGTGCAATATAACCCGAAAGGGGAATGTCTTTCGGTAACAGTGGTATGGTATGCTTGAAAAGGCGAATCCATAAGGAGAGGAAGATGCAGCACGAATTGTCAGAGGACCAGTCCAGGCACACCAATGAATTTTTTCCAGAAAAGAGCTCGACCCGCACAGGTATCTTATTGCAGCTCTTTCTTACGCATGGCATGACAAGCGCAATCGCCCTGGCTCTCGTTTGGCTGCTTCCACATCTGGGAGGCAGTTCATCGATAAGCACCATAGGAGCAATTGTACTCAGTGGAGCCCTGGGTCTCTTACTGACAGCCAACATCTTGCATGACTTGCATCATGTTGAACGCACCGTAACAGATATATATCGGGGGCATGCTACTGTCTGCCCGACATTTTCCTGGCCCCTGACACCGCTCTTTACGCGTTTATCTGCTCTTGATCGACGGGTGCAAAAGCATATTCAGGAAGCGCAAGCTGCGGCAGAGATGCGGCGTCAGTACTTACAGCAGGCCAGTGAAAGCGCGACCCGCACCGAGCGGCAGCGCATTGCACGTGATCTACACGACACGATCAAGCAGCAGTTGTTCAGTATCAGTGTCAGTGCCGCCACCGCGCAGGTTTATTGGAGTAAAGATCTTCCTAAAGCGCAGGCAGCCATCGTCGATATTCAGCAGGTGGTCAAAGAAGCTCAGGTCGAGATGCAGGCCTTGTTGCAACAGCTCGGTTCTACACTACTTGAGAATACGAAGCTGGCTGATGCACTGCGAACGCAAGCCGAGGCCCTCAAGTACCGAAGTGGGCTTGAGATGAGCCTGACGATTGGCGACCTTCCACCTGATGAATTGCTACCAGAAGGGACACGAGAAACTATTTTTCGCCTGGTGCAGGAAGCCTTCGCCAATATCGCTCGTCATGCACGAGCCACAGAAGTCACTGTGACGCTCCAGCAGAGTGAAAGGGCGTTGCATCTGGCTGTTTCTGACGATGGGCAAGGATTTGATACCAAGATGGCTCGTGCCGGTATGGGACTCACGAATATGCGCGAAAGAGTCGCAGCGCTGGGTGGCAGCATAGAAGTACAAAGCGCTGTGGGCCGGGGCACAAACATTCACATCACTGTTCCGTTCCTACAGCCTCAATCACCTGTTGCAGATAAAATATGGAGCGAATGGGAACTCAAGCAGGGAATGGAACGAGTGACGGGCAGTTTTCAGCTTGGAAGAACAGCTCTGTATATTGCGCTTTTCTTTGAGAGCTGCAATGGGAGCCATTTATTCGTACAGATTCCCATTGTTGCTATCGTCATATGTCTGTTCATCGCGGCCTATGGCATGTGGCAAGGTCACACATGGAAGGTGCGCCTGCTACCACATCTGGGAAAAGAGCACGTAGACGGACTCAGACTTCAGCAAAGGGAAGAGAAACAGGTATTTCTTTGGATAATTGTATTGAATTCTGCCTGGCCTTCTTTTCAAGGTAGTCTGCAAGGATGGGAGGGGACATACGTTACTGTCTTCCTTAGCGCCCTTTCCATACTATTTATCCCTTTGCTGATTTTCGTTTCGTGGAGGTGCTATCGCAGGCAGGGCCGCATCTATCGTGCAATGGCACGCGATGAACTGCAACGAGAAATAAAGGACCAGCGCCGTAAAGTGGTCAGGCATGGGAATATACTGTTTGCTGCTGTGTTTGCGGCGGTGATTTTTGGGGGGCAATTTGCCTCAAGTCATCCATCGGCCGGCACCGTTCACCTGGTTATTTTTCTGTGTATTGGGGGGTTCCTGATTGGATGTTATGTACTGCTCTGCGATTTAGCTGCGCTCTGGCGACAACGACGGGCGTTAGGAGGAGAACAGCAGAAAGAGCCGTTGGTTTCCATCTGGCGAGGAGAGTGAGATGACCGAGAAAATCAGTATTGTGCTGGTCGATGACCATAGTATTGTACGCCGTGGCCTGATCAGTTTTCTTGGGGCCTTTGACGATCTGGAGGTGATTGGCGATGCCGCCAGCGGAGAGGAGATGCTGCAAAATCTGGAGCGTTGGCTCCCCGATGTTGCCATTATGGATCTACACATGCCCGGTGGCATGGATGGGATCGAAGCTATTCGCCAGATCCGTGCCCTTGCACCCCAAACCAGAATTGTTGTGCTTACCAGCTATGCCAATGATGCTCGCGTCGTGGCCGCCCTGCGTGCGGGAGCGATTGGCTACGTGCGCAAAGAGGCCAATCCCGAAGTCCTGGTGGAGGCCATCCGCGCAGCCGCACGTGGACAATCGCTGCTTGACCCAGAGATTGCGCGTGTCATTCTTGGTGAACTGGCACAAGCTGAGAAGCACAGCTCGCGGCTCACCCAGCGCGAGTTGGAGGTCTTACACCAGCTTGCGCTGGGCCATACCAACCAGGAAATCGCCCAGGCCCTGGTTGTCAGTGACGAAACGGTGAAAAGGCATGTAGGCAATATCCTGACAAAGCTCCAACTGGCGCATCGTACTCAGGCAGTCATCTATGCGCTCAAAAGTGGGCTTATTTCGTTGGATGATATTGACTTGCCAACTCAACAATAAACGAGATGTCGTGTTCCTCGTTGCGCATCGCGTGGGATTTCCACCAGACTTCGGGGAACCTTACTGCTCAAGCGCATAGGTGGCATAACGTCTCTTCATCCTCACTCCCCGTTAGCGAGGTTATCACAAAATTATTGTGAAAATAACAAGTCGTTTATGGTATACTAGCGGCTGTGATAGCACTCAAGATATTTCCGGCATTCGGGGGTTGAGATATGATGGATATTCAAGTCGAAAGCTCTACCAGTCGCATGCAGCGTCAAGAGCAGATCTCCAGCTATGTTTTGCAGCAGTCGTCCGTGAGCGTCAAGGCACTGGCGGATCTCTTCAATGTTAGCGCCATGACCATTCACCGCGATCTGGACGAGTTGGAGGCGCAGGGCATTTTGCGCAAAGTGCGTGGAGGAGCCACCGCGCAACCATCGAGCCTCTTTGAAAGCGATGCGCGTTATCGCCTGACCCTGGCCGTCAAGGAAAAAGAGGCCATTGCTCAACATGCCCTGGCGCATATAGAGCCGGGCCAGGCAGTCATGCTCGATGACTCGACTACCGTTCTTGCCCTGGTTCGCCTGCTGCCCCAGGTCACGCCTTTGACCGTCATTACCTATGGTCTGGCAGCCATTCGTGAATTGACGCAGGTTCGCGGTATTCATCTGATGTCGGCTGGAGGCGAATATCTGCCCAAATATGATGCGTTTGTTGGCCTGCTCTGCGAACAGGCGCTCGCCGCTCTGCGTGCCAATGTCCTGTTTATGTCGGTTGCCGCCGTCTCGGGCAACTATATTTTTCAGCCAGAAGAGGAATTCGTGAAATTGAAGCGTATCATGCTGGCTTCGGCTGAAAAACGTGTCCTCCTCATTGATCACACCAAACTGGAGAAGGTCGCACTCCATCGTCTCGCCGCGCTGCAAGAGTTTGACCATATTATCACCGATGCCGGGATCGATGAGCAAAAGCTCAAAGCGCTGAAAGAAAGCCACATCCCTATCGAAGTTGCTCCACTTGCATAGCTATCCATCCCGCCCGTCATATTGCTTGCTCTACGTTGTCTGTCCGCTCCTCAATCGGCTTCCGTCTATTAACTCGTTTTCTGCTAGCTCGGCCTGCTCCCTGAAAATTTTCAGATTTATGGCTTTAGACCCTTGTATATTTTTTTGATATGTGTTATATAACTGTTATTATAACATCTCTGGTGTTAGATTATGGTTGGGTTGGTCAGGTGTCCACGCAGTCTAGTCCTGAATGACGTCGATATCTGCGCGATACAGTGTTGACCTCCTGGCCTCTTACGTACAGTTTCCCGGAAGAATTTAGAGGGCAAAAAGGATAGAAAGATCAGTAGTGGATTTTTCGGTGGTTTCTCTCGTATGGCAACGTGGTATTTATTCTGATATCTCTCTTTCTGTAGAAGCTACCAACACATCGTTGTTGCGCGATTTATCGCACATGTGCGAGATTGCGCGATTTATCGCGCAACAACGATGTGTTGGATCCACTGATTCATCTCATCAAATGACCCTGTGATCTTCTCACACCAAATGTTACGTAGCAGTCGCTCCATTTTTGCGCTCACTCTGGCCGCGAGGTCGCGGTATGGCATTTCTACTGTTGAGAGATGCCAGGAAGAAAGGAAAAATCGCTCATGAGTCAGCAAGATCCATTTGAGAAGTATTTGAGAGCAGGCTTTAGTGGAAGCATCACGCGCCGCAATGCACTGAAACTGGGAGGCTCGCTGGCCTTCGCATCGACCGCAGGATCGCTCCTGGCAGCCTGTGGCGGCAGCTCAAGCTCGGCGACATCGAGCAGCAGCACCGCTGATAAGTGGAAGCAGTTTAGTGGCACAACCCTCAACTTCATCTCAGAAAACACCTCGCCCTCCTCGGCCATCGCCGCCAACTCCAAACCATTTACCGATCTGACTGGCATTAAGGTTAACATTCAGCAGATGGAGTTGGGCGCTCTGGTGCAGAAAGTGGCGCTCGACTTTGGCTCCGGCAATGCGCAGTACCACGTCATTTATGCCGACCCCTATCAGGTGCTGGCACCCTTCAGCAAAGGGCTAGTCGATCTCAACCAGTTTATCAACGACGGCAGCCTGCCAGCGGTTCCCAAAGGAATTAACGATTTTATCCCCGCGCAACTGGAAGGCGCAGGCCGCTTCATGGACCCCAAAGCGCTCTATGCCCTGCCCTATGACTGCCCCACGATGATCTGGATTTACCGTAAAGATCTCTTTGATAAGTATGGGAGCCAGATGCAGAAGGATCTAGGCTTCGATCCGACGCCCTCCGATAACAGCACGTGGGAGCAGTATTATCAGATCGCCGATTGGTTCAATAAGAATGCAAAGGCCGATGTGCCCTATGGCACTGGTCATCAGGCCAAACAGTACGACTCGCTAATGTGTGATTTCTCCAACGTCCTCTGGGCCTATGGTGGGCAGTACTTCAAGGACGAGCAGACGGTTGGCACTATCGGCACCGACAAGCCTGGAGCCTGTATGCTTGACCAACCCGCTGCGATTCAGGCTGCGACCTTCTATCAGAAGTTGCTCAAGATCGCACATCCGGGCAGCACTAGCTGGGACTGGGATGGCGTTGGTAAGGCGCTGGCAGAAGGACAGATCGCGATGGCCCCCGAATGGCACGAGTATGCGGCCAGCGTCGAGGGCGGCAAGTTTGGCGGTAAGTGGGGCTATGCCCGTCTGCCAAAGGGACCGGCCCGCAGCGCGAACATCTATGGCGGTACCGGCATTGGCATCAACAAGAACGCTTCCGACCAGTTGCAGAAGGCAGCCTGGCTCTTCGTCGTCTGGGCCACATCGCCCGATACCCAGGTGATGGACCTCAAGAGTAAAGTCGGCGGCGGCACCCCAACGCGCACTTCGGTCTATGAACTACCAGAGGTGCAGGCGGCGATGAAGCAGAACCCATCGCCAATGCCCAACATCCTGTCCGCTACTGCTGTCAACGAGGCGTGGAAACCGGAAAACGTTGGTATGCGCCCCAAAATCCCGACCTGGAACCAGTGCGACACGATCATCTTCACCGAACTCTCGAAGATGCTCGTTGCCAATCAAGCTCCCGATGTTACTATGAAAAACATTAAGGCAGGTATCGACAAAGCAAATAAGGTTTGATCCTGATGGAGACGAAACAACACGTGAAACAAGTGGCACCGGCGGTTCATTCGCCAGCCTCGCAGCCACGAGGAGCGAGGCGTTGGACGCTACCATTTGGGATCGTGATGATGCTGCCAGCACTGATCGTGCTGGCAGCCATCTCGCTCATTCCATTTTTCTACATCATCTGGATGAGCTTCAACGATGTATCCCTTCTGGGTGGCGTCTCGTTTAGCTGGGTTGGCTTGAGCAACTGGGCACAGATGTTTACCGACCCGGATGTCAGAGGTAGTTGGGGTCTTAGCCTCCTCTATTTTGTGGCAACCGTTGGTGTAGAGATGGTGTTAGGTATCGCGATTGCTCTATTGCTACACGAGATCACAACTGGCAAAAATATTGCCCTCTCCCTGATCCTCATTCCTATGTTCATCGCTCCGGTCATCGTCGGGCTGCTTGGCCGCTTCATGCTCGATCCGACGTATGGCCTCTATTCATGGGCGCTCAGGACTAGCGGCGTCTTCACAAAGCCGGTTCTAGGTGAGCCAGTCTCGGCATTTGTCGCGGTTGTGTTGATGGATGTCTGGGAGTGGACGCCGTTGATTGCGCTGATTACGCTGGCCGGGCTGGTTTCGATGCCATATGAGATTATCGAGGCGGCAAAGGTCGATGGGGCCAATTACTGGATGCGGCTGTGGAATATGGTCTTTCCGCTGATCGGCGGCGTGGTCGTCGTTGCGCTGCTGATTCGCGCAATGGATGCCATCCGCTACTTTGATGTGATCTGGCTTGCGACGGCTGGCGGCCCGGCAGATGCGACCAAGATTATTCCGCTGCGCCTCTATGACCAGGCGTTCCGCTTCTTCCATCTTGGCTATGCAGCGGCGATTGGACTGGGCATGCTGGTCTTCTCGATTATTGCGGCCAATCTTTTCTTAGGCGTTCTCAAGCGGAGGGATAGAGTACGATGAGCACCAAAGCATTGAATACGACGGGTAGACAGGTGATCCTGTATGCGCTGCTGGCACTGGTATTGCTCTGGATACTGGTTCCAATCATCTGGATGCTGCTCTCGTCTCTCAAGCCAACCGAGGCCATCTTCTCCTCTACGCCGACCTTCGCGTTTGTGCCGACATTGCAGCACTATATCGATGTCTTTACTGGAGGCAACGGCTTCAGCGGCTATATTGTGAATAGCATCCTGGCAGCTGGCATTTCGACGATCATCGCCGTTGGGCTGGGCTGTCTGGCCGGTTATGGGCTGGCACGTACGCACTTCCCAGGGAAGCAGCATGTGGCGTTCTGGATTATTAGCACACGTATGGCTCCGATTGCGGCGGTGATTCTGCCGCTCTACATCGGTTTTCGCTACCTGCATCTGGTCAATTCGCTCTCGGGACTGGTGATTGCCTATCTCACCTTCAATCTCCCGTTTGCCATCTGGATTATGAACGCCTTCTTTGCCGATCTGCCCGAAAGTCTTGAGGAGGCGGCGAGAGTTGATGGAGCCTCAGACTTCCAGATTTTCTGGCGCATTGCCCTGCCGCTGGTGGCACCTGGAACGGCTACAACCGCGATTCTCTGCCTCGTCTTTGCCTGGAACGATTACTCGTTCGCACAGACGTTCTCAGGTCCAGAAAGCCAGACTTTGCCCCTTTCGGCCTCGCAATTGATTACGCAGACCGGCATTGACTGGGGGCAATTGACGGCGATTGGCGCTATCGTTGCGCTCCCGATGGTGGTGATTGGCCTGGCGGTGCGGCGCTGGCTGGTGGAAGGTCTGACGCTGGGTGCGGTAAAATAAAGAAATTTGGCTGTCATCGCATGATTATTGGTGCATCCGGCAAACGGAGGTCGGATCTCTCGTAGCGACAAGGGGAGGTTGAGGGGTCTTGGCGGGGGCCTTGCGCTTGTCGCCGTTGGGGGCTTTGCAATGGGAGAGAGCGGGAGATTGGCCTGGGGAGCGCGACAAGCGCAAGGCCCCCGCAACCCCTCCACACCTCCCCTTGTCGCTATGGGTGGTAGAGAAAGATGTACCAATAAGGGATAAAGAGATGGATACCTGGGAAAGGAAATAGATCTATGAGCAATCAAGCAGCAGTACTCTATGCTCCTCACGACATACGGTTGGAGGAGCGCTCGCAGCCTCAGCCGGGGCCAAAAGAGGTGCTGGTTGAGATCAAAGCGGTGGGCGTGTGTGGCTCCGATGTCCACTACTATGAGCACGGACGGATCGGCTCGTTTATCGTTAATCAGCCGTTGATTCTTGGGCATGAGTCGGCAGGAGTGATCGTGGCCGTTGGCGAGGGAGTCAGCCTGGGGCGCGTCGGACAGCGCGTCACCATCGAGCCGGGCATCCCCTGTCGCGTCTGTCGCGAGTGCCGTCATGGGAACTACAATCTCTGTCAGAACGTGCGCTTCTTCGGGACTCCTCCGATTGACGGTGCTTTCACAAACTATGTGACGATCCCCGACGATTTCGCGTATGCGCTGTCCGATAGCATGTCGTTTGAAGAGGGAGCACTGATCGAGCCGCTATCGGTTGGCCTATGGGCGTGTCGCAAAGCTGGTCTGCGTGGCGGCGACCGAGTACTGGTGACGGGCGCGGGACCGATTGGCATCGTCTCTCTGAAGGTAGCAATCGCGCTGGGGGCCGCTGAAGTGATTGTTACCGATGTATTCCCTGAGCGCCTGGAGATTGCGCGCAAGCAGGGGGCGACACGCACAGTGAATGTGGCTAAGGAATCGCTGACCTCGCTTGGTCTGGATGCCGATGCGCTGATCGAGTGTTCCGGCAACAATCAGGCGTTGAAAGATGGCCTGCGCTCGCTCCGTCCTGCTGGTCGTGCGGTGGTTGTGGGTATGGGACCGGGCGAGGAGGCGTCGATACCGCTGTCGTTCCTGCAAAATAACGAGATCGTGCTGACCGGTATTTTCCGCTATGCTAATACCTATCAGGATGCAATTGCGATGGTGGCCTCCGGGCGCATCGACCTCAAATCACTTGTTACCAGCACCTATAAGCTGGAAGAGACCGAGGCCGCGCTCCAGGCCGCGAAAAACGATCCAACCAACATTAAGCCGGTGGTTGTACCGTAAGTAGCGACAATCCCTTGCGGTTGTCGCAGACAATCCCTTGCGGTTGTCGCGGTAAATGTGTATTTTACATCTATTGATCGCGACAATTCCTTGCGGTTGTCACTACGGGATATATGAGGAGAGGTGAAGCTATGCGTGCTGTCATTATCGATAAACCTGGAGAGATCCGCGTCGGGAGCGTCTCTGATCCGACGCCCGGACCCGAAGATCTGATCCTCAAGGTGGGAGCGTGCGGCATTTGTGGGACCGATCTGCATATCGCGCAGGGCGAGTTCCCGCCAACGCCCTATCCAATTGTGCCGGGCCACGAATTTGCGGGCGAGATTGTGGCGGTGGGGAGCGCGATGCAGCAGGGCAGCGGTCCGCGCAAGTTTGCCGTTGGTAGCCAGGTTGCGGTCGATCCCTCGATTTTCTGTGGTCGCTGTACATTTTGTCGCAATGGTCAGGGCAATCTTTGTCAGAATTGGAACGCGATTGGCGATACAGTCGATGGTGCGTTTGCCGAATACGTTTCGGTGCCAGCTGCCAACGCATATCTGTTGCCCGATCACGTCTCGTTGCGCGAGGCGGCGCTGATCGAGCCTGTTTCCTGTGCGGTGCATGGCGTGCATCGGCTGGCACCTCGGCTGGGTGATACGATGTTGATTGTGGGCGCGGGCACGATGGGGCTATTGCTGCTGCAACTGGTGCTGCGCGGTGGAGCTTCGCGCGTGGCGGTGCTGGATCTGAACACGCAGCGCTTGAGCCTCGCCGAGAAGCTGGGAGCTAACAGCACATCGGCGAACATTGATGAGTTGTTGGGCGAGGAGCCGTTGGGTTTCGATTGCGTGATCGATGCGACTGGTGTTCCCAAAGCGATTGAGGGCGCGTTCAAGGCAGTCAAGCGCGGCGGGAAGTTTATGGTCTTTGGCGTGGCACCCAACGAGGCGACGGTTGCGCTCTCGCCCTTCCGCGTCTACAACGACGAGATCACGATTGTCGGCTCAATGGCGGTGCTGCACTCATATCAGCAAGCGGTCGATCTGGTCAGCGGTGGTGCGATCAACACGCAACTGATGCTCACCGAAGCGCTGCCCCTTGACTCCTTCCCACACGCGCTCGACCTTGTACGCCAGGGCAAAGGCGTCAAAACACAGATCTTGCCTAACGGGTAACAATGATTGATGCAACAAGTTATATGTGTGATTGTTGATGCATCTGCGAAATAAAACGGTGAGGGCCACACGAAAATGGCAGGGGCGATGGCTGGTCCTCGCCCGCTGTGGCCCCATCGTATGTGGGGAACTGGGTGAGGACCAGCCATCGCCCCTGCCATTTTCGACCTCACCCCGGGAGGGTTTGTGATGCGCCAATTATCATGCTGGCCTGCCTTATACCTACGTTGAGGGCCGCCAGCGCGATAAATCGCTCGACTACGACATTATCTCAACCGTGAATCCGCCGGGTGCCTGCACATAAAAGGTCCAGGCGTGGCTGCGTTGTGGCGGTTTGACATCGAATCCATCCTCTTTCAAGCGTCGATAGATCTCGTTGACGCGCTCATCGCTTTCCTGACCGAAGCCGATATGGAATGTTTTGGGATAGGCGACTTCACCGGCCTTCATCAGTGTGAGGACCAGCCCATCATCATCAAAAAGGGCGCTAAATCCTTTATTGCCCCCGCCCGGATTGCGCAACCCGAAGTACTTTTCGAGAAAGTTCACGGCAGCAGG
The DNA here is from genome assembly GCF_016587455.1 of Reticulibacter mediterranei. NCBI lineage: Bacteria > Bacillati > Chloroflexota > Ktedonobacteria > Ktedonobacterales > Reticulibacteraceae > Reticulibacter > Reticulibacter mediterranei. The sequence goes on along the minus strand of NZ_BNJK01000002.1, from coordinate 167,309 downwards.
AACATCGGTTACGGTCAAATTGACATGATTCAATTTCATCATTGCCTCTCTTAACTCGCTAACTCAAACCTTTTTGTGTGCGCACATCTGCATTGTAGAACATTGGTGTATATGTGGAGGGTTTGGAGAGTGGATTATTGCTGATAAAACATCTCGATCATGCGCCCGATCTGTGCAATTATTTGTTGCGTGCGCTGTTCCAGTTCCAGCAAGCTTGTCAGCCAGCGGTCAGCGATGACGGCGACAAATTTGGTGTCATGTGAGACGTTCAATGCATCGCGGAGATTGTTGGTGTTGCCGCTATCGATTTGTTGGAGCATTTGCAGGATCGCCATCAGGCTGAAGCCGCACCGCACGAGCATTCTGATAACGCGCAACCGTCCAAACTCGGTGCTTCCATAGAGACGGTATTCATTGGCGGGATCGCGTGGGACCGTCAGCAGGCCGTTGCGTTCCCAGTTGCGCAGCATATCGACGGAGACATTGAGGTGTGCGGCGGCTTCCCGAATACGCATAGGGTGGGACGATATATCCATTGTGTGTCCAGCGGCCCAGCGTTCGAGGAATTCGAGCGCCGATTCCGCGTAGGTGCGCTCAACGCGTATTTGTGCCATATATTGATAGGCGAACTCCATTGCCATTCCCGGATCGCCATTCGCCGCGCTCTGCACCAGAGCAATGAGCGGTTGCTTGTCGCCAACATAGGGCCAGCGCAGGACAAGATGAGTGAGCCGCGCCTGTTCGAGATGGATCGGGCTATAGCATCGATAGCCATTGCTTCCACGCGGAACCGGCGAGAGGAACCCGGACGCCTCATAGAGCCGGATCGTATTGACGTGAACGCCCAGCTCTTTTGCCAGATCGCTTGTGCGTAAAATCGTTGTCTCTTGCATATGCATCTCTCTTCCAACGTTGGCATCCAGGGATATTATAAGCGAAAACCCTCCACATATAAACCAATGTTGTAATGAAGAGGGACATACTGGCTTTTCAATAAAAAAGAGCATGTGCAACTTATAATTGGTGCAGCAGAGAAATACAGAGGGAAATTGCGTGTGACCAGCATGTAGCGGCAACCGCTGATAACAGGTGCGCTATTGGTAGTAACAGGTCTTCGCGCCGCCGTCTGTTGGATTACCAAAGACGTTGCTGGTACAGGCGGTTCCGTTGGTAAAACTGCCATAGAGGTATTTTCCATCAGTACCAAAGGCGACCTCGTGCTTGCCTGTGAAAGAGCAGGTGGCGTTTTCGGTGGCACATGTGGTCCAGCTTGCCACCTGGGTCGGTGGTGAAATCAGATAGCAGAATTTGGCGTTTCCGTATGAAGGATCACCAAAGATATCATTGGTGCAGGCGGTTCCGTTGGTTTTGGTGGCGTACTTGTAGGAACCATTCGTACCAAAGGCAACGGTCATAGTACCACTAAATGTGCAGGTGGCGTTTTCGGCGGCGCATTGGACCCATACATTCGTCGTTGATGGAGGCGTTTCTATATAGCAAAATTTACTCGCGCCGTATGAAGGATCACCAAAGATATCATTGGTGCAGGCGGTTCCGTTGGTTTTGGTGGCGTACTTGTAGGAACCATTCGCGCCAAAGGCAACGGTCATAGTGCCGGTGAAAGAGCAGGTGGCGTTCTCTACGGCGCACTGTGTCCACATGCCGGGGAGGAATTGGGAGGCGGGGTGCGCGGTTGGTTGAGGGGTTGTCGTTGGTTTACTGGGGGGGGGTACGGATGGGGTTGTTGTTTTATGGGCGAGGTACAGCCAGGTGCCAAACGAGCCACTGAGCAGGAGGAACACGATGATGCTGGCGAAAAGACCTTTGAAGAAGCTGGAAGGAGTACGGCGGCGTTGTTGCGGTGGTGGCGGCGCATAGACATTTTGTGAACTCTCTTGAGTTGTCTGTTCTCCATAGAAGGTATGAGCTTTAGAATGGTAAGGATCATGGGGCCTGGGAGTGGAAGGGAGAGTCACAATATTTTCCAATGCTTCCTCGCTATTTTGTTCGATAGTTGGGCTGCCACAGTGAGAACAGACGGGTGTGCCTGTGGAGAGACTTGCACCGCATTTATGACAATACATACAATATGCTCCTGATTTTTTTACTTTTCGATGTATCTTTAACCGGTTTTGTGCCACAGATGATCCTTCTGTCGAAAGTATAGAGGATGTGATGAGGGATTACAATACTTATGGGAAATTTAGGCAGAAAAGCGGTGCTTCGATAATCTTATTTGCTTCTGATACTGTGAGTAACTTGTAGTTAAGGAGCGTCCCGAGTTGTATTTGTCGCATTATGTTGACTTGAGAGAGGAACATCTGTATGATGATTGGAAGTTATTCCCGCCCCAACGACTGGGGAGGGAGGTTATGAGGAGTAGCGATGAAGAAAGATACGAGGGCCAAAGATAACTGGCGGCGCTATGCTCTGCTCTGCCTGCGCTATGGCTGGCCTATTCTCGTGTTGCTGGGGATTCTCTGGTTTCCTTTTGACTGGTTGAGCGAGGCGTGGCCTGCTTTTGGCGTGCCATTTCGTCAGGTATTTCACAATGCACGCGATCATTTCGTCGGACACACGATCTTCTTTTTCATCGTGGGTATGTTGCTACTTGGTGTTGTGCCACTGTTGCGGAAGTTGCGCTGGTATATTCCGGGTCTGGTGCTGGCGGCGCTGGTGCAGGAGACGATCCAGGCATTTTTTCGCGGCCAACCGCCAACCTTCACCGACTTCAACGCCTTTCGCGGTGATGCGCTTGGAGGCATCACCGCGTGGGTGCTCTGGTTCGTGTTCCACCTGTTGCGTACGTATCGGACCAAAAGATCAAACGGCGAGAGTGTATCCAGCACCCATATGCAATAAGGAATGTTGGCCGCCTGGATTATTTTAGAGCTTAAAGACAAGTGAAACGCTTATTTGCTACATTCCTCTCTGGCGCCTGTATTCTTCTTGTGCTTGCCGCCAGGTAGTGCTATTTCTAGGAGCAAGAGTATCACTTCGAGGAAGATTATTTATTATCTGCTGCATTGCATCCTCTCTGGCCCTGTCATCCTCATCAGAAAGATAGTTCCTCTCTCCTACTCTATCGAATACGGCTGCCTTCGCGTCAAGCTCATCCAGGTCTGTTAATGCCCATATTCTTTTTTGATTTACTTTAGCAAGCACTTCTAATGGGGGATCTGCAAATGTTACATCATCTGTATATCTCTCTGCATAATTTACCCTTTTTTGATGCTTTGAATTCCAGTGTTCTTCCACTTCATCTACATCTATCTCATATCCTTCTGCATATATAGCTCTTTGCTCATCATTCATTTCACGAAGATGTAGTGTTACGATATGATTGATATCATCATCAAATGGTTCTCCTTCAGAGGAAGATTCGGGTTGATAGTCGTACTCTTGAGTGAGCTTATGTTTTTCTGCCTTTTTTCTAAGTTCCTCCTCGTTAATTTTCCCTCGACCGTTTTCTTCACTTAAATCATTTACCGCTTTAAGTATCTCTTCTTCGGTGCTATGAGGACCAATCTCTTCTAATCCCAAATATTGGGCATAATTTACAATTTTTTCATGCCCCTCCTGAGCAATCGTATCATGAAATCTTTCTGCCGAACTTCCTTGCCCTTCTCTGCTAGCCGGACGGCCGAATCGTGTCGCGTCACTATGATATCCTGTTTCAGGTTCTTCCCCTTTTCTCCTTTTTTCAAGCTGTGAGGTTCCTTCTATAGGTCTTTTTGGCATCTGAAAATCCTTTCCTTAATACAAAACAAGCATCTCTTCCAAGTGAACCGGACCCGTTTTTGTGGAGTCTCCACCAATTGAAACTGAGAGGATGGAAGACGTTTCTATGTTATGTAACGTTGGGATTACTATTATCTCATAGTAAATATGAATACGTCAAAAACGTTATGTAACGTCTGTTGATCCTAAGCTGTTGGCGGGAGTGTATCAAGCTCCATGCGCAATAGGGAATGTTGACCACCTGGAATATAGAAGGGTTTATCGAGGCAACGTGCTTGGAGTTACCACCACTTTGTGCCTCGATAAACCCTTTTATAATGCTGAAATGGCTCTACAGGCTCTTGTAAGAGCAAAGAAAGTCAGGTATACTCAACGGAGAAGCGGGAAAAATCCTTCAAAAATGGCAAAATAGTGCTCTGCCTCGCAAACCACCTCACGGAGTCGCCTGTAGAGCCATGCGAGGCACCCCTACTGTGGAAAAGGAGCAAGAGGCGCGTTTGCGATTGAAATAATTCATTGGGGCTGTGGCAATTGAAAAGTGAATCATAAGGGACAGAGGATGTTGGGGCACCCGTAGCGACAAGGGGTGGTTGAGGGGTTATGGTGGGGGCCTTGCGCTTGTCGCCCTCGCCAGGCCAATTTCCCGGTATTTCCTATTTGCACCCATCATCGCTCCCAACGGCGACAAGCGCAAGGCCCCCACCATAACCCCTCACCACCCCTTGTCGCTACGGGTGGTGAGAGGCTTCACTCCCTCAAGAGTTGTTACGGATGGTGGGAAGTTTCGCTCCCTCAAGAGTCGCTACTCTAGAAATCGATGAAAGGAAATGATCAGGTGTTGTATCAAGCTCTTTTGCAAGCGATTGTTGAGGAGGCATCCAGGCAGGAGGAGATTATTGGTGTGCTGCTCACCGGCTCCGTTGCGAGGGGTGATGCCTTGCCAGGAGCTGATCTCGACCTTCGTTTCATTCTCACCCCAGGGGCTAAACGTGAGTTTCAGCGAGGTCTGCGCGAAGGGGTTCTGGTGGAACAGGAGTATGCTGATGTAACATTAGCTCAGTCCAGGCTTGAAACAAACCCGATGGAGGTCTATGCCTATCTGGATGGGCGCATCCTCTTTGATCCACAGGGCGTCCTTGTACATCTGAAAGAACTCGCGCAAAGACGCTTTGAAACCTACCTGCTCCCCGAACCCGAGCGGGAGAAAATCGCTACCTGGCTAGAAGCTGCTCGTTTCAAAATACGTGTGGCCGATAGAGAGGGCAATCTGTTGAAAGCTGCCTTCGCCACAGGAACGGTTTCCTGGCAGATTATCGAGGGGTTATGGGCTGCCAATAACAGACCACTTCCACCTAACGGCTCTATCTGGCCTCATCTGAAGGATTTGTCACAGGGGCCAGCTGATATCGAAGAAAAGCTCAAACTCTTCTTTTGCGGAGAGACTCAGCAGCGTGTGCGAGTAGCTCTTGCGCTTCTTGACTGGATTCTGTCGTCCCTAGAGGGGGAGGGAGAACAATTCTGGCCTCGCGTAACTCCCTCTCCTCTATGAGGGCTTCACCCACGTCCAACTCACGCTCATTGTACCCAAAGAAGTAGCGAAAAACAAAGGGTTTAGTATGGGGAAGCTCTCAAGGGTTGCGGATGTTCCTTATAACACCATCAGGAGCATCTATCGTGATCCGTTCTACTCTATTACAACGATTACATTTGGGTGGTTAGCTGATGCACTTGGGGTTGATGCTTCTGAGTTGGTAGAGTCTGCTCCTGCTCCATCACACAGTGCTCCTGACGATGAGGGCAATTTATAGGCTCCATTTGCTCTATATGTCTTTCCTTACCCCACGTAGCGACAAGGGGAGGCGTGGTGTGGATGTGGGGGCCTTGCGCTTGTCGCTCTCGCCACACCGTTTTCGTGTTTCCTGGTTCCTGGCGTGAGGGCGCATGGCGAGAGCGACAAGCGCAAGGCCCCCACTACCCCAGCCCAACCCCTCCTTGTCGCTACGGGAGACCCAACGTCCTCTCCACCTTCAAATTTCACGAATGAAGAATGGAAAGATGCTCCAGACGCCCGAAAGCTTGATCCGACGCGCTCTGCTTTATATTCTCTATTATCATCTTTCTTTACCGACTGTTTCGGCGATATTAGGATATGAATCTCCAGAGACGGCAAGATTGGAGAAGTTTTTGATCCGTTCCCATGCTATGCTGATTGCGCGACTGGCTCCATCCTAGACGCGGGGCCAGATCGCAACACTTTATGTGTGAACAGGGGATAAATCAGTTGCGCTTGCTTGCTGCAACTGATTTATCTAAGTAAAAGGGATATACGATCAATGAACAATCTCCAGATCACTAAGGGGCCATGTGCGAAGTCGGCGATGCTGATTCGCAGGCCCGTTGCGGAAGTCTTTGAGGCGTTTATCGATCCCGCTATCACCTCCAAATTCTGGTTTACCAGGGGCAGCGGCAGGCTTGAACCGAGCAAGCAGGTGCAGTGGGATTGGGAAATGTTCAATGCCTCGGCACGGGTGAACGTCAAAGCTGTTGAGCAAAATAAGCGCATCGTTGTTGAATGGTCTGGCTACGATCACCCTACGATGGTCGAATGGACCTTTACAGCACGTCCTGATAACACAACGTTTGTCAGTGTCACCAATGCTGGCTTTGTCGGCGATGCAGATACACAGGTTCAGCAGGCGCTTGATTCGACTCAGGGCTTTACGTTTGTGCTTTCGGGACTTAAGGCGTATCTTGAGCATGGAATTCAATTGAACCTGGTCGCCGACCATTTTCCTGACGGCGTTGTCACTCAACAACATTCATAGCATCGTCAAGCCGATGTGACGAGCGATAGCAGGCCGAACAGGATAATGATTATAAAGACATAGCGTGTAAACCTTTCGGTAGGGATGCGGCGGTGTAGGAACAGGCCGAGCAGGGTGGCGACGATGATGGCTGGCAGGGAGAAGGCGTAGAGGGTGAAGAGATTGGCCGTCCACAGGCCGCCGAGTCCCTGTCCGCTCACGATAAGGATGTCTGCGAACAGAAAGTACGCCTGGAGCGTGCCATGGAAACTGGTCCGATTCCAGCGGCTCAACGTGCCATACACTACGATGGGGATGCCACCAATATTATACGCGCTGCCAAGCATGCCGGAGGCGAAACCAAATGGCAGTGCCCAGCCACGATGCGTCATTCCAACACGCTCTGCCGTCTGGTCAAGCATGGGCCGTAGCAGCGAGTAGCCGCCGTAGAGTATCAGGAGGATACCCAGCGTTCTGGTTACGAGAGATGCCGGGGCGAAGGTCACAAGAGCCAGTCCGACCGGGATGCCAGGCAGCGCCGCGCCGAGAAGCCAGATCAGCGTGCGATGATCGATGTGACGCCAGCCCGAAATAATCGTCGGACCCGTCGCAGTCAGGCCCATAAGCCCGACCAGCGAGATTGCAGTATGTAGATTGATCGGTAGGAGCGTGAGTAGCGGCATGCTGATGACCGCTTCGCCGAAGCCAAATGTTCCCCTCATCAGTGCCCCGATAAATACAACAGCAACCACCAGCCCGATCAGCGTCGCTGTCATTGCTAACTCCCCCTAAAAGACATGATATACTGCACTATAACATATTTTGCTGAGACAACCCATTAACCCTCTTCATCTCCAGTAGTTCGTAGTGGAGCGATTATGAAAATTTCCTTTCAAACCCGGGAATCTCATCATTGGTGCATCCGGGAATTGGGGGGGAATAGTGAGGGGGCAGAGAATGTTGGGTTCAGCCGTAGCGACAATGGGTGGCTGGATGGTCCTGGTGGGGGCCTTGCGCTTGTCGCTCTCCCCAGGCCGTTTCATCGCCGTTTGCCACGCCGCCAGAGGGAGAGGACCATTCGGAGGCGAGAGCGACAAGCGCAAGGCCCCCACAGCCCTCCACTCCCCCCATTGTCGCTACGGATGGGGGGAGAACCTCTTTCTCCCCGGAACATTTGCCGGATGCACCAATTATCGCGTTGGAGCAGCTTCTCAGGCGGTTCCACCCGCGCGATACATCGCTCCACTACGAAAGGTTTTACCGATTTTGAAGGAAAATTTTCATCATTTCTTTGTAATAGACTGAATGGGAAGAGACAAGGGAAGGCTGAAAGAGGAATAGATAGTGCAACAGCACTTTTTTTGTGATGGCCTGTCATTTTATGAAAAAACAATAAATTTACCAATTATGACGCATTATTACACCGGTTCAACTTTATTTAGAAAAAAGGCGGAGATAGGTCATTTGCCCCATCCCATTTGCTCTTGTCGCTTCTATACTTGAGATGAGTAACGACATTCCTTTGGAATCCAGTGTATTAATGCTCGAAATTCTCCATCTTCATCTTTCACCTGCTTGATCCCGAAGGGGTAGGGCGTATTGGATGCTGTCTAAAACGGAGAGAGCGCGACGTATATAGGATATGGATGGGGTATCCAGGCATGCAAGTACTGGTCATTTGACAATGACATGGCAACCGCATACATCATGTAGTATCGTCAATTTCAGAGAAGGACTCCAATGCTATCAGTAAAAATTGCAGGCACCGGCTGGTATCTGCCCGAACGTCGTGTCACCAACGCCGAGCTTGAGGAGCGGCTTGGCATCGCTGCCGATTGGATCGCGCGGGCAACCGGCGTTCATGAGCGGCGCTATGTGACAAACGAAACGAGCGTCAGTATGGCGACAGAAGCGGCTCAGATGGCGCTGGCCGAAGCGGGAATACGACCAGCCGATCTCGATGCGATTGTCTTTGCCTCCTCCGCACCGCAGCAGGCTATTCCCTGTACGGCAACGTTTATTCAGCGCGCACTGGCGGCTCCCGATGGGGCCAGCACGTGTTTCGATATCAACGCCACATGCCTGAGCTTTCCCCTGGCCCTGCATACCGTCGCGCATCTTGTGGCTTCGGGAGCTTATCGCCGCGTCCTGTTGTGCAGCAGCGAACCGGCCTCGCGCTCGCTCAATCCGGCGGAGCGCGAAAGCGTGGCCCTCTTCGGCGATGCAGCGGCGGCGGTCGTACTCACGCCCAGCGCTGAAGGCGAGCGGAGCTGTCTGCATCATGCGCTCTTCGAGACTTACAGTAGCGGTGCCGAACTCACACAGATACGAGGCGGTGGTACGTTGCATCATCCCAATGATCCGGCAACCACCCCGGACATGAACCTGTTCCAGATGCAGGGGCCAGCCATTTTCAAGCAGGGGTCTCGTCTCATTGAGCCATTTCTTGAGCGCTTCTTCGCCAGCCTGCCCTGGAAGCGCGACCAGATCGACGCTGTGATCCCGCACCATGCCAGCCGTCACGCGCTCGACCTGCTCACCCGAAAGCTGGGCTTTACGAGCGATCAGATCGTGGATAATCTGGCGGTGCGGGGCAACTGCGTCTCCGCGTCTATCCCCCTGGCGCTGGCCGAGGCTGTGCATGATAGACGTATCCAGCGCGGACATCGCGTGCTGCTCGTTGGCACAGCTGCGGGTCTGACACTGGGCGCGCTGGCTCTGATTTTTTAAAATTCGATAAAATGGCAAATGTCGTAGTCGCGCGATTTATCGCGCATGCACGGGATTGCGCGATAAATCGCGCGACTACGACATTTGCTTGATGTTAATGTGTGAAAGCTTATCAATTGGGAGCAATATGAAGATTCTGGTCACAGGTGGCACTGGCTTTCTCGGCCAACACCTGACGCGGGTATTGCTGATGGCAGGGCATACCGTAAGTATGATGGGGCGCGATTTCTCCCAGGTTTTGCCATCTTTGCGCAAAGAAGCCGTTCCTATTATATGCGACTTGCGGGATAAAAACGCGGTCAAGCAGGCGTGCCGTGATAAGGATGCGGTCTATCATGTGGGGGCGCTCTCGGCTGCCTGGGGCAAGCGTGCGGACTTCTTCGCGATCAACGTCGAAGGAACGCGCGCCATTGTGGAGGGCTGTCGTGAGCATAATGTCAAACGGCTGATCTATGTTTCGTCGCCCAGCGTCGTCTTTATGGGAGCCGATCAGCGGAACGTGACGGAGGCTCTGCCCTATCCCCGGCGCTTCGTCTCCGTCTATTCGCTGACAAAGAAACTGGGAGAGGATCTGGTCAACGCGGCAGCTTCAGAGCTGGAAACGGTTATCGTGCGCCCGAAAGCTATCTTTGGACCCGGAGATCGCACGTTGCTCCCACAATTGATCGCTGCCGCTCGTCGTCGGCGTTTGCCACAGATCGGCGATGGGCGCAATCTGGTCGATCTCACCTATGTCGAGAACGTCGCCAGAGCGCTGCTGCTCGCCCTTAACACTGCTGCTGCTATTGGCAAAACTTACACCATTACCAACGATGAGCACATATTGTTGTGGGAAGTTATTCGCAAGGTTTTGCAAGAGCTACTGCTATCAACACAACTGCGTCAGATACCGCTCTCTGTAGCGCTGACGGCGGCGGCAATGATGGAGGCGAGGGCGGCGCTAACCGGGACTGAGCCGCTGTTGACGTGCTACTCGGCCACTATTCTCGCTCGCACCCAGACATACGATATCACAGCTGCTAAACGTGATCTCGGCTATGCTCCATCCACCTCCGTTGCAACAGGGATCGAGCATACATTGGCGGCATTGAAGGAGCAGGAAGCATGAGCGGCAAGCCACCAGAACTGCAATGTTATCTGCTCGATACTGGCTATTGCCTGACCTGGGAGCATCATCTCATCGCCGGTGGACAACGGCGGCGCGTTGCCTGCCACTCGCTTGTGGCCTTGCTGCATCATCCCGATCACGGCTGGCTCCTGTGGGATACCGGCTATGCGCCCCGCATGCTTGCTGTGACGCAGGATTTGCCTTTCTCGCTCTATCGTCGTGCAACGCCGCTTCATCTGGATGCACGGCTCAGCGTGGCGGCGCAACTGGAGCGCTGGCAGCTGCGACCACAGGATATCAAGCGCGTCCTCATCTCGCATTTCCACGCCGATCATATCGCCGGGTTGCGCGACTTTCCAGAGGCCGAGTTTATTGCTACGCAGAGCGCCTATACAGATGTTGCGGATCGTCGAGGGCTGGCGGCACTGCGACGAGCCTTCATTCCCGCCCTGTTGCCCACCGATTTTGCCGCACGAGCAACCTTGTTGTCGGACTTTGCAGGAACAAGCTTGCCAGCGCTGGGGGCCACGCACGACCTTTTTCACGACGGTTCCCTGCTGCTGTTCAGCTTGCCGGGCCATGCGCGCGGGCAGATGGGTTTGCTGGCACATACACAGCGTGGACGCATCCTCTTTGCCGCCGATGGTGCCTGGCTCAAGCGCTCGATTGATGAGCAACGCTCGCCATCGCGCCTGACGAGCCTTTTTATCGATGATGCGCGCGCCGTACAAACAACGCTCCAACGCTTGCATGCTTTTCAACAACAGCAGCCCGACATCCTGATTATCCCCAGCCATTGCCCTGCAACGTTCGCTCAGGAAGTGGAGGGCGCTGATGAAACTGTCTAACGCGGCGCAGGTGGTGAGCCATTATGTGCGGGCGAACTGGCGCTGGCACCATCTGCACGGCGCGGCCCTTGAGCGCTATCAGGAGCAACGAGCGCAACGGCTGCTCGCCTATGTGGAGCAGCATTCCCCCTTCTATCGTCAGCACTGGGCGGGCCATGATCTGCACAATTGGCGACACCTGCCAACCATCGAGAAGCAGACGATGATGGAGCATTTCGCTACCTTCAACACTCGTGGAATTAGCAAAGAGGAGGCAATGGAAGTGGCGTTGCAAGCGGAGCACAGCCGCGATTTCAGCTCGAATATTGCCGGGCTGACTGTTGGCTTATCCTCTGGCACCTCCGGGCATCGCGGTCTCTTTCTGGTCAGTCCACAGGAGCAGGCGGCGTGGGCTGGCGTGATAGTGGCGCGTGTGCTGCATCGCCTGCCCAGGTCACGGGTGCGGGTGGCCTTTTTTCTGCGCTCGAACAGCAACCTCTATGAAGAAATCGGCGGCGGCCCGATCCAGTTTCGCTATTTCGACCTGATGACTCCCCTGAACGACGCGGTGCAGGGTCTCAACAGCTTTCAGCCTCATATCGTGCTGGGTCCACCGTCGTTGCTGGGATTGCTAGCAGATGAGCAGGCGCAAGCACACCTGGGCATCCATCTCCAGCGGCTCATCTCGATTGCCGAAGTTTTGGAGGAGCAGGATCAGCGGCGGTTGCAAGCGGTTTTTGCCTGCTCAGTCCATCAGATCTATCAATGCACCGAGGGGTTGCTAGCCGTCAGTTGTGCAGCCGGTTCGCTGCATATTCAGGAAGATCTGGTCGCGCTTCAGTTTGAGCCGGTCGCGAACGGGCCGGAAGAGCGTGTCACGCCGATTGTCACCGACCTCTGGCGCACAACCCAGCCGATTGTGCGCTATCGGCTCAATGACATTCTGCGCCTGGCACCCGCGCCCTGCACCTGTGGCTCATCGTTTCGCGTCATCGCAGCTATTGAGGGCCGCAACGACGATCTGTGCTATTTTGCAGCACGGACAGGCGGCAAACGTCACTTTTTCCCCGACACCATCCGGCGCATGATTCTGCTTGCCGATGCACGCATCACTGATTATCAGGCTGTACAACAGCGTTGTGGACAATTGCGCATTCACCTTGCGGTATCCCCTGATGCCAATTTTGATGAGGTCGCAAGCGCTGTGAGAAAGAGCGTTGACGAAACGCTAGCGCAGTATGATTGTCGTCCTGCTGTTGTGCAAATTGAAGAGGGGTTGTTGCCCCTGCCAGCGGGCACGAAGCGGCGGCGCGTGCAACGGTTGGCGCAGGACTAGAGAGGAATGATAGTGAGTGTGGAACGTCAAAACGTGCTGTTGACGGGTGGAAGGGCGTTTGTCACATTAGAGTTGGCTCGTCACCTTGCAAGACATGGGCATCGCATCATTGTTGCCGAAAGCATGCCGGTCCATCTCTGCCGCTATTCGCGCTGTGTGGCGAATCATTACCGCGTGCCTGCTCCGAATGTGGAGGGCGACGCGTTTATTGATGCACTGATCGCAATTGTGCAGCGCGAAAAGATCGATGTGCTGATCCCTACTTGCGAAGAGGTTTTCTTTGTGGCGCAAGGTTTGGAGCGCCTGCGCCCTTATTGTCGTGTGCTGTGCGCCCCATTTGAGCAACTGGCGCGTCTTCATAGCAAGTGGGAGTTCATCCAGAGCGCCGCTTGCTACGGCCTCCTCGTTCCCCAAACGTACCTTTTCACCTCAAACGCTGATCTTCATCAATTCCTGCAAGAGCATGGAGAATCTTTTGTTTTAAAACCGGTCTTTTCGCGTTTTGCCTCGAAAGTCGTTTTCGCCGATACTGTGGCAGATCAGATTGAGCAATTGCCGATCACGCAGGAGTATCCCTGGGTGGCACAACAGCGAATTGATGGAGAGGCGTTCTGTTCATATAGTATCGTTTCCGATGGAAAGTTGCTTGCCCATGCTGTCTATCCTGTGTATTATCGGGCCGGTCTGGGCAGTTGTATTCATTTTGCGCCCGTTGAGCATGTCGCCATCGATGATTGGATTACGCGCTTCCTGCAATATGAGCGCTTTTCGGGCCAGATCGCCTTCGACTTGATCGTCACGCCTGATGGCAAGGTCTATCCCATCGAGTGCAATCCACGCGCCACCAGCGGCCTCCATCTCTTCCGGCAGGGCCAACCGCTGCATCGCGCCTTGCTTGCCCCCGACGAGCCTGTCGAGCAAATGCTGCGGCCTCTGCTCACCAATCGAGCGATGATTGCGATTGCCATGCTGGTCTATGGCCTGCCCTCTCTGCGCTCCTGGGCAGAGGCGCGAGCATGGTTGCGCGCCTTTCTGCACGCGTGCGATGTCGTGTTTGATTGGAGTGATCCGTTGCCGTTTCTCTTGCAACCGTTGCTGTTCTGGTATAACTGGAATGAGAGCCGCAAGCGTGGCATCTCCATTCTAGAGTTTGCCACATACGATATAGAATGGAACGGTTCGTCCAAAGTGGCATGCTGATAACCGCCTCGCCGAAGCCAAACGTCGCCCTTATCAACGCCCAATAAACACAGTAGCAACCACCGGCTCGATCAACGTCGCCGTCAGTGCTATCTCTCCCTGGAAGGCATGATATGTTGCACAGAATGCTCAAGAAACATTCCATTGCAATGCATCACCTACCAAGACGATAAATATGCTCCTCCTCATTCCCATCACTATCATAAGAAGTGACACGAAACGAATTGATACTAATCCTATAAACATGGCGCTCTAATAAATAGCTGTTAAGCTGTCTCCCACGTGCCTCGTCATTAAGCTCTCCGTTCATGACTTGATCGTAATTCCTCATTATAGTATCAATATCGCCTGCATAAATAGTTTGATGTAATTGAGAGAAATGAGTATTATTAGCTCCATAATACTCTATAACATTATAACGCGATCGATCACTATCAAAAATAGTAAAACGTTCATTTGGTAATATCTCATCATTGCTAAGTGTACGGCTATACAACACCCGTCCCTGCTCATCATGAATGCGTATATGCACACTCCTATTAGCATGATCAATAGAAAAACTAGATGGATACTCAGATGTTAAAGTGGTAGCCAATCTTTCGCCAGCGTCCAGGCGGACCCTATGCTCACCGTTAACTTGCCTCAGTTCACCGTTAAGGAAAGTAGCATCGAAGGGGTGATTTGGAGAAGTGCCTTGTCTTGGCTCGCCGTTAACTTGTCTTAGCTCACCGTTAACTTGCCCTGGTCCACCGTTAAGGAAAGTGGCATCGAAGAGATATTGGGGTGTTTCGGGAGGAGGAGGATTGTGGCCCTCAACGTGGTCGTTCGGACGGTTAGTTCGTCGTTCATCCCCACGATGTCCATTGCTACGACGAGAAGACATAAGCAAATCCTTTCTGTTCGCAATCAGAGCGGATGTAGTCAGGCCGGAAACGACCAGGGAAAGTATAGCCTTTGAGAGAAGGCGAAAGAGGGGAGATGGAGGGAAAAATCGCGTATCAGCGTCGCCATCATTGCTCTCTCCCCCTAAAAGGCATGATCTATTGCACAGGATGCTCAAGAAACATCCCCCGGCTCTACTTCATCCCCATTATGCCTAAAAGCATGCGACCGCAATACTATCCCAAAACGATTACGAGAAGTGATACGAAACAACTGTTCATCAACCTGATAAACACGATATTCCAATAAATGCTCAAAAATCGGATGCTCACGAATCAGACCCTCAAAAACCCCTTGCTCATGTTGCCGCAATACAGCAAGTCTTATCAGTGAATGGAGTTGCGTCGTTATCTGATCTCGATTGGATTCGTCTTGCTCATCTGCGAGAATATGTGGATAGTATTGCCTTATTAAAGCCTCGAAGTTTCCGTTAAAAACCAGTTGGTGTAGTTGATAAACACGCTCATGATTATCCGTACGATAATCATACGATGTATTGTTAGCATTATCATGAAGCTGTATATTTGGGAACTCTTCATAAGCATGAAAAATCCACTCGTGTGCAGCTGGTGGTCCGGGAAGCTGATTATTAAACACAATTATGCGTTCTACACTCCCCTCATCATCAAAATACCACTGTTGCACTAAACGTTCCCGCCCTTGAACCTGTCCATAATACTCTATATTAGATAAGATCCCATCATCAAAAGACCTCCGTTGCGTTAAACGTTCCTGTCCTTGAGCAACACCTCCAGGACTAACATCCTGCTGAGCATCGTGAGAGAACGTAACATCACCGTTAACTTGCCCCAGTTCACCGTTAAGGAAAGTAGCATCGAAGGGGTGATTTGGAGGTGTGCCTTGTCTTAGCTCACCGTTTTGCCCTAACTCACCGTTAAGGAAAGTAGCATCGAAGGGGTGATTTGGAGGGGTGTCTCGTCTTTGGTTAGGACGCAGAGGCTCGAAGGTGCTTTGGGGTTGTTCGGGGGGAGTGTTGGGCCGCCTTCCGTCATTCTCAAAGTTGCCGTTTGGAGATGGGCTTCGTTCATCCCCACGACGACTTGCTGATCTATTGCCCTCAATACGATGAGGAGACATGAGCAACTCCTTTCTGCTCGCAATCAGAGTGTGGAGGCCGGGCTGGAAACAACTAGGGATGAACAGATAAAGTATAGCCCTGGGAGAAGGCGAAAAAAGAGAGATGGAGGGACAAGATTTCCTTCCAGGATGCTGCTCTCAGAGAAATAAGAGCGAGCAGCAGGTAACGTTTCTGTAACGATGGTTGGTTATAATGTGGCTATATTGATTGTTATGAAACAGTGTATTGCAAAAATTATCCCATCTCACGTAGCGACAATCCCTTGCGGTTGTCGCGGTCGGCTCAGAATAATAGGCAATTCCCGCGACAACCGCAAGGGATTGTCGCTACGTAGAATATGGTGAATCAATAACGAATAGATATATAAAGAGAAAAAAACATGTTGAGGATTTTTTGGAGCACGGGATTTTTTCAAGGTAGACGTTTCACTATTCTTTCGTGGATAGGTGCGGCCTTTTTTGGCTTTGGCCTGCTGTTTACATTGATTTCTGGCATTCTCTTCCTGACCAGCGGCTTTTTCCAGTTGCAGAAATACGTGCAGGGACAATGTACTATTACTGAAAAGCATATGGAGAGCGAGCTAAGTACCCAGACCGACAACAAGGGTCGAAGCTCTACAACAACTGTATACAGGCCGTCCTTTACGTATCAGGTGCATGCCGCCAATGGTCGCGTCTATACTGGATACAACTATCAATATTCTGAAATGTCTTCGTCGAGTCGCGGCGGGGAGCAAGCTATCCTTGATCGTTTCCAACTGAACGGCACTTATCCGTGCTGGTATAATCCTGCCAGCCCTTCGGAGGCGGTGCTGGATCATTCCGTGGGAGTGGGCAACTGGATTATAGTCGGCGCTTTTCTGGCCTTTGGCCTGTTCTTCGGCGTAGCTGGCGTGATAATGATGTTCAAAGGCTGGCGGCCCATCTCCGAAGAGGAGCAATTTCTCGCATCTGTTTCAGGGTCATCTCAATCAGGGTCAGTTTTACCATCTTTAGGGAGTATATTCGAGGGTGTAAGCGAGGTGTTGAGCAGTGGAGAGTCACAGATCGACGAGGCTACGCGTGCTTCGTCGTTTCTGCAAACCAACAACATGCTCTGGACGCCTCCTGCGGAAGAAATAGCTCCTGCTGAAAGAGAGGACATGATGAGCAGTAACGAAATTGTGGAGCGCTACATGGCGCTCTGGAACGAAGAAGATGACGAGACCCGGCGCGAATTGATCGAGCAGCTTTGGGTGGAAGCTGGCGTGCAATTGCTTTCTTCGCGCGAGTATCGCGGCTACGATGAACTCGAAGAGAGAGTCACCGGCGCCCATAAGCAGTTTGTGAAAACCGGAGGCTACATCTTCAGACGCGCTGGCGAGGTGAAGGAACATCATGGAGCCATCAAGCTGGATTGGGAGATGGTCCCCGCTGGCGGTGGCGAGGTTGCGGGAACCGGCACAGTCTTCTTGCTTCTGAGTGAAGATGGTCGCATCCATACCGATTATCAGTTCTAACCCCTGAATAACAAAAAAGATGCATATAGCGCCTGTTATATGCATCTTTTCTTTTTTCCTACATCGCGGTCCACCCTACGAGAAAGACCTCTGCAATATCGCTGCTCTGAATGGCAACTTGCGTCAGGGGACCGCCATTGAGCGAGCCGACCATGACGCTGCGCCCGGCGGGACTGCTATTGGGCGCGACCGCGTAGTATTGCCCATCGCGCGATACGTTGGACCAGGGATATTGCCCAAAGGCGTTCAGGTTGATGTAGGGATAGGAAGTGAGGCGGCGCAACTGGCTCCCATCCGTGCGTACGAGCCACAAACCGTCCTGGCTATGCTCCGTGCTGACTCCAACGATGGTATTGTAGGCTGAAAAGAGCAGGGCGTCCGTCTTTCCATACGTGATAGTGCGTATATGCGAAATGGCGAGCTGTGTGCTACTGAAAATCGTTTTCGGATGATTGCTGCCGATGGGAGAGAACAGATCGATGCGCCCGGAGCCGGGAGCGCTGCCCTGTTGCTGACAGTGGTTGACGAACAACTGGCTGGCGTCAGAACTGCTATCAAAGTCCCAGCATAGCTCGTTGGTCGTGAGAATGCGCTGCAATTTCTGCTCTGATTGCTCTGTGCCATTTTTGATATCAAGCAGGTAGAGGTCGGCTGGCGGCGCATCACTATGGGGATGCATGCTGGTGAGGATAATATGTGTATCGTCCTGCCAGGTGCGCGGCAGATAGGCGACCTCGCTTGAGGAGCTGCCTTGCAGCAGTGTATCGAGCCTGCCGCTTTTGAGTGTGAGGAGGAAAACAGACGGCGTTCCCTGATCCAGACCGCTAACAAACGTGATGTATTGCTGATCGGGCGACCACTGGGTCGAGGTTGTGCCAGCAAAAGGGAGACTCTGCACGTTTGCGCCTGCCGGAGTGCAATAGAGCGTCTGGAGATGCTGACCGTCGATGCGTACCAGTTGCAGCGCGGAACGATTCTGCACGCTCGCATTAAGCAGAATCCAGAGTCCATCCCTTGAGAGTTGGGCATCATAGATCCAGGTTGCGGGCAGGCTAATAATCGTTTCGGTCGCTTTTGTCTGGACATTGTAGCGCTTCAGAGTGGCGCTTGTCGGCGCTTGTGGAGAGCCTGAATTGGTGAAATAGACGGCCTGGGGCTTGCCGGGCGCGAAAAAAGCCAGGCCCGGCATCGATGCCGGGCGACCCTGATCATTCGTCGGGCAACCCGTGGCCTCGGTAGCTGATGGCGTCGGAGTTGTTTGAGCTATCGTGGGCGATGGCGTTGATGCTGCGGATGTGCTGGCCTGACCTGTAGAGCCGCAGGCGGCCAGAAGCAACAGAGGTAGCAAGCAGCAGAGCAAGAGAGAGGACTTCCTTTGTCTTGTGTCCATAAGTCGTTCCTTCCCGGGGGATGTTTTCTTGTGCGTGTGGTGGCGATAGATACTCGCTCGTTCCTATGTATATAGTCGTTCGGTCGCACCGAAAAGTTGCAGCAAATGCAGAAGAGACGGGCGTTTTCCTCCTGAGCGGACCAACTGTTTCCATTCTTCAATGCGCGCCGTATTACATATGTAATAGCGTGCCTGACGGTGATTATTGACAAAATCTCTCTTGTTGTAGTCAAGCGATTTATCGCGGGAGGAATCGTACAACAA
Organism: Reticulibacter mediterranei; assembly: GCF_016587455.1. Taxonomy (NCBI): domain Bacteria; kingdom Bacillati; phylum Chloroflexota; class Ktedonobacteria; order Ktedonobacterales; family Reticulibacteraceae; genus Reticulibacter; species Reticulibacter mediterranei. The sequence goes on along the minus strand of NZ_BNJK01000002.1, from coordinate 148,370 downwards.
ACTCCCCGCGATAAATCGCTTGACTACAACAGAGGTTGCTGCCGTAAATCATTGTCATGAGTTCAGGAGGAAGACTAGCATGGAACAGGGCAACAATGGATATTCGGATGATGTGCAAAATGCACAAACAGAGCAGATCCCGAAGGCTGTGCAGCCCAATGGGGTTGTCGCGGAGGCTCCAAAGGTGCTCTTGCCAGCACAGGAACCGGTCGCTCCCGATATCCATATACAGGATACGGTTGCTCATGCCCCCGGCCTCTCTCCTGCTCCTACAACGCTACGCAAGAGCAGGCGCAGACATTTCCCCTGGTGGATCGCAGGCGCTGCTGGGATCGCCGTTGCCGTTGTGCTGCTGGGTTTTTTGCTCATGGAGTTGTACACCTTTACCTCCGCCAGAGGGCACAGCTTTCCGTTTTTGCAAACATCACAACAAACGCAGTCCACACCTGCTGCGACGCCAACGCTCCATCCAACGCCAACCACATCAGCAGGTGTGGCGGCTGTGGCGCATATGGCGGTGATGCCCGGTCAACTGTCGGCTCGCTCAGATTGCCAGTTCGCGAACGGCTATCGTTGTACAGCAGTGCTCGTCGCCTCGCGACTTGCCCCTGGAAGGATGACGTGGAGCGCTGCCAGCCGGACGCTCACTGCCACGATCACCCCGACCAGTGGCTCACTCTGGGCCTACCAACAACAGCAAATATCGATCTTTATTACGAACTCCTGTCCCTACCAGGGCAGCATCGAATTTACCACCAGCGAGGGAAAGATGGTAGTGCCAGTAAGCTGCTCAAAAGCTTCGTAGTTTCCCGATTTATCGGGAGAGGTGCAGCCAGCCTGCGGGGAAAGTGGCACCCCTCCCGATAAATCGGGAAACTACGAACTTCCTTATGCAGTTTTAACGAATAGATAGCCCACAGAATCTACAGAATAAGAGCATTTTAGTATTTTTTGAGTAAAAAAGGACTCAATTAGAAACATTTTTCCTCAAAAAGCGCTCAAGATAACCATAAATTTTGGTGAAAACATACAAAAAAAAGCAAGCAAATTGTGATAGATTACCCCTACTATGATACCAGATAACGCTTTATACTTTTCATCAAGAGAGAAATAAGTGAAATGCATCAATGAAGATTCCTCCTTGATCGTGATCGGATGGATCGTTTCACGGCCGCCTCCGCTTGCTCGTTGTTGAGCATGTTTATGCTATTCATCCGCCTGCGAACAAAAAAGACCCGTTCTGATTTATATTTCATTGGAAAGGATTTGCTTAATGTTAAAGCTCCTTAGCGCCGCATGGGATCGTATACGCACAAATATGCGCGATCCATTGATTCGGCGCAATGTCGCCTTCTTCATGGGAGGGAAGTTATTAGGACTGGCGCTTGTCCTCACGATTATGTGGGTGATCCTCCCGACAGTAGTACATGCGGGCACAAAGGCAACTCCGGCTGAAATGCCGCAGATCAACGCCATTAATACGGTCTGGACCCTGATTGCGGCGTTTCTCGTATTTTGTATGCAGGTTGGATTTGTGATGCTGGAAGCTGGCTTCGCACGTTCGCGCGAGTCAGTCAACATTCTGGTTGAGGGTATTGCCGATACCTGCATTTGCGGCATTCTGTTCTGGGCCTGGGGCTTCGCCTTCATGTTTGAACCCGGCACCCCGTTTATCGGCACGCAGGGCTTCTTCCTGATGGGCCTTCCCTCGACATATTTAGGTACTGGCGTTCCACTGCTAGCCTTCTGGCTCTTCCAGTATGCCTTCGCTGATACCGCCTCGACCATTACGTCTGGTGCCATGATTGGGCGCTGTGGCTTCTGGGGCGACATCCTTTACAGTATCGGCGTGACTGGCTTCATTTATCCGATCATCGGCCACTGGAGCTGGGGACCGGACGGCTGGTTGGCCGCTCTGGGCTTCCATGATTTTGCAGGTTCGACGGTTGTACATAGCATCGGCGGCGCGATCTCGCTGGCGGGTGCGCTGGCACTCGGTCCTCGCCTGGGCCGAATCTTCAAGCGCGATGGCGGCGGTCCTCCTCCCGCTCACGATCTGGTGATCGGTGCTGTTGGTGGTCTGATCCTGTGGTTTGGCTGGTATGGCTTCAATCCTGGTAGCACGCTTTCCGCACTGGATACCCTGGGTATTGGTCGCGTCTCGTTCAACACCACGCTGGCGGCTTGCTCGGCTGGTCTGGCCGCTCTGTTCTATGGCTACGCTCGCACGAAAAAGTGGGATCTGGGCCTCACGGTCAACGGCTTCTTAGGTGGTCTGGTCGCCATCACGTGCCCTTGCTACTGGGTTGATCCGATTGGCGCGTTCTTTATTGGTATCGTTGGTGGCCTGGTCGTTATCTGGGCAGCAGATGTGTTGGAATATCTGCGCATCGATGATCCGATTGGTGCGGTTCCGGTTCACCTCGTCGCCGGTATCTGGGGAACGCTCTCGCTGGGCCTGTTCGCATCTGGTGCATATGGTGCGCCAACCCCAACCGGTGCTGATACGAGCAGTGTTGTGACCGGTCTCTTCTATGGCGGTGGCGTCACTCAGCTCTTGAAGCAACTGGCTGGCTCAGCTTCGACGGTTGCGGCAACCCTGGCTGTCTCGCTGATTTTGATGTTTGCTCTTAAATATGCTGGTGTGCTGCGCGTCTCGAAAGAGGGCGAGCTTGAGGGACTGGATCTGCACGAGCATGGAGCCAGCGCGTATCCAGAATATGCTCTGGCAGTTGGCGATGCCGGGCTTGTCTCGCTAGATGGGCATGAAACAGTTGTAGAGAGTGCAGAAAGCGCAGCCGCTGGAGATTAGGGATAGCGCCGGATAGCAAACAAACAGTGTATGACGGATAGGAGAATGGTCCATCAGAGCTTCTCAAAGCGGTTCAGAGGCGCTACGAGATGTCCTGATGGACCTTCTCTCGTTATGAGAGTAGTGGAATCGTGACACCAGAAGATAGGCAGGTTTTATTTCATGTCGCTCAGTGGACGCTCGAACACCGATATTTTCGAGTGGAAATGATCCGACAGCTCGCGGGAACAGAAGAGAACTACCTGATTATCATGAAAGAGATTGATCGCGTCAAGGCGCAATTGAAGCGCGCGCGGACCCTGGCAGCTGACGCGACCCTGACGGTGGTTGATTGGGTGCAGATTTTAGAACGTTTTGAATGGCAATGCGCCTATTGTCAGGAAAAGCCCTTTGAGGTTATGAGCCATATTATTCCGTTGCCTCGTGGCGGCACCACACCTGAAAATTGCGTTCCCTCTTGCTATAGCTGTAGCAGCGGCACACGCAAACGATATGCTCGGCGGCGTCTGCTGGCCGAGTTGGAGCGCGCTGATGATTATCCTGAACAGAAATATCGCAGTGGCTAGAGCTTTTCAGCGCACCCAGATAGGCATGTCGTGGTGATCCATCCCGAAATGATGCGCGACCTCATGCAGGACGGTGCTGCGCACCTGCTCGCGGATGCGTTCGGGGTCGCCCTGACAATAACGCTCAATATTGTGTTGGTAAATGGTGATGCGCTCAGGGAGTTGTACCTGACCGTAGCTCTGCTGGGTGAGCGGAATGCCCTGATACAATCCCAGCAAATAGCTATGTTCTGCCGTGTCGTTTTCATATAGTTTTTCTTTGAGAGCAGTATCAGGTTCGTTTTCAACCTGGACGATCAGATTCTCCATCTGCTCATGAAACTCGGCGGGAATAGAGTCGAGCGCTTCCCGCACTAACTGCTCGAAGTCGGTCAGCGCAAGAGTCTGGTCATCATCCAGTTCGCTCTCTGGCGCTTGATCGGACGTGCCGAAGATACGTTTCTCGCGCAAAAGAACGCCCAGCATGCCGAAAACCAGCGCGCCGCACAGTAACAGCATCTTGACCAGACTGTCGAGTTGGGGAGAGAAGAAATAGAGCAAAAGTAGAACGGCCAGGGAAAAGCTGAGCAATGCAAGGAGGGGAGACCCCTGGTGCTTTTGCACTTCTTCTGTGTGTTCCTCGATGATATCCTGTTCTTCATGCATCTGTTCGCCTGTCACACCGGTTAGCTCCCAGCCAGTTGCTAGTGACGGAGTGGATGCTCTATTATAGCATGTTTTTATGCGTGCTTATTGCTCAACCCATGAGCAAGGGTAGTGTCACGAATAGATCATTGAGAGCGTGTCACGGAGAGATAAGCTTTGACAATATGGAAGAACAGCATTTGAAGTGACGAGATAGGAGGATTGAACATGCTCTGGTATTGTGCCTTTACCTGGTTTCCGAACACGACTCGCGAGGATGTGACGAAACGAGTCTTCCAGCAGCACGAAGCTGGTGCCAATCATCCCGAGCGCATTCGTGGCTGGTATAATCTGGCGGGCGGCGGCTCCGGCTTCCTGATGGTGGAGTACGATTCGCCGCAAGAACTGACGGCGTTTCTTCAGCCTTATATGGACCTGATGAGCTTTGATGTGCGTGCCGTCTATCCGCTCAATTACGATCAGGAAATACAACATATACGACAGGAAAGCCAGAAAGTTCCTGTAGGTTCCTCTTCGCGCTCCTAGCGTTTCTGGTGGAGGGCTGCAAAAGGGTACGGGTTGAGCGGACTCGTACCCTTCTTTATATAGTACAGCCTTCTCCATTGGCGCTTCTGTTGAGGCTGTGTTATGATCAGTGTTGTGAATTGTGACCACTTACAATTGGAGTGGTGAACGGCCTCCGAAGATGGCAGGGGCGATGGCTTGTCCTCGCCCGTGCGGACAAGCCATCGCCCCTGCCATCTTCGGCTGACGCTCCATTTGCCTGATGCTCCAATTATACAGAAGCATTAATGCAGGGAAGAAAGCGCGAATAATGCAAAAACCAGAGTATTTTACTGTTCATAATGCAGAGGCTTTTAAAGAGCAGAGTGTTGCGAAAAGTTATCACTTGCGCCCGACCTATCCTGCCGAAACCTTTACTATCCTGGTGGAATTGATGCGGGGCGAGTCGCAGCATGTTCTCGATGTCGGCAGTGGAACCGGCAACGTCGCACGCCACCTGGTCGAACTGGTTGAGCGCGTGGATGCGGTCGATTTTTCGCAGGCCATGATCGAGCAGGGCAAGCAACTGCCCAACGGGCAGCATCCGGGCCTGCACTGGCTCTATGGTCGCGTTGAGGATATTGCGCTCGATCCTCCCTATGCGTTGGTGACGGCTGGTGCGAGCCTGCATTGGATGGATTGGAACGTGGTAATGCCGCGCTTCCGCGAACTGCTCGTGCCGGGTGGTTATCTCGCCGTAGTCAGTGTTGATGCTCAGCCTGATCCCTGGTCGTCGCTCAGTGACGTACTCAGAAGCTACCGCACAGACAGCAAAGATTACAAGTATAATATGCTCGAAGAGTTAGAGCGGCACGGACTGTTTCGTAAGGTGGGCGAGCGCAGGACGGCACCCGTTTCACTTGTCCAGTCGCTTGACGATTATATCGAATCGTATCATTCGCGCTCCGGCTTCTCGCGCGAACGGATGGGACAGGAACGCGCCGACGAATTTGATCGTGAGGCGAAGAAGCTGCTCCTGCAATCATACCCGACTGGAGAGATACCGCTGCAAGTAACCGGAGGCGTCGTCTGGGGCTATCCCGCACCGCATGACGCATAGGCCACTGTCTCCTCGCAATGGCTAAGAGGCGTATTATATACAAATGTTACTCTATCGACACGGAGAGAATACGATGGAGCTGGGTACGCCTCTTGGTCTTGGCTTCGCCTCTGGCTTGAATGCCTATTTGCCGCTGTTGTCTTTTGCCGTTGCCGCTCGCTGGCTGCACTGGTATCATGTGAATGCGTCTTTCGCCTTTCTCACCAGTGATTGGTGCATCGTTGCGTTGCTTGTCCTCACTCTGGCCGATTTTCTCGTGGATAAGATTCCCGGCGTCGATCATGCCTGGGATGCGACTCATACTGTTGTACGCCCTCTGGCTGGTGCGCTGGTTGCTGCTGCCAGTAGCGGATCAGTGACCATCCCCATCCATATGAGCGCGGTCAGCACCTATCATCAGATCGGCTCTATCTTTGCTGACGTGCAGGTTGTGGGCTATGGCGTGCTGATTATCGCTGTGCTTGGAGGAATACTGGCGGCTATGAGTCACGCGGCCAAAGCGGCAACCCGCTTCGTCTCTACAATAACCACCGCCGGGCTGCTCAATATGGTGCTGAGCCTGAGCGAAGATATCCTCGTGGTGCTTGCTATTCTTCTCTCTCTGTTCATTCCCGTTGTTATGCTCGTTTTGATCGCGCTGTTCCTCCTGGTCTTTGGTCGGCCAGTGCTGTTTCTGTGGCGACAGCGATTAAATAGATCTCGCTCCCTTTTATAGGAATGAGACCTGACCAGAGAGAAGAGAATTCGATTTGTATGAACCAACAACAAAAATTCGTCATCCTGCCCTATTTGGGAGCACACCAAATACGTCCCACACCTTCACCCATTTATCATCGCCGCACGAGACGATGCGCTTGCTATCCGGCGACCACGCTATTCCCTGAACTCTTCTAGTATGTCCCTGATAGCTGAGGACAGGAGTTCCAGTGGTGGCATTCCAGATATGAATTGTATTATCGTCGCCTCCAGATGCGATGTATTTCCCATCAGGGGACCATGCCATCGCGTTGATATAGCCCGTATGTCTGGTATAGACGAGGACAATGCCTCCATTGGCGGCGTTCCAGACCTGGATGGTGTTATCCCAACTGGCCGAGGCGATGCGCTTACCGTCTGGGGACCACGCCACTTTTATCACATGGCTCGTATGTTCATGATAAATGAAGACGTGACCACCGTTGGCGGCATCCCAGACGTGGACGGTGCTATCACTACCCCCTGAAGCGATGCGCTTACCGTCCGGGGACCATGCTACTGTATTGACATAGCTCGTATGCCCCTGATAAGTGAAGACGTGACCACCATTGGCGGCATCCCAGACGTGGACGGTCTTATCGGGAGGTTTGTCAAGAGCGGTGCCAGCAGCCGAAGCGATGTGTTGTCCATCAGGCGACCATGCCACCGCATTGATTTGTTGAACATGTCCACGATAGATGAAGGGATGAGCGGCATTGGCGGCATCCCAGACGTGGACGGTCCTATCAGACAAACCACCGCCAGAGGCGATGCGCTTGCTGTCTGGGGACCATGCTACTGTAATGATTGCTCCAGTATGTCCATGATAGATGAAGGGATGGGCACCGTTGGAGGCATCCCAGACCTGAACGGTGTCATCGGAATCAGGGGCACCTGAAGCGATGCGCTTACCATCCGGGGACCATGCTACTATATTGATACTGTCTATAGTATGCCCACCATACGTATAGAGTGGCGCGGGTTGTGCTGGCGTACTGGCTGTGCCTGTCGTATCCGAACTGCGGGGTCTATTCATCCACCACAGTACACCCGCACCGGCTAGCCCTCCTGTTCCTACACCAAGACCGATGAGGACGGTTCGCCGGGAAAGCTGGCGCGCAGGCGTTTTTGCGGGAGGCGGTAAGAAATCAGTTGAAGCTGTGATGGCGGTCTGTGGCGTAGTGACGGAGGCGTGAGAGGCAGGGGCAGCAGGTGGCAATGGTTGCTCTGCTACTGTCTTTTGCGATGGGGGTGCTACAGGAGTATTTGACGCTGATGGCGGCAATGGAGCTGCAACGGGAAGAGAGGGTGAAGCCTGCAAAAGAACATGGTTGGGTTGCTGTCCCCTCTGGCTGGCATCTGTCAATGCTCTGGCGAACGCCTGAATCTGCCGAAAACGCTGACCAGGATCTTTCTCCAGAGCGGTGAGAATTACCTGTTCCACCTCGACTGGAAGCGAGGGAGCCTTCTGGCGTAAGGAGGGAGGTGGGATCATCAGGTGCTTGGCAAAAATCTCAATGGAGGTGCCTTCAAAGGGACGCTCTCCACCGAGCCATTCATAGGCGACGATAGCGAGAGCATATTGATCGCTGGCAGCTCGCGCCTGCGCCTGAATCTGCTCCGGGGCCATGTAGGGGGCCGTTCCTGCTGACACCTGCTCAGTCATGGAGGAGGTGCTGTGAGCAATGGCGGCGATGCCGAAATCACTCAGCACGATCTCGTTGCGCCGTCCCACTAACATGTTTTCCGGTTTGATATCGCGGTGGATGAGGCGCTGCTCATGGGCGTATTGCAGCGCTGAGGCGACCTGGGCAACATAGGAGACGACGGTGGGCAAGGGGACGCGCTCTCCCTTGGGATGGCGCTGGCGCAAGGTGCCGTTGGGCAGATAATCCATAACCAGGAAAGGTACACCCTGTTGTACGTCAAAGTCGAGGATGCGTACAATGTGGGGATGGTCGAGCGCTGCGATGATCTGCGCTTCCCGCTGAAATTCTTCGACCTCTCTGTCAGAGAGATAGGTATGCAGCACTTTGATCGCGGCTTCTCGTGCAAGGCGCTGATGGCGTCCCAGATAGACCTCGGCAAAGCCACCACGCCCCAGCAGGCGCTCCAGGCGGTAATTGCCGAATTGTTGCCCTACTCGACTCGTGGGTGATGCCATGCCTTTTGATCTCCTGACACCTCATTTTCCTATACTCTACAGAAATGAGAGGAAGAAGTCAAGAGAGGGCAGCGGAAATGTCGAGATACATGCTATGATAGATATTAACAATTTATGGCGATGTTCCCTAAGTTGTCGTAGTTGCGTGATTTATCGCGCTCGGTCCACAATACAAAAGTGGCACCAGCGCGATAAATCACGCAACTACGATATCATGAGAGATTTCTATTTTAAAATGTGAAAAACTATCATATGTCAGAGTTTAATCATTTTATTCGGGAACGATCATCACCTCTTCCCTTTGCATGCTTTCTTGCATCGGTTCTGCCTGCTGGTCTGTGCGCTTGCTCAGGCGGACGCTGAAGGCGAAGAGAACCAGCGCGAGCAGGATACAGGCAGCTCCTATCCAACCAAGTTGCGTGATGGCGACGGTTCGTAGCGTCAGACCACCCAGCGCAGCACCACCGGCTATGCCCAGATAGAAGGTAGAGTTATTGAGCGCCAGAATCACGTTCGCATGCTCCGGTGCCAGTTGCAGCAGGCGATGTTGCTGTGGCGTAAAGAGCATCGGGATGCACAGACCCCAGATGAAGAGCGTGGCAAATGCTCCCGGAACAGAATTGGTGGTTAGCATCAGCAACGGTTCGACGATCAGCAGGGCAGCAAGGAAGAAGAAGATCGGTCGCGTCGAGCCAACACGATCAATGACAATGCCGCAGATCCAGTTGCCCAGCATCGGCCCCAGGCCATAGACGAGCAGGAAAAGGCTCACATCGGTAATGTTCAGGTTGTGCCGCAGCAGCAGCGCGATGTAGGTATAGACGACAAAGACGCCCAGGTTCCAGAAGAGCGCCGGAAGGAAGGCCAGCACCAGGCGCGGCTCTCTGATCGGAGCCAGACGCGTTCCCAACGAGAGTACAGGTGTGGGTGCAGCTTTTGGCAGCTTGAAGAGCAAAAGCATCACAAATGCGATCCCGCCAAGCAGCGCTACCAATCCGAACGAGAGACGCCAGCCGAAATGCTCACCAACCCAGGTGCCCAGCGGCGAACCAAGAACCGTAGCAATGGTTAGCCCGCTGGCAACCTGCGCGAGCGCCTGCCCCCGCTTCTCAGCTGGTGCCAGCGATGCTCCAACCACATAGGCCAGTGGACCAAATACCGCCGCCGAACAGCCAACCAGTATGCGCGTCAGAAGCAGCGTTGGATAGTCGGGCGCAATGGCTGAGCCTATATTGAAGAGACAGAAGGCTCCGAGCGCAGCCAGCAACACCGTATTGCGCGCCCAGCGTCCCGTCATTGCCGCCAGCACCGGCGCGCCAATTCCATATGTAAGCGAGAAGGCCGTCACCAACTGCCCCGCCAGACTTTCAGTAACTCCCATCTCATGTGCGATTACAGGCAAGACCCCGGCCACCACAAATGCATCCGTCCCCAGCGCAAACATGCTCAATGCCAGCAACAAAATCCGCGAATCGATCTTTGTTGGTGAAAGAGTTTGTTCCGTTTCTGTCATGATAGTCCCTTCGCTGTAATAATTTTTGTTACATCCGTGATAAAAAAAGAGCACAACCTGTTTTATTTGGGTAAGATATAGCATTGTAATAATTTTTGTTACAGCCATATACAAATAAAAAGACCATACGACTCCTTTTTGAAGGTGCGATAAGCATCATTGCTCTGGTTATTGATTGATGAGTTGTTCTTTGCAAGTCTGTTGTCGCCGTTCCGCTGTGGCGGCATAAGTGCCGCGCAAGATATCGGCAATTGTTGTGCCTGCAAGCTCCTGTTCCAGCGTGTGCTGGATATTCGCATAGACATCCTCAAGCGCGGAACCGATGCCGCAGCCGATGTTGCATTCGGGATTGGGCGGTGTGTGATGCATCGCAAAGAGCGAGCCAGGCTTGACCGCATGATAGACATCCAGAAGCGTGATCTCCTCCGGGTTGCGCGCAAGCTTCCAGCCCGCGTTGCTGCCGCGCTGGACGCTGACCAGATGTTGTTTCTCCAGCAAACCCAGTAGCCCACGCAGAATGACCGGATTGGTGTTCACGCTATTGGCGATGCGCTCCGACGTGATGAAATTGTCCCGATACCTGGGCGAGGCCATCAACGTTAGCGCATGTGTGGCTAATGTTAAACGACTATTGGCACTCATCGTGATCTTCTCGCTTCCGCAGATGTTCTCGACTATCTGCTCTGTAACAAACTTTGTTACAACCGTTGTCATAACTATACTTACAATGGGCGAAAATGTCAAGGACGTCATTGGGAAATGCTTTTCTGGTATACTCCTTGCAGAACGTGTCAACTATATTTGTGATCGGAGGAGAGCGATGCGTGAGCTACCTGGCATCGACGAGGAACGTCTGCGAGCCTGTTTACAGGATCAGTATGATCTCATCCCTGTTGTTCTTGAGTTTCTTCCTCTGGGGCATGATTACGATGCCGGAGTGTATCGTGTGGGGAGTACACAGGGCAGTGAGTATTTGCTCAAAGTGACATCGCGCTTGCTCTACGAGCCGAGTTATCTTGTTCCGGCATATCTACGAGATCAAGGGATCACCTCCATCGTGGCTCCCGTTCCTACGAGCAGCGGCGCTTTGTGGACGCAGATTGGAAATTGGAGGGTGCTGCTTTACCCCTGGATCAATGGAGAGAGCAGCTTAACAGGGATGACCGCTGCCCAGTGGCAAGAGGTAGGCAGCATCTTCCGGCGAATTCATCAGGTCAGGCTGCCCACCTTCGGCTTTGAGTCCCTGCGAAAAGAACGCTTTGATCCAACCGAGTATGCTCAATGGATACAGATCTTTGAAGTACAACGTCTGCCTGACCTGAGCAGTGCAAGCGCCTCACTGCGCGCTCTTCATTCCTCCTGGCTGGAACATCAGCCAACAATTCACAATGGCCTGGCTACACTGGAACAACTGGCAAAGATATTGCAGTCGCGAACCTTTCCCTATGCCATCTGCCATGCCGACCTGCATGCAAGAAATCTGATTCGTGCCCCTTCCGGCCATGTGTTTGTGATTGACTGGGATGAAGTGATGCTGGCCCCAAAGGAACGCGATTTCATCTTTCTCAGAAAGCCGCACGCAGAGGCATTTTTTCAAGGGTACAAAGATACAGTGATAGATTGGAGCCTCGTTGCTTATTATCTCTGGGAGCGGGTCGTGCAAGATGTGATTTACGATGTTCATAACGTGGTTGTTCGGGACGATTGGGCAGAAGAAACGAGGGCACAGGTCGTGCAGATGTTTCATGATTCTCTGGGACCGCGAGGAGGCAATCTGCGCGCTGCGTCCGAGGCGAGCGCTTATGTAGACAGCCTTTCTTCACCATTGCCATTGTATCCGCCATTTTAATAGATGATATGTTGGTTGCGCAATTATTGGTGCATCCGGCAAATGGAGGGGAGAACGGCTGTGGGCACGGAGGATGTTGGGTCTTCCGTAGCGACAAAGGGGTGGTGTCGGGGGTTGCGGGGGCCTTGCGCTTGTCGCCCTCGCCACGTCGTTGGTCTGTTTCCTGGTTCCCGCGTAACCCCAACGGCGACAAGCGCAAGGCCCCCGCAACCCCCGACACCACCCCTTGTCGCTACGGATGGAAGGGAACCTTCTTTCTCCTCAGTTTGCTGGATGCACCGATATAAATTTTCATAATTGAGGAAGGTGATCCTCCCGGTTACGACATCATTTATGAAGCTATTAATCATGGGCGTGTGCTGCCTGTTTCGCTTGACGATAGCGTTGCAGCGAACGCGCCCGATCCATACAGCTTGTACTGCACCAGCGGCGGGTGGCGCTTCTTGTGGTGTCGTAGAAAAACAGGATACAGCGGTCGCTTTCGCAGCGATGTAGCCGTGAGTGCTCACCCTCGCGGATCAGATGCAGGGCAGAGAGCGCGCAGGAGAGCAATATCCGGCTGTGCGCCTCCTCCGTCTGATAAACTGGCAACAAATCCCCCTCTGGACTGAGCTGCGTAAACCAGTGGCCCGTACGTAGCACGTTATTCAGCACATCGATATCTTCCTGGCGCGGCGCTGTGTTCTCCACCAGCGCTGTGAATATCCGGCGCAGCGCTGCCCGCAAGGTTTTGAGCGCATCAAGCAATTTTGTGTCGTTTGCATCGATTGCTTCGTCGCTTCCCTGTACCTCTCGCTGCCACTGTGGATGATGCTCACAAGCTGCCTGCCACCATTGCGCAACATCCTGCGGCGTCACCAGCGCCTCAAATGGCTTTCCTCGCTTGAGCTTTTCGGTGTTCACAAGATCAAGCGCAAGTACGCCTCCTCTGAAGCGGAAGCGCTCGTCCTCCTGCTGCTTCTTTTCCAGTTCTCTTTCCTGCATAGCTTGTCTCCCCATCGTTCGATTGTGTTCATTTTCTCTATTATCCACTACTATTGGCATCTTGACAAGGATATTTTTTTCGAGTATACTCCCAATATCCACTGCAAATGATGTTTAGCTATGGATATTCTATGATTATATGGAGGAATGCACCAATGTCTACGGTAACAACTCCGGCGGTTCAGACCGGTCATATTGGCTTGAATGTGAGCAATGTCGAGCGGTCGGCAGCGTTTTATCGGGCGCTGTTCGGCTTCTCGGTGGCGCGCGAATCCTATGAGCCGGGTCGCCGCTCTGTTCATCTGGCCGATGGCGAGCGCCTTGTGTTGACCCTCTGGGAGCAGAGCGAGGGCCGCTTCGACACACGGCGGCCCGGCCTGCATCATCTCTCGTTTCAGGTGCAGAGCGTCGAGGATGTGCGCGCATTTGAGGTGCGGTTGCGTCAGCTTGATGTCCACTTTCTCTATGATGGTGTAGTGGCTCACCGCGAGGGATCAGAATCGGGTGGCATCTTCTTTGAAGACCCGGACGGTATTCGTCTCGAAATCTATACACCTACTGGCCTGAGCGGACAGGCCGCACCCACTCCTGGAGCGTCCGCCTGTGGCTTTTTTTAAATTATGAATTCTTACGAACAAGTCTGGTAGTCTTTCGTAGTGGAGCGATGTATCGCGTTGGTGGAACGGCTCGACAGGCGGCCCAACGCGATACATCGCTCCACTACGAAAGACATTCCCGATTTTGGTTGTTACATTTCATTATCTCTATACCAGGAAAGGACGTGAGGGCGTTATGATGACATCCTACCATGAAGGAGAGTTGGCGGTGCAGGCTCAGGCGGGCGTGCAGATCGAAGCCTCCCGCATCAGTAAAATGCTTCGTCCCACGATCCCACCGATTGCGCAGAACTTTCTGCGCAATCAACAGATGGTGATCGCAAGCACAATTGATGCAGATGGGAACGTCTGGGCCTCGCTGCTTACTGGCGAACCCGGTTTTCTCGCCGTCCCGGATGAACAGATCGTTGAGATCCATGCAACTCCCGCTCCAGGCGACCCGCTAGCCGAAAATATCCACGAAGGCGCAACCATTGGTCTGATCGCCGTCGAGTTTGCCACGCGTAGACGTATACGTATCAATGGATCTATGGAAATGGGGCAGGGGAGTATCATCGTGCATACCGATCAGGTCTTTTCCAACTGCCATAAATACATTCACGCGGAGCATGAGCCATTCAAACAAAGGATCGCTCAAGCGAAGCGTGCAGGCCTGCTGACGGAGGGACAGCGACGATGGATCGAGTCTGCCGATACGTTTTTCATCGCCAGTTATCACGTTGATGGGGGAGCGGACGCCTCGCATCGCGGTGGTCCATCTGGTTTTGTGCGCGTGGAAGATGAGACGCGGTTGCTCTTTCCCGATTATTCGGGCAATCGCATGTTTCAGACGCTCGGCAATCTCAGCGTCAACCCGCGCGCCGGACTGCTCTTTCTGGATTTCGAGCGTGGCGGCACGCTTCAACTCACAGGAAAAGCGCGCATCCATTGGGATGAAAAGCATCGCGCCGCCTTCGCTGGGGCTGAGCGCGTGATAGAATATAACATCGACGAAGTGGTCGAGATAGGGGAATAGCGGCTCAGCTGAAACTCTTTTCAGGCGCTCGTCGTGAATATCGATACTTCCTGTTTTTACGATATCCACACTTGAAGCATTGAAAAGGGAGATGTATGGAGCATCTGCAAGAAAAAGAGAATACAAGCAAAACGACATCTGGCATCCTGTTATTGGGCCTGATTCTCCTTGTCGGCATCAACCTGCGCACGGCGATGTTGGGAGTGCCGCCGATTCTCCCTTTGCTCAGCCGCGACCTGCATCTTTCTTACACCGAAACCGGCCTGATTACCTCGTTGCCAACACTGGTGATGGCGGTAGCTTCCTTTCCTGCCGGAAAGATGATCGAACGCTTTGGGGAGCGTTTCATGGTAGCGTGTGGTCTGGCGTTGTTGACGCTGGGAACCATCTTGCGTGCGGTCTGGCTCGCCATTTTGCCGCTATACATCTTCACGGCGCTGTTGAGCCTGGGCAGCACATTTTCACAAACGGCGATCCCAACCCTCACGCGCCGGTGGTTCCCGAAGCGCATCGGTTTTGCCACCGCCCTCTACACTGATGGGCTGGTAATCGGCGAGACGTTGGGCGCGGTCCTGACCCTGCCGTTGATCGCCTGGCTGGGCCAGGGAGCGTGGCCCAGCAGCTTTCTCTTCTGGAGCGTTCCCACTGTGTTGACCCTGGTTCTCTGGCTCTGGTTCGCGCCGTCTTCCCGCGCTGTTGTGAGTAGCACACCAGCCGCCAGCGGCCCCACTCAAGAGTCATCACTTGCTACGCAGAAGCCTGGATCGACCCGTCTTACGCTCTGGGCGCTGGGATTGTTAACGGGTTGCGCCCAGCTCATCTATTTTGGCACAAACACCTGGATTCCTTCCTATAATCAGGCCATTCATGCTCCCGTGATGACGCCGATTGCGCTTGGTTTTCTCAACGCGGCCCAACTCCCAACGACGTTGGTACTCACGGTCTTTGCTGACAGGCTGGTCGGGCGGCGCGTTCCGTTTGTGTTTGCTGGCCTTTTCTGTCTGATCGCGCTTGGTGGCCTGCTCTGGACGCCGCCCACGCTGCAACCGCTCTGGGCTGCCGTGCTGGGAGGTGCCAGTATTCTCACTTTCACGCTGGGCATCGCTCTGCCCGCGCTACTGGCGAAGCGGGAGCAGGTCGCGGCCTGGACCGGCACAATGCTAGCCCTGGGCTATACCATCTCTTTCATTGGCCCCTTTATCGGCGGCTGGCTCTGGGACCGCTTGCATATCCCGGCCATTGCCTTTCTGCCTCTGGCCCTCGCCTCGATCCTGATTCCTCTCCTGGCTTTTGTTTTGCCGGTGCAGCGCAGCAGTCCCTCATGAGTTGAGGGACGGGTGTGCGATCATCGACATTGCCTGATACTAGCGGGGCGATATTTGATCACGAGGGGAGTACGTATATGAGAGCCGTTGAGCTTGCGCCATTTCTGGGCTGAAAAGTTGCTGTTCTTCAAAAATGTCCTGTAAATGTTGTGCCATATATTGGGGAGAATGAGGCATATTATTCTTGATCCACCATTCCACAACTCCAACGAAAGCGGATGCCATGAATTGAATGACAATTTCATTGCTCCCTCCCTGGTTTCTGCTTCCTGTTTTCATCCGCTCACTCATGCCATGCCTGAATATGAGGAGCAGGCGATCATGAAAACAAACGATGCCTTTATTCTTCTGGAAGAACTCACGGAAGAGGATTTCCAGGCCTCGTACCAATCTGGAGTCTTCGCCACCTGGCGCTGTATGGCGGCATGCCTGCCTTACCTGAAGCAGACACATGGCACAGTCATCAACATGACCTCTTCTGCTGGCATCCTGGGGTTGGTGAAAACCGGGGCGTATGGCTCGAATAAGGAGGCAATTCGCGGTCTGACCCGTATCGCGGCTCACGAATGGGGTCCCTTCGGAATCACCGTCAATGTATTGAACCCTGCTATGTGGACGGAAACATTCAGGCTCTACCGGAAACAATTCCCAGATAGCGCTCAGAAGCTCATGGATACCATTCCACTTGGTGATTTAGGTGATCCCGAATTGCATTGTGGCAGTCTGTGCGTGTTCCTGGCAGCCCCGGAGGGTAAGTACATGACTGGTATGACGTTCGACCTCGATGGCGGTGCAAGTATGCGAGCATAGGCATTTCCACTTGCTCTAGAGGTAGGCCCAGGCTAGATGGTATTGGCGAATTGATTTTCCAGGCTGAAGAGAAATGACCTTTGTACTCAAAGGGAGCAGACATCTGGCTATTCGCCAACACCATCTATCCTGGGGCAGAAGTATTTATGAGATCATCATCGCGGGCAACGCGAGGAATCTACTATGTGAATCTCTCGACTGTGTGCGCCGACAGGGGGCAGGAGAAACCTTTTCTTCAAGCCATTGATTCTGCAATTGAAATAGCAAGAAATATGAAGGACAGCATTGCCGGACTTGCCAACGATTTTAGCCTGGATGATGTCCTATGGGCGCAAGCCGGAGGTTTTTCCGAACTCTGGTTGCCTATTGGACAAGATAAACGTTTAAATGTGCTAGGTGAGGCATTGAGAGACACAAAGAAAAATGGAGGCGTGGTAGTCTGGTGTATCCAGCAAATGAAAGGGGGAATGGCTGTGGGTGTAGAGGATGTTGGGTTTCTCGTAGCGACAAGGAGGGGCAGGGTTGGGGATGTGGGGGCCTTGCGCTTGTCGCCCTCGCCACATCGTTGGTCTGCTTCCCGGTTCCCGCGTGAGACCCCACCAGCGACAAGCGCAAGGCCCCCACATCCCCAACCCTGCCCCTCCTTGTCGCTACGGGTGGCGGAGAGCCTTCTACCCCCCCTGCCCTTTCAGATCCCACCGGTGTGGATGCGGGCCACCTGTAGGCACATCCTCGACGACGCCATACACGCCAGCGCTAAGCAAGAGTCGGCCGGAGCGCAAAGTCAGCGAGAGAGGGCTGCGCCACACGCTCGAAGTCTGCATATTTAAGGCTCATAGTCTCTGTATGCGTTCCAGCCGGAAACACAATGGTCTCCTCTTTTGTCAGACTACGGTCAACATAGAGGGGCAGCTTGTACAGGTTGCCAAAGGGTGGCATGGCACCGACCTCACAATCCGGGAAAGAATTGCGAAACTCCTCCTCGTGAGCCAGGCGCACATCCTGTGTACCGAGGTACGTTCGTACTTTGTCAAGATCTACGCGATAGCTTGCCGGAAGAACCAGTATAACGGGCCGCTTATCGGCAAGAACAATCACACTTTTCGCGACTTTGTTGCCGGAAATGTGCTCACACTCTGCAATGCTCTGGGCGGTAGAGGCTTGCGGGTGGTGCTGAACCTGATACATGACGTGGTTATCACTTAGGTACTGCTCCAATCGCTCTTGGCACTTCATCAATAGCCTCCCTTGAAAAGACTACATAGCGTCCTGCCCATAACAAAAATCTCCCCTTCTTACACGTCAGAACCCGTGTGTCCGATACATGTTCAGAGAGGTTTCCTCACGAATAGATGTGTTAACGCGAAGAAATTACTGCTATTAGCTTGCATCCCATCATTTCTCAGCGTATAGTAAGAACAAGATAAAAAATGCATGTATTGCCGATATTTTAATGATGGTATTGATGGGAAAAAATCAGCAATGGAAAACGACGCGCAAAGGAAAAACACCTATTCGCTCGACCCCGAAAGTCCCGAAGAGATGGCACGCTTGATTGATCTGGATCGCATGTCTACGCGCGAGATGGGTGGAGTGTTCGCCGGGCTGTCGGAGCAGGATATCGCAGGCCTGCACGATATACTCGATCTGGCCTGTGGTCCCGGTGGCTGGGTTCTCGATGCCGCCTTTGAGCGTCCTGAAGTAGATGTCATGGGCGTCGATATTAGCAAGATCATGGTCAATTATGCAAAAGCGAGGGCGCGCACGCAGAAGCGGCTCAATGCCTCTTTTCGCGTGATGAGTATCAATGATGATCTCGACTTTGACGACGCCTCGTTCGATCTCGTTAACGCTCGCACCCTCGCCGTCGCCATCCCCGGCGCACGCTGGGAGCCGTTGATCGTCGAATGTGCGCGCATCCTGCGGCCCGGCGGCATTCTGCGTCTGACGGAGCCGCACGATATGGGCATCACCAATAGCCCGGCGTTTGAGCGTATGACCTCGCTCGGCTTACAGGCTTGTAAACGGGCCGGGTATGGCTTCTCCATCGATGGGCGTTCGTTTGGCCTGACCCATATGTTGCCCGGCCTGATGCGCAAGGCTGGTTTTCAGCAAGTGCAACTGAAAGCGCACGTCGTTGAGTTCTCGTCTGGCACCGAAGTCTGGATGGATTTCTACCGCAACTACGAGATCGGCTTCTATCTGAACAAAGCGTTTCTGATCAAAATGGGTCTGATATCTCAGGAAGAGGCCGACGCCCTGTATCAACAGACCATGCTTGAGATGAACTTTGAAACGTTTCGCGCCATGACCCACGCGGTCACATTCTGTGGATACAAGCCATAACAGTGTTAAATCAAGAAGAACGGGCGCGTACGGTCTCCTGTGGCCCCATGCTATTCAGGCGAATTGGCGAAGAAAAGAAATCGCGCAACACCAGACATCCGGCACCACGCGCCCAGTTAAACAGATCGGCATTGGACTCAACGATTAGCTCCAGATCACGGCCTATCTGTGAAAAAATATGTTCTTGCAGCGAGCTTTTCATCGTGTGCAAGAAGAGGTCGCCCCAATCGCGGCTGCCTTCGATAATCAGACATTCGGGATTGAAGAGGTTGACCAGCGTAGCCAGCCCCGCGCCCAGATAGGTTCCTGTCCGCTCTAACGCTTGCAGAGCCACCTTATCCCCCTCCTGAGCCAGCTTGACCAGATTCTGGATAGGCAGCTCTGGTGCATCGGGGGCGAGAGAGCGGTAGGTGGCGAGAATGCCGTGGTCCGAGACATATGCTTCGAGACAACCATAGTTGCCACATTCACAGAGGCGGCCATCCTCAAAATAGAAAGGGATGTGTCCAAATTCGGCCCCAATCCCCTGCGCACCGCGAAAAGGATCGTCGCGAATCACCGTTGCCAGTCCCAGGCCGCGCCCCAGCGTCACCAGCAGAAAATTGCGATATTTCTGACCATTGCCATAGAGCTTTTTATAACATGCCAGACAGTTGACAGCATTATCGGTGAAAACTGGCATATGCAGGTGTTCGCTGAGAGGGCGGGCAAGCTCGACGTTATGCCAGTTTAAGATCCAGCTATCGACGTTGACCCCGGTTTGAGCGTTGACGGGACCGGAGATGCCGCAGCCGAGGCCAAGTAATTTGGAGCGAGGAATTTGTGAGCGCGCAATAAATGCATCGGTCCCGTGGGCCAGAATATTGACGGCGTGTGCAGCGTTGTTGCGCAGTTGTGCAGGCCAGGAGTCACAGTAGATGATGTTTCCGTGCAAATTGAGTATTGCGCCCAGCACCTCATGCTCGCGCAGATCGATCCCCACCACATAGCCACCTTCGGGATAGACCTCCAGCAGGCCCGGCTTACGACCCCCCGTAGATTCGGCAACTCCCGTTTCAATCACCAGTTCTTGCTCAATTAAGGCCGAGGTAATGCCAACAATGGTCCCGAGGCTTAAACCGGACAATTTTTTCAATTGCGTGCGGGAGATTGGCGCGTGCAAACGAATCAAGTTGAGCAGCATGTTTTGATTCAGTTCTCGCATCATCTTGCGGTCCATTGGCTGTACAGTCTGGCGCATCATGTTATCCTCAACAAGATGGAGCTTTGGCACTGCTAAGGAGCGCCGGCACTGGTCACTGGCAGCGATGACCTGTATGCGCACTACCTCTCTTCGGGCGAGTGGGCAAGCAAATAAAGACAACTTATGAACGAGCAAATAAAGAGTGAGAGATTCGCGCTCCAAATAACGTACAAATTACAGCGAAAAAGAAAACGCTGATCCGCTCCATCAAACATACTTTTATCATTGACAATAGTTAGTATACATGGTATGCTTGTGTTTGACAAGTAGAGAGGAAAAGCACACCAACAGAACCTTACCATCGCGGTAAGGAAATTTTTACCCCTCACCAACGGGTGGTCTATCTGGCGGTGGTATTTTTATATTAACTATTTTCGATCTTCTATATGGTGAGTGGTGGAGTAAGGCGTATTGCCGATTTGACTGGTAGCGATTACTTTCTACTCTCAACCCTGAGATTGAATGTTTGATGAGAAAAACCTCTCACGTCGTAGTCGCGCGATTTATCGCGCTCGGCCTGAATGCATATAGAGGGGCCACCGGCGCGATTTATCGTGCGACTACGAATGAGGGGGATGGCGTTGTTACATCTCATTGTGCATCGAGGGGTTTCTGTCAGCAGTTCACGGTAAGAGAAGCAGGACCGGACAATACAATGAAGTAAAGAGGATGACTGCATTGTCTCTTGCCAGGGGTGTTTTGCCAGTAAAGGGTTATGACACTTTTTCGCGCTGATTTAGCTTCTACTACAACAGGTAGAGCAAATACGGTACTGAGAGGTACCACACAACAAGGAGAATAGAACATGGCTCAGGACCATATCTTCCCAACTCCACTGTCACGACGACGTTTCCTTCAATCTACCGGGGCGATGGCACTCGGCGGTTCTTTCCTGGCAGCCTGCGCAGGGACTGGTAGCAGCACCAGCGGCGGCAGTACCAGCGGCAACAGCAATCTTCCAACCCTTCAGCAGTGGTATCATCAGTACGGTGAGACAGGCACGCATGAGGCCGTTCTCAAATACGCCAAAGATTACACCAAAGCCAACGTCAAAGTGAGCTGGGTGCCAGGAACCGGCGACGATTACGGCAACAAGGTTCATGCAGCTTTGCTCGGTTCCAATCCACCCGACGTATTTGAATTATCCGGCATTGGTGTTGACCTGATCAAAGCTGGTGCGGTTGAGCCGCTCGACGATCTGTTCGCCGATGTCAAGAGCGATTTCACCCCGGCCTCGCTCGCAGCGTTCGTCGTTGATGGCAAGACCTATGGTATCAAGATGCTCAACGACCCGACCTTCGTGTATTACCGCAAGAGCCTGTTCCAGAAAGCTGGTTTGCAGATACCAACCAACGTTGATGAGTTGATCGCGGCGGCCAAAAAGCTGTCAACCGGCAAAATGAAGGGCATTTATGTTGGCACTGACGGTGGCGTAGATTCGCTCAGCTACATCGCGCTCTGGAGTGCCGGCAGCGATCTGCTCAGCTCGGATAACACCAAAGTTACCTTCAACAACGACCGCACGGCTCAGGCGTTCATGAAACTGCATGAACTCAACACCTCTGGCGGCGTGCTGCCCGATGCCCCGACCTACTGGTGGGACCCTTCCGCCTTCACACAAGGGCTGGCCGCCATGCAGTTCTGTGGCCTCTGGGCCATGCCTGGCATCACAAAGGCGCTGGGCGACGACTTCGGTATCTTCCCCTTCCCGGCTCTTGACGCGAAGGGCACTCCGGCTACCGTCAACGGCGGTTGGGCGGAGATGGTCTCGGCCAAGAGCAAAAACAAGGATGCCGCCAAAGAGTACGTCAAGTCTCTCTGGGTGACGAATGCAGAGGTTCAGAAAGACTGGAACGTCGGCTATGGCTTCCACGTCCCACCACGCAACAGCACCGCTGCCTCCACTGACAAACTCAAGAGCGGCGAGGCTGCTAAGGCGGTCGATTACCTGAACAAATACGGTCACGCTATCCCACCCTACTGGGATGCCTCGATGAATACTGCCTATAAAGATGCAGCCAGCACCATCATCAAGAGTGGTGGCAATGCCCTTTCCATCTTGAATACGGCTGCTGAAAAGTGTTCAGCTGAGCTACAAAAACTACATAGCTAATCGTTGTAGATCATCTGACGTAAGGACGCGGTTGATAGAGCAAATGCTCCGTCAACCGCTCTTATCCCTCTATTCCTCTCCTCCGCGCATGGCGGCACATCCTGGTGATTGTCGCAAGTATCAAATGAAATAACGGGCAACTCGCGCTACGTAGAGGGAAACTATGACAGTTCTTTTTCCGCTCTCCCCATTTCGTAGTCGCGCGATTTATCGCGCAGGTGGCCCTCAACATGGGCGAGAGGCGGGCCGAGCACGATAAATCGCGCGACTACGAAATGAGGGGCGACTCCCGAAAATGTTACAATTCATTATCTATCTATCTATCCAACAAACATGCTGAGAAAGGAGATGGCGCATCCCCTGCCGAACCGAGGAGGATTACGCGCCACAAACGCCTATGAAGTCTTTAAGCACTCCCTCCGCCGCCGAGTTGCAGACTTCGCGCCGTGATAAACAGAAGAGTACACGTCAAATACAACAACAACATGCGTTGAAGACAACGTTAGTCTTTTGGGGATTTGTCGGGCCATTGATTCTTGGCTTGATCGTATTCTTCTATATTCCCATTATCTGGAGCGTTATACTCAGTTTCTCCACTGCGCGTTCTGTCGTCATTCCTACTGGTTTTGTTGGCTTTGATAACTATAAGGCCATGCTGACCGATACAGGATTTATTAAGGCGCTGCTGACCTTCACCCTCTTCGCACTGTTTATTGTGCCCACAACCTTTGCTGCTGCTCTAGGGCTGGCGCTGCTGGTCAATAGCGCGAAATATGCGCAGGGCTTTTTCCGCTCAGTCTTCTTTTTGCCGACTGCCTGTTCGTATGTGCTGGCCTCAATTATCTGGAAAATGAGCATCTTCAACGGCTCATCGTACGGTCTGGCAAACAACTTGCGCGATGCTCTTTTTCATGCCGATCCGATTGCCTGGATCTCGACGCCCAACCCTCCCTGGTACTGGGTGGTGCTGGTTACGGTGCGCCTCTGGCTCCAGCTTGGCACGTACATGATTATCTTTATCGCTGGCCTACAAGATATCCCGCGCGAACTCTATGAAGCTGCGATGGTTGATGGCGCGAAAAAAGGCTGGCAGACCTTCCGCAACATCACGTTCCCGCTGCTTCGCAACGCTTCCATCTCGGTGTTGCTGCTCAACATTATTGCCGCGTTCCAGGCATTTGACGAATTTAAAAACATTATGACTGGTGGTAACGAGATTCTGGCCCGTACGCCGCTGATCTACCTGTTTAACGTGGCGTTGACCGATCAGAACTATGGTTATGGTAGCGCGGGAGCTATCATCCTGACGCTCATTATCGTGGTCTTTACGCTGATTCAGGGCCGCTTCCTGGGCTTTGGTCGCGCTGATTAATGCTATGATTGTCAAGTTGCATACCTGCAATTGCGGATAAAAAGGGTTGATGTTATGGAAACACTGGCTTCTCGAAGCGCACGGGCTGAGCAGCCCAGAACGAGGGGGAGCGAAATCTCTCCCGGCAAGATCGTGAAAGAGGTTCTGCGCTACATACTGCTGATCTTTCTAGCGATCCTTTTTCTCATTCCGTTCTATCTGATCCTGAGAAACGGTCTGGCGAGCGAGCAGGAGATTACTTCTCCCAACTGGACGTTCTTCCCCAGCGCGCTCCATTTCGAGAATATCTCGGAACTGTTCAATGATTCTGAGGTGCCGTTCCTCTCCGGTCTGGAAAACTCGTTTATTATCGCCCTCTTGCAGACGGCGGGACAAATTCTGATTTCGGCGCTGGCTGGCTATGGCCTGGCTCGCATCCCATATCGCTGGTCCAATGTGGTGTTTTTCGCCATTCTGCTCACGCTGATGATCCCCTTCGCGGTGATTTTCGTGCCGGTCTACGTGATCGTCTCGTTTCTGGGCTGGGTGAGTACGCTGCAAGGTCTGGTGGTGCCGGGCATGTTCAGTGGCTTTACCACCTTCCTGTTCCGTCAGTTCTTCCTCAGCTTCCCCCGGGAACTGGAGGAGGCGGGACGCGTGGATGGCCTGGGCTACTGGGGCATCTTCTGGCGCGTGGTGGTGCCGAACTCGTGGGGCATTATTTCGGCGTTGAGCGTCATCACCTTTATCGCCAGCTGGAACGCCTTCCTCTGGCCGCTGGTCATTGGTCAGGATGCGACGGCCTGGACGGTTCAGGTGGTGCTTTCCAACTTCCTCAACGCTCAGGTGCTCAATCTGCACGAGCTATTCATTGGTACGGCCCTGGCAATCCTGCCACTGGTGATTATCTTCTTTATCCTGCAACGCTACATCGTTGAAGGCTACAAACAAAGCGGCCTCAAAGGATAATCACTGCTTTATCGCACTCTACAAGGTTCCTGTCGATGCTCAATTGATAGGAACCTTGTAGAAGAGCAGGAAAAGCCGTTTCCTACCTTTAATCCAGGCGCAGAAGGAATTCTTCCACTTCCTCCCCACGCGCCTCGGAAAATCCGCTGTCTTCGCCGATTCTCGTGAATCCGCATTTTTCCAGGACGCGCAGAGAGCCGATGT
Organism: Reticulibacter mediterranei; assembly: GCF_016587455.1. Taxonomy (NCBI): domain Bacteria; kingdom Bacillati; phylum Chloroflexota; class Ktedonobacteria; order Ktedonobacterales; family Reticulibacteraceae; genus Reticulibacter; species Reticulibacter mediterranei. Next base: position 123,506 of record NZ_BNJK01000002.1, on the reverse strand, counting down.
TGTCTTTAGCGGCACGGGCGTACAGAGGACGTACCTTGCTGTGTTCTAGAAAGGCTGAGAGTGCACAGGTCGCAATGCCTTTGCCCCAATAGGGCTTTCCAATCCAGTAAGTGACCTCCAGGTGCTCATCTTCATCAACATAGCTTGAGACTGAGCCAGCCACACTTCCATTGAAGAGAATGGTCTGATTGGTGGTAGTTTCGTCCTCCAAAATCTTTGTCCAGTGTGCTAGAAAAGCATCCCTATCTGCCGGATCTTTCCTCGTGAAGGCGGCCATCCAGTTGGCTTCCGGGTCCAATTGCTGGTCGAAGAAAATGGGAAGGTCACTCATCAGTACCTCTCGCAGGACGATGCTGGAAGTATTTTCCATATGGTTCCTTTCTCGCTTCCTTTCATTCTTGTGCGCAGGCTTCTGTGGCAGTTCGGCAGCATTCTATCTCTGCTTGAGTATACCACCTCAAATCGCTCCATTACGACAACTGGTGAGATCCCTTAATGAAATTGTCAAAACCATTATTTAAGAGCCTGTCGGAAGGGGCGGAAGAAGGCGCGTAGATCCTCAGCGACCCGCTCTGGCTCTTCTATCTCCAGGAAATGTGCCCCGGAAGAAATCTCCGTCCAGCGCTGCACATTGTAAGACCGCTCCATCCACTCGCGAGGCGTTGGAAACTTGTCTTTGGGAGTCATCAACATGGCTGTCGGCACCTCGACACGCCCCCAGCTTCCCGGATTGCGTACAATCTCACAATAGAGGCGGATCGAGGAATTAATGGTCTGAGTCGCCCAATAGATGGTCAGATTGGTCAGCAGGTCATCCTTGCTGAACCGCTTCTCGATATCGCCATCGCAGTCGCTCCACGCCCGGAACTTCTCGACAATCCATGCTGCCAGCCCTGCCGGAGAGTCGTTCAGGCCATAGGCCAGCGTTTGTGGTTTCGTGGTGTGCTGCATCGCATACGCCATTTCCTGCTGGTTCCAGCGTTGAGCGTTCGCCACAAACTCCTGCTCTGCCTGGGTTAAGTCGTCGGGGATGTGTCCTATAAAGGTATTGGCTCCGCTCTGATGAAGACCGAGCAACTGCTGTGCATGCGTCAAGGCGAGTTGTTGTGCGACACCGGCACCCAGGTCGCTTGCCCGCACGGCAAAGCGCTCGTAGCCCAATTCCTCTGTCAGCAGTTTCGCCAGAAGGTCTGCCATGCGCCCCAGGCCCATGCCCTTTTTGCTGGGTCGATCTGAGAAGCCATAGCCGGGTAGCGAAGGCACGATCACATCAAAGGAATCGGCCGCATCTCCTCCGTAACGTGCTGGATCGGTGAGGAGCGGAATGATCGGGAGCATTTGCCAGAAAGACGAAGGCCAGCCATGCAGGAGGACGAGTGGCAACGGATGGTCGCCCTTCCCCCGCTCATGGATGAAATGGAGCTTGAAGCTATCCACCTGCGCGTGAAAATGGGAAAACGCGTTGAGGGCACGCTCTTGCGTTCGCCAGTCAAAATGGTGCTGCCAGTAGTCTATGAATTCCTTCAGGTAGGCCAGATTCGTTCCGTACTCCCATTCCGCTTCCGCTACTTCGTCTGTCCAACGTGTGCGAGCCAGACGTTCCTGCAAGTCCGTCAGCGTGTCCTGCGTGATGTTGATTGTAAATGGTGTGACACTCATACAAGTTTCCTTTTCTTCTCAATGCATCTGTGTGCAACGTCTTGATAGGTGTAGTTTACTCCCCAAAAGATGGTAAAATTGACCCTCAATTAAAAGAATTTGCTGGAGGAGAAAGAAAAGTGGTATATCGCCCAACTGCCCGCGTGCTTACCGTCCTCGAACTCTTGCAGTCGCATGGACGCATGACGGGCGCGGAACTGGCTCAACGGCTTGAGGTCAATATTCGCACCCTGCGCGATTATATCGAGATGCTTGGTGATCTGGGCATTCCAGTCGAAGCAAAACGAGGCCGCAATGGAGCCTATTGGCTGCGGCCTGGCTACAAACTTCCCCCGCTGATATTCACTGAGGACGAGTCTCTTGCACTCACACTCGCGCTGTTGATAGCGAAAGCGCAGGGGTTTGCGCAGGCTTCAGCAGCGTTTGAGGGTGTCCTCGCGAAAGTGATGCGGGTACTGCCTGAAGCCACTCGTACCCAGGTCCAGGCGGTAGAGCAGACAGTTCTCTTTGATGATGATGCATTTCGCATCCCACCATCATTGTTTGCCGTGACAGCGCTTAGCTCGGCATTCCAGGCCGGTCGGCGAGTGCAACTGCATTATCGCTCTCAGCATGGTGAAGTCACCAAGCGCGGATTCGATCCGTATGGTGTTGTCTCACGCAATGGGATCTGGTATACGCTTGGCTACTGTCAATTGCGTCAGGGACAGCGACTCTTTCGCCTGGATCGTATTGTAAAGGTCGAAATAGCAGATGAAACGTTTTCTCCCCCGGCCCACTTTGATATACGGGAAGCTGTGAAGCGGGCGCTGACCTCTATTCCCAATGAGTGGCAAACTGAAGTATGGTTGAAGACAACGCTCCCGGAGGCTCAACGGTCTCTGAGTCTAGCACGGGTATTTTTTGAGGAGAAGAGCGGTGGGGTTCTCGTACGCGCCGAAGTCGATGATTTGTCCTGGGTAGCGCAGAAACTTGCCGGTCTGGGCATACCATTTGTTATCCATCGCCCTCATGAATTACGTGTTGCGGTGAGCCAGTATGCACAAAAGCTCGCGAACTATGCACAGCAGACAAGCATGGAAGGGATCGGGTCTGAGTAGTGAATCTTAACATTTCAACTTGTGTGAGATCATGGGTGCATCCGGCAATTGAAGGGGGGGAACATCTGTGGGTGCAGAGCATGTTGGGTCCACCCGTAGCGACAAGGGGAGGTGTGGAGAGGTTGCGGGGGCCTTGCGCTTGTCGCTCTCGCTCCTGGGGAGGGCGACAAGCGCAAGGCCCCCGCCAAGACCCCCAGCCGCTCCTTGTCGCTACGGGTAGCCCAACATCTTTTCTCCTCGGATTTCTCGATTTATAGCGAAATCACCGCCTTAATGACCCCGCTGTCGCGTTCCAGCCACGATGGAAAGACATCGACGAGCGCGTCGGCGGTGGTGCGATGCGTGATCCAGGGTGTCAGGCGAATCTGGTTGGTTTCCAGATAATTGATGATGCGACGGAAATCGGCCCCGGTCGAGTTGCGACTGCTCAAAAGCGTCAGTTCGCGGCGGTGAAATTCGGGATCATGAAAGGTCACATCGCCCTGGAACAGGCCCACGAAGATCAGCCGTCCCCCAAAGGCGACGTAGTTGAAGGCCGCCATCATTGAGTGTGGGTTGCCCGTTGCATCGAAGACCGCTGTGGGCAGATCGTCGCCGACTCGCGCCTGCAACTCGGACAGCCCATCGCCGTTATTGTTGAGGCAGGTGATCGTCGGGTACATGCGCTGACAGAAGGCCAGCCGTTGCTCACTGATATCCATCACGGTAACGTTTGCTCCGTCCAGCAGCGCGAACTGAGTAACCGCCAGCCCGATGGGACCGGCACCCAGCACGAGCACCTGCTCACCCTGCACCAGTTGTGCCCTCGCGACGGCGTGCGCACCAATCGAGAGCGGCTCGACAAGCGCGAGTTGCTCGTTGGTAAGCTTATCCGATGGGTGCAGCTTGGCGGCTGGCACTGTGGCATATTCGCGCATGCCACCATCGATATGCACGCCAAAGACCTTGAGGTTGAGACAGCAATTTGGCTTGCCACGACGACAGGCTGGACAGTGTCCACAATTGAAATATGGCTCGACGGCGCAGTGATTGCCAACCGCTAGATCCTGCACCCCTGCTCCCAATGCCACGATATCAACGCCCAACTCGTGCCCAAGTATGCGCGGATAGCTAAAAAAGGGTTGCTCTCCGCGAAATGCATGAAAATCGGTGCCGCATACGCCCACCTGCCGAATGCGGATGAGCGCCTCACCCGGACCGGGTGGGGCAACGATATTTTCTCTCTGGACCCGCCGTAGCTGACCCGGCTCCTCCAGAATAATTGCGTCCATCCAATCCTCCCCATTTGGTGTAATTTGCCTTGATCCGTCGTAGTCGCGCGATTTATCGCGCAATCCCGCCACTGCGCGATAAATCGCGCGACTACGACGGATCAGGTTCGTTTTGTTTCTGTTAATGTTGCATCATATCACGTTGCAGGTGAAATTTTCAAGACAAAAGCGTGCTCACATGGACTTTGAGCAGGCATTTCGATGGCGAGCCCAGCGCTCTCCTGTCGCCAGCGCAACTCTTCCGTATGCCCCAGCAACTCAACTTTCCCGATCTGTCGCCCAAACAGGTTGCCGTCAGATGCCAGCGCTTTGATCGTGACGTTGCCATCTTCGGGCCATGCCAGCACGGTTGCATAGAGCGTCTCCTTGCGCGTGGTGAAGCGGATATCCTGTCCCGTAAAGGCTGAGCGTTTGGTATCGGTGAAGCTGCCGGTCTCGATGCGCGTTGGTCCCTCACCAAAGATTTTCCAGGGGCGCGTACCGTAGATCGCCTCGCCATTGACGTTGAGCCAGCGCCCGATCTCCAGCAGCATCTCCTCTTCCTGTTCGGGAATGGTTCCGTCGGGGCGAGGACCGATGTTGAGGAGCAGCGCCCCATTTTTGCTGACGATATCCACCAGATCGCCGATAATCGAGGTCACGGTTTTATACTCCTGATTACTGGTGTAGCCCCATGAGTTTTTCGCCACCGCCGTATCGGTCTGCCAGAAGCGGGGACGCAGATCGGACAACTGCCCACGCTCGATATCGAATACCGCCGCCTCTTCAGGAAACGCATTGTGTTTATAGTTGATCGCCACGCCACGCTGCCACTGCGCGCCCTGGTTATAGTAATAGGCGGCGAATTGCTGCAAATACGAGCGGAAGATGGGCTGCTCGATCCACCAGTCGAACCAGATCAGTTGCGGCTGATATTTGTCCACCAGTTCGCAGGTGCGCGCCAACCAGTCATCGAGAAACTCTTCATTGGGGGGCAGCGTCTCGGGCTGTGCCGGACCATAGAGGCCCGCATACTGTGTATCCTGTACATCGGAGTCATAGGCCATGCCGCCATTGAAGAACCACCAGTGTTCGGCGCGATGGCTGGACAGTCCGAAGACCAGCCACTGTCGTCTCACCGCCTCGGCAAGCTCACCGATGATATCGCGCTTCGGCCCCTTCTGTACCGCGTTCCACCCTGAAAAGCCGCAATCGTAGAGTGCAAAGCCATCGTGATGCTCGGCCACCGGAACCACAAACTCTGCTCCTGCACGTCTGAACAGGTTGGCCCAGTGATCGGGATCGAACTTTTCAGCCGTAAAGAGCGGAATAAAGTCTTTATAGCCAAATTGCGTATGTGGCCCGTATGTTTCGACATGATGTTGAAATTCCGGCGTGCCCTGCACATACATGTTGCGCGGATACCATTCGTTGCCAAAGGCCGGAACCGCATAGACACCCCAATGAATAAAGATGCCAAACTTCGCATCCTGATACCACTCAGGAACCGTGTAGCCTTTGAGCGAATCCCAGCTCGCCGCAAAGGGTCCGGTCGCTATCCCCTGCCGAATCGCATTTTTTGCTTCTAGAGGCTTCATGTATTTATGTATCCCTTTCTACTATTACTATGTCACCTTCCTCCCCACCCGTAGCGACAAGGGGTGACGGGGAGCGGATGTGGGGGCCTTGCGCTTGTCGCCTTCCCCACGTGGCGAGGGCGACAAGCGCAAGGCCCCCGCCAAGACCCCCTAACCTCCCCTTGTCGCTACGGGTGGGGAGGAATCAATTATTGTGCGAATATGAAACGGGCGTTCATCAATTGGTCAATATGTATGAAACACTTCTTTCATTGTTGCCCACCATTCGCCCTCGCCGCGATCCTCAACTGGTTCCTGCATAGGATCGGTATGCTTCCACCATTCCTGCGTCTGCGGATCGGCTGCCATCTTTTTCATATCAGCCGCAAAGTCGTTGCCGATATATTCAAAATAGGCAAAGAGCCAGGTGCCATAACGAAAAATAGAGTAATTGCGCATATTGCAGGCGTGGATGGTGGCGAGTACATCGGGCCAGACAGCGGCATGAATGCGTTCGTAATCTTCAATACGATCAGGTCTCACTTTGATGATTTGCCCATAGCGGCGCATCAGGTTTCTCTCTCTCTACTAGATGAACAAGCGACCTTTCCTCCCTGTAGCGACAATCCCCCTGCGGTTGTCGCAGGTAACATATGGATAACAGGCATTACCCCCGGCAACACAAGGGATTGTCGCTACAGGGAATGGCAACCGTAAGGGTTGTCGCTACAGTATATACCTTGATTCTAACGATCTGCCCCCGTTAACGTAACACCACGAATAAAGTATTTTTGTGTGAAAAAGAAGGTGACAACTATTGGTAGAATTGTCAGAATCGAGACAGCCATGAGCTGGTTGAAAAATGTGATATATTGCCCGTCGAACAGCTTGAGGCCGAGCGCAAGCGTCAGCTTGTCGTTCGAGCGCAGATAGATCAGCGGGGCCAGCAGGTTGTTCCAGTTGCCAACGAAAGCGACAATCGCAACTGTGGCGAGCGCTGGCTTGGAGAGCGGCAGGATAATCCTGGTCAGGATTTGCAGATCTGTTGCGCCCTCGATACGCGCCGCATCGTCCAGTTCACGCGGAATGCCCATAAAGAACTGGCGCAGCAGAAAGATCGAGAAGGGATAGCCGAGCCAGGCCGGGAGAATCAGCGGCCAGAACGTGTTGACGAAGCCAATCTTGCTAAACAACAGGAACGTCGGCACCAGCGTTACCTCAGCTGGGATCATCATTGTTGCCAGCATGAGAACGAACATGAAATTGCGCCCACGCGCCTGAAGACGTGCAAAGGCGTAGGCGGGCAATGTACACGAGATCAGGTTGCCTACTACGTTTGCTATCGTAATGATGCTCGTATTGATCAGAAACGTGGTGAATGGCAGCGCCAGCCAGCCATCGAGATAGTTGTGCCACTCAAACGTGGTTGGCAGGAATTGCGGCGGGAAGGTGAAGACCTCCTTTGCAGGTTTCAGGGAGGTCGTCAGCATCCACAGAAACGGCAGTAAAAAGATGATCGCGCCCCCGATCAGGAGCACGTAGACCAGAATTTTATGGAGCAGTTGGGACAGGCGCATCGGTTGTTTCTCTTCGCCTGCCAGCGCTGAGCGGCTGGATATGCTCATTTTCATCGTTTTATCCTATCTACCCTTTGTTTCGCCTTCGTAATACACCCAATGCTTTGCGAGACGCAGTTGGACGAAGGTGATCAGCATAATCACCAGGAACAGCACCCAGGCCAGCGCGGATGCATAGCCCATGCTGAAGTATTGGAAGGCTTGCCGGTAAATGTAGAGGCCGTAGACAAGCGAGGCGTTGTTCGGGCCGCCGCTGCTGCCATTTACATTGGTCATCACCAGAATCAAAACAAAGGCTTGCAGCGAGGCGATGAAGCCAGTAATCATATTGAAGAAGATCACCGACGACATCATTGGGATCGTCACGTGCCAGAATTTGAACCACCAGTTGGCACCATCGATGGATGCTGCTTCGTACAGGTGGCTGGGGATGTTTTGCAGTCCGGCCAGGTAGATAATCATTGTGCTACCCGCGCTCCATGCGCTCATAATGATCAGCGCGGGGATGACCCAGTTCTCCGAAGTCAGCCAGCCCGGACCCTGAATACCGAACAGGCTCAGCGCGTAGTTGATCAGCCCGAAGTCGGGATGGTAGATGTTAACCCAGAGCAGAGCGGTTGCGATGCCGGAAACAACCGAGGGCAGATAGAAGATCGTGCGGAAAAACGAGAGGCCCCGCACCTTCTGATTGAGCAACAGGGCAAGCAAAAACGAAGTCACGATCCCCAGGAGGACGCTGCCCAGGCCGTAGTAGAGCGTATTTTTGAGGGAGGTATAGAAGAGCGGATCGCTGATCAGTTGCTTGTAGTTATCCAGCCCGATCCAATGGGGGGTGGAGAGTAGCGACCAATCGGTGAAGCTGAGGAGAGCCGATGCGATGATCGGCCCTCCGCCAAACAGAATGAAGCCCAGGAGCCAGGGCAGGATGAACAGGTAAAATCTCCGCTCTTCGCGCCTCGCCTGCATGCTCGATCGTCGCTGTGAAGTCTTGCGCTTCTCCACAGGAGTTGTTGGTCTCTCTGTAGTCAGTTGCATTTGCTGATTACTCCTTACAGTCCAGTGTGCATGCAGCAGGCCAGCAAGTACTTACTTATTCGCTGCCAGGATAGGGTTAAGCTGCTGTACGAGCTGGTCCAGCGCGTCCTTGACCGGCAATTGTCCGGCATCGACGCGATCCCAGATGGCCTTCGCCGTGTTTGTAACCTTCGGCGTGGTGGGCTGGAACAGAATCTCGTTGGAGGCAAAAGAGTTGAGCGAATCAAGCACAACCTTCGCGTTGGCGGGAGCGTACTTCGATTTGAAGTAGGATTCCCAGGCCGAGCTGCGCGCTGGACTGCCTCGACCGGTCATGCCCCACATAAACGATTGGCCGGCGGTGGAGAGATACTCGTTGAGATAAATCCAGGCGGCGTCGGGGTGCTGGCTGCCTTTCGCGATGGTGTAGGCGCTGCCAGCAGCGAAGGTGGAATGCTTCACCGGTCCCTTCGGCCAGGGTGCAATATCCCACTTGAAGTTGGCGTTTTGCGAGAGGGCAGGCGTGGCCCAGGAGCCATTAATCATCATAGCACAGCGGCCTAACGTGAAGGCGTCGGTCTGTTGTGCGGTCATCGCCTGCTGCTCTCCTGGCGAGGGGACGGCATTATATTTGAGCCGCAACTCCATCCACCACTCCATCGCCTTCACCGCCTCCGGTTTGTTGATCAGGCATTCCGTTTCGGCAGGCTCATTGACGTACTGGCCCCCAAAGGGATAGAGATAGGCCGGGGCTATTGTGCTGTCGTTTGGAGTGGGCGTCCCGATGTAGCCAAACGTCTTGCTCGCTCCACTGCCACCCACCATCTTGATAGCCGCTGCCTTCAGATCGTCGAAGGTCCAATCGGCTGTCGGATACTTGACGCCCGCCTTGTCAAACATGTCTTTGTTGTAGAAGAGCAGGCCAGGGCCGCAGTCGTAAGCAACGCCATATAACTTCCCGGCGCGTTTGTAGAAGCCAAGCGAGGGCTTGGTGAAGTCACCGATGTTGAAGTCCGGTTGTTTAGCGATATAGTCGTCCAGTGCTAACATCGAACCTTGTGTGACGAATTGCTGTATCCAGCTAAAGTGGCAGTACATGACATCGGGCAGGGTGCCACCGGCTGCCTGCGCAACATACTTTTGCAGGAAGTCGGCCCATTGGGTGTTTTCGGCGCTGATCGTAATGTTGGGGTGACGCTTCATGAACAGTTCGTCAAACTGCTGCTGACGCGTCCAGAAAGGGGCGTCCCAGGCGTGGGCAATGCTGAGTTGGACTTTGGAAGTTGGCTCGGCAACGGCGGTTTTCGGCCATTGCAGCCCGTTGGCATCGTTAATGTCGTAGAGGGATTTGCTTGCCTGTGTCGGCGTGCCAGCGGCGCTCTTGCCTGCGTCCGTCTGGGGTTTGACACTACCGCCACATGCCGCTAACAATCCAGATACACCAAGTGCGCTGGCAATTTTGACGAAATCGCGCCTGCTATAGCCGCGTTTCATCATTTCGCGCTCAAGGTCATGCATAATTGCATCATTCTTTTGATGCTCCATCTCCTGTTTCCTCCATGAGTAAGACCGACCGTTGGTCTTTGTGTGTAGATCTGTCTGACAACATCACATGGGTACGAGAGGGATTCCTGAGTTTTGCACTGCTCACCGTTGGCGTGCATAGCTCGTCGCGAAAAAATAAGGGCGTCATTGCTGACCGGTCGCTGTCGCTTGCTGAGAAATTTCGGTGCGAGAATTTCCAGAAAACGCTTTCTCGTTAAAGAATAAATTGTTGAGGGTAGATTTGTCAAGCCCTTTTCATGAGAATGGCGAAAACTCATATGTTGCTTGCGTTGTAGGGAAAAATAAGCTATACTATGCACGTCATCTGGCAGAAAGTTTATGGCAAGCAGAAGTAAAAATATTTGATGGGAAAGCGTTTTCCCTTTTCAGCACGTAGTAGTCGCGCGACTACTACACCAGGGGAGAAGTAATGTGTGGGCAATAAACGGCTTGCCCTTGTTTGTATGGGGGTGCTATGTTTGATGTAACTGACGATTCTCAGCAGCCCAAGCCAGTCACGATTCGCGAAGTTGCGGAGCTGGCGAATGTGTCGATTGCGACCGTCTCGCGCGTGGTGAATGGATCGCAGAAAGTTGATCCGCAGATGGCGGAGCGGGTGCGAGCGGCGATTGCCAGCCTCAATTACCAGCCAAACCGGGCCGCACGTGCGTTGGCTGGGAGTCGCTCGGCATTGTTGGGGTTGCTTGTGACCGACATCCAGAACCCCTTCTACATGGATATGATGAGCGGAGTTGAAGAGGTATCGCAACAAAACGGGTATTTGCTGGTTATTTGTAACTCTGCCGAAGATCCGCAAAAAGAGAAGCAATATATTGAAATTCTGGCCGCCGAGCCTGTTGCAGGAGCCATCATTGTCCCGTCGCGTGAGCGACTCGACGCCCTATCGCTGCTCAAGGCGCGCCATATCCCGGTTGTGACCGTTGACCGGCGCGTCCATGACCGCTCGGTTGATGCTGTGCTGGTTGATACCGTTCGGGCGGCGAAAGAGGCTGTTACTCACCTGATCGACAACGGCTATCGGCGCATCGGGATCATCACTGGCCCCAGATCTGCCACGACCGCCAGTGATCGCCTGCTCGGTTATTGTCAGGCATTGCAGGAGGCGGGTATTGCGTATGATCCAGCGCTGGAGCAGCGCGGACCATACAAAGAAGACGCCGGTGAGCAGGGGGCGAACAGATTGTTGCTCTGTGACCCGCCTGTGGAAGCGATTATCACCGCCAATAATCGCCTGACGCTCGGTGTGTTAAGAGCGCTCTATGCACAGGGCAAGCGCGTACCTGATGATATCGCCGTTGTGGGCTTCGATGAGATGCACTGGGCCATCCCCGAACTCGCCTCGATCACAACCGTTACCCAACCAGCCTATGAAATAGGGCGAACCGCCGCCCTCCGCCTCTTGCAGCGCTTGCAACAGCCTGATCTCCCACGACAGGAAATCTTTTTGCAATACGAGTTTTTCGTGCGCGGCAGTTCTCGCCCACGCGCTGAAGTCCATCCATCGCCTGATCGCGTCTAGATCGTTCCTGTCCCGATGGACAGTGTATCTTCTGTTCATTGGAGCATGGCGGGATGACAGAGCCGAGTGTATGCTCAAAGCAAGATAACTGTCATCCGAAAGAGGGAAGACTTCAATGAATACCAATCTTTCACATATTCGACGTATCATGGCGCTGGCAACCGGCGATGAGAAGCACGATAGCAGCGCGCATTCGACGCTGGATGTCCTCTGGGTACTCTACGACCGCATCATGCACTACGATCCGCGCAATCCTCATAGCGAGCAGCGAGACCGTTTTCTCTTGAGCAAGGGGCATGGTCCGATCGCTTTTTACGCTATTCTGGCCGACAAGGGCTTTTTCCCGCCCTCCGCTCTCTCCTCGTTTGAGACGTGGGACGGCTTTCTGGGTGGACATCCCGACCGCAATCAGGTTCCGGGCGTGGAGGTCTCGACTGGCTCGCTGGGGCACGGCCTACCGATGGCTATTGGCGTAGCCCTGGGAGTGCGAGCAAAGCAGAGCGATCGCCGCGTCTTCGTGCTGATCGGCGATGGCGAGTGCAACGAGGGGAGCATCTGGGAAGCAATTCTGCTGGCAGGTCATCTCAAGCTTGCCAATCTCACCTGCATCCTTGTCAATAACCATTCCAGCAACATCTCGCTGGGCGATATGGCGGCCAAATTCGCCCTCTCCGGCTGGCACGCCACCAGCATCAATGGGCGCGATCACGACCAGATCTACGCCGCGCTCTCGCAGCCTGACCCCGAGTTGCCAACCGTCGTTATTGCTGAAATCGAGAGAAAGGGAGCGTAGGACAACAATGACAACAACCGTAACGATGCGCGAACAAATGATCAGCACGGTGAGCGACCTCTTTGCGAGTGACGAACGCCTGGCGCTGGTGCTGGCCGAGATCAGCCGCGACCTGTTCAAGGATGTGTTGCAGCGCTATCCACAGCGAGCTGTAAACGTGGGCATCATGGAGCAAACGATGATCGGCGTGGCGGCTGGGCTGGCTCTGGAAGGCTTCATACCCGTCGCCCACTCGATTACGCCGTTTCTGGTTGAGCGCCCTTTTGAGCAACTCAAGGACGATTTCTGCTATCAACGGCTGGGTGGAAACTTCATCAGCACTGGTGGTTCCTATGATTACAGCACTGAGGGTATGACACATCACGGCCCGGGCGACGTGCAGATCTTGCGCAGCCTGCCGGGAATGCAGATCGTCGTACCCGGAAATGCCAGCGAGTTTGACCGCCTCTTCCGCGAAGCCTACGCCAATGGCGCGCCGACCTATTACCGGATGAGCGTCAACGAGAATCGCGACGAACAGCCCGTCTCCTTTGGCAAGCTATCTGTGATCCGCAGCGGCAGCCGCGCAACTGTGATTGCGGTGGGACCAATGTTAGATCGCGTGCTGGCCGCAACGGAAAATATGGACGTGACCATTCTCTATTGTACGACGGTTGTCCCCTTTGATCGAGACACGCTCCGGGCGCATACGGTGAGTAGCGATATTGTCGTGGTTGAGCCATATTACGAAGGTGTGCTGGTGCCGGAGATCAGCGCAGCTCTGGAGGACCGACCGACGCGCATCAAAAGCATCGGCATGCCCCACAAAGTTCTTTCACATTACGGCACCCCCGAACAGCACGATGCCGCTCTGGACCTGGATGTGCCGGGCATCCACAATCGCATCTCAGCATTTTTGGGGATATGAAAAACACTGTATCCAGGCAACGTTCGTGAATGCAAAATAATATAACCCCCCATTTCGTAGTGGAGCGATCAATCGCTCCACTACGAAATGGGCATTCCCGATTTTGAAAGGAGCTTTTCATAACCGCTCGACTACGACTTTTGAAGCTTATTACACTTAGATCTGAGAGAGTGCTTCGGCATAGATCAAGGTTTCCTCATATACCCTGTTCTCATCTTCAACACCCCACCAGACCGACAGAACCGCCTGGGCCAGTCCCCAGCAACGAATACGCTCTCGATCCAACCCCAGTTCTTCGGCTAATTGATCCACGCGACGAGCAAGCACACGTTTCTGAGAGGACATCTGAAGGGGGAGGTTGTTGCGCAACAGAGCGCCGATCTCGTAGGCCGGTTCGCCAATTAGCCCTTTCGGATCAATAGCGAGCCAGGGATGACGCTGAGCCGCCAGAATATTCTCTTGATGCAGATCGCCATGCAGCAGGACCGGTTCGGCCATCGAATCCGCCAGCTCCGTGAAAAGCCGCTCTGCCTGCTCTAGAAGCGCCTTTGGGAAGGGGCCATGACCACCATCGTAGTGTTGTCGCAGCCGCGTAAAGCCTTTCCCCCAATCTTGAACGGTGGGAAACGGTGCACCGGCTGGCACCGGACGCCACAACTGCTTCATAACAGAAGCTGCCCCGGACATGGCCTGCTCATCGTCTTTAACTGCCTGGAGCAGTGTTCCGGGTAGCAGGCGTTCCAGCACCATCACCTCATCATCTGTATCAAATGCCTGCAATTGCGCCATTCCATGCCCATCGAAAAGCCGAACCGCCTCCATCTCTTTCGGAAACTCGCCGGTGGGAGAACTGGCTTTCACCACCACCGGCTCGCCATCGCGGTTCGTCGCCGCTGTCACATAATGAAAGGATAGATTTGAGAAGGGAGTGCCAATCGTCAAGCCCCAACGCTGCTCGCAGGCCGCCAGAATAGCAGGCAAGCGCTCAATCCATGCCTGCCCTTTCACACCATGAAAAACAAGCATTCGCTGAATAAACTGTTCAGGAATTTCAAACATGAGAAACCTTTCTAAAGGATTTATATTACATTTCGTAGTTGCGCGATTTATCGCGCAACTACGAAATGGAGGCATCAATTCATCATATGTGATGAAGAGTATGTGGTGGGGCGCGTGCGGCAAGATTGCATGTGAGGTAGTAATGGAATAAAAAGGGGATGAGATGGGCAAAAAAAGCTAGCTCATCTGTATAATGGCAGGTGAGAGAGGAGCAACTATTTATTGCGGTAAGTGTGTGTCAGCGTCAATAATGCGCGAACATAGCAGATGCTCCTTCGATTAGCTTGCTTTTTATTCTCTTCATTAAAGTATGCCCGATCAGTGAGCAATTGTCAAATAGGGCAATCCTCAAATTCACATGCTAAAACCTTGACAGGCGGCAGTTTATTACATATACTTCGCATATACAAATATTTACACACAAAATATTTATACATAGAAAATATTAAGCGCGCAAAGGAGATATATGAATTTACCTCTTGATGATAATCGTGGTCGTCTTACGTACTGGCTCTTCTATACGGAACGCTGTGTCACCTATGCATACGCGGAGGTGTTGCGTATCCATTGCGAGGAGCGCGGAAAGTCATATGTTATTACGCCGCCACAGTGGGGAGCTTTATCGCTCCTGCTCGTGGATGATGGTATGACCATCGGGACCATGAGCCAGAAGCGCGGCGTGGATGCTCCAGCGGCAACAGGTATTATCACGCGATTGGAGCAGAGCGGGCTGGTAGATCGGCGACATGATCGTGAAGACCGCCGCGTGGTCAAGGTCTATCTCACCGACGAGGGCAGAGATATCTCACACACCCTGGCTTCTGCGGTGGAGTCCTTCGAGCAAAGCCTGAGACAGGGGTTTTCTGAAGGAGAGGTGGACCGTCTCCTGGCAGACCTTCAACGGCTCGTTACGAACGCCACTGAGATCGCGGGAGACGTGGGCAAGCGCTTTGATCTCCTCCCAAAGGCTGTGATGGAGGGCAACAAAAGCACAAAGAAGTAAGCGTTTGCAAAATGAAAGGAAAACAAAAATCATGGCTCTCCTGGCTCTTCTTGACTTCGTGAATCTCTTCTTCGCCGGCATGCTAGCTGGCATCGAGTTTGTCATCCACTACGGAGTGCGGGAACCCGCCGAGCAGCTTTCCGACCACGCGCAGCTCCAGTTGCGTAAAGCGCTGATACTCAAGCTGCGGGTGCTGGTTCCCGCATTTTTTGCGCCAACGGCCATCTTAGGCATTACCCTGACCGCTCTGAACGGTGGTACACCGAGTTTCGGATACCGTTGCGTTGGCGTGGTTGCCCTCTTGATCTGGATTGCGATCAGGGTCATCGGTACGGTTCCGATCAATAGTGCCACCGCCGATTGGCAACTCGACTCACCTCCTACAGATTGGAAGGCGCAAATCGACCATGCCGAACGCTTTCATATTGTGGGGGTTTGGGCAATTATCCTGGCCTTTGCCTGCCTCCTGATAGCTGTGTCATTCAAGTTGCCTGCTTGATGAGCAGAAGATCAGGCAACAGGGATACATACAGCGCGAGTATATAGAGAAGGGCTACTTGTATTAGTATGGGCATCAGTGTATACTCATGTATAGGACAGAGGATGCGCAACGACACGTCACGTAGAAGGGGATGTATGTTTTTCGCCATTGACACATCAGCTTCAATTGGGTGATCGGCCAGCGTATCAAAATTGATAAAAGGAGCCGTTCATGGACTTTGCCCGCGCCTGGACAACCCTGGTTGATATGGTCAACGGGTTCATCGCCGCGCTGCCTGATCTCTTGCTCGCATTGCTGATTTTCATGTGTTTTTACTATTTCGCTCGTAGAACTCAAACCTTTGTTGTTCGTCTAACGGATCGGCGTCAAAAGGCTCGTAATCTGGGCGTGATCCTGGGCAAGCTGGCGCAGACGGGCGTGATTGTTGCCGGGCTGCTGGTCGCGCTGGCCGTGATGTTCCCCTCGTTTAAACCGGGCGACCTCATCCAACTGCTTGGCATCGGTAGTATTGCCGTTGGTTTCGCCTTCCGCGACGTGTTCCAGAACTTCCTGGCCGGTATTCTCCTGCTCCTCACCGCACCTTTCAAGATTGGCGATCAGATAGCGGTTGCTGACTTCGAGGGAACGGTCGAAGATATCCAGACGCGCGCGACGACGCTCAAGACCTACGATGGCCGCCGCGTCGTGATCCCCAATACCGATCTGTTCACGCAGTCGGTGACGGTCAATACGGCCTTCAACAAGCGTCGTCTGACCTATGAGATCGTCGTTGGCTACGATGATGATCTCGACGAGGTGAAACGCGTGATTCAGCACGGCCTGCATACGATTGACGATATCCTGCACGAGCCACCGGTAGAGACGCTGGTCGCTGCTCTCGGCGATGGCGGCGTCACTATGCGCATCCAGTGTTGGACGCGGCTTTCCAGTCACACGCACCTCTTGCATCTTCAGGACAAGATTCTGACCATGCTGAAAAACAGGCTGGTGGAGCATCACATCGACCTCTTCCCCACGCCGCCCGTCTTGATCAAACATCTGGAAGAGGTGCGGGAAGACGACACAACCAACGGGCATGGCGCTTTGATTAGCATCAAACCGTAGGGGAACACAGGCGAGGCCAAGCCGTCGCCCCTACCATACACGAGCATCATCGTCGAACATAGTCGATGTATCAATGAATTATTTGCTGTATGAAGGGTTGGGAATGCATGATGTTTGATTTTGATCGCGAGCTGGCAGAACGCTATGGCGTCTTCACCAGCTATCGCTCCCATGCGTATCCCTCCCATATCGAATATTACGGGGAAGACCCGACCGTTGAATTTGATCGTCTGCTGGATCACTATGCCGGGCCAGAGAGCAGTGTGCTGGATATTGGATGTGGAGCCGGGCAAACGCTTTGCCGACTCGCGCCCGACGTGAAGCTGATCCGGGGCATTACTCTTGGCGAAGATTTATTTCAGGCCACACGCATGCGCATCGAGCATTTAAAGCTGTCCAACGCACAGATACTCTATGGCGATGTCAAAGATCCGACCGTCGTACAGCAATTGCCAGAGAACGCCTTCGATCTGGCCTTCAGTCGTCGCGGTCCCCTTCTCAACGAGCATCTTGTGCGCACTCTGCGGCAAACGGCCATCTTCATTCAGGAGGTCGTCAGCAATAGCGATGGCTACCCGCTTGGCGAACTATTTGGCCGCAGATACTATCCTCCCGATCCCGCCAGCGATCAGGCGCTTTTGCTGCACAGATATGCCGATTACGGTTTTGTGCCTGTCAGTTGCAAAGAATACTACTATGAGGAGTTCTTTCGTGATAGCGAGCATCTGGAGGCGTTTCTCCTCCAGGTCGGACCGATGCTAACTCCCTGGATGTTGCCGCAAACCCAGCCCCGCAAGCCCTATGATCCAGCCAGCGACCGCCCGGCTCTGGATCTTTATGTATGCTACAATACGACTCCGCAGGGTGTTCGTGTGTTGCGGCAACGCAAGATACTGGTGCTGCGGCGTGCGCTTGCCCGCTAAAATACTCACATCCCTCCGCTTGAAAGCAGCCGCTTCCCTGGAAATTTCGCGCGAGTTCAAGTACACTTGAACTATAATGATCGTTGTTATGCAGCCCTCTTCACCGAGGGGCACGTGAAGGAGACGAGAAATGACGATTGCTTTGACAAAGCAGGCAGTAGAACAGGCTCGATGGACGGCGCAGGCGGCGCAAGTGCTGCACCAGCACGCTCCCATCATTGCCCGGACTTGTGCGGAGGCTTCTGAGAATACGATCATTGTCGCGATAGTGGAACAGGATTGCTCCTTTGGCGGCTCCTGGTCTCTACCTCGCGAACAACTTCATGAGCGCGTGCAACATCTTGAGGATCAGGAGGGAAAGTGGCTCCTCACCTTTGCGCCACTGGCCTCCCTGGAGGTTATCGAACAGCAATGCACCTCAGTCAATCGACTCGCCAGCAAACGTGGCGAGGTCATAGAACGCTGGCTCAGCAAGCACACGTCATAGCGATTGCATCTCAACAAGATGATACAACTGAGCTTTAGCTGCCGAACTGCAAGGATGAATCCCCGCAGTTCGGCTCTTGCATAAGATGGGCTTTATCGCGTGCGTTCCTTTTCGACTTCGTAGATGATGTGGTGACTGATTTGTTTTTCGAGATAGACGAAACGCAATTGCGGTGAGACGGTTTCTTCTCGAAAACGCGTGTACCCAAGCTTGTGATACAAATGCAGATTCCTCTCGCTGCGATAGCCAGTGAACAGTTCATAGCGAGTGGCGCTGTGAAAGTGCCCTTCAATGGCGTACATGAGCCTGGTGCCAAGGCCGTGACCTTGTAGCCTGGGATGGACAATGAGGCGTCCAATATGACAGGTTCCCTCACGCAACTGGCCCCGAACCGAACCAACAACTTCTTCTCCGAGTCGAGCAACCAGGATACTATGGGTGTCATACTCAAAGAGGAGGGCAGTGAGGGACTCCGTTAAAGGGGGGAGTGTGTAGTCGTTGTAGAGAGCGGCCTGTGTCTGATAGCACAGGTATTGGAGTTTGAGAATCGTTTCAGCGTCGCGCACACGTGCTTGCATAATGATAGGTTCCATGTAGTCTCCCTCTTGATGTTGGATACGTCGCTTCTCAGGATCTCCCTGAGAGACATGTGTAAAGCGTATCACAGTTTCTAACACAAAGCTAACCATTTTCATCTCCAGGAGAACCTGGGACAACACTTTTGAGGGAAAGAACCAACTTTTCTATCAATAACCTTTCCCCTGGGATTGTTATTTCTTTGCATATGTGTTATCATTGCAATATAGCAACTATTTCGAATATGCAAACTTTGGAAAGATGCAAGATATTACGAACAACCAAGAGAATGAAGAGCTAGCACGAAATATTATTATCGCCCGACGTACCATGTGGCGCGAGACGATGCTTGGCATCATTGCCAACACCAGCAACTTTGACATTCCGGCTATCCAGATTGCCACGCTGTTTCTGCTTGGTGCCGAAGGCGAGCTAACGATCAAGCAGGTGGCCGAGGTGTTGGGGCGCTCCGTCTCTACCGCCAGTCGCTTGCTCGATCAGTTGGTCGTGCGAGGGCTGGTCCACCGCAACGAGGACGAGCGAGATCGACGCACCAAACGCGTCTCGCTCAGCGAACAGGGGCAGGCTTTCGTGCAGACTGTCGAACGAATGCGGGTAGATGCTCAGATTGCGACGATGGCCTATCTTTCACCTGAAGAGAAGGACGTAGTTGCACAGGCCATGCTACTACTCGCTGTTGCCGCAAGGAGGCAAGCTGAAGACCATGCAAGATCAAACATATCCTCTACAAACAGTACAATCACGTAATGATGCACTGACTTTGCCTCTGAATACATTAGATGCAAACGCGATAGGGCAGGTCGGAGGCAAAGGCGCAAATTTAGGTGAATTGATCGGGGCAGGCTTGCCGGTGCCCGATGGCTTTTGTGTCACAACTGCTGCCTATGATCTGGTCAGTCAGCAGGCGGGACTTGAGCAACTTCTTGACGAACTGGCCGCAACACATGCTGGCGATATTGCGCACCTTGAATACTATGCCGCCGAACTTCGCCAACGCCTCGGCGCGGTTGCCATCCCCTCTGTGCTGGTGGAAGCGCTGCGTGAGTCCTATCAGCAACTTGCCCATGATACACCAGTTGCGGTTGCCGTCCGTTCCTCTGCGACTGCTGAAGACCTGCCCTTTGCCAGTTTTGCCGGTCAGCAGGATACATTGCTCAACATTATCAGTTTTGACGGCCTGCTTGATGCCGTCCGGCGCTGCTGGGCCTCGCTCTGGAATGATCGCGCGGTCAGCTACCGGGCGAGCAACAACATTGATCCGCGCACGGTTCGGCTGGCCGTCGTGGTGCAGCGTATGATTAACGCCACCGTAGCAGGCGTCCTCTTTACCGCCAATCCGCTCACTGGGCGTCGTCGTCAGGCCGTCATCGATGCCAGTCCAGGACTAGGAGAAGCGGTCGTCTCAGGGGCGGTTACTCCTGATCATTTTGTGGTCAATACACAGAGCGGCGAGATTGTCGAGCGCCGCCTCGGTCAAAAGCGCCTGCGTGTGCGTGCGCTCTCTGGCGGCGGTACAGAGCAGCAGATATTGGATGAAATAGACGAAACATCATGTCTTACTGATGAGCAGATAAGATCGCTGGCAATGCTAGGGGCACAGGTGGAGAGCCATTTTGGAGCACCCCAGGATACCGAATGGGCCATCGACGATGCAGGCAAACTATGGCTGACGCAGGCGCGACCTATTACGACGCTCTATCCCTTGCCTGCCGATGCACCTGTGAACGATGAAGACGCGCGTATCTACTTCTCGCTCAACGTGGCACAGGGCGTCTATCGTCCCTTCACGCCGATGGGGGCGTCTTATTTTCGCCTTGTGGCCTCTGCGGGAGCAAAGCTCGCCGGTTTTCCTCCGCGTAATGTGCTTGCGGGGCCATCCTTTGCGCAGGAGGCCGCGCATCGCCTCTTTCTGGATGTGACACCAATGTTTCGCAGCACCTTCTGGCGTCCCGCGCTGATCGGCATAATGGGGCAGATGGAGGCGCGTTCCGCTCCGGTCTTTGCTCAATTGGCCGCCGATCCGCGCTTTGCCCCTGTTCCTACACCGCGTCGGAGCGTTATGCGCAAACTGATCCCACTGCTCATCCGTACTCGCGGCCTACCGCTGCTGCGTATGGCACAGGCTTTGCTCGATCCACCGCTTGTTCGGGCGCGCTTTGCTTACGTACAGCAGCAAATCCGCTTATGGAGCCAGGGGCCGTTGGAGACGACGCCGCTCAAACTGCTGGCAAGCGCTGAAGGGGGCGCGCGCTCTCTCATGCCATATATGTTTCCCAATTTGATCCCGATTGTAGGGCTGGTCTTTGGCTTGCCAGCCCTGGCGAGGCGGCTGCTGCGTGGATTGGCGACCGAAGATGAAATTCAGACCGTGCGACGTGGCCTGCCTTATAATCCTACCACCGAGATGGATTTGCAGTTGTGGCAACTGGCACAACGCCTGCGCGAAGATGCAACGATTCGTGTACTGTTCCACGAGCAGGAACCGGCGCAACTGGCTCAGGCATATAACGTTGGTTCCTTACCTGCTCCGTTGCAAACTGGCCTGTCCGACTTTCTCGCGCTCTACGGGCATCGAGGCGTGGCAGAGATCGATCTGGGCCTGCCGCGCTGGTCTGAAGATCCGTCGTATCTGCTGGGCATGCTCGCTAACTATATTGCGCTCGGTGATTCTGAGGCCGCACCTGATATTCAGTTCCAACGGAGCGTGCAGGAGGCGGAGGCGATGGCGCAAACGTTGATCCAGCGCGCTCGACGGCACGGCTGGCTACGCGGCCTGTTGACTTCTCTGTGTCTGCATCGATTGCGCGAGTTGTCCGGTTTGCGCGAAGTGCCAAAATTCAATATTGTCCTGATTTTTGCAGGTGCTCGTCGCCGCCTGTTTGCTGTTGGTGAAGAGCTTGCGCGCTGCCATCGTCTGGAAGCCGCCGAGGATATCTTCTATATTACGCTGGTAGAGGCACACGAGGCGCTCGCCGGACGCGATATGCGCGCCATTGTGCGAGAGCGTCGCAGCAGCTACGAACGCGAGCTGGGAAGGCGACACATCCCGCGTATCATGCTCTCCGATGGTACAGAGCCGGAGGCCGCGTTAACGCTTGCTCAGGGCGCTTCTCAGGAGGGGACGCTTCAGGGGGTGCCTGCATCACCGGGTGTGGTTACGGGCAAGGCGCGCGTGATCCTTGATCCGGCAGGCGCTCGGCTGGAGCCGGGCGAAATCCTGGTCGCTCCATCGACCGATCCAGGTTGGACGCCCCTTTTCTTCACGGCAAGCGGCCTCGTGATGGAAATGGGAGGATCGATGTCGCATGGAGCCATCGTTGCGCGTGAGTACGGCATTCCCGCTGTCGTGGGCGTCTCCGGTGCAATCGAGCGGATTACAACCGGTCAACAGATCACAGTTGATGGTTCGCGTGGGATCATCACGTCGAGTAATTGACCGATTTCTACGCAGCGAAAAGGTGGTAAAATACTATCGCCTATCTGAAAAGGCGAGAAAGGATACATTATCACCGTGTTCAAACATGCAGTAAAATCGGTCGCCTTCTCTTTGCTGCTCCTGCCGCTGATCTTTCTGTTGGGAGCGTGCCAGCTTGAGGAGGCATCCTCCCATGTGACATATACATATTCGATTATGAGTTTACCCAAAGATCGTATGACGAACCCTGACGATCACGCCTATATCTATCGGCCTGGCGAACAGGTAGCTCTCTTGTGGACCCCACACCAGGGCAATGAGACGCAGGACACGAAGCCACAACCAGTCCGGATCGATGCCGGGCTGGTTGGTCCATTTGCTACGATTGATGCGCTTAAAGCGGCCGTGAGCTTTGATAACAACAACGTCCTCGGTGGCCAAATTGCTACGGTGGCTCCGACTGTACAAACCAATAACTGGACCAATAAAGCGGTCTCAACCAACATGCAACTGCCGACCGCTCCCGGCTACTACATGCTGGTTCAGCGTATTCTGGTGAACAATCAGGGTTCCCCCTATCCCGTGCCAACCGGCCAGATCATCAATATCTTGAAATAGTCGCAAGCGGCGAGCAGAGCAACAGGAACGCTCCTCGCCGTTTTTGTTTTGCCCTGGTTTTGTTGGCAGGAAAAAAGGTTCTACAAATGCAATTATAGGGATATAATCCAGGTACTCTCAGGCGTCTAAACCTGCTACACTTATCTGAAGATTAACTAACGTTAAGGACAAGTGCATGATACGCTTACGGGTAAAAGAGATTGCTGAAGCGAAGAAGATAAGCATGACGCGACTGGCTCGGATTGCCGATGTAGATTACAAAACAGTAAGAAAGCTCTTCCGTGATCCCTACTCAGAGATCGGTCTGGTGACTCTCGATAAGCTCTCCTGGGCTTTACGTACCGAACCCGCTGAATTGATCGAATACAAGCGTACTCCTCCTCTCGTCTGGCAAGAGTCCGATCTGATGACAGACCATAAAGAGGGATAAGAGAAAATCATCAGTTCTAATGTGCATCCGGCAATTGAGAATGGTTATGGGCAAAGAGGATGTTGGGTTCACCCGTAGCGACAAGGGGTGTTGGGGGTCTTGACGGGGCCTTGCGCTTGTCGCTCTCCCAGGCCCCTTCATTTCTGCTAGCGCCGTGAGGGGGGAGGAATCATCTGCTGGGGAGAGCGACAAGCGCAAGGCCCCCACAGCCCCTCCACACCGCCCCTTGTCGCTACGGATGGGGGGAGAACCTTCTCTCCCCAGGCCATTCTCGGGTTTGTTTGTTCATCTTCGTTGTCAGGCTAGAAACTGAAGTGGATTCCAACCTTCTCGTTGTCTTCAGGTGAAGCGTTCCAGTACCCGTATTTATCGCTAATAGCCGCAAAACGAACCAGCTCAGCAGGTGTAGGTGGTTGAAGCACACCTATCGGCCTGCCAATTTCGCGAAAGAAGCGTTCCATCTTTTGGGTTGTGAAGATGAGTGTGATGGCTGGTTCATTGGAGACGTTGCGCCAGGCATGGCGCGCGCCCCCCGGCACATGGACGTAATCACCTGCTTTTGCTACAATCCATTCATGCCCTGTTGCGTCCTGCCTCAGACACTCCAGCTCCCCAGAGAGAACAGTGAAGTCCTCCACATCGGGATGAGTATGAAGTGGGACAAAAGCGCCGGGAGGGACTGTGCCCTTTAATACGCTAAAGTTCTCCTGGGATGTCAGGAACTCCACTGTTGGTCCGAAAACTTCGAGGATCAACCCCGTTGAGGGATTTTTCTCTGTATTCATCTCTTTTCCTCCCTGCATGTCTAGCAATAGTACAACATCCAGCCGTTCGCGCCCCCCATCAGATACAAAAAGTGTATATCATTTGCTGTTCTCTAGCATGGGTAATCTTACCCACGCTAGATAATGATTGGAAGCGTGGAGAGAGATGAAGTCTGCAAAATAGCTTGTTTTCTTTGCTTTTTTAGAGAATAGAGGATGAACGCTCAGCGTTGAGGGTTCTGATTTCATCCCAACGGAAACATGTTGTCACGTGATCGTTGACCATGCCGGTAGCCTGCATAAAAGCGTAACAGATTGTTGTGCCAACGAAACGAAATCCCAGCTTTTTTAAGGCTTTGCTCATCGCATCCGACTCTTTTGTGGATGCTGGCACCTCTTGCAGTGTCTCCCGGTGGTTTTGTATCGGTTTTCCATCGACAAATTGCCAGAGGAATGTATCGAAGCTGCCGTAGCGCTCGCGCATCTGCAAAAAGAGTTGCGCATTTTGAATCGCGGCCTGGATCTTCAAGCGATTGCGTATGATCCCCGCGTTGGAGAGCAGCTCTTGCACTTTTTGTTCATCGTAGCGAGCGACTTTTTCTGCGTCGAATCCATCGAATGCTTGTCTGTAGCCTGCGCGCTTGTTCAGGATCGTTGACCAGCTCAACCCGGCCTGTGCTCCCTCCAACACGAGCATTTCAAATAGCCTCTGATCGTCGTGAAGCGGCACGCCCCACTCAACATCGTGATAATCGAGATAAAGCTGGCTCCCCGTTGACCAGGAGCATCGTTGTGGCATCATGAAAACTCCCATCGCGTTATTGACTCGTCTAATAGAGCACCTATCATACATCAGATTAGAACATCTGTCACGCGGAGAAGCAATGATGAGTTTTAACAAATGAGCTCTCCCGTCGTGTCTTCCCAGATTGAAAAGTGAACGTCCATTATTGGTCATTCGGCAAATGTTCCGGGGAGAGGGAAGATTCTCCCCATCCGTAGCGACAAGGGGAGGCGCGGAGAGGGCGTGGGGGCCTTGCGCTTGTCGCTGTTGGGGTCACTGGGAAACCGACAAACGATGTGGCGAGGGCGACAAGCGCAAGGCCCCCGCCAAGACCCCACAACCCCCCCTTGCCGCTACGGGTGGACCCGAAATCCTCTGTGCCCAGAGCCATTTCCCCTTCAATTGCCGAATGCACCAATTATCGCGGGGAGAGTTCGCTGTATTATGGCAGCTCTTTCTGGCGGGGCCGTCTCCTAGCTGCTTCCTGGACCAGTTCGCGGCGCGTCGGCACAGGTTGCCCGTTTCTGTACGCCTTTTTGTAGGCTTCAAAATCCCAGGTGGCGAGAAAATCTTGCGCCGCTTTCCTTCCCGATTGATAGAGATCTTCTTTTTGTTGCTCACTGAGATTGAAATCGGTGGATTGGATCATGAGCGAATCGATGGGAATGGTGCGCACAAATTTCGCGTTTGCCAGATAATAGGCGTCGTGTGCCTCCATTGCGGTGTAGAACATCGCGGCCAATTGCGAGAACGGCCCCGTGATGGGATGGCGCACAAACTGTTCTGGCGAGGCTTGATCCGACATAACCAGCTTGAAGCCAAAGGTCGGCCATTCGGGGACGCCCGGCGAGTCAAACAGCTCAACCGGGAAGTTGCTGAGCATGCCTCCATCCACGATGTAGCACTTTTTTAGCTCGACCGGGATAAAGAAAAATGGGTAGCTCATGCTCATGCGGATGGCGAGCGCAACCTCCAGGTCTTCCGGCACCATACCGTAATCCTTGATATCCTGCGGCAGCACCAGCATGCGCCCGCGACTGATATCTGAGGCGATGAGGCGAACTCTGAAGCGGTAGCGGTCCTCATTGGCAAATTCCGGCAGCAGGAGATCGCGAAACGTATGAATATGCTTTTCG
This sequence comes from Reticulibacter mediterranei, assembly GCF_016587455.1. NCBI lineage: Bacteria > Bacillati > Chloroflexota > Ktedonobacteria > Ktedonobacterales > Reticulibacteraceae > Reticulibacter > Reticulibacter mediterranei. Next base: position 97,722 of record NZ_BNJK01000002.1, on the reverse strand, counting down.
GCCAACAACTTTCGCATCAGATTCAGAAGAATATCGCCTTCATAGAGACCCTTGCGAAACAGCAAATTGAAAATGGGGCCGAGGCCGGTGATACGACCTAGCGGTGAAAGATCCTGAAATGATGCAAAGTCCAGGCTGTTGATGATCTGTTTTAGCTCTGCGGCGGTATAACCAGCGGCAAGCAGCGTTGCAACAATGGCTCCGGCGGAGGTGCCAGCGAGATTGACAAACTCGTAGCCCGCCTCTTCAATAACTGAGACGGCTCCAACCAGCCCGATACCTTTGACGCCGCCGCCCTCGAATACTCCATCGACTTTCAATGGCTTATGTTTCATACTATACCTCCCATTCCCCTCTGGCCTGCTTTTTCTTCCATAATTAGTGTATTGGTCTGGAACAGTGTTGTCAAGCAAATCTCTCTTTGTAGGGAAAAAGGGGGATTCGGAAGAACTTGCGGCTACGTATTTGATTCGTGTAATTTCTCTTTAAAATCTTTCACCGCTTTCACATTATCGTAACCTTTTTTCTTTTGCGTAGGAGCACGCTAAAAATGCCGGAGGCCGGATAATTGCCTGCATCCCTCACAGACGAACCACCTTCTCGTGCTCATTGCGAACGCGGAAGGAGCAGAATGATCCGATTTGTTCACTGATGGGTGCCGCAAAATACCCATTAGTCTTGTTTCGCGGTCCAGGGCTTTCCAAATCTCCCATCTAGCAGGAGTGCAGAGGGCGGCAGCCCTTTGCCAGGGTGCGGGGTGTCCCCGCAAAAAACTTTTTTCTTCTCTTTTGCGCGCCGTCGCAGGCGGCGCGCGAAGGAGGGAAGGAAACTGGGGACACCCCAGACCCCGGCAGGGAGACCCCTGCCCCCCCTTTGAGCGGAGAACTGAAAAGCCTTGTTTCGCGGTCTATCTTACTTGCCTTATATCTTCTTATCCTATATAATTGTGCATGTTGCTAATTGATTCGCTTGATGAATCAGTGGGCGTGTATCCCTTCGCTGGATTGGCAGCGCGAGGCGTTGTGAGCCTGATACTTCTTTTACCTGTGTAGTTCAGGGAAAGGAGGCAGGGTCACTCGGTCTTGCTGCGCCATGAAAGACAGTGGTGCACGGCTTAGTGACTTCCTACTGGTCTCTCTCTTCTTGGAGGGAGGTGTATCATGAAAAAGCTGAAGATGAAAATCCTGAAGTGGACTCCGTGGTGCGGGTGCTCGTGTGCCGACTGCGAGCGGGGATATCACCACGCTGACTGCTAAAGAGGAGTAGACCTCCAGGCAGGGCGTGATCTGGTCGTGATGAATTGCCTGTGTACAGGTGATGGCTCACTGCTCTCACAAATGATCGTGAGAGGGTCTTTGTTATGATACAAGGAGTTGCGCAAAGGGACGCTATGCCGGCAAGCCTGTCGGCATAGCGTCTCCCACTTTTTGCAATCCTCACGAAGCGTCCAAATGCTTCAGAGCTTTTTAGTTGACCTGTTTTCCCTTGAGAGTTTGCCGATGAGCAAAGCTTAATTGAAGAGGTGAGGATGCTGTACTTTCATGATCTCTACCCCTAGCATAGCTACTTCCTCGTTCTTCCCATAACTGCTCATTTTGAGATCATTATGAAGATTTGAAATCGAACGTAAATGAACCCTTGAATTTATTTGCTGAGCTAATGTCAACGCCTCTTGAAGCAACGTTGATACAACAGGAAAATATTCTTGATCCTTGTATATCCTTGCATAGGCTAAGTTGCATTCCATCTGATGATAAGCATTATGACGCTTTTCTTCAGCGTTGCTCCCATGATTCCGTATTTCTAGCTCATTAAGGATTTCAGTTGCCAGGCCGGGAGAACGAAGCTTCTTGATCGGCGCTAGCATCAACGTGTTCGCCCAAAATCGAAGATATCGATCTGGTGGGAAACTGCACGTATCAATATGCTGGTAAAGCGCATCATCAATTGTTGGAGATGCTAAGTTCTCGGTTTCATCTATCAAGCGGAGAGCAGCCGTTTTCTCTTGTTCTGTATGTGCAAGGCGCATTTGAGTCACGGCCTGTAACGAAAGAATATACCCTCTCAACTGATCGGGTGTTTTGAAGGATGCGGCCCGTTGGAAATCTCGAAGAGCAGAATTTAAATCATGTTGATCTAAAAAGAGATTGCCCCGTTGACAGATGGCAGCAGCTTCAAAGTCAGTGAATCCTTCTTGATAGGCAAGCGTAATAGCCATGTTGTAGTGAGCAAGGGCTAACTTATAATCTCCCCGTTCACGAGCAATATCGGCGTACAATGTCTGATATCCACATAATAGGAGTTTCATCTCTTCCTGTTCTTGCGAACTCACATAGAAAATCCTGCTGTGTAATGTATGGATGCGTCGAGTGGCCTCCCGTAAAGCTTCATCAGCGCTACGATATCCTTGTTTCTCTACAGTGAGGAGCTTGGCACGGTATTCTTTGATGTTGAGCGCCTTCCCTTTCTCGGTTGGTACTCTCTGCGTGGAAACCTCGTTCACGATTTCGGGTAATAGGAGTGCGGGAGCAATTCCTAACATGCCAGCTAGTATTGCGCGTCGTTTGAGACTTTTTGGTAAGTAGCCTTCCTCCATTTTCAGGTATGCCTTTCGTGTAATGGCAACCCCTTTCAAGGCTTGCCCGTAAATCGATGCTGCTTGATCTGCACTCAAGCCAGCTTCAATTCGCCTCTCTCGCAACCGGTTTCCTGATACCTCATCTCTAGACATATATACCCTCCTTCACACAAATCCACATTGTTATTGAGTAGTGTATAGGAATCCATCATAGTTGTCTAGTGTCGTATTTTCCAGCATAAATTCGTAAAAAAGACGACGGTAACAAGAAATGTCTATTTATACTGTTGTATGGGAATGGACAGAAAGATGCCGCTTTTCGACTTCGCCATCCTTCTGCCACCCTCCTTTCGAGTATGCATTACACATAAAAAAGTGTCAAGCAAGGTATGAAAGCAAAGAAAGGTATTGCTGATACTATGCATAGCGAAGTAGCTATATCCCGACAATAACACGCGTTGCAAGAACAAACTGCACAACAAGGACCAAACGGTTTTGCAATGCTTGCACCTCATGAAACCACGACGGCTCAAATAGCACGAAGGGCCGGACTCATTTTGCGACTCATGCAAGATGGCAGGGAAGAAGAAGCTGTGAATCGTATGTTTACAATCGTGCGGCAGTAGAAAAGAGGTATCTATGCAGCGTGATATCTCACAACGACAAGCGCTTCCTCTCCTGGCAGCCATTGATTTTCATGCGTATCTGGTCCGTCACCAGCTCACCTGGGAAGAGGTGGCATGCGCTTCTCATGTCCCGGTGCTAACCGTCTGGTCGATGGATCATGGCCTGCTTGTAGGGAATGAACAGGCGGCTCTGGTGTGTAAGGGCGTAAAGAAGCTGGCCGGGGAAGTCTTCCATTACTTTCTTCCCCCATTGGCAATCATAAAGGAACGAGCGAATTATAATGATGGGAGAGGGAAAGATGGAATTTCACAAGAAAAATGCAAACGCGGCTGCTGATGTTCCTGTAGTGTCTCTGGCAGCTTCCGACCGGGCGGCACTGGCGGAAATGATTCGGGCGTTTCTGGTGGCGATGCGACAGAAACCGGTGCCGACTTCAGCCAGTGATGCGGCGCTCTGTCAGGTTGCATTTGAGCGCTTAGAACACTTGCAGCAACGGTTAGGCTCTGAAAACGAAGGACACCTGCTCGCTCTGCGGTTAGAAGATATTCAGTCCCTTGAGGGGGCATTGCTGCTCTTTGCCATCTTTCTCCATCTGGAAGTTCCGTCATCGGAAAAACGCGCAACGGTTCTAGAGAGTCTTTGGGACTTGCGTGACCAGCTTGCGCAATTACGGCGTGATCGCTTTCATTTGAATTAGTAAGCAAACAGGCAAAAGGAAATACGTTTGAGTTTTAGTGAAAGGTGATCATGTATGACTATTTCTCGCCATCCATTTCGCGGTCTGGTTGATTTGCCGCGTGTTGTTGACCTGATTCAGCGTATGCCGCTGGCCTGTCGCCACGTGATCGATTTCCCCTGGCGATTGAGTTCACCAACGATCAACGAGGGACGTGATGCCGCCTTCTGGGAAAACAGCGATGATCAGGTGATCGGCTTTGCGGCCTGGCAATATTATTGGGCCGCACTCGATATCTATCTTTTGCCCGGTCCACATTTGCAAGCGCTTGCAGCAGATCTCTTCGCCTGGGCAGATCAGCGCTTTCGTGAACTCGATGCCGAACGAGGAAAACCGCTCCCTTACTGGGTGGAGTTTCGTGATGATGATCGTGAGCGGCAAATGTTGGCTGAGGCACATGGTTTTGTGGATGAAGAGTATGAGAGCTATGTTTTCCTGGAACACTCGCTGGCAGATCTTGCGCCAATCCCAACGCTGCCCGATGGCTTTACGTTGCGACCTCTCGCCGGTGTGCAGGAGGCCGCAGCCTATGCGAAACTCCATCGTGCCGCATTTGAGAGTACCTCGATGACCGCCGAATGGCGCGCGCGAACAATACAGACGTCGCAGCATCGCTCAGATCTCGATCTGGTGGTGGTGGCCCCGGACAGCTCACTGGCTGGCTTTTGCATTGGTTGGCTCTCGCCCGAACGTCGCATCGCTCAGATCGAGCCGCTCGGCGTGCATCCGCGCTTTCAAATGCTTGGTCTCAGTCGCGTTCTGCTGCTGGCAATGCTCCATCACTTTCAAGCGCTCGGAGCCACCTGCGCTCTTGTCGAAACAGACCTGGAACGTACTCCGGCCCGCCATGCGTACGATGCGGTCGGTTTCCAGCAAACGCATATCGTTCACAGCAAAGGGAAATGGCTCAATTGACATTCGGCAGATATTTGGTGGAGGAAGCGCTTTTTCATCAAAATTGGGGCTAGATAGGGTCGATATGCCACGCAAGAATCATGTACTATGCTTCTTGTTCATTGCAAGCGCTTGCAGTAAGATTTTCCCTGAGTCATCAATACTTTGTATTGGCGGTAAGAAGCCGTCTGGTGCTAATTATAGGGGAACTAAGAAAAAAGTAGTTGATAATGATATCAACAAGTGTTCGTTGGCAGAACGTCTCAAGAGATATTTACTTCAAAGAAACTTTTCGCTCTTCATGCTTGACTTCTGTCAATAGTGGCCTCTGCGAGAGGGAAATATCGTTCCCAATGCCAACTTTCGCCGTTAATCTTTAGCAAGACCGGAAATTCTATCTCTGGTGGTAAGCCCTCTTGGAGCAAGTTCTCTCGGGACGCAGGCCAGTTGCTTGAACCAGGACATCCTGGAGAGTAGACGACTTGACGGGTGGACGAACACTTTTTACGTGAAGGAGGTGATACAAGAAGAGCCGAACTAGCAGAAGGCCGGCAGTCTTTGCAAGTCCTTAGAAGCGGAAAGGAGAAGGGATCAAACAATGGTAACGAAAGAGACGGAAATGTTCACCATCGACCCTTGCGATCTGGATGTGGAAGAGTTAGAGTAGCGCCTGGAGTTAGCCACCCTATTTGCCACCAAACCAGGCAGCACCAGCGGTGAACAGATGGTTGCTATAGACTGCGGTAATTGTAACCCTTATGGGCCTTATGTCTGCTAGCACTACGATTGGCGTAGAGCGCAGACCTCTGCTCAGACCGGCAAACAAGTTGTTGTGTTGACAACCGATAGAGCTTAGTAGCACGCAAGCGTATGTTACAGAAATAGAAAGGATAAGACAATGGCAACGAAGAAGACGGAAATGTATACCATTGACCTTGACAGTCTGGATGTAGAAGAGCTAGAAGAGCGCCTGGAACTGGCCGCCATGTTTGCTAACAAACCCGCCAGCATCGATGGTGAACAGGGGGTTGCGAGTGCGTATGATGATCCGAGTTGTTGGGCTCATTGGCATGATGGCTGCTCTTTTTGAGGCACACTTGCAAATGGATGTATGTCTGGGACCATTCAGATCAAACAGGGTAAAGTTTTTGTAGTTTCCCGATCAATCAGGAGGGTGCCCACTCTCCTGATTGATCGGGAGGTAATACATTTCCACGCTCGGATTTGCAGTTTTGTACAAAGTCGAGTTCAGAATCTAGATATATTTTAGAGGACAAAAAAATGGTGACAAAACTCAAAACACTATCACAAGAATCTCTACAATCATTTACAATGGATGCTTTCTCTCCCACCATTTTGGAGTCTGCTCGTCAAACGAAGAGACGAGTTGAGTCGTTGATGCAGAATTGGTTGACTGTCACGGATGTTAGCCCCTCCGATCGGCCCAATATCATATCCATGTATGACTGTTATCCGTATCTGTTTCAAGAGGCGTTCCCAAACATTCCGTCCGGCAGGTTGAGCGATTTTTCGGTAGCCTCAAGTCTCTTTGCTACCTCTTTATTCATCTCCGATACAATCATCGACCAGAGCCTGCAAGCCTATGAATCTGCGCAAAGGATGCTCCATGTGATCGCTTTGCAGACGGAAGCCTTATCGTATCTCCATCAGCTATTTCCTGCTTCTTCGCCCTTCTGGGAGCGCTTCCGCTCCTACATGAGGCAATATTATCAGGCTTGCATCTTCGAGAAAAGGTTTGTTTCCGGTGAATTGCCGTGGCGAGATTACAATGAAAATATAGCCTGGACGCTTGCTACAGGAAAGTCCAGCGTCAGTCAGGCCATTATTGCCGGATTGGTTGACTTAGCGGGAACTGAACAATATCTGCTTCCGTTCACAAAATCCCTCAACTTCTTTAATTTTAGTTGCCAGATGTTCGACGATATCTGTGATTGGAAAGAAGATTATTTGAACCGCTCGCCCTCACTTCTTCTGTGCGGTCTTTTGCAAGAGCAGCCTGTAGAGCCAAAGAAGCAGGATCTAGAGCGGATAGCACGAGAGCTGTACTACGGAGGCCATATGTGTGCAGTTCTTCAGTTAGCCATAGATGCATTCGACCAGGCGACCAGTGTTATACCAGAGAATGTTGTATCCTGGCATCATCTGGTAAGCAAGCTGCGAGAACGTTGTGAGGATTTGCTTACCGATATTATCAAGATTACAGAGTCCAACCGCCGGAGAGCTGCGGAACAACCAGAGTTTCACCTGGAGTTCCCTGTTCCCCGGACACAGTGCCAGCAGCTCGCGTGGCAGGGGCTACGCTATCTGGTGCAACAATGGCAACAGGGGTTTAGCGAAGTACGCCATGTAATGTGCTTCTCATATAAACATGGCTTCACTGGCAAGAGCGAATTCCAATATGGAGACATTTTTCAACGGGCAGTGATGGCTGAAATTCTCAGCGACGCTAGCCAGGCATTTTCTCTCGAACTACAACCAGTCATCAACTACGAGCTAAACTATTTCATTGAGCATCGTCACCACTATGGTATCGAAGGCTGGGGTTATTTCCCTGATTTGCCTGAACTCCCTCCTGATGCCGACGATCTGGCCCAGGTGATGCAGGTACTTCTTCTGAACAATCGCCAGGAGGATGTTTCCCGCTATTGTGAGCGACCCCTGCGCGTCTTGCTGGAAGAGAATCGGCACAACGACGGCTCGTTCGAGACGTGGATTATTCCGGCCCACAATCGCACACCTGAGCAAGAACGCCATGCTGATTACGCTGCAAATGCCTGGGGTATGGGGGGTGATGTGGATGTGATGGCGAATGTCCTCTACACGCTTGCCCTCTATGATGAGACGCGTTTTGCAGAGGTCATTCAGTCCGGCACAGCATATATCGAGAAACAGCAAGCAGAAGATGGTCGTTGGGTGAGTACGTGGTATCATGGCCCGTTCTATGGCACTTATGTTTGCACTCGCCTGCTCGCAAAGGTCAGACCCTCTTCACCGGCATTAGAGCGCGTACAAGCGTTTTTGCAGGGCAGTCAGCACGCCGATGGCAGTTGGGGGATGCCTGAAAAAGAAGGCGATCCCTTAAACACGTCTCTGGCTTTATTAAGTTGGGCCTATCTGACACAGCTTGGGAAACTGGAGGGTGCCGCTCCTTCCGTACAGAAAGCCCTGATGTACTTGCAACAGAGCTACGATGAAGAAGGGCAATGCTGGCCGTATCAGGAATATATTCGCATGCAACGCCCAACGCACGTCCTGTCCTACGGAAGTAAGTCCGTCACTACGGCCTATGTCATAAAAGCCGCTGCTGCCTGGCAATGCCTGCTACATGCACCTTCCCTTACTTCGTAGTCGCGCGATGTATCGCGCAGGGGCGGGATTGCGCGATACATCGCGCGACTACGAAAGGGGGCATTACAGGACGGAGGGAAATTATGCCAATGAAACAGATAACCATTCTCCCCGAAGTGATCGATCAGATTGTGGTCGATACTTCGGGCAAACATCCACGCTATATAGTCGTGGGCCATAATAAGAAACACATGCGAATTTCTCCTCTTGCATATACCCTGTTGGAGAAGGTTCATGCAGGTAACTCTTTTGCTACTGTTGCTCAAGACCTCAGTAGAGAGGGAGAGAGAACTATTGCGCCAGAGGAGGTACAGAAGGCTTATGAATATGTAGTTGCTAAAATCAGCAAAATTAGTGGCAAGAAAGAAAAAAATCCAGGGGGGTTCTGGTTCAAGTTTCCACTTATTCCAGCTGCAAGTGTGCAAGAAATTGCATCTGCGTTCACTTTCATGTTCCATCCGCTCACAATGGTTGTGGCACTCAGTAGCATCGGCCTTCTCGTTGCTTATGCGGTCGTGTATGGCGGCTTGACAGCGTACGTTCCGGCAAACCCTATTATGATAATACCTGCATATCTGCTCTTTCTGGTATCGCTCTTCGCGCATGAGTTTGGGCATGCCAGTGCATGTATGAAAGGAGATGTGGAACCAAGCGAGATTGGAGTTGCCGTATATCTATTTTTCCCCGTATTTTATAGTGATGTGAGTGCATCATGGCAACTTCCGCGCTGGCACAAGGTACGTGTAGACATTGGAGGAATCTACCTCCAGCTTTGTGTCGGGGGTATCTATCTCTTGCTCTTCGTCATCACGAGGCAGGCCATGTTTCAGTGGGCGACCTTCATGTTGGTGAGTAGTTGCCTCGTTTCCCTGAACCCCTTTCTGAAGTTTGACGGGTATTGGGTGTTAACTGATATCATGGATGTTGCCAATCTATCCAGACAACCCTTGTATGTCCTCAATTACTTCTATAGAGCAATATTCAAGAAGCAGCAATCTGCACTTCGCTGGTCCAAAGGAGTTTGTATCACCATCCTCATATATGGACTGTTAAAAGTTGTATTCTGGATATATCTGCTCCTTATACTTCTTCCTCTCATATATAATACTGTTAGCAACTATCCAGTGATAGTAGCAAGCGCTATGAAACATGTACATTACAATAACAGTGCGCTGCTGATGGTAGATCTACAAGGACTGGCAATAAATGCGCTGATCGTCATCCTCTATGGAGGAGGGATTTGTCGCATTTGCATTCCTTTTCTCTGGCAGATCTTTGTCACCATCAAGAACTCCGGGTTGCGCGGCTGGCTCGTGCAGCGCGGCGGCGTTCGGTCAGGCGACGCGCTTTGACGACACTGCCACAGTCGGCCATGCTGCACCATTGACGATTGCGGTTCTTGCTCGTATCAAAAAAAAGCCAGGCGCAAAGAACCGGGTCGCCCGGCACGCCTGGACAGACCTTGATCCGCTCCAGATCCTCGCCTGTGAGCAATGTTGTGACTGATTGAGCTATCGGCCACAACAATTGATCCAGCGCCCGGTCGTCTTCTTCCCACTGCCAGACGAACCTGTCCCCTTGCTTGACCAGCCAGGAGTGATTAACTGCCGCCAGATACTCCTGCCTCAAGGCGTCCAGATCGGCTTGAGAAGGCTGTTCATGGTTTGCCATAAGCCAGAACACGCGATAGATCGTTTCCCGCAGCGCGATGGCTCGCTTCCATTGCGCCAGAGCATCGTCCGGTCGCTGCTCTACTTCGCGTAAAAGATGCAGAGAACGTTCTTCAGTCAGTAAATGAGCATGGTAGCCCCAGGCGATCAGATCGGTGTAGCTGGTGAGATAGTCGCGCAAAGATGTATGATGCGTGCTAATGCCACCGCGCGGCTCAACAGTATTGGCAAAATCCAGGCATAGACGTTCCCCTATCAGTTGGGGCATCTTCTGAAGCGCCTCTTTCAATTGTGCTGCGGCATCCATTGTGTCTCCTTTTGGGTTGCTACCGGCGTAATACAATATGAAGGTAGCAACACTTGCTCTCTCTATAGTATCACATCGGCATGGAAGACGAGAGCATCTTTATACAGCGAGAGGAGGCGCGCGAATGTCAGGAAACGAATATACTACAGCTATAGAAGATCGCCCAATCGACAAAAATACTGAAATGGCTGCACGTGGTTGGCTTGTGCTGACCTTATTGTGCGTGGCCCAGTTTATGACGGTCTTTAATTTTCAGGCGGTCACGCTAGCTCTCCCCGCCATCCAGAAAGGTCTGGGCTTCAGTCAGGAGAATCTGCAATGGGTGGTCAGCGTCAACGCTCTGGCCTTTGGTGGTTTGCTCATCGTGGGGGGAAAAGTGGCGGACCATTTCGGGCATAGACGCCTCTTCCTCCCTGGTATGGTGTTGTTTGCCCTGGCATCGTTATTGTGTGGTCTGGCAAGCTCGCAATGGTTGCTCATCGTCGGTCGGGCGCTTCAGGGCATCGCGTCGGCTATCGTGATTCCAACCTCGATGGCGTTACTCACTGATACATTTGCGGAAGGGGGGAAGCGTAATCTGGCGTTGGGAATCTGGGGTATGGTTGGCTCAGTTGGCGGGACAGCTGGTGTCCTCTGTGGCGGCGTGTTGGTAGATCATCCCGGCTGGCCCTGGATCTTCTTTCTGTGCGTCCCTGTTACCCTGCTAGGCGTTGTTTTTGCGCCGTTTATTCTCACAAAACAGTATGATCAGCCGTCTGCCCGACCAGTAGACATACCAGGAGCTGTGACGGTGGTTGGCGGGATCGTGCTGCTGGTCTATGGATTGACGCTGATGACGCACGCAAGCCTGAACATCCTTCATCTAGCGGCGATTTTTCTGCTCGCCCTTCTCCTGTTAGCAGCCTTTGTGGTGATCCAGATGCGGAGCCGATACCCGCTCATTCCTTTGTCTATCTTTCGCCACCGTACCTTTGCCGGTGTGAATCTGGTGATGCTCATGATGTCTGCCGTTGCCAATACGCCGCTCTTCTTCTTTGCCCTGTATATGCAACAGGTCAGGGGATATTCGCCTCTGCTCACCGGACTGGCCTTTCTCCCGACAAATGCCGCCCTGCTGCTTGGTTCAGCGCTTGGCACCCGGCTATGCAATCGCTTTGGCTTCAGGTGTGCCACGCTGCTAGGTATGGGCGTGTTGCTGCTCTCCCCCCTGTTGCTTTCAAGCATTTCGGTCGATGGCAGCTACGTGGCGACGCTCCTTCCTGGCCTCATCATGGAAGGTCTGGGCTTGAGCATCGTGCAAGTGAGCATCACGATTGCTGGCCTGCAAGAGGTGCATATGGATGAGCGTGGCCTCGCCTCCGGCCTGTTGAGCATGGAGTCGCAGATTGGCACCGCAATTGGCCTTGCCCTGCTCGTTACAATTGCCACCATGCGCGCCAACGCTCTCGCCGGGCTATCATCGGTGGTCGCGCTGGTGGTGGGCTTCCAATGGGCATTTTATGCTGGAACGGTGCTTGGCGTTATCGGACTGCTGATCGCCTTTTTGGGAGTTCGCGAATAATCTGTAGAAGCAACGGGGCGACGACACGAATAATGTCGCCGCCCCGCTTGTTTGAGGAGGAGAATGAAGGTTTTTTGCTGAGAAACTTAGCTCAACGCCCAGACGTTGATGGTGAGATCAGAGGGTTGATCATTGCTTTGCACCATCGACGAGGTAGCGATACCGGTGCCATCGGGGGACCAGGCAAGGGTTGTAATCGTGCGCTGGTCATCAACCTGGCCGAACGTTGTTGCAAGCTTTCGGGAGGTCATATCGTAGATCTTGATGGCATTCGCGCTCCCAGCCAGATATTTGCCATCGGGGGACCAGGCCAGCTTATGGAGGCCCATTCCCGCGACATTATTTGCAAATGAAGCCAACAAGCTCCAGTTGTTTGTTGAATAGATTTCTATCTTGTCCTCGCTGTCCAGAGCGAGCAGTGAGCCATCAGGCGAGAGCTGCTGATCAAATTGGGGTGCGGGGAGGGTTGTATGGCTTACCAGCTTCCCCTGATTGCTATTCCAGGTTGCGAGATCCATCGTCTCTTTGTCGCTTGTCAGATGCCGTACAACTACCGTCTTCACATCAGATGACCAGGCGATTGGGGTGTATCCTTGAGGAAGTTGTGTCAATGTCGTGATCTTCCCACTACCTACATCGACGGCCTTGATGTCCATCTTGAATGTCTGGGGTTGCGGGCCGCTGGGGACATTGTTTGTGGGGTAGTTCTGGGTATCATCCACAGAGAAAACGATCTTCGCGCTATCGGATGACCACCTGCCCGTATTTATGAGGTCGCCCTTTAATTTTGTCACGATTTTTCCGTTACTGTCCAGCACATACGTCGAGTTGAGGTCTCCTGGATCAGCTAGCAGGAGCTTTTTGCCATCGGGCGACCAGAGAGGTGCGATCGGTTGCTGCTGTATCGCCGGTTGAAAGGACGTTATTGGAGAGCAGTCCTTCGCCGAGTATGCTTTGAAACTTGAATATGTCCCTACAACAAGATGTCCTTGTACAGACCAATCGAGATCAGCGCTCCAAGGCGCTCCATTCGTTGAGACTTTTTCACCCGCGTTCAGGCTGCATACTTGCTTGCCACTACTAATTACTTTCTGCTGCTGTTGAGTTTGCTGCTGAGGGTGATTTTGCGAACCGGTGAGGGTTGATCGATTGGTGGCCGTCTGAGAGGCGGATCGCAGCGCGCCAGAGAAGACAGTGAAGCTGACAATGGTAATGATGACTACCGCCGCAATCAGGCCGATCCCCACAAGCCGCATAGGGGAAGGACGTTTCTTGATCGGTGTGAGGGGATGCATTTCCCAGGAACTATGATTCTCTTCCATGATGTTTCTTCTTTCCTTTCTAACACTGGTCGTTTCTCGATCTACCACGTCGCTCTCACCTTCATTCGACACGTTCACATGTTGTCTCAACTGCTGCCAGATACGCTCGGTTGAGCGTTGATCCTCTTCGCAGAGAATAGAGAGGCGCTGGACGACCTGAGCGTCTGGAGATGTCCATGCCTGTGATCGGAGGGAAGCGAGCTGATCTATTCGCTCATCTATGGTGTCAGGCGTAAATGCCTCTTCGGGTTGTTGTGCCATCTCTCTTTCCTCCTTATGATGTCGTATAGATCTCGCGTAAAATGTTGAGCGCACGCGAGAGCAACATACGGACGGCCCCATCGCTTTTGTTCAGGTGACGGGCGATCTCGGTACAGCGCAGGCCCCTGGCAAAACGAAGCAATAAGATCGTTTGATAGTGGTCGGGTAACTGAGTAAAGCGCTCACGGAGGAGTGCATCCTCTTCACAGCGTAGAGCCAGTTGGTCCGGGCCTCTCTCTTCATCCGTGAGTAGCGCCTCGTCGGCTTCCTCTAAGGAAACGGCGCGCCGACGCGTTGAGCGACGATGATAATCGACACATTTATGATGAGCGACACCGCGTAGCCAGGCCAGTTGTTCTGGCTCGCTGAGCTGTCCCAATCCTTTCTGTTCCAGCGCGGCCAGAAATACCTCCAGCACAATGTCCTCAGCGTCCTCGCGTGATGAAACATGCCGACGTACATACGACATGAGAGATAAGGCGTGCTGCTGATATAATCTGGCGATAGGCGAATCGTCGAGCGGTACTGGTGCTTGGCGTTGTCTCTGTTGCATCCAGGCATCCTCGGTATCTACAGTTTTTGAGATCTCAATTAGTGTATCGACATGGATATAAAAACGTCACGCAAGAGGGGGACGGGTGTTTGAAACCGGTATTTTTGTCTGCGAGGTTGTATAAAGAACCAAAAAAATACTGGGCCTTGATGAGTTTTTACGAACAAAGTCGGTAAAAACTCATCAAGGCCGGCAGTTGGCGTGAGATGATGTCAGGGGCGAGCAACCCAGACATCGACGATGCCAGGCTCGAGTCCTCCTTTTGCGTTCATCCGACTGTCGCCTGATGCAATATAAACGCTATCAGGCGACCAGGCAAGGTCGTAGATATTACCCTTAGGCTCTTTGTAGGTATAGAGTAACTTGCCGGTGGCCGCATCGAGAATCCCCACAGTGCCGGGACCGATACCATTCACAACGGCGATATACTTTCCGTTGGGCGACCAGACCGGATTATCTTCGCCTTGATAGATGACGACATTCTTTGCTGTTGCAGCATCCCAGATGTGGATACCATTCTCAAAGCTCGCGGCGATCTGTTTGCTATCGGGCGACCAGGATAGTGTTATAGTTTCAGTGGGGCCGCTCCCAAAGTGCTTGCTAATGGTCTTCCCAGTTGTGCTATCGAACACATAGACGCTGCCTTCGCTGCCCAGACCTGCCGCCACATATCTGCCATCGGGCGACCAGCGCACCCGGTCAAGCATTCCCTTCACATTGAGCGTCACCTCCTGCATCATCTCTCCGGTCGCCACATCATAGGTCACGAGCTTGCTGATGCTTGGGTGTATCTCTCCGTTCTCCGTCAGTTGTGCAATAGCCTTGAGTGACTTGCCATCGGTAGACCAGCCCACAGAGGACGAAAAATGCTCACGATCACTGGAAAAATTGTATGTAAACGTTTTGATCTGTTTTCCCGTTATAGTATCGTACATCTCAATTTGCTTAGTATTCCAGACTGCAAGTAGTTTGCCATCGGGCGAAAGTTGGGCAAAGAGTTGTCTTGGCTGTCTTAATTCTTCTTGTGTTGCTCCTGCGCTTATATCAATAAGTGTGAGGCTGGCATACTTGATAACGTTTGCCCCATTCATGGCATCCCAGCCATAGACGCCACTACCTGTGGAAATGATCTGTTTGCCATCGGGCGACCATTGCAGCCCGTAAATGCCCTCGCCCGGTTGCTGGTAGGTATACATGGTAGTTCCCTGTTTACCAACAGGTGGTAGTGTTGGTGTGGCACTCGTTTCCGCACCAGCGCTGGTATTCGGCTGATGTGCGACCTGTCCTTCACGCTGGGACAAGGTGAAAATGACAAGGGCGCTACCTAAAAGCACTATCGTGATAGCGGCAACGGAGAGCAGGCCGAGACGACGGCCCCAGGATGTGGAGCGTTTGGGCATTGATGAAGGTGTTGACATGAGCGTAAACCTCTCAAGAGTGTGACGATTGTTGTGTATCGCCTGTGCGTGAATGCCCTTCGCCGTTATCGTGGTCCAGACGCGTTGTACGGAGGCCCAATCTTCCTGGCGTTGCTCGTTGATATCCCCCGCGTTGAGCAACAACTGCATATCATGAAGCAGCCGCTCATCTGTGTTGACAGCGCGATGTTGACCGGAGGAAGAGAGCTGGTCGATCTGCTCATCAATATCATCTGGATGAAACGGGTGTTCAGTCATAGCTCTTTCCTTCCTGTTGGGTATAGATGGAACGCAAGAGATTGAGCGTGCGCGAGAACAACGTGCGTATTGCCCCCTCGCTCTTGCCGAGTTGTTGCGCAATATCAACGCAGCGCAGGCCGTTGACGAGACGTAGCCGCAAGATCTGTTGCTGCATGGGAGAGAGTTCTCCCAGCGCTTCACTCAGGCGCAGATACTCCTCGCCGCGCTCTGCCAGCCGCTCAGGGGATAGCTCCTCGTCGTCGTAGATCTCTTCCGCAAAAGCATCAAGATCCACCGTTGGCCTCCGAGCCGCGATGCGATAATGATCGGCCAGCTTGTTGCGCGCAACTCGCCAGAGCCAGAGGCGCTGCTGCTGCTCTGAAAGCTGGTGAAACGAAGCATTCTCAAAGGATCTCAAGAACACCTCGGCCAACACATCTTCGGCATCCTCCCGCGAGCGCAGATGCAGGCGCAGGTAGGTGAAAATACCCGGCGCGTACTGCTGATAGAGGGCGGCAATGGGTTGTTCATCTACATCGTCCATGTATAACGGTTGTGACATTCACTCTTCCTGTTTAGTGAGATTTGCTTCGCATGCGAAAACCTTATCCGTAGGTACATGTCGCTTTCGACCCAAAAACGTTACCAAAACAGGAAAATCTCTCACCTGTCCATGTTGAAAGGGAAGATGAGAGATTTTCTTATAGTTTCATTCAACCAGCCGAATTTCTAATCCATATGTTGTTTCGGGCGCAATCGTGATCTGATATTCTGTCGTCTCGCCAAGCATGCCCTTGCTTTGTAGGAAGGCATGAGCGCGTTCGAGCGAGGCAACCCTCCAGGTCATTGCTACGATCTCATCGCGCTCATGGGGTATCAGGCGCAGAGCTGGTCCGCTCTCGAATTGCCACTCACTCTCGTTGATTGGTGCGAGCGGCGAGAAGAGGCGCTGCCACTGTTCCCGCGCTTGTGCAAGATTGCTCGTTCCCACAACTAGATCACGCACATCAGCAAGTCCTAACGAGCCTCCATGTGCTGCTTGCATCTGGATCTTATTTTGCTCTCGCCGTTGCGGAATGTGCCAGAACGTCGGGTTGTACTCGCATAAGAAGACGGTGCCATTACGGAAAAGCTGATCGAAGATGAGGCTGTCGATAGCCCCTAATCCCATCCGTTCGGAGTGAAAAAGGCGCGACAGATCACTTCCCAGCAGTTCTCCGACGTAGATCAGGGTATAATACTCGTCTGGATTGCTGAGGTAGGCCTGGGGAATGGCGTACGGTGGCAGATGAGGGATGCCTCGCCGCGTCAGTTCTGGCAGCGCCTCAACGATGGGGACGGGTTCAAGAGCGATTCCATACAATTGTGCCTGTCCTGGGTAAAGCGGTTGCTCCCCTGAGCGGAATATCTCCATGTTGATGCTGCCCGCCATGATGCCACCAGCTTTGAACGGAGGATAGAAGTTGTGGATATCCCAGGCAATCGGCAATTGCAGCGTGTCGGCGAACAGCGAAAACACCCGATCATAGGTGGCGTCGTTTACACGAATCATAATGTGATCGATGCGGTGAATCAATGCTTGCATGTGTGAAATCCTTTCCTTTTTAACATACATACCGAACGTATGTAAAATAGAGAAAAAAAGAGAACCTTATGTGAGGCCGCGCAAAAAAAGATCGACGCTCTCTCGTGCAGCGGTGGGTAGATCGATGCTGTCGGGGTCCATCAGCCAGAGCGAGGTGATGCCGTTTGCCATACCCAACGCTGTCAATGCCGCTGCCTGTGGATCGATGTCGGTTCGGATCTCGCCAGCCGTAATGCAGCGCTGAATCAAGCCTGCCAGCATGTTTCGTGATTCACGCATGCCCTGAATTTTCTCCTGCATGCCCTCTGCCAGCTCCGGCACAAGCTCAGTTTTTAACTGGACAAGCTCCAGCACGATGCGAAAATCGTTATCCTCTTGCGCATAGGTCATCCAGCGAATCAGAAAGTGCCTGAACTGCTGAATGGGACTCAGTTCCGGGGCGAAGGCTTCCTGAAAGATGATAGCGGCCTGAGTATAACGTTCGCGTACCAGCGTATTGAACAACTGGGCTTTGTTGCCAAAGTGCCAGTGAATGGCCCCGCGCGTGGTTCCCGCCCGTTGTGCGATATCGTCGAGCGTCGTACTCACATAGCCCTTTTCCTGAAAACAGTGCAACGCGGCCTCTAGCAATTGCGCGCGCGTCTGGGCAGCATCTTCTTTTGTCCGGCGCATGCTCTTTTCTCCCTCCCTTATACAAACATACCGTATGTATATATACTTTGTCAATGGCTCGAGTACATAGAGGAATCTATGCAGGGCCAATATTTCACAACCAGAGGCGTTTCTTCAGCCTATGTTCGTACTGTGAAAGTTTCCCTATGCAGCCCCAAAAAGAGCGTTTTTCGATGGTACGCTTGAACAAGTATCGTCAAGAAGATAAATGCATGAAAAAAGTAAGAAAGATGAGGTATTGTAATGCCTGGAAGTAAAAAAGGGCTAGATTCCAAAACAGATAGTCCACCCCCCAAAGAGATTCCATCAGATGCACCTCAAAAGTCATCAGATCAACTCAATCTTTTTCAGGAGTTCGGGCTACATGAGCAGGAACGGAAGAGACAAGAGTGGAGTAAGTGGCTAAAAATGGAAGTGATTGAGAGAAAACTTTGGAAGTCTCCTCTTTCTCCAAACGAGCAAGAAGTTTTTAATCAGTATGTTGACGCAAGAATGCGTATTAGCAGCGAATATCAGAAGGCGATCCCTGGACAGTTTGAGAGGATAAGCAACTATCAAGGTCTTGAAAACGCGAGCCCTGAAGAAATAGCTGCTATTGAATATCATTCTTCTATGAAATGGGGACATATGGCTGCATTTGCCAGGGCTGATGCAAAAAAGATGAGAGAAGAGATGGCGAAAGGTAAAACCTTTGATGAGGTGTTTGACCCGGCGCTAGAGCAAGTTGGAAACACTGCCAGGATTGCCCGTGAACTGATGGATGATCCCGAACTGTTTGAGGAGGTTGCAAGTCATGTCGAACATATGGATAATGTCACACGCAGAATGAAGCTTCCTGAACAGGTCATAGCGAAGACAGATCTCTCAGAAGAGGAGTTTGGCACATTTTTGTTTAATGAACGTGGCGAGCGCCAGGATATAAATACAATACAGCCAGGAGAACAAAGAGGACTCTTATGGGTAGATCCATGGTTTGTTGCTACAAGCCTCAGGCACGGTCATATATATACATCAGTTTATGGCCCCGACGCAAAAACCGTCCGAATGTATATAACGCTACCAAAGGATTCATCGGGAGCTTATATTCGCGATGCTTCGCGTAATCCCTCAGAAGATGAGGCGACGCTGCCTCTCAAAACGATTACCCAGCTTGACCGCATTATTCATATAGATAAGTCGGAGTTGACAGCTGAAGAGAGAAAAAGGCTCCAGTTTATTCCTACTTATGTCGTCCAGGCTACAAGAGTGGAAGGTGAATGGAGATTTTAGAACAGAAACAGGCTCTTTTGTCAATTGGGTCAAGACTGTCTTCCCTCTTGTAAAAGGGAAGGTGGGAAAATTGATAAAAAGGATAGTTAGAGCAAGCCAGATGATAGGATCTGGCACAGAGGACGCTTCTTGCCCTAACCTGCCTGCGATTCTAAATTGTTGGATGAAAATTAGCTTGTAATATTTTGCTATTATTGGTGCATTCGGCAAATAGAGCGGTGAACGGCACCCCAAGATGGCAGGGGCGATGGCTTGTCCTCGCCCGCCTCCCCAGGCGGCACGATGGGTTCACGGGCGAGGACAAGCCATCGCCCCTGCCATACGCGGTCACACCCCGGAGGATTTCCCAGATGCATTAATAATTTTATCATTCAGTGCCGCGCTTCGTTTCGGCGACGATCAGATCGACCACATCTTCCATGCACCTGTTGCGTTGATAGGCGCGGCGCTGGCGAATAGCTCCATTGCCCTGTTGCAGTGTTGTGCGCACCTGTCCGACTACTTCATCCCAGCTTCCTTCGGCCTCCAGCGCTGGTTGGAGTGTGGTTAGCAAATGTTCGATCAGCGCTGATGCTGGGAGAGAGCGTTGTGCCACCACATCGATCAGCTCGCCCTCTATGCCGAAACGTGCCGCCTGCCAGTGAGCCGCGCGCAGCAGTTCGGGCCGCACGTCGGGAGCAGGTTTGTTCTGCTGGATATAGGTGTAGCATGTCTGGACGATAGCGCGGATCAGCCCGACGATCATCACGCACTCATCTACCGTCAGACAGCAATCGGTGACGCGAAACTCGATGGTGGGAAAGCGCTCTGAGAGCCGAATATCCCAATAAATTTTCGTCGAATCTTCGATAAAGCCGGTCTGGATCAGCGCTTGCAGCAGCGCGTTGTAGTCGTCGAGCGAGCGGAAGAACTGTGGTTGCCCGGATGTCGGCCAGCGGCTCCACATCAGCGTGCGGAAGCTGGCATAGCCAGTATCGTCGCCCAGCCAGAAAGGAGAATTGGCCGCCAGTGCTAGCAGAGGGGCAAGCCAGATGCGGGCGCGATTCATGACTCGTAACGCCACTGCACGGTCCGCCAGACCAATATGGACGTGACAACCGAAGATCGGTTCTCGCGCCAGTTGTCGATAATACTCTACGATACCAAGATAGCGCTCTTTAGGCGTAATGCGCTGGCTTTTCCAGTGAGAGAAGGGATGTGTGGCCGCTGCCCCAAGCTGTTTTCCATCCTGTTGCGCAGCTATAATCATCTCGCGCCTCATCTTGATCAACTCCTGCCGTACCTCTTGCAATGTCTGGCAGACCGGCGTTGCCGCCTCCACCTGTGCCAGCTGTAGCTCTGGTTGGGCCTTCTCCCCCAGGTGTTGTTGAGCGGTTGGTAGCAAGGTATGTGATGATGAGCTAAGTTCGCGCGTCACTGGATCGATGATCTGATATTCCTCTTCGACTCCCATCGTAAAGGTTTCAGCGTGAGATGCCATAACCTCTTACCTCCTCTTTCGTACCCCCTCTCTTTGCGAGAGCGGTTAAGACTCCTGGTGGTGATATTACGTTGGGAGGACAGAGAAGAGATACAGACTCCCCCATTGGGACCAGCGCTAAAACCTTTGCGCTTATCCTCCGTAGTAAGTATAATGAAATTTTCCTTTCAAAAGCGGAATCTCTTTCGTAGTGGAGCGATTTATCGCGTGGGGGGAAGCGCTTCCCCCACGCGATAAATCGCTCCACTACGAAAGACCTTATAGTGGGAAATGAGAATGTATAATATATGCATATATCAAAATCACTGAGCCTGGGGCATGCATTCAGTTCGGCCCCCTGGGCCATTCCGGCGTTGATCGTGACGGTGATAATCTCGCTGCTGCTTCATCGCTGGCTGGCGCGGAGGTTTCGGACGGGTCCCTGGTTCGTGCTGGCGCTTATGTTGTGCGTCGGGGCGATTCTGTCGATCACGATTACGCCGGGGAACTGGAATCCCAGCCCCTATTGTAGCCTGAAGGTCGCTTTTCCGCGCCCGTCCGATCTGCTGGCGTTGAGCGAGCGCTCGCTCAATATATGGCTGTTCGTCCCGCTTGGCCTCACCATCTCAGCAACTCCCCAGCGTCGCGTGGGCCTGTTCTTCTTCGTGTGCGCGATGGCGCTACCGTTCATGATTGAGGGCTTCCAACATTTCGTGCCTGATATCGGGCGAACCTGCCAGTTAACCGATATTATTAATAACCTGACCGGGCTGTTCCTGGGCGGCTTCGTCGGCCTGTGCCTCCGGTTTTTCTGGGGAATGATGAACAAGGAGCGTAGTACGTTGAGCGTTGGGCAGCCGAGCGGCTATTTACGCCAGAATCGGAAAATCTAAGATAGTGTTTGATTCTTGACAATCCTGTCCCGTCTCTTATATACTACAAACGTAACGTTAACGTCATATTGGAGGAAGAGCGATGAACGATCTCATGCGAATAGGTGAATTGACCGAACGAGCAGGCGTCTCGCAGCGCACCGTTCGCTATTATGAGAGCATCGGGCTACTTCCTCCCAGCGAGCGCGAGGGACACGGGCATCACTATTATACAGAAGAGGCACTGGCTCGCTTGCGTAAGATCGATCAGCTCAAGAAGCTTGGGCTGAGCCTGGAGGAGATTGGCGAGGTCATCGACCTTTACTTTATCGATCCCAGCGGCATCCAGCCCAAACAGAAGGTATTGACAATGTTGCGCAAACATCTAGCAGAAGCGGATCACAAGATCAGCTCGTTGCAGCAGTTTCGTGCCGAATTACAGGCCAATATCGAACGCTTCGAGCGCTTTTTGGAAGCTGCCCAGCAGTAGCTTTTTTTGTCCAGAACATGACGTTAACGTCAAGATCATTTTTCCTATAGTAATATCTGTTGTGAAAGGAAGTAGAAAATGAGCGAGACTATTGGATTTATTGGCCTGGGCCTGCTGGGGAAGCCAGTTGCGCGCAATTTGCTCAAGGCCGGCTACTCCCTCAAAATCTATAATCGTACTGCCAGTAAAGTTGAGGAGTTGCTGCCACTTGGAGGCATACAGGCGTCCAGTCTACAGGACGTGATGACGACCGGAGGAATTGTGATAACGGTTGTGTCCGATGATGCCGCGCTGGAAAGCGTTGTCACGAGTGAGGGCTTCTTAGAGCGACTCGGCAAGGGTGGTGTGCATCTCGTCATGAGTACGGTTGCACCTGAAACATCCCGCAAGATGGCCGCTTTGCACGCTGAGCGTGGCATTCAGTATGTCGAGGCACCCGTCTTTGGGCGACCGGAGGCAGCGGAGGCGCGGCAATTGTGGGTATGTTGCGCGGGAGAGTTGGCGGCGAAAGAGCGCGTTCGACCGCTGCTGGAAGCGATCAGCCAGGGTATCTTCGACTTTGGCGATCAGATTGGTGCTGCCAATATCGTCAAGCTCTGCGGCAACTTCTTGATTATCTCAGCAGGGCGGTCGATAGCGGAGGCGTTGCAGATGGCCGAAAAGAACGGCGTCGATCCAAAAGCTGTGGTGGATATGCTGACCACCACTCTGTTCTCTTGCTTCATCTATCAGAGCTATGGCGCGAGGATTGTCGCGAATGGGGGCGTGTACCAGAGCAACTGGATTGTCGTCAAGGATACCGGCCTGTTTGAGCAGACAGCGCAAAAGGTTGGTGTGCCCTCGCCATTGGCGCATTCCTTGCATGAAATTGCTGTAGAGATGCTTGCTCGTTAAGCCGCTGTTTCATGGAACCAATCGTATCCGGCCAACGTCTCTCCTTTGAGTCTATGCTCGTATGAGAAAGGAGGAGTATGATCTATGAGGTTGAACAGAGGAATGATCTGGTTCTGTCTCTTTATAATATGTGCGTTGGCTGGATGTGGTAGTTCCACCGAAAATGGAACTACCAACTCAAATACCGGAGCAAATAGCACTCCCACTGCAAAGCCGGACCGGGTGCAAATACAGGTCTTCGAGGTTGATCAAAAAACTGCCTCCAAAACCGTTACCGTCTCGCCAGCTGACCAGGTGCAGCAGTTCTATCAGACCGTCAACTCCATGCCTGCCTATCCCAAAGATGCTGTGTGTACGATGGAGATGGGACCACGCTATACCCTCATCTTTAGTCAGGGAGGAAAGGATGTAGAAACGGTCACAGCTGAGCGCTATGGCTGCAAGAAGATGATGATTGGCAGCGATATGCGCCAGGGAACCCAGCAGTTCTGGCAGGAACTGGATCAGATGATCGCGAAGGGAGCAATTTGATCCAGTTCCTGCGCCAGCATCTCCATTCAATAGAGCATGCCTGACGCCCTCACTAAGATATGTATGAAAAATCATCACCCACAAGGCCGCTGACGCTGTAGCTCTTGCACATTGACAGCGGTTTTTTCTATCTATACAATACACAGTGTATATTATGCATTTGGTGGGTCCAGATGGAAAGAGAGAACATGCTAGCCTGTCCCGTGTCCAGGCGATGCCTTCAATGAAGAAGTACTCACCCCAGACTTTACCCTATACATTTTGTATACGATGCATTTTCTATGCAACCGCCGATGCATTCCTCCTGTGAGACCCTGCTGAGCGTCACGATCAGTACTCTCTAAGCTTTCAAGCCAGTACACTATCTGGTGTTTTCATTTATGAAGGGGCAAGACATGGCTTTCGACATAGCTTTCAAGCTACGGAATCGACACTTTTTGAAGTTGGACGACTTCACACCAGAGGAGGTCCGCTTCCTGTTGCAACTCTCTGCTGAGTTAAAGGCGGCACGATACACAGGAACCGAGGTACAACGTCTGAAGGGGAAGCAGGTGGCGCTGATTTTTGAGAAAGATTCGACGCGTACCCGTTCTTCTTTCGAGGTGGCGGCCCGTCAGCAGGGGGCGGATGTGACCTATATTGGTCCGACCGGCTCGCATATCGGGTATAAAGAGAGTATGAAGGATACAGCGCGTTTCCTGGGGCGCTTGTATGATGGCATTGAGTATCGTGGCTTTGCACAGCAAAAAGTGGAACAACTGGCTCAATATGCCGGTGTGCCCGTCTGGAACGGCCTGACCGATGAGGCTCATCCGACGCAGGTATTGGCAGATCTGTTGACCATGCAGGAACACTCTCATCAATCGCTGGAGCAGGTCTCGTTCTGCTTCCTGGGTGATGTTGGCGGCAATATGGGCGATAGTTTGATGATCGGTGGTGCGAAGCTGGGCATGGATGTGCGGTTGGCTGGTCCGCGTGAGTGCTGGCCCGACCCTGAGCGCATCGAGGAGGTACAGATCGTTGCCAGAGAGACTGGCGCTCGCCTGACCATTACTGATGAGGTTGAAACGGCGGTCAAGGACTGTGATTTCCTGCATACCGATGTCTGGGTCTCGATGGGCAAATCGCCCGATCTGTGGGGAGAGCGCATTCAACAAATGCTGCCCTATCAGGTCAATAGTGAATTGATGGCGCTTACCGGCAATCCACAGGCAAAGTTTATGCATTGCCTGCCTGCCTTGCACAATACAGAGACAACGCTGGGCCTGCGTATCTACGAACAGTACGGCCTGGAAGCTCTTGAGGTAACGGACGAAGTGTTTGAGGCCAACGCCACTATCATCTTCGACCAGGCCGAAAATCGCCTCCACACCATCAAAGCAATCATGGTCGCCACGCTGGGCGATTAGCCCTCAACCTTCGTAGTTGCGTGATATTAGGTGCATCCGACAATTGAAGGGGGAATGGTGGAAGACAGAGGATGTTAGATTCCCGTAGCGACAAGGGGGGCAGAGGGGTCTTGGTGGGGGCCTTGCGCTTGTCGCACTCCCCAGGCCGTTTCATCGTTGGGGGAACAGCGACAAGCGCAAGGCCCCGCACCCCCTCCACATCACCCCCTGTCGCTACGAGTAGGGGAAGCCAGATACGCCTAGTATCGTACAAACACGAAGATTTTATCCTCCAAGTTCAGCAATCAGCTGGCGATAGACCTCAAAGGCTGGTTTGGGCGTGTAGTCGTCGCGCAGCAGGCCGAACTGATAGAAGAGGCTGGGGCTGGAACTATCGGCGTCGCGTAGATCAAAATGTTCGTAATGGGTGATGTTGAGCGCGGCTCGTTGCTCATGAACGGCTCGTACAACCGTCTCCAGCACTGCCGCTTGTCGTTCGTATGGGCGCTCCTGTCCCGTTGCCCAGCCGTTTTCGTTGATGTGCAGTGGTACAGTTGTGGCAATATTGCCTATAGACATGCTCTGTCTGAAATGGGTGAGCGCTCCTACCACCATATCATGCAACCTGTCAGGCTCGATAGGGCGGAAGACATCGGGAAAGAAATCCATTCCCACATAGTCCAGTGCTGCCTGGAAAGCTGCATCACTGGTAGTGGCAATCGTCGGCCAGAAATCGTCTTGTGGATCAAATGAGATGACTGCATTGAAGCCAATCTGAATGTCATAGCTATAGCGCCGGGCAGCATCTTTGGCGGTAATCACTCCCTGAATGAGTGCCTCGCGCACATGGGGAAT
This sequence comes from Reticulibacter mediterranei, assembly GCF_016587455.1. Lineage (NCBI taxonomy): Bacteria > Bacillati > Chloroflexota > Ktedonobacteria > Ktedonobacterales > Reticulibacteraceae > Reticulibacter > Reticulibacter mediterranei. The sequence goes on along the minus strand of NZ_BNJK01000002.1, from coordinate 72,171 downwards.
GCAGCCATCGACCGCCGGAATCGTAGTCAGATTCGGCTCCTCGGTGATCTGAAGCTTGGCGAGATAGGGGCCGTAGCGCTCAACAATACTGTTGATAAAGCGCGGCCAGCCTTCAAGATCAGGCTTGCGAAAGCACAGCACGAGGTCGAGCCGTCGCCCATTGCGAACATACTGCTCAGCGGCGTTCGGCGTGACGCTTGCCTCCTGTTCTACCCCCATATACTGCATGTAGGTGCGCACGATAAATGAGCGCTGCTTGCCTTGAAGCTGGTCCAGCGCCTCCTGGATGCGAATCGGATCATCTGGCGGCCCTGCGACGACGCCTGTTTCGTTGCCTGCCGCCCCGCCTGGATAAATGCCAAAGATGAGCGGCAGTGCATCATGAGACACGTTTGCTAACCCTATAACCTCATTTGCCTTTTGATTTTGTTCGCTCATATATTTCTCCTATATTTCTCTAATCTTTAATAACGTCAACACAAGAAAGTATAAGTTATTGAGATTGCTCTCGCCTCACTTGCTCGGATAATTAATAGAGGGAAATGTAGATGAATAGGATCATCACAACACTCTTTTTGTTCCCCAAACAGGGCTTTCCAATTCTCCCATCTAGCAGGAGTGCAGAGGGCGGCAGCCCTTTGCCAGGGTGCGGGGTGTCCCCGCAAAAACCTTTTTTCTTCTCTTTTGCGCGCCGCCGCAGGCGGCGCGCGAAGGAGGGAAGGAAACTGGGGACACCCCAGACCCCGGCAGGGAGACCCCTGCCCCCCTTTGAGCGGAGAACTGAAAAGCCCTGGTTCCCCAAAGTATTCAGTTGAATGTATCTAATAATGCTGTTACAATTGGCTCTGATGTAGCTATTTATAGGAAAAGTTGAGTATTATGCAGCGTTTTGATCGCATCCTGGGGATTTTGCTCTTTTTGCGGAGTCAGCGATCCGTCACGGCCGCCAAACTGGCCCGGCATTTTGGGGTTTCGATACGTACTATTTATCGAGATATCGAGACCTTGAGCGCCTCCGGTGTTCCGGTCTATGCCGAGCGTGGACATGAGGGTGGTTTTCAGCTACTAGAGGGCTATTTTCTGCCGCCATTGATGTTCTCAAGGGATGAAGCCATCTCGTTGCTGCTGGCCCTCACGTTGATGCGGCGGTTGCATACCTATCCTTTCCCGACCGCTATTGCCCAGGCAGAGCGCAAGATCCTGGCGGCGTTGCCCGATGCGTTGCGCTCAGTCCTGAACGAGGCCGAGAAGATCATCGGTTTTGAAGAACTACCTCATGACATCTTTCATCCTGAGCCGCAGTCCATCCCTGAAGCGGCTTCAGATCAGCAGGGGCGCGACGCCGAGAACGGCATTATCAGCATATTCCTTCAGGCCATTCTCGAAGGCTGTATCGTGAGCATCCATTATCAATCCCCGTATCGCGAGAGGGGGCACATGTTTCCTGTCCAGCCGCAGGGACTCTTCTGGGATCGCAATCACTGGTATCTGGCGGGAACGCAACTGGAGGGCGGATTTATGCAGCGCATCTGGCGGGCCGACCGCGTCATCAAGATCATTCGGCAATCAATAGCGGCCTCTGAAAAGGCCGAGTTTGATGTGAGTGATCTGCTGGGGCGGCGCTGGTTGCGGCCCGCAATGGAGCGGTGGCGAGAGCGTGCGCCGGTGAAAATTCGACTCACAACCGCGCAGGCAGAGCGGCTCCAACAGGATTGGTATTATCGTCACGCTTGTTTTGAGCCGCTCACCGACAATGATATGCTGATGACCTTTGGCGAGTGCGACCCTGCTATTGTGCTGGAGTTGCTGCGCTGGCTGGGCGCAGGAGCAGAATTGCTAGAGCCGTATGCCTGGCGCGAGATGATCAAAACGGAGTTACAAACAATGTTGAAAGCATATGAGACCATCTCTGATTAAGGCTTGTCAGGCATCGTGTGCAGGCGTGGGAGTGGTGAGAAGAAGATAGGCAGCAGGGTAATGATAAAGCCAATGCTGCCAACCCAGAGGCCGGCTCGTAGCCCGATCACACTGCTCAGATAACCGGCCACCAACGCCCCTATTGTGCTGCCACTGTACGCTATCAGGCGCAGGCTGGCGCTGACCCGCCCCAGTAGATGTGGTGGTGTAATCGATTGGCGCAACGTCGTTGTCAGCACAAACCAGATACCCAGCGCGGTGCGAATAAGAAACAGGGCCGCACCGCATATCACCGGGGCTAGAGGACCGGTTGCCAGCGGGATCAGCAGCATCGGCACCGTTCCCAGCGTGAAAGTGCCACAGAGCAGCCAGCCCAGGCGGAAGTGCCGTGCCAGCGAGCTGGCAATGCCCGCTCCCAGCAGGCCACCTATCGCACCAACCGCATAGACCAGTCCAAGCAGGCCGGGGCTGAAGCCGAGGACGCGCGGCGCGTAGATGAGAAAGATAGTCTCAACCAGCAGGAAGCAAAAGTTCCATCCTGCCGCCTGCACAGCCAGCGTGCGCAGAGAGGGATTGCCAGAGGCGAAGCGCAACCCTTCTGCGATATCGTGCCAGAGATGCTTTTTGTCGTTGCGCTGTGGTTGTGCCTCTTTTTGTCGAATCAGCAGCAGCGACACAACGGAGACCACGTACGAGAGGCTATCTGCGAACAGGGCTATCGGAGCAGTAAAGACCTGGATCAGCAGGCCTGCCAGCCCTGGACCTCCCACTTCCGCAGCCGCAGAACTGGTGGCGACCTTGCCATTGGCCTCAATCAGACGTGCTTGCGATACCACAACGGGCAGAAACGATTGCCAGCAGACATCGAAGAGGACGGTAAAGATTCCCACACAGAAGGCGATGCCGTAGAGCGGTGGGAGCGCTAACTCGTGCCAGAACGCGAGGCAGGGGAGCAGGCCGATCAGAACGGCGCGTGCCGCATTTGCCACTATCATTAATGGGCGTTTCTGCACGCGATCCACCCAGACACCGAAGAGCAGCGGGAAGAGCGCGTATGGGAAGGTTTCGAGAAAGCGCAGCACTCCCAGTTGCTCTGCGTTGACGTTGAGAACCAGCACCGCCGTCAACGGTAGCGCCAGCAAGGACACCTGCGTTCCAAAGAGCGAGACCGTCTCGCCAAGCCAGAATTTCATAAAGTCGCCATGACGCCATAACGATCTGTTTATTGTTTGCCTGCTCAACTCATCTTCTATTTGGAGTGTTATGTTAGTGGAGGTTGATGGTTCAGACTGTTTGCTGGACATAGAGAAATGCTCCTTGTTGTCATGCAATATATACTCAAGCAAGGATACAGCGGCTTACCTGTCAGCCCTATGTCATATTTGATATTTATGAGTCATCCCGGATTTTTTTCCTGTGGTTCTCGTACACCTCAGCGCCTTCGGCCCTTCGTCCTGGTTGAGGAGGGGATGGTGGCTAGAGGCAGGCACAGCCTGCCTCTAGCCACCATCCCCTCCTCAACCAGCGAGCCGCTGCGCGGCGAGCAGTGCGGACAGAGGCGCCGCAAAAAAATCCGGGATGACTCATGATTTTGATCAGAGCGCGCATAACTGGCGTCAAATACGGTACAATAGTAGTATCATTCTTGTTTCTCTTCCTCGATAACTGGTGCATCCTGACGGCGGAGTCTAGCGGATGTGCTGATATGAAGTCTGCGTTTCGGTGAGTTATTGCTTGTTAAGGAAGGATCTCATGAGCGAAACAGCCTCTCCCCTGCCGGCCGACGAGGACAATGTGGTAATGACGGCCAGCGATCTCCCGACGCTCAAGCATGGCACACTCGATCTGCGCCATGCGATTGTTATTTCGGTGGCGGTGATGTCGCCAGCCGCTTCAATCTTCTTTAATTCCGTGCCCCAGGCCGGGCTGGTTGGTGCGGCCATTCCGCTCTGCTATTTGATTGGCTTCGTGCTGGCGCTGCTGGTCGCCAATCAGTACAGCGAGTTTTCGCGCGAACTTCCTTCCAGTGGCTCGGCATATACTTTTGTGACCGAGGGGATCGGTCCAGGCTGGGGACTGCTCACGGCCTGGATCGGCATTATGGCGGTGCTGGTTGGCGTCCCATATTCGTTTGTTTTGATGAGCGCTAATATCCAGACCTTGATGCAGCGCTGGTTTGGCCTGAATCTGCATTGGAGCTTCTGGTTCGTCGCTGCCATCGGCATTGTCTTTGCCATCAGCTATGCTGGAATTCGGCGCTCTATGAGCGTCGATCTTACGCTCTTGATATTTGAGACGATTATCTGTCTCATTCTGGCGCTGATTGTGCTGTTTCGTGTTGGCGAACAGGGAGGTCTCACCGCAGCACCATTTACGCTCGCTGCCGTTCCCGCGAATGGCGATCTGACCGCTGGCATTATCTTCTCTGTCCTGAGCTTCATTGGTTTTGAGACAGCTGCCACGCTGGGCGAGGAGACGCGCAATCCCCACCGCAATATTCCGCGCGCCGTCTATGGCTCGATGCTCGTTGTGGGCATCTTCTACGTGCTGATGGCCTACGTTGCGACGGTTGGCTATGGGATCGATCATATGGTGAATGGTTATGCACAGGATACCGCCCCGTTCGATACGATTGGTCGCCGCTTTGGTGGCGGTCCGCTCACAGCATTTATCGATATCGTCGGCATCCTCTCGTTTTTCAGCGCCGCTATTGCGATCATTAATGGCGGGGCACGCATCATTTTTGCAGTGGGACGCGATGGCTTGTTGCCGCGCTGGTTGGCCTGGACGCATCCAGTGCATCATACGCCGGTGGGCGCAATCCTCGCTCTTTCGCTGGTTGGCCTGGTTGCTGGCATCGGTCTTGGCATCTTTCTCTCTCCCATTGCTGCTTTTGCCTTTCTAGGAACGTTTGATGCTATGTTGATCCTGCTGCTGTACTTGCTGGTCAATATTGCCTGCATCCGTTTCTTCTGGCGCAAACGACGCTCGCAATTTCACTGGCTTCGTCATGGCCTCGTGCCTGCACTCAGCCTCTTGATGGTTGCGTTGATTCTCGTTGCGGCGCTGGCCTCGCCGGGAGATGCGCCGCTCAACTTCATTCCCTATGTCCTCGCCGTTTGGGTCGTGCTGGGACTCGTCGTGCTGCTTATAGTCAGAAAGAGGCTTGTGGTGCCTGTATAATTGGTGTATGCTCTCCACGTAGCGACAATCCCTTGCGGTTGTCGCTGTTTGCCCTTATTGGGTGTGTTGCCCGCGACAACCGCAAGGGATTGTCGCTACGTGGAGATCGTTGGATTATGGAAACGGATATCGTTATTATCGGTGGTGGTGTCGTTGGTTGTGCCATCGCGTATTATCTGAGCAAGGCCAGTGTGAGCGTGATGGTCGTGGAACGGGGAGAGATCGGCGCACAGGCTTCGGGGGCAGCTGCTGGCTTGCTGGCCCCGCTTGGTCCACTCTCTGGCCCTGGTCCTCTGGCCGATTTTCTGCTGGCTGGTTGCGCGTTGCTGCCCCGACTGGTGGAGACGTTAGCGGTGGAAACCGGCTTGCGCACGGGCTATCGACAGATCGGAGCGTTGCGCACAGTACTGCATCCGAAACGCGTTGCGCGCCTCAAGAAGCGTTGGGAGTCCTGGAAGCCGTTGGGTTTGCCGATGCACTGGCTGAGTGGAGACGAAGCACGCCAGCTTGAGCCGCAGCTTTCCCCGGATGTGTGCGCTGCCGTCTACGCGCCCACAGAGGGGCAGATTCAGGCGAGACCGTTTGTGCAATCGCTCGTCCAGGCGGCGCGGCAACGGGGAGCGATCTTCCGCACACATACAGAGGTCCTCGCAATCGAGCGGAGCGGCGCGCGGGTGACGGGAGTACGAACTGCTCAGGGTGAGGTGTTGCCGTGTCAATCGCTGGTCGTCGCGGCGGGAGCCTGGGCCGCGTATTGTGCCGCGTGGCTCTTCCCTGAACAATCCCATGCGCTACCCATACGTCCCCTGCGAGGCCAGTTGCTCTCCCTGCAACAACCTGTCCCGCCTCTCCAGCGTATCATCTTTGGTGAGGCCGCCTATCTGGTGCCGGGAGACGAGACTATCATTGTCGGAGCCACGCGCGAGGAGGCGGGTTTTGATCTGGCGGTGACAGAAGATGGCACGGCCTGGCTGCAAACGACGGCTCAACGGCTGATGCCAGTCCTGGCTCACAGCGAAATGGTCACGGCCTGGGCTGGCCTGCGCCCAAAGACGCCCGATAATCAGCCCTTGCTTGGCCCTCTCCCTGGTTGGGAGAACGTGGTCATGGCGGCGGGACACAACAGCATCGGTATCATGACGGGTGCGCTCACCGGCCAGACCATCGCCGAGTTTCTCATCACCGGCCAGATCGCGCCGATCATCCGCCCATTCTCCCCTGAACGGTTTCCATCTTGACAGAAAGGAACTGCTTATGACTATCGATGCTGCGTTCACGCGCTTTCCCGAACTGACGACGAAACGATTGCGGCTGCGGCAGGTTCGACCAGGCGATGCGGAGGCATTCTTCGCCATCTTTTCTGATGAGGAAACCATGAAGTACTATGGGCATGCCCCTCATAGTACCCTTGACAAAACCCGCGAGTGGATTGCACAGGTTGACACACGCTATACACAACGCGAGGCGATTCGCTGGGGCATTACGTTTGCCGATCAGAACGAGATTATCGGCTCCTGTAGCTTCCACCATTTCGCCGCTCATGGACAATGCGTGGAGACAGGCTACGACCTCAATCGTGCCTATTGGGGCCGGGGCGTGATGGCGGAGGCGATGTCTGCCGTGCTCACCTATGGCTTTACCATGCTCGAATTGCACCGCATCGAAGCGATTATTGACATTGAGAATCAGCGCTCCAAAGCGTTGCTCGAAAAGCTGGGTTTCACTTACGAGGGAAACTTGCGCCAGCGCTATTACTTTGAAGATCGTTTCGAGGACGAGTATTACTTTGGCTTGCTCAAGCATGAGTGGCATGGATAATTGGGTGCATCCAGCAATTGAATGGACAATGTTAAGGGAACAGAGCATATTGGGCCTCCCATTGTCGCTACGTGTGGGGAAATCCTCTCTCTCCCTGGCGCATTTGCCGGATGCACCAATTATTGCGAAACGACGACATGAAGAGAAAAATAATTTTTCTGGAGTACTATTGGTGATGGTATCCCTGCAATGTTGATGTATACTAGATAGAGCAACCCTTGCAAACCTCTCCAAATTTCCTCGTTTGGCGAGAGGCATTGGCTCTCCAACCTATTCCACCTGACTTCATAAACAGCCCACGTATCAGAAGCCATATTTTTACAGGATCTCCTTTTTGTAGTAAAAATGTATCAAAAAGTGCTTTTCGTAGTTAAGGTTTCTTAATGCGATAATAGTACTTTTCGTGTGGTAAATAGAGAATATAGCAGGATTATTCAATTTGCATGCTACTATTTCACACAGAACAGTTGCAACCGCGACATCCCGCGACAGTGGGTTGCTGAATTTGGGTCATCGACATCTGTCAATTGTGACCATATGAGCAGATGTCCTTGAGATAGTATGTCAGAGATGTATTTGTACGGACTTTGTACGAAGTACATTGAAAAGGTTTGAGGAGAACAACGATGCTCACAAAACCACGTGATCCCGCGAAAGTGCTTGTCAGCTCTTCGCGCAAAAAGAATCGCATGTCCCCGCTTATGTTGATCGGTATTGGTGTTACAGTGCTTGTCACAGTGCTTGGCGTTGGCGGATTTATCATTCAGCAACGCCTGGCATCGCATGCAGCGGCGGCTTTAAATATGAACTGTACTCTGATCGTGCCGCCGAACCCCTTGTCAGCTCAGGGACTCGCAACGCCATATCAACTGGTCGCCACCAATGCGGCTGATGGCCCCTGTAACGAAGCGAACATTGCTCAATCTGCCTTTGTCCAGGCTGATATTATCGATCCGGCCACAGGTCAGATCACCACTTATTCGCCAGTCGTCGTTGACAAGGGAACGCAGCCGGCTGTTGCGCCCACCGCTCCCACGCTGCCTGCAAATGCTGTTGTGGGTATCTGGTATGGCTTCAACTCCGCAACTCTGACCTTGCAAAATAATGCTCGTAACGGCGGGCGAGGCATGAACGGTCGCAGGCGTATCCAGATGACCATGCAGGGCGGCACAAACGGTAACTGCGTCAACGGTACTCCCGGCTCTCCCTTCGGACAGTTTGCCTATTGTAACGCCCCTGCCTTCTTCCAGGCTGCCAATCAAGCTATTCAGGCTGGCATGTTGCAGGTTCCGGCTCTGGGCATGGCCAATGATGGCAAGCCGTGTATGACGACCCGCGATTTCGGTATGGTTGATATGGACCAGAGCGATAACGTTCAGACAAAGTATCTTGCAAATGGTAATGGGCAGATCGCTCAGTTCTCAGCCGCGAACCAGGCGAAACTGGCGAATGCAACCGTCATCGCCAACCCCAGCGACAACGCGTTGCTGACTACATTCCTTGATCCGGCACTCGGTTGTACTCCCTGGACGGTGCCTGACCTGACCGACAACAATAATCCTGTCGCAACATATGCTACCGACGAATTGATGGCCGCCGCCGATCAGCAGGCTCCCATCGCGCTGGTTCCCGCTGGCGATCCAATGGTCCTGGTCAATAACAATCCCAGCCTTCAGAAAACCAATCTCTATCGCGCTGGCGCGAACCAGACGCCCGCCGCCAATCTCAACGATGCCAGTACTACCACGTATTGTCAGAATCTCGTCAATGTCGGTGTCCCACGTTTGCAGCTTGACATGACCAATTTCCAGAACCGCCCATCTCCTGATGGTGGCGCAACGGCCAACAATATGTTCACCTTCCTGGCAAACCGCTTGAATGGCGCTCTCGGAGCTGATGGCTTGAACTGCGTCGGCCTGTTGAAGATCCAGAACCCCGTCACGCTCACTACCGATGGCAACGGCATTGTGACCGCCGCAACCCTGACCACCGCTGCTAACAATGGGAACAACGGAAATAACGGAAACAATGGAAACATGGGCAACACCGGCAACAATGGCGGTGCTGCCACCACCCCAGCCGTAACTGGTACAATCGGCATCACGCTGGATCAGAACGCCGGGAACGCTAATGTCGCGACAAATCTTAACATTACCAACTTTGCTAACCAGCAGTTCTTCGTCAATATCACCGATACAGCGAATAACAATCAGGTGCTTCATCAGGCAGAAAATACCGATGCAAACGGCGCTAACGCAGCTGCCACCGTCATTAACAACTTGCAGGGAGTGACGATGCTGCCCGCAACCTGGACAGCCTCTGTGACCGATGCGCAGGGCAATGTGCTTGCCAGCGCACCCGTTACAGTCTCGAACGGCGGCGCGATGGGAACGGTGACGTTCACGGCTGCCAACAATGGCAACACTGGTGCCAATGGAAACACTGGGAATACTGGGAATACTGGGAATACTGGGAACAATGGCGGCAAGAAACATCGCCACCATAACAACTAATATTGACATGGTATTTGCAGGGTAGGCAAAAGTCCTATGCTTTGTTCTGAAAGTCCTATCCTGCAAATATTGTATATCTGGGTCGTGTCAATAAGTAGATCGGATTTCGATCACTACAGATTACTTCGATGATTACCGTGATGTAGAAAGGAAACATTACAATGTTCTCTAAAAAAGCTGCACCCGCTCAGGATATCTTTGCACAGGAATTGACCGACGAACAGTTACTCCAGGTCGCTGGCGGGACTTGTTCATCCTCATCCAAAAGCGATGACGACGATGATGATAAAAAGAAGATGAAGCACCATCATCACCATCATCACCATCATCATCACAAGAAGATGAATTGCACGACCACCACGAACAACACCAACGTTTACGATTGGAACAACTACAAAAACCCACCTTTGCACTGGTAATCAGGGAAGAAGGTTCGTGTAGAAGCTGTCTGTAAGGCCGCTCGCCGTCGCTACATACTATCATCATGATGAGCGTTGCGATGGGAGCGGCCCTTCCATACATAATGAATGTAATACTGTTTGGAGTATTGAGAGAGAGATAAAGTCATGGCTGCTCTGGACCGTTCGATTTTTCGTCAGCGTGCCGTAGAAAAGCATATCCAGAAGAGGGAGCGACACGTTATTTTGCGCCTCGTTTCTCCACCAATGTTTGTCTTTCTCTGGGTTTTGCTGGCGCTTTCCGTCGCTGGTGGAGCGCTCGTCTGGACCATTCAGGAGCCGGTGGTTGTGCAGGGGAAAGGCGTTGTCGTTGAGCAGAATGTAGCTAATACAAAAACTGCCCAGAAGATCATTGTTTTGCTCCTGCTTCCCACGAATCAGCAGGCGAACCTGAAAGTCGGGCAGCCCGTTCGCATTACTATCGGGTCCAATATTATTTTTAACAGCACTATCGATCAGGTTGAAAAAGATGTCATGAGTCCGACCGCGATCAGCAGCAAGTACACGGCCCAGGCCGCACCTCTGGCTCAGACGCTCTCCGGCCCGGCTGTTGTTGCCACCGCTGCTGTCGAGCCAATGTCACAGGCGCAAACATATTTAGGGAGTCAGTGTCAGGCGCAAATACAGATTGGATCGGAGAGTATCGTTACCATGTTACCCGGCATTGATAATTTGTCGCCCTTCTTCTCTACTATCTCGCAACAATGGCATCGCTTATTTAAATAACATGCGTTACCGGAATTATTTGATTCATGCTTATAAATGGTGCACCCACAAAATCCTCCTGGATGAAGATCAAATATGGCAGGGGCGATGGCTGGTCCTCGCCCGGCTCCCCAGGCGCAATGATGGGGCAACAACGGGCGAAGACCAGCCATCGCCCCTGCCATATTCGGGTGGTTTGCCGGATGCACCAATAAATAATTAGAGGTGAGTAGTCGCTATGGAACCTGTACAGCCCACCAGATCGTTAGGACAGACAAGCAAGAAGCGAGCAATAGTCACCCCGACAATATTGCTGCCACATCGCTCACCGGAAGATAAGAGAGAGACCACTGGCAATGTGCCGATCCCGATCCCTGAGTGGCCAACGTTGCCGCCGATCACTATGGATAACAACGATCCCTTTGCTCAAGTGGCGCAACCAGCGGCGAACAAGAGTCAGAGCGATGAGCTGTCCTCATCGCGGCTGGTGAGATCGTTGCCGATGCCGTCGCGGGGCATGTATACGAGCGGGGCAGAATTTCCGGGATACCCTCGTGGTGTTCCCTTTGCGCGACCAACCGGCCATTACAGATGGGAGCAGCAGAGCGAGCGCTATCCTGCGGAACTGTTGGAGATCATCCAGACCGAGACGCAGGAAATGAAGGCTATTGTGATACCTGCTGCCACCACTACTCAGACAAAACCTGGAATACAAACTCAGGCTCAGATTCAGGCTCCCAGGCGCAAGCTCCGCAGAAAGATGCGGCGCATCCCCGAGATGAGGCAGGTGACGGCAGTCGAATGCGGCGCGGTTTGTCTGGCGATGCTGCTGAACTATTATGGATATGCCACCAGTACATCAGAGGTGCAGGAGCGTTGCGGCGTTGGACGTGATGGCCTGACCGCGCTCGAGCTGGTGAAATCTGCCCGTTTATATGGCTTGCGCGTGCGTGCGGTCTCGCTTAATCTGGAAGACTTTCGCTATGTGACCCAGCCCGCCATCGTCCATTGGGAGTTCAACCATTTCTTGATCGTCGAACGCTGGTCACCCAAACAAATTGATGTCCTTGATCCCGCGCTTGGTCGCCGAACATTGACCCCCGAAGAGTTCGACGAAGGCTTTACCGGCGTTACGCTGATGATTGAGCCGGGTCCACAGTTTGAGCAAAAATCGGCCCGGACCTCGCTCTCTCCCTGGTCTTATATGCGCTCGCTGCTGCGAATGCGCGCCATTATTATGCAGATTATCGGCACCTCGCTCTTATTGCAACTCCTGGGTCTGGGCGCTCCCTTGCTCACACAAATAGTGGTTGATCGCATTCTACCTGGCAAGGAGTCTGATTTGCTCTTTCTGCTGGTTGGAGGTATGTTGATTCTGGTGGTGATGCAGGGGCTTACATCATTTCTGCGCTCATCTCTCCTGATCTATTTGCAGACGCGCATCGATACAGATATGATGCTCAACTTTTTCGAGCATCTCTTGAGCCTGCCCTATCGCTTCTTCCAGTTACGTCTGAACGGTGATCTTCTGGCTCGCATGAGTAGCAACCGGGCGATTCGCGATATCCTGACCAACCAGATGATCTCAACCCTGCTGGATGGCGGCACGGTGATTGTCTATCTTGCTATTCTGATCTCGCTCTCCCGCCTGATCGCTGAAGTGACGCTCGCCATTGGTGCCGTGCAAATTGCGCTGTTACTACTGACCTCGCCTGCTATTCGTCGGTTGACCCAGCGCGATCTGGAGGCGCAGGGCAAGGCGCAGGGGTACATGAACGAGATCCTCTCTGGCATTGTCACGCTCAAGGCGGCTGGAGCCGAGCGCCGGGCCTTCGCGCGCTGGGAGAATCTCTTCTTTGACGAAATGAATATCTCGTTGCGCCTGAGCTACCTCTCCTCGGTCATCGGCACACTGCTCAGTACTGTCAGCCTCCTTTCGCCGCTGCTGTTGCTCTGGATTGGTGCGATGCAGGTGATCGACGGCGCAATGAGTGTGGGCACGATGCTGGCGCTTGATACGCTGGCAGCGCAATTGCTGGGACCGCTCGCTTCGCTTGCGGGCAGCGTACAGGAGCTACAAATTGTGCGGGCGCACTTTGCTCGCATCTCCGATGTGATCCAGGCCGAACCTGAGCAATCGCCAACCGAGGCCACCACAACCCATAAATTGCGCGGCGCTGTTGAGGTACGCAATGTGAGCTTTCGCTATGACCAGACGGCCTCGATGATTCTGGATGGCATTAGCATCAGGATTCGTCCAGGCCAGAAGGTTGCGCTGGTTGGCCGCACCGGATCGGGCAAAAGCACGCTTGGCAAGCTGCTGGTTGGCCTGATTACGCCGGGCGAGGGATCGATTCTGTTCGATGGTATCCCGCTCGATCGGCTGAATTATCAGGAGGTGCGCAACCAGTTTGGTGTGGTGATGCAGGAATCGTTCATCTTTAGCGGTTCGGTGCGAGAAAATATTGCGCTGAACAATCCCGATATGGATCTTGAGCAGGTCATTCAAGCGGCGCGCATCGCAGCCATCGATGATGATATCCAGAAGATGCCAATGGGCTACGATACGCTGGTCTCAGAAGGTGGCAGCGTCTTCTCCGGTGGGCAACGTCAGCGGCTCTCCCTGGCTCGTGCGCTGGCTCATCGTCCCTCGTTGCTGCTGCTCGATGAGGCAACCAGCGCGCTCGATGTCGTCACGGAACATCTCGTCGAGCAAAATCTCAACCGCTGTCCATGCACTCAGATCATCATCGCGCACCGGCTCAGCACCATCCGCAACGCCGACGTAATTCTCGTGCTGGATCAGGGAAAAATCGTGGAGCAGGGCACGCACGAACAGCTCTTGCGTAAAAGAGGATTTTATACGCAATTGATTCAAACGCAACTGCAAAATGGCGAACTTGCGGCGCGATAACCAGGAGGATGATGTGAATGAGAGACCTTTAGCCATTCCTTACGCTTCTATCGCGTCATACCCTGTTCGTTCTGGGAATGTCATTAATGAGCTGTAGTAATGAACCCCCTCTTCAAGCGAGCGCTTTTGCTCATCTGGAGATGGGAGTTCATTCCTTCTCTCCCCCTCAACTCGCTGTGGTAAATTGTGGTATTTTCGCCATGATCGCCTGGAGTTGAGCATCATCAGAGATTCCCTGGAAGTCGTAGCGTGGGGTGTATGGTGCTTCTAGTTGTTGGATTTCCTGTTCCGTCAACTCGATGTCGAGTGATGCTATCGCATCGTCGACCTGTTCAATGGAGCTTGCGCCAACGAGCGGTGCCGTCACCACCGGTTTGCTGCGTAGCCATGCCAGCGCGATCTGGGCGCGTTTCCTCCCGCGATCACCAGCAATCTTTCCAACCGCCTCGATAATGGCCTTGTTGCTTGCCTCAGTGGAAGGGGTGTACAACATATCGGCAAACCACGCATCACTCGTTGAACGTGTGGTGGACTTTGCCTCACTCCAGGCACGTGCAAGTCTTCCGCGAGCCAATGGACTCCAGATGATCGTTCCGACACCCTCGTCAAGACAGAGCGGAATCATCTCTCGCTCCTCTTCGCGCGCCAGGAGATTATAGTGATCCTGCATGCTGACAAAACGAGTCCATCCGCGCTCACGTTGCATGTGAAGCGCTTTAGCAAATTCCCACGCTGGCATGGATGAGGCTCCAAGGTAGCGAACCTTGCCCGCTTTGACCAGATCATGGAGCGCCTCAAGCGTCTCTTCCAGAGGCGTCGTATGGTCGTTGCGATGAACTTGATAGAGATCAATATAATCAGTTCCCAATCGGCTCAGGCTATGCTCTACCTCAGTCATAATGGCTTTGCGACTCAACCCTTTCCCATTGGGACCTGACCGCATCGGATGTCGCAACTTCGTGGCAATCACCACTTCGTCACGATTCGCGTAATCTTTCAGCGCCCGCCCAAGTATTTCTTCGCTGCTGCCCTGGGAGTACATGTTTGCCGTATCAAAGAAATTAATCCCTGCATCGAGTGCATGCTTGATAAGCTTGCGGCTTTCCTCTTCGTCAAGCGACCAGGCGGGATGGCCGCGAGTCGGTTCACCGAAGGTCATCGCCCCGATGGCGATGGGTGACACTTCAAGGCCGGTCATCCCGAGTTTTCGGTATTGCATAAATGTCCTCGCTGTATTTTAATAGGATTCAGAAAGTGTTTCCTCTCTGGAAACCAGAATAAACGGAGAACTCTCCGTTCTGATATCTATATTAAACGGAGAACTCTCCGTTTGTCAAGGACTTTACATGGGGAAAAGAGAGTGAATCCCAAAGATCAGCGAGCAGATGCTCTGCACAATCGGGCGGCTATTTTAGCAGCAGCCCATGATTTATTGTTACATCATGAAACCGTCTCCATGAATGCCATTGCTAAGAAGGCAGGCGTTGGTCCTGGAACTCTGTATCGGCATTTCGCGACCCGAGAAGAACTGATTCTGGAATTGTATTGTCATGACGTGCAGCATCACGCTGATACTGTTGACCATCTCCTTGAGGAGATGGAGCCACTTGCGGCGCTGCGGGTGTGGATAGAGCAGCTTGCCATCTATACACGTATGAAGCACGGCCTCGGGGAAGCGTTAACCAAAGCCGCCGAAAAGAGTGTCGTTCAGCGCACATATCCGATAGTCATTCAGGCACTGTCTTCTCTCCTCAAAGCGGCTTCGGATGCAGAACAGATCCAGCCCAACATTCTCCCTGATGATGTCCTGTTATTAGTCTCGGCGTTGTGGCGCGTTCCTCAGGATCAAGCTGGCCTTAAGCAGGCTGAACGTTTGCTTGATATCATTCTTTGTGGATTGCGCTAAGTGTAGCATGAGAAAATTACACATTTTGTAATTTATCGTGTGCATCAACGGAGGAAACGAGCCGTTGATAGCTCAGGCGACCACGCGTGAGGACGATCAGCAGGAGCGCCACCATGCCGAAGCCGATCAGCGCGTGCAGTGTTGTGTTGAGCTGGGGATCGGCAAAAAGCACAGCCGGGCTGTAGGCATCGACGGCCCCATGAAGCAGCATGGCAATCAGCAGGCTTCCGCGTGTGTTGTTGAAGACCCAGGTGATGATGATGGCGATGGCTGTAGCGGTAGCCGTGAACTCAATAAGTGGCAGCAGGCCAGCGGCCGTCGTCCAGGACGTGAGGAACAGCGGGAAATGCCAGATCGACCACAGTACTCCAAGAATGATTGTACCCAGCAATGGCCCGAAACGCTCCTGTAGACGCGGCAGAGCAAAGCCACGCCATCCGGGTTCCTCGGCTAATCCGCTAATCAGCACGGCGGCAGGAAGGAGTATGAGGTAAGTTGATAATGATGCTTGCAGACCGTCAGCGCGAACTGTCCCCAGAACACCTGGCAGGACGACCGCACCAAGCGTTCTGATGAGGGGGGTACAGATGAGCGCGAAGATGTACCAGTACCAGGCCATGCGCCACTGTATCATACGCCGCCACAGGTGACGCACACCAGCTTTACCCTCGGTTGCCCCGACCATCAGAAAGCCCGACAGCAATGGCCCAAGATACGCCCCTGGCGCAACTGAGAAGTCTCCGAGCGGCAGGCGAAAGGGCAGGATGCCCAACCCGTCCAGAGAAAGAATGTAGGGCAACCAGCCAAGCCAGCTAAAGCCATAGGCCATTGCGAAGAAACAAACGAGCGGGTAGCGCTGTAGCAGTCCGCGAATCCCTCCTGAAGCGGGGATGGCAGGGCGATCAAACGACGTAATGCTCATATAGAGAACTCCTTTATATTGACAGGCAATTGGTATATTTGCTAAATTCTCTGGATGTAATCGAATATGGGAGGGGCGATGGCTTGTCTTCGCCCGGCTTCCCAGGCGGCGCGACGGGTTCACGGGCGAGAACAAGCTATCGCCCCTCCCATATTCGGGTGACGTTCCCAGGGTATTTGGTGAAGTCTTAATATCTATCCCTGTTGAGGACTGTTGTTATGTCAGTAGGGGTAGGAGAAGCTGGTTTATATCCCAGACGGCCACGCGTCACGATGGCAAGTATCAGCCCAACTGTATCAAAACCGATCAGCAGTGCCATATGCCCATGTTGTTGTACCCATTCAAACGAGAAGAGGCTGATTGCTGCCGTTGATCCAAAGGCATCAAGCATGGCATGGAGCAAAATCATGATCAGGAGGCTGCCCCGCGTATGGTTGAAGACCCAGGTCATCAGGATGGTGAGGCCAAGATTGCCAATAATATCCAGACCGATTCCGAGCCAACCGGCATCCCTCCCCCAATCGGTAAGGTACAGAGGGAGATGCCAGCATTGCCACAATATGCCGAGAATGATGCTGGCGAGCAGGGGACCATATCGCTCTTGCAGGCGCGGCAGGGCAAAACCACGCCAGCCCGGTTCCTCGGCCAGTCCGCTCGTGAGCATTTCTATAGGTAGAAGCAGCAGAAGAAACAGGATGACTTGAGGGAAGACAGGGTGGAAAGCCGCCAGCGCATCCGGTATTGCAAGGAAGCCGAGCATGCTGATGACCGGGATGCCCACGAGGGCAACCAGATACCACTGCCAGCCCTCACGCCACTGGATCAGGCGTCGTAATAGATGGCGTACACCGGCTTTACCCTCCGTTGCCCCAGCCATCAGAAAGCCCGTCAGAAGCGGCCCGAGATACGCTCCAGGAACGAGACCTACCTGACCAAGCTGCCAGGGCAACAGGCCCAATCCATCTTTCCCAAGCACATAAGGTAGCCAGGCAATCCAGGTGAACCCAAAGGCTATCACGAAGTAACTGAGCAGCGGATGGCGCTGAAGCAGCCCACGAATCCCTCCCGCAGCGGGAATGGTAGGACGATCAAATGATGAGATGCTCATAAGAAAACTCCTTTATGTTGATAGGTAGGGCAATGTTCAGTCAGAAGAGACATACATTCCCTTTGCTTGAGTTTTATAGCAATGAATTCCTGTAGACCGGTTGACATGAATTCGTTAATACCCGTATTTGTCGAGTACCGTTGTTATATCTGTAGGTACAGATGTCTGTTTATAGCCGAGGCGACCACGTGTGAAGACAATCATCAATATGGCAAACGTGCCAAAGCCGATCACCAGAGCCAGGTAACTGTTCTTCTCAAGCCATCACAAAGTAGCAGATCAGCGGGTAGCGCTGCAAAAACTGCCTTAGCTTCCCCGGCGACGAAGTAGGACGAGCGGACGACGGGATGTTCATAGAAAACTCCTTATGCTTGAAACGTAGGGGCGATGGACCTCTATGCAGGGCAACCACCACCAATGCGGGAAATTTGCGACTGGATATCCGTACAAGTTGCCAGGAGGCGATGAGTATGACAGGTAGCCCGGACACGACCATAAATCAAAGGCATGGATTATCGAATTTGAGACTGGGTATCCATACAAAGTGCCGGGCGATGGGTATAGCAGGTGACTCGGACGAGGCAGAGCCATTGTCTCAACTATACCCGGACGCGACCATAAATCGAAGATATGCATTGTTATATTCTCTTTTCTTCCATATCGTCTGCATTATCTATATATATTATTAATACGCTTTGCGCCGAAACGCGATAAGGGCGGCCAGCAAGGGGATCGCCGCCGTTACGAGGCAGACAAGATACTCCTTGAGCGGGAAACCGCCATTCAGATAGGCATTCAGGTTGCCCCAGTAGTGCCAGAGGCTCCAATTCCAGCCGTTGGGCAGGATGACAGGGAACAGTGCGAACGCCAGGGTTACAAGCAGAGAGAAGGTCATCGCGCGAAAACCATCGGACAGGACGACGGAGAAAAAGAGCGCGAGTCCCAGCGGAAACAGAGCCGCCAGCCAGAGCAATATCGTTGCGATCAGCAGATGCAGCACGTTCTGCGGCTGCCTCAGCGCGGTGCCAGCGATGGCAAGCCCTATACCTCCAATGACGCTCACAACCAGCAGCAGGGCAGCGCTCACCCCGTATTTGGTGAGCAGAATGCGTTCCCTGCTGACCGGTTTGCTGAGCAGAAAGAAAATGGTGCCCTTGCTGACCTCGTTGGCGATCAGTCCGCCTCCCAGCAGTGTAGCCAGGAGCGCCAGCAGGAACGGCCCGTTTGTTGCGAACCACTGAAGCCAGGCAAAGGCATTGAAAGTACTTGCCAGGTGTTCTGGTATCAGATTTTGGAGAGGAGGAGGAACGTCGTTCCGAAGGGGGATTGTGTCTCCATCAATCTGATAGAAAGCACTATTTACACTGGCGACGAGAAAGGCGAGCAGGGCGAAGATGCTCACTTTCCAGCGTGCCTCCAGCACCTCTTTCGTTTTCATCAGACCTCTCCTCTGAGAAATTCAAGCAGCACATCTTCGAGGCTGACGGTAGTCACCTCTAGATTGCGCAACTCGTAAGGTCGCGCCTGAAGCGTTTCGACAAGCGCATCGACATTTCCTTCGGCGCGCAGGCGCACGGCGCGCCCCTCCTGCTCGATCCGGCGAACTCCTGGCAGGCGACCGAGCCGCTCTATCTCCTCAGCCAGAGGCTCTTCTATATAAGTGAAGCGCACCTGCTTTTGCCAGTCGCGCACATGGTCCAGTTCGTCGTGAATGACAAGCCTGCCTGCGTGCAAGACGGCGACGTGATCGGCAATGGCCTCAACCTCCGAGATAATATGCGAAGAGAAGAAGACCGTCTTACCCGCCATCGCTACCTGTTTGATAAGCATTTTGAGAAAGACCTGGCGCGCAACCGGGTCGAGGACCGTTGTTGGCTCGTCCAGGATCAGCAGGTCGGGATCGTGGCCCAGCGCGAGGCAGAGAGCCAGTTGCGACTTCATGCCTTTGGAAAAGTGCTTGACATGCCTGTTCAACGGCAGCTCAAACAGTTTGAGAGAGCGATCCACCGCCTCTTGATCCCACCGCTGGTGCAGATCGCGGGAAAGCGCGCACAATTGCGGGATGGTTAAGAAGTCGTAGAAGCTGTTTGTCTCGCTAACATAGCCAACGTGCATACGCATCTCGCTTTGCTGGTTCACCACGTCATAGCCCAGCACGCGTGCGCGCCCACTGGTAGGTCGTTGGAACCCGAGCAGTGTTTTGATGGCGGCCGTCTTGCCAGAGCCGTTGACTCCCAGGAAGCCGAAGATCGAACCGGTAGGAACCTCCAGGCTCAGTCCTTTGAGGATCTGGTGCCTCCCGTAACTGACGGTTAGATTCTCTATTTCAATGGCCGCCTGGCCTGTGGGCGACTGAGGCCGGGCGTCTCCGTTGCGCGTCCTTGACGCATAATCGTTCATTTCTTGTCTCCTGGTCGTTGCAATTCAGGAAAGAACTGCTGGACGGCATATTCAAAATGGCTCTGTAACGTTTCGGCGCTCATTCCTAGCTTGCTGGCATCGTGAACTATTGCCTGCAAACGTTCGATCAGCGCCTCCTGTTGCCGCGTCCGTATAGTCTCCTCGACCTCGCCGAGAACAATGGTCCCTTTCCCTGCTCGGCTCTCGATGAGGCCCATGCGCTGAAGTTCGTTGTATGCCTTCGCAATGGTATTGGGTGCAATTGACAGCTCGCTCGCCAGTTCGCGCACCGAGGGCAAGCCATCCCCAGGGGAGAGCGTGCCAACCTCCAGCGCATGTTGAATCTGTTCGATCAACTGCACATAGATAGGGACGCCGCTGCGTATATTAATATGCAACCAGATCGCCACGTTCCTGTCCTTATCTATTAATGTATCATAACATTGATACATTGAGGAAATGATATAGCAAAAAAACGAAGTTGTCAAGAGGGGAAGCAGAACTTCCTCCAATTATTACTTGCCACGATAGAGCGGCGCGATCTTATCCAGGTATCGTTGGTAATACCTTCCGGGTGAAATGTCTGTGCCACACCCCGATGAGCCAGCAGCAGCGGCTTGCCACTGTGTGCTTGAAGGAAAAGTGGGCCATTATTGAGGTACACATAGATTACTAGTAGCAGCACAAGACCTGAGATAATCAGCAATGTGCGCTTTTTTTTGTTGACCGCATGCATTTTTTTCATAGCTCTATTTTCTATACCTCTATTCATTGGTTCTGCCAGAATACTATACATGCGATGTTGGGTCAATGATAGAGTTGTAGTGGGGCGATATATCGCTCCACTACGAAAGAGATTACCAGATCCGTTCGTAAAAATTTATCATTGGTGCATCTGGCAATTGAAGAGGAATGGCTCTGGGCACAAAGGATTTTTGGTCCACCCAGGCGACCAGGGGGGCATGGGGAGAGGACGCGAGAACCTTGCGCTTGTCGCCCTCGCCCCATAGACAAATCTTATCCAGAATGTGTGCTCTTGAAAAAGATCTGTCTACCTGTGGCCTCTAGACGAACCTGCCCAGAGGCGTAGAGATTATTGCGAGCGTCATTCACTGCTTTAGCGTAGGCCTCGTTTCCCAACTGGTTGGGATGAAAAGAGCCAGTGGTGTTGGTAAGTGTGACTTCGTTGATCCACTCCGCGCTCTGGTCGCTGGTGCAGGCCTCGTGCCCCTGGAATGTGCTGGCTCCATCTACGAAGGATACACCGTCAAACTGGGTAGCACCTTGCATCACAGAGTGAAACTGGTCTCCCAGTGTACGGATCATGGCCATCTCACTGGTGCTCAACTTAGATTTCGTAGTTGAGTCGTGACAGTTTGCTTGATCAGGAGCGGCGACCAGCAAAGGGTAGCCAATAACGAAAATGTCGGCATCTGGAGCCGCTGTATGGATCTCTTCATAGACCTGAATCAGGCGGGTTTCTAAGGCCGCAATTTTTTGTTTCAGCATACTCTGATCGGGAGTGCAGTCTCCAGTAATGCACTTTGTGATCTCATTAAATTATTACCTTAAACATATATAGATAAACTTCTCTCTTCAAGAAGAAAAGAGGGAAAATCTCTTTTGAAAAGGTCATCTACCTTATCCCATCGAGGGATCGTTAGAATCTATATAATCTCAAGAAGTGTTACTTTCGCCGGTACAGTAAACGTTCTGCACTCGTATTGGTCGAGTCGGACGTGACTACCATCAACGACTCCTTCGCCAAATCCAGGATTAGTCGTGTCTATATCGAAAGTTACTCTATTATTGCCAGAGCATATCCGATAAATATTCTCAATAGTTATGTTGCTGATTATACCCGAATCGGTAAAGCATCTCACTCCATCACTGTTGGTAAATATTCGCAAGAAGGCTGATTGCGTGTCACAAGACACCTCGTGGATGTTGTTCGCCGACTTTGCAGCAGCGTGTGTGTGGACCGCGACGGTGCCAAAGATGGCTCCCAGAGCCAGCAGCAGGGTGCAAACAAGAACCAGATATTTTGTAGACTTTTTCACGAAGTCTTTCTCCTTGTACATTATACGTTTTACAACTGATATATGCGAGAAGAACAGTTCGTTCACTATTCTCCTGCGGCTTTCCAATATAAACGAGAAAAAGGGTAAATACATGAGTAATATTACTCATTTTGTCGCTGATTAAGATGAAGAGAAGAGAGGTGCTGCGGTAATGAGTGGCTTATGCGGTGAGCAAACGGTGGTAAAGGTCCGCCGTTTCACTATTCTCCAAAGGTGCGTATACAATGAAAACGGCGGATATGGCAGATCATCTACCATATCCGCCGTTTTCAGCGGGAAGGACCGTGAGACTAGAAATTGAATTGATCGATGTTGTCTTTACTAAAGATGGTGGGCGGACCTAAGAGGATCGCGCCGTTGGCTCCAATCGTCTTTTTGCCGAGCGTGCCAGCGTCGAAGCTATCCCCCTCTTTGCCGGTAATCTTGCCCTGTACCAGCGCTGCCGCCGCATAGTAAGCCAGATAGCCGAGCTTGCCAGGATCCCAGAGGGCGAATTGCTGGACCGTACCATCTTTGACATATTTGCGCATCTGATTGGGCGTTCCCAGACCGGTCAGCGCGACCTTACCCCCCTTGTTCACTGATTCGATAGCACGAGCAGCAGCCGCGATACCAACCGTCGTTGGCGAGATGATACCTTTGAGGTTGGGATAGGCTTGCAGCAGGGACAATGTATCATTGAAGCTTGTCTGGTCGTCGTCGTTGCCGTACACGGTCTTGACCAGGCTCATCCCTTTGTACTGCGGCTTGGAAAGCTCGTCCTGCATGTACTTGATCCAGGTGTTCTGGTTGGTGGCGGTGCTGGCGGCAGACAGAATCGCGATCTGGCCCGTATAGTTGATCTGCTTGCCGAGGATCTGCACTTCTGTCCGCCCGATGTCTTCGGCGTTGGCCTGATTGACGAAAACCTGACGCGCATCAGGGGCAACGTCCGAGTCGTAGCTCACCACTTTGACGCCCTGCGACATCGCCTGCTTGAGCGCGGGAGCCAGCGCATTTGGATCGTTGGCAGAAACGACAATCGCGCTCACATGTTGCTGTGTCAGGTTGGTAATCCACGTCACCTGTTCGGAGGCGCTGGCACTGGAGGGGCCAACCTGCTTGAACGTGCCCTTCAGTTCGCCAGCCGCGCTCTTGCCACCGCTGGCCGCACTATCGAAATACGGATTGTTAATCGCTTTGGGCAGAAACGTAATGTTGAGCGGTTGCCCTCCGCCCGTGCCGCCGGAGTTGTTGCCTCCACTTGAAGAGCCGCCAGTGCTGCCACCGCCACAACTGGCAAGAATAAATACGAGCAGCATAATAAATCCAGGTGCCAGTGCGTGAAACAGTTTTTTCATCTGCCTCTCCTTTACACTTTTTTGGGCGATCCACCCGCGACCATCTGCCTGCGAGCGAGCGCCTCTCGGATACGCTGAACCACGTTCGGCCCTAATACCGAAAAGATCAGCAGTATTCCGACGACGATGTTCTGGATATCTCCACTGATATTGGTAAGGCCAAGAGCATTGCGCAATGCTCCTATGATAAAGAGTGACAGGATCACGCCGATCAGCGTCCCCCGACCACCAAAGATGTTGACACCTCCTAACAGCACAATAGTTACCACGTCCAGTTCAAAGCCGAGGGCATTGTCCGGGCGCGCGCTGGCAAATCGGGACGTGAAAACGATGCCTGCAAGCGCCGCCAGCAGGCCAGAGAGGACGAAGAGCAGCAGCTTGATCCGCGCAACATGGATGCCCGCGAACCGCGCTGCCTCCTGATTGTTGCCAATCGCATAGATCTGTCGACCAACCCAACTGCGATGCAGGAGCGCGAGAAAGAGCAGCGCTAAAATAACAAAGACTACGAACGGCCAGGGGATCAGCGTTCCCGGCACACTACCAAAGCCAAACGATGTGAAGTCGGCGGGAAAACTGCTGACGGCCTGATCGCCGATGATGACATACGCCAGTCCGCGATACAGCGCCAGCGTTCCCAGCGTGACCACCAGTGAGGGTAGCCCCAGCCGTGTCACCAGTAGCCCGTTGAGCAATCCCGCTATGGCCCCGACGAGCAGCGCGATTACGATACACAACCAGAGCGGGATGCCCGCATTCCAGAGGACGCCGAGCAGCACACTTGTCAAACCCAGCACAGAGGCAACCGAGAGATCGATCTCGCCCGCAATGATGATCAGCGTCATGGGTAGGGCCATAATCGCCTTCTCCATCAGGTCGCGGGTGAGCGCGGAGAAGTTGAAGGCCGTGAGAAAATAGGGTGAGCGGAAGCTGCCATAAACAATGGCAAGCAGCAGCAGGACAACCAGAAAAGCATCCCACGAGTTTACCAGCGCTTTTGCTCGCTCTTTGATCATCTCTGCCTCCTGACAACCAGTGTGCGCTGCAACCAGCGGGTGATGAAAGAATCGAGCGTGACGGCGACCAGGATAGCGGCCCCATCGATGGCCTGAAGCCAGAACTGCGAGAGCTTGAGCAGATTGAGCGCATCATCGATGGTTCCCAGCACGATTGCGCCCAACATTGCTCCAATGATGGTGCCCGAACCGCCGAAGATATTCACACCTCCCACCACAACAGCAGCAACAACCTGAAGTTCGAGTCCGGTCGCCGCCGTCGCATCCACCGTCGCAAACCTCGCGCCCCAGAGGACGCCCGCGAAGCCGCAGAGCAGGCCCGACAGCATGAATGTGCCAAAGACTAACAGATCGCTGCGAATACCAACGAGCCGCGCTGCTTCGGGATTGCTACCGATGGCGTAGAGCTGGCGACCGCTGCGTGTAGAATGGAGCAGATAGGCGAAGATCAGGGCGATGGCGGCAGCAAAGATAATCAGGGCCGGGACGCCTACCCCGAACAGCCCGATGCGCGCCGTTGCCAGATTGAGAAAGCTGTCCGGTACATCGGAGGCGCTGACCTGCGAGCCGCCAGCAATCACGAAATCCAAGCCGCGATACACATAGAGCGTGCCCAGTGTAACAATGATGGCGGGAACGCGCCCGACCGTGACGATCAGCCCGTTGATGGCCCCTAGCACAAGGCCCACTGCACATCCTAACAGGATAGCAAGCACCAGGTTGGTGCCGGGCTGCTGCTTGAAGAGATTGGCGACGAAAAACGCGGTGAGGCCAACCATTGAGCCAACGGAGAGATCAACGTTGCGCGTCAGCACCACCAGAGTTTCTCCAACCGCCACAATCGCCAGAATTGCGATCGAAAGGAGGATCTGTTCGATGTTCGATGGCGAGAGAAAGCGTGGCACCTGAATGCTGACAATGGCAACGATCAGGATAAGGACGATAAATAATCCAAGTTCACGAATTCTGCTCACTGACCCGACCAGCCGGCTCTGGCTGCTTCGTGGTGGGATTGGTGCCTTTTCCAACCCTTTACTTGTGGTCGTCATACTCTATTTTTCCCTATTGGTTTGCCCGGTTGCTGCAAACATTACGCGCTCCTGATCTGCCTCATCGCGCTCAAAGATGCCGGTGACGTGTCCTTCATGCATGACCAGCACGCGATCAGACATTGCCAGCACTTCAGGCAGTTCGCTGGAGATAAGGATAATAGCCAGCCCCTTTGCGGCAAGCTCGGAAATAATACGATGGACCTCGGCCTTTGCGCCGATATCGATGCCGCGCGTTGGCTCGTCGAGAATGAGGATCGAGGGATTGGTGATGAGCCACTTCGCCAGCACGACTTTCTGCTGATTGCCGCCCGAAAGCGCCTTGACGAGCTGTTGAATGCCAGTCGAGCGAATCCGCAACTGCTGTGAGTAGTTCGTGGCGATGCTGTGTTCGCGCTGACGATCCACGCCACCGATTTTGCTGACCTGCCGCACGATAGGCAGTGTCATGTTGGCGGCAATCGTGAAATCCATGACCAGCCCTTGCTGGCGGCGATCTTCGGGCACGTAGGCCAGGCCGTGTCGCATCGCGGCTTTCGGCGAAGAGATACGCACCGGCTGATTGTCAATGAGAATCTCGCCCTCATCGGCCCGGTCGATGCCAAACAGCACGCGCGCAACCTCTGTGCGCCCGGCTCCGACCAGCCCGGAGAAGCCGAGAATTTCGCCGTGCCGTAGCTGGAAGCTGACATCGCGGAACACACCCTTACGCGTCAGATGCCGAACCTCAAGCACGATCTCGCCTATCTGGGCCTCGCCTTTGGGGAAGAGCGAGGTAAGTTCGCGCCCGACCATGTGGCGAATAATCTCTTCAGAGGTAAGTTCGGAGGCTGGAGCGGTGATGACGCGAACACCATCGCGCATGATAGTGAGCTTGTCGGCCAGTTCTGCGATCTCCTCCAGGCGGTGGCTGACAAAGAGGATCGCGACTCCACGCTGACGGAGTTGCTTGGTGATGGTGAAAAGCTTCTCCACCTCATGTGGGGAGAGTGCGGCTGTTGGCTCATCCATAATCAGGATACGGGCATCAAGCGAGAGGGCTTTGGCGATCTCGACAAGCTGCTGATCGGCCACTGGTAGTCCACGCACCGGGGCATAGACGCTCAAATGTACGTCGAGCGAGGCCAGCAGCCGCTCCACTTCCTGATACATCTGCTTCCAGTCCACGCGCCCAAAGCGATCGCGGGGATGGCGGCCCATAAAGACGTTTTCGGCGACGTTGAGATCTGGAAAGAGCGTGGGTTCCTGATGAATGACCGCGATGCCGAGATGCTGAGACTGCGCCGGACTATGCAGTTCGGTTTCCGTACCGTTGATACGGATGATACCTGTGTCGGGACGATGGATGCCGCCCAGCAGCTTCACGAGCGTACTTTTGCCCGCGCCGTTTTCTCCCACTAACGCATGGATCTCGCCTGGATAGAGTGCCAGATCGACGCCGCGCAAAGCCTGGGTGGTGCCAAACTGTTTGGAAATATCGATGAGTTCGGCGATGGGTTCTGAAGGTTGCGTCATGGTTCCCCCTTCCTCGCGGGATGTGTGTGACGGTAGACCTTATATGCTTATTTTTAATGAAGAGGTGCAGCGCGAAGGATATATAGGATTTTATTTCATTTAATTTCAAATTCTTTTAAAAAGATAACATGAAAAAATGCTATTTGTCAAGAGATACTTGCTATTACCCTTGATCGATGGGAAGACGCTGCACAGGCGGTCTCACTCAGTATCACTTTTTATTCTCTAATTATTATCTGTGGAACTCGCACGCCCCGCTTTCAAAGGGTAGCGACAATCCCTTGTGGTTGTCGCTTTCCCCTAATTGTGTTTCTTTTCGTTTCAGACGAAAATAAAATAGAGAGAAAGCTCCATTGCTTTCTTTTCCCATGAGTCATCCCGAACTTTTTTGCTATGGCCCAAGGTGCTTCTGCATTCCGACAGCTCAGCGCTTTCGGCGCTTCGCTGTTGTTGGAGTGTGGAGGGTGGCGTGAGATGGGCTGCGCCCACCTCACGCCACCCTCCACACTCCAACAACAGCCGAGCAGCTTTGCTGCGAGAAGAACCGTCCCGGCGTTCTCTCATACTATGACACTCCAGGATGACTCATAGGGGGAAACATATTGACAGTTGCGTTTGCTCATGGTATATAGTGGATGAATGCATATTCAATTGCCTGGATATTCATTCAAAAATGCATTTTCGTTCTCACGAAGAAGGAGGAGAGTAGCAATGAGCAACACAAAGAAGCAAGTCCTCATATCGGGCGCTAGCGTTGCAGGGCCAACTCTAGCATACTGGCTCAAACGCTTTGGATTTGAGCCGACAGTGGTTGAGCGTGCGCCACAGATTCGGGCCGGTGGTTATCCGATAGATGTGCGTTATGAGGCGGCAGAAGTTGCGATGCGTATGGGCATCTGGCCGCGCTTGCAGCGGGAACAGACGACGCTGGGGAAACTTGTGTTTGTCGGTGCGCATCATCAACCTATCAACGAGGTGAACGTGCAGGGCTTGACCAAATCAACCGAACTTGAGCGTTTCTGGGTTGAGATTATGCGCGGCGATCTGGCGTGTGTACTCTATGAGCAGACGAAAGACGATGTTGAGTACATTTTTAGCGATTCCATTCAGACCTTTACGGAGAGCGAGGAGGGCGTGGAGATAACGTTTGAGCATACCAGCCCGCGCCGCTTTGATCTGGTTGTTGGGGCCGATGGCCTGCATTCTCAGGTGCGAGCACTGGCTTTTGGCGATGAAGCACAATTCGAGCATTATAGCAGCTATCAGGTGAGCGTGTTCGGCATCGACAATTACCTGAAGCTTGACCGCGCAACGATTCTGGTCAATGGCGTGCCAGGGAAACAGGTCTATGTTCGCAGTCCAAAGGGAGACGGGGTCGCTGGCGCTATGTTTATCTGGAAGCAGCCGCAGAAGTTGCGCTACGACCGCCACAATCGCGAAGAGCAAAAGCGCCTGCTTGCCAGCATCTTTGCGGATCAGCAATGGGAAGTGCCGAAGCTGCTTGAGCAGTTGCAAACCACTCCCGATCTCTACTTCGATTCAGTGAGCCAGATTCGCATGGAGACCTGGCATCGTGGCCGCATCGTGCTGCTGGGAGATGCTGCCTACTGTCCCGCGCTCCTGACTGGCTACGGTTCGACGCTTGCCATGATCGGAGCGTATATCCTGGCCGGAGAACTGAGCGCCACTCCTGACGATTGCCGAGCCGCATTTCAGCGCTATGAGCAGGCTTTCAAGCCATATGTCGAGAAGGAGCAGAAGAAGCTGCAATCGGGCGCTGACTTCCTGATCCCCGGAACACCGCTCGGTCTATGGGCACGCAACCATCTTGCCCCGATGCTGGCACGAGCTGTGCTGGTGCCAGAAGGGATTGTGCGGCGGTTGCATCCCTGGTCCAGCATGCTCAAAAGCTACGAGAATACCCAAACTGTGCTTTAGTTGCGGAAATCAACGAGTCTTTGAGCTTTTTCCATCTTTCCATTTAAATCCGTATCAGCTATACTTGCATGAGATACCTGGAAATTCATCATGTTAGTCATGGCTTGGAAAGGATGCATGTTTATGGTGAAGTTCAATGATGTTTTTCATTCTACTTCTAGTTTAGATAAGGATACCCAACCTTCCACCCCTGGCTCTAGTGGGGATACCTGGCTTTTTACTCCTGGCTCTGATAAGAGCACCCGACTCACCACTCCTGGTTCTGATAAGAGCAGCGCGCTAGATGTGATGAAATTGCACGTGGCTCTAGAGCAAGAGCAGCAACGAAACAGGGTCGAGAGAAGAACATATGAGAAAGTTCCCAAGTCATCCCCCTCTAGAGGATCCAACGCCAGGATACAACTGCCATGCTGATGTATTCATTGATCGACAAGGAAATATTGGTGAG
This sequence comes from Reticulibacter mediterranei, assembly GCF_016587455.1. Lineage (NCBI taxonomy): Bacteria > Bacillati > Chloroflexota > Ktedonobacteria > Ktedonobacterales > Reticulibacteraceae > Reticulibacter > Reticulibacter mediterranei. The sequence goes on along the minus strand of NZ_BNJK01000002.1, from coordinate 42,940 downwards.
GACGAGCAAGTCCAGACTATTATAAGAGATCATAAATATTACGCTATTAAGCAAGACGAGGCAAAGAACAGCGAGGCAGTATTCTACTATGAGCCAAAACACTATCCATCCAATCCTTATGATCATCCAGATGAACTTTGGCGCTATGCGCCTAATCATATAGGAAAAGTAGTCATTGATGAGAGTGGAAATATGTCCATAGCGAGTAAGCCAAGTGGCTATGGCTTTCTACCGTCACACGATCCATACCATCCTGAAATAGTAGCGCTCTATGGCAAACCTGTATTTGTTCGTACTGACCGACCGATGGGCCACCGCCTTCACGAGACGCCCCCGCCGATTCCTGAGAGCGATTAAAGACCCGCGTGTCCTGGGGAGGCTCATAGTCAGGACTGCCGGAGCGCAAAATTTATCAGCCATTCGCATTTTTAAGGGCAGGGAGCAGGAAGAAGCCTCAACCTGCACTCCTCACCGCGTTGCTGTGATGTTGTTATTCAGTATTAAATAACTGTTATATAATAAATACTCTTCTAAAAATCATCTGTTGCATTGTATATCTGGTTGTGCTATACTGGAACAATGATGCTGTTGGGATAGTAAGGGAACACCACATGCCAGAAGATTCATATAAACGCCATCAGAGATACGATACCTCCTTGAAATCGCTTGTGCAGGAACACGCCGCCGAAATACTGCCCTGTCTGTGTCCAGGTGTTGTATTCGAGCGCGAACTCGATATCGAGATTATTCGTCCTACTATGCGAGCCGATAGGGTCTACTTAGTTTGGTATCGCAATGTGCAGCACATTCTTCATATCGAGTTCGAGTCAAGCGATGCCGACGAGGAGATGGCCGCACGCCTGCTGACCTATAACGCTGTCATCTACCAGAAGCACAAACTTCCAGTGATCTCGATCATCATCTATCCTTTTAAAGCTACCATGCCAATTTCGCCTTTGTGCATCAAAAGCGGCGACGACGATCTGCTGACTTTTCATTTCCGCACGCTAGCGTTGTGGGAACTCGACGCTCATCAATATGTGCGCGATCACGATCTCGCCATGTATGTGTTGCTGCCAACAATGGAAAGTGCTGATGCACCATTGATCTTGCGTGCTATACAAGAAATGGAGGATAATTATAGGGGAGATCAGACCAAGCTTTCCCAGGAACTGATCTGGATGGAAATACTCATGCGTCGCTCCGGCGCGATGTCCGTTGAAGCGAAAGATACAATCTACAGGAGGTTGAGCATGTTCGAGCGAATTTGGGATGAAGATCCTAAAGTGCAAGCTATTACGGCAGAGGCCATAAAAAAGGGCTTACAACAGGGGATCGAACAGGGGATCGAACAGGGGATCGAACAGGGGATCGAAAAAGGGATCGAAAAAGGGATCGAAAAAGGCGAGATAAAGACGTTGCGCACTACAACGCTCGCGGTGGTCTCCGCTCATTTTCCCGGCCTGCTGGACCTGGCGGAACGTCAACTGGCTCAGATTGATGATCCAGCTAAACTTCAGCAGTTGTTTCACCTGATCCTTACAGCTCCCAACGGAGATGTTGTCTATAAACTGCTCAACGATCAATAATGTGTGCTGCCAAGCTCTATGATGAAATTTCCTTTCGGAAGTGGGAATCTCTTTCGTAGTGGAGCGATTTATCGCGGGGGGGGACCGATGACAGGCCCCCCCGCGATAAATCGCTCCACTACGAAAACTTTACCGGATAGACGTTTCAAAATCAGGGAAGCCTCATAGGTTCACTCGTGCCTCCCTGAACATTACGCCGGGAGTAGCCGCAGCGTCACGATCTCGTATGGTCGCACAGAGAAAGTAACCTGTTGCCCATCAGCCGCTAGCTCCTCCTCGTTCTGCTCTAACAGGTTCGTGCGGTGCGCACCTGCCAGCGCAAAGCCGGTCGAGAGCGTGACGGGTCCGCGCTGGCGCTGACTCTCATACAACCGCACGATCACCCCGTTGCCGTCCTCCGCCTGCTTGATCGTCTCGATCACGATATTGGGTCGGCTCACACTGATAAACGATGTAGCAGTTTGCGGCTCGGCAGCACGCGCCTCAGCTGGTTGATAGACCAGCAATGGATCGTTCAGCGCATAGGCGGCAGCTATCGTCTGCTCGTTCCAGCTTCCCTGATGTGGCAAAATGCTATAGCTGAAACGCTGCTCGCCCTGGTCCGCTTCGGGATCGGGCATTGTTGGACTGCGCAACAGGCTGATCCGTATTACGTTGTCGCGGATATCGTGCCCATATTTGCAATCGTTCAGCACGCTCACCCCGTAATCGCCCTCGCTGAGATCAACCCACTTGTGCGCACAGGTCTCGAAGCGCGCCCAATCCCAGCTCGTATTGCGATGCGTCGGTCGCTGCACATTGCCCCACTGGATGTCATACGTCGCGGTCGGCGTCAACACCTCGACCGGGAAGGCCACCTTGAGCAACACATGTCGCTCGCGCCAATCAATCGTCGTGTCGATGTCCAGGAGCGGACTGTTGTACTGCAACGAGATGTGCTGTGTGTAACTGCTGTGCAGGATGCGCCGCTCGATTTCCAGCGTTGCTCGCAACGGGCCGCTCTCGACAACGCGAATCGAGGTTGCAGGCTCTGCCAGCCATTGCTTGTCATCATAAAAGATATCCACATCCCAGGCATCCCAGAACATCGGACGATCCTCAAACGCCTGGAACTGGTTGGCAAGCCTCCCCTCTGGCAACACCTCGCGCTGGCCCTCTTTATCGTAAATGCGCGCAATATCGCCGTCCGCGTTGAACTCGATCCGCACATAGCGGTTTTCCAGCAGCGAGGACGTGGCAACCAGTCCTGTCTCCGCCGCCGCCACTGCATCGCCTGCCGCAACGTTCAACGCATTGACGCTCGATGCCGCCGCTTCCAGCGCAATCAGCGTGCCATCTGCGGTTTCCTGCGTGTAGACCGGCTCGTTGGTCGCGCTATTGGTGAGATGCTGACCCGCCGCCAGCTTGCCCGACCAGAGTGCCAGATCTGCACGCTCAAAGGAGATCGGATTGACCACCAGCAGATCGCCGCCAACGCGCGCCGCAATGCTCTGCAACGCTCCATCTCGCACGCTCGTCCCGATCTCCGCAATCTCTCCGTACTGCTTCTGCGACTCAACGTAGACGGCGTTGATGCTGCTGCCAGGAATAATGTCGTGGAACTGATTGAGACAGACCAGCTCCCAGGCATGGCGCAGGCTCTCCGTTGGATAGCTGTACTGTCCGTCAAGCCGGGCCGCCAGCGCCGCCAGGAACTCAGCATCGTGCAGCAAAAATTCGCTCTTGCGGTTGGCACGCTTATTGCGGCTCTGCGTGGTGTAGGTGCCGCGATGATATTCGAGATACAGCTCACCGTTCCAGGTCGGCAAATGCTCCTCGCTCGTCTTCTCAAGCTGACGGAAGAACGAGGTCACATCCCCCTGGCGCATGCGTGGGAAGGCTGGTAGCGCCTCCATTTCGCGAATATTTTCGATCATCTCGCGCGTCGGACCGCCGCCGCCATCGCCATGCCCAAACGCCATTAGCAGCGGTGGATTCTCCAGACCGCGCCCCAGGTCTTTCTGCTGGAAGTTCGTCCAGGTGCCGTACAACTGCTCGGGCGTTGCCAGCGCATTGTAGGTGCTGGCGTAGGCGCTCTGTTCGGGTGTCGTGCTAAAGTGTGTCAGCACGCGCGTCCCGTCCAGTCCCTGCCACCAGAAGCTATCGTAGGGCAGGCGGTTATACTGGCTCCAACCAATCTTGATGGTGAAGAAGTATTCCAGCCCAGCCTGCTTGATCAATTGCGGCAAGGCCCAGGCATAGCCGAAGACATCGGGCAACCAGAGCACCGGCGAATCCTCAATGTCGGGAAAATGCTCATGGAAGAAGTTGCGGCCCAGTAAGAACTGACGTGCCAGCGACTCCGCGCCGCTCAGGTTACAATCAGCTTCAACCCACATGCCGCCGATCAGCTCCCAACGCCCCTCTGCCACGCGCTGCTTGATGGTCTCGAATAGCTCTGGATAATCCTGGCGGATATAGTCGTACAGTTGTGGCTGGCTCTGCGTGAAATGATATTCCGGGTACTGTTCCATCAGGCTGTTGACCGTGTGGAAGGTGCGCCCCGCTTTGCGCCTTGTCTGCCCCAGCGTCCAGAGCCAGGCCACATCGATATGCGCGTGTCCCGTGCCGATGACCTCGATATTCAGGGGAGCGCCTGCGTGAGCAATGCCCGCTTTTAAGATCTCGTGTGCCTGTTCCACGCTTGCATAGAAGCCCTCGCCGAAGGGTTCGCTGGTATCCAGCGCGATAAACGCCTCGTTGAGCGCGTGCAACAACTGGCCTCGCGCCGGTGTCTCATCCTTCAACGTTTTCGCAGCCCCTAGCGCGACTCTGGCCGTTGCGATAAATGCTCGTGTCGGCTCATCGATCTGCACCACCTCGCATTGCCGCATTAACAGATGTCCGCTCGATGCTTCTCCCATGCCTCCACCCAGGCCGGTCCAGCCATGCAGGGCCAGCGCATGCTCGCGCCCATCGTGCCATTTCTGTTGTAAGTGTACTTCATGGTGATAGCGATCACAGGCCGCATAAGAGACGCCATCGATATAGACCAATGCTTCGGGATGAATGAAATCCCCGGCATCGCCCAGCGGCAAATAGAGGGCAAAGGTGCCGTTCCGATCCCAATCCGCCGGGATCTGGAAATGGCCGCGCATCATAAAATCGGTCCGCCACGTTCCCCAATAGGTGTCGGGACCGATGATCTGCCAGTTGTTATCATCTACGTCGTCGCCGATGAGTGGCGCTGCGTCCGGGCTGGCAAGCTCTGTATAGGCGAAGGGTGACAATGGATGGCGTCGCCGATAGACCAGCGGCTCAATGAGCTGCAAACGCTGCTCGATCTTCTGTACCGTCCAACGGTTTTTGTGAATCACGAAAGACTCTCCCTGAAAATAAGATAACGATATCTTTTTAGTATACCACTTCCTTGAGGACAACGTTGTCAGCTCAATTACAGGCTCTCGACTCTTAGAATAGAAGAAATCCTGTTCAACCAGTGATCAGGGCTTTCGGGGTGTGGCTTTAGTGGTGTATACTGTGGCAAAAATGGATATATTTGTATTTCTACTCACGGGGCTTGAGCGGATAATTGTGGTGTATCCACAAAACCTTCCGGGGTGTGCTCGTCGATAGTAGGGGCGATGGCTTGTCCTCGCCCTGGTTCATAAGACACAAAATGAGCAACGTGGGCGAGGACAAGCCATCGCCCCTACTATCGACGATGAGCGATTCTCGTTTCATTGATGTGTCGCATAGAAATCGAATAGGATGAAGATGGTGATGGAGACATTTACCCAACTGAGCTATAGTGGACAGATTCGCCGAGCACGCGAGCTGGCGGAGGCTGCACTGACTTATTATGACCTGGGCAATGGACGCCTCTCCCTGCTAACCCACCGCAGCAACACGATTTTTCAGGTGCATGCCACGAGAAAAATAGAGGATCTGGCTGGCGAGGAACTGGATCGCGTGGAAAAATCGCGCTACATGTTGCGGCTCTACACAACTTCTTTCCCGCCCGAAAATCAGGTTGTTTCCGAGCTGCTCTGGCTATCGGCGTTGCGTAAAGAGACAGAGCTGGTGGTGCCGGAGCCTGTCCCTGCCCGTGATGGCTCGCTAGTGACCGAGGTTGCGGTGGAGGGCATCCCGGAGGTGGCACATTGCGTCGTCTTTCGCTGGGTCAATGGTCGCTTCGTCGATAGCGGCCTGACGCCAACCAAAATGGAGCGCGTCGGTATGTTTATGGCTCGCCTCCATCAGCACGCCGAAAAATTTACCCCTCCTCCCTCTTTTGATCGTCCGCACTGGCACTGGCAGTGGATATTTGATAAAAATACGGTGCTCGATCCCGAATTTGTCGCCAGGCATAAGCTCTCGGAAGATGCGCAGGCAATCTTTACTGCCTGCGCCGAGAAGGTCGGCGTGACTATGCGTGCGATGCCCCGCGATGCGGCTCACTATGGGTTGGTTCACTTTGATCTTCAGCAAACGAATTATCTCTTCTATAAAGACGAGGTGCGGGCCATCGATTTTGAGGATTGTTGCTGGAACCACTATCTCTTCGACATGGCGATCACGCTCTCTGGTGTGATGGCCCGACCCGATGAGGATGTGCTGCGAGCTGCCTTCTTTGAGGGCTACACACGAATGCGTGCGCTTCCTCCACGCTACGAAGAGTGGCTCAATGTCTTTACCGCCCAACGCTTGATAAAACGTGTCAACTATCTCTTACGCCTGGATACGCCCGAGAATCTCGCGCTTGCCCCTGCATGGATCGAATCAAGCCTGGACTGGTTGAAACGTTTTCTCGATGCTTGAGCTATGCAAGATCCTTTAATTGAATACTATTCTGCGCGAAACTCAGCACATCTTCCAATAAGCTGAGCAGTACGGGATAGAGTTCTTCCTTGAGATCCGGGTTCGTCCCTACACGCTCCCGTAAAGTGTTGATGTAGCAGTGATAAGCACGGATAAGATAACCTGTATCACATTGAGGGCTGGTGGGGAGGCGGCGCAGCTGCGAAAGGGTTAGATGCCAGCAACGGTCAGCCTGTCGATAACAACTGCTGATGAAGCCCTCTTCGGATGCCGTTTTCGCTATCTCCTGCGCCAGTTGCCCGGTTGCCTGATAGACCTCTGCCTGAATAAGTGGATTGTGCTCACTCTTGAGCGTTTCCTCGGTCAGACATGGCAGGGCTGGCGAGGTGGCAAGTGGTGCTGGTCCCCGAAACGCTTGCACCTGTTGCAAAAGGGGCCAGAGACGCTGCTCGTCGCTCATAGCATCCAGGACTAGCTGACAGAGTGATGCGGCCCGGGCGAGTTCGCGCTGTCCGGTGCTGTCATTGCCGCCAATCCGCGCCTGTTTCGCACGCTGGATGCGCAAACGTACAAGATAGGCCAGCGCCGTATAGAGCAGAAGCTCTTTCTCCTCTGGCATGCTGACATCGTTCTCCTGCCACTCCATGAACACCTGATAACACTGCTCCTCTGCATCATCGAGCAGGACAGTATTGTTGAAGATTGGACGTGTATCGTTCTCTTTCGCCCGTTCCACTGTATATCGCCGCTGCCATGCGCTATAATCGAGCAAGATCATCGCCTGCATCAGCCGAACGCGCCCCACGCCTGCTGTGTCGTGGCTGGCCTGATAGAGAGCGCGGCTCTGAAGTAAAAAGCTGATCGCTCGTTGATAGGTTTGCTCATATGCTTCTACTGTCTGTCGCCGCTCCTCTGTAATATCCTGAACGCGATAGAGAGCCGCATAGGTGCAATAGCCCAGGCCCAGATAGAGTTGTGCCGCCAGCAGCAGATGATGGGTGGAGCGTAGGTGTTGCTGGGCGTATTCATAGTGGTTGCGTGCCTGCTCATGCTGCGCCAGCACACAGTAATCGTGCCCGCAATGCAACTCGATCAGCATCGGCAAATCCGAGTGCTGTTCCTCAACTGGGGACTGTTGTAAGGTCTGCCGCGCTCTTTGATGATAGGAGAGGGCCTGGATATAACTCTGCTCAAGGTAATAATTCGTGCCCAGCGCATCAAGGATCGGGGCCTGCTGGTGTTCGGGCGCAAGGACCAGTGCATATTCAAAGTATGGCCGTGAACTCGTAAGGTCTCCCTTGCCCTGCGCAATCAAACCTCGTAAAAAAGCCATTCGTGCCTGTCGAATCGCGTGCGATGCCTCCTGCTGCTCATTTGCCTGCATCAGCATTTCACGTGCCAGCGAGATCGTCGAGGGATTGGCGTCGGACAGGATGAAGTTGAAGAGAGCGGTTACTTCTTGTTGTGCCTCGTGGAGATATTCCTTCTTGTCTTGCTCCAGCACTAGAGAAGAATCGCCATGTTCCGCTTTTTGCTGTAACAACTGTTCAAAAAGATCAACAGGTTGAGCAAGCTGTTCGGCAAAAAAACGCAATGCCTCATGCGAGGGTGTGATACTGCCTCGCTCCATCGCGCTAACATATGATTTTGAATACTGCTTTCCTCCCAGTTCGGTTTGCGTCAGACTGCGCTCTCGCCGAAGGTGACGGATATGTTCTCCCAATAAAGATTGCATGCTTCCGATCCTCTCTGCCCCCAAGAATACAGAATACAGAATGTGATCTCTTTCGGAAACTCTGCCCTGTTGCAAGACTTCTTGTTCCACATACTGAAGTAAAAAGAACAACTATTTTCTACTTTCGTGAGTGTACTGCTGGTTAAGAAATGCGTCAAGCCGATAAGGCAATTGTGCTAGAAGATTTCTTCCTGAAATTTCTTGCCTTATGAACTCTGGCACGTTTTGATTACATAAAGCGTATACAAGAAGGAGGTGTAGGAAGGAGAAAATAGCATGAACAAAGAGAGCCATATGACTGGACATGATATGATTGCTCTTGGTGCTTCGGCGGGAGGCGTTGAGGCTCTTATCGCGATTTTGCGAACATTGCCCAAAGATCTACCGGCAGCGCTTTTTGTTGTGCTCCACATCCCTGCTCAGAGTCCCAGTCTGTTGCCTGATATCTTAAATCGTATCTGCCCTTTGATTGTTCTGCAACCAGAAGATGGGGTAAAGATCGCCTACGGGCATGTCTACGTCGCTCCCCCAGACCATCATCTGCTGATTGAACGTGGCTCTCTCTGCGTGACGCGTGGACCCAAAGAGAATCGCCATCGTCCTGCCATTGACCCTCTCTTCCGCTCTCTCGCCTACTCCTATGGTCCACGCGGTACAGGCGTTGTGCTGACGGGAGCGCTCGACGATGGAACTTCCGGCTTGTTGGCGATTAAGCAACGTGGCGGCATCGCTGTCGTGCAAGATCCTGATGAGGCGCTCTATCCTAGTATGCCACTGAGTGCTATAGAACATGTGCCTGTCGATTATCGCCTCCCTCTGGCAGAGATTGGCCCTCTCCTGACACGCTTAGCTCATGAACCTGTGCAAACCTTGCAGCTCTCTCCGCCACCTGAAGATCTGCAACGTGAAATAAGGATCGCGGCGATGGAAACAAATGCGCTGAATGAGCATGAACAAATAGGAAAACCTTCGGTCTACTCTTGCCCGGAATGCGGCGGCGTCCTCTGGGAGACTCAGGATGGCAATCTTCTGCACTTCCGTTGTCGCACCGGGCATGCCTTCTCTCCCGAAAGCGTGCTGGCTGAGCAATCCGAACAACTGGAACATGCGCTGTGGGCCGCTTTAAAGACGCTGGAAGAGAAGGTGAGCCTGATGCGCCGCCTAGCTCTTCAGGCTCAGGAGAACGAGCGCTCCTGGCTGGCACAGCGCTATGAAATGCAGTGGCGTGATGCAGAAGAACACGCTATCCTCTTGAGGCGTATCTTGATGCAAGGGACGCGAGAACCTTTCGCTCTGGTAGACGAAGGAGGAGACGAAGTGGACCCGGAGACGCCCTCCTGAGATACACTTCATCGAATAAAGAAAACATTGACACTCCCCCGGTCGTAGTCAATCGCTCGACTACGACCGAGGTGTTAGAGCAAGCAGGGCTTTCCAATTCTCCCATCTAGCAGGAGTGCAGAGGGCGGCAGCCCTTTGCCGGGGTGCGGGGTGTCCCCGCAAAAACCTTTTTTCTTCTCTTTTGCGCGCCGCCGCAGGCGGCGCGCGAAGGAGGGAAGGAAACTGGGGACGCCCCAGGCCCCGGCAGGGAGACCCCTGCACCCCTTTGAGCGGAGAACTGGAAAGCCCTGTTAGAGCAAGGGAAAATATTGACACTACTTACAAACAGGCATATAGTAGTAACGTGCTGTTTTGCCTTATTTTTGCTGGAATCTGATAGAAGAAGCTGGACCATATTTATGAGTATGAGCGAGAACGACGTTGAGAAGGTCGATGCTGTTCCTGGCGATCTGGTTGTTGTCGGCTCTTCCGCTGGCGGTGTTGAGGCCCTTTCTATTTTCGTAGGGACTTTGCCCCTGGATTTTCCGGCACCTATCGTTCTGGCCCAGCATCTTGATCCCTCCCATCCCAGCACGCTTGATATGATCCTGCAACGACGCACCCGCCTGCCCGTTGAGGTTGTCATGTCCAGCACGCAAATGCAAAATGGGTATATCTATGTGGTTCCTTCCAATCGCCACGTCAGCATTCGCGATCATCAGGTCGAGGTGCGTGATGATCGGGCCAAACGTCCCAGGCCGTCTGTCGATACGCTGCTTTCTACCGCCTCAGAATCCTATGGCGATCATTTAATCGCCGTGATCCTGACCGGCTCCGGCTCAGATGGGGCAGTTGGCGCGGTTGATGTGAAAAATGCTGGAGGGATCGTTATTGTGCAAGATCCACAAACTGCTCGCTATCCTTCTATGCCTCTGGCCTTGCCGCCAACTGTTGTCGATTTTGAGGTCAATATCGATCAGATCGGGCCTTTGCTCTATGATTTACTGACGGGAGTCAATATTCCACAAACAGAAGAACGAACCGAGGATGTCTTGCGTGAAATACTCGGATTGGTTAGTCGTCAGGCCAGCATCGATTTCCGCCCCTATAAAACTTCGACCATCTTACGTCGTATCGGTCGTCGCATGACCGTGACGCACAACCGCAGCATGCGCGAATATGCCGAGTATCTCAAAAACTCTCCCGAAGAGGTCGGCCAGCTCGTCAAGGCCTTTCTCATTAATGTCACGCAGTTCTTCCGAGACCGTGAGGCGTTTGCCTATTTGAAGAATGAGATCATGCCCACGTTGATTGCCACTGCGCGTGGCCGAGACCGCGTTTTGCGCTTTTGGGCTGCCGGGTGCGCCACCGGCGAAGAACCCTATTCCCTCGCCATGCTGATCACCGATCTGCTCGGGGCAGAACTGCCCGAATGGAGCGTGAAGATCTTCGCGACCGATCTCGACGAGGCCGCCATCAACTTTGCCCGGCGTGGCCTTTATTCTGATAGTATGCTCAAAGGCATGCCCACTGAATATCGTGACCGCTTTTTTGAACGCGTCGATCATGGCTATCGCATCTCGAAAACGTTGCGCCAGATGATTATCTTTGGTCAGCAGGATCTCAGCAGAAGCGCTCCCTTCCCTAGAATCGATCTGGCGCTCTGTCGCAATGTGCTCATCTATTTTACGCCTGAATTGCAGGAATACGTCCTCAATCAGTTTGCCTTCTCGCTCTCGCCTTCTGGCTATCTCTTCCTGGGGAAGGCCGAGACGGTGCGCTCAATACAATCGTTTTATGAGCTTGTCAACAAACAATGGAAAGTCTATCGCTGCACTGGCAACGCCCTCCCCTCAATGCGCCGCCAGACACTCATGAATGTAGATATGAACGCTCCACGTCTGGAGGGAGCGGCCATAAATCGTCAACATAGAACGATAGGAAAACAACCTGTGGATCAGGAACCGCCAGCCCCATCTCTCGAAATTGGGCAGTTGCATCGCTTTAATGAATTGCTTCTGCGTTTCCTGCCCATCGGTGTTGTTGTTATCGACCGCACCTATCGTATCCTGACCGCCAATGGTGCCGCCCGCCGCTTGTTGGGTCTGCGCCATGTGGCTGCTGAACAGGATTTTCTGCATGCCGTGCGTGGCATCCCTTATTATGAGAGCAGAGCTGCCATCGATAGCGCCTTTCGTGACCGTAGCACGACCCAACTACCTGAAATCGAACTGGATGCCTCTGCGGGCGGCAACGGGCGCTATATTAGCCTCTCCATCTCTTTTATGCAGCTTGAGAACGGTAGTCCTGACCTGGCGACGATCTGTGTCACCGATGTAACGCAACAGGTCCAGGTGCGCCAGCAACTCGAAACCGTCCAGGCTGAACAGACACAGCTAATGAACGAACTGAGCACCGCGAACAAGCGGCTGAGCGAAATGAATAAAGAACTCATCGATGCTAACGAAGAGCTACAGGTCTCGAACGAAGAACTGGTGCTAACCCATGAGGAGTTGCAGGCCAGTATTGAAGAGTTCGAGACGACCAACGAAGAGCTACAGGCGACCAACGAAGAGCTAGAAACCAATAACGAAGAGCTACAGGCGACTAACGAAGAGCTAGAAACGACCAATGACGAGCTGCGCGCCCGCACTGGCGAGCTACAGGAGTTGACCTCTATTCTCGAAAGCGAGCGTCGCCGCCTTTCTGAAATGGTTGAGTTAGCCCCATTCTATATCCTCGTGCTGCGCGGCCCGACTCTGATCGTGGAGGCGTACAATCCTCGCTATGCTCGCCTGCTCGATGCGCGTGCCGTCCAGGGACGCCCGCTTGATGAGGTGCTCGATCTCTTCTGGGAATCCGGCGTGGAGATTGTTCACAGGGCTAGAGATGCCTATCGCCTCGATATGGTGCTCACCACACCGCGCATGCTCACCCATCTGCCCAATCCGCAAGTCGGGCGTCAAGAATACTATTTTACCTATACCATCGTGCCATCGCATGATGCCAACGGCAAAGTTGATGGCGTGATCATTTACACGCTCGACGAGACAGAACAGCGCTGGCGCGAAATGGAAGAGGAGCGTGAACGGCTCAAACTCATCTTTCAGAATTTCTCGACCGCAGCCCTCGCCCTCTTTGATGCCGAGACGGGCGAGTTGATGATGGGCAGTCCCCGCTATCTGGACATTGTGAGTCGCTTGCGCGATCTCTCTCCTCAGTCCCTGATCGGGCGTAGATGGCATGATATCACGTTTATTACATCAGACGAGCAGATAGAGCAATTCTGGCAACAGGTCGTTAAGGAGTGCACACCCGTTCGCATCCCCGAACTGTCCTATCGTCCCTCCCCTGACTCCGAAGAGATTATCTGGGATTATAACCTGATGCCTTTGTTGGATCAGGAACACAATGATGTGGTCCGTTTTGTGCTGGTCTCCGCTGTGGAGGTCACGGAACAGGTGCAGGCGCGCAAAGAACTGGAACAACTGGATACCATGAAAGATGAGTTTTTCTCGCTCGTCACCCACGAATTGCGTAATCCCCTCACCACTATTCACGGCAATGCGCAACTTTTGCAGCGCGCACTTCAGCGTCAATACGAGGCCGGTGAACAGGGAACCACGCATGAGCGCAACATCGAGCAGGAGCAGACCTCGCTCGACCGCATCGTTCACCAGACAAGCAGAATGAGGAAGCTCATCGAAGAGATGCTTGATGTGCCGCGCATCCATCGTGGAATGTTTGCGCTGCATGATCGCGAAACGGTGGATATCGTCGCCCTGGTGCGCGAGGTCGTTGAGCAGATCACCTCCTCCGATCACACCCTGCTTCTGGAAGCTGATGAACAGCCCATCCACGTTTCTATTGATGTCTCGCGTATCGAGCAGGTACTTCATAACCTCATCGGCAATGCCCTCAAATATAGTCCTGACTCAACAAAGATAACGGTGGCGGTCGCGAAAAACGCGGAGCAGCCCGACGAGGTCGTTGTTTCCATCCATGATGAGGGATCGGGCATCAGCGAGGAGGAGCAGGAGCATATCTTTGAGCGCTTCTATCGCGGACATCGTTCCACAAATGGCAGTGAAAAAGGATTGGGGCTGGGCCTCTACATTTCTCATGAGATTATCACTCAGCAAGGGGGCCGTATGTGGCTCGAAAGCACTCCCGGAGATGGTAGCACCTTCTACTTCTCTCTGCCTCTGCAATAAGTGTAAGAAAGAGTTCGCACAGGAGAGGAGAGGTTGCATCGACGGACTTCTTGACAAGGAGGGTTCTGGAGCCGTTTGGTGTCATCTCTCCTGTGCGTGTATCAGAAACAGCCTGATCCCTTTACCTCTTTTACACGATTCAAAGAAGTTTTCCGATGCAAATTCCTCTGGAATTTGTTCAATTCCTGGAATTTCTTGCGCTTCTGTCCGCCAGCGCCGTGCTGTTAGCTTCTCGACATGAAAAGCGACCTCTACTGATGGATGGAGAATGGTTTTGGAGGAAGTTGGATACCCAGTTACCGATCCATCCGCAGAGGCCTGTTTGATCTCTCACTAAATTTGAGAGGATCTATTCTTCACTGTTCTACTATAACATATAGTAGTGCTGATGACAAGCTCTACATTTAGAAGTTTATGGAATTGACATGTTCTTCTTGAGAAGAATTTAGCGTTGTGCCCGCGTCCCGGGCAAAAGTAGCAGCACCAGCAGTGGAGCCACTCCCAGCGTTGCTACGCCCGCCCAGATGCCAGATTTGCCCGCAATCAGGCCAACGATCGCGGGCAACGCAATTTCAAACGGACTACCCAGGCTGATGAGTGTGCGCACCATGCCAGGACGCCCCGGCAAGCATGCATAGGCTTGCCCTTTGGCGATGGGATACCAGCCCGTGACACCTACTCCGATGAGAAAGAGTGCCAGCGCGATCAGCCAGAGCGACTGCGTACTCAAAAAGAGGATCATTCCGATTAGTACCAGCCCGGAGAGCCATGCCAGCAGGCGTATAGGCGCGATTCGTTGTAGCAGCCAGCGCTCGATTACCAGCAGACTGAGCAGCGCCGAGATCGTCAGATCGGCCACCAGCAGGCCAATCGCAACCTCGCTCGCGTGCAGGACATCACGCAGGTAGAGGGTGGCAAAGCCGATGAAGATCTCGTCCATCATGGTTGGGATGAGCGAGAGCGCGGCCCAGCTGAGAAATACTCGATCATGCAAAGCTGTGCGCATCGTTGCCAGCAGCGATGTTCGTATCTCTGCATGCTCGCTATGCAGCGGTGCGGGAAAACGCTGCACGCTCACAAAGAGCGCCAGGCCCAACCACAAAATCGCGGCCAGCCAGCAGAGCGCGGGCCAGCCCAGATGCAGACCCACAAGCAGCGTTACCACCAATGGAGCCAGCACGTCGCCAACGCCGCTCGCCAGTGTCCAGCGTGCCATTGCTCGTACAGTATCGAGAGGATGCTGATCGATATGGGCCGATTGCGCACCACCCAGCGCCGCCTCCCCTCCCATATGAATCAGAATAAAGGCCAGCAGCAGCACGACAAAGATATTGCTACTCCCAGCCAGCAGAAAGCTTGCCGACAGCACAACTAGCCCGCCTGCAATCCAGTAGCGCCGCGATCCCAGGTCACTCAACAAGTTAATTACTGGCTTCGACAAAAATGTGCTGACCAGTTCGGTGATGCTGAACAACAGCCCGATGCTGGCGTAATCGAGGTGGAACTGATCGCGTATCAGCGGCAGACCAACCGTTGGGAAGCCCGAAACGATCTCATCCAGACAGGTCACGCTCAACAGCGCAATCGTGAGCCAGGAGCCAGTTTTTCTCTGTCCGACAAACAGACGGTGAAACATACATACATCCTTTCTGAACGGTGAAAAGCGGGAAAGAGGAGTACCATTCAGAGAAGGAGGCGCACGACACCGCCGGACGCGGAGGAGTATGCCTGTCCGGTCGCTATCAGACCCATCACATGGGGATGGGCAATGTAATCTTGCAAGAATTTAATGAGGAGGGCTATGCGTATGCATATGATGAGTATAACATAATGATGGTGATCTTCCCCGTTTCGTAGTGGAGCGATTTATCGCGTTGGGGCGGCTCCACAGGCGGTTCCACCAACGCGATAAATCGCTCCACTACGAAACATTTTATCGGTTTTGAAAGGAAATTTTATAATTGCGATTGGGCAGCATGAGATGCGCTTCAAACCAATCGCGATAATGAAATGGAACAACCAGGATCGGGAATCCGAATATGGCAGGGGCGATGGCTGGTCCTCGCCCTGGTGCTACCATCACGGCCTGTGGAGCCGGGCGAGGACCAGCCATCGCCCCTGCCATATTCGAGAGGTATCATATGTCGGATGCACCACGCATCGCATGACGACGAAACAGAGAGGCTTCCCGATGTTGGTGGTGAAAAATCATCATCGCTCGACTACGACATCATATTTGACGCTCCTTCGCTCTATCCTTGATAATGGGAGAGTACATATTCAAAACGTGTTAGTAATTATGGAGAACGGGAATAGTTCATGACCAGTTTCCAACAGACTGAGCTATGGGAGGTCACGCGGCAACTCATAGCCTTCAATACCGTCAGCGCGCTCAGCAACCTTGAGGCCGCTCACTATCTTGCTGGCTATCTGGACGAGTGCGGCTTCACAACACATGTGCTGACCAATACGATCAAAGGGGTGCAAAAGGCGTCGGTTGTGGCCTGGGCTGGCCCGGAGAGCGCCGATGGGCTAATCGTCTCGGGCCATACGGATATCGTGCCCTTTGATGGACAACCCGGCTGGCAATCGGACCCGCTCGTGCTGAAAAGCGATGGGCAACGGCTGTACGGTCGTGGTGTCACCGATATGAAGGTCTTTCTCGCCCAGATGCTCCTGACGGCAAAGCATCTCCCGCTGGCCCAACTCAAGCGCCCGCTCGTCTATATCTTTACTTACGACGAAGAGGTCGCGAGCCAGGGATCGGGCAACCTCGTTCAGGTTCTCCCGCAACTCTTCAAGACCATTCCCTTGCCGAAGATTGCCCTGATCGGCGAGCCAAGCGGCTTCGAGGTCTTTCCTGCACATAAAGGATTCGCTGCCTTCGATATCGTTGTGCATGGCAAGGGCGGACATAGCAGCCTGCCGGACCGGGGATTGAACGCGATTGCTAATATGGGCCACATCATCCAGATGCTTCAAGAGGTCAACGCGGACATGCAATTGCACATCTCGCCCATCAACCGCGATCTCTTCCCTGAAAATCCCGCCTCCGCCTTCAATCTCGGCGTCATTCATGGTGGGCTGGCCGCCAATATGATTGCCGAAACCTGCCGTCTTACCGTCAGCCTCCGTATCGCTCCGGGCGACGATGCAGAGTCTCTGGTTGCTCGTTTGGGTGAGCGGATCGAGCGCGAGGTTGCGCAGCCAATGCGCGCTATCTCTGTCGACTGCGATGCGCGCATCGAAGAATGTGTCATCGCTCCCCCGCTCTCTTCGCCGCAAGAGGCTCCTTTCGGCAAGATGTTGAGCCAGATTATTGGCACGCCGCTTGATCGCGGCGCACCCTTTGCCACCGATGGCGGCCATTTCCAGAAGCTCGGTATTTATTCGTATGTTTGTGGTCCCGGCCTGCTGGGAGAGGCCCATCAGCCCAACGAAAGCATCCCCATCGACCATTGTGTGCTCGGCCTCGAACGGCTCGAACAGATCGTCCACGCCTGGTGCATCGACGGTTGGACTGCCTGATAAATACTCAATTTTTATATAAAAAGAGATGCTGAATACTTCATGCGGCATCTCTTTTTTTGTTTGCATCTTTTTAAATTTTCCATAGTATCGCCTTGCCATATTCAGTTCTAATATGCTATAAATTATATTAGATAGTGATTCAAAGTAATGCAGAATTCGTCAAAGTAATCCAAAGTGAGGTATAATGATGGAACCGTTGTTGACTTCTGATGAACTGGCGGCCTATCTGCGCGTCGATGTGGTCACGATTCGCCGCCTCGTGAACCGGGGAGAGTTGACGGCCTATCGCGTCGGCGGCGAGTATCGTTTCATGGAACCCGATATAGAAGGCTATCTCCAGCGCCAGCGCGTCCAGGCGAACGAGAACGCTCTATCCGACCCCGTGAGCCGCGTTGGTCCACTGGCTTTGTTGTTTCGCCGCATCTTTCCCGAAGAGCGCGACCGCTTTGAGCACTTTACCAATCGGGCGCGTAAAGCGATGAGCCTGGCAATTGAAGAGGCGCAAAAGCTCCAGCATAACTATGTTGGTACCGAGCATCTCCTGCTGGGTTTATTGCGCGAGAAAGAGGGAGTTGCCGCCCTCGCACTTCACAATCTCGGGGTTGAGTTGGAGCAGGCTCGTCTCTTGATAGAACAGATCATAGGCATGGGCAAAGAGGCGGTGATCGGAGGACAGCCGGGCCTGACACCGCGCGCGAAACATACGATTGAACTGGCCGTAGAGGAGGCAAAGAGCCTGGGCCATCACTATCTCGGCACCGAACACCTGCTGCTCGGCATCGTCCGCGAAGGAGAAGGCATTGCTTGCAAAGTAATTGAGATGATGGGAGTAGCTCGCGATGCGGTGCGGGCCGAAGTGATTCGCATGATAGGCGAGAAGATCGCCCTCCCTAAAGTTCTGCTGGAAGCTACCGACGCCGCCGCCGCTGCAAATGTAGATGTACCACATTTCGTATGCAGCTCTTGTGGAACCAAATCTCCAACGTCATTCCGCTATTGCTTCAATTGCGGTCAGGCGTTGACTCAATCATCTGAATCGTCCAGTGCGCAATCGGATGAGGAGCAGGGCGGCTCTTGAGAAGCTTGCCAGGCTGGAAAGAAGACTTCGATTATCAGTCTTTCACCCCACGTAGCGACAAGGGGTGGTGGTGGAGGTGATGCGGGGGCCTTGCGCTTGTCGCTGGAACCACCCAGCAAGGGCGACAAGCGCAAGGCCCCCGCCAAGACCCCCAACCGCCCCTTGTCGCTACGTGAGACCCAATGTCCTCTACTTCTCATATAATTGTTGGATGCATCAACCATCGATTTTATCAGATTCTTTCATTCCCGCGCTGGCAAGATATGCTTCAAAGATCGCATCATATCTATGTACACGCTCCTCGTCAGGCATGGCAATGGGCGAGGCATGAGGGGCCAGGGCAGCCGTTGCCGCCGCATCGGGCCAGACGTCGCTGGCAATGCCGGCAAGCAGGGCAGCGCCCCGAACCGAGGCCGCAGACGTATCGATACCAAGCAGGTCTCGCTTGAGGATATCGGCAAGCATTTGACGCCACGCCGTATGCTCGCTTCCTCCTCCTGCTAGCCGTAGTGTTGTGGTTGTGTGTGCCGTTGGCAATGCCTCAAACGCGACGCGAATACCGAACGCTACACCTTCGAGGGCTGAGTGCAGCAGATGCTCGCGCCGATGATCGATGCGCAGGCCAACAAAGGCTCCCCGGCTCGCTGGCAATGGATGGTGTGGGCGCTCTTGCGTTAGATAGGGTAGAAAGAACAGGCCATCAGTCCCAGGAGGCACCGCACCTGCGCTGGCGTAGACCTCATCCCATGTTGCATTGAACATCTGGCGCACCCAGTTGAGAACGAGTCCTGCATTTTGGACTGCCGCCATTGCATACCAGCTGGCATCATCGGCGGCGCGATAGAGATGCGTGCGTCCGCTCGGATCAGCCTGTGGCCCGGAGCAGAGGGAGATCAATTGCGCTCCAGTTCCCAGTGTCAATTGCACAGGGCCTGGAGTTAGCAAGCCCGTGCCAAGTGCCGCCGCCGCTGTATCCGCTGCCCCGGTCGCCACCGGAATGCCTGCTGGTAGCCCCAGCGCTTCCGCTGCCTGTGCTGAAAGCGTACCTGCTCTGGCCCCCGATGGCAAAATCGGTGGCAGCAAGCGTCGGTTCAGGCCGAGTGCCATTATCACCTCATCAGCCCAACTATCGGCCAGCAGATCGTAGAGCAGGGTTGCGGAGGCATCGCTGGGATCGGTCGCCACCTCGTTCGTGAGTCGAAACCTGAGCCAATCTTTCGGTTGAATAGCCCATGCTGCCTGCTGATATGATGCCGCTTCGTGTTCGGCCAGCCAGCACAGCATCGGCCCCGCCATCCCGGGCACCAGCGGATTTGCCAACCGTGCCAGCAGAGACGCGGGCAGGCTGCGATAGCGCTCCAACTCCTCCTGTGCGCGCATATCGGACCACAGCAGCGCCGGACGTATCGGCTCCCCTGCTGCATCTGTCAGCACCAGGCCGTGCATCTGTCCCGAAAGCCCGATAGCGTCGATCCTGACCTGGGGAGTTACTGTCTCTCGTAAGGCGGCTGCAACTGCACTCCACCATTCGGCCGGATCGCTCTCCGACCAGCCCGGTTGCGGTGCCAGCACCCTGTAATCTGCCCTCCCGATGCCAAGCGTGTGTCCCTGCTCATCCAGCACCATGACCTTGACAGCACTCGTTCCCAGATCAATGCCCAATAGCGCCATGCCATAACTCCTCATTTTAAGCGAAAATAATCCTCTATAAAAGATCGCCAGCCTTTAGATTCGTACAAGCTCTGCATGCTTGCGATAATTCATTTCCAATACATTGAAGGTTTTCTCAAGGGTGAAATGCATCCGTTCCTGCCAGTGCTATGACCGCTGCTCGATCATGCCCTGAAAGCTCAATATTTTTGCCTCCTTGCATCATTTACTGTATGCGTTTCACATGAAATCCGTCTTCTTAATTCCGATAGTTTTTCTACACTATAGAGCTGTTTTCGCATTTACCAGCAGTATATCATAACTATAGGCAGTGCCAAAAAATATCCAGATCTATCCATGTTAAAGAGTTACATTCCATTTGACTGATGCGTAATGTATGGTAGTAAGAGATACTTAACGGTATCCATTTTCCCATCACAACACATCTCTTTATTAGAGAGTATTTATGTAGTTGGAACATTTCACTATTACACATCAATTGTACGCCAATCGTATAAAGGCAGGTTTCCGTGGACAACTATGATAGGTATCAAGAAGCGTTTTTTTCTCGTATCGTGAGCCAGTTTCTCGCGCAACATTGTGAAGTCGCCCCTGAAAAAAAGATCGCAGGTCGCGTTCTCTTTCGCCGCTTTCGTGATTACTGGAACGAGGTGACGCATGGGGCGAAGCATCCCGCGCTGCTCGGTCAGTTGCGCGTCGAGCTAACCGAGCTGGGCTTCGCCTCCAGCGGTGGCAAGTGGCCGCGCTGGTACGGTTTGTCCCTGCGCAAAAAGAAACAGGTCCAGGCGACAAGCAAAAAGGCGAAAGCGCCAGAGACGCCCCGTGCGTCGGTAAGCACTGATAGCGAGACATATCACGCAATTACAGGAAAAGTACTAGTTCCAGGCCCGGCTTACTGCTAAGGGCAAAAGCGGTGTAGCCAGCTCCCCGCACTGCATCCCCTTTCTTCATCCCTTCCCTACCTATCCTTTTTCGTAAGTGTTCCCCTGTTTCTCTTATTCTTCCATAGAAACAGAGCTGTTTCCACTATTATTGTCGAAGTGGCTTATATATTATTGAGGCAGATTATGTAAATTGTCACCTTTTCATACCTATTTGTCGCTTTTTTCTATTGCTATTTCTCCATCCAATCTGTATACTAAATTTATAGGGCATTAAGGTTCTACTCAGACCCAACAAATAGGGCGCAGATCAGCGCATTTCCCCATCTTTCCGTGCTTCTCTGTTCTTCGATACCAAAACGAGAGGAGTTCATTGGATGAACAATCAGCGCTTTCTCCCCAATGTGCAGATTGGACTGCTTTTTCTGCTTTTTATCTCTTTGCTCCTTGCCGCCTGCGAATTCTCCCCCAGAGATCCACATGAAGTGATCTACTGGACGGCTGATGTGGGCGATATCAGCATCAAAGCTGAAAACGCGGTTGTCGCGGCCTTCAATAAGGCCAATCCCGATGTGCATGTCAAGCTGGTGCCACTCCCGGGCGGGAGCGACACGACGACGCTGCTCACTGCCGTACGTGGAGGTACCGGTCCTGATGTCTACTACATCGATCGTTTCACTGTCAACCAGCAAACCGCCATCGGGCTGTTGCAGGATCTCAAGCCCTTTATCGACAAGGAGGGGGTCGATCTCGCCAAAAATTATCTTCCCTTCGCCTGGGGTGAGACGCTCTATCGCAGCCATCCTTATGCGCTACCGCTACATACCGATGCTCGTGGCCTCTATTACAACAAAGATGTCTTTCGCGCCGCTGGCATCGACCCTGCCATTATGGACCCGTTGCACGGTCCGATCACTGTCGATCAGTTGCGCGATATCTCTTTCAAAATCAACAAACTCAACAGTCGAGGCACCTTTGATCGCATTGGCTTTGTCCCCTGGAGAGATGAGGCCTCGCCTACTACATGGGGGATGGATTTTGGTGCGAAGTTCTTTAACCCCAAAACCTGTCAGGTCACGCCCACCGAGCCTGCAATGGTGCGCGCTTTGCAATTTCAATACGACTGGGCCGCGAAGCTGACCCGCGAAAAAGTAGATACCTTCTTTGCCACTTATCAGCCCGAAAACGCACCTCCCACGCAAAATCCCTTTTATAACGGCAATCTCGCTATGGTGCTCTCCGGCAACTGGATGATTGCCAGCTTGCAGGAATATGCGCCGAAGGTTGATTATGGCATCACCTATATTCCCGTCGAAAAGGCTGGCGACAGGCCCACCACCTGGTCTGGCGGCTTCGCGCTGGTCATGCCAACCGGCGCTCATAATCCCACTGGTGCCTATCGCTTCATGCGCTTTATGACTGGCGAGGAAGGCCAGCGCATTTACGACAAAGCCACCAATCAGTTGCCCACCTGGGCCTCGCTGCTCAACGAGTTGGATCTCTTCCCGGGCAAGATGCAGTTCTTTAAACAGATTCTCCCCTTCTCGAAGAGCCGCGTGCCGCTGCCGGTTGGCTCCCAGCTCTGGGACCAGTTCTCTGATGCGCAGGATAAGGTCGTCTTGCATGCCGCCACCCCTGAGCAGGCTCTTCAGACCGTCTACCGCCGCGTCCAGCCTGAATTGCAACAATATTGCCCGCTCTGATAACTCAGGCAAGAACAATTTGTAAAGGAGGTCGAATCTTGATTGCACGGCAGAAGTTATCCAAAAAAGAGCGCAAGAACCTGATAAAAGGTCTGCTCTTTATTAGCCCCTGGATCATCGGTTTTCTCGTCTTCTCCGTCTATCCTACCGTCTACTCGATTGGTCTGAGCTTTGTGCGCTATTCTGGCTTCTTGCCTCCCGTCTGGCTCGGCTTGCAGAACTATCAACGCCTGATTAGCGACGACCTCTTCTGGCAATCGCTCTACAACACGCTCTATTATGCGGCCTTTGCGGTGCCAATAGGGATTGTGGTGGCGATTGTGCTGGCGCTGGCGATGAACCGCAACGTCAAAGAGGTCGGCATCTACCGCGCTGCTGTCTACATGCCATCCATCATCCCACCCTTCGCGCTCGCCCTCACCTACATTGTCTTGATTAACCCCCAGTACGGCTTGTTTACGTATCTGCTCTCCTTCCTCGGCGTACCTCAGACTAACTACCTCAGCGATCCCAATAGCGCCAAACTGGTTATTGTCTCCCTCGCTCAGTACGGTGCTGGTGGAACCGCGCTGATCTTTCTCGCAGGCATACGCAGCATTCCGCAGACGCTCTACGATGCGGCCAGAATCGATGGCGCAAATCGCCTGCAATGCTTCTTCCGCATCACTCTCCCTCTGCTCTCGCCGGTCATTCTTTTCGCGCTGATTACTGGCCTGACCGGAGCAATGCAGGTCTTCGACCCGGCCTTCATCATTACTGGCGGTGGTCCCAATAACGGGACGTTGTTCTACATCTTCTACCTTTATAGAACCGCTTTCCTCTATGCCCAGCTTGGTTATGCTTCAGCGCTGGCGTTTGTGCTCTTCATCATTGGACTGCTGCTGGCCCTGCTCATTTACCGCCTCTCCCAGCGCTACGTCAATTACGAACTGGTCAGCTAGGCCACAGAGAAGTAGCGACAATGCCTTGCGCTTATCGCTATGCGAAGGTAGAAAGGAAAAATGCATATGGCAACCTCAAAGATGATGACACCGCAAACGCCGATTATTGACAAGGAGGTGGTGCAGCGACGACATCGCGCCCTGGCCCTTCAGCGCTTCACTGATAATGTAATTGTGCGTATCTTTCTGATCGCAATGAGCCTGCTCTTTCTCATCCCACTTTACTGGATGCTTGTTACGGGACTGAAAACGACGCCCGAACTGGCCGCGTTCCCTCCGACGCTCTGGCCGAAGGATGTGCGCTGGGACAACTTCTGGACAGCGGTAAACTACATCCCCTTCGGCACTTACTTCTGGAACTCGTTTATCATTTCGCTGTTCAAGATCATCGGGGCGGTCCTCTCGAATATGCTGGTCGCCTATGGTTTTTCCTGCATCGAATGGCCGGGTCGCGATAAGGTCTTTTATCTTGTGATCGCGACGCTGTTTCTGCCGTTTCCGGTCGCGATGATCCCGCTCTTCGACCTGTTCGCCACCCTCAAATGGGTCGATTCAGCGCTCCCTCTAGTGGTGCCGACCTTCTTTGCGAGCGCCTTCAACGTCTTCCTGTTGCGCCAGTTTCTCTTGCAGGTGCCGCGCGAGTTGTCCGAGGCGGCGCGCATCGATGGAGCGAGCGAATGGCAAATCCTCTGGCGCATCATGTTTCCGCTCGCTCTGCCAGCTATCGGGGTCATCGCGATCTTTACGGCGGTTGATAGCTGGAAGGACTTCATGGGGCCGCTGATCTACATTCAGAACGATGCTTTCCGCACGCTCTCGATCGGTTTGCAGCTCTTCCGCAAAAGCCACGACATCCAGTTCAATCTCTTGATGGCCGCCTCGTTCCTCACCGTGCTACCGCTGATCGCGCTCTTCCTGTTCTTCCAGCGCTTCTTTATCCGAGGCATGACTGTTGGCAGCATTCGTTAATGCGCTTGAACTGGCAGGGGCCGTTTCCCTCTGCCAGTTCAAGCGCAACTCTTTCCTCCTCGATAGCCATTTCGCATCCATTTCCTTTTCCAGATCAACCCCATAGAAGTTGGCTAACAAAAGCACGTGACAGAAAACATCGGCAACCTCTTTCCGAAACTCAATCTGGATCTCTTCAGCGGATTTGCCCTTTGTTCGCGCCTTCCCAATCAACATCAAATATGATTGAATCAGTTCGCCAACCTCTTCTTGCAACTTCAAAATAAACCAGTTCGCATCCCGCTCGATATCGAACTTCTCCGCGTAAAGTTGCGATACCAGCTCCACTATTTCCGTTATCTCTTTAACATCCATGAATTGTTTGCCTTTCCTCAACATAATTGACGCATCCATAAAATCCTCCAGGTGCGAGCGGATATGGTAGGGGCGACGGCTTGTCCTCGCCCTGGCTCACATTACACGTATGAGGAGCAACACGGGCGAGGACAAGCCGTCGCCCCTACCATATCCGGGTGGCGCTTCCCCCTCAACATACCAGATGCGCCAATAATCGCCTGACAACGACAGGGGAAACACTTCACATTTTCGTCACCTACCCTGTTGCCAATTGACAACCGCAACTGTGCATGGTATTCAGATTTCAGCGAATCGATCGGAATGAATCTCGATCCCTCATTGTGCAAGGAGAAGCTGATGATAAGCAAGGGACGCTTTCGTCTATGCACCGCTGCCCTCGCAATTGTGCTGTCGGGCAGCCTGATACATACGTTTTTTGCCAACGCCTCGATTACCCATGCCGCCTCCTATTGTCAGGTCACATACACCATCACCAATCAGTGGACCGGCGGCTTTGGAGCCAGCATCGCTGTTCAGAATACTGGCACTGCGGCCTGGACGAGTTGGAGCCTGACCTTCGCCTTCCCTGCCAGTGGTCAGAGCGTGACGCAGAGCTGGAACGGAACATTTACGCAATCAGGCCAGAATGTCACAGTCACGAATACCAGTTACAACGGCAACGTCGTAGCCAATGGCACCGTTACCCCCGGTTTCAATGGCTCGTGGAGCGGCAGCAATCCCATTCCCACCAGCTTTAGCGTCAACGGCAACGTCTGCGGTGGCACAGCGACCACGCCAACGCCGACCACCGTTCCCGCGACACCAACCCCTGGCAGCACTCCCACCCCTGGTACAACGCCGACCCCTGGTGTAACCCCGACTCCCACCGGCGATACGCATACCGGCAATGCCACATGGTACTCCGGCATCGGTGGCAATTCGTATGGCGGCTGCGGCGTGCCACAGGCCAATCTGGATTCGCAGAACTTCCTCGCGCTCAACGTCCAGAACACGCCCGGCGATTACAGCACCTTCCTTTCGCGCCCGATCTCATCACAGAACGCCAGCAAGATTGGCATGTTTAACAATGGCCTTAACTGTGGGCGCTGGGTTCAGGTTACTATCGGCGATTATTGTACAGGTGTCAACGATGGTGCCCCCAACCAGCCGTTTTGTCGCAATGGCAACTGGGTGTCCGACAAGTATAATGGCGCGACCCTCAATTTCATCGTCGCCGATAGCTGCCAGGACGGAAACGCCTGGTGTCGTGACGATCCTTATCATATCGACCTCTCCCAGAACTCCCTCAATTCGTTTGTCTTGAACGGGCAACCAGTCGGTGATATGTATCCTAATGCCTGGAACAACCGTCACGTCAATTGGAAGTTCATCTCAGCACCGAACTACAGCGGCGATATCAACATCGGCTTCCTGCAAGGAGCCAATGCCTACTGGTCGGCCATCTCGATCACCCACCTCCCAAGCGGCATTCACGGCATCGATTATTATCAGAATGGAGCCTGGGTTAAGGCCGCGATGGATAGCGATATGGGGGATGATTACGTCATTTTGCCGACTACCGCTGGCGGCAGCAGCTACCAGGTCCGCGTCTACGATGCCGCCGATCAACTCATCAACAACGGTCGCATCTACAACTTCTCCTACCCGACCAGTTGCGGCACGTCCTGTTCCGCTCCCTATCTCGCTATACCTTATACGACAAGCTAGAAAAACTGCTATCTCAATTCGTAGTCGAGCGATTTATCGCGGGGAGATCGCGTGACAAGCTCCCCCGCGATAAATCGCTCGACTACTACTTTGTCAAATTTCATCGCGTGGTTTTGGTGGATATTCCCCGGAGATGGCAGGGACGATGGCTGGTCCTCGCCCGTGTTGCCATCGTCCCTGCCATCTCCGATCACCCCCAGAGGATGTTGTGGATGCATCAACGAATGAGGTTTGACAGAGCACTACGACAATAGGGAGATTATTTTCATGAATTGTTAAAATTTATATGGTGCATCCACGAACTTCTCCGTCTCATGTGTTGAATGTACCAACAATTATATCCTTACAAATGAGGGATTTCATGATTGCCTGGAAAGGGTTCACGTGATGCGTGCTCCTAAAACTCTGACGCGCTTTCCCTATCCTCGTCGAAGAGGAGATAGAGATAAACAGTCCACACCATTTCGCCAGAATGGTGTGGACCGCGATGAAGAAGTGAGGTGCTATGAAATGGCTGGGTAAGCGTTCTGAACGAGGATCTCGAACGCAGCCTCGAACCAGTGACCGGCGAGCGGAGCGTTGGGGATGGCCTCCGTCAGGTTGCCGCCGTTCGCTTGCTGGCTACCGTGATAGGTCGGGTCACACATCTGATCGAAGCCCTTGCCCTCGTCGTTAGAGATCGCCTGGCTTGCGCCGTCAGACTCTCCGGGCGGCTTGATCCAGACATAGGCGTCAAATCCAGCTGCCGGACTCGCCGTTGGTCGCGCACCGATGCCGCCATACTGGTTGCACCAGTTGCCGCGATGCACGCGCCGGTCGATCTTGGACTGATTGACGAACGTGTTCAGGTCCGTTGAAGTGCTGGCCGCTGTTGGACGCGAACCCTGGGGACCGGAACCGCCCCAACCATTGCGTGAAGTGTCGATCAGCATACCAATGCTGCTTGGGAAGCCCGCAGTGATAAACGCGTTGCGCATGGCCGTGTCATAGGATGCCTCATCAATATACTGGTTCCACTGGTAGAAATTGGCCGAGCGCACCGGCTGACCGTTGATCTGCTGATTGGCGGTCATGAACGGCTCGGTTGTCGGTGTGTAGTTCGCTGTGTTGCTGATGAAGCCATCCACGCTATTGACCCCGGCTGTCGTCCCCTTCACGGTGCTGGTGATGAGGTTGACGGCGGGTTGGAAGTTGCTATCCCAGCCGAGCCAGCCTGAGTGCGCGATGTCGATGTAGTTATACACATTCGAGATCGCGTGCAGTTTGTTCAGCGCGTACTGAATGCCCTGCACATAAGCACCGCTGGAGTTCGCTTCAGAGCATTTCGACATGCTCAGATTCGTGACCAGATTAGGCAGCGAATCCGGCTCGACGATGGCGGCGATGCGCAGATTGCTATATTTCGACTGGCTCAAAATATTCGCAATCGGATCGATATACTCCGTCTTGTAGTTGGCGAGGCCGTTGTTGGCGACGGTTAGCTCTCCATTGGATGCGAGGGCCGCGCAGTCGCGGTTGGGGAGATCGTAGATAACGATGGTAATCACGACCGGCTGGCTACCAGTGGCCTGTGAAACCGCCGCGTCCAGGTGTCCCGCCAGCGTGCGCGTGACGCCGGAGCCGCCGGTGACAGCCGCAATTCGGTCCAACCAGACCGCCGTTGAGTAGCTGGCAACCTTCGTCATCTGCGCGCCAAGCGTTCCTCCCACCGAGGATGCCGCTGTTGTGACCTCGCTTGCCCAGTCGGGGTTCACGTACCACTTCGCTCCGGCAAATGGATTGTCAACGTGTGTTCCAGGCGTCGGCGTCGCGGTAGGAGTGACTGGTCCGGTTGTCGGAGTTGGCGTTGGAGTTGTGCCAACGGTCGGAGTTGTTCCCGGTGTTGGCGTGTTGGGAGCTGTCGTTGGCGTTGGGGTAGCCGAGGTGCCGCCGCAGACGTTGCCATTCACGCTAAAGCTGGTGGGAACGGGGTTGCTGCCACTCCACGCGCCGTTGAAGCCAGGATTAACAGAACCATTGGCCGCAACGTTGCCGTTGTAGCTGGTATTCGTGACCGTGACGTTCTGTCCCGATTGCGTAAATGTTCCGTTCCAGCCCTGTGTCACGCTCTGGCCGCTGGCTGGAAAGGCGAAGGTCAGGCTCCAACTTGTCCAGGCGGCGGTGCCGGTATTCTGGACGGTGATGCTGGCTCCAAAGCCGCCAGGCCACTGATTGGTGACGGTATAGCTGACCTGACAATACGATGCTGCGTGCGCTGACTGCATGAACTGAAAACCCAGACTCCAGGCCAATGAAGCAACGACTGTGAGGACCAGGAAAGCTCGCGCTGGCAGGCTACGCAGCCTCGTTGAACCCTGTAAGATACGTTTGGGATTCATAATAGTCATATCCTCCTTCCATAGGGGATGACATACTTATAAAGAAAAATGTATATTGCATGTACATCCCTTTACGTGCAATATAAGGAACACGAGACAGGTTCATGTTATCTGTAGTAATGTAGATAACATTAGAGCGTCTTGCCTGTCAACGTCGTACGCACTGGAATGAGGCTGGAAGGGCAAACTGATGATAAAGTGACAATAATGCGAGTCGTAGTGGAGCGATGGATCGCGGTAGCCCGAGTTGCATCATAGCCAACCCCACCGCGATCCATCGCTCCACTATGATCTACTTTTTCTTATAATTGTGTTCAAGTTCATTATAATTGTAGATCGACCGCGATAGGCAGGGATGTTGCCGCCCATTCTTCGAGATCGCCCTCGCTGGGAGCATATTTGTCATACACGATGCGTCGTGCCAGCGCATCTTCTTCGCCGTCTCGCACATCGCGCGCCAGACCTGAGAAGTGCTGCGTGCCAATCCTGATGCGCACCTGCGGCGTTTTGCGCGCATTGCGCACCCAATCGGCCTGCTCGCGTCCCCCGGCGAGCATGTAGAGCGTGGTCTGATCGAGGGCAAACCAGATCTCTATCGTATGGTCGCGCCCACTGCGCCGCCCGGTAGTCGCCAGATAGCAGAAGGGATTGTGAGCCAGTTCTTTAAGCGTCTCGTCCATTGTGTCTCCTTGCTTGATAAGAGTACATGCTCTTCATTCCTTCTTTTTAGCAGACCTTTGCACAGCGCGCATCGTCCTCTCGGACAGATTTTCGCCAGTACAACAAAGAAGCCTGCAAGAGCAGGGTTATACCCTCTCCGCAGGCTTGGCTTGCAAAAACTACTATCCGTTACGCTGCTTATACACTTGATGCGCCTTTTCGAGAAATGCCAGTTCCTCCTTGCTATAGAAGTCAGGGAAGGGCTTTTTCTCGGTGGGCAGTTCGTTGTAGTTATTCCACCAGCGCTTGAGGCTGGCGTCTATCTCCGCATCGCCCTGCGTGAACTGAGCGATCAGCGCTTGCTCTTGCTCGATTACTGCCTGAGCCTCCGAGCTGGCAGGATCGGCTCCCTGTGCCACTAACCGTCTGACACCTGCCTGGACTGCGCCCCACTGCTGGTCAGCCACGTGCTGATCTTCTTTCGTCCATTCGCGCCGTTGCGCCAATTTCTGGGCTGCTTCCGGCGAGTAGGATTTTTCGGACAGCTCCTTCATCGTCTGCCGCTGTTCAGGAGTAAAGTACTTATTAACCCAATCTTCGTTCTGTTCCATTTGAATCGCCTGGATCACTTTTACAATAGCCTGCCAGTTCCCCTCCGCACAATCGAGGGCATGTTCGTGTAATACCTGTTCGGTCTCGTCAATGGCCTGGATAATGCTGTCAAGCTGTGTGCGTCGCTCTCGCATCATCGCTTTTTGCATTGCCAGCACCTCATGCAGCCGCTTCGGTCCACTGCTCAGACAGGCTTTGATCTCTTTGAGCGAGAAGCCCAGAAATTTGAGGGCCAGGATTTGCTGAAGCGTCAACAGGTCGTCGTCGCTGTAGAGACGATAGCCCGCCTCGGTGTAGCGCGAGGGCGACAACAGGCCCACCCTGTCATAGTAGCGCAAGGTGCGAATCGATACAGATGCTTTCAGAGCAAACTCGCCCGTGTAATACAAATGTGAATCCAGGATCTTCCTCCTTTCTGTTGGCAGTATAAGGGCTGACGTAACGTCATACGCAAGCTTTTTTATCACCAATCTGGAAAGCATGCAAACAGGATTTTTGCGCTTTGTTCTTCCATGCACAAAGACGCACTCGACAGTACTTCTTTCCACTCTCAGTACTTTTTTCCCAAATTACGACAAATATAACTTTTCATCGCTTCTTATCTATTTAGAGGAGAAGGTGTGAGCAACGGACTGTAGTCACCAGACCTTCTCAATATTTCTCTCTTAATATTTTTATAGAAGAGGTTTCATCTATGAAAACATCTGCTTCGCCAGAGCGAAAAGCCACATGGATGCTTGTTTTGCTTCCTCTGTGCGCTTTGCTTCTGCTGGCTATGTTGGGGCTGCAACCATCCAGCCGTGCGACCGCTGCTTCGTCATCGACAGCAGAGCAGGCTTTCACTCAGGCATCCCAGGAATCGGGCGTGCCAGCCGAGCTACTTAAAGCTCTCTGCCAGATGGAGGGCCACCTGAGCATGCATGGAGGCGAACCCAGCGTCAGCGAAGGCTATGGCTGTATGAATCTCGTGCATACCGATTCCACCGATGGCTGCAAGGGACTCGCGGAGAACAGAGGTGATGTCTGCACCCATCACTTCACCAGGAAGCAGATCGACACGCTCGGTCACTCTGCACAATTGTTGCATGTGAGCAGCGACCAGATCAAGACCGATTTTGCCATCAATATTCGTGCCGGGGCCGCGATTTTGCACGAACAGGCGATCTCGCTCTCCTCCACTCATACGTTGCCCACGCAGCTTGCCGATTGGTATGGTGCGGTTGCCGCCTATAGCAATGCCACTATCCCCTCGACCGCAACTATGTATGCTGATGCCGTCTTCAAGCTCCTTCAGAGCGGTTTTACGGCCACAACCGACAGTGGCGAGACCGTCACCCTGTCACCGCAAAGTGTGACGCCCAATCATGCGACCTTGCATATCAATGCCAAAGGGGACGCCACGCTCCCGGCTGGCTGCACGAGCGATAAAGCCGAGTATGCTCCGGCAATCAATTGCATTCTCGATCAGAAGACCCACGATTGCAACACGACCGCCGACAATCAGCCCTGCAACTACGAGTCGGCCAACCGCCCACAGGATCTCGACATTTCGCGGATCGTGATTCACGACGTTGAAGGTAGCGCTCTGGCCGCCCTCGCCACCTTCCAGGCTCTCACCAGCGTGGTAAGTACTCATTATATTGTTGATACTGATGGTACAGTCTATCAAGTTTTGCGCAATGAGGATATCGGCTATCAGGCTGGCAACTACTGGTACAATCAGCATTCAATTGGCATTGAGCATGCAGGCTTCGATGCCACCGGTTATAAGTGGTACAATGCGACGCAATACCTGGCCTCCGCTAAACTGGTTGCCTATTTAATCAAGCAGTATCATATTCCATTTAACCATGATTATATCGTCTCACACGGTGCCATTCCTGCACCCACGCTGGGAACCAGTCCGAACCATGTTGATCCCGGCCCCTACTGGCTCTGGGAGTACTACGGCAAGCTGATTGCGCAACAGCAGGTATCGCTGCCGCCAATTTCGCGCCATGCCGGGCTGGTGACGCTGCTCCCGCCCTCTGGTCGCAAGCCGCTTGGTTCCAACGGAACGGAGACGCAGGACAATTTCAACTTCTTCTCCCTCTACACCGGACCCAGCACCACTTCCGGCCTGATTCCGCATACGGGCAACACCTCCGATATTACCGACGAAACTACCAATGTCGAGACCACGATCAGCTATTATTATAGTGACCGCAAGGTTGACGAAGCTGGCACCGGCAAGATTATGTATAAGATCTGGTATGGCGAAGAGGATCAGCCAGATGCCACACCTCCCAACAATCACTATGCACATGTGAAACAGGCATGGCTGGCTGTTCCATCTGGGGCGGCTGTCGAGGGTGTTGGTTCCGGCGATGTTGTCTTTCTCAATCAGCAGAGCGCTACCGTTGCACCTATCTATGGTCGCCCGGCGACACAAGCGGTCGGGTATCAGACATACCAGATTGGTGAGGCTCCCAACGGCGCTCTCTTCGTCTCTGCCGCCACCGCCACCATCACGGAGAGCGATGGCACTCAGACGCAGTGGTACGAAATCAATTTCAACCACCGTCAGGCCTGGGTTCCCGCCAGCGAGATCACAAAGGCGAAATAGAAAATAACATAAGCAACACCGTCAAAAGAGGAAAGATTGAGAGATCTTTCCTCTCATCCACATGCTGACAGCATATATTTCCCCTTCCTTTTATGGTTCGCAGCCTCTATCATAGTGTTTAGACCACAACTTCTATTCTCTACTATCACATCTGGAGAGGCGTAATGAGATTATTAATTCTTGGTGGCACAAAATTTGTTGGCCGCTATTTGGTTGAGGCTGCGCTGAGTCGGGGGCATGAAGTGACTATTTTCAATCGTGGCTTACACGAGGATCAACTCTCCTCGGATGTTGAGCGCCTGCGAGGGACGCGCGAAGGAGATCTCAGCGCGTTGCAGGGCAGACAGTGGGACGCGGCCGTCGATACCAATGGTTATGTTCCCTCTATTGTGCGGGCTTCGACGCAGCTGCTTGCCAATGCCATCGAACACTATACATTTATCTCAAGCATTTCCGTCTATGCCTCATTTCATCAACAGGGCATGGATGAGACAGCCCCGGTTGGGACTATTACGACAGAACAGCTTCAGGAGGCCGAGCAGGTGGTGCCGCCCAGAATGGGAACTGTTGCCAGAGCGTATGGCCCGAACTATGGCCCCTTGAAGGCGCTCTGCGAGCAGGCGGCAGAAGCAGCCATGCCCGGTCGCGTCCTCAACATTCGTCCGGGGCTGATCGTTGGTCCACACGATTACAGCGACCGCTTCACCTACTGGCCTCATCGGATGGCTCAGGGTGGAGAAGTGCTGGCTCCTGGTCGGCCTGATAGCCCGGTGCAACTTATCGATGTGCGCGATCTGGCGGAGTGGACGATTCGGATGATAGAAGCTCGTCAAACTGGCATTTATAACGCGACCGGACCTGAGCAGCCAGCCATGATGCAAGAGGCGCTGGAAGCCTGCAAAAATGCGAGCAACAATGATGCTCATCTGACCTGGGTTGACGAGTCATTCCTGCTTGAAGCTGGTGCTGCTCCCTGGTCGCAAATCCCTCTCTGGCTTCCTGATGATGAGTATGTTGGTCATCAGACCATCAGTTGCCAGAAGGCGCTAGCGGCAGGGTTGACCTTCCGCTCCCTGATCCAGACCGCCCGCGATACGCTTGAATGGAGCCTTCAACGTCCCGCCGACATACGCTGGGAAGCTGGTCTGACGCGAGAAGATGAGGCCCGATTTTTGCAAGCTTGGCATCAACACCAGCAGTGATAACAATATAGCGTGTCTTCTCAGGTCTCCTGTCCTCACTTATAGGGTAGACCTGAGATATTTGTACCTTTTTGACCGCGCTCTCTTCCCGCACAACAGCCTCCCGCTTTAATGGAGATATGTCAGAATTACCATAATTTGGTTTTTACGCAACCTCGCTGATTCTAGAGGAAAATCGCTCCACTATGATATACTCTGACTGGAAGTTGTAAATTGAGTTCTTCTGTTGTAGACCGATTTTTGGAACATCTCTCCTTGAAATGGTCAAGGAGGGTATTTGTCAACCTCGATCATCGCTCACTTTTCAGGAGATCAGGAAATTGGATATCCAAATGCCAGGCCAACAAACCTTCCGAGAAGGTTCTGTTTCTCAGAGGATCATTGAGCCTTCGCACGTCTATGATCCTTTGCTTGTCTTGCTCAAAATCAAACTCCGTCTCGACGATTGGTGGATCATTATAGGATGGGGGATACTTATTTTCGGTCTCCTGCTGACGATTGCTGCCATCCTTCCCATAGAGAGATGGAACGGCAGAGATTTTTTTTCCCCTCTCGAATTCCTGCTTTTCGCTGCTGCCTACCTCGTGATGATTGGAACGTATCTCTCTCTGCCCTCCACAATAGCGGATCTCTTCAACCGCCTCTGGGAAAATGGGGTCATTGGCGATGGTCAGGCTGATACGCCAGAATCACTCTCTTATCAGGCGTTCGTGGAGAAGCAAGCCCCCTGGATTCATTCCCGTTGGTGGGCAGCACTGGCGCTCCTGGCAGCCATTCTCAATCCACTCTTTATCGTTTTCGCTCATCCCGAAATGGTGAGAAGTCTCCCTTTGTGGCTGGATGTTCTCGCTGTCTTCATTGTCGTAGCCGGAAACTATGGGATTGTTCTTGTCTTTATATGGCTCCTGATGATAGCCGTTATCACCCATCGATTGTTTCGTACCTTCACCGTTCGGGTAAAACCTTTGCATCCGGATGGCTCTGGAGGGCTTGGCCTCTTTAATCGTTTCCTGTGGATAGCTACCCCTTTAGTAGTGATCGCAGGTTGCGCCGCACCTGCTTTTTGGGGGAGCGCTTCTTCGCAGTCTGATCGAATCCTCATTTTGGGTGATGTTGTGTTTTACCTGCTTGCTGCGGCTCTGCCTCTGAGAGCCTGGCTCGCCTTACCTCGTCAAGCTATGGTACAGGCTCGTAATAAGCTCTTACAACCCCTCACTAACGAGTATGAGCAAACGCTTGGTGAGATGCTGGCAGGGGCCAGGGGTGATGTTGCAGCGATTAAGGAAGGGACAGAGCGGTTAGCCGCATTACGAGCATCCTACGAGGAAGTTCGCGACAGCATCCCTACATGGCCCATTGAGATCATGCAGTTACGTGGCCTGGTGACTCTCTTGATCTTGCCTGTCCTCCTCACACTTCTCCCATTGCTTCTCGGTCTGTTCACGAAGTAGTAGAGGAAGAAGTCTGGATCTCGACGCAAATACATATGGAGGTAACAAAAAGTATGTTGCCTAACAGATCAGCATTATGCTATACTTGTTGGGCTATATCTGTTAGGCAACATACATGTAATATAAATTGATAACAGTACAGGATTTAAAGGAACATTCTATGCCCAGGCATACCTCATCTCAATTGCGCTGGTCCGAGCAGGCACAGAGTTACAATCTCTTCACTGGGGATCAGGCCAACACTGAAACTTTCTCCAGCGATTGGCTTGAGCAAACGGCTTCCTTTGCTTTTCAGAGCCGTTGGGGTATGTACTATACCGTTCGCAAGCAGCGGGTGCAGCGCGGGAGTAGTTACTGGTATGCGTATCGCCGCCTGCATGGGCGCATCGTCAAGCGCTATCTTGGCAGAACGACCGATCTTACGTTTGCTCGCTTGGAGGAGATCGCTCATCAACTGGAAAGCCTCTCGTCTCAATCTGTTTCGCGTGAAGAAGCAGAGCTGGAGCAAGCAACGGCCCAGGCTCCAACGATTGCGCACATGGAGGACACGCCTGTTGAAGCGCCTCCGCTGCTCCTGTCCAAGCTCTCGCCTCCGCGCCTGCATACGTTTCTGCTTGATCGTTCGCGGCTGTTTACGCTACTCGACGCCGGGAGAGCCTGTCATCTCACGCTCATTTCCGCGCCAGCCGGGTTCGGCAAAACAACCCTCGTGTGTCAGTGGATGGCTGCGCGGCGCGCACGACCCGATTTCCCGCCGTTGGCCTGGGTCTCGTTGGAGGCAGCCGACAATGATCCGCTGCGTTTCTGGCGCTATCTTATCGCTGCCTGCCAGACGTTCCAGATCGACCTTGCTCCTGTCCAGGCGGTGCTACAATCTGTGACACCACAGCCGCCTTTTGTGCCTTCATCGCTGGAACCGCTGCTTACGTCCTTGCTCAATGCCCTTGCGAACCGTCCAGCACAGGGCATTCTGGTGCTGGAAGATTACCATGTTATCACTGCGCCAGAGATTCAGGAGACGCTCTCCTTTTTCCTTGAGCATCTCCCGCCGACTCTCCATCTCATCATGATTACACGCAGCGCTCCCGGTTTCTCGCTGACACAATTGCGCACCCGCAATATGTTGTGCGAAATACGTACCGCTGACCTCCGTTTCTCTCAGGAAGAGACCACCATCCTGCTTCATCATTCTCTGCCCTTCCCGTTAGCGCCCGCGACCATTCAGCGGCTCCATGCGCATCTGCAAGGATGGGGAGCCGGGTTGCATCTGATAGAACTGGCGCTGCGGCGAACCACCACTCCGACTGAGGGGGAGCGGGTACTGACGCACTTTTCTCGTAACAACGCCTCCTTGCAAGAATACTTTGTCAGCGAAATACTCGATCTGCAATCAGAGGCGGTACAACAGTTTTTGCTGCGAACCAGCTTTCTCTCGCGTTTGACCGCCTCTCTCTGCGATGCTGTAACCGAACGGCAGAACGGTCAGGAGACGCTCGCGTTATTGGAGCGCGTCAATCTCTTTCTCGAACCGCTTGACGACGATTCGCAGCAGTGGTATCGCTACCATGCGCTCTTTGCCGAAGCGATGCGCAATGAGGCGCGTCGTCGGTTCGGCGAAGATGAGGTACAACGCCTTTCTCTGCGCGCCTCTCACTGGTATGAAACCCACGATTTGTCACATGAGGCCATCGATGCCGCGCTCGCTGCTCAGAATGATGAACGAGCAGCAGTCTTGATTGCCCATTCAATCGAGGAGCATACTTTTCCGGGAGAAATCTATACCCCGCATACCTTGCAGCGCTGGCTAGAACAGCTTCCTGAGACCACCCTGGAACGGTATCCCGTCCTCTGCTTGAGCTATGCCGCCGTACTACTATTTCAAAGCGCCTCGTGGCAGCCCGATGCTCTGACCATACCCACACTGAACAGACTGCTGGAGACAGCCGAACCGCGTTTTCGTGTTGAGCATGATCTGACGAAACTGGGCGAACTGTTTGCGTTTCGCGCGTTATTTGACTTACGGCAGGGCAAAATGCAAGAATCAATCAGCGATGCGGAACAGGCGCTTGTATGGTTGCCGTCCGTGCATCATCTCTGGCGTGGCCTTAGCCTGTCCATCGTCGCGGAGAAATGGCTACGGATGGGAGAGGTCCAGCAGGCGCGAACTGCCTTGTTCGAAGCATATATGCTCT
This sequence comes from Reticulibacter mediterranei, assembly GCF_016587455.1. NCBI lineage: Bacteria > Bacillati > Chloroflexota > Ktedonobacteria > Ktedonobacterales > Reticulibacteraceae > Reticulibacter > Reticulibacter mediterranei. The sequence continues at coordinate 5,344 of NZ_BNJK01000002.1, read as the reverse complement.
GTTCGGCTGTGAAGAATCACTTTTTCAAACGGGTCGCTCTGATCAAGCTTGCTCAATTGTGCTTTGAGCTGGGAGAGATCCCGCAGGCGCTCTCTTCGTTTCGTCAGGCTATCGCAGAGGCCCAGGAGGATGAGCAAACGAGCATGCTGACCCATTGGCGCTGTGTTGCTTTGCTGGGTCTGGCGGCGCTTTACTATGAGGGGAACGAACGGGAAAATGCGCGCCACTATGCGCAGGAAGCAATTACTCTCAGTCAGACCCGTGATCTGCTCCATCATGAGGTGCATGCGGCGCTCATCCTCGCTCGTGTGCAACAGGCGCAGGGAGAGGCCGTTGTTGCCCAACAGCAACTCACAGCCCTCCTGGAGAGAATACCCGTCTCCTCACCTCATCTCGCGCAGGAGGTTCAGACCGCACAGGCATCGTTGGCACTCTCCATTGGTGATCAGATGGTGGTGCAGCGCTGGGCAACCGGTCGCGTGCCGCACCCCGATTTCGCACAGGAGAGCGAGGCTGAGTTGCTTATCTGTCGCTGGTTGCGCGTCCAGGGCAAGCTGGAAGAGGCCTCGCAGCGGCTTGAGCGTTCGCTCGCGACTGCTCACATGCAGGGTCATGCTCGCTGTACGCTTGACGTTCAAATAGAGATGGTGCTGGTCGCCGTTGCGGAGAAGCGTAAGACAGAGGCGCAACAACTGCTACAAGAGGCGCTGACCCTCGCGTTTGCCAGAAATGCTCAACGTCCGTTCCTCGATGCCGGGGAACAGATGGCGAACGCGCTGCGCTCTCTGCTCCCTCAGTTGCACGATCAGCCCTTGCTCGCTTATGTGCGCATGCTCCTGAGTGCCTTTCCTAATCAACAGCATGTGGGAGCGCAGGCGACCCTGATCGAACCTCTCTCTCCGCAAGAATTACGTGTTTTAAACCTCCTGGCACAGCATCGCTCAAATGCGGATATTGCCGCTGCCCTGGTGGTTTCGGTTAATACGGTTCGTACCCAGGTGCAGAGCATTTATAGCAAGCTTGGTGTCCACAGCCGCAGCGCTGCCAGCGAGTTTGCACGCGAGCTTGACCTCATCTAATCCTCTCGTTGATCCCTCGAATCATGCATGCAATCATCCCAACAGGTGAGGGCAAATCATCCATCTGAAATGTACACTACTGACATCAACAAACACCGCTCCTCGCATGAGGGGAACGGAACGCCGATAACAGCATAACAATGTGCTTTCAGAGAGGAATAACAAAACATCATGATAAGCTCAGCATTTCCTTATCAGAAAAAAAGAATCTCCGTTTTAGGGGTAGAGATGGCCTATATCGATGAGGGCCAGGGTGATCCCATTGTCTTTATGCATGGCAACCCGACCTACTCGTACGTCTGGCGCAATATTATTCCGTACGTACAGGGCGCTGGCCGAATCATCGCAGCAGATATGATCGGGATGGGCGATTCGCAGAAGTTGCCCGTCAGTGGCCCCGACTCCTACACCTTCGTCGAGCATCGTCGCTACCTCGACGCGCTACTCGAAGCATTAGGAGTGCATGAACGCGTTACGCTGGTTGGGCACGACTGGGGAGCGGCCCTGGCGTTTGACTGGGCGCATCGTCATCCGCATGCTGTGCGTGGTATTGCCTACATGGAAGCGGTGATCGAAACTGTTTCGTGGAGCGAGTCGTCCGAGGTTGCCCGTACGCGCTTCCAGGCCATGCGTTCCCCGCAGGGTGAGCAGATAGTGTTGCAACAGAACTCATTTATCGAGTTCAATCTGCCTAAGACTGTTCTACGTACTCTGACGGAGGAGGAGATGAACGAATATCGCCGTCCCTATACAGAACCAGGCGAGGGACGACGCCCGATGCTTTCCTGGGCGCGTCAATTGCCGATTGAGGGTGAGCCAGCCGATATCACCGAGATCATCACCTCTTCCGGTGAGTGGCTTGCTCATAACGATATTCCTAAATTGCTCATTCAGGCCGTTCCAGGCACGCGAAATCCTGACAAGCCAGCCGTAAATCGCTCCTGGCCTGCACAAATTGAAGTTGCCGTGCGAGGACATCATACACCGCAAGAGGACTCTCCCGACGAGATCGGGCAGGCAATTGCAAGCTGGCTGAAAACGATTGTCAATAAATAATAGAAATAGAGGCGATAACAAATGAAAACAATTCTCTGGGCCGCATTAACCGCTAACGGAAACTATGCGCAATCCAGCCCTGAAAATCCACCCAAACCGGAGGCATTGCAGGATTTTGCTATGCAGGCCCGGGCCGCTGGTAATTTCATCGTTGGTCGTCGCACCTTCGCGGGCATGCAGGATAGTACCCGGGTTGCTCAGGGGGAGCAATCCGGCGCTGGCAACCCATTTGCCGGTCTTGATATTGTTGTGCTTTCTCAAAGCGTCAAAGAGATTCCGGGCGTCAAAGTGGTGGAGTCGCCACAAGCAGCCCTTGCCTATCTGCAAGCAAAGGGGCATACAACAGCTCTGCTCTCAGGTGGCGCAGACCTGCACAACACCTTTCTCGCTCAAAGGCTGGTTGACGAGGTAATCTTTGATATCGCGCCAGTCTTTGAGGGCAAGGGACTCAACCTGCTGCTCGACCAGGACCACTACCTGTACAAAGATGTGCAATTGTTGGATTGCAAGCCGCTTGGCTCTGGCGTCGTGCAATTGCGCTACTCGTTGGCGTAAGCTGACATGAGCCGCAACGAAGCATCGGAGAGCAAGATTCAAGAAGTTTTTTCCGTGGACGCGTGGTAAGCTAAAGGTTATGCCCTCAAAAACATGTGGATAGTTGATAAATATGTAAATGTTCTCGATCTACGGAGATTTGAGGGCTGTACCTGTTGCTAATAGGAGAAAATTGTATGAGTAAAGTTACCAGCTCAATCGCAATGTCATTAGATTCTTTCGTTGCAGGCCCCAACCAGAGTTTTGAGAAACCCTTCGGGGACATCCCTGAAGATTTACTCCACCACTGGATGTTTGATGAGCCAGAAAAACACCGGGCTGAATTAGATGCATTGCAAGATGCAGGTGCATTCATTATGGGGAGTAACATGTTCGGCCCAAAAGAAATGCGAGAGAGTGCCGACTGGAAGGGCTGGTGGGGAGAGAATCCACCCTACCATGTGCCTGTCTTTATCTTGTCTCATAAGCAGAGAGACCCTATTGTGATGGAGGGTGGCACCACATTCATCTTCATTACAGACGGCATTGAAGCGGCACTATCGCAAGCAAAAGAAGTGGCTGGGGAGAAACCTGTTGCAATAGCAGGCGGCGCAAATACGATCAATCAATATTTGTCAGCTGGACTTATTGATGAGTTGTGGCTCCACATCGTCCCTGTCACCATAGGTTCTGGATCACGTCTCTTTGATGGGGTTCCCGATCTCGGACTTGAACCTGTTGCAATAAGTGGCACAGAGTTGGTAACTCATATCAGATACCGTGTGGTGAAGAGATAGTGAAGCTGTCGTAGTACTCTGCGCGAATCGAAAGCCTATTGCTCTGTCAAACTTCATCGTTGGTGCATCCATGAACTCCTGCGGGATGGGACCGAATATGGCAGGGGCGATGGCTTGTCCTCGCCCCTGCCATATTCGGGGAAGACCCACCAACACCACGTGATGAAAGTTGACAGAGGACTATGCACCGCATCCAGACGGTTCGACGAACGCTGGGTTTAGAGCTGCGTTTCGTCGAGCCGCCTGCTGACGGCGGAGAAGTGCAAAAGAAAATCGTCGAAAGAGGTGTGCGTGAGTACATCATAGAGATAGCGTTCTCCGGGCGTCTGTTCGCATTCTTCATAGCGTGCCACCAGGGTTTGTACCTCCCTAGTAGTTATTCCGGTAAGCCCCAGACGGCGATGTAACACATAGACAACCATGAAGAGAGCAGGTAACTGGATTGTGCGCAGATCTCCAGCTGACGCCGGGGTGCGAAGCTGTAACTCATACCGGAAAGACTCAAAGTCGATATCGCCATCGTTCTCATATCCTTCTGCCGAGGAGAGTGAGAACTCGATTCCGAGAAAACGGGTAAAGTAGTCATCGGACCGACCTTTGTATGGGGCCAGAGAACAACCCAGGCAAGCATTGATATCCTGAGCCAGCTCAGCAAGATCTTTAGACGAGTTACAGAAAAAACTCATGCAAACACTCATTGGTAGAATACTCCTCAGAAAAAATTGACATGTGTTTATTATACCTGTTTCGGTATGTATTTCCTCATCCCGCAAAGACCGTTCCCCAGGTTGAACCTCCTTCCCCTAACAACTATAATGGACAGAGACCGCGACAATCGTTGTAATCTACTCCTCTTGTATCAAGGAAATGGCGATTATGGAGCAACAGAATAAGCAAGCTGCATCACTGCAACGAGGGCTGATCGATCATCTGACACGGCAGGGAGCGATTACAACTAAATCGGTAGAAGAAGCATTTCGCGCGATACCTCGTCATCTCTTCTTGCCCGATACACCGCTGCAAACCGTTTATCAAGATACGCATGTCGTATCAAAAATACGTGATAGTGTTCCGATCAGCTCTTCCTCGCAGCCCTCTCTCATGGCGAATATGCTCGAACTGCTTGATGTGCAAAAGGGGCAGCATATCCTGGAAATTGGCGCAGGAACCGGGTATAATGCCGCACTGCTGGCTCATCTGGTCGGCGAGACGGGGCAGGTGACGACGATTGATATTGATGAGGATATCGTGGAGGCGGCGCGTCGGCATTTGCGCGCCGCCGGGTATGAGCGCGTACAGGTTGTTTGCGGCGATGGTGGTCTCGGCTATGCGTCTGGGGCACCTTACGACCGCATTATATTGACAACGGCGGCGTCCGATATTGTTCCTGCCTGGTTTGAACAACTGGCACCTGGCGGTCTGCTGGTCATCCCATTACAACTGACTCCGCTGAAGTCGCGCCTGACGATAGATGCCCTTGTGACCTTTGAGAAGAGGGGTACCATTCTTGCGAGCCGATCCGTGCATGCGAGCTGGTTTATTCCCCTGCGCGGCTCTTTTGCTTTTACTCAGCAAAGCTATGCGCTCGGTCCCGAACCGGGTCTCTATCTCACTACGCGCGCTCATGTGAAACCGTCTGCGCTCTATGCCGCGCTACTTACCAATGGGCGAGATGAGCCGACGGAGGTTCGCATGTTGCAGGGAGAAGTCAGCGGCTTGAATCTCTGGTTGGCTCTACAGGCGCATGATTTCTGCGACATTGTGGCCGAAAACACCTGGATGACGCGCCAGATTATTCCCGTCATGCTCCAGCTTGGCTTGCCAACCCTCGTCGTCGCCACCTATGGTCTCTGTGAAGGGGAGACGCTGGCCCTGTTG